>NZ_JBXOVZ010000001.1:0-2905547 GCF_056924495.1 Ensifer sp. 38_S197 | reverse complement strand
ATGTACCGAGTATTCAGTCGATCAGCACTGCGTATATGGCTAACGGCGTCGGCGCTCTCGAGGGCCTGATCAATGCGACGCCAGGGGCGGATGGCATTGCGGTATACAAGATCGATAGCGTCAACGGATTGCCAACCAGCTGGACTGCGTCCGGTACAGGAACTGGCCAGGTATTGATCAAGGACAATTTGGGCGCTGACGTATATCGTCTGACGACGAACACTGACGGGACCTATCAACTAGAGCAACTGAAAGAACGTCCTGGAACGCCTGTTACAATCGAGGCTGCGAACCAGTTCAGAAATAGCCCAACCAGCAGCTATGACTTTGGTTTCGCGACATTTACAGCGTTGAACAGCAATCAAGGGCAGACCGAATTCAATGCAAATACTTCCCCCACGGGCGGCAGCGAGTTTGGCATCGGGAATACTGCTTTCAGTGTCGGAGAGAGATTTAAGGTCGACTTCGACAGCTACGTCTCTTCCATATCGCTTGGGCTTGGAACGGTATCTAACAAGGGCGTACTCCAGTTCACGATTAAGGGCGACAACGGGCAGCAAGCGATTATAACCAAGACCGTTGTTTCAGGGCAGACTAGCGTCACTATCTTACCAACGGATGTTGGATTTAAATTCAACTATGTAGAGGTTCTTGGACTGGACCAAACCGGTTCACAAAATGACATTAACCTAGCCTTCAAGACGGTAAGTTATACAGAAACGGTTGCAGCATCGGATTTGACGTTAACCTTCGGAATTACCGGACGCGATCAGGATGGTGACCTTTCCAATTCGTCCACACTAACATTTGTCTCCGATGGGTCCGAAACGACGGCCAATATCATCACGGGAAGCGTACAGGATGACGTCATTTATGGCGGCGTCGGCGATGACACCCTCAGCGCTGGTAATGGTAATGACGTCATCTATGCGAGTACCGGGAACGATAAGATCGACGGTGGCGGCGGCGTCGATCTGCTCGATCTGTCCGATGCAACGGGGCCGGTCACGTTTACGCTGGTCCAAAGCAGCTCCGACGCGTTCGTGAACCTTACGAGCGTCGGCCTGGGTAACGAGACCTACAAGAACATGGAAGGCGTTAAGGGCTCGGATTTCAACGACACCCTCAACGGCAGCAGCAGCAACGACGTTCTCATGGGCGGTGCGGGCAATGACACGCTCTACGGCAATGACGGCGACGATCTGCTTTTCGGCGGCGTCGGCGATGATACGCTCTATGGGGGCAATGATGCCGATACGCTCTACGGGGGGGCTGGTGACGACACCCTCTACGGTGGTCTCGGTAACGATCTCCTCAATGGCGGTACCGGCTCCGACCACATGACCGGTGGCTCCGGCGCTGACACCTTCGTGATCGACTCAGATTCCTTGCTCCCGGGTATCGATGACGTCATCACCGATTACAAATACGCCGAAGGTGATTCCGTCGATCTGACAGCTCTCCTGGGCAACCTGCCGTCGGGAACCGCCTTGCAAGACAACTTCGTACGCGTTCAGGACGCAGGTGGTGGCAATGCCAACCTGCAGGTGGACACGGACGGCAGCGCTGGCGGTGGCACCTGGCATACGGTCGCCGTTCTGGAGAACTTCCAGGTCTCGTCCGATGTGGTGAAGGTTCTGTTCAACGAAAATGGGACGAAAACGCCACAAGATGTTCATTAGCATCTTATCGATCTCGACAGTTCAGCGGTTCTCGGTAATCATCCGGGAACCGCATTTTCCAGGGGGAATGTTTTCATGATCAGAAGCATGCTGGTGGGAGCGATGGTCGCTCTGATACCCGTTTCAGGTTTCGCGGCCGATCTCATCGTGGATTATGCGCCACCCGCGCAGCAGTGCGCAGAAGCCAGCCAATCCTCGCTCACCGTTGACCAGGACGTCTCGACCCTGACCAAGGAGGTCGTGTCGCGCATGGACGAGGCGATCGCGGTCGCCGATGACCCGCACTGGATCTCGTCGACCCGGCCGACCTTCGTCTGGGCATCCGAGACCAAGGTTGCCTGCGGCAAGGCCTATGGCTACCTGCAATCCAACTGGCGCGACGAGGACTACATCTCCAAGTGCGATTGCTTCTACACCAAGATGCGGAACTACATGAATTGAGGCTGGCGGTTTGATCGTCATGTCCCAGGCTGTCGTTTCACCGACCAGGCGGGCGTCGTCCTGTCGGCGGTGGCTAGTCCTCGGCGCGCTTGCGCTTGGCACGCTTGCAGGCTGCCAGGGCGCGCCCACGCCCCAGGACGTGCTTGATGTGGAATCGCCTCAGGCGAGGCACGCGAGGCGCGCGGCCGAGCACGCCGTGAAGCCACAGGAAACCTTCGGCAGTGGGGCAACACGCATCGCGCTCATCACCGCCCTGATGGCTCCGTCGGGCGAAACCGTGCGCGAACGCGATATCCGAGACGGCGCGTCGCTCGCCATCGATGAGGTCGGCGGCGGCCAGCTCTCATTGCTGGTCGAAAACACCGACGGTTCACCACAGCAGATCCAGGAGGCGGCAAAGCGGCTCGCCGGCCAAAAGGTCGCGCTCGTCGCGGTGTCGATCGCCGACGTGCCTGTCAGCGCCGTGCGCCAGGGGCTCGGCGCGTCTGGCGCGCCGCTGTTGGTCCTGCGCGGCAACGGCGCCGAGCGGCCGGGGGGCACTTTCGCTTTCGTGTCCGACCGCATCGACAGTGCCGTTGAGGGGGCCTCCTACGCGGTGGCGTCCGGCCGCAAGCGGCTCGTCGTGCTCTTGCCGGGCGATGTTTCCGCCGCCGAGCGACAAAGGCTCGATCGCGGGCTTGCCGGATATGGCATCAAACCGGCCCTCGTCGCTGTAACGGGCGCCACGGCATTTACCGGCGACGCGGCCTCCAAGGCCAAGCTCAAAGATACCGATGGCGTGCTCCTGATCGGTTCGGGCGAGCCAGATGTCGGCGCGCTGTCGCAGCTCAAGGCCAACGGCTATCTGAAACCGAACGCGATGGTCGTCGGCAGCTCCGGATGGGAGAATGCCGCTTACAAGCGCCCCGAACTTTCGGGAAGCCATCTCTGCCTGTTCGGTCCGGAAAACGGTTCACGCATGACGTCGCGCTATCTCGATCGGTACGAGCGCGCCGCCGGCGCCGATGCGGCCTACGGCTTCGATGTGATCGCGCTTGCCGCCGGCCTCGTGCGCAGCCAGGGCGAAGCCGCCATCACGCAGGAGAGCCTTCGGTCTCCAAATGGCTTCATCGGCGCGGCGGCAGCCTTCCGATTCGCGGGGAACGGCTCCGTTGAGCGAACCTGCGCGATTTACCAGGTTACCTCCGGGAATGTGAAGCTGCTGGATCCAGCGCCGCGTTCGTTCTGAAGCGCGAGCGCTGACCCATAGCTCTGCTCATCGGCTGCGGGGAGGTCGTGTCCGATGACATGTGGGTCTAGCTGATGGCGGTGCAGCTGTTGCGGGCGACCCGGGACAAATCTTAGACGCTCCGCGGTCATTCCGGACTGCGATGAGTATTGATCGTTGCCGATGCCGTAGCGTTGGCCTGATCACGCAACCGCTTACAGCGCCCTGAGCCTGACCTTGCCGGTGTTGCGGTCGTCCAGCGGGACGACCGCTTGGGATAGCCGCCGAAGCTCGCGCCTTCGCGCTGGTTCGGCGGATGTCCATGTCACCAAGAAATAGGGCCCGCCGGCGTGGAGCAACGGTCGGCCCATATCTACGACAATCACCTTTCGCGCTCGCCGGTGAAATTCAGCAGCAGCTGGAAGATGTTGACGAAGTTCAGATAGAGCGACAGGGCACCGAAAACCGCGAGCTTCTGTTGCGATTCCTGGTCGAAATTGTCGGCATACTGTTCCTTGATGTTCTGCGTGTCCCAGGCGGTCAGGCCGACGAAGACGACGATACCGATCACCGAAACGGCAAACTGAAGAGCGCTCGAGCCGAGGAAGATGTTGACGATCGAGGCGATCATCACGCCAATCAGGCCCATGATCAGGAACGAACCGAACTTCGCCAGGTCGCGTTTCGTCATATAGCCGTAGAGGCTCGTCGCGCCGAACATGGTGGCGGCGATGAAGAAGGTGCGGGCGATGCTGGCTCCGGTGAAGACGAGGAAGACAGAGGCGAGCGACAGCCCCATGACGGCGCAGAAAGCCCAGAAGATCATCTGCGCTGACGATGCCGACATCGAATGCATCTTGAAGGAAAAGAAGAAGACGAAGGCGAGCGGAGCCAGCATCACCACCCACTTCAGCGGGGTCGAGAAGATCGGCACATAGAGCGCCGGCGTGGTGCCGACGATGAACGCCACAAGGCCCGTTACGACGAGGCCGAGGCCCATATAGTTGTAGACGCGCAGCATATGCTGGCGAAGGCCCTCGTCGAGGGCAGCGACAGAAGCCTGGCTCATGCCGCCAAAGCGGTTCTGGTTCGAATACATGTAGGTTTCCTCAGTTCAGTATAGTGAGTTTTTAAGTAACTCGGCCTCATCGCTGAGGCCGATGCCAGGCGTACTTGAGACGACGGCATAGGCGACCTCGCCGACCTGCCACCACGCAGCCTCGGCACTGGAGAGATTGAGGTCCTTCACAGGCTCGAGCGCGAAGTACCCCGGCCTGCCGGCGAAGAGTGATATGACTGCGCCAGCATCGGTCTTGACGCTCGTCTCGACACTGGGACCGAAATCCGAGGGGAAGACCTGGACATCGACGACGTTCCAATCCTTCGGAAGCTCCGGCATGACGATGGCGGTCGCCGCACGAATGTCGTCCGGGTCGTAGGTCTGCGCTTCCGGCTGTGACGGCATTCCCGCTCTGACGAGCGCGGTCTGATGCGCGCGGATCGCATGCTCCACGAAAGCCGGCGGATGGGCCGAGGCATTGACTTCGCTCGGGCCGACGGACGAATGGGCAATCCACCCCACCGAGACCATCAACCCGACTGCGGCGACCTTTTGCATGGCGTTCCACACGCGCGCATTCGCCAGTCCCGACGAAAGGCGGCGGGCGGCCTCGCGCGTCTCGGGGCGTGCGGCAACGACATCCGACGTCATCGCCAGCTTGAGCGTGGTTCGCATGCCGAGGTCGGCCATGACACGCGCCGCCGCATCCGGATTCCTGGCGAGCCAGGTCTCAACCCGCAGCCGCCCCGCCGCATCGAGCTGGTTATCCACATAGGCATCGAGATCGGTATCGATTATCGCGTCCACGTCAGTCATGATCGCCTCCGACAAGCCTCAGGTGGTTGGGCCTTTTCGTTCCGCTCTCGAAATCTCTCAGGTTCGCTCTTGCCCGGGAGACGCGCGACATCAGAGTCCCGACGGGAATGTCGAGTATGTCGGCAGCCTCTTGATAGGAGAGGTCCTCGACCGCAACGAGATGCAGCGCTTCGCGCTGCTCTTCGGGAAGCATCATGAACGCTTCGCGGACCTGAGCGAGCCGCACGCTATGTTCCTGGTGGGCCGGGTAGGATGATGCAGCTTCCTGCGCCGTCTGGTCGTCGCGCTGGCCGCGAGAGATCGCGGAGCGCACGCGGTCGATATGCGTGTTGCGAACGATGGCGAAGAGCCAGTTTCTAAGGCTTGCCCCAGAGCGGAACGTCGAGCGTCGCTCATAGGCTCTCACCAGCGCATCGTGAACGAGATCCTCGGCGTCCGGCGAATTGCGCGCAAGCGAGCGCGCATAGCGCCTCAGCGCAGCCAACTGCCCAATAACATCAAAGGCGCCCTTCTTCGAATCCATACCCGCATATACGGAGTGGCGACGGCATCTCATCCATTGCGTTGAAAAAAAACTATAAAAAAACTGAGCGGCGCCTTCAGGTAGCCCATGAGACAGGGAGCGCCGACGCCGGCGAGGTTCGCGACAAAGTTGATGAGCGCGATGCCGACCGCCGTAGCCGAACCCAGCCCCAGAGCCGCGAGCAACATGACCGCACTGTACCTCTTGCTGCAGTCGGACCTGATTTTCGGCAGCCACTTTGCGGCTCTTCTCCCGCTTGTCGTCCGCCAGTCGCCGATCGAGTTCCCGCAGATGGTCTTCCACATGCTGTGGCACAACCGCTCGCATCACTCGCCGATGCATCGATGGCTACGTGATATCATCATGCTGACGCGCAACAGAATCGCGACCTAGATTTCCGGGTAGGTGGCCGCTCTCCGAGTAGCCTGGCACTCGCACCCAATCCTTCATCGCCGTGTCGGCGGTGGCCCAACAGAGTTGCGGACCACCAGGTCGGGCCTCAGCAGGATCTCCGTTTCGGAGGGGGTACGGTCCGAAAGCATTTCGAGAAGCAGTGCCATCGCGTGCTTGCCGATGGCGGTACGTGGCTGGCGGATCGTGGTCAGGGAAGGGGTCATGAAACTGGCTTGCGGGACGTCATCAAAGCCGGTGACTGAAAAGTGTTCCGGTATGTCGTAGCCGCGCGCCTTGAGGCCGAGAGCAACACCAAGGGCAGTCTGATCGTTGACGCACATGAAGGCAGTCGGAAGATCGTCGCGCATGAAAAGCTGTTCCAGCGCCAGCCTGCCACTTTCCACGGTTCCATCACCTTCGAGGATAAGGCGGCGGTTCGGGGGGATGCCGGCCGCAGCAAGCCCGGCCTCGTACCCTGACCGACGACGGCTATAGGCCAGGCGCGTATGTGAGTCTCCGATGAATGCGATCCGTCGATGCCCCTCGGATATGAGAAGATCAACGGCTTTGCGCGCGCCTTCGATGTCGTCGACACCGACATAGGGAACGCCTCCGTTAAACACGGGTTCGAAAACGCCGACGGTCGGCGGCAGGCGTGGCGTCACCTCCTGGTGGCCGAAAGGAAGAATTCCCGTGAACAGGATCAGGCCGGCCGCCTGGTTCGAATTGAAGAACTTCAGGTACTCCAATCCACGTTGGGCATCATTCTGGGTATGCCCGATGAGCACGCCGTAACCATGGGCGCGCGCTTCGTTTTCGAGGCCGACAAGAATGCTGGAGAAATTCGGGTCACCGATATCGGGCGCCACCACCAATATCATGTTCGACCGGCCGAGCCTCAGGCTGCGCGCCATCGCATTGGTGGTGTAGCCCGTCAGTGCGATGGCCTGATTGACCTTCAGCCGCGTGGACTTGGCAACCTTCTCCGGCATGTGAATGGCCCGCGAGACCGTCGCGATCGACACTTCGGCGATCCGTGCGACGTCTTCGATGGTTGCGGGGGGGAATCGGACACTCGGCTGGCCTCGGGCTTTGTTGCGAGACACTACACAGACTTGCCGGGCGGTCAAACGCGCAAGCCGAAAAAATTGTCGAACAAACATGATGTAAACCTTTACACTGGCCGATGTAAAGGTTTACATCATGGGAAAAGGCGGTGGAGGCCGCAGGGAGGGGAATATGACCACGGAGGTTATCGACGGGGCGCCCGTCGTGCTGTCTGCGCGCCGCATCAGCAAGTCCTTCAGCGGCGTGCAGGTGCTTTTCAGCGTCGATTTCGAGCTGCGCCAGGGCGAAATCCACGCGCTGATGGGCGAGAATGGCGCCGGCAAATCCACGCTCGTCAAGATATTGTCCGGCTTTGAGCAACCGACCTCGGGCGAGATCCTGCTTGACGGCAAGTCGGTGAAACTTCCGGCAAACGGCGCGGCCGAAGCACTCGGCATCGTCATCATCCATCAGGAATTCAATCTTGCCGAACATCTCACCGTCACCGAGAGCCTGTTTCTCGGCCGCGAGGTGACCAGGTTCGGCGTGCTCGATCGCAAGTTCATGCGCGCGGAAACACGCCGCGTTCTCGATCTCCTCGGTTCTCATGTCGACGAGAATGCGATGGTCGGCTCGCTGTCGATCGCCGAAAAACAGATGGTAGAGATCGCCAAGGCCATCAGCCGGGACGCGCGTGTCGTCTTCATGGACGAGCCGACCGCCGTGCTCTCTCGGGAGGAGACGAACTTCCTGTTCCGGCTGGTGCGCAAGCTGCGCGAGAAGGGAACGAGCTTCGTCTTCGTGTCGCACAAGCTAGATGAGGTCATGGAACTCACCGATCGCGTAACGGTGCTGCGCGACGGTCAATGGATCAAGACATCGCCGACCTCCATCCTCGATGGAGAGGCGATCGCCCAGTTGATGGTCGGCCGGGAACTGTCGAGCCTCTATCCCGCCAAGACCGAACCGGACATCGACGAGGAGGTCGTGCTGCGGGTCAACGGGCTTTCGACCGGATATGTTCGCGATGCGAGCTTCGAGGTCCGCCGGGGCGAAATCCTCGGCTTTTCCGGGATGATCGGCTCGGGGCGGACGGAATTGATGGAGGCGGTCGTCGGATTGCGTCCCCGCGTGGCCGGCGAAGTTTTCGTTCGTGGCCAGCCAGTTTCATCCGGGGACGTGCATGCGGTCAACAATGCCGGTCTCGCCTACATGACCAAGGACCGCAAGGCGAAGGGGCTGTTGCTCGATGCCGGCATGATGGCGAACCTGACGCTGCAATCGCTCGACCGGCACACCCGGCTCGGCTACCTCGATCCCGGAAGCGAAGAAGCGGCGCTCGTCAAGGCGCGCCGCCGTTTCGACATCCGCGTTCGGGATGACAGCGTCGTTGCCGGGCGCATGTCGGGTGGCAACCAGCAGAAGCTGCTGCTTGCCAAGGTCATGGAGACCGATCCAAGCATCATTATCATCGATGAGCCGACACGCGGCATCGACGTCGGCACCAAGCAGCAGATCTATCACTTCATCTCCGCGCTCGCCCGCGACGGTCGCTCGATCATCGTTGTTTCGTCTGAGATGCCTGAAGTCATCGGCCTCTGCAGTCGCGTGGTCGTCATGCGCGAGGGCCACATCGCCGGCATCCTCGAGGGCGACGAGATCTCCGAGCAGGAGATCATGCGCTACGCCGCAGGCTTGAAGAAGAAAGCGGCGGCCTGAGGTCGCGGCGGCGCATGCCGCGCAGATGCCGAGAACAATAAGATTCCCGACGGATGGGACGGAGGTTCAATTGGATATGAGCGTAAACGAGGAAGGCAGTCAGGGCGTAATTCGCCGCCGCAGCTGGCGTGACATCGATCTCAGGGCTGTGGCGCCATTCGTCGCGCTGGCGCTGCTTCTGTTGGTGGGGGCGCTGGTCAATCCCAATTTCATCAGCATCAACAACCTCGCCAACGTCGCCACCCGCAGCGCCTTCATCGCCATCATCGCGGTCGGCGCCACCTTCGTGATTTCGTCGGGCGATCTCGACCTGTCGGTCGGGGCGATGGTCGCCTTCATTGCCAGCCTGATGATCCTCTTCATGAACTCCGGCGTGATTGCCGATCCGGCGCTCATGCTTCTGGCGGCGGTCCTGTTCACCATCGTCGCCGGCGCGCTTTGCGGTCTCACCAACGGTCTGATCACCACAGTCGGCAAGATCGAGCCCTTCATCGCGACGCTCGGCACGATGGGCATCTATCGGGGACTGACGACCTGGCTGTCGCAAGGCGGCGCAATCACCCTCAAGGAACCGGAACTCCAGGAGATATATCGTCCCGCGTACTTCGGCACCATCTTCGGCGTTCCCGTTCCGATCGTCGTCATCCTCGCGGTCACTGCCGTGGCGGCCTTCATCCTCTATCGCACGCGCTACGGTAGGCACGTCGTCGCCGTCGGCTCCAATCGCGACGTTGCGCGCTATTCAGGCATTTCCGTCAACCGCGTCCGCACCGTCGCCTTCGTGATCCAGGGCCTGTGCGTGGCGGCCGCCGTCCTCCTTTATGTGCCGCGACTCGGCTCGACGTCGGCGACGACCGGCATCCTTTGGGAGTTGCAGGCGATCACCGCTGTCGTCGTCGGCGGCACGGCGCTCAAAGGCGGCGCCGGTCGTGTCTGGGGCACGATCTGTGGCGCGTTCATCCTCGAGCTGGTCGGCAACATCATGCTGCTTTCCAACTTCATCAGCGAATACCTGATCGGCGCCATCCAGGGCGCGATCATCATCATTGCGATGCTCGTCCAGCGCTCGCTGGTGCGCAAATCGTGAGACGGCCGGGTCCACAGGTCTCCCGGCCTGCAACAGGCTGACCTGATATTTTGGGAGGAACTTAATGCGTAATAAGCTATTCGGCCTGACCCTCGCGGCCATGACAGCACTTGCTGGCGTGTCGCACGCGCAGGAGGAAAAGAAGGTCACGATCGGTGTCTCGATTCCGGCAGCCGATCATGGTTGGACGGCCGGCGTGGTCTTCCATGCCGAGCGGGTCGCCAAGATCCTGATGGAGCGCAATCCGGGGCTCAACGTCATCGTCAAGACTTCGCCCGACCCGGCAAGCCAGGCCAACGCCGTGCAGGACCTCGAAGACACAGGGCATCGACGCTCTCGTGATCCTGCCCACCGATCCGGATCCGCTCGTCAATGCCATCAAGGAAGTGAAGGGCAAGGGGACCTTCGTCGCGCTCGTCGACCGTGCGCCGAGCGTCAACGACAACTCCGTGCGCGATCTCTATGTCGCGGGTAACAACCCGGCGCTTGGCCAGGTTGCTGGCGAATACATCAAGGCAACGACACCGGATGCTGAAGTCGTCGTCATCCGCGGCCTGCCGATCCCGATCGACCAGCAGCGCCAGGACGGCTTCGACAAGGGCATCGACGGATCGGACGTCAAGGTTCTCGACCGACAGTACGGCAACTGGAACCGCGACGATGCCTTCAAGGTCATGCAGGACTATCTGACCAAGTACCCGAAGATCGACGTCGTCTGGTGCCAGGACGACGACATGGCCGTCGGCGTGCTGCAGGCGATCGAGCAGGCAAAGCGTACCGATATCAAGTATGTCGTCGCCGGCGCCGGCTCGAAGGAGATGATCAAGAAGGTCATGGACGGCGACAAGATGATCCCGGTCGACGTGCTCTATCCGCCGGCGATGGTCGGTACCGCGCTCGAGATGACCGTCGCCAACTTCTACGGCCAGGTTCCGGTCCGCGGCGTCTACACGATCGACGCGACGCTCGTGACCAAAGACAATGCGAAGGACTTCTACTTCCCGGATTCGCCATTCTGATCCGGAGCTGAAGCAACGGGCGGCCCGCAATTGGCGCGGGCCGCCACCAATATGCATCGACTTCTATCTGCGCATGAGCGCAACAGGCCACCTGCGCTACCTGGCCGGCCCGTCTGGAAAACCAGAAATGCCGTCGCCTTGTGCCTCAGGGGGTTCTGGAGACGCCTTCCAATCGTCCGGCAAAACGTCCAACGAGGAGACGAGACATGAAGACCATCAAGGGGCCAGGGCTCTTTCTTGCGCAATTTGCCGGCGATGCGGCGCCGTTCAATTCCTGGGACGCGATCACCAAATGGGCAGCGGATTGCGGCTACAGGGGCGTGCAGGTGCCGAGCTGGGACGGGCGGCTGATCGACCTGAAGAAGGCGGCGAGCTCGAAGGCCTATTGCGACGAGTTCGCCGGCACGGCACGCGAAAACGGCGTCGAGGTGACCGAGCTGTCGACGCATCTGCAGGGCCAACTCGTGGCCGTGCACCCGGCCTATGACGAGGCCTTCGACGGCTTTGCCGCCGCGGAGGTGCGCGGCAATCCCAAGGCACGGCAGCAATGGGCGGTCGAGCAGGTGAAGCTGGCGCTGACGGCCTCGAAGCACCTCGGCTTGAATGCGATGGCAAGCTTTTCCGGCGCGCTCGCCTGGCCCTTCGTCTATCCCTGGCCGCAGCGGCCGGCCGGCCTCGTCGAGACCGCCTTCGACGAACTGGCGAAGCGCTGGACGCCGATCCTCGATCACGCCGAGGACTGTGGCGTCGACATCTGCTACGAGATCCATCCGGGCGAGGACCTGCACGACGGCATCACCTACGAGATGTTCCTGGAGCGCACCGGCAACCATGCGCGCGCCTGCATGCTCTACGACCCGTCGCACTACGTGCTGCAGTGCCTCGACTATCTCGACAACATCGACATTTACAAGGATCGCATCCGCATGTTCCACGTCAAGGATGCGGAGTTCAACCCGAGCGGACGGCAGGGCGTCTATGGCGGCTATCAGGGCTGGGTCAACCGGGCCGGCCGCTTCCGCTCGCTCGGCGACGGCCAGGTGGATTTCGGCGCGGTGTTCTCGAAGATGGCGGCCAACGACTTTGCCGGCTGGGCGGTGGTCGAATGGGAATGCGCGCTGAAGCATCCGGAGGATGGCGCGCGCGAGGGCGCCGACTTCGTCAGGCACCACATCATCCGCGTCACCGAGAAGGCCTTCGACGATTTCGCCGGCGCCGGCACCGACGAGGCGGCCAATCGGCGCATGCTCGGGATCTGAGGCTTTTCCTTGCGGCGGCGCTTGGGAGTACCCTTTCCGTCCTGCGCTTGAGGCCGCCCCTGCCCAGGGGCGGCAAGCACCGACGCTGTTTCGGCCGGCCGCGTGCACAAAGCGGAAAGGCCCGGGCGCAACTTAAGGACGATCCGCGCTGGTGCAGCGGTTCAGCGCATCCTTGTCTGCCGTTCCTCCTTAAGCCAGCGGTGGATCTCCTCGGAATTTGCCTTACCGGCCCGCGGGCCGTGGATGGTGACGGAGCGGGAGGCGGCGGCGACGGAGAAGTCCAGCGCCTCTTCGATGGTCTGACCTTGCGACAAGCACCAGGTCAATGTGCCTCCGAACGTGTCGCCGGCGCCGGTGACGTCGACAACGTCAACCGGAAAACCGGGTACGCGAAGGACCGTGTCACCGTTACTGGCCTCGGCGCCATCCGCGGCAAGGGTACGGACGACCCAATTGATATTGTGCTCCCGCATCCAGTCGCCGATCATCGTGACTTCGTCATGGCCGAAGGCAGCACGGAAACCGACCTGGTTAAAGATGACGACCGCGGCACCGGCGAGGTAAGGCATATCTTCCGGCACGCAGCCGCCGACATCGAGATCGAAGATGACGCGTCGGCCGTGTTGGCGCAGATCTGCAAGAAGGTCGGCTTGTTTGAGGACACCTTGATCCGTCCGCGCATGGAGACGGCGCACACGATAGAGTGTCGTGTATAGAAACCCTGGTAGGCGCAGCGCCCCGAGAGCGGCTGCGTCGAGCCACATCGGCTGCTCGCCCATCTCCACCGTCAGAACGACATGTTCGCCATCGACGAGAAAGATGAAGTTCCTCGATTCCGGAATGCCCGGATCGATCAGCATGTGGTCGACACCGACCCCGTTCTCCTTCAAATCGGCGATCAGTCGTTGCGATAGGGAGCTATCGTTGAGCAACGAGATGAACTGCGTCTCGCCGCCAAGTCCAGCATGTACGACGGCGGCATTGGCAATAGAGCCGCCGGCTTCGGCCGGTAACTCCTTGACCATGCCCTTGTCGGCCCGACCCGGCCAGCGCTCGGCGGTGTAGTATTCATCGAGGGCCACGTCGCCGATGAAGAAGCTTGTCATGCGATTGGTCCTTCGCCCGGGACGGCCTGCACCAGCTTCGAGCCGCCGGAAACTGGCACCCACGGACTCTCGCCGAGGCCGCAAACCGCCATCCAGTAATAGGGCGCAGGACCGGAAACACCCCGGCAGGCATCGTGCCAGACGTTACGGTTCATCACCACGACCTGCCCGGGCATGACCACGAAGGCCTCGATGTCATCGCGATGCGGCGCGGCGCTATCCGAGGCTGGTGCCACCGCGAGAATTACCGCTTGGGCGAGGCAGAAGATCGCCTCTTCGGTTTGTGGATGCCGCTCCATTGCGCTGCAGTGCCACGGCGCGCTGCCGCCGCGGGTGACGCCGAGATGGCCGCGACCGTCGATCAATGGTGTCTTCGTGAAGCCGTCATGCCAGCCGTCCCCAGCGGTCCAGATCACGTTGGGGTCTGCGTCGCCCGTCAGGTCATAGACCTTGCCGTATCGCGAAAAATTCGTGGCCGTGACTGGCTCGGCCAGGACGGTATCGGCGGCGGTCATACGGCGCTCCTAATCCCGCGCACGACACGCATCAGTCCAGCGACATGGGCGGCCGCGACACGGCCTGTGTCCTTGTGATCGTGCTTGAACCAGCTACCGACAACGGCGCCATCGGCCCTTGCCAATTGCTCCGCGGCATTGGCTTCAGTCAGACCGGCGCCGATCAGTAGCGGTGTCGCTCCGCCGGTCGCGGCGCGGAAGCGCTCCACCTTTTCCATGTCGGTTGGCTGGCCCGTGGCGTCGGAGGTCACCACCAGCCCGTCGCAGCGCGACGCGCCGATGCGCACGTCTTCCGATTCCGTCCGGCCGGACAGAACCGGCTGATATTTGAACCGCACACCACCGAGCAACAGTGCGGAAACGCCTTCGCGTCTTGCGGCAAGGCCGGCTGCGAAGGGTTCGTCTGCATCCGGCGGCAGGTGGCCCGCGACGGAATCGACCTGAATGAAGGAAACGGGGTACGTTCTGGCGAGCGCGAAAGCGCGCGCGTCGTCGCGCAGCACATTGACGCCGATGCGGGTCCCGAGGTCGAGGCCGAAAAGCCGCTCCAGCACCCGCTCAACATCCTCGGCATCGCCGAAGTAGTTTTCGACGACCAGTCCGTCGACACCTTCGCCTGCCATGATGCGGGCCTCTTCCTCCGCCTGGGCGAGCTTGGCGGCCGGGCCGTCGCCAGCAAGGTGCAGCATGCCGAGGATGGGTTTTGGGGTCGTGAAGGTGTCGCCGAAGCGGCTCATGTCTTGTTCTCCTGCGCGCTGTGTGCAGCAGTCTCGCGGCCCCAGCGCGTTGCGAATTTCATCTGGACCGCCGGCGAGTAGACGATCGACGTGCGCTCGACCAAACGGTCGTCGGCATCGAGCACATCCCCGCTGGCGCAAAGGTAGCCCGGCACGTCAGGCGCCGGGGCAAAGACCTCCTTGAGGCGTTCGGAGGCGGGCACGACGGTCAGCAGCAATTCCGAGCGCAAGGGATGGCGGTCATAGTCGCGGCGCAAGACCTCATAGAGCGATTGCGCCGCGAAATCGTAACGCTCGATACCCGGGTAGAGGGCGAGATCGAGCTCGGATGTGTCGACGTTCAGCCACGTCACGCTGTCGCCGTTGGCAAGGCCACGGGCGCGCACCAGCAAGAGTTCGCCGTTCTCCACCCGGTGTTCCAGCACCCGCGTCACCGGACGCTGGCCCTGTCTGCGGGCGAGCTCCGTAAAGCTGCCGAAGTTCCAGATGTTGTGGCTGATCGGCCGGTGCGACACGATCGTGCCGCGGCCCCGAACCTGTTGGACCAGCCCTTCCGACACCAGCAGCGCCATCGCGTTGCGCACGGTGGTTCGGGCAATCCCGAACTGGTCGCGCAACTGGTTCTCCGAGGGAATGGCTTCGCCTTCGGAGAAATCACCGCTGAGGATCGCAGCGCGCAGCGCCCGATAGAGCTGCCGGTAGAGCTGCTCGCTCGAATAGAGATCGAGGCGTAGCCTGGACACTCGGTCGTCCGGGCGTTCACCCGCTGCGGTTGAGGCGTCTGACATGGAAGGATGGGGCAAGGCAGGCTCCGGCGCGTTTCTCGTTACTTCGTGGCTCCGTTTATCTTGAACTCTTCGACCGCAGCCTGTTTCAAGCCATAGCGGTCGAGGATCTGTGCATAAGTGCCATCGGCCTTCATCGCGTCGAGCGCGCCCTTGACGGCATCGCGCAGTTGCCCGTTCGCCTTGGCGAACGCGATGCCGTAGTGGTTGACATCACCGACGTCGCCGATCTGGTAGAACTTGTCCGGCTCCTGCTTCATCAGGTCGAGCAATCCCTCGAGACCGATGACGGAGGCCTGGGCGCGCCCTTGGCGGATCTGCATGATGTGTTCGGCCTGGGTCGGGATCTGGATGACCGTGATCAGCTTGTCGGGCGCGCAATTGGCCTTTCCGACATCTTCCGCCCAGGTGACCCAGCTCGTGCCTGTCGCGACCGCGACCGTCTTGCCGCAGAGATCCGCTTCGGCCTTGATCTCGCCCTGGTGATCGGCGGTCGAATAAAAGACGTTGCCGGTCTTGAAGTAGTCGATGAAGTCGAGCTGCGTTTGGCGCTCCACCTTGTCGGAGAAGGCGGTCATAATCAGGTCCGAACGACCGGTGACGACCTGCGGGATCAGTTGCGGGAACTCGACGTTCTGGAACTCAGCCGTCAGCCCGAGCCGCTCGGCGATTGCCTTCGCAAGATCGATGTCGAAGCCCTTCAGTTCCGTCGAGCCGGCATCGCTATATTCCATCGGCGGATAGGCGAGGCTGATCGTGACATTCAGCTTGCCGGCATCGCGCACGGCATCCGGCAGCGCGGCAACCAACTTCTCGTCGGCGGCGCACGCAAAGCTCCCCGCGGCAAGGCTGATGAACGTCGCGGAGGCAAGCCCCAGAACCATCGGCAGCATTCGATTCATTTCCTGTTCTCCCTTTATTGAACTCTTTTCGTCAGGCCAGCACCCGGCTGAGGAAGCTCCGCACGCGCGGATCGCCGGGGTTGCTCAGAACTTGCTGGGGTGCGCCATTTTCGCGGATCTCGCCGTCGATCATCACGACGACGCGATCGGCGACCTCGCGCGCAAAACCGATCTCGTGGGTGACGACGATCATCGTCGTGCCGCCGCGCGCGAGATTGCGCATCACCTCCAGCACCTCGCCGACGAGTTCCGGATCGAGCGCGCTGGTCGGCTCGTCGAACAACATCACGCGCGGCTCCATGGCGAGCGCCCGGGCGATGGCCACTCGCTGCTTCTGGCCGCCCGAAAGCTGCGACGGATAACTTGATGCCTTGGCGGCCATGCCAACCTGCTCCAGCAAGCCCATGGCGCGGGTCTCGGCCTCGGTGCGGCTCAGGCCGCGCACCACCATCGGCCCTTCGATGACATTGCCGAGCACGGTGCGGTGCGCGAAAAGATTGAAATGCTGGAACACCATGCCGAGCTGGCTTTGCTGGGCGCGCAGCCGCTTGACCGGCAATTCCTGAAGCGCGCCGCGACTGAGCTCGTAACCCATGATCGCGCCGTCTACCCAGACATAGCCGCCATCCGGCGTCTCCAAGTGATTGATGCAGCGCAGGAACGTGCTCTTGCCGCTACCCGAGGGCCCGAGGATGCAGAGCACCTCGCCGTAGGTGACGTTCATATCGAGGCCCTTCAGCACTTCGTGGCTGCCAAAACTCTTGCGGATACCGACCGCCTTGACTGCGAGGCTCATGCTTCACCCGCCACGGCGGGACGCCGCGCCCATCGTTTGAACCAGCGGCGATCGCTGGTGGTCGCTGCGGCGTCGCGGCCGAAATGACGCTCGAGATAATACTGGCCTATCGAAAGAACGGTGGTTCCGGCCAGGTACCAGACGGCGCAGACGAACAGGAGCTCGATAACGGCACCGTTGATGAAGTAGATGCGCTGCGCCGCGTTCAGCATCTCGCCCATGGCGATGGTGGCGGCAAGCGAGGAGAACTTGAGCATGCCGATCGCACTGTTGCCGAGCACCGGCAGGATCAGCCGCAGGGTCTGAGGCAGAATGATGCGCCGCATTGTCTGCCCGGGTGTCATGCCGAGCGTATGGGCTGCTTCCTTCTGGCCTTTGTCGACCGAAGCGATGCCCCCGCGGACGACCTCCGTCAGATAGGATCCTTCGTTGACGCCGAGGCCGAGGACCGCGGCGACGAAGGGCGTCACCACATCGACCATGCGGGCATCGACGAGACCGGGAATGTAAAGCCTCGGAAAGACCAGCGCGATGTTGAACCAGATGAGAAGCTGCAGCAGCACCGGCGTGCCGCGGAACACCCAGACATAGAGCCATGCGGCAAAGCGCAGGATCGGATTTTCCGACAGCCGCATGATGCCGAAAGCGAAACCGAGCAAGACGCCGAGCACCAACGCGCAGGCGGAGATCAGGAGTGTCCAGCCAAACCCGGTGACGATGACGCCCGCCGTCAGGAACTCACCGACCACGGTCCACTGGATCTGTCCGACCGCGAAAGCGCGTCCGATCACGGCGAGCAGCAGGATGACGAGGCCGCCACTGATCCACCGTCCCGGGTGGCGCAAGCGGCGGATGGCGACGTCTGGACCAGGAAGGTCGGCGAGGGACAGCGCGGGCGCTGAGGGTGATTGAGAGTGATGCACGGCGTCCGCTTGTAGGGTTAGGCCTACAAGCTGATAGGGGCATACCTAGTGGGGTGTCAAGCGGAAGTCTGGAGAATATTTCTCGCTGCGCATATTCGAGCTGAGCGCGCGGCAGGATTGGAAGCCAACCGCTTCAAATGGCGGCCTTCTCGAAAAGCCCGTCATGGCCCGTCAGGCGGGAGGGACTTGCGCCTGAAGCAATTGATATCTCTGCAGAATCCCGCCGGGCGAAGCAGCCAGCACGACTCCCATGGCAGCACCGAAACCGCGTCATCAACGGCAGTGCGAATCGACAAGACTGGGGTGCTCTATAGGCGTTGCCATATTGCGCACTGGACGCGCCCACCATGAGCGAGACCTGAAAAGTCTCGCTATGCTGCCTGTGCTATGCCCAGCCAGCCTCGCGCGGATGGCAGCAGGGGGAGGGCGAGGGGATTATCTACCTTCCCTTCGCTCCGCCGGGTGTCGATCCGCGCCAGCGTTTGCCCGGTTACAAACGGCAGACGCGCCATCAAGGTCGTTTTTGATCGCGGAAAGCCGAACGTTCGCGTCGCTCTTCCATCGCACTGGGGTCTATTTTTGCCTATTTTTCCCGCAGCGCCCGACGGAAGTTCTGCGTGATCGGCTCGGCAAGGTAGGCAAGTACGGTGCGGGAACCTGTCCGGATCATCGCCTCGCTTGTCATGCCGGGCAACAGTTTGCGGCCCTCGAGCTTGGCGAGCTCGTGTCTGTCAATCAACACGGTCGCGGCGAAGTATGGCGCCCCGCTGCGTTCCTCCACCATGCGGTCCGCCGATACGATCTCCACGGTGCCGTCGAGCGGCGGCAGATTGTAACGGGCGAAGGCCGGGAAGCTGACGCGTGCCGGCTGACCGGGGGCGATCGTCTCGACATCCTCCGGCTTGACCATAGCCTCGATCACGAGTTGCTGGCCGAGCGGGACCACCGTCATCAACGTTTCGCCGGGCTTCACGACACCGCCGGCCGTGTGGACCTTCAGATCCATGACGATGCCGTCGACTGGTGCGACGACGTCGGTGCGGGCAAGCACGTCGTTGGCGGAACGCTCCTGCTGTTTGAGGTCGAACAACTCCGCCTCGACCTTGCTCAAATCCTCGACAGCCTCTTTCAGCCGCACGGTGTCGAGGTTCAGGATTTGCGCGTCAATCTCGGCCATGGCGCTTCTGGCACGAGCGATCGCCGCGATATTTGTGGCGCGCTCCCCCTCGATCTCCCGCTGTTGCCGCCTGAGCAACAGGTTCCGCTCGCGGGTGGTCAGAGCCTTCTTGAGCAGAGCCTCAAGATCCTTGGTTTCTCCCTCGAGAGCCTGGATCTGCCTGTCCTCGGTCGCAACGAGTGTCTCCAGTCCCGTTATCTCCTCCTCGGCCTGGTGGCGGCGCTGTCCGAGAATGAACCGCTCGTCGCTCAAATTGCGACGCTTGGCCGCGAACACGTCGCGCTGAGTGGCCACCGCGTCCTTAGCGGCGGTCGCAGTGTTGTCGAGCAGCGCCGGATCAAAAGCGATCTCGGCCTTGTCGTCGCGCTCCGCCCTGAGCCGGGCGACCAGGGCTTCACGCGTTGCGATCCGGTTCCGAACCAGGTCCAGTTGGGCCTTTGCCTGCGTGTCGTCGAGCCGGATGAGAACCTTGCCAGCCTTGACGATGTCACCGTTGGCGGCGTTCAACTCCGCGATGATGCCGCCCTCGAGATGCTGGATGAGCTTGCGGTCGCCGGCGACCTTGACAACCCCCGGTGCCACTGCCGCGCTGTCCAAGGGTGCCAGCGCCGCCCACCCTCCAGCCGCGCCGAAGAAGAGGAGCATGATTGTGAACCCGGCCCAGGTCACGCCCGCGAGACGCAAGGGGAGCGGCTGGGGTATCGACGGCGGCGGGGCGGGTAACGGCACAACGGTCATATCTGTTTCCGCTCCGATGGTTGTGCAGCGCCTGCATCCGTTCCTGAGACTCCTCCCACAACAAGGTTCCGGACCACGAATTGACGTGCCGGACCGGGGGCGCGATCCTGGTTCGCCGCTATGGTCGGGATCTGAACCACCTCGCGGCTGCGCCGGGCGAGTTCGTTGAAGACATAGTCACGCGGACCGAAGAGATCTTGCTGGCCCCGATTGAGAACGAGTACCCTGTCAACCTTTTCCATGATGCTCGGTCGGTGCGCGATCAGGATGATCGTCGTGCCTGCCGCCTTGAGCGTGCTGAGGGCCCTGGTCAATGCCTCCTCGCCTTCGCGATCGAGATTGGAATTTGGCTCGTCCAAGATAAGAAGTGCCGGGTCGCCGTAGAGTGCTCTCGCCAACCCGATGCGTTGACGTTGGCCACCTGAGAGTGCAGCACCGGACTCGCCGATCTCGGTAGAGTAGCCTTTCGGCAATCCCTTGATCAGTTCGTGAACTCCCGCCAACTGCGCGGCTTTGACCACATTGTTGAAGACCGCCGCGTCGAGCTTCGCGAAGCGGCAGATGTTCTCGGAGACAGTACCGGCGAAGAGTTCGATGTCCTGCGGCAAGTATCCGACATAGCGGCCACGGTCTTCCGCCGCCCATTGGGCGACGTCCATGCCATCCAGCAACGCGCGTCCGCCGGATGGGCGCCAGGCACCGGCCAGTATCCGCGCTAAGCTCGTCTTGCCGGCGGCACTTGGGCCGACCAACGCCATGACCTCACCCGGTTTGAGCTGGAAGCTGATCCCTTTCAGAATATGTTCGCCGCCGTGCCGGGCGAGCATGAGGTTCTCGGCCTCAAATCTACCCTTCGGTCGCGGGAGCGGCAGAACCGGCGTGGCCTCCAGGTGCTTACCGGCGACTGCGGCAAGCCGACGATAGGCGGCCCGCGCGCCGACCGTCGCCTTCCAGGTGCCGATCGCCTGCTCGACCGGGGACAATGCGCGCCCCATGAGGATCGAGGCCGAGATCATGATGCCGGGCGAGGCTTCGTTGCGAAGGACGAGATAGGCCCCAAGGCCCAGGATCGCCATTTGCAACGCCAAGCGGTGACACCGCGCAATGGCCGCGATGACGCCGCCACGGTTGGCGGCGAGAACCTGTCCCTGGTTCGCCTCATCCTGCTGTGCCTTCCACCCCTCCAGCAGCGGCTTTAGCATGCCCATCGCCTGCACGACCTCCGCATTGCGGATGGTCGCCTCGGCCTGCAAGTAGGCACGCGACTGGGCGCTTTGCGCCTCGGTCAACGGCTTGCGTGTGAGATATTCGTTGAGCAGTGCCAACCCGAACAGGACGATTCCTCCACCCAGCGCCAACCACCCGAGCCAGGGATGCATGAGGAATATCGCCCCGAAAAACAGCGGCGCCCAGGGTGCATCAAGGATCGGGAAGATGCTCGGGCTGGTGAAGAAATTCCGGACTTGATCCAGGTCGCGCAATGGACGGGCATTGACCTGGCCGGGCGCTGAAGCGGCATATTCCACCGCTGCCGTGAGGAGGACCGGCGCCAACCGCGCGTTCATCCAGGATCCGACTATGGCGAGCAGACGCCCACGCACGATTTCCAGCCCGGCCATGGTGACGAGCGCGCCTGCCGCCATCAGCGATAGCATCCCCAGCGTTTCCAGGCTGTGGCTGGACAACACGCGATGGTAGACCTGGAGCATATAGATCGCGCCGGTCAGCATCAGCACGTTGATGCCGGCACTGAACCAGATAAGTGACCGGATGGCGCGGCTGGCTTCTTTCATCACAACCTGCAGGGCAGGGCGCTGTTGGCTGGTTTTCATCATATGGATCTCTGACTATGTCCGTCCGGTAGAACCCACCCGGCATGACATTCGGTGCAACAGAACACGGGGGCAGGCTTGGCTGCCCCCGCGGAGACGTGTCAGGAGACGTCAACAAGTATGTGCTGCGTCGCTGTCTGGTCAGCGTCCGCGTCCACGACCTGGAATGCGAAGTCGAGGTTGGCGTCGATTGTCCCGCTGGTCTGCTGGACAAACCCGATGTCGACGATCTTCAGGACGTCGTTATCGGTCGGGTCGAAAGCGGTCAGGTTGGTGGTGGCATGGCTGCCGCCATTGTCCCCGGTCGCGCCGATGAGATTGATGGCGTTGCCCGTCAACCCGTTGGCGCTCTGCATGATCTGGATGCCCTGGATCTGGTAGGTCTCGCCGGCGACGGTGTAGTCGTTCTGTTCGATGATGAGCAGGGCATCGTTGTTATCCAGCGTGAACTCGGTGCTGTACGGGAAGGGGATATTGGCGTTCCCCTTGATCAGATCCGCGTTCTCCACGTTGACCGCTCTCGTCACCTCGTTGCCGTTGGCATCCTTCAGATCGAGGATCAGCACCAGGTCTTCACTGTTGCCGATGCCATCGAATTTGATGACGACGCCGCTGGCGCTCGCGGTCGGATCAAGTCGCTCAGTGCCACCGCCGGGGGAGTTCGGGCTTACATCCGACAGGATGTTCTCCTCGAAGAACCGCAGGGTCAGGAGTTCACCCTTCTGGATCGTGTCGCCGGCGACGCCATTTGTCGCCTGGGTCGCACTAACCCAGTCTTCGTTGGCATTGGTGACCATATCATGGGCACCCTGCGTGAACGCCGTATCTGTAGGCGGTCCATTCGGTGCTCCGTCACCGGTTGAGTTGAACCCGAACCCGATCTGCCGGGTAATCGAGTTCCCTGTGAACTGAACAAAGAACGGATCCGGATCGTTGTTGGCCGTTAGCTGCTCCGCCACGATCAGCGGATGGCCGGTGTTGCCCGTTGGCTGCTTAGCCAAGAGCTCATTGGTGTGCAGCACGTCGAAGCTGAACCCGTCGATCACGTCCGTCAAGGTGAAGGTATAGGTGTCGGCCGCCTTGTCGAAGACGAGCGTGCCGCCCGCCGTTGCGTCCTGCACGCCGGCCGTGATCGGATCCTTGTCGTAGTGGAATGAGAAATTGAACGACGCGGATGCCGCAGTCTCGGCCGTCAGCGTTGCGACCGCTTGGGTGATGTCCGGGTTCTGTGTGTTGTCGACAGTGCCGGTGAGCCCGATCTGGATGCCCGTCAAAGTACCGTTGACATCGACAAAGTCGCTGACGCCCGCCGCATACTCTGAGGCCGTGTGCTTGTCCGTCATGTCGTAGCCAAAGGCCCCGATCGCCGTAGCGTTGAGCGTGTTGGCCAGCGTCTCATGGGTTCCAGGGGCACCGGTCTGGTCACCGTCGAACGTCACCGTAATCGTCGGATCGGTGTCGTTGAAGGTGAGCGACAGACCCGAGCTCGTGCTTTGTTCAGACACGACGTCTTCGTCGCCGTCCGTCACCGTCACCGTCGCCACGACGTTGATCAGACCGCTGAGGTCGAGGGTGTTGTCCTCGCCGACGCCCTGTGGCGCGTTTGCATGCTCAAGGGCAACCGACGACGTCAGCGTCACCGTCGCGCCGGACAGCGTCACCGTGAACGCCGTCGCATCGAGGACGGTGTCCCCGTCGCTGTCATACTGGCCCGAGATCTGGTTGGCCGAGTCGAACACCAACGTGATCGCATGGTTGCCTTCGGTGGTCTGTAACCCGGTCGTTGTTGCGCCCGCCAGCGCCAGTGCGTAGCTCACATTCGCCGTCTTGCCGTCGACTGCGCTTGCGTTGAAAGTCGGGGGCGTGATTGTCACCTGGTTCTGCCCGCCAGCCCCGCTCGCTTCGCCCACGTCGGCAGCGCCGACCACCGGTGCGGCCGTGATCGAAAGCGTCGGATCGGTGTCGTCGATGATCAGCGACAGCGCTGAGCTGGTGCTTTGCTGCGATACGACGTCCTCGTCGCCGTCGGTCACCGTCACCGTTGCCACGACATTGATCAGGCCGTTGAGATCGAGTGTGTTGTCTTCGCCCGCACCTTGCGGTGCGTTTGAGTGCTCGAGGGCGACCGACGAGGTCAGCGTCACCGTCGTGCCGGACAGCGTCACCGTGAACGCCGTTGCATCGAGAGATCCGTTGCCATCGCTGTCGAACTTGCCCGAGATCTGGCTGGCCGAGTCGGCCACCAGCGTGATCGCGTGGTTGCCGTCCGTGGTCTGTAGCCCTGTCGCCGTTGCGCCCGCCAGGGCGAGTGCGTAGCTGACATTCGTCGTCTTGCCGTCGACCGCGCTTGCGTTGAAGGTCGGGGCGGTGATGGTTGCCTGGCTCTGTCCGCCAGCCCCGCTAGCCTCGACCACCTCGACTGCGCCGACCACGGGTATTGCCGTGATCAAAAGTGTCGGATCGGTGTCGTCGATCGTCAGTGACAGCGCCGAGCTGGTGCTTTGCTGTGACACGACGTCCTGGTCGCCGTCCGTCACTGTCACCGTCGCCACGACCTTGATCAGGCCGTTGAGGTCGAGCGTGTTGTCTTCGCCCGCACCTTGCGGTGCGTTTGAGTGCTCGAGGGCGACCGACGAGGTCAGCGTCACCGTCGTGCCGGACAGCGTCACCGTGAACGCTGTTGCATCGAGAGAGCCGTTACCATCGCTGTCGAACTTGCCCGAGATCTGGCTGGCCGAGTCGGCGACCAACATGATCGCATGGTTGCCATCCGTGGTCTGTAGCCCTGTCGCCGTTGCGCCCGCCAGGGTGAGTGCGTAGGTCACATTTGCCGTCTTGCCGTCGACCGCGCTTGCGTTGAAGGTCGGGGCGGTGATCGTTGCCTGGCTCTGCCCGCCGACCCCGCTCGCCTCGACCACCTCGGCGGCACCGACCACCGGTGCTGCCGTGATCGAAAGCGTTGGCCCGGAGTCGTCGAAGTTGATGAACGAGCCGACCTGTTCGACGTGGGCGTTGGGAGTTTGCGACGTGAAATGGAACTCTGTGATGTCGCAGCCTTCGTTCGCATCGACCCCCGTGACCGTCAGCCGGTCCATCTGGCTGGCGGTCGTGATATCGACGGTTGTGACGTTGTCCAGCCCGGTGATGGTGACGGCGTTTCCTGTGCCGCTAAGGCCCGTGATGGTAACGCTGCCGCTACCCGTGGCATAGGTGCCATCAGCGGTGATGGTGGTGGCAAACCCGGATTTGCCCGTTAGCTTGACGCTGACGATGTCCACGGCATTTGTCGTTGTTCCGTTGTAGAAGTCTGCCCCTTGCTCGTTGCCGGTATTGTCGAAGGCCTTGATAGTGATGTCCACCCGCAGGTTCGGATTGGATGGCGTGACCTGGTTGATCGTGAACCCAGCCTGCGTGACGTTGTTGAGATGGCTGCCGTACTGGATTTGCGAGCCACTACCCGCCGCGAGGTTGCCGCCGGTGACGAAATCGACCTGCAGCGTTTCGGTCGGATTGATGCTTTGGTTATTGACGCCGAATCCTTGCGTACTCACGTTGGCGGTGGCATTTGCTGAATTCACGAAACCCGTCACAAGCAACTGCTTGGAGGCGTCGGTGGGCGAATTGATCAGGTAAAAATCATGATTGCCGGGCGCGGCGTTCTGGCCTGTGAAACTAACCACCGTCGTCCCGGAGACCGATGCGAAGACCTTGTCAGTCAGATCGATCCGTTCATCGATTTGGTCCGGATCCGGATGGAACAACGGTACGTATTGAACCAGGTAGAGGTCGGCATTAGCATTGCTTGTCGGATCCAGCCCAAAGGCGAAGGCCAGCGGTCCGGTCTCATCGGGCTCAACGGCCGGGTCGGAGGTGCCAATGACGCCGATCACGACATTTGGATGCGTTGGATCCTGGAACAGCCAGACATAATTGCCATCGACCGTGCGAATGCCGCTGTTCACGCCGACGGTAGTGGAGAATGGCGTTCCCGAGTCATTCTGCGCCAGAATGACCGAGTTGATGGTTTCCCCGGCGCTCGCCGAGGCCTGCACGAAATTGGCTTGATAGGCGACCTCAGGTGAAGTCAGCCCGCCCGGATCGTCGAGGCTTAGGAGATACAGCAACGTGGTGTTGGTGCTGGCCGACGAGTCAATATCGTCGTCCGTAAGGCCGGTGCTTTCGTCGATGATGATGTCTTGAGTGAGAATATCCAATGCCATCGATCAATCTCCCAATAGAACGAATGGGTCAAAGAAAGAAACCCCAGCCACCTAAGCGACGGGGTCGTTTTCCACTTCGATAAGCAGATTTTGTCTGGTAAATATTTCCCCTCGTGCGTGTTATCGTCACGCCTTCTTATGCGCTCTACTAAGAGGCTCTTGATTTAGACTTGGACGCTACGCCCCTTTTATGAACCCTTCAAGTCATCCGTAATGACTAGCTAATATACCAGTGGCTGTACCACGCTTCGAAGCCAGATTAGCTCAACGGCATCGATAGTGTTGTGGCTGAACGGGTCGAGACGTCACAAATGTCGCGGAAGGGAACAGGATCACATGAGGGGCGATCGTTTTCAGCGCGAATGCAACCACCAGAAGCTTGATGCTGTGACCCAGAGTCGCCCGGAAAGGCGTCGCAAGCGACTCTGGAGCCACTTTTGCGACCTTGGCGGTGGATGACGCCAAGGTTGTATCAGGATATTCCGCGATCGAATTGCCCGGCAAGGAGAGTAGGACCTTTGCCGCCTTATATAGGACTTAGGTCCCATATGGTGGAACCTTGGACAACGAAGCCGGCAACTAATCTACTCCTCAACCGGCTGTACCAGCCCATCGTGGCACAGTCACGGATCGAAGCTTGAAGACCGGAGCACCGGAACGCGCGACAGCCGAACTAAGACTTTTGCCGCAAGGATTGAGACTGAAGTCCCATGGCGGACACTTTAGCTCCTCTCTACCTTTTGGAGACGCTCCATACACCGGAGCGGCAGTTTCCAGGCCCGCCCTACGGTAAGCCTACAACTGGGGTCAACCGGAAGCCTTCACAGATCGGCAATCCTGACACTTGGCCTCTTCGTTTACCTCAACGGCTCCTTAGGGAGAACTCCTCGGGGGGCCGTCTTTTTTGGCCGGACTGCGGCCGCACGCTCAACCCGACAATAGTCAGCAGAACAGGCTCAAGCGCGTCTGCCGATCTGATCTGCCGGATCTCGTCCACGGATCCCCGCCCGGTCTTCCGACCATAGTCTGGTTTGGATGGGACGAAGGTCCGGCCGGGCTGGGGGGAAAGGTCCGGTACAGGCAGGATCTTTGCCGGGGCGAGTTGACTGCGTGTCTCGGTCAGGGGCAAAGTCGGTTTGTTGCCCGCCGCGCCGAGTGCGCTTTGCGCACGAAAAGACCTTGGAGATATGATGATCACGCGTCGGATGATCCTGACAGCATTCTGGCCGGCAGTCTGCACCCTCGCCATCTCTTTACCTTATAGCGTCGAAACGTCGGGCGCCGGGCTTACGATCGTCAAGTCGGCAGCCTTCGCCAACAATGGCAATGGTGGCGGAGGCGGGGGCGGCAATGGCGGCGGGAACGGTGGAGGAAATGGCGGCGGGAACGGGGGCGGCAGTTCGAATGGCGGTGATCGCTCTAACTCCAACAGCGACCGCTCCAACAACTCCAATCGTGGCAACGCAAAGGCCAAGGGAGAGGATGTCGGCGTTCGCCACGAAGGCGGCATTACCGAAGAAATTGCGAATGGCCGCTACATCATGAAGGATGCCCGCGGACGCACGATCATCAACCGCCGCGCGACGGCGATCGATAGAAAACGAATCGATTCGTTCCTGCATTAGCCGGCGGCGGTCGCATAAAGCCGGTTATGTGGTTCTGGTTCGATGTGGATCAGACGTCGCGCGCATCGCGCAGCACCATCGCCGCTTCGGTGCGGTTGGCGGCCCCAAGCTTCGTCATGATCTGCGTCATGTGATGCTTTACGGTCTTTTCCTGGAGGTCAAGCTCGATTGCAACATGCTTGTTGCTCATGCCGGCTGCCACCAATTCCAGAACCTCCCGTTCACGAGGCGTTAGGTTGGCGACCAGACCAGACTTGCTGCCCGCCGCCGGCGCCCGGCTGGACAGGAGCTTGGCCGACAGGGTCGGCGCAACGTAGCGGTCCCCCGAAGCCACCGTGCGAATGACGTCGGCAAGTGCTCTTGCGCCAACGCCCTTCAGCACATAGCCGGTGGCCCCTCGATCCAGTGCAGTTGTCACGTCATCGCCGTCTTCGGAAACGGTGAGCATGATAATCTTCTGCGACGGGACGATATGCAGGACCGCCGGTATCGCCTCCAGCCCGCCGCCGGGCATGGAAATATCCATGAGCATGACATCCGGCCGAAGGTTCTCCGCGATCTGGGCGGCATCATCCTTCGAGCTGCCCTCAGCGACAATTTCGAAGCCCTCGATCTCCGACAGGCTGCGGATCACACCTTCCCGAAACAAGGGGTGATCGTCCACGACAGCAACGCGAATTGGAAACACCATAATTGTTCATAGCTCCCTGACGCTGGTCGTCATGCGAACGGTTGTCCCAGTCGCCGCTGTGACGACCTCGAACGTTCCTCCGAGACTTTCGATCCGTTCTCTGAGGCCGGCAAGACCAAGACTTGTGGGCAGAACTGTGTCCGGATCAAAACCGGGTCCATTGTCCACAACCTCGATCATGACGCGGTCGCCATCCATCCGCTGAGACACCCGTTGCCCAATACCGCCGCCGTGACGAAAGCCGTTGTTGAGCGTCTCTTGCACGAATCGGTAGATGCATATCTTCGCGGCCTGCGAGAGGCGTTCGGGAGGCTTCATCAACTGCAGTTCGACCGGCGCCCCCGTCCGCTGCTGATGCGCCTTTACGCACCGCTCGAGGATTTCAGTCAGACCCGCTGTCTCGATCTGCGGCAGGACCAGACCGCCGCAGATCGTGCGAATCTCCTGCATCGCTTCGTCCAAGCTCGCCTTTATCGCAGCGATTTCGCGATCTCGCGTGGCGATCGGCATTTTGCTGCGCTTCAAGGCTTCGCTGTCCAACCTCAGCGACGCATAGGCTACGAGTTGGGCAGGGCCATCGTGCAGGTCCGCCCCGATGCGTCTCAGATAGCTTTCGTTCAACGCGGTGGCGCGCTGCGACGCGCGCTGGAGGCGACCCCGCAAGATTTCGTTCTGGGCGAGCGATGCCGAGAGCTCATCGACCCTTTGCTTGAGGGCATGACGCTGGATCTCGATCGTCTTGCTGCCGCGAAGTACGATTGCCGACAGCACAACAAAGAAGGCGAGCGTGAAGGCTGCAACCGCCAGCCAGGTGTGCACACGCGCTTGGTTGAGACTTTGTTGAAACTCATTGGCAACTTCGTGGAACTCCGACACCGCAACCACCTGTCCGGACCAGGGCTGCAGCACGGG
The DNA here is from genome assembly GCF_056924495.1 of Ensifer sp. 38_S197. Classification (NCBI taxonomy): domain Bacteria; kingdom Pseudomonadati; phylum Pseudomonadota; class Alphaproteobacteria; order Hyphomicrobiales; family Rhizobiaceae; genus Ensifer; species Ensifer sp. 38_S197. Next base: position 2,876,335 of record NZ_JBXOVZ010000001.1, on the reverse strand, counting down.
GTTGTAAATAACGAGCGCCGGCACGGCCGAACCTTTGTCAGCCGCTACTTCTCCTTCCGGATCGAAGCGTGCGGCCATCTTGCCGGAGAATGCGGTTTGCAATTCACCACTGAGCCCGACCTTCGTACCGACAGCGGCCCGGTCGCTCGAATAGAGGAGCGTACCGTCCGCGCGCCAAAGGCGAAAGGAGAGAAGCCGATCGCCCAATGCGCCCTGGCCAAGGGTCTCGTCCAGCGCGCGAGCCACGGTCTCGTCGAGGACTTCATTCTTCTGCATGTCGGGCAACAGCGGCGCGATCACGCTATCGACGTAGAGTGCTGTCGTCGCGGCCGAGTTTCGGGTGACGGCATCTTCGATCCTGTTCGAAACGAAGGCTCCGATCAGCACCATGGCGCATGCAGCAACCGCACCTCCGATCAGCAGGAACTGCGTGGCAAGCGATTGAGAATTCCAACGGGTGATGAGTTGATTTACGCGCACCAGGTCTCTCGGATCGGGCCGCCGGCTCGTACGGCGTGACGATTGTAGCAAGGCCACTCCAACCTAACCACTCTCAGGACGCGGTCAATGGCGTGGCAATCTCAGCAATTTTGATCGGACCTTTGATGTCCCCAGGCTCAGACCTAAGTCCCGGGCACGTAGGCAATGGTCGGGGGCCGGTGGCGCCGTTTCCGGCGCGCAGATATCGTCCTTGCATCAAACGCCGTCCGCTCGGTTCTGCGAGAGGACAGTAATAGCAAGTCGGAATAAGGAGTTTCACATGGCTACGACGACGAAACTAGTCGCACGAGGCATCATGGCATTGACGCTGGCAATCGCCCCCGTGGCTGGCGGCAGCTTGGCGCTGAGCGGGGTCGCCTATGCCAAGGGCGGTAACGGCGGCGATCATGGAGGCGGCCACGGCGGCGATCGTGGCGGCAATTCCGGCCACGGTAAATCCGACGAAGCGAAGAGCACCAAGGAGACGAAGGAGACGAAGGGAAGCAAGTCCGGCGAGAAGTCGCACCGAAAGTCGAACGTTTCGAAGAGCAAAGAAAATGCGTCTAAACCGGTGAAGGCCGAAAAGGTCGTCAAACCAGCGCCGGTGGTGATTGAGCCTGTTGTTGAGCCTGTCGTTGAGCCGGTGGTTGAACCTGTGACGCCGGGAGCAACACCGGGTTTCGCTTCGCTCAACCGCAACTATCACGCTTACCTCAATTCGAACGATCCGAAGATGGCCGGAATCTCGGCCTACGCGAAGGCCTATGCCGAGTTTGAGGCCGAAAATGGCGTGGATGCCGTCCCCGCGGATCCGGCCTTGAGCGACGAAGCGTTGCGCGATGCGCTCGCCGGCTTCACCAAGGACGGTGTCGTGACCGACGACATGGTCGATGAGGCCAAGGAGATCCTCGGTGTTGGCCCTGCGGTCGGAAAGATCGACGAAATCCGCGAAACTCTGCCGCCAGCGACAGTGGATGAGACGGATCCGGACGCGGAAATTGCCCAGTAAAACAAAGACAGGCAGCCGGCTCCGGCGACTGTTGTCGGGTCGGTTGCCAACCAGGCGGAGTTCGAATGTTTGATCGTGTTGCCGAGGCCTTCGACGAGGCAGTAAGAAACAGACGCGTTGGCTTTTCACTTCAACACATCAACTCAGCCGCCGATGTCGGCAGCGTCCTTTATTCAGAATGCCTGGGAAGGCTCGTCAAACCCGACGGCGAAATCATGGCAGCGAGCGAGTTCGTCGGCTATCTGGAGGCGGCTGGCCGCATCGCGGCACTCGACAGACATATGCTCGCCCTGGCTTTTGACTGGCTCGCATGCCAGCCGCACGGTGTCCTCGGCTGCAACATTTCGGTCGAGAGCATTTCCGACGAACGCAACAGAACGCTTCTCTACGATCTGCTGTCTACAAACACGCGGTTTGCACCGCGGCTTGTCCTCGAATTGACGGAAAGCCTGCCCATGTCGGGAATTCCGGCGGCCGGCCGGTTCCTCCAAAATCTGCAGGCGCTCGGCTACAGGATTGCCGTCGATGACTTCGGCACAGGGTTCTCGACGCCTGAGGCGCTCCTGTCGCTGCCGGTCGACATCGTGAAGATCGACGGATTTTTCCTGCGTCTGAATCGTAGTGACGCGGAGCGTTTTCTCTCGCACATGGTCGGTCTTGCATCCTGCGTCGCGCCGATCGTGGTCATCGAAGGCGTTGAAACCTATGCGCAGTTCGAAGCCGCGCAGGCCGCAGGGGCAACGCATGTTCAAGGGTTTCTGCTCTCCGAGCCTACCCTCACTCCGCTATTTGGCGGAGAATTCCACGCTCGCGCGACGATGGAGTGCTGAGGAGGTAGCCTGCGGCGGGAAGTCCGGTGCTCTTCTATGATCGAACGGCATCAAGGACTGCCTGTATCAGTCGGCCATCGGGTAGGCTCCTTCGGCCCTCAGACATCTCCTTCGCTAAAATAGTCCATCACTTTCCAGATCCACGAATCTATGTGCACAAGCCCTTATCTGACCGCCACCGCAGCAATGAAGCGAAGTGGACTGACTATGCCGACGATCAACGCGTAAACGGCAAGCCCAGGCCGTTCAGCGGGCGTAGTTCCACGGCATGAGCGCGTCGATTTCTGAGCTCGGCCAGCCGTTGGCAATGCGCTCGAGGGTCTGGGTGAGCGAAGCAAGCGGATTGATATTGTCATCTTCGCTGCCTGCAGCAGCGTCGCGATGGTTGCCCAGGTAGGACCAATTCCACACGTTCAGACTCTCTTATGATGCGGTCGCCGTCGAACAGTCGTGCAATCCGATTGGCAGTCTCAAATGCTTGTTCGGCTATTTCGGTGATTCCATCGAGAGAGAACTCGAGCCAAGTTTTCCCAGGTGCCGTATTCGCGAACTTCCTGCAGCAGCCGGTAACAATCGGCCTGGGGGGCACGAACATTGCGTTCCCTGCCCGAGTTCCTCCGATCCAGTTCTGGGACATGCGGAACTCACCAAGGCTGGGGAGCGCCGCGCGCATGGCGCGAGAAGAGGGGATCCCAGAGCATCTGGTCGCTTGGGGCTGGGGGTGCTCTGGGATCCCAAGCGCCATCGGTGCCGTTGGCGCTCACCAAGGAATGTCAGAGCAAATCGGATTCGGCAATGCAACTACGACCTTTGCCTGAGCGTGTCGGACCTAAGTCTTAGGTTGTACTGCGTCCCGAGTGAAGAACGGCGGCAGCAGGTAGGATGATTGTGCAGCACAGTCAGTCACGATGGGGGCACGGAGGATACCGCTGTTTCACGCTGCTTCACGCTGTTGAACCTATGCGGATTGGGGCATGTAGGGAAATTTCGCATATTTAGCGGGCTTTTGGGTAGGTAGTATGGATTGCAAACTGCGGGTCATAGCGCTGGCTCGTAGTCACCCCACTTGTCAGCCTACTGCAAGTCCACTCAACATGCCGACCGTGCGCTTCTGCTGGATGACGGCGCTAGGACTGGTCAACTGACGCGAAGCTGCGGTCTGTCTTAGGATGCCGATAGCCGCGTCCGCACCCCTGCGGCTCGGCATCGAAGGCGGACCGGATTCCAGCATTCTCGATGTCCGCAACGTCGAGGTTGACGGTTGGGCCGGTGAAGGGACCGGCCGATGGTGGGTCGAGGCTGTGAAGGAAGGTTCTCGTCATAGGGCCAGTGCACGCTTCAGGTCGTCATGCTCGAAGGCGCTTGCCATGCGGTTGATCTCGGCGCTGCGTGCACCGACCAGCTTCGCAGTGTCACGCCAGTTTGCGGTGACAGTGGCGACTTCCTTGATTATCGAGCGGGCCTGCGGCAGCGTCAGCGCGAAGAATTCAGACGCGGCTTCGAGTAGGTCGAGCGAACAGGTGCCTTCATCGAGATCGATGTTAGTGGTCAGAATCCGTGCCTTGAGATCGGTCGGAACGGGATTGAGATCGTAGGCAGGGGAGAGCGACCATCCCGCCTTTCCCAGCCACAGAAAGCCGTGGTTGCGCAGATGATCGTCGACATTGGAGATGAGCACGTTGAAGACGACGCGCCGGTAGAGCGCGTGGGCGTCCGTCTTTCCCTGTGCGCCATGTTGCGCAAGGGCGTCGACGATTTCGGGGTAGCTGCCGCGGTCGCCGTCCTTGGCGCCCGTCATGGCCATTGCGGAAAGAAAGGGGATGCGGATTGCGCCATCACGATCGAAGCGTCGCGACAGCATGACCGCTTTGCCGCCTACCTCGACGAGTTCGTGTTGTGGGGTGGCGATGCCTGCTTGACCGGCCAACCGCAGCGCGATCTCCTCCCAGGTTTCGATACTGTAGTCGTCGGTCTCCTTCGGAAACTTGGCGATGGAGAGATGGCCATGCTGGTCGATGACCGACGCCTTCGGCCGCGCACCGCCGAGGGAGGAGCCGGGCGCGAAGATGAGTTGAAGGTCTTCCTCCGTTTCCTCGTCCCGCAGGATCCGTTCGGTGATCTGAAGCAGACGGCCAAGCTCGATCAGGGCAGGGACGCCGGTACGGATCGGTGCTTGGAAGACCTCGTCGCCGACCCAGCGGAAGCGGAGCGCGCCAAGCCTGGTCTCGTCGGCCACGCCGAGCAGGTAGTCGCTTTCCGCAAGGGTACGAACGGCACGGCCTTCGCGTTCGGCGAGGCGGCGCTCAGCGCGCTGCATGAGGCGGCGGCCCCAAGTATCCGGCGCCGAGTCGCCGATGGAGCCGAAAGTCGCCAATCCGGCAGGGGGAGCGAAGGCACCACGCGTCAGTGCAAGTGCTGGCTCCAGCGAGAAGCGGTCCGGGTCCGCAAGCCATGCTCCATCGTACTCGAACAGGATGGTCTCCGCGCCTCGGCCGCGGTTTCTCCTCGCCAGTCCTATCGGGCGCGTACGGCCGTGCAGATCGATATGCACCTCAAAGTCAGCCATCGCGGGACGATCCGCTCGGCCGCTTGAGGTGGATGTGCTTGGGCAAATCTGCGCTGGCCAGCGCCTGCCCGACGCTGTCGTTGCTGATATCGGCAACCCGGCTTAGGCCGTCGAGCAGGCCGAGCGCCTGCAGGACGCTAGCATAAATGCCGATGCTGACGTTGGTGTCGCCGGCTTCAACTCTTTGCAATGTCGAACGAGACGTAAAGGCGCGCTCAGCTACGACTGCCATTGGCAGCCGTCGGCGTCGACGGGCATCGTGGATGTCCGCCCCAAGCTTGCGCAGCGCGCGCCGTACCGCCACAGGAGGATTATGGGGAGTGGGCATTTGGCACCTTCGCACTACAGATTTAGCGAATATGTAGCATGAAGATTACAAATTTTCTAGACTCTCAAGGGCGTTACCCTAACAGGGCGCGAAGACTTGATTTTACCGCCGCCGCTTAGCGTCGGCGACCGTCTGCTTAAGCCGCAACTCGCCATCGCCGATATTTTGGCAATCGGCCCGCCTGCCGGCACCAAGTCCGCGGCGCTGAACACGATCGTCGAGAAATTCGGGCGCACGACCGGCTACACCAGGGGCTACGTAGACAGCGTCAGCGGACCTCAAGGTACCCTACGACATCGGGACGATTCTGTTCCACGATCAGATCGCGATTAAATCGATCGATGCCCTTCCGTTCAGCGAGCAGGGCGATTCCGGGGCACTCATCCTTGAACAGACAACAGGCATGGCAATTGGACTGCTATTCGCGGGAACTTCAACCATTTCATTCGCGAACCACATCGCCGACGTGCTCGACTCGTTCGGCGTGGAGATTGACAGAGAACTCCAGCGACGGCTTCAGCACATCGCTCCAGATCGTGGCTCCGAAACGCGGAGCGCTGAAAGAACCGCCGATGACCATTCCGGGGAATCGTCAATTGACTGGTAATGGGGAGCAGCAGCCGAAACCGCACTGTATCAAAGAATTCACGGCGGCTCGAACAGCGGTTTAAGCGCAAAAAGCAACACGAGCCAAACCGCCTAGATGTTCCATAATGTATATTATGTGATCTTTGCGTGTAGCCGCAAAGTTGAAGTGTCCTGATCCTGCAAAGTTGGAATGTCACTCTCCCCGGGTTTTGATGACCTGGGAGATTGCGGATGGGATTGATTGCGATGAGCGAACGCGATCTGCAGCGGATTGAGGTTTTGTCGAAAGTGGTCGCCGGACGTATGTCGTTGGTTTCGGCGGCGCATGTGCTTGGCTTAAGCACCCGTCAGGTGCGTCGGCTGCTGGATCGGATCCGCACAGACGGCGCAGCGTCGATAAGGCACAAGGCGATTGGCCGGCCATCGAACAATCGGATTCGTGACGGCGTGCGCGATTATGCCATGGCGATCGTGCGCGAGCGCTATGCGGACTTTGGTCCGACGCTGGCGGCCGAGAAGCTTGCGGAGCGTGATGGTCTGACGGTGTCGCGCGAGACCTTGCGCCAATGGATGTCGGAGGCCGGCCTGTGGCTGTCGCGCAAGCAGCGACGGACGTTCCATCAGCCACGATTGCGGCGCGAGGCCTATGGCGAACTGGTGCAAATCGATGGATCCGAGCATCGTTGGTTCGAAGATCGCGGTGACCCCTGTTCATTGCTGGTGTTCATCGATGATGCGACTGGCAAGCTGATGCAGTTACGGTTTGTGCGCTCGGAAAGCGCGTTCAGCTATTTCGAGGCGCTCGAGCTCTATCTGAAGGCGCATGGTGCTCCCGTCGCCTTCTATTCCGACAAGCATTCGGTGTTCCGGGTTGCGAAGAAGGATGCCAGGGGCGGTCAGGGCATGACCCAGTTCGGGCGTGCGCTTTGCGAGCTAAACATCGAGATTCTTTGCGCAAACTCGAGCCAGGCCAAAGGCCGGGTCGAGCGAATGAACCGGACGCTACAGGACCGGTTGATCAAGGATCTGCGTCTGGAGGGCATCTGCGGCATGGATGATGGCAACGCTTTCCTGCCTCGGTTCATGGAGCGCTATAACCGCCAGTTTGCCATTACCCCTGCCCGAGCTGAGGATCTGCATCGGCCGCTGAACCTTGCCCCGGATCGGCTACGCGACGTTCTGTGCAAACGTGAGCAGCGTTATGTCGGTGCCCAGCTGACGTTTTCGTTCGAGCGCCAGCGGATCATGCTGGAAGAGAACGAGGTGACGCGCGGGCTGGTCGGTCGTTATGTCGAGACTTACGCGCTTGCCGACGGCAGGCTGGATGTGCGCTGGAAGGGGCATTCCCTGCCATACCGGGTGTTCGACAAGGACCAGCGGGTGACGCATGCGGCGATCACCGAGAACAAGCGGCTCGGTGAACTCCTGACCTACATCAAGGAGCGCCAGGACCAGGAGCAAAAGCCGGTTGTGAAGACGAACAGCGACAAGAACGGCTACAAACCGCGTGGCCGCAGGCCGGGCAAGCGGACGGATTTCATGAACGATCCGGCGGTGATTGCGCGACGAGAGAAAGCGTTGATGAGGCGGCCAGCGGCGGAATAAAGAGCGTCAATGCACGCCGATGTCGCTCTGCGTATCCGATTCCAACTGCAGGCAAGCTGGCCAAAGTGGCGTCTTGTGGAAGGCTCCATCCTGGAGGAGCGTGAGCCCCTCTCGTGCCTCATAGAGCACACCGAGCCAGCACAAGCGTCGAAAGACGCCATATTGGAGGTCGGATTTCAACTTCCAGGTTTCTATGGTCATTTCGGTGTCCGACAGAGGCGCCAAGTCTGGATAGAGGATCTTCACAACGTCTATTGGCGTGCACCCTTCTCTGGCTTTGATATTGAGAAGATTGAGGAACATGCGCCACCAGCGTAACCGCGCTCGGACCTCCTCCTCCCGCTCGGTGGTATGGACATACGAATAGAGATAATCCGTGGCGACCAGATCGAAGAAGGCTTGCGGGTTCACCAGGAACTCCCGGCCGCGTCTGGTTGGCAGCAGCACATCTTTTTTCCGGCGAAGAAGCTTCAGATGACGGGTCATGTCGCGCACGACCCAAAGCGGTGGCATGTCGCTTTCATTGAGCACCTTGTTCATGCTGTAGAGGTCTTCGGCTGTGAAGCCTGGCCAAAGGAAGTGCACAGCGGCCCAATGCACGAACTTGCGGTTCATGGCGCCGGTCGCCGTCAATCCTATGCCGCCCTCACCGTCAGCATAGGCAACCGAAAGAAGCATACCGCGCAGAAGTGGGGACAGTGCGGCGACATCGACGTCACCCTTCAGCTTGATTTCCGGAAGCATCGTGCGGCTGTGATCCCTACTCGCCCTATGCAGGTGCAAGCGAGTATCAACCGGCGACAAAACAATTGCTACTGAGAAAGCTAAAGCCGAAGGGGAGCGTCACCACCCGCCCCCTCCCTGCCCTTGCAACCCGGTCCAGCCGGTCCGGTCGGGGGCTTGCCTCTGTCCCAGTGGAGATGTCGCGTGTCGCATGTCTAAATGGCTGAAGACGTGTCCAAAGTGACATTTTAACTTTGCGCAGCGGCGGACAGTTCAACCTTGCCGCCACATTGCGTGTAGCGGCATTTTAGAGATGCGACATATAGGCCAGTTAGAGATGCGACACTCTCGCCTCTCGACGCGCTGGTCAATGTCAACGTTGGGAGCAAGGATGACGACCTTCCGCCTGGTGGAGACCATGAGCGTTCGGAGTCGTGATGTCCTGCTTGATCACCATGTCGCAGAAAGAATTGCATCGCCTCGAAGTCATTCAGAAGATCAATGATCGACGCCTAAGCGTTGTCCTGGCAGCCGAACTGCTCGGGCTCAGCCGAAGTCAGATGCACCGGCTGCTGCAGGCTTATGACCGGTCCGGTGCGGCCGGTCTGGTTTCAAAGAAGCGATCGCGGCCAAGCAATCGGCGCCACAGCGAAGATTTTCGCAATGCGCCGCTGGATCTGATCCGCGAGCGCTATCTGGATTTCGGTCCGACGCTGGCGCGCGAGCTGAACGAACTGCATCACGTGGGCTCCTCTCATTCCGGCCGCGGCGTTCGATCCGCCGTGGGCGGAGCTGGCGCCGATCTGCGGAAGGGCCATGCGGTGACGGCGCGATCAAGCCGCCTTTTCGGCGGTCACATCGAATTCGAAATGGATGCCGTCGTACGGAAACTCGACACCATTCTCATGCCGATCGATGACACCCGCATTGATAAGTGTTGTCACGTCGCGATGAACGGCCTGCACATCACGGTCCACGCGCCGGGCAACCTCGCGGATGGGAAGCGGGCCTTGTCCGGCCAGAGCCTTAATGATGGCGAGACGCAAGGGGGCTAGAATACGGTGCAAGTCATCATAGCTCGAAAACTCGACGGACGGTCTCGCTTCGACGGCTTTGCCGGACAGTGCGAGCTTGCCTGCCGCAACAAACCGGGCTTTGATGTCGTCGATCGTGCCCAAACGTACAGTCAGCGTCGTCATCCCAGTATCCTTTCCATATCCGCCTGAAAGGCATCGAAGAGAGCTTCGAGGGTGGTAAATCCTATCGCTTCCTCGCGAGCACCGATGTGCCGATGATCGCCTTTGCCGCGCTCGTTGTCATACCGGAGCACGCATTCTCCATTCACGACGAGCGCAAGCCTGTATTTGAACGGATGTGCGCTGCCCGGTACCGGTTCCGGCAAATGCCACAACACGACCTCAAAAAAGGCCGCGTCGTTGATGACCTTTCGGGATTTCTCGATCAGCACGGCTTTCATGTTGTTATCCATAACAACACGCCGCTCTGTTGTCAATGAGAACAGCAACCAAGCGATCTTTTTTAGTGACCAGTCGCGGCGGAGACGACCGCGACCGGTTAGGGGCTGATCACTCAGCTACTTCACGGAAGGCCTCGATTTCGGTTTCTTCCGCGATGGGGTCGATTACCGTCCCGTCGAACTGGTTCACCCGCCCCCTCCCTTCCCTTGCAACCCGGCCCAGCCGGTCCGGTCGGGGGCTTGCCTCAGCGCAAGCGGAGATGTCGGGTGTCGTATTTCTAAATGGCTGAAGACGTATCCAAGTGACATTTTAACTTTGCGCAACGGCGGACAGTTCAACCTGGCCGCCACATTGTGTGTCTTGTGTGGTACGAACGTCAGCGGGCCGCGCCTTTTGATTGCCTTGAAGTCAACTCCAGCCAGTTTTCAACGTGGAGGTTGGGAATGCGCATGAACTCCCCGGCATTGGCCGTAACGAGGACTGCTCCGGCGGCACAGGCGTGAGCAGCGATCAATAGGTCATTTGGGCCGATTGGTTTGCCCATGCCTTCCAAGCCGGCCCGGATGTCGCCGTACTTTGTATCGGCAGGCACGTCTAGTGCGAGCACCAAAATGCTTCCGAGAATGGCTTCGATCTGGGTCAGCAGCTTCGGGGATCCCTTCTTGGCGCATCCATAACGTAGCTCTGCCGCCGTTATGATGCTGACGCAGATTGCCTCCGATCCGACCTCAGCAATGCGTTCAGCGACCTGCCCTCTCGGGTTCCGGGCCAGCTCGGACACAATATTGGTGTCCAGCATGAAAAGGCTGCTCAAAGGTCGATCTCCTTGGCGGGCAACAAAGTCTCGTCAATATCGGGGAACTGATCTTCAGGCCCAAGGGGATCCAGACCCGCCAGGACTTCCAGCAGGTTCTTGCGGCGCACCGGCTCTATGATAAGCCGATCCCCGTCGCGGTGGATCATCACTCGATCGCCAGGAAGCTCAAAGTCAGCCGGGATACGGACAGCCTGGCTCCTGTTATTCCGGAAGAGCTTAGCTTCCCTTGCAGGAGGTTCGTTGTGTCTGATCTGCGGCATGAAATTCTCCTCTTCTGCATATACATCTGCATATACAAGCCGGCGAGAGAGATTTCAAGCGAGAGCCTGACCTACTCCGTGAGGTCCAGTTTCGTGCAAACGACGATCCGTTGCCATAGGCGTCGATTAGAGGGATCTCGGCGTTGCCCATATTCTTCCAAGCAGCCTTTCGCCCACTTCCCTGCCCTTAAACACGAGTTGCCTTTGCTCTATGTTGCTCCTGGGGACGTTGCCGACATTGTCGCCGACTATGGCCATTTGATTGTCGACGAATGCCATCATCTATCAGCGGCCAGCTTTGAGCTTGTCGCTCGCCGGACCAAGGCACGATACGTGGTGGGTCTATCCGCGACCGTCGCTCGGAAGGACGGGCATCATCCCATCATCTTCATGCAATGCGGCCCCGTTCGTCATCGGGTCGACGCAAGAGTTCAAGCTGCCGAACGTGGCATCCGCCATCGCGCTCGCGATCGTGCGACGAAGTTTGAATTGCCGCCGTCCCTGACTTCGGTCGAACGCCCTTCCATACCTGCAATCTATGCCGCTTTGGCGCAGGACAGCGGGCGGAACAATCTCATTTTCGATGATGTGCTGAAATCGCTCGAGGCGAAGCGTTCGCCGATCGTCCTGACAGAGCGAAAGGACCACCTCGATTATCTTCACGAGAGGTTCTCGCCATTCGTGAGAAATCTCGTGGTACTGTGCGGCGGCATGTCCGCAAAGGACCGTAAGCAAGCCAACATGGCATTGAATGTCCCTGGGGACGCCGAGCGCCTGATCCTTGCAACGGGCCGCTATATCGGTGAAGGCTTCGATGATGCGCGGCTCGACACATTGTTCTTGACGATGCCGATCGCCTGGAAGGGGACCCTGGCACAGTATGTCGGCCGGCTCCATCGCCAGCATGATGAAAAGAAAGACGTCTTGGTCGTTGATTATGTCGACAACGCCGTCCCGGTTCTGGTCCGGATGGCTGCGAAGCGACGTGCGGGTTATCGGGCGCTGGGCTACATGATCGAGTAGCCGCCCGCTCTCTGCGGGAAGCGGAGTGCACTTGGCAGATGGGGCTTATTCTCAGAACGACTCCCGGGCTGTGTTGTCGTAAGCACAATCGCCTAGGATCCAGACCGAAGGCCGCTACGCCGCAGTGACTTTAGGCGAAGCCCCAGCCGGCTCCCCCATACTCTTCGTTCTGCTTCGATATGCCTACGACGCTCGTATGATTGAGCTTCAGAAGTAGCGTCCGTTCCGCACATAGCCGCGCTTGCATGTTATCAGTTTTCATGAAACTCTTTCCTAGGGGTTGATTTTCACGTACGGATATCAAAATTCATGAATGCGTCGCAGCGGAAGCCATATTCAGACGCAGTAAGCGTTTTTCACGGACGCTGGTTGCCAGAGAAAGCGACCCCTGCGGGATATGCTGCTCTAATCGACGCATATGAGTTGCCAGTCCCACTGCCACGGAGGCTGGCGGCCATTGGTCCACGCCACAAAGTCTATCAGGCTGACGACTGGAATATCTATACGCCGCGGCACACGCCTGATGCCGATCTTATCGGCCATCTGACTTTTGCCCTGCGCTATGAGGGCTTGGATTTAGCAGCCCTTAAAGCGCTGTTTCGCGCCACTGGCCCCGATGCGATAAGCAACATCGTGCGGGCGTCTCCGACGGGCTCATATGCGCGGCGGCTGTGGTTCCTTTACGAATGGCTACTTGATACCCGGCTAGATCTTCCTGATGCGACCCAAGGCACCTACGCCCTTGTGGTCGATCCTGACCAGCAGTGGGCGACGGGGGGTGCAACATCCACTCGCCATCGCGTGAAAAACAATCTGCCGGGAACGCCGGCCTTCTGTCCTATGGTCTTTCGGACGGCGGCGCTCGACACGTTTGTGGCGCGTAATCTGGCCGACGAGGCTCGGCGCCTGATTGCAGAAGTGCCGGCTGATCTACTGGCGCGAACGGCAGCGTTCCTGCTCTTGAAAGATTCCAGGTCGAGCTTTCAGATCGAAGGCGAGGACCCGCCTCAAGACCGCATCCAGCGCTGGGGCCAGGCAATCGCGGAGGCAGGCCGTCGTCCGATCGACCGCGCGGAGTTGGAGCGCCTCCAGCGCATAGTCATCGGCGATGCGCGCTTTGTGCACCTGGGATTGCGCGCCGAGGGAGGCTTCGTCGGCGAGCACGACCGCCATACCGGAGCCCCCATACCTGACCATGTCAGCGCACGACATGAGGATCTGCCGGAACTCATCAACGGGTTGACCGCCTTCGACAGGGGAGCGGCCCGAGAGCTCAACCCGGTGCTTGCTGCCGCCGTCCTAGCCTTCGGCTTCGTCTATATCCATCCTTTCGAAGATGGGAACGGCCGTCTCCACCGCTATCTCATTCATCATGTTCTGGCTGAGCGCGGCTTCAATCCGCCCGGCTTGGTTTTTCCTGTTTCCGCCGCCATCCTGGATCAGATCGACGACTATCGTAAGGTGCTGGAAAGCTATTCACGCCGCGTGCTGCCACAGATTCATTGGAGGTCGAATGATCGCGGCAATGTCGAGGTATTGAACGAGACGGTCGATTTCTACCGCTTTTTCGACGCGACGCCGCATGCAGAATTCCTGTTTGCCTGCGTGGCGCACACGGTCGAAATCGACTTGCCGGCTGAGACCGCGTTCCTAAGAGCATACGATATGTTCAAAGACAGGGTTCAGGGGATTGTCGACATGCCGGACCGGCTACTCGATCTCCTGTTCCGGTTCCTGCGACAGAATAGCGGCAGGCTATCGAAGCGTGCCCGCGAACGGGAGTTTGCAGGTCTGGCTGACGAGGAGGCCGTTCAGATCGAGGCCATATTCGCAGACCTTCGTCCAAATCTTTGAAACCTCATCGACGAGAGAGCGAGGCTTGCGTGCTTCCTTGCGGAAACTCGTCCCTTGTACCGGTGGGCCTTAGAGCCGCTTATCAACCTGTGGCGCGACGAGCCCAGTTGACTATCATTGCCTCTTGGGAGGCCGGTCAAACGTCAATGTTTGGCAGCAAGACTGGTGAAGCGTGGCTGTGCTCACGAGTGCACCAACCGGAGTGTCGATCCAATTCAGATCATTCCCCAGGAGCGCGACGATTGAAACCCTCAAAGCTAAGACCGAAGGTCCCCCACCCGCCCCCTCCCTTCCCTTGCAACCCGGCCCAACCGGTCCGGTCGGAGGCTTGCCGCAGCGCAAGTGGACATGCCGAGTGTCGTATTTCTAAATGGCTGAAGACGTATCTTTGCTCAGCGGCGGACATTTCAACCTGGCCGCCACATTGTGTGTAGTAAGTATTTTAGGGATGCGACACTCTCGCCTCTCGACACGCTGGCCAATGTCAACGTTGGGCGGTCGGAGCCGTCGTCTCCTGTTTACTCGTTGTGTAGACAACTGGCCGCGTCGTCCTTGGCGAAACAACATCGTTCACCAATATTAACTATGAACCAATGAGGTTAAGACAATGACCGCCGCTTTCACTGTGCGCGTGCAAGACGAAATTGCTGAAAAGCTTGACAGGATAGCCGCGCTTTCTGATCACTCTCGTGCCTATTTAACCGCCCGGGCCATTGAAGACTTTGTGGCAAGAGAGGAATGGCAATTGGCCGAGATACAAGCTGGTATAGATGAGGCTGATCGCGGCGAGTTTGCCGGTGTGAACGAGTTGGCCAGTGTGGTGGCAAAGTACTTAAAGGCCGCTAGCAAAGCATGAGCAGCTACGCTGTCCGAAGGCTCGACCAAATCGGCAAAACGATCCCGAGGCTGCCGCGCGCGTCGTAGCACGCATCGTTTCGGCTGCGGACAATCTAGCGAGTCAGCCGGCCATGGGTCGCGTCGGACCTATCAAGGGTACCCGCGGGTACGCCTTTGCAGAGCAGCAAGCCCTTGCGCAGTTGAAAGCGGCAGGGTGGACCCAAAGCGAGAGTCTATTTGCAAGCTGGGGTCGTCCGCCGCAGACCCGGCCGCGCAACACTGAACAGTTCCACCCGAACCGCGAATTGCATCCGTGTATTACGCAAAATTATTCCGCTTGAAACAACAACAATAAACGACGTTTCTAATTTTACCACTTTGCGTCATCTTCAAATATGCAGCCGAAAAGTTGAAGAATCCTGTTTCCACAATATAGGAATGTCACCCTCCCCAGGCGGGCAGTATGGGTTGACCGCTTTCGGTAGCAAGGCCACACTTGCAACCTGCAGCAAGACAGGAGGAAAAAATAATGGCCGAGCCAGACCAATGGCGCCACATGGCAAGCGCGCCGAAGAATGGCAGTCGGATCCTCGTCACGATCCGTCCGTCCGAACAGGGGGCGGCAGAAGTTGACCTCGCATATTGGTCGAATGGCGATCAGTTCGGCGCAGAAGGTTGGCGCGCCTCTGATTCCTCGCCCGGCCGCATCATCGAGTACGCCGAGCCGGAATTGAAGTGCTGGATGCCGATGCCCTCGGCCAACCTCACTCGCAGCGCGATGCCTTCCCCCTGGGAAGGCGACGACGACCAAGAACTCGACGGGTCAGGAATTTGAGCACTCGCGCCGGCACGGCGAGGAACAGGATCCAATCGAGCTATCCCAACCGGAGTACCGTTCGCAATTCTAGATTGATCTCCTTGGGGCATGTGCTTGCAGCCGGTGGAACGCCTCTCGGCGCCCACCCGGCGAATGGGCAATAATATGGCGTCAGTATGCGATTCATAGAGCATAGATCGAGGAAGCTCCGTGGCACGCTTGCCGATACGCCACCGGCTCGCCATTCTGGGTTCGAAGTCTAATTCCGAACACGCATGGCCTTGAAACCTGCCCTGACCTCTTCGGCAAAGAGTTCCGGTTCCTCCCAGGCAGCAAAGTGTCCACCTCTCGGCGCGCGATTGTAGTACACGAGCTTCGGATAAGCTTTTGACAGCCAATTTCGCGGCGGCCGATAGACCTCTCCTGGAAACACGGTCACGGCGACAGGAATTTTAGCAGCAGTGAGCTTCGCTCCTGCCTTGAGGTTTTCCCAATAGATACGTCCGCTCGACGGGCCGGTATTCGTCAGCCAGTACAAAGTGATGTTGTCCAGAATATCGTCTCGGCTCAAAGCCTGATCCGGATTGCCGCGTGTGAACACCCAATCCGCGATCTTGTCGTAGAGCCAGGCCGCTAGCCCCACCGGAGAATCCGCAAGCCCGTACCCGACCGTCTCCGGACGCGTGCTGAGGATCGAAGCGTAGCCAAAACCGTTGTTGAGGAAGTCACGCGCCTCGTCGAAAACCTTCCTCTCGTCGGCTGACAAGCTGTCGGGAGCCGGCCCTCCACTCTTCAGCGCTTGCGCGGCGTCGACTGGAAACGTTGTCGCGCGCTCAATCCTGTTGACGTGGATACCGAGCAGCCCTTCCGGTGCCTGACGCGCGAGGGCGTCGCTGATGATGGCGCCCCAGTCGCCCCCTTGCGAGACATAGCGGTTGTAGCCGAGTCGTTTCATCAGTCGGTCCCAGGTCATGGCAATCCGCTGCGCGTCCCAACCCGTAGAGGTTGGTTTCTGCGAAAAGCCGAATCCGGGGATCGAAGGGATGACAAGATGGAAAGCATCTTCGACCTTGCCGCCATGGGCGGTGGGGTCGGTTAGTGGGGCGATCACGTCCAGCAGCTCAAAGATCGAACCGGGCCAGCCGTGAGTCATGATCAATGGAAGTGCGCCCTCATGGCGTGAGCGCGCGTGGATGAAATGAATGTCCAGCCCATCGACGTTCGTCAGGAATTGAGGAAACGCGTTAAGCTTTCGCTCCGCTCCGCGCCAATCATAGGCGGACTGCCAGTAGGCCACGAGTTCCTGGAGCATCCGCTGCTCGACGCCCTGGGAGCGGTCTTTGACGGTCGCGCTGTCCGGCCAGCGCGTTGCCGCGAGACGGCGCCTGAGATCCGCGAGAGCCGTCTCGGGAATGGCGGCCCTGAACGGACGGATATCGTCGCTTTTGATCGACGTATTCATGTTGGCGGTCGCGCCGGACGCAGGGTGCACCGCTGCCGCAACACCGATCGCAGCGCCCGAGAGCAGGAACGAGCGCCGCGTGACCTGGCTCTTTCGAGCCTTGTTTTCCAGGTCCATTTGAGAGTTTCCTTTACAAACGCGCACAATCGACTGGGTTTGGACTCGGCGCTGGGCCTCGCCAGTGGCGGCGAGGTCCCGGGCTGCGGTGATCGTCAGACCTCGTCGGGACCTGTACGGTAGACGAGGAACTTGTTTCCTTCCGGATCGCGAAAATAGGCGCAGTAGGGGTCACCGCCATCAGGGCCTCTCGGACCGGGAGCTCCCTCGTCCGAGCCGCCTGCTTCCAGGGCCGTCGCATGGGCGAGATCCACCTGCGCTCGCGAGCGGGCCTCGAAGGCAGTCATCGTACCATTGCCGGCAATGGCCGTCTCGCCATTGAACGGCTTGAGCACGCCGAACTCGAGGGCGCGATGCCCATAGTAGACGGCACGTCCCGGCTGAACGAGCACACGACCGATACCGAAGACGGCGAGCAATTTGTCGTAGTAGTCGGCAGCGGCATCGAGATCGTTGGTACCGACGGTCGAGTGGCCGGGGAGCGCTCTGGCTTGTTCTTGGATCGCATGTAGCGAAGCGGATGTTGTATCGTTCATTCTGATCTTCCTTTTTGATGCCAGCGATTTTCGTCTCGCTGTTTCGCTTGGGATCGCTGTCGAAATCGGACGATCCGCGAATGACCGGAGATCTAAGAACGCGGCCGGGCGGCCGGCACCCAGCGGAATTGAGAGCCATCCTCTCACGCGGACACCTGGTTCGATCGGGACGGCTGTAGCGAAGAGCCGGACGCTGGAAGAAGGGCCAACGCCAAGACGAGATTTCTCATCTGCGTTTGATGGAGACCTCTCGCATGGGAATGGGCGGCCTGCGACCGCGGGGCATTTGCTCAATTCAAGAGGGTTCCTCTCACAAATGCCATCTGCCAGCGACCCGTTGCATATCGGATCTTCGCATCAGATTTGGATTTGACCAGAAGGACGCCTGACATGGTTATCCCATCCCTGAAGAACTTCGCGACCGCCGCTTCCGTGGCAATTGCATCGGCAGCGTCAGTCCAGGCTGGCGCAGCCATCCCTGCGATGAAGCCGAAGATCGACTTCATCAAGATCGACGGGACCGTTACGCTGCGGCGTTTGGTTGCCCGTCCGGCCTCCCCCAAGGGCACGGTTCTCTTCCTGCACGGCTTCCCCGAAACGCTGGCCGTCTGGAAAGAGATCGCGACGACACTGAGCACGGACTACGAGGTCCACGCTTTCGACTGGCCCGGATATGGCCAGTCGTCGCGCCCCTCGCCGTCACAGTTCTCCTATTCGCCGAGAGACTACGCCAAGATTCTCAAGGCCTACATTGAGAAGACGGGCATCGACCGATCGAATCTGGTCATCTACGCCTCGGATATCGGCGGCCTGCCCGCACTATTGCTGGCGCTCGACGAACCAACCGTGGCGATGACGATCATCGTTGGCGACTTCGCGCCGCTGAACCGGCCGCAGTACATGTATGAGAGCCTGCAAAACCTCAAGACAGAGCCGACGGCGACGCCGACGCGTGCCTATATGAACAAGACCAGCGGCGAAATCTTAGCAAACGTCCATCGTCGCGGCCTTGCATCCGATGCCCAGTACGAACTGCCGCCCGAGATACAAGCGGATATGAAGGATTCCTGGCTGCGAGATGGCATAACGAGCGCCGACGCTTTCGCCTTTTACTATTCCCATTTCACGCGCGACGAGGACCATCTCGAAGCCAACCTCGGCAGGCTCGCGACTCCGGTCAAAGTGATCTGGGGCGAAAACGATATCTACATCAGGCCAGAGATGGGAAGGGAGTTCGCGAAGCGAACCAATTCGCAGTTCGACATACTGACAGGTATAGGCCATTTCCCGCATCTGCAGGATCCGGCGACTACTGTCCAAAAGGTTAGGGCTGCCTTTGCCAATTAGGCCTGCGACGCCTCGCCTCTTCTGCAGGCCGCACGTAGGCGAGGCAGCGCCCAGTCGACGAAGGACCGCACCTTCAGCGTCAACTGACCCTGTCCAGAATAAACGATGTGGATCGGTTGGGGCGCCTGGTCGAAAGCCTCCAAAACCGGCACGAGGGCGCCTGAAGCGAGCTCGTCCGGGATTTGATAATCGAACAAGCGGGCGATGCCGGCTCCGCCAACCGCCGCAGCCACGCAATTGGCCGCGGTGTTAACCTCGAGACGGTTGCGTGGAACCGCCTCCACCTCGTGGCGGTCGACGTCGAAGGTCCAGAAGAATGTCCTCTTGTTGAAGAGTACTCCCTCGTGGTCTGCGAGATCGCTCGGATGCTTCGGCACGCCCCGGCGCTGCAAATATGCCGGACTGGCGCAGGTCAGCAGGCGAAACTCACAGGCCTTGACCGCGTAGAGAGAGCTATCGGCCAGGTCGCCCAACCGGATGGCTATATCGACCTGCTCCTCCACGAGATGCACTGTGCGGTCGAGCGAGAGCAGGTTGAGCGACACCTCCGGATATTTTTCCATATAGCTGAGGGCGATCGGCATCACGTAGCGCGCGCCGAACTCGACCGGCATGGTGATCGTCAGGGTGCCGCGAGGCGTCTGGTACTCGCCGGATGCCCGACGTTCGGCTTCCTCGAGATCCGCCATGATCCTGCGGACTGCCTCGACATATTCCCTGCCCGCATCGGTGAGTTGAAGATTGCGGCTGGTGCGCACGAGCAGGCTCGCGCCCAAGTGCCGTTCGAGTTCGGCCACCTTGCGGCTGACGCTGGGCAGTGGCGCATTCAGCTTCCTGCTTCCCGCCGAGATGCTGCCGGCGTCGACGACTGCCAGCAACATCTTCATTGCTTCGAGACGATCCATCGCACCCCCCGGCGCATCTGACGTTGCTTACGACGTTATGATCTCATGCTCTGCCCGCGTTCGAAGTCTTTGCATGCGGTACCGTACCCGCGCTCCTTCCCTGCGGTTCCGAAGGAGCGCGCACCTCCTGCGCAAGCAAGCACTCCGCCATGCGTTTGCTCTGCCGGACCGGCTCGCCCGTCCGTGTCATTTGCGCAACGGCGGTCGCTCCCTCGTGCAGGAGGTTGATCGCGTCTGCGACGCGTTTCGGTTCCACGAAACGGGCGGCATGGGCGAGTTCCTCGAAATAGGCGAGAACGAGCCGCTTGTGCATCAAGGCGGCGCGGAACACCGGATCGACAGCTTCCTTGTGTTCCCCGGCAGCGCTCATGAAAATGCAGCCGCGGAACTGCTTGTCCCGAACCGAGGCCTCCAGAAAATCGAAGGTTGCCAGAAGACGCTCATAGGGATCGTCCACACGCTGCTCGACAAAGATCCGCATTTCAGCGCGGGATTCCTCATCACGCCGCTCAAGAGCAGCGAGGATAAGCTCCTCTTTGGTTTCAAAGTGACGATACAGCGTCGTCTTGGCCACCCCTGCCTCGGCGATGAGGAGATCGATGCCGGTCGCTTGGTAGCCGTGCAGGTTGAACAGCCGCAAGGCGGTATCGAGCAGATGGCCGCGGATCTCTGAACGGCGCATGTCATTCTCCAAAACAAAACAGCTTTGTGTCATTTTATCGCGCTGCCCGAGAAACGCAAGCACCGGGCTGCCAAGGCGCCCTGCTCTATGCTCAGCGCCGCTCGAACCGGCATCGCTCAGTAGCGCAGCTACACATTCCCGTGGGCAGGATTGCCAAACGATACAGATCGGTATATTTAAGCATCTATCGATAAAGAACTGTATCGTTTGGAGGCCAATCGGGACAATTGCCCGACGCCGCCAAGCAGGAGAAAGCAACGCCTCATGATCATGCACTATCTTATCTCGAGGATCCGCGCACATCAGCGCTACCGCCACACCGCTCGGGAACTCGGGCGCTACAACGACCACCAGTTGGACGACATCGGCATCTACCGCTTCGAAATCGACGATATCGCTCGCCGACAGTTCAACCAGTGACGGAGCCTGGGCGCGGGGGCCGGCGCAACGATGTATCGCGCAAAAGAAGCCGAGCACCCGCGTCGCAGCTTCACGGCTGGTTCCAAGCAGCACACCTATTGGAGACAAGGAATGACCTACAGAAAGACAGACGAAGCGATCCAAAAGCTGACGCCCGAGCAGTTTCGCGTAACGCAGCAGAGCGGGACCGAGCGTCCCTTCACGGGCGAGTACAATGACAACAAGAGGCCGGGGATCTATGTCGATATCGTTTCCGGCGAGCCGCTGTTCGCCTCGGCCGACAAGTTCGATTCCGGTTGTGGCTGGCCGAGCTTTACCAAGCCGATCGTGCCTGCCAATGTCGAGGAACTACAGGACCGTTCCCATGGTATGATCCGCACCGAGGTGCGCTCGAAACATGGTGACAGTCACCTTGGCCATGTTTTTCCTGACGGGCCTCGGGATCGAGGCGGCTTGCGTTACTGCATCAATTCCGCCGCCCTGCGCTTCATTCCCCGCGAGGAGATGGAGGTGGAGGGTTACGGCGGGTTCATCAATCAGGTGGAGGATATCTGAATGACCGATAGAGCTGAAAGAGCTGTTTTGGCCGGTGGCTGCTTCTGGGGGATGCAGGATTTGATCCGCAAGCTTCCCGGGGTCATCGCGACGCGGGTGGGCTATACCGGCGGCGATGTGGCCAATGCCACCTACCGCAACCACGGCACCCATGCCGAGGGTATCGAGATCGTTTTCGATCCGGGGACGATCAGCTACAGGCGGATACTGGAGGTCTTCTTCCAGATCCACGATCCGACCACCAAGAACCGGCAGGGCAACGACATCGGCATGTCCTATCGCTCGGCAATCTACTACGTCGACGACGAGCAGAAGCGGGTAGCGGAGGAGACGATTGCTGACGTCAACGCCTCAGGCCTGTGGCCGGGCAAGGTCGTGACCGAAGTGGAGCCCGTGGGAGATTTCTGGGAAGCCGAGCCGGAACACCAGGATTACCTGGAGCGCTATCCCAACGGTTACACCTGCCACTTCCCGCGCCAGAACTGGATTCTGCCGCAGCGCTCAGCCGCTGAATAACCGGGGTCCGATGTCGGCGTGAATTCGGGCAGGCAGCTTGCCCGAATTTTCGTTAATCTGAGGCGACACCAAGGGCGTCTTTGCGACCACGTTCATCGCGCAGCCCTCGATATTGTCCGCAAACAGGGAGTGTACGGCCTTCCAAAAGATGTAGAGGCACCAGCCCTGCAACATTTAGGCTTCGCGTTTTGCGCCTTAATGTTCGTTAGGGATACCCCCCGAAAGCGCCCGCTGTCCCTGCTTCACGATGGTCTCGAGAAACTCGCAGACGACGCGGATGCGTTTCGCGCCGCGAACCCCCTCATGGACGATGAGCCAGATAGGATCTTCCTGCCGGCAAAGGTCCGGCTTGACCCGGACTAGCCCTTCCTCCTTGTCCGCGAGAATGCACGGCAGCACGCCCATGCCGTTGCCCGCCTTCATCGCTAACAACTGCGCTTGCATGGAATCGACCGTCAAATTGGCGACACCGCTATCGACCCATGAGCGCAACGTCTTGGGAAGGGAGAGAAACGACAGGGGGTCTCCCCAGGTGATAAGCCGATGGCCGGTGATGGGCAGCTGATCTTCCCGAACAGGATAGCGCTTCAGATAATCGCTCGACGCATAGAGGCCGAATGCGATCATACCGATCCGACGTACCACGTAATTGCCCTGTTCGGGACGGCAGAGCCGCAGGCCGATATCCGTTTCCCTTTGCGGAAGTTGGGCGAAGGATGCGGCGTTGACCACAACTCCCAACGAGAGGTCGGGATAGGCCTCCTGCAGCGCCGGCAGGCTTGGCATCAGGAGACGATGGGCAAGCGCATCGACGGTGATAATTCTCACCGTTCCCGAGACGCTACCATCATGCCCGCAAAAACTGCCCTCCAGCTCGTGCATTGCGGTTTCAATCGCCGTCGCCTTTTCAACCATGGCGCGGCCTGCATCCGTCAGCTCGTAGCCTTCTGGTCTGCGTTCGAACAAGCGCGTTTTCAATGCGAATTCAAGGGTCTCTATTCGTCGCGCGACCGTCGAAGCACTGGCCTTCACCTCACGCGCAGCGGCGGTGAGGCCGCCCTGGCGTGTCACTGCGAGGAAGTAGCGGACATCGTTCCAGTTCATGTTTCTATTTTTCGAAAACCCTCTTGCGAACTTAGGCGTCGAACGGGCCGAAGGGAAGGTCTATCCCTTTAAGCATCGTGGAAACGGAGCTTGGCCGTGAAAAATCGGCAAAGCTCATTCAGACGCTCGAGGCGGTGCTCATGATGAACAGGCAATTTTCGGTCGGCGTATTCGCAGCGCTCTTTGCGGCGTTTGCCTTCTCCCTCAATTTCATCGTGCCATTCATTATCGGTGACTACTCCACCTTCGATTTCGCCCTGGTCCGGCACGTCGTCTCGGCGTTGGTTGGTCTAGTCATTTTGTTTTCGGGACGAGAGACGGCTCTACGCCACCTGACGTTCCGCAACGCCATGGCGGCAACGGGATTGGCCTTCATCGGCTACGTCGGCTACTTTCTGACGGTGACGGGAGCTGCAATCTTCAGTGGACCGGTCATTGCGCCGGCCTTCCTTGGCCTGGTGCCGATCGTACTCGCGATCATTGGAAACCGGCGTCAGCAGTCGCTCCACTGGCGCTTCTTGATGACGCCACTCGTACTTGTGGTGATCGGTCTCATTCTGGTCAACGGCTCGGCATTCACGACTGACAGCCTCATTTCCGTTCGGTCGCTTTGGATTGGTATCCCGCTTGCTCTTGCGGCGGTTGGGCTATGGGTGTGGTTTGCCATCGCCAATCAGGCGGCGCTCGCAATCCGCCCTGACATGCCCTCCGATACGTGGTCTGCGCTCATCCTTATCAGCGGTGGTGTCCAGATGCTCGCATTTTACCCGGTTGGTACAGCGATGAGCCTCGTTCAGCTTCCGGAACTCGGTTTCGGCTGGGAAGCGGCCGGCTCCCTCTATTTGTGGGGGACCTCGCTCGCCCTGATGGCGACGGTGTGCGGGGTGTGGGCGTGGAATGTCGCTTCGCGTACCCTGCCCGTCGCGCTCGCGGCGCAATTGATCGTCTCGGAAACTGCCTTCGGCGTGATCGGTGGCCTCGTTGTCCATGCGCGATGGCCGACAATGATCGAGGCCACCGGCGTTGTGGTGCTGATCGCCGGCGTCGTTCTAGCCATCCGTGTGTTCTATGGCCAACAGGTCGATATAAACGAGGCTATTCCGGAGCCATCCTGAGGTTCGCAGCGATCGATTGGCGATGGCTGCCCGCAGCGCGGGTGAGAAGTATCGGCGAAAAATCTCAGCTACGCTCGGCAACACCGTGTCGCAAGACTTCGACGGTCACTGTTTCGGCGTCAGACCATCCAGCAGGAAATCGAGGCCCTTCCTGAAGGTGCCGTCCCAGTCGTTTTCCAGCAAGAGACGGGAGCGTCCAATTGTCGGGTAGCGTTCACTAAGGTGCGTAAGGCGCTGCTGGGCTGCTTCCTTGTCCTCATCCGACAGGTCGAAGCTTGCCCGTGTGACGGTGGCGCCCAGGACGTGATTCCAAAGTGACCAGATCGCAACGTTGAGATCCGCGTCGGCGACACCGGCGCGGGACAAGATGCTGCCGAGCAGTTCCAAGCGATGCAGCATGTTGGCGCCGAGCGCCCGGCTCGGCAACAGCGAAGCCGACCAAGGATGACGCAGCATGCAGGCGCGCCAGTCTTCGAGCATATGGACGACTTCTGCGCGCCACCCTCCGGGTTCACCCGTTTGCGAAAAGCCGCGGTATTCGAGCACCGCGTCGAGCGCGAGATCAAAAACATCCTCTTTGGTGTCGATGTGCCAATAGAGGCTCATTACTCCTGAGCCGAGACGATCAGCCAGCCGTCGCATCGTCAACCCGTCTACACCTTGAGCGTCCAGCAGTTCGATAGCGGTCGCTATGATACGTTCGAGGGAGAGCGAACCGTCGCCGCGCTGTTCCTGGCCTGATTGGCGACTCCCATTTTCCCGTTGTAATCGTTTCGTCCGGGCGCCGCTGCTTTTGGCCGCCATTGCATCTTCCTCTTCATTCGCTCCCGCGTATTTGGCCGGAAACACAGTGGATGTCGACCCTTACCCATTGACTCGTACAGTGTACGATGTAAGGAAGATCGTACAATGTACGAGTCAATCGTCAATGATTGGGCTCAGGGTTCAAATTATGCCGGCGCGAGACCCGTGCTTATGGCATTCGGGCGAGAAAAATCATGTCACGCACAATCAAGCATGTGCTTATCGGAGGGCTAGTCATCATGAACATTGGAGTTCTGAGTGCGGCAACAGCGAATGAGGGCAATCTCAAGCTGACTATTGTCAATCCCAAGACTCTCTACGACCCGACGCCGAATGGTTACAGCACCGCGGTGGTCACGCCCGCTGGTGCACGGGTGGCCTACATCTCCGGACAGGCGGGCCAAGACAGTACGGGAGCGTTGTCGCCCGACTTCGCCGTTCAGGTTAAGCAGGCCTATGCGAATTTGCGCGCTGCCCTCGACTCACTCGGCGCCCGGCCAGACCAGGTTGCCAAGCTCACAATCTTCGTGGTCGACCACGATATGTCCAAGCTTGGGGTGTTGACCGAGAACGTCAAGGAAATGTTTGGGACCGCGCTGCCGGCACAAACGTTGGTTCCCGTTCCGAAGCTCGCAATCGACCCCATGCTGTTCGAGGTCGAAGCCGTTGTCGTTCTGCAATAGTATTGCTCGGGCCAGCCCGCGCGAGGGTGTCGATAGAGGGTCGGCGGCGGTAGGGCGCAAGATGCAAGCCGCCACCCGCCGCCTTTCTGCGCCCTGCCCTTCGCGGTCACGACGAAGCCGCCGCTCTCAACTTGCCACGCGCGCAATTAGCCAGGCGCTGGCGGACCTTGCTGCTTCGTCCTGACGAAATCAGCGGCTGCCGACCGACAGAACCGGGTCTGTTGATGGAACGCCGACATCGTGGAGACCTGATCGAGCGGCCTGCGACTATCGACCGGCGCATCACCTTTCGCTCGACTCCTAATCCCATTTGCGCACCCGTCTAATCCTTGACGGATGCGTGCATTGTGAGACGCTATTTCTTTAAGGTTGTAGTGCGTAGGGGCATCCAATGAAGCTCTCAAAGACCAAGAGAAAACATCCTGGAAAAATGCACAAGGCAGTTGGGATCGTCGGCCGCTATGACGACGGGCTCGTTGGCGCCGGACGTGCCACCCCCGGCTTTTCCTACCGGGGAAGATGGCTGAGCGAAGGATGCCCGGGCACCTTCGAGACCTGGCTCGTCACCAAAGGTGTCATGCCCAAGGTATAACAAGGCGCTCCGGCCGGCATTTCAGTGGACCGCGCCGTGCAGCGCGGTGCTCTTTCTCACGCCGAGAGCGGTCGTTCGCCTGCGCTCGCGTACCGCCACGGGACTCGGTATCGCATCGCCATTCGGCCACAAGCTTCGGTGCCGAGCGCCTCGTGACGGACCTGGCCTTTCCGGCACCTCTCGGACCAAGACGGGAACTTGCCTTGGATCGTCCAGATATCCGGCTTCGAACTCCCCATCTGACAGGGCGACAGGCAGCGAGGCGGTGAGGCAGCGACGGACGCGCTTGGATCGCCGTCCACAGTAAACACGCTGCACAGTGATGACTTGCCGCCACGGGATTTTTCGCGTCCGGCATTCTGGCGCGGCCTGCAGGAAGGGCACACGTTGCAGGAACCTGCGTCAAGCGCCCGATGCAACTTTCGCGAATTACGCAGGATCAGCCAAAACGAAAAGTTTTGCATCTCTAATATTGCCAGTGTTATGGTCCATCCGTTTGACCCTCCCATCGGTACGAATCCGTTCCCGGTTGGAGGAGGCATAATCCGGGGGCACGAGCATGCCGTTTCATCTGCCTCGCCTGCCGTTACTCGCGAACCTGGATGGTTATCGGGTGGGTTGGCTGCGCAGCGATATTTCGGCCGGACTTGCAATTGCCGCCGTCGGCCTGCCAAGCGCCATCGCCTATCCCGCTATAGCCGGACTGCCCGCCGAAACGGGTCTCTATGCCAGCATAACACCGCTCATCGCCTATGCGCTCTTCGGCCCATCGCGCCAGCTCATCGTTGGACCGGATGCTGCGACGATGACCGTGCTGGCAGCGGTTCTGACAACTGTATTCGCGGCGCCCGGCGCGACGGTTGACCGCGTGACGGCGGCCGCGCTGCTCGCATTGGTCGTCGGCATCCTGTGTCTGCTTGCGCGCCTGGTACGGCTCGGAGTGCTCGCGACCTTTCTGTCACGCCCGATCCTGACCGGCTTCTTCGCCGGTATCTCGTTGTCGATCCTGGTCGGGCAGATCAAGCGCTTTACCGGCGTCGATATCGAGTCCGAAGGACTCATATCGCCCGTGCTCGAACTCCTGCGACAAGCCGGTTCGATCCATTGGCCGACCTTGGCCTTCGCTCTGGCCTGTTTTGCCCTTCTGCAAGTGGCCCGCATCTATCGCTCGCCCATACCGGGCCCGGTAATCGTCGTTTTCGTGGCCGTGCTACTTTCCTTTCTCTTCGACTTCGAAGGGCGCGGCATGGCGATCGTCGGCGACATACCGCAGGGGCTGCCATCGCTCGTTCTGCCGCGCATCGGCAACCTGCCAATCGACGCCTTGCTTACCGGCGGGGCGGCGATTTTCCTTGTCAGTTTCGGCTCCGGTGTCATCGCCGCCCGCAGCTTCGCAACGATCGGCGGCTACCGTGTCGACCCGAACCGCGAACTGACCGGTTTCGGCGCGGCAAACTTCGCCGCCGGGCTGTTCGGAACGTTTCCGGTGACGGCCTCGGATTCGCGCACCGCCGTGAACTTCGCCGTCGGCGGTCGTTCACAAATCGCCAGCCTCGTCGCAGCCGCAACCCTCATGGCGGTGCTCCTGTTCCTCGGCAACGTTCTGCGCATCCTGCCGGTCGCCGCTCTGGGTGCGATACTCGCGGCAACGGCCCTCAGCCTGATCGATATCGAGGGCCTTAGACGGATATGGCGCATCAACCGGATCGAATTCGTTTTTGCTCTGATCGCCTTGTGGGGGCCCATCGGTCTCGGCGTGCTGAGTGGCGTGGTCATCGCCATTGCCGCCACCCTGATCTATCTCTTGCTGCAGACCATGTATCCGCACGACGCCCTGCTCGGCAGAATTCCGGGTCGGGACGGCTTCTACAAGCTGCATCGCGCGCCGGATGCACGGCCTGTGCCGGGCTTCGGCGCCTGCATGATCCAGGACAGCCTGCTTTTCTACAACGCGGACTATGTGCGAGCGCGCCTCACGGCCATTGCCGAAGAACTGCCGCCGCCGGCCCATTGGCTCGTCATCGACGCCAGTGCGATCCCCCAGATCGACAGCACCGCCGCCGAGATGCTCGGGGAACTCGCTGACGAGTTGAAGGCCGGGGGCATCGCGCTAGGTCTGGCGGAGCTGCATACGGATGCGCGCGCCCTGCTCGACCGGGCCGGCATCATCGAAAGAATCGGGCCGAACATGATCTTCGAGGGTATGGAGGATGCGCTCGACGCTTACGAGGCCCGGTATGGCGAAAGCCAGGAACCGGAAGGGGAAATCGCTGCGAACTCGAACGCCGTGGGAACCGCACAGAGCTTCGAAACGGGAGAGAAAGATGGGAAAACACGAAGGCAAGAAAAAGAATAAGGACAAGAACGACGCCGATAGGGTTGCCGAAGGAGCAGCGCCAGAGGAGCGCTCATCCGGCGGCTACGCCAAGGAGCTTGCCCGGCTGCAGGAAGAGATCGCGCACCTGCAGGCCTGGGTGAAAAAGACCGGCGCGCGCATCGTCATTGTCTTCGAGGGGCGCGATGCCGCCGGCAAGGGTGGCGTGATCAGGCGGCTGACCGAACGCGTCAGCCCCCGCGTCTTCAGGGTCACGGCCCTGCCCGCGCCCACCGAGCGGGAAAAGTCCCAGATCTACATGCAGCGTTACATCCAGCATTTGCCGGCCGCCGGCGAGGTCGTGATCTTCGATCGCTCCTGGTACAACCGCCCGGGCGTCGAGCGCGTCATGGGTTTCTGCTCGGAAGACAGCGCCCGACGTTTCCTCGAACTCGCACCGCGCTTTGAAGCGGCAATGGTCGAAAGCGGCATCGTCCTGCTCAAGTACTTCCTCGATGTCAGCGAGAAGGAACAGGAGCGCCGGTTCCGCCAGCGCATCGCCGACCCGTTGCGCCAATGGAAGCTCAGCCCGATGGACGTCGAGTCCTATCAGCGCTGGTGGGACTATACCCGGGCCTATAACGAGATGATCCGCATGACGGACACGGAGTATGCCCCCTGGTGGATCGTCCCGTCAGACGACAAGAAGCGGGCGCGCATCAATTGCATCTCGCACATTCTCGCCTCGATCCCGTACGAACACGTGAAGTTCACCGAACCGGACCTCGGCAAGCGCCAGAAGCGGCCGAACGACTTCGCGGACGACGATCACGTTCGCAGGACGGTACCCGACGTCTTCTAGGACTGGTAAGCCCGCGCCTTGCGGCGCGGGGCTTCCGAGCGTTGAAGGTTCTCTGGCAGCAGTACTGAAGCGCGGGCGCCGGCGAGACCGCCGGCACGGAGAACAGTCGCGTTCAGGCCTTGTCTGGAGCCCAGTTCAGGAAGAACCCGACATCGCCGGGCACGCCGCCCGGAAAGTTGATGATCATCGCCTTCAGCTTGTAGCCCTGCGGCTTGCCATGGGTCTGGTAGCGATCGAAAAATTCCTTCGCCTTGCCCTGCAGGGTTTGCGGCCAGTCGCGGTCGCCACTGTTGATTGCACGACCGCTGTCGCTGCAAAGCTCGGAGGGGAAGCTGTAAACCATCGCCTCGAACTTGCCGGCCTTGACGGCGTTTGCCACAAGCCGGCGAACGATGGCGATCTCCTCCTCCGTCACCTGTTTTTCCAGAAAATCTGCGGCAAAATCGGCGTGTTTCTGTTCCTCGATCGCCTTTAATCGCCGCTCCTTGTCCATTTCCTCCATTTCCCGCTGAAGGATCTGCATTCGGAGATCCTGCGCACTCGGAGGTGCGCCCGCATTCTTATTCTCAGCCATCACGTCGATCCACTTCAAGCAATGGGACTACTGTGGCACGGACTACACACCTGCCGTGCACCGAACACCAAAGACGTCCCGCAAGTACATCCAAGGGAACCCGATCGGCATACCAATTCGGGGACGAAGCATTTTCGTATTCGAGCCGTTTCTCGTCCGAGGGCTCTCTATTTGCTGGTCTTCTCACTTCCAAGCGGAACAGCCTTGCGGGCTAAATCCCCCGCAAGGCTATCCTAAAATACTACAACCGCAAGAGGACGGTGACAATTCAGCAAGGGGGATGAAATCGGCTCAGAACTCCGAGGCAAACACCCTTCATCCGACGCATGCCCGCCCTACCGAATACGACCCCTGTCACAGGGCGGACCGGTCCAAGTCACTCGCCGCCGCCTGCTTCAAGCCGGGCGCTGCCCGACTGCCAAGTATTCGCAGGAGCCTCGGGTCATTATCGCGAAGACGCTCCACGATCCATCGCTTCGTCCACTCGTAGGCTTCGACATAGAGTTCGGAATGCTGGCTCCAGTCCATGAATCCGATCGCGCTCGAAATCGCCGGGGAGACGAGAATATCCTGCTCATCGAGCATGACTTCCTCGGGCCTGTGCGCCAGCACGCTCGCCGTTATCACCTGAATCATGCTCGGG
Organism: Ensifer sp. 38_S197; assembly: GCF_056924495.1. Classification (NCBI taxonomy): domain Bacteria; kingdom Pseudomonadati; phylum Pseudomonadota; class Alphaproteobacteria; order Hyphomicrobiales; family Rhizobiaceae; genus Ensifer; species Ensifer sp. 38_S197. Next base: position 2,845,889 of record NZ_JBXOVZ010000001.1, on the reverse strand, counting down.
ACCTTCGGCAGGGTGGCACGACCGAAGGGTGTGAGCATACGCACCGCCAGTTCGGATGCTCCCGGTATGCTGTCATAGTCGATATGATGTTTTCTTGGTCCGTTAGAGCCCAAGCTCGCGACGACATTAGGACCGGTCTTGAGTTCTTTCATCTGCTCCAGCGGCAGATTGTTCATGATGGCGCCATCGACCAGCATGTCGCCTTCGGCCGTGAAGAATGGTGGCAGGACACCAGGGATCGAGCCTGACGCCCTGACGGCCTGCCAGAGCTTTCCCCGGCGGTGGACATGCGCCCGCCGACTGCTGAGATTGGCCGACAGAGCGAAGAACGGAAGCCAGAGGTCTTCGATGAGAACGTCGCCATATTCCGCCTGTAGCGTGCGGTCGAGCACCTTGTGATCGAGCAGCGCATATTGTGGCAAGGTGAGACGACGAAACGCGCGGCTCTTGACGAAGATGAGATGCGTTCCCCGGTCGATTGCGTCAGCGTCCAGTCCTCTGGCGAAGCCTGCCATCATCGCAGCGCCAGAGCTGGTGCCGCCGAGATAGTCGAAGGAGGCCCCCGCCTCGACGAAGGCTTTGTAAACGCCGATATGCGCGCAGCCGAGCGAGCCTCCGCCGGCTGCGACAAAGCCCCTCGCCTCACCTGAGATGAAGCGGACCAGGCGCTCGACGTCCAACCCGTCTTCCAGCGAAACGTGGTGATGCTGGCGGACCCCGGGTCGCGCGTCGAGCCAGGCGGCGGTTCCGGAAACCGTTGCAGTGCGCTTCGGGTGAACGAGTACAAGCCGAAGGTTCGACGGCGCATGGATGGCAAGCGCCAGCGCCTCACAGGCGCTGAGGTCGGCCGGGTCGGATGCATCGGCGAACAGCAGCACATTATCGGCCTGACGGATACAGACGCGCGTCCACTCGCTTGGCTCGTCATCGGCGACATAGACGATGATATCGGCCTTGCCTTCGAGATGGTTCAGCCAGTCGAGCACGGGCTGATCGTCGATCGGCAGGCCGGCGAACCGGTCTTCGAGTTCTCGCCGGGTCAGGAACACGGCCCGCTTGCCAGCAGAAAACGCGGCCCGGAGCTGCGCGGTGAAATCGGGTAAAATGCGACTGCGGCCCGCAGGCACGATCGCCAGCGTCCGGAGTTTGCAGGGTTGCTTGGTCTGCGTGGGCGCCGGCGGCTGCATCGCGAACCGGCGCGCGAGAAACGTCGTCACCGACTGGCGCAGGCTGGGCAACGCCTTGGCGGCCCTCTCGAACTGGTCGTCACGTATTTCGAGTACGATTGAATCACGCGCCGCAACGACGGTGGCAATGCGCGGTAACGCGGCGAAAAAGCCGATTTCGCCGACAAGCTCGCCCTGGCCGATCTCCGCAACAGTCTCGCCAACGCCCTCCCGGTGCACCGTGAAGCGTCCCGATAGAACGACGAAGAAGCGGTCCGACCGGTCTCCCTCACGAACGAGAACCTCGCCGCGTCGCAAAATCCGGCGATCGGAGTTGGCGGCCAGAGCCTCCAGCGCGGCCAAGGACGTCTGGTCGAACAAGAGCGTCGCCGATAGCAATTTGGCGGCAAGGGAACCGGTGGAGTCCATCTAACCTTCCTCGGTGCAGCGTCGGTCAACCTTAGCGGTTCCCACGGGAATTGCCGAACAGATTTGGTGTGGGCCACCCTCTGTAGCGGGCGACGTTGTCGGACGCCTGGCGAGCAGCGCTCACTCTTCCAGAAGGGCGTGACAGTCGCACCACTTCGCCAAGTCGCCTCGTCCCGCTCACGTTCTGCGACTGAGGCGAAGAGGGCCAAGCCCACGGGCTGCCCTCGCCAAGGCTCCAGCGGGCCGGAACCGGACGAAGTTTGGCCGGAGGAGCCAGCTTACCCAAGCAACAACAATCCCAATGAAAATCAATTCACTAGAACCGCTGCATCATGCGAATTGATAACCTCGCCCAAGCCAGTTCCGTTCGATCCGGCTAGCGGGCACTCAAGCCTAGCGCTTGGCGTGGATGTCTTTCGCCTCGTCCCGAGGCTCCACGTCTGGCTGTTCGTGCCGCATGGCCTGCGCCTCGATAGAGCCGATGACAAAAAGGACGGAAAAGGCGGATGCCGCCGCAAGGCCGGCCACGACCCATTGGCCGAAGCCCACCGCAAGGCCGATGGCCCCTGCAAGCCAGAGACTGGCGCCGGTCGTTATTCCCTGAACCTCGCCCCTGGAAAGTACGATGGTGCCGGCGGCGAGAAAGGCAACGCCCGCGGTCACCGCTTCCACCACGCGCAGCGGTTCGAGGCGGACACGATCGTCGAAGAAGCCACCGAGCCGGACGCTCTCAAGCGAAATGATGCCGAAAGTGCAGGCAGCAAGGCAGACGAGCATATGGGTCTTGAGGCCCGCCGGTCGCGCCTTTGCCTCACGCTCGAAGCCGATGACGGCACCCAGGAACAGTGCGCCGAGGACGCGCACAAATATGATGGGATAAGGAATCTGTGACGGCGGGAACAATTCGGCGGCGATTTGATCCATGCGGAACCAACGCGAAGTCTTCGCATTGGTTCCGCATGATGGCGCCGTGCCTCACCCAGTGCGCGGTCGCCGGGAGCGGCCTGTCCCCACCCCGCTCCGAAGCGAAGTCGAAACGCTTAGTTTCCGAGTGCCGCCAGGGCGGCATCCAGGCGCTCCTGCGCTTTCTTCGGGTTCTTGGCGGCCTTCACGGCATCAAGATTGACTGGGGCGTCTCCGACCTGGACGACGCCGACCATGCCCATGCCGTAGTGCGGCGTGCACTTGACGCCGTAGACGCCGGGAGCGGTGAAGGTCACCTTGTAGTTTTCATTGACCTTGCTCTTGAAGGCCCCGGCGCCGTCCGGGATCATGCCCTTGATGGTTTCGACATTGTGCCCCTTGTCGGTGGGGATGAAGGTAACCGTGTCGCCGGGCGCAACCTTCAGCGACGCCGGCTCGAACACCATCGCGCCGTCCTTGCCCTTGTTCAGCATGTGCACTTCAAAGTCTGCGGCGGCTGCAGGTGCTGCGACAAGCATTGCCGCGATGGCGAAACCCAATCCGCTCTTGATTGCATTCAACATCGTCTTCTCCATTTGAGCGAGCAGCCCGTGCTCGGGTTGTTCGAACAGAGAAATAGGCCCCCGATGCCGCCTCTACTTTGATGCGCGTCAAATTCGGAGCGCTTTTCTAATGTTGACAGTACATAGGACTCCTATACCTATAATCGCCATGAGCAACGAACCTGGCAGCACACCCTCTTTGGTCGACCGAATTGGTGACGGGCTATCGCGCGTGGCGACGGCCATGCGCAGCGAGGCCTGGACGGCGGCCGAGGCCATCGGCCTCAATCCGACGCAATTGCAGATCCTCACCTTTCTCGTCGCCCGCGGCCGGAGCGGCATGCGCGTAAAGCAGATTGCTGCCTATCTCGGCGTCAGCCAACCCACGACGACGGACTCGGTCAATGCGCTCCTGCGCAAGGGCCTTGTCGAGAAGCAAGCCGATCCCAGCGATGCGCGCGCGCTTTCGGTCGCGGCAACGCCGCAGGGCGAAACCGCGGTTTGTCAGGCCGGTCAACTGGCATCAGCGACCGAGGATGCCATTGCGGCGCTCTCCAAGCTCGAGCAGCAGGACCTGCTGATGCACCTCGTCAAGATCATCCGCCGCCTGCAAACGGCTGGAGCCATCCCTGAGCAGCGCATGTGCGTCAACTGTCGTTACTTCCGGCCAAATGTTTACGACGATGCGAAGGCCCCGCACCATTGCGCCTTCGTCGATGCCGCCTTCGGGCCGGCGGAATTGCGCGTTGACTGCGGTGAATTTGGAGGCGCCGACGCCGCTGAGCGGGACGCTGCTTGGCGCGTCTTCAACCACGGTGCAGCCTGAAATGAAAATGAAAGGACACACCAGCGCCGGCAACTAGCCCGGGGCAAGACCGAAAGCGCTCCATGCTTTCACGAAGAGCTTCAACATCGGATCCCGCAAGCACCGTTCTCCGTACCGCGGACGGACACCGATGATGTTGGCGCCGGTCCGACGACTGCCATCGGCGGACCGGCAATTTTCTCCCTCCACGCAAATAGAAAGAGAAAACCATGAACAGAATTAATCTCGTTGACCCCAATTCGGCAACCGGCGCCAGCGGTGAACTGCTTGGCGAGATCCGCTCGGCCTTCGGGATCGCCCCCAACATGTTCCGGGCGGTCGCCAATTCCCCGGCCGCACTTGCCAGCATGTGGGGCTCTTTCGGCGCGCTCGGGAACGGCCGCCTCGGTGCCAAGCTCGGCGAACAGATCGCCGTTGCCGTCGCCGACCGCAATGAGTGCCATTATTGCCTGGCCGCCCATACGGCACTTGGCCGCAAGGCCGGAGCGACCGCCGAGGAAATGGCAAGCGCGCAACGGGGCAAGTCGTCCGACCCGAAGACCGCCGCCGCGTTGATCTTCGCCCGGAAGCTTGTCGAGGCACGTGGCCAGGTCACTGACGCGGATGTGCGGTCGCTGCGCGATGCCGGTTACGACGATCAGGACATCGTCGAGATCATTGCCCATGTCGCGCTCAACCTCTTCACCAACTACATCAACGTCGCGCTCGCCGTACCGGTGGATTTCCCTGTCGTGAAGCTCGTTCGCGAAGCGGCCTGACAAGGCGGCCGGACGGCAGAACCCGTCCGGCCTTCTCCGGAGAAGACAATGAACAGCAGCTATCGGATCGCGGCGCCGGAACTCGCCGTCTCAACCTGGTTCAATTCCACGACGCCCCTTAGCCTCGAACGGCTTCGCGGACGGGTCGTTTTCCTCCATGCCTTTCAGATGCTCTGCCCGGCCTGCGTCTCGCACGGCCTGCCCCAGACCCAGCGCGTGCAGACCGTCTTCCGCGAGACCGACCTCCAGGTCATTGGCCTGCATTCGGTGTTCGAGCATCACGCGGTCATGACGCCCGACGCGCTCAAGGCCTTCATTCACGAATACCGTCTGACCTTCCCGATCGCCGTCGATCAACCATCCGATGACGGGCCGATACCGAAGACGATGGCACTCTACGGGATGCGCGGCACGCCAACCGCAATCATCATCGGCCGCGACGGTCACGTTGAATATCACCGCTTCGGCATCGAAGACGACATGGTCATCGGCGCCCGCCTTGCCGCGCTGCTCGCGGCGCCGATCCCCGACGTCGCCGCCGAAAGTCCGGAAACGAACGGGTGCACGAACGACGGCTGCATGATCCCCAATACTTATGATAAACGCCGCTAGAGGAGACGGCTGATGACGTCAAAGAAGGCCGTCGCTATACGGCACGTGCATTTCGAGGACCTTGGCACCTTTGCGGACCCGCTGCGCGCGGCGGGGTTTGCCATCGAGTATCGAGACGTTGGCAATGCCGACTATCTTTCGTTCGATCCGACCGAGCCGGATCTTCTCGTCGTGCTCGGCGGCCCGATCGGCGTCTACGAGGATACGGCTTATCCCTTCGTCGCAGACGAGATCGCAATGCTGCAAGCACGTCTTGCCGCCGATCGACCGACGCTTGGCATTTGCCTGGGCGCGCAACTGATCGCCCGGGCGCTTGGCGCTCGCGTCTATTCATCCGGTATCAAGGAGATCGGCTTTTCGCCGCTCAGCCTTTCTGCCGCCGGCCTTGCTTCACCTCTCCGCCATCTCGCCGACGTTTCCGTGTTGCACTGGCATGGAGATACGTTTGACCTGCCGCGCGGTGCCGAGCTGCTCGCCTCGACTCCGGCTATCGCACGGCAGGCTTTCATGCAGGGACGGACGGTGCTCGGCTTGCAGTTTCATCCAGAGGTGGAAACGGGTGCTCGCTTCGAACGCTGGCTGGTCGGCCATGCCTGCGAACTGGCGGCTGCTGGGTTGAGCGTGGCGGATCTTCGTGCCGATGCCCTGCGCTTCGGCCCCAGCCTGAAGCGCGCCGCAGCAGCGATGATTAGCGACTGGGTGGAGCATATCGATGATTGATCGGCAGCCGACCGCACTCGACGCCTTGCTCTTAGGCAGCCTCTCGCCGATCGACGATCGGGGGACCCTCAGCGGCATAGTCAAATATCCAATCGGTGGCGCCGTGCTGCTCGGCGCTACCGGTTTTTCCGGCGATCACCAGGGGGATCTCAAAAGGCATGGCGGCGTCGACAAGGCCGTGCATCACTACCCTCGGGACCATTATCGAGCCTGGATGGACGAGATCGGCTCCATGCCGTTGCTGCAACAGCCGGGCGCCTTTGGCGAAAATCTTTCGACCCTGGGCCTGATGGAGCGCGACGTCGCGGTTGGCGACCGATTCCGCCTGGGCGGCGCTCTTCTGGAGGTAAGCCAGGGAAGACAGCCCTGCTGGAAGCTAAATCGCCGTTTCGATTTGCCCGATATGGCCCGGCGTCTTCAGCAATCCGGCCGCACCGGCTGGTATTATCGCGTCATCGAGGGCGGACCGGTTTCGGCCCGAATGGAGCATCGCCCGGCTCTGGCATTTTCTCTACGTCGATACCCTCAATAGGGAGGCTCTTGAAGAGATCACAAACCTAGCCATTCTCCCATCGAGCTGGCGGGATTACGCGGCCAGGCGCCTCCAGACGCACACGGTCGAGGACTGGTCGCGACGTCTCGATGGCGAAACCGCGCCGACGAGCGGCTAAAGTGCCTCGCGATCTCTCGCAATCGCGCCTTGCGCCCTATCGCAGAACCGCACACGGATACGTTCCATCCGCACCACGGGCGGGCGGTGACGGCTGTTGCTAGATTGTTGTGACGGACGCGACGCGCTGGCCGTTTCGCGCTGGTTCCAACATATCGGCAATCTCTTCGGCGACGAAGATTGCATGGTCGTTGACCTGCGGCAGGCCCATCAGTTCGCCGAAGGTGCCACGCGCCAGCGGCCCGGCAACGATCAGCGATCGCTCCGCGGTGCCGTTCGCACCAACTGCGCGGCTTGCCTCGTCGCAGGCAAGACCCAGACCCACGTCATCCAAACGCAACCATCCCTGTGAAGCGAGGTCTGCCAGCCAACTCTGGCTCGAGAGGATGCCGGTATGGGCCGGACCGGTGGTCACCACACAGGCATCGAACAGTAGGCGCTCCCGGCGGCCGGCATGTCGGTGACGGATATCGACCGCGATGACATGGCCGCGTCTCTCGACCTGCTCGATGGCAGCTCCAAGAATTCGCACCCGCCCTTGCTCCAGCCCATCAAGGATCGCTCCATCGATCTGCGGTGCCACGCGGAAGCGGTGGACGTCCCAGAACGGACGCAGATGGCGCACGAGGCGGCGGCGCTCCACCACTGGCAGGGCCCTCCAGACCTGACCGCCCTGGCTGCGGAGCGCATCGAAAACCCCATGCCAGCTGGTACCGATTTCTGCTGCCTGGCGCAGGGCGCGCCGAACGCGCTGCAGCAATTCGAGTGCGGTTCGCGCCGGGTTGTTGGAGAAATCGCCGAACGGTTCCTGGGGCTCACCCGGATGACCGCGTGACCGCAAGCCTCGGCGCGACAATGCGACGACCGGGCCGCGATGATCGGCGAGCCCCAGCGAAGCAATCACGTCGGCTGCCGTCAGCCCGTTTCCGATGACGAGGACGTGGTCATCGGCACGGATGCAGTCCAGGGCACCAGCAACGGTGGAATCGGGCACGTAGCGCGGGTGGCCGTAAAGCGCCTGATCCACGCGGCGTGGGGCGCAGGGCGCCGGATGCGTCGTGGCGATAACGACGATATCGGCCAGCAGGTCCGTGCCGGCGGAGCTGCCCAGTCGCCAACGATTCCCGCTGCGCTCGATATGCTCGACACGTTCGCGCCGATGCTCGACCTTTCCACTTTTCAGGAACGGCGCGACGAACTCGCAGACATAGCGGCCGAACACCGCTCGGCGCGGATAGAGATTGCCGTCAACCGCCAGAGCATCGGGATCGCCGAGCGGTTCGCCTTTTACCGCCATCCAGTTGAGGAAATCGTCGGGATCGTCTGGAACCAGGCTCATGCGCGCCGCCGGTACGTTGATGCGGTGCGCGGGATTGTCCGTATCGTAGGCGAGGCCTGCGCCAAGGCGCCCCCTCGGCTCGAAGACGACAATGGCCGCGCCGTCACTTGCCGCGTTCCGCGCGAGGTTTGCGGCAACCGCCGCCCCGGTGAAGCCGCCGCCGACGATTGCGATGACGGTTCGGCGCGTCGGTCCCGTCACGATTGGGAAACCTTCAGTTTCGGACGATGATCGCCGGCAATCGTTTCGCCGAACGGCCCGGTGTTGATCGACGCCTCGCGGGTCGGAACGGCATGGGCAAGCGGCAGGTTCGGCAGCACCAGTTCCCCGAAACGATAGGCCTCTTCCAGGTGCGGATAGCCGGACAGGATGAAACTATCGATGCCGGCCTGCCGGTATTCCTCGATACGAGCCCTCACGTCGTCGGGGTCGCCGACCAGTGCCGTGCCCGCACCGCCGCGCACCAAGCCAACCCCGGCCCAGAGGTTTGGAGCGACTTCAAGCTTGTCACGTCGGCCGCCATGCAGGCGGCTCATGCGGCTCTGACCAACCGAATCCATACGCTCGAACACCTTCTGTGCCGCGGCAATCGTGTCGTCATCGACATATTGTATCAGTTCGTCAGCGGCCTGCCATGCCTCCTTGGCCGTTTCTCGCACGATCACGTGCAGGCGGATGCCGAAGGTTACCTCCCTGCCCTCGGCATTGGCGAGCGCACGAACGTCTGCAATCTTTCGGGCAACGTCTTCGACGGGCTCTCCCCAGGTCAGGTACTTGTCGATCGTGCGCGCCGCCACTTCCTGGCCCTTGCCCGAGGAACCGCCGAAATAAAGCGGCGGATGCGGCTTCTGCACAGATTGAAACAGCAGCTTGCCACCTTCGATATCGAAGTGTTTTCCCTTGAAATCGACCTCTTCACCACGTAACACGGCTTTGTAGATCTTGAGGAATTCCTCGGTCACCTCGTAACGCTCGCCGTGCGAGAGGTGAATGCCATCGCCCTTGTTTTCAATCGGGTCGCCGCCGGTGACCACGTTGATCAGCAACCGCCCATTCGAAAGTCGGTCGAGCGTGGCCGTCATGCGCGCCGCCAGCGTCGGCGACAAGAGGCCAGGCCTCACGGCGATCAGGAAGCGCAGTTTTTCCGTAAGCGGCGCCAGCGCCGAGGCGACCACCCAGCTGTCTTCGCAACTGCGGCCCGTCGGAATGAGAACGCCGTAATAGCCGAGCGCGTCGGCCGCCTGGGCCACCTGCTTCAGGTAATTGATATCGACATTGCGGCCGCCACGCGTGGTGCCGAGATAACGGCTGTCGCCGTGGGTCGGCAGAAACCAGAGAACATTGATCTTTTCGGGAATTTTCACAGGCGCAGTGTCCATCGGCGAATGCCTCCTCGCAAGCTGGTCTTCGGCAGCCATGAACGTCTTGCCGACCGCAAAAACATAAACTCTATAAATTTTATTGACAATCAAAAATCAGACGACCATCTTTAGTAAGAGGAAAAATTTTTCCCGTATCGGCGGTTCGCGCCCGGGAATTAGGCAAAAATTTCGAGGGACAGGCCATGACGATCGCGCTCGCCGCATCTCCTGCATTCGACGCAAGTGTTCCAACCAGCAATGGCTACGAGCCGATCACGGCGCCGGCTCTCAAGGCGGCCATGCGCAATCTGTCAGGCGGCGTCTCGGTGATTACCGCAGGCATCGGCGACGAACGGACCGGGGCCACTGTCACTTCGGCGACGGCCCTGTCGGTGGATCCGCCGACCATGATCGTCAATATCAATCGGACCTCTTCGACTTGGCCCGTCATCCAGCGCTATCGGCATTTCTGCGTCAACATCCTCTCGCGAGAGCAGCAGAGAGTGGCCGAACGTTTCTCCGGCCTGGATGGCGCCAAGGGCCCGGCCCGCTACGAGGGAGCCGACTGGGTTCGGCTAGCAAGCGGCGCGTCAGCATTGAGCGGGGCATTGGCCGCGATCGACTGCGAAGTTGAGGAAATCATCGAGCGCCATAGCCACGCCATTATCCTCGGGCGGGTCGTGGCCATCGCCACAGGTTCCGGCGAGCCGATCCTCTATCACAACGGCCGCTACGGCGGTCTGGACCTCTAGCCTCGCGCAAAGCCCGGCAGGCGCACGAAGCTGCGCCGAAACGCCTCAATTTTGGAATGGGCCCGCTGCGGGTCAGTGAAATGCGGAATAAATTATCTATATAAAATCTATCTTTTTAATAATCATTGTAGTGAGGCTCCACAGCGGGGCCAGGACCCAACCGTTGAGGAGCACACAATGACGATCCGCAGACGTACCCTTCTTGCCGCAGGCGCGGCCTTGCTTCTGGCCAGCCAGGCCCCCTTCCCCGCTCTCGCCGCCGAAACGACGCTGACCATCGGTTACCAACCGATCGTCGAGCCGTCGCGTGTTCCGCAGGCAGACGGAACCTATGAGAAAGTAACGGGCGCCAAGATCACCTGGCAAAAGTTCGACGGCGGCGCCGACGTGATCGCCGCGCTCGCCTCCGGGTCGATCGATATCGGCTATGTCGGCTCATCGCCGCTCGCCGCTGCCGCCAGCCGGCAACTGCCCCTCGAAACGATTTTCGTCGTCGGACTGATCAGCGAAGCCGAGGCTCTCGCCGTCAAGGGCATCGACAAGCCGGAGCAGCTTGCCGGCAAGAAGATCGCGACCCCCTTCGTTTCGACAGCACACTACAGCCTGCTCACGGCCCTGAAGCACTGGAATATCGATCCGAAGGCGGTCGAAATCCTCAACCTCCGGCCTCCGGAAATTGCGGCTGCCTGGCAGCGCGGCGATATCGACGGCGCTTATGTCTGGGACCCGGTGCTCTCCGAAATCAAGAAGACCGCGACGGTGCTCGCGACCTCTAGTGATGTGGCGAAATGGGGCGGTCCTACCTTCGATGCCTGGATCGTCAGCAAGAAGTTTGCCGAAGCGCATCCGGATGTCGTGACAGGCTTCGTCAAGGTGACAGGGGACGCCTATGCGGATTATCGCGCAAAACCCGAGAGCTGGAACGCCGCTTCGCCTGAGGTGGAAAAGATCGCCCGCCTGACCGGCGCAAAGCCCGAGGACGTTCCGAACCTGCTCAAGGGCTATTACTTCCCTTCGCTTGAAGAACAGGCCGGCGCCGATCTTCTCGGCGGTGCTACGGCCAAGGCAATCGCCGAGACCTCGGCTTTCCTACTTGATCAGGGCAAGATCCCTGCGGTCCTTCCGGATTACACGCCCTACGTCTCCGCCCGCTGGGCGCAGGAGGCGGCGAAGCTCTCGTTCTGAGGCCAGAGCCGTTCCCCTGCTCGCCCGGCACAGACAACCGGGCGAGCATCCCGACGTGCCAGCCGAAATGGGAACACAGGATGTCCGTTCTTTCCCTCGAAAATGTCACGCTGCGATATGCAGCCTCCGACAGCAGAACCGCCCCGGTTCTCGCTTCCATTAACCTGAAGATCGCCCGCGACGAATTCGTCGTCGTCATCGGCCGCTCCGGTTCGGGCAAGACCAGTCTTCTCAATCTGGCGGCTGGCTTCGTGGCGGCAAGCAGCGGTCATGTCTGCATCGACGGCCGACCGGTTACGGGTCCGGGTGCAGATCGGGCCGTGGTTTTCCAGGACGATGCGCTCTATCCGTGGCTGACCGCTCTCGACAATGTCGCCTTTCCACTTCACCTGCGCGGCATTTCCAGGTCCGAGCGCCAGGAAAAGGCGAGGAACCTCCTTGATCGGGTCGGTCTGCCTGACGCGGCGGGCCGACACGTCTGGGAGCTTTCCGGCGGCATGCGCCAGCGTGTCGGCATCGCCAGAGCACTCGCCTCCGATCCGAAGTTTCTGCTGATGGACGAACCGCTTGGCGCGCTCGACGCACTCACGCGCAGCCGGATGCAGGGGTTTCTTCTCGATGTTTGGCAGAAGAGCCGCGTCGGCGCGCTCCTGATCACCCACAGCATCGAGGAAGCGCTTCTGCTCGCGACCCGGGTCATCGTGCTCGCCCCCAATCCGGGACGCATCGCCAGCGAGATCGCAACCACATTCGGCCATGACTTTCTTGCCGGCGTACCGCTCTCCGAGATCCGTAGTTCTCCGGCGTTCCGGCGCCTGCATGACGAATTGACTGGCCTCATCCATGCCGAAGACGAAGGGATCGCCGCATGAGCCTCTCGATCGAAAGTGCACCGTCGACGACGCGTCAGGCGCAGGGCATTGTCGAGCAACCGGAACGACGCACGACACGATCACAGGTACCACTCGCCTGGATATCCTTGACGACGATCGCTGCGTTGCTCGCTCTTTGGAGCCTTGCCTCAAGCTATGGTCTCGTTTCGCCGCTGTTCCTGCCCTCGCCGCTCGCCGTCTATCAGGCTCTGCAAGGCCTTGCCGTTACAGGCTTCGTCGACGCGACGCTCGCCCAGCATGCGGGCGCCAGTCTTCTGCGGATTTTCAGCGCGCTTGCAGTGGCAATCCTCCTCGGCGTGCCGGCCGGCATTGCCATCGGCACCAGTCGGCTCGGCAAAGGCATCCTCGATCCGATCGTGGAGTTCCTGCGCCCCTTGCCGCCGCTTGCCTATCTGCCCTTGGTGATCATCTGGCTGGGGATCGGCGAGGCCTCCAAGATCGCGGTCATCGCGCTCGCAATGTTGCCGCCGATCATTCTGTCGACGGCGACCGGCGTCAAATCCACCTCGCCGGATCACATCAACGCCGCCCGCGCCTTTGGCGCGTCGCGTCTGCAGGTTCTACGCCACGTCATCCTGCCAAGCGCCCTTCCTTCGGTCCTGACCGGGACCAGGATTGCGCTCGGTGCGGGCTGGTCGACGCTGGTGGCCGCCGAACTGGTCGCGGCAACACGCGGCCTCGGCTTCATGATCCAGTCCGCAGCTCAATTTCTGGTGACCGATGTGGTGATCGCGGGCATCGTCGTCATCGCCGCCGTCGCCTTCGTCTTCGAGATGACGGCGCGGCAGCTTGAGCGGTGGCTGGTACCGTGGGCGACGCGACGATGACATCTTGGAAGATCGGGCGTCACCGTCACCCGGTCTTCAGGGTCACGCGATGCCGCGTGGCGATCAACCGCGCCGCGGCATAGGTCTGAGTCACGATCTCGGGCACCAGGTCGATGTCCGGCAGACTGCCGACGCCGAGCGGTCCGATCGCGTAGAGATTGCGCGTCGGCTGTCCGCCGGCGAGAACTTCGCCGGCCGGACTGACGGCGATCCCAAGACTGAGCTCGTCCGGCTCTGCCAGCCCGCCGGCAAAGAGGCTCTGCATCAGCGGCGCCCGAAGGTCCGGTGCCGAACAGCGACAGTCGATCACCTGATCGGCCGCAAGCAGCGTTTCCTCGCTTTCGCCCGCCCAGCGCACCATCAATCCATCTGGGCGGCGCTTGCCCGCCCAGCCCTTCCGAATGGTGGTTTGCCCGCCGGCGAGTTCCTGCCGGAGTCGCAGGTGCAAAGGCGCCGGCAGGCGGTTGCGATGGCTGTCATAGATCGAGCGCAGGTGCCGGTTGAACCGGCGCTTTTCCTCTTCAGGCAATGATTGCCAGAGCGAACGTGCGCGCCGGCGCAGCCCGTTCATGGCCGCCTGCCAGCCAAGGCCGGTGGCCTCCGCCTCCGCGCAGGCCTGCCGCACGAAGCGGACGATCTCGCCGAGCCGGGTCGGCATCGGTCCAACCGGAAAAGTCGGCGCCGCCGCGAGGCGCGTATGCGGCTGCGGCAGAAAGCCGTGTCGGGAGAGAATGGTGATCTCGCCGGCAAAACCGTTGTCGCGCAATTGCAACAGCCGGTCGACCACCCGGACACCACTGCCGAGGAGGACTGTATGGCGCGGAACGACCAGACGGCGGGCGCGCACCAGCGGTCTCTCCTCTTCGGCAATCTCCATCTCGCCTTCGCGCAGGCCAAAGCCGGTGGCCAGCACAACGGCATCGCACTCCACTGTCGCTTCCTCCTGCATGACCAGGAAGCGGCCATTGGCTTGCTTGCGCAGGCCCAACACCGCCTGGCAAGAGAGCTGTATCGATATATCGGGCCGGCGCGTTAGGGCTTCGGAAAAGCGTTGGTAGACGTAGTCGCTGAAGATGCTCTTCGGCACAAAGATCTGCTGAAACCCGGGAATGGCGGCGGAAACTGCCGCGCGGAACTCCGCATTCGCCAGGAGCCAATCGTTGAAGTCCTCCGGCTGGCCAGCGGCGACCGAGAGGTCGCGCACCCGGCTGTTGAGGATCTCGCCACTTTGGGCGGCGGCCAGCACTTGCCCGCCACTGATCGTCGGTTGCGGGTCGAAAAGGTGGACGTGAAACGCGGTCCGCACCGACTTCATCAGCGCAATGGCCATCATCACGCCGGAAAATCCGCGACCAATGATGGCGATATGCGGCTTGGCTCTGGCAGCGGCTCCCTCGGGAGCGACCTTCGCAAACAATCCATGGACAGTCATGTGCACTCTCCCATGGCCGGTTCTGTCCGGCAAAGTCTGAAATGCATGGCTGTTTCGGTCCGGAACCCGCACACCGACCGAATTGTCACAAAATGCCGACCCAGGTGTCGATATATGCGATAGTCGCAGGGTCGGGAAAACATAGCGCCCACCGCGGCAGCGGTCGAGCCCGTATCCGTTGTTCTGGCTGGCCTGGCACTCCGGCGCATGGTCATCCCTAGACGGCATACTCTATAAAGTTAGTGCGCTATTAGAGCGCGAAACGATCCCAACATCAAGTGCTGCGTAGAAGAGTATGTCGGTCCAGTTCCATAGGGCTTCAGGCCGGGCTGCTCGGCATGGGTGACCGTTCCATGACTTCAAGCTCCATGGGTTGCGCCCGCGATGGCTCCCGCCGTGCGATGCCGTTCAGAACGCGCAACAGATCATAGCCATGCGACCAGCGGCCGAAGCCACTGGCGATATTGATATGGCCGGCATAGCCGAGATCGACGAGACGGCTGCCCCATCGCGTCGAAACGTGCCGCAGGCGATCGAAAGGCATATAGGGATCGTTGAGGCTGCCGACGACGAGGCTGGAAAAAGGCAATGGCAGATCGGGCATTGGGCCGAAATCGATGGCACCGGGATGCATGCGATCGGTTGGGCCGAGGTCGCAGGGCGCGACGAGCAGCGCGCTGCGCACATGCCCTGACAGGGGGCGCCGCGCCAGATCGGCAACAAGAATCGAGCCGAGACTGTGGGCCACCAGGTCGACGATCCCGTGCCGGAGGATTTCGCGTTCGAGAGCATCGCGCCAATCATCAAGCCTTGGCCGGTTCCAATCGTTCTGTTCGACCAGAACCGCATCCGGATGATCCCTCAGCCAATGGCGTTGCCAGTGCCCCTCGTCGGACCCGAACAATCCCGGAATGATGAGCGTTTTTGCCATGACATCAATCTCTTGCGAAGGCGATCCAGGACCTGCAACGTTCCGTTGCAAACAGATCCGGTTCTGGATCGACTATGCGCAAGCAACAGACGGCGGAGAAGCAAGGAACGCCTAATATCTATAATTTCTATAGTATTTATTTTCTGATCTGAAGACCACGCCCCCCGCGATCAACAATCGGACATGGAACAATATCCGCAGTAGAGTGTTTCCTTCGACGCGGCTCAAAAGCGAAATCAGTTTCCTTGTGACCCGTCCCAGCGTCAAAAATTTGCGTTGTTGGAGCCCGTGAAATTGTTAGTTTGGCGCCGAAAGACACCGGCGCTCTGACAAGCCGGCCAACCGGCGATTTGATGATCGGTTTGGATAGGGGATGGTGCAACCCTTTGCGGTTGCAGGGCTGAAAAGGTGACCGAAAGTTGACGGAGCGACGCAATGGGAGCCGCTGGCGGTTTCGCCAGCCGAGTGTCTTGCCCGGGTTTGGGCTGTCGCTCGGGATCACGCTGAGCTGGCTGGTGCTGATCGTGTTGATCCCGCTGTCGGGGCTGGTGGTGCGGGCAAGCGGGCTCGGCTGGTCCGAGTTCGTGGCGCTGACGCTCGATCCGCGCACGCTCAATGCCTTGAAGATCTCCTTCGGCACGGCGTTTCTCGCCGCGGTGATCAACCTCGTCTTCGGCGTCATCCTCGCCTGGGTGCTGGTGCGCTATCGTTTCCCCGGCAAGCGGGTGATCGACGCCATGGTCGACCTGCCGTTCGCGCTGCCGACCGCGGTCGCCGGCATTGCCCTGACGGCGCTCTATGCGCCCAATGGCTGGATCGGCCAGTTCCTCGAGCCGCTCGGCCTCAAGGTCGCCTTCACCCCCGCCGGCATCGTCGTCGCCCTGATCTTCGTCGGCCTGCCCTTTGTTGTCCGCACCGTGCAGCCGATCATGGAGGAGATCGACAAGGAGGTCGAGGAGGCCGCCGCCACCCTGGGCGCCAGCCGCTTCCAGACGATCAGCCGGGTGCTGCTGCCGGGGCTGATGCCGGCCGGCCTCACCGGCTTTGCGCTTGCCTTTGCCCGCGGTGTCGGCGAATACGGCTCGGTGATCTTCATCGCCGGCAACCTGCCCTATGTCTCCGAGATCGCACCGCTGCTGATCGTCATCCGGCTCGAGGAGTTCAACTACGCCGCCGCCACCGCGATCGCCGCGGTGATGCTGGCGATCTCGTTTGCGATGCTGCTCTTCATCAACTCGATCCAGGCCTGGAGCCGGCGGAGATATGTCTATGTCGCATGATCTGACCGCCAGCTCGGCTCCCAGTCCCCTGCCCGCTTCCGGCCCGAAGCCGGCCTTGCCCAAGCTTGCCGCCGCCACCTCGGAAAGCCGCTTTGCCCGGCTGACGCTGACGATCACCGCCCTTGCCTTCGTCGCGCTGTTTTTGCTGTTGCCGCTTGCCGCCGTCTTCACCGAGGCGCTGCGCAAGGGGCCGACCGAGTTCGTCGCGGCGCTTGGCGACACCGAGACGTTCTCGGCGATCCGCCTGACGCTGACCGTCGCCGCCATCGCCGTGCCGCTCAACCTCGTCTTCGGCGTCGCCGCCGCCTGGGCGATCGCCAAGTTCGAGTTCAAGGGCAAGGCCTTCCTGACGACGCTGATCGACCTGCCGTTCTCGGTCTCGCCGGTGATCTCCGGCCTCGTCTTCGTGCTGTTGTTCGGCTCGCACAGCCTGATCGGCCCGTGGCTGCAGAACCACGGCATCCAGATCCTCTTTGCCGTGCCCGGCCTGGTGCTCGCCACCGTCTTCGTCACCTTCCCCTTCGTCGCCCGCGAGCTGATCCCGCTGATGCAGGAACAGGGCAGCAGCGACGAGGAAGCGGCCCTGTCTCTCGGCGCCTCCGGCTGGCAGACCTTCTGGCACGTGACGCTGCCGAACATCAAATGGGGGCTGCTCTACGGCGTGCTCTTATGCAACGCCCGCGCCATGGGCGAGTTCGGCGCCGTCTCGGTCGTCTCCGGCCACATCCGCGGCGAGACCAACACCATGCCGTTGCAGGTGGAAATCCTCTATAATGAATATAACTTCGTCGCCGCCTTCGCGGTGGCGGCGTTGCTGGCGCTGCTGGCGCTGATCACCCTGATTTTGAAGACGGCGCTGGAGATCCGCTACAGCGCCGAGATCGCCGCCAGCCGCAGGCACTGACCGGGAAAGCCCGCATTCGAAAGGTATCGCCATGGACGTGCGCGTTCACAACATCCGCAAGGAATTCGGCCGCTTCCCGGCGCTCGACGACGTCTCGCTCGACATCCGCTCCGGCGAGCTGATCGCGCTCTTAGGTCCCTCCGGCTCCGGCAAGACGACGCTGTTGCGCCTCGTCGCCGGGCTCGAAAGCCCGACCGGCGGCACGGTCTTCTTCGGCGACGAGGATGCCTCGCAAAAGACGGTGCAGGAGCGCAACATCGGCTTCGTCTTCCAGCACTATGCCCTGTTCCGCCACATGACGGTGCTCGACAACGTCGCCTTCGGCCTCAAGGTGCGGCCCGCCAACCGCCGGCCGCCGGCGGCCGAGATCCGCCAGCGGGCGCTCGATCTCCTCGACCTGGTGCAGCTTTCCGGCCTCGACAAGCGCTATCCGGCGCAACTCTCCGGCGGCCAGCGCCAGCGCGTGGCACTCGCCCGCGCCATGGCGGTCGAACCGAACGTGCTGCTGCTCGACGAGCCCTTCGGCGCGCTCGACGCGCAGGTCCGGAAGGAACTGCGCAAGTGGCTCAGGGAGATCCACGACCGCACCGGCCACACGACGATCTTCGTCACCCACGACCAGGAGGAGGCGCTGGAGCTGGCCGACCGCGTCGTCGTCATGAGCAAGGGCGCGATCGAGCAGGTCGGCACCCCGGACGAGATCTACGACCATCCGGTCTCGCCCTTCGTCTATGGCTTCATCGGCCAGTCGAACTGCCTCGCGGTGACGCTCGCCAACGGCGAGATCTGGTTCGAGGACCGGCCGATCGGCCTTAGGGCTCCGGCCGAGCCGGACGGCCCGGCCAATCTCTTCTTCCGCCCGCACGACATCGAGCTGATCGACGGCTGCGGCGGCTGTCTCGCCGGCCTCGTCACCGCCAGCCGCCGGGTCGCCGGCACCCGCCACCTCGAACTCGACCTTGGCCGCAACCACCCACCTGTCGAGATCGAGCTCTCCCCCGAACGCGCCGCCGCCGGCGACCACAGCCGCGTCGCCTTCCGCCCGACAAAGTGGAAACTCTTCAGGGACGGCAGGCAACAGCCTGTAGCCGCGGAGGCGAAAAGCGAGAGTAGCCCTGTCGATATGCAGGAGCCAACATTGGTTGCCCAGGCTTCCTGAGCTCAAGGGGTCTCCAACGGCCAGATCTCGACCACGCCATGTGCAACGGCACAGGGCGTGAGCGATACCATTTCGACCGCTTCGGCCAGGTCAGCGGCCTCAATCACTGCAAAGCCGGCCACAGGAAGCGACGACGACATGAACGGACCGTCTCGCTTCTCGATGTGCGCAGCATTGGCGTTGCGCACCTGGACAGGCGCTCCGGCGATCCCCATCAATGCCCCTTTTGCGCGAAGGTCCGCATCATGCGCGTGCGCCGCGTCGCGAACCGCTGCCGCCGTGCGGTCGTAGCCCGCACGGTCTCCATATCCAATTGTCACGAATTTCGGCATCAACCTCATCCTCCTGATGACGGCACTCTACTTCCGACGGGCTAATTGACAGTCTGGCCGATGGGGCCTTCCGTAAGGCAACGCGGATGCACAGGGAAAGTTGCGCCGAAACCAACGCCCGTGCCACGACAGGGAGGATGCAATGCCGACCATCATCGCCCACCACAAGATCACGAAAAGTGCGGAACATTGGCTGAAATCGCCGAAGCGTAAAGAGTTCTTCGGCCCGCTGGGGGTGACGAGCATTCGAACCTTCGTCGATCCCCAGGACCAGACCCAAGTGGCAATTCTCATGGACGTCCCTGATCTGGACGCCCTGTCGAAAGCCATGCAAAGCCAAGCCGCTGCCGATGCCATGGCCTTTGATGGCGTAGTGCCGGAGTCAATCGTGATCCTGGTCGAGGCATAGGGCACAGTCGGCAACCGCGACAACTCGAAGGCCGAATTCGTGTGGGCTTTGCGGGCTCGAACAAGGCCCGCGCCACAGCAAAGTCGCTGATTGGTACGGACGCCAGGCCCTACCGAACGCGGCAACCCATCGTCACTGGCTTAATTCCATGAAGAGGTATAGATTGTCCGGCCGGTCGTCGACCCCAGATCTGACGGCCGCGAATGACTGCATGGGAGATCGGGCGGCGAGTACCGGTCTCAACCAAGAAGGCCGCGGGTCGGAGC
This sequence comes from Ensifer sp. 38_S197, assembly GCF_056924495.1. NCBI lineage: Bacteria > Pseudomonadati > Pseudomonadota > Alphaproteobacteria > Hyphomicrobiales > Rhizobiaceae > Ensifer > Ensifer sp. 38_S197. Next base: position 2,826,172 of record NZ_JBXOVZ010000001.1, on the reverse strand, counting down.
CAGTTCACCGACACTCCGCGCGAAACTGAGAGCGTCAACTGGAGAATGGGCCGGAATCGCGGCCGCCAGGGAGGTTTCAATGCAGTGGGCAGTCAATGATCTCAATGGCCAATGGAATGCAACCGAGCTTGAAATGCTCCAGCGGACATTCGACCGGGTCTGCCTGTGGCAGAACATCCCGCCGAACAGTCTGCGTGCCGGGCGCCTGGTTCGGTACCTGACAGATCAGCTTCGCGGCGGCATTAGTGACGAGGGTACCTTATTTGAAAACGCCATGTTGCTGGAACGCTCGCGTTCGGAGGCAACGTCCTTTCCGCGGCGCGGTTCTCCCATGCGGGTGCTCAACTAGTTCTACGTTGATAAATAGCTCCGTGTAGCCGGCAAGGTTCATCCCAGGCGAGTGCGAAGCGGTCCGTGCCTGGCCACCAAGCCGGTGCGTGGCATGCTGTCCCCTCAATCAAAGCCGCCTCGGCTCTCCGCAGGTGTTTTCGTCCGGCCATCTCAACATCCCGGTGCAAGTCGGGAACAAATCAAGCGCGCGGGCGATTTCGCGGTCATGAAGATCGTGACCCTGTCCACTGCGCTATTGTTGCTCTTGCCCGCCGGTTTGGCCAAAGCCCAGACACTTCAGCCGGATTCGATCAACAGCGCGTCGATCACGCCCAGTTTGTTGGAGCGAATGGCCGCCATCTCGGACAGCCCAGACCCGGCTATCGTTCGGCTTCAAGTTCTTCTCGACCGCGCGGGGGCATCGCCCGGGGTAATCGATGGCTACGGCGGCGAGAACGTTGCCAAAGCGGTCGCCGCCTTCCAGACCATGCAGGATCTGCCCGCAGAGGGCAGATTGGACCCTGATCTCCTTGAACGGCTTTCAAAGCAGGCGCCGGTTGTACAGCCCTATGTCGTCTCCGGGGACGACACCAAAGGGCTGGTCGCCAAGATACCCAACGACTATTCCGAACAGGCGAGAATGGATCATCTCGGATACACAAGCGTCGGGGAGAGGCTGGCCGAGCGCTTCCACATGGATATCGATCTTCTCAAGGCGCTCAATGCGACTTCGACGTTTTCCGTCGGCGAGACCGTTTCCGTTGTGATCCCTGGGGCGCCAAGGCAGGGGATGGTCAAGCGCATCGAAGCGCACCGACGCACCGGCCAACTCATGGCCTTCGGCGCCGACGGAACGCTGATCGCCGCCTACCCAGCAACGATCGGCAGCCCGGAGACGCCGTCTCCTTCCGGGATCCATAAAGTGAAAGGAGTGGCGCGAATGCCGCCCTATATCTACAACCCCAACATCAACTTCCAGCAGAGCGATAATAGAGAGGTGTTGACCTTGCCTGGCGGTCCGAACAGCCCGGTCGGTAGCGTCTGGATAGACCTCTCGAAGCCCACCTACGGAATCCACGGTACGCCGGAACCATCGCTGATCGACAAGGCCGGATCACACGGGTGCGTTCGTTTGACCAATTGGGATGCGGAAGAGCTGGCAGCGATGGTTAAACCTGGCGTGATCGTCGAGTTCGTCGACTAATCCTCTTTGACACCAAGAAACGCGAGAATTTGACACCAAGAAACGCGAGAAGAGCGACTGAAGTCAATAACGCGACGCCGACCGCGCGAACGATCTCTTCGGTCGCGGCAGACCGTCACACCTCGGTGTCGAGTGTTCAGCGGATGCGCGTTTGAGCGCGCACGATATTCATCTGAAGCTCGTGGCTGGTCGCGTATCTACCGAGAACCTTGATCAGGCGGCGCTCCTCGGTCTTGTGGATACCGGTGCGCCTGCAATAGTCCGCTACGTCCCAGATATGTTTGGCCTGGGAGTTGTCGACTGTTCGAACATCCGTGTGTTTCATTCTGCGCCTCCCCTTGCCTGCGCATAACGCTGGGAGGCTGGTTTGGTTCCGTCAGGGCCGCTGAAACCCAAAAGCACCGGCGACATTGTCCCTGCGTGGGAACGTAGTTTTCGCCTGCGGGTTTGGGGCGCGAAATGCCACTGAAACCAGGAGACAGATGCGATGCTCAATAGACTTCTGATTGCGGCCATCATGGCCATCTCTTTCACCGGCGGCGCCATGGCCCAGACCGATCTGACGTGCGACAAGGCCGGCATGACAAAACTGGAAACGGACGTGAACTCCATCACTGACGCAACCAAGAAGAAGGCGGCGACCAAGGAACTGGCCGAGGCTAAGGAAGCGATGGCGGCGAAAGATACGGCGAAATGCAAGACGCACATGGAGAATGCCATGAAGGGCAAGGATGCCATGTGATTGCGCGATATTGCCGGCCAGGGGGCCTTGCTGCTTTCCGGGTAGCGTGCACCCAGGCCGGCGGCCCTTTTCTTCTTGTGGCATCCACCATGCCCATTCCCTGGCCCGCCGAGAGGCCAGCGTCGCCGAAATTTGGGGCGTTAATCGAGGGGGCGCCTCAGAGATTTCGACTAATCGATCTTCTGTAAGATGCGGCGGGCACGCTCGATAATCGGTGCATCCACCATCCCTTCGCCGACCAGAAAGGCGCCTCTGCCTTCAGCCGCGGCACCTGCCGCAGCGTCGAGCACGGAGCGTGCCCAGGCGATTTTTTCTTCGCTGGGCGAGAACGCGGCATTCATGATCGGCACTACCGAGGGATGAATGCAGGTCGCGCCATCGAAGCCATGGCGGCTTGCTTCTCGGGCAGCGGCCTCAAGGGCGTCGCGTTGCTGATAGTCTGCAACGGACGTCAGAGTGCCGAACGACAGCTTGCCCTCCGCCTTGGCCGCGAGATGCACGAGCAACTTGGGCAGACGCAACACCTCGGGAACCGGTTCGGCCCCAATACTGGTGGCGATATCTTCCCCGCCGGCTACAAGACCCAGCACACGCTGGCAGGCCGCAATCGGCCTTGCGTCCAGCACGGCGCCGGCGTCTTCCAACAGCGCGACGAAACAGAGCGGTTCACGCCCGAGTTCTCTCTCCGTCGTAGCCAGGCGTTCGGCAAGGCTGCGCAACTGCTCCGGCGACTTTGCCTTTGCGATGAAGAGGCCGAAGGCCCCGGCACGGCAAGCAGCCTCGGCATCCGCCTGCTGCATTTCCGGCTCGGCATTGACGCGCACGAAGACCTTTGCGCCGCTTCGTCCTGCCGTGGGGACTGACCGCACAAGTCCGGCGCGTGCCGCCAGCTTTTCAGCGAAGGCAACGGAATCCTCGAGATCCAGGATGATCGCATCAGCGCCTCGCTCATGCGCCTTGGCGATAAAGCGCTCGGACGAGGCGGGGACATAGAGAAGCGACCGCAACCTCATGGCGCCGAGCCCTCCAAAATGAGATTGATGGCGTCTATATCCATCCCGGCCTCGGTCAGGACTTCGGCCGTGTGCTCTCCAAGCATCGGCGCGGGTCTGCGCCAGACACCCGGCGTTTTGGAAAGCCGCGGCACGATGTTGTGCATCGGCAGGCTGCCGAACTCCGCGTCCTCCACGTCGACGATGATTTCGCGTTCGGCGAAATGCGGGTCGGCGATGGCATCGGCGATGTTATAGATCGGTCCGACCGTCGCGCCGGCGTCGCGCATGATCTTCAGCGCTTCGTCGTGGTCGTGCCGGGCGAACCAGCCGCCAACTGCTTCGTCGACCAGGTCACGATTCTTGACGCGCTCTGAATTGGTGGCAAAGCGCGGATCCTCGTTCATGTCGGCGCGACCGATAATCTCGAAAATTCGCCTTGCGACCTGCGGCGTGGAACCGGACAGCGCTACGTATTTGCCGTCGCGACATCTGTAGACGTTGCGCGGCGCCGCCGTGTTCGAAGCGCTGCCCACACGTTCCTTGATCTTGCCGGTCGTCTGGTAGATCGCGGCTTCCGGTCCAAGCACGGAAAACATCGGCTCGAGCAGCGACAGGTCGATCACCTGTCCTTTCGCGTAACCGCGATCGCGCGCAAGCAGCGCCGTCACGGTGGCCGAACTGCCGTAGACACCGGCGATCATATCGGCGAGCGCCAGCGGCGGCAGCACCGGTTCGCGGTCCGGAAAGCCGGTTCGGTAGGCAAAGCCGCTCATGCCTTCGACGATCGTGCCGAAACCGGGAAATTGCGCGTAGGGGCCGGTCTGGCCGAAACCGGAGATGCGCACGATGATCAGGTTGGGGTTACGCGCGTGCAGCGCTTCCGGCGAAAGCCCCATACGCTCCAGCGTGCCCGGCCGAAAATTCTCGATGAAGACGTCGGCCGTATCGATCAACGCCCAGAGCGCCTGCATCGCCGCCTGCTGGCGCAGATTGAGCACCACGGAGCGTTTGTTGCGGCTATAGGTCTTCCAGTAGAGCGAATGGCCGTCATCCTTCCAGTCTCGAAGCGGATCGCCGGCCGGCGGCTCGATCTTGATGACGTCTGCACCAGCATCGGCAAGCTGCAGCGATAGCATGTTGCCAGCGACGAGACGTGAAAGATCCAGGATCCGGGTGCCGGCAAGCGGCCCCTTGGCAGCGGGATCAAACTGGTGCTTGGCAAATCCGCTCATCGCATGCGCTCCCCGGTTTCCTTGTCAAAGAGCAGCACCTTGTCGGCATCGATCGTGAGCGTGACATCCTGGCCCGCCGAAAGCGGCTTGCCGCCGTGGACGACCACCGAGATATCCTGGCCGCCCATATCGACGACGATTTCCTGATCCTCTCCGGTCGGCTCCACCAGGCTGATGCGGCCCGGCACGCCCGTCGTTCCGAGCGTGATGTGTTGCGGGCGGATACCGCAGACGATACGCGTTCCGGGTTGCACCTTCTCTCCGAGAGGCAGCGAAACGCCACCGCGGGTCAAAGCCATCTCGCCGTCTGCGATCGCCTCAATGAGGTTGATCTCCGGTGAACCGATGAAGCCGGCAACGAAGAGATTGGCGGGATCGTTGTAGAGTTCGAGCGGCGCGCCCGCCTGCTCGATCTTCCCGCCGTTCATCACCACGATCTTGTCGGCCATGGTCATGGCCTCTGTCTGGTCATGGGTGACGTAGACCATCGTCCGGCGCAGCCGCTGGTGCAGCTTCTTGATCTCGCTGCGCATCTTCACGCGCAGCTTGGCGTCGAGGTTCGAGAGCGGCTCGTCGAAGAGGAAGGCGCGCGGGTCGCGCACGATGGCGCGACCCATGGCGACACGCTGGCGCTGGCCGCCGGAGAGCTCGCGCGGCAGGCGGTCCAGCAGCTTTTCGAGGCCGAGGATTTCGGCCGCCTCGGTGACGCGCTTCTGGATCTCCGCCTTCGGCGCGCCGGCAAGCTTCAGCGCGAAGCTCATGTTCTCCGCGACCTTCATGTGCGGATAGAGCGCGTAGGACTGGAAGACCATGGCAATGTCGCGCTCCTTCGCCGGCATGTCGTTGACGACCTTGCCGCCGATGGTGATTTCGCCCGCTGAAATATCCTCCAGCCCGGCGATCATGCGCAACAATGTGGACTTGCCGCAGCCGGAAGGGCCGACGAGCACGACGAATTCGCCGTCACCCATTTCCAGTGAGACGTTGTTGAGCACGGCGACGCTGCCATAGCTCTTGCCGACGCTTCTGAGCTCTATCTCGGACATGTTTCCTCCCGTCCTTTCTGCCTCGCGGCGTTAGCGATCGGCAACCTCTAGCCGGCCGACCGACATGCGTCCGGCAGACGCCATGCGCAGGCCAGCCATGCCGTAGCCAAGCGTCGTATCGTGCGCCTGGAGCACCCGCTCGCCGTCGACAGAAAGCGTCAGCTTGCCGCCTTCGACCGTGAGATCGACCGCGTAGTTTCGGCCGTGTTCGATCCGGAAGGGCTTGCGGGCAAGGATCGTGGTGCCGTGGTTTTCCAGAAGGATTACGGCTTCGCCATTCTCAAAGCCCGCCGCATAAAAGCGGCTGGTCCCCTGAGCGCGCGCCACCACCAGATGCGAAGCACCGGAGAGCGGCTGAAGGTTTGCGGTGACGCTGACGTCGCGCAGATACGCGTTACCAGTCCAGGCATCCGCGTCCGTGGCCGTATGGGCATGGATGCGGCCCTGCTGCAGGCTCCAGTGGCCGCGGTTCCAGGTAAACCGGGTAATCCCGCCCCATTCATGGGCTTCCTTTGCCGGGTCGATCACGGCGCGGCCCTTACCCGAAACGGAGAAGTCCGCAAGGAACAGTCGGCCGAGGAACTTCAGGCGACCGAAATATTCGACCAGAATGCCGATCTCGTCGACCGCCTCGCCATGGCCATCGGGGATGGCGAACTCGTAGTCCTGCCAGCCGCTCGCCGAGGGTACGTGCCAGGCGCTCGTTTCTTGAATCGTACCTGTCATGGCGCGACGAACGTACGATGCCACGCGCAGATTGCCGTCGCCGTTCCACGGGTCGAGCCAGAGTTTGAACTTCACCGTCTGGCCGTCATCGGCAAGCGGCGTGAACATCGGGCGGTAGCGCTCATCGTCGAAGTCGGAGCGGCGGTAGAAGGGCTTCCAGAAGATGCGGCCGCCCTGCCCGCGCTCCAGCCGATCGAGGAGAATTTCCAACGATCCCTTGGCACTCTCGGTGTGACGCTCCACCGATGCCTTGACGGCGATCTGGTTGAACGGTTCGGTGCGGAAGCCGTGGGTCGCGCCGGGAGCGTCGAAATCGAAGCGTACGCCCCGGCGCTCGAAGTCCTCGACCCAGAGCGCCGGTGCTTCCCGTCCCTGCAGCCGGAGCGCCAGCACGGTCAGCTCGCGGGCGAAGGAGGGAATGTCGACGACGTTGATCGTTCCGGTAACGCCTGAAGCGACGACGAAATCATTGATCGGCTTGCGGTATTTATCCCAGCCCGGCTGCACCTGCTGCAAAGTGCCGACGATCGCACCGGCATTGCCAGCATTGCAGTCCGTGTCCCAGCCAGCCATCGTTGCGATTTCGACCGTACGTGGCAGGTCGCCCTGGCCATAGATCAGCGCCATGACGAGCACGCCGGCATTTGGAATGATGTGGCAGACGCCCGGATAGCGATCGTAACCCCATTCCGCGGTCAGCATGTCGCGGCAGGCGCGCCAGTCGTTCCGGTTGCTATCGTGGAAGCGAAGGACCGCACGCGAAACCTTGGCGTAGAGGGAGTCGGCCGGGATGGTTGCCAGGCCCGTCTCGATGACCTCCTCGATGTTCTTGGCGACAAAGGCATGCGCGATCGCTGCTGCGCAGAAACGCGCACCGTTCAATCCCTCTCCGTCATGCGCCACGCTCGCAGCGCGCGCCGACGCTTCAGCCGCTGTCTTCGGATCGGCCGGGTGCACCCAGCCCCAGCTGTCGATGAAGATCTGGCCGCCGATCTGTTCGGCAACGGTGGTGCCGTTCTGTGTGATCGAGCCGGACTGCGGCGCCGGGATGCCGGCGCGAAGGTTTTGATAGGCGGTATGCTCGGTCGAATTGCCGAAACCGCCCCACCAATACATGCCGTGTTCCTCGGCCGCGTAGTTCAGCCAGGTCTTGCCCACCTCCTCGGCGGTCGCACCGAGGCCATAATCGCGCAGCGCCCGGATGAAATAGATCGGACCGTTGGTGTCGTCATCCGCCGCGAAATTCTTGAAATCGCGCAGATATTCCGTCACCTCGCCATAGGTGTCCCGGATGCGTTCGTAGCTCCAGATCGTCGGTTCGACGGGTGCGCCAAGACGGACGCCGATCGCCTTGCCGGCGAAACCGGAATAGATACGCTCGAAGATTTCTGTGGTGCTGAGCATCGGATACTTTCAAAGTCTAGAGACTAGAAACCTGGGTGAGTTCGGGGGCGGCAAAGAGCCCCGCGCGCGCCTGCGCCCGCGCCGTTTCTCGCTTGCGATCGGCGGCCTGGATGACGGTCACCGTTTCGGTGAAAGCATCGGCAGATCGGAAGAGATCGAGCTTGTTGACGCGGTCGAGCTGGGAAGCCATCGCCCGGTCAATGATGCTTTCGCCATACATGGCACCGAGGATCGCGCCGGCCATGACGCCGATCGAATCCGTGTCGCGGCCGGAATTGATGCCGTCAACGACCGTCTTGTAGAAGTCCCCGTCATTGACGACGGCGAAGCCGAGCGCCAGCGGCAACTCCTCGATCGCGTGGAGGCGCGACGGCTGGTAGGCATCCGTGGCAAGGCCCGCCTTCTGCGGCGTGTGCTGGACGTTGTCGCCCATCGGCGAATAGCGGGCGATGATACGGTGAAATTCGGTGACGACCGTTTGGTGGTCTTTGCCCCTCAACGAGCGCGCGGCGCCCACGATATCGGCGATCGCATCGCGCGTACCGTCCTTGGCAACGGCAAGCGCTTCGTCGATGACGGTGTCGAGCGTAGTTCCCGGCACGAAGGCGGCGGCCACGGCTGCGGCAAGCACGCCGGCAGCCTCGAGGCCGAAGCTCTGCTGGTGGCCGGAGGCAAAGGCGATCGCCTCGTCATAGGCTGCCTTCGGATCGCAGGCATTGGCGACGCCGATCGGCGCAATGTACATGGCTGCGCCGCAATTCACCATGTTGCCGACGCCGCCCTGGCGCGGGTCGCAGCCGGAAAGCTGGTGGCGCTGGAAGATCCACTTTTCCGGATAAAACAGGCGCTCGAGCAGCATCGTTTCGCGCTGCAATTCCGGCACCCAACGCGGCGTCCAGGCGATCTCACGCACCATGCCGGAGGCCATGTCCCAGGCATCGAGGTGACGCTTCACGTCGTTGTAGATCGACATGACGCAGAGTGTCATCAGCGTATCGTCGGTGACGATGCCGCCACCGCGCACGCGGCCGTTGCGGGCTGCTTCGCTCTGCTTCATGCGGTGCCACTCGGTATCGAGTGACGTCACCCGGCCATAGCGCTCGCGAATTTCCGCGGCGGAGAGTTTTTCAACCGGCGCCCCGATGGCGTCGCCGTAGGCGACGCCAAAGAGAAGCGCCCGAACCCGTCCCTTGAAGGAGAGCCCAGCAGCATCATTTGTCATTGAGAACCGTCCTTGCATATTCGGTCATTTTCTCGCCGCCGGCAGCGTTCCATTCGGAAACGAATTGGTCCCACTGGTCCATCTTGGCTTCGCCGGAGACGAACTTGTACACCCAGGCCCGGTAGACGTTTTCCGTAGCATCGATGTCGGTGGCGTATTCGGCAGGCCAGACGAAGGCGTTGTCCGGCTTGAAGTCGGCTGAGATCGTCTTCAGCGATTGCTGCGCGGCCTCGCTCAGCCATTGCACCGGCGGCTGCCAGTTTGCGGCAACGAGGAAGCGGGCATACCAGGTCGCAAGCTTGTCGGTCGGCTTGATGGTCTCGCCGTCCTTGGTGTACTGCTCGCCCTCGAAGCCGAGCCGTTCGATGGCCTGGCCCTCGGGGCTGGCGATGAAATCGAGCAACTTGACCACCTCTTCCTTGTGTTCCGAAGTCGTCGAGATCGCGAGGCCGCGTGCCTCCTTGGAGACGTCGAGGGCCATCAGGCCCTGGCCGGCCGGCCCCTTCGGCGGTGAAAGCAAGCTCAGTGTCACGTCGGGATGGGCCTGGCGCATCTTGCCGCCGTAGATGTCGATGACCTCTGCGGACGAGCCGAAGATCACGCCGGCTCGGCCGGAATAGAACTTGTCTTCCTTCACGTCCCACTTGGTGGTGATGAACTCCGGATCATAGAGCCCTTGCTCCCGAAGCGAGGCATAGAAGGCAATCTTCGCCTTTTCCGCTGCCGAAACGCGCGCATGGATCCATTCGCCGGCCTCGTTCTTCATCCAGGTGCCAGTCACGCCGAAGGCCTGATTGAAGATTGCGTCGAGCTCTTGGGTATTGTCGGCGGTGGTGACGCCGTAGCTGTCGGCCTTGCCGTTGCCGTCGAGGTCGCCATCCTTGATCGCCTTGAAGAGAGAGACGTAGTCGTCGGTCGTCTTGGGCGCTGCAACGCCCGATTTCTCGAGCCAGTCCGTGCGGATGACCGGCTGCGGCATACGTGGCGGGTAGACATAAAGCAGATAGGGATAGTTCTTCAGCCGCTCAACATTGTGCGGGAAGAGCGCTTCCTTGAGATAGGTCGTCTTCGGCAGCCAGTTGTTCCAATCCTCCAACACGCCCTGTTCGGCCATCTTGGCGTCGCCGCCCTGGAAATAGATGAGATCCGGGATGTCGCCGGACAGAAGCATGGCGCTGAGCTTGTCGGCATAGCCCGAAGACGGCAGGTCGATGATCTGAATGTGGATGTCGGTTCCCTTGGCCTTGAGCGCCTCCTCGTAGGCCTTCATCAACTTCACATCGTCAGGATTGCTGGTCACCAGGTCTTTCGAGACGACACGGATCGTCACCGGGTCGGCGAAAGCGGGCATCACCACGCTCGCCATCAGCGCCACGGCGGTCGTTGCGCCAAGGATCAGTTTTCCAAGCATGTTTGTTCCTCCCAATATGCTTTGGCTTTCATGTTTCGGTTCTGCATCGTCAGCCCTTCAGCGCACCGCTCATGGTGCCCTTGGTGAAGAACTTCAGGATCAGTGGATAGATCGCGAGGATCGGCGCGATGGTGAGCAGGATCATGCCGGCCTTCAGCGCGCGAATATTGATCTGGCTCGCGCCCGTGTAGTTGTTGCTTTCGACCACCCCGACCATGGCGAGCTTGTCACCCTCGACCACGAACTGGCGCAGCACCACCTGCAGCGGCCATTTCGACTGGTCGTTGAGGTAGATCATCGCCCGGAAAAACTCGTTCCAGTGGAAGACGAAATAGAAAAGCGCGATGGTGGCGAGCGCCGACTTGGCGAGCGGCAGCGCCACGTACCAGAAAATCTGGAAAGGATTGGCCCCATCGAGTTCGGAGGCTTCGATCAGTTCCTTCGGCACTTCCTCGAAGAAGCGCACCAGGATGATCAGGTACCAGGCGTTGACGACCTTGAAGAGGATCAGCGACCAGTAGCTGTCGAGCAGGCCGAGACGCTTGTTGATGAAGTAGTCCGGGATGATGCCGGGTTCGAAGACGATCGTGACCAGTACGAAGACGAAGATGATGCGTCGCCCGGGCAGACCGGGACGGGAAAGTGCCCAGGCCATCAGCGCCGTGAGAACCACGCCAAGAGCGGTGCTGACGAGCGTGATGAAGATCGAGTTGAAGAGACCACGCTGAACCGCGGAATTGTTGACCAGCAGGTTCCAGACCTCGGTCGAAAACCCGTTGGGGACGACCGTCAGGCCGCTCATGCCCGCGACCTTGCCCGGATCGGAGAACGATATGGCGAGCAGGTTGAGGAGCGGCTGGACCGTCAGCACGACGAGGAACAGCAGCGTCGAGACGATGAGCGCGTATTCGAGCCGCTCGAGCGGCGTTCTGCGGACGTTGTGGGCGGCCATCACCATACCCCCTTGCCAGTGAGACGTTTGGAGAGAACGTGCGCGGCGACGATCATCAGCATGCCGAGCACAGCCTTGAAGAGACCGGCGGCCGTTGCCAGCGAATATTCGCCGGTCTGCAGGCCGATGCGGTAGACATAGGTGTCGATGATGTCGATCTTGCTGCGCACGACGTCGTTGGAGAAGTTGATCACCTGATTGAGGTCGGCATTCAGGAACATGCCAGCGTTCAGGATGAAGAGCGTCGCGATCGTCGGCACGATGCCGGGGATGGTGACGTAGCGGATCTTCTGCCAGCGGTTCGCGCCATCGATCTCGGCCGCGTCATAGAGTTCCTGGTCGATGGCGATGATAGCGGCGAGATAAAGCAGGCTGTCCCAGCCGGCGGAGCGCCAGATCTCCGAGAAAACCAGCACCCAGCGGATCGAGCCGTTGTCGGTCATGAAGGACACCGGCTGCATGCCGAAGAAGCCGAGCACGTCGTTGACCGCGCCGTCGCTCGGCGAGAGTACCGCGATGAAGACGCCGGCGATCACCACCCAGGAAAGGAAGTGGGGCAGATAGATCGCCGACTGAATGAATTTGCGGAAAGCCCCTCCCCGGATTTCGTTGAGCAGAAGCGCGACGATGATCGGGACCGGAAAGAAGAAGACGATCTTCATCGTCGAGATGATCAGCGTGTTGGCCAGCACCTGCCAGAAGATCGGCGACGAGAACAGCGTCTGGAAATGCTTGAGACCGACCCAGATGTTCGGCGGAATGATGCGCAGCTGCTCGAAGGCGATCTTGGCTTCCCAGATCGGAAAATAGTGAAAGATCACGAAGAAGATCAGGCCCGGCGCCATCATCAGGTAGTAGGGCCACCATTGCCGCACGCTTTTCGAGAAGCTCTGGCGCCGAATGTTGGGAACGTTCCCATTTTCTGACATAGTTGCGTTCACCGCAAGCTCGTTGCTGACCGCCATTCCTTACCTCCCTGCCGCCATGCGCACGGTTGTCGCCGCCGAAACATCGGCAAGCGAGCCGCGTTCCACCAGCCGGCACGGCAGATATATCCGTTCGCGCTGGCGGCGGCCGGCGATCTGGTCGAGCAGACATTCGACCGCGCGAATGCCGATCTGCCGGCCAGGCTTTTCGATGGTCGTGAGCCCCGGCCATGAGAAGGCCCCTGCCGGGATGCCGTCGAAGCCCAGGATCGAGATGTCCTCGGGGCACCGCAACCCCGCTTCACGAACGGCCATCATGGCCCCAAGCGCCATGAGGTCGTTCGCCACGAACACGGCGCGACTGCCTCTCCATTGCCTCGTAAGCAACCGAGCCATCGCACTGCGACCGCCCTCGACCGTGTAATCGGACTCTTCGACGAGCAGTACCTCGGGGTCAACATCCCGGGCGATGCAATGCTCGTGGACCGCACGCAGGAACCGCGCGCGAGCGAGGCGCGACCGCGGCCCGAGCATCAGCGCCGGCGCCGGGTGTCCGCGTTCGACCAGAATGTCCATGCCGAGCCGAACCGCCTGCGCAATGTCGGAACCGACGCTCAACGTATCGGGGAAGCGCTCGGCGCTGGAACCGATGAAAACGAAGGGCATGCCAAAACGATCAAGGTCGTCGAAATTGTCGGCAACGGGATTTATGATCGCGCCGTCGACGCGGGCCCGGCGAAGCGCACGCAGGTGGGTCGCCTCCTTGTGCGCATCCCAATCGGACGAGAAGATCAGAAGCGAGATGTCATCCTTCGCAGCACGATCCTGTGCGCCGCGCGCAACCTCGGCCCAGAATGGGTTGGTGATGTCAGGAATGACGATGCCGAGCAGGCCGCTTCGGCCGGAGCGCATGCCGACGGCAAGCTGATTGGGCTCGTAGCCCGTGGCGGCGACCGCCTTCAACACGCGATCGCGTGCTTCCTCGGATATATTTGCGGAGCCGCCGAGAACACGCGCGACGGTGCTCTTCGAAACGCCTGCGCGTTTGGCAACGTCGATAATGGTCGCCCTTCGACCCGTCGTGTTGTTCATAAGGCTTCCTCCCAAAGTTCCGGCGATGCCTCGCCTGAACTTCATGGGAACGTTACCACGAGAAAAAACACTTTGGCAATATGCAGGAGAAAATATCCTGATCTTTGCTGCCAGCCCCCGGTGACGCAGCGGGTTTTCCATCCAGAAATCTACGGGTGGTAAGCGCACATTACCGCCGAACGCCTCGCTCGGCGGCAAATTGTTGTTGGCTGCAACCTACGCGGCCAGGTGTTCGAACAGTCGGGCGACAGCCTCGGCGCCGGGGTCGACGTGACCCTCAAGCTGCTTCGCATTGATGTAGGCCGCGCGTCCGGCTTTGGCGCGTGTCAGGGTGGAGGTGAAGTTCGCACCCGTTCGTGCGGCAGCCGCCGCCGCAACGACGCTGTCCTCGAGTGCATCGAGCGCCGGAGACAGCGCATCGATCATCGTTCGGTCGCCGATCTTCGCGCCGCCGATCTCCTGCATGCGTGCAAGCCCGGCTCGAAGCGCCTCGCGCATCGGTAGGCCGCTCGATGCCCCGTCGCCGGCGGCTGCAAAGAAAATGGCAAGCAGCACGCCGGAGGAACCGCCCATGGTCTGGCTCAATTCCTGGCCGATCGCCCGCAAAAGCTGGGTGTGATCTGAAAGTGGCAGCCGATCGATGGCATTGATCAGCGCCCGGGCAGCACCTGCCAGTGTCGAGCCCGTGTCGCCATCGCCCGACTTTGCATCGAGAGCATTGAGATCCTGCTCGGCAGCGATCAAAACCTTGCAGCAATCGATCAAGAAGGCCCGAGTCGCAGTGTGATCAGATGCCATCGGCGTGATCGGCGTCAGGCCATCCGGCAAGGCGCTGACGGCGATCGGCCGAACCTCCGAGACGCCCGGCCAGGCAGCGATCGCCACCGGTGCCTTTAGCAGTTCCAGTTCCGCCCGGTCGGCAGCAAAGACCGACACCGAGAAGCCTTGCATGTCGAGCGACGTCATCAGCGGTGCCGGGCCGATCGCGTGAGTGATCTTTTTGCCAAGCGGCAGATTGATGAGGTCGTGGGCAAGCACCGACATTTCGAGCACCGAGGTACCGCCCAGATTGTTGATCAGCGCGACGTGGGGACCTTCACCCATGACAGACGCCAGCCGTTCCGCCATGGTCGCCACCGATGAGCGGGCGCCTGCAAAGTCGATCTGCTCGACACCGGCTTCGCCATGAATGCCGAGACCGAGCTCCGCCTTGCCCTCCGGTATCCGCTCTTCCTTTGGCGAACCCGGGACCCTGCAGGTGTCCAGCGACATGCCGATGGTGCGCGTGCCGGCAATAGCCTTCTTGGCGGCGGTGGTTACCGTGTCGAGATCCGCGCCGCGTTCGGCGAGCGCGCCGGCGATCTTGTGCACGAACAGGGTACCGGCAACGCCGCGCGCCTGCGGCAGATCGGGCAGCGCTATGTCGTCGCCGACGATCACCATGCTCACCTTCAGCCCGAAGGCGCGGGCACGCTCGGCGGCAAGGCCGAAATTGAGGCGGTCACCGGTATAGTTCTTGACCACGAGCAGGCATCCGGCCGGACCGGTCACGGCAAGAATGCCGGCGAGCACGGCGTCTACGCTTGGTGAGGCGAAGACATCGCCGCAGACCGCGGCCGTCAGCATGCCGCGGCCGACGAAACCGACATGGGCCGGTTCATGACCGGAACCGCCGCCTGAGACGATCGCGACCTTCGATTTATCCCAGTCGCTGCGCAACACGACCCGGATATGCGGATAGCCGTCGAGACGGGTAAGCGCGCCGCCGGACAGGGCCAGAACGCCGTCGATCGCTTCGGTCACGACATCTTCCCGCTTGTTGATGAATTGCGCCATTTCGAGCTCCTTAAGCCAAACGCATGCCCGCCGCATCGAAGTAGAGCGGCTTCGAAGGTTGAATCTTGATTGTTTCACCGCCCCGGAGCGGCGTATGGGCGTCCGTGACGGTAATGAGGTCGTGTTTCCTGAAGGTCAGATGCAGACGCGTCTGGTCGCCGAGGTGCTCGACGCGCTTGACCAGCGCGTCCTCCCCCTCACCCTGTTGGATGTGCTCCGGCCTGAGGCCAATGCTTGCAGCGCCCAAGGGAGCGCCGGCAAAAATATCGGCCGGAAGCACATTGATCCGCGGCTGTCCCAGGCGCGTCGCCGCGTAGACGCTGACCGGCTGCTCATACACCTCGCGCGGCGAGCCGAACTGAACGAGCTTGCCTTCGTTCAGCACGCCGACATGGGTGGCCATCGTCATCGCCTCGATCTGGTCGTGGGTAACGTAGAGCAGGGTTGCGCCGGACCTTGCCTGAATGCGCTTGAGTTCGATACGAAGATCGGCCCTCAGCTTCGCGTCGAGCGAGCTCAACGGCTCGTCCATGAGGAAAATCTGCGGGTCTCTGACAAGGGCGCGGCCGATGGAAACGCGCTGCATTTCTCCACCTGACAGCGCCGTCGCCTTGTTGTCGAGCTTGTGCGCGATCTGGAGAACCTCGGCAACCTCCCTCACTTTCCGGTCGATCTCCTCTCTCGGTGTCTTCAACAAAGGAGATTTCAGCGGAAACTCAAGATTCTGACGAACGGTGAGATGCGGATAGAGCGAGTATTGCTGGAAGACCATGGCAACGTTGCGTTCGGCAGGCGCCAACCCTCTCGTCGGTCGTCCATCGATAAAGACCTCGCCGCGATCGGGCGTGTCGAGGCCGGAAACCATTCTGAGCGTCGTCGTCTTTCCCGCGCCAGTCGGCCCGAGCAGCACAACGAAAGAACCATCCGGAACCGTCAATGAGACATTGTCGAGAGCGACCGTGCCGGCAAATGTCTTCGACACGTTTTCCAAGACGACCTCAGCCATGTCCCAGCACTCCTTCATTGCCCTCGGATAACAGCACCTTGCCGGTTTCCGCGTCGAAAATCGAAAGCGTCCTAGCGTCGAATTCGAGGCCGACCTGCTCGCCCTCGTGAACCCGGTGGCCCGACGGGATGCGCGCCTTCAGTTCGCCGTGGCCGGTTACGAGCGTCACGATCTGGGTGGTCCCGAGATATTCCACGGCGCTTACGCGGCCCCGGTAGGCGCCGTCACTCACGAACGTCACGTGTTCCGGCCGGACGCCGAGCGTCAGCCTACCGGCGCGACCTTCCCGCGACATCGGCACCTTGACCATTACGCCGCCGAGATCGATCAAGCCGCCGCCGACGCCGATCATGCCCTCGAGCTCCAGAAAGTTCATTGGCGGTGAACCGATAAACTGAGCCACGAACTTCGTCGCGGGCCAGTCGTAGATCTGCTGCGGCTTGCCGAACTGTTCGACGACCCCATGATTCATCACGACGATCTTGTCGCCCATCTGCATCGCTTCGAGCTGGTCATGGGTCACATAGACGGTGGTTGCGCCCATCCGGTCGTGCAGCGCCCGCAATTCCTCGGCCATGTGCTCACGAAACTCGGCATCGAGTGCCCCGAGCGGTTCGTCCATGAAGAACGCCTTGGGGCGGCGCACGATCGCACGGCCGAGCGCGACACGCTGGCGGTCTCCGCCCGAAAGGCCGCCGACGGGCTTGTCGAGAATGTTCTCGATCTTGAGAATACGGGCGACTTCCGCGACACGCGACTTCACCTCCTCGCCGCGCAGGCCCTGGCTGAGCAGCGGATAGGAGATGTTCTTGCGCACGTTCATATGCGGATAGAGCGCAAACATCTGGAAGACGAAGGCGATGTCGCGCTTGCTCGCCGGTTTCATACCGACTTCTTCGCCGTCGATGAAGATCTCGCCACTCGTCGGCAGTTCGAGGCCGGCCATCATGCGCAATGTCGTCGTCTTGCCGCAGCCGGACGGGCCGAGCAGCATGAAGAACTCGCCATCCTCGATAGTGAAGCTCGAAGAGCGCACCGCAGTAAAGGCGCCGAACTCCTTGCGCACGTTCTGGATTCTGATCTGCGCCATCGGCCTACTCCGGAAAATGGCTGACGATGATGAACATCACCGTGCCCAGCAAGGTTATGACGAAGGACCAGGAATAGAGCACGAGAACGAAGGGCTGCATCAGCATGAAGACGCCCGCCGCGATCAGCGCCGATGCCAGCATTTCCCAGGCACCGCGGCGCAAATGCAGCAATCCGTTGAAAAATCTTGTCATTTGCGTACGGCTCCGAAGGTGATGCCGCGCAGCAGGTGTTTGCGCAGGAGAATGGTGAAGACCATGACCGGCACGAGGAACAAGGTCGCGCCGGCAGCAACCGCCGGCCAGTCCTGGCCGCTGACGCCGATGATGGTTGGAATGAAAGGTGGCGCCGTCTGGGCGTTGCCCGAGGTCAGAAGCACGGCGAAGGCGTATTCGTTCCAGGCAAAGATCAGGCAGAAGATCGCGGTGGAGGCGATGCCCGTCGCCGCCTGCGGCAGCACCACCTTATAGAATGCCTGGAACCGGGTGTAGCCATCGATGAGAGCCGCTTCTTCATACTCGACCGGAATTTCGTCGATGAAGCCCTTGAGCAGCCAGACCGACAGCGACAGGTTGACGGCGGTGTAAAGCAGGATCATGCCCGCATGGGTGTCGTTCAAGCCCAACGAGCGGAACATCAGAAAGATCGGGATGGCGACGGCGATCGGCGGCATCATGCGCGTCGAAAGAATGAAGAACAGCAGATCGTCCTTCAGCGGAACCTTGAAGCGCGAAAAGGCGTAGGCAGCAGCCGTGCCGAGCACGATGCAGAGCACCGTCGAGCCGAAGCCGATGATCACAGAATTGGTGAAGCGCTCGGCAAAACGCGACGGGCCGGAGATGACGAGGCCATCCTTGCGAACCAACTTGTCATACCAAGTCCGCGGCCCGCCGACCGCCTGCAACTGCTCCTCGGTAAGCCGGGTACGCGTCGTGAAGACGTTGACATAGCCTTCCACCGTCGGCTCGAAGAAGGTCTTGGGCGGATAGGCGATCGCATCGGACGGCGACTTGAAGCTCGTCGCGATGATCCAGACAAGCGGAAGGATCGTGATCAGCGCGTAGCCAACGACCAGAATCCCGGCGAACCATTTTTGCCGTTGCGACGGCTCGGTTACGGAATAGCTGCTCATCGTTGTTTAACCTTGTTCAGGGCTTTGACGTAGATCGACGCAAGGCCGAAGACGGTGACGAAGAGAATGACGGCATAGGCAGAGGCGTAGCCCGTGCGCCACTTCTCAAAAGCCTCGCGCTTCAGGTTGATCGAGGTGAGTTCGGTGATCGATCCCGGTCCGCCGCCGGTCAACTGCACAACCAGATCGAACATCTTGAAATTCTCGATGCCGCGAAAGAGCACGGCGAGCATCAGGAAGGGCAGCACCAGCGGGATGGTGATCGTCCAGAACTGCCGCCATTTGCTGGCGCGATCGCATTCGGCCGCCTCGTAGATGCTGCTTGGAATGGAGCGCAGCCCGGCAAGGCAGATCAGCATCACGAAGGGCGTCCACATCCAGGTGTCGACAATGATAATTGCCCAGGGTGCCAGCGACACATCGCCGATCATCGAGAAACTCGACGGATCAGCCCCCGTCAAGAAACCGACTGCGTAGTTGAAGAGACCGATCTGCGGCTGGTAGAGGAAAGTCCAAAAATTGCCGACTACCGCCGGGCTCAGCATCATCGGCAGCACGATGATCGTCGTCCACAAATCGTTGCCGCGGAACTTCTTGTTGATCAGGTAGGCGAGGGAAAAGCCGATCAGCACTTGAAGGACGATCGTCCAGATCAGGAAATGCGCCGTCGCTTGCATCGTCAACCAAATGTCCTTGTCGGACAGAATGCTCAGGTAGTTCTTGAGCCCGATAAACTGGACCTCGGCATTGGGCCGGTTGACGCGAAAGTTCGTAAAGCTCAGCCGGACCGTCCAGATCAGCGGAAAGATATTGACCGCAAGCAGCAGGACGATCGACGGGGCGACGAACAACCAGGCAAGCGCGCGATCCGACAATCCTCGAACCCGTTTGGCAATGGCATGCGGCGTCGCTCCCGCGACCCGGTCCACTGTTGATTTCAGCATGGTAGTCCCTCATTTGATTAGGCGGCGACGGAGCCGGGGAAAACCCCGGCTCCGTGTCGCGCCCTGGCGCGCCGGGAGGCGCCCCGCCACGGCCTTGATGGCGATCAGTATTTGCCTTCGTCGTCGAAGATCTGCGTCCAGTCCTTGACGAGACCATCGAGCGCATCCTGGCCAGAGCCCTGGCCGGCGACCACATAGTCGTGGAAGCGCTTCTGTGCGGCCTGGAGCAGCGAAGCATAGGAGGGCTCGGCCCAGAAGTCCTTCACGATTGCCATGGAATCAAGGAAGGTCTGGGCATAGGGCTGGCTGGTCGCAAAGCCAGGATCTTCGACCACTTTGCGCAGCGCCGAATAACCGCCCATCTGCCACCATTTCTGCTGGATATCGGGCTGGGCGAACCACTTGATATAGGCGAGCGCATCGTCCTGCTTCTCAGACGTCGCGACGACCGAGATCCCCTGGCCGCCAAGCTGTGCGAACGCGACGCCGTCAGGTCCGGCCGGATTGGGGAAATAGCCCGACTTTTCGCCGCCCACATTGGCGTCAGCATTGATACCGGGCCAGGTGAAGGCGAAGTTCATGTGCAGCGCGACCTGACCCGATTTGTAAGCGTCGATGTCCTCGGACATGTAGGCGTCGGAATGGCCGGGCGGTGTGCAGCAGTCGTAAAGCGCCTTGTAGAATTCCAGCCCCTTCACCGCCTTGGCGGAGTTCACGTATCCTTCGAGCTCGTACGGCTTGTCCGGGTTTTGATATTCGAAGCCGAAGCTGTAGAGCACATCCATCGCACCCATGGTGATGCCTTCGGATCCGCGCTCGGTGTAGATCGCGGCACCGTAGACGGTCTTTCCATCGATCTCCCGCTTCTGGAAGAATTCGGCGATATCCTTCAATTCGGCAAAGGTCTTCGGCACGGCGAGGTCACGACCGTACTTGCTCTTGAATTCGGCCTGCAGTTCCGGGCGGGCGAACCAGTCCTTGCGGTAGCTCCAGCCGACGACGTCGCCGAATGCCGGCAGAGCCCAGTAGTTCGGCGAGTTCTTCGGCCACTCGGCATAACCGACGACGGTCGCCGGGATGAAATCGCTCATCTTGATTCCTTCCTTGTCGAAGAAATCATTGAGCTTGACGTACTGGCCGTTTTCAGCGGCGCCGCCGATCCATTGGCTGTCGCCGATCATGAGGTCGCACAGTTTCCCGCCGGAGTTCAGCTCGTTCAGCATGCGGTCGGCGAAGTTCGGCCATGGCACGAACTCATACTTCATCTTGATGCCGCTCTTGGCTTCGAAATCCTTGCTGAGTTCGACAAGAGCGTTTGCCGGATCCCAGGCCGCCCAGCAAAGCGTCAGCTCGGCTGCGCTTGCGTGACCGGTATTTGCGACGCTGGCCGTGAGCAGGGCACCAAATGCGGCCAATGATTTGAAATGACGAAGTTCCATAGCGGGGCCTCCTCCCCTCTCCTTCCGACCTCCATCGGAAGCTGAAAACGCCTGCGGCGAATTGTGGACGCAAGGCGACGCTCCCACGTGGAGCCGGCTCCTTCGCATCACTTCGTGACCTCACGCACTCCTCTGGGTGGCCACAGATATAATCATATTGAGGTGCGCACCTCAACGCAAGCAAATTTTGAGGTGCGCACATCAATTCTTGCTTTTTGATTGCTTTTGTTGGAGGAATCGCCCTGAAGGATCGAAAGCAAAGAGAAGCGACAAAATGCGGCCTACCGCGAAAGACCTGGCAGAAGCCGCCGGTGTAAGCCTGGCCACCGTCGACCGCGTCCTGAACGACCGGCCGAACGTCAGCAAGAAGGCTTTCCGCAAGGTCTACGACGCGATCGAGCGTATCGGTTTCGTCCGGAACCCGGCGGCGGTCGCGCTTGCGCGCAACAAGACTTACCGGTTTCGCTTCGTCCTTCCGGTCTCGGGCGACCAGTATCTGAGCGAATTGATCGGGCGCGTCACCGAGGCACGCGACGCGCTGCGCGCTGATTCCACCGAGGTGGAAGCCGTGCAGATCCCGATGACAGATCCGCACCACGTCGCCAAATATCTGAGCCTCATCGATCATGAGGCTGTCGATGGTGTCGCGGTGATGGCGCCGGAATCGCCACAGGTACGCGATGCGCTGGTGCGACTGGTGGAGCGCGACGTAAAGGTCGTGCAGTTCCTGTCGGGCCAGGAACGCCTGGAAAGCGCAGACTATGTCGGTATCGACAACTTTGCGGCGGGCGCCACCGCCGGCAAAATCGCAGGCCGCTTCATCGGCAACCGGGCCGGCAAAATCATGGTCGTGGCGGAAACCATGATGGCACTCGACAGCATCGAGCGCCGTCTCGGCTTCGACAGCATCATCAACGCGCAGTTTCCACAACTCCAATGTCTGCCGTCGCTCGAGACCTATGCTGACGAGAACCGCGCCGAACTGATCATTCACCGGACGCTGCAACACAACCCGGACACCCTCGCCGTCTACGTGCTGAGTTCCGAGGCGCGGGCGCCGTTGACGGCGGTCTGGAATGCGCAGGGCTCGCGTCAGCTCACGGTTATCGCCCACGAGCGGACGCCCTTCAGCGAGCGGGCGCTGATGGAGGAACGCATCGATGCCCTGATCGCCCAGGACCCAGGCCATGCAGTTCGAAGCGCACTGCGCATCATGCGCGCCCGCGCCGACCATCGCGAACCCCTGGCCTCGCAGGAGAGGATCCGCATCGAGATCCTACTCAAGGAGAACCTTCAGTTGCATGCCTCTTAGAGAGACGTTGGCAGCCACAAAACCGGACCGCGCCAAAATGGCGATTTCGGCTCCTGCCCGCGAACTCTGATGGCAGTGTTTTTGGGCGACCGGTGCCACTCGGCCCCGCTCGGCCGGAACGCTCTGCAAGCCAGCCATTTCATTTGGTGTTGAGGTCGTTGCACTCTGTACGAGCCAGACGCTCCTTCCAAAGTGCTATTGTCGGATCGGCGCTAACAATTGTGCCAGGCCGGCGCGAAGATCCGTGCGGCATCGAAAATCGAGCGCCGCTTGAAGGGCTCGCGTGCATCCCTGGGAATGTCTGACTTCGCCGAGCAGGCCATCAACGTGGTGGATGCCGCAATTGGATTTGGTCTCTTCGATCATTAGTCGTGCGAGATCATTGATCGACGTCTCGACACCGCTACAAACATTCAAGACACGTGCCCCGTCGCGACGAGTTTCCACCGACCGGATAAGCGCTTCAACCACATCGTCGACGTAGACAAAATCCCGAGTCTGCATGCCATCGCCATAGATCATGATATTCTCATTGTTACTCAATCTTTGCGCGAAGTTGGCAATCACCCCCGAATAGGGGGAATGTGAATCCTGGCCCGGTCCGAAGACGTTGAAAAAACGAAGACCTGTCGTCGAGATGCCGTAGACTTCGTAGGCGGCTCGAGCGTGCAATTCGCAGGATAGCTTGTCCGCACCATAGGGTGACACAGGAGCGCACCTACCCTCTTCCGAAAGCGGCAGGTTCTGGCTGGCTCCATAAACGGCAGCCGAAGAGGCATAGACAACTGTCCGCTTGGCACCGGAATCGGCAATTGCCTCAACGAGGTTCAGGAACCCGGTTATGTTGACTGCATGAGAAGACGTCAGTTGCCGATTGCACTTCTCCACCGAAGAGACGGCAGCCAAGTGGATGCAAGCATCGACCCCGGAAAGCGCCTCTTCAACCACCTCTCGGTCCAAAATCGAACCTTTAATGAAGGTGGCTGCCCCTGGAACATTGTCGCGCCTTCCTGAGCTCAGATCATCCAGCACCACAACGTCTCGGCCAGTGTCCAACAATCGTCGCGCGAGATGATGGCCGATAAATCCGGCCCCCCCAGTCACCAGGATTTTTTTCAAACCGCTTCTACTCATGAAATTTTGCCCTGGCACGTTATCGATCTGAAGAACGGGTTCGACCACGTCTACAACAAGCTTTCCACCAAAGCGACAAGGGTCAATATCCTCAAGGCCGAAAGAGAGAAGGCCTTGTCGTCAGGAGGTTAGCCGAACAGCAAAACGCCCCTTTGGCTGGCGCGGTTTCGCTCCCAGGCGGCATGCCATAGAAACTATCGGATTCAGGAAGCGCCCGCTGCATCCTGGAAGGTCCGGGCGGCGTGGGTGAATGAACAGCCAGTTGCCGCGTCCCTGGTCTTGATGGGCAAGTATGTGAACGACGCCCGGGGGGTGCAACCGACCGGGCCCATTTGTTGGACATCTAGCAACCGATTGAACGCGCCCATCCGGCAGCGCGCCGCGCCGCCTCCGTCAGCACGGGCTTTGGCGCCTTGTACCACTCGTCCTCGGGAAGGCCGCGCTTATCACGAACAAAACTAATCGCGGCCTCCAGGGTTGGGAACTCTTCCGGCAGTGTGAGATGGAGAAACAACGACACGACGGCAACGGAGCGTGAGCGTCCACCGCGGCAATTGACGAGGACCGCGCCGCGCTCGCGTCGCGGATAGGAAGGTTTCTCGGGCAGGACCTGTTCAAGAGCAGCCCGCAAGATGTAGTGGGCCGCGAGCATCTGCGTCTCCGGATTTCCATCCCCATCGATCAGACCCACCTTGTAGTAGCGGATCTCGCCTGGACCATGAACGCTGCTTCGATGATCCGAGACGAACTGCGACGCCCTAACGAAATTGAAATCGAGGTTGACGGCACAATTGACAACGGTGGTGATGCCATTGCTGCGCAGGAGATCGAGATCGCTGGCCCCTTCCTTGCCCGCGATGAAGATATCGACATCATAGGCCGGGTGCTTGGCATAGATGAGGCTGAGCTTCGGCAGCTCGCTGCTGGCCTTGGCGGTGGCGATCGTATCGCCTGAGTTGCTCCGCATGCTTACCTCGTCGCGATCAGGACACCAAAGCTTTTGCCGTGCGGCCGTCAGAAATCGCGGCAGCGATGCGGTTCAAGGTCGGATAGTCGGCGCCGGCGCCGTAGGCCACATAGCCAGGGCATAGAAAATCGGCAGAACCGAGCGGCACTTTACCGAGGGTCAGCGGCTCGTAACGGCCGCCGGCATTCTTCAGGATTAACGTTGCGGCAGCCACATCCCAGGCATTGACGCCGAACCCGGCTGCCGCATCGACGAACCCGGCCGCCACATGCGCAATGCTCAGAGCGGCACTGCCCGGCCTGCGCAACGTCGAGAAGGTTTCGACCAGATCGCCAAAGCGGCGAAGGGCGACATCCCGCCCATCGAGGCGAAAGTCCCGCGACACGGGATATCCTGTGATCAAGGTTGCACGGTTTTCGTCGCCGACTGCCTTGGAGGTGATGCATTCTCCGTTCAAATAGGAGCGCTCGAGATCGGCAGCGAAAAGCAGGTCCGCGACCGGGTCGTAGACGGCCCCTGCCACGACGGCGCCCTCTGCGACCGCGGCGATGGACAGGCACCAGAAGGCGAGCCCCCGAGCGAAGTTCGCCGTTCCGTCGATCGGGTCGACATACCATTGGATTTCGCCCTCGCCGAACTGACCGCCTTCTTCGCCGAGCATGGCTGAGTTCGGTTCGTTCGCGAAGACGTACTCGCGGATCAGCGCCTCGGCATTTCGGTCGTGGATCGTTACGACATCGTGCAGGTCGCGCTTGTAGTCGATCGCCATTTCCGAACGAAAGGCCTCAAGCAACGATGGTCCCACGGCGCGCGCGGCACCCTCGGCGATCTTCATCAGGCGACGTGAGCGGGCAAGCCTGCCCGCATCAACAGGCGGGCTGTGGCTTACCGCCGGATGGGGGTTGTTCATACTCTCTTTCCGTTCATGCAAGCGGGTCGGCGCGACCTGTCCTCGCGAGGTCGTGCCGGCCGACGTTTCTATTTGCTGTAGTTCACGCGCCAGAAGTCCTGCCACTCCTCGCGCCGGTCGAAATCTTCAAGACCCGTTGCTGCATCGTAGGGGAACAGGCGGTCCGCCACTTCCATGATCCCCGACGGCTCGTCCGCTGGCATCTTGATGTCGATGTTGGTCGGCAGCTTGCCATCCTTCATCTGAGGCGCGATCCCCTCTTCCGTCAGCACGTAGTGGATGAAGAGCTTCGCAGCGTTCGGGCTTGCCGTCTTGGACGCGACGAGACCGAGCTTGGTGTAGGTCCAGCCCACCCATGGCTGGAGTTCCGTGCATAGGCCGAGCTTGTAGCCCTTGCCCGCGTTGTCGCGGAATTTCGCCGAGCTCAGAAGTCCGAAGAAGGGCTCCTTCTGGCCGGCGGCGCCAACCGCTTCGGCCACCGGATCGTCGCCATCGGTGACGAGCGGTCCGTTCTGGGCCAGAGCCTTGATCCAGGCCGCCGCGGCGCTCTTTTCGCCAGTCTCCAGATCTTTGCCGAAGTGGGCTTTATAAGCCTCCGCGACCTCGGCATCGGCGTGTTTCTCCAACTGGTTGAACCAGTCGGTATAGGTACTCTTGGTCAGAGGATCGACGAGCGCGATCTTGCCCTTCCATTTCGCTTCGGTCAGCTCCCAGATGTTGCTGACCGGGCACTTGTCATGGGCCTCGGTGTTATATGCCCAGACATTGGCATTCGTCGAAATCGCAAGGGGATTCTGGAAGGCTGCCGGTATCTTTGCCTTCATATCGCCGGGCAGATAGCTCTCGACAAAGTCCTGCGGCAAAAGCTGCGCTAGAGCGGCTGGCGCGTCCGTGATGAGAGCGACATCGCCTTGGACATTGCTGGCCTGCGCCTCGCGAATGATCATCTCCAGTTGGCTGTTGGCCGAGACTTTGACTCCCGTTGCCTTCACTCCATACTTGGCGGTGAAGGCCTCCGCCATCTCGACGATCTTGCCGGTGCTATCGTAGACGTTGATTGGCTTTTCTTTTCTTGCGGCCTCGATCAGTTCGTCGAGGTTAAACGCCTCATCTGCCTTCGCCTCGGCCGCGATTACCGTTGTCAGTGCGGCAAACACCGACCCTAGGGCCAGAAACTTGCTGTTACCTTCTTTCATGGCTTCCCTCCCAAGAAGACCGGTCAAATACAAGACTACTTCTGGTAGTTGATGCGCCAGAGATCCTGCCAGGTTTCACGTGCATCCCAGTCGTCGAGACTGGTCGACATGTCATAGGGCATGACCTGATCGAGAACGGTGCCGATGCCTGAAGGCTCGTCCGCACGCAGCGAGACGTCCTTGTTCGTCGATATTTTCCCATCCTCCGCCTGTGGTGCTATGCCTTCGGCCGTCATCACGTAGTGGATGAAGAGTTTGGAGGCGTTCGGACTATTGGTGCCCTTGGTGATCAGTCCGACACCCGGATACATCCAGCCGAGCCACGGCTTCAGGTCCTTGCAAAGGCCGAGTTTCATGCCCTTGTCGGCATTATCTCGGAACTTAGCCGAGCTCATCAGCCCCATGAACGGCTGCGATTGCCCCGGCGCGCCGACCGCATCGGCGGCGGCGGCATCGGCATCGGTCAACAACGGAGCATTGGCGGCAAGCGCCTTCACCCAGGCCGCGGTTGCGCTGCCGTCGTCGGTCTGGAGCTCCTTGCCATAGAGCTCCTTGTAGGCGGCGGCCACCCTGTCGTCACCGTGCTTGGCCATCTGGTTGAACCAGTCGACATAGGACGCCTTGCCGAGCGGGTCCTGCATTGCGACCTTGCCTTTCCATTTCGGCTCGGTCAGTTGCCAGATGTTGCTGACCGGGCACGTGTCGAAGAGTTCTGTGTTGTAGGCCCATACATTGGCGCTTGTGACCACCGTCAGCGGGTCCTGGTATTCCTCCGGAATTTTGGATGCGAGGTCCGGCGGCAGCCAGCTCTCGGCAAAGCCTTGAGGAATGAGCTGGGCCATCGCGGCCGGTGCGTCGCTGATGATCGAGACGTCGCCCTGAATATTGTTGGCACGGGCTTCGCGAATGATCATCTCGAGCTGGGCGGTCGCCTTGACCTTGGAACCCTCGGCGGCGACGCCATACTTCTCGGCAAAGGCCTTGGCCATTTCCACGATCTTGCCGGTGCTGTCGTAGACCGTAATCGGCGCTTCTTTTCGCGCGGCCTCGATGAGAGCGTTCAGGTCGAATGGTTCCTCGGCCAGCGCCGGCCCGCTGATCGCCACGATCGTCGTTGCCAGCAAGGCGCGCCTGGTTGCGCGTCGCGTCCTGTCAGTCTTCCGAACTTGCATCGTCTGTTCCTCCCTCAGATTATGTTTCGGTGTGCCGTTTGGTGCCCGGCGCCTTAGTTCAGCGTGTTCTTGCGCAGCAACGCGTCGGCCTCGGCGATGCGCTGGCCATTCTTGTCGAAGACATGCAGGGCCTCGGGCGGCGCGAAATATGAAACCTTCGACCCGGTCTCGACACGTGGCAGGGCATTCGTCGTCAGGAAGAGCGTGTCGCTGTCGTTCCTGAGCTCCAGGATCCAGCTGCCGCCGGTCGGAAGAACGCCCGTCACTGCCATTTCGCCGGTGAAACTGCCCGTCGGAACGTCTTCACGCTTGGTCGTGTAGCTGATCGATTCTGGCCGGATACCGACCGAGCCTAAGCCGCGCAGTGACGGATAGCGCTCGCCGAGATAGGCTTCTGCCGCACGGGACGTCGCCGATATGGATGGCCCTAAGGTCAGGATATTGATCGGAGGGCTGCCGACGAATTCAGCAACGAAGCGGTTTGCGGGACGGTCGTAGATATCGTTGGGCGTGCCCATTTGCTGCAGCGTGCCCTCATTCATGACCGCAATCGTCGTCGCTAGCGTCATGGCTTCCCACTGGTCGTGGGTCACGAATACGATCGTCGTCTTGAATTCCTTGTGGATGCGCTTGAGCTCAGCCCGCATTTCGAGGCGCAGCCGTGCGTCGAGGTTCGAGAGCGGCTCGTCGAGCAGGAGTACGCCCGGATTGACCGCCAGCATGCGCGCGAGCGCCACGCGCTGCTGCTGACCGCCGGAAAGCTGTGAAGGGTAGCGGTCGCGATACTTGGCGATGTCGAGCGCCTGCATGACCTCCTCGACCCGCTGCTCGCGTTCTTCCTTCGGCAGCTTACGCAACCGAAGGCCGAAGTCGGTGTTGCGCTCGATCGTCAGATGTGGCCAAAGCGCGTAACTTTGGAAAACGAGCCCCATCTCCCGCTTTTCGGGTGGAATGAACACGCCCGCCCGCACCGAGTCGACCAACCGCTCGCCGATACGGATCTCGCCGTCAGAGAGGTTTTCCAGGCCGGCGATCATGCGCAGCGTCGTGGTCTTGCCGCAGCCGGACGGCCCTAGAAGGCACATGAATTCACCATCGCGGATCTCGAGGTCGAGGTTCGAAACGGCATTGGCGGAATTGACGCCATAGTTCTTCTGGGCGCCGCTGAGATTGATGGTTGGCATCAGCTTCCGAGTCCTTCTGCGAGATTGGTCCTGGTCAGCTTCTGAGCTGCCAGCGTTCCGAGATAGGCGATGGCGGCGATGATCAGCACAACCGCATTTGCCGCCTGAGTGTAGTGGTAGTCGACGAGCCGCAGCGAATAGGTCGTCAGCACATCGGTGCTCGGCACGGCGAGGATGACAAACAGGCTGAGGCCCTTGATGCCCGAAATGAACGGCAGCAGGACGCCAGTGACGAGCGAGCCTTTCTGGATCGGGATCACGATCAACATCATGCGGCGGAACCAGCCGGCGCCGGCAACCTGAGCCGCCTCTTCCGGATCTTTTCCGAGCTGGGTCATGGCGGAGATGCCGGCGCGCGAGGCATAGGGCATCTGGTCGGCAATCAGCGCCAGGATAAGGATGGTGACCGTGCCATAGAGGGCGGGCACTGGACCGCGCGCGACCGCGAAGAGCGACAGATACGCCGCGGCAAAAGCGATGCCTGGCACGAGATAGGGCAGGAAAGTCACCTGGCGCAGGTAGACAGAGAGCGCCTTAACGGGGGTACGTATGACGACATAGCCGACAAGCAGCCCGAGGATACCCGACGTCAGGGATGCAAGGCCGACGATCATCAGTGTGTTCTTCGCGGCGGCCCAGAGATCGGGGCTCAACAACACGCCGGTCTGCAGCGCCACGGTGTGGAGATCACGCCCGACCCAATAGTCCAGAGTGAAGTTGTCGAGCGTGAACTGTGCCGGCAGCTTCATGATGGTGGACAGGAACAGGGTGAGCAGCGGCAACCCGACGCTCAGCAGAAAGATCAGTGCCGCGAAGCACGTGGCCAGCAGACGATACTTGCCAAGCCGGCTTTGGCGATTCATTGAGCCCTTCGAGCCAACGGTGACGAAGCGGCGCGCTTCGCGGACAAGACGCGCATCGATCATCAGGGTGATGATGCCGATCAGCATGATTGAGGCTGCAACAACGCCGGCAACGCCCGTCTGGCGCGACGCGATGCTGCGGAAGAGTGAGGTAGAGAGCACCTCGAACTTGACGGGTAGACCGAGCACATAGGGCACGCCAAATTCGCCGAGACATTTGGCGAAGATCAGCACCATCGAGGACAGCAGCGCTGGGCGCATCAGCGGTAGGATGATCTGCAGCGCCACCTGATAACGCTTTGCCCCGAGGATGCGTGCGGAGTCTTCGAGTTGGGAATCGAAGCGACGAAGGGCCGAGCCGAACAACAGGATGACAAAAGGCGTATAGTGCAATGCCAGGATGACGACGATCGGGAAACGGCCATAGGCGACCCAGTCGGGCGGCGTCAGCCCCATAGCCTCGAACCAGCCCGGCTGCCCGCCGACGGTCCTGTTCTTGAAGAGCGTCGTCCAGGCGAGCGCGAAAGTCCAGGCCGGCAACATGTAGGGAACGATGAGCGCAGTCGCGAACCACCGGCGGCCGAACATATCGGTTCGACTGATCAACCACGCAAGCACCGTACCGATCAGGAGCGACAAGCTGATCGCCCCGATTGCAACCGAAAGCGTGTTAAAAAGCGGACGCCAGAAGAGATCAACAGACACAGGCGAAAGGAACGCCCGATCGAGATAGTAGAGCGTCAGATCACCGAAATCCTTGCCGAGCCGCCGCTCGTGACCGAACTGAACCCGGACAGAATCCAGCACGATCGAGATGATCGGCACGACGATCAGATAGGTGAACAGGAGAGCCGTCAGGACACCGATCAATGTCGTCGGCTCTCGAGAAGCGACCTTCGCACGATACCGCCAGCGCTGCCAGGCCGTCGGTGCCGTCGCGTGATCTGGCACTGTCGACGCCTGGACTGTCTCACTCAATAAGGCCATGCTCTTCCCCTTGGAACTCGACATGCGCAGCCTGTTGCGGCGATCGACGCCGGCGGCGCTCCAGTAGTATTGATGGGAAAGCAGGGTTCGCGCCTAATTCCGCGCAGCCGCACGCAAAGTCTCGCATGGTCACGAGACACCACAGTGCTTGGCTCCAATCCTCCCCACTCGCGGACAGGCACGAACACCCTGCAAAAAACGACGACACCGACTCCTCAGGGGCGCTGTCATTACCGCGAACACAGACGGAACAAACATTCCAATAACTTTCCGACTGTGGAATGCATGATCCAATGCTACATCCGTCTTGTCAATAAAAAAATGCACACGTGCGCAATGATGTATCCGATTGTTTTCTTTGACTTTTTATTGATGTAAACCCATTACTTTTCGAACACGCGCTCAATCGACGTTCTAACAAGCTTTCCGGCCCCCCGATCGGCGACGAGCTCGAGGGCAAGAGTACCGTGGACAAGGCTTGTCGAGCGGAAACCGCGGACCATCGGTCCTTGAGCGCTTGGTCGCACTTTTTCGTTGGAATGGGGGAGCTTTTATGCCCCTGATGGAAACTGTCTGATTCTGTAGGGGAGCGGCATGGCAAGAGGGTTCGTGACGGCCGAAGAGGTCGCAAAACGTGCGGGCGTTTCGCGCTCGGCCGTCTCGCGAACATTTACGCCTGGAGCCAGCGTCTCCCAGGCAGTGCGGCGCAAGGTGCTGAAGGCCGCGCGCGAGCTCGGCTATCGGGTCAACCGACTGGCGCAGGGTCTGAACAACGATCGCTCCAACCTGATCGGTGTCGTAGGCGCCAACCTCAGCTCGCCTTTCCACGCCAAACAGCTCGACCTCCTGAGCATCGGCCTGCTGCGTCGGGGGTTGCAGTGCCTGCTGCTCAATGCGGCCGATGCCCGCAAGGATATCGCGCCGCTGATCGAGCTGCTGTTCGAGTTCCGCGCGCAGGCCATCGTCGTTCTCTCCGGCGAACCACCGGAATCAATCGTCGATCAGTGCGTTGCCAACGGGGTCCGCCTGATCCTCATCAACCAGAAAATCGACCGCACCGATACGAATATGGTTCTGAGCGACGATTCCCGCGGCGCCGATCTCGCCGCGCTGCGGCTGATCGAGGCTCGTTGCAAGAAGGTTGCTGTGATTTCCAGCGGCAGCCATACTCCTGCGCAGCTTCGCCGCACCACGGCGTTCAAACAGAAGATGGCAACGGCGGGCGTCGAAGTTGTCGCCTGGTCGGGCGGCACCACGAGCTACGAAAGCGGCTATCAGGCGGGTTGCGAGGTGCTCGTCGATGAAGCGATCGACGGTGCTTTCTGCGTCACCGACCTTTTGGCGCTCGGCTTTCTCGATGCCGCGCGCACCGAGATGCACCGCCGCATACCAGCCGATCTCTCCGTCGTCGGCTTCGACGACATTCCCCAGGCAGGCTGGAAGAGCTACGAGCTTACCACGGTGGCCCAATCCTTCACCGCCCTGACCGATCACGTCCTGGAGGCACTCGAAGCCGACGAGATGGAAACCCGGCTTCAGGTGGTTCCCGTCACGATGGTCGAGCGCAAGACGGCAAGGCGCTAAGCCTGCGACTTCAAGAAGCCGCTGGCCTGATGCGGCTCTCGATCAATAGTCCGCTTTGATCCAGGATAGGATGCGCGACCGAGGCGATATGCGCATTGATGCGCTTCAAATCACGCAACATATCGAGATGAAGCGAGCTGGTTTCGATGCTTTCGGCACGCCCGTCGCGTAGCCGCTGCAGATGCCGTTCAGCCGATTGCCGCTCCAATCTGCGGACATCCTCTTTCGCCTCGACGAGGCGCCGCGCCATGGCATCATCGCGCGTGGCAAACACCGCCTGCGCCATACGCAAGTTGTCGATTGTGATCGCGAACAGTCGCGACAGTTCTTTGTGGCCGTCACCGGAAAAGGTCAGGCCTCGGGTGATCTTTTTCGCGAGCTCAGCAAGCAGACCCTTTTCGATAATGTCACCGATGTGTTCGAGGTTGATGGCATAGTCGACGATATCCGTGGCGCGACGGCGGTATTGTTCATCGATGTCGGTCTGCCCGACACGCGAGACGTAGACCTTGATTTCGTGCTGCACGCGATCGACCCGCCCCTCGAGCGCGCTGATCGTTGAAAGCCTGGAAAGATCGGTCTGCTGCAAGACGTCGTTTGCCTGCACGAGCATGCGCTCGATCATATCGCCGACGCTGAGAACTTCCCGGCTTGCACCGGCGAGTGCCGCGACCGGCGTCTGCAGATCGCCCTGCTCCAGAAACGATGGGCCATCCTCGGCTTTCGTCGGATCCGGCAGAAGCCGTGCGGTCAGGCGGGAAAGTGGACCGGCGAAGGGAGCAGCCAGAACCGCCAATGCGAGATTGAAACCAAGATGCGCGTCGACCGGCAGCTTGTCGTGTGACACGGGTAACAGTTCGGGCAATTGCGCGGAATAACCGGCGAGCGGCAGCGTCAAGGCACAGCCGGCCGCGCGCACGATCAGGTTGCCAAGCGCGACACGCCTGGCGCTTGGCGCCGCCTTGAGCGTCGCAAGAACCGGCGGCACGGCGCCACCGAGATTTGCGCCAAGTACCAGGACTATGAGCAGCCCCGTCGAAAGATGGCCCGATGCAGCAAGCGAGAGGATTAACACCACGATCGCAAGGCTGGACGAAGCAAGCACGGCGAGGACCGCGGAAATGACCAACGCAACGGGCCAGGCAGTGTCGAGCAGCGCAAGAAAGGCCGAAAGTGCAGCCGACGCGCGAAGCGGCTCCGTCGCAGCGCCGATCAGATGTAGCGACAGCAGCATCAACCCGACACCGACAAGGGCGGCGCCTGCTCCCTTACGGGCGCTCGAGCCTCCGCGCCCGATGGCAACGCCGGAAAGCAACAGAAGCGGAGAGAGCCATGCGAGTCCCAATGCGACGATCCAGGCAGTCATTGCCGTTCCGACATTGGCACCGAGCAATACCACTTGCGCCATGCGTGGCAGGATGAGGTCGCGCTCGACGAAGGACGCGGCCATAAGGGCGGTAGCAGTCGAGCTCTGCAACGCAACGGTCGCGACCAGGCCCGCGAAGAAGGAGCGAAAACGGTCGCGCGTTCCGGCTGCGAGGCCGGCCTTCAGGCGAGCGCCGAAGGCGCGCTCCATGCCGTCACGTACCAGGCCGAGACCGAACAGTAGCAGAGCTACGGCGCCGAAGAGATTGATGCTGACGATCGCCGACCCCATTCCGCCCCTCCCCCTACTGCCTGCCGCGCATCAATTCCGCTCGGAAGAGTCGCTGAAATGCTGCGTAACTCTCGAATCCAAGATCGCCGACGAGGCGCATCACTGTCGTCGTGGAGACGCCGCTGCGTTCTGCCACTTCCCGCGCACTTGCAAAGGCAACGTCATAGGGGTGGGCAAGCACGAACTTCGCCACCTCCAGGCGTCCCCCCTTCAGCCGCCGCACGCCGAGACGGCAGGACTCCCGCAATTCGTTGAAAGTTGCAGGCGGGACGGGCGAGGCTGCCGTGACGGACAGATAGTGTGTCATGTTTAGGCGGCCTCCTCTTTGGAGGATGCACTCTCGATATGGACGCAAAGTCCGCCGGCCTCCGCGCGATCGAGGAAAGCGTCAAACGCGCCAAAGAAAATCGAAAGGAACCCGTCCGCCGAGCCGTCCCAGCCACTTTCCGGAGGGCGCCCAAATCGCGCGGCGAGCGCTCGATAAAGCCTGACGCGTAGCGCAGGGATTTTGTCGAGTGCAAGCACGGCGGCCTGGCGCAGGCAGTACCAATCGGCGATCAACTCCAGCATATCCAGGCGCACCAACCGAGCCGCATCCTCGGGCGGGCATGCGGCAATTACGCCCTCTATCGTGCCGGGGCCGCCGAGGCGAGCGCACACATCTTCGACGGAGAGCCCAGAGATCTCGTCGACGACCTTCGGTGGCCATTCCTTGGGAAAGTAGCGATGCTGGACGAGCGCGCGCTTGTGGGCCTTCAGGAACCAGCCATATTCAAAAGCATCGAACGCACGATCCGGCGGTTCGTCCAGATGCGCCATTTCGCGCCCATAGGCACGCAAGATGCGCGGATCGACGGCACTTGAAGACAATTCAACGGTCTCGACCAGGAAATGCGAGGCGGATGGTTCAACGATTTTGAAGGCTGGCGGAAAGGCCACCAGCGATGGCACGGCGATATTGGTGAGCGCACTGCCGCGCCGCTCCCAGCGCGTAACGCCCTCGACATGCAGATGGCCGCTGAAATGCACCGTCAACCCGGCGTCGACGAGCGCTTGCGCAACCGCCTCACGCGGCGTTCTGCGGGCAACATTGGTCTCACCAAAAAGCACGCCTTCAGCTCCCGTCGCACCGTCGAAGGGGTCGAGCACCGGATAGTGCGAGAAGGCGAGAAGCGTTTTCCCGAGCCGACGGGCGCGCGCCGACACATCGGCGATCCAATCGATGATGAACGGCTTCAGCCTCAGAAGCGCGTTCCAGCCGGCCCCGGTGCTGTCGATGAACGCTTCCTCTTCACCATCCTCAAACACCCCGTCGCGTGGCTCGAACACGTTTGCGTCGATCATCATCAGCCACAGGCCCGGCTCTGGCTCGACCAGATAAGAGGCGTCCATCAGCGCATAACTGTTTCGGCCGTCGGGGGACGAGACTTCGTAGAGCCGGTCTTCGACCTTGTCCGAAGCGCCGAACGGCGTCTCCCAATGGATGTCGTCAGGCTTCCGGAAGTATCCGAACACAGCCATGGGTGCCAAGCCTGCTGGATATCCCTCGCAATACATCAATGGCGTGGCGTAAGTGCCAGGGCCAAACTTTTCTTCGTCGCTCGTGACAAGGACCCTGGCGTCCTTTGCGTCGAGGAACTGTTTCGTGTGATGGCGCCCCTTCGGGCCGAAGATGTCGTGGTTGCCGGGAAGCGCGTAGAAGCGTGTATCATGCTCGCGTTCGTGCCGCGCCAGAACGGCGCGCAGGTGCTCGGTGGTTTGCCTCTGGCCGTCATCCGTGTAGTCGCCGAGAAGGACGACGTGGCGGATTCCTCGCCGGGCCACCTCCGCCAGAGCACAGTCCAGCGCCTTGGCACTCTCGTTGAACACGCGGGTCGACTCGCGCGTATCCGCCCAGCTTCTGACGGCAAGCCTCTTTCCATCGATCTCGATAGCGGGAAATCCGAAGTTGGCTTCGAGATCATGAAAATGGGCATCGGCGATCACGGCAATCCGCGGCAAATCAGCCATTGATATTCGCCTCCGCACGGGACGCTTCCACGAGATCAATCCAGTGGGAGGCACGTCTTGCCGCTTCGTACAACATGGGCTTCGGCGTTTCGAACCATTCGTCCGGCCTCAATTCGCGGCGCTCCCGGATATGAGCGATCGCGGCGTCGAGTGTCGGAAACAGATGCGGCTGTTGCTTGTGCAGGAAAAGCGCCACCAGTGACACGGAGCGGCTGCGCCCTCCGCGGCAATTCACCAGAATGTTGCCGCCATCGACAAAGGGATAGGTTGGGCGCTTGGGCATCGTTTGACGCAGGGCGCCATCGAGAATGTAGTAGGCACCGAGCATCATCGTGTCCGGGCTGCCATCGCCATCGATCATGCCGAGCTTGTAGTAGCGTATGTCGGCGTAGCCACTCGCGCAGAGGTCGTCGTTGACTGCGACTTCCTCTTCGCGCACGAGATTGATATCGAGGTTGACCGCGCAGTTGACGACGATGGTGATCCCGCGGCGCTTCAGCAGATCCATGTCGCGCGCGCCATCGCTGCCGCCAATATAGAGATCGACCTTGTGCGGACCGATCCCACTGGCGATCAGGCTGATCGCGGGTCGCGCGTAAACCGGTGCATCCATTGGTATTTCCTTCTGAGGATGGCGAACGTGCCGTTAGCGTGGCGATGCCGCCATTTGTTGGTTCAGGCGGGCTGAAGTGCAGCGGTCAATTCGCGGGCGCGGATCGGGATGCCCGAAGCCTCGCTCACACCATCGGCGATGGCCGGTGTCGAGGCAAGCACTGGTCCTCCGTCCCGAAGACTGCCTATCTCCATGAAGGGACACACGACACCACCTGCCTCGGCTACGAGTAAGAGTCCGGCTAGGCAATCCCAGGAGTTCATATGCAATTCCACGTAGGCGTCCGAGCGCCCATCAGCAACATAGGCAAGAGCCAGTGCTCCCGACGCGCCGCGTCGGACATTGGCACCCTTCGCCAGCATCAGCCGCATGGTCTCGAGAAAGGTCTCGTCCGGCACCCGGCGTGACCATCCCATTTCGACCGAGGCGGCATCAAAGGTGGTTGTCGACGAGATGCTGATGGGCTTCCCATTCAACGTCGCCCCCGCCCCCCGTCGACAAAAATAGAGTTCGTCCTGCGCCGGATTGTAAATGGCGCCGATCTCCGCCCTTCCCCCCTCCACATAGGTGATCGAGATGCAGAAATGCGGGATTCCGCGCGCAAAATTCGCGGTGCCATCCACCGGGTCGACGACCCACACGCGGTCGGCGATCGAGCCGCCACCTTCCTCCCCCAGAAATGCATCTTCAGGAAAGTGCGCAGCGATTGTCTGACGGATGTGCGCCTCGGACGCAGCATCCGTCTCCGTCAGAAAATCCTGAGGCCCCTTCATCGAGAATCCACGCCCGGAACTCTCCTTGAAGCCGCTGAGCACCAGGGCGCCGGCGGAACGAATGACGTCCCGACATAACGACGCTCGTCCTGCGAGGTCATTTGAATAGCGTGAATTGTGATCGTCCATCCGCAAAACTCCAGTGCACACGCGTGCACAATTGCACGCGTGTGCACGTTGCGCAAGCGAAATCTGCGCCTGCACTCGTCCGCTTTACTGCCGCATAGAACGCTTGGTCCCGGTCCTTGTTGCGAGCACGTTACGGATCGCAAAGCTCGAATGTATCCGTGAGACTCCAGGAAGAGCCGAAAGGATTTCCTTGTGAATACGTTCGAATTCACCGGCATTGGCGACTTCGACGCGCAAAAGATAGTCCGATCCGCCGGTCATCAGGAAGCACTCCTTTATTTCGGGGTGCCTACGGATCGCGGCTTCGAAGCGGTCGAGATAGTCCTCGGTCTGACGATCGAGCGTGATGTTGATGATCACGGCAATGGTGGCTTCGACGTTGGATGTATCTACCAGCGCGGTGTAGCCCCGGATGACGCCGGCCTGCTCCATCAGCTTTATGCGCCTGAGACAGGCCGATGGCGACAGGCCAACTTCGGCCGCTAGGCTCGCATTGCTCCGCCGGGCATCGAGTCGAAGCAGCCGAAGGATATTGCGGTCTATCGCGTCAAGTGCGGCCATAGCAGATCATTCCAATTTGCCTTTGTTTCTTTCACTGATCATGATTTCACGCAACGATCAATCACTGTTTCCTCGGAAATTTCACGATCGTTTCACTAGTCTCCCGCCAACGTGGGGAGGCCGGGATGGACGGGGCGATACAGGCAAAAATTCAGGGTAGGACAACCGCCACGGGCGGCGCGTCGGGCTACCTGACAGTCAATCTTGCGGCCCTTGCTCGCAACTATGAACGGCTGGCGGCCGAGGTAGCGCCTGCGCGGGCGGCAGCGGTCGTCAAGGCGGACGCCTACGGTCTCGGCGCCGACCGGGTCGCCGCCAGGCTCTACGAGCATGGTTGCCGCCACTTCTTCGTCGCGCAGTTCGTCGAAGCCTTGCGTCTGCGGCCAACGCTTGCCGCCGATGCCAAGGTCTATGTGTTGAATGGACTCCAGCCCGGCAATGAGACTGCCTGTGCTGAGCACGGCATCGTGCCGGTCATTAATTCGATGGAGCAACTGCAGCGCTGGAGCGAGACTGCGAAAGCGCTCGGCCGCAAGCTGCCGGCGGTACTGCAATTCGATACCGGCATGTCGCGTCTCGGTGTTCCACCGGCAGAGCGGGCAGCCGTTGCCAGCGTGCTGAAGGCGGGCGCTAATATCGATGTCCAGTTCATCATGAGTCACCTCGCCTCCGCCGACGAGCCGGAGAGCGATCAGAATGGAAGCCAGCTTGCCGAGATGAACCGCATCACGGCTGAATTCCCCGAATATGACCTCTGCTTCGCCAATTCGGGTGGCATCTTCCTCGGCAAGCCCTACCACGGGGTACTCGCCCGCCCCGGCATCGCTCTTTACGGCGGCGCACCGACCGCCGACAGACCAAACCCGATGGAAGCAGTCGTGCGCCTCGATGTTGCGGTGGTTCAGACGCGCACCGTGCCTGCCGGCGCACGCGTTGGTTACAGCGGCACCCATACTGCCGTGGCAGAAACCCGCCTGGCCACCATTGCTGCCGGCTATGCCGATGGCTTGCCACGAAGCCTGAGCGACCGGGGCGCGGTCTATTGCGACGGCATTCGCCTGCCGATCGTTGGCCGCGTGTCAATGGATAGCACCACCATCGACATCTCCGCCTTGCCCGAAGATCGCCTGCACCTCGGCAGCCTCGTGGAAGTACTCGGCCCCAGTCAGACGCTTGAAGACATCGCCCGCAACGCCGGTACCATCGCCTATGAAATCCTGACCGGCCTCGGTCAACGCTACGAGCGGCAATACCGCTGACCCCTTCTCTTCTCCCATGAGGACATCATGAAAGTTATCGTTCTCGGCTCCGGCATCATCGGCGTGACGTCGGCCTACCAGCTTGCCAAGGCAGGCCATGAGGTGATGGTCATCGATCGTCAGCCGGGCCCCGCTTTGGAGACGAGCTTCGCCAACGCCGGCGAAGTCTCTTTCGGTTATTGCTCGCCCTGGGCCGCGCCCGGCATTCCGGTGAAGGCCATGAAGTGGCTGTTCATGGAGCATGCGCCTCTGATCCTGCGCCCGAAGGTCGATGCCGCGATGTTGTGCTGGATGGTGAAGATGCTCTCCAACTGCACCTCCAAGCGCTATGCGATTAACAAGAGCCGCATGTTGCGCCTGGCGGATTACAGCCGCATCTCGCTCGCTACACTGCGCGCTGAAACCGGTATCGCCTATGACGAGCGCATGCAGGGAACGCTACAATTGTTCCGCACGCAGCAGCAGCTCGATGCTTCCGGCAAGGACGTCAAGGCGCTCGCCGCCGATGGCATTCCCTACGAAGTTCTCGACCGCGACGGCTGCATCCGCGTCGAGCCGGCGTTGAAGCATGTGCGTGACAAAATCGTCGGCGGCCTGCTCACGCCGAAGGACGAGACCGGTGACTGCTTCAAGTTCACAAATGCGCTCGCGAAAAAGGCGGAAGAGCTCGGCGTGCGCTTCAACTATGGCAGCATCATCCGCGGCCTCGACGTCGAGGGCGGCCGCGTACGCGGCGTCGTCACAGCGCACGGCACGCTGCACGCCGATGCCGTCGTGGTGGCGCTTGGCAGCTTCTCGCCGCTCCTCGTCAGACCGCACGGTATCCGTCTGCCGGTCTATCCGGTCAAGGGCTATTCGCTGACGATCCCGATCACCGACGTCTCGCGCGCACCGGAATCGACGGTAATGGACGAGACCTTCAAGATCGCCATTACCCGGCTCGGAGATCGCATCCGCGTCGGCGGCATGGCTGAAATCTCCGGCTACACCAATGATCTCGGTGAGCCCCGCCGCCTCACGCTCCAACATTCCGTCACCGACCTCTTCCCGGGCGGCGACGTGTCAAAGGCCAGCTTCTGGTCTGGCCTTCGCCCAATGACGCCGGACGGTACGCCCGTCATCGGAGCGACGAAGGTCGCGGGTCTCTATCTCAACACCGGTCACGGTACGCTCGGCTGGACGATGAGCTCCGGTTCGGCCCGGGTAATCGCCGATCTCGTCAGTGGCCGCAAGCCCGAGATCGACGCAACCGATCTCGCAATCGCCCGCTACGCTTAAGTCACTCCGTTCAACCACTTTCGAGGAACCAGATCATGATCCAGGAAATCCACACGAACGACGCGCCGGGCGCCGTCGGCCCCTTCTCGCAGGCGATCAAGGTCGGCGACCTGCTGTTCGTTTCCGGCCAGCTCCCGATCGATCCGGCGACCGGAGAATTCAACTCCGACGACGCGATCGCGCAGGCCGAACAATGTCTCAAGAACCTTGCAGCAATTGCGGCCGCCGCCGGCACGAGCCTCGCCAATACCGTCAAGACGACGGTCCTCCTGACCGACCTCAGCCGTTTCGCCGAAATCAACAAGGTCTACGCCGGCTTCTTCTCCAAGCCCTTCCCCGCACGGGCCTGCTACGAAGTCAGCGCGCTTCCTAAGGGTGCAAAGGTCGAGATCGAGGCCGTCATCGCGCTTTAGGCAATTTCGGCAAGAGAGGCAGTCAAACAAAGGGGCGGTCAACACCGCCCGACCTCTCCAAACGTCGCGCGACGCGATACCGCGCCCTCAGCGATCATCATCATCCGTCGCGCAGTAGATCGAGCCATTCGCGCATGACGGTGCCGAGCCGCTGCGGCGCCTCCATGGGGACCATGTGCCCTGTGTTCTCGATAATTTCGAAACTTGAACCGATGATACCCTGGTGAAGCTCGAGCGCCTCGGTTCGTGACCTCAATCGGTCCACCTCTCCCGCAATGACGAGACTTGGACACCGGATCGTCTTCAGATCATCCCGTTCGTCTCGTCGATAGATCAGCGATTGTCTGCGAAAGACGTCGCCGCCCAATCGCTGCCCTGCGGCTAGGATGCGCGCGACGATGTCTGCCCGTTCTGCATTGGCTGGATGCAGTGAAGACGCCACGGCCGCCCTGCTCAGCCCCCTGGAGACGGCACCGCCTGCCTGTCCAGCGATTGCGGCCTTCCGTTGAAGCTCAACGTTGCTATCGCCGCGTGCGGAGGTGGCGATGAGGACGAGGGCGGTTACCCGGCCGCCAGCCTGCCGGACGATTTCACGAGCGACGTATCCTCCCATAGAAAAGCCCACCAGCACGAACTCCGGCGGTGCTTCCGAGAGGGCCCGGCGGGCCATCGCCGCTATCGAGCTGTCCTGCGAAAGATCGGCATATGTCGCCGGGCCATATTCGGCCAACGCGGGGACCACGTCGCGCCAGAGATCGGCATCGAGCATGAAGCCCGGAACCAGAAGCATTGCCATGTTTCACCGCCTCAACGTGGACGTCGAGTGAGGGTATCGGAAGAAGGAGGGCTAGTCGTCAAGGGGAAGGCTCGCTTCGGGTCAAAGGCCGAGATGGGCGACACCTCGAATGGGACCAGACCGTCGATCCCAACTGCTCGGTCCGATCGTGCGGTATACCGCATATCGCGTTGTGGCCGGATCCTCCCTCATCCAATTTCCTGCTGCATGCCATAACAGTCGACTGGGCTCATTGCCTGGCACAAAACGCCCGACCACGTTTCCGGTATTGTCTTGATGGAAAACCAACTATCTCTTCTCGTGAGAGGCCAGTCTGCCGCTGCCTTGACCGCAACAAGCTCATCCTCCCCGGAAGGATCGCCGCGCAGTCTGCGTTCGCCCAAAGCGCCTCTGAACCAGGACTAGCTGGCAGTCCCCGGCGCGCCGCCCTTAGGCTCATCCATACCTATGCTTATCCCTCTCGCGAAGACAACCGGTGAAGAGTCTGGGGGTTCCATTGCCTGGGATAGCGGTTCGGGCGCACCCAAAACGACGTGCGGTATCAGCGTACGGGATTGGAACCGCGATGCAATCCCGAACCAGATCATTAGTGTTGCCGCATAGGAGACATAAGCATCAACGGCATAGTGCCAGCCCAGGTGTATCGAGCCCAAAAATATCAGAACAAAATGGATCTTGAGTAGCCATTGTAAGGTGGGGTGAAAGCTTCTTGAGGCCAGGACCATCAAGAGCGCCGTGGCGTTGTGAAGGCTAGGCATGGCAGAAATGCCCATCTCGGTGCCTGAACCTGCGTGCCCCTTCCAAAGCAGGTCTTGGACGCCAAGAGCAAAGATCGGCGCGCTCTGGTCAGCAGCCTTGAGATAGGACATCAGACCGGCATACGGGTTGTCCCCAAGCCCGAGGTTGCCGAAAAAACACGGACCGGCTGATGCGAACGCGGTCGCCAAGACGCTACCGAGAAGGATCCACAGCAAAGCAAAAGCGATGAGAAACTGAGCACGTTGGGGCCGCTCGCTGAATGCAAAGGTCATCCAAAAGGTCCACATCACCATGAACCAAATACTGTAATTCATGCTGAGCAGGAATGTCACCGGCCAATAGCCCAAGACCGGCTGAAGCCACTGCCATGGGAGCCAACCAAAGTGAAGTGTTCGATCAAGATCGCTCAGCGTCCGGTCCCAGGAGAACGCAGGCAGGCGAGTTTTCCACGGCCAGAATACGCTTACAAGGATCACTTGTGCGAGGGCAACAGGAAGATAGGACGTAGCCGTTGCGAATGATACGCCGCGGATGTCGCGGATGATCGCGGTAATCGGCCGATCCACGCGATTGACCAGAACATGGTAGCCGCCCCTAACGCCTGCAGCGAATAGGGCAGTTATCGCGGCTAGGCCCATCAAGGAAGCGAAGAAATACCCGATCCAGGTGCTAACCGTCATTTCAAGGACAACAATTGCTAGAAGTAAGTAAGCAATCGACAACAATACAACCGCAGCATCTCGGCGCGCACCTGCAATCAACGCGCTGACAAATGCCTGAGGACTAAACATAGTCAGATCTCCCTGACTGCTTCAGCCGGCTCAAGCCGTCGGGACAGGGACCAGTCAGTCAGATACGCAGACGCTTTCCAAAACAGGAGCGCTATGGCGCCCCCAATGATTCCGTCGGTCGCATAGTGCCAGCCGAGCTGGATGGAACCGATGTAGATCGTGACAGCATAGGCCAAACCAATCTTGCGACACACGCCACCTCGCTGCCAGGTCACGCACGCGATGATCACGGCAACCGCGACATGGAGGCTGGGCATTGCTGAAATACCGGAGATCGCCCCACCACCGCCCGTGTAGGACTCCCAAAGAATATCTTGCGCGATCAGCGCCCACACCATCCCGGTGTCGGCGTCGACGTTCCTGAGCAGTGCCATCAAGGGCGCGTATGTATCGTCACCGTAAAGAAGTTCCACAAAGCAAGGCCCGGACGACGATAACAGGAGTGCCAAGATGTTGCCGCCTACGAACCAGGTCAGCAGGGTCGTCAAGATGTACCGCAACCGCAGCTCATGATTACCGATCCACGGAACCACGATCATCGATAAGGTAAAAATTACCATCCAAAGATTGTAGACGAAATTCAAGGCAATAAGTGCATATGCATTCCCGAACACCGTGCTGGTCAGGACATATGGATCCACGCCACCGAACAACGCCCGATCCAGCCAGATCAGGCCCTCGTCCCACGAGAATGGAACGATCGCCGGAATCGTCGACTTGACGGTGCTGAACACAACGATCATCGCGAAAAAGATTGCGGTCGAATGCGTTGCGTGCGCCAGTCTATCGTTCCCGAGCAGAACTTTTTCCATGTGCGCTTTCAGCGCCGCCGTTGGGTGCTCTTCCCTTCTTGCGATCATTTTGAGCACCGTCCACAGCATGTAGAGCGATGCGATGCTTGTAATCGCCGAAAAGGACCAGTCCGCATAGAGCGATGCTGTTTGATAGTGCGGCTCAACACCAAGATACCAAACTAGGCTCGCCATAGCCGCAACGTGCGCCAACAAGATCGTATAGGCCA
This sequence comes from Ensifer sp. 38_S197, assembly GCF_056924495.1. Lineage (NCBI taxonomy): Bacteria > Pseudomonadati > Pseudomonadota > Alphaproteobacteria > Hyphomicrobiales > Rhizobiaceae > Ensifer > Ensifer sp. 38_S197. Next base: position 2,782,075 of record NZ_JBXOVZ010000001.1, on the reverse strand, counting down.
GCCGATAGTCAGCGGCAGTCCTGCGGAACGAGGAAAGAAGCATCGCCATCGAGCCTAACCGTTACGGATTTCCCCTCCCCGCCATTCAATCGCAGTTTCTAATATTTAGTCAACCGCCGATTGCTGTGGTCAAGGCTCAGAACCTTCCACCGACGCCCTCACGTAGACCGGTTGCCGCGCGTATATTCCGAGTGCTGATAAGACGATACGACTGGGATATGCAACCTTCGCCCCCAAGGCGCCGCAGGGCGCTCTCCCTGTCGAGACGATCTTGCGAACCTCAATCGCGCTCGAGACTCGACTGATCCATCCGCATTTGCCGCAGCATGTTCCGACCGGCAATCAGCATCTCAAACAGGAATGCCACAAGCGAGCCAATGAGCGAGAGGATCGCACCCCCAAAGAACCAGAACAGATTTTCTTCGCGGAATCCAAATTCGAGCGCACCTGCAAGCAGGTTCAGGATCGCACAGCCGGTGCAGATCGCGGCCAAGGTTCCCAAGACGACTGCGATCTCAAGAGCAAGCGTTCGCCGGCGCAGATAGTCTAGTTGTATGCGCCGTGCTTCACCCTCCCCGTCTTTCTCCCCCACCTCGTTTACCCGATCCGAGACCCGGCCGAGGCGGGTCGCATAGACGCTGACAAATCCAGCCGTGCCGGCAAGAAGAAAAACAGGCGCCAGAGACGTCTGGATGATCGAGGCAAAATCGTTGATGACTGATGGTGAATCCATGCGTGCTCTTAATAACTTTCGCGCAAGTATCCCGACTTGACGTCGGGCAACAGCTAATCAACCCACAGCAGCTGTAAAAATAGACAATTTTCCGGCCGGCAGATCAGATGACACTCCGCGATCCCTTGCGAAGTACCGCCTGCTTGCTTGCGCCGCACCGGATCAATGCGCCAGCGAGATTCTCAATGCTGAATGGGAAATCCGCGAACTCTCTTTAAAGGGGGACCATCCTCAACAGGCTCGCCATTTCATTTGGCGCAATGACGAGCGGAGCGGATGCTCTTGATGATCGCCACGTGAGCGCTGAGGCATGCCAGCAGTGTCAGGACGAATAGGGCGAGCGCAGCCGATGAACCGTCGACGAGTGACCAACCCACCGGCGGAAGTTGCGAAAACGAAATACTGGCGAGGCCCGCGCTGTTTTGTGAAATCTGGAGCACAGCGAGCCCGGAAGCTAAGAGCGCCACGTGCGCATGAATGAAGCGCAAGCGCAAGTATCGTTTCGGCCGAACCGCCAGATAACCGCCAGCCGCAGCGGCGACAATCAGCAGCACGGTCGCGCCCCAGAAGACCATATCGGAAGCGGTCACGAGCGTGAGTATGAGCATGCGCGTCATCGGCAGCATAGTTGTGTACACGGCCCACGCGAATGGGCTGGACGGACTACTGCGCAGCAGCATGACGCTGAAAAGGGAGATGGCCGCCGCCATGAAGGCTCCGCAGGGCCCAAGGCGAATGACGGTCAAAACTAAAACGCGCATGGTCTATTCCTTCAGCCCCCGGCCCCATCTAAGTCGTATCAGACGACAATATAAGATGATGCTTAATCGAGGCTTACGCCATTCGCCGATTGAGTCGGAACATCTTGCTGCTGACGGTGCCCTTCCTCGCCGGTGTCTCTCAGTTCCACCGCTCGAATATCCAGGCGGCAAGCGGATTTTCAGGGGGCGATGCCGCCAGTCGGCCAGCATGTGTCTCTTTATTGCGACTCCCAATTTCAATTCTATCTTTATTAGGTATTTTTTTGGAAGATTTCCGGTGAGCTCATTTCTAGGCGAAGCTAGGATGCCCGCAATTGGGGGAATGTAATGGAAATGTCTCGGAGTCAAATAGGCCGCGCTACGCTGCTCGCAGGAGTGCTGTTGCTGGCCGGGTGCCAATCGGATGCACTCGACGATGTCGCCGCCTACGGCGATAGCGCGAAAACTCTCAACGATGATTCGGCGGTTGCCTTCTACAAGGACGACGAGCTGGTGACCACGGGCAAGCTCCAGTTCCAGGAGAAGAACTACGGAAAGTCCTACGCGATCTACAAGCGGGCAGTTGAGGTCTTTCCGCGAGACCCTGCGGCATGGCTGGGCTTTGCGGCCTCGTCCGACATGATTGGTCGATTTGATACGTCGGATCGTGCCTATATGCAGTTGTCGAAGATGATCGGTGGCACAGCCGTCTACTACAACAATATTGGCTATTCCCACCTGCTGCGCGGTGATCTGCCCGGAGCCCGCGCCTACTTCCTGAAAGCATACGAGATCGATCCCTCGAATGAGACGACGGCGAGGAATATCGAGTTGATGAAGAACAGCGTCAAATACGCGCAGCGGTAGCTGGCTTTCGCCGTTCGCTCAGGTCCGTCGGCGCCAGGGCGTGAGCGCACTTACGTCAGTTTCTACTGAGAACGAACGCGCCGGCAATACTTCTGCGAGTGAAGGACGCTGAGCTATTGAGACAAATGCTGCTTCTTCGACGGCTCACCGAAGAAGCTACAGGTGAGACCCACGTCGAGGCTGCTCAATCTAGCGCACCTTTCTTAGAACGAGCTTGCCATCCGCCGAGACAGTTCGCTCGTAGCGCGGCAAGTTCGCGATGGAGCCGCCCTGGGGATCGGCGGCGGCCAGGACATCGTCAACAGCGGATTGCGGAGCGGAAACCGAATAGGATGACGGTGACAGGCGCTGAGTCACTTCTTTCCCGGGTGCGCTGATGATCATGCTGCCGCTGGATGCGAACATGCTCGGGGTTACGCGGCCATCGAGGTCGGCGACGTCCTTCTGCAACTCCTCAACGGATTTGCGAACGGCTGCCATATCATCGGCCTTGGCCCCGCTGGCGATGTTCACGGCCTGTTTGCTGATCTGCTGCTTCAGGCCTTCGATCGAGCGTTTGAGAGCAGAAAGGGTTTCTCGGCTTTCGCGCACGTCCGCGGCATTCTTTGCCGTGTAAAGCAAGATGCCGGTGTTGAGCGGCAGCAACATGAGCCCCAGCGCGATGATCGGCATGCTTCTCGAACGGCTTGGCTCCTTCGCGCCATGCTCCCTGCGCCGCAACTCGACGTCAGGCTCGATTTCGACACCGACATTCGAAATATGCGTCATCGATTTCCTCCGTCAGCAAACTGGGCCGCGGCCCTGACTTTACCTATCCCCTAGACCCCGCGCGATCCCGCTGGACCGCAGTCACTTTAGATGCTTTGCGCATTTTCGCCGATGGCCGGCCTGCACGAGTATTTCAGATATTCCGTAACAAGGCGGTGCCCCCTGCCGGTAACGGCTCAGTCTCCCGCCTCAATCCAATGTGAACACCCCTCCCCAAGCCCGCTCAAGCATCTCCAGCGACGCGACCTTCGGCAGTTCGTTAAACTCGCAATAAGAGGAGATAAAATCCAGCAGGTATTTAGGATGGTAACAGGACGCCAGCGTATCCCCTCGGTACTTCCGTTCATAGAAAACGTGCAAATCATCACGCGCCAAGTCTATCGCGACCGAGCGGGCATAGGACTCGAAGATGCGAACATATTCATCCCGCGATGGGTTATTCACATATATCTTATATTTGAGGCGTCGCAGGCCGGCTTCGTCGGAAAGCTCCCGGGGTGGAATGTTGGTCGAAAAGACGACGAGCTCGTCGAAGGGCACCTTGAACTTCTTGCCGGTATGCAATGTTAGAAAGTCGTAGCCACGCTCGAGCGGCACGATCCAGCGATTGATGAGCGCTTGCGGCCGGTCCTGCTGGCGCCCGAAATCATCGATGATGAAGACCCCACCCGAGGCCTTCAGGTGCACCGGCGCCTCGTAGACGTTGGATCCCGGGTTGTGGGTCAGGTCAAGCAACTCGAGCGTGAGCTCGCCACCGGTCTTGATGACCGGCCGCCGGCATTCCACCCACCGCTGATCGGCCTTCGGATGCGGTCTAGCCGTGGGCTCCCGCACGGCCTGATGCGTCGCCTCGTCATAGAAACTGATGACGTAGCCACCGACCTCGATAGCGTAGGGCACCCAGATCGTCTGGATGAAAAGTTCGGAGGTCCGCTCGGCAATGCTCGTCTTACCGTTGCCGGGCGGACCGTAGAAAAGGATGGAACGGCCCGAATTGACCGCCGGTCCCAGCTTCTCGACCAATGCCGGCGACAACACCAGCCCGTCCAGGCTCCGGACAAGCCGCTCGGAAGTGACGCGTTCGTGATGGATCGACTGTACGCCGATCTGGCGACAGAAAGCGTCGAGTGACACGGGAGCCGGACCGATATACTCGGACTGTCGCTGGGCCGCCTGCGCATATTCCAAGCCCTTTGCCGAAAGAGCATAGCGGATGTCGGACTTAACGTCGTCCCCCGCCAATCCCCGCGCTTCAAGACAGGACAGCTTCACCAATTCCTTGATGAGAAGATTGGTCAGCACCTTCGAAAGCTTCATCCGGTCGGAAAGATGCGAAGCCGTAATTGTGTCCTGCTCGGTTGCGCATTTCGCGGCAAGCCGCAGCAGGAAGGACAATTCCAGTCCGGACTCTTCGACGCTCAACGGCACCACCGGCATTCGTGGGTCGAGCGCGAGTGCAAAGTCTTCACGGTCCTGGCTGGGCGAATATTGCATGGAGCCTCACTCCTACCTACCCACCGGCGCGGAGCCCGGAGAGAAGATTGATGACGCGAATGACGATGGGGACGAGCACGATGATGAGACTGACGGGAAAGAGGAAGGCGCCGAGCGGCAACAGCATCTTGATCGGTAGCGCATTGGCCTTCTCCTCGGCCCGCACGATCCGTAGATCACGCATTTCCTTGCTGTAGACACGCAACGTCTGGGTAACGCTCGTTCCAAGCTCTTCCGATTGGCGGAAGAGCACGGCGAGCGCGCGGGCTTCGTCAATCCGCAAACGCGTCGCGAGATTCGCCAGAGCTTCGCGCAAGCGTCGGCCGCCGCGGACCTCCAGCATCATGATTGAAAGGTGCAGACCAAAATCCTGCCGCTTCTGGACGAACTCCCGGGCGACGCGGTTCGCTGCCGCCTCCAGGCTCATGCCTGCGTCCAGGCACACGATCAGCATGTCCATGAAGTCGGGGAACAGCCGCCGGTATTCCCGCTCCTTGGCGTCACCGCGCCGGTCGATGTAGATGTTCACCAGCACGAAGGTGGCGCCGGTCGCGATCATCGCGACCAGCAGAATTGCCGGCCTGGACATCTGTGGGAAGAAGCGGTCCATGGACCAGGCCGCAGCGACCATGACCCCGCCGCAAACAACCGCGCGCACGACCTGAAACACGGTGACGGCGTTTGCGCCGAAATATCCGGCCCGGATCAGCCGGTTCTGGGTGGAGTTGGCATTCTGATCCCGCCGCGTGATTTCGAAATAGCGGCGGATCAGTCGGTTCTCCGCCTCGCCGAGATCGACAAGCGTACCGTCGCCGAGTTGAAGATCGTCGGCGCTTGGTTTTGCGGTCGTCTCCGACAACCGGACGCCAACCTCGCGTCTGCGAAACATCAGTTCCGACGTAACGGCTGAAAAAATCAGAACCGCGAAAAAGACGACGATGTAGATTCCGTACTCGCCCATGGCGACCTCAGTATTCGAAGTTGATCATCTTGTAGAGAATGATATTGCCGACTGCCATGATGGAGATGAGCACGATGACAATGGTCGTGCCATGACCGCTCGACCAGACCGTGTCAAAGTAAGTTGGCGCAAGCGCCTTGATCATTGCATAGAGAAGAAACGGATAGACCGACATGAAAATCGCGGTGATACGCCCTTCCGACGAAATCGCTTTGACCTTGGCTTTCAGCATCGTGCGATCACGCAGGGTCTTCGAGAGATTGTGAAGGATTTCGACGAGATTCCCACCCGTGCCCGCCTGCACGCTCAAGGCAATTGCCAGCAGGTTCAGGTCTTCCGCCCCGACTCGGTGACTGAGGTTGACGAGGGCATCGTCCAAGGTGGTGCCATAAGTCAACTCATCCGAGAGCAGACCAAATTCCGTTCCGACCGGATCAGGCATTTCGCGCGCTACAAGGGAAATAGCGGCCGGCAGCGGATGACCTGCAGATAGACTGCGATTGGCAACGTCGAGTGCCTCCGGAAGCTTGAGGGTAAACTTGCGAATCCGATTGGCCCGAATGCGCCAGACGGCGATGATGGGGACGAGCAGGCAGGTTAGCACGAAGACGGGAATCCGGACCAGGATACTCGGAATGAGGAATTGAGCGGCCAACCAGACCAGTACCACGCCGACGATTCCGTAGAGCGCAAAACGCTGCGCGTCGAACTTGATACCGGACTGAGCATAGAATTGCCGGGCGCGCTGAACCAGCGGCATGGATCGCCAATCTTCGTCGGCGCTGCGCTCCTTCAGCATCGCCCGATAAGTCTTGAGGTGATCCTCGCTCGCATCGAGCAGGCTTAGCCGATGATTGACGGCGCGTTGCCGCTCGGACTTCCGGAAGTAGCTGCGCATCAGCGCCTCGACGGAAACCAGCGCGGCGATGAAAACCGCAGCGTAGAGGAGCAGCAAGGTCATGGTTCAATCGCCCCCGTTTGCAATGGTTTTCCCGGATCGAAGATCGCCGCGGGGATCACGATCCCGAGCTCCGCGAATTCCTCGACGAAGCGGGGTCGAAGGCCGGTCGCCCGAAATTCGCCGTGGATGCGGCCGTTATCGTCGGTAGCCGTTCGCCTGAACCGCATGATTTCCTGCATCTGCACGACTTCGCCCTCCATGCCGGTGATCTCGGAAATCGACACCACCTTGCGGCTGCCATCGCTCAGGCGCTGGACCTGAACAATGATGGTGATCGCCGAGGCGATCTGCGAGCGGATGCTGAGCTGCGACATGGGCATGCCCGCCATACCGACCATCTGCTCGAGGCGGCCGACGGCGTCGCGCGGCGTGTTGGCGTGAATGGTCGTCATCGAGCCTTCGTGGCCGGTGTTCATCGCCTGCAGCATGTCGAAGGCCTCTTCGCCGCGCACTTCGCCGACGATGATGCGATCGGGCCGCATGCGCAGGGCATTCTTGAGGAGTTCGCGCTGGCGCACTTCGTTGCGGCCATCGAGCGTCGGCGGCCTCGTTTCCAGCCGTCCGACATGCGGCTGCTGCAGCTGCAATTCGGCCGCGTCTTCGATGGTGATCAGGCGCTCCTTGGCCGAGATCTGCGACGACAGGGCGTTGAGCAGAGTCGTCTTACCCGAGCCGGTGCCGCCGGAGACGACCATCGACACCCGGCCCTTGACAGCGGCGCTCAGCAGAATCCGCATGGCGTTCGCCATGGCGCCATTCTCGACCAGGCGCTCCAGCGTCAGCGGCTTGCGCGTGAACTTGCGGATCGAGACGAGCGGCCCGTCGACCGAGATTGGTCTGATGGCGACGTTGACACGTGATCCATCCTTCAACCGCGCATCGACCAGCGGCGTCGATTCATCGACACGTCGTCCGACCGCGGAGACGATCTTGTTGATCACCCGCAGCAGGTGATCTTCGTCCTTGAAACGCACTGCCGTGCTTTCGAGCTTGCCACGCCTTTCGACATAAACGCTGTTGTAACCGTTGATCAGGATATCGGCGATCGAGTCATCGGCAAGCAAGGGCTCAATCGGCCCGAGCCCGAGCATCTCATCGGTGATATCGCGGATCAGGTCGTTGATTTCCTTGGCATTAAGCGGGAAATTGTTGCGCCGGATGTAGTCCTTGACGAGCGGCCTGATCTCGGTGGCGATTTCCTCGTCGTCCATCGTGTCGAGAATGCCGAGGTTGATGCGATCGAGAAGATGGCGGTGCAGATTGACGCGCTCCGCAACCATGTCGAGCCCCAGAGACTCCTCCAGCCTGGCGCTTGCAGCGGCGCCGGCAGCCTCGGGATCGGGCACGACGGCAGCTTCGGCAACCGGCATCTGAGAGGGTTCAGCGGCTTCCTTCAGCTCCTCATCCCGCTGCTTGTAGAAACGTCCAATGAACCCAGTTGCCATTGCTTCCTACCTTCTTCGACTATTTGACGATCACCGTTGCTCCGACCGTCACCCGCTCGTAGAGATCGATGATGTCGGCATTGCTCATGCGGAAACAGCCTGAGGACGCGAACTGCCCGACCGTGGACTGCTCGTTCGTTCCGTGAATGCGATAAAGCGTGTCGGAGCTCCCCCGGTAGAGATAGATGCCGCGGGCGCCCAATGGGTTGAACGGACCAGGAGGCACAAGCGCAGGCAGTTCCGGTGCGCGCGCCTTCATCTCGGCCGGCGGCCGCCAATCGGGCCATTCGGCTTTTCGCCCCACTTTCACCACGCCGCTCCAACGGAAACCATCGCGGCCGACGCCGATCCGATAGCGGATCGCGCGGTTGCCTGAAATGACCAGATCGAGCGTCCGCTCCTGACTGCCGACCACGATCGTGCCAGTCGGATATTTGTTGTCGATCGTTACTATCGTGCTCGTTTTCGGCCCGAGACTGCGCGGCACCGTCCCGCCCGCCAATGCTCCGGTCACAGCCCCCGTGAGCGCCAGCGCACTCAAGAGCAACACGGCCCGCGTCGACCGGTCGCGACCGAAGCCGGCGCTGTTTGGGTCCACCGATCGACTGCTGCCGTGGAGGAGTTCCCTCATCTGACGAGAGCTCCGAGCTTGCCGACGGCACCGCAAAAGGGCGAGCGCGAATTGACCTCGTTGGGAAGAACGCCGCGGTTCACCGCCTCGCTCAGCGTGTCCCAGTCATAGGGGATGATCTGCGCATGCGTATCCTTGAACACCTTGTCCACTTGCTCGCGACGCACCCCGAGGCTGAAGAGCTTGGTATGATACTTGTTGATGACCACCTGGATCGAGTCGGCACTGCCGCGCTGCCGCACGAGATCGACGAACAGATCCTTGGCCTGATGGAGTGCCGGGATCGTCATTTCGGTGATGATGGAAACACTGTTGACCGAGGCCAGCACATCCCCCTTCCAGGGCGTTTCGTAGTAGGGCACATCGATCACCAGGTGATCGCTCTCGAAGGCGGCAACATCCAGCATGCGCAGCACCAACTCGGTTCCTTTCGCCTCCAACAACACCGATGGTTGCTTGAACGACAGCAGTGTGAAACCACCGGCATGTCGCTTGCGCACGAGATCGATAAATTCGAGATCGACACGCGCCGGATTGGCGATGACGGTCTTCAGATCGTAGTCGTTGAGAAGGTTGAGGTAGTATCCGAGCGATCCGGACGAGAAATCCAGATCGAACAGACCGACACGCGGCGTGACGCCTTTCGTCGGCTGCGCCAACAGATGGGCAAGCGACGAGGAGATGACACTCGCCCCGGCACCGCCGACGGCAGCAACGACGGCATGAACCCGGCTCTCGTTGCCGCCGACGCCTGGCGCATGAGTCGAGATCATCTCGATCAGTGCACGGCGCTCGAGCGGCTTCTTCAGCCAGTCGTCACCGTTCAGCCGAAACAGCGGCCGCATCAATTCATCCGACAGAAGCTCGGAAACGATCACCATCGGAATATTGCGATGACTGGCACGAAACGCGAAAATCTCCGGGCGGCAGAGCATGTCGCCAGAATCGACGTCGAGCACGATCAGATTGAACTGTGTCGGATCGACTCGTCCCGCCTCGCCAAGCGCGCTCAGCGCCATGTGGCGCGCTTCGTAACGCGACAACGACCCGAACGTATCGAGCATGAGGCTCGCCGCCGCCGCATCGTCGGAAAGGACGAGAATCTTGGTAGTCGTTGCAAAATTCATATGTGCGGTCATCTCGCACCCCCACGCAATATTGAAGGGCTCAGCAGCTTGAACATGTCTCGAGATCTTCCGTCGTCAGCGTGACCGGATGGGCGGGAACTTCGATCTGATCCAATCCAAGCAGATGGCCAAGAAGTGGCAGGTCGAATGTGACGCCGCGCACCTCCAGCCGCATGGTCAGCACCGGTCCGTTCGGCCGTCCCCAGTAACCGAGCCCCGAACGCTGATAGGTCACCACCAGGTTTTGCGGCTGGATGCGCCAGTTGATGTCACAGATTCCCGGATTCGGATCCCCCGCCACCCCACAGACGCCGTCGTTTCCCATGACAATCCGGGTCAATGTGTCGCTGCAATTGGCAAGGTTTGGGCCGCAAGTGGATGATATCGTCGCATCGTTCGGGGTCGCGTCACCGTTGTTCAGCGGATTGGCGGCGTCGGTTGGGAAAACATCGGCAAAGTCACTGGTCAGAGGATCGGAGACTGCGGCAAGGCGGGCTCCAAATTGCAGGGCCTTCACCGTCTGGTTCCATTGCGACATGGCGTAACCGAACTCGACAAAGGCCGAAATCGCCAGAAGTACGAGCGGCAGCGTTATCAGACCTTCGGTGAGTGTCACACCGTGCTCATCCTGCCAGAATGAAACGGGCAATCGTCGCTTTACCATCCCATATACCTCTCTTCGTGAGAGGACCTGATGGTGATTTGATCGATACCGAGCCAGGAAAAGACGGGCGAACTCTGATAGACATGCGAGGTCTGCACCGTGATCGTGCCATCAGCATTAACGGGAACGATCGTGATGTCGGCAGGATCAGGGCCCCATCCGCGGACGCGCAAGGCAGCGTTCGCGGCGGGGCTCTGCGTCCCGTAGAACGCGATCATCTTTGCGGTTACCGCATTGCATGTCGGGTCATAGGTCCCAGAATCGGGCCGGCACCTCGATAGATAGCGGCCCGCATCTCTCAGGCCGGCGTCAATCTGCATTCGTTCCCAGAAAATGTTGCCGAATTCGAGAACACCGGCGGCGAATAGCGTGATGAAAGGCACGGCAACCAGCGCTTCGGTCAGCACGGCGCCGTCATCTCTCGACCAGAAGCCGCGAGCGGAAATGAATTTTCGGAGCGCGATCATCATCGAACCAGCTCCGCTTCTTCGCGCAGGAATTCGTCGAGAGTCCCGCGCCCGCCCTTGCCGGTGATGTCGATCATCTCCAGAGAAAGATACCGTTCGGTGCCGTCCTTGATCGCCGGCTTGGTCAGGAACATACGTGCGAAGGCAACCGCCTGGGTGGCCTTGTGGCCATTTAGATGGCCGACCGACGCCTCATAGCCGCAATTGACGATTGCGGAAAAGATCTCGCGGCGATCGCCATATTCGTCCGAATTATAGTCCGACAGTGCCGGCCCCGAATAACACTGGCCACCCGATTGCGGCGTACCTTTTTCTCCGTTCGCCGAGGCATGGCTGATCAGCGACGGGTTGCTGAGTTCGTAGCGATAGACGTCGTAGGCAGAGGGCTGGCTCGGCGCCGAGGCGCCATTACCAGGATAGCTCGAGTGGTTGCTGAGGATCGCGGTGACGGAAGGCGCCGTGCCACCCTGCGCGACATTCCAATAGGTGGCGTAGTTCCAATTGTTGCCACTGCTGATCTTGCCCCCGCCCATCGAGGTCATCGTCGCGCCGTAACCAAGCGGCACGGCCTTGGTGACATCTCCAACCGCGCTTCCGACCATAACCGGGTTATAGTCGCCGCAGATCTTGCTCGCACCACCCGTCTGATTCTGTGCTGAACGCACATTGTCGGACGGGCGGTAGCGACCGTCGTTGCTTACACTCTTGAAAGATCCGGAATACAAACCGAAGCGGGTATTCACGCCGGCTTCCACCGGTCCCGCCTTTGCGCCGGTTTCGGTATCGAGGCTGTCCCTCGTGTAGCAAGTGCCCGGATTGCCGGTCGCAAGAGCGTCCGCCAGCACGGATGCGCCATTTCCAAGCGGGGTGCGAAGGAAGCCGAAATTGCCAGGCCCCGGACTGGCCGAAGACGTGCTGTGGAGCTCGATCTGGGCACCATAGAGGTCACCGGCCGCAAATTTGTCGTGCAACGCCTCCGCCGCCTGCTCGCTTGCGGCCGCACTGGTGTTGCCGGCAGGCTCGTAAGGGTTGCAGATGAAGATCGGTGTCACGTCACAGGCGCTGACCCGGTAGGCTGCGACCGCGTCAGCAGATACATTAATGGTATCGCGATTGAGACCAACAGGCACCGGGAAGATGGTCTGCATCGCCTGGTCCTTGGCCCTTACCCAGGCATAGCCGGCCTCGTTCGGATCCGTTGTGACCATCGCCTCGGTAATCGGATCGTCGTCGTCTCCCGCGAAAGTGCCGTCACCAGGAATGCCTTTCAGAAATTTGACCGTCACCGTACTGGCTGCATCGTTCCCCGCATCGTAGGAGACGGTGATGTACGAGCCCATCGACATCCCGGTGCCGCCGTCACCGAAGGCTGCGGTGTTGGCAAGCTTTTCGATCGCTGCCTCGGCACGAGTGATCGCGTCGTCCCGGCCGTCGAGTTCACGCGCTCCTGTCAGCGCCATGGCATCGACGGCGTTCTGGAGGTCGGTATGCAGATTGGCGCTGCGGCCGACATCAATGACGAAAAGAGAGACGCCGAGCAGCAGTGGCATGGCAATGAGCGTCAACGCGATGACGTAGCCTCGACGATCGCTCCAGAAGCGTTTGATAGCCCTGTTCAACATTGGCATGCCCCTTTGATCGCGGCGGCTTACCGTCGTGACGCGTTGTTTCTATTGCATTCCTTTCAGGGGCCCTCGCCGCCTACCTGCTGCCAAGATCACTTTCACTTTCCAGCGCTGCTATTGCCGTTCATCCCCATGGGCGGCGTCGCGGTCGGCAGGATCACTGCGGCCGGCATCGCTGCACTTGCACTCGGGCCGGCTCCGTTATAGCCCCGCATGACCTTGTTGATCGTCTTGCCGTCCGTGGCGATATGCGTGTTCTGCGCCACCCGCGGGAAGGGATCCTGCGTATGGATCCCTTTATTGGCCTCAACGGCATTGCCGAGCCCGAATGTGATACTGTCACGGTGGTTCAAATAGTCGGCACAGCCGGAAATGAGGCTCGTTGCGGCAAGAGCCAAGAGGACGTGCTTACTTCTTCGCAACTGCAAGTGCGCCTCCCGTGTCGAGGTCGAGCCTGTGGCCATAGGGCCCGGTGATGCCTTCGCCATTGCGGAAACGACGGAGCATGTCCTTGTCCACTTCCATGACGCCGAGTGCAAAAAGCTCGACATCATTGGATGAACGCGTCTGGTCCAGCGGACTATAGAGCGCCTCGCCGGGTGCCGCTGGCCGCACGATGTGCGGGGTCACGACAATGACAAGATCGGATTCGCGCTTCAGAAAGCTGGTTGAACGGAAGAGTGCACCGATCACCGGAAGCTGGCCCAGACCCGGGAGCTGCTGGATATCCTTGGAGTTGATCGATTGCAGCAACCCGGCCATGGCGAAGCTCTGGCCATCGCGCAATGCCACGGTCGTCTTGGCCGCACGCGAAATGAACCCCGGATTGCCGTTCACGTTGATAGATGTATCGATTTCAGAGACTTCCGGCTCAACCCTCAAGCTGATCAGCCCGCCATCGAGGACGACAGGGGTAAAAGTCAATCGCACACCGAAGGGGCGGTAGTCGGTTTGCGTCGCAAGCGTCGCGCCATTGGCCACGGTCGTCTGGATCGGCACTTCGCCGCCTGCGTGAAAACTCGCGGTCTCGCCGCTCATGGCAATCAGGTTCGGCTGAGCGAGGCGACGCACCAGACCCTTTTGTTCGAGAGCATTGATGACCACGTCAATCTGGCCGCCGGAGATCTCGAGGACCTTGGCAATCAGCTGGCCGAAGGGTTGCATGCCAGTTGCCGCGCCCGCCGCATCTTCGAGGGTTCGAACCAGCGCGCCATCCTTCACCGCGATGCCCTGGCTGGTCGTCGCCTTGCCGATGCCATTCTTGCCCTGCCCTGACCAACCAATACCGAGGTCACGCCCGGTTTGACGGGAGGCCTCTATCACCCGAACTTCCAGCATAACCTGCTGAGAGTCGTTGACGCGCAACTGGTTGAGGACGGGCTGATCCGAATAGGACTGGGCGATTTCAAGCACTCGCTGCAACTCGGTGGCGTCGCGAACCATGCCCGTCAGGCGGATACGATCATTCGAGTTGATCACCCGAACCTGTGACCCCGGCGAGGCGGAGCGGATCGCCGATGCAACCTCGCTGAAATCACTGGCGACGCGGATGTCGATGACGCCAAGAAGCTTCTTGTCGTCACCATAGACAGAGATGTTGGTTGCCCCGGTCTTCTTGCCGCGGATAAAAAGCGACTTGTCGGAAAGTGGCACCACATCGATGAGGTCCGCGCTACCAATCACGAGGTCTCCGAAAGGCTTGCCCGTCGCAATCGTGATCGTGTCGTTCGGTGGCAGCACGACCTGCTGAACCGACCCGCCGAGATTGATGAACTTCTCCTGCGCGTCCGCCGGCCCGACTAGGCCAGGTTCCCAAAGAGCGCAGGCCGAAAAAATCGCGGCCGTCGCCAGGAGGGCTCTGCATCTCGCAGCATGTCTTATGCTTCCCCTCATACCTGCCAAAGCTCCCTCTCCTCGAAGCTGGCCCTGCCCCGAAAGGAGCAGGCTAAATCCCATGTTACTGGATCTGCCCCACCCGGTATTCATCCCGTTTGGTCGCACTCCAGACACCGACGGTCGCCCACTTCGGCTCCGCCGGCAAGACCGGCGCGACGTCCCGCTCGACGATTTGCACCTGTTTTTCGCGTACAGGTGCATTCATCTTGCTTTCGACGGAATTGATCCGGCCACCGAGGTCCTCGCCAACCTTGCGAACCATGCGTTCGATCGACTCGAGTCGCCCATCGTCAGTACCTTGTACGAGTTCGGTAGCAACGGGGCCACCCCCAAGATCCGCCACCGTAACCGGCCGGGTCTCTTCAACAGAGGCAGAAGCGATATTGCGAAGTGCGAGCGAGAGCGTCCCGATATTGGCGCCAAGTGTCAAGCGCTGCGCCTCGTCGGTCGTTACTTCGAAAGTGACGGTCTTCACGACCGAGGGTTCGTCCTTGCGTTCGTCGGCTGTCTGGTCGACGGCGAGCACCTTCACCCCCTGCAAAAGGACGTCCACAGAGGTCTGCTCGTTGCCGCTTTTCGGGTTGCGGATAACGCGGGTCAGAAGTACGTCGACCCGGTCCGAGGGACGCACGAAGCCTGCGACGCCGAGCACATCGTTGACGCGGATGGAAACTGCCTTCATCCCTTGATCGAGAGCGGCCGAGAGAGTGGCGCGTTCACCTGCACCAGTGATCTTCGAAGCCAACACAGGCTCGCCGGGATCGATCGCCTCCATGGCATAACGCGCTTCTTCCTTGTCTCCAAGAACCGCCTGGATCGCATCAAAGGAGCCTTCTGGTCTCTCATCTGACGGCCAGGGAATGGTCTTCAAGTTCTCTGCCCGGACCCGGTCGCCGAAACGCATGGACTTCGCCGCGACAACGAGCGTTTTTTCAGTTTGTTTGACGCCACCGCTCGCCGCAAGACGGGCGCGCTCACCGGCAAGATAAGTGCGGGTGGCAAAGACCGCAGCGAAAGCAAGGAAGAGGGCAACTACAAGGCTGATGATCGTCGAGGAGCGCATCGCCAATGCTCGCAAAGTTGAAAAATACAACTATCCTGAAATTTTAATTTAGGGGGAGAGGAGTTAACAAACCCCCCTCCTCCTGGAGAAATTATGTCAAGTAGCCGGAGGAGGCTCCAACTTAGTGGTCCACCAAGATCCCCAGGCTTCCCAAGCATTACTAAGGTTTGAGCCGGCTGTAGTTACTGCGGCAATCACTCCGCCGACCAGCAGCGCGAGCAGAATAAGGTATTCAGTCAGCGCGACGCCGTCTTCTTCCCGCGAGAAAGCGCGGACTTTTGTCAAAAATGCTTTCATCGAGAATTACCTCCAACGCAATATTACTCCTGCGTGACCGCTTACTTCCCCGGCCCTCGCATGTCATCGAGACCGCCTCTCCGACTAAGATAATTAATAATCCCTTAATTATTATATCGTCAACTTCTAATACGATGCAGTATGGAGCATTCCTGCCTTATGGTTAAAATCAGAACCCTTTGTTTTTTAGGGGTGAATACAGGCGTAACCCATCGAAGTGTAAAATCGCGTAATATTTCTTGAGACCTTCCATCGTTAGGATTGTTGCGAAGTCTTTGGAAGAACTGGACAATCAAGCATCTATCGTGCGAGCCGGGCAAAACATGATGAAAACGATCAATATAATAACTTTGGTAGCAGCCCTACTCCTTCTCTATGCCGCTTGGAGCGACTTCCAGCGCTGGCGCATTCCGAACGGGGCTGTCCTCGCGCTCGTCGCCGTCTATGCGCTCGGCGCCACGGCCAGGCTCGCGACAGCGCAGGACATCGGCGCCGCGCTCTTCTCGCTCGACGGCATAGGTGGTGATGTCGGCGCGGGTCTGCTGCTCTTCGCACTCGGTGTCGTTCTTTGGGCTTTCCGGCTGTTTGGCGCCGGCGACGCCAAGCTTTTCCTGCCGATCGGCCTCTTCGTCGGCTGGCACGGCATGCTCCCCTTCGCTCTTTTCCTGCTGCTTGGCGGCATCGTGACCATGCTGGCCCTCAGGTTGCCCATGCCATTGGCATTCACGCACTATGCCGTCATCATGCGCCTCGAAGAGATCCGCGCGAGCCGCAAGATCCCCTACGGCGTCGTCATGGTCTTCGCCACGCTCATCACGATGGCCCTCAGCCATCGCCAGGCTTAGACACGCATACCCGTCATCGTCATTCGGGGATAATTCGATCTGGTATCATCGCAACGCAAGATCACATCTGCGTCGGCAAACCGCGCAGGAACAAAAGGCACCGCACCAGTTGGGATGCAGCGTCCTGGGCGAAGACAAGGACATTTTCGTCCTTTTCGCGCGTCACGAGATCGAGATAACAGTCGAGCACGATGCCGCAAAGGACGGCAGGACGTTCGAACGCTGCCGGAGAAAAGCCATCGAAATTGGGTTTGCAGACCACACCAAGGCCGTAGCCTCTCGCGAGACGCTCTCTCGCGTCGTTAGCGAAGCGGGTTAGTTCCGTCAAATCCGCAATATCTCCCAGGCCCAGCAACTGTTCATGAAGACGCCATTCGAGATCTTCAAGCGTCAACTCGGCGCCAGGCGAAGCAGCCCGGCGCGCGCGATGAAAGGCCAGCCGCCGTTCGCGCCGCAAGGTTGCGATGTGCCCCAATTCCTCCCGGGCCATCCTTTCGGCTGCCTGCCGGATCTCCGGCGAGGGAGCTCTCCCGGCAACGTAGCTCCAGAATTCGAAAGCGCGCTCTTCGTTTCTGACTGCGATCGAAAAGGCGCGATAGGCGCTTAAGGCCTCGGCCGGGATCAAATCGGCGCCTTCAGGGTCGAAGAGATCAGGCAGCGACGAAACCTCGGCCGCTGTGCCGCCAGCTTCAATTCCGCTTGCCCTGTACCAATTTGCGACCTCGGACAAATGCGATCTTTCCTCGGCAATCAGCCGTTCGAAGACCGTGACCAGCTCGGGCCGCCCCTCGGCGCTCATCCTGTCTCGCAGCGCCTCATACCCCTTGATCGCCTCCTGCTCCATGCACGCGGCGGTTTGCATCAGGCCCTGCATGGTGTCCAGAACGGGCGGCTCTTCGGTCAGTTTGGGCATGAAGTCTCTCCGAAAATAACGCCCGCATTCTACGGAAACAAAAAAACCGTTGGTTGATCTGGCTCAACGATCCCGCCGCCTGCGTCGCTAATTTCTGCTCGAATTTCCTGTGCCGAAGATCGCGGCGCAGGATTGGTTTGAGAACGGCCGCTGCGCCAGATGGAATGCGAATGCTGAAGAACGTCCCCATCCGAAAACACGGTCTGGCCGTCTTTCTTTCGTTTTTCATTGCGGTCCTTGCCGTTGCGGGCCAGGCGTTCGCCGCCGGCGGCCTTTCCGAATACCTCGCCAAGGTTCAGCCGGCGGAGCTTTTTGCCGGCGCGGACCGTTTCGGTGACCCCATTGGCGAACCCGCAATCGCGCCTGTCTACAAGGGGGCCGACATTGCCGGCTACGCCTATCTCAACTCCGATTTCACCAACTCGACCGGCTATTCCGGCAAGCCAATCCATATCGTCGTCGGGATCGACGAGAGCGGCGTGGTCCGCGGGCTGAAGCTGGTGGATCACAAGGAGCCGATCGTTCTGATCGGCATCCCGGAAGCCCGCGTCGTCGAAGCCCTGAATTCGATCATTGGCCGTGATCTCTCGCGCGTCGCCTCGGGTGCCGAGCGGCCGCCTCAAGTCGACATCGTCAGCGGCGCGACCGTTACCGTTCTGGTGATGGGCGACAGCGTGGTGCGCTCCGCCGTCAAGCTGGTGCGGAGCGGTAGGCTCGGCGACAACGCCGCGGCAACAGTCGCCAGCGCTACGCCGGTTCGAAAGGTCGATCCCTCGCAGCAGGAGGTCCGCGACTGGCAAACCCTTCTCGGCGACGGTTCAATCCGCAGCCTTCGGCTCGACGTCGGTGAGGTATCGGAGGCTTTCCTTCGGGCCAATCACAAGGATGCGGCCGAGAAACCCGAAACAGCCAGCCCCAAGGACCGCTTCATCGACCTCTATCTTGCGCCTGTCAGCGTGCCCTCCATCGGCAAGAGCCTGCTTGGCGAAGAGGGTTATGCACGCCTTGCCAAGCGGCTGAAGCCTAGCCAGTCCGCCATTCTGGTGGCCGGTGACGGCGCCTATTCGTTCAAGGGGTCAGGCTATGTGCGCGGTGGCATCTTCGACCGCATCGAACTGTTGCAGGATGGGCAAGGTGTGCGCTTTCGCGACCGCGACCACACGCGGCTGACACAGATTGCCGCCGAAGGCGCGCCTCGCCTGCGCGAAATCGCCCTCTACATCATTCCCGACAGCTTCACCTTCGACGTCACGGAGCCGTGGGAACTGCAGCTTCTGGTCCAGCGCAGCACTGGCGTGCGCGACAAGGCCACCCTGCCCTACGATCTCGGATACACGCTTCCCGAGCGCTACTTGATCGTCGAGGCGGCGCCTGCCCAGGCGGCCCAGCCCGCCGCCACGGCCCCCGCGCAAGCCGCGACGGAAGTTGGCCAGGTTGATGACGAACAGGTGCCGTTGTGGGTCGGCATCTGGGAAATGAGCCGCGTCGCCGTCGTCATCACCTTTGCCGGACTGTTGGTACTGACCGCCATCTTCTTCTTCCAGAACTGGCTGGTAAGCAGGCCGAAACTCTTCGGCTGGATACGACGCGGCTATCTGCTCTTCGCCCTGGTTTGGCTCGGCTGGTATGCCAATGCGCAGCTTTCCGTGGTCAATGTCCTGACCTTCGTCAATTCGCTGATCACCGGCTTTCACTGGGAGTTTTTCCTCTCCGCGCCGTTGATTTTCATTCTCTGGGCGGCGGTGGCGGCAGCGCTGCTGTTCTGGGGACGCGGCCCGTTTTGCGGCTGGCTCTGCCCGTTTGGCGCCCTGCAGGAGCTTACCAACGGTATCGCCAAATGGCTGAAGGTGCCGCAGATCAAGCTGCCCTGGGGACTGCACGAGCGGCTCTGGCCGGTGAAATACATCATCTTCCTCGGTTTGTTCGGCCTGTCGCTCTATTCGGTGGCGCTGGCAGAGACCTTTGCCGAGATCGAGCCCTTCAAGACGGCGATCATCCTGAAGTTCGCGCGCGAATGGCCGTTCGTCCTCTTTGCCTTGACGCTGTTGGCTGCGGGTCTCTTCATCGAGCGTTTCTACTGCCGCTATCTCTGCCCGCTCGGCGCAGCACTCGCCATTCCTGGACGCATCCGCATGTTCGAATGGCTGAAGCGCTGGCCTGAATGCGGCTCGCCCTGCCAGCGCTGCGCCAAGGAATGTCCTGTGCAGTCGATCCACCCGGAAGGGCAGATCAACGTCAACGAGTGCATCTACTGCATGCACTGCCAGGAACTCTACCAGGACGACCAACGCTGCCCGCACATGATCCAAGTGCGGCTGAAGCGGGAGAAATTCATGGCGCTTTCCACCCCTGCATCGAGGGGACAGGCGCCGGCGAAAACCGTGGTTACCCACAAGGGCAAGCCGATCGGCGGCAAGGAAGAGGCCACAGGCGAGCCCGCCTGAAGCCATCATCAAAGGAGCAAAGACATGTCAGATCCCAACAACCCAACCGCCCTCAGCAGGCGCCAGCTTCTCGGCTCCACTGCCGCGGCGGCTGTCGCGGGTGCTGCGGCCGTCGGTGGCGCGGTTACGATTTCCACCGTTACGGCAGCACCGGCACTGGCAGCTGGTGGCCAGTCCATCGAAGTGAAGCCTGGTGAACTCGACGAATACTACGTGTTCTTCTCCGGCGGCCACAGCGGCGAGGTCCGCATCCTCGGCCTGCCGTCGATGCGCGAGTTGATGCGAATTCCGGTCTTCAACCGCGACAGCGCAACTGGCTGGGGCCAGACGAACGAGAGCCGCAAGATCCTGACGGAAGGGCTGCTGCCGGAGACCAAGGAGTATCTGAAGGACAAGGGCGGCATCTACCTCAACGGCGACCTGCACCACCCCCACCCGTCCTTCACGGAAGGCACCTATGACGGGCGCTATCTCTTCGCAAACGACAAGGCCAACACGCGTGTCTGCCGCATCCGCCTCGACGTCATGAAGTGCGACAAGATCATCCAGTTGCCGAACCAGCATACGGTTCACGGTCTGCGCGTACAGAAGTACCCGCGGACCGGCTACGTCTTCGCAAATGGCGAAGATCGCGTACCGATCCCGAACGACGGTTCGGTTCTCGACGACCACAAGCAGTATCACGCGATCTTTTCGGCGATCGACGGCGACACGATGAAGGTCGCATGGCAGGTCATGGTCGACGGTAATCTCGACAACGTCGACGCCGACTACCAGGGCAAATATGCCTTTGCCACCTGCTACAACTCCGAAGAAGGCGTGAACCTCGCCGAGATGATGGCGAAGGACCAGGACTGGATCGTCGTTTTCAACCTCAAGCGCATTGAGGAAGCGGTCGCGAAAGGCGATTTCAAGGAAATGGGCGGCGTTCCGGTTCTGGACGGCCGCAAGGGTTCCCCCTACACCCGCTATATTCCGGTTTCCAACGGCCCGCACGGCATGAATACGGCGCCGGACGGCATTCATATCGTCGCCAACGGCAAGCTGTCGCCGACCGTCACCGTCATGGACGTGCGCCTGTTCGACGACCTGTTCGACGACAAGATCAAGCCGCGCGATACGGTCGTTGCGGAACCGGAACTCGGGCTCGGACCGCTGCACACTGCCTACGACGGCCGGGGCAATTGCTACACGACGCTCTTCATCGACAGCCAGATCTGCAAGTGGAACCTTGAGGATGCAAGGCGCGCCTACAAGGGGGAAAAGGTCAATCCGATCCGCCAGAAGCTCGATGTGCAGTATCAGCCCGGACACAACCACACGTCGATGGGGCAAACGAAGGAAGCCGACGGCAAGTGGCTGATTTCTCTAAACAAGTTCTCGAAGGACCGTTACCTGAACGTCGGCCCGCTGAAGCCGGAGAACGATCAGCTCATCGATATCTCGGGCGATGAAATGGTGCTGGTTCACGACAACCCGACCTTCGCCGAGCCACATGACGCGACGATCGTTCACAACTCGAAGATCAACCCGGTCAGCATCTGGAGCCGCGACGACAGCTTCTTTGCCGATGCGGTCGCCCAGGCAAAGGCCGACAATATCGACCTGCTCGTCGATTCCGAGGTGATCCGCGACGGCAACAAGGTTCGCGTCTACATGACGTCGGCCGCGCCCGCCTTCGGGCTCGAGAGCTTCACGGTGAAGCAGGGCGACGAGGTAACCGTCTACGTCACCAACATCGACGAGGTGGAAGACCTCACGCACGGCTTCTCGATCATCAACTACGGCATCAACATGGAAGTTGCGCCGCAGGCGACGGCTTCCGTGACCTTCACCGCCGATAAGCCCGGCGTGTGGTGGTACTATTGCTCCTGGTTCTGCCACGCCATGCACATGGAGATGAAAGGCCGGATGTTCGTGGAGCCGAAGAAGGCATGATGCGTCTCCACGAGGCGGTAATGCTCGGGATGGTGGCGGCGGTCGCCGCCATCCCGGCAACGGCAGGGGCGGAAACGATCCGCCTCTCGCCTGCTACCGCGCCAGCCCTCCAGCAAGCGATCGATGCTGCCGAGCCCGGCGATGAACTGGTGCTGGAGAACGGAGAGTTTTACGGCCCGATCACGATCGGCACTCCTGTGATGCTGCGCGGCGAACCCGGCGCTGCAATCAAAGGCGACGGCAAGGGCAGCGTCGTCACCATCACCGCCGAAGACGTGGTCTTCAGCGGCATTACCGTCTCGGGATCGGGCAGTTCTCTCGAAGACATGAATTCGGGCGTCTTCGTTGCACAAACTGCCAAGCGGGCCATCGTCGAGAAGAGCCGGATCGAGGGCAATCTCTACGGTATCTATCTGCACGGCGCCGAGAACTCGATTGCCCGCGACAACGTCATCATCGGCACCGGGGAAGGCCGGTTGAGCGAAACCGGCAACGGCATCACGCTGTGGAATGCGCCGGGTGCGAGGGTGACCGGGAACGATATCAGCTTCGGGCGCGATGGCATCGCGACCAACGCCAGCAAGCGCAACGTCTTCAGTGGCAACCGCTTCAGCAACCTGCGTTTTGCCATCCATTACATGTACACCAACGATAGCGAGATCAGCGATAACATCTCCACCGGCAACTCGGTCGGCTATGCCATCATGTTCTCCAGCCGGCTGAAAATCACCGGCAACGTCTCCGATGGCGACCGCGACCACGGACTGCTTCTGAACTATGCCAATGGGTCAACCATCACCGGCAATATCGTCAAAGGACGCCTGCAGCCGGTCTCGCGCTGGGACGAGCGTGGCGTCCGGTCTCAGGAGCACGGAATTCCGGCGGCCGATGGCGATGCCGTCGAAGACAGGACGGGTATGCGCCCAGGCCCGGACAAGTGCGTCTTCATCTACAACGCCAACAAGAATCGCCTGCGTGACAACCTGTTCGAGGGCTGCGCGATCGGCATCCATTTCACCGCCGGTTCTGAAAGCAACAAACTGAGCGGCAACGCCTTCGTCGGCAACCGCAACCAGGTGAAGTATGTCGGCGCCCGCTATCTCGACTGGTCCGAGGATGGGCGCGGCAATTACTGGAGCGACAACCCGGCCTTCGACCTCGACGGCGACGGCATCTCCGACAATGCCTACCGCCCCAACGATCTGATCGACCGGGTGCTCTGGACGGCACCACAGGCGCGCGTGCTGACGAGTAGCCCGGCCGTTCAGGTCGTGCGCTGGGCCCAGGCTCGTTTTCCCGCACTTCTGCCCGGCGGCGTCACCGACAGCCATCCGTTGATGGCGATGCCGGCACGAAAGGAACAATGACCATGACCTCGACCGTTAGCGTCAAAGGGGTTTCGAAAAGATACGGCGGCAAGGTGGATGCCCTGCGTGCGCTTTCCTTCACTCTCGACGAAGGCGAGACGGTCGCGCTCGTCGGCCACAATGGCGCCGGCAAGACGACCTTGATCAAGTTGCTGCTCGGGCTGATCCGCCCGACATCCGGCGAGGTGCGCGTCCTCGGCGAAGATCCGGCAAAGGGCGATTTCGCTGTCCGCCGGGCGCTTGGCTATCTGCCTGAGAGCGTGTCCTTCCATATGGCGCTGACGGGGCGCGAAACGCTCTCCTTCTACGCACGCCTGAAGCGGGTGGACGTGAGATCCGCGGACGAACTCTTCGAGCGCGTCGGGCTTGCCGTCAGTGCCGCCGACCGCCCCATCCGCACTTATTCCAAAGGCATGCGGCAAAGACTTGGGCTGGCGCAGGCGCTGTTGGGCGCACCAAAAGTGCTGTTTCTCGATGAGCCGACGAGCGGTCTCGATCCGGCGCTAAGGCGCAATTTCTATACCCTCATCGATGAACTGCGCTCTGGCGGAACGACGATCCTCCTGTCCTCGCATGCGCTTGGGGAACTTGAGGACCGCGCCGGGCGGGTGATCATCGTCAACCGCGGCTCGCAGATCGCTGATGGAACCATCGACGACCTCAGGCGGATCGCCAGCCTGCCGTCCCGAATCCGGATACGACCGGTCTCCGGCGAAAAGCCCGGCCTTCTCAAAGAGGCCAGTGTCCGATGGACGGAAACGGGCGACGGGAGCCTGGAGGCCGAAGTGGCCCACTCTGAAAGACTTCCTTTGTTGCACCGCCTCAGCGATGCGGCCTCCGGGATAGACACCCTGACGATGATAGAGCCGACACTCGACGACCTCTACGCGCATTTCCTGACCAGCCAGGAGGCAGCCTAATGCGCAACATCCTGATTATCGCGGCCAAGGAAGTTCGCGAGGGCATGCGCAATCGCTGGGTGCTTGCGACGACATTGGTCCTCGCCACCCTTGCGCTGACCCTGACCTTCCTTGGAAGTGCGCCCACCGGCAATGTCGGCGCGAGTCGCCTCGACGTGGTGATCGTCAGCCTTTCGAGCCTGACGATCTTTCTGGTGCCGCTGATCGCCCTTCTGATTTCGCACGATGCCATCGTCGGCGAAGTCGAACGCGGCACCATGCTGCTTTTGCTCGGCTATCCCATTGGACGCGGCCAGATCGTGCTCGGCAAATTCCTCGGCCATATCGCCATACTGTGCTTCGCAACCATTTGCGGCTATGGCGCGGCCGCCATTGCGCTCGCCTTGATGGGCGGGGCGACGGACACACAAAGCTGGCTTGCTTTCATTTCCATGACCGGGTCGTCCGTCCTGCTTGGCGCGGTCTTCGTCGCAATCGGATATTTCGTGAGTGCGAGTGCGGGCGAGCGAAGCACTGCTGGCGGCATTGCCATCGGCCTCTGGCTTTTCTTCGTGCTGATCTACGACATGGCACTGCTGGGTGGCCTTGTGGCAGCGCAGGGCCGTTCACTGCCGGACGGGCTACTCGATCTCCTGCTGCTCGCCAATCCGACCGATGCCTATCGGCTTCTCAATCTCGGCAGCGGCGGCGCTGCCGCGCTCTCCGGCATGGGCGGTGTCGCCAAGAACTCGATCCTCACCGGCGAGGTCCTGCTCGCAGCACTTTGCGTCTGGACAGCCGCGCCGCTCGCTCTTGCCACTCTGCTTTTCTCCAGGAGGGACATTTGAAACCCGTCCGCTTCGCCCTCATCGTCGCAGCATCGCTGGTGCTTGCCGCCTGCGAAAATAAGGAGCAGGCCGAGATGCCTGCGCCCTACACCCTCACCCAGGACGCCATGGGCCGCTATTGTGGCATGAACGTCCTGGAACACGCCGGCCCCAAAGGCCAGATCATCCTTGAGAAGATCCCGGAAGCGATATGGTTCTCGTCGGCGCGCGACACCGTCGCCTTCACAATGTTGCCAGACGAGCCCAAGGAAATCGCCGCCATCTATGTATCCGACATGGGCAAGGCGCCGAGCTGGGAAGAACCCGGCGCCGATAATTGGATCGACGCGCGCAAGGCGGTTTTTGTCATCGACAGCCGGCTTCGGGGCGGCATGGGCGCCGAAGAAGCGGTTCCCTTCTCCTCGCAGGAAGCTGCAAAGGCCTTCATTGTCGAGAATGGCGGGCGCATCGTGAGTTTCGCCGATCTTCCCGAAAGCTACATCCTGGGCGCAAGTGAAGAGAGCGACGACAATGCCGCAGCATCGGGAGGACACGACCATGGATAAGCCCATCGGCCGCCGGCGTTTCATCACGATCATGGCTGCTTTCGCCGGCTTGCCACTGCTGCGAGGAAAGGGGTGGGCGGCGCTGCCGGCAGAACCTGTCGTCTGGCACGGCCAGGCTCTGGGCGCGCCGGCCACGCTGGTTCTCAATCATGAAGATCGAGCGCAAGCCCAGGCGCTGATCACCCGAGTGGTGGCAGAGGTTCGGCGCCTGGAGGATATCTTCAGCCTTTACCGCGAGGACTCGGCTCTTTGCCAACTGAATCGCCTCGGCGCATTTGCAACCCCGCCGACGGAGCTTGTGGAACTCCTTGAAATATCCGGGCGTTTTCACGGTCTCACCGGTGGTCGATTCGAGCCCGCGATACAGCCACTTTGGGCGCTTTACGCCCGGCACTTCGCGAGGCCGGATGCCGATCCTGCCGGACCATCATATGGCGAGGTGCGCGAGGCGCTGGCCCTGGCCGATTTTGCGCAAGTGCGCATCGACCGCAATCGCATCGCTTTCTCCCGGCGGGGCATGGCGCTGACACTCAACGGCATCGCTCAGGGCTACGTCACCGATCGCGTCGTCGGTCTGTTGCGTGAGGCCGGCGTTACCAGCAGCCTCGTCGACATGGGCGAGAACCGCGCCATCGGTTCAAGGGCCGATGGGCAACCCTGGCGCATCGGCCTTGCCGACTTTGAGGATGCGAATGATGTCGACGCGACCCTGGACGTCATCGACCGCGCAGTCGCGACATCCTCCGGGCAAGGGTTCCAGTTCGACGCCAAAGGCCGTTTCAGCCACATTCTGGACCCACGAAGCGGCGCCACCGCTAAGCGCTATGCCCGGGTCTCGGTCGTTGCGGCGGAGGCTTCGACCGCGGATGCCCTTTCGACGGCGTTTTCGCTGATGGCGCCTGATGAGATCGATGCACTGGCAAAGCAGCAGACCGCGGTCGATGTGCATCTCAAAAGCCGTTGACGCCGCCTCGCCGACGGACGGGGGAGCTGACCGGACGAAAGTCTCACGCCCGGGCCTAACGGATATAGGGAGCCTGGCGCTTTGATCGCGAACGACGGCCACGTAAACGGCCGATTGTCGATCTACGGCCTTTGGGCTCTCTGCCTTCGCTCCTTGCGATTGATCGCCCATACATGCCATTTAGGTCCCATGCAAATCGGCCGGGAAGGGCCGAGTTGCAGCGTAAGCAGCACCGCGGGACTACGGCCGGGCAGGCTGGTACATGTAAGGAGGACTCATGTTTGACCACGTCAAATTCGGCGTCAGGGACTTTGCAGTGAGCAAGGCCTTCTACCTTAGGGCACTTGAGCCGCTCGGTGTAGCTGTCATAGCCGAGGGCGAACCTTCTTACGGTGTCGAGCTCAGTGCAAAGGGCAAGGCTTCGTTGTGCCTGCACCAAACCGAGGAGAAGCCGGCCCATCTTCACATCGCTTTCGCGGCCGACAGCCGCCAGCAAGTCGACGCGTTTTATCGCGCGGCTCTGGAAGCGGGTGGCAAAGATAACGGCGCACCTGGACTGCGCCCGCGCTACCACGCGAACTACTACGCGGCTTTCGTGCTTTGTCCGGACGGGCACAACATCGAAGCGGTTTGCCACGCACCTGAGGCCTGACGGAACCGGTCAAACGTCTCCGCAGGCGCCTAGCCCTCCGTCGACGCGGAGGGCGATCTCATCGCACTACTGAACCGCGGCGGTTCCATACACGAGGTTCGGAAGCCACAGCGAGAGCTGTGGAAACATGCTGAGCATGACCAGAAGGACCATCATCATCGCGAGATAGGGCATCACCTCGCGCGCATAAGCCATCATCGGCACCTTCAGCACCATGGATGAGATGTACATCAGGCCGCCGACCGGGGGCGTGATGCCGGCGATCGTGAGATTGGTGATGAAAACCACCCCGAAATGTACACGATCGATGCCGACGCCGTCGATGATCGGGATCAGCATCGGGGTCAGGATAATGAGCGCAGCCGACCCTTCGATCGCCGTTCCGATGATGATCAGGAGAACGTTGATGAGGAGCAGCATTAAGAGTGGATTGTCGGTTGCACCGCCCAGCCAACCGGACATCGCTTGCGGCACCTGTTCCCAGGCGAGATAGAAACCGAAAGCCGCCGCAGCACAGATCATGATCATGACGACGGAGGAATCGCGCACCGACTCTGCGAGCACCTCCGGGATCTGGCGGAGCGTGAATTCGCGGTAGCCGAAGACGGCGACGAATAGCACATAGACCACCACCACGGCGCCGGCCTCGGTGGTGGTGAAGATGCCGTAGCGCGTGCCGGCGAAGATCACGACCGGGATAGACAACGCCCAAAGCCCGTCGATCAGCGCCCGGGTACCCTCCGCCCGGGTGGCGCGCTCCTTGCGGAGCGGCTTGTAGCCGCGCTTACGGGCGATGAAATAGGTGGTGACCATCAGCCCGGCCGCAAGCACAAGACCCGGTACGACACCGGCGGCAAAGAGCCGGCCGATCGAGGTTTCCGCGAGAAAGCCATAAACGATGAGACCGATCGAGGGCGGAATAAGACTGGTGATGATGGACGCCGACGAGGTGATGACCGCCGCGAAGGCGCGGCTGTAACCCCTTTCGGCCATCTCGACGCCGAGGGTCTTGGCGAGCATCGCGGCATCGGCGTTGGCAGACGCGGTGAGACCGCCGAGCAAGGTGCCAAGCACGGTGCACATCTGCGCCAGCGCGCCGGTCATATGGCCGACCATCACGTCTGCAAGGGCCAGCAGACGGCGGGTTATCCCCGATGCATTCATGATGCAGCCGGCAAGCACGAAGAGGGGCAACGCCAACAGGGAAACGGACTGACTACCCTCCGCCATTTCCTGGGCGAAGTTGGCGAGTGGGATCATGTCCATATTGATGACGAAGAAGGCGAGTGCTCCAATCGCCATGGCCCAGGTGATGGGCGTCGACAACAGGAAGAGGACGACGACCAGCAGCGAGGGGCCGGCCAGATGGAAGAAGGTCATATCAGCGATTCCACATTGCGATGCAGGCGGGCGGTCCACGGTCTTTCGACGATAAGGTGCTGGACCAGCATGCCGGCCGTAGCGAGCGCCAGCGGCCCGTAGGAAAGACTGCGTGATAGATCGAGCGCGATCGTGTGCACGTGGCGCGACGTCCAGGCCTGCCAGGAGAAGAGGATCGTCATGGCGATGAAGAACAGGGCCAGCAGAAGGTAGTTGAACCAGGCGACCGCCTTCTGCCAGCCCGAGGGGAACGCTGCGACGAGAACGTCGATGGCCGCATGAGTGCCGAGGCGGACACCGGCGACTGCGCCGAAGAAGACGAGATAGGCAAAGGCCATGATCGCCAGTTCGTAGGTCCAGGCCGCCGGCTGCGGAAAGATGTAGCGGCTGATCACTCCCCAAAGAATCGAAAGGACGATGACGAGCAGTGCCGCAACGCCAATCGCCTCATCGGCACGGCGCAGGCTGAGCAGAGGAATTGCTTCCTCCTGTGGTCGTGAGGTTTCCATGGTTGTCTCGATATCCTAGAGGGCGGAATGGGAATGGCGGCGACGCCGAGCCGACGGCATGAATGCGGCCGCGCGCCACGCCCGCTCGAGCGCTTACTCGGCCATTGCCTTCTGCACCTGATCGTACATCCCAGGTGTGATATTCGGCACCTTCTCGTAAGCCGCACGCGAGGCTTCGATGAAGGCCGGGATATCGATGTCGGTGACGATCTCGACGCCGGAAGCTGCGAGCTGCTTGGCGTAGGCATCGTCCGTTTCGAGCGTCATCTCAGTCAGTTCCTTGGCGATCGTCCGGCCTTCCTCGATCAGGATCTTCTGCAGGTCTTCCGGCAGGCCGTTGAAGAACTGGCTGGAAGCGACCCAGGCCGTGAACATGATCTGGTGCCCGGTCTTCGAAATCACCTTTCGGGTTTCGTTCAGCTTCGCGCCGGCGATCGAGCCGAACGGACCTTCGGCGGCGTCGACGACACCCGTCTGCAGGGCGTTGTAAACGTCGCCCCACGGCAACTCCGTCGGCCGGGCGCCATAGTTGGCGAAGGTGGCCATCATGATCGGCGACGACGGCACGCGAATGGTGACACCGGCAAGGTCGGCCGGTGAGCGAACCGGCTTGTTGGCGATGATATGGCGATAGCCGAAAAGGCCATTCGGCATGATGATCTTGATGCCCTGCGCCTCGAGCTTGCCGGAAAGCTCCTTGTAGAGATCCGACGCAAAGAGACGATCGGTCGCTGCCAGATCCGGATAGACATAGGGGCCGGCCAGAATGGACAGATCCGGCACGAACTGGCCGAGTTGGCCATAGTCCGTAGCGCTGAGCAGGCTCGCGCCGCTCATGACCATTTCGTTGACCTTCTTCTGTGCCCCGAGCTGATCGCCGGTCATCACCGTGATGGCGATGCGGCCGCCTGAACGTTGGCCGACGCGCTCGGCATAGGTCTTCATCGCTTTGACGATCGGTTCGTTGGGGTTCACCTGCGAGGTCGAGAACCGCAGGCTGTATTCCTGAGCGTTGGCGATACCGCAATAGGAAAGAGCGGCCATGGCGGCCGCGACGATCAAGGTCTTCATCAGTTCCTCCTCTTTCCGGACTCCCCTCCGGAATGCACAACGGATGAATGATCTATTCATGAATGAACTTAAGCGTCAAGAGCACAATGCCGCCCGTTGGAAGAGGCAGGTATGAAAACAAAAAGCCGAAGCGATCTGTTACCGCTCCGGCTTTAACAATCTGAATGATGTATTCTTATATAAACTTCTTCATCACCCGCGGTTCATCACCCGCGGAATGTGTAGTCCGCGATCGACTGAGGCTTCATCTCGATCGAGAAGCCGGGCATTTGCGGCGGCATATAGGCCGCGTTTTCAATCACGCACGGGTCGACGAAGTGTTCGTGGAGATGGTCGACATACTCGATGACGCGCCCCTCTTTCGTGCCGGAGACGGCAACGTAGTCGATCATCGACAGATGCTGGACGTATTCGCAGAGCCCTACTCCGCCGGCATGCGGCCAGACGGGCAGACCGTATTTGGCCGCGACCAGCAGCACCGCCAAAACCTCGTTCAACCCACCCATGCGGCAACTATCGATCTGGACGATATCGATCGCACCCTCGGCGATGAATTGCTTGAACATGATGCGGTTCTGGCACATCTCGCCGGTCGCGACCTTCACCGGCCCGATCGCCTCGCGGATCTTGCGGTGACCGGCGACATCGTCGGGGCTTGTCGGCTCCTCGATGAAGAACGGCTTTGCGAAGGCAAGCTCTTTCACCCAATCGATCGCCTCACCGACCTCCCATACCTGATTGGCATCGATCATCAGATAACGGTCCGGACCGATCACTTCGCGTGCGATGGTGAGCCGCCGGATGTCGTCGGCAAGATCGCGGCCGACCTTCATCTTGATATGGTTGAAACCCTGATCGATCGCTTCCTGGGCAAGCCGCCTGAGCTTGTCGTCGTCATAACCGAGCCAGCCGGCCGAGGTCGTGTAGCAGGCATAGCCTTCGCTCTCGAGCGTCGCAATGCGGGCCGCCTTTCCTGGCTCGGCCTTCTTGAGGATGTTGATCGCCTCGTCGCGGGTCAGCACATCGGTCATGTAGCGATAGTCGATGATATCGGCGATCTCTTCCGGCGACATGTCGGATACCAGGCGCCAGACGGGTTTGCCGATCTCCTTGGCAAGCAGGTCCCATACGGCATTGACCACGGCGCCGGTCGCGAGATGGATCGCCCCCTTTTCGGGACCGATCCAGCGCAGCTGGCTGTCGCTCGTGAGGTGCCGCCAGAAGCGGCCCGGATTAGCGAGGATGTCCGCCGTGTCCTGACCGACGATCAGGTGCTGCATGGCCCTGATTGCCATGCAGCAGATGTCGTTGCCCCGGCCGATCGTAAAGGTGAGACCATGGCCCGCTACGCCCTCCTTGTCGGTGTCGAGGATGACATAGGCCGCGGAATAGTCCGGGTCCGGGTTCATGGCATCGGATCCGTCGAGGCCCTGCGAGGTTGGAAAGCGCAGGTCGAAGACGCGCAGATTGGTGATGCGGGTCATGGTCACTCCAGTCGGTAGAACTTAATCGTCCGCGCGTACGGACTGCTTCTGGCTGCCGAGGCCCTCGATGCCGAGTTCGACGACATCGCCGGCCTTGAGATAACGCGGCGGCTTCATGCCCATGCCGACGCCGGGCGGCGTGCCGGTCGAGATGATGTCACCAGGCTGCAGCGACATGAACTGCGACAGGTAGGAGACCAGATGGGCAACGCCATAGACCATGGTCTTGGAGGAACCGTTCTGCATGGTCTCGCCATTGACCTTCAGCCACATCGGCAGGTTCTGCGGATCCGGCACCTCGTCCTTGGTTACCAGCCAGGGGCCGGTCGGGCCGAAGGTGTCGCAGGACTTGCCCTTGGTCCACTGGCCCTGCCGCTCGATCTGGAAGGCGCGCTCGGAGACATCGTGCACAACGCAGTAGCCGGCGACATAGTCGAGTGCTTCGGCTTCGCTCACGTACTTCGCCTTGCGGCCGATGACGACGCCGAGTTCGACTTCCCAGTCGGTTTTGGTCGAACCGCGCGGGATCAAGAGATCGTCATCGGGGCCGACGATCGCCGAGGTCGCCTTCATGAAGATGATCGGCTCCGGCGGAACCGTGGCGCCGGTTTCAGCCGCGTGATCGGAGTAGTTGAGGCCGATGCAGATGAACTTGCCGGTTCCGGCAACACACGGGCCGAGCCGCTGGTTGCCGACAACGGCAGGCAGACCGGCAAGATCGAGCGACTTCAGTTCCGCCAGTTTGTCGGGATCGAGTGCCGCACCGGAGAGGTCGGCCACATGACCGGAAAGGTCACGCAGCGTGCCGTTCGCATCGAGAATACCCGGCTTTTCGTGACCCGGAACGCCGTAACGCAGAAGCTTCATATCTTAAATCCTTGAACTCGGTGGTCAGATGGTCCAGCCGCCATCGATGGCATAGGCTTGGCCGGTCGTATAGGTAGCGCTCGCAAGATGAACGGCGAGCGCGGCGATCTCTTCCGGAGTGCCGAGGCGGCCCATCGGCTGGCGGGCGATGAAGGCGGCTCGCGCCGTCTCATAATCGCCCTGCGCCCGCATGCGATCCTGCAGCGACGGGCTTTCAACGGTGCCTGGGCAAATGGCGTTGCAGCGAATGCCCTGGGAGACGTAATCGGCGGCGACGGCTTTGGTGAGGCCAATGACGGCTGCCTTGGTGACGCCATAGGCAAACCGGTTCGGCACGCCCTTGATGCTGGAGGCGACCGAAGCCATGTTGATGATGGCGCCATCCTTGCGCTCGAGCATGCCCGGAAGCACCGCGCGAATGGTGCGGATCATCGCCTTGACGTTGAGGTCGAGGGCGAATTCGAGATCGGAATCCTTCATCTCCAGGATCGAACCCGCATGCACGAAGCCGGCGCAGTTGAAGAGGACATCGACGGCGCCAATCTTTGCGATAAGCGCTTCGACCGCTTGCGTGTCGAGGACGTCGAGCCGGTGCGTCGCGACATCGGCTTCCTTGGCAAGTGCCGCAAGCGCTTCCGCGTTGATATCCGTCGCGTGAACCTTCGCGCCGGCCTTTGCAAAGGCCAAGGCCGAAGCACGTCCGATGCCTTGAGCGGCAGCCGTAATCAGGACTACCTTGCCTTTAAGATCCGCTGTCATTTTCGATCCCTCATGCTTTGCGTTCGACGACCAGGATGTGGTCGGCGGCGAGAACGACCTCGCCACGCTGGTTGATAACTTCTAACCGTTCCACGACGCGTCCCGATTTCGGCCGTTTCGGATCCTCCTCCTTGGCGGATATCGTCACACGGGTGCGGATCGTATCGCCGATATGGACCGGACGCACGAAACGCAGACGATCATAGCCGTAGGAAAAGGCAACTGGATTGATCAGCGATGCGGTGAGCCCCACGCCGATCGAAAAGATCATGGTGCCATGGGCAATACGCTGGCCGCCCGGCAGTGTCTTGGCGAACTCCGCATCCATGTGGTGCGGAAAGAAATCGCCGGTGTGGCCGGCATGAACGACGAAGTCGGTCTCGGTGATGGTGCGGCCGGTCGTCAGGCGCTCATGTCCCAACTTGTAGTCTTCGAAATGGATGATCTGTTCAGACATTTCAGCGTCCCGGAAGAGGCGCGATCGCCATTGCCGGCGCCGCACTCGATTGATAGGCGGCCTCGACCAAGGCCATCGTCTGCCAGGCGTCCTCCACCGAGCCGATCAGTTCGTCGTCCTCGCCTGCAGCAAAGCGCTGCAGATTGGCCATGCGGTTGACGAAGGCATCGGGGAACCATGCACCTTCGAGCCCTACGGCGACCCAGTCGGCGGAACCTGCCGGCCGGATCCAGAGCTCATCCGGCTCGCCGCGGGGATAGTCGAGATTGACGCCGAGCTTGACGTAGGCGGCACCGGACGTGCCGGAAATACGGAATTCGCAGGCCTGGAACTTGCGGCCGAAATCATGGTCGTGGTTGA
Source organism: Ensifer sp. 38_S197 (assembly GCF_056924495.1). Lineage (NCBI taxonomy): Bacteria > Pseudomonadati > Pseudomonadota > Alphaproteobacteria > Hyphomicrobiales > Rhizobiaceae > Ensifer > Ensifer sp. 38_S197. The sequence goes on along the minus strand of NZ_JBXOVZ010000001.1, from coordinate 2,748,034 downwards.
CCGAAAGCGCGCAGCGGACGCGAGTGCCATAGTCGAGGATCGCAGCCGTGCGCGTCTGAGCGACTCCATGGTTCGGATGGCCGATCGTCTTGGCATGCACGCCCAAGGGATTGCCGAGCAGGCCACGCACCAGATCCAGATAGTGGATCGAGTGCATGGCGATCTCTATGCGTGGCAGGCCTTTCAGGAACGGCCACAGGCCCCAGGGAGTGGCAAGCGCCAGCCAGGCGTCGAAATCGACGACCTCTCCGAGGTGCCCCTTGGCGATGGCATCCTGTAAAGCCAGCATCATCGGCGCGAAGCGAAGCTGGAAGTTGACGGCAGCCTTGAGCTTGCGCGCGCGGCAGATCTCGAGAATGGTGGTCGCCGCTTCGAGGTCAGAGCCCAAGGGTTTCTGGATCAGCGCCGCGGCGCCGATCGGCAGCTTGGCAAGGATGGCGGCATGCGCGGAAGGCGGCGTCGCCAGATCGAAGATTGTATCGGTGGTCGCGAACGCTTCGTTCTCACTTGAGTAGGCGCGAATGCCCCACGTTTCCGCAAGCTGCAATGCCTTGGCATGGTCCGGATCATAGATCCCGGCAACGGGGAACCCGGCCTTGCGATAGGCCGGCAGATGCGCATCACCGACGATGCTGCCAGCGCCGAAGATCGCGATCGGTCGTGGCTTGCTCGGCTTCGGCCACCACTGCCTGAGCGTGCCAGGATCGAAACGCTCAGCCATGATGGAAAACCTCTTCCATCATCGCCCACCACTCGTCCTCTTTTCTGGTTTCAAGCGGCTTCTGGCACGGCATGCAGACCGACCACCATTCCTGGTTCTTCGGATTCGCCGCCATCTTGGCCATGTCCGTTTCGAAATCGGTGCCGACATATTCCCAATAGCCGAACAGCAGGTTTTCCGGCTCCTTGAGGAAGATCGAGTAGTTGGTGACGTTGCATTCGGAAATCAGGCTAAGGATCTCCGGCCAGACAGCGGCATGCAAGGCCTTGTACTCGGCAACCTTCGACGCTTCGAGACCGATCACCATTCCCATTCGCTGCATGATGACCTCCACATTATTGGTATTGCGCAATTCCGAACGCAAAACCGCTCCACACTTTTGCTGGAATTGCTCTAGCCACGAAACTCGCGGGTGAATTCGCTGATCGAGCGAGAGCGCACCGCGTCCCAATCCCAGGCGATGCCGATACCGGGCTCTGCCGGCGCGACGGCGCGACCGTCGCGAATCTCCATGCCCTTGGTCGTCAGATCATCGAGTTGCGGAATGTATTCGACATATTTGCCGTTGGGCACGGCGCAGACGAGGCTGACATGCAGTTCCATCAGGAAGTGCGGGCAGACCGGAATGTCGAAGGCTTCCGCCGCATGTGCGACCTTGAGCCAAGGCGTAATGCCGCCAATGCGGGCGACATCGACCTGCACGATCGAGCAGGCGCCCTTCTGCATGTATTCGCGGAAATGACGGATCGAATACATGGATTCACCGACGGCGATCGGGGTCGGTGTCGAGCGTGTCAGCCGGATGTGGCCGTCGAGATCGTCGGCCGGCAGCGGTTCCTCGATCCAGGCGAGATCGAGCTCCTTCAGCCGTGACGCGCGGCGGACCGCTTCGTCGACGGTAAAGCCCTGATTGCAGTCGGTCATGATCTCGAAGCCGTCGCCGAGCGCCTTGCGCATCGCCGACAGACGATCATAATCCTCCGACCCGTGCGGCTTGCCGATCTTCACCTTCGAACCGGAAAAGCCTTTGGCCTTGGCGACAAGCGCATCCTCGACCAGCGCTTCCTTCTCGATATGCAGCCAGCCGCCCTCGGTCGTGTAAAGCGGGCAGCTCTCCTTGGCGCCACCGGCAAGCTTCCAGAGCGGCAGCTTCTGCTTTTTGGCACGCAGGTCCCAAAGGGCCGTGTCAACTGCGGCCAGCGCCAGCGCTGTTATCGCGCCGATGGTCGTCGCATGGGTGGCAAATTCCATCTTGTGCCAGATCGCCTCGATGCAATCGGCATCCTCGCCAATCAGGATCGGCACGAGATGATCGGAGAGCAGCCGCATCACCGAGGAGCCGCCCGTGCCGATCGTATAGCTGTAGCCGGTGCCGGTTGCGCCATCGGAATCGGTGATAATGACGATCGGCGTTTCCTGGCTGACGAAGCTCTGGATCGCATCAGTCCGCTTCACCTTCGGCGGCAAATCGACCATGCGAAGTTCAATTTTCTCGATTCTTGCCATGTCAGCCTTCCAGAGCCTTGCCGGTCTCGATGTCGAAGAGATGCGCGCGCGACAGATCGAAGCTCATGCGCACCTTCTCGCCCGAAGCGAGCGGACGCGGATTGAGCATGCGCGAGACCCAGTCGCGGCCATTGAATTGAATGAAGACGAGCGTCTCGTTGCCGAGCGGTTCGGTGATCGACACCGGCAGTTCGACCTCGTGTACGGCCGCCGGATCGCCGGCATGCAGGCCGTGACCGCTCGGATAGATATCGTCGGGCCTGAGGCCAAACGTCACCTTCCGGCCCGGACGCAGCGCGTTTGCAAATCGCGGCGGGATCGGCAGGCGGACGCCGCTCACAAAGACCAGCGCACCGTTGTCGACGATCGCCTCGTCCATGTTCATCGGCGGCGAACCGATGAAGCCGGCGACGAACTTGGTGGCCGGGCGCTGGAACACCTCTTCCGGTGTGCCGACCTGCTCGATATGGCCGTCGCGCATGATGACGATGCGGTCGGACAGCGTCATCGCCTCGACCTGGTCATGGGTGACGTAGATCATTGTCGCCTGCATGCGTGCGTGCAGCTTCTTGATCTCGGTACGCACCTGGGTGCGCAGCTTTGCGTCAAGGTTCGACAACGGTTCGTCGAACAGGAAGACGTCCGGCTGGCGCACGATCGCGCGGCCCATGGCGACGCGCTGACGCTGCCCGCCGGAAAGTTGCGAAGGGCGACGTTCCAGCAGATGGCCGAGATCGAGAATGGCGGCCGCCTCGTCGACACGTGCCTTGATTTCGTCCGGCGCACGCCCGGCGATCTTCAGCGAGAAACCCATGTTCTCGGCAACCGTCATATGCGGATAAAGTGCGTAGGACTGGAAAACCATGGAGATATTGCGCGCCCGCGGCGGCAGTTCGTTGACCTTGCGGCCGCCGATCTCAATCGCACCGTCGCTGACGTCCTCGAGACCTGCGATCATGCGCAGCGTCGTCGACTTGCCGCAGCCGGACGGGCCGACGAGCGCGATGAACTCGCGATCCTTCACTTCAAGGTCGATGCCGTGGACGACCTCGAGCGCGCCGTAGCGCTTGACGAGTTTCCTGAGGGTGACAGGAGCCATGAACGATTATCCTTTCACCGCGCCGAAGGTCAGGCCCGAGACGAGGTGCTTCTGAATGATGAAGGTAAGGGTCAACGCCGGAATGATCATGACGACGGCAAGCGCACACATGCCGCGCCAGTCGATGGTGAATTCGGCGGTATAGTCGAGAAGCCCGACCGGCAGGGTCTTGGAATTGACCGAACGGGTGATCTGCGAGGCAAGTGCATACTCGTTCCAGGACGTCAGGAAGGCGAAGATGCCGGCGGAAGCGATGCCAGGCCCGGCGAGCGGGAACTCCACCTGCCAGAACGCCTGCCAGGGTGTGCAGCCGTCGATCTGGGCAGCTTCGGCGAGATCCTTCGGCACCTGGCGGAAGAAGCCGTCGATCAGCCAGATGGTGAAGGGCACGTTGAGCGCGACATAGGTCAGGATCAGCGAGAAGTGGGTGTCTATGATGCCGGTGCGGGCATAGAGCATGAAAAGCGGCAGAGACAGGGCGATGCCGGGCACGGCCCGCGTCAGCATGAAGCCGAGAAAGATCGCCGACTTGGCCTTGAAGCGGTAGCGGGCAAACGCGTAGCCGCCGGCCATGCCGATCGCGAGCGCGATCGCCGTCGACGTTACCGAGATGATCAGCGAGTTGCGGAAATAATCCCATACGGGAACGCCGCCCTGCCCGGCGCCCGAGAACATGGCGCGATAGGCTTCGAGCGAAATGTTTTCCGGGATCCAGACCGGCGGTTTTGCCATGATCTCGACGGTCGGGCGCAGCGACGAAAGTACGATCCAGAGGCCGGGCAAGCAGATGACGAGCATCGCCAGGAACAGGCCGATCAGGTGGCCGGCCTTCAAGAGGCGGCGGCGCAGACGATGCGAGGCGTTGATATCCATTACCACTCGGCTCCGATCTGTTGGCGCGCTGCGGCAAGCTTGCGGAAGAAATAGACCGTGAAGACGATCGACAGCAGGATCGCGACATAGGCCATGGCGTTGGCAAGCCCCATGCGGGCATCGGCATAGGCCGTGCGGCCGACGAGCGTCCAAAGCAGCTCGGTACGCTTGGCCGGGCCGCCATCGGTCATGATCTTGACGATGTCATAGGCCCGCGCCACGTCCAGCGACCGGATCGTCATGGCGATGAAGGCGAAGGGCATGAGATAGGGCCAGGTGACATAGCGGAAGGTCTGCCAGGGCGTGCAGCCGTCGACATGGGCCGCCTCGACCGGATCCTTCGGCATGGCAAGCAGGCCGGCGAGGATCAGGATCGCGAAGACGGCGGTCGACGACCAGACCTCGGCGATGATGATCGAAATGAGCGCGAGATTGCCGTCGATCAGCCAGGGGATCGCCTGGTCAGTCAGACCCAGTGACTGCAACGCATTGTTGACGAAACCGATATTGTCGTTGAACAGGAACTTGAACTGGAAGCCCACCAGCACCGGCGAAAACATCATCGGAAACATCATCGCAGTGCGCAGCAGGCGCTGACCATGGGTCGCCCTGTTGACGAGCAGCGCCAGCCCGAGACCGAGCAGCATTTCGGCGTTGAGCGCCACAGTCAGCAATAGCACGGTGCGGCCGAAAGCAACCCAGAACTCGGCGTTACCCAGCACGGTTGCGTAGTTACGCAGGCCGACAAAGACCCACAGCGTCTCCGGCTTGGTCAAGCGGAAGGGCGTGAAGCTCGAATAGAAGGAAAAGATGAGCGGCAAAACGATCACCGCCGCGAGCACGACGAAGGCCGGAAGCAGAAGCAGGGCCGGTGCTGACAATTTCTTGAGCTTCATCGGGCAGTCCTGAGGATTGCATGAAATGGCTGAGGCGGCGCCGCAGAGCCCGAAGGCACCGGCGCCGCCTCCTTGGTCACGGTCAGAGCTTGCCCGCGTCTTCCAGAATGCCGGTCGCCTTTTCGGCGGCGGCGTCGAGCGCTTCCTTCGACGTCTTGTCGCCGAGGATGGCGGCCTGCAGTTCCGGATAGACGGCGTTCGAAATTTCGATCCACTCGGCCGTTTTCGGAACCGGGAATGCATGCTTGGCGGCTTCCTGGAAAGCCTGCAGCACTTCAGTCTTATAGGCGTCGCCTGCGGCAGCCTTGATATTGTATTCCCAGACCGCGGTGCGGGTCGGCAACGGCCCGGCCACCGATTCCAGCTTCTGGCTGTCCTCGTTGGTCAGCCACCAGACGAGCGAGGCGGCCGCCTCCTTGTTGGCGCAAGCCTCGGTGACCGAGAAGCCGTGATGGCCCGACCAGCCAGTGCGCTTGCCGGAGGAGCCGGCCGGCTGCACCTTCACGCCGACATTGCCGGCGACCTTGGAGGACTTCGGGTCGTTGAAGAAGCTTGCCCAGCCAGGCCAGTCGAGATTGAGGGCGATCGAGCCCGACGCGAAGCCCTGGCCAAGGTCATCCCAGAGATAGTTGGTGGTGCCCGGCGGAACCGCCTTGTCCTTGTAGAGCTTGACGAACCAGTCGAGCGCCCGCACGCCGGCTTCGGAATTGAAGGCCGGGCGGCCCTCCTTGTCGAGATATTCGCCACCTTCGGCGACCAGCATTTCGTAGAAGCGGCCGTTGATCGCCTCTTCCTTGCCGGCAAACTGCGTGCCGTAGAAATTCGGCGGGGCTGAGAAGAACTCGGCCTGGTCGCTGACCTGGGCCCACGTGTCCGGCGGCGCGAGGTCGTAGCCGTATTTCGCCTTGAAGGCAGCCTTCTTCGCTTCGTCCTGGTAGAGGCTCTTCTGGTAGTAGAGCGCCGATACGTCGAACTGAGCGCGCGGCAACATCACCAATTTGCCGTCCAGCGTCGAAGCATCGATCAGGGCCGGCACGAACTTGGCAATCTCTTCGGGCGGCAGCAGCGCGAGCAGGTCGGTATAGATGTCAGGATATTGCGGAGCGAAAGAAGAGTGGTTGGAGCCCACGCACCAGCTGACGCCGCCGGTCGCGATGTCCGACTTGATTTCCTTGTCGAGCTCGAAGTGGTTCTTCTTCGACAGGATGTTGACCTTGGCGCCGGTCGCCTTCTCCCACTCGCCGATACGCTCGTAGAGCTTCTCGTATTGTTGTCCGCCGATCAGCTTGGCGTCGATCGTGACGCCCTCAAACTTGCCGGGCAGGTCCGCGGCCATGGCCGTCCCCAGTCCTGCGGCAAGCATGATGACACCGGCGGACACGCCGGATAGCAGCCTTCTCATCTCCACTCCTCCCAGGTTCACGCCCTCATCCCGGCGCGATGTTCTCATTTGTGAGAAACTAATTCATATACAAACAACAAATTTATCCAGCGTCAAGGGCGAACTTTCCTTTGTCGACGCCATTCTCTGCGTATATGGATATGAATATTCACCAAGGAGGGATCTCATGGACACCGAAGAGTCTGACCGCTATCGCGCGCCCGCCCTCGACAAGGGGCTCGACATTCTCGAGCTGCTTGCCAGCGTTGACGGCGGCCTGACGCAGGCCGAGATTTCCAAGCGCCTGAACCGCAGCCCCAACGAGTTTTACCGGATGCTCGACCGGTTGGTGCGACGCGGCTACGTCACCCGCATCGACGGCGACCGCTATTCCTTGACCTTGAAACTGTTCGGGCTTTCGCAACTGCATGCACCGGTGCGCAGGCTCGCGTCCTATGCAACGCCGCTGATGCGCGACCTGGCGCAGCGCTCCAAGCAGGCAAACCACCTCGCCGTCTTCGACCGCGGCTCGGCCGTGGTCATCGCGCAGCAGGAAGCGCCTGATTATTGGGGCATCTCGATCCGGGTCGGCTCGCACATCAGTCTTTTCGACACCGGCTCCGGCCATATCCTGCTCGCCTTCCGCTCGGCCGAAGAGCGCGAGATGATGATCGCCGAACACGCCAAGAGCAAAGACGAGACCGTGCGCGGACCGGAGTTCTACGCACGCCTCGACCAGATTCGCGAGCGCGGCTATGAAATGATGGCAAGTGCGCAGACGGCGGGCGTCTATAACCTGTCGGCGCCGATCCTCGGCCCCGATGGCCGCGGCATCGCCGCACTGACAGTACCCTATATCGCTCTGGTCAATGCGCCTTCGGCTCCCGACATTACCGAAACGATAGCCTTGCTGCTGAAGACCGCCGAACAATTGTCGACTCTCGCAGGTTCAGACGTGGTTCCGGCAGCCGATTGACGGCCACGGCCGACGGCACTAATTCTTATTTGAATAGCCAATTCTTATGTAAGAGTTCTATCCGGAGGGAGAAGCGCCTTGATCATCGACACCCATCTTCACCTCATCGACAGGTCGAAGCTCACCTATCCCTGGCTCTGCGGTGTGCCGGCGCTCGACCACGACTTTCTTTACGCGACCTATGAGCGTGAGGCGCGGCGGCTCGGCATTAAGGCCTGCTTGCACATGGAGGTCGATGTCGCCCCTTCGGAGATCGAGAAGGAAACCACAGAAATCGAACGGCTCGCGCGAGAGCCGGAAAGTCTGCTCAAGGGCGCCATTGCCGCCTGCCGGCCCGAAGACGATGCGTTCGAGGCTTATCTCGAGCGGCAGGAGGCAAACGATTTCGTCAAGGGCTTTCGCCGCGTGCTGCATGTCATGCCGGATGACCTGTCCGAAGCGTCGCGCTTTCGCGATAACATCCGCAGGCTCGGCGGGCGCCGCTTCACCTTCGACCTCTGCGTCTTGCCGCACCAGATCCCGAAGGCGATTGCACTTGTCGATCTGGCGCCCGACGTTCAATTCATCCTCGACCATTGCGGCGTTCCCGACATTCGCGCCGGCGCCGAGCATCCCTGGCGCGATCATATGAGCGAGATTGCGCGACGACCGAATGTCACGGCGAAGATCTCGGGCGTCGTTGCCTATGCCGATGAGGCTTGGCAGGTCGAGACGCTGCGCCCCTATGTCGAACATACGATCCGCGTCTTCGACTGGGATCGGGTGGTCTGGGGAAGTGACTGGCCGGTCTGCACGCTCGGCGGCAACCTTTCAACCTGGGTCGGCGCGACCCACGCCCTGCTCGAAGGCTGCAGCGCGGACGAGAAACGCAAGCTGCTCGCCGGCAATGCCTGCCGGATCTGGAGGCTCGTTGAGAGCAATTCCAAGAAAGTGTGAACGGTTTCCGTCCGGAATTGCGCGGACGAAATTGACCGCGGCAGATCATGGCAAGCTGCATCCAGGGCTACATCATGGCGACCGACCTCGGTCGCATCACGCACAATGTGCACGCCTATGATTGTTCACAAGCTGCGGTTAGAAGCTGAGCGCGCTCTTGAGATCATGTAACCCTACCATTAGCACCATTGGGTCCGATGGCGAAGGCAGGAAGCCGACCGCTTCATAGAAGGCCCTCGCGTCCTCGGAAATTGCATGCACCAGCACGCCGCGGATACCCAGGATCTCTGCGGCATTGAGCAGGCGCAAACCCGAGTCGCGCACTAACGCTCTGCTGATACCGCGTCCCTGATAGGCCGCATCGATGGCGAGGCGGCCAAACACGACAACCGGAATGGATCGGGCATGTTGCGTCGAAAACGACCAGGTGCCTCCGGCTGCTTCACCGCGCCGGAGGCGAGTGCATAATAGGCGGTGACGCGGTTTCCTTCACACACGGCGAATGTTCGCGATGCGCCGCCAATCTGATTGATACGGGCGCGGCGACGCAGCCAGTCGTCTAGTTCAGGCACTCCGGAATTAAAGGCTGTCAGTTCGTGCTGATCGGCCAGTGGTGTCGGTGCGTTAAGAGTCACGTCTCATCCCACGGCGCTTTGGTCGACATGGTGCGTTTCAGACGCTCATTTGTTTGCGCGGGCGCATCGAGCCGGGCAAGATACTCGGCATAGAGTTCGGGGCTGACTGTGAATACGGAACGATCTAGCAGTACTTCCTCGGCGCGGCGCTCGGAAGCCTCAAGCATGAAATCCATGCGCGTCTTACCAAGCAGCTCGGCGGCTCGGTCGATCATGTTGCGTGTCGCAGGCTTGATCCGCATATTTAGCGGCACGCTTGCGTCCGCACTTTTACGCGTGCGCGAGGTGGCCATGGAAAACTCCTTTCTGCACTCATTAGATAGCGTAGCGACGCCATCTTTACAAAGCCCGTAAAGATGATGTCGTCACATATTGGTCTTGGGCTATTTCAGCCGCATGAGGTTCAATGCACGCCTTGATTGGGAATAGAATCCTAGATTCGCGATTTGCCGGAACCCCAGAAGCCGTGATGTCTATCGGCGCCGTCGATGCGGTCGAAGCCGTGGGCGCCGAAGCAAGTACCCAGGGCGAAGCTTCGCCGTTGTCGACGAAAGCGGCTCGGGAAAGACGACGCTCACCTGCTCGACCCTGCATCTGGAAACCCCGATCTCCGGCAGCATCGGCGCCCAGGGCCAGGACCTCGGAAAACCATCCGACGCCGAACTGCGGCGCCAGTATCGATAGTGACGGTTTTCACCCCAAAATCACCTCGTTTGGTGCCAACCACAACCAACAGAAGCCAACGCTGAGAAGACGGGACGGTTTGCGACCCTGCCGCCTGAGAACGCTTCTCAATCATACGCAAGTCCAGGCCCGACCAAGGTCGGCTGGCTCTGCGACTTCGTCGCGTGACGGCGTAAACGTGGTCGAAACACCGACCCGTCCATCGAACCCCGACCGAGACAAGGGCTCAGGTGGCGCCCAATACCCGAGCCAGCTCGGTGAGCCGTTCCTTGCAGATCGCCTCGATGAGGCGGTGAAGATGTTCGGTCCGTTCGATAAGCCAAGCCAGCGCTTCTTCGGTGACCTCGAAGTGCTTCGAATAGCGTGCCTTCACATAAGCTTCGTTGAGAATGTTATACCAGGCGGTAAAGCGGTGCTGATCGCGCGGCCAGGCTTCAACCAGCCGCTGATCACGATCTTCGCCGAGGCCACGAAGAAACTTAATATTGTGCGACGGCGGGCTGTAGTTGGTAAGGGTCAGGAGAAGCGCGGAATAGGCAGACTCTACTGACTGGTGGAGTTCAAACGCCGCCAAGTTTAGTTCCCCTTCTGAAAGATAGAATCGGGCACCTTTGGCAAACGACGTTGAATATCTGAAAACCCTCTCGAAATGCTCCTTGGCCACCTTGAGCGCATCGGCCGGCGAGAGCCGTTTCGGCTCCGCCAGCGGCCGGTCGTCGAGTTCGTAGAGCAAGATGCCCTCGCGCAGAATATCGACGAAGAAATATTGTCCGTCCGCAAGGAAGTTGTTCACCTCCCGGGCGCCATGGACGATCAGCCCAACCGGCGTTGAGACGCCCTTGTTCCACATCAGACGGTCGGTCGCCTTGTCCCAGTATTGCGGTTCTGCGAGCTTCTTCGAATTGACGATGACGAGGATGTCGTAATCTGAGCGATAGCCCTTCATCGTATGCGGTTCGTCAACAAAGGTGCCGCGGGCGTAGGAGCCGAAGAGGATGATCTTCAGGATCCGCCCGCGCTTCTTGAAGTCGGCCGAGCCACCCTCGAGCGCATCGGCAAACTCCTCGTGGATGATCTCCACGACGCGGGCAAGCTCGCGCTGCTTCTTCTCGGGAAGATGGTCGAGGCTCGTTTTCATATGCAACCGATAGGATAAAGACGACTCGTCGTCTACTACAGGAATTATGAGTAAGGCGCGCCTGCGATCGGTGGCGCAGATTTCGGTTGCCACATCCAGCCGGTATGTCTCGCCCTTCATTCCCCTGGATCGAAGCCGCTACCGCCAAGCGCGGGCAGCGTTCTCCGGCTGGTCAAACGGGAGCAAAGCTCGCTTCAAAAAGTCGGTTGAGGTCCTCCACGATCTTTCGTGCAGGATCCTTGCGCAGGAGACCGTCATTGATGCGATCCGAGGCCACCTGCTGAAAGGCCATGTAGCCATCGTGACGCGGGCGCACCCAGGCCGCCTCCAACGTCTTGCGCGTGGCGCGATAAAAATCCGAGGTGGCGGCATTGACGACGTCGTCGTCCCAGGCCGCCGCGTGGCCGGGCTGCCCTCCGCCTGCGGCATAGGCGCCGCGCTGAACCTCGCCGCCGGCGACGAAATAGGCGAAGTCGATCGCGGCCTCTTGCGATTGCGAGAAGGCCGAGACCGCGATCCCCGTTCCGCCCAGGGCAGAACCGGAAGGGCCGTTGTTTCCAGCCACGGGTATGTCCCCGAACTTCACGAGGGACGGCCGGAAACCCGGCATCGCATAACTGACATAGCCGTAGATCAGCGGCGTGGAGACGACCTTCGAAGCAGGATCGCTCATGGCCTCCAGCACGGCAATCGGATCCATCGAGAAGCAGGCGGGATCGATCAGATCCGTCAATTCGCGCAGACGCTCGAAGGCGTCGATGCCTGCATCAGCATCGATCAGCTTGCCCATACCGTCGCTGCGGCAGGCGTGTCCGAGATTGGCTGAAAGCGTATAAAAACTCATCAAGGAGTGTGGCGGGCGCATCGGCAGCGCAACCTTGCCCAGTCGTGCCATGACCAACATCTCGGACCAGCTGTCGGCGCGTTCCGTCCGGTCCGGCCGCCAGGCCTGCACCTGGGTCGCCGCGTCGATCGGAAAAGCCCATTGCCTGCCCTGCCATGTGTAGCTCGGGTAGGAGCGTCCGACGCTCGCGCCCGCAAGCACCCTTCGCTCCGCTTCGCGGCCCTCCACATCGAGCGGCGCCAGGCACTTCTCCTTGGTGATCTGGCCGACATGGGGATGGTCGATGACGATGAGGTCATAGGCCCGGGCCAACTCATCGACCGGACAGGTCTCGAAATCCTGCAGTGAGCGCTTCTCCCAGTGGACCGCAACGCCGGTTCGCTCCTGCCATAGCCGCGAGCAGGCGATCATCGGATCGTAGCCGCGCGGGTGGCTCCAGGTCATACCCTTCAACGTGATACTCACAGGCCGAACTCCTCTCGGATCGACGCGCTGTGCTCGCCGATGCGTGGTGCAGCGCGATCTACCTGGGCACGTTTGCCGTTGACCCTGAGCGGCGAGCGCGTCGTCAGGATCGAGACGTCGTCCTCACGCACAACCGTCTGCAGCATGTCGAGGACACGGAAGCCCTCGCTTTCGAGCAATTCGTTCCAGTTGAGGACGCGCGCGCACCAGATGTCGGCGGGTTCGAGGACTGCGAGCCAGCGGTCGATGGTGTTTTCGGCGATCCGTTTGGCGATCAGCGCCTTGATCCTGTCTCTTTCGGAGAACCAGGACGCCGGATCGTCGCGATAGACTTCAAGTTCGGGCATTTCCAGGAGATCGGCCAGCTTCGGGATCGGCGTCATGGCGATGGCGAGATAGCCGTCTTTGGCTGGATAGACGCCGTAGGGTGCCGATAGATAGGCATGGGCGCTGCGGAATCCGGACCGAGTCGGCAACCGGCGGCCGTCATTCAAGTGCGTCGTCAGCACTTCGAACTGGAAGTCGACGAGTGCCTCGAGCAGGCTGGTTTCGATCAGGCTGCCTTTGCCGCTGATGCCGCGGCGAACGAGTGCAGCAAGGATGCCTTGAGCCGCCGCGGCGCCGGCAAGCATGTCGCCGATCGCCAGGCCGAAGGGAACCGGCCCTTGCCCCTCATCACCGTTCAGCCACATGACGCCCGAACGGGATTGCGCCAGCAGGTCCTGGCCCGGCCGCTTTACCCAGGGCCCCTCCTCGCCGTAACCGCTGATCGAGGCATAGACGATCTTCGGATTGATGGCCTTGACCGCCTCGTAGTCGAGCCCAAGGCGTTGAATGACGCCGGGGCGGAAATTCTGGATCAGGACATCGGCCTTGGCGAGCAGCGTCTTCAAGGCGGCAAGGTCGGCGTCGTCCTTGAGGTCGATCGCCAGACTTTCCTTGGCGCGATTAATGGCATGGAAGATCGTGGAGTCGCCGCCGATCTCGGTATCGCTCAGATAGAGTCGGCGCGACAGGTCCCCACCGTCAGGACGTTCGATCTTGATCACGCGCGCGCCGAGATCCATGAGGCGCAAGGAGCAATAGGGGCCTGAGAGAAACTGGCTCATGTCGACCACGACAAGGCCGGCGAGCGGCAGTTCGTTTGTTCCCGTCATCGGCATCCTATTTCTCGGTCTTGCCGACGAAGTCGGCGGGGTTCTTGTACTTCACCGTCTGCAGGTGCTCGCAATAGAGCACCAGTTCGCCCTCGCCCTTGAACACCTGGTAGCTGGCCCGAATGAGTCCGAGTTCCTTGTAGCGGGGCGTTTTGTCCATGTTGGTCCGGATGGTGTAGATCGTGTCGCCGATGAAGACCGGCTTGATGAAGCGCAGCTTGTCGTAGCCGTAGGAAAAGGCGTTGACGCAGTTCGTGGCAACGAGCCCGAGACCGGCGGAAAACACGAAGGCACCGGCGACCAGACGACGGCCGAACACGCCGTCGCGCTCGGCAAACATCTGGTCCTGGACATAAGGGTGAATGTCGACCACCAGCGTGTTGAACAGATGGCTGTCCCCCTCGCCGATTGTCCGGCGCAGGGACCGGATGCGCTGACCGACCGGCCAATCCTCATAAAACCAGTTCTCGGCATTCCACACCGGCAGGGCGGCATGGTCCTGCGGCATGTCCGTGGGATGTGTCGAGGCGACCCCGACGGTAGGCGTGAATTCATGCATGAGAAGACCCTTGCGCAGCAAAAGCTAAGTCAGTCCTTGATTTTCCGCTGCCGGCGCCAGGAGCGCTCTGCAGTCGAATTCAATCTCTTCTTATATAAATACTCTACTCACATATGGATTGATATTGCAAGCGACTCGGATCTTCGGCGGATGGAAGATGCCATTCAGATCGGCTTGGACAGCAACGTCATGGGTGGGTGGAAAGTATTGGCAGGCGGCTTTTGAGAAGCGGCCCATCGTTTGGTTCAAGCGCCCGCGAAAGGACTGTGCTAATCAAGTGGCCACCGATTCTGAGTTTTTAGTGTGATGAGTCCCAAGACCCGCGGCTATGTGTTTGCCTTCCTCGCCATCTGCATCTTCGCGGGCCAGGACGCGATAACCAAGTATCTGGGTGATCGTTATCCTGCGCTCTTCATAACGATGATCCGATTCTGGGCGTTCGCGCTTTTCGTGTTTGCTTTCGCCGCGTCGTCTCCGGGGGGCATTCAGAAATCCATCCAAACGCGGCATCCATGGCTGCAGGTTATTCGCGGCCTTCTGCTGGTCGCGGAGATCGTCGTCATCGTTTTTTCCTATGTTCACGCCGGGCTCGCCATGAGCCAGTCGATCTTTCAGGCGACGCCACTGATCATTACCATCCTGTCGATACCTCTTCTGGGGGAGGTGGTCGGGTGGCGGCGCGGGACTGCGGTGCTGGTTGGTCTCGTCGGCGTTCTGGTGATCATCAATCCGGTGGACGTTCACTTCGACGTCTCGCTTCTCCTGCCGCTTGTCGCCTCCGTGCTGTTCGCGCTTTACAGCATCGCCACGCGCGCAGTCAGTCGGGAAGATTCCGCGGTGACGAGCCTTTTTTATGCGGGCGTCGTCGGAGCACTGGCGATTTCGCTGATCGGTCCGTTCTACTGGACCGAAGTCGTCCCCTCCGATTGGTTCGCGTTGGCAGCACTTTGCATCTGCGGCACTCTCAGCCACTACTTCCTCATCCGAGCCTACGGGCTGCTGCCTGCTGCGGAAGTTCAGCCGGTCACCTATTTTCAGTTGGTCCTCAACGTGATGTTTGCCGTCCTGCTGTTTGGCGAAACGATCACGCACAACATGATCGTCGGCGCTCTCATCGTCGTGGGCGCGGGCCTTTTCACGATCTGGCGCGAACACCAGTTGGCGAAGCGGTCTTAGGCTGATCCTGCTCCCGAAAACTCGCGCTCTTTAGTGTCCAAGTTGGGCGCAGGGTCCAGAATTCACAGTTACACCAACGCTCTAAACGCCACACAACGGAACAATTTGCACCGTCCCGTGTTGTCGGAGCAGCCCGAGCCGATGGCAAAGGCTTCTCTGCGGATGGAGTTTGCGATGAAATGGCTTCTCCCAGTCCTGTGTATCGCGGCAGGTCCTGCCTATGCGCAGAGCCCCGACCTCGAGTCGACGTGTATGACGGTCGCCAAGAACTTCTTCATGATCGACGCCCTCAATGTCGGGGTGGTCCAGTCCTTTCCCGAGATTGAGCCGCCCGGCGCTCGCTTTAAGTATTCCGAAAGGGCCGACACGAAGAGGGCAGATATGACGGACACCTTCGACTGCGAATTCGACAAGGCGAACGCGCCGAAGAAGATACTGCGCTTCTGCGTTTCACGCATTTGCTATGCTGCTAATGAGGACGATCCCGAGCGCAAAAGACGATTTCAGGAGATGCAGATACTTCTGCAAAGAGCAAAAACGGCAAACTGATTTCCGTGCCTTAGGTTGGCAGGCCTACCCGGCTTCGCGTTCAAACCCGACAGGCAGCCCATTTTCTGCAGCGACCAAGAGCAGCTCGCGAAGCTTTGGATGAAAGACTTCCTGGACCGCAGTTTCAAAGGGCGCCCACAGCAGTCTCCGGCTTTGCCTCTCCGGGAAGTCCAACAAAGTTTCCTCAACTTCGAGTAGATGCACGTTGAGGTGATAGTTGAGGTCGGTGCTGTCCTTGGTGTAAACGAACGAGCCGACAGTACCAATCGACACTCGGCCTCGAACGCCCGCCTCTTCCATCGCTTCGCGCGCCGCAGCGGCGCGCGACGTCTCTCCCGCCTCTATCCGGCCTTTTGGAATTCCCCAGCGGCCATTGCGGCGGCTTGCGACAAGCAACACCTCAGGAAAGCTGTCTGCAGAATTTCGAAAACAGATCGCGCCTGCCTGCTGGACGCAGGTCATTGAACGAGCAGCACTTTGTGACAGCGCTTCGTATACCGGCGGGAATTGCTCGGACATGTTTCTCGGTTCCGACGGATTGTAACCAGAAGTTTGCCTGCGTTTATGACAGATATGTGACGGTCCGTCTCGCAATGAGCGATTGAAAATGCCCCTGCGGCGAGTTCATGTGGGCGAATTTCCTGCGATCGCGTGTCGACGCGAAGCTGATCGCCTGCGGCGGACTGCCCGGAATTTTCGTTGTAGTATTCCGCTAGTACCTGCTGGCTCACCTGCCCTGCTAAGCTCTTCCCGTTGGTTTTGGGAGGAACACATGACTGCTTCGAAAATCCTGATGATCACCGGTGACTTCACCGAGGACTATGAAACGATGGTCCCGTTTCAGACGCTGCTGGCCTGCGGGTACACCGTCCATGCCGCCTGCCCCGGCAAGAGGGCCGGAGATACGGTCGCGACCGCGATCCATGATTTCGAAGGCGACCAGACCTATTCGGAAAAGCGCGGTCACAACTTCACGCTCAACGCCACCTTCTCCAGCATTCGCTCGGAGGACTACGATGCGCTTGTCATCCCCGGCGGCCGCGCGCCGGAGTATCTGCGCCTCAACCCCGATGTCATCAAGGCTGTCCAGCATTTCTTCGAGGCCGGAAAGCCGGTGGCAGCCATCTGTCACGGCGCCCAGCTTCTCGCCGCAGCCGGGGTGCTGAAGGGGCGCACATGCTCGGCCTATCCCGCCTGCCGTCCGGAAGTCGAACTCGCCGGCGGCGTCTACGCCGATATCGCAATCGATGATGCGGTCTCCGACGGTAACCTCGTCACCGCACCTGCATGGCCGGCGCACCCGTCGTGGCTGCGGCAGTTCATGGCTGTGCTCAACGCTTCGGCCCTGCTACAAACAGACGCCGCCTGAGGAAGCGGCGGGGGAGGGTCGCGATGTGCGAATTGTTCATCAAGGCGGACGCAAGGCTCTGGGAGAGCACCACGCGCTCGCTACGCATCGATGGCATGGTGACAAGCGTACGGCTGGAGAATTTCTTCTGGTCCAAGCTCGAGGAGATCGCACACCGCGATCGCATGAACGTCACACAGTTGATAACGAAGCTGCACCATGAGTCCATTGACGCCGGTCACGATCTAGGGAACTTCACCTCGTTCCTGAGGGTCTGCTGCGCGCGCTACCTCGACCTTCAACTGACCGGAGACATTCCGGCGGATGTCAGCCAACCGATCGCCGGGCTGAACGCTCCGGCGATCCTCGTTCGCGAGCGGGAAAAATACCACTGAGCCCGCGGCCCGCGACCAATGAAGGCTGGCAAACACCACCGCACATTCGGCTGGCTCGCGATTAGAAGCAACTGACGGCATTGCGGTTGGTCAGCGTTCCCGTTGCGAACGCCAGGCTTGCTGCCGCTACGAGTGTATCGCTGTATGCGGTGGCCTTTGCGACCTTTGCCTGCAGCAGCGCGGTCTGGGCGATACTGACATCGGTGATCGTGCCAAGGCCTTGCTTGTAGTAATCGACGGCGGCGTCGTAGGCGGTCTGCGCAGCTATGGTCAGTTCGCTTGCCGCCGTGTGGCCCGCTAAGCTCGTGCGCAACAGATCGTAGGAGACAACAACCTCCCGCGCAGCGGTGTTCTGCAACTGCGCCAGTTCCTGCTCCGCAGCGCCGACCGCAACCGCGCGTCGCGCAGCCCCCGTCGTATATCGGAATGCTCAACCCGATCATCAGGTTGGCGTTCGGCTGGTTCACCCGGATTGTCGAACGCTGATCGAAACGCGAATCGTCGACGCTGAGCGAGCCGATATTGCGGTTCACATTACCGACAAGCGCCACCTTCGGCTCCGCCGACCTACACGCCACTGGGCCCGACAATGCACCGAGGCCTAATCGGCTGCATCAGCCGCCTTCCCCGATCCCGGCCACATTTCCGTTTCGGCAACTTCTGGAAGTTTCAGTACCCAAACCGAGCAATCTTCGACAATAATTTTCATTATTGGATGAAATAATCTTGACGTAATTCCGTTTCGGAAACTTAATTGCCTCAACAAGGCCGAAATGGAACCGGTAATGACCCAACGCTACCTCGTCGATGATCTGGACCGCGAGATTATCCGCTACCTCTCCGAGGACGGGCGCCTTTCGGCCGCCGAGATCGCCGGCCGGGTCGGCAGCGTCTCGGAGCGCACGATCCGCAACCGCATCGCCGGACTGCTCCAGGCCAAGATGATCGTCATCGGCGCCATTCCGGATCCGGTAGCGCTTGGGCGCGATGTGCAGGTCGAGCTTCTGATCGAGGTCGAGCCCGGCAAACAGGAGGACGTCGCCATCCTGCTCGCCGAGTATGACGAGATCGGCTACCTCGCCGCCACGAGCGGCACGGCGAATCTGAGCGCGTCGCTCTTCGTCGTCGACCATGCAGCACTGCTCGAATTCATCGATCAGGAGTTGGGCAAACTGCCCGGCGTCAAGCGCGTTACGAGCTCGGTCGTCCTGCGCCTTTACAAGGTATTCGGCACGAGGACGACCGCGATCAGCCGCGGCACGGATCTCGGCGCCAAGAAGAAAGGATAGGCCATGCTTCGCATTGGAGTGGATGTCGGCGGAACCAATACGGACGCGGCGCTGCTGCGCGGCGCCGAGGTTCTGGCCACGGTGAAATCCTCGACCACCGCGGACGTGACATCGGGCGTCAGTGCGGCGATCCGCACGGTGTTGGCCGAGGCCGGTATTGCTGCCGGCGCGGTCGATGCGGTGATGATCGGCACCACACACTTCCTCAACGCCATCGTGGAAGGCCGGCATCTTGAAAAAGTCGGTGTTCTCCGACTTTGCGGCGCCGCCACGCGCTCGCTGCCTCCGATGATCGACTGGCCGGACACGCTTCGCCCGATCGTCGACGGCGGTGCAGCCTTGGTCGGCGGCGGCGTCAATTACGATGGTTCGGAGATTGCGCCGCTCGACGATGAGGCGATCCGCGCGGCATGCCGCGACTGGCGCGCACGCGGCATTTCGGCCATCGCGATCTGCTCGGTTTTCGCCTTGGTCGACCCGAAAATGGAAAACGACGCGGCAGAAATCGTTGCCGAGGAAATGCCGGGGGCGGCAATCAGCCTGTCGCATCGCGTCGGTCGCACGGGCCTCCTGCCCCGTGAAAGTGCCACAATCCTCAATGCGAGCCTGCATACGCTCGGACGCGAGACGGTCGGCGCTTTCCGCAAGGCCTTCACCGCACTCGGCCTCACCTGCCCGCTCTTCCTCACGCAGAACGACGGCACCCTGATGGCGGCTGAGTTCGCCGAACGCTATCCGGTCTTCACGATCGCCTCGGGGCCGACCAATTCCATGCGCGGCGCGGCCTTTCTGACCGGGCTTTCCGACGCGGCGGTGATCGATATCGGCGGCACCACCACGGATATCGGCATGCTGGTGGCCGGTTTCCCGCGCACCCGCAGCGAAGGCGCGATGATCGGTGGCGTGCCGACCAATTTTCGCGTGCCGGACGTCTATTCCTTCGGCCTTGGCGGCGGCAGCATCGTGCGCCCGGGCCTGTCCCCGACGATTGGCCCGGATTCGGTCGGTTTCCGCCTGCCGCAGAAGGCGCTCTGCTTCGGCGGCGACACGCTGACGGCGACCGACATCGCCGTTGCTGCCGGCCTCGTCGACCTCGGCGACCGCAGCCGTCTCGGCCACATCACGCCGGAAATCGCGCAGCAGATGCTGGCACAGATGAAGGCCAGCATCGAGACGGTGCTGGACCGCATGAAGCCCAGCGCCGATCCGATCCCTGCCATTCTGGTCGGCGGCGGTTCCGTTCTCGTCGACGGGCTGCTGGAGGGCACATCCGTTTCGCTGAAGCCCGATCATTTCGGTTCGGCCAACGCCATCGGCGCGGCCATCGCGCAGGTCTCCGGCGAGGTCGACAGTGTGGTTTCGCTGGAGGGCACCACGCGGGAAATTGCGCTCGAATCCATTGTCGCGGAGGCACGCGCGCGCGCCGTCGAGGCCGGTGCAGATGCCGAGACGACCACCATTGCCGAAATCGAAGAAACGCCGCTGGCTTACCTGCCCGGCAATGCCGTTCGCGTTGCCGCGAAAGTGATTGGGGAGTTGCGGGCATGAAATACTGGACGCTCAGCGAAGCCGATATCGACCGCATCGCCATCGGCTGCGGCATTCTGGGAACCGGCGGCGGCGGCAGCACCTATCACGGTTTGCTGCGGGCCAAGGCGCTCTTACGCGAAGGCAAGCGCATTCGCATGGTGCGCCCGGCCGACGTGGCGCCGGATGCCCAGATCCTGGGCATCGGCGGTATCGGCGCCCCGACCGTGGGTATCGAGAAGATCCCGGAAGGCGGTGAGGGCGTCCGGCTTCTGAACGCGCTCGAACGGCATCTGGGCCGCAAGGTCGATGCGCTGCTCGGCGACGAAGTCGGCGGCGGCAACGGCATTGCGCCGATGCTGACGGCGGCGATGGTGGATCTGCCTGTCGTCGATGCTGACGGCATGGGCCGGGCCTTCCCGGAGGTGCAGATGACGACCTTCTTCATCCACGGCCAGGCCGTGCAGCCGGCGGCGCTTGCCGATGCGGACGGCAACGTGCTCGTTGTCACCGACGCGACGACGCCGAAGATGTTGGAGAAACTGCTGCGTGCCAGCACTATCGCGATGGGATGCACGGCGCTGATGACGACAGCGCCGATGTCCGGCGAATTCGTCCGCCGTTTCGGCGTGCCCCACACGACCAGCCAGGCCTGGAGCCTCGGCGATGCGGTGATGAACGCGCGGACGGCGAAGGAGGATCCCGTTGAGGCCATCCTCAAGCAGTCCGGTGGCGTACGACTGATGCGCGGCAAGGTGACCGATATCAGCCGCCGCGTCACGGCGGGTTTCACCCGCGGCAAGCTCACCGTCGCAGGACTGGATGCGGATGCTGCCCGCACGCTTACCGTCGACATCCAGAATGAATATCTGATCGCGCGCGAAGGCGAAAAGATCATAACCATGGTGCCGGACCTGATCTGCATCGTGGATTCGGAAACCGGTCGGGCGATCGGCACGGAAGAACTGCGCTACGGCCTGCGCATCGATGTCCTCTCCATACCTGCCCCGGTTCTCTTGCGCAGCGAGATCGCGCTCGCCTCGGTCGGCCCGCGCGCCTTTGGTTACGATTTCGACTTCGTACCGATGGGCATATCCGCGGATGCGCCTGCCGTACCCCATTACAAAGAAGACGCCTAACCGTCCGCCCCTCCAGAACTCGATTGGGAGCTCGACATGAACCGCCGCAATTTCTTGAAAACCGCCGCCCTCACCGCTCTGGCTACAGCCGCCGCGTCGCGCTGGAATTTTGCCATGGCAGAAGGCACGGGCAGCATCTTCACGCTCGCCTATCCGACGAGCTTTCCGGACCTCGACCCGGCCACCTCGTTTTCCAACGACGGTGCGGTCCTCGCCAATGTCTACGAGGGGCTGACCCGCTATATCCCGGCAACCGACACCGCCGAAGCCAGGATCGAGCCATTGCTCGCCACCTCCTGGGACGTGAGTGCAGATGGCAAAACCTGGACCTTCACGCTACGCGACGGCGTCAAGTTCCATGACGGCAGCCCGCTGACCTCACAGGCGGTGAAGGGTTCGATCGAGCGGACCAAGAAGATCGGCGGCGGCGCGTCCTTCATCTGGGGCCCGGTTACCTCCATCGAAACGCCTGAACCGCTGAAGGTAGTCTTCGTGCTCTCCGAACCGCAGCCACTCGACCTCATCGCGTCGGCCGGCTTCGCCGCGTGGATCTATGCCCCTTCCTCACACGACAAGGAAGCTTCCTGGTTCAACGCCGGCAACGATGCAGGGACCGGAGCGTTCAAGATGTCGCGCTATGAGCCCGGCCAGCGCGCCGTTCTCGATCGGGTCGAAGGCTACTGGGGCAAAGTGCCGGATGGCGCCTTCCAGACCATATCATTCGAGATCGTCGAGGACGCAACGCTCGCCCAGAACATGATCGAGAGCGGCCAGGCAGACTGGACCTACAGTCTTCCCTACGAAAACCTCGAGGCGTTGAAGTCCAATCCCGATCTGAACGTGGTCGTCAATCCTTCCTTCGAAACGCTGTTCGGCCTCTACAACGTCAAGCGCGCGCCGCTCGACAAGGTGAAGGTGCGCCAGGCCCTGTCGCTCGCCTTTCCCTATGACGACGTGATCGCCGCGGGAACGAGCGGCTTCGGCACCCGCGCCAAGGGCGTCGTCCCGGCCGGCATCTGGGGTCACGATACCAATGCGCCGATCCCGAAGACCGATCTGGAAGCCGCAAAGGCGCTTCTTGCCGAAGAGGGCATCGGGCCGGGCCTGGAACTCGTCATGACCTATTCCACGTCCCAGGCGATCGAGGCGGTTGCAGGCGAACTGTGGAAGGCCAATCTGGAGACGCTCGGTATCACGCTGAAGCTCCAGCCGATGGCATGGGAGGCGCAATGGCAGCTCGGCAAATCGAATCCCGAAACCGCGCAGGACATCTTCGTCATGTTCTGGTGGCCGACCTTCGTCACCCCTTACGACTATCTCTTCAACCTGTTCCACAGCGAAGAGAAGCCGAATTTCAATCTCGGCTACTATTCCAACTCCGAGGTGGACGCCAAGATCGATGAAGCGGCCAAGCTCTCGGGCACTGACCGCGCGCGCGCCGAAGCGCTGTTCATCGAAGCGCAGCGGAAGATCATCGAGGACGCAGCAGCCATCTTCATGCTCGATCAGCCGAACGTCCATATCATCCGTTCGGACATCAAGGGCTACGCCGACAATCCGGCCTACGGGCACATCACCTTTGTCAACGATCTGAGCCGCTAGGGCACGCAGGGGGTTCTGATGGAACTTCTACGCTACATCCTGCGCCGCACGTTCCTCTCCGCCTTCGTGTTGGTGGGCGTGACCTTCCTGGTCTTCGTGGTGGCACAGGTCGTTCCGTCGGACCCCGCGGCGCTCTACGCGGGCCCGCGCCCCACGGCTGAGCAGATCGAGAAGGCGCGTCAGGAGCTCAATCTCGACGCGCCCCTCTCGGCCCGTTTCGCGACTTTCGCCGGCGCCATGGCCTCCGCCGATTTCGGCGTTTCCTATAAATCCAGGCGCCTCATCGCGGAGGATCTCAGGGCCTACCTTCCGGCCACCCTGGAACTCGCCGTCTTTTCGACCGGTCTTGCACTCCTGATCGGCATTCCGCTCGGTGTCATCGCTGCGGCGCGGCAAGGCGGTTGGGCGGACAGGCTCTGCAGTTTCGGTTCCATAGCGGCCGTCGCCATGCCGACCTTTTTCCTGGCCATGATCCTGCAGCTCATCTTTGCGCAATGGCTCGGCATCCTGCCGCTCTCCGGGCGACTTTCGCGAGAGATCGCCATCTCGGCGCCGCTGCCGATGGTGACCGGCCTCAACCTGATCGATGCGCTCATCGCTGGCCGCCTCGACGCTTTCGGCGACGCGTTGGCGCACTTGATCCTGCCGGCACTGACGCTCGCTTCCTATCCGGCCGGCGTCGCCATGCGGCTGACGCGTTCGGCGATGATCGAGATTCTCGAGCGCCGGCATATCGTTGCCGCCCGCGCGCTTGGCCTTTCCGAACCGCGCATCCTGTTCCGTCACGCGCTACCGAATGCCATGGGACCGGCACTGGCGGTGATCGGCCTCTCCTTCGCCTATGCGCTGACCGGCGCGGTGCTCGTCGAGATCATATTCGCCTGGCCGGGTCTCGGTCGTTACGTCTCCGAAGCAATCCTTGCCAAGGACTTTCCGGTGATCGCCGCCGTCACCATGGTCGTGACCATCTGCTATGTCGTCATGAACCTGCTGATCGATATCACCCAGGCCCTGGTCGACCCGCGGGTGGCGCTGTCATGAAAAAGCTCATCCAACGCCTCGGTTGTCCAGGCACCCTCGCGCTTGCTGTCGTCCTGCTCTTCGTGCTCGTCGCGCTGTTCGCGCCGTGGATCGCGCCTTATCCCGTGCAGGGGGCCGGCGGCCCGAATGTCATGGCCAAACTCTCGCCCCCCTCGGCCGACTACTGGCTGGGAACCGACCATCTGGGCCGCGACATCCTGAGCCGCATCGTCTACGGGACCCGGGTCTCATTGACGAACGGCATGCTGATCGTCGCCTTCTCGTTGCTGATCGGCCTGCCGATCGGTCTTGCTGCCGGCTACTTCGGCGGCTGGATCGACGAGGCCCTGATGCGCGGTACCGACGTCTTCCTCGCCTTTCCTGCGCTGTTGCTGGCGGTGCTCATGGCCGCTGCCCTCGGACCGGGCTTTCTAAACAGCGTCATCGCCGTCGCTGTGACCTGGTGGCCCTGGTATGCGCGGCTGGCCCGCGCGGAGGTGCTGGTGCTGCGCAGCCAGCCTTACGTGGAGGCGGCACAGCTCGCCGGCGTCTCGCATTGGCGAATCATCCTCCGCCACATCCTGCCAGCGACCGGCAGGCCGCTCACCGTGCAGGCTGCGCTCGATGTCGGGCCGGCCCTTCTTACTGCCGCAGCCCTCTCCTTCCTTGGTCTGGGCGTGTTGCCGCCGACCGCCGACTGGGGCCAGATGGTCGATGCCGGTCGCAAGTTCTTCCCCGCGCGCTGGTGGTACTCGGCCATGCCAGGTCTCACCATCTTCGTTATCGCGCTCGCCTTCAGCGTGCTTGGCGATGCGCTGCGCGACCGCAAGGGAGGGACTGCCCGTGCCTCTGCTTGATATCCGCAACCTTTCGGTCAGCATCCCGACGCCGGAGGGCGACGTTCACGCCGTGCGTGCAGTCAGCCTTGAAATCGAGCGCGGCGAGATTCATGGGGTCATCGGCGAATCCGGCTGCGGCAAGACAATGACCGGGATGGCGGCGCTCGGCCTTGCTCCGAAGGGGGCGCGCATCGTTGCCGACCGGTTCCATTTCGACGGCGAGGACCTGCGGGCGCAGGCGGCCCGCCTGCGCGGCCGACGGATCGGCATGATCGCCCAGGATCCGGCCGCCGCCCTCAATCCGGTGCTCAGCATCGCCAGCCAGATGGACGATG
The DNA here is from genome assembly GCF_056924495.1 of Ensifer sp. 38_S197. Lineage (NCBI taxonomy): Bacteria > Pseudomonadati > Pseudomonadota > Alphaproteobacteria > Hyphomicrobiales > Rhizobiaceae > Ensifer > Ensifer sp. 38_S197. The sequence continues at coordinate 2,722,945 of NZ_JBXOVZ010000001.1, read as the reverse complement.
TGATCCGCACCCATCGCGATCTGCCGCATCGGGCCCGGCGCGCAGAGGCGATTGATCTGCTCGCCGCAACAGGGTTGCCTGATCCAGACAAAGTGCTCCGCAGCTATCCGCATCAGCTTTCGGGCGGCATGCAGCAGCGCGTCGTCATCGCCCAGGCGCTGGCGACCGGCGCCGACTTCCTCATTGCCGACGAGCCGACCACGGCGCTCGACGTCTCGGTCGGCGCCCAGGTTCTGGCGCTTCTGCGCAAGCTGGTGACCGAGCGCGGCCTGACCGTGCTGATGATCACGCACGACATGGACGTCATCGCCGAGGCCTGCGACCGCGCCACCGTGCTCTATGCTGGCCGCTCCGTCGAAACCGGTCCGGTCGACATCGTGTTGCAAAGCCCCGGACACCCCTACACCCGCGCCCTGCTCGCCGCACTTCCCGACGCCGCACCGCATGGGGCGCGGCTTGCCGCCATTGAGGGTTCCATCCCGCCGCCGCGCTCAGCGATCACCGGTTGCGCCTTTGCCACACGCTGTCCCCAGGCGCTCCGGATGTGCGCGGTCACGCCGCCACCGGAGCGCAGCCTTGCCGCGCATCGCTGGCTGTGCCATCTGCCGGAGGACGCTGCATGACCACGCCCCCGATACTCGACGTCGACAACCTCGTTATCCGCTACCGCGCCGGCCTCTTCTCCGCGCGTCCGAAACCCGCGGTCAACGGCGCAAGCTTCCGCCTGGCCAAAGGCGAGACCCTCGGCATCGTCGGTGAAAGTGGCTCCGGCAAGACCAGCCTCCTGCGCGCCATCCTTCGGCTGCTTCCTGTGGAAAGCGGGCGAATTCGCCTCGAAGGGCGGGACTGGTTAGCGCTGAAAGGCGGCGCGCTGCGCCGTGAGCGGCAGAAGATCGGGGTCGTGCTGCAGAACCCATTCCTCTCGCTGAGCCCGCGATTGACGATCGCCGATATCCTTGCCGAGCCGATCCTGGCGCAAGGCGGTCGACAAGGCCCGGCCATGCGGAAGAAGATCGCGGGGCTGCTGTCGGACTGCGGTCTGCCGGCCGATTTCCTTGACCGGCGGGCAAGCGAACTCTCCGGTGGTCAGGCCCAGCGCGTGGCAATCGCCCGCGCGCTGGCGCTCGAGCCGAGTCTCCTCATTCTCGACGAACCGACATCGGCGCTCGACGTCTCGGTCCAGGCACAGATCCTCAATCTCCTCTCGGATCTGAAGGAACGCCACGGACTGTCGATGCTCTTCGTAACCCATAACCTGAAGGTCGTCGCGCATGTTTCCGACACGCTTCTGGTCATGCGGCGCGGCGATGTCATCGAATTCGGAAAAACCAGAGACGTGATCGATGCGCCGGCCGATCCCTATACCCGCGAACTGCTTTCTTTCGGGCGACGCGAGGGGCCTGCCGGGGGCGGATCGATTTATGGCTGATGCCAAGCGTCCGAAAGCGATCGCATTATTTGAGGCCTGCATAGGCAGCGACTGAACGCCGCTGCCCGATCTCGCTGCGCGACCGGCGCCCCCTGCGGTGGACGCGGATGCAATCGGCTGTCACGCCAACAAATGCGCTATTTCGTAACTGTGAGCATCGCATGCATGCCGGCTTCGAAGTGTCCCTTGATGTTGCAGAGAAGCACATAGGAACCTGGCGTGAGCTTGGCCTTCATCTGGCCATCGGCACCCGGTTTCAGATCGGACACTTCGCCAAGGCTTTTCAACTGCTTTTCGTTGACACGGTGCTTGGCCGCGACGACATCGATCTTCTGGTCGGCCGACTTCAGCTTGATCAGCACCATCTCGTGTTCTTCTGTCATTGCGTCGTTGTGAACCATAAAGGTCGTCTCGCCGGCCTTGATGGTCGATTGATCCAGCGTGAGGGTCATCGAACTGCCCGCCTCGCCGCTCTCGACGACCTTGACGGTCGTCGCGGCAAATGCAGGCGACGTCATGCAGATGAAAGCAAGCACTGCGAGATTGTTTCGGGTGAACCGCATTTTTTAGTTTCCCTTTTGCTAACGTTGTCGGCGAAGTGCGCCATGTCGAGGGGCCGATTGGCCTTGCTGCCGGCGGGCTCTTGCTTGTCTCGAGAAAACAATCGCGCGCTCGCCCCCGCCTGTTTACGGGAACCAACACGGGCAAAGCGGTGCGGTCCCGACCGCCGTTCTAGGCGACGCACCCTGTCCATTGGCTGTCCTGTGGCCTGCTTAATGAGGGCGCAAAAGTTCTGAGGAACCGGCGCGACGCGCCGTCGCTTGGTCGGGAGCTACCGTCGGCGGCTTCTTCCCGGACACATCGGACGGGTCGAGCGCGCTTGTGGCCAATCAACATGCCTATCGCCGGCCGCCGCCGCCACGCCCGCCGCCACCACGGCCGCCACCGCCACGGAAGGCTGCTCCACCGCCCCGACCGCCGCCACCATGGTAGCCCCCGCGGCTACCGCCCTGGAAGCCGCCGCCGCGATAGCCGCCGCCACCGTCGAAGCTCTGGAAATTACGCCCGGACTCCTGATAAAGTCGTCCATAGTTCCGGCTCAGTTCATTCTGATTGCCGAACTGTCGTCCGGCCCGGTCGAAGGAAAGATGATCCGGCGCCCGCTGACGAACCTGCTGATTGCGGCGTGGTGCCTGCCGCGTCTCGACCCGGTTCTGAATACGTTGCGTGGCTTCGGGCCTATTGGACGCCGCACGCTGACCGGCATTCCTGAGGTTCTCTCCTTCCGGGCGCTGAACCGGCTGCCAGCCATCCGGTGTGTGCTTCTGCCACTGCCCGTCCTGGCGGCGATAGACGTTGCCGTCGCGGCCAGCATAGACGTCGCCGCCCTTGCTGCCGACGATAAAGCCTTTGTTGCCTTCCGTATTGCGCCAGCGCAGCCCGCCGGCATTCCCTGTCGTCCCGCCGCTGATGCGTGCGAATTCTCCACCGTGCTTGACGGCAACGCTGCCCCAGGAACCGTAGACATTCTGCCCGCCCCGCGCGACCATCGCGTTGCCGGTGCGTGGATTGTAGGCGGAGATAAAGCCTCTTTCGCCGCCAGGTCCTGCCACCGCACCGCCGCGGAATCGGGTTCCCGTGACGGGATTATAAGCTGCGCCAAATACCAGGCCCCTCTCCGGACCATAGGCGTAGCCATAGCGGCCGAAGGTGCCGTAGGCTGGATTATATGAGGCGCCAAAGCCGTAGCTGATCGGCGGCGGATAATAGGGCCAATCGTCGTCGTAGTAGTCCCAATACGGCGGATAGTACCATCCCGAACCCCAGACGACGGTGTCCCAGGCGAGATAGGTATAGAGATAGCCGAGGGTGTAGCCGTACCAGACAGCGTCGGGCTCCGTATCGTAAACGCGGACATAGGTCGCGTTATAAACCGGAGACGACGATGGGATCGTGTAGATCTCATCGGCTACGGCACGCGCAACGGCGAAGGGGCCGGTCGGCGTATCGCCCACGAACCAGATTCCATCCTTGAGGACGAAGTACCTGTCCGCGACCTTGATGACCTCCTCGTTCGCGTTGACGGCATAAAACAGGGATGTGCCCTCGATCGGCTCGAACTTTGGCTCGCCATTGTAGTGCACCTCCACCTTCAACGACCCATCGGTCGAAACCCGCGCAAGCTTCGGAATGCTCGCCCTCAGGCGCGCCATCGCGCTTTCGGACGTACCGGGTATCGAAGCACGCACGGCTGAGTAGGACGCGTTGTCGGGGATATTCAGGAAATCTTCCGGTAGATCGGGAGTGGCAAAGCTCCAGGGTCCGTCGAGCGAGGCAGATGAAAACCACCGTCCGGAGAGAAGCGTGTACCAGTTCTTGCTGGCCCGATGGAAAAAGACCGAACTGGTCGTATTGGAAACCCAATCAAGCCCCGTGCCCGTCACCGGTTCGAGAACCGGCTTTCCCTTAAATATCAAAAGCTCCGCCGGCTTCTCCGAATAGAAAACCTTCGGCATCTCGTTCTCGTTGAAACGAGCTGGTGGAAGTGAGGCCTTTACCCCTTTCCAGTTCTCGATGTCAGGCAGTTTGGAAAACAGATCCGGAACCGATTCTGCCTCATTCCAACCGCTCTCCAATGTCTTCGAGGTGAGCCAGTTCTTGTCGCTTCGGAGATAGTAGTCGCCCGACTGCTCCACTTTAAACAGGTCCCAGTTCGTATTGACCACGAACGACAGACCCTCGACGCCCTTGACCGGAGCCGACACGACCTTGCCGTCCGTCTGCAACAGGATCGCTGGCGTTTCACTGACGAAGATCGGTGGCGGATCGGCCTTGATATCTTGAACGTCTGCAAGCCGCTCGAAATCCGCAAGGCTTGCTGCCAGACGTTGCTGCGACACGACGATCGGATCGGTAGGAATGAGCTTTCCGATGTCGAGGGCCAGATCGGCAAGCTGCTGGCGATCCAGTGCAGAGAAATCGAGCCGCGTGGCCCGAATATCTGTCAGCGTGACGTTTTCAGAGGCATCGTCAGCCACCGTCTTGGCTGAAAGCCCAATGATCCCGTAGACCGGTTTCGCATCGGCGGACGATTTGAGTTCGGTGGCGACGAGAGCCTCGAGCTCCTTGAAATCCTTCCAGGACGTTATCTGCGGTTGGAAGAGAGTGATCGTCGCGCCCTTGTCGGTGTTGAACACCCTTGGCCAGGCCGGCGCGGTGGAGTCGGACTGGTTGAGATATTTACCCGCAACGAACCCATTTGCGCCGGAATAGCTCACGGCGCACCAGGAAGCTTCCGCATCACACTCTTTGATATCGACTTCTTCGCCCTGAGGGATAACGCGCATTGCGTCAAATCCGGTGCCCGGGCCCACCCTGAAATTCACATTTGCCGTCAGGACGGCTGGATCCGCAAAGGCAGAGGTCGAGACGAACGACGCGATCGTCAGATACGCAAGAATTCTACGCATGATCACATTCCCTCAGTGTCTAAGGTGTTCGAAGTCCCTGTGCGCTGGAAGAGCCCCCGGAAACGGATCGCTGCGACGAGCGCATCTCGCAGCCAGGTAAAGTCGTTTAATTTCAGGATCATTGCACATTCGATGACGAGTGCAACTGGCAACGCTGCCAACGTCTAATTAAACCGAACGTTGAACGATATCTACGCGTTTGCCTGAATGGCAGCCCTGTCGAAGTTGCTGCTGCGTGCCTTTCGCGAAAAGCGCCTATCGGCGTGCCGCGATTACCGCCGTTTTCCTCGTTCGGGCTGCGGGATAACGGCTTCCTCATTCCGTTGTGCCGCACGTCAGGCGGCTGGGCCTGAGGGCGGAGCGGAGAGCAGCTCCTGTTGTCTCGCGACCCCGACCAACCACTTGTGAAACTTTTGCCCGAACGGCTTTTCGAGAGCGGCCCGGTCCCAGGCGAGGTAGTAGCTTTCGGGGAGTTTCATGCGAAGGTCAAAGGGGACCACCAAGGTTCCGGATGCGATCTCATCCTTGACCATGGAAACCTGCGCGAGAACAAACCCCCTGCCGTTCACGGCAGCGTCGATGGCACTGCTCGACAGGGTGAAGGAAAGGCCCGAGAACGTCTTGCTGCCGTCGGCGTGCACCAGGGCGGCCCAGTCCCTCCACTGCGGAGACGCTTTATAGTCCGCCTCCCACTCCACATTGAGGAGCGGAAACTTGAGGACGTCGTGCGGCGTCTCGAGGATGTGTCCGGCAATCAGTGCGGGCGAGCACGCCGGCACCACCCAGTCGGTGAACAGAGTTGCGACATGTTCGTGCACGTGGGAGCGCCGCCCATAGGTGATGCGGAAATCCACCTGCTCGATACCGATGCGGGGCTCCTGCTCCTGGCCGAGGATACGCACGCTCGATTCCGGACAGAGCGATTGCCAGTCGAAGATCTTGCGATTGACCCACTTGTTTGCGACCGACGTCAGGGCGCTTAGAACGATGCTGGTCTCGTTCCTGGCACGGGTGAGCACGTTGGCGGCGTGGGAAAGCTGTTCGAAGCCTTTTGCGACTTCCCGATAGTAGAGCCGCCCCCAGGAAGACAGTTCAACCCGTCGCCCGCGTCGCTCCAGCAGCGTCAGGCCAAGACTCTGCTCCAGGTTTCGGACCAGCTGGCTGACGGCGCCCGGCGAAACGCCGAGATCTTCAGCGGCGGCGCTAACCGAGCCGCATCGTCCGATCGCCTCGAAGGCCTGCAAGCCGCGCAAGGACGGGTTCGGCATCGCAAAGCACTCCTTCAGCAAGTCGTTCCAATTTAGATTTTCTAAAAAAGAACGCAGGCGCTGGCAACTTGTTGGCACAGAAAAAACGTCGAACATTCACTTAACAAAACGCAAGGAGAGCGAAATGTTTCTCAAAAATGCCTGGTATGTCGCCGCCTGGGATCACGAGGTCGACCGCGCGCTGAAACCCGTCACGATGCTCGGCGAAAACATCGTGCTTTACCGCAAGCGGGACGGCCAGGCCGCCGCCCTCGAGGATGCCTGCCCCCACCGGAAACTGCCGCTTTCCATGGGGCGCATCAAGGGTGACGACGTGGAATGCGGTTATCACGGGCTCACCTTCGACTGTTCGGGAACCTGCACGCGCGTGCCGGGCGCCGAGCGCATTCCGCATGTCGCCAAGGTACGTTCCTACCCAGTCCATGAGCGCTACGGCCTGCTCTGGATCTGGATGGGCGATGCCGAGAAGGCGGATCCGAAGGACATCTTCGAAGTCGAGCATTTCGGCGACCCCGCCTGGGGCATCAATCGCGGCGAGTCGATGACGCTGAACTGCAACTACCTCTACATGACGGACAACTTGCTCGACCCGTCCCATGTCGCCTGGGTCCACCAGTCGTCCTTCGCAAGCTCAGCCTGCGAGGAAACGCCGCTTGAGACGACCGTGAAGGACGACGGCGTTACCGTCTGGCGCTGGATGATCGACTCGGAACCGGCCCCGTTCTATGCGCCCTTCCTGCAGTTCGAGGGTAACACCGACCGCAAGCAGCACTATGAGGTGCGTTATCCGAGCAACGCGATCATCAAGGCGATCTTTGCGCCGGCCCATACTGGTGGTGAAGGCCGCACGCTTCCTGAGAACACCTTCCTCATGGACAGCTACAACTTCATGACCCCGGTCGATGAAAACCGGACCAAATACTACTGGTTCCAGATGCGCAACTTCGCGCCTGATGACGCAAAAGTCTCCGAGAGCTTTGCTAAATCCGTGCGCGGCGCCTTCGAGGAAGACCGCGTGGTGCTGGAGGCCGTCCATCAGGGAATGGCCAACATGCAGACGCCGAATCTCGACCTGAAGATCGACGTCGGTCCGATGCGCTTCCGACGCAAGCTCGCCCAGCTGATTGCCGCCGAAACGCAAGCCGGCCCGGCGAGCGCAGCGGCTGAATAGGAAATCTTCCGGATGCTCGATGTCGCGGCTGCACGCTTCCGCCCCTTCGAAGTCGTTTCGAAGGTGCGCGAAAGCACCACCATCACGTCTTTCCGTCTCGCCCCACTCGAACGCCAGCACTGGCAGTCGTTCGAGCCGGGACAGTTCCTGACGCTGCGTGTTCCCGACCGCAAAGGCGGACATGTCCTGCGCAACTATACGGTCTCCTCCTCCCCGCGCGAGGAGGGAACCTATCGGATCACCGTGAAGCGTGAGGCAGCACCCGCGCAGGATCTGCCCGAGGGATTGAGCTCCTGCTGGCTCCATGACGAGATCGAGCCCGGCGCCGTCATCGAGATCGAGCCGCCGCGCGGCGCATTCAAACTCGACAGGGCGAGCTCCCGCCCCGTCGTCCTTCTTTCCGGCGGCGTCGGCTTGACCCCGACAGTCTCGATGCTGGATGTGCTGGCACGCGAAAGCGACCGTCCCGTCTGGTTCATTCACGCCTGCGACAGCGCGGCGGTCCATGCCCTGCGGGCGGAGATCGAGGAATTGGCCGCCCTGCGGCCCGGCATTACCCTGCATGTCTGCTACCGCTTCGCCGAAAGCGGTGACCTCGAGACGGCCCGGTGTCACTCCGCGGGTTTCCTGACGCGCACCACGCTTCAGGACCTTCTCCCGCTCGACGACTACGACATCTACATGTGCGGGCCACCGCCCTTCATGCGGGCCCTTTACGGCATTCTGACCAGCCTTGGGGTGCGGAAGGAACGCATCGCCTATGAATTCTTCGGGCCGGCGAGCCTCCTCTCGGAGACGGAGCAAACCACGGCGCGGCCCCCGATGACGCGCACGACAGAGGCAACCACCGGGGAGGATGGCCTGCACATCGTCCTTCAGAAATCGGGGCACGAGCTGGCCTGGGATGGCAGCAGCGAATCCCTCCTCGCTTTCCTCGAGGCAAAGGGCATCGAACCGGAATTCTCCTGTCGGGCGGGGGTCTGCGGGAGTTGCGAACAGGGCCTCGTCTCCGGCGAAGTGGACTATTTCGAGGACCCGCTCGACGAGGTGACGCCGGGCCGGGTGCTCCTGTGCTGCGCCAGACCGAAGTCCTCGATCGTGCTCGATCTCTGACCGCTAAAGGAAGATCCGTGACGAAAACGCTCCAACCCGAAATCCCGCTCAATCCACACGTGGCCGGCCTGCCGCCGTACAATGCCGGCATGAACATCGCCGCGGCGCGACGGCAAAGCGGTCGGCAAGACATTGCAGCGCTCGCCAGCAACGAGAATCCGCACGGCTGTTCGCCGCGTGTCGCAGCGGCACTCGCGAACCTCGATCCCTCACGCTATTGCGATCCTGCCTGCACGACGCTCCGCGCGGCGCTCAGCCAGAAGCTCGGCGTTGCCGGTGATCGCATCGTCGTCGGTAACGGCTCTGAGGAGATGATCGCCGCAGTCTGTCGCGCGGTCCTTAGCCCGGGCGCCCTGGTGGCGACCGTCTGTCCCGGCTTCGGGCTGCACGAGATCGAAGCGCTGGCCAATGGCGCCAAAGTCGAGAAGGTCGGCATGCGGGCGGACCTGGACTTCGACATACCGGCAATCGTCGCCATGCTCGAGCGGGCGCCGGCGATCTTCTTCCTTTCCTCCCCCTCCAATCCGGTCGGCCCGGCACTTGACCGAGAGAGCCTGGCGTACGTTCTCGCAGCCGTCACGCCCCAAACGCTCCTCGTGCTGGACGAGGCCTATTTCGAGTTCATCGACAACGACATGCCCGACGGCCTTGCGACGCTTTCCTGCACGGATCTTTCCTGGGTGGTTCTGCGAACCTTTTCTAAAGCCTACGGCCTTGCGGGCCTGCGCGTCGGATACGCGGTGACGTCCGATGTGCGGCTTGCACGCGCAGTGACAGCGGCCAAGACGCCGTTCAACGTCAACGCTGCCGCGCAGGTCGCCGCCGTCGCCGCACTCGAGGACGAGGCATGGATGTTGTCTTCGGTTGCAGCGTTGATACTGGAGCGAACGCGGGTCGTCGAAGCGGCCGCCGCCATGGGACTTCCGTCAGCGAGATCACAGACCAACTTCCTGTTCATCGACGTCGGCGGGGACAGCCTGGCAGCCATGCAGCACTTTCTGTCGAGCGGCATCATCGTCAAGCCGTGGAAAGAGAAGGGTTACGACACCTTCATCCGCGTAACGATCGGCACCCCTGCGCAGAACGACCGCTTCCTCGATGCGCTGCGCGCTTTCGCCAGGGGCTGAAGCCTGCCGCCCTCTCAACCTTATACATAACAAAGGGGCGCCAAGCCCCGCGGGAACAAACAATGAGCGGAAACGCAAGTCTCTACCAGATAAACCGGGAGCCCAGCCGCATGTCCCCATCAACGCCTGCCGGCCTTTTCGCCGGCGATTTCTCGGCCCTGCGCACCCGGTTTCTCTCCGCCGCGCGGACCGCCGGGGCGAGCCTGGTCGAATACCTGCATCCGCTGCACGGCCCGAGCGGCGAGCGTCTCGCGACCGATGTCGCCTATCTTGGACGCGATGATGCCAAGAAGCTGCTGGTGCTGATCTCCGGCACGCATGGCATCGAGGGCCCCTTCGGCTCGGCCTGCCAGACCGCCTGGCTTTCACAGAACTCGCCCTGGCAGCTCCCCGACGACACCGCCATCCTGGCGATCCACCTCATCAACCCCTGGGGCACGGCCTGGACGCGCCGCGTGAACGAAGACAACGTCGATCTCAACCGCAACTTCATCGACTGGCCGAAGGGTCCACCGAAAAACGAGCGCTATGCCGCCCTGCACGATGCCCTCGTTTGCCCGGCCCGGGAGGGGCCGGCGCGTGATGCTGCAACGGAAGCCTATGAAGCCTGGAAGCAGAGGCTCGGCGGCTATGCAGGCATCGCCCCGATCGTGGAAGCCGGCCAGTACGACTTCCCGGATGGCCTGTTCTACGGCGGTGACGGTCCCGTCTGGTCCAACCGCACGCTTATCGAGATCCTGTCGACATTCGCGCAGCGTGCGACCGAGGTCGTCGTTTTCGACCTGCACACGGGTGCCGGCCCCTATGGTTATCCCGCACTTCTTTCCGTTGCCGAGCATGACCATGCGGGTCTCGAATGGGGACGGCGCATCTTCGGTCCTGCCCTCTCGATCGTCCTTACCGGCGAGAATGCAACGACGGATACCGGTATTGCCGCGACGGCGACGGGTTACGTCTCAGCCGCGGTGCGAACTGCACTGCCTGAGGCGCGAGTCCTGCCACTGGTCGTCGAATGCGGGACCCTGGACGGCGCCACCGTCTCCGATGCGGTTCAGGCGGACAACTGGCTTCATTTGTTCGGCAAGATCGACACACCGCTTGGCAACAGGATCAAGGAGACACTGCGCGCAGCCTTCATTCCCGAAGATCCGCACTGGCAGCGCACCTGTCTCGCGGCTTCGCTCAGCCACTTCGACCGCGCCTTTGTGGACCTCAAGGCAGTCGGGGGCGCAGGAGCCGAAAAACCCGTTCCTGCCGCGTCGGCTGTGACCGTCGTCCCCCACCTCGAAGCTGGAGCCCCGAAGCTCCACCAAAAGCCGGCCATCGAGGTGCACGACATTCACAAGCGCTTTGGGCCCCTCTCCGTGCTCAACGGCGTTAACATCTTAGCGCAACCGGGCGAGGTCGTGTCGATGATCGGTTCCTCCGGTTCGGGAAAGAGCACGTTCCTGCGCTGCATCAATCTGCTCGAACAGCCGAACGACGGGCGCATTATCATCGACGGCGAAGAAATCCGCATGAAGAAGACGGCGGATGGCGGCGCTGCGCCGGCCGACATGAAGCAAGTCGAGCGCATCCGCTCGCGGGTCGGCATGGTGTTCCAGAACTTCAACCTCTGGCCGCACATGACGGTCCTCGAAAACATCATCGAAGCGCCGCTGCATGTCTTGAAGGAAAATCGCCAGGCAGCAATCGACCACGCGCACGCCCTCCTGAAGAAGGTCGGTCTCAGCGACAAGCACGCCCAGTACCCCGGCCAGTTGTCCGGCGGCCAGCAACAGCGCGCCGCTATCGCCCGCACGCTCGCCATGCGCCCGAAGCTCATCCTGCTGGACGAACCGACCTCGGCGCTCGATCCGGAACTGGTCGGCGAGGTGCTGCGCGTGATCCGGCAACTGGCCGAAGAAGGAAATACGATGATCCTCGTGACGCATGAAATGCAGTTCGCACGCGAGGTCTCGCACAAGATCCTCTTCCTCCACCAGGGAAAGGTTGAGGAAGAGGGTGCCCCGGCGGAGGTCTTTACCAACCCGCGCTCCGAACGCATGCGCCAGTTCCTGGCCCGTACGCTCTGACGCTCCGCCGGCATCACCCGTCCGGGGACCTCTCCGGACGAGAGCCAACAAGAATGCTCAGCAAGGGGAACCAAAACATGAAGCTGAAAAATCTACTGCTCGCCACGTATTTGGCCGCCGGCCTCACCGCGGCGCACGCCGCCGAGGGCGAATTGTCGATCGGCACGGAGGGCGAATATCCGCCATGGAGCATGGCCGACTCCGCCGGCAACGTCACGGGCTTCGATGCCGATGTCGGAAACCTGCTCTGTGCCAAGCTGGAAATGAAGTGCCATTTCGTCGTGCAGGCCTTCGACGGTCTCATTCCGGCGCTGAAGGCCAAGCGTTTTGACATCATCATTTCCGGCATGTCGATTACCGCCGAACGCAAGAAGCAGATCAATTTCTCGGTCGGCTACGCGGAACTCGCCAACATGTTCGTGGTGAAGAAGGATTCCGATCTTGCTGGCGTCAAGGACATCGAGACGCTGCTGACATCGCTCGACGGTCGCACGGTCGGCGTCCAGGCTGGCACGACCCATGCGCATTTCATGGAAAAGCGGGCCTCATCCGCGGTCTTGAAGACCTATGACACGCTCGATCAGATGCAGATCGACCTCGCCAGCGGCCGCGTCGAGGCTGCATTTGCGGATGCATCCGCCCTGCAGGACTTCCTGGCACGTCCCGACGGCAAGGACTTCCAGTTCGTTGACGTCAAGGTATTGAGCACCTTCGACCCGACGCTCGGCGAGGGCATCGGCGTCGGCATCGCGCAGGAGAACACCGAACTCAAGGCCCGTATCGACAAGGCGCTCTGTGAGCTGGTCGCCGATGGCTCGATCGGCAAAGCAAGCCAGACCTGGTTCAAGACGGACATTTCCCGTCCCTGCCAGTAGCGGCAACGGCATCCCCGGAGAAAGAGAGACTACAGGTCGCGCCTTTCTCCGGGTGTTATCCGACAGGAATGCGAAGATAGGCGGATCTCGATGGAACTTGGATTTTGGCAGGTATGGGAAGGCGGCTGGGTGTCGGCGATCCTGCGCGGAGCAGCGATTACCGTCGCGCTCGGCCTGGCGAGCATGACCCTTGGCGTCGTCATCGGCGTTGCCTGTGGCCTGATAAAATGGGCACGGCTTTTTCCGCTGACGCTCGCCGTGGACTTCTACACGTCTATCGTGCGCGGCGTGCCGGAACTTCTGATCATCTATCTCCTCTTTTTCTCCTCCGTCGAGTTCGTGGCCAAGGTCGCCGCCGCCTTTGGTTATGAGGGGCTGGCTGGCAACGGTTACGCCTTCACCATCGCTGTCGTCGCGATCGCCGCGATATCGGGGGCCTATTCAACGGAGGTCGTGCGCGGTGCTCTGGCTGCCATTCCCGGCGGCCATATCGAGGCCGCACGCGCGCTCGGGATTCCGGGCAGGCGCATCTTTCGCCGCATTATCGCCCCTCAGATGCTGCGAATTGCCGTCCCGGGCATGAACAATGTCTGGCAGACCACGATCAAGGACACAGCACTTGTCTCGGTGGTCGGCTTGCAGGAATTGATGCGTGCCGCCTTCGTCGGGGCAGGCTCCACCCGGCATCCCTTCATCTTCTATTTCATCGCAGCTCTCGTCTACCTCGCGATCACGCTCGCCAGCCAGGGTGGGTTCGACTGGATCGAACGCCTGTTGCGCCCCCGTACGAGGAAATAGGTCATGGATTTCGAACTCGTTTTCCTCGCGGTTCCGACCCTTGCCAAGGGACTGTGGCTAACCGCCGTCCTGACGATCGCCTCGATCGCCATCGGCTTTAGCCTCGGCCTGGCGCTTGCAGTCATGCGCCTGTCGAAGAACGCGGCTCTCAGCGGCTTTGCCAAGGGCTACAGCACCGTCTTCCGCGGCACACCGCTGCTGGTACAGCTCTTCCTCTTCTACTACGGTCTCGGCCAGCTTTCCTTCGTGCGGGACAACCCCGTGCTCTGGTGGATTATCGGTGACGGCGCCCACTGCGCGGTCCTGGCGCTCGCTCTCAACACCGCGGCCTATACGTCGGAGATCTTGCGTGGCGGCCTCATGTCCATTCCGGGAGGGCTCGTCGAAGCAGCACAGGCCTGCGGCATGTCGCGGCTTTTGCGCTTTCGCCGGATCACGTTTCCCCTCGCTATCCGGCAAGCGCTGCCAGCCTACGGCAACGAACTTGTGCTCGTCGTCAAGGGAACGAGCCTGGCTTCGACAATCACCGTCCTGGAGATTACCGGCCATGCAAAGCGGCTGATGAGCCAGACCTATGCAATCCTCGAAATATTCGCAATCGCCGGCATGCTCTACCTGCTCATCAATCTGGTGCTGATCACGCTCGTACGGCTCCTGGAAGCCCGTCTTACACGCTACCTGCCCAGATGAGCTTGCCGCCTGAAACCGTTGGAAAACTCTAGAAGAAAGAGAAATCAAATGGATGTACGCGCCGCCGTTGCCGTTCAGGCCGGCAAGCCGCTTGAGGTCATGACGGTTCAGCTCGACGGCCCGCGGGCCGGCGAGGTGCTGATCGAGGTCAAGGCCACCGGCCTCTGCCACACCGACGACTTCACCCTGTCGGGCGCCGATCCAGAGGGCCTGTTCCCGGCGATCCTCGGCCATGAAGGCGCCGGCATCGTCGTCGACGTCGGCCCGGGCGTCACCTCGGTGAAGACGGGCGATCACGTCATCCCGCTCTACACGCCCGAATGCCGTAAATGCTATTCCTGCCTGAGCCGGAAGACCAACCTCTGCACGGCGATCCGCGCGACGCAAGGGCAGGGCCTGATGCCGGACGGCACCTCGCGCTTCTCGATCGGCAAGGACAAGATCCACCACTATATGGGCTGCTCGACCTTCGCCAACTACACGGTGCTGCCGGAGATCGCCGTTGCCAAGGTCAACCCGGACGCCCCCTTCGACAAGATCTGCTACATCGGCTGCGGCGTCACCACCGGCATTGGTGCGGTCATCAACACGGCCAAGGTGGAGATCGGCGCGACCGCGATCGTCTTCGGTCTCGGCGGCATCGGCCTCAACGTCATCCAGGGCCTCAGGCTTGCCGGCGCCGACATGATCATCGGCGTCGATCTCAACAACGACAAGAAGGCCTGGGGCGAACGCTTCGGCATGACCCACTTCGTCAACCCCAAGGAGGTCGGCGACGGCATCGTGCCCTATCTCGTCAACATGACGAAACGCAATGGCGACCTGATCGGTGGCGCCGACTACACCTTCGACTGCACCGGCAACACCAAGGTGATGCGCCAGGCGCTGGAATCGGCCCACCGCGGCTGGGGCAAGTCGGTGGTGATCGGCGTCGCCGGCGCCGGCCAGGAGATTGCCACCCGGCCGTTCCAGCTCGTTACCGGCCGCAGCTGGATGGGCACCGCCTTCGGCGGCGCCCGCGGCCGCACCGACGTGCCGAAGATTGTCGACTGGTACATGGAAGGCAAGATCGAGATCGACCCGATGATCACCCACGTGATGCCGCTCGAAGACATCAACAGGGGCTTCGAGCTGATGCATTCCGGCGAAAGCATCCGCTCGGTCGTGCTCTACTGAGCCGAGGGTTCAACCCCGCCTGCAGACGGAAGATGCCTGTCTCGCACCGCCGCGCCAGCGGCTGGCGGTGCCGGTGAACAGCCGGCCTTCAGCGCCGGCCCAAAGGAGGAGAAGCCCATGCCCAGCCTAGCCATTCATCCATGCCTCGACAGCGGGTTCAAGACGACGGACGCTGCCTTTGCCGGCGGCACGCTCGTCTGCAATTGCGCGCGCAATGCTGTGAAGGTCAGGGTCCAAAGCGACATCGCCCACAACCACGCGTGCGGCTGCACGAAATGTTGGAAACCCGACGAGGCAGTGTTTTCCGTCGTCGCCGTGGCGCCGACGGACAAGATTGCGGTAGTCGAAAACGGCGACAAGCTCGCGGTCGTCGACCCGACGGCGCTGATCCAGCGCCATGCCTGCCAGGACTGCGGCGTGCATATGTATGGCCCGGTCGAACGCGATCACCCGTTCAAGGGGCTGTCCTTCGTACATCCCGAACGCTTCCAGGAACCGGGCTGGGCAAAGCCGGGCTTTGCCGCCTTCGTCTCCTCGATCATCGAGAGCGGCTATGACCCGGCCGCAATGGAGGCCGTGCGTACCCGGCTGCGCGAACTGGGCATGGAGCCCTATGACTGCCTCAACCCCGGCCTGATGGACGTTATCGCCACGTGGACGGCGAAGAAAAGCGGCGCGCTCAAGACGGCCTGAGCGGTCTGCCGCAAGCATCTCAACATTTTCCGACATCCACCAGCAGGTCGCATCGCATGGATTGCCTAAAGCCCGAGTTCAAAGCCGAAATTCGCAAAATTGTCGGTGACGGAAACTTCAAGGACGGAGAGGCCATCTCCACGATCGACCACGGAGTCTCGCCCGACAATCTGGGGGCTCGCGCAGTCGTGTTCCCCGGAGCGACCGACGAGGTCGCCGCAGTCGTCAAATGTTGCCGCGCCAACGGGGTTCCGCTCGTCACCCACGGAGGGCGAACCGGTCTCGTCGGCGGCGCGGTATCCAGGCCGGGCGAACTGGTGCTTTCAACCGCGCGGCTCAACCGAATTCTACAGATTTCACCGATCGAGCGCGTTGCCGTCGTGGAGGCGGGCGCGACGCTGCAGGCGCTGCAAGCGGCGGCTGCCGAACATCGACTGGAAACGGGGATCGATTTGCCGTCGCGCGGGTCGGCAACGATCGGAGGCATGGCATCAACGAATGCCGGCGGCATCGCAGCTTTTCGCTTCGGGGTCATGCGGCATCGCATTCTCGGTCTGGAGGCGGTGCTTGCCGACGGTTCCATCTATTCGGACATGACACGGGTCGTGAAAAACGCCACGGGCTACGATCTGAAGCATCTCTTTGTCGGGGCGGAAGGTACGCTCGGCATCGTCACGCGCATCGCGGTCAAACTCGAACCGCAACCCGCGGCCACGGCCACGGTTCTGTTCGGATTACCGTCGGTGAATGCGGCGCTTGCGGTTGTCCGTCGAGGTCTCGACGCCGAGTACGGTCAACTGCGTGCGGCGGAGGCGATCTGGAATAGCTATTTCCGCCTGACCTCCGGCCATCACGCCTGGTCGGCCATGGACTACAGCCCCGACCATGCGCTCAACCTGCTGGTCTCGCTGGGCGGACCAGAAGAGGGAGCGTTGCAATCGGAACTGGAGCGTATCTACGAAGACGTCATCGCCGATCATCCCGACGTCTCGGCGGTGATCGCCTCCTCGGGCGCGCAGGAGGCGGATCTTTGGCGGCTGCGTGAAGACACGGACCTGATCTATCGAAAACATGCGAATGCGCCATCCTATGACGTTTCGGTCCCGCTTTCGGAAATCGGAGCCTATCTCGACCGCTGCCTTGCGGATCTTAGGGAACTGGATGCCACGCTTGACCCTTACGTGTTCGGCCACCTCGCCGACGGAAATCTCCACATCGTTCTCAACGCAGCCGGCAGCGATGTTTCGACCGAAAAGGCGAAAGCCGTCGAGACGATCCTGTACAGAGATATCGTTACGATCGGTGGGGCGTTCTCGGCTGAGCACGGGATCGGCATCAAGCGCGTGGGGCAACTGTTGGATACCTCGAGCCCGGTGAAATTGGCCCTCATGCATCGCGTGAAGGACACGCTCGACGCTGACGCGGTCCTCAATCCCGGCAAGGTTCTGCGCCTGGGTTCTCTCTAGGAGGCACCCGGTTCTTGGATTTGCTTGCCGAGATGCTCCGGCCACCGCCCCAAGCGCCAACCCTAACATGCCGATGCCCGGCAATGAACACATCATAGCTGTCGCAGTCACATGCCTGTCACCGAAGCCAGCAATATCTCGGCTCCAATTTGACAAGGATCGAGGACTTGATGCTGGGCGGGTATCACCGGGCGCGTGTCATTGGCGGCGCTGGTCGCGTTCTAGCGGGACCGCCATGCTGCCTCGTTCTTCTGTTCGTAGTCGCTGAACGCCTTTTTGAGACCACCCAGAACCTCGGCCGCCGTTTCGAACATAGCCCTCAACTGCGGCTCGTCGACCTTCAGGATATCTTCGCGCAGATGATCCATGGTGTCCTGCAGGCGCATTTGCATTCTTTGCGTATGTTGACGAAGCTCACGATCGCTTTCACTGGCCATCGGAGGCTCTCCTTTGGTTTCGCTTCAATCAACCGCCATCATTTGGCGGAATGAATCCCCAACCCATTGCCTCTACCGTCGGTTCCGGTATCGAGCCCGAGAAGTGATGCCACGAAGACACGGCCAATTGGTTCGCGACACCGGAATTGGTCAACGAGATGACCCAGGAGTTGTTGGTGAAGTCATCGGCGAAGACAATGCAGGAAGAGGTAGCCGGGGGCCATCGAGGCACGCCAGCCGAAGTCTTCGCGGCATTCTTGAAACTCGGTCTGACATCGTTCGGCGGGCCGATCGCTCATCTTGGTTACTTCCGAGACGAACTGGTCGTGCGCCGGAAGTGGATCGATGAGGCCGGCTATGCCGATCTCGTCGCGCTTTGTCAGTTTCTGCCCGGTCCCGCCTCAAGTCAGGTCGGTTTTGCTCTGGGACTCCTGCGCGGTGGGCCGCTCGGCGCACTCGCCGCCTGGGCCGCGTTCACGCTGCCGTCTGCCCTCCTGCTGGTCGTATTCGCAATAGCGGCGACGGCCTTCGACGGTCCAATCGGAACGGGCCTGTTGCACGGGCTGAAGATCGTTGCCGTAGCGGTCGTCGCACAGGCTGTATGGGGTATGGCGAAGAACCTCACTCCGGATCGCGAGCGTGCCAGCATCGCTCTTGCTGCCGTATCGATCATCGTGTTTGCGGCGGGGGCCATCGGGCAAATCGCAGCGATCACATTCGGCGCCCTCGCCGGGGTCCTGCTGTGCCGCAACGGACCGGTCGCGGGATCGACGCATCTGACGTTCCGCGTCACGCGCCCCGCCGGCATCCTCTGTCTCGTGGCTTTCCTCGTTCTGCTTGGCGTCCTGCCGATCATCGCAACCGCTTCCCAGAGTTGGTCGCTGTTCGACGCCTTCTATCGATCAGGTTCTCTCGTCTTTGGCGGCGGACATGTGGTCTTGCCGTTGCTTCAGGCCGAAGTGGTCGCTCCCGGTTGGGTTTCGAATGATGCCTTCCTCGCAGGCTATGGCGCGGCGCAGGCAGTACCGGGTCCCCTCTTCACCTTTGCCGCCTATCTCGGCGCGGTCAGGGGACCGGCACCGAATGGCGTTCTCGGTGCGGGCATCTGCCTCGTAGCGATTTTCCTGCCCGGCTTCCTGCTGCTCGTCGGCGCTCTGCCCTTCTGGGATAGTTTTCGCAAACGGCCCCTTGCCCAGGCTGCGATGCGCGGCGCGAACGCGGCCGTGGTCGGCATTTTGGGAGCGGCACTTTACAGCCCGGTCTGGACCAGCGCCGTCTTGAAACCCTACGACTTCGCGCTCGCCCTGACGGCATTCATCCTGCTCGTCGTATGGAAAGCGCCGCCATGGATTGTGGTCGTAGTCACCGCAATGGGCGGAGCGTCGCTCCAGCTTCTCTGAGTTCGTCGGAAGCGCTTGTGAGCCTGCTGTTCTGGCGTGGGAGAACCGTGTCAGTCTCATCTCCTAGAAGAAGGAGAAAATTGTCTGCGACTGTGCCCTTGACCTTGCCACCGTTGGAAGCCCCACATTCACACAGGTCAGATCAAATGGAGTTTCCAAATGCACCATCTCAACATCCCCGACATGACCTGTGGGCACTGCGCCGGAGCGGTCGAAAAGGCGGTGAAGTCGGTCGATCCCAGCGCCAAGGTCGCTGTGGATATCGATGCGAAGACCGCATCGATCAACTCTCAGATCCCCTCCAATGCCTTCGTTGCCGCGATCGCAGAAGCCGGCTACCAGGCCTCCTTCAAGAAATCCTGCTGCAGCCACGTCGGGTGATCCTGGTTTTGCGACGCCCACCTGCTGCCGTCGACTAGTTGTCTTTCGTGCGGAACTTGGCGTGGCAGGACGTGCAAACCTGCAGCATCAAATGGAAAGCGTGCTCGGCGGGTATGGACATCGGGTCGGGCATCGCCGCGTTTCTCTTGGCGAGTGGCCCGCCCATCGTCGCATCGATGCCATGCATCCGCATGTCGGGCGCAAGAACATCCGGATTGCGGTCTGCTGCAACGGAAAGTGCCTCGGCGTATGCGCCAAGGTCGGTCGCCAGCTTGTCGAATGTCGGTCGCTCTGCTTCGATACGGGCGCTGGCCTTGGAGCCCACGGCGACGACCGGACCCCCGAACAGTTCCGACAGGCGTTTCCCCGAATACGCCCTGATGGTTTCGGCGGCCGATTTGAACGCCTTTGCGTCGTAAGGGGATGTACCTTTGAACACGGCGTCGATGCTCTTGGCGGCAGCCGCCACCGCCTTCATATTCCGCTGCCTCTCACGAACGACGTCATCGCCAGGCTGTGCGGTCGCAGCCGAGACCGACATAACTGCAACCACCGCAAGAATGAGGCCGGACGATTTAACCGCATTCGAACACATTCGGGTGCCATCCTTTCATCGAGCGCCGTGCCATTGTTGCCTTTTGATCAAGGTCAAGGCGAATCCGGCGAGCATCGCGCATTGTGGGTGAATAGAGCACCAGGTGTCGGACGAAAACATGATCGCCGCCAGCCAGACCGTCCAGAAACATGCAAGGGGATTGGTGGCCGCCTTGGTCGCCATCCTGTTTCTGGTCGCGCCGATTGCCGAGGCAGCCCCCATCGCAGGCGAGCCACACGTTGCCGGCAGCGAAGATGTCATTTCCTCACAGGGGAAAGCCGATCTCCATGGCAAGACCGAAACAGGCGATCAGAAAGCCTGCTGCAAACGCGTCTGCGGCCTGTGCTACACGCTTTTCCCGGCCCCAATCTTCGGCGAAGTCACCCTGAAGTCGGGCGATCGCCGGGACCTCTCCCCCCAACCGCCCATCGACGGCATCATCTCCCGGCCGGCCATCGGCCCTCCTCGATCCATCGGATGAGCCAGGCCAGCGCCGTTGGCGCTGGTCCTCCGCGGTCGCGCCCGCTTGGCGCGGTCCTCGCCGGCATTGCCCGGCATGGAACAAGAGGTCAATGAAAATGAAACGCCGTGAATTCCTGGGCGGACTGATGTCGGTCGCCGCTTCTGCTGCCGCCCTACATCCAAGCAGAAGCTGGGCTGAGGCCCGCAAAGCAACATCGTCGAGCGCGGGTACGCGCTCGCTTGCGATCACAAAACGCGTCATCGAGGTGAATGGCAGAGCTGCCGACGTCTTCGGGCTTCTCCAAGCGGATGGCGCCGCCGGGCTGACGCTCGACGCCGACAGCCCCTTCGACGTCGCACTTTCAAACCAAGGCGGTGAAGCAACACTCATCCATTGGCATGGGCTGGCGCCCCCATGGGACATGGACGGTGTACCGGACAATCCCGCAGCACTGCTGAAGGCAAAGGAGACCCGGCATTACGCGTTTCCGGTGGGCGCGGGCGGCACGCACTGGATGCATGCGCACACGCTCCAGGAGCAGAACCTGCTTGCCGCTCCGCTGATCGTGCGAACCACCGACGACAGGCAGCGCGACGAGCAGGAAGTCGTTATCCTGTTGCACGACTTCTCCTTCACGCCTGCCGAGGAACTGCTCGCCAAGCTCAAGGGATCTTCTACCGGTCATGGGATGGACCACAGCGCGATGATGCAGGGCATGGCATCCAACATGCAGGGAGGCCACATGTCCGGGATGGCCATGTCGAGCATGGCCCCCATGGATCTGAACGACATCGAGTATGACGCCTATCTCGCGAACGACCGTACGCTCGATGATCCGGAAGTCATCGCCGTCGAAAACGGTGGGCGTGTCCGTCTGCGCATCATCAATGGCGCAACAGCCACCGCCTTCACGGTCGACACCGGCATCCTGACCGGACAGTTGATCGCGGTTGACGGACAGTCGGTGCAGCCGGTTTCCGGGACCCTTTTCCCGATTTCCATGGGCCAGCGGCTCGATATCCGGCTTGGGCTTCCGAAGTCAGCAGATGCCCACCCCATCCTCGCGCTGCGGGAAGGCAATACCCATCGCACAGGCATCATCCTGGCGCCATCAGGGGCAAAGATCGCCAAGATTGCATCGCGTGGGAAGGAGCCCGGACCGGTGATCGGGCTCGATCTCGAAGAGCGATTGGCGGCCGTCACGCCCCTTTCCGCTCGTCCTGCAGACCGTCGGTTCGCGTTGACTCTGACGGGCAGCATGGGCGGCTACGACTGGCGGATCGAGGGCGGCGATGACCTTGGCATCCGCGAAGGCGAAAGGCTTGAGATCGTCATGCGCAACATGTCGATGATGTCCCACCCGATGCATCTTCACGGTCATCACTTCCAGGTCGTCGGCATAGGTGGAAAGTCGCTCGGCGGTGCCGTACGGGACACCATTCTTGTGCCGCCGATGGGCAGCGTGAACGTCATCTTCGACGCCAACAATCCGGGTCGCTGGCCGCTCCACTGCCATCACCTCTATCACATGGCATCGGGAATGATGTCCTTCGTCGCCTACACGTAACGAGGATGAGACGGCCCGGCCGGCGCGAAGGTGCCGGGCCGTATCCTTGTTATCGGCGAGTACCCGTTGCGGAGACGATCCAATGGACGACCATAAGCATCACCACCGACATGAAGGTCACGACCATCACCATGCTGAAAAGAGTGCGGCGCCGGCCAAAGCCGCAGAGAAGCAAAGCTCGGGCCAAGAGGGGGTGATCTACACATGCCCCATGCATCCGCAGATACGGCAAAACGGCCCTGGCAACTGCCCGATCTGCGGCATGGCTCTCGAACCCGAAGTCGTCACCGCCGACGCGGGGCCCAGTCCGGAGCTTGTCGACATGCGCCGGCGGTTCTGGATTGGCTTGGTCCTGGCGCTGCCTGTGCTGGCGCTCGAAATGGGCGGTCACCTCACCAACCTGCACATGCTGCTTGGCGCCCAGACGTCGAACTGGCTCCAGTTCATCCTGGCGACCCCGGTCGTCCTTTGGGCGGGTGCTCCCTTCTTCGAACGGGCCTGGCAATCGATCGTCACCCGGCACCTCAACATGTTCACGCTGATCGCGATGGGCACGGGCGTCGCCTGGCTCTACAGCGTGGTCGCAACCGTTGCTCCCGGTCTGTTTCCGGCAACGTTCCAATCCGCCGAGGGGGCAGTTGCGATCTATTTCGAGGCGGCCGCCGTCATCACCGTGCTGGTGCTGCTCGGCCAAGTGCTCGAACTGCAGGCGCGCGAGCAGACCGGCGGCGCAATCCGGGCGCTTCTCGACCTGGCGCCGAAAACCGCCCGCATCATCCGCAGCAATGGAACCGACGAGGATGTGGAGCTCGAGGCGGTCGCCGTCGGCGATAAACTACGCGTCCGTCCGGGCGAAAAGGTCCCGGTTGACGGCACGCTCATCGAGGGGCGCAGCTCGATCGATGAATCGATGATCACAGGGGAGTCGATGCCTGTTACCAAGGAGGTCGGGGCCAAACTGATCGGTGGTACGATGAACCGCACGGGCGGCTTCGTCATGGAGGCCGGCAAGGTCGGCCGGGACACCATGCTGTCTCGGATCGTCCACATGGTCGCCGAGGCGCAACGCTCTCGCGCCCCGATCCAGCGGCTCGCCGACGAGGTCTCCGGCTGGTTCGTGCCGGTCGTCATCCTGATTGCCGTTATCGCCTTCGCGACGTGGATGCTGGTCGGTCCGGAGCCGCGCTTCGCCCACGGACTGGTCGCCGCAGTCGCGGTGCTGATCATCGCCTGCCCTTGCGCTCTCGGCCTTGCCACCCCGATGTCGATCATGGTCGGCGTCGGCAAGGGTGCCGGCGCCGGTGTGTTGATCAAGAACGCCGAAGCGCTCGAGCGCTTCGAGAAGGTGGATACGCTGGTGGTCGACAAGACCGGAACCCTGACCGAGGGCAAGCCGAAGGTCACGGAAATTGTCGCCGTGAGCGGGGTATCGGAGGACGAATTGCTGCGGCTGGCCGCTACGCTGGAGCGCGCGAGCGAGCATCCTCTGGCAAGCGCCATCGTCGACATCGCCAGCGAGCACAATGTGAAACTCGGATCTGCCGAAGACTTCGACAGTCCGGTCGGCAAGGGCGTGACGGGCGTCATCGATGGCCGCAGGCTGATCATCGGCAGTCACCGGATCATGTCCGAGGAAAAGGTCGATATCTCCGCCCTGTCGCAGAAAGCAGAAGACCTGCGCAGCGAAGGAGTGACCGTCATCTTCGCCGCCATTGACGGTCGCCTGGGCGGGTTGTTCGCAATTTCCGATCCGATCAAGTCGACGACACCGGCAGCGGTCGAAGCGCTGATCAAGGATGGCGTGCGTGTGGTGATGCTCACGGGGGACAACAAGACCACCGCCAGTGCGGTCGCCCGCAAGCTCGGCATCAAGGAGGTCGAGGCGGAAGTGCTCCCGGAACACAAGAGCGAGATCGTCGCCCGCCTACGCAAGGAAGGCAGGATCGTCGCCATGGCCGGTGATGGCGTCAACGACGCCCCTGCCCTTGCCGCCGCCGACGTCGGCATCGCCATGGGAACCGGGACCGATGTGGCGATCGAAAGTGCCGGCGTGACGCTGCTCAAAGGCGATCTGCAAGGCATCGTCCGGGCGCGGCGGCTCAGTCACGCGACGATGGCGAACATCCGGCAGAACCTCTTCTTCGCCTTCATCTATAACGCGGCCGGCGTACCCGTTGCGGCGGGCGTGCTCTATCCCGCCTTCGGGCTTCTCTTGTCGCCGATCATCGCAGCCGCCGCCATGGCGCTTTCGTCCGTCAGCGTGATCGGCAACGCCCTGAGATTGAGGAGCGCCCGGATCTGAGACCGTAGCTCGTCGCTGGCCGCCCCGGTTGGCGGACCGGCTGCAGAACAGCATGTGGACGGGAGAGCGTCCACATGCCCACTCCCGCAGGCAAAGAACCCGGCGCACGCGTTGCACGGGCCGACCCGCCTCCTTGTGCAGGCTGCTCGGCCAAGATTTCGGCAGGCAACGAGCTCCCTTATTTCGAACATCGAGATTGCCAAGAAGGCCGGCGCACGTATAGTTTCCATCTCCCCGGCGGCTTCATCGTCGCCTCCCTCGCCGATGGAAACATCAATCTCAACGCCTGCCACCCACCGCCCCATCCCTCTTCGTGCCGACCGGTCGCGCCCGATGTCTGCGATGCTTGACGTACTCTTCTTCTGCTCGCACGGAAATGCGAGGCAGACGCTTCATGAAACCGATGCTAGGATAGTGGACATGGAAACGACCCTTTCTCCAATGCTGACCGTTTGCGGTATCGAGGAACTGCCGGGTCAGAGCAGCCGAAACGTGACCCATGTTCTGTCGATCGTCGACCCGGAACTCCCGGACCTGGAAGCTTTCGACGCTTACGGTGAGCATCGCCGCACGATCTTGCGCTTCCACGATATCATTGAGGCGGCGCCGAACCGGGTGATGCCTCGCCCGGACCATGTGGAAGCCATCCTTCGCTTTGGTACAGATTTCCTGATGCGTGAAGATCGGGAAGCCGCCAGCCATGTGCTGGTTCATTGCCACATGGGCGTATCGCGCTCGACGGCAGCCATGCTGACGCTGATGGCGCAGGCAAATCCGGAGGAGTCCGGTGAAAAGCTCTTTGCCCGCCTCGCCGCAATCCGCCCGCAGGCCTGGCCGAACTCCCAGATGATCGTCTTTGCCGATGAACTGCTCGGACGCGCGGGCGAGCTCACCACTGCACTCGGCCGCCATTACGGCCGCCAGATCAAGAGCCGGCCGGAGTTCAGCGAGTGGATGACATCCCTCGGCCGCCAGGCCGAACTGCAGATGGCCATCCACGACTGACGGCTGGAGGCGCACCCCTCCTCCGACTTCACCGGGAAGGGGCTGCAGACCTAAGCTCAGCTAACGCGGACTCGCTTCCGTCGACGGGTCCACTGACGGACGGCACCTGCAAGGACCAGTAGTCGCGCTCCCGTCCTCATGTCTCGACCGCAAGGACGCTGACGCAATCGCCGGCCTTGACGAGCCCGGGGAAGTGACGGGCCGCGAGGATGCCATCCATCTTCGCCTCGACGTCCAGTGGTCGAACGCCCGTGCGGCCGATGGGATAGATGCGGGCGACAACCTCCCCTTTCTTCACCCGATCGCC
The DNA here is from genome assembly GCF_056924495.1 of Ensifer sp. 38_S197. Classification (NCBI taxonomy): domain Bacteria; kingdom Pseudomonadati; phylum Pseudomonadota; class Alphaproteobacteria; order Hyphomicrobiales; family Rhizobiaceae; genus Ensifer; species Ensifer sp. 38_S197. Next base: position 2,697,137 of record NZ_JBXOVZ010000001.1, on the reverse strand, counting down.
AAGATCGAAGAGTGGTTCGATGAGACCAGCGTCCTCGGCGAAGGAAAAGCAGTTTCCATCCGGCATGTCGAGCCAGGTCGTCCTTGCCTTTTCGACAGCACCCTTGAGGATACCGGCCACCTTCAACACATTCGAAACGCCTGTCTTGGCGATGCGAGCGCTTTTGGCCGTGACCGTCCCCCCGCCGCCGAGCTCCGTGGTGACGAAGATCTTGCCCATCTCCTCCGCTGCCGTGTCGTACATGCCGACAGCGTCGATCTCCAGCATCTTCATCGACCATGGGGCGCCGAAGGCGCTGACGAGATCGAAGGCTTTTGCCTCTTGCGCCTTGTCGGGCAGGATATGGGCGGCACAGAAGGGCAGGAAATCGAGCGTCTTGCCGCCCGAATGGAAGTCGAGCACGATATCGGCGAGCGGCAGCAGGGTGCGCTGGAAATAGTCGGCGATCTTTTGGGTGACAGTGCCGTCCGGCGCACCCGGAAAGCTGCGGTTCATATTGCCCTTGTCGATCGGCGAGGTGCGCGTGCCGGCGAGAAGGGCCGGATAGTTCATCGCCGGCACGATGATGACCCGGCCTGTCACGTCCTCGGCCTTCAACGTGCGGGCGAGATCGAAGAGCGCGATCGGCCCCTCATATTCGTCGCCATGGTTGCCGCCGGTGAGAAGGGCCGTCGGGCCCTCCCCATTCTTGACGACCGTAACCGGGATCATCACTGAGCCCCAGGCGGAATCGTCGCGGCTGTACGGCAGGCGCAGAAAACCGTGCTGCACGCCTTCGGCCGAAAAATCGACCGTGGAGCTGATCGGCGAAGGACGAAGTGTGAGGTCCCGCATGGCTCAATCCTTCACGAGAAGCTTGCGCGGCACATTGGCGAGGCACTCGACGCCGGTCTCGGTGATCAAGATACTTTCCGTCGTCTCGAAGCCCATGTCCTCGAGCCAGAGCCCCGTCATGAAGTGGAAGGTCATGCCCGGCTTCAGTTCGCTTCGATCGCCTGGACGCAGGCTCATCGTGCGCTCGCCCCAGTCCGGCGGATAGGAAACGCCGATACCGTAGCCCGTTCGGTTGTCCTTCACGATGCCGTATTTCTTGAGCACGGCGAAGAAGGCGTTGGCGATATCCTCGCAGGTATTGCCGGGCCGCGCCTTTTCGAGGCCCGCTTCCATGCCTTCGAGCGTTGCCTTCTCGGCATCGAGGAAAGCCTGTGTCGGCTTGCCGAGGAAGACGGTGCGCGAGAGCGGCACGTGGTAGCGGTGGTAGCAGCCGGCGATCTCGAAGAACGTGCCCTCGCCGGATTTCATCGGTCGATCGTCCCAGGTCAGGTGCGGCGCGGAAGCCTCTACGCCCGAGGGCAAGAGCGGCACGATCGCCGGATAGTCACCGCCGATGCCGTCCACGCCACGTGTCCCGGCATCGTAGATTTCCGCCACGAGGTCGCACTTGCGCATGCCGACCTCGATCTTGTCGAAGATGCGCTCATGCATTTTCTCAACAATCTTCGCGGCATTGCGCATGTAGCGGATTTCCGCCTCGCTCTTGACCGCGCGCTGCCAGTTGACGAGTGCGGTCGCATCGGCAAAGCGGGCATTCGGCAGGTGTCTCGTGAGCGCGGCGAAGGCGGCGGCGGAAAACCAGTAATTGTCCATCTCCACGCCGATCGTCAGCTTGTCGAGGCCACGCTCGGCGAGTTTGGCCGAGAGATAGTCCATCGGATGGCGCTCGGTGGACTGCACGTAATGGTCCGGATAGCCGATGATGTTCTCGTGCTTCAGATAGGCGGTGAATTTGGCGCCGTTGGCATCTTGCCCGCGGCCGTACCAGATCGGTTCGCCCGTCGGCGGCACGACGACGCATTGGTGCACGTAAAAGGACCAGCCGTCATAGCCGGTCAGCCAGTTCATGTTCGACGGATCGCTGACGATCAGCACGTCGATACCCTTGGCTTCCATGGCATTGCGTGTTTTTTGAAGACGCGCTTCATACTCCGGAAGTGAGAACTTCAGGTTCGTTTGTTTCATCGGTTTTTCCTCTATACCCGGCGAAAAGCCGGTCTCAACTCTCGAAGATCGTGCCGGCGCCCGCCGTTGCCGCGCGGGCGGCAGCAAGCGTGGCGATGGCCGTATCCTGAATGCCCGTGCCGGTAAGATCCGCCACGGTGATCTCATCGGGGCCGCTGCGGCCCGGCTTGCGCCCGGCGATGATCTCGCCGAGTTCGGGGAAGATCGCGCTCTCCTTCACGAGGCCCGCCTCTATGGCATGATGCAGTTCGCCGAGCCTGCGCGTCTGCTTGAGGCTGTCGGCGACATAAAGACCGGCGCCGGTAATCACGGCGGGCTCGATCTCGTTCTTGTGCTCGGCATCCGAACCCATGGCCGTGACATGCTGACCAGGCTGGAGCCATTCGGCCTTGAGCACCGGTGTTTCCGAAGGGGTCGTGGTGACGATGATGTCGGCGCCATCGACCGCTGCCCTGCCATCGACTACGGTTCGAACGGGAAAACAGAGGCTCCTCGTCAGCTCCGTTGCCGCGGCTTCGGCCTTTGCTGCGTCCCTCGCCCAGATGCGCGCCTCTCGGATCGGCCGCACCAAGCGTAAAGCTTCGAGCTGCAGCATGGCCTGCATTCCGGCGCCGAAGATGGCGGCAACCGCGGCATCCGGACGCGCGAGATGCCGCGCCGCGACCGCGCCGGCCGCCGCAGTGCGCACGTCCGTCAGATAGCCATTGTCGAGCAGCACGGCCTGTACCAGGCCGGTCTTCGCTGAAAGCAGCACCATCAGGCCGTTGGTGCTCGGCAGGCCGATCTTCGGATTGTCGAAAAAGCCGGGGCTGATCTTGATGGCAAAACCGTCGAGGCCCGGCACATAGGCGGTCTTCACATCCACCTCGCCGCGCGCTTCGGGCATGTCGAGCCTGAGGATCGGCGGCATGGCGACCGCCTTGGTGGCGAGCGCGTGGAACGCGTCCTCCACACAGGCAATGGCTTCAAGATCGAGCGGGACGATGCGCCGGAGCTCCGCCTCGGTGAGAATTTTCATCGTCGTCATGCCGCTGTCTCCTGCAACGCATCGGCATTCCCATTGATGACCCGCCGGTGCAGGTCCATGTCCACGTTGCGACCGGAGAGGATCACTGCCACCGGCCCGTCCAGTCGGCCGAGCCGGTCGGAAAGCAGCGCCGCGATGCCGACGGCTCCGGCCCCCTCGATCACCTCACGCTCCTCGGCATAGGCATGCCGCATGCCGGCCGCGATCTCGTCTTCCGAAAGCAGGATCACCCCGTCCAGCAGAGCGCGGCACATCTTAAAGGTCACGGTGTTGTCGAGACCGATGCCGCCACCCAGCGAATCGGCAAGGCTTGCCACTTCCTCGACCTGCACCGGCCGCCCGGCATCGAGGCTGGCCTTCATCGCCGCGCCGCGCTCCATGGTGAGACCGATGACGCGGGTTTTCGGCGAACGCCCTTTCACCGCCGCAGCGACACCGGCCGCAAGCCCACCGCCGGAGAGCGGCACAAGAACGGTTGCCACGTCCGGCATTGCCTCAGCGATCTCCAGGCCGAGCGTGCCCTGCCCCGCCACGACGGCTCGATCGTCGAAGGGTGGCACCATGACGAAGCCGTCTTCGGCCACCAGCCGGTCGACCTCGACCTGCGCCTCGTCCTGCGAATTGCCGACGATGCGGACATGCGCGCCAAGCCGGCGGATTTCCAAAACCTTGTTGTCAGGCACGAGCCGCGACATGCAGATCGTCGCGACCGCGCCTTCCGCCTTGGCGGCATGGGCAAGCGCCCGGCCGTGATTGCCCGTCGAGGCGGCTACGACGCCCCTCGCCCGCTCTTCCGGTATCAGCGAAAGCACGGCGTTCGTCGCGCCGCGCAGCTTGAAGCTACCGGTCGTCTGGTGGTGTTCGAGCTTGAGGCCGACAGGCACGCCACAGCGTTCGGAAAGCGACGGGGAAGGCACGAAGGGCGTATGCAGAACCCGGCCCTTGATGCGCCGGGCCGCCGGTTCGATATCCGCCAATGTTACGGGAAGGTTCGACATGGGTCACCGGTCCGAATAGGCAAGCGTCATCAGGCGGCCGCGTTCCGGTCGTGCCGTCTCGTCGCCGCAAAGGCGCAGGCAGGCCCAGGCAGTGGCAAGGTTGCTGGTGACGACCGGCTTGCCGATCGCAGCCTCGATTTCGGCCGCTACGCCCGCCGCCCGAACCGCCGTGCAGGAGATGAAGAGTGCGTCGCCATCAGGCGCAGTCGCGTCCTTCGCAAAGGCAACGATCTCCTCCGCGGAAATGCGTGCCATCTCCCGATCATCGGTGAGGCCAAGGCAGGTAAAGCGGGCGATGTCGAAGCCGAGCGCCAGGAAATAATCGGCCATCGGCTTGCTGGTTTCGATCGTGTAGGGCGTCAGCACCGAAATCCGCTTCGCGCCGAAGGCCCTAAGGCCCGAGGCAGCCGCCGCCGTGGGCGTGACGACGGCGGCGGTGGGCTTGGCGGCTCGCACGGCCGCCGTTACTTCCGCGTCGCCTATGACGACGGAGGCGGAGGTGCAGGAATACATGACGACGTCGAGAGGTTCGTCCGGCAGGATCAACGCGGCCGCCGATGTCAGCGAGGGCCGCATGGCGCGGAGGTTTGCCGGCGTCACCGGGTTGGCGTAGGGGATGCGGGTCGCGTAGACGCCGATCCGCTCGTTCGCCACCATCCGCTGGAAGTCCACTTCCGTCGTGTGGTCAGTCGCAAGGACGATCAGGCCGACGCGTTTGTCGAGCGGCCGATCGTCCAAATTCGGCGCACGCGCGGCGAGCTTAAGATCGAGCGTCTGCATCAGTGTTCCTCCACCCGGGCGTAACGTTCCTCCAGCCAGCGCAGGAAGACGACGGAGATCAGGCTCATGATCAGGAAAAACACACCAACCAGCGTCATCGGTTCGATATAGCGATAGCTGCTGTTGGCGACGCTTTTCGCCTGGTTCATCAGTTCGAGCACAGTGATGGCCGAGAGCAGCGGCGTCTCCTTGAACATGGCGATGAGATAGTTGGCAAGTGCCGGGATCATTGGCGGGATCGCCTGCGGCAGGATGACGTGGATCCAGGTCTGGCGTCCCGTGAGGTTCGTCGCCTTCGCTGCTTCCCATTGACCGCGCGGCACATTCTCGATGCCGGCGCGGTAGACCTCCGCCGCATAAGTGCCGTAGTGCAGCCCGAGCCCGATGATGCCGGCGAGCAATGCCGGCAGCCGAATGCCGATGTCCGGCAGCACATAGAAGATGAAATAGAGCTGCACGAGTAGCGGCGTGCCACGAATGAACTCCACGACGAAAGCCGTGGCGCGCGCGATCGGCTTTGGTGCAGTCATGCGCAGGATGGCAACGACGAGGCCGATGACGGCGGCAAGCGCCGCACCGAACACGGTGGCCAGAATGGTGATCTTCAGGCCCTCGATGAGGGTCGGCATGATTTCCCAGACAAAGTTCCAGTCCCATTCCATTGTCAGATCCTCACGCCATCGAGGCCGCGTGTAACCCGGCGTTCCAGCCAGCGCATGCCGTGGGAGATCGCGAGCGCCATCAGGAAGTAGAGCACGAGGATCGTTGCGAAAGGAACGAGCGTGCTGCCGGTCTGGGCACGCACCACCTGCGCCTGGAAGGTCATGTCGGTCAGCGAAATTAGCGAGACGACGGCCGTGCCCTTCAAAAGTTCGATCGCATTGTTGCAGAAGGTCGGAAGCATAAGCGGCAGGGCCTGCGGAAGAATGACGTAACGCATCGACTGATAACGCGAGAGATTGAGGGCAATGCAGGCTTCGCGCTGCTCACGGCCGATCGCCTTGACGGCGCCGCGCACGACTTCGGCCCCATAGGCCCCGACGTTCAGCCCCAGCGCCAGAACACCCGCTTGTAGCGGCGACAGCGTCACCCCGGCGAAAGGCAGGACGAAATAGACCCAGAAGAGTTGGACGAAGATCGAAGTACCGCGGAAAAATTCGATATAGGTGGTGGCGAGCGCGCGAACCGCCAGGAAGCGGCTGACGCGCCCGAGGCCGGCGACGAACGCCATGACGAGAGCGAGCACGGAGCCGAGCACGGTGAGCTCAAGCGTCACGAGCGCGCCTTGCAGGATCAGTCCTATGTAACCGGACCAGTCGGTCATCGTTCTTCCATATAGCAAGGAGATGGCTGCCTCTCCCCGAATGGGGGAGAGGACGGATTGCTGCGGCGCTTACTTGGCGGCGCAGAGCTTCTCGCGTGTCGTTGACATCGCGGCCGCAGCCGAGAAGCCATAGGGTTCGATGATCTTGGCGAACTCGCCCGACTTCTTGAGCTTGGCGAGTTCCACGTCAAAGGCGTCGCGCAGCGCTTCGTCACCCTTCTTGAAGGCCGCGCCGTCGCAATAGACCGGCGCGCCTTCGACCGGCGCCACGACTTCGACACCGGGATCGTTCGCCTTGGCGACGAGATCGTTGATCGAAAGCACGGGCAGCGAATAGACGTCGATACGGCCGTCCTGCAGCATCTTCAGCCCGCTCTGGCCATCCGGCACGACAATGACGCGTTCGCGCGGCACGCCAGCTTCAAGCGCGAGCTTCTCTTCCGTACCGCCACCGGGCGCCCCGATCTTGGCATCCGGATTGTCGGCGATATCCTTGTAGCTCTTGAGCTTGAGCGGGTTGCCCTTTTTCAGCGCGAAGGCCTCGGCGTCACAGAGGATCGGCTCGGAATAGGCGACGGCCGCGCAACGTTCGGGCTTCATGAAGAGGCCAGCGGTGATGACATCGTGCCGGCCGGCCTGAAGACCCGGGATCATCGCGCCATATTCCGAGATCGAGGCCACGATGTCGTTGACGCCGAGGTGCTTGAAGACCTCACGCGCCACGTCAGGTGCAGCACCTGAAACCTTGCCGTCGGCCGCAACCGCGGTGAAGGGCGGTTCGTTCGCGATCGCGACACGGGCGAACCCCTGTTCCCGCAGTTCCTCAAGCTTGCTGTCGTCGGCCCAAGCGGGCGCCGCGGCGACGATCGCCGTCAGGACGCCCGTGCCGGCGGCCATGGTCAAAAAGGTCCTCATGCTCATTGTTCCGAACTCCTCTAGCTGTCCCTGTTGTTGTTTGGAGCATTGTTTCCGGGTGGCGAAGCCACTCAGACGCGGTGCCCTGCCGCGATGATCTTGCGCAGGAAGGTCTGCGTGCGCTCCTGCTTGGGATTGCGGAAAATCTCGTCGGGCTTGCCTTCCTCGACGATTTTGCCGCGATCGAAGAAGAGGATGCGGTCGGCGAAATCATGGGCGAAGCCCATCTCATGCGTGACGAGCAGCATGGTCATGTCGGTCTCGATGGCGAGCTTGCGCATGACGTTCAGCACTTCCTCGACCAGTTCCGGGTCGAGTGCGGAGGTCACCTCGTCGAACAGCATGATCTTTGGCGAGAGAGCGAGCGCACGCGCAATGGCAACGCGCTGCTTCTGTCCGCCGGAGAGTTGCGCGGGCATGCTCTTCGCCTTGTCGGCCATGCCCACCATGTCGAGAAGTTCCATCGCCCGTTTCTCGGCCGCCGCCTTTGCCACGCCCTTCGTCAACATCGGAGCCAATGTGACATTGTCGAGCACGCTTTTGTGCGGGAAGAGATTGAAGTGCTGGAAGACCATGCCAATCTTCTCGCGCATCTTGTGAAGATGGCGATCGTCGGCGGGCGCGAGACTGCCATTCTTCGGCATGTGATAGAGTTGGTCGCCATCGACCTCGATATGCCCGCCGCTGATCGCCTCCAGCGTCATGAGAATGCGCAGGATCGTCGTCTTGCCGGAGCCGGAAGGGCCGATAAGCGCCAGCTTTTCGCCCGGCAGCACCTCCATCGACAGACCGTCGAGTACGGTCAAGGGACCGTAGCGCTTGGTGATGTTGTCGATGCGGATGATCGGCGCAGCCATGCATGTCTCTCCCTGTTGAGACAAGTGATGCAGCAACGATGCGCGGCAATCAAAATCATGTCAATCCGAATAATAATATCAGTACAATTATTGTTGTACTGCCCAATTGACAGGCATCTTCCTCAGATCGCGAGCAGCAGTGCCTCCGGGTTTCCGCTGGCCAAAGAGGCGAGAATGCCGAGACCAGTGCGCAGTTCCTGCTCGGTCGTCGAGCCGAGCGAAATGCGCACCGCCGGATGCCAGCCCTGGTCCGCCGTGCGGAAAGAAGAACCAGGCGCAATCGCAACGCCGCGAAGACGTGCCTGAGAAACGAAACCTTCTTCCGTGTGCCCTTCCGGCAGCGGCAACCAGACATGCAGGCTCTGCGGGTGGGAACAGTGAGGCAGGCCCGCAAGGGCCTCCTCCGCAATGGCATGGCGAACGGCGAGCGCCCGGCGCTGCCAGTTGACGAGCTCCATCGCCGTGCCGTCGCTGACCCACAGCGTCGCGATCTCCGCGATCGAGGGCGTCGCCATCCAGTTGGAGACAAGGTGTCGGTTGGCGACGGCCGCGACGTAGCGATCCGGCGCAGCAAGATAACCGATGCGCAGGCCCGGCACCGTGATCTTGGTGAAGCTCGTGACGTAGAGAGTGCGCTCCGGCGCATAAGCCGCGATCGGCGGTGCCCGCCCCTCCACCAGCGGTCCCAGAATGTCGTTCTCGATGATCGCGATATCGTGGCGCCGCGCGACCTCTGCGAGCGCCTGCCGGCGTTCGGCGCTCATCAGCGCCGCGGTCGGATTGATCACCGAAGGTTGGAGAAATACGGCGCGGATGACACCCTTGCGGCAGGCCTCATCAAGCGCCTCAGGAATCATCCCTTCGCGGTCGATCGGCAAGCCTTCGAGGTGGAGGCCAAGATAGCTGGACAGCGGCACGAGCGTGTGATGGCTGATCGCCTCCGTCGCAACGGTGGAACCGGGCGGCGCGACGCTCATCAGCGCGACCGTCATGCCCGAGGTGGCGCCGTTCGTGAGGCTGATGTTCAGCGGCGAAACATCGAGCCCGCAGCGCGCCAGCCAGTCGGCTGCGACCTTGCGATGGCGCGGGAAGACCATGTTCGGCCGGAAGGAGAGCGCCGAACTTGAGGGTAGGTTTTCCGCCAGCCACGCGAAGGCCCCCCGCATGCGCTCCAGGTGGAGCTGCTCGCAGACGGGCTTGAGGATCGAGAGGTCGACCAACTCGCCGAGGCGCTCGGGCAAATAGGGCGGCTCGGGTTCCTTCGGCCTTGTCTGAACGAAGGAGCCGCGGCCGATCTCGCCGGTAATGAGCCCGCGCCTAATAAGCTCGTCATAGGCGCGACTGACGGTTTGCACGGAAAGCTTCAGGTCGTCGGCAAGCTTTCGATGCGGCGGAAGGCGCGTCCCGTTCGGCAAATGGCCTTCCTGGATGGCGCGGGCGATCTGCTCGGCAAGGGAGAGATAGGCCGGCCGGCGCAATTGGGATATGTCAGGTCGCCAATTTGTCATGATTTCAACAGTGCGCAAAATCAGTTCAATTGACAACGCCAAAATGCGTTCCCATTGTCTTTTTCTCCACTTTGACGTGATCTTCGCCCGGAGGGCGCCTGAATGAAACTCGACGCCATTGACCTGCGCATCCTTGAAGCGATTCAGCAGAACGGGCGAATTACCAAGCTGGCACTGGCGGAAAAGGCGGGCCTTTCACCAACGCCTTGCTGGCTGCGCCTGCGAAAGCTGGAAAAGGCGGGCATCGTGACGGGCTATCATGCCCGCGTCGCCGTGCGGCGCGTCGCGCCGGTCGCCAGCGTGATGATGGAGGTGACGCTCGCCAATCATCGGCAGGCGGATTTCGAACGATTCGAGCGAGCAGTCACAGCAACGCCTGAGATCGTCGCTTGCTGGTCGGTCGGCGGCGGCGTCGATTACATCCTGAAGATCATGGCGCCCGACATCGACGCCTATCAGCGCCTCGTCGACAGCCTGCTCGACCGCGAACTCGGCATCGACCGATATTTCACCTACATCGTCACCAAGACGGTGAAGGAGGAGACCGTACTGCCGCTCGAGACGCTGCTTCCTGCCTCCGAATAGAGAGATTGTCTACGACCGCCCCTGTCTTTGGCTCAAGTCTCTACCGACCACCCCGGCTATAGACAATCTGTCGCCGTCCCTCTGGCAGACTTCCTTTGCACAACAAAAGGAGGCCGCCATGACCGCCGTATTTGCCCGCACCACCTTTCACGACGCCCTCAGCCGCCTTGCCGACCCGCACCTCTTGCGGGAGCTTTCCTATGTCGGAGGCCGCTGGATCGCCGGTCGTGAAGGCGCGAGCTTCAAGGTGACCGATCCTGCCTCGTCGGCAACACTCGCCTGGGTCGCGGCCCTCGATGCCGAGCAGACCGGAGAGGCCATCTCGGCCGCCGCCGAAGCGCTTGGCACCTGGCGCGGCATGCTGCCGCAACAGCGCGCCCAGATCCTGCGCAGATGGCATGACCTGATGCTGGAAGCCCGCGAGGACCTCGCGCTCTTGATGACGCTGGAACAGGGCAAGCCGCTTGCCGAATCCCGCGGCGAGATCGACTACGCGGCGTCCTTCATCGAGTGGTATGCCGAAGAAGGAAAGCGGCTTAACGCCGAAGGCGTCACCAGCCACCTTTCCGGAGCCGAGATGATCGTCCGCCGCGAGGCCCTCGGCGTGGTCGGCATCGTGACGCCGTGGAATTTTCCCTCCGCCATGATCACCCGGAAAGCGGCGGCCGCACTTGCTGCCGGCTGTACCGTCGTTGCCCATCCCTCCAGCGAAACGCCGCTTTCCGCGCTCGCCCTTGCCGAACTCGGCGAACGAGCCGGCATTCCAGCCGGTGTCTTCAGCGTGGTGACGGGAGACGCTGCCACGATCGTCAGCCGCATGAATGCCGATCCGCGCATTCGCGCCATGAGCTTCACCGGGTCGACGGAAATCGGCAAGCTGATTGCGAGCCAGTGTGCCTCGACCATGAAGCGGCTGGTCATGGAGCTCGGCGGGCACGCGCCGTTGATCGTCTTTGCCGATGCCGACATCGGAAAGGCTGCCGACATAGCAATCGCCGCAAAATTCGCGACGTCCGGTCAGGACTGCCTCGCGGCGAACCGGATCTATGTCGAGCGTTCCGCGCTCGCGGACTTCACGGCGGCCTTCAGGGCGCGCATCGAAGCGCTGAAGGTTGCTTCTGGCCTTGAGCCGGGTGTCGAGATCGGCCCGCTGATGCATGAGCGCGCCATAGCGAAGGTGGAAGAACAGGTCGCCGATGCGCTGAAGCGCGGCGCAAAACTCCTGACCGGCGGCAAGCGCCACCGGACAGGCACGCTCTTCTACGAGCCGACGCTTTTGACTGATGTACCCGACGATGCGCTGATCATGCGTGAAGAGACTTTTGGCCCGGTTGCCGCCATCACCGCGTTCGATAGCGAGGACGACGTCATCGCCCGCGCCAACGACACCGACTACGGGCTCGTCGCCTACGTCGTGACCGAGAACGGCGCACGCCAGTTTCGGCTTGGCCGTGCGCTCGAATACGGAATGGTCGCGATCAATCGCGTGAAGATCACCGGCGGGCCGATCCCCTTCGGCGGCTGGAAACAGTCGGGTCTCGGGCGTGAAGGCTCGCGCCACGGCATCGAGGCTTTCACCGAACTCAAATACATCTGCATCGATACGGCTGCCTGAGCCCGGGCGCCACATCCATACGCGAAAGGAACGACCATGCTCGACAGAAGCAACGAACTCACAGCCTGGGACCGCGATCACTTCTTCCACCCATCCACGCATATGGGCATGCACGCCCGCGGCGAGACGCCGACCCGTGTCATCGGCGGCGGTGAAGGGGTCTATATCACCGACACGAACGGCAGGACGAGCCTCGACGCCTTTGCCGGCCTCTATTGCGTCAACGTCGGCTACGGCCGCGAAAAGATCGCCGATGCGATTGCCGCGCAGGCCAAGAATCTTGCCTATTATCACGCCTATGTCGGCCACGGCACGGAAGCCTCGATCACGCTTGCCAAGATGATCATCGACCGTGCGCCGCAAGGCATGAGCCGCGTCTATTTCGGTCTCTCCGGCTCGGATGCCAACGAGACCAACATCAAGCTGATCTGGTACTACAACAACATTCTCGGCCGTCCGGAAAAGAAGAAGATCATCTCCCGCTGGCGCGGCTATCATGGCTCCGGCGTCATGACCGGCTCGCTGACCGGCCTTCATCTCTTCCATAACGCCTTCGACCTGCCGCGTGCGCCGATCCTTCACACCGAAGCGCCCTATTTCTTCCGCCGCCCGGACCGGTCGATGGATGAAGAGCAGTTCTCGCAGGATTGCGCCGACAAACTCGAAGAGATGATCCTGGCCGAAGGCCCGGAGACGATCGCCACCTTCATCGGAGAGCCGATCCTTGGCACTGGCGGCATCGTGCCGCCACCGAAGGGCTACTGGCAGAAGATCCAGGCCGTGCTCGAAAAATACGACATCCTGCTCGTCGCCGACGAGGTCGTCACCGGCTTCGGCCGGCTCGGCACGATGTTCGGCTCCGACCACTACGGCATGCGGCCGGACCTCATCACCATTGCGAAGGGCCTCACTTCTGCGTACGCGCCGCTTTCGGGTACGATCGTCTCGGACAAGGTATGGCAGGTGCTGGTGCAGGGTTCGGACGAGTTGGGCGCGATCGGCCACGGCTGGACCTATTCCGCCCATCCGATCTGCGCGGCCGCGGGCGTTGCCAATCTCGAACTGATCGATGAGTTGGGGCTCGTTGAGAATGCTGGCAGCACGGGCGCTTATTTCCGTTCCGAACTGACGAAAGCCCTTGGCGGCCACAAGCATGTGGGCGAAGTGCGCGGCGACGGATTGATGGCCGCGATCGAGTTCGTCGAGGACAAGGACGACCGGATCTTTTTCGACCCGGCAAAGAAGGTCGGTCCGCAGGTCGCTACAGCCCTTCTCGAACGCGGCGTCATCGGCCGCGCCATGCCGCAAGGAGATATCCTGGGATTCGCACCACCACTCTGCCTCACAAGGGACGAGGCCGACATCGTTGTGAAGGCGGCCGCAGATGCGATCACGTCCGTGCTCGGCTCGAAGTAAAGCCCGGCGAGCAGGAAAACGTGACAAATGAGGGCGAGGCTCAAATGGCGCGATCGTGCGTTACCAATCCTCGCCTGCCCGGCCGTGCAAGCGGCCGGGCCTTAGCTCGAATCTGGTCGAGACACTCCCGGATTATCCTCCCCCGAGTTCCCTCTCCGTCTGCTGTATCGCGACATCCATCGGCGAGACGATTGCTATCTGGACGTCTGCAGGTCCCGCCCGTCCCGGCGCGCTGCGCGATCTTCCCAAAACACCAGAACGAGGCCACTCCCCCGCTCGCGCTCGGCTGCCCTGACCTGTGAGCTCGGCAGCAGAAAACTGTCCGTCTTTGCGCTGGTTCAAACAACCCGGCCCCCACTTGCTCTTAGGCTCGACGCCGAGAATGCCGGATCGAGCTTGCCCAGAGGCGGAAGTGCCGCCACGCAACCTTGGGCATGGAGCAAATGCAATACGAACAGCGGACCCTGCGATGACATTGGCCCAATCCAAAGAGGAGATCAGCGGCGCGATCGAGCGCATGCATAGTGCGGTGCTGAGCAGCGCAATCGACTGCGAATGCCGAGACCGCGTGGGCAAGGCGCTGCGCGACATCGAAAGGCTCGAGCGAGAGCGGATCGAGCGGAACCTGCTTACCGCGGCCGGCGGGCAGCGCCAAAGGATCGAAGCACTTCTGGAACTGCTTCGTGATTTCGACCCGAACGAAACAGACGCCATCGACGACGGCACCTTGGCCGAGGTGGGCCTGCTCTTCGCCGATATCGCTGCAGCCGCAGAGTTGGGGCCTATCTGCTACGACAGTCGCGCCAGCTGCCGGAGAAATGAGCGTGCTTCTTGAAACGCTGCAAGACGACAGCGCAACCGGCGGCTCTGATCGGCGCTGATGCATCCATCCAGCCCTCCGGCGATTGCGCCGCATATGTGGCGCGCAAAAATCGAATGGCGCGGCGCGCAAGGTCAGTTGGCAGGAAGATTCTCATTACCTGCGTTCTATCCCCCCAGCAACGTCGATGGGCCGACCAGTGGGTGGGGAGTTTCGTGTCGATATGACCCGTGCTATTTTCCAGCCAGGGTGGCGGGGGCGGACGAGTGCAATCGTCTTCAGAGCAATATTTCGAGAAGCTGGATCACGTCCGAGCGTTGGCCGCCTTCATGGTGTTCACTTGGCACTTCATCCATGCTGCCGGCGTTCCAGTAGGCTACGTCCCGACCTTGCCGCTGCTCTCATTACTTGAGGAAGGCCATACCGGCGTTTCGCTCTTCATGACCCTGAGTGGCTACCTGTTCGCCAAGCTGCTGGACGGGAAACGGATCATCTATAAAAACTTCCTGCGGAACCGGGCCGTCCGCCTCCTGCCCTTGTTGGCGGGAGTCCTGTTACTGAAGGCCACGAACTGGGTTGCCAATGGAACACCGGTTCAAGAGGCCGCGGCATGGATCGCGATGGGAAGCATACTTCCAAGGTGGCCGAACGGCGCTTGGAGCATCGCGGTAGAATGGCACTTCTACCTCGTCCTCCCTGCGCTTCTCTTCGCCATCGGCCTACGACGGGCATCGGCGCTGATCCTGATCTCAGCGGCCATCATCTTGCGACTTAGCCTGTTCATCGCCGGCTGCGAGGTCCAGCCGCTTGGCTACTGGACAATCATCGGCCACTTCGATCAGTTCGTCGCCGGGATATATGTCTGGCACCTCTATCGAGGTGAACGCGTGCAGCCGCTGGTATTCATTCCGGTCGCCTTGGCGTTTGTCACTTTCTACCACTGGTTCAACATCAGCGGCGGATTTTACGGGACGCAAGCATCGCCGGTATGGATCTATCTTCCCGCTGCGGAGGCCGCTTTCTACTCTGTGATGATTGCCGCCTACGATGGATCGAAATTCACGATGCCCAAAGGGCTGTCGGCCCGGATCTCCTTCGTGGGCACGGTCTCCTATTCGATCTACCTGCTTCACTTTTGGTACTATGGCCCCGTTGCAAAAACGGTGATGCATTACCTGGGGCCTATGTCATTTGGACTTTCGCTCGTGGTTTCCCTGCTGGCTTTTGTGCTCTTCTTGCCTATCGCAGCGCTGAGCTACCGATGCATCGAACAGCCGTTCTTGAAGCTCCGCACCACATACGCACGGCGAGGCTCTTCTGCGCCATCAACTCATCACGCCGACGTTTCCGCGCCGATCGTGTAGAAGCTTCCGGACGCGATCAGGTTCGAGTATTCCGCCGCGACCCAGGCGCCGAAAAGTGTGCCGGCATCACCCACCAATTTGCCGCCCCACTCTCAAGAGTCCGGGTTGAAGCATGCCGACCAGCCGACGGCAAAAAGCTGCTCCGGGTTCGTCTTTCATGCGGTTCTTCCTTTCGACCAGATGTTCCTTCCGGACCCCGATTGCCCCCTTTTTTGACTGTTGAGACGCAGATAGCGCCCGCAGGTGTAGGGGATGCATCGGCACACGAAGAAGCGCGGGACCGGGGAACCGGAATCCGCGCCTCCAAGCCTGCGGGAGAAAGGTTAGAAACGGTCGACGTCGACGATCGCCTCGGCAAAGGCGAACGGCGCCTCCTGCGGCAGGTTGTGGCCGATGCCGCCGGTGATCAGCCGATGCTCGTACTTGCCTGAGAACCGCTTGGCATAGGCCGCAGGATCCGGATGCGGAGCGCCGTTGGCATCACCCTCCAGCGTGATGGTGGGGACGGTAATGGTCGGGAATTCGGCGAGCTGCTTTTCGAGGTCGTCATACTTTGCTTCGCCCTCGGCGAGACTGAGGCGCCAGCGGTAATTGTGGATCGAGATGTCGACATGGTCGGGGTTCTCGAGCGCCTCGGCGCTCTTGTCGAAGGTGGCATCGTCGAAATTCCACTTGGGCGAGGCAAGCTTCCAGATCAGCCTGGCGAACTCCTTGTGGTTCTGCTTGTAGCCGGCATAGCCCCGCTCGGTGGCGAAGTAGAACTGGTACCACCAGGCAAGCTCGGCCTGCGGCGGCAGCGGCGTCCTGTTCGCCTCCTGGCTGCCGATGAGATAGCCACTGACCGAAACCATGGCCTTGCAACGCTCGGGCCAGAGGGCGGCGATGATGTTGGCGGTCCTCGCGCCCCAGTCGCAACCGCCGATGACTGCCTTCTCGATCTTGAGGGCGTCCATCAGAGCGACCATATCGGCGGCAATCGCCGCTTGTTGGCCGTTGCGAGGTGCGTCGGCGGAGAGAAACCGGGTCGTTCCGTAGCCGCGCAGATAGGGCACGATCACGCGATAACCGGCATTTGCCAGCAACGGCGCAACGTCCACATAGGTGTGGATGTCATAGGGCCAGCCGTGCAGCAGGATCACGACCGGAGCGTCGCTGGCGCCAATTTCGGCATAACCGACGTTCAAGACACCCGCATCGATCTGCTTGATTGCAGCAAAGGACTTGTTCGTTCCGGGGGTGATGGCCGGCAGGCGCGCAGCCTCGCTGTTTCCCGATTGCGCTTTGGCGGCGCTTGCCGAAACGAACTGCGTCGCCGCCAGCGAGAGCGCGATTGCGCCGATGAAACGGCGGCGTGGGTGGTTGATTTCGTCCGACATGACTGCCTCCGGTGAACTGAATTGCCATCAGATATGGAGTGCCGGTGTATCGCGGTCGTGTGCTCAGCAGCTCACATTGAAAGCGCATGTAGAAAAGGCAGATCTCGGATACACTCTCATACAATCGTCCTGGAGCCGCTCTCTGCCGTCTAAGATCAGACGATGCCTTCGCGCGCATTGCGCCGGATCGTCTGCGGTGGCTGTCCGAGCGTACGCAGAAAAGCCCGACGCATGCGGTCGCTGTCGGCGAATCCGGTTTCCTCGGCGATCACGTCCATCGAGTGGCGCCCCTGCTCCATCAGCAGGCGCGCCGCTTCCACGCGCAAATGCTCGACCGCTTTCGCCGGCGACTGTCCGGTTTCGGAACGGAAGGCCCGGCTGAACTGGCGCGCACTCAATCCTGCAGCATCCGCCAGTTCCTCGACGGACAAGACGTTGCGCAGGTTGGCCTTGGCATAGTTGACCGATTTCTGAATGCGATCCGACTTCGGGTCCAGTTCGAGCAAGGCGGAAAACTGCGACTGACCTCCGGCGCGTCGGTGATAGACGACCAGCTTGCGGGCGACCTGGCGCGCGACGTCCTCGCCATGATCCTTCTCGATCATCGCCAGCGCCAGATCGATGCTGGCCGTCATGCCGGCAGAGGTCCACACACTGCCATCGACGATGAAGATCCGATCTTCCTCGACCTGCACCTCGGGGAAACGCTCCCGCAACTGACGTGCGAATACCCAATGGGTCGTGGCGCGACGGCCGTCGAGCAATCCGGACTCCGCCAGGATGAAGGCACCGGTGCAAGGCGCGGCCACCCGCCGCGAGGCCTTCAGCGCGTGGCGTGCGAAGGCGACCAGTCCGGAAGATACCGGTTCGATTTCGGTGCCCGCGCCAAACATGACCGTGTCATAGATCGTCTCGTCGAAGGCTTTCGTCAGGACGCCGAAGCCGGCGGACGACTTGATCTCGCCGCCGAACTCCGACAGCAATTCGATCTCGTAGGCCTGTTCGCCGAGCGCCAGATTGGCGATTTCGAAGGCGGTGACCGCCGCGAACCCCATGAGCTGGAACCTTGGAAAGACGACGTAGCCGATCCGGTGCATGTCAAACACCCTGTCTGGAATGGTCGTTTATACCATATTTGCGCCATAGGGGAAACGCGACGGTCGAGGCTGCTGCCTATTCGGGAAGCGGCTTTCCGGCCTGCTCCGCGACCATGTATTCGGCATACCAATCCGGCCAATTGTGATCGTGCTCACCGCCATTGCGTTTCTCATGCTCGCCGTGCGCGGCGGCGGCGCGACGCAGTGCTGCGGCAAGATCAGCAACCGAAGCGAAGCCCGTAACGTCGCCATCGACACGTCCGGGCAAACGCTCGGTCACTTCCTGAAGCAGCCAGCCGTTACCGTCGGGGTCGCTGAAGGTCGCGTAGGAGCGGTAGCTGCGGCGCGCCGGATCGCGACCGACGATCGGCGGCTTTCCGGGGCCTTCGCGGTGGAACACCTCGCTTACCTCGGCGCCGCGTTCAACGAGTTCGGCACGCGCGGCTTCAATATCCGAGACGACGAGATAGAGACCGCCGGCCGAGCCGGGAGTGGCCGAGGTCAGTCCCGTGCCGAAGTGGATCGACGCCGGCGAGCCCGGCGGCGTGAACTGGACGACGCGAAACGCATCGCCGACGGGAAAGTCGGCATCGAGTCGCCAACCAAGACGACCGTAGAAGGTCTTGGCGCGATCGACGTCCGAGACCGGAATGACGGCGACCTCGAACTTCAGGTCAACCGAAGGCGCTTTGTTGTTGCTATCTGCACGTGTCATAACACTTCTCCTGTTGTTGCGACGGCGGGCGCGCTTGCCGCACGCCCCTTTCCGTCAGCTCGGTTGACGCAAGGACTTGAAGGAAGCTCTCAGTTCATCGACAAGCGCCTCCGGTTGTTCCCAGGCTGCAAAGTGTCCCCCCTTGGCGAGGCGATTATAATGGATAAGCTTGGGGAACGCCTTCTCCGCCCAGGACTTCGGTGCCTGATAAAGCTCGTCCGGGAAGGCGCTGACGGCCACCGGGATCTGCACGCCCTTCGGCTGGAAGAAAGCGAGCTTGTTCTCCCAATAGAGACGCGCCGACGATACGGCGGTCTTGGTCAGCCAATAGAGCGCGATATTGTCGAGCACGTCATCGCGCGTCAGACCCTCTGACTGGCCATCGAAGACGCGGGCGATCAGTTCGTAGCTGCGGGCGTCATGGTCGAGCATCCAGCTCGCAAGGCCGATCGGGGAGTCTTCGATGCCATAGAGCGTCTGCGGACGCTTGCTCATCTCCTGGGCATAGGACAACCCGTTCCTGTAGAAGAAATCGAGCTGATCATAGGCATGGCGCTCGTCGGCCGAAAGATCGGATGGTGCCGGGCCGCCGGCATCGAGGCTCTTCTGGATATCGGCCGGAACGGTCGCCGGCATGTTGGTGTGAATTCCGAGCAAGCCGGCCGGCCGCTGCAGAGCCATCTGCTCCGTGACCGCGTCCCCCCAGTCGCCGCCCTGCGCGACATAATGAGTATAGCCGAGACGCTGCATCAGCACCGCCCAGGCCCGGGCGATCCGGACGGGATCCCAGCCGCGTTCATTCGGCTTGCCGGAGAAGCCGTAGCCCGGCAGCGAGGGAATGACGATGTCGAAGGCATCAGCCTCGCTGCCGCCATGGGCCGTCGGATTGGTCAGGGGATCGATGATCTTCAACTGCTCGATGATCGAGCCGGGCCAGCCGTGGGTGATGATGAGAGGCATCGCATTCTTGTGCTTCGACCGCACGTGAATGAAATGAATATCGACCCCGTCGATATTGGTGACGAACTGCGGCAGGTCGTTGAGCTTCTTCTCCAGCTTCCGCCAATCGTACTTGGTCGCCCAATAGTCGGCGAGCTTCTGGATGGTGGCGAGTTGCACGCCCTGGGTGCCGTCGTTCACCAATTCACGATCCGGCCACCTGGTGGCCGCGATGCGCTGCTTGAGGTCGAAAAGCGCGGCGTCGCTCGCATGGAACTGGAACGGCCGAACGGATTCGTCGGCCGCTTGCTTTGCGGCTACCACGATTGGAGCACCGCCCGCCGAAGAAGCCCCTGCGGCATGGGCAGCGAGCGGAGGAAGCAGGATTGCGATCGCTCCCGACAGCGCGAAGGCGGCCAAGCGATTGCCCTTGGCGATTGGCAAATAGCGTCTGGACATCATCATTCTCCTGGTTCGAGTGTTGAGGCGATGCCGACGGCATCGCCGTGCAATTCCGGGATGGGAGGAGCCGGAAGGAGATCGGGGCTATCCCCCGACGTTGTAGCGAGCGGCGGGTGCGCTCCTGGAAAGGTTCGGCATGAGTTTCTGCCGGGCCGCCTCATAGGCCGCCCAATCACCGGCATCCGGCAGCGCCGGAATGGTGATCACTTCGCCCTGATCGAGGCCGGCAAGCGCTGCATCGACCATGTCCTCGGCCTGCATGACGATCTCGCTCGGCACATGGTCGAGCGGCGTACCGGCGATGCCCCAGAAATCCGTCGCGGTCGCACCGGGCAGCACGGCCTGGATGCGGATGTTGTTGCCAGCCAGTTCTTTCTGCAGCGACAGAGTGAACGCCAATACGAAGGCCTTCGTACCACCGTAGACGCCGTTCAGGAGTTCGGGCGCAACACCGACGATCGAAGCGATATTGACGATCGTGCCGGTACCGCGTGCGACAAATCCGGGCGCGGCCGCATAGGTCAGCCGCGTCAGGGCGCTGACATTCAGCGTGATCATGTCCTCCATCTTGTCGATATCCGACGCCAGCAACGGCGCGGTCGCGCCGACGCCGGCATTGTTGATGAGTGCCGTGATGCTCGCATCGCTCTGAAGCAGAGCTTCGATCCGCTTCAGACCTTCCTTCTTGCCGAGGTCTGCAGGCACGACCTCGATGGCGCGCCCGGTTTCGTCGGCAAGACGATTGGCCAGGTCATTCAGGCGCTCACGGTTACGGGCAACGAGGATGAGGTCGAAACCCCGGCGCGCCAGCCGATCGGCATAGATCGCGCCGATGCCGGAGGACGCGCCGGTGATCAATGCAGTTCCTTTGGAATTCGTGTTCATTTCAAGCTCCTTTGCCTTGGGTTTGGAGCCTCGATGGTAAGGCCGAATAGCGATGTCTCAAATGTCATAATTCCGGCATTTTAAGCCACTGCGCTCTGCAGTGAGGCTACCTTCATCCGCGAACACGCTGGCCCTAGAGGCCAGCATCGACTTCCTCGTGCAGAAACTCGTCCGGAAAGGCGGCGTCCTGCGACGGCGAGGCACCGCCGCTCACCACCTCGGACATCGAACTGGCAAAGATCGCCGCCAGGGCCCCGGGCTCTCTCGGATCACTGTCCCAGGCACAGGGCGTTGCTGCGAGCGCGGCAATGGCAAAAGCTGCGATGAAGGTGCGCATGGTCTGCTCCTGTTTTGATATGGGCTCACCGGTCCAAACCGATCTGGCCGCCAGTTTCGGGCTCGCACGTATTGCTGTTGTGTTCGGAGCGCCGCAAAATTGTATCGGCATGTACGGAGAGCCGCCGGAAATGCGGACCGCCGTCAGGCCATGTCCAGAGATCATCCAAAGGTGAAAACGAAGGCTTCGGCGCCAGGCTCGAGGAAGCGGATCTCAAAGGTCCGTTCGCGCGCTTCGCCGGATTGGCGGACGAGCTGGTAAAGGCGGGTCTCCGTGACGGCGCCCTTGCCCGCCGCATCGATATCCGAGCCATGGTCTCTTCCGGGCGGCGCCCCGTCGACCGTCACCTGAAACGGTACGGGCTTGCCGCCGGCGCGCGGGCCGAGCACCAGGTGCAGGTCGCGGGCATGGAACCGGTAGGTGATGCCGCCGCCAGCTTCGTTGAGGCTTGCCTGTTCGGCGCCGACCGTCCAGTTGCCGGTAAGGCCCCATTCATTGAGGCGCGGTTCGGCGACGGTGTAGTGCTTTGCTGTGTCAGCCGAGACACCTTCCGGCGAGCTGAAGTTCGCGGCCCGTGCATAGCCGATATAGGTCTCGCCGGAGCCAAGCCGGGCCAGGTCCGGCGACGCTTCAGCGCCCTTCGCATTCGGCGTGACGAACTCGTTTTCGGCCTTTTGCTTGCCTGCTGCTTCCGCGAGCAGATCCTGGATCACCCGCTCGGAGCCTTCATAGTCGCCCTCGCCGAAATGGGTGTAGCGGATCTGCCCTTCGGCATCGATGAAGTAGTGGGCCGGCCAGTAGCTGTTTGAGAAGGCGCGCCAGATGGCAAAGTTGTTGTCGATTGCCACGGGATAGGTGATTTTGAAGTCACGAACCGCCTTTTCGACGTTGTCGATCTGCTTTTCAAAGGCGAACTCTGGGGCGTGCACGCCGATGACGACGAGGCCCTGGTCGCGATACTTCTCCGCCCAGGCCCGCACATAGGGGATGGTGCGAATGCAGTTGATGCAGGAATAGGTCCAGAAGTCGATGAGAACAACCTTGCCGCGAAGCTCGGCTGGCGTCAGCGGCTTCGAATTCAGCCATTGAACGGCGCCATCGAGCGACGGGAACGTGCCTTCTACAGGAAGGTCGCTGCGAAAGGCCGCTTGGCGCCTATCCTTCGCAGCAAGAGAAAAGCGGGTGCCCGCGACGTCCACAGGGGCGGCATTGCCACTCAACTTATCGAGAATTGCCTGTTCGAAGCCGGCGGTGCCCGCATAGGAAAGGCGTGCCAGTAGTCCGGTATCGAGGCCAAGAGCGATCGCCGCCACGCCGGCAAGGACCGCAACGCCCAAAACCTGGCGGATGCGGTCCCCAACCCCAAGGAAGCGCTTCATCACCGCAAACACGCTGGCGCCGGCAAGGACCGCGAGCGCCAGTGATGTGGCCGCGCCGCCCGCGTAAGCCGTGAGCAGCAAGGTCGTATGAACATTTGCCCCGTTCAACGCCGCACCGGTCAGCACCAATCCAAGCACGGGACCGGCACAGGGCGCCCAGAGCAATCCGGTCGCAACGCCGAGGAGAATGGCGCCGCCGACGCTCCCCTTCTCCCCGGTTGCCGCTTTCCTGGACAGGCGATTGCCGAGCGCGACGAGCGGGCCCGTCGCGAAAGCGGCGGCACGCGTCGACAGAAGCGTCACGCCAAAGACCGCGAGCAACGCGATCGCGGCGTAGCGGCCAAACGCGTTCGCCTGTACCGCCCAGTTACCCCCGAGTGCGGCAAGCGAAGCGACGCCCGCAAAGGTCACGATCTTGGCGAGCAGCATCGGAAGAATGCTCGTGGAAAAAGGCTGCCCTGCCCGCGCAAACACAAATGGCAGAACCGGGAGGATACAAGGGCTGACGATGGTCAGCACGCCTGCGAGATAGGCTACAACGAACAGGATCATCATCGTTCTCCGCACTGGATCGATGCGGGCATCGATCGCCTTGACATGCGCGGCAGAGAACCATCGCGACGTATCGCGGATGTTTTCGATCGGGGCGGATTTGTATCGTAGTGCAGCAGGGCACCTTGATCGTCACATGATCCTTGGCATTCGGCTCGGCAGCCCTGCCTTCCCGCTTTCCGCAGAATGTCCGCACCATAGCCGGAGGGACGTAACGCCGCGCATAGCGTGCCGCGGCCGGGCCTTCTCGCTATCGTGGTGCGGCACTCTCGCTGCCTGCAGACAGGGCAGCCTCAATTGCGCAGTTCGATCCATACCGGCGCATGATCACTCGCGCCTTCCAGACCGCGGATTTCCCGGTCGATGCCCGCGCCGATGAGTTTGCGGGAGAGCTTGCGGCTGAGGAGCATGTGGTCGAGCCGAAGCCCGGCATCGCGCTGCCAACGGTTCCGGCGATAATCCCAGAACGTAAAAAGCTCCTGCTTCGGATAAATCTTGCGCAGCGCATCAAGCCAGCCCTGATCAAGAAGCTCGCGAAATGCTGCGCGGGTTTGCGGCTGGACTAGGGCGTTGTCATCATAGGAGGTGGTCGGGTAGATATCGCGCGGTTCTGGCACGATGTTGTAGTCGCCAGCAAGCACGACCGGCAGGTTGAGGGCATAAAGCTCGGCGGCATGTTTGGCCAGGCGCTCATGCCAGGCGAGCTTGTAGGCGTATTTCGGGCCGGGCTGTGGGTTACCGTTGGGCGCATAGAGGCAGGCAACCAGGGTGCCGCTGACGGCGGCCTCGATGTAGCGCGCCTGGCTGTCCGATGGATCGCCGTCGAGCCCGACGCGGGTCAAGACCGGCTCGCTGTCGCGGGCGAGGATCGCCACACCGTTCCAGGCCGATTGTCCCTGCCAGACCGCGCCATAACCGGCCGCCTCGATGGCCGATCGCGGAAACTGGCGGTCGGTCGCTTTCAATTCCTGCAGGCAGACGATATCGGGCTTGGCCTCGCCCAGCCAGGCGATCAGGTTTTCGAGCCTCTTGTTGATGCCGTTGATGTTGAAGGTGGCGATCTTCATCCCGGCGTCAAGATCATTGCGTCAGCCGCGCGGCCCAGGCTGCAACCGCGTCGGCCACGGTCCTCAGGTGATCTGCCGTCGAAAAGCCGGAAATGCTCTTGCGCGGCTTGAGATCATGGTCGCCGTCCTCGAGCCACAGGACTTCGATCGCATCGGAAAGCGTATAGCCTGGAACCTCCTCGCGCGTGCCGAACTCGTCGCGGGTTCCCTGGCAGATCAGGGTCGGCGTCCTAAGGCCGGCCAGGTGCTTCGTGCGCAACTGCTCGGGCTTTGCCGGCGGATGGAAGGGATAGCCGAGGCAGAGAAGCCCGATGATCTTGCCGGTCGCATGAAGATCGTCGGCGATCATGCTGGCAACCCGCCCACCCATCGATTTGCCGCCGATGACGAGCGGACCTTTCGCGCCGAGCGCGTTGACGGCGGCCACATATTCCGGGTTGAGGGTTTCAGCGCGCGGCGGCGGCTTGCGTCCCTCCGACGTTCGTCTTGCCGCCATATAGCCGAACTCGAACCGCGCGACGCGAAAGCCCGCGGCGGCGAGCGCCTTGGCGGTCGCGTCCATCGACGCGGAATCCATCGGCGCGCCGGCACCGTGGGCGAGCAGAATTGTGACGGGCGCATCCTCAGGTCCATCGAACAGGAACTTTTCGCCCATCTCAGCCTGCCGTTCTTGGACGCAGATGCAGATCGACATACTGCACGCCGCGTTCGGCCGTTCGCGCCCACTCGCTATCGCTGTCGAGTTCGAGATAGCGGCTCCACCAGCGTCTGGCCTCCGCAAGGTCGCCGGCATCAAATTCGAGTTTTGCCAGATTGAAAACGGCGTCGGCATAGTTACCGTCGAGTTCGATCGCCTTCCTGAGGTGCCTGCGGGCGGCGTCGATCCGTCCCCGCTCGCTCATCAGCCCGGCCAAATTGAACCAGGCCTCGACAAAGGATGGATCGAGCTTGATTGCCCGGGCATAGTCATGCGCCGCATCCAAGTCCCGCCCCGCGGCCTTGAGGCAGTTGGCGCGGTTGAAAGCCGCGACTGAATCCGTTCGGTCCATCGCGAGGTAGCGCTGGTAAAAGGCGGCGGCTTGCTCATAATCGCCATTCGCCTCCGCCTCCTCAGCGAGATCGAAGAGGTCCTCCAGGGCGGCATCGTCGGGCGTGTCGAGATCGAAGAGCAGCTGTCCATTCAGCTCACTCAGCCCCGCGGCGCTGCGAGCATATATCGTATTGGTACCATCGTGATGCAGGGAAAGCGCCGTCAGCGAGGCGACCTGTCCGGAGCGATGCACGGACCGGGCGATTGCACCCCAACTCGCCCCGCTCGTGATCAGTTCTGCATATTTCCTGGCGAGGATCAGGTCGCGGAACGAATAGGGTTCGCTGTCATGCTCGAAGGCATCGAACAGGGACAAGAGATCGAAAACCCGTGGGGAGAGCTTGGCCTGATCGACCAGCGACTGGCGCGTCAGCGCCGATGCCACCGGCACCGACAGCAGCCCCAAGAGACGGAGAAAGCCATTCTCGCTGACGAGCCACCGCCCGGCTGCGCACTCCGCCTCGAAGCGGGCTTCGATTTCAGCTTCGGTCCACTTCGTCAGCAGGCTGCGGCCGAACACGAGATATGTCGTCTGCCGTGTGACGCCACGCCGCAAATGCCCGAATTGTCGCTCGACCTCCCGCGCCACGAGCCGTCGTGGGAAGGCCGAGAGAGCACCGACGATACCGAATGTCTGGCCAGCAACCGCCATCAGGCTTTCTTCTTCGCGGTCGACTTGGCGGTCGTACGCTTGGCCGGGGCTGCCGCCTTGGCGGTTTCCTTGGCCGCCGGTTCGGCCTTGGTCTTGCTCTTTGCCGGCGGCTTCGACTGCGAAAGGCTCGCCTTCAGGGCGTCCATGAGATTGATGACGTTGCCGCGTTCAGGTGCTGCGGCAATGATCGGCTTGTGGCCTTTGAGCTTCTCGCGGATCATCTTCATCAGCGCGATCTCGTAACGATCCTCGTAGTTCTTCGGATCGAAGACCGTCATCTTCTGCTGGATTAGCGCTTCGGCAAGCTGCAGCATTTCCGGGTCGGGATGACCGACAGGAATGTTGCCGAAATACTCAGCCGTTCCGCGCACTTCGCTCGGATTCCTCAGCGTGCACACGAACATCCCCGTCTCGCGTGCGCCGATGGTCACCACCCGCTCGCGGCTCGAAAGAACCAGCCGCGCGATCGCCAGCTTGCCGGTCCTCTTCAGCGCCTCGCGCAGGACCACGAAGGTTTCCTCCGCCATCGCGCCATCGGGTGCCAGATAATAGGGCGCGTCCTGGTAGATCACGTCAACGGAGCCTTCATCGACGAAGGCCTCGATGTTCATCGTGTGATTGGATTCGATCCTGACGCTTTCGAGATCGCTGTCCTCGATGATGATGTATTTCTTGTCTTCGTATTCGTAACCCTTGACCAGGTCCGAACGCTCGACGAGGCCGAGTTCGGGATCGACCGGCTTCATGTTGATCCGGTTGTGGGTGTCCTTGTGAAGCTGATTGAAGCTGATCCGTTCGCTCGAACTGGTCGCCGGATAGAGCCTGACGGGACAACTGACGAGACTGAGTTTGAGATAACCCTTCCAACTTGCCCTGGGCGCCATGATTGTCTCCTACGCGGCCAAACGCATTACATCCTCGTTTCGGACAGAAGCGGCAAATCCTTGGCAAAGTCGTCGATATCCGCCCAGGGATCGCCGAAAGTATCCAGAAGTCCAGGCAGCGAAGAATAGTTCAAATCCTCCGGAGCGTCGATAGTCTCCAGATCCGCCCAGTTGAGCGGCGTCGAGGCGGGCAGATTTGTACGTGCGCGCAGCGAATAGGGTGCAGCCGCCGTATGGCTGCGGGCATTGCGATGGAAATCGATGAAGATGCGCTTGATGCGGTTCTCCTTGCCCATCGTGGTGGTGAAGGTCTGCGGTGCGGTCGCCGCCAGTCGTGTCGCGATCGCGCTCGTCGCCTGATGCGTCTTCTTCCAGTCAAGCTTCGGCGTCACCGGCACGACGACGTGGATGCCGCTGCCGCCGGAAGTCTTGACGAAGGGGACGAGGCCGAGCGCTTCCAGTTCGCCGCGGATGTGGATGGCCGCCTCGACCACGTCGCGCCAGGCGATGCCCTGGCCGGGATCGAGGTCGAAGACGATGCGGTCGGGCTTTTCCAGCCGCTCGCGCTTTGTGCCCCAGCTATGGAGCTCGATCACGCCGAACTGTG
This sequence comes from Ensifer sp. 38_S197, assembly GCF_056924495.1. Taxonomy (NCBI): domain Bacteria; kingdom Pseudomonadati; phylum Pseudomonadota; class Alphaproteobacteria; order Hyphomicrobiales; family Rhizobiaceae; genus Ensifer; species Ensifer sp. 38_S197. Next base: position 2,669,867 of record NZ_JBXOVZ010000001.1, on the reverse strand, counting down.
CCAGCGCCAAATACCCTTTCGTGCCTTCGATCGAGAGAAAGGACTTGGTTTCACCTTCGGAATTGGTCGACTTGAAGCTGACGATCGAGGGGGGCATTCCGGTGAAGGGATGACGCTGGAAGAAGCAATCCGCGCGTTTTCCTGTCGGGCAACGGAAGAGCGACACCGGGCGCCCGAGAATGTGCGGCAGCATGAAGTCGCCGACGAGCGCGTAGTAGAGGGCAATGTCGAGCTTGGTCGGTCCGGATTTGCCGAATACCCGCCGGTCGGCATTGGTGACCTGGATGCTTGCGAGATCGGCATCGGTAATCAGCCGCTTGCGCGGCGACCGCGCCGGCGCCGAAAGCTCGACATCGCGAAGCCCCTTGAACACTGCATGGCGCAGGAGATTGTCGGAGGTGCGATTGGAGTAATGGATGCGGGCGCTCAGCACCGGCCGAACCCAGGTGATTTCCCTTGGCCCGCCTTCAAGCGCGGCCGCGTCACCGTGTAACGCCTCCAACCGAGTGAGCAACTGCCCGGCGGTTTGCGCATCGAAGCCGGTTCCGACCTTGCCGCGATATTGCAGTTCGCCATCTTGCCACTCGCCGAGAGCCAGGGAAGCAAGACCTTCGGCCGCCTCAGAGGTCGTGTAGCCGGCGATTACGAAGTCACCGATCTGAAGCGCCTTCGTCTTGGTCCACGTCTGCGTGCGGCCGCTTCGATAGGGCGCCGAGGCGCGCTTCGAAACGATCCCCTCCAGCCCCAATTCCGAAGCCTGGTCGTAAAGCTCGTGCCCATCGCCCTCGACATGATCGCTGAACTGGATGGCCGAGCGGCTGGATACCTGCCCCTGAAGCAGTTGTGCCAACAGCTCTTTCCGCTTTTCCAGCGGGACTTCGGTCAGGTTCCACCCATCGAGGTAGAGAATGTCGAAGGCATAGAAGACCAGCTTGCTGTCGGCACCGGTCGAAAGCGCGTCCTGCAAAAGCGCGAAGCGGCTGATGCCGTTGTCGTCGAGAACGACGATCTCTCCGTCGATGATCGTCTCCCGGCAGGGCAGCTTCCGAAAGGCGTCTGGCAGGTCGCCGTAGCGTTTCGTCCAGTCCAGTCCGCTGCGGGTGATCATCCGGACGTGGCCATCCGAGATATCCGCCATCGTCCGATAACCATCGAACTTGATCTCGTGGAGCCAGACCTGCTTATCCGTCGGACCGCCCGGCGGCTTCGGAGTCTGGCTGGCAAGCTGCGGCTCGATCCGCTGCGGCTTTGGACCTTTCACCGCGTCCGGCAGCGCGCCGGGCCTGAGAATGATCCGTTTTGCCAGCTTCTTCGGCGGCTCGACCAGTTCCTCGATCCGCCGTCCGCTCTTTACGCTTTCGGGGCGCGACGTCAGGATGTCGACCTCAGGATCGGCGGCAAGGTCATGCTCCTTGAAGAGCAGCCAGTTGCGCTGTTCCCCCTCACCCGGCTTCGGCTTCAGCCGTGTCAGCATCCAGCCACCATTGAGTTTTTCGCCGGCCAGACGAAACTTGAAGGCCCCGGTCCTCAGGCTCTTCTCGATATCGTCCATCGGCGCCCAGACGCCGGTATCCCAGACGATCATCGGCCCGCCGCCATACTCTCCTTCCGGAATGACACCTTCAAAGTCGATATAGTCGAGCGGGTGGTCTTCGGTCTCGACCGCCAGCCGCTTGTCGGCGGGGTTGAGAGACGGTCCCTTCGGAACCGCCCAGCTTTTCAGGACGTCGCCGACCTGAAGCCTGAGATCATAATGATCGGCCGTGGCGTGGTGCTTGTGCACGACAAAACGATTGCCCTCCCCGCCGGTTTCTCCGGCGGGCTCGGGTGTCCTGGAAAAGTCCCGCTTCGCGCGGTAGGCCGTGAGCTTCGACGTCGCCATGTCGCAAAGCTAGGGCGTGTTCGCAAAGGTCGCAATATCCGCCGAAGGCACGGGGAATTCTGCCGCCATGCTCGTACCGACTTCGGAAAGCGATTGCTTTCCTATGTGGCCTCGACTAAGAATCACCAAGGAATTTGGAAAGTCACGATGGTCGAAAAGCAGAAATCGCCACGCTCCCGTGGCCGCCCCCAGGTCCGTTCCGACGACGAGACCCGCAAGGTGATTATCCTGGCCGCCGAAAGGCAATTCTGCGACCTCGGCTATGAGACCGCTAATATCAACGTCATCGCCCAGAATTCCGGCGTCTCCACCAAGACGCTTTACCGCCTCTTTCCCACCAAGGCCGATCTCTTCGAGTGTGTCATCTCCTTCAGGATCGCAGAATTCGTGCTCGAAGCGGACGAAGAGTATCTGGACGCCGTTAACGTCAAGACCGGTCTCGTGCGGCTGCTTGCCGCCTATGGGCACCTCGTTCTCGCGGCCAATACGATCGCCATCACACGTCTGGTGCTCGCGGAGGCGGAGCGCTTTCCGGAGATCGCCGCCACCTTCTGGGAGCGGGCGATCGAGCGGACAAACGCAACACTGGAGCGCTGGCTGAGGGCGCAAGCGGCTCTCGGTCGCCTCGCAATCGACGATCCCCGTATGGCGGCGGGCATGTTGCGCGGAATGATGGCGATGGAGCCGCAACGCGCCGTCATGATGGGCCGGATCGGCGGTATCGACGAGGCGACGATCATGGCCCGCGCGGAACGTTGCGCAGAGATCTTTCTGACGGGCACCCTACCGAGATAGCCAGCCAATCTTTCGCATTGTCATCCAAACGTCATCAAGCTGTAACCTGAGACCGTATAACTCTCCCGCGCGGGAGCGTTCCCGCCGGGCGCATGAGGCGTCGCGACCAACCCTTCGGCATGGCCTCTCTCCCCTTGATGCCCGGTGATTGTTATGCGTTTGTCCGCGAAGCTACCCCTCGCAGCGGCGGCCCTGGCTGCCTTCTCCGTCGCTGCTACCAGTCTTGCCAGCCTGACGGTCAGCGGCGACCTGTCGTCGCGCGCGGCGATCGAGAAGCTGGAGGCGCTCGCCGATGCCCGCCGCAACGAGCTTCGCCATTACCTCACCACGATAGAAAACGACCTGCGCACCCTCCAGGCACAAAAATCGGTCGCCAAGGCGCTCAGCGATCTCAATGGTGCTGCCGCCAAGCTCGGCGACAAGGCAAAAAGCGAATTGCAGCGCCGTTATCTGGCGGAAAACCCAAATCCTGAAGACAAGCGCGCGCTTTACAGCACCGCCGGCGTCGACGACTACGATGCGCTCCATGCGCGCTATCACCCATTTTTCCGCCGCTTCGCGGAGGCTCATGGCTATCGCGACGTGCTGCTCGCCAATCTTAGCGGTGACGTCGTCTACTCCCTCAACAAGAAGGGCGACTTTGCCGTCAACCTGAAGGACCAATCCTGGAAGGACACGGGGCTTGGCCGGATTTTCCGCGAGACCGCCGAAGATACAGACAAGAGCAAGCTGGCCTTCGCGTCCTACGAGGCCTATTCGCCGCTCGCCGGCAGCGCCGCGGCGTTCATCGCCATCCCGCTGGAATCGATCGACGGCAAGATCGGCACCTTGATCCTGGAGATGCCGGATGCACGCATTGGCGAGATCGTCGGCAACCGCACGGGCCTTGGCGAGACGGGCGAAACGGTCCTCATCGACGCCAACGGATTTTACCTCGCCGACAGCGCCGACACACCGGACAACGATACCCTCAAGGCCCGGATCGTGGCCGATCGCTTGGCGGAAGATGGCATCATCAGCGGCAAGCTCGCCGATTTCCGCGGTGAGGAAGCGCAGATGGCTACCACCAGCCTCGATGCTTTCGGCACCCGCTGGACCATGGCTGCCGTCATGACGTCACGGGAGGCATTTGCGGCCGTCACCGCCTTGCGCAACTGGACGCTCGCGACCGCTCTCGCCGTCCTCGCAGCGGCACTAGCGATTTCCATCTGGTATTCACGCCGGCTGACGCGCCCGATCACGGGTCTCGTCCGTGACATGAGCCAGCTCGCTGACGGCGATACGACGATCGGCGGCGTCGGCCGGGACCGCAAAGACGAGATTGGCGACATGGCCCGGTCCGTCCTCGTCTTCCGCGATGCGCTTCTCGATCGCGCCCGCCTTGAAACCGAGGCGGCGGAAACGCGGGCCATGATCGAAGAGGAACGGCAAGTGCGCGAGACGACCCAGTCCGAAGTGTCGCGCCAGATCAACGAGGCGGTGGAGATGCTGGCGTCCGGCCTGGAGCGGCTGTCTCAAGGCGACCTGACCGCACGCATCGACCACCCCTTCGGCGCCGGTTTCGATCGCCTGCGCTCGGACTTCAACCTGTCGCTGGAAAGCCTTGCCGTCACACTCGGCGACGTGAAGGCGAGAAGCGCTGACATCGACGGCGAAACCAGCGAGATGCGCGACGCCATCGGCCAGCTTGCCAAGCGCACCGAACATCAGGCGGCGACATTGGAGGAAGCAACTGCAGCGCTGAGCGCAATCACCGCGACCATCGGGCGCACCGCCGAACACGCTTCATCGGCCACGACGATCGCCGCTGCCGCCAAGGCCAGTTCCGACCGCTCGGGTCAGGTGGTCATGAATGCCGTCAGCGCCATGGCCCAGATCGAGAAGGGATCGGCCGCCATTTCGCAGATCATCGGCACGATCAACGACATCGCGTTCCAGACCAACCTCTTGGCTTTGAATGCGGGGGTCGAGGCGGCCCGTGCCGGCGAAGCGGGCAAGGGCTTTGCCGTCGTCGCGCATGAAGTGCGGGAACTGGCACAGAAATCCGCTCTCGCTGCCCGGGAAATCAAGGCGATCATCACCACCTCGGCCGAGGAAGTGACGAAGGGCGTCTCGTTGGTCCGGGCGGCAGGCGATGCGCTCGACGAAATCTCCGGCGAGATCCATGCGATCAACGAGCAGACGCAGCAGATTGCCGGCGATGCGCGCGACCAGGCGAACGATCTGCAGCACGTCAACCAGACCATGCTGTCGCTCGACGCCGTGACGCAGCAGAACAATGCGATGGTCGAAGACAGCACCGCCATGACCCTTCGGCTCTCAAGCCAGGCATCCGGCCTTTTCGACCTCGTCGAACGCTTCCGCACGACATCCAGCCTACGCGACCAGACAGAGACGGATGCGCGCCCCCGCCTGATCGCTTAACGCTGGGATGACCTGACCGCGCACCGTCCGCGTATCCGCGCCGAAGGGCGGCATCAAGTTGCTTTGGCAAGCGCCACCGCATCGGCACCGGCCGGAAAATGGAGCTGGCCGGAAAGATCGTTCGCCGCTTGCCAAATAGCCTCTGCCACATCGGTTTCGGTGGTGACCAAGGGCGGGGCCGCGAACTGCGCGAAGATGGGTGCGGCAAAATCGGCGTAGGCAGCCGGGATCAGATCCTCAACGCGAATCGCGGTGTTGTGGGCGAAACGCGTGGTCGGCGCGTAGCCAGGTTCGACCAGTTTGACCCTCACGTTGAAGGCTTCCAATTCGTGGGCCAGCGAGCCGGTGAAGCCGGTGATCGCCGTCTTGCTGGCGGTATAGGCTGCGGCGAGCGGCATGGCGGCAAGCGTCACCGTGGACGTAACGTTGACGATGACACCCGCCTTGCGGGTACGAAACTGCGGTATCACCGCCTGCGTCATCGCCATCACCCCGAAGGTGTTGGTGTCGAAGACCTTGCGGATACGGGAGATCGGCGTCGCTTCGAAGGCACCCACTACGCCGATACCGGCGTTGTTGACGAGGGCGTCGATGGGGCCGCTGTCCTCGATCGCGGCTGAGATGCTTTCGGGGTCGGTGACATCGAGAGATAAGACCCGGAGCCGCTCGGATTTCGGCAGAATGTCTCGGCGCGGCGTACGCATCGTGGCGATGACGTTCCAGCCCTCGGCATGGAAGCGCCGCGCCGTCTCCAGCCCGTAACCGGAGGAGCAGCCGGTAATCAATACGGTCTTCATCGCTATACCTCAGTTGTTTCGATGGACAACGGATAGCGTCCACGACCAGGACGATCTACGGCTTGAAGTCCTAATTTCATTTGTTATCGTCCTGAGATGATCGATCCGCTCTCACAGCTCATTCAGCTTCTCCGCCCACGCACGGTGTTCACCAAGGGCATCAGCGGCGCTGGCCGCTGGGCCGTACGCTATGCCGAATTCGGAGAGCCTAGCTTCTGCACCGTCGTCGAGGGGGCTTGCCGGCTGGCCGTCGATGGCGAGACACCCGTCACGCTGGAGGCCGGCGACTTCGTGCTGTTGCCGACGACCCCGGGCTTCACCCTTTCGGGATTCGACCCGGTTCAACCGACCTTCATCGATCCCAAGGCAGCGCCGGCGCCGACGGACGAAATTCGCCACGGCAGGCAGCATGGCGAAGCCGACGTGCGCCTGCTCGGCGGCTATTTCGTCCTCGACTCGCCCGATGCCGGACTGCTTGTTTCACTGTTGCCGGCATTGATACATCTGCGCGGGATCGATCGGCTTTCGACGCTTGTGCGCCTGGTTGGCGAAGAGGCGCGTGACGAACGGCCAGGACGAGACCTGGTTCTGGCGCGGTTCGTGGAAGTGTTGCTCGTCGAGGCCCTTCGGTCCATTCAGGGCGAAAGCGCAACACCCGGCCTGTTGCGTGGCCTTGGAGACGCGCGGCTGGCGGTGGCCATTCGCAAGATCCACACCGATCCCGCGCATGCGTGGACCGTAGCGAAACTCGCAAACGAGGCGGCGCTCTCTCGCTCGGTGTTCTTCGAGCGCTTCACCCGCGCCGTCGGCGTGCCGCCAATGGAGTATCTGCTCGTATGGCGCATGGCGATCGCCAAGGACCTGCTGCGGCAACGCAATCTTGATCTCGCCTCGGTCGCCGAACGCGTCGGCTACGGTTCGGCCAGTACCTTCAGTACCGCCTTCAGCCGCCATGTCGGCCAGCCGCCCGGCCGCTACGCGCGCATGGCAAGTGCCTGAGCGCCTTGGCGTTGAGATGAACACACGAGGATGCTCCCGCACCTTCTGTTCCAGAGCAGCCCCTTCCGTAAGAAATCCTTCAAATGCCGGAGCCGGCCACATTTACACCCCCCTCGGTCGTTTATAGAGAGGCTCACCACCAACAGCGAAGCACAAACCATGCTCCGACGCCTCTATGACTGGACGATGTCGCTCGCGACACGAGAAACCGCTATTGTCTGGCTTGGCATCATCGCCTTTGTCGAAAGCTCGATATTTCCGGTTCCCGCGGATCTGCTTCTCATCCCAATGGCGCTGGCGCGCCCGGAGCGGGCATGGCGCTACGCGCTGGTTGCAACCATCGCTTCGGTGCTTGGGGGTATTGCCGGCTGGTATCTCGGCCATTATGCCTTCGATACGCTGGCAAGGCCGCTCTTGGAGTTCTACGGCAAGCTCGATACGTTCGAGCATCTGAAGGCGTCGGTCGACGCCGAAATGCTGGCCTTGCTGCTCGTGACATCAGGCTTGGCACATCTGCCGCCGATCAAGGTCGTGACCATCCTGTCGGGCGCTGCCAACATTAATCTCGGCTTTTTCATCGTGTCGGCAATCATCGCGCGCGGCGCGCGCTTCTTCCTGCTTGCCTGGCTTCTGCGCCGCTTTGGCGAAGACATCCGTGATTTCATCGAGAGACGGCTTGGCGCGTTGGCGGGAGGGGCGGCAGCCGTCCTGATCTGCCTCTTCGCCGCCCACCGCCTTTTCTACTGATATTTTCCCTGCCCGGCCCTTCAGGGGCTAACCAAGTTCTGTTGTACTCTACGCCTTTGCAGAAGCAGCAGTGGGCAGGGACAGCGGCGCGAGCGTCCGCATCCCGCGGCCCCTCGGGTCGTTTTCGGGCGCCTTGCGGCAGGCGTAGTCCTGCGCCTCCTGAAGCTTCGCGAGCGCGCCGTCATAATCGATCAGGGTCGGCCGCCCGCCGCTGACGACGCAGGTGCCGTCGACATAGACCCGTTCGATCGCCCGCTCAGCCGCACAATGCAGGAGGTTGCGCAAGGGATCATAGATCGGCTGCATCGCGTGGTGGCGAAGATCGACCACGAGGAAATCCGCCTTTGAGCCGACGGCGATCCGCCCGATATCATCACGGCCGAGCGCCCTGGCGCCTGCGATAGTCGCGGCTTCCAGGATGTCACCGGTCGCGACGTCGAAGACGGACTTGCCGGCGAGCCGTGCGCAGATCTTCGCCTGACGCATTTCTTCGAGCATGTTGAAGGGATAGCTGTCCGTTCCGAGCGCGATGTTGACGCCGGCCCGGCGGTAGCGGCCGACGGATTCCAGCGCCATGCCGCTGCGCGAGAAGGTGACCGGGCAATGGGCAACGGTCGTCTTGCGGTCGGCCAACAGCCGCAGGTCGACCTCAGTGCGTTGCCGGGTCCAAGAATGGCTGTCGACGAAGATGCAATGGCCGAGGATCAGATCTTTACCGAGCAGGTCGAGACTTTCGAGATATTGCACGGCGGTCAACCCGTGGCGACGCAGCAGTTCCTCATGTTCGGCCATGGTCTGGGCGGCGTGAATGGTGACCGGAATGCCGCGCTTGCGCGCAGCCGTCACGGCATCCTGCAGCAGTTCCGGCGAGCAGGTCTCGATCTGCGATGGCGCCACGACGCCGCCAAGGCGACCGGATGGGTGCGCAGCCGCTGCGTCGACGACCTCCAGCGCCCGCGCAAAGGCTTCCCGACCGCGCACCTTGTCCCAGCGGAAATCGAGGCGGTGGCTGTCTTCGACATGCCATTGCGCCTCGCGGAAGCCGGGCGCGACGAAGGCACGTGCACCGCTTCGGGCGAGCGTCGGCAGCCAGCTTTCATGCGGGCCCGCAATGTCGAGCAGCGTGGTGACGCCGCTGCGCATCAGATCGCCGACCATGACCGTCAGCGACGCCTCGATCGCGTCGTCGTCGATCTCCAGAAGGTTGGAGTATTCGTAGAGCGCGTTGCCCCAAAGGGCGGCCGTACCCATGTCCTCGAAAATACCCTTGGAGATCGGCTCTTCGCCGGAATGGCAATGGACGTTGACGAAGCCCGGCATGATCATCCGGTCGCGGCCGGAACTTTCGCTGTCGAATGGCCCGTCGTAGTGGCCACCAACATGGACGAAGCCCTTGTCGTCATAGGCGATGTCGGTGTCGTGCAGATAGACGTGGCCGTTCCGCTCGCGATCGAAGGCGACGAGCGTGTGCACATTGCGGATGACGTGGATCTCTTTAGTCATGCGTGGTCCTGAAATATTGCTCTAGGAAACGGCTGTAAGCTCCCATGAGAGCACTGAAAACGAAATAAACGACGGCAGCGAAGACATAACCTTCCAGCACCGCGATACCCTGCCATTCCGGATCGCGCATGGCGGTACGCACAGTATCCAGGAAGTCGAGCAGGCCGACGATGGTCACGAGCGTCGTATCCTGGAAGAACCCGATGAAGAGGCTGACGAGCGGCGGGATGACCTTCTTCAACGCTTGCGGCAACACGATCTTCCGCATGATCTGCCAGTAGTGCAGGCCAAGCGAATGGCCGGCCTCCAACTGCCCCTTGGGTACCGCCTGCAAGCCGCCACGGACGATCTCGGCGATATAGGCGGCGGCAAAGAGAATGATCGCCACCTGTGCGCGGACGAGCTTATCGACGGTGATGCCGTCTGGCATGAACAGAGGCAGCATGACCGTTGCCATGAACAGGATGCTGATCAGCGGCACGCCGCGCACGATCTCGATGAAGCTGACCCCCAGGATGCGGATTGCCGGAAGACTGGAGGCGCGGGCGAGCGCAAGCGCGATGCCGAGCGGCAGCGCGAAGGCAAGGCCGATGAAGGAAAGCATGAAGGAGAGCGGCAGACCGCCCCATTGCGCCGTCGGGACGACGGCCAGACCGAAGAACCCGCCTGCCATCAGCAGATAGAGCGTCGGCAGGATGATTGCGATCCAGGCAATGAACAGCGTCCGTCCCCAGACCTTCGGCACCATCGAGACGAGGCAGGCGCCGAGAAACAAGAGCATCGCCGCCAGCGGCCGCCATTGCTCCTCGAACGGATAGAATCCGAAGAAGATGTAGCGCATCTTCGCTGAGAGGAACGGCCAGCAGGCGCCACTCGTCGCCTTGCATTCGGCCGGCGTGCCGGAAAAGGTTGCGTCGATGAACAGCCAACCGATTGCGAGCTTGGCAAGCGCGAAGATCGTGCCGAGGCAAAGGATGGTGATCAGCGCATTGCCTGGCGTTCCGAAATAGGCGCCGAGCCAGCGACCTTTCGGCGCCGGTGGCACTTCACGATGGGACGTAAGCGCAGAGCCGCTGATGAGGGTATCGATCTGTGTCATGGCTCAGCGCTCCCTCAGCGCGACCTTGGCGTTGTACCAGTTCATCACCAGCGAGATAAGGATCGACAGTCCGAGATAGACGCCCATGAAAATGGCAATGGATTCAATCGCCTGTCCGGTCTGGTTCATAATCGTGTTCGAGACCATCACGAGGTCCGGATAGCCGATGGCGATCGCCAGCGAACTGTTCTTGAAGACGGTCAGATAGGTGTTGGTGAGCGGCGGGATGATGATCCTGAGCGCCTGTGGCAGGATCACCAGTTTCAGGGTGCGCGCGCGAGAGAGGCCAAGTGCCGTCGCAGCCTCCCATTGCCCCTTGCTGACCGCCTGGATGCCGGCCCGCACGATCTCCGCAACGTTGGCCGACACACTGAGCGTCAAGCCCAGGAGAAGCGCCACGAACTCCGGACGCAGGTGATAACCACCGCTCAAACGAAACCGGCCGAGCACTGGCACGTCCCAGGCGACCGAAATGTTGGCGAACAGCAGCGCCGCAGCGATCGGCAGGAAGAACGCCAGCGTGGCGATCGCGGCCACCGGCATGTCCTTTCCGGTGACGACGCGCCTGCGGCCGAGGATCCGCGCGACGAAACTGGCCGCGACGGCCGCGACGACAAGAGCCGTGATCAATGCCGCAAATCCGCTTTCCCAGTGCAGCGCGGGCATGACCAGGCCACTGTTCGACAGGAATACTCCCGGGAGCATCTGGATCGCCTGCTTGACCGGCGGAAACGTGGAGATGATCAGCGAATACCAGAGCAGCAGATAGAGCAGCAGCGGCACGTTGCGGAGCGCTTCCACATAGGCAAGCATCAGCCGCGACAGCACGGGGTTGTGCGACAACCGCCCAATGCCGACGAGCAGGCCAAGGATCGTGCCAAGCAATGCAGCGAACAGCGAGACTTTGACCGTGTTGGCAATGCCGACGAGGATTGCACGACCGATCGTATCCGTCGGCTCGTAGGTGATCGCGGTCTCCGTGATGACGAAGCCGGCCTGGCGCGCCAGGAAGCCGAAGCCGGTCGCGATATCCTGCTTGGCAAGATTGGCGCTCGCGGTGCTGAACATCACCCAGGCGATGAGCAACACGATGCCGACGGCGATCGCTTGATAGAGATAGGCGCGAATGCGCGCATCATAAAACAGGGGCATCGGGCACCCGTCCCTTAGGCAGGACCTACAGCGCCGCGGATCTCATCTAGGCGCAGAGGTCGCTTTGGCACTTTGAACGTCCGCAGTTCTTCCACAGATCGGAGACGATCCAAGGAAACATGCAGCAGGAAGGTGGGTCCGCGCCGAGACGCGGACCCGTCAAACCTCAACGGAACGGCGGTGCGTAGAGCAGGCCACCCTCGCTCCAGCGGGTGTTCGGGCCGCGCGTCAGGCCGAGTGCGGTCTTGGTGCCGAGGTTGCGCTCGAACACTTCGCCGTAGTTTCCGACGCCCTTGATGATGTTGTAGCCCCACTTGTTGTCGAGGTTCAGCATCTTGCCAAGCTCCTCGTTGACGCCGAGCATGCGCTGGATCTCCGGATCCTCGCTCTTGGTCATCTCGTCGACGTTGGCCTGGGTGATGCCGCGCTCCTCGGCTGCCATCAGCATCCAGGCCGACCAGGACACGATGTCACGCCAGTTGGAATCGTTCTGGCGAACGGCGGGCGCCAGCGGCTCCTTGGAGATGGTTTCCGGCAGAACGACGTAATCGTCCGGGTTGTTGGCGACGGCGCGGATCGAAGCGAGGTCCGAGCGGTCGGACGAGATCGCTTCGCAACGGCCGGAGAAGAAGGCGTTGCGGTTTTCGTCCGGATTTTCGAAGACGACCAGTTCGAACTTGCCGCCGATCGAGCGGAAGAAGTCGCTGAGGTTTTGAGCGGTCGTGGTACCCGGCAGCGTGCAGATCGCCGCATCCGTCAGTTCCTTGGCGCTGTTGACGCCAAGCGACTTCGCGACCATCAGCCCCTGGCCGTCGTAGAAGACGGTCGGCCCGAAGTCGAGGCCAAGCGAGACTTCGCGCGAGAAGGTAAGGGTCGTCTGGCGCGACAGCATGTCGATTTCGCCGGACTGCAGCGCCTGGAAGCGCGTGTTGATGTTCGTCAGGACGAAATCGACCTTTTCCGGGTCACCGAAAACGGCGGCGGCGACAGCCCGACAGACGTCGACGTCGAAGCCTTGCATGTGCCCCTTCGCATCCGCGGTGGCAAAGCCCGGCGTGCTCATCGAGACGCCGCAGATCAGCTTGCCGCGCGCCTTGACCGTTTCGAGCGTCGTCGCCGCGTTCGCAGACGTCGCGGCCACAAGCCCGATGGCGATGCCCGCAACGGTCGCGCAAAGCTGTAGGATCCTGTTTTTCATGAATTCCCTCCCTTGGTTTTTCCTTGTCCTGACCGGCCCTGGTCGTGCGGTCCTCATCGCACGCCTCCTCCCTGACCGATCGACTCCGGCCCGCAATTGCCTACGCCATCAGTTGCATACGATAGTAGAATACAAACATCAACATGATTGTATACAATATTGACGACAAAGTATTCGGGCGCTTGGGCGCCATCGAACTGCGCCGAACTCGATACCGACAAGACTGAGCCGGATATCTCCGCCATTTTGCAACGCTATCCCCGCAAGGGCTGACGCCCGCCGTCAGTGGTGCGGGTAGTCGAAGATACGACGTTCTCAAGTCGATCTGCGGCACCAACTGTCGCGCGGCAAGAATCCAGGCGCGATATCCGTCTCCAATATCTGTGACAATACCGGTGCGCCGGGCGGGTCTTACAAGGGAGGGAGTGAGCCATGCCAAGAGAACTGGAATTCATGAGCCAACAGGTGGCTGCGGGGCGGTTGTCGCGACGGGAGTTTCTCGGGCGCGCCGCAGCGCTCGGCGTGACCGTCGCGTCGGCGAACCTGCTGCTCGGCCAGGCAGCCCGAGCGGCCGGGCCCGTCAAAGGGGGAACACTGAAAGCAGGCCTCGTCGGCGGCGAATCGACGAACAGCCTCGATCCCGCGACGTGGGCGAGCCAGGTCCCTTACACGCTCGGGCGCTGCTGGGGAGAGCAGCTTCTCGAAGTGTCTCCGACCGGCGAGATCGAGCATCGCCTCGCTGAAGCCTACGAGGCGACACCCGACGCCAAGACCTGGCGTTTCAAGATCCGCAAGGACGTCACGTTTCACAACGGCAAGGACCTGACGCCAGCCGACGTGGTGGCCACGCTCGAACGCCATGGCGATGCCGATTCCAAGTCGGCGGCCCTGCCCTTCGTCCAGGAATTCGAGACCATCAAGGCCGATGGCGACAGCGTCGTCATCACGCTACGCCAGCCGAACGCCGACCTGCCCTATGTTGTCAGCGACTATCACCTGATGATCCAGCCGAACGGCGGCAAGGACGACCCGACGGCCGGCATCGGCACCGGCCCCTACAAGGTCGTTTCCAACGAACCTGGCGTCAAACACGTTGCCGAACGCCACGAAGGCTATTGGGGCGCCGCCGAGCGCGGCCATGCAGACCAGATCGAAATCGCCGTGATCAACGATTCGACCGCGCGCACCGCCGCGCTGCAGAGCGGCCAAATCCACATGATCAACCGCATCGAGCCAAAGGTCGTTGCCCTGATCAAGCGCCTGCCCGGCGTCGTCATCCGCAACGTGCCCGGCAAGGGCCACTACGTTTTCATCGCCCACTGCAACACCGCGCCCTTCGACAACAACGACCTGCGCCTGGCGCTGAAATATGCGGTCGACCGCGAGGAGATGGTTGCGAAAGTGCTCGCCGGCTACGGCACCGTCGGCAACGACACCCCCATGATCAAGGGCTATCCGCTCTTTGACAATGACATCGAGCAGCGGGTCTTCGATCCGGACAAGGCGAAGTTCCACTACAAGAAGTCCGGTCATAGCGGATCGGTGTTGCTCAGGACCTCGGACGTTGCCTTCCCCGGCGCCGTCGACGCCGCGCAGCTCTTCCAGATGAGCGCCGCCAAATGCGGGATCACCGTCGACCTGAAGCGCGAGCCCGGCGACGGCTACTGGTCGGACGTCTGGAACAAGCAGCCCTTCAGCATGTCCTACTGGACCGGGCGGCCGACGCAGGACCAGGTCTATTCGATCGCCTACCTATCGAAGGCAGAATGGAACGATACGCGCTTCTTCCGCGAGGACTTCGACAAGCTGATCTTCACGGCGCGCGGCGAACTCGATACGGCCAAACGTAAGGCGCTCTATCGCCAGGCGGCCATGATTCTGCGTGACGAAGGCGGCGTCATCGTGCCGATGTTCAACAACTACATCGACGCGACGAGCGACAAGGTCGGCGGTTGGGTGGACGATCCGAACGGCGAACTGATGGGCGGCCACGCGCTAACGAAATGCTGGCTCAACGCTTAGATCACAATGGTTTTGGGACGAATCGGCCCAAAACCGTACACGTGATCGATTCTTATAAGTGAGAGCGGGATGCGGTCGGAAAACCGCAAAACACTTTCCTCATCCCGCTCTTGGCAAATGGGAAAGGAGCCGAAGGTCGGCGACGACCTTCGGCTCTTTTGCAAGCATTCAGAGCGTCCGGCGAAGTGACAGCATGCCGTCGCTTGCAAGCTCCACCTCGATGTCATGGTAACGGGCAAGTGTCATGTGCGGGGTGTCGGCAGCGGCCTCATGGGCTCCGGTGATGACGACGACGTCCGCGCCGGCCGCAAGGCCCGCCAGGATACCAGCAGGCGCGTCCTCGAACACCAGGCAATCCTCCGGCCGCACCCCCAGACGTTCGGCAGCCATGCGATAGCCCTGCGGATCGGGTTTGCCGGTCGAGACATCTTCGCCGGTTATCATCAGTTGCGGCGTCGGGATGCCGGCAGCCGCAAGACGGCGCACCGCCAGGTCGAGCGGCGCCGAGGTCACGATCGCCCATTTCTCCGGCGGCAGGGAATTCAGGAAGGCGACGGCGCCAGGGATCTCGACGATTCCCTCGACATCGGCGATCTCGGCAAGCGCCAAATCGTAGGCTTCCTTTTCCGCATCGATATCGGGCAGTTGCAGGCTACGGATCGTATCGACGGCGCGAACGCCGTGCACGGTCTTCATCATTTCGACCGGGTCGAGACCGTTGCGCACGGCCCAGGCGCCCCAGACGCGCTCGACCACGGCCATGGAGTTTAGCAATGTGCCATCCATATCGAACAATAGGGCGGCAAAATTCTTCGTGAGAACGGATGTAGGCGCGGCGTCCAAGGCAATCCCCTGAGATGGTGAAACGGGCGGCAGCAACATCGCCCCGTGGAAAAGGCACACCTACTACCGGACGATCAGGCGCACAATGCCATTTGCGCCTGCACTGCCAGTGGCCTCGCTCAGCTCGCGGCCTGGACTCGTGTCGTCATGAGGAAATCGATCGGGCCACCGGGCTGATCGTCATCGAAAACGGCACAGGACAGGACGCCGCTGAAGACGGCGCCGGAGTCGACATTGGTCCGGTTGCCGATCGTACGCGGGTTGACCGTACTGGGTGTGTGTCCATGACAGAGATGCTTCCCCCAATATTCGCCGGAATAGTCCTCTGGTCGCCTGATCCAGAGAAAGATCTCGTCGCCTTGCTGCTCCAGCGGCAGCGTCTCATCGACACCCGCATGCACGAAAATGCGGTGTCGTTCGACAAGGATCGTTGGGAGTTCCTTCATCCACTTCAGATGCCGACCGGGAATGACGCCGTTGTAGGAGACCAGCGTCTCCTGGCCACCATTGAAGAGCCACCAATCAACGTCGTACTCGCCGCTGCTGGCGCCCCACAGCATATCTTCGTGGTTGCCCTTGAGTGTCAGCCAGGTCCAACCGGGCTTGGACGGGCCGGCCATGACCAATTCGACGACACCGCGACTGTCAGGCCCCCGGTCGATCAAGTCGCCGAGAAAGATGACCCTGCCCGCCGGCGCATAGGCTTCAATCTCGTGCAGGAGCACACGCAACTGTTCAAGGCAACCATGAATGTCGCCGATCGCGAAGGTGAGTTGCCGGGCGGCCATGCGTCTACTCTCCACACACACTCCATACCCTCGGACCGGGCTGATCCAGGGGAAAATATCAATAAATCAAAACACTATAACAAGTCTTTCGTCGAAACGTATGCGCGCGATATCGATCGAAACAACCGACTCGCGTCAAAGTGCCCGACAATTTTGCCGATAGTCCGCCGAGGTGGCCGAAACTGGGCGGAGGTACGCTTTCGAACGAAATCGCCAAAGCCGTGGCTGCCGCCAAGATGCGGACAGCTCGCGTCGCCGCTGAGCCCTCAGCGGCGGGAATGGCCTTTTGCGATCGTCGAGGTGGCGATCGATACCGGATCGCTCGCCGGAAATGTATCTTCGAGCCCCTCGTCGAGCTGTTCTTCCATCGCATCCCGATCGTGCGCCTGACGGGCATTCAGCAGCGGACCTCGTAGCGACCCCGTCGGGGCGCCGGCGGCCTGCAACGCTTCATCTGCGTCGAGCGCCGTCTTGAGCATTTCCTTTGCCTTTGCAACGGCGTTGAGCCGGTTCAACGAGCCGGCGCTATCCTGCGGGCACATCACGGTCACCACTTCCCCGCCATCGCCGACGAACTCGACGCTAAATCCGGCCCGACCGGCCCGTTCCGGGGAAACCTGTATACCGACGACGCGCATCTAATCCTCCTGCAAGCGGATTGGCGCCTCGGTCCACCGGACTGACATGGCAAAAGGCTCGCCGACCGTCCGTGCGGAGTCGAGGACATGTATGCAAGGAAGCGTCGAAAGGCGCTTTTGTTCCGAGAACCCGAAAAAAAGCGATACGCGACCGCGTTTGTGGTCAGATCAGAGTGCGCCCGGCGAGGCGACGGGGCGTGTTGTATCGGCCGGCAGGTCCTTGGCTGTATCGGCAGACTGGAAGGCCGGGTTGCCGGCGGGCGGCTTCCTCGTGCAGTCTGCGAAAGCATCAAGGTCGCGTTTGTAGACCTTGGTCTCGACGTTCATCATGCCGAGCACGGTGTGGAAGAGATTATCGTGCGACTTCGGCTGCGCCGTGTCCTTGGCCAGACAGGCGGTATCGACACCCATGGACGCCTGATAAGGTTTCGAGAACCAGGCGACGAATGGCACCTGCGTCTGCTCGCGCGGGGCGATCGCATAGGGCGCACCATGCAGATAGATACCGTCTTCGCCGAGCGACTCGCCGTGATCGGACATGTAGATCATCGCCCCGGCGACGCGGTCCTGGTGCTTCTCCAGAAGGCGGGCAACACTCGCCAGCACGTAGTCGGTGTACAGGATCGTGTTGTCGTAGGCGTTGGTGATCTCGGCGACCGAGCACTTCATCAGTTCGGGCGTGCGGCAATCCGGGGTGAACCGACGGAACCTCTCGGGGTAGCGCAGATAGTAGGACGGCCCGTGGCTACCGAGCTGGTGCAGCACGATCACGCTGTTCGAGGTCGTCGCCTGTAGCTTCTTGTCGAGTTCGCCGAGGAAGATCTCGTCCAGGCATTCCCCGTTCTTGCACAGGGGACTGTTCTTCTGGTTGGTCATGCTGGCGAAGCTGATGAGGTCGGCGATACCCTTGCTGCCCGTGTTGTTGTCCCACCACGTGGTCGAGACGCCGGCACGCGTCAGCACGTTCATCAGATTTTCCGTCGACCGCGCTTTCCATTCGCTATATTCGTTGCGCGGATAGACCGAGAACATGCAGGGCAGCGAAATCGCTGTCGCCGTGCCGCAGCTCGTCGTGTCGGTGTAGTTGACGACACCAAGCGCCTTCAGTTCTGGATTG
Organism: Ensifer sp. 38_S197; assembly: GCF_056924495.1. Lineage (NCBI taxonomy): Bacteria > Pseudomonadati > Pseudomonadota > Alphaproteobacteria > Hyphomicrobiales > Rhizobiaceae > Ensifer > Ensifer sp. 38_S197. The sequence continues at coordinate 2,651,863 of NZ_JBXOVZ010000001.1, read as the reverse complement.
GTCTCGCGTGCGTAGCCGTTCAAAGAGAAGTTCATTGCCCGTGCGGTTTCGCCGGCAACGACCACAACAACCACGGGCTTGCCGACGGCTGCGATCCGCGAACCCTGATGCGCATCGGTACCGAGCGGCTGTACGACGATGTTGCGCTCCTTGTAGGTCGAAGCGGCATATCGCACGGCCGCCGACACCGGCCCGGTCGGATTGAACCGCTTCATCAGGTCCTTATGTTCTCGGACCACATAGGCGACATTCGCGAAATTCGCATAGACCAGCCCACCGCTGACGAGGAGGCAGGGGATGATCACCGCGAGATTGACCGCAGCATTGGCGAGAAAGCGGCGGCGACGGACCTTGACCAAGGCGACGACAAGCGAAGGAAGCACGCCGTAGAGCAGCAAATGCATCGCCAGGCTCCCGGTCAGCAGGTGACCGGCTTCCGCCTGCGTGGTCACGGCCGCATTGCCGATCATGTCCTTGTCGATGATCACGCCGAAGGTATCTATGAAATAGGAGGCCGACGCCGACACCATGATCAAGAAGATCAGCACCGGCTTCATCACATATTTGACGGAGGCAGTCGTCAGCCCTGCAAAGGTCAGCAGGCAGAGTGCCGCGCTGAAGGAGAGCAGCGCTACAGCGGAATCGTTGAAATAGGCGACCGCATGGGTCCAGAAGGATTTGTTGGTGACAAGAAGCAGATAGGCGCTGACGAGCGCGCTGAGAGCGATGCCACCGATCTCTGGCCGGCGAATTCTCGAAAGTATCAAAGCGGGTCTCCAGCGGCGACTGCGCGGACATCAGAGATGGTCGACACGAACGCCGGCATTTCATCGAAGTGGAGACCGCAATACGGCCACCTGTTCAGTTGCAGCCTCCCCCTCATCGGTCGAGATACGACGGACAAGCTGTCCAAACCCCGTCAAGATTGCTCATTGCCAGCTTCATGCACGCGGCGGTGGGTATTGCGACCAGGAGTTGGCAGCCCAGGCGAAAGCCCATATGGTCGACAGCGGCCCCTGTAATATCGAGATGATTCAATGCGCCTGCTCCTGGTTGAAGACAGTCCGCGACTGGTAGAACTGGTCGGCGAAACCATGCGGGACGCTGGCTGGAGACTTGATGCCGTTTCAACCGTTGCGGACGCTGAGATGGCAATCGCCGGACGAGAGCACGATCTCGTACTGCTCGATCTCGGCCTGCCCGACGGCGACGGCTTGTCCCTGCTTCGTCGACTCCGACACGATTATCCGGGACTGCCCGTTCTGATCATCACCGCCAAGGGATCCGTCGACGAGCGCATCGCCGGGCTCGATGCCGGAGCTGACGACTATCTGGTAAAACCATTTCATCATCGGGAGCTTCTCTCCCGTTGCCGCGCGATGCTGAGGCGCAACCCGCAGGCGGTCCAGCCGGTGCTGGAGGCAGGCGCCTTGCGCTATGACCCGGCGACCGCCGACCTCACCTGTGACGGCATCGTCGTGCCGTTGCCACCGCGCGAACGGTCGCTGATGGAAATCCTGATGCGGGAGGTCGGCCGCGTAGTGCCGAAGCGAAAACTCGAAACGGCGCTTTCTGAATACGGTCAGGAAGTCACGCCAAATGCGCTCGAGCTCGCCGTATCCCGCGTCCGAAAGCGCCTGCAACCGCTTGACACCGGCGTACAGATAGAGACCGTGCGCGGCATCGGCTATTTGCTCAGGCGCGCCTCATGAAAACCCGCAACCCGTCGCTGATCGGCATCGTCGCCCGCCGCATCATCGCCTTCTCGCTGGTGGCGATGGCGCTTCAGATCGGCGTCGTTTTTGCCGACTACTGGTACGACGACGACAAGCTGAGCGTCCTCATGCTCCAGCAGGAAACCGAAAATGTGGCCGCCTACGTCCAGGTCCGCGATGGTGTCGTGAGCTACGAGCCCAATCACGAGGTGCGCGAGCGTTATCAAGACCGTCATGACGACGGTAGCTCGATCTTCCTTCGCATCCGTACCGCCTCTGGCGAGATCGTCTATTCGAACTGCACGAGCGAATGCGCCCGACATTTCCTACCGGTCAGCATGGATGCACCGCAATTCTGGAAGCGCCGGATCGCGCCCGGCAAGCCCTTCAGTGTCGCCGGCGGCCAGACTTTCGAACGGGGCGGCACCACCCTGCTCATCGAACTCGCGATCCTCAACGATCCCAACGGCTTCATGTACAGCGCACTGCTGCACGAGATGTTCGATTCGATGATCGTGCCGATGACGCTGATGTTCTGTCTCGTCATCGGCGCGACGATCTGGTCGGTCCGCAGCGCACTGAAGCCCGTCGCGATGGCCGCCAAGACGGCCGATGCGCTGGACCCGCGCGACAGCAGCGCACGCCTGCCACTGACACGAATGCCGCAGGAAATCGCCCGCCTGGTCACCGCCGTCAACCGCATGCTCACACGGGTGGCCGATCTCATCCAGTCGCAGAAGCTGTTCTCATCCTCGATCGCCCACGAAATCCGGACGCCGGTGTCGATCGCCAAGATGGAGCTGAGCCGCATCAACGATCCGAGGGCTCGCAACGCCGAAAGGGACCTTGACGCGCTGACCCATATTCTCGAGCAGCTCACCTCTCTGGCGCGGGCCGATGCAGTCGATCCCTCCGCCTACCAGCGCACCAGCCTGTCGCAGATCGGAGCCGCCGTTGCGGAGGCCATCGCACCGTTCGTCTTCGACCACGACAAATCGCTCGAGTTCGTCGACGAAGGCACTCCACCGGTCACCGCGATCCCGGCACTCGTCGAGAATATGCTGCGAAACCTGATCGAGAACGCGGTGAAACACAATCCGCCGGGCACCCGTATCGTTCTCGCCTGCGGTCCCGGCCCGGTGGTCTCCGTCGAAGACGACGGAAAAGGGCTCGTCGATCTGCCCGAGCACCACGAAGACCTCGGCTACGTGAAGAGTTCCGGCCAGCTCGGGCTCGGCCTCAAGATTGTCCGGCGCATCAGTGAGTTGCATCAGGCGACGATTTCGATCGATACGACGCCAGAGCGCGGAACCAAGATTTCGATAGACTTTTCCGCCGCGGCCTGAGTCCCGCCAATTGACCGCTCTGAGAGTATAGGCTCCTCCCCTCCTGACTCTGCACCCTTCAGGCGCCATGCGCCCATTTGCGCCAATGCCGATGGCAGGCTCTCTGCGTTGCCACCTCGATCCCGCGGGAGGCAACCGACCGTCCGCTTATCGTCCGTGCTGCGAGCTCCCAACTCCTACCGCGTACAATATTTAAAATTCATTCGATTGACTTAATCGATGGAATGAGGTAATTTCAGGATATGATGAAAAACAAATCCACCACACAAACACCGAAGCAGGATCGCGGCGACGTCACGCGTGAGAAGCTTCTGACGAGCTCCATCGATGTCTTCGGACGCTACGGCTTCGACGGCGCCAGCACGCGCATGCTTGCGGAAACCGCCGGCGTGAACCTGCAGGCGATCCCCTATTATTTCGGCGGCAAGGAAGGCCTCTACATCGCTGCCGCAGAACACCTTGCGTCGATCATCGTCGGACATGTCGGTGAACTCAGTAACGTGATCCTCGAGCGCCTTGCCCGCCTCGACGGCGAAGGCAAGGCAATGTCGGCTGAGGAAGCCCGGGACCTGTTGACCCAGATGGCACAACACATGGTCGCCATCTTCGTCAGCCGGCAGTCGGAAAGCTGGGCGCGCTTCATCATTCGGGAACAAATGGAACCGACCGAGGCGTTCGAACGGGTCTACACCAATGTCATGGGTCCCATGATCGGCATGGCCGGCAGGCTGGTTGCAACAATCCTCGCCGAACCGCCGCAATCCGAACATGTCCGGCTGAAGACCCTGTCCTTCGTCGGCAGCATCCTCGTTTTCCGCATGGCCCACGCGGCCATGCTCCGCCAGATGAAGTGGCAGGCTGTCGGCCCCGGCGAGCTCGATATTCTGCGTCGCCACGTAGAAGAACTCGTCGCGGCACTCGGCGGCCAGCAGGAGCGCCAGCCATGAACAAGCCAGCAATCGCTCTCCTATTGTTCGCCGGCGCCGCCGCCGGCGCGTGGTGGTTCGATGTGCCGCGGCAGCTCGGCTGGGCCGCCACGGAACGAAGCTCGGTGCTTTACGGCAATGTCGACATCCGCCAGGTCTCGCTTGGTTTCCGAGTCAATGGCCGTATTGCGAGCCTTGGCGTCGACGAAGGCGATGCGGTGAAACCCGGCGACGTTCTCGCCACCCTCGATGCCATTCCGTTCGAGCAAGCAGTGGCGGCGGCGGAAGCCGAACTGGGCGCGCTCAAGGCCAATCTCGCAAAACTGAAGGCCGGCGCACGACCTACCGAAATCGCCCAGGCGCGCGCCGTCCATGAGGAACGGCTGGCCGACCTGAAGAATACCGATCTTGCCTTTGAGCGCGCCCGGCAGTTGCGGCCGAACGGCACCATCTCCCAGGCGAACCTCGACGAGGCGAGCGCCAACAGGGCCGCGGCCGCAGCGCGTGCCACGTCCGCCCGCGAGGCCCTGGCCCTGCTCGAAGAAGGAAGCCGGATCGAAGACATCGAGGCAGCTCAGGCACAGGTCCTGGCGGCAGAAGCCAAGCTCGAGAGTGCCCGAACATCGCTCGCCGACACGCGCCTTCTTGCGCCGAGCACCGGTACAATCCTCTCGCGGGTCCGCGAAGTCGGCGCGATCGTCGCGCCGTCCGACATGGTCTATGTCGTCTCGCTGAACGAGCCCGTCTGGGTCCGGGCCTATGTCGCCGAGCCCGACCTCGGCCGCGTGCATCCCGGCATGCCCGTCGAGGTCACCTCGGACGGCGCCCCGGATCGCCCTTACAAGGCGACGGTCGGCTTCATCTCGCCGGTGGCCGAATTCACGCCGAAGTCGGTGGAGACACCGGAGCTCAGGACCGACCTCGTCTATCGCCTGCGTATCGTCGTCGACAAGCCTGGCCCGGATCTGAGGCAGGGCATGCCGGTCACCGTGCGCCTGCCGGAACGGGCTGGAGGCGTTAGATGAGCACCAACGCCCCCTTCGTCGCGATCGCGGATGTGGTCAAGCGCTTCGGCGATGCTCCACCGGCGCTCGACCATATCAATGGCGAAATCCTCGGCGGGCGGATCACCGGGCTCGTTGGTCCTGACGGTGCGGGAAAGACCACGCTGATCCGGCTGATGACCGGGCTGATGCTGCCGGACGAGGGAAAGGTCGAGGTGCTCGGTTTCGACACGGTCACACATGCGGCCGACATCCAGGCGGCCATCGGCTACATGCCGCAACGTTTCGGCCTTTATGAGGATCTTTCCGTTCAGGAGAACCTGAACCTTTACGCCGATCTGCGCGGCCTGCCGCTCACCGAGCGCACCGCGACTTTCGACGAACTGCTCGAATTCACTGATCTCAAGCGCTTTACCGCACGGCTTGCCGGCAAGCTTTCCGGCGGCATGAAGCAGAAGCTCGGCCTTGCCTGTGCGCTCCTGCGCAAGCCCCGCCTGCTCCTCCTGGACGAGCCGGGCGTCGGCGTCGACCCGATCTCCCGCCGAGACCTCTGGAAGATGGTCGAAAACCTGACGGCCGAAGGCATCGGCGTCGTCTGGTCCACCGCCTATCTCGAAGAGGCCGAGGCCTGCGACAGCGTGCTCCTGCTCAACATGGGCGAGCTGCTGTTTTCCGGTAGCCCCTTAGAACTGACCGATCGCGTCGCCGACCGCGTCTTCAAGGTCTCCGGGATCACACATGGACGCCGACAGAAGCTTGCGCGCTATCTCGACGAGGACGATGTCGTCGACGGCGTTATTCAGGGTGAAGCAATCCGCCTCGTCACGAAGCCGGACGCCAAACCGCCAACACCGGACGAGGGTTTGTCAGCGCCCGGCGTGACCGTCACTGCGCCCCGCTTCGAGGATGCTTTCATCGATATGCTCGGCGGTGGCCCTGGCGGCCGCTCGCGGTTGGCGGAAACCCAGACACCCTTTGCAATGGAGAACAGCAAACCCGTCATCGAGGCACGCGGCCTGACGAAGCGCTTCGGCGACTTCACGGCGGCCGACGACATTACCTTCGATATTCCGCGCGGCCAGATCTTCGGGCTGCTCGGTCCGAACGGTGCCGGCAAGTCGACGACATTCAAGATGCTCTGCGGGCTGCTGAAACCGTCGGCTGGCGAAGGCCGCGTTGCCGGCTTCGACCTGCGCCGCGACGCGGCCGAGGCACGCAACCGGCTCGGTTACATGGCGCAGAAGTTCTCGCTCTACGGCGACCTCAGCGTCGCGCAAAATCTCAGCTTCTTTGCCGGCGTCTACGGGCTATCCGGCGCCCGCAAGCGCGAGCGCATCCAACTGATGATCGATATCTTTGCCTTCGACCGCCTGCTTGACATGTCGGCCAAGGATCTGCCGCTGGGCCTCAAGCAGCGGCTGGCGCTGGCCTGCGCCGTGCTGCACGAGCCGGAAGCGCTGTTTCTCGATGAACCGACGTCCGGCGTCGATCCGATCACCCGGCGCGAATTCTGGACCCACATCAACGGCCTGGTCGAGAAGGGCGTGACGGTGCTCGTCACCACCCACTTCATGGACGAGGCCGAATATTGCGATCGCATTTCGCTGATCTACCGCGGCCGGTCGATCGCACTCGGCTCACCCGACGAATTGAAGGCGCAGGTCGCCAATGACAAGCTGCCGGACCCGACGATGGAGGATGCCTTCATCGCCCTGGTCCAGGGTTCGGAGGAAAAGGAGGCCGCATGAGCGCGCAATCCTCCACCATCGAAAGCCGCACTGCCCGGGCCCGTCGCTTTGCCGCGCTGGTGCGCAAAGAAAGCTATCAGATCATCCGCGACCCGAGCAGCATCCTGATCGCCTTCGTGTTGCCCATGATCCTCCTGTTTCTCTTCGGCTACGGCGTCTCGCTCGATACGACGCAGACCCGTGTCGGCCTCGTCATCGAGGAGGAGGCACCGCTGACGCGCGATCTCGCCGCGGGTTTTCAGGCTTCCCGCTATTTCAAGGTGACAGTCGGCCGCGACCGGCGCGAATTCGAAGAGGATCTTGTCCTCGGCCGCGTACGCGGCATCGTCGTGATCCCTGCCGGCTTCACGGCGGATCATGCCGCCGGGCGCCACCCGGCGTTGCAGGTGCTCGTCGACGGCTCCGACCCCAACACCGCCAACTTCGTCCAGAACTACGCCCAGGCGACCCTTGCCAACTGGGAGCGCCAGCGTCTGAACGACGGCGCCGGTCGCCCGCCGGCGATTTCGGCCGAGCAGCGCTTCTGGTTCAATCCGGAGCTGACCAGCCGGAATTTCCTTGTGCCCGGGTCGATCGCGATCGTGATGACACTCGTCGGCACGCTGCTCACCTCGCTCGTCGTTGCCCGTGAATGGGAGCGCGGCACGATGGAGGCAATGATGGCGACGCCCGTATCGGCCGCCGAGCTGCTGGCCGGCAAGCTGCTGCCCTATTTTATCCTTGGGCTCACGTCGATGACGCTGTGCGTGCTGCTCGCCGTCTTCCTCTTCGGCGTTCCCTTCCGCGGGTCGATCGTGGCGCTCTATGCGCTCTCGGCAACCTTCCTTATGCCGGCGCTCGGCCAGGGCCTGCTGATCTCGGCGGCGACGAAGAACCAGTTTCTCGCCTCACAGCTCGCGCTGATCTCAGCCTTCCTGCCGGCCTTCCTGCTCTCCGGCTTTCTCTTCGAAATCAATTCGATGCCGACGGCTATTCAATGGATCACCTTCATCGTGCCGGCCCGCTATCTGATCCCGAGCCTGCAGACCGTGTTCCTTGCCGGCGACATCTGGCCGATGTTTACGCGCGCCATCGCCGTCATGCTCTTAATCGGCTGCGTCTTCTTCGCGCTCGCCGCCCGCAGCACCCGCAAGAGGATTGGCTAAGATGTGGTGGACAAGGCTCAAGGCGCTGATCGTCAAGGAGTTGCTGGCGGTGTTGCGCGACCCCAAGGGGCGCACCGTGCTGATCGTCCCGCCGATCCTCCAGCTTCTGGTGTTTTCCTATGCCGCGACGCTGGAGGTGACGAATGTCGACGTCATGGTGCTGAACCGCGACAACGGCCACTGGAGCCAGGATCTCGTCCGCGAGATCGACGGCGCGCCGACTTTCCGCAGCATCCGCTTCACCAACAGTCCGGACGAGGTGCGTGTGGCGATAGACACCCAAAAGGTCATTGCCGCAATCGAAATCGGCCCCACCTTCTCGCGCGACATCGAGGCGAGCCGGCCGGCGGAGGTACAGGTCATTCTCGACGGGCGTCGCTCCAACGCATCGCAGATTGTTTCCGGCTATCTCGGGCGCATCGTCGGAACGCTTGGAGCCGAGACGCCGGCCGGCAAGCGCATGGCATCCGGCGCCATGACGGTCGTTGCGCGCAACTGGTTCAATCCGAACCTTACCTATCAATGGTTCATGGTGCCAAACCTCGTCGCCAGCATCGCGCTCCTGATCGGCCTGATCGTGACCGCGCTGTCGATCGCGCGCGAACGCGAGCTTGGTACGTTCGATCAGCTCATGGTCTCGCCGCTTCGAACCCACGAAATCCTGATCGGCAAGCTGATCCCGCCGATGATGATCGGCCTGTTCCACATAACGATCTACATCCTGGCGGCCGTCTTCATTTTCGGCGTACCGCTGCGCGGCTCGCTGTTCCTGCTCTACGGCAGCGCGATCTTCTACCTCGCCTCCGTCGTGGGCCTCGGCCTGTTCATCTCGGCGCTGTCGATGACACAGCAGCAGGCGATCCTCGGCGCCTTCCTCTTCATGGTGCCGGCAATGCTGCTTTCCGGCTTCGCGACGCCGATCGAAAACATGCCCACCTGGCTGCAGCCGATCACCTATATCAACCCGCTGCGCTACTTCCTGGTCATCGTGAAGGGCGTATTCCTGAAGGACATACCGGCGGTCGAGGTGGCGCGACAGACGATCCCGCTGTTGCTGATCGCCATCGTCACTCTCTCGGCCGCCTCGTGGCTGTTTCGCCGCCGGTTGGAATAGCTACTGCATGTTTCCTTTAATCGTACCCGATTAAAGGACAAAAACATGCAGCAATTTAAATTGCGACAGCGACCTTTGCGCGTCTGATAAGACGCGCGGCGCTGTAGGGTAATTCCAGCAAAGACGCGGTTTTGCGGCCGGGATTGCCTGAAGCGGCTCTTTCGGCCGCAAACGCACTACCCCTTCAGAAACTGTGCGATCGCGGTGATTTCGTTCTGGCGGATGTCGTGTCCGCCCGAGTGCCATTCGGTTTCGGTCGCCGCACCCTGCCCCTGGAAGTAGTCGGCCAGGGCTTGCGTCAACGGGGCCGGGCAAATGGGATCACGCTCCCCGGCCGTGATTAGCACTCGGCGCCCCTTGAGGCCCGCATTGTCCTTTGGACGGAACGGGATCAGAGGATGCATGAGCACCGCTTTGTCGAAGACACCCTCTTCGATCAGCACGTTGGCAAGAATGTTCGCGCCATTGGAATAGCCAAGGCCAATCACCTCCGAAGCCTGATGCTCCGCGGCAAGCGCCTTGACGAAAGCCGCCATCTTCTCGGTGGCACGTGCGAGGTCCGCCATGTCGTAGACGCCCTCGCCCGTGCGCTTGAAGAAGCGCGCAGCCCCATGTTCCGACACATCGCCCCGCGGCGAGACGATCGTCGCATCGGGCAAGAGCTCGGACGCGAAGGTGAAGAACTGGTTTTCGTCGCCACCGGTTCCGTGGAAAACGAAGAAGATCGGCTGACCGGGCTTGCCGGCCTTCAGTTTGTGGACATAGCCAAAGTCGACCATTTTTGTCTCCTGGCGCTATTCCGGCGAACTCCTGACGAGCTCGCTATCGGAAGTGCTTTGTTTCAAAGAGTTAGATCCACTGTTTCGACGAAACTGTGAATGATCTGCTGAGCATTCCAATGTTGCGAAGGACCTGCTGGCAGGGCGAGCTCTCGGTGCTGGCTGTGCTAGTCGTCGATCTTCTGCAGATGGCTCTCCAGGATCGGCCGCAGGTGCTTGTGCTGTTGCGGCAGCTTCAACGCCTCGCCGAGATGCGCAAGGTCCTCGTCGCGATCAAAGCCGGGCTCGTTGGTGGCAATCTCGAACAGCACGCCGCCCGGCGTACGGAAGTAGATCGCCCAGAAATAATCGCGATCGATGACCGGGGTCACCTGGTAGCCGGTGTCCATCAGGGCTTTGCGCACTTCGAGCTGCTTCTCGCGGTTCTCGACGGCAAACGCGATATGGTGCACCGAACCGGCGCCCTGGGAAGCGCGACCGATATTCGGCATCGTCTCGAGGTCGATGACGCGGGCGTCGTTGCCGCCGGGTACGATCAGGCGCGTGACACCGTCCTTGCGGTCGAGTTCTTCGTAGCCCATGAACTTCAGGAGCTCGGCCGTTGCGCCCTCGTCGCGAAGACGCAGTGCTGCGGAATGGAACCCGCGGATCGCATGATCAGCCGAGATACCGCCTTCCGTCCATGGCGTGCGCTGGTCGTCCTTGACCTCGACGAGGGCGAAGCCGTCGCCATCGGGACCGGCAAAGTTCAGGCGCTTCTCGCCGAAGGTCTCTTCATCCTTGAGACCGGTGACGCCCAATGTGGTCAGGCGATCTTTCCAGAAGCCGAGGGAGCCCTGCGGCACCGAGAAAACAGTCGTCCCGACTTCGCCGGTGCCGGCGCGGCCGCGCGGCATTTGCGGGAACGGAAAGTAGGTCATGACCGTGCCGGGCGTGCCGGCCTCGTCGCCATAATAGAGATGGTAGACATCGGGGGAATCGAAGTTGACTGTCTTCTTCACGCGGCGCAGGCCGAGCGACTTGGTGAAGAACAGATTGTTTTCGCGCGCATCGTCGGCCATCGAGGTGACGTGATGCAGACCCTTGATCTGATTGAGCATTGCCGTGTTCCTTTCTCTCCGGCGCCACCGGGCGCTCCGTTGCATCATAGATGCGCTCTTCCAGCCCGCAGCGAAAGCCGGCCACGGCCAAACGCATTGTCAACAATTGGTTGACGACGCGGATTGCTCGTCAACAAACGTGGACCCGGCAGCGCTGCGCTTGTGGCGCGTTGCGCCGATGCTTAAGATCACCGCGCGGCAAATGGTCGTAAGCACGCGAGGAGGCGCGCGGACATTCTGTGAAATATCGCTTGGTCTCTGGATTGTTGCTGTTGCCGTTGCTTGCAGCGATATTGGCCTGGAAAGGCTATGCGGTCGCGACCGAAAGCTATCTGCGTGAGGCGACCGCTCAGGCGACCACCGCTCTTAGGCTCGCCGTCACCGCACTTGACGGCCATCTCAATCGCTATCAGGCATTGCCTGCCCTGATCGCCGATCACGAGGATGTCCAGGAACTCGTTACCCGCCCGCGCGACCGGCGACTACGGGAGGCGGTAAACGCCTACCTCAAAGACATCAACGGCCTGCTTCACTCCTCTGATATCTATGTGATCACGCCGGATGGCGATACGATCGCGGCCAGCAATTATGACGGGCCAACGAGCTTCGTCGGCCAGAATTTCAGCTACCGCCCCTATTTCCAGGAAGCGCTTCGCGGACAGCAGTCGCGCTTCTATGCGCTTGGCACCACGTCGCTAAAGCGCGGCTACTATTTCGGCTCACCAATCCAGATCGGCGACGAAATCCGCGGTGTGATCGTCTTCAAGGTCGATGTCGAAAGCATCGAGGCCTCCTGGCAAGGCGGCGAATACAGGATCTTCGTTTCCGATCCCGAAGGCATCATCTTCATGTCCGGCGACCCGGACTGGCTCTATTCCTCCATCCTGCCGCTGACATCGGAGCGGCTCGCGCGCACCGAGGCCTCGAGGCGGTACGCCGACGCCACCTTGCGACCGCTTCCCATTGCGGAGAGCAACTCGCCCGGCCACCGCTTCATGACCGTCTCCTCCGACGGTTCAAGCCGCGAATACCTCGTGCTTTCGCAATATATGCCCGATGCCGATTGGACCGTGAACGTCCTAGTGGATACGGCCTCGGCCTACACGCAAGCGCTGACGACAGTCGCCGCCGCGCTTCTGTTGATCTGCCTTGCCGGCCTCGGCATGGCCACTGTCCTGCAACGGCGTGCCCGCCTCAATGAACGCATCTCGATGCAGGCGGAAGCGCAAGCGGAACTTGAACACCGTGTCGACGAACGGACCGCCGACCTTGCGCGCGTCAATGCCCAGATCGAGGAGGAGATCGCCGAGCGCCGACTGACGGAACAGCAGTTGCGCCGGACACAGGCCGATCTGATCCAGGCCGGCAAGCTGGCGGGCCTCGGGCAAATGTCCGCGGCGCTCTCGCATGAATTCAACCAGCCGCTTGCCGCCGCCAAGACCTATGCCGACAGTGCCGCACTGCTGATCGAACGGGGTCGCTCCGACGAGGCGAGCGATAATATCCGGCGAATTTCCGGGCTTGTCGATCGCATGGCGGCAATCAGCAAGCACTTGCGCAACTTCGCCCGCAAGCCGAACGAGAAGCTTGGGCCGGTCCCGGTCGAGGAGGTGGTACGCGATACCATGGAGATCGTTTCGGTTCGGCTGAAGGCTGCAGCGGCGAGCATCGACATCGACCTCGGCGACGCACCGCTCGTCGTGCGCGCCGGCTCCGTGCGCCTGCAGCAGGTGCTTGTCAACATCATCTCCAATGCCGCCGATGCGGTCGAGGGGCTTGATGACCGGACCATTCGCCTTCGTGCCCGGCGGGAAGACGGCAAGGTGGTTCTGACCATCAGTGACCGGGGGCCGGGCATCCCCCCGGCGATTGCCGAGCGCATCTTCGATCCGTTCTTTTCGACCAAGGGCGTCGGCAAGGGGCTGGGCCTCGGCCTCTCGATTTCCTATAATATTATCAAGGATTTCGGCGGCAGCCTTGTCGCCACCAATCTTGCGGAGGGTGGCGCCGAGTTCCGCATCGAACTCGCCGTCGAAAACAACGATGCCCGGGAGGCTGCCGAATGATCGAGAGCCGGATCCTGCTCGTCGATGACGAAGAGGATATGCGCCATTCGAGTGCGCAAGCGCTGGAGCTCGCCGGTTTTCGCGTCGAGACCTTTGCGGCAGCCGAACGCGCCCTGGAATTCATCAGTTTCAGTTTTGCCGGTGTCGTCATCAGCGATATCCGCATGCCCGGCATGGATGGCATGACCCTGCTGCAGCGCGTCCGCGAGATCGATGCCGAGGTGCCGGTCATTCTCGTCACCGGTCATGGCGACGTGCAGCTTGCGGTACGCGCGATGCGTGAAGGCGCCTATGATTTCGTCGAGAAACCTTTCGCAGCCCAGATGCTTGCCGGCACGATCCGCCGGGCGCTCGATTGGCGGACCCTGGTCCTGGAAAACCGGCGGCTGAAGGCAGTGGCCGGCAAGCGCGACGACATCGAGCAGCGGCTTCCCGGCCGAAGTCAGGTCATGGTCGATCTGCGCTATCGTATCCGCGCGATCGGCGCCGCCGACGCCGACACGCTGATCATCGGTGACACCGGCGTCGGCAAGGAGGTGCTCGCCCGCACGCTGCATGATCTCAGCGCCCGCGCCAACAGCCCGTTCATCGCCATCAACTGCGCGGCGCTGCCGGAAAACCTGATCGAAAGCGAACTCTTCGGCCACGAGCCTGGTGCCTTCCCCGGCGCCATCCGACCACGCTACGGCAAGTTCGAGCATGGTCGCGGCGGCACGATCCTGCTCGACGAAATCGGCTCGATGCCCTTCGATCTGCAGGCGAAATTTCTGCGTGTGCTGCAGGAACGCGTCATCACCCGGCTCGGATCGAACGAAGTCGTGCCTTTGGACGTGCGCTTCATCGCCACCAGCAAGGTCGATCTCGAAAAGGAAGTGGCGGCCGGGCGCTTCCGCGCGGACCTCCTCTATCGCCTCAACGTCGCAACACTCCGCGTCCCCTCGCTTGCGCAAAGACGCGCCGACATCCCGCTGCTCTTCCTGCAACTGGTCAGGGAATCCGCGGCCCGTTACGGACGGGACGAGGTGGAGGTCTCACAAGCCATGCTGGCGGAAATGGCAGAACGCGACTGGCCGGGCAATGTGCGCGAACTGCGCAATGCCGCCGAGCGTCTGGTCCTCGGACTCGATGCGGCGCCGCACGATGCCGCGAAGGAAGATAGCGGGCGACTTGCCGACAAGGTCGCCGCCTATGAAAAAAGCCTGATCGCCAGCGCCATTGCCGCCCATGGCGGTGCCCTGAAGCCGGTCTATGAATTGCTCGGCATCTCGCGCAAGACGCTCTACGAAAAGATGCAGAAGTTCGGGCTCGACAAGAAGCTCGTCGCCGCCGACTTCTCGACGGAAGGTGAACTCTGACCGAAGCCGGCGCGTAAACCGGAAAGGCCCAAAACAAAAACAGGGACGCGATCGCTCGCGTCCCTGTCGATTAGCATGCCAGGCAAAGCCTTAGACGTTGAAGGCAGCACCGATCAGCGTCTTGGTATAGGGCTGCTTCGGCGCCTCGAAGATTGCGTCCGTTTCGCCTTCCTCGACGATCTTGCCGTTCTTCATGACGATCACATAGTCCGACATCGCCTTCACCACCGAAAGATCGTGGCTGATGAAGATGTAGGAGAGCCCGTGCGTGCGCTGCAGGTCACGCAAAAGTTCGATCACTTGGCCCTGCACCGAGCGGTCGAGCGCCGATGTCGGCTCGTCGAGAATGACGACCTTCGGCTTGAGGATCATTGCGCGGGCAATGGCGATGCGTTGCCGCTGGCCGCCCGAGAACTCGTGCGGATAGCGGTTGCGCGACGCCGGGTCGAGCCCCACTTCCTTCAGCGCCTCAGACGCCCGGCGGTCGCGCTCGGCACGGCTGAGCTCGGGCTCATGCACATAGAGACCTTCGGTGATGATCTCGCCGACGGTGCGACGCGGCGAAAGCGAGCCGTAGGGATCCTGGAAGACGAGCTGCAGCGTGCGGCGTAGCGGTCGCATCTGCCCGCGGTCAAAACCGGAAATATCCGTGGTTCCGAAGCGGTAGTGACCGCTGCTCGGCAGAAGCCGGAGAAGCGCGCGTCCGAGCGTCGATTTTCCCGAGCCGGACTCGCCGACGACGCCGATCGTCTGCCCTTCCTTCAGGCGCAGATTGACGCTGTCGACGGCACGAAAGACCGATTTGCCGCCCTTAAAGAGACCACCGCCGATCTGGTAGTCGACGCAGACGTCACGACCTTCCAGAATGATCGGCGCACTGTCGGCCGGCGATGCCTTGCGACCGCTGGGTTCAGCGGCAAGCAGCATCTTCGTATAGTCGGCCTGCGGCCGTTCGAAGATGTCAGCCGTCGCGCCTCGCTCCACCACTTCGCCGCGGCGCATCACCGCGACGCTATCGGCGAAGTGCTTGACGATGCCGAGGTCGTGGGTGATCAGCACGATCGCCATGCCGAAGCGCTGCTGCAGCGACTTCAGCAGATCGAGGATCTGTGCCTGGATCGTCACGTCGAGCGCCGTCGTTGGCTCATCCGCAATCAAGAGATCCGGCTCGTTGGCAAGCGCCATGGCGATCATCACGCGCTGACGCTGGCCGCCCGACAGTTCATGCGGATAGCTGTCGATGCGGCGTCGCGGTTCAGGGATGCCGACGAGCTCGAGCAGTTCGAGCACGCGGGCCCGCGCCTGTTTGAACGTGCCGCCACGGTGGTGCACGATCGGCTCGGCGATCTGGCGACCGATCGGATAGAGCGGATCGAGCGAGGTCATCGGCTCCTGGAAGATCATGGTGATCTTCGCGCCGCGCACCTGGTTGAGCGCCTTCGGCGGCAGGCCGACAAGCTCCTGGCCACGGTAGCGCGCCGAGCCTGTGACCTCACCGTTCTTGGCGAGCAGACCCATGATGCCCATCATGGTCTGGCTTTTGCCGGAGCCGGATTCACCAACGACCGCAAGCGTTTCGCCGGTACGGACATCGAGATCGATGCCCTTGACCGCTTCCACGGTACCGTCAGGCGTCGAGAAGTTTACCTTGAGGCCGCGCACGGCCAGGATGGTTTCCTTGGTATCTGCCATGTCAGCGATCCTTCGGGTCGAGCGCATCGCGCAGGCCGTCGCCAACGAAGTTTAGCGAGAACAGCGTCAGGACGAAGAAGATGGCCGGAAAGATCAACAGCCACGGCGCCGACTGGATGTTGTTTGCACCTTCCGAGATCAGAGCCCCCCAGCTCGTCAGCGGCGCCTGAACGCCAAGGCCGAGGAAGGAGAGGAAGCTCTCGAGCAGGATCACCTTCGGCACGACGACGGTGACGAAGACGATGACCGGGCCGATCGTGTTGGGGATGATGTGCCGACGGATGATCTGCCAGTCTGTGAGGCCGAGCGCCTGCGCGGCGCCGACGAATTCGCGACGCTTGAGCGCCAGCGTCTGACCGCGCACGATGCGGGCCATGTCGAGCCATTCCACCGCGCCGATCACCAGGAAGATCAGGATGAACGAGCGGCCGAAGAACACCACGAGCACGACGACGAGGAAGACGAAAGGCAGAGAGTAGAGGATCTCCACGAGGCGCATCATGACGTTGTCGACGCGGCCGCCGATATAGCCCGATGTCGCGCCATAGACGACGCCGATGCCGAGCGATACCAGGCTTGCGAGCAGGCCGACGGCGATCGAGATCTGTCCGCCGAGCATGACGCGGACCAAAAGGTCGCGGCCGTTGGAATCGGTGCCGAACGGGAAGTATTCACGGTCGACCTGACCGGTCACCTTCAGCGTCCGGCCATCGTCTTCGGTCGCGACCACTTGCGTGTCGCGGAACTCGTTGGCGCGGTCGAAGTAACGCGTTGCCCGGGCGTCGATCGGCTGTTCGGAGGTGATGGTCGCGGTGAAGGTTTCACCCTCGACGTTGAACTCCTTGAGCGTGACGCGAGCGCGGGTCGCAACGCCTTCCATCACGTCCTGAAGCGTGGATGTATCGGGGCGCGGCTCGAGGCTCGGGCTGATCGACACATAGGACGGGAACACCTGGTCATAGGTGTGCGGGACGAACAGCGGTCCGAGGAACGAGAACAGTGCGATCAATGCCAGCATGAAGCAGCCGGCCATGGCGGCGCGGTTGCGCCTAAAGCGCATGGCCGCAAGCTGGAAGAGGCTTCGCCCCTTCGTTTCCGGTGTCGCCACCGGGGTCTGGACGATATCAGTCATGGCGAACCCTCGGATCGAGCAGGCCGTAGAGAATGTCGACCAGGAGATTGAAGACGATGACAAAGATGGCGACGAGGATGACCGTGCCCATCACCAGCGTGTAGTCGCGGTTGATGGCGCCGAGCACGAAATAGCGGCCGACACCTGGAATGGTGAAGATCGTCTCGACGACAGCCGAACCGGTCAGAAGCGCTGCTGCGCAAGGCGCGAGATAGGAGACGACCGGCAGCATCGCACCGCGCATGGCGTGGGTTACGACAACGGTGCGTGACGGCAGGCCATAGGCCTTGGCGGTTCGAATATGGTCGGTATGCAGCGCCTCGATCATCGAGCCGCGCGTCAGGCGCGCGAACACTGCGAGCTGCGGCAACGCCAGTGCGATCATCGGCAGGATCAGGAAGCGCAAGGAACCGTCGCCCCAGCCGCCGGCCGGCAGCCATGCGAGCACAATCGCGAAGACGAGCGTCAGCACTGGGCCAACGACGAAGTTCGGCACGGTGACGCCGATCGTCGAGAACGACATGATCGTGAAATCGAGGACACTGTTCTGCCGAAGCGCGGCGATCGTGCCAGCCGTTACGCCGCCGATCAGCGCGACAAGAAGCGCGTAAAAGCCGAGCTCCATCGAATAGGGCAGACCTTTGCCGATCAGTTCAGCTACATTGTTGTCTTTATAGACATAGCTCGGGCCGAAGTCGCCGGTCACGGCATTGCTGAGATAGTGTGTGTATTGGCGCCAAAGCGGCTGGTCGAGCTGATACGTCTTCATCAGGTTCGCCATCGTCTGTGGCGGAAGAGGACGCTCGAGGTTGAAGGGGCCACCAGGGGCGAACCGCATCAGGAAGAAGGATATGGTGACGACGATAAACAAGGTCGGCACCGCACTCGCCAATCGGCGAAGGATGAAGGAAATCATGGACGTACTCCGGAGGCGACGCGCGGCCTGTCACCGCGCGTCGTTCCTGTTCGTTATTCGGCGATGCTCAGGAACTTGCTCAGGTGCTCGTTCGGCGCATTGTCCGCCCAGCCCTTGACGCGGCTCGCGACCAGCCACAGGTCGGCCTGGGTCAGAAGCGGAGCGATCGGCTGTTCCTTCATCAGCAGCGCTTCGGCTTCATGCATCAGCTTCGAGCGAGCAGCCGGATCCTGCTCGTCGTAGGACTTCTTCATCAGGCCGTCGAACTCAGCGTTTTCGAAGTGGCCGTAGTTGAAGGTCTTGTTGGAGCCGACGCTGAGTGCCAGGAAGTTCTCTGCGTCCGCATAGTCCGCCTGCCAGCCGGCGCGGGCGACGTTGAACTTGCCGCCTTCCTGCAGGTAGGCGTAGTGCGAGGACACATCGAGGTTCACCAGCGACACCTTGGCGCCGAAGGTGTTCTTCCACATGTCGGCGACAGCGGTCGCAACACGCTCGTGGTTCGGGTTGGTGTTGTAGCGCAGCTCGATTTCGAGCGGCTTGCCACCTTCGCCGTAGCCTGCTTCCTTCATCAGGGCGATCGCCTTGTCTTCGCGGTCGAGCTGCGACATCGAAGCGAACTCGGCCTTCGACGGCTCACCGTAGCTTTCGATGCCCGGGGGAACCATCGAATAGGCAGGGAGCTGCGAACCGGCATAGATTTCCTTGGCAAGGAAGTCGCGGTCGACGGCCATCGACAGTGCCTGACGGACGCGCACGTCATTGTAAGGCGCCTGGCGGGTGTCGAAGGCATAGTAGTAGGTCGCAAGCGACGGCGAAACGTGGACCTGATCGTCATAGGACTTGCGCAGACGCTCGATCTGGTCGGCCGAGAAGTTGTAGACGAGGTCCATTTCCTTGGCCTCGAAGCGGCGAACCGAGGCGGCCTGGTCGTCGATCGGGTAGAAGATGACCTTGTCGAGCTTGACGTTGGCCGCATCCCAGTAGTTGGCGTTCTTGACGACGGTCAGGCTGTCGTTCGGAACATGGGCGGTCAGCGTGAACGCGCCGTTGGAAACCATCACACCCGGCTTGACGAAGTCGTTGCCGTTCTTTTCGACGCTCGCCTTGCTGACCGGAAGTGCGGTCTGGTGCGCCAAGAGCTCCAGGAAGAACGGGGTCGGGCGCTCGAGGGTGATTTCGACCGTCTTTTCATCGACCGCCTTCACGCCGAGCTGATCGGTCGGCAATTCGCCCTTATTGACCTTTTCAGCGTTCTTGATCGGGAAGAGAATGTTGGCGTAGCCGGCTGCAGTCTTCGGATCTTCGACGCGACGGAAGGAGAACACGAAGTCTTCTGCCGTCACCGGCGAGCCGTCCGACCACTTCGCATCAGCGCGCAGCTTGAATGTATAGACCGTACCGTCGTCCGAGAGCTCCCACGTTTCGGCTACACCGGGAATGATCTTGCCGGCGGCGTCATATACCGTCAGGCCTTCGTAGAGGTCCTTGAGGATGAACGCCTCGATGTTGATCGACGTATGGGCCTGATCCAGGGTCTGCGGCTCACCCGCATTGCCGCGATGCAGGACAGCTTCGGCCAGCGCCGGGCTTGCTCCGATGAGCAGCGAGCCGATCAGCGCGGCAGCGCTAAGGTTGAGTTTCAGTGAAGCCATTTTGTTTCTCTCCTTCCCCTTGTTTTGGGTTTGTGATCGCAGGAGAGAAGTGCAAATCGTCCTTAAACGCAAGGCGGATTCTGCGGCTGTCTGCATCTTTATCTATAGGACAGAATTCCTTCTATCCCATAGGTTGTATTTCGTTTGCGATTCTTTTCGTCGTCTTTGCGACGGACATATGACGGAAGCAGGGCAATTTCAGGAAATCTCCTGCAACGTTTTAGGTCGAAAAATTTTCTCGGTAAAACAACGCCGGAGCCATCATCGAATCAAGCCTCATGCAAAGTTTGTGAATTTTGCCGGCAGTTTACGTAATGTGCGCAAAGATTGGCGGCGTTCGCCGCAATCTTCTTGCGGCCAGTTCCCTTCCTGTCGACAGATCGTTTCCACCACGCACGCGACCGACTAGTGTGCAGCGCAAAACAGACGCCCACTGGTTGCAATTGCAGCTCTTGCCTCCCTCCCCTCACCGGCACCACCAGAAAGTGAAACCAGTTCACAGGAAGGGTGTTGCTTCCAGTCCACAGTAAAATCGATTGAAGCGACTTTCGACCTCTGGCAACCTGCCTTTTGCCCGGTTGTCAAACCTCTTCGATGAACTATTGTGCGCCGGACTTCGGTGGGCGCGACCAATTCGCGTGCGCTGTCACGCCGCACGGAAATACCGGCCATCGCCTGCCTGCGATGATGTCCATGCGGCGCTTCAAGCCGGATTGTTTTTGTGGCGCACCGGGAAGGCTGCGCCAAGCACCAAGGGAGATAGCGAATGGCATTGATCACATTGCGGCAACTGCTCGACCATGCGGCGGAGAACGACTACGCGCTGCCGGCGTTCAATGTGAACAATCTCGAATACATTCAGGCCGTCATGCGCGCCGCCGATGCCACCGACAGTCCGGTGATCCTTCAGGCAAGCCGAGGCGCCCGTTCCTACGCGGGGGATGCGTTCCTGCGCCACCTGATCCTGGGTGCGGCGGAAGAATATCCGCATATCCCCGTCTGTCTGCACCTCGACCACGGCGACCAGCCGTCGACCTGCATCTCGGCGATCACCAACGGCTTCACCTCGGTCATGATGGACGGCTCGCTGGAAAAGGACGGCAAGACCGTCGCCAGCTATGAATACAACGTCGCAGTGACCGCAGAAGTGGTGAAGATCGCCCACGCTGCCGGCGTTTCGGTCGAAGGCGAACTCGGCTGCCTCGGCAACCTCGAAACCGGCGCGGGCGACAAGGAAGACGGCCACGGCTTCGAAGGCAAGCTGTCGCGCGAAGAGCTTCTGACCGACCCGGACCAGGCTCTCGACTTCGTCACCAAGACCGGCGTCGACGCTCTGGCCGTTGCGATCGGCACCAGCCACGGCGCCTACAAGTTCACCCGCGAGCCCGATGGCGACATCCTGTCGATCGAAACGATCGCCAAGATCAACAGGAAGCTGCCGAACACGCACCTCGTGATGCACGGCTCGTCTTCGGTACCGAAGGATCTGCAGGACCTGTTCAACACCTATGGCGGCAAGATGAAGCCGACCTGGGGCGTTCCGGTCTCGGAAATCCAGAAGGCGATCCCGCTCGGCGTGCGCAAGGTCAACATCGACACCGACCTGCGCCTCGCCATGACCGGCACGATCCGCAAGAACTTCGCCGAGAACCCGGAGAACTTCGATCCGCGCAACTACCTGAAGCCGGCCACCGCACTGATGACAGAGGTCTGCAAGGAGCGCTTCGAAGCCTTCCGCACCGCCGGCAAGGCATCGAAGATCCGCACCCTGCGCCTGCCGGAAATGGCAAAGCGCTACGCGGCCGCCTGATCCCTGAGAACCCGCCCGCTTTCCGCTTAACGCATTGAGACCACGGGAAGCGGGCGGCCCATTCCCACGAAAGACAAATCGGCGCGCGGCCGGTGACCAGACGGCCGCGCGCCGATTGCGTTTCGATTATCGAAAACTGGGAGCGGCCAAGCGACCGGAGACAGCGCCGACAGGGCCCTCAAGCCCGCCGCTCTTCCACAGTTTCGTGCTCATAAAGCTGGTCCATGGTCAGGCTGGCGACGTCGGCGAAAGGTGCCTGGCTTTTCACCTGACCGCCACCGAGGATGACGACCTCGTCGCAAAACGAGATCGTGCTGCGGTGATGGCTGATGACGATCGTCGTGCGGCGTCCCGCTCTCGACTTCAGAGTCTCGACGATGGCTGCTTCCGATAGCCCGTCGACCGCGTTGGTGGCTTCGTCGAGGATCAGGATGTCCGGATCGCGCACCAGGGCCCTGGCGAGTGCCACCCGCTGCCGCTGCCCTGCCGAGAGGCTGGCGCCTCGATAGCCGACGACGGTTTGATAGCCCTGCGGCAAGTTTTCGATGAAGCCATGCGCTTCGGCCATCCTGGCTGCATGCTCCACTTCGGCTACTGTGGTTTCCTCCCGGCCATAGGTGATGTTCTCCAGGATCGTCCCATCAACCAGTTCCAGATCCTGGCTCGCAAGCGCAATCCGGCTTCGCCATTGCACCGGGTCGATCCGCTTCAGGGGCACACCATCGACCAGAATGTTCCCCTCGTCCGGCTCGACGAATCGGCATAGCAGATTGACGATCGTCGTCTTGCCGGCACCGGACCGGCCAATGAGCGCCGTCGAACGGCCGCCGCGAATTTCGAATGCTGCCGACTGCAGCACGACGTCACGGGAATCGGAGTTCGGATAGCGGAAAGTGACGTCATCAAATCTCAGTTGCCGTCGCAATCCGCTGAAGGGTTCCCTTCCCTCCGGCGGCCTTGGCTTGTCGGACGGATCAAGCAGCCAGCGCACCTCCTCCAGCGAACCGCTCCAGCCCTGGATCTGGCTCCAGGACATTTGCAGTGCACGCATATGCGGCTGCAAGCGGTAGAGCAGGACCACGAAGGCGACGATGACGGGGAAGGTAACGCCGACCGACCATGCGCCGACGACGACGGCCAGGAAGAGCGCGGAGTGGAGTGTCTCTGTCAGCGGTGGCAGCAGGCCTTGGCGGGCCTGTAGCGCGAACGCGGCGCGCCGAACGGCATCCGACGCCCCATCGAACGCGACCTTTTCCCGCGCCTCCTGGCCGAATATCCGTATCAGGCGGCCGGCGTGAACCAGATGCAGCATCCGAGCGGCCAGTTCGCCGTTGAAGGCGGTGACATCGCGGCTGGGGGCTTTAAGGGTTGCGGACAGGACATAATGCAGGAGCTGGACCAGAACGAGGCCGAACGCCACGAACAAGGTCATCTGCCAGGACAAAAGCAGAAGGAACGCGAGCAGGATGATGGCGGCTGAGCCATTTACCAACGCGGCAAGCACGGTTTGCACCGCATCGGAAGCCCGCCAGGACTCGTTTGAAATGACATTGAGCAGTCGCCCCGGATTCTCCTTCATCAAGAAGGGATAGCCGACATTGAGGAGCTGAGACGACAGAGCGCCGCGGATCGAATGGCCCGCCTTGCCGTAAATGAAGGTCGCAAGCACCGTATTGGCGAAAGCCAGGACGTTCTTGAGAGAAATCAGCGCAAAGGCGGCAGCCGCGATGACGATCAGCCGCTGACGGTCGTCCATGCCCGATCCAACTTGCTGGAAGAGAGCGGAGATGCCGCTCAACGCCGCCGGGTCCTGATTACCGGCGATGATTCCCAGCATCGGAATGATGAGGCCGATCCCGACGCCCTCCAGCGCCGCACTGCAAAGGCCGAGGATCGTCACGACCGGAAGCAGACGCAACTGGCCACCTAATGCACTGCGCAACAGCTGCAGGCTCGGCAGGAGGATACGGAACATGGTGGCGTCTCCTCAGCCCTGGAGTTGTTCTTCGGCCCGCTGCTCGACTTGTCCCGCCGTCCGTGCGGCGACGAACAGGCCGAGGAACTTCAGAGCGCCAAGCAGGTTCATCAAGGCAATCGGCCAGTGAGAGAGGTGCAACACGGGGTCAAACCGGGGGCCACCGAAGATTTCCGCGCAGGCAGACCGGAGGGTCCAACAGAAATGCCGCAGCAGCCATGGCGCGGTGCGTATGTGTTTCATGCAGAGTGCGCCATTGCCGAAGCTATAATTGCGATGAAGCGTCTCGATGGTCGTGCGGGCACGGCGGCCGTGGTGATGGAAGACGGCCATATCGGGGACATATTCGACCGGAATGCCGAGCCGATAGGCGCGCACCAGATAGTCCGTGTCTTCGGCCGACCGCAGCGGGGCGCCGGCACCGAAACGTTCGTCGAAAGCACCGATCCGCAGCGCGACCTCCCGCTGCATCGTCATGTTGCAGCCCAAGATGAAGCCACCCGGATGAACATCACTGGTCAAACGTTCGCGTGCGCTCGACCGCTTGATCGTGAAGGGCAGGTCGCTGGCGTCTCCGAGCTCGACGCGGCCACCGCGGATGATGGCGCCTTCGCCGCCTGCGTAGTGGCGCTCCAGGTCGCGCAGATAGTTCGCGTCGACTTCGCAATCGTCATCGATGAAGATCAAGATGCCGCCGCGGGCGCGTGCCATGGCCGCGTTGCGCGCAGCAGCGAGCCCAGGCCGTCTCTCAACCACGTGCGTGACAGTCAGCGGTGATGCGGCGATAATCCGAGCAATTCGCTCCGGCGTGTCATCGGTCGATCCGTTGTCAACGACAACCAATTCCCACCGGACGGCAGCATGGACACCACAAACCGCCTCGATCGATCGGATGCAGGTCTCGAGCGCCTCGGCGCGGTTGCGCGTGCAGACGATAAAGCTTGCGAAAGGCGCCTCGCGTGACGTAGGCGCCAACGCGGCAGACGTCTCCGCCACGCCGCTCCGCTCCATCGCATTCCACTTCAGGCCTTCGACAGTCATGCTAGTGCATCCCTTCGGCTGGAAGCACGCTCGCCGCCGGTACGGAACGCATATATCGCGACAAAGCGTCCAGCCGGCTGGTGGCCGCCAGCGACAGGCGGCTGCACCATGGGGCACGAGCCCCCGTGATAAGGCCATATCGTTCCCGACGACGAATGAGCCCCCATTTGTCCGTCTGCGTCAAAAACGCATGGGTGAGTTCCGGCCGCCGTTCGTCGCTGACGAGCTGATAGAGAAAATAGAAGAGATTCAACGCGCCCGCCTCGTAACCCGCACGGGTTTGCGGAGGAAGCGCCGAGACCCTCTCTTCGAGGGAACGAATGCACCCAGCCGCTTGCCGGATCGTTTCGGGCGTCAGCGTAAGCCCGATGTCGTTCAAGACGCCGGGATTGTGACAAAGGCCTTCGCGCTCGAGGTTTTCGGCAACGATGGCCAGATGCGTGCGGCGCATCTGGCGCTTGTGCGTATTCGTCACGCTGTTGCCGTGGATGCGATAAGCGATCAGCGCCTCATCGATCATCTTCGCTGGATAGCGGTCAGTGACACGCCGGAAGAGATCGAAATCCTCCGCATGCACATAATGCGCGTCGTAGCTCAGCATATCCTGCGGGATGACGTGCCTGTTGTAGACGACGGTCGAGTGGATGAAGATCGTGAAGAACTTCGACAATGCCCTGAGGCTTGCCGGCTGATAGATCGGATTGGGCGTGCCGCGGATGATGCGGTCGCCAAGGAGCGTGTCGATGCCCGTGCCGCAAAGTGCGAGCTCCGGCTGCTCAACGAACGACGACACCTGGCGCGACAGCCGCGATGGATAGGAAATGTCGTCGGCATCCATCCGGGCGATGAGATCGCCTTTCGCCAGGGCGAGGCCCTCGTTCAAGGTTGCGATCAGCCCGCGATTTTCGCGGGAGACGATGGTAATGCGACCGTCCGCTTGCTGATAACGCCGCATGATTTCCAGCGAGCGATCACGCGAGCCGTCGTCGATGGCGATGATCTCGAGCCGCTGATAGTCCTGCCTCAGGATGCTCTCGAGCGCCGCGCCGAGATAGGGCTCGGCGTTGTAGACGGGCAACAGGACGGAAACCAACGGAACGGTCATGGGCAACCTCGAACGTTATTGCAGATCTGACGCCTGAAGCGTCTTTCCCCGGGTGCAGGAAGCACCGGCGCCCGGAAGGTAAACAGGGCGCAGCCCCTCGTCGGTTCGCCCGCGAAGCCAATCGTCGGCTTGCACCGTGCTCATCGGGACGGCGCCGAAGCCGCTGTTCGGGCGCACATAGGGGAAATGCCGTTTCAGGGCATTGAGCGGCTTTTCGAATGCGAACCAGGAAAGTGCAGCCACAATCAATGTGGCGGAGCCGGCGACGAGCAAGCGCCCGGGCCCTTGCTCGGAAACGTTGATCGGTATCCACCCCTGCGCCTTGACGACCAGCGCAAGCACGACGGGATGAAACAGATAAACGCCATAGCTAACGCGCCCGAGCGCCGTCAGCGGCTGAAGTTCGAGCAGCCTGCCTGCCCGACCGCTGAAGCCGGTGGAAGCGTGCCCCACCAGCATCGCAAGCGGGATGAGCGGAAGGGCTTCGAGAGCGATCCAGACGAGCCAATCGAGCGCCGGCCCCATCGCCGTCACACGGGCCCAAAGGAGCGCAAGGGACACGATGGAAAGCGGCAGCCAACTGACCGTCATCCACCGCGGCCAAGACATGGTCTTCGAACGGTGGACGGCCAGGAGCGCTCCCGCCGCCAGCGCGTCCATCGAGGCCGGAGGCAACAGGTCGCGCGCGAGTGACGGTTCTCCCGTCAGCGGCCAATAGAAGCGGTAGGCCAGCGAAGCGGTGATCACGCCGACACAGAGCCGCCCAAGCAGATGGCGCGGCGTCAGCAGAACGAGCAACGGCCAGACGATGTAGAATTGCTCTTCAATACTCAGGCTCCAGGTGTGACAGAGCACCCACGGCGTCCAGGCGTCCCTCAGCGCATACCAGAAGTTCGAGAGGTAGAGCGCATGCCAGGCCCAGCCTTCCCTGGCGCCCTCCAGGTTGACCAGCCACAGGACGCCCAGCATGGCGAAATAGGGTGGAAAGATGCGCAAGGCGCGACGCGCGTAAAAGGATTTGAGAGCCGTCGCCCGCTCGAACTGGGCGGCGGAACGGGCGTCGAGCAGTAGCCGCGTGATCAGAAAGCCGCTGAGAACAAAGAACAGCCGCACGCCGATGTGTCCCCAATGGGAATCGTCCGCGGCAAAAAAATGCGCGTACAGAACCATTGAAACGGCAGCGGCTCGCAACCCGTCCAACTGGCGGTCGCGCATATTCAGCATTGAACATCCCCTCGGAGTTCCGACCCTTGCAGGCCTCGTTCCTTGTGGAGCCAACTCTCTGGTCAGCTACGATTTTTTTGCCGCGAGGTTGCCATTTTGCTTCGAAAGAAGCGTGAAAGGTCTGGTCGTCGCACTATGCGTTGAAGGCGGCCCTTAAAAATCTAGGGTCGAATAGGGGCCAAACTTTGACCTCTGGTGAGCAACGTGCCGTCGGGCCACCTGGACGGATGAGTATCGGGATGCCGACGAGTCCGACCGTCGCCGCGCACCAATGTCGCAAACTTTTGTTTTGCTTCAGTCTCGCGGTTTAGAACGTCGGGGGCGTGTTGACCCAAAGCAACACGGTTTCGCCGTCGTGCCGGTTCGACCACGCATGACGCCTTTTGCTTTCAAAGTAGAGCGAGTCCCCGACGCTGAGATCATAGAACTGGTCGCTGTCGAGAATGAACTCAACGCGGCCGGAGAGGACGTAGACGAATTCCTCACCCTCATGCCGATAGGCGCCCTCGCTGGAAGCGCCTGGCTCCAGCACGAAGCGGTGACAGTCCATCTGGTTGCGGCCATCGGCGAGCAGTTGCACGGTGACGCCGGGCGTCGTGCGCGGCCAGGTCCGCCATTCGCCGGCCCGCACCACGGCGCGTGCATCCGCCTCCCCCTCACCCGAAAGGCTGGAAACGGTCGTCCCGAAATATTCGGCGATGTTATGAAGCACCGCCACCGAAACGCCCTGCGAGGTGCGCTCCAGCGTCGAAAGCACCGATGCGGCGATGCCGATCTCGCCGGCCACCTGCTCCAGGGTCTTGCCGGCCGCATGCCTGAGGCTCCTGAGCTTGCGTCCCACCTGGTTGTCGGTGCCGTCGCTGGTCGTCGTTCCGCTATGGTCTTCCGCGGCGCTTTCTGCTTCGAGCGCCTCGCGGATCGCCGCCGGATTGAGGCCGCGTTCCGCGCGAAACCAGGCGATGCGCTTCAACCGGGCAAGATCGCTCTCGGTATATTGCCGATGCCCCGTCGGCGAGCGCTCGGGCACGACAAGCCCTTGCGTCTCCCACAGCCTCAGCGTTGAAGCGGAAACCCCCGCCAGACGTGCCGCTTCGGCAACCTTGTAGCGCACCGCGCCCATTCTCCGTTTCCTTCACTAACCGTCGGCACCTGCACGAATCCGTGCCGTGCCGAAGCGTCGGCAACCTTAGCCGCCGCGATCGAGATCTGACAAGAACGGCGCATCAGCGCCCGTGTTCTCTCGATCACCAAATTTGATTTGCAATCGACCGTGAAAGGTGTACCACTTCCAGAATAAACTTGCAGAAAAAATACAATATATTAACTCCAGATGTGACAGGAACGCGCCATGACCAGCCTTACCGACCGCAAGAACGCCGCCATTTCCCGTGGCGTCGGCATGACCACCCAGATCTATGCCGATCGCGCGGAAAACTCGGAAATCTGGGACAAGGAGGGCAATCGCTACATCGACTTCGCCTCCGGTATTGCCGTCGTCAACACGGGTCATCGTCACCCGAAGGTCATCGAAGCGGTCAAGGCGCAGATCGATCGCTTCACCCATACCTGCCATCAGGTCGTACCTTACGAATCCTACGTGCACCTCGCCGAGCGCCTGAACGCGCTGACGCCCGGCAACTTCGCCAAGAAGACGATCTTCGTGACCACCGGTGCCGAGGCTGTCGAAAACGCCGTAAAGATCGCCCGCGCTTCGACCGGGCGCCAGGCGGTCATCGCCTTTACCGGCGGGTTCCACGGCCGGACCTTCATGGGCATGGCGCTCACCGGCAAGGTCGTTCCCTACAAGGTCGGCTTCGGCGCGATGCCGGGCGACGTCTTCCACGCTCCCTTCCCGATCGAACTGCACGGAATCACCGTCGAACAGTCGCTAGCGGCGCTAAAGAAGCTCTTCGCCGCCGACGTCGATCCGGGCCGCGTGGCCGCCATCATCCTGGAGCCGGTACAGGGCGAAGGCGGATTCTACCCCGCTCCCACCGCCTTCCTGAAGGCACTGCGCGAGATCTGCGACCAGCACGGCATCCTGCTCATTGCCGACGAAGTGCAGACCGGCTTTGCGCGTACCGGCAAGATGTTCGCAATGGAACACCACGACGTCGCGCCTGATCTCATCACCATGGCAAAGAGCCTCGCCGGCGGCTTCCCGCTGGCCGCCGTCACCGGCCGCGCCGAGGTCATGGATGCGCCGGCACCCGGCGGCCTTGGTGGCACCTATGGTGGCAATCCGCTCGGCATCGCGGCTGCGCATGCGGTGCTTGACGTCATCGCCGAGGAGAAGCTGTGCGAACGGGCCGAGCAACTCGGCGGCCGCCTCAAGCAGCGCCTCGCCGCCATCCGCGAGCAGGCACCGGAGATCGCCGACATCCGTGGCCCCGGCTTCATGAACGCCGTCGAGTTCAACGACGTGAAGACCAACCTGCCGAGCGCCGACTTCGCCAACAAGGTGCGGCTGATCGCGTTGGAAAAGGGACTGATCCTCTTGACCTGCGGCGTGTACGGCAACGTCATTCGCTTCCTGGCGCCGATCACCATCCAGGACGAAGTCTTCGCCGAAGCACTCGACATTCTCGAAGCGTCGATCCTCGCGGCGCGTGGTTGACGCCCGACCGGGCGACCGCTAACGCGGTTGCCCGGTGCATAATTCCTTGGATCGGGATCGACTTAGGGACAAAATTATGCAGCAATTCAAAGGACTACAGCGGCGACCTTAGTGCGTCTTGAAAGACGCGCCGCGCTGTGGGTGCTGTGCGCCAATTCAGGCGCGCAAAGCTCGGGTGCCGGCGTCGATCGGCACTCGCAAGAACAAGCAAAAGCGGGCCTGCCGCCTCGCGGTGGGCCATCGCCGGAGGATGCCTGCCAATGACCTTGACTCCCGCCTTGACCAAGCACTTGCGCGCCGCCGAACTGTTCGCGCCGCTTCCCGCCATCGCGCATGCCGCCAAAGGCTGGACCGGCGCAACCTTCGACGTCTTCAACCCCTCTACCGGCGAGCTGCTGGCAAGGCTTCCGGACATGGGCATCGATGAGGCCCATGTGGCGATCGAGGCTGCCGCAAGGGCACAAATCCTCTGGGCGGCAAAACCAGCCAAGGACCGAAGCGCCGTGCTTCGGCGCTGGCATGACCTGATCGTCGAACACGCCGACGATCTCGCCGCCATCCTGACGGCCGAGATGGGCAAGCCGATCGCCGAATCGAAGGGCGAGGTGCTGCACGCAGCCGCCTATGCGGAATGGTATGCCGAAGAGGCGAAGCGCATCTATGGCGAGACCTTTCCGGCACCGGCAAACGACCGCCGCATGCTTGTCATCAAGCAGCCCGTCGGCGTCGTCGGCACCATCACGCCCTGGAACTTCCCGGCCTCGATGGTGGCACGGAAGATCTCGCCGGCCCTTGCCGCCGGCTGCACGATCGTCTTGAAGCCCGCCGAACAGACCCCCCTCGTTGCCGGCGCCATGTTCGTGCTTGCCGAAAAGGCCGGCTTCCCCGCGGGCGTCGTCAACCTTATCTATGCCTCGGAAGGTGCCGCGATCGGACGCGAACTCTGCAGCAATCCGAAGGTACGCAAGATCAGCTTCACCGGTTCGACCGAAGTCGGGCGGCTCTTGATGCGACAATGCTCCGACCAGATCAAGAAGGTCAGCCTGGAGCTCGGCGGCAACGCCCCCTTCATCGTCTTCGACGACGCCGACATCGACGAGGCGGTAGATGGCGCAATCCAGGCGAAGTTCCGCAATGCCGGCCAGACCTGCGTCTCGGCCAACCGCATCTATGTGCAATCGGGCGTGCATGACGCCTTTGCCGAGAAATTCGTCCGGCGCGTCGCCGAACTGAGCGTCGGCGACGGCTTCACCCCCGGCATTACCATCGGCCCGATGATCGACAAGCACGCGATCGAGAAGATCGAGGCCCACGTCGCCGACGCCGTTGCCAAAGGTGCCAAGGTGCGCGCCGGCGGCCATCGGATCGGCACGTCAGGCACCTTCTTCGAGCCGACCGTCCTCACCGGCATTTCAACCGACATGCGCGTTGCGCAGGAAGAGACCTTCGGTCCGATCGCCCCGATCATCCGCTTTGAAACGTCCGAGCAGGTGATCGCCGAGGCCAACGACACGATCTATGGTCTCGCAGCATACTTCTATGCCGAGAACCTGAAGCGGGTCTGGCATGTGGCCGAGGCACTGGAATACGGCATGGTCGGCATCAACACAGGCCGCATGTCCTCGGAGGCCGCCCCCTTCGGCGGCATCAAGCAATCGGGCATCGGCCGCGAAGGCTCACGCCACGGGCTCGAAGACTATCTTGAGATGAAATATCTCTGCATGGGCAATATCTGATCTACCCCGCAAATAGACGGGCAAGAGCTGAAGCACGAGATATTTACCTTGCAATTCTGGAATCAAACTCCATAAATGCAGGGATGATCGAGCGTCAGATAACCACCACGCTAATAGACCTCATCGACACCAACGCTGCGGTGGCACTTATTGGGCCGCGCCAGGTTGGGAAGACCACGCTTGCACTTGCGATCGCTAAGCAGCGTGCATCGATCTATCTTGATCTCGAATCCGAGGCAGATCGGGCCAAGCTCAGCGAACCAGAACTCTACCTTGAGCAACACATGGACAAGTTGGTCATCCTTGACGAAGTCCACCGGTTGCCGAACCTCTTTCAAAACTTGCGTGGTCTGATCGATCGCGGCCGAAGATCTGGCAGACGATCTGGACAGTATTTGCTGCTAGGCTCCGCATCAATCGATCTACTGAAGCAAACTGGCGAGACCCTCGCTGGCCGCATTGCCTATTTGGAAATGCACCCGATCGACGGCCTGGAAGTTCCGGAGACGGATATCAACGCACTTTGGGTGCGCGGGGGATTTCCTGACAGTTTCCTTGCCGCGAGCGACCGGGCCAGCCATCGCTGGAGGCAAGACTTCATCCGAACATACCTCGAGCGAGACATCCCGCAATTTGGTCCCCGCATCCCGGCCGAGACGCTTAGGCGCTTCTGGACGATGCTTGCGCATCATCAGTCGAGCCTCCTCAACGCTGCGGATTTTGCCCGCGCGTTGGGCGTCGACGGCAAGACCATTGCGAATTACCTCGACTTACTTGTGGATCTCCTATTGGTCAGACGGTTGGAACCCTGGCACTCCAATGTCGGTAAGCGCCTCGTCAAGTCACCCCGCATATACGTGCGCGACAGCGGGATTGCCCATACTCTTCTAGGACTGACAAACCAAGAACAGGTCCTTGGCCACCCCGTGGCGGGCGCCAGTTGGGAAGGCTTTGTCATAGAAACACTTTCTGGAGTCGTGCCCTACGGCACGCAAATGAACTTCTACCGTACGGCAGCAGGCGCCGAAATCGACCTCCTGATAACACCCGCGGGTCGGCGTCCGTGGGCAATCGAGATCAAACGCAGCCTCACCCCAAAACTCGAAAAGGGCTTCTACCTCGCTTGTGAGGCAATAGATCCCGAACGACGGCTTGTCATATATCCTGGCTCGGGAGTATTTCCACTAAGCCAGAACGTCGAGGCAATGCCGCTCGCTGCCGCTGGAAAGCTATTGCGTGATCTTGCTTGACTCTGTCTGAGCAAGCAGCGCCTTCCTGCGCCGAACATCAGAGCAGCCCGAAGTTCATCCAGCGATGATCTTGACTCTGCGCTTCTTCCTGCAAACCGGCAGGGCTTGGGCAGATTTTGCGCCCATCTCTCCGGCCGCCGATCCCGATTGCCTACCGGACCAACCAGCCGCCGTCGACGGGTAACACCGTTCCGGTGACATAGCGGGAGGCAGGCGCGGCAAAGAAGAGCACGGCCGTTGCCAGGTCGTCCGGTGTGCCCCAGCGCCCCATCGGAATTCGGGCGGAGATCTGGACGTTGCGGTCGGGGTCGTTGCGTAGCGCCTCGGTATTGTCGGTGGCCATGTAGCCCGGCGCTATCGCATTGACGGTAATTTCGTGCCGCGCCAACTCGTTGGCCATGGCCTTCGTGAGACCGGCAATTCCGTGCTTCGAGGCGGCATAGGCCGGCACGCGGATGCCGCCCTGGAAGGTCAGCATCGAGGCGACATTGACGATCCGGCCTTCCCGCCCGGTTTCCACCATGTGTCGCGCAACGGCCTGCGACAGCAGAAAAGCCGCCTTCAGGTTGACGTCGAGCACACTGTCCCAATCCTCCTCGCGATAATCGAGCAGGTCGGCGCGGCGGATGATGCCGGCATTGTTGACGAGGATGTCGATACCGCCGAGGGCGGCGACAATCTCGGAAATGGTTGCGGTCGCATCGAAGGGCTTGGAAAGGTCGACCGTCAGTTCGTGAAAGCGCACGCCCGCTTCGTGGACCAGCGCCGCCGTCTCGGGCATCGGCGAGGAACCGAGAGCGGCGATATCGGCGCCGGCGCGTGCCAGCGCGAGCGCCATGCCCTGGCCAAGGCCAGTTCGGGCGCCGGTAACGAGAGCGATCTTGCCGGTGAGATCAAACAGCGCGTTCAAGGCGAAGCCCCTTGTCGTTGAAGAAATGGATGGGCGCGGCGGCCAACGATAGCCTGACGTCGGCACCGGGGGCGAGATCGTGCTGCCCGGGAGCGACGACCAGCAGCTTCTGACCGGCGACATCGGCATGCAGCACGGTTTCGGAACCAAGCGCCTCGACGAGGCGTATCTTCGCTGGGATGCTGTTTTCGCCGGCATCAAGCGTGATGTGCTGAGGCCGAACGCCGAGGGTAACCGGCGCGCCGGTTGCGATCGCGGCCCCATCGATCGGCACCTGCAGTCGGTGGCCACCCTTCAGCGTCGCGACAGCCCTGCCGGAACCGGCTGCTTCGAGCGTACCTTCAAGGAAGTTCATGTGCGGCGAGCCGATGAAGCCGGCAACGAAACGGTTGGCAGGCCTGTTGTAGAGTTCGAGCGGCGTGCCGATCTGCTCGATGCGGCCGGCGCGCAAGACGACGATGCGATCGGCCAGCGTCATCGCCTCGACCTGATCATGCGTCACATAGATCATCGTCGCCGAGAGCCGCGCGTGCAGGGCCGCAAGCTCAGCGCGGGTGGAGCCGCGCAGCTCGGCGTCGAGGTTTGACAACGGCTCGTCGAGCAGGAAGGCGACCGGGCGCCGCACGATCGCGCGGCCGATTGCAACGCGCTGTCGCTGGCCGCCCGAGAGCTGGCCGGGACGGCGTTCGAGATAGGCTTCGATCTCCAGCATGCGCGCGGCTTCCGCGATGCGCTCGGCGATTTCCGCCTTTGGCATCCGGGTGTTTTCGAGGCCGAAGGCGAGGTTCTGGCGTACGCTCATATGCGGATAGAGCGCATAGGACTGGAACACCATGGCAAGGCCGCGGTCGGCGGCCGGTACGTCGTTGACGACCTTGCCATCGATCGAAAGTTGGCCACCGGTCGGCTTTTCCAGCCCGGCGATCATGCGCAGGAGCGTGGACTTGCCGCAGCCAGATGGGCCGACGAAGACCACGAACTCGCCGTCCTTGATCTCCAGGTTGATATCATGAAGCACGTCGACGGCGCCGAACGACTTGGTCACATTGGTAAGCTTGATGTGGCCCATGGTGCCCCCCTATTTCAGTCCGGTGCCGGCGATGCCGGTGGTGATGAAGCGTTGCAGGAAGATGAAGACGAGCACGACCGGGATCATGGTCACGACCGTCATGGCGAGGATGAAATGCCACTGCACGTTCAGCTCGCCGGAATAGATGCTCAAGCCGACCTGCAGCGTATAAAGCTCCTTGCGCGAGAGCACGATCAGCGGCCAGAGGAAGTCGTTCCAGCGCCAGACGACGGAGAAGATCGCCAGCACGGCGAGCGCCGGTGACGTCAGCGGCAGAATGATGCGCCAGTAGATCTGCCACTCCGACGCCTTGTCCATCCGTGCCGCGTCGATCAGTTCGTCTGGGATTGTCAGCATGTATTGCCGTAGGATGAAGACTCCGGTCGGTGTGGCGACCGTCGGCAGGATCACGCCCCAGAGATTGTTGAAGAGGCCGAGCGCCGAGACGATCGAATAGAGCGGCACCATGATCACCGAGAGCGGCACCATGAGGGTGGCGAGGATCAGCAGCATCGCGAAGGTGCGGCCGCGGAACTCGTATTTGCTGAGCGCGAAGGCGGCCATCGAGTTGACGACGAGGGTGATCAGCGTCGCCGTCACCGTCACGAAGACCGAGTTCCAGAGATAGCGGACGAAGTCGAAATGGGTGAAGGGCTCGCTATAGTTCGACGTCGCGAAGGACATGGTGCGCACCGGCGCCCGCTCGGCGATCTTGACCTTGACGATCTCGGTCGGCTTGTCGGGGGCCACCATCTGGCTGACAATGCCGATGCGACGGACTTCGGCGAGCACCTTCTTGCTGCCATCCGGCATCGTCACCTCGTAGAGGTCGAGCGGCTTGTCGTAGCCTTCGACCGTCGCCTTCTGCGTCACATAGGGCATGATCGAAGGCGGGAATTCGGCAAGGGCCGCCGGCGACTTGAAGGAAGAGCCCACGAGCCAGACGGCCGGACCGAACATGATGAAGAGACCGCCGATCAGCCAGACCCACGTGAAGATGTCGGTCCAGTGCCAGCCGTTGCGGCCGCGGCGGCGGAAGATGAATTCGGCGACACGGCTCATTTGCGGGCTCCCTTCTTCTCGCCCTTGCGGCCAAGTCCGAGCTGGACCAGCGTCAGCACCACCAGCACGGCACCCATCAGGATCGAGGCCGCTGCCGCAAGGCCTGGATTGCGCAACTGCGTCGCAAAGCCGGTCTCGTAGATGTATTGCGTGATGTAGA
This sequence comes from Ensifer sp. 38_S197, assembly GCF_056924495.1. Taxonomy (NCBI): domain Bacteria; kingdom Pseudomonadati; phylum Pseudomonadota; class Alphaproteobacteria; order Hyphomicrobiales; family Rhizobiaceae; genus Ensifer; species Ensifer sp. 38_S197. The sequence goes on along the minus strand of NZ_JBXOVZ010000001.1, from coordinate 2,616,214 downwards.
GGGTGCTCGTGCCCGGCCCGCCTCCGGTCAGCACATAGACCTCGTCGAAGATCTGCACGGCGCGGATCAGGACGAGCACGATGACGACGAGCAGGTTGGGCATCAGGAGCGGCAGGGTGATGCGCCAGAAGGCGCGCGCCGGACGGGTGCCGTCCATCTCGGCCGCCTCATAGAGATCCTTCGGGATCGCTTGCAGGCCGGCAAGCAGGATCAGCGTGTAGAAACCCATATGCGCCCAGATCGAAACGCCGATGGTCGCCGCGAAGGACCAATTGCGGTCGTTCAGCCAGGCGAAGGGCTCAAAGCCCAGGCCGTAGAGACCGAAGTTAAGCAGGCCCTGGCGCTGCAGGATCCACTTCCAGATCAAGCCGACGACGACGGGCGACAGCAACACGGGAAAGAAGAACACCGCCCGCCAGAAGCTGCGCGCCATCAGATCGCGATTGAGGATCAGGGCGGTCACCAGCGAAAACAGGATCATCAGGGTGACCTGCAGCACCACGAACCAGGCGGTGTTGCCGACGGCCGTCCAGAAGGTGTCTTCCGCGCAAGAGTTCGGGTCGGCGTAGTTCACGCAATCGAAGAGGCGCGCATATTGCTCGCCACCAACGAAGCTCCGGTCGGGCAGGAAAAGCGCCGTGCCGCCGGTCATGGAATAGGCGAAGTTGATAAAGAAGGGCAGCAGCACGAATATGCCGAAGATCAGCATGTTCGGCAGCAGGAAAAAGGTCGCCATACCGCCGATGCCGAACCGGCGCTGCACAAAGCGCAATGGCGCATCGATGGCGGCCATCGCCAGGCGAACGGGTACCATCGCCGTTTCCACCAGGCCGGATCCGCTTCGCTTTGGAACATCTGTCTTCATTCCTGGTTCCTCACCCACCGATCGCGCGCTACTACGTATGCAACTATCGCTGCCGGAATATGATAAATTTCGGTTTGCCGAAGGGCGGACTGTCGGGGCGTGTTGCTTGAGCGCTTACGCAAGACCGCGACGCCGCCCGCTGTGATACGCGAGGGGACCCGCCGGCACTGTGCTTCATGCCGGCGGATATCGGGTATCGATTGCTCCGGTCAGTTCCCGCTATCTTTCACCTTCGTGGCGATATCCGAGTCGATGCGGGCAAAGGCCTCGTCGACCGTCATCTCGCCGGCAGCCGCCTGGCTGACACGCGTGACCAGCGCGCCATAGACGGCGTCAGACCACAGCCAGCCGGGCAGCTTGCGCGCAACGTCGGAAAGCGACTTGCTCGCTTCGACGAAGGCATTGAGCGCGGCCTTCGCCTGGGCGTCGTCAGTCTTGAAGTCGAGCCCCTTGGCGAGAACACCCTTGTGTGCGGGCAGGAACAGGGTTCGCTCGGAAAACTCCTTCACGATCGGTTCGCTCGCAAGGTAGTCCATCACCTTGGCGACTTCCTTCGGGTTCTTGGTGTACTTGACCGCAACCAGACCGGCGCCGCCGGTCATGCCGGTGCAGTTCGCCGGGCCGCAGGGGCTACCGGTCGCGACCCAGTCGAAGTTGGTGCCGATCTTCGTCGAGAAATTCGGAACCTGCCAGGAGCCCGAATAATAATAGACCAACTGACCGTTGATGAAATCGTCGGCAGCCGCTCGATAGGTCGAGCCCGCGGCCGAAACCCAGACGTCCTTGCTCATCGTGCCGTCGGCAACCCAGCCGACAAAGGTCTTCAGGAAGTTCTTCGTGCCTTCGTCCAGCGGCGCCGGCTTGCCGTCAGTGCCGATATAGTTGCCGCCATAGGCGAGGTTCGGGCCGCTCAGGCGATGGCCAGAGCGGTCGAGCGCCATTGGGAAGGGAACCTGCTGGTTTTCGGCCACCTGCTTGGCCGCCTTCGCCCAATCGTCCCAGGTCGCGTCCTTGCCGGGGATCGCGACGCCGGCCTGTTCGAACAGCGTCTTGTTGGCAAAACCGCCAGCGATCGTGATCTGGGTCATGAAGCCGGAGATCTGGTTCGATCCGTCAGGGCGCATCCAGTCCGCCTGCTCGCCGAAATTCTCGTCCCAATAGGCGGGATCGGCGACCAGCGGCCTAAGGTCGAGCCAGTGCTGGCTCTGAGCCTTGAGGTTGGTGACGCGGGCAATATCCGGGCCGTTTCCAGCTTCGAGCTGTACCGGCAGTTGCTCCTTGACGACGCTGTAGGAGACGTTGTCGAGGATCACGTTGATCCCCGGGTTCTCCTTCATGAAGCGATCGAGCAGGTCCTTCAGCACCTCGCCCTCGACGCCATCGGAATACCACATGATGCGCACGTCGCCGGCCATCGCTGCTGTCGACGTCAGAAGCCCGACGGCGAGCGCCGCGAACATCGTTTTGGTCTTCTTCATTGTCCTTCTCCTCCACATATCCATAGACGAGCGTCCTCCCGCTCGTTTTGGGATGGCGCCGGCTTCTCCCGGCCGGCGCAATTCCTGGGTACCTTTACCGGGCGGCGAGCATGGTCGCCTCGCCGGCAACGGTGAAATCCTTGGCCGCAATCGTGCGCCCTTCCGCTTCCGTCGAACCGTCGTGGCGGAACACGACGCGGCCATAGTCGGGATCGTTGACGACGAAGGCGCCGTCGGCGGTTTCCTCGACCGCAAGAGCTGCAAATCTGGCTTCCACGCCGGCGAGATCGGTGACCTCGCAGACCCGAACAATCCAGCGCGTTTTGTGTCCGGCCTGGCGCAGCTCCGCGTTTGCCGACGGACCGTCGGTCACTGGGCCCAGCTCACTTGCGCCAATCAGGACAACGGCGCCGCGGCCGCTGCGCGCCAACGCGAGCCTGCCCTCGACCTTGCTTTCATCGAACTCGGTGACCGGGAACCACGCATGGGTGAAATCCGGCTGTTCGCTGACGGTCGCAAACTCGAGTACGGCCAGCCCCCTGTACTGGTGGGCACGAGGGAGGGTGCCGCAACCACCCCAATAGGATGGCCGGCCGTACCCGAACTGAATGGTTTCGCCCGGATGATTGATCCAGATCGCCGCCTCGGGACGCTGGCCAAGGCGCAGATGCAGCACCGTTTCCTGGTAGCCCCACTCGTTCCAGCGATAATGCGCAGCCGAGCCCATGGCGAAGTGGCGGCCCTTGTAGTGGTAAAGCGCGGCAAAGCGGTTTTCGCCCTGGGCGAAACGCCACTCCTGGTGAAGGGCCTCGTCCTGGTGGCAGGCGACAGCCGCCAGTGTTTCCGGCACGACAAGACCGTGATCGCGCAGGCAGACGGCAAGCTGCGGCAGCGCGTGCACGCGTCGGCCGTACCAGCCCTTGCCCCAGAGCAGGCGGGCGACGCCCGAAAGTTCAAGCGAACGGCCGGCGCAGAGCGTGTGCTCGTAGGAACGACCTTGGGCTGCCGTTACCATGCCATGATGAGCCGAGCGGGCGATGATCTCGCAGAGACGGACAATGCCTTTCTTGGCGCGCTCGGCGATATCGGCATCCGGCGAGAGTGCGGCCAGCGCCGTCAGGCCCTTGAGATCGATCGGGAAATAGGGCGCGGAGTTGAACTCCGCCATTTCCCAGGCCTCGAAGTGATCGAGCCAGGCACGGACGCGGGCAGCACCGACGGCGCTCTGCTCGCTTCCCTTGCGGCCCGAGCGTCGGAAGGTCGCCTCGGGGAAGAGGTGGCCGGCAAGATAGGCCGAGGTGTGGAACAGTAGCGCGTGGTTTTCGGAGAAGTACCACTGCACGTCGTTGCCCGGTTCGTCCATCCAGTAACGGAAATTCAAGATCGCCTGATCGATGCGGCCGCGGGTCGTCTCTCCAATGTCGCCGCCCCAGGTGGTGCGCGACCAGATGAGCGGCACAAGCGAGAAGTCTGCGCAGTCATGGCAATCCTCGATCGAGGGCAAAATCTCCTCGATCATCGCATCCGTGTCGGCACCGCCGCGGCCGCTGGCGAGCCGCGCAAAGGCGCGGACCGTGTCACGTTCCGAGAAATCGGAAATCTCATCGAGCGTCTCGGTGATGCGGGCGGCGAGCGTTTCGGGAGATTTGCCCTGGCGGCCGGCATGGCAGATCTCGACACCGAGCGAGCGCGAGGCGACGAAACCGTCGGCATTGAGCGTGATGCGGAAATGGCGGAAATCCGCCGGGGTCTCCTCAGATGGGGCGATCGTCAACTTCTTGTCGCCGGCCTTCATCACGAAGTCGTGGTCGAAGCGTTCGGTCGACATGAAGTCGCCTTCGACCGCCACATTGACCTTCACGTCGAGCGGCAGGGCGGCGGCGAAAAGAAGCGTGATGTCGCCCTCGAAATAGGCGGTACGGTCAAAATGCATGCCGTCCAGTACAGCTTCGATGTCGGCCGCCGCTTCGCTCGGGCATGGGACAGGAAGCGCCACGCGCGCCACCGGGCCTGAAAGATAATCGAACTGGAAGACGTAGCGCGCGTCGCGTTCGGCGAGATCGTCGAAGAAGATCGTGACCTCGTTGAGACCGGCGTTGAGCGGCAGCTCGAATTCAGCCTTGGCCTCGAGATTGCGGCTATAGGGCGCCATCCAGCCGATTTCGGTGCCGTTCAGGAAAAGCACCGCGCCGCCGCAGGTGCCGAGGCGGATCGTGGCGGTGCCCGCCGTTTCTGCCTCGATCGAGGTGCGGGCCCAGGTCGCAAGTCGTGTCGGCCTGAACCAGAAACCGGAAAGATCGAGCCGCGGTGAGCCGAAGGGCAGCCACCAGCGCGTGGCTTCGAACGAGCCGCGAACCTCCGGCCGCTTGCCGCGATACTTTTCGGCAAAGATCGTGCGGCAAGGATATTCGTGCGGAATGAAGTTCTTGTGTTTGGTCAGGAAGAAGAAGGGGTCCATTTCGCCCTTCATCGGCTGATCCGGCACGTCGAAGCGTTCCTCTGCGATCGCGCCAAGCTGCCAGTAGCCGATGGCCTGCCCCGGAACGAGGCTCTTCTTCAAATGGAAAATCGTATCGCTCATTTCAGCTCAGCCAAGGCTACGGGGGTAACGTCGTTATATTCCTGGTTTTCGCCGGTCATGCCCCAGACGAAGGCATAGGGGCCGGTGCCGGCGCCCATATGGATAGACCAGGCCGGTGACAGCACCGCGTCACCGTCGGCGACAATCAGGTGCCGCGTTTCGTCAGGCTCTCCCATCACGTGGACGATCCGGTCCTCGGGGGCCATGTCGAAGTAGCAGTAAGCTTCCATCCGTCGCTCGTGCACATGCGGCGGCATGGTGTTCCAGGCGCTGCCTTCGGCCAGATCGGTAATGCCCATCAGAAGCAGGCAGGAAGGCATGACCTCCGGATGGATGTACATGACGAGGCGGCGCTTGTTCGAGCGCTTGACGTCGCCAAGCTCCAGCGCCTTTGCTTCCGCCCTCTTGATCAGCCGGTGCGGCAGATCGGCGCCGGCGGGCACGCAGTTCATGTAGAAGCGTGCCGGTCTATCGGCGATTTCGCTCGAAACGACGATCTCCTTCGCGCCGCGCCCGATATAGAGCACGTCGCGGTTTTCGAGCACGAAGCTCTTGCCGTCGACGGTAATCGTGCCCGTGCCGCCGAGATTGGCAATGCCCATCTCGCGGGCCGAAAGCAGATAGGGCGTGCCGATATCGGTGCCGGCGCCGAAGGAAACGCTCTTCGTCTTCGGCATCGCGCCGCCGAGGATCAGCCGGTCGACATGGGTATAAGTGAAGTTCACGGTATCCGCGGCAAAAAGGTCGCTGATCAGGAACTCGCGCCGAAGCCGCGCCGTGTCGTAAGTCTTGATGTCTTCGGGATTGGCCCCGTAGAGAACCTTCATCGTCATGCTGCCTGTCCTTCCGCGCCGACGTGCTGCAAGGCCTCGGAGAGGCACAGTATTGCCAGTGCCTGGCCATAGCCGGTCGGCTGAATTGGGATGTCCTTGTAGAATTGCAGGTCGTGGCCCATGCGCGTTCCATAGGAGACGTTGAGCACAGTGCCGCTTTCATCGATGTTGTGCATCACCGCCTCGAGCGCACGCAGGCCGGCGGCTCTCCAGGCAGGCGTGCCGTAGCCGAGGCGATAGCCCTTGAGCAGGCCGTAGCCGATGCCGGCCGTCGCGGAGATCTCTTCATAAGATGAGGCGTCGTCGAGCAGTGTACGCCACGCCCCGGATGTCGCCTGCAGCGGCAGCAGCGCCTCGACTTGAGTGACGAGCACCCCGCGCAGGTACTCCTTGACCGGTGCGGCGATCTCCGCGAGGTCGAAGAGGTCGAGCATGCCGGCGGTGATCCAGGCGTTGCCGCGGGCCCAGCGGGCGCGGGCGAAATTGTGCCGCCCGTCGAAGGTCCAGCCGTGGAACCAGAGGCCCGACTGGGTATCGGCGAGATAGCGGGCATGGACAAGGAACTGCCGTGACGCCTCGTCGACGAGTTCACGCCGGCCGCTTGCCTGGCCATAGGAAGCGAGGAAGAGGGCGACCATGTAAAGCGTGTCGTCCCAGAGCTCGTTGTCATTGACCTTGTCGGAGACGTGATGCTCGAAACCACCTTCGGGCGTCCGGCCCATTTCGTTCATGACGCGGTTCGCCCACTCGTCGAGTAGCGGCTTCCAGCGCGGGTTTCCAGTTTTGGCCCAGAGCACAGAAAGGCCGAGCATGGGTGCGGTGGTATTGACATTGAGCTCGGGAAGGCCGGCGGCAAGGCGCCCTTCGTACCAGCCCTCGATGAGCTCACGGATGTCGTCGCGGCCGGTAAACAGCCAGAGCTTGATCAGGCCGTAAAGGCCGACGCCCTGCGGCCACTCCCAACTGTCGAAACTGATGTAGTCGCCTGCCGTCCCATCGAGGTTCGGCTCGTCGAAGCGGCCATCATGCTTGAGACCGGTCATGCCGCCGACAAGACGATCGAGACCCATGCGAATATCGCGGGCGTTGAGGCCCATGGCACTCCTCCTCCTTAAGCCGCTCTTCCCTCGGCTTTCTTGGAGAGATAAAGGCATGACGTTTTTTTCTTGCGCAACATGAAAATTTTTCTCATTATTGCGACTATGGAGGATCGCATGGTTGCAAAACCGTTGCCGGGCAAGCGTGGCAAGAAAAGCAAGAAGGTTCGGCTAGAGGATATCGCCGAAGCCTGTGGTGTTTCCTTGAGCACCGCTTCCCGGGCGCTTGCCGGGGAAAAGGGCGTGCGCGCGGAAATCCGCCAGCGGGTGCTGGAGGCGGCGAAGAACGCGAACTACATGATCCCGACGGCGGTCGCCGGACAGAAGGTCATCGTCGCCGCATCGAGCGCCGCGATGATCGATTATGTCCGCAACCAGTTCACCCACTACGTACTTGAGGGGTTGAAGGAGCGAGCCCACACGCTCGACCTAGAAATCGTCACCCGGCCTATCGCGAACCAGAGCGAAGAACTGGCGGTTCTCGCCGAGGCAGAGGAGGATGAACAGGTCGCAGGCCTTCTGTTTCTCACGATCGACGACGAGGGAATGCTTGCCGCCACCCGCGGTTTCGACAAGCCGGTCGTGCTCTTGAACAGCGACGACCCTTATATGCGGCTATCGAGCGTCACCCCCTGCAATCGCTCGAGCGCGCGGCTTGCGACCGACCATCTGATCGAGCTTGGGCACGAGCGCATCCTGTTCCTGATGCGGCCGGGACGGCGTACGATTGAGCGGCGCTACGAAGGCTGGCGCGATGGACTGCTGGCAAAGGGCTTGCCTGTCGATGACGACATGCTCGTCACCGTCGAAGACTGGCTACCGGAACTGGCAATGCAAGCGATCATGCAGCGGATCGGCGACCGGGGCCTGGATTTCACCGCGGTGCTCGCCGCCGGCGACAGCCTGGCCGTCGGCGCCATGCTTGGCATTCAGCAGAAGGGCTTTTCGGTTCCCGGCGACGTCTCCGTCATGGGCATGGACGACCTGCCACAGGCGGCGTTCCTCAACCCACCGCTGACGACGATGCATATCCCGATGCGCGAGATCGGCTCGGTCGCGCTCGATCTTTTGCGCGACACACTCTCTGGCATTCCGGCACCGCCGCGGCGGGTGGAGCTTGCCTGTCATCTAGTCGAGCGCTCCTCCACCGGCACGGCTCGATGTATTGGTCGAGCCTGCCGGGACTCAACTGCCTAAGATCTTCGTGCGTCTTTGCAATCTGGGCGCCCGCTCGATCCATGGGCACACCTCACATTCGTCTCGCGAACGGGAGGACGGTCTTAGTTGCCAACGCCACCCTTCACCATTTCGCGCAACTCATCTTCACCTCTGACGCCGGTTCGAAAGAGCTCGATGAGAGTTCGAGCAAGTATGTCCGCTTCGTCACTGTCGCTTGCTATCTGTCTCGCTTCCAATTCACGATCCAATATTCGTTGGAGTGTGTCGAGATCATCGGACGAGAGTGGAAGGGAATAGAAGCCGGTGCTGGGGCACATAATGCTACCTCCCTTTGGTCAATCGAGTTGCGCGATGCGTACGGCGACCCCGTTTCGCTCTTGCGTTGTTTGATGGGGAAATCAACGCTTTGTCCTCTAGCAGCCCCGCGCGGCGGGCCGCCCTCACAAATACGCGCCTTGCTTCGTGCGGCTGCCTCCAGCCATCCAGGACGTCGCGGCAGACCCGATAGGCTGCGCGATAGGTTCGCCCCCGCGCGCCTTCGGGCCACTGGTCGCGAAGACACTCCAGTGCTTCCCAGGAATTGGCGACAACCCGCTCGCCGGTTGAGCTCAGACGCAGTCTCACTGGAACGGGAAACTGAATATCGCTCATCGTCTACTTGGCCCCAAAGGTTACATCGTTTTGCTATTTCCGGTTTGCGCACTCGCACCGACCTCGCAACCGGCGACGATTGCCTCCGCATCTGGTGCGAGAAGGTTGGCCCGCTGCGCGAAGGCGACAAATGTTCCGCGAGCGGTCTCGACATCGATTTCGCCTGCAAGTGCTGCCTTGCAAGCATTGAGCGCTACGGCGTGCTTCGCATTTCGCTTCGATGGCGGCCACTCGTGCAGCCAGGCATAGGCCTCTCTCACGCTGCGGATCTCAGCCGGAAATCCGAGCCCGACGAGGATCGTGACCGGGTGTCGAAAGCAATCGTGTGTCATCGTTCTTCTCCACGCGACATTGACTTTTAACGTCGTGCGTTGGCCGACCTCCTACCGGGTCGCCAGCAAGTGTTTCGACCCGGCGTGAGACAGATCGAGCGCCGCCGTGCCACTGGTTTGCCGGCCACATCCTAGCCCCGATCGCCGCACCAAAGATTCGGGCGCAACGCATCTCGCAACGGTGCTAATCGACTGGCCGCGCCCGTCGGGCGCGGACCTATCGCTTCTGTCAGAAGTCCATGCCTCCAGGTGGCATCGGTGGAACCGGCGCTTCCTTCTTCGGCTTCTCGGCAACCATTGCCTCGGTGGTGATCAATAGGCCAGCCACAGAGGCAGCGTCCTGCAGCGCGGTGCGAACGACCTTCACGGGATCGATCACACCCTGATCGTAAAGGTCACCGAACGCGTTCGTTTGAGCGTTCCAGCCATAGCCAAAGTCGCTCTTCTCGCGCAACTTGCCGACAATGATCGAGCCTTCGGCTCCCGCATTCTCGGCGATCTGGCGCACGGGCGCCTCGATCGCACGGCGAACGAGATCGACGCCGTGCCTCTGGTCGGAATTCTCGGCCTGGATGTTGTCAAGTGCTTTGACGGCTCTCAGCAAAGCAACACCTCCGCCCGGCAGCACGCCCTCCTCGACGGCCGCCCGCGTGGCATGCATGGCGTCGTCGACGCGATCCTTGCGTTCCTTCACTTCGACCTCGGTCGAGCCGCCGACGCGGATGACGGCAACGCCGCCAGCAAGCTTGGCCAGCCGCTCCTGCAGCTTCTCTCGATCGTAGTCCGATGTCGTTTCCCCTATCTGCGCCTTGATCTGCGCAACGCGGCCCTGAATCTCTGTCTTCGAGCCGGCTCCGTCTACGATCGTCGTGTTTTCCTTCTCCACAACAACCTTCTTCGCACGGCCAAGCATATCGAGCGTTACGTTCTCAAGCTTGACGCCGAGGTCTTCGGATATTGCCGTGCCGCCCGTCAGGATGGCAATGTCTTCGAGCATGGCCTTGCGGCGATCGCCGAAGCCTGGAGCCTTGACAGCAGCGATTTTCAGTCCGCCACGCAGCTTGTTGACGACGAGCGTTGCGAGCGCTTCTCCTTCGACGTCCTCCGCGATAATCAGCAGCGGCTTGCCTGATTGAACGACCGCTTCGAGGATCGGCAGCAATGCCTGCAGATTCGCGAGCTTCTTCTCATGGATGAGAATGTAGGGTTCCTCGAGCTCAACCCGCATCTTGTCCGGGTTGGTGATAAAATACGGCGACAGGTAACCGCGGTCGAATTGCATACCTTCCACGACCTCCAGCTCCGTCACCGCGGTCTTGGCTTCCTCGACAGTGATCACCCCTTCGTTGCCGACCCTTTCCATCGCTTCCGCGAGGAAGCGGCCAATCTCTGTGTCGCCATTGGCCGAGATGGTACCGACCTGGGCGATCTCGTCATTCCTGGTGACTTTGCGGGCGTTCCGCCGCAGTTCCTCGACCACAGCTTCGACTGCTTTGTCGATACCACGCTTGAGGTCCATCGGGTTCATGCCCGACGCCACGGCCTTCGCCCCTTCCTTGACGATCGCCTGCGCGAGGACCGTCGCGGTGGTGGTGCCGTCACCGGCGATGTCGCTGGTTTTCGACGCCACTTCGCGCACCATCTGGGCGCCCATGTTCTCGAACTTGTCTTCAAGCTCGATCTCCTTGGCGACAGTGACGCCGTCCTTGGTGATCCGGGGGGCGCCATACGACTTGTCGATGACGACGTTGCGGCCTTTGGGACCGAGCGTGACCTTGACGGCGTTGGCGAGAATATCGACGCCGCGCAGCAATTTTTCACGAGCATCCGTATGGAATTTCACTTCCTTGGCAGCCATTTTTCTTCTCCTTCCTGAGGCAGCATTCCTTGTCCGGTATAGGGCGGCACTAGGCTGCGTTTCTCGCTGCGGCGTCGACCTCGATTACGCCCATCACGTCGGATTCCTTCATGATCAGGAGATCCTCGCCGTTGAGCTTGATCTCGGTGCCCGACCATTTGCCGAACAGAATGCGGTCGCCCGCCTTCACATCGAGGGGTCGCAGCTGCCCGCTATCATCGCGCGCACCAGGACCGGCGGCAACGACCTCGCCCTCCTGCGGCTTTTCCTTCGCGGTGTCTGGGATGATGATGCCGCCGGCCGTTCTTTCCTCGGCCTCGAGGCGGCGAACCAGGATACGGTCGTGCAAGGGACGGAACATCATGTCGCTCTCCTCATAGACAAAGAGAATTTCGAGAGGTCCTCCGCGCCGCATTCGGAACGAAACCGACGCGGGGAGCCGATGCCTTCGGCACCGCTCGAACATCGATCTGGTTTCTGATTTTTCGAGTTTCAAGAGGGCGGCTCGAATTTTTTAGCACTCGTGCCTATCGAGTGCTAACGCTATGAATTCACAGCGCCATTTTACGCCGATCCCGCTCGACTTGGCTTCACTCCCCTCTTGACGCCGTAAAATGGCATCCCCAAATCATTTTTGTCGACGCCCATGTGGGGTCGGCATGGTCAGGGAGCGCCAAGCTTCTTGGCGTTCCCTCGTAAGTCTATGTTGCTCTACGGAGGATGTAGCTATGAGAACAAACCTCGACTTTACCCCCTTCTACAGGTCAAGCATCGGCTTCGACCGCATGTTCGACCTGCTCGAAAACGCCAGCCTCAACGCTGACAATTGGCCGCCTTACAACATTGTCAAACTCGGCGAAGACGCGTACCGCATCGTCATCGCGGTGGCAGGTTTTGCCGAGGACGAACTGACGATCACCCACGAGGCGAACATGCTCGTGGTCAACGGCGCGAAGTCGGAGGATGAGGAAGTCCAGTACCTGCACCAGGGCCTCGCTGTGAGGCCGTTTGCGCGCCGATTTGAACTCGCCGATCACGTCATCGTCGAGGGGGCAAAGCTCGAAAACGGGCTTCTGGTCATCAATCTCAAGAAGGAAGTCCCTGAGGAGATGAAGCCGCGTCGGATCGCCATCCAGGCCGAGCCGACGAAGCCCGCTTCGAAGCAGATCGAAAGCGACAAGGCAGCCTAGTGTGACGCGCCCTGCTCGATCCTCGGCTGTTGCCGAACAGCCGAGGAAGCAGTTGACAAAAGGAGACAAAGAAACCGAAGAAAGGGTCAAGCCATGAGTGTACGTGATCTGATCCCCTGGAGCCGTGGCAGCAGCCAGGTTCCAAGCGTGTATCGCGGCGATGACATGGATCCATTCCTGTCGCTGCACCGCAATGTCAACCGTCTGTTCGACGAAGTCTTCCGCGGTTTCGGCTCGCCATCGTTGTTCGGTGATACGCCCTTCAATGGCGCGTGGCCGCACGTGGAGATAGAGGAGAATGACAACGAGATCCGCATCACCGCTGAGGTTCCGGGCACCGATCCAGACGCCGTTGAGGTGCTGCTGGAAGACGGTCTGCTTACGCTTCGCGGCGAAAATAAAAGGGAGACCGAGGACAAGGATCGCCGCTTTAGCGAGCGCTACTACGGGCGCTTCGAACGGCGGCTGGCTCTTGGTTGTCAGGTCGATGAGGATAAGGTTACCGCTACCTTCAAGAACGGTCTGCTCACAGTGACTCTTCCGAAGGCCGAAAAGGCGCGAGCCAACGTCAAGCGGATCACGATCGATCGCACCAAATAATACCGCTCGCCGCATACCAGCCGGGTGGAGACGTGCCCGGCTGGTTACGAGCGCGAAGCGACGACGTCGATGCCGTAACCACTTGCTAGAGATAGATAATTCGGTCGTTCCGAGCGAAAGTTCGCGGAGCACGTCGGCAACTGCCCTGGCGGTTGGCATCAACCCGCCACGACTGAATATCGGTCGGGCGGGAGTACACATTTTTCGCCCGTCACGCTCGAAGACCTAGTTGCTGGCTTTGGGAAAAATGCGCTGCACTATCGGCGTATCCACCGCACAGCGAGGGAAGGGCCCCGCTGGGCAGAACCCACTAGGCCTCCAGACAAGTGTGAAGGCAGCCGAAGGCGAACGCTGGCTTAATGGGTCGCCGAGCGGCCTTACGACCTATCAAGCGCGACGGCGAACCGCGCTGGCGCGTCACGGAGCGTATACTCCAAAGGCTGGGGCAGTAAGCGTGCCCCAGCCCGAGCCATTCTAGGCTGGCGAGTGGTGACCGCCGGCGCCGGTCATCGTCCCGAGTTGTTCATCCGCGGCCGTCGACATGCCCGCATCTCGGCAGGCGTCAATGAACGCTTCGCGCGCGATCGCGACTGGCGTCATTCGATTTAGAGCGCGGCGGCACGTTTGAACTGCCCGATTGTATTTTCTGCCTCGATAGATATTCCAGTCCCCTTCGAGGAAATCGAGCACGTCGTTGACAGAAGCGAAGACCTGTCGCGTCCCGTCCTTCATTTGAACGGTAACGGACGTCATCCATACCAATTCCGGGTTGAGCATGATGTCCTCCTTTCGCATTCAACCGGATGAAAAAGAAGTGAAGAAAATATCGGGCCCAAGAGCGCGGATTTCAAGAACTGCCGTATCGCCGCCTTGACGCGGGCATGCACTCCCGTCGAGCCGACTTCCCCGAGAAAACGGGAGGTCACAGCGACGGCTAGTCGACGATGTGGTAGCCGCCGTCGACATAGAGCACCTGGCCCGTAATCAGCCGCGCGGCATCGTGGGCCAGGAAGGCCGTGGCAACGCCGACATCGTCGATGTCGACGAGTTCGCGCGACGGTGACTTGACCTTCGTCTTTTCGAGCAGCGCGTCGAATTCCGGGATACCGGAGGCGGCGCGGGTCGCAAGCGCTCCCGGCGAAATCGCATGGACGCGGATCCCCTTCGGGCCGAGTTCCGATGCAAGGTAGCGGACCGCACTTTCGAGGGCGGCCTTGGCGACGCCCATGATGTTGTAGTTCTCCACCACCACTTGTGAGCCGTGATAGGTCATGGTGAAGAGCGTGCCGCCGTTCTTCATCAGCGGCTCGGCGAGATGGGCCATGCGGATGAAGGACCAGCAGGATATGTCCATAGTCTTCAAGAACCCCTCGCGCGGGACATCAACCACGCGGCCGCCGAGCGCATCCTTCGGTGAAAAGGCGATCGAGTGCACGAGGAAATCGAGTTCTCCCCAGGTCCTGCCGATTTCCTCGAAGACCGCCTCCATCTGACCGGGAACAGCGACGTCGAGCGGCAGGAAAATCGGCGCTTCGATTTCACGCGCCAACGGCTCCACATAGGGCTTTGCCTTGTCGTTCAGATAGGTGACGGCGACTTCCGCTCCGAAGGCGCGAAAGGCGCGGGCGCAGCCCCAGGCGATCGACCGATCATTGGCGATGCCGACGATCAGACCTTTGCGGCCGTCCAGAAGTTTGGCCTTTGCGACAGGAATGGACATGAATTGTCTCCGATGGATCAGGCAGCACGAGTTTTAAGGAGTGCCAGTGTGTGGCGCGCGATCATCAACTCCTCGTCGGTCGGGATGACATAGAGCGCGACGCGGCTTGAAGGCCTAGAAATCAGCGTGGCACCCGCCTCGTTCGCGGCCGGATCGAGTTCGGCGCCGAGCCAGCCGAGGTTCTCCGCGATACGCGCGCGGATCGCGGCGGAGTTCTCACCGACACCCGCCGTGAAGACGAAAGCATCGATGCCGCCGAGCGCAGCCGCAAGCATCCCGACATTGAGGCCGCAGCGATAGAGGAAATGATCGATAGCGAGCTTGGCGTGCGGATCCTCGCTTGCAAGAAGATCGCGCATGTCGTTCGACACGCCGGAGAGCCCCTTGAGGCCTGCCTCATGATAGAGCAGATCCGAAACGGCCTTTGCGCTCATGCCGCGCTGAAGGATCAGATAGAGCACCACGCCCGGATCGAGCTGGCCGGGCCGCGTTCCCATCGGCAAGCCGTCAAGCGCGGTGAAGCCCATGGTGCTCTCGATACTATGTCCGTCGCGCAGGGCACACATCGACGCACCACTGCCGAGATGCGCAACGATGACGCGGCCGCCTGCTACCTGAGGTGCGACGTCGCGCAGGCGCTCCGAGATGTACTCGTAGGAGAGTCCGTGGAAGCCATAGCGCCGGACGCCGTCGTCGTAGAAGCTGCGCGGCATGGCGTAGCAATTCACCGCTTCCGGATGGCCGTGGTGGAAAGCGGTATCGAAGCAGGCGACCTGCGGCACGTCCGGATTGATCGTCATCGCCTGGCGGATCGGCGCCAGGTTGTTCGGCTGGTGCAGCGGCGCGAGGTCCTGGTAGCTCGCCAGGCGTTCGAGCACGGAGGCATCGATCAGCACCGGCTCGGCAAAGTCAGGGCCGCCATGCACCACCCGATGGCCGACTGCACGCAGCGTGAAGCCTTCGAGGGTCAACAGCCAGTCCCGCGCCGCGGCAATGGCCGCCGGCAAGTCACCAATGACGTCGGCTTCATAGCTTCGATCGACGAGCACGGTTCCGTCGGCCGCTTTCGCCTGCAGGCGTGGTCGCGTACCGATGCCGCCGATCTGCCCCTTCACCCGGCGTTCGAGGCCAGCATCCGTGATCCCGAAGACCTGAAACTTCAGGCTTGACGATCCGGCATTGACGACGAGAAGCGCGTCCATGGTCACACCGCCGCGACTTCTGGCGTGCGGCGCCGTGCCGCGTAGAGCGAGGCGACGGCACAGGAAGCGAGACGCGTCCGCACCGAGTCCGCCCGCGAGGTCAGCACGATCGGCACCCGTGCGCCAAGCACGATGCCGGCGGCGTCGGCATGAGACAGGAAGGTGAGGTTCTTCGCCAGCATGTTGCCGGCCTCAAGATCGGGCACCACGAGGATTTGCGCTCGGCCGGCAACAGGGGAAACTATGCCCTTGATTTTCGCGGCCTCCGGATCGATCGCATTGTCGAAGGCAAGCGGGCCCTCGAGAACGCCACCGGTGATCTGGCCGCGCTCCGCCATCTTGCAGAGCGCAGCTGCCTCGATCGTCGAGGGGATCTTCGTCGTCACGGTCTCGACGGCAGAAAGAATGGCGACGCGCGGCTCGCCAAGACCGATCGTCACCCAGAGGTCGATGGCGTTCTGCACGATGTCGCGCTTGGCCTCAAGGTCCGGGAAGATGTTGATGGCGGCATCGGTGATGAAGAGCGTCTCGGCATGGCCCGGCACGTCCATGATGAAGACGTGGCTGATCCTTCGATCGGTCCTGAGGCCGGTCGCGGAGGCCGCGACCTCGCGCATCAACTCGTCCGTATGCAGGCTTCCCTTCATCAGCAGTTCGCCGCGGCCCTCACGGATCATCGCCACCGCCTTCGCCGCCGCCGCATGGCTGTGGGGCACGTCGACGATCTCGTAGCTTCCAAGCTCGAGCCGGTGTTCGGCAGCGACGCTACGGATCTTCGCTTCCGGGCCGACGAGCACGGGCTTGATCAATCCCGTTTCGGCAGCCTCAAGCGGTCCACGCAGCGAGGTCTCGTCGCAAGGGTGTGCGACGATGGTGACCGCCGGCGTTTCCTCTCGCGCGGCGGCAATCAGGCGATCGTATTTGGACTGCTGGAGTGGCATTGCGGCTACCTCGGACACGTCGAAACTCCTTCTTCAATCAGGATGCGGCACGCGTGCGGGCGGGTTTGCCCCCATTGATCGCCACCGGCGGCTCGCTTTCCAACTGGAAAAGCGACGCCACCCGTTGCAGCCGCTCGGCCGCGAGACCAGTCAGCGCACCGGAGGCTTCAAGGACCTCGCGAAGCGCGGTGAAGGCGGCGCGACGCTGCTCGACTGCTTCCGGCAACAACTTCGGCAGCGCCGCAAGGGCAGCGTCCTCGTCAATCAGCAGCATGAAGTATTGCTCGCGCATCACCGCCTTGAATTCGGCAAGGCTCAACTGCTTGGCCGAGGGGTGCGCACGGCGAAGCCTGCGAACGGCCTCAAGTCCGCGTTCGTCCGCACCGCCACGTGCCATGCCGACGAAGATCAACGCCCGGGCAAGCCCCTCACACGTAGCACCGTTCGCCAACTTGGCCCTAAGCTCGGCGATCCGCGCCTCGACGAGCGCTTGATGCAGCAGGCTCTTCTCGGCCTTGCGCGGCGGCTGGTTCGAATTTCTGTCGATCCCGAGTGCCGCCTGCAGGGTCGGCGATCCGTAGATGGCGTGGAAACTCTGCTCCGAAAGATATTCGGCTGTCCGCCGCCAGGCGTCGAGCCCGTCCACGATCTGGTGCGACAGGGCCTCCTGCCAGGCGATGAACGGATTGCCTGCGTCCGCCGGTTCGCGGTTTTCGCGAACAAGGTCGGCAAGCGCTGAAGTCCAGGCCATAAAGGGATTGTCCGGCCCGAACAGCGCATATTGCAGCCGCAACGGATGCATGTTCCGTATCGCCTCTGCGACCGGTGGCGTCGCTGCCGCCTTGACCATCGGCTGCAGATAGGTGCGGTAGAGCGCCAGATTGACTTCCGAAAGTTTCGCGGCGGCGGCGAAACGACGCTCGTCCTCGATGTCGTTGCCGCCAAGGGCACGGATGTCGTCGAGCGTTCGCGCCTCGCAGCGCATCAGCCATTCACCGGAAACGAGGTCCCTGCCCTCCGCGACATCGCCCGCCGGCGTCAGCACCGCTTCGTATAGGCCGGGGGGCAGCACGTCGATGAAATCGATGTTGGAGGCAAATTCGTCATGTTCCTTCCGGGCGACGCCGGCGGACACGAAGATGCCGAGATGCCCGACTGTCTCGTGAACGGTATAGACGATCGTCTGGCCGTAGGCGCGGATCTCGTCGACGCTGTCGTAGAGGTCGAGGATCCAGCCGAGCGCCTGTTGCGGCGGGGTGATGTTGTCTCCCTTGGAGCAGAACACGACGATTGGCGAGCGGACGTTGCGAAGGTCGATCGCAGTGCCGTCCGACGTCCGGATTTCGCCGGCGGCAAGCTTGTTGCCGACGAAGAGTTCATCGACGATGAACTGCATCTCCTCGGCATTCAGCGTCACGTGCCCACCCCACCAGCGCTCGAAGCCGAGGTAGCGGGCGGCCTCCGTGTCGATCTTCGAATAGAGATTGTATTGCTTGGTCCAAAGCGTATTGGCCGGGTTCTGGTTCTCGAAATTCTGCACCAGCCAGGCCCCGTCGAAGACACCGGCGCCAAGATCTCCAGTCAGTGCCGTCAGCCAGCTTCCCCCCAAAAGCCCGCCGGAATAGCGCATCGGGTTCTGCCCTTTGACGCCGGCCCAGTAGGAGAGTGGCGCGCCGGCAATGATGATCGGGCCGAAGAGCTCCGGCCTCAGCGCGGCGACCATCATCACGGCCCAACCCGCCTGGCAATTGCCGATCACACAGGGCTTGCCGTCCGCCTCCGGATGGCGAGCGATCACGGTTTCGAGGAAATGGGCTTCGGCAAGAACGATATCCTCGATCGTCTGCCCAGGAACGGGATCGGGAAGAAAGCCGATGAAATAGCAGGGATGGCCCGCCTTCATCGCCACGCCGATCTCGCTGTCCGCCTTGAAACCGCCGATCCCCGGGCCATGACCGGCACGGGGATCGACAACGACGAAGGGGCGCTTCGACGGATCGATCACGACGCCGTCGGGCGCGACGATGCTGACCAACGCATAATTTACCGGCTGCGCGAGGCTGCGTCCGTCGCGAACGAGCCGGGCCTCGAACTCCAGCACGTTCGGCGCCGTCTGCGTCCTGTGCTCCTCGTATTGCGCACCGCGCTGCCGCATCACGTCAAGAAAGAGGATCGAGCGCTGCCAGGCATCGAGCGAATAGGAATAGGCATCGGCAAACGTCGGTAATGTCGGGATCGTGGGATGCTTGGGCATGATGTCCACTCCTCGGTGCGATTGAAGGCCAGCCCCGTTCCAAGGCCAATAGAACAACGCAATTGGTCTCGCATTGACCTTAGTCAAAGAGACAGGCGGCATGGCCGCAATATGAACTCGACATAGATGACCCGAGAACGTCTAACCGGGCTGCAGCAGCATATCAGTGGAGTATTACGGCAATTTGTCGCCGTAGCGATTTTCCCGCCCTAAACCCATCGAGGACGCATGCGCATCGCCAACCTTTGGCGTTTCTTCGCAGTGCAGCATTATACAGAAAACGGTACCACGCAAGACGGCCCTTGAAATTCGGGACGGAGCTTGCCAATTGGGGCGAAAACCACAAGGAGTTGCCAAGGCAATGAGCGAAACCGAAATGTCCGTAGAGAAACATGTCTTCGAAGCCGATGTGGCACGACTGCTCCATTTGATGGTGCATTCGGTCTATTCCGACAAGAACGTCTTCCTCCGCGAACTGATTTCGAACGCAGCGGATGCCTGTGAGAAACTGCGCTATGAAGCGATCGTCTCGCCCGAGCTGCTTTCCGGCGGCGATCCGACCCCACGCATCACCCTGACGCTCGACGAAGCAAACAGCCGCCTTGTCGTCGAAGACAATGGCATCGGCATGAGCCGCGATGAGCTCGTCGAAGCGCTCGGCACGATTGCTCGCTCCGGCACCCGCGCCTTCATGGAACGCATCGAGGCCGCGCAGGGCAAGGAAGGCGCACAGCTTATCGGTCAGTTCGGTGTCGGCTTCTACTCCGCCTTCATGGTCGCCGATAAGGTCGACGTCGTGTCGCGCCGCGCAGGTTCTGAACACGCCTGGCTGTGGTCCTCCGACGGCAAGGGCAGCTACACCGTTTCTGCAGCCGAACTTGCGGACGCTCCGGCGCGCGGCACGCGCATCACGCTCCATCTGATGGACGATGCCAAGACCTATACGTCGCGCTGGACGGTCGAGCGCATCGTCAAGGATCAATCAGGCCACGTACCGGTGCCGATCTCCATACTGGAAAAACCCGGCGCGGAACCCGTTCAGGTCGGCGACGGCACGGCGCTCTGGACCAAGCAGAAGAGCGAGATCAGCAAGGAAGACTATGCGGACTTCTACCGCGGCGTTGCCGGGCAGTATGACGACCCTGCCCTGACGGTACACTTCCGCGCCGAAGGCCGGCATGAATATACGGCCCTTGCCTTCGTGCCGGGCTCGAAGCCCTTCGACCTCTTCGATCCGGATCGCAAGGGAAGGATGAAGCTCTACGTCAAGCGCGTTTTCATCACCGACGAGGCGGAATTGCTGCCACGCTACCTGCGTTTCGTGCGCGGCCTCGTCGACACCTCGGATCTGCCTTTGAACGTCTCGCGCGAAATGATCCAGGAAAGCCCGCTGCTCGCAAGCATCCGCAAGGGCGTCACCAACCGCGTGCTGACTGCGATCGAGAAGCTGGCGGAGAGCGAGCCAGAGACCTTCGACAAGGTTTGGGAAAACTTCGGCAGCGTGCTGAAGGAAGGCATCTACGAGGATTACGAGCGCCGCGAACAACTGGTCGCGCTGTCACGCTTCCGGACCACCACCTCGGACGAAGGCCGGCGCAGTCTCGCCGACTACGTCAAGGACATGAAGGAAGGCCAGTCGGCAATCTATTATCTGACGGGCGACAATCTCGGCCAGCTCAAGGCCTCACCGCAGCTCGAGGGCTTTCGCGCTCGCGGCATCGAGGTCCTGCTTTTGACTGATCCGGTCGACAGCTTCTGGGTGACGTCCGCCCCCGACTTCGAAGGCAAGCCCTGGAAGTCAATCACCCAAGGCGCTGCCGATCTCAGCCATATCGCCAAGCCCGAAGGCGGCAAGGAAGAAACGCCGAAGGCCAGCCAGTTGGTCATCGACTTCGTCGCCTTCGCCAAGGAAACGCTCGGCGCGGCCGTCTCCGACGTCCGCACGTCCGACCGTCTGACGGAAAGCGCCGTCTGCCTGGTCGCGCCGGAGCACGGCCCCGATCGCCAGCTCGAAAAGATGCTTCAGGGCGCCGGCCGTCTCGAAGACACGGCCAAGCCGATCCTCGAAGTCAATCCGAACCATGCGCTGATCACAGCGATGGCCGCAAGCCCAGCCGGTGATACCGCGTTCCGGACGGATGCGGTTCAGCTCCTGCTCGACCAGGCGCGCGTGCTCGACGGCGACAAGCCGCAGGATCCGCGGGCCTTTGCCGAACGGCTGTCGCGCGTCTTCGATCGCGCCCTCAAAGCCTAAAACAAAGCCCCGGAAATCTCCGTGATTTCCGGGGCTTTTTGCCGTTTCCTTCAGCAGCGCCTTAACTTGCGCCTTTGACGCCTTACGTAGCGTTAGTTCGCCTTCGCGACTTGCATCCCAATCTCCGCCAGGACCTCGTCGGTGTGTTCTCCTAGCCGCGGCACGCCGCGCTCAAGCGCAAGTTCGGCACCGGAAAAGCGGATCGGAGTCCTGACGCCCGGTGATGTGCCGGCAGCAGCGCCCGAGTGCGGCGTATCCACTCGCATCTGCCGATGCGCGATCTGCGGATCGGCAAAGACATCGGCAACGGTGTTGATCGGCCCGCCGGGCACGCCGGCATCTTCCAGCATCTTCAACAGCGTGTCGCGTTCGATCTTTGCGGTCTCCGCGGCCAGCTCCGGGGTCAGCGTGTCGCGGTTTTGCACCCTGAGCGCGTTGGTCAGATAACGTTCGTCTGTCGCCAGGTCGGGACGCCCGAGCAATGCGCAGAACTTCACGAACTGCCGGTCGTTGCCGACAGCGACGATCAGGTGACCATCGGAGGTCGGAAAGACCTGATAGGGCGCTATGTTCGGGTGCGCATTGCCGAGCCGGCGCGGCGCCTTGCCGGAGACCAGGAAGTTGAGCGCCTGGTTGGCAAGCACACCGGTCATGCAGTCGAGCAGTGCCATGTCGATCTGCTGCCCCTCGCCGGTGCGTTCGCGTTGGGCAAGGGCCGCCTGCACGGCGATCACGCCGTAGAGTCCGGTGAAAATATCGGCGAAGGCGACGCCGATCTTCTGCGGCTCGCGATCCGGTTCGCCGGTCAGGTCCATGATGCCGCTCATGCCCTGGACGATATAATCGTAGCCGGCACGGTGGGCATAGGGACCATCCTGGCCGAAGCCGGTGACCGAGCAATATATCAGCCGCGGATTGATCTTCCTCAGGCTCTCGTAATCGAGCCCATATTTGGCGAGCCCGCCGACCTTGAAGTTTTCGAGCAGAACATCCGACTGCGCCGCCAGCCGGCGCACCGCCTCCTGCCCCTCCTCGGTCGTGAAGTCGAGCACCACCGAGCGCTTGCCGCGGTTGCAGGCGTGAAAGTAGGCGGCGTCGAGCTTCTCGCCATCTTCGCCCGCGACAAAGGGCGGGCCCCAGGTGCGGGTGTCGTCACCCGCCGGGCTTTCAACCTTGATGACGTCGGCACCGAGATCGGCCAGCGTCTGGCCGATCCAGGGGCCCGCGAGGATGCGGGCCAGTTCCAGGACACGAATGCCTTTCAGCGGCGCTTCCATGATCGTGCCGCTCAGAAGAAGGCCTGGAGGCCGGTCTGGGCGCGACCGAGGATCAGCGCATGAACATCATGCGTGCCCTCATAGGTGTTGACGGTCTCGAGGTTCACCATGTGGCGCATGACCTGGTATTCCTCGGAGATGCCGTTGCCGCCGTGCATGTCGCGCGCCATGCGGGCGATATCGAGCGCCTTGCCGCAATTGTTGCGTTTGACGATCGAGATCATCTCCGGGGCCATGCGGCCTTCGTCCATCAGCCGACCGACACGGAGCGATCCCTGCAGGCCGAGCGTGATCTCGGTCTGCATGTCGGCAAGCTTCTTCTGGAAGAGCTGCGTCTGTGCCAGTGGACGGTTGAACTGCTTGCGGTCGAGGCCGTACTGGCGCGCGGCATGCCAGCAGAATTCAGCGGCGCCGAGCGCGCCCCAGGAAATGCCGTAGCGAGCACGGTTGAGGCAGCCGAACGGACCCTTGAGGCCCTCGACATTCGGCAGCAGCGCCTCTTCGCCGACCTCGACATTGTCCATGACGATTTCGCCGGTGATCGAAGCGCGCAGCGACAGCTTGCCGGCGATCCTCGGGGCGGAAAGACCCTTCATGCCCTTTTCGAGCACGAAGCCGCGGATGGCACCGCCATGGGCTTCCGACTTCGCCCAGACGACGAAGACATCGGCGAGCGGCGCGTTGGAGATCCACATCTTCGAGCCGACGAGACGGTAGCCGCTCTCCGTCTTGATGGCGCGGGTCTTCATACCGGCCGGATCCGAACCGGCATCCGGCTCGGTCAGGCCGAAGCAGCCGATCCACTCGCCGCTGATCAGCTTCGGCAGGTACTTCTGCTTCTGCTCTTCGGAGCCGTAGGCATAGATCGGATAGATCACCAGCGAAGATTGTACGCTCATCATCGAGCGGTAGCCGCTGTCGACGCGTTCGACTTCGCGAGCAACGAGGCCGTAGGCGACGTAGGAAGCGCCGACGCCGCCATAGGTGTCAGAGACGGTGACGCCGAGCAAGCCGAGCTCGCCCATTTCGCGGAAGATCTCCGGGTCGGTCAATTCTTCGCGGTAGGCGTCGATGATGCGCGGCTGCAGCCGGTCCTGCGCATAGGCCCGCGCGGTGTCGCGGATCATACGCTCGTCCTCGGTCAACTGATCTTCGAGGAGGAACGGATCATCCCATTGAAATTGCGTCTTGCCGGCCATGTGTCTCTCCCATCGGATTATTCGGCTGATGTTATCGCAAGGGGTGCAGGCCGTTTCAAACGAAATTGAGGCACCGCCTCATGCGTCCGGGGAATGGCCCCTGCTCCGACCCGGGACACGCGCCCCGTGTTGCAAAATCGCTGAAATATGACGACAAGAACTGAAGTCCTTCGGGCCGCCAATCCTCGCTGCCGAGCGGCCCAGTCAACGCAAGAGACCAAAAGCAAGCCACGACCATGGCCAACGACCGCCTCGAACGCTTCGCCCACAATCTCGACTGGAATCTGCTGCGCACCTTCGTCGTGCTTGTCGAGGAAGGCAGCATTACCGCAGCGGCAAACCGGCTGCTTCTGCAGCAGCCGGCCGTCAGCATGGCGCTGAAGCGGCTGGAGCAAACGGTCGGCCAGAAACTCATCGACCGGCGTCCCGGGCGCTTCAACCTGACAGATGCCGGCGCCCGCCTGCATGCCCAGTGCCGCGACATCTTCGCAGCCGTCATCCGGCTGCCGAACGTTCTGGAAACCGCCGGCGAGGAAATCACCGGCCACCTCAACATCCATTCTGTCAGTCACGCCCACAATCCTGCCTGGGACCGCAAGCTCGAAAGCTTCTTCCGGCTGCACCCGAAAGTGACGCTGTCGGTCACCATCGCGACAACTGTCGACGTGCTGAGCGCGGTCGAGCGCAACGTTGCGACCATGGGCCTTTGCGACGGTAACATACCCGAATGGCTCAACAAGCGCTTCCATGTGCGCGAGCGCTATGCCCTCTATTGCGGGCGAAGTCATCCGCTGTTCGGCGTCGAGGGCATCGACTTCAACGACCTCAGGGGCAATCCCTATATCGCTTTCATCGCCGACGTGCTGGGCGGCCAACACATGAACTCGGTGACGGCGGTGCGTGCAATCGGCTCATTCGGTCAGCAGGTCCGCGCCGTTTCCTGCAATGTCGAAGAGGTCATGCGGCTGATCGCCTCCAATGTCGGCATCGGCATGTTGCCCGATCACCTGGCGGCGGCGGCCGCCGCGAAGGGCCAGCTTTGGCAGTTGCCGCCCTACACCGACCTGCCGACGACCGATGTCTTCCGCATCTCCAACCCCAACGCGATCCTCAATCCGGCTGAAACTGCGTTTCTGGCCCATGTCGCCGACACCGAGCCACTCGACCACTGCCTCGATGAGATCGTCTGACCATTATCAGAATTGATAGCCACCTTTCCGGTTATAAATTTGAACGCGGATGGCAGCTTGCCTATGGTCCCGCCAACAACCAACGGAGGCGGGACATGCGCGAATACGATGTGGCAATCATTGGCGGCGGCATCGCCGGGCTGTCGCTCGCCTATTTCCTGGCGCCACATCGCTCCGTCGCGGTGATCGAGCGGGAGGATGGGCTCGGCTACCACAGCACCGGTCGCTCGGCAGCAGAGTTCGTGCTGCGCTACAACGCGCCCGAGGTCTGTGCGCTCGCGACCATATCCAAGTCCTTTTTCGACAATCCGCCTGAAGGATTCTCAGAGGTGGCGCTGCTCAAGCAACGCGGCGGCGTCACGATCGCCAATGCCGAGAAGGCTGAGCGCTTCGAGGAGGTCCTCCTGGCGGAACACCGCGCCAATCCTGAAATCCGGAGACTGACCGTCGACGAGGTGATCGCGCGCGTGCCGATCCTCCGGCGGGACTATGTTGCCGCTGCCTATTACGATCCGCATTTCTGGGACATCGAGGTGGAAAACCTTGTGCAAGGCTATGTCCGGGGCGCGCGCCGCCAGGGTGCGGCGGTCATCGAACGCTCGGACGTGCTGGCACCGCGCCGGGACGGCGACCGCTGGGTGCTGACGACGAGTGCCGGCGATCTCAGCGCACAGACGATCGTCAACGCCGCTGGCGGCTGGGCCGATCCGGTTGCCAACCTGTTCGGCGTCTCCCCCGTTGGCATCGTGCCGCATCGCCGCACGGCGATCACCGTCGATCTTCCCGAAGGGATCGACGCGCTCACCTTACCGGAAATCAACGAGATCGATGAAGACTTCTACATGAAGCCCGAGGGCGGGCGGCTGCTCGCCTCGCCAGCCGACGCCACCCCTTGCGAGCCGGCCGACGTCCAGCCCGAGGAAATCGATGTCGCCTGGGCGGCACATTATATCGAAGAGGCAACGACCGTCCCGGTTCGGCGCATCTTCAAGAGCTGGGCCGGCATGCGCAGCTTCTCACCCGACAAACTGCCGGTCATCGGTTTTGCCCGCGACCGGCCGGATTTCTTCTGGCTCGCCGGCCAGGGCGGCTATGGCATCTTGACCTCGCCCGCGCTTGGCGCCCTTGCCGCGAATCTCGTCATCGGCGCCGCAGCGCCGGGAGGCTTTGACGCCGTCGGCCTCAACCCATCGAAATTCAGCCCCGCACGCTTCGAGAAGTAACGGGATCGGTTTGTCGTCGGTCACGAGCCGATCGTCAGCAACCGCCAACGGCCGGCCGGATCACTTGCGCGCCAGGCTAAAGGAAAAATGGCTGCCGCGGTGATAGTCGAGCGCGTAGACCACCGGCAAGCCTGCCGCATTGAAACAGGTCTCGCGGATGAGCAGCGCCGGCCCGAAGTCGCGCAAATCATTGCGCTCCACCACATCGTCGGGAAGCATGACGGCAGAGACGATCGCAGCCGACATCCGGGGCCTGCTCCTGTGCTGATCCAAAAGATCGAGCAGTGAACCGGTCCAATCGACATCATAGAGGCGCAACGGGATGATGCTGCGTGGGATAAAGTCGACGCAATAGAGGATCGGCTCGTCCTTGTGCAGCCGCAGCCGTTCGAGGCGGATCACTCGCTCGCCTGGCTGGAGCCGCAACTGCTCCGCCGTGATCGCATCAGGTGTTTCTTCCGCTACGGAGAGAACCTTGTTGGCCGTGGCGTAGCCATAGTGTCGGGCCATGTCCGTGACGCTTTCGAAGACGGTGATCGGGCGATCGACCTGAACAGCGGACATGGCCGAGACGAAGCGTCCCCGCCCGTGCTCGACATAGATGATGCTGTCCTGCTCGAGCAGCTTCAGCGCTTCGCGCAGCGCCGGACGCGAGATCTTGAAGCGCTGCGTCAACTGCGCCTCGGTCGGCAATTTGTCACCGGGATTAAGCCCTTCATCGCGAATCAGATCCGCGATGCGGTCGCGAAGCTGAATGACCAGTGTGCGCGTATCACGAAGGGGTTCGTCCAATTCCTCTCACTCCGCTGAACAATCACAAAGATGTTCTTGTCTGACAAATCCGGGAAGGTCAAGTCTGCCCCGGACCGCCCAGATTTTCGGCGCTTCTCCGCCAGCCTCACGATGCTTAGCGGCGCTGGCAAGATTTCGCCGGAGGACATCTCTCTTGACTCCGCTTCGCATTGTTGTCAGTTGTCTTACAACGATGCAGAGAACGGCGGACACCAAGACCGCCGGCCGAAGCAACCACCGGGAAAGCGTGTCATGCTGAACTTTGACGAACAGAGATTTCTTCGCATCCAGTCGGGCGCGGTCGCGCTGCGCCAACAACTAGACGCCACGATCGCGGCCTGTCTCGCCGCCGGCGCGGAGAACATCTTCTTCATGGGGACGGGCGGCGCCGCCATCCTGATGCAGCCGGCCGCCCAGCTTCTTCAACGCCGGTCCCGCTTCCCCACCTTTATCGACCTGCCGGCAGAGCTCGTCCTTTCCGGATCGGCGAACTTCAATTCCAGGTCCATCGTCGTCATTCCCTCCCTCTCCGGAACGACGAAAGAAAGCGTGGCGCTGCTTGAGAAGGCAAAGGCGGTTGGCGCGACCGTCTTGACGCTCGTCGGACACCGGGACACGCCACTCGGCCAAGGCGGCGACCACGTCTTCGTCAACTTCGCCGAAGACGACACCTCCTGCGAATCCTTCTATCTGCAGTCGCTCTTCATCGCACTTTCGATCATGCGCCACCGCGGGGAGCTCAAAGATTACGCGCGGATCGTGGGCGAACTCGAAACCCTGCCGCAATCGCTGCTGGAGGTGAAGCGCGGCTTCGAAGCCAGGGCAGAGGAATTCGCGAAGGTTCTTGCCGGTTCGAACTATCACATCATCACCGGCGCCGGTAACGCGTGGCCGGAGGCCTTCTACTACGGCATGTGCATTCTCGAAGAGATGCAATGGATCCGTACCCGGCCGGTGCATGCCTCCGACTTCTTCCATGGAACGCTCGAACTGGTGGAACAGGACGTCAGCGTCATCCTGTTCAAGGGCGAAGATGCGATGCGCCCCCTGGCCGAGCGCGTTCAGAACTTCGTGCCGAACTACACAAGCAAGCTGACCGTCCTCGACACCGCGGAGTTTACCCTCCCCGGGCTTTCTCCGGACGTGCGCGGTCTCGTCTCACCGATCGTGCTTGCAACCGTGCTCGAGCGCATCAGCGCTCATCTGGAGGTGATGCGCAATCACCCTCTGACGACGCGGCGTTACTACAAGCGCGTTGCCTACTGAGCATTCGAGACGTAATCGTTCGCCTACAGCGCCGCGCGTCTTATCAGACGCGCAAAGGTCGCTGTCGGACTTTGATTTGCTGCATGTCTTCGTCCTCAAATCGAGGTCGATTTAAGGAGACATGCAGAGCGGTCGCGGATGCGAAAACGCGGTCGCGACCTTTCCATGCGGCTGCCAGGAGACGCCATGACCACCTTCCGCCTTGCCGCCGTAGGCGACAATTGCATCGACCGTTTCGAGGAGCCGGTGGGAGAAGCCTATGTCGGCGGCAACGCGATCAATGTCGCCGTGCAGTGGGCACTTCTTGGGCAGCAGTCATTCTACTTCGGCGCCGTCGGCCGCGACCGCAACGGCGCGCAAGTGCGGCAGCTTCTTAAGCAGAACGGCGTGCGGCTCGACGGCCTCAAGGAGCGCGATATCAACACCGCCTACACCGACATCGGCATCACGCCGGAGGGCGACCGCGTCTTCCTTTATGAGGATTTCGGCGCCTGCGCCGGTTACCGACCCGACGCGGACGACATCGCCCTTCTGAAGACCATGGATCACGTACATATCGGCTGGCTCGACGACGGCGGCGCACTGCGCAAGGCGCTCGTGGCCGCCGGCGTCAGCGTCTCGCAGGACGTCTCCGTCAATGCCGCCCCTGCCGACCTTGGCGTAAAGGGGCTTAGCATCGCCTTCGGGTCCGGCGGCGAGGGCGGCAAGGACGCAGACCAATTGGCCGTCGATTTCCTCTCTCGCGGAGCCGAACTGGCCGTCGTCACACGAGGCGCCCTCGGTTCGCTCGCCACCGACGGCGCCGAACTGGCATCGAGCGGCAGCTGTCCGGTGGACGTCGTCGATACAACAGGCGCAGGCGACAGCTTTATCGCCGGGTTCATTCTCGCTCATCTCGAAGGCCGCCCGCTCATCGAACGGCTGGAGGCCGGGCGCGACCTCGCTGCGCGCACCTGCACCCATGTCGGCGGGTTTCCGCAGCAACCGCACACGCTTTGACGCAATTCGCCCGCCCTACCCGGCCCGGTTCAACACCGGGCCGGGTATATGGCGGGCACCTGCAATCTTTTCACCGCAAGGAATTCGCGCGCACCGTGCTTAGCGGACATCGAACCGCCCGAAGCGGGCTTCGACCCGCGACTGCAGGTATTCGAGACCGATCGAGAGGATCCAGTAGATCATCGAGGCGGTGATCAGCATTTCGATGTGGCGGAACTCGGTCTGGCCCTGGGTGCGGGCGAGATACATGATCTCCCAGACGCCGACGACGGAGACGAGCGAGGAGTCCTTCAGCATGGCGATGAACTGGTTGCCGGTCGGCGGGATGATGACCCGCATCGCCTGCGGCATGATCACCAGCGCCATCGTCTGGCTCGGGCTGAGGCCAAGCGCGGTCGCACCTTCCGTCTGGCCGCGCGGAATGCTCTCGATGCCGGCGCGGAAGATCTCGGTCATATAGGCGCCGTAGCAGAGCGACAGCGCCAGGATGCCCGCCGGCACCGCACCGATGACGTAGCCGACCTGCGGCAGGCCGAGATAGATGATGTAGATCTGCATCAACAACGGCAGGCCGCGGAACAGCGAGGTGTAGAAGGTGGCCAGCCCATAGACGACGCCGTTCTTCGACAGTTTCGCAATGGCGCCGACGAGCGCAATCAGCGTGGCGATCGCGATCGAGAGCACCGAGATGTAGAGCGTCGTGACGACGCCTTGCGAGACCAGGTAGCCGATCTTCTTGGCGATGAAGGCGAAGGACAGATCGAACGAATAGAAGAACAGCATCAGGAGCACGAAGAGCTCGACCCAGACGCCGATCACCTGGCCGCGGCGCGGCAATTGCCGCAAGGCCTTCCAGTTCGCCGCCGCAATCAGGGCGACCATCACGGCGCTCATCAGCCGGCCGAGCGCCGGGTTGGCTTCCAGCCAGCCCGCCGACGTCGGCAGCAGATGGCCGATCCAGGCGGGGCTGATGCCGAGCCCGTAGATCGCCAGCGTGACGAGCGCCAGCATGAGAACCAGGCCGGACCGTCGCGCGACATCCGGATAAGTCAGTATCAGACGACCAATCATCTCAAAATCTCCGGCGTTCAGGCCGCGCGCTCGCGCCACCAGTCCTGTGCCTGCAGTTTCCAATAGGTGAGTTGCGCCACCGCCAGCCCGGCATAACCGCCGGCCCAGACCAGACCGAACGGCCGGAAAAGCTTGTAGCGGTCGGACTGGCCGAGAATGCCTTCGGCCACCAGCTTGCCGCCGATCGCCGTCGTGTTGAGCCCGTGGCCGCCAAAGGCGGTGCAATGCCAGACCCCCGGCCGCATCTCGCCGATCTGGGGCATCAGGTGGCGGGCATAGGACATCAGCCCCGACCAGGCGAGTTCGGTCTTGAGCTCTTTCAGCTGCGGATAGGTGCCGGTCATCTCGCGGCGCAATTCGGCGGCCAGCGCCGCGGGCGACGCCGCCCGCGTGGTGATCCGTCCGCCCCAGAGCAGCCGCTTGCCGCCATCCACCAGCCGGTAATAGTCGCCGGCGCGGCGGTTGTCGCCGATCGCGTCGCTGGTGGCGATGGCCGAGCGAATCAGATCCGGCGCCGCCTCGCTCAGCATCACGTAAGTTGCGATCGGCAGGAAGGCGCGCTTCAGCCGGCCGTTGAGCGGTCCGGTGTAGCCACCGGTGGTGAAAACGACCTGGCGTGCCTTGACGCGACCACGGGCTGTCGACACCGTCTTTTCGGCACCGTCGAGCAGGCTTGCCGTTGCCGCCGAGCCCTCGTAGATCTGCCCGCCCAGCCGCTCGATCTCGTCCGCAACGGCGCGAAGGTAGTTCAGCGGATGCATGTGGAAGGAGCGGCTGTCGCGCAAGGCGTGAAAATAGCGTTTTGACTTCAATACGGAGCGGACACGCTCGGTGTCGAAATACTCCAGTTCGTATCCGTAGTTTTGGCGCATCGCATCGGCATGTGCCTTCAAGCTGCCGCCGTCGTCATAGCGTAGCACGCTGGTGATGCCGGGCTGCGCATGGGCGCTGTCGATCTTCAGTGCCGCAATCGTTTCGCGAACGAAATCTACGCCTTCGATCGACAGCCGATGGATCTGCCGTGCACCTTCGGTACCGGCCATTCGCGCGATATTCTCGCCACCGGTCGCAAACCCCGGGCTGACAAAGCCGCCATTTCGACCGGAAGCCCCGAAGCCGACACTTTCGGCTTCGAGCACGACGACCGATTGCCCGGCGCGTGCAAGCTGAAGCGCCGTTGTCAGACCAGCGAGCCCGCCGCCGACGACGACCGTGTCACATTCGATGGTTTCCGAAAGGACTGGTCTGACCTTCCGGTCGACCATCGTCTTTTTGTAATAGGTATCCGGATAGGACATATTCTCTCGCCCCGCAGACAGCGATTAAGGGTTGCGGGCGGCATGGCTGCCGCCTCGCAGACTTGTCGAGGTCAATCGGCGCTGTAGTCCTTGCCGTACCACTTGGTGGTAAAGCTCGCGAGCGTGCCGTCCTTCTTCATCTCCGCAATGACGTCGCCGATCTTTTTCGTCCACTCCGGATCGGTCTTTTCCGCAATCACGACGAGCGGCTCCTTGAACGCGTATTCGCCTTCAAGCACCTTGAGCGGATAACCGTTCTTGATGGCGTTGAGCGCCGTCTGTTCCGGCGCGATGACGGCATCGAGGCGCACGCCATTGCCGAGGCGCAGGTCGTCGAAGGGAAGCATGGAGTCGGCGAAGGTGCGGATCTCGCCCGGTTCCAGCTTGTATTCGATCGGCGGCAGCCCCGGAGCATCGATTTCCAACTGCCGGCGAATGAAATCTTCCGATGTCGTGGCGGTTTCAACGCCGACGACCTTGCCGTTCAGGTCGGCAACCGACTTCGCCTCGCTGTCCTTGTGAATGACGTAGACATAGGGGCTGTAGTAATAGATGCCGGCAAAATCGATGACCTGGGCGCGCGCCTTGGTGGGGGTGACGGAGCCAACGCCGACGTCATAACGTCCCTGCCAGCGGCCGCCGGTCAACGTGGCCCAGTCCGGCGTCTCGAAGCTGACCTCGACGCCGAGGCGCTTGCCGATCTCGCGGGAGACGTCAATGTCGAAGCCGACCAGTTGGTTGCTGTCGTCGAGATAGCTCTGCGGCGGCCACCCGCTGTTGGTGGCAACCACCATGGCCTTCTTGCTCATGACCCGGTCGAGCGTCTCGCCCGCTTGTGCGGCGGTGGCAAGTGCCAGCGCGGCAGCACCGACGGCGAGCTTTAGAACCAGTTTCCTCACGCGATCCTCCTGTTTGAACGTCAGCAATGGGTTCCCGTCTATGTAAGATGTCTGACAACATAAATTAGAAAGATCGATAAAGATGAGTCAAGGGTCGAAGCACGCACACTCCATGAAACGAAGTGATGGGACCATGCGTCTGCGTGATGAATGCGCCAACGAAGCGCGTTCCAGCACAGAAGGCGCAATCATTCCCGCAAGACGTGCTGGTACTTGGGACGTCTGCGACTTCGGACACGGGCGCGCAGGCCGCGGTTCGACGCGCTCGCGCGGTCTGATCTGGTCTGGTCTAGTGGCGGGCAAGCCGCGACACGCGGCGAACTCAAGCGTCGCTCCCCGGATCGCGGCGCAAGCCTGCCGTTGGGCCGCAGCGTTCCTGGGGCTGATTTCGAGCAATCGCAAAGCCATCGCCGAGCCGATTGAAGCCTTCGGCGAAACCTGACAGGAATACGTGCGGGAGGACGGTCCAATGTATTACGCGATCTTGGCTTATCATACGGCAGGCGTGGTCGAATCGTGGAGCAAGGAGGAGGACGCGGCCTTGATGTCCGACCTACTCCAGGTTCACGATCGCTTCGTTCAACAGAAATCCTTTGGCCCGGCGGCGCGGCTCGGCCCCGTGGAAGGCGCGGTGACGCTGAGGGGCAAGGGCGAAGGTATCGTCACCGACGGCCCCTTCGCCGAAACCAAGGAGCAGCTTCTGGGCCTTTACGTCGTGGACTTCCCGACACTCGAGGCAGCCATCGCGGCAGCACAAGAGTTGCGACGCAGCAATCCCACGGCGATCTACGAGATCCGGCCGATTGCGCTCTATATTCCCGGGACGACCTTGGAACCTGGCCCAAAGAGCTAGGATCAAGCAGCGATATTGCACCATGACCGGATCGGGCGACCGCCCTCGATCCGCTCCAAATCAACCTGGCAATCCCGTCGGAGGTGACCGATCGCGCACCTGCCGGCGCGATGCCGTTCACATTTGATTAACCGAGCCCGCGCAGGTGTGAACTGTAACAGAACTTACAACAAACTGACATTTCGCTTTCATGAAGCGCCGATATGGCAGGTGTCATACCGATGACCGGTCTCCCCGAAAGAGGACCTGCTAGAAATGTTTCAGTTGAAGAGTGTAACCCGCCAATTCGGCAAGAAGACAGCCGTGAGTTCGGTTACCTTCGACATCCCGCAAGGGCAGATGGTCGGCGTGATCGGCCGTTCGGGTGCCGGCAAGTCGACGCTGCTGCGCATGATCAATCGTCTTGTCGATTTGTCCTCGGGCTCGATCGTCTATGACGGTACCGAGGTCTCGTCGCTACGCGGTGCTGCTCTTCGCAACTGGCAGCGCGACTGCGCGATGATCTTCCAGCAGTTCAACCTGGTGCCGCGCCTCGACGTGCTCACCAACGTGCTGCTCGGCCGCCTCAATCACCGCTCGACGGTCTTGAGCATCCTCAACATGTTCACCCGCGAAGAACGCATCATGGCGATCGGCGCGCTCGAGCGCCTTGGGATCGAGCAAACCGCGCTTCAGCCCGCAGGCACGCTCTCTGGCGGCCAGCAGCAGCGCGTCGCAATCGCCCGTGCTCTGATGCAGCAGCCGAAGGTGCTGCTCGCCGACGAGCCGATCGCCTCGCTCGATCCGCTGAACGCCAAGATCGTCATGGATGCGCTTCGCGACATCAACGAGCGCGACGGCATCACGGTCATCACCAACCTTCACACACTCGACACCGCGCGCAACTATTGCGAACGCATCATCGGCATGGCGCACGGCCGCGTCGTCTTCGACGGCCAGCCCAAGGATCTGACTGCGGCAGCGGTTGCCGAGATCTATGGCGCCGATACGGGCATCGAGGAATCGATGACCTCCACCAGCATCAACATTCCCGCGGCCGAACCGCAGGAAGAAACGGCATCGGCCGGCCTCAAGCCGCTGGCACTGGTCGGCATCTGACGCCCGCCAGGATCGAAAGCCCGCGTCAAGGGCACCTCTTTGAAACCGAATAGGATCCGGCCGAGCCGGACACACGGGAGAACCTTATGCTGAAGAAAGCTCTTCTGGGCGCCGTCGCGCTCCTCGCCCTCGTCGGCCACGCTCAGGCTGAAGACCTCAAGGAATTCCGCATCGGCATCCTCGGCGGCGAGAACGAAGCCGACCGCCTGCGCAACTTCCAGTGCCTCGTCGACAAGCTGCCGGCCGCCATCGGCGTCGAGAAGGTCTCGCTGTTCCCTGCCGCCGACTATGACGGCGTTATCCAGGGCCTGCTCGGCGGCACGCTCGACTACGCCGAACTCGGCGCTTCCGGCTACGCCAAGATCTACCTCGCCAAGGCTGACGCCGTCGAGCCGATCCTGACGACCGTCCAGACCGACGGTTCGACCGGCTACCACTCGATCATGGTCGCCCGCAAGGATTCCGGCATCACCAAGCTCGAAGACCTGAAGGGCAAGAAGCTCGGCTTCGCCGATCCGGACTCCACCTCGGGTTACCTCGTTCCGCTCGTCACCCTGCCGGAAGCAATCGGCGCGCCGGTCAAGGAATTCTTCGGTGAGACCGGCTTCGGCGGCGGTCACGAAAACCTCGTTCTCGAAGTCGTCAAGGGCACCTTCGATGCCGGCACGACCTTCGGCTCGGGCGTTGGCGAATTCAAGGACGGCTACACCTCCGGCAACCTGCGCAAGATGGTCGACAAGGGTATCCTCGACATGAACGACCTCGTCGAGCTCTGGAAGTCGCCGCTGGTCCCGAACGGCCCGATTGTTGTCCGCACCTCGATGAATGACGACATGAAGGCAAAGTTCAAGCAGTTCATGATGGACCTGCCGAAGACCGACGCTTCTTGCTTCTCGGCCATCCAGGGCGGTGATTTCACCGGCTACACGGAAGTCAACTCCGACTTCTACAAGCCGATCATCGACGCCCGCAAGGCGACGATCGGCGGCTGATAGACCGCACCTCCCGGGAACGCTGGCCGCCCAAACGGCCAGCGTTTCACTGTTTGAAGGGGTGTCCGGCACCTGTCCCGACTGCATGTCTCGCGCCGCACTGCTGAGCATGTCCATCGCTTGTTCACGCATTTCCCGACGGAAAGCCGCTTCGCACTTTCCAGGAAATGCCAAAGAGGCCGGTGTAAGCCGGAATGATCATGGCAACTTCCCTGCTCCCGCGGCATCTGAGCGACAACGGCGCCATCATCGAGCGCCATTGGCAGGAACTCAGTTCCCGCCGCCGTCTCTATTCCTGGCTCGGATTCGGCCTTCTCTTCCTGACGCTCTCGGGTTCGCTCTGGTTCGCCAACGATTCCAACGCCGGCAAGTTCTTCGATCGCCTGCCGCATTTCTTCGACTTCGTCGGCGATCTCGCACCGCGTGACGGCCTGGAAATATTCCGCGCCATGTTCGACCTGCCCTCGCCCTATGACGACGGCAGCTTCAAGTACAACTACCCCGAAGGCCGGCTGTACCTGGCCGACAGTTTCTACATCCCCGAATATGTCCACAAGATGCTGGAGACCGTGAACATCGCGATCTTCTCGACCGTCATCGGCACGGCGCTCGGCTTCGTGCTCTGCTTCCTTGCCGCGCGCAACCTGATGCCCAATCCGTGGATACGCGGCGCCGTTCGCCGCTTCATGGAAATCCTGCGCGCCTTTCCGGAAGTGGTGATTGCCGGCTTCTTCCTGGCAATCCTCTCGCTGGGGCCCATTCCCGCGATCGCCGCGGTCTCGATCCACACGATCGGCGCGCTCGGCAAGCTTTTTTACGAAGTGGTCGAGAACGCCGACATGAAACCGGACGAGGGCCTGCGTGCTGCCGGCGGCAATTGGATCGAGCGCGTCTGGTTCGGCATGGTGCCGCAGGTGCTGCCCAACTTCACCAGCTATTTCCTGCTGCGGCTCGAAATCAACGTGCGCGCCTCCACCATCATCGGCGCCGTCGGTGGCGGCGGCATCGGTGAGCTTTTGCGCCTTTCGATCGGCCAGGGCCACCAGGCCAAGACGCTGGCGATCGTCATCCTGCTGTTTGCGACCATTTTCGCCGTCGACCAGTTTTCCGCTTGGCTTCGCCGCCGCCTTGTCGGCGAGCAGGCATTCCAGCTTGCCCAATAGGTGCGCGCCATGACCACGACCACACGACTGAGCCCGATGGAGATGGACGCGATCGCGACCCGCCATCCCGAGCTCCTGAAATCCTCCACCACCAAGCGGGTACGCACGGCAGCGATCGCCGGCGGCGTCATCGTTTATCTCGTCTTCAGCTGGTGGTTCTTCTCGATCGGCCAGGTGCTCGGCAACGCCAATTGGGGCATCGCCGGCACCTATCTCGCCGACTGGGTCTCTTACGAAGTGCGTCCGCAGATCCACATCGCTTCGGACCGGACGATGAGCCTCAACTATCAGCGCAATTCGCCGCTTGGCCCCAATCCCAAGCCGGATTGGGTGGAACTCGACAAGGCGACGGTGACGCGTCGCGTTGAAATTCCGACGTCAACGACGCAGGCAGCCAAGCCAAAAGCAAGCTCGTCCTTCAGTTTCATGGCGCCGGGTTCGGCCCTTGGCGGCGGCTCGACAGCCGAGGCGCAGAACCGTGTCGAAACCCGTACGGAAGAGGTGCTGACGCGGATCGTCGTGACCTACGACCGCTCGACCAAGATCGAGATCGCCGACGGCATGGTGAAGGCGACCCATGACGGCAAGACGCTGACGATGGCCGTCGACGGCACGGACACGGTGACACCGCAGGGCGCTTTGCCGTCCTGGGCGACGCAGAAGCGTCCCGGTGAGAAGATCGTTCTGGCTTTTGGCGCCACTGGCTGGGCCGAAGTCGAAGGCGACGAGGTCTCCGTGCGCAATCGGTTCTTCGGTTGGGCGAATTTCCTCTTCGACACCAACTCACCGTTCTTCGGCAAAAGCTATGGCGAGGTCGCCTCGCTGATCGCCGCCGGCGAGCGCATCGATCCGGCCCGCTCGAACCTTTCGCTTGCCTGGAACAACATTCTCTACAATGCCGAATGGCAGCATCTGGATGTGTGGACGAAGCTGCTGCAGACGGTTGTCATGGCCTTCGTCGGCACGCTCTTTGCGTCGCTGATCGCCTTCCCGCTTTGCTTCCTGGCCGCCCGCAACATCACACCGAACTTCATGGCCAATCAGTTGGCCAAGCGCTTCTTCGACTTCCTGCGGTCGGTCGACATGTTCATCTGGGCGCTGTTCTTCACCCGCGCCTTCGGCCCCGGACCGCTTGCCGGTATCTCGGCGATTTTCTTCACCGACACCGGCACGCTGGGCAAGCTTTATTCCGAAGCGCTGGAGAACATCGACGACAAGCAGCGCGAGGGCGTCAAGTCGGTGGGTGCCGCGCCGCTTGCCGTACAGCGCTTTGGCGTGCTGCCGCAGGTGCTGCCGGTCTTTGCCAGCCAGGCGCTCTATTTCTGGGAATCGAACACCCGCTCGGCGACCATCATCGGCGCTGTCGGCGCGGGCGGTATCGGTCTCAAGCTCTGGGAAGCGATGCGCACCAATTCCGATTGGGAAAATGTCGCCTACATGGTGCTTCTGATCTTGCTGGTTGTCTTTATTTTCGACAGCATCTCGAACGCGTGCCGTTCGCGCCTGATGGGTCGCAAGGCACATTGACGACAGCCAAGCATTTGCGCGCCCGCCATCATGATGTTGTCATGGAAATCGGTTAGCTGCGCATCGCATCCCGCAAACTATCGACCCGCCGCCCTGGCGGGCCGGTCGCTACAAGAAAGTGAAGACCGTGCGTTATGCAATCTACTTCGCGCCGCCGGCGGACGACCGGCTGTCGCAGGTCGCGTCCCGTTGGCTCGGCCGTGATGCCTTTACCGGCCAGGACCTCGATACCCCGCCGGTCGCGGGCCTCGACAAGGACACGCAGCGCGCACTGACAGCCGACCCGCGGCGCTACGGTTTCCATGGCACGCTGAAGGCTCCGTTCGAGCTTGCGGAAGGCCGCGACGAGGAAGAATTGCTCAGCATCTTCGAATGCTTCGCGGCCGACCTCGATCCCTTCGAAATCCCTGAAATCGTCCTTTTCCAGATCGGTCCATTCTTTGCCCTTGTGCCGTCCGCCCCTTGCGCCGAACTGCAGGATCTGGCCGATGATGCCGTTCATCGCTTCGACCCGTTCCGTGCCCCCCTGTCGGAGGCGGACTCTGCCCGGCGCAAGCCGGAGAGCCTCCCAGAGCGCCAAAGGCGCTACTTGAGGGAATGGGGCTATCCCTATGTATTCGAAGAATTTCAGTTCCATCTGACCTTGACCGGTCCCGTGCCCGCCGAAGCGAGCAGCGTCATGCGCTCCGTCCTCGAAACCACCTTTGCCGAGCACATCGGAAAGCCACTTCACGTAACGTCAGTCGCGCTCTTCGTCGAACCGGAGCGCGGCGCCCCTTTTACTGTCCGCTCGCTGCTGCCGCTTGGCAGCGACACCCAACGAAAGATTGCATGAGATGAGCAAAGAACAGGTTCTAACCAATGCCCGCATCGTTCTGGAGGATAGTGTCCTCGACGGTTCGGTGCTGATCCGCGACGGCAGGATTGCCG
The DNA here is from genome assembly GCF_056924495.1 of Ensifer sp. 38_S197. Taxonomy (NCBI): domain Bacteria; kingdom Pseudomonadati; phylum Pseudomonadota; class Alphaproteobacteria; order Hyphomicrobiales; family Rhizobiaceae; genus Ensifer; species Ensifer sp. 38_S197. Next base: position 2,577,402 of record NZ_JBXOVZ010000001.1, on the reverse strand, counting down.
ATATTTCCGAGGGAACGGTTGCCGGCGGCGAGGACTTCGAAGGCGACTATCTGATCCCCGGCCTCATTGAACTGCACACTGATCACCTCGAAGCCCACTATTCGCCGCGACCGGGCGTACGCTGGCTGAAGATCGCAGCGATTCAGGCGCATGACGCACAGGTCGTCACCTCCGGCATCACCACGGTGTTCGACTGTCTGCGTCTCGGTTCCGACGAAGACGGCGGCTTCCAGAAGGGCGAGATGCGCAGCATGGCCGATGCCCTGGCGCAGGCCAAGGAAGAAGGCCGGTTGCGCGCCGATCACCTGATCCATCTGCGCTGCGAAGTGTCCACCTCCGACGTGCTCGACCACTACGAGGACTTCCAGAACGATCCGCAGGTCAAGCTCGTCTCGCTGATGGACCATGCGCCCGGACAGCGCCAGTTCCAGACGATGGACCAGTACACACTCTACTACAAATCCAAGCGCGGCCTCTCGGACGAAGAATTCGCCCGTTTTGTCGAACGTCAGCAGGCGCTTTCGGCAAAATACGCCGGCCCGCACCGTACCGCGCTTGCCCAGGCCTGCGCCGCCCGCGGCATCACCATCGCCAGTCATGACGACGCGACCGTCGACCATGTCGAGGAATCGATCGGCTTCGGTATCAAGCTCGCCGAGTTCCCGACGAGCTTTGAAGCGGCGGAAGCCTCGCACCGCGCGGGCTTGAGCGTGCTCATGGGCGCACCGAACATCGTGCGCGGCAAGTCGCACTCGGGCAACATCGCCGCACGCGACCTTGCAGAGCGTGGTGTCCTCGACGTGCTGTCGTCGGACTATGTGCCTTTCAGCCTGATCCATGCCCCCTTCGTCCTCTCCGACGAGATCGCGGCGATCGACCTGCCGAAGGCAATCGCGATGGTGACCTCGACGCCGGCACGCACCGTCGGCCTTAACGACCGCGGCCGCGTCGCGGTCGGCCTGCGTGCCGATGTCGCCCGCGTCCACCGCAAGGAAGGCATTCCGGTCGTGCGCTCCGTCTGGCGCGAAGGGCGGCGTGTCGCATGAGCGCGCGCGAACAGGGTGGCGCGCTCGTGGTCGTCGTCGGACCGAGCGGCGCCGGCAAGGACAGCGTCATGGGCTTTGCCGCCCGGCACTTTGCCGACTGTCACGACGTGCACTTCGTCCGCCGCGTCATCACGCGCCCTTCGGACGCCGGTAGCGAGGTGCATGAAAGTGTCTCGGAAGACGAATTCGTCGGCATGCAGAAGGACGGCGCCTTCGCCGTCTCATGGGACGCGCATGGGCTGAAATATGGCATCCCCTCCGCGGTACTCCAGAATGTCAGGAACGGCATGACGGCGATCGTCAACGGCAGCCGTAGCGCCTTGCCTGCGTTCCGGGAAGCCTTCGGAGAGATCGCGGTCGTGGTCGTCACGGCGGAAACGCCGGTGCTCGCGAAACGCCTTGCCGAGCGCGGCCGCGAGAGCGAGGAAGAGGTGCTGCGGCGGCTCAGCCGCCAGGTCCCCGACGTCACGTCGGGGCCCGATGTCAGCGTCATCGACAATAGCGGCAGGCTCGAGGTCGCCGGCAACCGCTTCGTCGAGGTCGTGGAGCGGCTGCGCATCAAGGCGGATCACGCCGCTTAGCGTGATCCATTTTTGCCCCAGCAGGGCTTCGACTCGCCAAGACGCTCGCGCTTATCCTTTCCTATAGACATAAACGGCGGCCCCGAGCCTTAAGGTTTCGGGGCCTTTCTTTTTTGCGCTCACGAAACCCGAAGTCGGCCAAAAATTCCCAACAAATCAAATTTCTAAAGCGATCTGCTCAGATGTCTCATCGCTCTTCGGCGACCCGGTCGCCCTTTCCTTTTCCTCCAGTCTGCCAATTTTCCTCTTGTGGAGCGAATTAATATGTATATACATTATATCCAGTGGAGGCGACCTCATGAACCAACTCTCGACCCGCAAGCAGGCATCCGGCATCTGGCGCAACGTGCGTCTCGTGACGCTCCGCGAAAACGTCGACGGACTTGATGTCATCGAGGATGCCGCCGTTGCGGTCGTCGACGGCCGTATCGTCTATGCCGGTGCGGAGCGTGATCTTCCTGCAGACTTCGCGCGCAGCCTAGAGGCCACCGACTGCAAGGGGCGCGTCATGACGCCCGCCCTCATCGATTGCCACACCCATCTCGTGCATGGCGGCAACCGCGCCCGAGAATTCCAGATGCGGCTCGAAGGCGCGACCTATGAGGAGATCGCTCGCGCCGGCGGCGGCATTGTTTCCTCGGTGAAGGCGACCAATGCGCTGACGGTGGATCAACTGGTGGACAGCGCCGTGCCACGGCTCGATACGCTTCTGTCCGAAGGTGTCTCGACCGTCGAAATCAAGTCGGGCTACGGGCTCAACGTCACGGCCGAGCTCAACATGCTGCGCGCGGCCCGCAAGCTCGAAACGCTCCGTCCGGTGCGTATCGTCACCAGCTACCTCGCCGCCCATGCGACACCGGCCGACTACAAGGGCCGCAACGGCGACTATATCTCCGACGTGGTCCTGCCCGGGCTCGATGCGGCTCACGCCGAAGGGCTGGTCGACGCGGTCGACGGCTTCTGCGAGGGCATTGCCTTTTCGACCGCGGAAATCGTCCGGGTCTTCGACTACGCCAGGGCGCTCGGGCTGCCGGTGAAGCTCCATGCCGAACAGCTCTCCAATCTCGGTGGCGCCAGACTTGCAGCTTCTTACGGCGCGCTTTCGGCCGACCATCTGGAATATCTCGACGCCGAAGGTGCCGCAGCTCTTGCCAAGGCGGGGACCGTCGCGGTGCTGCTGCCCGGCGCCTTCTACGCACTGCGCGAAGAGCGCCTGCCGCCGGTTCAGGCGCTGCGCGATGCCGGCGCGCATATCGCGATCGCCACCGACTGCAACCCCGGCACCTCGCCGCTGACCTCGCTGCTCCTCACGATGAACATGTCGGCGACCTTCTTCCGGCTGACAGTTGCCGAGTGCCTTGCCGGTGCGACGCGCGAAGCCGCACGCGCCTTGGGCCTGCTCACTGAGACCGGCACGATCGAGGTCGGCAAATCAGCCGACCTCGCGATTTGGAACATCGAGGATCCCGCCGAGCTCGTCTATCGCATCGGCTTCAACCCGCTTCATGAACGCATCTTCAGAGGGCAAAGGACTGGTCAATGACCATTATTCTACATCCGGGCTCCGTGCCCCTTCGTGACCTCGAAACCATCTACTGGACCGGTGAACCCGCCCGTCTCGACCCGTCTTTTGACGCCGGCATTGAGAAGGCCGCACGCCGCATCGCCGACATCGTCGCCGGCAACGCGCCGGTCTATGGCATCAACACCGGCTTCGGCAAACTGGCTTCGATCAAGATCGACAGCGCCGACGTCGCGACGCTGCAGCGCAACCTGATCCTGTCGCATTGTTGCGGCGTCGGCGAGCCGCTTGCCGAAAACGTCGTGCGCCTCATCCTGTCGCTGAAGCTCGTCTCGCTCGGTCGCGGCGCCTCCGGCGTCCGCCTCGAACTCGTGCGGCTGATCGAAGCCATGCTCGAAAAGGGCGTGATCCCCGTCATTCCCGAAAAGGGATCGGTCGGCGCCTCCGGCGACCTCGCGCCGCTCGCCCATATGGCAGCGGTGATGATGGGCCATGGCGAAGCCTTCTTCGAGGGACGTCGCATGTCGGGCGCCGAAGCGCTTTCCGCTGCGGGCCTGACGCCCGTCGTGCTTGCCGCCAAGGAAGGCCTGGCGCTGATCAACGGCACCCAGACCTCGACCGCACTGGCACTCGCCGGCCTCTTCCGCGCCCATCGTGCCGCGCAGGCCGCGCTGATCACTGGCGCCATGTCGACCGATGCGGCGATGGGGTCCTCCGCGCCCTTCCATCCCGACATTCACACGCTGCGCGGCCATCGTGGCCAGATCGACACGGCCGCAGCCCTGCGTGCACTTCTTGCCGGCTCGGCCATCCGCGAAAGCCATATCGAAGGCGACGAGCGCGTGCAGGATCCCTATTGCATTCGTTGCCAGCCGCAGGTCGATGGCGCTTGCCTCGATCTCTTGCGCTCCGTTGCCCGCACGCTCGAGACCGAAGCCAACGCTGTCACCGACAATCCGCTGGTGCTCTCGGACAATTCCGTTGTCTCCGGCGGCAACTTCCACGCCGAACCGGTCGCCTTCGCTGCCGACCAGATCGCGCTCGCTGTCTGCGAGATCGGCGCGATCTCGCAGCGCCGCATCGCGCTGCTCGTCGATCCCGCCCTCTCCTATGGCTTGCCGGCCTTCCTCGCCAAGAAGCCGGGCCTCAACTCCGGCCTGATGATCGCCGAGGTCACCTCCGCTGCGCTGATGTCGGAGAACAAGCAGCTCTCGCACCCGGCCTCGGTCGACTCGACACCAACATCGGCCAACCAGGAAGACCACGTTTCCATGGCCTGCCATGGTGCTCGCCGCCTGCTGCTGATGACCGAGAACCTCTTCTCGATCGTCGGCATCGAAGCACTCACCGCGGTCCAGGGCGTTGAATTCCGCGCGCCGCTCACGACGAGTCCGGAACTCCAGAAGGCCGCCGCCGCACTCCGCGCCGTCTCGCCGACGATCGAAGAAGACCGCTACATGGCCAACGACCTCAAGGCTGCGGGCGACCTCATCGCTTCCGGTCGCCTGAATGCTGCGGTTTCCGCCGGCATTCTTCCCAGCCTGGAGGGCTGAGATGGCGGTCTTCGAAGTCAAAAGGGGAAACTCCCCGGTCATTCTCGGATTTCCGCACACGGGCACTGACGTGCCGGGTGCGATCTGGGATCGGCTCAACGACAACGGTCGGATATTGGCCGATACCGATTGGCACATCCACCAGCTCTATGATGGCCTGCTGCCGGAGGTGACCGTCGTTCGCGCCACCTTCCACCGCTACGTGATCGACGCCAACCGCGATCCCGCCGGCATCAGCCTCTACCCCGGCCAGAACACGACCGGCCTCATCCCGGAAACGGACTTCGACGGCAAGCCGATCTGGAAGGATGGCGAGGCGCCAACCGACGCCGATATCGCCGAACGTCTGCGGACGTTCCACGCGCCCTATCACGCGGCACTCGCCGCCGAGATCGAACGTGTCAAGGCAATCCACGGCATCGTCGTGCTCTATGACTGCCACTCGATCCGCTCGCACATCCCGTTCCTTTTCGAAGGAAAGCTGCCGGATCTCAACATCGGCACCGACATGGGCAAGACCTGCGCGCCAGAGATCGAGAGGGCGACTGCCGATATCGCTGCTGCGGCAGAGGGTTACACCAGCATTCTCAACGGTCGCTTCAAGGGTGGATGGACCACCCGCCATTATGGCCGGCCGGAAACCGGCGTGCATGCGATCCAGATGGAGCTCGCGCAATCGACCCATCTCGCCGCAGAAGAGCCTCCCTTCGCGCTCGACGCCGCCCGTAGCATCCGGCTGCGCGAACCGCTGAAAGCCATCCTGAACCGCATCGAAACCATCGCATTTGACCTCAAGACACAGACAGGGAGCGAGGCATGACCATGAACAATCCGCGCCACAACATTCGCGACGTGCGCGCCCCCCAGGGCACGACGCTCAATGCCAAGAGCTGGCTGACCGAAGCGCCGCTGCGCATGCTGATGAACAACCTCGACCCGAACGTTGCGGAAAACCCGCACGAACTGGTCGTCTATGGCGGCATCGGCCGGGCGGCGCGCACCTGGGCCGATTTCGACAAGATCGTCGAGACGCTCAAGGACCTCAACGACGATGAGACACTGATGGTGCAGTCCGGCAAGCCGGTTGGTGTCTTCCGCACCCACAAGGACGCCCCGCGCGTGCTGATCGCCAACTCGAACCTCGTGCCGCATTGGGCGACCTGGGATCACTTCAACGAGCTGGATAAGAAGGGTCTCGCCATGTACGGCCAGATGACCGCCGGCTCCTGGATCTATATCGGCACACAGGGCATCGTTCAGGGCACCTACGAGACCTTCGTGGAGGCTGGCCGCCAGCACTATGGCGGTAGTCTTAAGGGCAAGTGGGTACTGACCGGCGGCCTCGGCGGCATGGGCGGCGCCCAGCCGCTCGCCGCCGTCATGGCCGGCGCTTCGTGCCTCGCCGTCGAGTGCAATCCGGACTCGATCGATTTCCGTCTGCGCACCCGCTACCTCGACGAGAAGGCCGAAACACTGGACGAGGCGATGGAGATGATCGCCCGCTGGACCAGGAATGGCGAAGCGAAGTCCGTCGGCCTGCTCGGCAACACCGCCGAGATCCTGCCGGAAATGGTCCGCCGCGGGATCCGTCCCGACATGGTCACCGACCAGACCTCGGCTCACGACCCGGTCAACGGCTATCTGCCGAAGGGCTGGACGATGGGCCAGTGGAAGGAAAAGCGCGTCAGCGATCCGAAGGCGGTCGAAAAGGCTGCGCGCGCTTCGATGCGCGATCATGTCGAAGCAATGATCGCCTTTAAGGACATGGGCATTCCGACCTTCGACTACGGCAACAACATCCGCCAGATGGCCAAGGAAGAAGGCCTCGAGAACGCCTTCGCCTTCCCGGGCTTCGTACCGGCCTATATCCGTCCGCTCTTCTGCCGCGGCATCGGTCCGTTCCGCTGGGCGGCCCTGTCAGGCGATCCGGAAGACATCTACAAGACCGACGCCAAGGTCAAGGAACTGCTGCCCGACAACAAGCACCTGCACAACTGGCTGGACATGGCGCGCGAGCGCATCTCCTTCCAGGGCCTGCCGGCACGCATCTGCTGGGTCGGCCTCGGTGACCGCCACCGCCTCGGCCTCGCCTTCAACGAAATGGTCAAGAACGGCGAACTGAAGGCTCCCGTCGTCATCGGTCGCGACCATCTCGACTCGGGCTCGGTCGCCTCGCCGAACCGCGAGACCGAAGCGATGAAGGACGGCTCGGACGCCGTCTCCGACTGGCCGCTGCTCAACGCCCTGCTCAACACCGCATCGGGCGCCACCTGGGTGTCGCTGCATCACGGCGGCGGCGTCGGCATGGGCTTCTCGCAGCACTCGGGCGTCGTCATCTGCGCTGACGGTACCGACGACGCAGCCAAGCGCCTGGAGCGCGTGCTCTGGAACGACCCAGCAACCGGCGTCATGCGCCATGCCGATGCGGGTTATGAGATCGCGCTCGATTGCGCCAAGGACAAGGGCCTGCGCCTGCCGGGCATTCTCGGCAACTGATACGCTCTCAACCGACATACTCAACGGACATACTGATTGGGGCGCCGAAAGGCGCCCCAATCACTTTTTGATGAGACACGTACCAGGACTCCGTCTTCCTTACCTCCGCGCCTTGCAGCTGTTGATTGCGATGCTAGAAAAAATGGAGATGCTATCGCATTGCTGGCGACGCATTGCAGAAGATCCTTCTCGCTCATGCGAGCGCTGACTTCTTATGAGAAGGCTTCGTGTGTTGGGGCAGAAACAGGAGAAGAACCATTAGACATCTTATGTTTACCGCGGGGCTTCTGACGAGCGTCTTTATTGCTTCACCTTCGGTCGCCCAGAACGTGGGCTTCTTCGGCCCTGTTCGCAACGGAGAGCGGCATTTTACCGCCTTCCCGGATTTTGTCGGCGTAGGAATGAGCCAAGGGGAGAGCAAGAAGAGGGACGTCGTCTTCTCAACAATTCAAATGCTCGCCATCACTGCCGGAATTGAGGTGAGAGCCCAACCGGGCCTCGGGAGAAACACCATCGGCGTGATCTTCAGAAAAGACGTCGTCCAGAATGGCCGGGTCGACGTCAGCAAAATTGAAGATTTCGGCTTCGACCCCTACTATGAGAGGCTGCTGAACGATAGTGCGGCAACTGGTGCAGCAAACTGCGCTTCGGCCGTGAACTATTTTGCGGAAGGACGGTTTGACAGAGCCGTCGTCGTTGCAAACAGCGACGTCCCCGATCAGGAGTTGGCGACCTGCGTGGCTCAGGCCCAGGCGCACGCTCTGGGGATAGCCACGTTCAACTCCAGCAAAACCGATTTTTCGCGCTTCATCACCAGGATTATGATCCTCATCGATCAAAAGAAGAGATGTCTCCAAGACAACCAAACAAAATTGACCTGCAAATTTGTCGATGAGCCCTGGGACTAGCCAGTTAGCGGCGGACTGTCCTCTTTCCTGTTCGATCGCCATCGAGCACCAACAGCAGCACCAACCCGGAAAATCCTGCTACACCGCCAAGCAACGCCGTGCCCGAATAGTCGCTGATCCGGGTGCCGAGCGCAAAGAGCCCGGCGCAAAGCCCGCCGCTTAAGAAGAGGTTTACGGCGATCAGCGAGCTTCCCAGTCCCGGCCGGTCGGCAATCAGGTCCTGAAGATAGCTGATCGGAATGGTGATCAGTGCCGCAGCACCGAAGGCGCTGACCACGGTGAGTGCATAGATCTGCCAGGTGGCGGCGGAAAAACCGAGCAGCAGCATGTAGCCGATATAGATGGCCGTCCCCAGCGCCAGCGCCTTGAAGGGAACGAGGCTCAACTGAATGCGCGCCCAGACGAAGATGAAGACGACTTCCAGGAAGGCGACGATGCCGACGATGATGCCGATATCGGTGACGCTTCCGCCGATTTCGTCGGTCATGATCAGAGGCAGCACCGCCGCATTGACATGCAACGTCGACGTGATCGTCGCAACGGCAACGACCCGCAGGAAAATGCGCGGCGTCAGGATTTCCCGGAACGATGTCCAGTAGGACAGCCGCTTTCCGAGTGACGGATCGACGCCGCCCTCATTGGGGAGCGAAAAGAAGACGATCAACAGATTGACGGTGCAGCCAAGACAGGCAAGCAGATAGGCAGGCAACATGCTCTCTCCACCCGCCAGCGCAAAGCCCACCAGTCCCGGCACCAGCACCCAGGCAAGCGAGATGGCCGCACGTGCGCCCGTCGTTAGTGATGCCGCATCATGCCCGCTCATCCGCCGCGCAATGCTGCGCACGTTGGCGAAGAGAAGCGTATAGAGTGAGCCGTAGATCGGCAGCAGCAAAAGGACGCTGATGACGAAACTCATCTGGTGCGGCAGCGCATAGACGATGCCATAGCCGACGACACCGAAGAGGATCGCCGTCGACATCAGCACCCGGTAGTTGCCGACGCGATCGGCCAGGATGCCAATCGAAACGCTGACGATGACATTGACCGTCGAAGCAAGGAGGATCAGCAACGAATAGACGGCGTCGCTGAGCCCCAGTTCATTGATGCCGACGACCGACTGGTAGGGCGAGGTTGCTGCCCCCGCAAAGCCGAACAGGAAGATTGCCAGCATGCTGATCCGCATCGCCGGGTTGCGCATGGCGCTGAGAATGGTGGAAGTCATGCCAGAACGTATCCGCGAAGCGGGTGGAGGGCGCTGCACAATTCCTTAGATCGGCATCTATCCAAGGAATTGTGCAGCAACTTGAAGTATCGCTGCGACCTTGGCGCGTCATCAAGAGACGCGCGGCGCTGCAGCAGAAGGCCTACCCACGAGTCGGGTAGGAATAATGCGGACAGCTCGACCTCAGTCGTCGCTCGACCAGCGGGCCGAGAACCGCGCAGCCGGCTCGAAGGCGAAGTCCTGATCGAAGGGATAAACCGGCCGCTGGCGGCGGAGGCTTGCCAGGCCGGCGATGCCCTGATTGACGACGCCCTCGGTCAAGGCCATCAGATTGGGGTTAGCGATCGGCGCCAGCTCCGGCGACAGGTAACCCGACTTGACGACCAGTAACCGCACCGCCTGGGGATCGAGCCCCAGCCGACGGAAGTCCTCGATATCGTGATAGGGCCTGCGGCGCGCGGCAATGACGATATCAATCTTGCCGACGCGCACCACCGCCTGCCGTTCCCTCTCAGCGCCTGGATCGTCGAGCCTGACGACCTCCACCAGCATCTCGGCGCTTGGGCTTGCCGGATCGAGGCTTCCGCCGATCTTGAGCATCAGCGTTTCGCCGACACCCGCGTCGAAACACGCCTCGACAGCGGGCCGGTCGGTGATGCCGGCAATCAGGGCGCCGCGCCAGTTGCGTGCGAGCAGCGCCTTCAGTACATCGGCGCGGTCGCCGGCGCCGCCGCCGGTCGGGTTGTCGCCGGAGTCGGCGAGGATGATCGGCGTTGTCGTCGCCCGCTCGGCGATTTCGAGCATCTCGTCGAGCGGTCCCGTCATCGGACCGAAGCGGAAGTTGTTCCGCTCCGCCCAGTAGCCAGCGGCGATCTCTTCGACCGTCTGCTTGGCCGCGGCCCTATCCGTCGCGGTGACGACTGCGCAGGCGGTAGCCCGCGGCTCATCGGCCCAGACGTAACCGACCATCAGGTTCGCGTCGAGGATCCCCCGCCGCTTGTCGATCTCTGGCAGTTGCGCATAAAGCGACTTCGCCGGTTCGTCCTCGGTCGAGGTGCATTCGCCGGGCAGCAACACCGGAATCGGCGCCCAGGCGATACCCGGGCGCGCTCCGTCATTGAGCGCCGAGACGAGCATTGACCAGGCACGGGCCATGGTTTCCGGCGTATCGATATGCGGCGCGGTGCGGTAGGCGGCAAAGATGTCGAGCTGATCGATGATCTTCTGGCTGACATTGCCGTGCAGGTCATAGCTCGCCGCGATCGGGCACTCGGGGCCGACGACGGCACGGGCGGCCGAGATCCAGTCGCCCTCAGCATCGTCCATGCCGTCGACCTTGATCGCTCCATGCATGGCGAGATAGAGGCCGTCGATCGGCAGAGCTTCCTTGAGCTTTTCAAGGAACTCCACCTTGAACGCCTCATAGGTCTGGCGCGATACGGGTCCCCCCGGCACGGCGCGCGCATGCAAGAGCGGCAAATGCTCGACGCCTTCGGCTTTCATGAAGCTGAAATAGTCTGCGTCCAGCAGCGCCTGCCCGCGCAGGACACGGAAATCGTCTTCCGTCATCAGAACCGGTGAATAGGTGCTGCACTCGGTGTGGATGCCACCAACGGCAATGCGCATGGGTTTTCCTCTCAGAGGTTCGGGCTGAGCGGCGCGATTGCCGCGAAGCGCAGCCAATCCTTCGCCGACTTGGGTGTCCAGGCCGCCTCGGCGATCGCCGGAAGCCGCGGGAAGACCAAACGGTTGAAGTAGCCGCGCGAGAGGAAGTGCTCGCACCAGATGCAAGCCTGGACGCCCTTGAGGCGCGGCTTCAGCTCCTCGGGAAACTCACCTTCGGCCTCATAACCATAGGTGTGGGCGGGCGTGGCCGTGCCAGCCCAGCTCGCACCCGGCTCCTGCCACGCATCGGCCTGCGCCATGTCGAGATAATAGGCCTGTCCGGGCGTCATCACCACGTCATAGCCTTCACGCGCGAGCTCGATGCCGACCTCCGGCCGCTCCCAGGCCATCAGCAGCGTATCTTCCGTCGAGACACCGCCGCCATGCGCCACCTCGTTCCAGCCGGCGAGCTTGCGGCCACGCGCCGTCAGCATCTGTTTCACCCGATTCAGGAAATAGGACTGCAGCGCGAAGGTACCGGAAATGCCCTCCTGCTCCATCAACTTCTTGGCAAGGGGCGAAGCAAGCCACGAGCCGTTCGCCACTTCGTCGCCGCCGATATGGATATACGCGCTCGGGAAGAGCTCGACCATTTCGTCGAAGACCTTCTCGAGGAAATCGTAGGTGAAGGTGACGGCCGGATTGAGCGCATTGTTCGGGTAGCCCTGGACAGAGTGGTAACTCTCCGGCGCCTCCTGGCCATCGGTCAGATCCGGCAGCGCAACGAGCGTCGCCGTGCTGTGTCCGGGAATATCGATCTCCGGGATGACATCGATGTGAAGCGACGTTGCCTGTGCGACGATCGCCTTGACGTCCGCCTGGCTGTAGAAGCCGCCCACGGGCTCTGCACCATTGCCGAGCTGCGGCAAGAGCGGTTCATCGGGACCACGCAGAACGCCGAGCGTCGTCAGCTCCGGAAACGCCTTGATCTCCAGGCGCCAAGCCTCGTCATCCGTCAGATGCCAGTGGAAGATGTTGAGCTTGAACCAGGCGAGGATATCGATCAGCCGCGCCACGTCCGCAGTCGGGTAGAATTGTCGAGAGACATCGAGATGACAGCCGCGCCAGCCGTAGCGCGGTGCATCCGAGATCGTGCCGCTCGCCGGGAAGCAGAACTTGCCGGGATGATTGCGCGCGCCGTGCAGGAGCTGGGCAAGGCTCGTCAGGCCGTATTGGCGGCCGGCGCTGCCGCCGTAGCTCAGGCGAATGTCGGTTTCGGAGAAATCAAGGCGATAGGCCTCTGCCGCCAAACCGGCATCCGCGATGAAGACGATCGCCCGCCCATGCCGCGATGCAGCAAGGCTGAAGGGTGCATGGGCCTCGGGAAACAGCCGGTGGAAAAGCGACAGGACGGTATCGAGCGCTGCAATGTCATCTTGCCCGGCCCCAGCGGCCGGATAGAGAACGACCGGGAAACCTGTTCCGGCACGAAGCTCGAGCATCGCCGGCCAGGGCTGAAGCGCATAGGGTTGGTCGAGTTTGCCTTCCGGCAGCCGAACCGGCGGTGGCTCACTGACGGCGTTTTCAAGAAGCAAATCCGATACCGCGACCGGGACATGTCGGCCGTCGGCAAGCGTCAGGTAGGCGGACTTGGCGCCATCGGTGCAATGGCGCGCATTGCGATGCAGGCCGCTGACGGTGAAGGTCCAGCTTTCGCCGTCGTCGATCGTCAGCCCCTCAGGCGGCGCAAACTCATGAAAATTGGCATTGCGGCGCAGGAAGACGGCATTGTCGCAGGCCTCGGGATCGATGATGCGCGTCAGCGACGTATAGACGATCCTGAAGCCGGAAAGTGGCCCACCGGAGACATTGAACAGCCTGAAGGTGAACCGGCCGAACGGCCCGCCATCCGGCTGCCAGGACGCCTCGAGACGATAGGAAACCGGGTGCATCTTCTTCCTCCCAAATGCAATGTCAGTAATGGCTTGATTGCGAAAACGTGCGCGCCAGCTCCGCCTGACCGGCGGTAAGACCGCAATCCACAGGCAGGCAGACGCCTGTAATGGCTGCGGCGAGTGGTCCTGCCAGGAAATGAACGGCGTTGGCGACATCGTCGGGGTTGACGATGCGCTGCAGCGGATACCAGCGACGTGCCTCCTCGAAGACATCGGGGTTTGCCGCCGCCCTCGCCTCCCAGGCTTGGGTACGCACCGTGCCGGGGGCAACAGCGTTCGAGCGGATGCCAAACTTGCCGTATTCCACCGCGATCAGCCTCGTCAGATGCAGCAGGCCGGCTTTTGCGGCGCTGTAGGCCGGGTGACCGAAGACGTTCATGCCGTTGACCGAAGCGATGTTGACCACCGATCCGCCGGTCTCTTTCAACATGTCCTCGACGGCACGAAAGCACAGGAACGCGGCTTCGAGGTTCAGCGCGTTGTCCATGCGCCAGATCTCCGGCGTCGTATCATGCAGGCTGACGGCGCGGGCAGCACCCGCATTGTTGACGAGCGTGCGAACGGCTCCCCTCTCCGCTGCCGTCGCCGCCATCGCCGCAACGCTCGTCGTGTCGGTCACGTCGCAAGCCGCCGCCACGAAGCGTTTGTCATCGCCGAGCGCACGTGCAGCCCGTTCGGCAGCGCCTGCATCGATATCGACGAGCAGGATCACGTCGTGATCATAGGAAAGCTTGCGTGCGATAGCGCGGCCGATATCGCCGGCTGCGCCGGTTACGATCGCGAGGGACTGTGTCATGCGCTGACCTTTCGCGGCACGTCAGTCTCCGAGAAGCTGGCGATCGTCACCGTCGCGGTGCGTCACGAGCTGCTGCTTGATGCGCCGAAGTGTGGTCGTCGCCTGGGGCTGAACCCGATAGGCAACGAGGCTGGAGAGGATATCGAGCAGCGCCAGGTAGGCGATGCGGGTGGAGGTGGGACGGTAGATGTTGTTGCCCTCCGGCAGATCGACCGGAACGGTGATGCTGGCGGCGGCCGCGACCGGGCTGCCGCTCTGTGTCAGCGCGATGGTCGGCACTTTCAGCTCGCGTGCGAGCGTGAAGGCGCGCACGAGCTCGGCGTTGCGACCCGAGAAGGACGAACCGATGAGCACGTCGGTCGGCCGGGCGGCCGCCGTCATCATCAGTTGCATGCTGTGGTCTGAACTCGACGTGATGCGCAGGCCGTAGCGAAACAGCCTGTTTTGCAGCTCGCCGGCAATCATCGAGGAATTGCCGCCGGAACCAAAGGCGTAGATCATTTCCGCCGCGGCGATCCGCTCGACCGCCTGCTCGATCGCCGCAAGATCTAGCGAGCGATGCAGCAAAAACAGCGCGTTCTGCGACTTGGTGATGATGTCCTGGGCGACATCGCCAGTCTCGCGGCTCTTCGGCTCGGGCTTCAGGTAGCGCATGCCGATATAGGCTGTGCGGGCGAGCTGGACCTTGAAGTCTGAAAAGCTGTCGCAGCCGAGCCGGCGACAAAAGCGGGTAACGGTCGGCGGAGAGACGTCCGCCTTGCTCGCCAATTCGATGATGGAGGCGTTCACCGCGAACTCGAAGTCATTCAGGAGAATGTCCGCAATGCGGTTTTCCGATTGGGAGAGCCGCCCTTTTTCTTCCTGCAGTGTCGCGAAGATGTCCATCGCCCGCTTATGCCTTGCTTCGGATCACGAATGGGAGCGGGATGCGAGCGGAAAACCGCATGCACTTTTCCTCATCCCGCTCCAAGATCAGCCTTCTTTCGGCTTGTAGGCGACGCAGTCGATCTCGACCTTGCAATCGACCATCATCGACGACTGGACGCAGGCCCGTGCCGGCGGATGAGCACCGAAATACTCCTGGTAGATCTTGTTGAAAGTCCAGAAATCACGCGGGTCGTCGAGCCAGACGCCGCAACGAACCACATGTTCCGGACCGTAGCCGGCTTCGGTCAGGATGGCCAGCACGTTGGCGATCGTCTTGTGGGTTTGCGGGATAATCCCGCCCTCGATGATCTCGCCGTTTTCCATCGCAACCTGGCCGGATACATAAAGCCAGCCGTCCGCCTCCACCGCGCGTGCGAAGGGCAAGGGTTTACCGCCAGCGCCGACCTGTTCCGCACCATAGCGCTTGATCGTCATCATGAGCCTTCTTGCAAATTATTTTCTTTGATCGTTGACAAGTGACCATAGAAAGCTGAATTTGGCTAGTGAAAAACACCATTCATGAAAAGAATTTCAATCCAGGGCGCGAATATGCGGGATCCTTTCCTCAATCCATTCCCCTCCTCCGACACTGCACGCCATTCGATCTGGGAGATGCTCGTCTCTCGCGATATCGACGCCTTTCTCGCGGCCGACTGGGCGATGGTCGCGGACGACTTCGTCGAGGAAAGCTTCATCGGCATCGACGGCCGCCGGGAGACCAATCCCGACAATTGGCGGCTGACCTTCCCCTCGCTCGCCGCCTATCGCGATGAGTGGCTGCGCCAGGCGGAAGACTTCGCCGGCCAGAGCTTTGCCGAGGATCCGCGCACCGCCATTTTCACCACGACAACGCTCGAAGACATCGAGATCAACGGCGACCAGGCGCTGGCACGCAAGAAGTTCGACGGCCGCCTCACGAAGACCGACGGCAGCGTCGACATCCTGAAATGGCAGACGGTCTACTACTGCCGCCTGCATCAGGGACGCTGGAAGATCGCCGGTTTCACCGGCTACCTGCCGAACCCGATGGGTTCGGCCTAAACAGCGACGCGACAGAAAAGGCAAAGGCATTGCGGATCTTCACAGCGGCGCTTGCGACCGAGACCAACACCTTCTCCCCGATCTGCATCGACCGCCGGGCCTTCGAAGCCTCGCTCTATGCACCACCGGGTGAGCACCCGGAGACCCCAACGCTTTGCACCGCGCCGATCACGGTTGGCCGTCGCGTCGCCGCGGAAAAGGGCTGGGAACTGATCGAAGGCACCGCTACCTGGGCGGATCCGGCAGGCCTCGTCAACCGCGAAACCTATGAGGGCCTGCGCGACGAGATCCTCGGTCAACTGCGCGCGGCCATGCCGGTCGACGCCGTTGTACTCGGCCTGCACGGCGCGATGGTCGCTGCCGGATACGAGGACACCGAGGGCGACCTGCTGGCGCGTGTCCGCGCGATCGTCGGGCCCGACATTCTCGTTTGCGCCGAGCTTGATCCCCACAGCCACCTGACGGCCAAGCGCGCCGCAGCTTCGAACTTCTTCGTGTTCTTCAAGGAGTTTCCGCACACCGACTTCGTCGACCGCGCCGAGGACCTTTGGCGCATCGTGGTCGATACGCTCGAAGGCCGCGTCACGCCTGTCATGTCGGTGTTCGACTGCCGGATGATCGACGTCTACCCGACGTCGCGCGAGCCGATGCGGTCCTTCGTCGACAAGCTGATGCGGATCGAAAGAGAAGACGCGGATGTGCTCTCGCTCTCGGTCGTCCATGGCTTCATGGCGGGCGACGTTCCGGAGATGGGCACCAAGCTGATCGCCGTCACCAACGGCAAGGCGGAAAAGGGCGCAAGCATCGCGCGGGAGCTGGGGCTCGAGCTCTTCTCGAAGCGCGGCACCTTTATCATGCCGCAGATCGACGAGAAGCAGGCCGTCAGCCAGGCGCTTGCCGCGGCCGCGGGGCCAGTGGTGATCGCGGATGTCTGGGACAATCCGGGCGGCGGTACGGCTGGTGACGCGACGGTGTTGCTCGAAGAACTGCTGAGGCATGACGCAACCAACGTTGCGGTCGGAACGATCTGGGATCCGATGGCCGTACAGATCTGCATGGCGGCCGGCGAAGGCGCCGAGATCCCGTTGCGCTTTGGCGCCAAGTCAGCCCCCGGAACCGGCAATCCGGTCGACGGCACGGTCAAAGTGGTCAAACTGGTGCGGGACGCCGAGATGCGCTTCGGCGAGAGTTTCGCGCCGTTCGGCGACGCCGCTCATATCCTCTTCAACGGCATCGACATCATCCTCAACTCGACCCGAGCACAGAGTTTCGATCCAAGCCTCTTTTCGGTGATGGGCATCGATCCGACCACGAAGAAGATCCTGGTCATCAAGTCGACCAACCACTTCTACGCCTCGTTCTCGAAGATCGCCTCCGAGATCCTTTATTGTTCGGCCGGCACTCCCTATCCGAACAACCCGGCGCGCACCGACTACAAGCGCGCCCGCAAGGACATCTGGCCGAAGGTCGACAATCCGCACGCTGCGCAAAAGGGTGCAGCCTGAACCGCTCGACACGCGCCGCAGTCTCACCCGCACCGGCACTTTTCGGACGCGTTCAGCACATGGAAAAAGGGACCGCCGGCTTGCGAAAGCTGGCGGTCCCTTTCTTTGTTCCGAACATTGCGATCAAGCGGCCGCAGGATCGAGCACGCCCATGTCGATGTCGGTCAACTCGACGCGGCGTTCGAGTGCGATGCCCGCTTCATCGAAGAGATGGCAATCGGCAACCTGGATTCCGGTCTGGATCGTCTCCTCCGGCCGGATAGCCGCCGTGCCCGGCAACATGGCGCAGAAGTTTTCGCCTTCGCCACCAATCGCCGCATAGGCGACCGTATGGGCGCCGAGACGCTCGATTACCGTCGGCGTAACCTTGAGGGTCAGATCTCCAGACCCGAGCGTGATGTGTTCGGGGCGAACCCCGAGCGTCAGCGTTCGGCCGACGAGGCCGCCTTGCGGGGCGACGGGAATGACCACCGTCTGCCCCTTGTAGTCGACCTCGACGCCGGCATCGCTGACGCCTTTGCAGCTAACGGGAAGGAAGTTCATCTTCGGATTGCCGATGAAGCCGGCAACGAAGGTATTGGCAGGCTTGTGATAAAGCTCGAGCGGTGCGCCCGTCTGGGCGATCTGCCCGGCATTGAGAACGACGATCCGGTCCGCCATCGTCATCGCCTCGACCTGGTCGTGCGTGACGTAGATCATCGTTGCCTGCAACTGCCGGTGCAGTTTCGCCAGTTCGATGCGCATGTCCGCCCTAAGGGCTGCGTCGAGGTTCGACAACGGCTCGTCGAAGAGGAAGATCTTCGGCTCGCGCACGATCGCCCGTCCGATCGCGACACGCTGGCGCTGGCCGCCGGACAACATACCGGGCTTCTGTTGCAGTCGCTGGTCGAGGTGCAGGATGCGCGCGGCATGCTCCACCTTCGCCTTCAACTTCTCTTCGGCCATTTTTTCCACGCGAAGCGGAAAGGCGATGTTCTCGAAGACGGTCATATGCGGATAGAGCGCATAGGACTGGAAGACCATGGCGATTCCGCGCTTGACCGGCGGCAGGTCGTTGACGCGCTTGCCCTCGATCAGGATGTCCCCTGAGCTGGTCTCGTCGAGACCGGCTATCATCCTGAGCAAGGTCGACTTGCCGCAACCGGAAGGTCCGACGAAAACGACGAACTCACCGTTCTTGACTTCGAGATCGATGCCTTTCAGCACCTCGAAAGTCCCGTAGAATTTCTGAACCCGATTGAGATTGAGCTGTCCCAAGAAACTGTCTCCGGCCACCGGCGAGAAGCGGCTCATTTATAGCAGAAGGAAGTAAGGGCCGCGAACCCTGCAACAAGTAGCAGAGCCCGCGGCCCAATGGCCTTACTTGAACTCTTCGAGGTCGCCGGCCGCTTTCTTGAGCGCGTCGGCCGGTTCGGCCTTGCCGGTCACGACCGACTGGACCATCTCGATGATGACGTTCTGGAAGCCCTTGTAGTCGGTGAAGAGCGGCTCGGGTCCACCGTAGGTGATGCCGTCGATGAACGGCTTCCAATAAGGATCCTTCTTCACGAATTCATCGACCATCGGCGACGGACGCAGCGGCGTCAGGCCGGCGCCGCCCTGCAACTCATACTCACCCTGCGGACCGGGTGAGGTGATGAACTTGGCGAACTCGATCGCCTTTTCTTCGACGCCCGAACCCTTGAAGATCGCCAGGCTGTCGGTGATCAGCAGCGTGCCCTCGCCCTTGGCAGAAGGGCCGAGTGGCAGCGGTGCGACACCCCAGTTGACCTTGGTTTCCTTCAGGCGCGTCGCAGCACCCGAACCCGCCTGGATCATGCCGACCTTGCCGTCGAGGAAGATCGCGCGGATTTCGTTCTGTTCATAGGCGGTCGCGCCTTCGACAGAATAGGGCGTGATGTCCTTGTAGGCCTGGAGCGCTGCGAGCACTTCCGGGCTGTCGACGACGATCTTGTCGCCGTCGATCACCTTGCCGTTGTTGGTATACACCCAGTGCATGAACTGGTGCATGGTGTTGTCGAAGGTCTTGGCCGGAAGGCCATAGCCGGCGATGCCCGTCTTTTCCTTGATAGCCTTGGCGTATTCGATTTCTTCAGCCCAGGTTTTCGGCGGCTTTTCCGGATCGAGGCCGGCCTGCTTGAACAGGTCCTTGTTCCAATAGAGCGCCTTGGTCGAAAACGCGATCGGAACGCCCCACTGGTTGTTGTCGAAGGTGACGGTATCGACGATGTTCGGGTAGTAGGTCTTCTTCTCTTCGTCCGTCATCGGAACGGGAACGATGAGATCGTTCTGGGCGAATTCCTTCAGCGTGCGCGAGCCGACATAGGCCATGGCAACCGGCGTGCCGGCGGCAGCAAGCGTCGTGGCCTTGTCCTGGCACTGGGCCCAGCCGACGACTTCCGGCGTGACCTTCCAGCCCGGATTTTTCTCTTCCCACTGCTTAATGTATTTCTCGTGGACCTTATCCATGGTGTCGCCGCAGTAGATCCAGCTGATCTCCTGGTCGGCAGCCTTGGCGGTAACGGCGCCGAGCGCGGTCGAACCGAGCAGCGCCAGGGCGAGTACCCCTGTCTTGAATTGCATAGACACGTTTTATGCTCCCGTTCTCTGGTGGTTGACTTAAGTCTTATTGTTTCACCGCGCCCGCGGTCAGGCCGCTGACGAGATACCGTTGTAGGAGGAAGATCACGACCACCGCCGGCGCGATGCCGACGAAGCTCGCAGCCATGAGCTCGTTCCAGACCACCTCCTGACGACCGAAATAGGCGAAGAGCCCGACGGGCAGCGGCATGTATTCGGACTTGGAGTTGAAGGTCAGCGCATAGATGAATTGCTGGGCATAGGCTCCGATGAAGGTGGTGATCGCCACGACGGTGATGCCCGGCATCGCAATCGGCAGGATCACCCGCCGCAGCGTGTAGAAGTGGCTGGCGCCATCGACGAAGGCTGCTTCGTCCAGTTCGCGCGGGATGCGCATCATATAGGTGCGCAGGAGCCAGATCGCCGACGGGATCAGGAAGGCGACGCCCGGCACGATCATCGCCAGATAGGTATTGAGCACGCCGAAGGTGCGCATCAGCCGGAACAGCGGAATGAGCAGCACGGCGCCGGAAAACATGTTGACCGCGAGGAACGCACCCAGCAGCAGCCCGCTGCCGCGGAAATTGAAGCGGGCGAAGGCATAGGCCGCCGGGATCACCAGTACCAGCACGATCGCCGTCACGATGGTGGAGATGAAGAAGGAATTGAAGATGTAGCGGGCGAAGCCCGGCACGCTCTCCCACATGGTGACGTAGGCGGCAAACGAGCCATTTTCCGGCCAGAAGCGATAGGGCGACGAGAACAGCAGCCCAAGCGGCTTCAGCGATACCAAAAACCCTTCGAAGAACGGCGCCAGGATAAAGCACAGGAAGACGAAGATGCCGACATAGATGCCAACGAGCTCGTACCAGCGATAGCGGTTGATCATGGCAGGCTGGCTCATTTCTGTTCCCCCGCGGCAAGACGGCTGGTGACCCGGAAATAGGCGAAGCAGAAGATCGACAGGAAGATGCAGATCAGCACCGCGCGCGCCGCCCCTTCCCCGTATTTCTTCGATCCGATGGCGGTGCGGTAGGTATCGATGATCATCGTCGTCGTTT
The DNA here is from genome assembly GCF_056924495.1 of Ensifer sp. 38_S197. Taxonomy (NCBI): domain Bacteria; kingdom Pseudomonadati; phylum Pseudomonadota; class Alphaproteobacteria; order Hyphomicrobiales; family Rhizobiaceae; genus Ensifer; species Ensifer sp. 38_S197. Next base: position 2,556,604 of record NZ_JBXOVZ010000001.1, on the reverse strand, counting down.
CACCGTTGGGGCCGCCCTGGGTGAGGATCCAGATGATGTCGAAGGAGTTGAAGGTCGCGATCAGCGACAGCATCGACATGGTGATGAGCGAGGGGACGAGTAGCGGCAGGGTGATGCGGCGGAAGCGGTAGAAGCGCCCCGCCCCGTCGGTCCATGCAGCCTCATAGAGGTCCTGCGGGATCGCCTGCATCGCCGCCAGCATGTAGAGCGTCACCAGCGGCACGCCGATCCATACGTCGGTTATGATCGTCGCCCAGAAGGCGGTCGACCCGTGTGCGAGGAAGGCAATCGGCCCGTTGCTCAAGCCCCAGTTCTGCAGGACACCGGAGATCATGCCGAACTGGCCGTTGTACATCCAGCCCCACATGAAGATGCCGATGGCCATCGGCACGATCCATGGCGGCATGGTGAGCAGGCGGAAGAGCGCACGTCCCGGCACGGCCGCGTTCAACATCGTCGCACCGAAGACGCCGATGATCATCTTGATCGAGACCGAGAAGAAGGTCCAGACGAAGGTGCGGAAGATGACCTCGGCAAAGGTCTCGTTGAAGATCTTGTCGTAGTTGGTCCAGCCGACCCAGTTCGTCGTCTTCTTCAGCGACGCGTCCGTGAACGACAGGATGAAGGTATCGACCAACGGATAGGCGACGATCACCGTGACGTAGAGAACAGCGGGAAGAAGCAGGATCCAGGCGAAGATGACCGTGCTGCGTTGAACACTCATCCCTCGCCTCCCCTTATGCCGCGCGGGAATGCAGGGCTTCGTCGAAACGGTCCCATATGGGCCGGAGGTCGATGACGCTCTTCTTGCGCCGCGCCTCGTCCATCGAAAGGGCCAGGATGCCGGCTTCAAGTGCATCGAGCGTCGAAACCGGCAGCGGTCGGCCGTCCCGGACGTGGCCGATGATATCGGTCGCCATTTGCTCGTCGGCACCGTAGTGCTGCGACAGTTCCGTGGCGGCGTATTTGTTCTCGATGACCTTCTTGCCGGTCAGCATCTCGTGGACGTCGAAATAGCCGCGGATGAAATCGCCCTCGGCCATGCCGCGCGATCCCATGATGCAGAACCGGCGGAACTGATCCGGAACGTTGAGATTGGTGTGGAAGTTCATGCCGACGCCATTGGCATATTCGACGATCGCCACCTGATAGTCGATGATGTCGCCGTCGCTGTCGAAGACCTTGTCGGAGCCCATCCAGCCGCTCGGTTTGCGATGGAAGAGTTCGAGATCGTTGATACCTTCGCGCGCCGGATCGTTGGCAGGAATGAAGCTCTTGCGGCCGCCGAAGCTCGCCACCCGCTCCGGCCGCGCGCCGACCACACCGTTGTAAAGATCAAGGTCGTGGCAGCATTTTTCCAGCATGAAGCTGCCGGAGTAGCGCTCGTAGCGGCGCCAGTCGCGCATGAAGAAGGCGCCGTGATAGGGCTCGATATGTTCGGCCGCCTCAATCGAAACGACCTGGCCGAGCTTGCCTTCGGCAAGCGCCGCCCGCAGGTCGCGATACATCGGCGCGTAGCGCAGAACGAGACCAACCATCAATCGCTCATGACCGAATTTCGCCATCAGCGCGGCAAGTTCCAGGCTCTCCTGGATCGTCGTCACGATCGGTTTTTCGCTGAAAACCTTGAGACCCGCTTCAAGCCCAATCCGGATATGGTCGAGATGCATGTGGTTGGGCGAACCGATCATCAACAGATCGAGTTTCTCATTGGCGATCAGCTCTTCAGGCGTCGCATAGGCCTTGCCGGCCGAGATGCCTTTTTCGGTGAGTGTGGACAAACCAGCCGGGTTCGGATCGACGTAGCCGGCGATCTCGAAGTTCTCGTCCATGGCCTTGAAGACATAGCCGAGATAACCCAAACGGAATCCGAGTCCGATGATGCCGACTTTCATACTCGTCCTGTTCCCCTGCCCTTTTGGCGTAATTTATTTTCGCAGACTGAGACAGTTTTTTCAGGGCGTCAACCCAAATCCGTATTTTTTGTAAAATTGTGAAATTCATTTTCATATTAGGGGCACATGCCGAGAAAGCAGGCATTTCACGGACAACCAAAAAGGGTGCGCAATCCGCAACTCTACGGCAGGACGAAAGCGGTCCAGACCACTGCACGTTGCGTGGTCGTCATGAGGGGCTTCGATTTTGATCGAGGCGGTCGCCGAGTACCTTGGCGACGGACAGGAGGGTGCCTTTAGCGGCCCATTCTAGCGGCGAGTTTTCTTTCGGCCGCCTGCAATCCGTCGTGCAACAAGACCGCAAGCGTCGCGACGATCAGGCCGCCCTGGACGACGAAAGCGAGATTGTTCGATTGCAGACCGGCAATGATCACTTCGCCGAGGGTTTTCGCCGCGACCGTCGAGCCGATCGTGGCCGTTGCCAGGCTGATGACCACCGAAAGCCGGATGCCGGCAAGGATCACGGGCATCGCCAGCGGCAGCTCGACTTTCATCAGCCGCTGGCCGCCTGTCATGCCGGCACCGCGCGCGGCCTCCATGACGGAGGGCGGCAGGGTCGTCAGCCCCGTCAGCGCGTTCTCGAAGATCGGCAGCAGGCCGTAGAGAAAGAGCGCGATGAACGTCGGCTTCTCACCGAAACCGAAGATGGGAACGGCGAGCGCCAGAACGGCCACCGGCGGAAAGGTCTGGCCGATATTCACCAGGCTGCGAGATAGCGGCAGGAACTCGGACCCGGATTCGCGCGTCACCAGTATTGCCAGGGCAAGCGCAATCACTGCCGCAGCGGCCACCGCGATGGCGACGGTGCGCAGATGCAGCAGCGTCAGTTGCAGCAGGCTGCCCTGATTGTAGATCACCGGCGCATTCTCCTGAACCAGCGGCCGCAGCAAGGGTTCGAACCATTGCGGTTGCAGCAGGAAGGCGACCAGCACCAGGAACGCCGACGCGCGAAAAAGCGTGGATAGGTTCAGCATCAGGCAGGCCCAGCTGCTCGTTTAACCAGCCCTTCGAGACTGACCTTGCCGATGATTGCACCCGCGGGATCAGCCACCGGCAGCGCGCTCCGTCCGGACCAGAGGAGTTCGGCAAGTGCCTCCCTTTGCGTGAGCGCACTCGATATGGCAGCGCCATCTGCCGAACCTGGTTCGACGGCGCTTGAGACCTGTTCGATCGCGAGCAACCGATAGGGCCGCTCGCTGACCCCGATCAGGCTTTCGACAAACGGGGTCGCGGGCGTGATCAGCATTTCGGCGGGCGTCGCATATTGAACCACCTTGCCTTTGTCCATGACGGCAATGCGGTCGGCAAGCTGGAAGGCCTCCTCCATGTCATGGGTTACGAGAATGACCGTCGTCTCGAAGTGCTTCTGAATGGCGAGCAGATCATCCTGCGCCTTGGCGCGAATGATCGGGTCGAGTGCGCCGAAGGGCTCGTCCATCAGCAGGACTTTCGGTTCGGCAGCCAACGCCCGCGCGACGCCGACACGCTGTTGCTGACCGCCGGAAAGCTCGTGCGGAAAGCGTGGACCAAAGGCGGCCGGATCGAGTTGGAACAGTTGGAGAAGCTCGTCCACCTTGGCATCGATGCGCGAGCGTTCCCAGCCGAGCAGGGTCGGCACGGTGGCAATGTTCTGCGCGACGGTTCGATGCGGGAACAGGCCGTGCCCCTGGATCGCGTAACCGATGCGCCGGCGCAGCTCATAACCTGGCAGCGAACGGTTGTCCTCACCATCGAGGCGGATCGTCCCCGCCGTCGGCTCCACCAGCCGGTTGATCATGCGCAGAAGCGTCGTCTTGCCGGAACCGGAGGTGCCGACCACCACGGTGACCGTGCGTGGCGCGATCGTAAGGCTGACGTCGTCGACGACGGCGGTCTCGCCATAGCGCTTGGTGATGTTCTCGATCTCGATCATGCGGCCTCTGCCTGTCTGTTGTTTGGTGTGGCCATCTCGATCATCGCGTCGAGGACGATCGCCGCGGCAAACGCCATCACGACGGTCGGAACGGCCCCGAGCAGCACGAGATCCATCGCTGTCTGCCCGACACCCTGGAAGACGAAGACACCGAAGCCGCCGCCGCCGATCAGCGCCGCAATGGTTGCCAGGCCGATATTCTGCACGAGCACGATGCGGATGCCGGTGAGGATCACCGGAAAGGCCAGCGGAAATTCGATGCCGACAAGCCGCTGCCAATCGGTCATGCCGATGCCGCGGGCGGCGTCATTCGCGTCCCTCGGAACACCAGCCAGCCCAACGACGGTGTTGGCGACGACCGGCAAGAGCGAATAGAGAAACAGTGCGACGAAGGCCGGCGCGACGCCGATACCGCGAATGCCGAACGTGGCGGCGCCCGGCACGTTGGCGGCGATCCAGCCAAGCGGCGCAATGAGAATGCCGAAAAGTGCGATCGACGGGATCGTCTGGATCGCGTTCAGAATTCCGAGCAAGCCGTCGCGCAGCCGCGTGACGCGATGGCAGAGGATGCCGAGTGGAATGCCGGCGATGGTTGCGGCCGCAAGCGAGCCGAGCGCCAAGGTCACATGCTTGCGGGCTTCCGCCCAGAAAGTATCGACCCGGCTTGAATATTCCTTGAGGATCGAGAGACCGTCCCAAGCACCGGAAAACAACAGCATCCCGATGAAGGCAAGCACGGCGACAAGCACGATAATGCGCACGAAAGGCGCCGGGCGCAATCGCGTCAGGGCATCGGCGGCCAGCAGCCCGAAGGCGAAGAGCATGACCCAGAAGCCGGAGGCAGGCGAAACGCGGGCATAGCTATTGCCTTCCGGCGCCAGGTGGCTGGCGGCGACACCTATGCCGAGCGCCAGCACGCCCAGCGCTGCGAAAGCTGCGACGAGGCGCAGAATGGCGGGCGAGCGCATGGCCGCCGCAAGCGCGCCCGCAAGGATCACCAAAAGCACTGCCACGCTCCAGGGCTGCGGCAGGGACTCGACGATCGTCTTCGCCTCACCAGCGACGATACGATTGGCGCGAAACGTTGCGAAGGGCGCGATCAAGGCGCCACCAAGCGCCAAAGTCGCGATGATCGCTCCGAGCTTGTCAAAGCGGAGTTCTCTCAAGCCACATCCCTCCCCGCCTGTGCCGGCGCGACTTCGGCACCTGCAGGCACGCCCCGGAACGCCGGCCATCGGACCAGCGCCCCGGTTATCGGTCAACTTATTTCAGAAAGCCGTTCTTCTTCAGGAAGTCTTCGGCGACGGTCTTGGCCGGCTCGCCGCCAACCTGCACGCGGCCGTTCAGGTCCTGAAGCGTCTGGAGATCGAGCTTCTCGAACACCGGCTTCAGCAGTTCCTCGATCTGCGGATTTTCCTTGAGCACCGCTTCGCGGATGATCGGCGTCGGCTGATAGACGGGCTGCACCGCCTTGTCGTCTTCGAGGACGACGAGGCCGGAAGGCGCGATGCCACCGTCGGTTCCGTAGACCATGGCCGCATTGGCGCCATTCGTCTGGTTCGCTGCAGCCGCAATCGTTGCCGCGGTATCACCGCCCGAGAGGGTGATGAGCTGGTCCTGCTTCAGGGTGAAGCCATAGGTCGTCTGGAAAGCCGGAAGGGCAGCGGCCGAATTCACGAACTCGGACGATGCGGCGAGCACGACCTTGCCGCCGCCCGAAACATATTTGCCGAAATCGCTCAGCGTCTTCAGCTTGTTCTCATCCGCCACTTCCTTGCGAAGACCGATCGCCCAGGTGTTGTTGGCCGGAGACGGTGTCAGCCAGACGATCTTGTTCGCGTCGTAATCGAGCTTCTTGGCGGTCTCGTAACCCTTGGCCGCGTCCTTCCACACCGGATCGTCAGCCTTTTCGAAGAAGAAGGCGGCGTTGCCGGTGTATTCCGGGTAGATGTCGATCTCGCCCGCGGTGATCGCCTTGCGCACGACCGGCGTCGCACCGAGCTGGACGCGGTCTACCGTCTTGATGTTGTTGGCGTTGAGCACGGCAAGGATGATGTTGCCGAGCACACCGCCCTCCGTGTCGATCTTCGAGGAAACGACCACGTCGGCGCTGGCCGCGGCTGCGGTCAACGTGAAGGCAAAGGCAGTTCCGATAAGCAGTCTGGTCAGGCGCATGGGATTCTCCTCGGATTTCGATCCCCAAGTTTGATCACGGAAAGTCCGCTGCGTCGGGGCAAGCCATTCCATATATGTCAGCCCCCGGCAAAAAATAGGGTTGCACGCTGAGACTGTGGCGGACGAAAAATTTCTTCCTCTACTAACACGATCGAAAGTCTGGATTATCGCATTCGGCGCGACCGAATAGTCGTTGCAATCGACGGCATTGTCGGCCACCTTGATCAAGGCCCGCCAGAACATCTGCGTTCACTCTTGGTTGCGATGCCGCTCGACCCAACCGCTCGGGGGCTGACGGAGGGTTCGCCCGGCGAAAGTTCGGGGATTTCATGTCGATCCATCTTCTCGCGCTGCTTATCGGCGTGGTTGCCGGCCTGCGAACCATGACTGCACCGGCGGCCGTCAGCATTGGCGCTGCGGCCGGTTGGTTACCACTTGACGGCACCTGGGCCGCCTTCATGGGCTTTCGGTTCACGCCCTACATCTTCGGCCTGCTGGCCCTCGTGGAATTCGTGGGCGATCAATTGCCGAGCACGCCGAGCCGAAAGGTTCCGCAGCAGTTCGGCGCCCGCATCGTCAGCGGTGGCTTCTGTGGTGCCGTGCTTGGGACCGCCGGAGGTGCTATGTTGGTCGGTCTGGTCGCCGGCGTCATCGGTGCAGTCATCGGAACGCTCGGCGGCTACGAAGCTCGCAAGCGCCTCGTTGCGGCCATCGGCGGCAAGGATCTGCCGATCGCCGTTGTCGAGGATGCTATCGCCGTTCTCCTCGCACTCTGGGTGGTGTCCTTAGTCTCATGACAAAACACTTCGACGCAATCATCATCGGCGCCGGCCAGGCCGGCCCTTCGCTCGCTGGCCGTCTGACAGCCGCGGGAAAGACCGTCGCCATCATCGAGCGCAAGTTCTTCGGCGGCACCTGCGTCAATACCGGCTGCATGCCGACCAAGGCGATGGTTGCAAGCGCCTATGCGGCCCATCTGGCACGGCGAGGTGCGGATTATGGGGTCAGCACAGGCCCCATCTCCATCGATTTCGCTCGTGTCATGGCACGCAAGGACACGGTGCGGTTCACCTCGCGCAAGAACGTTGAAAGCTGGCTGAAGGGCATGAAGAACTGCTCTGTCTTCGAGGGCCATGCCCGCTTCGAAGGCCCGCAGGAGGTCCGCCTGGGCGAAGACCTGCTTTCAGCCGATCAGATCTTCCTGAATGTCGGTGGGCGCGCCGCAACGCCGGATTTTCCTGGCGTCGAGGAGGTGCCCTATCTCAACAACGTCTCGATCATGGATATCGACACCCTGCCACGTCACTTGATTGTCGTCGGCGGCAGCTATATCGGGCTCGAATTCGCGCAGATGTTCCGCCGCTTCGGCTCGGAGGTGACCGTCATCGAGAAGGGGCCGCGGCTGATCAGCCGCGAGGACGCGGATGTTTCCGATGCCATTCTCGCGATCCTGGAAAAAGAAGGTATCGCGTTCCGGCTGAATGCCGAGTGCATCCGCTTCGCCAAACGGGGCGACGAGGTTGTCGCCGGAGTCGATTGCACGGCAGGCGCGCCTGAGATCGCGGGCTCCCATCTCTTGCTGGCGGCCGGACGTCGGCCGAACACCGACGATCTCGACCTGGATCGCGCCGGCGTCAAGACCGACACCCGCGGTTACATCGAAGTCGACGAGCGCCTCAGGACCAACGTGCCGCATATCTTCGCCATGGGCGACTGCAACGGCCGCGGCGCCTTCACCCACACCGCCTACAACGACTTCGAAATCGTCGCAGCAAACCTGCTCGATGGCGAGGCGCGAAAGGTCAGCGACCGGATCTCGACCTATGCTCTCTTCATCGATCCGCCGCTCGGCCGCGCCGGCATGACGGAAACCGAGGCGCGCAAGTCGGGGCGGAAATTGCTTATCGGCACCAGACCGATGAGCCGCGTCGGCCGCGCCGTCGAGAAGGGCGAAACCGAGGGTTTCATGAAGGTGATCGTCGATGCCGACACCAAGGAAATCCTCGGCGCCTCGATCCTCGGCACCGGTGGCGACGAGGCGGTGCAGAGCATTCTCGACGTGATGTACGCCGCCAAGCCCTACACGACGATCACCCACGCGGTGCATATCCATCCGACCGTCGCGGAACTGATCCCGACCGTCTTCGGCGACTTGCACTCAAACGCCTGAACGGTCGGCGCCGCCGCGTTTCAGACGAGCGCTGCGCGGGCGAGATGGTAGAAATACATCGCCCCGCGCTCGAGGATTTCGTCGTTGAAATCGTAGCGTGTGGTGTGCAGACCACTGCTTTGACCGTTGCCGATCAACACATAGGCGCCCGGGACCTTTTCCAGCAGGAAGGAAAAGTCCTCGCTGCCCATCAGCGGCTCGGGGAGGTCGACATAGGCGTCGGCGCCGAAGGTCTCGGCGATTACGGCGCGTGCGTCTTCGACCGCCTCCGCATCGTTGATCGTCGCGGGATAGCCGACCTGCCAATCGAAGGTCGCTTCGGCATTGTAGCTCTGCGCCTGGAAGCGGGCGATCTGCTCCACACGCTCCTGCAACTGCTTGCGCACGGCAGGATCGGTCGAGCGCATGCTGATCTCCAGCACCGCCGTATCGGGAATGATGTTCGAAGCGGAGCCCGACTGGAACGAACCGACCGTTACCACGGACGGCTGATGCGGCGAGACATTGCGCGAGACCAGCGTCTGCAGCGCCATCACCACGCTTGAGCCGACGACGACGGGATCAACCGTCAGTTCCGGCTGGGCGCCGTGGCCGCCCTTGCCCCGGATCGTCAGCGTCAGCACGTCGATCGACGCCGCCATCGCACCTGGGCGGCTTGAGAACTGGCCGACCGGCAGGCCCGGCCAGTTGTGCAGCGCATAGACCCGCTCGCAGGGGAAGCGCTCGAACAGGCCGTCCTCGATCATCAGCTTACCGCCGCCAAAGTTTTCCTCGGCCGGCTGGAAGATCAGGTGGACCGTGCCGTTGAAACTCTCGTCCCTCGACAGAGCCCAGGCGGCACCGAGCAACATGCTCGTGTGGCCGTCATGGCCGCAGGCATGCATCACGCCCGGGTGCTTGCTCTGATAGGCAAGGCCGGTTTCTTCCTGCATCGGCAGCGCATCCATGTCGGCCCGAAAGCCGATGGCGCGGTTGCTGTTGCCACGCTTCAACGTGGCGACGATGCCTGTCGTCGCCAGGCCGCGCGTCACCTCGAAGCTCCAGGATTGCAGCAATCCTGCGACAAACTCGGAGGTCTTCACCTCGGAAAGTCCGATCTCGGGCATCTCATGCAGCTTATGACGGATCTCGACAAGCTCGGGCAGGAACTCGGAAAAAGTGGCGTCGCGCATTTCGGCCTCCTCAAGCCATCTGCAGGAACTGGCGCAGCCGCGCCGATTGCGGATCGCGCATCACCTTTGATGGCGCGCCGCGTTCTTCCACCAGTCCCTTGTGCAGGAAGATCACCTCGCTGGAGATATCGCGGGCAAGTGACATCTCGTGCGTAACCATCACCATGGTGCGCCCCTCTTCGGCGAGCTTTTTGATCACCAGCAACACCTCGTTGACGAGTTCCGGGTCCAGCGCAGAGGTCGGCTCGTCGAAGAGCATAACCTCCGGCTTCATCGCCAATGCCCGGGCGATTGCCGCGCGCTGCTGCTGGCCGCCTGAGAGCTGGTTCGGGTAATGATCGCGCTTCGGGGTGATGCCGACCTTTTCCATCAGCAATTCGGCCTCGCCGATCGCATCCTTGCGCGCCATGCCGAGCACATGGATCGGCCCTTCGATGATGTTTTCGAGGATGGTCTTGTGGGACCAGAGATTGAAGCTCTGGAACACCATGCCAAGGCGGGTGCGGATATGTTCGAGCTGCCGCTTGTCGGCGGCGTGGAACTTGCCGTCCTTGCCCTTGACGGTGCGGATCACCTCGCCAGACACCGAAATCTCGCCCTCGTCCGGCGTCTCCAGATAGTTGATGCAGCGTAGCAACGTGCTCTTGCCCGAGCCGCTGCTGCCGATCAGCGAAATGACGTCGCCGGACTTTGCCTCGAAGGAGACGCCCTTGAGCACCTCGACGGACCCGAAGCTCTTGTGAATGTTCTTCACCGAAAGCGCTGTTGCGACCATGTGCGTTCCTCTTGCGCGCCGCGGCGCGCCTCCTCGTTATGCCTTCGCCGTGCGGTAGCGGGTGAGCCGCTTCTCGACGACGCCCATGACGCGCGTCAGGATGAAGACGACGGTGAAATAGATGATGCCGGCGGCGATCAGCGGTTCGAAGATCAACAGCGACTGGCGCTGCAGCATGCGGGCTGTGCCCATCACCTCGAGGATCGTGATCGTCGAGGCGAGTGACGTCGTCTTCAACAGGATGATCAGATCGCCCGTCAGCACCGGCAGGCAGGAGCGGAAGGCCTGCGGCAGGGTGATGCGGGTCAGGATCATCGACGAGCGCATGCCGATCGATTTTGCCGCTTCGATCTGTCCGCGCGAGACCGCCTTGATCGCGCCGCGGATGACCTCGGCATTGTAGGAAGCCTGGTTGAGGCTGAGCGCGAATATCGCGTACCACAGGCCATCACGCAGATAGGGCCAGAGGAAGCTGTGGCGCACCCAGGTGCCGGGCAGTACCTGCCCCAGGCCATAATAGATCAGATAGATCTGCACCAGGAGCGGCGTGCCGCGGAAGGCGAAGGTGAAAACATAGGCGGGAACCGAAAGCACGCGACGACCGGAAAGCCGGGCGAGCGCCACGAGCGTACCGATGACCAGTCCGAAGACGCCGGCGACCGCAGTCAAAAGCAGCGTCAGCGGGGTTGCCTTGATCAGCGCCGGCAGGAAACCGACGACGTTTGAGATCGTTTCCATCAGCGGTGCCCCCGGTTGAGGCGGCGCTCGATCTCGGCGATCGCCAGGACGGAAGCGAGCGTGATCGCAAGAAACAGGATGGCTGTCAGCCCATAGAAGAAGATGTACTGCTTGGTGCCGGCCGCCGCCCGGTACCCGGTGTAGAGCAACTCGCTGAAGGAGCCGAGCACGCTGATGATGGCGCTTTCCTTGGTGATCGACAGCCAGAGATTGCCCATGCCGGGCACGGCGTAGCGCATCATTTGCGGAAAGATGACGCGGGTGAAAACCTTGCGTCTCGGCATGCCGATCGAGACCGCTGCCTCGATCTGGCCAGGCGGCACGGAAAGAACGGCGGAGCGCAGCACCTCGGTCATGAAGGCGCCGGAAACGAAGGCAAGTGCGATGATAGCCGCCCAGAAGGAACTGAACTGGAAGGTCTCGGCCACGAGACCGAAGTGTTTCAACAGCCGCTCCGCGCCGCTGGCGACCGAGAAATAGAGAAGCAGGATGACCAGCAGTTCGGGAAGAGAGCGGACGACAGTCGTGTAGATCTCGGCAAGAACGCGCGGGACGCGGTGCTTCGACAATTTGCCGGCAGCCCCCAGGAAGCCGAAGAGAACCGCAACCGCATAGGCGACCACGGAAACCTGCAACGTCATTAGCAGGCCCCAGGCGAAATCGTCGCCCCAGCCCTCGCCGCCCCAGGCAAGCAATTGCCAGTAATAGTCCATCCGTCGTTACCTGTTCCCGATTTTCGTCAGCCCTACTGCATGTCTCCTTAAATCGACCTCGATTTAAGGACAAAGACATGCAGCAAATCAAAGTGCTACAGCGACCTTTGCGCGTCTCATAAGACGCGCGGCGCTGTAGAACGCCGCCCGTCCGGTCACGGCGGGCAAAGGTCGTCGTCACGGTGGCTGCAAGGATGCCCCGGCGCTGCGGCCGGTTTGGCGAGTAAGGGCGGCAACGGGCCGAAGCCGGGGCGCCGCCCTCAAGAACGTGCGCTTACTTCTTGCCGAAGATCCACTTGTCCACGAGCTTCTGCGTCGTGCCGTCCTTTTCGAGAACAGCAAGGGCGGCATTGACCTTGTCGAGGGTCGCAGCGTCACCCTTGCGCACGGCATAGGCGACGCCTTCGCCGAGCGTGACGTTCTTCGGCACCTCGACCTTGACCTCGTAGTCGGCGCCTTCCGGCGTCTTCAGGAAGGTCTGGATGTAGAGGTCAGGGATCAGCACGTAGTCGACGCGGCCGGCGATGAGGTCGGCAACCGAGTTGTCTGCCGTGTCGTAGCTCTTGGCTTCGGCACCGGTCAGGTACTTGGAGACATAGGCCGACTGCACGCTTGAGGTCTGCACGCCGATGATCTTGCCCTCGACACTCGCCGGATCGATGATCTTGCCGGAACCGTCTGCTGCGTCGACCGTCTTGATCTCGCTCGTGTCAGCCTTGGCGCCGACGAAGGACGTGCCTTCGGTGTAATAGGGCGCCGAGAAGTCGACGACCTGACGACGCTCGTCGGTGATCGAGAAGGCGCCGATGATGAAGTCGACCTTGTTTTCCTTCAGCGACGGGATCAGTCCGTCCCAGGCCATCTGGTTGATGTCGCACTTCACCGCCATCTTCTCGCACAGCGCACGGGAAAGGTCTGCTTCCAGGCCCTCCCATTCGCCGCCGGCATTGACCTGGGTGAAGGGCATGTAGGGCTCCGGCGTCATGCCGAGCCGCAGCGTGTCCTCGGCAAATGCGCCGCCGGCAGCCATGGAAAGGGCGATCCCTGCGAACAGGGCGGTCTTCAACGTCTTCATAATGTTCCTCCTCGGGGATTGTGTCGGATCAGAGCGTGTTGCTGAACCAGCGCAGCGACATGCAGGAGAGACCTGCATCGATCTTGCCGATCTCCGTCGTCTTCATGGGCACGACCTTATAGCCGAGCTTGTCGAGCATCTCGATCGTGCGCGGGAAATCGGAACCGACCATGACGACGTCGTTGACGCGCAGCGCGTTGGCAGCAGGCTCTTCGCCTTCCGGAATGATCACCTGCTTGAAGCGCTCGAAGACGCCGGACTTGGCGAGACGCCCGGTCGAAAGCACGGTCTCGTCGTCGAGCAGCGAGCAATCGGTCTTGAAGTGCAGCACCCCTTCCGGCGTCGCGACGATCTCGCTCTTGCGGCCGAGCTTTGCAAGGCAAGCCTGGAGAACCTCGGCGCCAACCTTGTTGGTGCGGGCGGAAAGGCCGATCATCACGCTTTCGCGGGTCGTCAGCACGTCGCCGCCATCAGCAAAGCCGTCACCCGGCAGGTCGAGCACCGTTTCGAACATTGCACGCAGCGTCGGTTCGATCTCCGGCGTCTCCTTGATGCGCGTTACGGCACCCGGGCGCAGGAGGATTGCGCCTTCGGTGAAGACCAGCGCCGGATCTTCGACGAAGATCGAATCCGGGAAGGCCTCGAGCGCCGGCAGAACCGTCACCTTCACGCCCGCGTCCTTCATCGCCGCGATATAGGCATCGTGCTCAGCCTTCACACCTTCGAAGGTGGGGTTGCCGCGATCATCGGCGCGCAGGCCGTTGACGACCGACTTCGACGGTGTGCGGACGATGATATTGTTAAACTGGTAGACGGGGCGGGATTGCGACATTTCTAGTACCTTTGGCTTGGATGAGGTGCTTCTATCGATCGGACATAGCTGCGTAAAGCGGTTGCTTGTTCACGTTTTCCCGACGGGACAAGTGAACCCCTGCAAGCATGCAGCGGACGGATCCGCCTGCAAGCTCGATGGTCGGCACGTCGAAGGCGAGAACACGAGCGGACGCTTCGAGCGCCTTGATCTGATCGGAGCGGAGAGAGGCGAGCGCGCGCGCCGACATGACGACGACGCGGCCGTCCGCGCCGTCGAGCTCGATGGCATTGCCGGCGAAATTCTCGATCTGGTCGATCGTGAGATCGATCACCTGACGCCCGGTTTCCTCGAGACGGGCACAGATTTCCTGGCGGCGGGCGACATCGGGGATCATCCCCGTGCCGATCAGTGCAAACTCCGTCCCGATGCACATCAAAACGTTGGTGTGGTAGATCGAATTACCGTGGCGATCGACCGCACCGAAGATCATCGGCTCGAAATTGAAGTGGGTGCAGAAGCGTTCCAGCGCCACTTCATTTGTGCGGTTGGAGCGGGCGGCGTAGGCAACGCGACCGATATGGTCGAGCACCATGGCGCCGGTGCCTTCGAGATAGACGCCGTCCTTTTCGAGACCGGAGTAGTCGATCACGTCCTGAACGCGGTACTCGTTCTTCAGCATCTCGATGATGTCGGAGCGGCGTTCGCTCTGACGGCTTTCCGAATACATCGGATAGATCGCGACGTGCCCGCCGGAATGGGTCGAGAACCAGTTGTTCGGAAAGACGGAGTCGGGCCGCGTCGTCGTCTCATCCTCGAAGAGGTGGACTGCAACGCCGGCACCGGCGAGCCCATCAGCCATGCGGCTGACTTCGTCGTAAGCTGCCTTGGCGATCGCCGAGGCCTGGCGCGCGGTGTCGGTCGCCTGAAAGGCGTTATCCTCTGCCGTCATCGGGTTCGGGCCGAAATGATGCGGACGGATCATCACGACGCCCTTCGGCGCCTGTACGGACGGTCTCTTCATTTCAGGCAACGCTCCGCTCGGCAAAAGCGGCCGGCTGCTGCTTGAACAGGCCGTAGAGATCACGCGGATGCTCCGGCTGCGTCGTCAGGTCAAGCTCAGTGTAGAAAGCGGTGCCCTGGATCTTGTCGCGCAGGAAGCGCAGTGCCGAAAAGTCTTCCGTCGCGAAACCGACGGAATCGAAGATGGTGATCTGGCCGTTGCTGCGCCGGCCTTCGGCCTCGCCGGCGATGACCTGCCAGAGTTCGGTGACCGGGAAATCCGGCGCCATCTGTTGAATCTCGCCCTCGATGCGGGTCTGCTCCGGATACTCGACGAAGACATCGGCACGGCGCAGGATGTCGCCCTGCAGTTCCGTCTTGCCGGGGCAATCGCCGCCAACGGCGTTGATATGCACGCCGGCGCCGACCATGTTGTCGGAAAGGATCGTGGCGTTGCGCTTGTCGGCCGTCACCGTCGTGATGATGTCGGCGCCGGCAACCGCCTCCTCCGCCGTCGACGCGACAACAATTTCGAAATCCATATCGGCGAGGTTGCTGCAGAACTTGTCAGCGGCTTCGGCATCGATGTCGAAGACCTGCAGGCGCTTTATGCCAAGCAAGGCGCGGAAGGCCAACGCCTGGAACTCGGATTGGGCGCCGAGGCCGATGATCGCCATCGAGCGGGCGTCCGGACGAGCGAGATACTTTGCGGCAAGCGCAGAGGTCGCGGCGGTCCTCAGGCCCGTCATGATCGTCATCTCGGAGACGAGGCAGGGATAACCAGTGCTGACGTCGGAAAGGACGCCGAAGGCGGTGACCGTCTGCAGGCCGACATTCGGGTTCTTCGGGTGACCGTTGACGTATTTGAAGCCGTAGTGCTCGCCATCCGAGGTCGGCATCAATTCGATGACGCCGGTCTTGGAATGGCTTGCGAGCCGCGGGGTTTTCTCGAATGCGTTCCATCGGCGGAAATCATCTTCGATATATTCCGCAAGACCCAAAAGGAACGTCTCGATGCCGATCGATTTGACCAGCTCGATTACGTTGCCGACACCGACATACTGAACCACGTTACCACTCCATCGGAGAAATTCGATGAAGTCAGCCTAGGCAGGCAAGAAGTGAGTTGAAATTTTAAACTTGCCCAAAATTGAGGAGCATATTGAGCAATTTGCACAATCGTAATATGCAATATTTATGCATATCTTCGACGACCTTGATCATCAGCTCATCTCGCTCTTGCGAGAAGATGGCCGTGCGCCTTACTCCAAGATCGCGGCGGTACTCGGCATCTCCAGGGCGACGGTGCAGACGCGGATCGACCGTCTGCTCGAAAGCGGTGCCGTGCTCGGCTTCACGCTGCGCGTGCGGCAGGATTACGACGATCGCGCCATCCGTGCGATCATGATGATCGAAGTTAGCGGCCGCAACACCACCAAGGTTATCAGGTACCTGCGCGGCCTGCCCGAGCTTTACGCACTCCATACGACCAATGGCGGCTGGGATCTGGTCGCCGAAATCCGCGCCAACAGCCTTAGCGATTTCGACCGTATCCTGCGCGAAGTGCGCGACGTCGACGGCGTGTCGAACAGCGAAACGAGCATTCTGCTCAGCACCGTCTGATCCCCCATCATCACAAGCGCACCAAGAATGCGCCCTTCAAAGACAGGCAAGCCCGTGAGCCATATCCCCCAGATCGACTACGAAACCGCCTCCGACGAGATCCGCGCCGCCCATGACGAAGAAATACGCGTGCGTGGACGCATGACCAACATGAAGCGCACGCTGCTGCACTCGCCGGTTGCGCACCGGATCTATGCGGAATGGTTCACTTTGCGCGAGGAGCTGCGCGCAGCGCTTGACGATCGGGCGATCTGGTTTCTTTCGCACGCGATTTCCGAGGCCATGCGCTCGCCGATCGCCATGGGCTTCTTCCGCCGCGCCTTCGCCAATGCCGGCATCGACTTCCACACCGTTATCCCCACGGAAGACGAACAGCGGTTGATCGCCTTCGGACGCGCGATCGTTGCCGATTCGAATACCGTCCCGGAGGAGATCTGGGCCGGGCTCAAGGCGCGCTACGATGCCAAGGCGCTCGTCGATCTCGTCGCCTTTTCAGGCATCATGGTGGCAACCGCGCTCTTCAACAATGTCGTCGACGTGGAGTTCGACAAGGAGCTCGAACCCTTCGTCGATTGAGCGACGCGGCCTGAACGAGCTCTGGGATCCCTTCATTGTCTGCCGCGCAATCGCGGCCCCCCTCGCCTCCACGCGCTTGACTCCATCACGTTGCGTGTATATACACACATTATGTCTCGTTGCTACTGTGCCCTCTTACGCAAAGCCACTCGGAGAGTGACATCGCTCTATGACGATGCACTCCAGCCGATCGGCATCAACGTCGCCCAGTTCAGTTTGCTTCGGCACATAGAGCGCGATGAACCGATCTCGATGACCGAACTTGGCCGCAAGATCGAACTCGAGCGCTCGACGATCAGCCGCAACGTCAAGGTGCTGGAGGGAATGGGGCTGGTCGAAACTGGGAGCGGAAAGGATCAGAGGGAGGCCGTGGTCGAACTCACCGAAAACGGCCGACGGATCCTCGAAGACGGTGCGCCGCTTTGGCAGGGCGCACAGGACCGGATCGAGGCGCAACTGGGGGCGGGCGCCGCCGCTCAACTGAAAGAACTGCTGCAAACGCTTTAAGCGACGCCACCCGTCAGGCGACAGCGGCAGACGGAGACCAGAGCATCCCGCTCTTTAGATTGGATCACTTGGAGCGGAAAGATGCTTTCGAATCAAAAAGCTAGAGCATCCTTTGTGCGTTCACCTGAACGCGCGGCGCTCTAATCCCAAAATGCGAGACGCGCTCTGTAAGCCCGCGCGCCGCTTTCGCAACCCGGAAAAAACGGACGAAAGGAAATCGACGATGCTCGGTCCGGCGCTCGCGCGTTACCTAGCCAAACGCAACATCCACTACGGCTGGGCGATGGCCGCCGTCACCTTCCTCGTCATGTTGTCGACCGCCGGCGCCATGGGCTCGGCGGGCGTGCTGATCAAACCGCTTGAGACCGAATTCGGCTGGTCCAATGCTGAGATTTCGATGGCGCTGGCGATCCGCCTCTGCCTCTTCGGCCTGCTTGGCCCCTTCGCCGCCTCGTTCATGAATCACTTCGGCGTCCGCCAGGTCGTCTCCGCGGCACTGGTCCTGATCCTCTCGGGCATCGCCGCCTCCTTCTACATGAGCGAACTCTGGCATCTCGTCGCGCTCTGGGGCGTGGTTCTGGGCATTGGCACCGGCATGACGGCGCTGGTTCTCGGCGCAACGGTCGCGACACGCTGGTTCGACAAGCGACGCGGCCTCGTCGTCGGGCTGATGACCGCGAGCAATGCCACTGGCCAGTTGGTGTTCCTGCCCCTGCTCGCATCGCTGACCGAAACGATCGGCTGGCGGTCAGCCTTGACGCTCGTCATCATCGTTCTCGCCGGCGCCTTCACCCTGGTGCTTTTGTTCATGCAGGACCGGCCAAGCGATCTTGGTCTCGCACCCTTCGGCGCCAAGCAGGTCGTCCCGGCCCCGCCCAAGGCAAAAAGCTTCGGTGCCCTGCTGATGGCGCCGATCAGGGCGCTCGCCGACGCCGCGAAGACCAACACCTTCTGGGTGCTGTTCGCGACCTTCTTCGTCTGTGGTTTCAGCACCAACGGCCTGATCCAGACCCATTGGGTTTCAATCTGCGGCGACGTCGGCATTGCCGCCGTGGGCGCTGCCGGCTTCCTGGCGCTGATTGGCGTATTCGATCTCATCGGCACTGTCGGTTCCGGCTGGCTTTCCGACCGCTACGACAATCGATGGCTGCTGTTCTGGTTCTACGGCCTGCGCGGCCTGTCGCTGATGTTCCTGCCGTTCAGCGGCTTCAACATCTACACGTTGTCGATCTTCGCGATTTTCTACGGCCTGGACTGGGTCGCCACGGTGCCACCGACCGTGAAACTCGCGGCTGAGCGCTTCGGCCCGGAACGGGCGGCACTGGTCTTCGGCTGGATCTTCGCCGGCCACCAGCTTGGTGCCGCAAGTGCCGCCTTCCTCGCCGGGGCAAGCCGGACGTCGCTCGAAACCTACACGCCGGCCTTGCTTGCCGCCGGGATGCTCTGCGCCGCCGCCGCCCTGCTGGTGCTGACCATCGGTCGGCGCCAGACGGAAGCACTGGCGCCGCAGCCTGCTTAGGCCGCACTTAAACCACTAATCTGTGGCCGGCTTTCGATGGCAGCCGGCCAGAGGCCCGAATAGCTCGCCTCAAGAACTGAAGCGCGTCACGAATTCCAGATTGCCGCGGATCGTGTTGCTGACGGTGCAGATCTCATTTTCGGCCGCCTCCGCGATCGCATGGCGGACCGCATCGTCGAAATCGCCCTTGATATCGAAGACGATGTTGAATGTTGCGACACGCGAAGGCTCGTCATGCGCCTTTTCGCCGGTCACTTTGGCGCTCACTTCCGTCAACCGGTCGAGTACGCCGTAGCGGCTGGCGGCGATGCGGGCGCTGAGCACCAGACAGCTCGCAAGCGACGCGTAGAGCAGATCGAGCGGGCCGTAGCCGGGCTGCGATGGGCCGGTAACGATATCGAGCTCACCCCCTGTCACCGAGGTCACGTGCGGAAAGCCTATCCTGCCGACGACAGCCGTTGCACCGGTTTCACGCGTTCTCACCTTCACATCCGCCATCGCTACTGACCTTCCCTTTGCTTCCTATTCGACCGGCGCTTACCGGTGCCGAAAAACATGTCGCCCCGGGCCGCTTCCGGTCCAGGGCGTTGATATGTGCGCCTTTGAAGATCGGCGCAAGAGCGGCGTCGGCTCAGTTCTTCTTCACCAGGCGGTAGAAGACGAAGTCCGAAGTGGCGCCGTTGACGTAGCCTTCGACCTTGTCCTTCATCGCGACCTGGGTCGCGGCCTGGAACATGATCACGATCGGCGACTTTTCCTGCACCTTATGCTGCAGGTCGACATAAAGCGCATCACGCTTGGCCGGATCGGCTTCCTTGAGCGCTGCCTTGGTCGCTTCGTTCAGCTCGGCCGGCACGGCCCAACCGTTGCGCCAGGTGGTCGTCGACTGATACTTATCGTCTGCGTTGTCCTCGTTATAGGCAAAGGCCTTGGCGTTCGAATGCGGGTCCATGAAGTCCGGGCCCCAGTAAAGCAGCATGGCTTCGTGGGTGCGCGCACGGTACTTGGTGATGACCTGGCTGCCGGTGCCCGGGATGATTTCGAAGTTGATGCCGGCTTCGGCGAAGGACGCCTGCAGCGACTGCGCCATGTCGGTGAACGGCGTCGAGTTGATGACGTCGAGCGTCACCTTGATCGGCGTCTTGATGCCGGCATCGGCGAGGATCTTCTTCGCCTTTTCAACGTCGTAGCTGTAGGGCGTCTCATCGAGCGAGCCGGGGAAGCCCTTTGGCCAGAAGGCCTGGTGAACTTCCATCTGGCCCTTGAGGAAGCTGTCAGTCATGCCCTTGTAATCGACGAGGTAGCGCGCGGCTTCCCAGACGGCTTCCGGCTGCAGCGCCGTGTTCTTCTGGTTGAACGACAGGAAGTGAACGGCCGCCTGCGGATAGGATTCGACCTTCATGCCGCCCTTGCCCTGAAGGCCCGACACCTGGTCGGGCGTCAGGTTCTTCGCCATGTCGACGTCGCCGGTCTCAAGCAGAAGCTGCTGGGTGGCGGCTTCGGCCACGTGGCGGATGATGACGCCCTTGATGGCCGGAGCGCCGCCGAAATAGCTCGGGTTGGCCTGGAGGTTCAGGAGTTCGCCGGCGCGGAACGCCTTCAGCACGAACGGACCGGTACCGGCCGAATTGGCCTTCAGCCAGGCATTGCCGAAGTCGCCGTTGGCTTCGTTGGCCTTGACGGTTTCCGCGTCGACGACCGAGGCCGGGCGGGCGGCGAGCACGTTGAGAACGAAGGCCGAGGAGAAGTCACCCTCGTACTTGATCGTGACCTTGTTGCCGTCGGCGGTCACCATCTTGTCGATATTGTCAGGCGTCCAGCCGAGCTGCGTCAGGATGAAGGCCGGGGCCTTGTTGAGAACGACGACGCGCTTGAAGGAATAGACGACGTCTTCGCCGCGCAACGGATTGCCGGAGGAGAAGGTAACGCCATCGCGCAGCGTGAAGGTGATCGTCTTGGCGGCATCGTCGGCGGTCCATTCCGATGCAAGGCCCGGCGCCAGCTTCTTCACGTCGGGCGCATCATATTGCACCAGGCGGTCATAGGTCTGCGTCACGTATTCGCCGGAGGAAAACTCATAGGCCTCGGCCGGGTCGATGCTGACGATGTCGTCGATATTCTGGGCAACGACCAGCACTTCCGCCGGCGTTTCGGCGAGCGCAGCCGGGGCCACGCTCAGCATCAGGGACGCCGCGAAGACCGCGGCCTTGAACATTCTCATCATCATTCTCCTATTTTCGATGAGGCTTGGTTTTTGTCATTGCCGGCTTCAGCGCCGATTTCGGCGCGCCGGTCTCGTTGGATTGGGATGCGCGCAAGCGGAATAGCGGCAAGGTGCCGGTCCAGATCAGCCGCACGGGCGTGTCGGTCCTGTTCCACCAGTAGTGAGGCTGGATGCCACGGAAATGCAGGCCGTCGCCGACGGACAGCGTCGTCTCGTCGCCATCGAGCCCGAACAGGATTTCCCCTTCGAGGATGTAGACGAGCTCCTCGCCCTCATGGCTGAAGACCTCGGAGCGGTGCCCGGGCGGTATCGTGATAACGAAGCTCGAAAGCTGATTGCCGGCGAAGTCCGCGCCAATGCGCTCGTAGGAAACCGGCGAACCGCCGACGGAAAACACCATGCGCCCTTCGGCGCGCGAAAGGCCGGTGTCAATGGCCGGCGCCAGGATGAAGTGGTTGAGCTCGGCGCCGAGCCCTTGCGCGATCTGAGCGAGCGTGCCGAGCGAGGGCATGGCGAGATCGCGTTCGATCTGGCTGAGATAGCCGACGGAAACGCCCGCCGCATCGCTCAGTTCCTGCAGCGTCATATGCATCTGTCGCCGACGCGCGCGCACCAGCGCGCCGATCTTCGGTTGTCCTGCCCCGGCACTTTTCCCGGACGTGGCTTCGTCATCCGACGGACCGCTCACGCTTCCCTCCCTGTTGCGATGACTGGGCCGGATCGACCCAGTCATAAACGCGCTCGCCTCTTATGCGCTGGAGCGACACGCGGGCGGAAAACCGCACACTCTTTCCTCATGTCGCTCCAGTAAAATTTTTTTGATTTAAGCAAACTTATTTATATACTCCAAGCGATTTTTTGCGCTATCGACAAGACAGACCGCAAGCGAAGAGGGATGGAATCGCCACGTGGCAAACGACAGCACGACACCAGCAGCGCCTGTACGCCGCGCCGCCCGGCCAGGCCGAGCACGGCAGCGCCTATTCTCGTTGATGGGCTTCCTGATCACGCTCGCGATAACCTTTCTCGGCCTGCTCGCGATCACCTTCTTCATCGGCCGGATCGTGCCGATCGACCCGGTTCTCGCCGTCGTTGGCGACCGCGCGCCGGTCGCCGTCTATGAACGTGTCCGCCAGGAAATGGGGCTCGATCAGCCGTTGACCGTCCAGTTCGTCAGCTATGTCGGCGACGTCCTGTCAGGCAATTTCGGCACCTCGGTTTCGACCGGCAAGCTGGTCATCGAGGATCTCGCCCGCGTCTTCCCGGCGACGCTCGAAATGGCGACGCTCGGCATCATTCTCGGCGTTCTGATCGGCGTGCCGCTCGGGGTTTTTGCCGCCGCCCGCCGCGGCTCGTGGCTCGACCAGGGCATTCGCGTCGTCGGCCTGCTCGGCTACTCCGTGCCCGCCTTCTGGCTCGGCCTTGTCGGCCTTGCCGTGTTCTATGCACGGCTGAAATGGGTCGGTGGTCCGGGCCGTGTCGATATCTTCTATGACGGCATGGTCACGCCGGTGACCGGCCTGATCCTCGTCGACAGCATCATCGCCGGGGAATGGGAGATCTTCCGCAATGCCGTCTGGCACCTGATCCTTCCGGCGTCCTGCCTTGGCTTCTTCTCGCTCGCCTATATCGCCCGCATGACGCGCTCCTTCATGCTCGACCAGTTGAGCCAGGAATATGTCACCACCGCGCGGGTCAAGGGCGTGCCGGAGCGCCTCGTCATCTGGCGTCATGCCTTCCGGCCGATCCGCGTGCCGCTGATCACCGTCATCGGCCTGTCCTATGCCGGCTTGCTCGAAGGCTCGGTCATGATCGAGACCATCTTCTCCTGGCCCGGCATCGGCAACTACCTGACCGTCGCTCTGCTCAACGCCGATATGTCGGCCGTGCTCGGCTCGACCCTGGTCATCGGCGCGGTCTTCATCGGCATCAACAAGATTTCGGACGTGCTCTACCGCGTGCTCGATCCGCGTGCACGCTAAGAGGAGGCGGACATGACCACACTTCGCGACTGGCTGATCGACGACAGCCCCGCCTCGCCGATGCAGGCGCGCCTCGGCCGTTTCTACCGCATCTTCGGCGCGCTGATGCGCAATCCGCTGGCCGTTGTCGGCGCAATCATCATCGCAGCACTGGTGCTGACGGCGCTCTTTGCCCCCTGGCTGGCGACGCATGATCCGCTGCGCCAGTCGCTCGGCGAACGCCTGCTGCCGCCGAGCGCTGCCCACTGGATGGGAACCGACGAACTCGGCCGCGACATCTGGTCCCGCGTCGTCTACGGCGCGCGCATCACGCTCGCCATCGTTACGCTGGTTGCCGTGCTCGCAGCACCCGCCGGTCTCGTGATCGGCGTTGCCGCCGGTTACTTCGGCGGCTGGGTCGATCGTATTCTGATGGGCATTACCGATATTTTCCTGTCGCTGCCGAAGCTCATCCTGGCGCTCGCCTTCGTCGCCGCATTGGGTCCGGGGATCGAAAACGCGATCATCGCCATCGCGATCACCTCCTGGCCGGGCTATGCCCGCGTCGCCCGCGCCGAAACGCTCACCTTCAAGAACTCCGAGTTCATCTCGGCGGTCCGCCTGCTCGGCGCGTCAAGCCTGCGTGTCAATCTCGGCCACGTACTGCCGCTCTGCACTTCGTCGATGATCATCCGCGTCACGCTCGACATGGCCGGCATCATCCTGACGGCCGCCGGCCTCGGCTTCATCGGCCTCGGCGCCCAGCCGCCGCTGCCCGAATGGGGCGCGATGATCTCGCGTGGCCGCTCCTTCATTCTCGACCAGTGGTGGGTTGCGACCATGCCCGGTTTTGCCATCATTCTCGTCAGCCTCGGCTTCTGCTTCCTCGGCGACGGCCTGCGCGACGTGCTCGATCCGAAGAGCGGGGAGCAGCGCTGATGACGAAACTTCTCGAAGTCGAAAACCTGCGCGTTACCTTCCCGACGCCCCGCGGCGACCTCGAGGTGGTGCGCGGCATCTCCTTCACGCTTGGCCGCGAGCGCCTCGGCATCGTCGGCGAGAGCGGTTCCGGCAAGTCGATGACAGGACGGTCGATCCTGCAGCTCATCCGGGCTCCCGGCCGGGTCACCGCAGACAAGCTCACTTTCGACGGCATCGACCTGCTGAAGCAGTCCGAGCGGCAGATGCGCGCCATCCGCGGCGCGCGCATTTCCATGGTGATGCAGGACCCGAAGTTCTCGCTGAACCCGGTCATGACCATCGGCGAGCAGATCGCCGAGGCGCTGCTGACGCACCAGAAGCTGCCGCGCCGCGAGGTCAACAGCCGCATGCTCGCCATGCTGGAATCGGTGCGTATCGCCGATCCGGAGCGTGTTGCCCGCCTCTACCCGCACGAAGTCTCCGGCGGCATGGGCCAGCGCGTGATGATCGCGATGATGCTGATCCCCGAGCCGGATCTTTTGATCGCCGACGAGCCCACCTCGGCGCTCGACGTCTCCGTCCAGGCCCAGGTGCTCGACATCATCGACGAACTGGTGAAGCGCAAGGGCATGGGGCTGATCTTCATCAGTCACGATCTGAACCTCGTCTCCAGCTATTGCGACCGCATCCTCGTCATGAACACCGGTGAGGTGGTCGAGGAATGCAAGGCCGGCGAGCTGATGGCGGCAAAACATCCCTATACGCGCGGGCTGATCGCCTCGATCCCGCGCCTCGATGAAACACGGGACGAGCTGCCGGTGCTCGACCGCAGCGCATGGGCTAAGGCATGACCGCGCTCTCTCTCAAAAACCTCGACATCTCCTATGGCGACGTGCAGATCACCCACGACGTCAATCTCGACATCGCCGACGGCGAGAGCTTTGCGCTCGTCGGCGAAAGCGGCTCGGGCAAGTCAACGGTGCTGAAGGCGATTGCCGGTCTCGCGCCGGAATGGACGGGCGCGATCACGGTGCTCGGTTCCCCCCGCGGTCACGGCATCGACCGCGCCTTCTCCCGCCAGTGCCAGATGGTGTTCCAGGATCCCTACGGCTCACTGCATCCGCGCAAGACGGTAGACGCGACACTCGGCGAAGCGCTGACGATCCATGGCATCGGCGACCGCAGCGCGCGGATCGAGGAAGTCATGACTTCGGTCGGTCTCGATCGCAAGTTCCGTTTCCGCTTTCCGCACCAGCTTTCGGGCGGCCAGCGCCAGCGCGTGGCGATCGCCCGCGCGCTGATGCTCAAACCGAAGGTGCTGTTGCTCGACGAGCCGACCTCGGCGCTCGACGTTTCGGTCCAGGCGGAAATCCTCAACCTGCTGAAGCGGCTCAGGCGCGAGCAGAACCTCACCTTCCTGATGGTCACCCACAACCTGGCCGTCGTCTCGTTCCTCTGCGATCGCCTCGCCGTCATGCGCCAGGGCCGCATCGTCGAAGTGGCCGACGTCGCCGATCTCAAGCGCGGCGACCTCAAGGATCCGTATTCGCGTGAGCTGATGCAGATCAGCGCCGCGCATGCCAACTAGGGCGGGGCAAGGGAAACGCGTGCGGTTCTCCGCCCGCGTCCCGCTCTACAACATCGAGTAACTCCAAGGACATAGCATGAACAGTGAACAGATCGCTGCCGCGCTGGCGGAATTCGACGCGGCCATCGCCAAGACCACCGATGCCGATGCGGTATGGACCGCATTGCAGACGCTTTGCCGCCAGGTGATCGGCGCCAAGCTCTTCACCATCATGACGGTCGACATGGTCAATGAAGTCGCCCGCCGCGCCTACACCTCGCACCCGCAAGAGTACCCGACCTCCGGCACCAAGCCGATCCGCTATGACAGCTGGTTCGACATCGTGCACAAGGCGCACCAGACCTTTGTCGCCAACACCATCGTCGACATTTCCAAGGTCTTCGGCGACCACGAAACCATCTGGTCGCTCGGCTGCGGTTCGGTCGCCAACATCCCGGTCGTGGTCGGCGGCGAGCTGCTCGGCACGGTCAATTGTCTCGACGTCGAGCACCACTATACGCCAGAGCGCGTGGCGCTCTCCAAGCATCTGGAAATGCCGGCGAAGCTCGCCTTCCTCGCCGCTGCGCGCGCCGAAACGAAGTAAGACGGCGGGCCGCAGGCGTCATCGCCTTTGGCCCCGACCGCCGGTCAGCGGCCGATAGCCACGCCGGTTTCCTTCAGGAAAAAGTGCATCTTCTCAGACTCAATCGGCACCTCGATCTCGTCATCCGGGCCGATGCGTGAGGCGGCATGAACCTGGGCGGTGAAAGCCGCCGGCCCTATTCTGCCGAGCGCGAGCGTATGGGGGCCGAGCGGTTCGATATCACGTACCGTCAATCTGACCGTCGGCGCACCTGCATCCGCCGCCATTGTATGTTCAGGCCGAATACCGAGCACGACGGTTTGACCGACAAAGGCGCCAAGCTTCTCGGCGCGGCTTTCCGGAATTTTGATCGCCACCCCGCCATCGGCCCTGAACTGCAGCCCACCGTCACCACGCTCGAGTTCCCCCTCGACGAAGTTCATGCTGGGCGCGCCGATGAAGGCGGCCACGAAGAGGTTGGCCGGCGCTTCGTAGAGCGTGATCGGATCGGCGGCCTGCTCGATGCGCCCCTGATTCATGACGACGACGCGATCGGCCATGGTCATCGCCTCCACCTGGTCGTGGGTGACGTAGACGGCAGTCGTCTGAAGGCGGCGATGCAAGAGCTTGATTTCCGTACGCATTTCGATGCGAAGCTTCGCGTCAAGGTTTGACAGCGGTTCATCAAAGAGAAACACGTCCGGCTGGCGCACGATCGCCCGGCCGATCGCAACGCGCTGGCGCTGGCCGCCGGAAAGCGCGCTCGGTTTGCGGGCAAGGTAGGCGCCGAGGTTGAGAATGCGCGCCGCATCCGCGACCGCCTTGTCGATCTCCGCCTTCGGCGTGCCGCGCACCTTCATGCCGTAACCGATGTTTTCGGCGACAGTCATATGCGGATAGAGCGCATAGTTCTGAAACACCATCGAGCAATTGCGCAGGCCCGGGCGCAGTTCGGTCACATCTCGAGCACCGATCCGGATCGACCCCGATGACGCTGTTTCGAGGCCGGCGATCATCCGCAATGTCGTCGTCTTGCCGCAGCCGGACGGCCCGACGAGCACGACGAACTCGCGATCCTCGATATGGAGATCGAGCGGCGGAATGACGGTAACGTTCCCGAAGGATTTGGTGATCTGCTCCAATCGGACCTGTGACATGCTGTAGCCTTTGCTGCTGTCGATGCCCGGACTGGCCGGGACGTTGGGACCCGCCCCGATCGCTTCGGGGCGGGCTCGTGCTTGTCGTTACTCCTGCGGCAAGCCCATCGATGCGCGATAGGCGGCAAGCTGCTTGTCGCGGCCGAATTCGTCGGTCAGCTTGTTCCACTGCTCGGCGACGCTATCGAGCGCCTGCTGTGGCGTCACCTCGCCGGCGAGCGCCTTGGAGAGCTCGATCTCCAGGACTTCCGTATAGGAGAAGTAGCCCGGCAGGCGCATGTCGAGCGCGATGTTCTTGGCGGTGACCGCCTCCTTCTGGGCGCCGAGATATTCCTTTGCCTCCCGCTCGGAGAAGATCTTCGACCAGAGATCGAGATTGGTCGTGTGCGAGATACGATAGGGGTTGACCCCGGTGCCACCGGTGATCGCCGCCTGGCCCGAGACGGCCGGGCTCGTCAGGTACTGGATATAGTTCCAGGCTGCTTCCTGCTTCGTCGAGGTAGCCGGGACCGCCGCCTGCCAGCCGCCGAAGGCCATGAAGGAGGTCTGGACGATGTGGTCGAACTTGTCCCACTTCTTGGTCTTATAGTTCCAGATCTCGTCCGATCCCGGCAATGGCGCCGAGCCGACATTGCCGGCGACCTTCGACTGCTTTGGATCGGCGCCGATGACGCCGGTATCGCCCCAGCCGATCGATTCCGCCACCTGGCCGCCAGCAAAGGCAGCGTTGACTTCGCCGAAGGAGAAGTTCAGCGCGTTTGGCGGCGCGAGCTTGGACGCGCGGATATATTCCTCAAGGCCACGAACCCAGCCAGGATTGTTGACCTGTGCGTCCATCGTCTCGGGGTTGAAGAACATGGCGCCGGGATTGTCCGGATGGCTGGTGTAGCCAGCGACATGGCTGAACAGGAACCAGAACTGCTGGCCGCCGCGACGGAAGGCTTCCGCCGTGCCCCAGAGGTTGTTGGCCGGCTGGTTAAAGTATTCGGCGATGTCGAGGTACTGCTTCCAGGTCTTCGGCGGAGCCAGATCGTAGCCGTACTTCGCCTTGAAAGCCTTCTGGTTGTCGGCGTTTTCGAAGAGATCGATGCGGTAGCTGTAGGTGTGGGCGTCACCATCCATCGTCTGCGACAGGACCTTGCCGTTCCAGACCATAAGCTGTTCGCGGTAGACAGGCGCGATATCTTCCCAATCGGCGCCCTTCTGCATTTCGGCCGGCATTTCCGACAGGAAGTCGGTGAAGTCGGGCGCCCAGGCCGGGGCGAAGGCGATGACATCGAAAGCGTCTTCGCCCGAGGTCAGCGACGTCACGATCTTCGGATAAAGTTCAGACCACGGAAACTCGACGACCTTGACCTTGCCGCAGGTCTTCTCTTCCCAGCCCTTGGCCGCAAGCTGCAGCGCCGAGGCGATGTAGGGACCGGTCTGTGTCGTCGCCGTCAATTCGACGCCGGTGTAATCCGGATCGCAGGCAAGCGCCGTTCCCGCGCTCCCCATCGCGAGAGCTGCGAGAGATCCGGATGCCAGTAGCAATTTCCTCATTCTATCCTCCTATGAATGAATGCATGCCAAAACGGGTGGTTACTTGATCGCTCCGAGAAGAAGGCCAGAGCGCATCAGCCGGCTTAAAAGCCCGGCCATGACCATCATCGGGATGATGGCAACGAGAGCGGCAGCCGAGATCGCCCACCATTCGTCGCCGCGCTGGCTGTTCTGGCCGGCAACGAGGATCGGCAGCGTCTGCCACTTGGAATTGGTCAGGAAGAGCGCGAACAGAAACTCGTTCCAGACGAAGGCGAGCGTGATCATGAAGGTGGCGATCAGTCCCGGCTTCGACATGGGCAGCACGATGCCGAAGAAGATCCGCCAGGACGGCACGTTGTCGACCATCGCCGCCTCCTCCACTTCGACCGGCAACGCCTCGAAGAAGTCACGCATCAGCCAGATGACGATCGGCAGCGAGAAGGCGATATAGGCGAAGGTGAGGCCAATGTAGCTGTCGACCAGCTTGAAGCCGAGTTTGCCCATCTCCGTGTACATCAGGTAGAGCGCGAAGGCGGCAACGATCGGCGGAAACATGCGCTGGCTGACGAACCAGAAAACGATGTCGTTGTTGCCGAGTTCCGGTCCGGGCAGACGGAAACGACTGGAAATGACAGCCAGGGCAAGCGCTGCGACAAAGGCATAGACCAGCGAGATGCCCTGGCCGTAGCCGAGCACGTGGCGCCCGACAATAAAGCCGCCGAAGGCGATCGCCACGAAGATCAACGCCGACAGAAGGCGGAAGCGGAAGGTAAAACGCACGAGCGCATAGGCAGCCATGGCGCCGATGCCGGTGGCCGCAACCGCTGCCGACAACCCGATGATCGTCGAGGCAAGGAACGTATTGAAGAACTCGCCGCGCTGGCCCGACAAGAGCTCGCTCCAGGCCGTCAGGCTTGGCTCGAAGTCGACGAAGGGCAGATAGGTTGGACCGCCGACGACGGCGATCGGCGTCTTGAACGAAGTGATCAGCACCCAGTAGAGCGGGAAGAAGGTAATGGCGAGCCAGACGAGGCAGCCGCCGAGCGCCAGCCAGCGCCGTTTCCCCTTGAGATTACGCACGCTCATTTGTGCTTCTCCAGATAGGGCTTGAGAACCGCGAGATAGACGAGGCCGATTACGGTGATGACGATCAGGAACAGGAAAGAAAGCGCCGAGGTGTAACCGAGGTTGAACTTCTTGAAGCCCTCCTGATAGGCAAAGAGGGTCAGCGTCTCGGTCGAGACCCCGGGCCCGCCGCCAGTCATGACGAAGACGGTATCGATGATCTTGTAGCTTTCGATCAGGCGGATGAAGACCACAGCGACCGAGATCGGCAGGAGCATCGGAAAGGTGATGTCCCGGAACTGCTGCCAGGGCGTGGCATTTTCGAGGGCCGCCGCCTCATAGACATCGTCCGGCAGGGTCTGAAGGCCGGCAAGCAGCATGAGGATGACGAAGGGCGTCCATTGCCAGACCTCGACGGCGATGATCGAGCCGAGCGCCCAGCGCGTCTGGGTGAGGAAAGGCAGATTGGCAAAGCCGAGCGCCGTCATCAGTTCGTTGAGCGGCCCCATTGTCGGGTTGAGCACCTGGCGGGCGATCAGTGCGACCGCGACCGGCGCGACCAGCATCGGCAGTAGGAAGCTGACACGAAAGATGCCTTCACCCGGTACCCGCGAGTTCAGCGCCAACGCCACCGAGAGACCGATCACATATTGCAGCCCGACGGAGATGAAGGCGATCAGCGTCGTCGTGCCCGCCACGTGCCAGAAGCGTGGGTTCTGCAAGAGATCGAGATAATTGCCGAAGCCGACGAAGCGCGCCGGTGTCGGCGGTACGAGCCGCATGCTCATGAAACTCGTCGTCAGCGAATAGACGAGCGGAAAGATCGAAATAAGCAGAACGATGATGAGGGCGGGCCAAATGAAGAAGTGCTTGATCGGGTCATTGCGCGTCATGCGGACACCCCTCGTGCCAGCAGCGCCTCGATCTCGGCGAGCGTCGGCATGGCGGGTGCGGTGCCGCGGCGGGTAACGGCGATGCCAGCGGTCGCGCAGCCGAAACGGACCGCATCGACCGGTGCCAGCCCGCGTGCCAGCGCTGCGGAAAAGCCGCCGACAAAGGCATCCCCTGCCCCGGTCGTGTCGATCACCGGTCCGTCGGCAATTGCGGGCACCAGCACCGATTGCTCGTGGTTGTGGTAGAGCACGCCGCGTTCCCCGAGCGTGATAAGCGCAGTCTTCGCGCCCTTCTTCAGGATCGCGTCGCCGGCGCAGCGGATGTCATCCTGCGAAGAAAGTGCGAAACCGACGATGGCTGCGGCCTCCGTCTCGTTCGGCACGAGGTAGTCGCAGAGCGGATAGATCGCATCCGGGAAGGCTTCAGCGGGCGCTGGATTGAAAACCGTAGTGACGCCCGCCGCATGGGCGATCTCGAGCGCGCGCCGTGCGGCCGCGACCGGCTGCTCCAGTTGGGTCACGAAGATGCGTGAACTTTCAATCGTCTCACGCGCTGCTTCGACGTCGTCGACGCCGATCGAGCCCGCCGCCCCGGGATAGACGATGATCGCATTCTCACCGTTCTGGTCGTTGACGTAGATAAAGGCCGCGCCCGTCGGCAGGTCGTCCATCTGGACGATCTTCGATGTCACGCCCGCTTCCGCATAGGTGCGTAATGCCATCTCCCCGAAGGTATCGCGACCAAGCTTGGAGATGAAGGAGACCGGACTGCCGGCACGTGCCGCGGCAACCGCCTGATTGGACCCCTTGCCGCCGGGACCGACCGAGAAGCCGCTGCCGGTAATCGTTTCACCGACGACCGGCATGCGCGGCGCCAGATAGGCCGTGTCGGCCACGAAGATACCAAGGATCGAAACACCAACCTTCATTCAAGCCTCCCCCCCGCGACCGCACCGCAGCAAACGGTGTGCCCAGGCAATCTCTCGCGATTTCATCTGTAGTCAGGCGCTGCGCGGCGACCGCGCAGGCAGTCAATCAGGCGGTCTTGGGCGGAATGACGCCCTTGGTGAACAGGAAGCAGCCGTAGAAGCGGGTCTCGCCGGTGGTGATGACGCAGTAGGCTTTTTTGGCTTCCTCGTAGAAAGCGAAGCGCTCGATGCCGTACATCGGCGCCGATTTGCCCTCGGCACGGTCGATCACAGCCTGCACTTCCTGCTGCACCGGCAGAATTTCATCGGGCGCGCCCATGACCTCCATGCGGCCGGCGGAAGGCTGCAGCGGCGTGTCGAGCGGTAGCACCGAAAGAACCGCCTCGACCGCGCGCGCGGCTGATACGTTGTCGATGCGCAGCAGCGTGCCGAGCGTGGTCTTTCGCGCAATGGCATCGGACGGAAAGTTGGTGTCGGAAATGACCAGCGTGTCGCCGTGTCCCATGGACCGCAGCGCGTGCAGCACGTCAGCGTTCAGCGCCGGATCGATATTCTTCAGCATTACAGTCCTCCTCCTGCGCGCGACGAGTGCCATCACGCTCCATGCGCTGCCCTTCGCGGGCGAACGCGTCTCCCTAACTGTTCATTTCCTCCATCGCGCTGACCGGCTCCCCCCGCCCGCGCAATAGCTGCCCCCTACTCGCCGTAGGGGATCCAGATGTTTTTCACGTCGGTGGCGCGGCGCAGATAGGCCGGCCCCTCCGCCGCGTCGCGATCCAGCCAGTTCGTCGCCTTGCCGTAGTCGACGAAGGTGCGCTTCAGGTTGCCGACCGAGAGCTTCTCGACCAGCGTCGAGAGCTCGGGCGAACCAAAGGCCCAGAGCGCATCCACATCGTTGTGGCTTGCAAGAGTCTTTGCCAGCTCGATCACCGAACCGGTAACGATGTTGACGACGCCGGCCGGAACGTCGGACGTTTCCAGCACCGTGTAGAAGTCGGTCGCTGCCAACGGATGCGGCTCGCTCGGCACCACGACGACGCGGTTGCCAGTGGCAATCAGCGGCGCGACGAGGCTAATCATGCCAAGAAGCGGCGCTTCTGGCGGGCAGACCACGCCGACGACGCCCATCGCCTCGGGCATGGCGAGCGCGACACCGCGCAGCGGCGGCTGGTGAATGGCACCCTCATACTTGTCCGCCCAGGCGCCGTAGGTGAAGAGACGCGCGATCGAGGCCTCGACCTCGACCTTGGCATTGGCGGTCGACGCGCCGGTCATGGCCGCGATGCGATCGGCGAACTCATCGGCGCGACCGCTCAGGTTTTCAGCGATGTAATAGAGGATCTGCGCGCGGTTATGCGTGGTTGCCGAAGACCAGGCGGAGGCGGCTTGCGCCGCGACGACGGCATTGCGGATATCCTTGCGGTTGCCTTCGCCGACTTCGCCGAGCACCTTGCCCTTGGGCGAAAGTACGTTGCGGTTATAATTTCCATCCGGCCGCGCCTGCTTGCCGCCGATGAAGAGCTTGGCGGTGCGATCGACCGTCGGCATGGCGAAATCGCCAACGACGGGTTTCAGCGCCGGTTCGGCGACGGCCGCCCTGAGCTTGCGGCCAAGCCAGGCCTTCGGCTTCAGATATTCGTAACAGCCTTCGCGACCACCTTCCCGGCCGAATCCGGACTCGCGCTTGCCACCGAAACCGGCGGAGGCATCGAAGAGATTGGTGGCATTGACCCAGACGACGCCGGCGGCGAGCTTGGCGGCAACATGAAGTGCGAGGCCGATGGTCTCGCTCCAGACGCTGGCAGCAAGGCCGTAGCGCGTGTGGTTGGCAAGCTGGATCGCCTCTTCCGGGGTGCGGAAGGTCATGGAGACGGCGACAGGGCCGAAGATCTCCTCCGTCGCGACGATCGAAGTCGGCTGCACACCGGTTAGCAGCGTCGGCGGATAGAAGCTGCCGCCCTTCGGCAGTTCGATCGATGGCTGATGCAAAGCAGCGCCTTCGGCAACGCCCTTGGCGACCAGGCTTTCGATCCGCTGCAACTGCACGGGAGCAACGATTGCCGCCATGTCGATCGCCTTGTCGAGCGGATGGCCGACGCGCAGCGTCTGCATGCGGCGCTTCAATCGCTCGTAGAAGAGCGGTGCCACGCCTTCCTGCACGAGAATACGCGAGCCAGCGCAGCAGACCTGGCCCTGGTTGAACCAGATGGCATCCACCACGCCTTCGACGGCGCCGTCGATGTCGGCATCGTCGAAGACGATAAAGGGCGATTTGCCGCCGAGTTCGAGCGTCAGAGACTTGCCGGTGCCGGCCGTGCGTTCGCGGATGAGGCGACCGACCTCTGTCGAACCCGTGAAAGCGATCTTGTCGATATCCGCATGCTCGACGATCAGCGCGCCGGTTTCGCCTTCGCCGGTGACAACGTTGAGCACACCGGCCGGCAGGCCGGCGGCGGAAGCGAGTTCTGCGAAGAGCAGCGCCGTCAGCGGTGTGAATTCCGCGGGCTTGAGGATGACGGTGTTGCCGAGTGCCAGCGCCGGCGCAACCTTCCAGGCGAGCATCAGGAACGGAAAGTTCCAGGGAATGACCTGGCCGACGACACCGACCGGCACCTGATCGGCAAACTCGGTTTCCTGAAGCTGCGCCCAGCCGGCATGGTGATAGAAGTGGCGGGCGGCGAGCGGAACGTCGATGTCGCGGGTTTCGCGGATCGGCTTGCCGTTGTCGATCGCCTCGACCACGGCGATCAGGCGCGCATGGCGCTGGATCATGCGGGCGAGCGCATAGAGATGGCGCGCGCGGGCATGGCCCGGCAGCTTCGCCCAGGCGCCTTGCGCCTTGCGGGCAGCAGCGACCGCGTCGTCCACGTCCTTGGCACCGCCAAGCGCGATCTTTGCAAGCAGCTTGCCGGTTGCCGGCTCGTTGGTCTCGAAGGTCTTGCCAGAAGCAGACGGGACGAAAGCGCCGTTGATGAAGTGGCCGAATTCGCCCTTGTGGCGCGCCAGCCACTGGCGGGCTTCCGTGTCGGCTTCCGGTGCTGGACCATAGGACATTTCGTCAAAATACCTTGCGACAGTCATCGGGATCATCCAATCGGGTGACGGTTGAGGGCCGAGTAGGCGCCGGTAACGTGGTGTTCGAGCTGGCGCTCGATATCAGCGAGCAGGCTCGATGCGCCGATGCGGAAGAGATCCGGCTCGAGCCATTCACGCCCGAGTTCATCCTTCATCAGGAACTGGTAGTTCAGGATGTCCTTGGCAGCCGAAATGCCGCCGGCCGGCTTGTATCCGACCTTGAGGCCGGTTTGCTCCTGGTAGGCGCGGATCATGCGCAGCATGATGAGCGTTACCAGAAGTGTGGCATTGACGCCTTCCTTGCCGGTCGAGGTCTTGATGAAATCGGCACCCGCCATCATGCAGACGAGTGAAGCGCGCGCGACGTTGCGCAGCGTCTTCAGATCGCCGGTGGCCAGGATTGCCTTCACATGGGCGTCACCGCAGGCGGCGCGGAAGTCGCGCATCTCGTCATAGAGCGCCTGCCAGTTGCCGGTCAGCACGTGCTCGCGGGTGATGACGATGTCGATTTCCTTGGCGCCATCGGCAACAGACGCCTCGATCTCCCGAAGTTTCACGTCATGGGGGATGAGGCCGGCCGGGAAGCCGGTGGAGACGGCAGCAACCGGGATGCCGGATCCGTCCAGCGCCTCGACGGCCGTCGAGACGAAGCGATGATAGACGCAGACCGCACCGGTGGTGATGCCACGGCCGCCCATGCCAAGCGCGTCGAGCAGATCCTGGCGCACCGGCTGGCGCGCCTTGGCGCAGAGGCGCTTGACGCGTTCCGTCGTATCATCGCCGTTAAGCGTGGTGAGATCGATGCAGGTAACGGCTTTCAGCAACCAGGCAGCCTGCGCATCCTTCTTGACGGTGCGGCGGCTAGGCAGCGTTGCGACGCGGCGTTCGGCGGCCGACAGGTTGACGCGCTGGTCCAGCACCCAGCCGAGGTCGAGATCGATGCCGTTGTTGCGCGGCCAGTTATGGCCTGCCGCCGGCGAATGCGCGACTTTCGACGCGCCGGTTTTCACAGCTAGGTCTTCCAAGCGATGGCTCCTTGAACTCCCCGTCACAGCCGGTCGCACGCAGGGCACGGCCGCCGAGATCTCGATTTTGTTATTTTTCTATCGAATTTTTGTGACTATTCCATCACAAACTGAGAGTGTCAAGCGGACCTCTCATGTTTTGACGATTTTGTAATATTTTTGCGCTGCCGCTAAAGGCCCGACAGTTGCGTCTCGCCCTCTTCCGTAATGATAGAGCGAAAAACGCGGATTGACGCGAAAAAAGCCGGCTTCAGCTTGCCGACCTTGCTGAGATCGACAACCAGATGGCTCTCGCGCGCCAGCGAGATGACCTTTTGCTTCACCGAGACTTCGTGAAAATGCACGCAGGTAGCGCCCCGGCCCGGATCAACACCAGCTGCCGACAGAAACGCAACGTTGATGCCGAGTGAATCGAGCGTCTCGAGCCCGGAATTGCCGGAAAAAGATGCCGAGGACGGATGATAGACACCGCCCAGCATGACAATCCGCACATTTGGCTTGTGTGTCAGCTTTTCAGCTACGTTCAGCGAATAACATACTGCCGTTATTGAATAGTTTTCCGGAATGAGATCAACCAGATATTCGAGCGTGGTGCCGCAATCGATGAAGATCGTCTCATCCGGACGAATGTGGCGGGCCGCGTGGACGCAGGCCTCGCGCTTGGCGGCCGCATGGCTGTCGGCTTCGCGCGCGAGCTCATAGGGCGGGTCGGGTTCGATCTCGCCCGCCGGCACGATATGCCCTCCGAGAAAGGCAAACTGGCCCGGATTGTCGGCGACATCGCGGCGGACTGTCATTTCCGAAACGCCGAGCAGGGCCGCAGCGTCGCGCAGATGCAGAACCCTGCGTCCGGACAACGCGTCGGTAAGTTGAATGATGCGGGCTGTTTTGCGACTAACCATGTGTTTTCGTGTGTTCGCAGCGTTCGGGACCAACGCAAGGCCCGAACAATATTTGTGAAAATTATCACAAACAGTCCCTGATAGGCAAGGGCGAGTCACATGATAATGAAAAGCGCGACACAATTACTGCGCGAAATTCCCCCATGAAATGCAAGACGGCGGCCCTGCCGGACCACCGTCTTGCCACCATCCTGGTTTGCTCGCGTCTTGACGAAGGCTGGTGTGCCAATTCAACCTGCGATCGGCGCAGTTCGTTCCGCAAGCCAGCGCCATGTCTCGGCATCGAGCAGGCCATCCATCTCGCGTGCAACGCGGTTGTGGTAGGCGTCGATCCATCGCCGTTCCGCTTGCGTCAGCAGACCGATGTCGGCCAGCCGCAAATCGATGGGTACGAGGGTCAGGCTGCGGAAGCTCCGGAAGCCATCGCCGTCATCCACCACCTCCACCTGGTTCTCGATGCGGATGCCATAGGCTCCGGCCTTGTAATAGCCAGGCTCGATGGTCGTCACCATGCCGGGCTTCAGCTCGATCTCATTGACGCGACGATCGAAGCGCTGCGGCTGCTCGTGAACCGAAAGAAAATGCCCGACGCCGTGGCCGGTGCCGTGATCATAATCGAGCCCCAGATCCCATAGCGGACGCCGGGCAAAGGCGTCGAGCTGGTGCCCGTAGGTTCCCTTCGGAAACTTCAGCGACACCATCGAAATCAGCCCTTTGAGGACGGCGGTATAGGCGCGCCGGATCTCCTCGTCAACCGCACCGATCGCCGTCGTCCGCGTGGCATCGGTGGTGCCCGTCAGATACTGTCCACCGGAATCGAGCAGGTAGACGCCGCCCTTGCGGATCAAGCCGTTGCTCTTCTCGGTGGCCGCATAGTGGCACATCGCGGCGTGGCCGCCGGCCGCCGAGATCGAGCGGAAACTCGGCTCGACGAAGCTCTCGGCCATCGAGCGATAGGCGAGGATCTGTTCTTCCGCCTCGAGTTCGGTGACTGGCTTACCGCTCGCATCTCGTTCGGCGGCGTAGCGGTCGAGCCAGGCGAAGAAGCGTATCCATGCGGCACCGTCGAGACGGTGACAGTCACGAAAGCCAGCAAGCTCGGTGACGTTCTTATGCATCTTGGCAAGCGTGATCGGGCTTTTTGCAAGCTTTACGGTTCCACCAGCTGCGCGCGTGGCATGGGCGGCCGCCGACGGGGCGAATCCCGGATCGATCAGCGCCGTTCGCCCGGCCGTCATTGTCCGAACACGCTCAAGCAATTGTG
Source organism: Ensifer sp. 38_S197 (assembly GCF_056924495.1). NCBI lineage: Bacteria > Pseudomonadati > Pseudomonadota > Alphaproteobacteria > Hyphomicrobiales > Rhizobiaceae > Ensifer > Ensifer sp. 38_S197. The sequence goes on along the minus strand of NZ_JBXOVZ010000001.1, from coordinate 2,518,791 downwards.
CCGGCTCGGCAAGCGCGACTCCGTCGAGTTCGAAATCGGAAAGATCGTTCGGGAGCTTGCGATGATCGACCAGCCATTCGGTCTGGCCGGCGCGGTCGAAGATCAGGAAAGATTGCGGCATCGGGTTGAAGGCGACGTCGCGTCCACGAACGTTCAGGAACCAGGCGATATTGTCTGGCTGCGCCTCGATCAGAAGGTCTGCCCCCCGCTCCGCCAGCATTTGGGCGATGTGGCGCTTTTTCTCGGCAACGCTTTCGCCGGAATAGGCAACGGGATGAGCCATGATCTTGCCGAGCGGCTTTTCCGGCTGATCGGTCCAGATCGCGTCAACAAGGTCTTCATCGATAGGCGTCCACAGACCACCCGCCTCTTCCACAGAACCGCCGCAATCGGCGTCCCAGGTCGAGGGCAGCAGCATGGCGTTGAAGCCTACGCGCTCGCCCTTGCGGAGATTGTTCTTCAGCCAGTCCTTCAACGGCGCATCGTAGAAGTGCTCGATCGCGAAAGTGCCGAGATCCACTTCGTCGCGCACCTGCACCTGGTAGCGACCATCGACGAAGATCGCGGCGCGGTCGCGCATGATAATCGCCACCCCGGCTGAGCCGGTGAAACCGGTGACGAATGCCAGGCGGGTGTCATGCGGCGCACAGTATTCGCCCTGATGTTCGTCGAAGCGCGGCACGACGTAGCCGTCGAGCCCGGTTTCGGCAAGCTTGCGCCGCAGGGCGCCGATCCGGCCGGAAAAATCCGGCCTCGCTCTCGTATCCATGATGTCTTCCTATCGAGTGGAGTTTCAGACCTCGCCGATCGTCTCGGCGAAATGGCAGGCGGTCATGCCGACACCGACTGGACGCAACGCCGGCTTTTCGCGGCGGCAGCGTTCGCTCGCGTGCGGGCAGCGTACGTGGAAGGGGCAGCCGGGCGGAATGGCGAGCGGGCTTGGCAACTCGCCGACGAGTGCCGGCGCGCGCCGTCTGGCGCTGGGATCGAGCGACGGTGCTGCGGCAAGCAGTCCCTTGGAATAGGGATGCATCGGCTTCGAAAACAGCGCTTCGGACGGTCCGATCTCGACGATCGCGCCGAGATAGATGACGGCGACGCGGTGCGAAACGTGACGTACGAGCCTAAGGTCATGCGCCACGAACAGCACCGTCAGGCCCAGCTCGTCCTGAAGCTCGATCAAGAGATTGACGACCTGCGCCTGGACCGAGACGTCGAGCGCCGAGACCAGCTCATCGGCGACAAGACACGTCGGCTCCAGCGAGAGCGCACGTGCAATGCCGATGCGCTGGCGCTGCCCGCCCGAGAATTCGTGGGGATACTTGTCGGCGGCCCCTTCCGGCAACCGGACAAGGTCCAGCAATTCGTCGACCCGCCGGTCTATCGCAGCGCCTTCGCGCATGCGATGCACGGTGATCGCCTCCCGCAGCGTATCGCGCACGGTCATGCGCGGATTGAGCGAGGTATAGGGGTCCTGGAACATCATCTGGACCTGCCTGTTATAGGCGCGTCGCCGTGCCCCCTTGAGACCGACGACACTTTTCCCCTCGAACAGGATGTCACCGGCGGTCGGCCGGTGGAGCCCAGCAATCAGGCGCGCCAGCGTGGACTTGCCGCAGCCGGATTCGCCGACGATCCCGAGCGTCTCGCCGGGCATCACGTCGAGGTCGACGTCATTGACCGCCGAAACGACCTGTTGCGGGCGCCGGGCCAGCGTATCGGAGAGCGAACGTCGTTTCTCGAAGCACATTGAAAGCGCGCGTAGCGACAGCAACGGGGTCGGGCTTGCTTGCATGGGCATGGTCATTGCGCCGCCTCCCGCGGACCGAAATGCGCAAGCGCATCCTGAAGATGATGACAGGCAACCTGCCTGAGCGTGCCGGCGCTCTGGAGCCGTGGCCGAACATCGGCACATTCACCACCGGCAACGGGACACCGCGCGCTGAAGGCACAGCCGAGCGGAAGCGCGTTCAGCGCCGGCGGTGCACCAGGGATGGAGTAAAGCGGCGTCCGCGGCGCGACATCGCGCGGGATCGAGCGCAGCAGCCCCAGCGAATAGGGATGACGCGCATCGGCGATCACCTCCGCCGTCGTCCCGATCTCGCAGAGCCTGCCGCCATACATGACCGCAACGCGGTCGCAGGTTTCGGCAACGACGCCCATGTCGTGGGTGACGAGGATCACCGCCATGCCGAGATCGCGGCTCAGCGACTGGATCAGTCGTAAGATCTGGTCCTGAATCGTCACGTCGAGCGCGGTGGTCGGCTCATCCGCGAGCAGCAGCTTCGGGTTGGAGGCAAGCGCGATCGCGATCATCACCCGCTGCCGCATTCCGCCGGAGAACTCGTGTGGGAAATCGTCGAGGCGATTGCGTGCAGCAGGAATGCCGACGAGATCGAGCAGTTCGATCGCGCGCGCCTTCCTCGCCTTGGCGTCAAGATCCGTGTGAGCGACGAGGTTCTCTGAGATCTGCAGGCCGACTGTCAGCAGCGGATTGAGCGACGACATCGGCTCCTGGAAGATCATCGCGATCTCACGACCGCGGATGCGTCGGAGGCGCACCTCATCGAGCGGAACAAGGTCCTGTCCGTTCCAGAGGATTTCGCCGGCGACACGGCCGCGCGGCCGGATGATGCCGAGGATCGAGCGCAGCGTGATGCTCTTGCCCGAGCCGGACTCGCCGACGAGCCCAAGGATCTCGCCCTGCCCCACCTGGAACGAAACGTCGTCGACAGCGACCAGTGGCCGTTCATACGTACCGAACTCGGTGCGAAGGTGCCTGACGTCGAGCACGACCGCTTTCTCTTTGGTTCTCATCTCAACGCCCCTTCGGTCGAAGCAGGTCGGCGAGCGCGTCGCCGACGAGGCTGAAGCCGAGGCCGGTCAGAACGATGGCGATGCCTGGCATCAGGCTCATCCACCAGGCCGTCAGCAGGAAGTTGCGGCCCTCGGCGATCAATACGCCCCATTCCGCCGCCGGCGGCTGGGCGCCGAGGCCGAGATAGCCGAGAGACGAGCCGAGCAGGATCGCGAGCGCCATGTCGGTCATCCAGTAGACGAGGATGGGCGAAATCGCATTCGGCAAGAGATGGCGGAAAATGATGCGGCGATCGGAATAGCCGAGTACGCGGCCGGCAGCGCCATAGTCGTTGGCCTTTTGCGCCATGATTTCGGCGCGGGTCAGCCGAGCGTAATAGACCCAGTTCACCGCGGTGATCGCCACATACATGTTGACGAGGCCGGGGCCGAGGACAGCAACGATGGCGATCACCAGCACCAGGAACGGAAAGGTGATGATCGCATCGACGCAACGGCCGAAGATCACGTCGGCGATACCGCCGTAATAGCCGACGAAGGCGCCGACGGTGAGGCCGATCAGCAGCGCAAAGATCGTCGCGAAGAAGGCCATCTGCATATCGACCCGATAGGCCCAGATGACGCGCGAGAGCACGTCGCGGCCGAAATTGTCGGTGCCGAAGGGGTGCGCAAGGCTCGGCCCCTGCTGGATCGCCTGGAGATCGAAGGCCAGCGGATCGTACGGCGCAAAAGCTTGCGGAAACAGCGCAAGCGCAAGCGACAGGCCGAGGATGGCGATGCCGACGACGAATGACGGGCGGGTAAAGGCGCGCGCGAGAAAGGCCCGAAGGCGCCCCGGCCGCCGAGAGTGCATGTGCGTCAAAACGGTCATGATTGGCGAAGCCTTGGATCGAGCCAGGATTGCACGACGTCCGTCAGCAGGAAAACGACGGAGACGAGCACGGCGAAGGTGAGCGTCAGCCCCTGGATCAGCGGATAGTCGCGGGCGAAGATCGCCTCCAGCATCAGCCGGCCGACGCCGGGAATAGCAAAGACCGTCTCGGTCACCAGCGTGCCGCTCATCAGGTTGCCGATCGACAGGCCGAGCAGCGTTACGGTGGAGACGAGCGCATTGCGCAGCACATGCCGGGTCATGATGATGCGCGGCGAAAGCCCCTTGGCGCGGGCGAACTGCACATAGTCGGCATCGAGCACCTCGATCAGCGAGGCCCGGAGATTGCGCAGGATGATCGCGGAGGTATAGAGCGCGACGCTCAAGGCCGGCAGGATGAGATGATAGAGGTTTGCGAGAAAGGTCTTGCCGTAGCCGCCAACCGGAAACCAGCGCAGTTGCGCCGCCAGTACGGTCAGCAACAGGAGCCCGATATAGAAGACGGGCATGGAAAGGCCGACCTGAAAGACCCCGCGGATCGCGACGTCGACCGAACTGTTGACACGCGATGCGGCCAGAAACGCGAGCGGCCCGGCGAGGAAGACGGCGAGCACGACCGAATAGAGCGCCAGGAAGATCGTCGTCGGCAGTCGATCGAGAATGATCTCCGTCACCGGCGCTTTCAGCATGATCGAGCGACCGAGATCGCCAGTCAGCGTGTTTTTGACGAAGACGAGGAACTGAACCGGCAGGGGCTGGTCGAGACCGAGATTGTGCCGGATCTGTTCGAGTTGGGCATCGGTCGCTTTGGCCTCTGCCATGGCGATCGCCGGATCGCCCGGCAAGAGGCGCACGAGCAGGAAAATGAAGATCATCACCAACAGGAAGGTGGGGATGATCTGCAGCAGCCGCGCCAAAAGATAGGAAAGTGAGGGCATGGTTCCACCTTCAACGGAGAGCCGGGCAAACATCGCCCGGTTCTCGCGGTTCGCTCCGTTATCAGTCGGCCCGCCAGGCTTCCGAGAAGTCGTTGGCGCCGAGCGGTGTCTGCACGTAGCCTTCGATCGACTTGGAGACCGCGACCGCAAACGGCGTCTCGAACAGGAAGAGCAACGGCGCTTCCGCCGCGTAAATCTCCTGCATGCGCTTGTATTCGTCCTCGCGCTTGGCCGGGTCGGTCTCGACGTTGGAGGCCTCGAACAGCGCATTGAATTCCTGGTTGTTCCAGCCGGTGCCGACAGCCTGGCGCTGCTTGTAGTAACCGAGCCATCCGGTCACCTGCGCCGGGTCGTTGACGTCGTTCGCCCAGCCATAGGTGTGGATGTCGAAATCACCGGAGCGGTTCTTCTCGCCGCGGGTCGGATTGTCGACCTGCTCGACCTTGAGGTTGACGCCAAGCGGCGCCCACATCTGCTGAAGGGCTGTAAACAGCGTTGCATCGTCGGCGCTGCCGGCAAGCGTCGTGAACTTCACGTCGAAGCCGCCGCTGAGGCCGGCTTCGGATAGCAGTTGCTTGGCCTTTTCCGGATCGTAGGGATAGAGCGGCGCGGGGCCATAGTGAAGCTGCGTCGCCGCCGACATCAGCGAGGTCATCGGCTTGCCGGTGTCGAAGGTAACGAGCTTGATCAGCACGTTCTTGTCGGTCGCGTAGTTCAGCGCCTGACGCACCTTGATATCGGCAAGCGGGTTCTTCGAGCCGTCTTTCTTCGTTTCGCGCGTATTGATCGGCGCGTAGACGATGCGGGTCGAGGGAAAGAGCTCCATCTTCAGGTTCGGATCGACGCTGAGCTCGCCGACGCGAGCGAAGGGAATGAACTCGGCAGCGTCGACTTCGCCGGCCTGGAGCTTGAGGATGCGGGTGGCGTCGTCGGGAATGACGACGAATTCCACCTGGTCGAGGTAGGGCAGCGGTTTGCCGTCTTCTCCCTGACGCCAGTAGTTCGGGTTGCGGACGAAGGTCATGCTCGTGCCCTGCACGTGGCTCTTCATGACGAAGGGGCCGGACGTTACCGGGCCGGCAGCAAAGAAGGCGCGCGCCTTCTCCTGATCCGTTGCGCCGGCTGCTTTTTCGAAGGCTGACTTCGGCACGATGCCGGTGTTGAAGGTTGCAAGGATCGAAATGATCGTCGGGTCGGGGTTCTTGAGCGACACGGTGATCTTGTTGCCATCTGCGGTGACCTTGTCGACAGCGCCGAGCAGTCCTGCCCAGGGACCAAGATCCGGGTTGCGCGCACGCTCGAGCGAGAAGACGACGTCGGCGCCGGTCAGTTCCGAGCCGTCGGAAAATTTGAGACCGCTTCTCAGCGTCAACGTGACGGTCTTGCCGTCAGCAGAAACCTCATATGCCTCGGCAAGCCCCGGCACGATCGAGCCGTCAGGACCGTTGCGCAGCAGCGTTTCATAGAGGCCGTTCACCATCCATAGGTCCGGATTGCGATCCGCATAAACAGGGTCGATGACGGTCGAGTCGTCGTAGCGCGCGAAGGTCATCGCACCGCCGCGTTCGATCGCAAATGCCGAAGTGGCTGCAAGCAGCCCGAGCGTCGCACCGAGCAGGATAGGCAATATACGTTTCATCTCACTCTCCTTTTTTGATCGCAGACAGCATCGATCACGCGCCGAACACGTTAATTGGATATTGGATCCAATTTTTCTTAGTGTTTTTCGTCGCCGTCGGATTGCCGCGAAGACGTTCTTGTAGTTCCCCTTTTCAAGAAGGCCGGCATCCGATCTGATCGGCTTGCCGAACCAACTTTAGTTGGACTAAAGTACATAGATAGACGTGAGTCAAGCGGAAAGAAAATCATGCCCCTGAAGATCGACGAGGCGCCCGAAGCTGCCGAAAGCGCCTCCCTCCCGGAAACTGCGACGCCCGCCTCGCTCGGGCAAATGCTCAGGGCGCGCCGCAAGGAAATCGGCAAGACCATGAAGGACGTGGCGCGCGAAGCCGGCCTGACGGAGGGCTTCATCAGCCAGATCGAGCGCGGCATTTCGACCCCGTCGCTGATCTCGCTTTACAACGTCGCCAACGCACTTGGCACCAGCGTCGACACCTTCCTGTCGCAGCCGCCGCAGCATTCGCATTCGATGGTCTCGCACGCCGGCGAACGCCCCGGCTACAATGTCGAAACCAAGGAGCGCGTCTACGAACTGATCGAGCGCGGCTTTCCGGGCGCAGCGCTCAACGGCTGCATCACCCATATGCCCAAGGGTTATGCGTCGGAACTCACCAGCCACGAGGGCGAGGATTTCCTCTATCTGATCGAGGGCGAGATGCTCTACGAGATCGACGGCAAGGAATATCTGCTGAAGGCCGGCGACACGCTGCACTTCCCCGCCTCGCTGCCGCATCGCGCCCGCAATGTCGGCGCGGGGCCGGCCCGCGAACTCTGGGTCGGCACCACCCGGATCATCAAGGAAGACTGAACCGGCGGAACTATCCAAAGGACTGGGCCGAAAGGTACGGGCCGCACAAGGCGGCCCGCAAGGTCAGGCTTTACTGCTTGCGCGCCCAGGTATCAGCCAGACGGTAGCCGGCCGGCCACGGATCTGCCGGGTCGAGCATCACCTGGTGCGTGCCGGTAATCCAAGCACGGCCGGAAATCTCAGGAACGATTGCCGGGCGGCCGCCGACCGTCGTTTCACCGACGATACGGCAATTGAACGTCGAATCGATGATGGAATGGCCGCTGAAGTGCTGACCGACCTTCATCACGCCGCGCGCATGCAGCACCGCCATGCGCGCCGAGCAACCGGTCCCAGTCGGAGAACGATCGAGCTTGGCCGGCTGGATGACGACCGTGTTGCGGCCGTGCAGCACGCCGTCCTTCTCCTCGACCGGCAGCGTGAGCTGGCAGAAGGAGATATGGTCCCATTCCGGGTTTTCCGGGTGGGAGAAGCCGAGCTGTTCGTTGGCCGCGCGAGTGATTTTGATGCCGGTTTCAGCCAGTTCCCGCGCCTCGTCCGGCGTTACCGAGAAACCGAGCGCACGTGCGTCGGTGATGACGAAGCTGTCGCCGCCATAGGCGGTATCGACCGTCAGCGTGCCCAGGCCCTCGACCTCGAGCTTGGCATCGAGCTTGTCGGCAAAGGACGGCACGTTGGTGACGGTGATGCGCTCGGCCTTGCCGTTGCGGCACTCCGCAACGACGTTCACCAGGCCGCCGGGCGCCTCAAGCACCATGCGGGTCTCCGGCTCCTGCATCGGCACAATGCCGCTGTCGAGAAGCACGGTGGAAACGCAGATCGAGTTGGAGCCGGACATCGGCGGCGTATCCTCGGGCTCCATGATGATGAAGCCCATTGTCGCGCGCGGATCCTTCGGCGGCACAAGCAGATTGATGTGGCGGAAAACGCCACCGCGCGGCTCGTTGAGCACGAAATTGCGCAGTGTCTTATCTTCCGCAATGAAACGGCGCTGCTCCCAAAGGGTATTGCCAGGCGGCGGTTGAACGCCGCCGACGATGACGTCGCCGACCTCTCCTTCCGCGTGGCAGGAAACGATGTGGACGACCTTGTTGCTACGCATGCCCTTTCTCCTTCCGTGCTGGTGGACGGGCGCCACCTGTGCGCGCCGATGCCCTGCGCATCAGCCGCGCTCCCCGTGCTTCGCCGGATGATAGCGCGACCGCGCTCGCCACCGGCGAAAAGACTCATAGAAACATTGGATCCAATATACAATCTGGAATATTCGAAATCGTTCCAAGAACCAAAAGCATCTGTTGCCCGGCTCCTGAATTGGACCTATGACCATGGACCAACAGCAGGAAAACGCTTCCGAATTTGCCGAGCCCCACGGTTCGGCCACCTGGATGGTTTGAACACGATGAAACTCGATGCCGTCGATGTCAGGCAAGCGGCCTCAGCCGCCGATATCGTCTATGAAGCCTTGCGCAAGGCGATCATCGAAGGCGACCTCGCCGAGGGCGAGAACCTGCGCCAGGACCACATCGCCCAGATGTTCAACACGAGCCGCATTCCGGTGCGCGAGGCGCTTTCGCGGCTTGAGCAGCATGGGCTGATCACCACGGAGCGCTACAAGGGCGCGGTCGTCGCCGGGCTTTCGATCGAGGAAATCGAGGAAATTTTCGAGTTCCGCGCACTGATCGAGGCCGAGGTTATTCGCCTCGCCGTGCCCAATCTCGACCGCCGCACGCTCGAACTTGCACGCCAGCATTGCGAGGAGTTCGAGCGCGAGGAAAATTCCGACCGGTGGGGCGAGATCAACCGCAACTTCCACTACAGCCTCTATGAGGCAGCGCGCCGCCCCTATTACCTGCAGATCGTGCGCGCCTCGCTCGATCGCATCGATCGCTACCTTCGTGCGCAGCTGACGCTGACCTCAGGCGTTGCCCGGGCGCGTCGCGAGCACAAGGCGATCCTGGACGCCTGTATCGCGCGCGACGCCGAGCGCGCCTGCGAGCTCACGCGCGACCATATCCTCGACGCCGGTCGCTCGTTGACGATCTTCCTCAGGGAACAAAGGGGTTAGCCTCGACGCTTCGTCGTTCGATGTCATAATAGTTTGATTTACATATCGTTTTATCCTGTTTCATTCCGGATCGACATTTGACCCTTCACACCAGGATACCCGTGGAAATTGCGCTGAGCCTTGACCTCTCCTCAGTTGACAAGCGGCCAGGAAGCCTGAAAAGTGAAGCCTCTATCGAGACCGGCAGCGTTGGGAGGACTTGATGTCTGTGCGCGCGTTTTTCGGCCTTTCTACCCTTTTCCTGTCCATTCTGAGCACCGGCGTCCCCGCTTTCTCCGCGGAGACCGGCCGCCAGGTCGAGATAACGCAGGACGGCGATTATTTCGGTTTCGACCTCAGGACCGAGCAGAACGTCTCGCTCGACGAGTGCCAGCAGACCTGCATCGCGGACCAGTCCTGCCGCGCCTTCACCTACAATCCCAAGGTGAAATGGTGCTTTCTCAAGTCCGACTACAACCAGCTGAATTCTTTCCCGGGCGCGATCGCCGGCAAGATCGTGCAGCCGCAGGCCGCCGAAGCGGATATTGGCGCACCGCCGCGCCTCAAATTCCTGTCGGACCAGATCCTGCAGGACGCCCGTAATACCAAGGCCAATCTCGCGCTGGCCGACGACCAGCAAGGCTTGGGCGTCAATACGCTCATCGACATGGCCCGTGGCCAGGCCGGCATGGGCAATATCGAAAATGCACTGAAGGCCTTCCAGGGCGCCCTGGCGATCACACCCGACGACGCCGAGCTTTGGCTGGAAGCGGCGCGCACCGCAAACCGCATTACCAACAATTCGGCCGTATCGATGCAGGCGGCGATCGCGGCGATCAACGGTTATGAGCTGACCCGTACCACCGAGAGCCGCGCCCATGCGCTCGCCGTCATGGCGAAATCGCTCGAGGGCGCTGAAAATTACCGCGCCGCATTGGACGCCTACAAGGCGAGCCTGGAACTGGTGAAGGCGAAATCGGTCGAGGCCGCCTATCTCGATCTCAAGCAGCGTAAAGGCTTCCGCGTCGTCGAGCATACGATTGATTCCGACGCGGCCACGCCGCGTGCCTGCGTGCAGTTCTCAGAGCAGCTTTTGAAGAGCGGCGCAGACTACGCCTCCTTCGTGACCGTCAATGGTGCTGCACCCAAGGCGCTCGAAGCCAAGGGTGACCAGATCTGCATCGAAGGCCTTTCGCATGGCGAACGTTACAAGCTGACGCTCCGCACCGGCCTGCCCTCCACCGTCGACGAGGTGCTCGAGGCGCCCGTTACCCTCGACATCTATGTCGCCGACCGTGCCCAGATGGTCCGCTTCACCGGCGACGGTTTCGTGCTGCCGTCGACCGCGCGCCGCGGCATCCCGATCGTCTCCGTCAACACCGACAGCGCCAAGCTGAAACTCTACCGCGTTGGCGACCGCAGCATCGCCCAGGTGCTGCAAAACTCGCAGTTCCTGACCCAGCTCGACGGCTACAGTGCCCAGCGCATCGAAGATGAAAGCGGCGAACTCGTCTGGCAGGGCACAATCGACATCGAGCGCAACGTCAACAAGGAAGTCGTCACCAGCTTCCCGGTCGATGAGGCGCTGCCCGAGCGCAAGCCCGGCGTCTATGTCCTGACCGCAGCCCCGACCACCGGCGTCAGCCAGGAGTGGGACGCACGCGCGACGCAATGGTTTGTCGTTTCCGATATCGGCATTTCCACCTATGCAGGCACCGACGGTTTGAACGTCTTCGTGCGCTCGCTTGCCACTGCCGAGCCGATTGAAGGCGTCGAACTGCAGCTCGTAGCCAAGAACAACGAGATCCTCGGCACCGCGGTGAGCGATGGCGACGGCCGCGTCACCTTCACGGCGGGCCTGATCCGTGGCACCGCCGGACTGACGCCGGCGGTCATCACCGCGAAGAAGGGTGAGGACGACTACGTCTTCCTCGACATGAGCCGCGCCGGCTTCGACCTCTCCGATCGTGGCGTCACCGGCCGCGCAGCCCCCGGCGCCATCGATATTCTCGCCTGGACCGAGCGTGGCATCTACCGCGCCGGCGAGACGGTACATGCCGCAGCCCTTGCCCGCGACGTCGACGGCATGGCGATCGAAAACCTGCCGCTGACCTTCGTCTTCCTCCGGCCGGATGGCGTCGAATATCGGCGCATGACCAGCGCCGGCGGCAAGCTCGGCGGCCATACGCTCGACCTCGACGTTCAGGCAAACGCCATGCGCGGCACCTGGACAATGCAGATCTTCACCGACCCGAAGTCGCCTGCGATCGGCGAGAAGCAGTTTCTGGTCGATGACTTCGTGCCGGATCGCACCGAATTCGACCTGACCAGCGACGCCAAGGAAATCGCCGTCGGCGAAACGGCAAGTGTGGCGGTCGACGGGCGCTATCTCTACGGCGCGCCGGCTGCCGGTCTCGAGCTCGAAGGCGAAGTGACGATCAGGCCGACGCGCGAAAGCGCTGCCTTCAAAGGCTACTCCTTCGGTCTCGCCGATGAAGAGGCGAGCGAAGATACGCGCCTGCCGCTTGAGGAACTCTCGCCGCTCGACGAGGAAGGCAAATCCACCTTTGACGTCCTGCTCGATGAAGTGCCCTCAACCACGCAGTTGCTCGACGCCACCGTCACCGTCCGCATGCGCGAAGCCGGGGGCCGCGCCGTTGAGCGCTCGTTGAAGCTGCCGGTGCGCGCCGAAGGCCCAATGCTCGGCATCAAACCGGAATTCGAAGGCGAACTCGCCGAGAATTCCGTCGGCAAGTTCCGCGTGATTGCCGTCGATCCCTCGGGCGCCAAGGTCGCGATGCCCGGGCTCCTGTGGAAGCTGATCAGCGTCGAACGGGACTATCACTGGTACCGCGACGGCAGCGCCTGGAAATACGAACCGGTCGTCACCACCAAGCAGGTGGCTAACGGCAGTGTCGACCTGACGGAAGACGGCGGTGAAATCGCCGTTCCTGTTGGTTGGGGACGCTATCGCCTGGAAGTCGAGACCGCCTCGATCGACGGTCCGACCTCGAGCGTCGAATTTGACGCCGGCTGGTATGTCGCGGCCACCTCGACCGAAACGCCCGACGGCCTGGAAATCGCGCTCGACAAGGAGAAATATGCGGTCGGCGACACGGCCAAGCTCAAGGTCTCGCCGCGCTTTGCCGGCGAATTGCTGGTGACCGTCGGCACCGAGAACCTGATCACGACGCAGACCGCCTCGATCGCCGCGGAAGGCGGCGAGGTCGAGCTGCCGGTCACCGATGCCTGGGGCGCCGGCGCCTATGTCACGGCCACGCTCTACCGGCCGGGCGATGCCCAGGAGAGTCGCATGCCGATGCGTGCGATCGGCATCAAATGGCTGTCGGTCGATCCGGCCGAGCGCAAACTCGCCGTCACCCTCGCTGCGCCAGAAAAGATGGAGCCCCGCAAACCGCTCGACATCAGCCTGAAGGTCGCCGGTGCCGGTGCCGACGAGGAAGCCTATGTGACGGTCGCCGCCGTCGACGTCGGCATTCTCAACCTCACCCGCTACGAGGCACCCGATCCGGAAGCCTGGTACTTCGGCCAGAGGCAGCTCGGTCTCGAAATCCGCGACCTCTACGGCCGCCTGATCGACGGCTCGCTTGGCGCCACTGGAAAACTGCGCACCGGCGGCGACGGCGGCCAGGTCGCTCTTCAGGGCAGCCCGCCCACGGAAAAGCTGGTCGCCTTCTTCGAAGGTCCGCTGCAGCTCGATGGCGACGGCAAGGCGACCGTCAGCTTCGATATCCCCCAGTTCAACGGCACGGCACGGCTGATGGCCGTCGCCTGGACAAAATCCGGTGTCGGCCACGCCACCCGCGACGTGGTGATCCGCGATCCGGTTGTCGTCACCGCCAGCCTGCCGAAGTTTCTGGCGCCCGGAGACCGGTCGGAGCTGAGGCTCGACATCGCCAATACCGACGCGCCGGCCGGCGAATACCAGATCCAGGTAACGACCAGCGGCCCGGCGACCGTCGAACAACCGGGCACAGGCAGCACGGTAACCCTGGAACAGGGCGGCCGCTCGGCGGTAACCTTGCCAGTGGTGGGACAATATCCCGGCAATGGCATCGTCACCGTGACGCTCACCGGCTCCAACGGCCTTTCCCTCGAACAGTCGCTCGATCTGCTCGTGCGTCCGGCGACCTTGCCGGTTACCCAGCGGCAGGTGGTCGCGATCGCGCCCGGAAGCAGCCTGACGGTCGACGGGCAGTTGCTCGCCGACAGCATCCTGCAGGGTGCCTCGGTCAACCTCAGCGTCACCCGCTCCGCCGCCTTCGACATGCCGGCGCTGCTGATGACGCTCGATCGCTACCCCTATGGCTGCGCCGAGCAGACGACGAGCCGCGCACTGCCGCTGCTCTATCTCAGCGAACTCGCGAAACAGTCCGGCCTCGCCGATGACGAAGGCGTGACGAAACGGGTGCAGGAGGCCATCTATCGCGTTCTCTCCTACCAGTCCTCGTCGGGCAGCTTCGGTCTGTGGGGTCCGGGCTACGGCGACCTCTGGCTCGATGCCTATGTCACCGACTTCCTGACCCGCGCCCGCGAGCAGAAATACGACGTGCCTGAGGCCGCTATGGTCCAGGCGCTCGAAAACCTGCAGAACGGCGTCAGCTACGACACCAATGCCAAGGATCGCGGCAACGAGATCGCCTATGCGCTCTACGTGCTCGCCCGCAATCGCAAGGCGGCGATCAACGATCTGCGTTATTACGCCAACACGCTGATCGACGACTTCCCGACGCCGCTTGCGAAGGCGCATATCGCCGCAGCGCTGGCGCTATATGGCGACGCTCAAGGGTCGCAGGACACCTTTGCCAAGGCGGCGAACATGTCGACGGGCCTCGTCAATGTCAGCCTCTCGCGCTCCGACTACGGCTCGTCGCTGCGTGACAACGCGGCCGTGCTGGCGCTCGCGGCTGAAAGCCGCCCGGTCCCGCCGATCGTTCCTGAGCTGTCGAAGATCGTCGCACGCGAATGGGAGCAGAAGACCTATACCAGCACCCAGGAACAGGCCTGGATGCTGCTTGCCGCCCGCGCCATCCAGAACGGCGATGAGGACATGGCGCTTGACGTCAACGGCGCATCGAAGACCGGCAGCTATGCCGCCCAGATGACCGGAGATGCCCTGACGACCCATCCGGTCGTGATCCGCAACCAGGGCGCCGATCCGGTGTCGGCCGTGGTCACCACGGTCGCCGCACCCGCCCAACCGCTCTCGGCCGGCGGCGACGGTTTCACCATCGAGCGCACCTACTACACGCTCGACGGAGCCGAGGCCAACATCATGGAAGCGCGACAGAACGAACGCTACGTCGTGGTGCTCAAGATGACGGAGACTAACGACTGGCCGTCGCGGGTGCTCCTCACCGACCTGTTGCCGGCCGGCTTCCAGATCGACAATCCGAGCCTCGTCGACAGCGCCCAGCTCAGCAACTTCGAATGGCTCGGCGAAATTACCGCGACCCACACGGAGTTCCGCAACGACCGCTTCGTCGCGGCGATCGACCGGAGCACCGGATCCGCGCGTGATGTCACGCTCGCCTATGTGGTGCGCGCCGTGACCCCAGGTGTCTACGACCATCCGGCGGCCACCGTCGAGGATATGTACCGGCCGCAACTCTCCGCCCGCACCGCGACGGGGCGCATGGAGGTGCTGGCGGCGCAATAGGCCAGATCATGTCGAGTGGGCGCAAACTGCTGATCGCCTTGCCCGTCTGCCTGCTGCTGACGGGGCTGACGCGCTTTGCGATCGAGAAGGCCGACCAGGCCTTCCCGCCACCGCTCGACGAGGCCGATGTCGTCTCGCGCGAGGTGGACGATGCCAATGGGCAACTGCTGCGCGCCTTCGCAACGCCGCAGGGTCTCTGGCGGCTGACGACGACGGTCGACGATGTCGATCCTCAGTTCCTGAAGATGCTGATCGCCTACGAAGACCAGCGCTTCCGGGAGCATTCGGGCGTCGACCTGCTGGCACTCGGCCGCGCCGCGCTTCAGTTCGTCAGCAATGGCCGGATCGTCTCGGGCGCCTCGACGCTGTCGATGCAGGTCGCACGGCTGATCGAGCCGCGGCAGCAGCGTTCCATCGCGGCAAAGCTCTTGCAGATCGCCCGCGCCATCCAGATCGAAAGGCGCCTCTCGAAGGACCAGATCCTCAACCTTTACCTGACCCACGCCCCCTATGGCGGCAACATCGAGGGCGTGCGCGCTGCAAGCCTCGCCTGGCTCGGCAAGGAGCCGAAGCGGCTGACGGCCGGCGAAGCGGCCCTGCTCGTCGCCTTGCCGCAATTGCCGGAAAAGCGTCGGCCGGACCGCAACCACGCCGCGGCCGTCGCTGCCCGCGAACGAGTGCTGACGCGTCTCGCCGTCGCTGACGTCATTGGAGACGGCGAGGCCGAACGCGCAATCGCGACATCTGTCCCCTCGCGCCGGCTGCAGCTTCCGTCCTATGCCGCCCATCTCGCCGAGCGGGCGTTGCGCAAGGACCCGCAGACGGTCCGGCACCAGACGACCTTGCGCCTTGCCGTGCAACGCAACCTTGAGGCCGTTGCAAAGGATGGCGCCGCCAAGCTCGGACCGAAGGTTTCGGTTGCCATGGTGATGGCCGACGCGAAGACCGGCGAGATTGTCGCTTCGGTCGGATCGGCCGACTATTTCGATGCGAGTCGTTCCGGCTGGATCGACATGACCCGCATCACGCGCTCGCCCGGTTCCACCCTCAAGCCCTTTATTTACGGACTCGCCTTCGAAGAAGGACTGGTCAGCCAGGAGACGATCATCGAGGACCGTCCTGCGGATTTCTTCGGCTATCGCCCCCGCAACTTCGACATGAGCTATCAGGGCGATGTCAGCGTGCGCGAGGCGCTGCAATTGTCTTTGAACGTTCCGGCGATCCGGCTTCTCGACGCGGTCGGCCCGGCGGAACTGATGATGCGCTTTCGCCGCGGCGAGGTGAAGCCGGCGCTACCGGCCGGCGAAGCGCCGGGGCTTGCCATCGGCCTTGGCGGCGTCGGGCTTACGCTGCGCGATCTCGTGCAGCTCTATGCCGCACTTGCCAATCGCGGCTTCCCTCTGCGGCTCGGCGACGGCGTCGATGGCAAGGCCGGCCTGATCGAAGCGGAGCCGCTGCTTTCTTCTGTTGCCGTCTGGAACGTCTCCGATGCGCTTTCCGGTGTATTGCCGCCGACGGGCAGCCATCAGCGCGGTATCGCCTACAAGACCGGCACCAGCTACGGCTACCGCGATGCCTGGTCGGTGGGCTACGATGGGCGCCATGTGCTCGGCGTCTGGGTTGGCCGTGCGGACAATGGTGCCGTGCCGGGCCTCACCGGCTATGGCAGCGCCGCCCCGATTCTCTTCGAAGGCTTCGCCAAGTCCGGCTTCGGCATCGCGCCGCTACCGGAAGCGCCGGCGGGCGCGATCCGCATTTCGCAGGCTGAACTGCCGATCAGCCAACGCCGCTTCTCGCTGACCGCAAGCGGCCTCGTCAACGCTTCGGCACGCGAGCCAGCACCGCAGATCGTCTTTCCGCCGGAGGGTGCGCGTGTCGAGCTCGGGATGGATCACCAGGCGATTTCGCCGCTGACGCTCAAGCTGCAAGGCGGCCGAGCGCCATTTCGCTGGCTCGCCAACGGCCGGCCGCTGCCGGAGCTGACACGCCGGCGGATTACCCAATGGCAGCCGGACGGGGTCGGCTATTCGACGCTGACCGTCATCGACGCGGTTGGCCGCGCCGCCAGCGTCCGCGTCTTCATCGAATAGCGGCCCCGATCGGCGCCGCTTGCCTCCGCTTAAACGCCGCGACCGGCCGAAAACCGGCAGCTGTGGTTCCACGGACCGCAAGGGCGGATCTCTTCGAGCGAAAGTAGGCCTTTGAGCTTAGCTTCGACAACGACTGCAGACGCTGGATCGCGCCGCCACCTCCGGCCCCTCTCGCGATCGCTGCGTCTTGACCGCGTGGAGTCAGCGGTGAAATGATCAGCGAATTCCGGTTAGGAGTGTGACATGGCTGGGTTCGTGGCAACAAGCCCCCGAAGGCTATGAGGCGTATGTTGGGCGGGCAGTCAGCATCTCGCACCTACCTTCGTGGACTTCGCCGACGTTGCAGCCAACAGCGCGTTCTAGAAGTCGGCTGTGGCACCGGGCATTTGACGTGCGCGACACGGTTCGGTGATTGATGTCGGGCTCGCCTGGCGCAGAGGCACCGAGTTCACCCAGACAAGGTCCCCGGGCAGCAGGGCCTCGTGATAGTTCCACGCGACGACCGTCAGTTCTGATGAGCGGCAATCAAAATTGCTTTCCGACGTTGAGCAGCACGCCGTGATCCGTGTCGCCTTCACTGCCCAACATGCCTCGATACTCGACCCGCACAGCGAAATCCTGTGTCGTCTCGATATTGGCGCCGACACCGACGATGAAGCGGTCGCGGTCGAGCCCATCAAGGAAAGTGCGATAGGTCGGCCCACTGAAGACGTCGGCGTAGTTCATCGTAATCGCGCTGTCGCCGGCGAAATCGTGTTGATATTCGAGGCGAAGCTCCGGTGAGACGACACCAAAACTCGTTGGCTGGTCATAGCGCAGTGTAACGCCAACACTGCCGGTCGTCGTGTGGACATCTTCTTCGCCGTAGTGAAGCGTGGTCGACGGGGCTCCGTCCTCGGTGAACGCGTCCAGTTGGGCGCGCGCTATATCGAGCCGAGCGTAAGGTGACAACCGAAATCCATCGACATCGAAGAGACCGCCTGCCGAGATCGACGCGAACCACTGCTGGCCATCGCGCTCACCTGATGCGAACGTGCCATCCGACGTCACATATCGCTTGGAATCAAAAGACAGCCACTGGTACCCGACCAGGCCATCGATGAAGAGGTTTCCATCTGGCTGGTAACTGCCGTAGAACGCGGCCGTGTAGCTGTCACCCGTGCTGCGGCTGCCATTGCTGCCGACGTCGCTGTCGTCGTGGCCGTAACCGATACCGAAGCCCAGCACCAAGTCCCGGTTGACCCTGTAATCCACGCCGCCACTCACACCGGTGGTTTCGAACTCGAAACCGTCGGCACCGTCGCGTTCACCCACATTGATCGAACCACCCGTCCAGATCGTCACCTTGTTGGGCTTGCTGCCCGCCGGACCGATGCCGCTATCGGCAAGCGCCGCATCGAAAGGCATCTGCAACGAATTCGGCTGACCGCTACGGCATTCGCCAGGGCGGCGATTGGACGGCCCCCTGCCCCGGCAGTCGTCGGCGAACGACAACACAATCCCCTGGGCAAACCCGACACCGTCGGCTGGCTCCTCGCGAATAGGTGCGCGGAGCGCCTCCAGGCGCTGATGGAAATTCATAATCTGCGTCGTTGCAAACCGCCGTGTGGCCGCCGTCTGCGCATTCAAAATCCCCAAAACCTCCGCATCAAGCGTCGGGTCAGGCCGCTCGGCCACGTCAAACTGAATTGTTGCCGGTTCGGAGGTGGCGTAGGCATTCCGAAGCGTGAACGTCGCGGTCGCAGCGCCAGTGAACGTGGGGTCCGCATTAAATGTCAGTACTTCACCGAAAAGCGTCGCCGTGCCTGATCCGGGCGGAGACAAGGATACCAAAGTCGCACCGGTAAAAGGCCCGCCGCTGGCGCCAACCGTCAGGTCGACGCTCGCCGCCTTGCCATTCATCATCGCAACACGCTGCGCAGCAGCGATCGGGCGCGGATTGACGTTGATCGTGACAACCGCCGCTGGGGATGTCCCACCAGGGCCAAGGACCCGGTAGGTAAACGTGTCGGTGCCGCTGAAAGCTGTTTCGGCTGTATAGTCGATCGCGTTGCCCGAGACTGTGGCTGTACCATGACCCGGCGTCCGAACGATTTCTACCGAAGAGATCACGCCAATATCGTTGCCCGTTACCGCTATCGCGACCGAGTGCCCGCCGAGCGTCGTGGCAACGTCGTCGACCGCCTGGGGTGCATCGAGGCCAACCGCGACGTTGAAGGTCGCCGTTCCGCTGAAGCCAAGCCCATCGGTGGCAGTCACCGTGAAGGTGAACGCGCCTTCGGACGTCGGACTACCGGACAGTTGCCCGCCGGCCGTCAGCGACAGGCCGGGCGGAAGTGCCCCGCTCGCCAGACCAAAGGTATACGGCGCCGTGCCGCCGGATGCAGTCAAGGCCTGGCCGTATGCATGGCCGATGACACCGGCAGGCAGGCTTGCAGGTCCCACGGCAATCGTCGGCGCCGCCACCACAAGGCTGTAGGATGCCGAACCGGTCGATGGGATGCCGCCGGTCGAATCAGTGGCGGTGACGTCGAAGCTGAACGTGCCAGTGGCGCTTGGAACCCCTGAGAGCTGGCCCGCAGCGGTGAGACTCATGCCCGACGGCAGCGCGCCCGCGCTGACTGCGAAGGTGTAGGGAGCAATCCCACCAGCCGCCACGAACGTCTGGCTATAGGCGCTGCCGCCGACTACGGGGGGAAGAGCTGAAGGCGAAAGGCTCAGCGTGGCATTGCCGACAGTGAAACTATAGGCTCTCGCCCCGGAATGGCCGTTCGCGTCGGTCGCCGATATCGTCACGCCGAACGTGCCGGACTGGCTCGGCATGCCGGAGAGTTCGCCAGTCGGGGACAAGGACAAGCCAGGCGGCAAGGCCCCTGCTGTCAACACGAAACTATAGGGCCCGACGCCTCCGGAGGCTGTAAGCGTCGCATCGTAGGAGGAGCCGGCGGTCGCGTTCGGCAGGGCGGTTGGCGTGAGCGCTATGGTCGGGCTGCCGACCTGAAGAACATAGTTGTTTGTTGCACTGAACGGCGCACCCGTGCCGGTCGAGCTGTCTTGTGCGGTCACCGTGATCGGGAAAGTGCCGGGCTGCGTGGGCGTGCCGCTCAAGGTTCCGGCAGAAAAGGACAGCCCCGCCGGCAGCGCGCCGGTGACCGAGTAGTTATAAGGCGCCGTACCGCCACTAGAAGAAAACGACTGGCTGAACGCGGCGGCATAGGCAAGGTTCAGTGTCGATGATGGCGGACTGATCGACACTGTCGGTGCAGCGATGACCAGAGTGAAGGATTGCGACGTGGAAAATGGACCCGTCCCCGAACTGCTGTCGGTTGCTGAAACCGCGAGGCTGAAACTTCCCGCCTCCGATGGCGTGCCCGATATGGTGAGCGTCTCCGCCGTCGTGCCGGACAAGGCAAGTCCGGCAGGAAGGCCGGTGAGGGAAAGGGCATAAGGGGAGGCGCCGCCGGAAACACTGAACGTCTGGCTATAGGGCTGCCCGACGCTCCCAGTCAGCGCTCCGCCTGCGGAAAGCAACAGCGTCGGGCTGGAAACGGTCACGCTGACCAGCGCCGGCGCCGATGTGCCTGTTGCGTTGCTGGCCGTGTAGCTAAAGGTATCGGCCCCGGCAAATCCGGGCTCAGGCTGGTAGGTAAGCGACGTACCCGACGCCACCACCGTACCATGCTGTGGCGAGGTGCCGGCGGCAACCGACGTCGGGGCTCCTCCCGTAACGGCAAGCGTAACCAGATTGGCGCCACTGCCGTAGGCCACTGTCACCGATACAGGGTGTGCAACGGGCACCGGTTCCACCACATCGAGCGTGAAGGAGCGCTGGATGCTGTAGGGTCCGGTACCCGCGCTGTCGTCGGTTGCCGTCACAGTAAATGAGAAGCTGCCTGATGCGGTGGGCGTGCCAGCCAGACTCCCGTCCGTCCCAAGTGTCAGGCCAGCGGGCAGGGAACCGCCGGTGACTGCGTAATTGTAGGGGGCTGTACCGCCCGTCGCCGGATTGAGCGATGCCGAATAACTTGTTCCGCGCGTCGCATTGGCAAAGACGGTGGCGGGCAGATCCAAGGTTGGGGCATTCACCGTAAGCGTGTAGGCGCGCGAGCCCGTGAATGCGAGCGCATCCGTCGCAGTCACGGTGAAGTTGAAAGCGCCGCCTGCCGTCGGCGTCCCCGAAAGCACGCCGCCTGCGGACAAAGTCACGCCAGCCGGCAGCGTCCCTGCCGAGACATGATAGCTATAGGAAGGCGTTCCGCCCGACACGGAAAGCATCTGGCTGAATGCGGTCCCGACGGAGGTCGATGGAAGCGTCGCGGGTGTGACTATGATTGTCGGAGCGGCAACCGAGAGCGAATAGGCCTGTGAGCCGGTAAACCCATCCGTATCGGTCGCGGTCACGGTGAAGTTGAAGTTTCCGGCGGATGTCGGAGTACCGGAGAGCACGCCCCCCCCGGAAAGAGAAAGACCCGCCGGGAGCGCGCCCGACGTCACAGCAAACGCATAGGGTGACGTTCCACCGGCCGCCGAAATCGTCTGACTGTAAGCTGCCCCCGCGGTCGCGTCGGGGAGCGCCGCGGGCGAGAGGGTAATGGTCGGTGCCGCTGCCACGTTCACGGTGACGGGAAACACGTCGAACCAGGTTCCGGGGCCTGTGCTGCTGTCGGTCACACGAACGTTGAATGCAGTACTTCCAGTCGCCGTCGGCGTGCCACTGAGCGTCCCTCCACTGAAGGTCAATCCCGCCGGCAGCGTCCCGGATTCGTATTGCAGCGTGTAGGGTGCCACGCCGCCACCTCCCGTGAATGTCACACTGGTTGGCTGGCCGACGACCGCGTTGATCGGCCCCGCCGGCGTCAAGGTCAATAGCGGATTTGCGACCGTCGTCGTATAGGATTGAGTGGCGGTCACGCCGAGATTGTCGGTCACCCGGATGGTAAACGTGTGGGCACCCCGAGCCGTTGGCGTTCCGGAGAGCACGCCGTTCGCGAAGGATACGCCGGGCGGCAAGGTGCCGCTATCGTGTGCCCAGGCATAGGGCGCCGTGCCACCCGTTGCCGTCAGTGTCTGGCTGAAGCTTTGGCCCGCGCGCATCGATAAGGATGACGGACCGATCGTGATCGACGGCGGAGCGCCAATGGTGACGTTGACCTGAACATCATTTCCCAGACCATCGTCAAAGACAAAGCTGTCGCTGGTTGCCGTATTGCCGCCGCCGGCATGCACATAGGTTACCGTCTGGCCAAGCGGGTCAGTGGCCGCAGTCCCATTGACCGGATGAATCTTTATGCCGCCAATGCCGAAGTTTGCCGGGCCGTCGCAAGCGCTCGCGTCGATGACGATCATCCCGCCATGGGTGACATTGACGTTGAACGGTCCGCAATTTGGCGACGGTGCCGCCTTGACGGCCTCACTCAACAGACTGAACGTCAGCGCCAAGAATGGCAAAAAGACCCAACGAAGGATCGATCGAACCAGGTCTGCGTTCGCCATCGTCGCTAAGCGACGCGCACAGAAAGGCATCCTTATCCCCCGAAGATTGTCTGCCCGGCCATATCCCGCGATTCACACCACATCGAATGCAACCTATAGTGACGTGCATTGCATAATGCAACAACACTTAAGGACGAATCCATATTTGAAACAGGCGTTATTTCTTTGTTCGCCACGTCCGTGCAAAGGGGCCGCACCCCATTGAAACCAACACAGCCATCGGCTGAGTATGGCGAAACAGACAACTTAACGAAGCAGGCCAGGGGCAGAGCATGGCGGACGTTTTCCTCGGTCAAATCATGATGACGGGTTTCGGTTTCGCGCCGCGCGGCTTCGCGCTTGCGAGCGGGCAACTGCTGCCGATCGCGCAGAACAGCGCCTTGTTTTCACTGTTGGGGACCAGCTACGGCGGCAATGGAACGACCAATTTCGCTCTGCCGAACATGCAGGGACGGACCCCGGTTGGCTCCGGTTCGTCCTATGACTCATCCTGGACCCCGCCCCCGATGCCGATCGGCGAGTTTTCGGGGAGTGAGACGGTGACGCTGACCAACCCGCAATTGCCCCAGCATATCCATCAAGCGCTAGGCACTTCCTCCACGGGTGCTTCCCGCAATCCCGATGGCAATCTCGTTGGGACCACCTCCACCGCGATCTACGGGACGGCAACCGGGCCGCAGATCGTGCTCGCCAACGATGCTGTCGCCCCAACTGGTGGCGGACAACCACACGACAACATGCAACCCTTCTGCGTTATCAACTTCTGCGTTGCTCTTGCCGGCATCTATCCCTCACGAAACTGAGCTTCTGGAGACATCACATGAGTACGCCCTATGTCGGTGAGATCCGCATGTTCGGTTTCTCGCGGGTACCGGATGGCTGGTTTGCTTGCGACGGATCCCTCCACGCAATTTCGCAATACGACGAGCTCTTCACGCTGATCGGCACGACCTATGGCGGCGATGGGCAACTGACGTTTGCCGTACCAAACCTCAGCGGCCGCCTACCGCTTCACAACGGAAAAGGTTCGGGCCTGACGGCGAGGATCATCGGTCAGCTGGGAGGTAGCGAAAACGTCACGCTGCTGGTTGGCCAGATCCCATCCCATTCCCATTCGATGAACGCGACTTCGGCTGCCGCAGAAGGTACGGCGATAGCCCCGACTGTCGAGTTCGGGTCGGTTTCCGGCGACACACTCTATGTCACGGATACCAGCGGCTCTATGCGCTTCGCGACGTCGAGCGCTTCGACGGACTCACGTGGCAGCACCCAGCCGCACGACAACACCATGCCCACGCTCACAGCGCAGTTTTGCATCGCATGGGCGGGTGTTTTTCCATCTCAAGGTTGAACCGTCGGCGGCGCTGGCAGAAACCGTAAGGACGAGGACAAAGCAATGACGACACCTTTCATCGGCGAGATCCAGCTATTCGGCTTCAATTTTGCGCCATACCAGTGGGCGTTTTGCAATGGAACGCTAATCCCTATTCAGCAGAACACCGCTCTTTTCTCCCTTCTTGGCGCAAGTTTCGGGGGAAATGGGCAAACCAGTTTCCGGCTCCCGAATTTTGCCGGGCGCGGAGCATGTAACCAGGGCGCCGGAGGGGGCCTCAGCCCCCGAGAGATTGGTGACAGCTTCGGCCAAAGCAGCGTCACGCTGACCCAAGCCCAAATGCCGGCGCACAGTCACGGCTTTTCAGTTTTCAACCAAAACGATCCGACAAAACGTTCCGGTACGCCGGCGCTCAGTGCCGAACTCGCCTCTCCAACCACTGCGGCTTTTGTGCCAAACGCCTCTCCGAATGCCCAATTCGCGCCAAATATGATCAATCCGGCCGGTGGAGGCGAGCCTCATGAAAACAGTCAGCCCTATATCGCCGTCAATTTCAGCATCTCGCTTGCCGGAGAGTATCCGTCCTTTGGCTGAGCATGAGCGGTTTGCCTTCGGCGAGCCCCCGCACATTGCCAGCACTGCCTTTGCTCTCAGAGCGGCTGGAAGTGACGACATGCCCTTTCTTAAGGAACTTTACCGCGCGATCCGCCTTGATGAACTGCTCATGTTGCCTTGGAGACTTGCAGACAAGCGGGCCCTCCTTGATCAGCAGTTCGACCTACAACATCGCTCCTATCGGTTGACATACCCGGACGCAGAGTTTTTCGTCATCGAGAGCAAAGCGTCTCCGGTCGGACGCCTATACATCGACCGCAGTAACGATGCCTGGCACATCCTCGACATCAGCATTTTGCCCTCCCACCAGAGCCAAGGCATCGCGACCGCCCTGCTTACAGACATGCAACATCAACTGACCTCAAAACGCGCTGTCAAACTTGTGCTGCATGTCGCTCAAAACAACCTCGCGGCGATGCGGCTCTATCAACGTCTCGGCTTCACCCGAGGCGGCGATACGCCAACCCATTCCCGAATGGAATGGGTTGCCGGTGGTGGTGGAGTGGTCAACGCCTGACGGACATCAATTGTAGACGGCCTGATAAATGATACCAGCCCGTTCTCGCGCGACAGGCACAAGGAACACATCCAGAGCACCGAGAGATGCATTCCTAAGGCGATAGGTTTGTTGCGGCAAGACGACGGCGGAGGCGCTGCGAAACATCAGCGAGAAGGGCACACGCCGCGCCATGCCGGGCGCGGCGTGTGCCAATGGTTCGGCCTGCGCGAGGGTCAGCGGCACAGAGGCGTTACCAAGGTCGATATCGAACCCCTGCCCCACGCAGCCGGCGAAATGCTCCAATCCCACGATGTTCATAGCAGTTCCTAATGGGTGTCGCGTTGAAATCAAATCATCTCATTTCATCAAGACACCCGTGTAAAGTGTATTTTCTGTCAAAACATACCCTTGGTTAAGTGCGCATTAATCCTGTGCTCGACACGTTATTCGCCGCACGCCCAGCTATTCCCAGTCTCCAGGATCACGGCAACATACTTCCTATTGCTGCGGTGGTGCGGGGGGCATGGTTTGTGCGCCTGCAGGTCGATCCTCATCGGGCCCGGCCTGAGACTGGCTAGTCAGCCGATCTGATGCGAAAGACGGCCCGTGCCGGTCCGACGACCTTGGTGTATCGTTAGACACGCTGGAGTGGAGGGGCCGGACCATGCTCAATGCAACAGAAATTGCCAAAGCCGCCGAAAGCCTACATGAGGCAGAGCGCGACCGAAAACAAATCGGGCTACTGTCGCACAAGCATCCTGAGATGACCGTCGACGACGCCTATGCGATCCAGGCCGCCTGGGTCAGGCGCAAGCGCGACGACGGCCATCGCATCATCGGCTGGAAGATCGGCCTGACCTCCAATGCCATGCAGCAGGCGCTTGGCATCGACACACCGGATTCCGGTGTGCTGTTCGACAATATGCTGTTCGATGACGGTGCAAACATTCCTGCCGATCGTTTCATCCAGCCGCGGGTCGAAGCGGAGATCGCCTTTGTCATGAAGGCCGGACTGAAGGGCCCGCGCGTCAACATCGTTCAGGTGCTGAACGCCACCGATTACGTAATGCCGGCACTGGAAATCCTCGACAGCCGCATCGTTCGGACGGATCCGAAAACCAGGAAGGCGCGCACCCTCGTCGATGCGATTTCCGACAATGCCGCCAATGGCGGCCTCATCCTTGGTGGACGCGCCGTGCGTCCCGATACCGCCGACATGCGCTGGATGGGCGCGATCGTTTCGCGCAATGCGGTGATCGAGGAGACGGGACTTGCCGCAGGCGTGCTCAATCATCCGGCCCGCGGCATTGCCTGGCTTGCCAACCGGCTTGCGCAATGCGGCGACGCGATCGAGCCGGGCCAGATCGTTCTCTCGGGCTCCTTCATCCGAACGCTCGAGGCCAAGAGCGGCGACACGATCGTCGCGGATTTCGGCGCCTACGGTTCGGTGAGCTGCCACTTCGCGTGAGGCCGAAGGTGACGGGCGAGCTCTCGCCCACCGCACCGGTTTCACTGCACCAGAATGGCGCGGAAATCATTCACATTGGTGCCGGTCGGACCCGGTTTGAAGAGATCGCCGAGCGCGTCAAACGCCGACCAGCTATCGTTCTTCTGCAGCAAAGCTGCGGCGTCGAGGCGTTGTGCAACGAGCCTTGCTATCGTCGTGTCATCGGCAAAGGCGCCGGCATTGTCCTCGGAGCCGTCGATGCCGTCGGTGTCGGCGGCAAGCGCCGAGACGCCCTTGGCGCCGTCGATGCCGAGCGCCAGCGCCAGCAGGAATTCGCTGTTGCGGCCGCCCTTGCCCTTGCCGCGAATGGTCACCGTCGTCTCTCCGCCCGAGAGAACGACAACCGGCTTGCGGAACGGCCTGCCGCGGCCGGCGATTTCACGGGCGATCGCCGCGTGCACGCCACCGACGTCGCGCGCCTCGCCCTCGATCGCATCGGAAAGAATGACGGCCTCGATGCCGGCGGCGCGCGCCTCGGCAGCCGCAGCCTCGAGCGAAACGGACGCGGACGCGATGAGCCGGACTTCGTTTCGGGCAAAGCGCGGATCGCTTGGCGAAGGGGCAGCACTTTCAGGATTCTTGAGCCAGTCCATGACTTTGGCAGGGAGCTGAAGGCCATAACGCTCGACAAGCGTCAGGGCATCTTCGCGATTGCTGGCGTCCGGCAGCGTCGGGCCAGAGGCGACCAGTGCCGGGTCATCGCCTGGAATATCGGAGACGATCAGCGAGACGACCTTCGCCGGATAGGCGGCGGCGGCCAGCCTTCCGCCCTTGATCAGCGAGACGTGCTTGCGCACGGCATTCATGACGCTGATCGGCGCGCCGGAGGCAAGCAGCGCCCGGTTGACTGCAATCTCGTCTTCGAGCGTCAGGCCGGGCGGCGGCGCGGGCAGCAGCGCCGAGCCGCCACCGCAGACGAGCGCCACGACCAGATCGTTCTCCGTCAGGCCGCTGACTTCCGCAAGCAGCCGCTTCGAGGCTTGCATGCCGTTTTCGTCCGGAAGCGGATGCGACGCTTCCAGCACCTCGATGTTCTTGCACGGGGCCGCGTAGCCATAGCGGGTGACAACCACACCGGAGAGCGGACCATCCCAATGGCGCTCGAAGGCTGCCGCCATCTGTGCTGCGCCCTTGCCCGCGCCGACCACCACCGTGCGCCCCTTTGGTCGCTCCGGCAGATTGGCCGCAATCACCTTTTCCGGATCGGCCGCGGCAACCGCGGAGGTGAAGAGTGCTTCCAGGAAGCTGCGTGGGTCGGTGATGGCTGGCATTGGTCTCCCCCTAGAGCATATTGCATCGCTGCTATGCTCCATCCATATGTGCAATTCCACACCCAAAAGTCTCTAGACTCTTTTGCTGGACTTGCTTTCAGAACCGTCTCGGGCGGCGGTTCCTCCAACCGCCGCCCGGACACATGACCGGCCCGGCACAATGAAACGCCGAACGGATCATGCGCATTTTTGCGTTATCTGCTATCAGGCGACCTGGTGGTTCGCCATGCGCTCCAGCGCCCGGACGAGGCCGGAGTGGTCGAGACCACTGTCGCCGTTGGCGGCGCAGTTGTTGAAGAGCTCCTGCGTTGCGGCCGTGTTCGGCAGTGAGATGCCGAGCGACTTCGCACCCTGGAGGGCCAGGTTGAGGTCCTTCTGGTGCAGCGAGATGCGGAAGCCCGGATCGAAGGTGCGCTTGATCATGCGCTCGCCGTGAACCTCGAGGATCCGCGAGGAAGCAAAGCCGCCCATCAGCGCTTCGCGCACGCGCGCCGGGTCGGCACCAGCCTTGGACGCAAAGACGAGGGCTTCCGAAACCGCCTCGATCGTCAGCGCGACGATGATCTGGTTGGCAACCTTGGTGACCTGGCCGTCGCCGCAGTCGCCGACGAGCGTGATGTTCTTGCCCATCAGCTTCAAGAGCGGCAGGGCGCGGTCGAAGCTTTCCTGGGAGCCGCCGGCCATGATCGAGAGCGACGCGTTCTTGGCGCCGACTTCGCCGCCGGAGACCGGAGCATCGATGTATTCGGCGCCGGTTTCGCGGACCTTCTTTGCGAATTCCTTTGTCTCGATCGGCGAGATCGAGCTCATGTCGATGACGAGCTTGCCCTTGGAAAGGCCGTAGGCGACACCGTTCTCGCCGAAGAGAACGTCCTTGACCTCAGGCGTATCCGGCAGCATCAGGATGATCGTGTCGACGGTCTCGGCCAGCGCCTTCGGCGTGTCGACGAACTTGAGGCCGTTGTCGAGCAGTTCCTGGCGCGGCGGGATGACGAACTTCGAGGTGATGACGGTGTGGCCGGCATCCTGCAGGTGGCGCGCCATCGGCGTGCCCATGATGCCCAGTCCAATGAAACCGATTGTTGCCATGGTGCTTAGCTCCTGATCTTGATGATATCTGCGGATTGGGTGCGCTGGCGCTCGGTGCCGAGCCAGCCAAGGCCATCGGCCGTCGTGGTGCGCGGCTTGTATTCGCAGCCGATCCAGCCGTCGTAGCCCGCCTCTTCCAGTGCGTCGAAAACGAACGGATAGTTGATCTCGCCGGTGCCCGGCTCATTACGACCCGGATTGTCGGCAAGCTGGACGTGGGCGATACGATTGGCATGGCGCTTGTAGGTGCCGACCAGTTCACCTTCGGTGCGTTGCTGATGGTAGAGATCGTACTGGATGAAGAGATTATCGCTGCCGACTTCCTCGATGATCGAGGCAGCCTGACCCACGGTGTTCAGATAGAAGCCCGGAATGTCGAAGCGGTTGATCGGCTCGATCAGCAGGCGGATGCCGTGCTTGTCAAGTTCGCCTGCTGCGAGCTTCAGGTTGGCGACCAGCGTCTTGCGCAGGATGCTGTCGGAAACGCCGTCCGGCGCGATGCCGACCAGGCAGTTGACCTGCTTGCAATCGAGCGCCGTCGCATAGTCGATCGCGCTCGCCACACCCTTGCGGAATTCGTCGACCCGATCGGGCAGGATGGCGACGCCGCGCTCACCGCGTCCCCAGTCGCCGGCCGGCAGGTTGTGCAGGACCTGGGTCAGGCCGTGGCGCTGAAGTTCAGCGCGCAGGCTCACCTTCTCGAATTCATAGGGAAATAGATATTCCACCCCTTCGAAGCCGGCCTTGGCAGCCAGGGCGAAACGATCGAGGAAAGGCACCTCGTTGAACAGCATTGTCAGGTTCGCAGCGAACTTCGCCATGCGATGCTTCCTCCTTCATGTTTGTCTTTGGAGCGGGATGTGGGCGGAGAACCGCCCACTTTCCTCAGTCGAGCAGAGCCGTGATCGCCGTCGGTACGTCTTCACCGCGGATCGCCAGTTCCTCGAACTCGACGACGGCGTTGATGTCCGCGCCCATCGAAATGTTGGTGACGCGCTCCAGGATGAACTCGATGACGACGGGAACCTGATGTTCGTCCATCAGCGAACGAGCCCGGTCGAAGGCCTCCTGGAACTCGTTCGGGCTGCGCACCCGGATCGCCTTGCAGCCGAGGCCCTCGGCAACCGCGACGTGGTCGACGCCGTAACCCTTCTCCGCATCGCCTGAGGCATTGATGTTGTCGAAGGCGAGGCTGACCTCGAAGTCCATGTTGAAGCCGCGCTGTGCCTGGCGGATGAGGCCGAGGTAGGAATTGTTCACGACGACATGCAGGTACGGCAGCTTGTGCTGGGCGCCGACGGCGAGCTCCTCGATCAGGAACTGGAAATCGTAGTCGCCGGAGAGAGCGACGATCGGCCGGTCCGGATCCGCGGCGCGAACACCGAGAGCGGCAGGCAGCGTCCAGCCGAGCGGGCCGGCCTGGCCGCAGTTGATCCAGTTGCGCGGCTTGTAGACGTGCAGGAACTGGGCGCCGGCGATCTGGCTGAGACCGATGGTCGAGACGTAGCAGGTGTCGCGACCGAAGGCCTTGTTCATCTCTTCATAGACGCGCTGGGGCTTCAGCGGCGTCTGGTCGAAGTGCGTCTTGCGCAGCATGGTGCGCTTGCGCTCGCGGCACTCTTCCGCCCAGGCGGACCAGTCTCTAAGCTTGCCGGCCGTCTTCCACTCGGTTGCGACATCGAGGAAGAGCTTCAGGGCAGCGCCGGCATCCGAGACGATACCGAAATCAGGCGCAAAGACGCGGCCGATCTGGGTCGGCTCGATGTCGACGTGAACGAACTTGCGGCCTTCCGTATAGGTCGGAACGTTGCCGGTGTGGCGGTTCGCCCAGCGGTTGCCGACGCCGAGAACGAAGTCGGAGGCCAGCATGCTGGCGTTGCCGTAACGGTGCGAGGTCTGCAGGCCGCACATGCCGGCCATCAGCGGATGGTCGTCCGGGATCGTGCCCCAGCCCATCAGCGTCGGGATAACAGGGATGCCGGTGATTTCGGCAAATTCCGTGAGCAAGTCGGAGGCATCGGCATTGATGATGCCGCCGCCGGCAACGATCAGCGGACGCTCCGCCTCGTTCAGCATCGCCAGCGCCTTTTCGGCCTGGGCACGCGTTGCCTTCGGCTTGTAGGGTTCGAGCGGCTGATAGGTGTCCGGATCGAACTCGATTTCGGCGAGCTGGACGTCGACCGGCAGGTCGATCAGCACCGGGCCCGGACGGCCGGAGCGCATGACGTGGAAAGCCTTCTGGAAGACGAAGGGAACGAGTGCCGGTTCCATGACCGTGACCGCCCATTTGGTGACGGGCGCGGCGATCTTGGCGATATCGACCGCCTGGAAGTCTTCCTTGTCGAGGCGCGCGCGCGGCGCCTGGCCGGTGATGCAGAGGATCGGGATCGAATCCGCCGAGGCCGAATAGAGGCCGGTGATCATGTCGGTACCGGCCGGGCCGGATGTGCCGATGCAGACGCCGATATTGCCGTGCTTGGCGCGGGTGTAGCCCTCGGCCATATGCGAGGCGCCCTCAACGTGGCGAGCCAGGATGTGGCGGACCGAACCGCGCGCCTTCAGCGCGGAGTAAAACGGGTTGATGGCAGCGCCGGGCACGCCGAAAGCGCAGTCGATGCCTTCTTTCTCCAGAACATAAACAGCCGCGTCGACGGCACGCATCTTAGCCATGAGATTTCCTCCTATTTCCTGGAACCATAATCCATTAATTTCAAACATCAACACATAAATGGAAATCATTTCCATCATATGGAAATAAAGATTTTCAACAAATCGGAGAAAATCCCTCAGGGTCCTGATAGAGGATGATGGGCGAAAGACGTGATTTGCAGAGAGGCTTCGATGGACGGCAACGGCAGAGGAAAACGCGGACGCAAGGCGGGTGAGAATGCGGCGCCGTCATCCGTACAGGTGCTCGATCGCAGCCTTGCTCTTCTGACGGTCGTCGCCCAGGAGGACGGCTCGACCTTGACCCGGCTTGCCGACGAGACCGGCATGGCGCCGTCCACGGTCCACCGCTTGCTGACGACGCTGGCCGGCCACGGCATGGTAATGAACGACCCCGACACCGGGGCCTGGACCGTCGGCCTCAAGGCTTTCGAGATCGGCAATGCCTATCTGCGCTTCCGCAAGCTCGGCACCATCAGCCGCCCCTTTCTCAAGGGGCTCATGGAAGAAAGCGGCGAGACGGCCAATATCGGCATCGAGGAAGGCGGCGACGTCGTCTTCATCTCGCAGGTCGAAAGCCACGCGCCGATGCGCGCCTTCTTCCGTCCCGGGCGCCGCGGTCCGGTTCATGCCTCCGGCATCGGCAAGGCGATCCTTTCGACCTGGTCGGACAAGGAGATCGCCCAGCTTCTCGGCGGCCGCGAGCTCGCGCATTTCACCGACAAGACCCGCGACACGCTCCCGGCCCTGCTCAAGGATATCCAGGAGATCCGCCACCGCGGCTGGTCCGTCGACGACGAGGAGCATACGCTCGGCATGCGCTGCGTCGCTGCCCCCATCTTCAACGAGTACGGCGAAACGATCGCCGGTATCTCGATCTCCGGCCCATCGGTTCGCGTCAATGACGAGAAACTGTCAACCCTCGGCCCCATCGTGCGCGAGCGCGCCGATGCGCTCACCAAGGCGATGGGCGGCAAGCGGCCGGAAGAACTGTAACACCAAAAAGAAGACGCCGCGCATCGATCAGACGCGCGGCGCTCCACATTTGAGAGAAAACGTCGTTTCGCTCAGGCCGTTTCAAGGCTTCGGGCAGTTGCTGCCATCGTGTCCTTCGCAGCAATCGCAGGATGTTTCATCGGCTTGCCGGCGACGTAGGCCTCGGCCACGCAGCGGTCATCGCCCATCGTCTGCAGGATGAAGAGTTCCTCCGCCAGCGAACCGGCGACCCGCATGCGAAGTTCCATCGAAGACTTGGCGCGGCTGTCGAGCACGACGATATCGGCGTCGGCGCCGACATGCAGCGAGCCGATACGGTCGTCGAGGTCGAGAGCGCGGGCGTTGCCGAGCGTCATGCGATAGAAGGAATTGAACGGCGTCAGCCGCTGGCCCTGCAGGTGAAGCACCTTATAGGCTTCATCCATCGTCTCCAGCATAGAGAAGCTGGTGCCGGCGCCGACGTCGGTCGCGACCGACCAGCGAGCACCGAGTTTGTCGAAGCGATCCCGATCAAAGAGACCGGAGCCGAGGAACAGGTTCGAGGTCGGGCAGAACGTGCCGACGGCGCCGGTCTCGGCAAGAACCGAAATCTCGCGATCGCTCAGATAAATGCAGTGACCGAGCAAGGTCCTCCGCGTCAGAAGATCGTAACGCGCATAGATGTCGGTATAGTCCTTGGCCTCCGGGTAGAGCGAGGTCGCAAAGGCGATCTCGTCCCTGTTCTCGGAGAGATGCGTCTGCACGTAACATTCCGGATGCTCGGCGACGAGCACGCGGCTCGCCTCCATCTGTTCCGGCGTCGACGTGATGGCGAAGCGCGGGCTGATGGCGTAATGCGCACGGCCGCGGCCATGCCACTTGGCAATCAGTGCCTTCGTCTCGTCATAGCCCTGCTGCGGTGTGTCGCGAAGCACGTCCGGCGCATTGCGGTCCATCATCACCTTGCCGCCGATCATCAGCATGCCGCGCGCTTCCGCAGCGCTGAAATAGGCGTCGACGCTCTCCGGATGCACCGAGCAATAGGCGACCGCCGTCGTCGTGCCGTTCGACAGGAGCTCGTCCATGAAGCGGCCGGCGATGAAGTCGGCATGTTCCGGCTTCCGGAACTTCTGCTCCTCGACGAAGATGTAGGTGTTCAGCCATTCGAGAAGCTGGGCGCCATAAGAGGCGATCGCCTGCGTCTGCGGAAAATGCAGGTGCGTGTCAATCAGGCCGGGTAGCACCAGATTGGGACGATGATCCGCGACCTTGATGCTCGCCCCGGCGCGGCGGGCAACATCGGGATGCTCGCCGATATCGGCAACCTTGCCGCCTCGCACCAGTACGGCGCCGTCCTCGAAGTAGCGATAGGCGGCAGTATCGTCGATGCCCTTTGGTTCATCGACAAAGGTCAGCACGCGGCCGCGGATCAGCAGTTCGGTCATTGGGTCTTTCCTCCATTCACGACGGACTCGTACCAGGCGACGAGCAACTGCCGCTCTTCGTCCGATACCCCGGTGACATTGGCGGGCGGCATCGCGTGGCTGCGGCCGGCCTGCAGATAGATTTCACGCGCGTGGTTGGCGATCTCGGTGTCGGTTTCGAGCGTCACGCCCTTCGGCGGCACGATCAGACCTTCCCAGCCCGGCTCCTTGGCGTGGCACATGGAACAGCGGCCAAGCACCGTGTCGCGCACTTTCGGAAAGGCTTCCGCGGTCACGAAGGGCTGCTGTGCGGCGGAGATCTTCTCCTCCCCGCCGCCGGCGAGCACCTTCGGCACGGTCGAGAGCCACATGATCGCAACGAAGAGCAGCGCGGTGACGAGCCAGGTCCAGGTCGGGTTACCCTTGTCCGCATGGCGGGTGTTGAAATAGTGGCGGATGGTGACGCCCATCAGGAAGACCAGCGAGGCGATGATCCAGTTGTACTGGGTACCGAAGGCCAGCGGGTAGTGGTTCGACAGCATCAGGAACAGAACCGGCAGCGTCAGGTAGTTGTTATGGGTCGAACGCTGCTTGGCGATCACGCCGTATTTCGCGTCCGGCGTGCGGCCGGCAATGAGATCGGCGACGACGATCTTCTGGTTGGGAATGATGATGAAGAAGACGTTCGCCGACATGATCGTGGCGGTGAAGGCGCCGAGATGCAGGAAGGCGGCGCGGCCGGTGAAGAGCTGCGTGTAGCCCCAGGCCATGCCGACCAGGATGAAGTACAGAAGCACCATCAGCTTGGTGTTGTCGCGGCCGAAGGGTGACTTGCAGATCGTGTCATAGGCAAGCCAGCCGAAGCCGATCGAGCCGAGCGATATGGCGATTGCTACCGGCTTCGAGACGTCGAGAACGTTCGGATCGATCAGAAAGAGATCGGCACCGGCGTAGTAGACCAGGCATAGCATGCCGAAACCGGAAAGCCAGGTGACGTAGGATTCCCATTTGAACCAGATCAGGTGATCCGGCATGTTGGACGGTGCGACCAGATACTTCTGGATGTGATAAAAGCCGCCGCCGTGCACCTGCCATTCTTCGCCATAGGCGCCAACAGGCAGATCCGGTCTTTTCTTCAGACCGAGGTCGAGTGCGACGAAATAAAACGACGAACCGATCCAGGCGATGGCGGTGATCACGTGCAGCCATCGCACGGCAAAGGTCAGCCAATCCCAGGCTATGGCATACTCGTACATGCAATTCTCCCATTTCTCCTCGGCGCATTATGTGTCATTGCTGGAGGTCGCGGGAACGTCGCTGCTTCACCAACACTTTCAAAAAAATCTATAAAATGGCGACGGAATGGATAGGCTAGAGAGAGGCCGGAGGAGTGGGACGGAGGCATGTCATATCTGGACAATGTGCGCGTCTTCGTGCGCGTCGTAGAGCTTGGAACCCTGTCGGCAGCCGGTCGCGACCAGCGCGTGACGCCGGCAGTTGCAAGCAATAGAATCAAAGAGTTGGAACGCCATATGGGCGTTCGCCTGTTCAATCGGACGACGCGCAAGCTGACCCCGACGGAGCACGGCCGCGTCTTTTACGACGGCGCGGTGAAGATCCTCGAAGCGGTCAACGAAGCGGAAAACGCGATCGCCGATCTCTCGCGCAATCCGAAGGGCGCGCTGAAGATTACCGCTCCATTGGGGATAGGTCGGCGGCTGATTGCGTCGGGTATTCCGGAGTTTCATGACAAATATCCCGACATCGAAGTGCGGCTTCGCCTGTCGGACCACAATGTCGACATCCTCTCCGAAGGCGTCGACGTCGCCTTCAAGCTCGGCATCCTCGAAGATTCAAATCTGCGCATGCGCGGCATCATGAATTGCGAACGCGTGGTCTGCGGGGCGCCCGCCTACTTCGAAAAACGTGGCATACCGCAAACGCCCGAAGCGCTGATCGCCGACAAGCACGACTGTCTGCTGCTGCGCTATCCCGGTTCGAAGGAGTACTTCTGGACGCTGCAGACCATGGAGGGCGTGCGCAAGCTCGAGGTGACCGGACCTTACGATTCGGACGACGGTGACGTGCTCACCCAATGGGCGCTCGACGGCCGCGGCATCATCAACAAGCCGCTCTTCGAGGTGAAAAGCCACATCAATTCCGGCGCGCTGGTGCCGATCCTCGCCGACACGCCACCACTCAGCGTGCAACTTGCGGCGATCTATCCGCACAAGCGCTTCCAGGACCCGAAGGTTCGACTGATGATCGACTACATGGCCGAGCGCTGTCAGCGGTTGATCGGCAAGGCGCTGGAATAGACTGACTGATCGCAGATCCTACGGCTTGGCCTTTTCGATCCCGGGAATACCGCGGATTTGCTCGACGAGAAAGTCGACCAGCAACCGAACACGGGCGATGCCCGCACGCTCAGGCACGATCAGCATGCTAAGCGGTACCGGCGGCAGCGCGTAATCGGGAAGGAGCGGTACGAGCCGGCCGCTCGCCAGCAGATCATCGACCAGCCATCGATGGGTGGGGGCGATCCCACGCCCGGCAATGAGTGCCTCTCGGGCGGCAAGCCCATGATCGACGCGAAAACGCCCGGCAAAGGGTACCGAATGGCCGCGGCCGTCCGGTCCCTCCAAAGTGAGCATGTCGCTGCCCGCCACGTTCGACATGCGGATCCCCTCATGACCGGAGAGGTTCCGCGCCGAGGTGGGAGTGCCATGCGCTGCCAGATAGGCGGGCGAAGCCACCAGCAGACGCCGGCTTTCGCCCAACGGCCGTAGCTTCATCGAACTGTCGGTAAGCGGCCCGAGACGCAGTGCGATATCGACGCCTTCGCGCACCAGATCGATACGCTCGTCGGTCAGGCTGAGGTCGACCGCGATCTCTGGATATTTATCCTGAAAGGCGAAGATCAGCCGGCTGACGTGCAAGACCCCGAAGGCCGCCGTGCAGGATATACGGATCGTGCCGGCAGCAGCACCCCGCGTGCCGCGAGCCTCGTCGCCGGCCTGCTCCACAAGGCGCAGGATCTGGACGCTGTCGGCATAATAGCGGCTGCCTTCGTCGGTCAGGGTGACGCGTCGGGTGGTGCGGCTGAGCAGCGGCACGCCGACCGCCTCCTCGAGCTCCCGCAATTGCCGTGTGACCGTGGACTGGCCAACGCCGAGCTCACGGGCAACCGCCGACAAGTTGCCGCGCTCGGCGACGCGCACGAAGGTGCGCATCCGCTCCAACGTGACCTCCGATTTATCCATTTACCGGCACAATCCTATGCATTCCAGATATCTACCGCATAGCATCGCCGCGGTCTACCTAGGTTCTCAGTTGATGACACCAGGGAACACCGATCATGAAAGTTGTTCAAAGCAACGAGGTTTGGCCCGCGGTAATGAATTTGGCCGCTAAACGTAGTCAAAAATGGCCCGGATCTTGTTGCTCCAAGAAAATCGGTGCCAATCACAGGTCGAAAAAGTCCTGCCAATTGTGATCTCTGCCCATCCGACCAGAAATCATGCCCGCTCGTCAGGGCAATAAATATCGAAAATATCCTATGTCACGCTCACAGATCAGGTGGATTAGGAGTTTCACGTCGCACTCGCAGGCACGAGTGGTCAAGGGATCGCTCAGGCGGCAGCGGCTACCGCACAGATCATCAGTAAATGTCCGTATCTCGAAAAGGTCATCCTAATCGGCATAACGGCGGGACAGCCTAACCTTCAAGACAAAGAAAAGGACGTCAGGCTTGGAGACGTGGTCGTCGCGATAAGCTGATCCAGTATGATCATGTGAAGAGGACGGACGGCACGGTCGAAATCAGGGAGACAATATTCCCGCGGCGATCGGGAATTGCTGACCACGATCGATGTCCTACCATCATTGCAGGAACACAAAGGGTCCGAACTCTCAGAAAAACCCTGGGATGATTACATCACTACTGGCACGTTCGAAACGCAGCCCGCCCCTCTCCCGACAAAGACCCCATTCCGCCGTTCGAGATTATAAGAAAGGCCTCGTCTACGAACGGCCGGACAGCCGACCCTTCGTGCATGTAGGAACCATAGGTTCGGCCAACATGTTGCTGAAAGACGGAAAATACCGTGACTCGCTGAACAAAAAGCACGGCATGATGGCATACGAAATGGAAGCGCGGGGGTTGCCATCGCAGCAGCAGCAGCCGGAATCGGCTATCTAAACGTCCGTGGTATCTGCGATTATGCCGACGACAATAAAAACGACGATTGGCAGACATACGCGAGCGTGTGCGCCGCCGCGGTTGCCAGAGCGATCCTGGAGCGCCTATGAATCTCCAGGTTGACGAGTTCGATGCCATGGCATTTGCCGCGGCAGCCAGGGCAGCAGCAGCGCTACTACCGCAGGGAAAGCACGTGAAGCAGCTTCCTGCGAGCAAGCTCCCTTTGCTGTGGCTCGTACAGCAGCGAACTGATCCGGCGTTTCGTCCGCTTCGGCCTTCTTATTAGCGGAAGTCGCGTTGCCGCTACCTCGTCGTAACGCTCACTGCTCTCCGTTCCCTCGGTCCTGTTGGCGCACAGGGGGAGTACCGTCTCCGCTGTTGGAGGAACGAACCAGGCATCCTGCACCGGATCATAACACCCCGGCAGAGGGAAATGGCCGTTGATGAGCAGGAAGTCTCTCCTGTTCAGGGTCACGATCGGAGTCTTGTGCACGATCGCCGCTGCGGCCACTAATAGGGTAAGCGGGTAGGTCACCCCACGTATCTTTAAGGCCGCTGAGCGCGCATTCTCTGCATGAGTCATGCGGAGAAATCTATGAGCGACAGTGTGAATCATCATCGAACATTCGAGGTCCTGACGGCCGAGCCGGTGCGGTCTCGACGCAAGCCGCGTCATTGGTCGGACGAAGAGAAGGCACAGCTTGTCGCCGAGGCGCTCACGCCGGGGGCCAACGTGTCGGCGATTGCGCGGTCTCAGGGATTGGACCCGTCGCAGCTCTATGCCTGGCGTCGTAAGGCGCTCTCGTCGGGAATGGTCGCGCCATTAACGGAGGGAGCGCACGCACCAGTCAAGTTCACGCGCTTTGAGGCGGTGGCCGGTTCCATGGTGGAGATCGTCGTGGGCGATGTTGTGGTGCGCGTCGGCGGCGATGTCGATGCCGATCACCTGACCAAGATACTCCGGGTGGTCCGCACGGCATGATCGCTTCCGGTGTGGTGGTTTACGTGTCGTGCCAGCCGGTCGACTTCCGCAAGGGGGCCGCGTCTTTGATGGCGCTGGTCCGAGACGGCGGTCTCGACCCATTCAATGGCTCGCTTTACGTGTTCCGGTCGAAGCGGTCGGACCGTGTTCGCATTGTCTGGTGGGACGGCTCAGGCGTCTGCCTCTATTCGAAAACCCTGGAGGAGCAAGGCTTTTGCTGGCCGGGTATCTCGGCGGCGCGGATGCGTCTCGACCATTCGCAACTGATGGCGCTTCTGGCGGGGCTCGATTGGAAAAAGATCCGGCCGGCCAAGATCAGGCGGCCGTTGTCGACGGGCTGAAACCGGCCTGCGGCAAGATGAATCATGTGGCTGTAATGATTGGGAAAGCGGCTGTTCTTGTGCTCTATTGCCTCCATGGATTTGCCCGTTTCCGATCTGCCAGACGACGTCGATGCGCTGAAAGCGATGATCCTTGCGATGGCGCGCGAGCAGGCTGCGAACGAGACCCGGCTTGCGGCCGCGGCGGCAGAGGTCAAGCGGCTGAAGGCCGTCGAAGTGAGCGCCAACGAGCGGATCGCCAACCTCACGGCGATCCTGAAAGTTTTGCAGCGCACGCAACATGGCAAGCGATCCGAGCGGCTGCGCCTGGCCGTCAATGACGAACAGGTTTCCTTTGCGTTCGAGGAGGTCGAGACCGGCCTTGCAGCAATCCAGAGCGAACTCGACCGCGCGGCCGGGGACAAGCCGAAGCGTGCGCCGCGTCCGCGCAAGGGCTTTGCCGCTCATCTCGAACGCATCGAGGAGGTTATCGAGCCGGAAATCCCGGCCGACTGCGCGGGGCTGGAAAAGGTTCTGATCGGCGAGGATCGCTCCGAGCGGCTGGACGTCGTGCCGCCGAAGTTCCGGGTGATCGTGACGCGCCGCCCCAAATACGCTTTCCGGGGCCGCGATGGTGTGGCCCAGGCCCTGGCACCGGCACATCTTATCGAAAGCGGCCTGCCGACGGAGCGGCTGCTCGCCTATATCGCCGTGTCGAAATACGCCGATGGCCTTCCGCTTTACCGGCAGGAGGCGATCTATCTGCGCGATGGCGTCGAGGTCAGCCGGTCGTTGATGGCGCAGTGGATGGGGCATCTGGGCTTCGAATTGCAGATGGTCGCCGATTATATCCTCGAGCGGGTCAAGGAGGGCGAAAGGGTCTTCGCCGACGAGACGACCTTGCCCACGCTTGCCCCCGGTTCCGGGAAAACCACCAAGGCCTGGCTGTGGGCCTACGCACGCGATGATCGACCCTACGGCGGAACCAGCCCGCCGATGGTTGCCTATCGCTTTGAGGACAGCCGGGGCGGCGATTGCGTGGCGCGTCATCTCGCCGGATTCAGCGGCATCCTGCAGGTTGACGGCTACTCGGCCTACACCAGCCTGGCCAAGACGCGGGCCAAAACCGGCAGCAATGAACCCATCCAGCTCGCAGGGTGCTGGGCACATCTGCGGCGCAAGTTTTACGATCTGCACATCAGCGGGGTCTCTCAGGCCGCAACGGAATCGATCGTCGCCATGACCGAGTTGTGGAAGCTCGAGGACAAAGTCCGCGGCCAGAATACCGAGAGCCGCGCGGCGCGACGCCAAGAAGAATCCGCGACCATCGTCGCCAGCCTCTTCGAGCTTTGGGAAAAGGAGCTTGGCAAGGTCTCGGGAAAATCCAAAACCGCCGAGGCGATCCGCTATGCGTTCACCCGGCGAGAGGCACTGGAATGCTTTCTCACGGACGGTCGCATCGAGATCGACTCCAACATCGTCGAACGGGCGATCAGACCCCAAACGATTACGAGAAAGAACAGTCTATTCGCCGGCAGCGAGGGCGGTGGACGAACCTGGGCGACGGTGGCCACCTTATTGCAAACGGCCAAAATGAACAGCGTCGATCCGCTCGACTGGCTCTCGCAGACCTTGACCCGCATTGCTCAAGGCTGGCCAGCATCCGAAATCGAAGCGCTCATGCCCTGGAACTTCAAGCCCGACGTTATCGGCTGACCGCTTACCTAATAGGTCATGCCCAAGGCGTCGACGTTTGGAAGCTGGGTCCGGTCGCATAAGATGAAAGAGTTCAGCACGCGCTGTCATTGCCCCGTAGATCAGAGCGACTTCTACGTTCATGTCCAGGAATCGGTATGATGACCGAAGGATCGAATCCAACCAGGCGCTGAGTTCTGCTGCACGCGAGGGTTTGCTCGGGGCTACCAGATGGATTCCCCGGCTAATCTCCACGATCACCGCAAAAGGAATCGCAAAGTTGGCCTCACCCTGAGTGGCGATCCAATCCTTGATCGCTCGAACTTTCGGGTCGTTGCCATCCCGTCTTTGAGTCTCGCACAGAACATTCGTGTCCAGCAGCAGCGGCACTGAATTCATCGATTAATCTTTCGTAAAGATTCGATGCGCCGACTCACGAGTCTTATTCATATTGACTGATGAAACGTTAACGTCTGAAATCAGCAGGAGAATTCCGGCCGAGGGAATCAGGTAGATGGCTGTCACCAACCAATGGACAAGGCGGGAAGCAGAAGCGCGGATCGCGGAGGTTCTCGAGGCCGCCAAGACTGGCGGACCGCAGCACATCTCGGAGGTCAGCGGCAGCTTCGAACTAACGTTCATTCCGGCGGGCAAGCGGAAGCTCGGCGAACTGCTGCGGGAACAAGGTCCGCTCGACGACGGTGAGTTGGACGAAAGGTGACCCGACTCACATGACTCATGCACCGAGCTAAACTCGCGTCCGGACTAACGGACTCCCATTCCGTGGCGGCGTCAAAGTCAGTCTTGAAGGCTTTCATCTCCCAAACCAGTCCGAGCACGGCGCATCGACCTGCTAGTTGGCAGCCGCTGCCAGGACTATTCGAAGGACGCAAGGAAACGAGCCTCTTCCATTCGATCTACACGCACGCCATCGCGTGGGCATCTGAGCGGCTCGACACGGAACTCTTTCGCGGAAGGGAACAGGAATCGCCCATGGACCTCTCGAATCCAATCTTTGCACGCCGGAACACAGCTTGTGTGATGTACCCCGTCTACGACTTCCATTCTCTTCCCCTCAGGCCTAACGACCTTGCGCTGCTGCAAGGCATCTTCGACGACGAGATCGAAGCCAGACACATCACCATCGACAGCGATCAAGCCGATACCATTGCCGAACACTCATCGAGCTGTTCCAGTCGGGAGTGAGAGCGGGAGATGCCCTTCGGTATGTGATCAGGTCCAAATGAACGCTAGATCGATACAGAAAGAGCCCCAGCCGAGGGGACCATTTAAGCCGGGCTCTAGTTTGAGGCCATATGTTCTTGGCTAAACCGATCGCGACAGAATGGCTAACGTTGTCCAGTAAGTCCTTCGCGTAGCCAATCGGCACTGGTAGCCATCCGGATTTCAATCTTGGGAAGCAGGCTGTTCGAAATTCCTGATCAGAGAGGCGAGATCCGGTTCATCGACGAGGAGCGCTGCATCCTCGGTGGACAACCAGGCCATTTTTCGCTCGCCCTTTTCGGGCCAGCTTGCCCGATGCTTTTTCACCTCGAGCGGATAGACAAGCACCTGAAGCCGCTCGAAAACGCCGTCACCGCGCTTCCAATGGGCGTAGCTGCCAGCCGGATTGCGGGCCACCTTGCCGACGACGCCGGCCTCCTCGTAGGCTTCCATTGTAGCAGCGTCGGTTGGCTTCTGGCCCTTCTTTTGCCAACCCTTCGGAATGATGAACCGACCGGTATCGCGTGAGGTAATCAGGAGGATTTGAACGGATTTGGATTCTGAGAATCGAAACGGCAGGGCCGCCACCTGTTGTCGCAGTGTGGATTCGTCTGTCGAGTGCTTCTTTTGTTTCTTTGTCATCGCGCGAGAGAGAGTAGAGCTCCCGAGGCAGAACTCCAGGATATGGCTCGGAGATGGCAGTTCAGGTCACCTGCCCGGAAGTCCGCAACCGCCTGAAGGTTTTCATCCTCAAAGAGAAGCGTGTCGACATGGGTGACGGACTTGTGGGCAGAAACAGGCTGTACGGCAGACGGCGACGACGAGAACACCTGCGAGCGATCCGAAGCTGCTCTCGCGCCGTATAGGTTATTTTTCCGACGCGAGCATGTGAAGCAGCAGTGCGGCATCCCACTCGACATGCTCGAGCATTTCTTGACTGCCACCGTTCTTGGGCACCCAATCGAGCCTCTCTGCGTTCGTGCACTTCACCCGGACGTTGCTTCCCCAGAACCAGCCACTCGGCAAGCCGGACGTCGCAGCCGGACTAGGGACAAGCCCTCTTGCGTGAAGCACCTTTCCTATCTGATGAGCCACGGTCGACCAGACGAAATGCTCGCTGGCTGGGTAGTACAGCCCTCCTGTTCCTTCCACGGCTGCGTCCCTCAATGCGGCGTCGAGGATCAGAAGGTACAGCTCGGCGAGGTCTGCGACATGGACGTTAGGCCACAGGTTCTCGCCTTTTCCGACGTACATGGCCCGGCGGTGAAAAAGTGACTGGTAAATGAGCCGAGGGATCTGAATGGACATGCGCTGCGCCGCAAACGGCCCCAGGCCACGTCCGAAGACAGTGGGCGGTACGACAAGATACGTCTTGATGAGCCCCGATTGGGACGCTGCGAAAACCTCGAGGTCGACAAGACGATGAGGCGCATGCGGCGGGATCGCTGCATGCGCTGCGGCATCGGCTTCGTCCCAGAGCGTCGCTGCGGGATCTTCTTCCAGTGGGAGGCCCGCCCCGTTGGAATTCGTGGACAGGACACCGGCTCCGGACGTGTGTATGAGTATCGGACGGACACCAGCTTGTTTGGAGCGCTCAGAGAGCCCGCGCACGATTGATCTGACGCTCTCCTCATGATCGCAGTTCGCTGTATTCAGGACGATGCTCGCGCGCGCGGCCTCCCTAGTCAGCACTTCATCGTCGTCCAGCGTTCCAAAGACCGGCGCCACGCCCAGTTGGCGCATCCTTTCCGCATCCTCTGGTCGTCGCACCAGCGCCGAAATAGCGAAATCGCGTAAGTAGTTACGCTCGAGCATGAGGTGAAGAAAGGAGCCGCCGATAAGTCCGGTGCCGCCCGTGATGAAGATTACGGGTTTGTTCGATGCGTTGTTCATGAGATTCCAATTGAGTCGACTAGGCCGTCGAGGCACGGCATTTGTAAAGCGCCCAAGAGGCTCGCAGGGCGACGTTGCTGCACGGCGGCTTTGAGGACCGCCTCGTCGGTCGGCTTTGGTGATTGGCTCGCGCGGCGCAGGCCGTGGCCGTCTTTATCCGATCAGTTGAAATCGGCATGCCATGCCGGCATCTCGGTCTTCGGTCAAAGCCTGATAGGCAGGAGAATTGAACCACGCCAGGGCAGTTTCGCGGTTCTCGAATCGAATGATGCCGCCGTGTTTCAGGCCGGCATCGCCTACCAGCGGCGTCCAAGCTCCGCCTGCAACAAATTCGCCTCCGAACTGCTTGATCGTCGGACCTGCGGCCTTCGAGTACCGATCCTTAGCTTCCGCGTCCTTCACTTCCATTTCGACGACCACGAACGCACTCATCTTGGCTTCCTTTCATGAGACAATCGACACCACCCCTGGCGCTATCGCTCGTCATACGGCGAAATGAGAAGCACCCCGAGCTGGGCCACAGTCACCAACCAGCCAGTGAAATGACTGTGGCGACCAACCGATGATGTTGGCTGAGACCAGCTAACACATCACCGAATTCGATCACACAGCAGCAGATTGATAAGAAATATCGCTCGGACTTATAAATCTTCTCGTGCCTGTCAACGTGGCGAAAGATGCACAGATCGACCGCGACGGCGGCTTCGAATCTCTTCGCTTCGCCCGGGAACGTGCTTCCAGCATAATCGTCGTGGCTCCAGTCAGGTCATGCATCAGCTCT
This sequence comes from Ensifer sp. 38_S197, assembly GCF_056924495.1. NCBI lineage: Bacteria > Pseudomonadati > Pseudomonadota > Alphaproteobacteria > Hyphomicrobiales > Rhizobiaceae > Ensifer > Ensifer sp. 38_S197. The sequence continues at coordinate 2,473,894 of NZ_JBXOVZ010000001.1, read as the reverse complement.
CTATTTACTGCTCTCGTAGCCCGGCGTCGACGAGTGCTCTGCGCTCGCGCAGGTAAGCAGCGAAACCGTCGACAAACCCCCTGACCCTTCGCGGCACATACCTGTTCGACGGATAGACGGCATGCACCGATTGTGGCTCGTACCGCCAGTTCGGCAACACTCGTTCGAGCGCACCGCTTGCCACCATCGGCGCTAGCAGCACATCATGGATAACTCCCACGCCGACCCCCGCCGCGATCGCCTCGCAGATGAGATGGGAGTTGTCGGAGCGAAGTGCAGGATTGATGCTGACTTCTTCGCTACGCCCGTCTGGACTTGTGAGAGCGAAGCGCTCGCCCGCACGCATGTACGAGTGCACCACGTAGTCCAGGACTTCCAAGTCTTTGGGCGTTTCCGGCCTACCGACGCGGTCGAGGTATGCGGGGGTTGCAGCGAGACACCGCTCTACTGTTCCTATCTTCCTGACGATAAGGTTGGGCTCTGTGATCGCTCCCATTCGGATCGCCACATCAAAACCTTCGGCTACGAGATCTACGAATCGGTCTGACAGAGAAACATCCAGCTGAACGCCAGGATTGGCCTGGCGGAACTCAAAAAGAAACGCGCCTAGGACGTTGGTGCCGAAGTTCACGGGTCCACTTATGGCAAGTCGGCCGGACATTGAATTGCCCAATTCAGCAACCGACGCATCCGCCTCGGCCAGCATCTGAAGGATGAGTCTGGCATTATCAAGATAGCGCGCTCCCGCTTCTGTCAGCGAAACGCGTCTGGTCGTCCGCTCCACGAGCCGCGCATTCAGCCGCGCCTCAAGAGTGCGGATCTGCTGACTAATTGCCGATTGGCTCCTGCCCAAGTCCCGAGCAGCTATCGAGAAGCTGCCACTTTCGGCCACTCGGACGAAGCACGAAAGGAGTGTTAGCTGGTCCATGGAGGCCTCATTAATAAGTCTGGTCGATATATATTATAAGATTTCCACCAATTAAGGCGAGAGGTTGATATGTTACAGGGCACTGATCCACATTGAAAACGAGGATCTGCTGTGAACTTCTCACGAAGAAATCTTTTTGCGGTCGCCGCTGGGGCGAGTGCCGCCCTTGCCGCCGCATCTCTTCCCCGCCAAGCCAAGGCCAAAGCCCCGGCCGCAGCCGCACAGGTTCCGGGCGTGATACGTCGGCGCATCGGGAGTCTTGAAGTCACTGCACTTCTCGATGGCTATATGGAGATGCCCGCCGAGCTGTTTAATGCTCCAAAAGCAGATGCAGCTAGATTGGCTGCGGCCCAGTTCCAGCCAACGAGCGTCAGCCCTATCAACGCATTCGTCGTGAACACGGGCGACCGTCTGATCCTTATCGACACAGGTGCGGCAAACTCGCTCGGGCCAACCCTCGGAAAACTTCCAGCTGCGCTCGGCGCAAGCGGGATCAAACCGGATCAGATCGATGCGGTCCTCCTCACGCATATGCATCCTGACCACATTGCTGGATCGATTGATGCAAATGGCGAGGCCCTCTTCCCGAATGCGGAAATGATCGTGTCGGAGGATGAATACGGCTACTGGCATGACGACGCCAACATGCGGGCGGCTCCCGAGGCGTTCAAACCTTTCTTTACCGGCGCCCGGGCAGCTGCAAAGGCATACCAAAAACGCCTAACGAAATTCTCTGGCAAGGCAGAGCTGCTCAGTGCGTTTACCGCAGTCCCATTGCCAGGTCATACGCCAGGTCACACCGGCTACATGCTGAATTCCGACGGTGAATCTTTGTTTGTATGGGCGGATACCATCCACCATGCAACGTTTCAGCTTGTCCACCCCGAATGGGGCCCGGTTTTTGACGTGGATCCACAGCTTGCCGCCAAGTCCCGGAAACGGGCGCTAGAAATGGCCGCCTCCGACGAATTGATGATTGCAGGTATGCACATGCCCTTTCCCGCAACAGGGCATCTTTCGAAAGAAAAGAAAGGGTATCGGTTTGTCCCTGCCGAATGGCCCTATGCGCTATAGGGGCATGTAGATCTCTGAAGAGTCAGCTCGGCCGTTGCGGCTGAGCTGACGGCGCAAACCCACACCTTGTGCGTGTCCCGAAACGGTGCCGTCGCAATACAAGGTCGATCTCGCTTCCGCTCCTTAACACCTATCGAAGTGGAGCGCGGTATCCGCTCGACGGTACTGTTTGCCGAGGAGGGCCGGGCTCGCACAGCGAGAATGGAACAGGCCACACACGACCTCGCTGCCGGTCTGAGAGCGCTGTCCTCCGGCGATCTGACATGTGGGCTTCACCAGCCATTCGCACCAGAATTCGAAGGCGTCCGAAACGACTTCAACGTAAGCGCGGAATTCGCCGCACCTGTTCATAGACGTGGCAGTGAGGGATTCTGTGTCCACAACGGAGACTATGGACACATGACATTGGATGGCGCGGGAAGATCAGGGCCGCTTCGAGTGGTTCGGGTTCTTGGCAACGGTAAGCGACGATTTGATCCGGTTGAGAAGGAGCGCTTGGTCGATGCGGCCCTTGAGCCGGGAGTATCGATTGCAGGGCTTGCGCTTTCGCACGGGGTCAACGCCAATCAGTTGCGCAATTGGGTGGCGCTACGGCGACGCCGGCAAGCGAGCGAGAAGGAATTGACGGTTCTGCCGAACAGCGCGCCGCCGGCCTTCGTTCCGGTGGTTGCGGCCGCGCCGATTGCGCGACCGCCGGCTCCGTCGGCTCGGCCGACATCGCCACGGCTGCGGTTGAGGGCGTCACTACCGAACGGTGTGCGGCTTGAGCTTGAAGATGCGGATGCTGAGGCTCTGTCGGCGATGATCGAAGCACTGGGGCGTTGCGATGTTCCGGCTGGCTGATGATCTGCGCGTCTATCTTCACCGGGAGCCGATCGACTTCCGTGCGGGAATCAACAGCCTTGCGATCCTGGTGGAGCAGTCTATGGGCCTCAACCCGTTCGAGCGCGCGGTGTTCGCCTTCTGCAATCGTCGCAGAACCCGGATGAAATTGCTGTTCTTCGATCGGTCTGGCTTTGTGCTCGTGTTGAAGGCGCTGTCGGAAGACAAGTTCCGCTGGCCGCGGCGGCAGGAGGCGGTGGTGGCGCTTGACGCTGAACAACTGCACTGGTTGCTCGACGGCATTGATCTCGACGCGATGGTGCGCCATCCGGTGCGGCAATATGAATTTGTCGGCTGAACTTTGCCGTTGACGTAAGGGAACGGCTCAGATTCAAGACTATGATGACTCGAGCCGACACCCCTGATGTTGCGGAATTGATGGCGCTTTTGGCGGCGAATGCTGCAGAAATCGCCGCGCTGAAGGCCGAGAAGGATATCCTCGCGCAGCGCGTCTTCAAGCTTGAGGAAGAACTGGCGCTGGCGCAGTTGCATCGTTTTGCTCCTCGCAGCGAAAAGCACATGGATCGCATCTTCAACGAAGCCGAGCAGGCTGCCCTTGAGGGGGACGAGGACAGCGAAGACGCCGATGATGCCGTCGCTCTACCGGACACGGGATTGCCGGAGATCGAAAAGCCGGAGGGCAGGAAACCCGGCCGCAGGCCATTGCCGGCGAACCTGCCGCGCCAGCGCGTCGAATATGACCTTGCCGACGACCAGAAGGTCTGTCCGTGCTGCAGCCACCCGATGCATCGCATGGGCGAGCTCGTTACCGAGCAGCTTCACATCGAGGTGAAGGCCACGGTTCTGCAGAATGCGCGAGCCAAATATGCGTGCCGTAACTGTGACCGCACCGGGATCAGCACGCCTGTTATCATCGCGCCGATGCCGAAGCAGCCGCTTCCGGGTAGCATCGCCACGGCCTCAACGCTGGCCTTCGCGCTCGTTCATAAATATGTCGACGGCACGCCGCTCTATCGTTTGGCGCAGGCCTTCGAGCGCGCTGGGGTTCCTGTCAGCCGCGGCGCTTTGGGCCACTGGGTGATCGGTTCGAGCGAAAAGCACCTGTCTCGTATCTATGACAGGCTGAGGCTGCGGCTTCGATCGCAGACCGTCATTCATGGTGACGAGACCACAGTCCAGGTGCTGAAGGAAGCGGGCAAGGAAGCGACCAGCACGTCGTATATGTGGGCCTTTCGCAGCGGCGAGGACAGCAAACAGCCGATCGTGCTGTTCGATTATCAGCCCGGCCGCGGGCAGGAGCATCCGCAGGCCTTCCTTGGCGACTACTGCGGCATCCTGATGAGTGACGGTTATCAGGCCTGGCGCACGTTGAAAGGCGCCACGCATGTCGGCTGCATGGCCCATGCCAGGCGGAAGTTTGTCGATGCTCTCAAGGCGCGCAAGAAACCCGGCGGGCCGCCGGCACAAGCCATCAAGTTCTTCGACCAGCTCTACCGAATTGAAAGGCAGGTGCGGGACGAGAGGCCGGATGACGGTGAAACGCCAGATCACTATATGCGGCGCTTTCGCCAGAAACACAGCGTCCCAGTCCTGAACGCCCTCAAGGCGTGGCTCGACGCGATCGCTCCAAAGGTCGTGCCCGACACCAAGCTTGGCGACGCCGTCTCCTATACGCGCAATCAATGGGAATATCTGACCCGCTATACCGACGACGGTAGGATGCCGATTGATAACAATTTACTCGAGCGCGACATTAGAATTTTTGCCACTGGGCGAAAATCGTGGTTGTTCAGCGACACCGTCGATGGAGCCAAGGCCAGCGCCGTCATCTATAGCCTGATGTTGACCTGTCGCGCCTGTGGCGTCGAACCATTCGCGTGGTTGCGCCACGTCCTAACCGAACTGCCGCAGCGTCCCGACAACGCCGACATCGATGACCTGCTACCATTCAACTTCAAAAGGCAGCCTGCCTGACCGCCGGCTCAAGCCCACTTATAACGCGCAGCGAAATGCGCGCTTACACTTCAACAATACGGTCGCTCGAGTGAGAGACACGGTGAAGGCAGTCGCCGAAAGCTTCATTGACGGAGGGGCACAGGAACTCAATGACGGTGCCAACGATCTATCCCGTCGTACCGAACAGGCTGCTTCGCTGAAGCAGACCGCCGCAGTGCTGGATCAGATCGTTGCCAATATGACCTCGTCGACTAAGCTGACGGAAGAAGCGCGCGCTGTAGCGAGCCAGGCCAATCAAAACGCCGCCAGTTCCACCGAAGTGGTTGCCCGCGCTGAGGAGGCGATGCGGCGCATCGAGAACAGCTCGCAGCAGATATCTGGCAACATCGGCGTTATTGCTGAGATTGCCTTCTTAACGAATCTGCTGGCGCTTAATGCTGGCGTTGAAGCAGCGCGGGCCGGCGAAGCGGGCAACTGTTTTGCCGTCGTCGCTCAGGAAGCCAGAGAGCTTGCTCAACGCTCGGCGCAGGCAGCCAAGGAGATCAAGGCGCTCATCCAGAATTCTACCCTTGAGGTGGAAAGCGGCGTCAAACTCGTGCGAGACGCCGACGATGCCCTCAATACCGTCGGTGGGTACATCGGCCAGATCAACGGCCATGTGAGCGCGATCGCAGGCTCGGCGAAGGAACAGACGATCGGACTGACTGAGATCAATGCAGCTGTGAACGCGATGGATCAGGGCATTCAGCAGAACGCCGCGATGGCTGAAGAATCCACGGCGGCGGCGTCGAGCTTGGCCAACGAGGCGGCCAAGCTTCGCGAACTTGTGGCTCGCTTCAAGCGGTCACGCGGAGAGCAAGAACACAAGGCCGGTGGCTTCGCCTGCGCGTATGCTCGGCACGAAGGTTGTGAACGCCTTCGCGCGCTCGCCCGCGACCGCTGCGGCTGCGAACGATTGGGAGGAGTTTTGATAGAAATGACGGCGGTAACGTCGAGCAAACCTAACTATCGTTCGCCACGCTTTCTGCGGCATTATGGAGCAGTTGCCACAAACCTTATCGACGGTTCGTAGCACCTAGGGCTTCGAAGAAGCGATCATGTGATGAGCGGTTTTCCAGCGATGATGGCCGATTAAGCAGGATCGATCATGCTGACCACTCTGGCGACTATCTCGTCAGTGGTGGAGGCATCCAGCGTGTCGACATGTCTGGCCGTCTTTTGTTTCACCCGCTCCATGATGTCGAGCGCTCTCACCTGATTGCATAGAGCCACCCCGGTCGTTTTATGACCTGAGATATTGACGGCAAGCCCGGCTTTGCGGGTAAACGCACCGCCGGTGATAATAGGGACCGTGAGGCACATTCCCACGAGATTGATTTCGCGAGGGGTGATCACAACACAGCAACGATCATCCCTCATTTCGTTTCCTACGACTGGATTGAGGTCGACGAGAAAGACGTCGCCATGCTTCGGAACGTTGCTCCGGACCATCAGAGCACTTCGTTACCGACAGGCGGGCTAACATTCCAGGAGGCTGCTTGCTTGTTGAGCGCGGCCATTTCATCTGCTCCTTCGAGCAACTCGGCTATGGTGCTCTCGCAAGGTCAATGAGATTCTATCTCCGGGCTTTTGCCAGACCGTCGCGCTTTAGCGCAATTCGGATCGACTCCGGGGCATATCCCCGGTAATCGCCCTCCCATGTTCAGACCGATACGAATAGAGCGCTGACCTTCATGCGTCCTTGCGACGGAGTCGTCCGCCTATGTCCTGCGTATCGACTGGAAATCTGAACATGCCACAGAAGCCCACTCCCATTCTGAGGCCGAATTCCTATGACCCCTTCTCTGCAGGAGATCGGAGGTTCGAAATACGAGCGTTGCGCCTGGCCTGACCCGAGGGATGGCTTCGGGCAGCATCCGCTCCTGCGCCCGGATGGCCGCGACCGCGATCCCGAGAAGGTCTGGTCTCTCTCCGAGGACGACGCCTACGGCCTATTCGTCGACTTCCGCTGGGCTGACAACGGCGGGTGAACCGTACTGCCCCCGCTGCGGCTGCCTGGAACCTTACCGCGTTCGGCGACGCCGTTTTAGATGTTCGGAGCCCGAATGCCGCGCCGAATTCTCGGTGACGTCCGGGACGGTGTTCGCCAACCGGAAGCTCTCCTTCAAAAAGATCATCATGGCGATCTGGGAGGAAATTACGGCCGCCAAAGGCATGGCGGCACTTCACCTGAGCCGCAAGCTCAACGTCCAGTAAAAGGCCGCCTACGTCCTGCTGTAGAAGCTCCGCGAGGCCGTCGGCCTTCGCGCCGACACCGGGCGGACCGTTAGCCAACGGCTCTGACTCGCATGATGGTTTGACGGCTGGTCGCGAACTTTCTCGCAACAGCCGACACGCTCATCCCTTGCGCGAGATCTTCCAATACGCACTCCTTTTGTTTCTCGCTCAGGCTCGGGGGGCGACCAAGGGCCTTGCCTTCGCGCCTGAGGCCATATTGTGTCCGCATAGCCTGTCCGAAATTATAGCGTCACGTGGGCGGGGCGCATCGCGTCTGCACGAACCGACCGTGTGCAGACGCCATCGGGTACCAACGCAAGGAATATCTAAACGCTTCCGGTATCTCGATACGTGGAAGCTATTTGCTCGCTGTCGCAGTCATCGTCGTCAGCCCTTCAGCATTCGCAGTCCAAAGCTGTTTTTCATCGCCCGAATTTCTCGCGTTTACGGTGAACGCCGCTCCATCGAAGAGGGGGTTCAGTCCGCGATAAGAGAAGTGCGAAGGAAACCGGCCGTCGTTTACTTTGCGCGCGAGCTTGAGGAGATATGTGGCCTGCAATGGCCCATGTACGACAAGGCCCGTATAATTCTCCTCATTCATACAATATTCCCGATCGTAGTGGATTCGGTGTCCGTTGAGCGTGGCCGCGGAATAGCGCATCAACAAGACGGGCGTCGCCGCAACAGAAAAGCTGTGCTCGGGCGGGACCTGTGCGGTCGGCGCAACCGATCCGCTACTGGCAGGGACCAGTTCCCGGTAAACAATGTCGTGGCGCTCGCTGAGTGCCAGCCCACGAAGCGTGTGGTACTCGTGATTGACAGCGACAAAGACAAGCGCGCCGCTACGCCCCTCCTTTAACGAAACGTCCGCTATCCGCGACTTTCGCGTCACTCGGTCTCCGACGCGCAGATCCCCCGTGAAGGCGAGCGTCCCGCCGGCCCACATTCGGCGGGGAAAGGGAACCGGCGGCAGGAAGCCGCCGCGTGTCGGATGTCCGTCCGGCCCTAGTCCGGACATCGGCACAATGTCTGGTGACAGGCACCATTGGATGCCTGTCGGCGCATCATCGCCAACTGCAAGGTCCGTGTCCTCGTCTAGCACAGCCGCGAGGCTGGAAGCCAGACGCGGCGAGATCTCGTCGGCGCTCTCGCTCGTCTTTCCGATCCAGCTCTTGAGATGATCTATATCGACCTTGCTCACACCCATCTCCTGTCTATCAGTCAATGCACGTCCAAAACCGCTACTTGTCCGGTGCCTAGCTCGCTTCATGCGGATGACTTCCGGTATGCCGCCGGCGGCTACTTTTGCCGCCGGCGTGTCTCCATCTTGTCAGGAGGCGACCGATGCAACGCGGTCATGCCGGCCGATCGGCCTCGACATCTCGATTGCGTCGCGGAAGGTTTCCCGAGCGGAGAACACCGCGATCAGGGAGATGATTGCGGCGCCTAAGATGTAGACGGACAGCGGCCAGGATCCGCCTCCCCACAAGACCAGCCCGGTTGCGACGAAGGGGACCGGGCCGCTCGAGATGAGGCCGCCGATCTGAATACCCATGGCCGATCCACTATAGCGCAGTTTCGTAGGAAATTGCTCCGAGGCAAAGCCTGCGAGAGGCCCGAAGCACGTCGCGTGCGCGAGCGAGATCGAGAGTATCAGCGCCAGAAAGATCATTCCGGACTGCGCTGTATCGATCAGCCAAAGGAAGGGGAACGCCCCTAAAGCCAGCATCAAGTTGCCAGCAATGAGCACCGGCTTGCGTCCAAGATGGTCTGCCAGGAGAGACGCGGCCGGGATGGTAAAAATCTGCAGGAAGGATCCGGCGCAGATGGCCGCCAGTATGGTACCCCGTGGCAGGCCCAGGTTGTCGACGCCATATTTGATGGAGAAGACGTTGACTATGTAGTACAGGACATTCGCGCCGGAGATGGCGAAGATCGTGCGCAGGAGGGGCCCCCAGCTCGTGCGGATCACCTCGCGCGCCGGAAAGCGCTCCTCGGCACCAGCGGCCTTGATTGCGGCGAAAGCAGGGGTCTCGGTGATCTTGAGGCGAATCCACAGGCCAACCACCACTAGTAAGGCGCTGGCGATGAAGGGAATGCGCCACCCCCAGGACATCATCTGTTCCTCCGGCAATTGCTGAACGCACCAGAAGGATGCAGTGGCGAGGACCAGCCCAGTGGGGGCGCCGGACTGGGTCCAGCTGGAATAGAATGCGCGCCGATGCGGCGGAGCATGTTCGGCCGCCATCAGAACCGCGCCACTCCATTCGCCGCCGACCGCAAGACCTTGCAAAAAGCGGGCGGCGACCAGCAGCATCGGCGCGAGAATACCGATCTGTTCGTAGGTTGGCAGCAGTCCAATGAACACGGTCGAGCCGCCCATGATCAGCAGACTGGCCACGAGCATCCGCTTGCGGCCGATGCGGTCCCCGAAGTGCCCGAAAACGATGCCGCCCAACGGTCGGCCGATGAAGGCCGTCCCGAATGTGGCAAACGACGCGAGAGTGGCCGTCAACGGGTCCAGGGTGGGAAAGTATATCTTGGTGAAGATGAACGCCGCAGCTGTGCCGAAAAGGAAGAAATCGAAGTATTCGATTGCGGTACCTATGAAGCTCGCGCAGGCGACCTTCGCAATCGGAATTTTTTGTACGTGCGCAGACGGGCCTGCGTTCGGCCCTGATTGGGCCGGTGACGATGTGTACATTTTCTCTCTCCCATGTGTTGGTCGCCACCCGACCCGGCCCGGCGATTAAGATCGGCCCGTGCCGCAATCCCCTTGGCGATGCGCTCCTACCAGCGCTCGACCACCCTTCATCTCGTGTGCGAAGCGCACCCTGGCCGGCCGATAGCGACACACTAGGATGCGGCCTCTAAACAGACAAACGCAATTATTCGACATATTGATCAATCTGGCAGAACAATTACACACGTGCTCGTTGAAAGCCGGTGCCGAGCCGCGACAAGTCTCAGACATACGCTGGCGAGCAGCACACGCGTTCCTTGTGCCCTTATGTAATGCGCCTATTTGTCAGGAGACGCGAGGCTGAACCCGTCTTGCGGAGGCGCCCTGCCCCGCCAGTCTCTGCAAAACAGGAAGGACTTTCACACGCGACACGGCCCCTTCATCTGTGACGAACTAGGCTGATGGCTTCATGAACCAAGCCATTCTCATGATGTCATGGAGGCGGCAGCGAGTTGATTGACCAATTTGCAGATGTCAGTGGCAGTGGCCTCCAGCACCGCACCCTCCGCGGTGAATGCCGCGTCGGTTGCGAAGATTGACCCAGGAAGCACATGGGCGCCGAAGAAGCCGAATAGCGGTTTGAACTGATGCTCTATCATTAAGTAGTGCTGTGGCGCTTTCGCCGTGGCGACAACCGCCACTGGCCGATCTTTCAGCGCATGCATATCCATCAGGTCGAACAGATGCTTAAGCAGACCGCTGTACGACGCCTTGTAGACGGGCGACCCGACCACAAGGGCGTCGCAGTCGCTAATGGCTTTCCATATCTGCGCGAGTTGGGGGTCGTCGCTCGTCGATGACGTGGCCGTCGCCAGCCCTGGCATGGCGTCGACCAGATCGTAGACTTGGCCGTCCCAACCGCCTCTGCGAACGGCTTCGTCGACAACTGCTTCGACCAATGTTCGTGTCCGGGACGGGCGGGTGAAATTGCCGCTGATGCCGACAATGCGCTTTGCCATTTCGGTCTTCCTTCGATTGCGGTCACGCCGTCCACAGTTAAGGCGCCACGCGTTTCAGATGATCGACCAGCCTCTTGCCGGCGGCCTGCAGGCTCTCGTAGGAGCGAATGACGATGGCGTGGCGGCGATGCGTCCAGTCCTCGTCGATCCCGACGATCTTGATCCCAAGGGCCCTGGAGAAGACCTCTGCCATGTTGAGTGGAAGCAATCCGACGCCCAAGCCGGCTTGCACCATCGCAGCGAGGGCATCGTAGGTGTGAACCTGCATGCGGCACCGCCAGGGCTTGTCAAGTTCAGCGGCAATCTTCTGGATCTGCAGATTGATCTGGCTCCCAGTATGCAGGCCGACATAGTTGTAATCCAACGTTTCCTCGAACTTGACCAACGACCTTTCCGCCAGCGGATGATTGGCCGGAACCGCGAGCACCAATCTGTCTTCCCGGTACGGGATGACCTCCAGCGACCCGGTCTTCGGGCCTTCGACGATGAAGCCGATGTCGAAGGCGTTCTCTGCGACGGCCGTGACCACGTCTGTGCTGACACGCTCTTCCACGTGCATGTCGATCAACGGATACTTTGTCAGAAACGCTTCCAGATCCATGGGTAGGAACTGGGTCAAGGTCGACAGGTTGGAAACGACACGTACGTGCCCCGTCAGGGACTGGGTTGTGCCCAGCCTTCCATCGGCAAAGATCAGCGGGCGAATATCCTCTTCGACCCGCACCGCGACAACCCTTCCGATGACGATCGAATGCGATCCGAATGGAATCTCGCTGTCTATGTCGCAGAAGAGATTACATTGGGCTCCGTCCAGATATGGCATGCCGCTCGATTCCGAGCGCCACTCGCCGATCTGGAACCGGGCGTCGCCCATCAGCTTGCCGCTAAAGGCCCCGACAAGATCTTCGTGTTCGGTTGTCAGGACGTTCACACAGAAACGCCCTCGCCCGATCAGAGGCGCATGGATGCTCGCATTATGATTGACGCAAATGAGCAACGAGGGTGGATCCATCGACAGGGAGGTCACGGCCGTTGCCGTCATCCCATAGCGGTTGCCATTGACATCGGCCGTGCTGATGATGGTCACCGTCGAAGCCAGTCGACGCATCGCCTTTTTAAAGTCCGACGTAACCTGCGCAATGTCTGCCGACTGGGTATTCATGGCGAACTCCTCTCATTTGAATGCGGGCGCGATGCTCGTCTCCGAGCCCGGCGAGAAATGCCGCCGGGCTCGCCCGGCGTCAGTTTGCCAGGCGCATCTGCACCGGTGTCGTCGACTCGCGCAGGCCCGCCTTTTCGAGCAGGGGCATGACCTCGGCGTTCCACTGTTTGATCCCATTGTTGTAGTCGAGCCAGCTCAGGCACACCCCGTCCATTCCGGCCTCCGCCAGCATTCCGAGGTGGTCGACCATCATCTCGGGCGTGCCAACGAGGGGGAACCCGGCCCAGCCCGCTTTGAAATGATAGCGGAACTGCTCCGCCTGTTCGGGCGTGAAGATGCCTGTCTGGATGCCCAGTTCCTTGACGATGTTATTGCAGGCTTCGTCGTCGCCGTATTCGATCACGTAGCGATCGACATACTTCTTCGCCTTTTCGAGAGTCTCGGCGACCGAGACGTAGGAGTAGCACCACACCTTGAGATCACGGCCAAACTCGTTCTTTGCCAGATCCTTGTAGGCGCGCACCTGCTTGCGGACGCCCTCAAGGTCGTGCGAACCGAGAATTATGAACGCCGCATCACAGTGCTGCGCACAATAGCGCATGCCGCGCGGCGAACCGCCGGCGTTGATCAGGAATGGGCGGTTGAGAGGCTTCGGCTCGGAGAATGCCTGAACGAGGTTGAAGTAGCCGCTCTTGTGATCGAAGTAACCTTCATTGGTCCAGGCCTTCTGCGCGACGGCAAGCCAGTCGTCGGCGAATGCATAGCGTTCGTCATGCTCCATCATCGAGCCGCCGAACATACGCATTTCCGGGCCAAACCAGCCACAGATGATGTTCAGCCCGAAGCGACCACCGCTGACGTGATCGATCGTCGCGGCTTGCTTGGCCGCGAAGAGTGGATGCACCGTCGGGACGTGCGATGTGGTGATCGTGGCGATCTGCTTGGTCGAGGCCGCGATAGCGGCCGCCCAAGTGTAGGTCTCGAGGCTCGTGCCGCCGAAGTTACTCTCGCCGCCGAACCCGCGCCAGCGCCCGATCGGAATCGCTGCCTCGAAGCCGGCTTCGTCGGCAATCTGTACCGTTTCGAGGTTGGTACGCCAGTTCTCGGCGCGATGAACTTCGGGAGCCGTCGTAATAGCACATCCGCCATGTGCGTTGATCGCAAAGACGCCGAGCTTTATCTTGTTCGGCGAACTCGCCATCGGGTTGGAAAGCACATTCGAGAAAGAGGTCATCTCAAGTATCCTGTTAGAGAGGTGGAAGGCTTCTCGTCGTGAACAGCGAAGACCAAGCCCGGATGCCTTCGGCTGCAGTGCAGTCAGGCTTGGTTGAGCGCGTCCGAGCGCCAGACCATCATCTTTTCGGTCTGCATCTCATGCATGGTGTAGGGCATGCCGCCGACGCCATGTCCCGACTGCCGTGCGCCGGCGAACGGCATCCAGTCGACGCGGAACAGCGTATTCTCGTTCACCATGACCGCCGTGCCGTCGAGATGGCGGTAGCAGTGCATCGCGGTATCGATGTTGCGGGTGAACACAGCGGCCTGGAACGAGTAAGGCAGGTCGTTCGATGCCGCGATCGCTGCGTCGACGTCGTCATACGCATAGACGCAGACCACCGGGCCGAACACTTCCTTGCGCGTCACGTCGGCGTCCGCAGGCGGATCTAGCAGTACGGTGTTCGAGTAGCAGCTTGGGGAAAGTTTCTTTCCGCCGCAGACCAGTCGTGCGCCGCCGGCGACCGCCTCGTCCACCCAGCGTCCGATCCGCTCGACCTCCTTGTGGGCGATGAGAGGTCCGACATCCGTGGTCATCAGCAGCGGATCTCCGATCACCATCCTATCGCCCAGGGTCGCCAATCCGTCCGCTACGTCGGCGGCAATGCTTCGATGGCAGAACACCCGCTGCACGCCGACACAGGCCTGGCCGGCGTGCCAGAAGGCGCCGCGGGCAATGCGCGGCATGGCCATTTCGAGGTCGGCGTCGTGCGAAACGATCACCGGGGCGACACCACCATGCTCGAGCGCGCAGCGCGCACCGGGAGCAAGCCTCGATCGCAGCATCCAGCCGACGGCGGCCGACCCGATGAAGGAGAGGAAGCCAACGCGAGCGTCCGTGACCAGGCGCGTAGACAGCTCGGAATTCTCCGGAACCACCATCTGTGCCCAGCTTGGCGGAAGCCCCGCCTCATGAAAGATGTCGACAAGCGACTTGCACGACAGCGGTGTGCTCGTAGCAGGTTTGAGGATCACCGGCGCGCCGACGGCGACGGCGGGGGCCAACTGGTGCACCACGAGATTGAACGGGTGATTGAAGGCGCTGACGCCGACCACGACGCCGATGGGCTCGTGCTGCGTAAAGGCAACCCTGCCCGCGGAGGTCGCATTGAGGTCCATCGGGACCACCTGGCCCGCCTTGGTCCTGAGTTCCTCGATGCAGGTGTGGATGCCGTCGATGCCGCGATCGACCTCGATCAGCGAATCCTTGAGAGGCTTGCCGCCCTCATGGGCGGCTTGGCGGGCAAGCTTTTCGCGACGCGCTCCGATAATTTCGGCGGACCGCTTCAGGATTGCGACGCGCTGCTGCTTGGACAGCCATTGCCGGCGATCACGATAGAGGGCGTAGGCGGTGGAAAGGGCATGTTCGATATCCTCTGCCGTAGCGGCGGGCACCTGTCCGACGGGCGCGCCGTCGAACGGCGAGAGAACTTCGATAATCCTGGCCATATAGATACTCCTGGTTCTTTCAGACACGTGTTTCCCCACCCCGCCAGCGACGCTGGACGGCAAGGAGCAGGGCAATGGAATGTCGATAGCCGTCGCGGCTACGCCGCTGGCATGTCGCGCGGTTGCGTTTGTTCGAAGGACGGACGCGATCGGAGCCGTCCGGACAATACGTCCAGGCGGGGAAGTTGCGGCAGCCACGTCACCGTCGGAAAGCGGAAGCGCATGTAGTCGACCAGCACCACGGTTGAGATTGCGGCGATGTTCGGCACGCCATGATCGACCGTTGGCGGATCGGCCTCCAGACGGCGCAGGGACTCGACCACCGACCGGCGGCGGCGCAACCCGACCGGCGATTCGTCGAACGATCCATCCGTCATCCTGCGGCCGATAATGATGGCCGCCGCGGCGTCGATGCCGCCCATCGCTATCCCCGCCTTTGATAGAACGCTGGTTGGATCGTTGCCGAGCAGCGAGTTGCTCGGATACTCGCCTTCGAGCCACATCAGGATGAGCAGGCTCTCGGTCAATGCCCGGCCGTCGTCGAGCACGAGCGTCGGCACACGGGCACTTGCATTGGCCGCAAGGAGCGCAGAAGCATCTTTCCAGGGGTCGGTCAACTGCCCCTCGAAGGATACGCTCTTCTCAGCGAGCGCAACGCGCACCAGGCGCGCGTACGGAGATGTGGTGCTGTAGAATAATTTCATGATCCCCTCCCCAAGCCGGACCTCCCCGGTCGCGACCCCTCGGTCGAGCGTGAAGCCGACCTTTCAGCGTGACCTGCCCGTGGCCGATCCAGCCCAAATCAAGCATGTCCGCGCATTTCGACGACCTGGAGCCGGCGGATGCTTCAGGCGCTTTCGGCGGCCTTGCAGATCGCCCGCTCGTATGCTCGGGCTTTGCTCGACGAGCCGGTCGGCCCGGCGGTTTTGCAAACATCCCCGCTCATGGATCCTCCACCCATGAGCTCTCGGCGATGAGAACACTCGCGATCTCGTTACGAGACGATGAGCACCACCGAACCCGTGGTTTTGCGGCTTACGAGATCGGAATGCGCCTGCGCTACCTGAGACAAGGGATAGGCGTTGCCGACGTTGATTTTCAAAACGCCTGAAGAGATCAGCCCGAAGACTGCTTCGGCGCCTGCTCGAAAATCATCGGCCTCGGCAGTGTATTGGCTAACGGTCGGCCGCGTAACGAATAGCGAGCCCTTGTTTCGCAATTCCGGCAGGGAAACTCCGTCCACGTCTCCCGATACCCATCCGTAAGACACCACGAGCCCGAACCTCGCGGCGCTGTCGAGCGATCCTGCGAAAGTAGACTTGCCGACAGAATCGTAGACCACCGCACATTTTTTCCCGCCAGTGATCTCGGCAACCTTGGTTGCAAAGTCGTCTGACTGAAGTATCGGGTAGTCGACGCCGAGCTCGTTGGCCACAGACAGCTTGTCCTCTGAACCGGCGGTGCCGATCACGATGGCACCGAGATGCTTGAGCCACTGCACAAGAATCTGTCCGACACCCCCGGCGACGGCGTGCACGAGCACGAAGTCGCCTTTCTTGATTTCACGAAGGCGGGTTGCGAGGTACCACGCCGTCAGCCCCCGGAACAGCGCTCCGGCCGCCGTTGCCGCTGGCATCGCCTGATCTGGCAATCGGTAGGCCCTCTCGGCGGGCACGTTGCGCATTTCAGCATACGCGCCCGCGACAGGCCATGAGTATGCGACACGGTCGCCCACCTTCAAGGACGTGACCGCGGACCCGATTTCAATCACAGTCCCGACCGCGCTAAAGCCGAGCCCAGTAGGCATTTCCGCTGGCATTTGCCCGGAGCGAAGCTGCGTATCGATGAACTCGACCCCCATAGCTTCCTGCTTGATCGAGATCTCGTTCTCGCGCGGCGCGAGCAAAACAAGCTCCTCCCAATCCAACTCCTCGGGTCCGCCCGGCTTGCGAACAACAATTCGGCGGTAGACGTTTAACATTAGTCGAGCTCCTTTGCGGAAGGGCAGCTATTCGCGAAGGTCGGCAAACGGATCGCAAGCGGGCGAATGCGCCAGCCCTTGGTGCAACGGGCGATGAACGTGTCGGCTTCGAATGTCCGAGTAGTGGCAACCGTCCGTCGCCGCAACACTATCCTCGGCCTGCCATCGGGACAATTCGATTAATATTCTCGATTGTTCAGATATCCCAAATAATCGATGCTAGCGGTAAACCTGCGCACCGACAGACCGTATTACGCTTATGAAGCCGGTGGCCGTTGCATCGCGCCCCGGTCTCGGAGCGATACCTGTCATTGCGATCGTCACCACCCGAGAAGGCTGGTGCTGATTTCCCGTCGTGTCCGCGGCGCCCTCAGGCGCCGCGGAGGCAAGGATTGGGTCAAACGACGTTGACCACGACCTTCCCGACCTGTTCATTGGACTCCAGAAAGCGGGTCGCGTCTTGGATATCGTCGAAGGGGTACACGCGAGCGATGACCGGATCCAACTTTCCCGAAGCCAAGCCATCGTTGACGAACGCCTTGGCCAGGGCGAGCGCTTCGTCGTCCTCGACGATCTCATTGTAGAGGTAGCCTTTAAGCGTCAGGTTCATTCCCAGTACGGTAAACTGAGGGAATGGCGTTGGTTCCGTGCTCAGCGCGCCATATTCGACGAGAATGCCGCCGCGGGACATGCTCTTGGTAAGCGCTTCGAACATCGGTCCGCCGATGGGATCGAATACGACGCGCGCACCCTTTCCGGTGGTGATTTCCTGAACCTTCGAAACCAGATCCTCCTCATCTGTGGCGACGACGTAGTGAGCGCCCGCGTCAAGCAGAGCCTGGCGTTTTGCGCTGGTCCTCGTCGTGGCGATGATCGTCGCCCCCACCATCCGCGCCACCTGGAATGCGGCGAGGCCAACACTGCTCGAGGCGGCTGTCACGATGACAAAATCGCCGGCAGTCAGCTTCGCCTGATGAATGAGGGCGCCCCATGCGGTGACATATTGCATCCAGGCGGCCGCGGCCTTCTCGAAGGACACGCTTTCCGGATGCTTTACAGCAAGCTTTGCTGGAACATTGACGAGCTCGCCATATGTGCCCCACCGTGTCATGTCCAAGGAGGGCACGACGCTGACGACATCGCCCTTCTTGATGTCGGATACCGATGCTCCGACCGCCTCGACGACGCCAGCGGCTTCGTATCCGAGCCTGCTCGGAAAAGCCGCATCGATGACGTAGGCATTGCGCCGAAACATGCTTTCAGCCCGGTTGAGGCCGATACTGCGGACAGCGATCTGGACTTCGTCGTGTTCCGGCGGCGGAACATCAAGATCCTCGATCCTGAGCACGCTCGGATCTCCATACTCGTGAATGCGCACGGTGCGGGCCATGTTATTTCCTTTCGTTGCGTCGGCTGACTATTCGGCGGTGAAATGGGGCAGAACGTGCTCGGCCAACTCGGCCAGCACCTCGACGGCGGGTCGACGGGACATCTTGAGGTTCAGAGCGACATGCGCGACGCCCTCGTCCCGCTGCCGTTTCCAAAGCTCGACAAGTGCCTTGCGTCCCGCTGTCAGCCCGTCGCCGGTGCGGACGGGCGCGCCCGGATCTCTATCAAGATTGAAGAAGGTCCCGTATCCGTAAGGCTTGAAGCCGCCCCCTGGCACCGCTGCCCGCCACCCGGCGACAATCGCACCCAGATTGTTCAAATTGCCCTGGTGCCATATCCATCCGTCCATGTGCTCTGCCAGCCACTCGACGGTCTGTCCGGCGCGGCCGATCGCCAAGGTCGGAATGCTACGCTGAATGGGTTTCGGCAATAGATCGAGGCCGCCATTCAGTTCGCCGTAGAATTCACTGCGGTGGCGTGGGAAACCCCGTTCAGTAGCCACTCGGATCAAAGCGCGTGCGTCTCGATACCGTTCCGCTCGATTGCCGAATTCGACGCCGAAGGCGGGGTATTCAACGGGGCGATCTCCGGTCGACAAGCCGAGCAGGAATTTGTTGTTCGAGAGATGGTCCAGACTGGCTGCCTGCTTCGCGATCGTGATCGGGTCACGGAGGGGCAGCACGATGCCGGCGGTTCCGATCGCTATCTGCGTTGTCGCCGCGGCAAGCCACCCCGCATAGACCATTGGATCGAAGACCTGGCCGAGGTCACCAAAGGAGGGGTCGTAGAACGGCACGTCACGGAGCCAGATTGCCGAGAACTCCGCCTGGTCGGCCATCCTGGCCATTGCGACATGCTCTTGCATTGTGGGCGCCGGCACATCCGGGTATGCCTCGAGCGGGGCGATGAAGCCAAATGTCAGACGTCCCTCCCTGAATACGCGCGAGAATCCGCGATGAACGCTGGGATGCGGATTGGTGTCTGACACAGCGTTGGTAGCGGTGCTCATTTACGAGGTCTCTTGATGTGGCCGCGCTGTCGTTGAGATCTGGAACAAACCCTGCTCGACAATTCTGCGCGCTATCCTGATTTCGATCCCGACGGAGCCTATGCCTTTGCGTTGTTGCCGACTATCGCAATAATGGAAACTTCACTATTCTCAGAATAGCGAACAATTAGGCTTGCGATCGGATCAGGCGATCCCTGTGCGCCTCAGGCTGCGCAGGTTGGCTATATACGAAGGGCAAGGGGGCAAAGGTCATGGATTTCGTGCAGCAACTGAGGATTTTCGTATCCGTTGCCGAGAACGGGAGCTTCGCGCGGGCTGCCGAGGCCCTTCGGATGGGTCGTCCGGGCGTTACGACTGCGGTAAGCAGCCTCGAAGATACCGTCGGGGCACGTCTCCTTCATCGCACGACGCGTCGGACAAGCCTCACCAGCCAGGGAGAAGTCTTCTACAGGCGGGCGGTGCAGCTCATTGCTGATGTCGCGGAGACGCAGAACCTCTTTGGCGGGCCCGGCGAGATGCCGAAGGGCCGACTGAGGGTCGACATCCCGGTCGCCCTCGCAAAACCGGTGATCATCCCCAATCTGCCGGCTTTCGCTGCGACATATCCACAGATCGAACTCACCCTCGGGGTCAGCGATCAACCGGTCGACCTCCTTGCAGACGGTATCGATTGCGTCTTGCGCATCGGGGAGCTTCCGGTCGGCAGCATGATCAGTCGGCTGGTCGCCAATATAACCATGGTGACATGCGCCTCACCAGCCTACCTTTCGGAATACGGCATGCCGGAGGCCGTGGAGGATCTCGCTGTCCACCGCGCCGCCACCTACTTCTCCGGTCGCGGAAGACGCACGATCGACCTGCAATTAAGTCACGCCGACGACGCAGTAAAAATGCGTCCGGCAATTCTCGTAAATGATACGGAGGCTCTTATTGCCTGCGGCTTGGCGGGACTCGGGCTGATCCAGGTTTCCGGAACCATGGTTGACGGGTATCTTGCTGCGGGAGAACTTGTAGAAGTCCTGCCGCAGAACAGGGCTGCGAAGAAACCACTGTCCATCATGTATCCGAACCGCCAACATCTTTCGCCCCAGGTTCAGGCATTCATCGGCTGGACCGTCGAGTTGTTCAGGAAATTGGATAATCGCTGGATCGAAAAGCCATAGTATCCCCTCTCGGTAAATGCGGGCTCGGCTCTTGCACCGAGGCGCGGCCCCGATGCCCGCCGATGACCGGATCCCCATGACGACATAAATGGCCGGCCCGCTAGGCGGGACCAGCCTCGCATCACGGATTGTTACGCAACCGACAAACAATGAATTCCCAACGCCGATGCTTCTGAACGAGAAGAGCGCAGCCTAGACTGCCGCGCCGCACTGCAAAACGGCAGTCTCAGTGAAGCCTTGCCCGAAAAAAGGTGGCGTTGCTCTCACCCCCTGAGCTGCCGGAGACGATCATGCTGCGGGGTGATCTCGGCTTAACTAAGAGAACGATTAGATGGCAGCGAATACGAACCTCGACGACGGCGGGAAAGGGGACTGGCCTACACGGCGCCACAGCGTGCTTGACTGGCTGATGTGCGGGACGCAGGAAGAACGCTTTATCGACAACATCCTGATCGAGCTTTGCGAAAGGCTCCGTGCCGAAGGAATTCCAGTGGCCCGCGCGACTTTGCATTTCCGGACGCACCATCCGCAATGGCTTGGTGCCAGGATTTTGTGGCGAGCCGGCGTCAAGGACGCCAAGATTACGACGTTCGATTACGGTGTCGAAGAGACTCCGCAGTTTTTGAGAAGTCCAGCCTACGAAATTTACGATGGCGTGCCGATGGTAAGGAAGCTCCTCGAAGGAGACCGCGAAACGATATCTGAGTACCCGCTATACACAGAGTTAAGCCAGGAGGGCCTCACCGACTACGTCGCGTGGCCGCTCAATCATACGCTTGGCAAACGCCATGTTTTGACCTTCGCTTCCGACCGTAAGGGCGGTTTCTCGGACGAACACATAGAATGCCTCCGCAACCTGTTGCCGGCTATAACTCTGGTCAGCGAAATCAGACTAAAGAACATTCTTGCTCGGACATTTCTCGAGACGTATGTCGGTCCGCATGCCAGCGAAGAGATCCTCGCCGGCGCGACAAGGCGCGGTACCGGCAAGACCGTCAGCGCCGCGGTGATGATCTGTGATCTGCGCGATTTCACGGAGTTTGCCGGACATTGGCCCCGCGACGACGTCATCAAACGGCTGAACCAGTATTTTGACGCCATTTCAGATCCTATCGAGAAATATGGAGGCGAAATCCTCAAGTTTGTGGGAGACGGCCTTCTCGCGATCTTTCCGCTTTCCGATCCCCAAGCATCGAACAATCTTCTCACCGCTGTTCGAGAGGGCCATGCGGCGATAGCAGCCCTTAACCGTGCCAATGCTGGCAGTTGCCTGCCTGCGCATCGGTACGGAGTCGGAGTCCATGTCGGCGAAGTGGCCTATGGCAACATCGGCTCAAAGAAGCGGCTGGACTTCACTGTGATTGGGCCCGCAGTGAATATCGCCTCGCGCCTGGAGGGAATGACGAAGCAATTGAACAGGCCAATCCTGCTATCTCGACAGTTTGCGGAAATGGCCACCTGCGAGGGCGACCTAATCCGTGTCGGCTCGTTCAATGTGCGTGGTGTGAGCGCCCCTCTCGAGGTCTTCGAGATGCCGCTGTCTTAAGCCTCCCTAGCGCGAGCATTCCTAAGCAAGATCCAATTCAGCAATCGCAAATAAAGCAGGTGCAAGAGCGTCCCGATTGGGTGCCCTCGCCGCCCGCGGTCAGGCGCCAATATGCCGAAAAGGGAGTGAACGCATTCGCGAGCTATGCATTGCTGCTCGATCCGCTCTTGCTGGATGGGCCCAGAATTGCGGCGGCCACTATTCCGATTTGTTCAAGGTCCTCTTGTGTTGCACCATCCCGCGCCTGGAGAGACATTCCCTGCAGGAGCGCATTGAGGGTTAGCGCAAGGCCCTTCACGTCGGAATCGGTCGACAACTGCCCCTCGTCTACCGCGCGACGCAGGCGCTGCAAGAACCTGTCCATGCTCTCCTGCCGCAATTCCCTCAGGGCGTCATTCACCGCCTGGGATTCAGGCGCAACATTCGTCGCCGCGAGCACAACAAGGCAACCGCACGGCGCGTCCGTAGAAGTCAGCACCTTCGCGGCCTCCCGAAAGAAGCCGACGAGAGACTCGCGCAAATCTTCGCGTGCCGCCATGCGGTTCCATATGTCGTCCCAATAGACGCGCTCGTAGTAATCGACTGCCTCCATGAACAACTGCGCCTTGTTGCCGAATGCCGCGTAGAGGCTCGGCGGACTGGTTCCGATCGCACTGCAAAGATCGCTGACGGATGCCGGCTCAAATCCATGCCGCCAGAAAACCTTCAGGGCGCTCTCGAGAGCCACCGCACGATCGAATGTCCTAGGGCGTCCCTTACTCTTATGGAGCGGGATCGTGGAATGCGAACTCACTCTGCTCCTCCTTTGTCGCCTAAAAGGGGTTGACACTCTGTATCGATCATTACAGATAATGCATCTGTAATGATCGATACAGACAATTCTCGCAAATCGTGCCCTGAACGTAATCTTGGAAAACCTCGATGACAAAGCTATTCGAACCGTTGAAATTGCGCGGCGTAACCCTGCGCAACCGTTTGGCGCTTTCACCCATGTGCCAATACGAAGCCAAGGATGGCTTCACCAACGACTACCATCTGATCCATTATGGAAAATTCGGCCTCGGCGGTTTTGGGCTCGTCATGGTTGAAGCGACGGCGGTTTCGCCTGAAGGGCGTATCACTCACGGCGACGTCGGCATCTGGGACGATGCGCATGTGGAAGGACTGGGGCGGATCGCAAGCTTCTTGAAGGCCAACGGAGCGAGTCCCGGCATTCAAATCGCGCATGCAGGCCCGAAAGCCTCAATGCAGCGCCCTTACTACGGCGACGGCCCCCTGACCCCTGAGGATCATGCGCGTGGCGATTTTCCATGGGAGGTGGTATCGGCAAGCTCCCTCCCAGTGGACGACGGCTGGCCGACTCCTGCGGAGCTCGACGAGGTTGGGCTTGCGAAGATTCGTTCGAACTTCGCGGATGCGGCACGACGCGCTCTGCGGGCTGGCTTTGAAGTCGTCGAGTTGCATTGCGCGCACGGCTACCTGCTCAACTCGTTTCTATCTCCGCTAACAAACTTGCGCGGGGACCAATATGGCGGCAGCCGGGAGAACCGCATGCGGTTGGTCCTTGAGATCGCTCGGGAAATACGCGCAATCTGGCCGCAGGACAAGCCGATGTTCGTCAGGATATCCGCGGTTGATGGCAGTGTCTCAGGTGTCACGATCGATGACAGCATCGCACTTGTAAAGGAACTCGCCGCCATCGGCGTCGATGTCGTCGACTGCTCATCAGGCGGCATCGGTAGGTCATATGATCATCCCAGTGGATACGGGCACCAGGTCCCATACGCGGAGCGCATCGCGCGCGAAACCAGTGTGAAGACGATGGCGGTCGGTTTGGTCATCGATCCACGCCAGGCGAACGCGATCGTGATGTCGGGTCAAGCCGACCTCGTGGCAATCGGCCGAGAAGCTTTGCGCAATCCGAACTTTGCCTTCCATGCAGAGCACGCTCTCGGTGCAATCGATCCGAACAACCCGTTCGGCAACTGGCCGCAGCAGATCGGGTGGTGGCTGAACGGGAGACAACGCAAGATCGACCGGCTGGGAGCCTGGGCTCCTGAGACTGACGCCGCCGCCTAATAATCGGCACCTTGTTCTCCCGGCGCCTCCTGCGCCGGGAGTTGCAAAGACGCGGACCGGACCAAAGGCCTAGAGTCTCATCGTTTAGCTGCGATGAGCGGACACCAATACCTGTTCCAAAACTCGGTTCTCCTGCCTGGTGCCGCCCATGGGCCGAAAGTCACTCTCTAAGAACATCGATCGAGCAGCCTGCCTGCTCGCCACGCGTGAGGCGTTCCTGTCTGCGATGACATGCTCTTCCAGGGGGCGGCCACTGCGACGGCTACCCGACTGTTACGCACCTGACAAACAATGAATTCCCGACGCAATTGCTTCTGAGCGAATGGCTGGCAGCCTAGACTGCCACGTGCCGCTCTGCACGAAGACGACAGCTTCGCCATGAACCGTTGTCCCACCATGGAACGAGCGAAACCGGCGCCTCGTCATCTCACGTGGTGTCCGTCGCCGTTGCCGTGCAGGCTGTACGGATAAGCAGCAATGGAGAAAACCTGAATGACCAATACGAACTTGCTATTGAAACGGCGTCACCTCATGCTCGGCGCCGCGCTTTCGATGGGCGGGCTCACTCTGACGCCGCGAGCGACGTTGGCGAAAGCGCCGATGATCGGGACACCCGCGCCCTATTTCTACCGGTTCAAGTTCGGTGATGCGGAAGCGACCATCGTTTCGGACGGCACCTTGGCCGTCGGCGATCCCCACCATGCATTCCTCGGCATCGACGCGGCGGAGATCGACCGCCAGCTCAACGAGAACTTCCTCTCGACAACGAACGCGGTGCTGGAGCAAAACGTCCTAATCCTCAACACCGGCAGCAAACTGGTGCTGTTCGACACCGGCATGGGCTCGCTGGAGATGTTCGGGCCGACCACCGGCAAACTGCTTGCAAGCATAAAGCAGGCCGGCATCGATCCGAAAGACATTGACGCAGTCGTGATGAGCCATGCGCATGTCGATCACTGCGGCGGCATCATGGCCGACAATGGCCAACGGCACTTTCCCAATGCGCAGTACTATATCAGCCAAGCCGACTACGACTATTGGACCGACGAAAAGACGGTGCCTGCCGACCTGAAAGTGTTCCTGGAGACCGCACGCAAGAACCTCGTACCGAACCGGGACCGCATCGTGTTCTTCAAGGACGGCGAGGAATTCCTGCCCGGCATCCAAGCCATTGCTGCGCCGGGGCACACGGTGGGGCATACTATCTTCATGATCAGTTCAGGTGGCAAGCAGCTCTGCTACACCGCCGATCTGGCACACCACCCGGTCCTTCTCCTAGAGAAACCACTGACAGAGTACGCCTACGATACCGATCCTAAGCAGTCGGCTAAATCGCGTGTGAAGATGCTCTCGATGCTTGCAGCGAACCGCATTCCGATCTTGGCATACCACTTCGCATGGCCGGGTCTCGGCCACGTCGCTAAGCACGGCGAGGGTTTTAGATATTATCCGTCCTCGATGGTGATGGAGATGTGAGAAAAACGGGGCGGCCGCATCGGTGACCGCTCCGTTTGATTCTGGCCATCAGGGCAGCGTCCCGAGGGTCGGGAGCAAACGCGGAGTGAATCCGGCGCCTGTCGCGAGGCGGTTTGCTACGCCTCTCCGGCGTTCCCGCCGCTGTCCACAGCAAGCTCCGACACCGACGGCGATCCACGCCTACGCCGAACATCGGCAGGGCAGACGAGCACGTTCGCTTGCATCCACCATTAAGCGATCATCGGGAGAAGTTCGTTGAGCGACTTCTTTGCATCACCGTAGAACATGCGCGTGTTGTCCTTGAAGAACAGGGGGTTCTCGATTCCCGAGTAGCCGGTACCCTGCCCTCGCTTCGAGACGAAGACCTGCTTCGCCTTCCACACCTCAAGAACCGGCATGCCGGCAATCGGGGAACTCGGATCTTCCTGGGCGGCCGGATTTACGATGTCGTTCGATCCGATGACGATGACCACATCGGTGTTCGAGAAATCTTCGTTGATCTCGTCCATCTCAAGCACGATGTCGTATGGAACCTTGGCTTCGGCGAGGAGCACGTTCATGTGCCCCGGCAAGCGCCCCGCGACTGGGTGAATGGCAAAGCGCACTTCCTTGCCTGCCGCACGCAGCTTGCGCGTAAGCTCCGACACAGCCTGTTGCGCCTGGGCAACCGCCATCCCGTAGCCGGGCACGATGATGACACTGTCGGCGTCGTTTAGAGCTGTCGCAACCCCGTCCGCATCGATCGCGATCTGCTCGCCCGCGATCTCAACAATGGACAAGTTCGTCGCTCCAAAGCCGCCGAGGATCACCGAGATGAACGAGCGGTTCATGGCCCTGCACATGATGTAGGACAGGATCGCACCCGACGAGCCGACGAGAGCGCCGGTGACGATCAGCAGATCGTTGCCAAGCGTGAATCCGATTGCAGCCGCTGCCCAGCCTGAATAGCTGTTCAACATCGAGACGACGACCGGCATGTCTGCGCCGCCAATTCCCATTATCAGATGATAGCCGACAAAAAGGGCGAGAGCTGTCATCGCGATCAACGCCCAGGCACCCGCGCCGTTTGCGTAGTCCACCAGCAGAAAGAACGAAAGAAGCGCTGCTGCCGCGTTGAGATAATGTCCGCCGGGCAGCTTCTTTGCCTTACCGCCAACTTTGCCAGCGAGCTTCCCAAACGCGACGACCGAACCAGTGAAGGTGACCGCCCCGATAAAGACGCCGAGGAAGACCTCGACCCTCATAATGGATAGCTCCACTGCGCTCTTGTGCGCGAGGACGCCCGCGAACCCGGTGAGCATCTCGCGCGCCGGCTCGTCCATGGCCATGACACGGACAAGTTCCACATGCGCGTTGAATCCGATGAAGACGGCGGCCAAGCCAACGAAGCTGTGCAGCGCTGCAACGAGCTGAGGCATTTCGGTCATCTGCACACGGCTCGCGACATATTGGCCGATAACAGTGCCGGCGGCGATCATCAGAAGGATGAGCAACCAGTTGCCGACGCCGGGACCGAACACGGTTGCGACCACTGCCAGCACCATCCCAGCCATGCCGTACCATACCGCGCGTTTGGCGCTTTCCTGACCGGAGAGACCACCGAGCGCCAGGATGAACAGGACAGCGGCAGCGATATAGGCGGCCGAAACGATTCCCATCGTCATGATAATCCCCTCCCCGATCAGGACTTCTGGAACATGGCGAGCATTCGCCGGGTGACGAGGAAACCGCCGACGATGTTGATCGTCGCGATCAGCACCGAGAGTGCCGCGAGAGTCACGACCAACCAGTTGCCGGAGCCGATCTGTAGCAGAGCACCCAGGATGACGATGCCCGAGATTGCGTTCGTCACCGCCATCAGCGGGGTATGCAGCGAATGGGCGACATTCCAGATCACTTGGAAGCCGACGAAGCAGGCAAGCATGAACACAACGAAATGGTTCATGAAGCTCGTCGGCGCATAGGCTCCGAGCACGAGGGTGAAAACGGTGCCGATGGCAAGGAGGCCGATTTGGCTTGCCGTCTGCGACTTGAACGCCGCGAGTTCTCGCGCGCGCTTTTCCTCCGGAGAGAGCTCCTTTGGTTTTTCCTTCGGCCTCTGGACGGCGATCGCCTGTATCTTCGGAGGTGGCGGCGGGAAGGTGATCTCGCCATCGAAGACAACGGTCGCTCCGCGAATGACGTCGTCTTCCATATTGTGGACGATCTCGCCGTCCTTCCGCGGCGTCAAATCGCTCACCATGTGGCGGATGTTCGTCGAATAGAGCGTAGACGCCTGGGTGGCCATGCGGCTTGGAAAGTCCGTGTACCCGACAACGATGACGCCGTTGTCTGACCTGGTGCGCTGGTCCGGAACGGTCAGGTCGCAGTTTCCGCCGCGCTCGGCGGCAAGATCGACAATTACGGAGCCTGGCTTCATTGCCGCGACCATGTCGGCCAGCCACAGCTTCGGCGCGTCACGGCCGGGGATCAGCGCAGTCGTGACGACTATGTCGATGTCCGGCGCAAGCTCACGGAACTTCGCGAGTTGCTTCTCCCGGAACTCCGGCGACGAAGGAGCAGCATAACCGCCTGTCGCAGCACCATCTTGCTCCGCCTCCGCGAACTCGAGGAAAACGAACTGGGCCCCCATGGATTCGATCTGCTCGGCCACCTCCGGGCGCACGTCGAAGGCATAGGTGACTGCGCCGAGGCTGACGCTCGTTCCGATGGCGGCCAGCCCCGCAACGCCCGCGCCGATGACCAGCACCTTAGCCGGCGGAATTTTGCCTGCCGCCGTGACCTGGCCGGTGAAGAACCGACCGAAATTGTTCCCGGCTTCGATTACCGCCCGATAACCGGCGATATTCGCCATCGAGGAGAGAGCATCCATTTTCTGGGCACGTGAGATGCGCGGCACCATGTCCATGGCGATCACGTTCGCGCCACTGTTCCTGCAATGATGCAGGAGTTCCTTGTTCTGGGACGGGTAGAAGAAGGAAATCAACGTGTGCTTCGGCGTGAGGGACAAAGCTTCTTCGGGTGTCGGCGGCCGGACCTTGATCAGCAAATCGCAGGTGTCATAGAGCTCTTTCCGCGACGTCAGAACAGTCACGCCGGCATTCTCATAGGCCGCGTCCGAAAATCCGGATAAATCGCCAGCGCCGGATTGGATGTAGCACCGATGCCCTATCTTCCGAAGTTGCGCGGCGCTATCCGGCGTCAGCGCAACCCTCGCTTCCCCCGCGGTCGTTTCCGCGATCGCTCCGATGTTCAAGGCAAACTTCTCCCCACTTTTCAAAAAGGCGGCCATCGGCCGCGCCCACCATGGCCTGAGCCAAGGCGTTGACACGTCGCCGATGCCGCAAACGCATGTCTTATTGGGCTGTCCACCCGCCGTCGACTTTCAGGCTGGTTCCCGTGATCATCGCGGCAGCGGGCGACGCTAGGAACAAGGTCGCTGCAGCGATGTCGTCGACGGTTGCCAAGTGACCCAGCGGGATCTTTGAGAACAGGAATTCCCTCTTTTCCGGCGTATCGACAATGCGTCGGACCAAGGGCGTGTCAACAAACGTCGGCGCCACGCTATTCACCCGTATGCCCTGAGGGGCCAGCTCGATCGCCATGGCCTTCGACAATCCCTCGAGAGCATGCTTGGTCATGCAATAAGCCGTCCTGTTCGGCGATCCAACATGGCCCATCTGGGATGTTATGAAAATCACGCTTCCGCCCCGGGCTCGGGCCGGCTCCTGCAGCATCTTGGTGACGACAGCCTGGCTCAGCAGAAAGCTTGCCCGGATATTCAGGTTGCACATTGCATCCAGATCTTCTTCAGAGACTTCGGTAAACGGCCCCGGCACATTGGTGCCGGCGTTGTTGACCAGTATGTCCACGCGGTCCAGCGCCGCGACTTTCCTCCGCGCTTCGACGAGGTCGGTGACGTCGCAATGCCAGATCTCGGGCTTCGGGCAGCCCATCCCGACAATCTGCGCAGACACCGCCTCCAAGGAAGACAGGGTGCGGCCCATGAGAATGACCGATGCACCCGCCCGAGCAAACGACAGGGCGATCGCCTCGCCGATCCCACCGCCTGCGCCAGTAATCAACGCCACCTTTCCGTCCAGCTTGCAGTTGATAGCGTCCACAGTGAAGTCCCCCAATCACGTTCTCTCATTCGCAATACAAACTCGACGGAAAAGCCCTGCGCGACTTGATGGACGAGAGCGTAGACAGATCGCACTCATTCGACAATTCAATTTATCTTTCGGTTTATTCATTATATCCGCTTAATAGTGCGCTGGACGGGAGCGCCGCGCGTCCGGCTAATCCGGTGCTTGCAGAATTCGCCTGGACATTTTTGAACCTGCCGCGCCCGAGTTCAGGTTTTGCACGGCATGGGTAAGACTCGGTTTATATTGGCAAAACCTACGAGTAGGCCGGAATTGTTCGATAAAATGAATGAAATACTTAATTATTTGAATTTGAACAAATAATACCACTCGTCTAGCCCTCTTCCGGTCATGTCGACCAAACGGGAGGTGGGAAATGGATGCCCTGACTGACACTGAACGCGAAAATTCGCCTTCTCCTGCCCGCCGTCGCTCCAAAGGCCCCCTCGGCGATCTCAGGGTGCTCGATATAGCGACCTTTGTCGCCGCTCCCTTCTGCGGGACGATCCTCGCGGACTTCGGGGCCGAGGTGATCAAGATCGAACAGCCCGACGGCGGCGATGCGTTGAGGAAGTTCGGAACCAGGACCGAATGCGGGGACAGTCTCGTCTGGCTAAGTGAAGCACGCAACAAAAAGACCGCCACTCTGGATCTCCGAACACCGCGAGGCGCGGAGTTGTTTCGATCGCTGGTCCAGACCTCGGACATCGTGCTTGAAAATTTCCGGCCCGGAACACTGGAGAAGTGGGGCCTGGGCTATGAGGATCTCAAGAAGATCAACCCCAAGCTCATCATGCTGCGCGTCAGCGCTTATGGGCAAACAGGCCCGAAGAGGCATGAACCCGGCTTTGCAAGGATCGCCCACGCCTTCGGCGGCCTGTCCTTTCTTGCCGGCATGCCTGACGGGCCTCCTGTCGTTCCGGGCTCGACATCGCTTGCCGACTACATTTCCGGCATGTGGGGGGCGATAGGCGTATTGATCGCCCTGCGCGCACGCGAGGAGCAAGGCATCGGCCAGTACATAGACATCGGGCTTTACGAATTGGTCTTTCGCCTGCTCGACGAGATCGCTCCTGCCTACGCGCGAAACGGCTTCGTCAGAACGCGGCTGGGACCGGACACCGTCAATGTGACGCCGCACAGCCATTACAGGACGAAGTCGGGCGACTGGATCGCGGTCGCCTGCACAAGCGACAAGATGTTCGAACGCCTGGCCTCCATGGTCGGCATGCCCGAGCTCGCGTCGGACCCAGACTTCAAGACGTCCGAGGCGCGATATCGCCGGCTGGCGGCCGTCAACAAGATCGTGAGCGACTGGGCGGCGGATCACGATCTCGAAAGCGCTCTTCGCATTTGTGGCGAGTTCGGAGTGCCCTGCGGCAAGATCTATTCCATCGAGGACATCTTCAACGACCCCCAGTACAGCGCCCGAGGCAATCTGATGACCATAGTGGACGAGCGTGTCGGCGAACTCGTCTTGCCGTCCGCGATGCCGATCCTTTCGGAGACGCCAGCCGTTTTCAGGAACGCCGGACGGGCGCTGGGTGCCGACAATGCAGAGATATTCGGAGACATCCTCGGTCTGGATGGCGAGGAGATCCGGGAACTCGAAAGTGCACGCGTAATTTGAGAGATTCGCGCGGTCAGGTGCAATGAGGAGCGCCGACGTGTCTGCGCTTGAGCATCGGAAAATCACCGCCCCAATGCGGTGCGCGCCGTCAATATCATGGGAGGTTCCGAGTCATGGATCCGCGAGAAGCCGCAGATGTCGTCCATTACGACATGTATATCGATGGTGCATGGGTCAAGGGTAGCAGCGGCGAACGCTTCGAATCTCAAAACCCGTTCACCAGGAGGACATGGGCGACATTTCCCCGCGGAAACGCGGAAGATGCGAACCGCGCCGTTGAGGCTGCCAGGCGTGCGTTCGAAAAGGGCGAGTGGGCCCGCATCAGTCCCACGAAACGTGGACATCTGCTTCGACGCTTTGCCGATCTCATCGGCGCAAACGCAGAACGCCTGGCACGCATAGAGACCGTAGACAACGGCAAGTTGATCAACGAGATGGTCACCCAGGTCAAATACGTGCCCGAGTGGTTCTATTATTATGCGGGCCTCGCCGACAAGCTGGAAGGCAAGGTCATCCCGATCGACAAGGCCGAGACCTTCAACTTCACGCGACGTGAGCCGCTAGGGGTCTGCGTCGCCATCACGGCTTGGAATTCACCGCTGCTGCTGGCTGCCTACAAGCTGGGCCCGGGCCTGGCAGCAGGCAACACGTTTGTGCTGAAGCCGTCTGAATACACCTCCGCTTCTGCAGTCGAACTCGCAAAGCTTGCGGACGAGGCGGGCCTGCCGCCGGGCGTCCTCAATGTCGTCACCGGATTCGGAGCTGAGATCGGCCAGCCCCTCGTCGATCACCCCCATGTCGCAAAGGTAGCCTTCACCGGCAGCGAATTCGGCGGCCAGAAGGTCTACGAGTCGGCAGCCAGGGGCCTGAAGCGCGTCACTCTGGAACTGGGCGGAAAATCGCCGAATATCGTCTTCGACGACGCCAACCTCGAAAACGCCGTCAAGGGCGCGATATCGGGGATATTCGCGGCCTCCGGCCAGACCGGCGTCGCGGGCTCGAGGCTGCTCGTGCAACGTTCGATCTACGACGATTTCGTCACGAGGGTGGTGAAGTTCGCGGAAACCGCCCGGATGGGAGATCCACTCGACACGCGTACGCAGGTGGGGCCCGTAACAACGGATCCGCAATACAGAAAAATCCTCGACTACATCGCGATTGCAAAGGCGGAAGGCGCTTCGACGTTGCTGGGTGGCGCCCCTGCGACCCGGCCGGAATGTGGCCAGGGCCAGTTCGTGGAACCTACCATCTTCGGCGACGTCAACAACAATATGCGGATTGCCCGGGAAGAGGTCTTCGGCCCCGTCCTCTCGTGCATTCCGTTTGACGACGAGGAAGAGGCGATTGCCATCGCCAACGACAGCCCCTACGCCTTGGCGTCCGGCGTTTGGACCAACAATCTCCGCCGGGCGCTGATAATGTCGGAGAAGCTCGAAGCGGGTACGGTTTGGGTGAACATGTACCGCGCCGTGAGCTACATGTCGCCATTTGGTGGGCACAAAAGATCGGGCGTCGGGCACGAGAACGGTCTCGATGCCATCTACGACTACACGAAGACCAAGAGCGTTTGGATGAGCACATCGCTCGAAACTCCGGACCCGTTCGTGATACGGTAGAGGATGGCTCCGCCATGCATGATGTTATCGTCATAGGCGCCGGATCGGCCGGCTGCGTTCTCGCCAATCGGCTGACTGCAAATGGGCGAACGAACGTTTTGTTGTTGGAAGCAGGCCCGCCTGATTCGGGAGTTTGGCTGAAGGTTCCCGCGGGCACTCCCCGCCTTTACGGCGATAGTCGCGTCAACTGGCGCTTCAGCACTGTACCGGAGCCGGGTCTCAATGATCGGCGCATCTATTGCCCGCGCGGCAAGACGCTCGGAGGCAGCAGTTCCATCAACGGCCTCGTCTACATGCGAGGCGTGCCAAGCGACTATGATAACTGGCGACAGATGGGGAATGCTGGATGGGGCTGGACCGACGTGCTTCCGTCTTTCATCCGCACCGAACGATGCGCAGCCGACGCCTCGCCCCTGCGGGGCCGGTCCGGAGAACTGGGTGTTTCCCCGCTTCATCAGCCGCATACGGCCTCACGGTACTTCGTGGAGGCAGCGGTTGCTGCCGGCCTTCCCTTCAATCCCGATTTCAACGGGGAGCGCCAGGAGGGCGCTGGCTATCTCCAGTATACGACTCTCAACGGTGTCCGCTCTTCGGCGGCCTCCGCGTTCCTCGATCCGATCAGAAATCGGAAGAACCTTCGTGTCGAGACGAATGTTCGGGTTGAACGGCTTATCTTGGACGGAAAGCGCGTCGTCGGGGTCCGGTGCATGACGCGGCAAGGCGCGGTCGAATATCGCGCGAAGGAGGTCATCCTGAGCGCGGGAGCGATCGGCTCGCCTCATCTCCTGCTGTTGTCCGGCATAGGCCCCGGCGGGAGCCTGGCACATATGGGAATAGACGTTCTCCATGACCTACGCGGCGTTGGCTCCAATCTACAGGACCATATCTACGTCCACATCCTGTCGCGAGTGCTCGCGGCCTATTCGATCAACTCCTACATCCGAAAGTCGACGTCGATCTTCAAGAGCTGGCAGCTCCTTCCCCATGTCATCGAGTACATGATGTCCGGAACCGGGCTTCTGGCGTCGGCGGCCGCTCAGGCGGCCGCATTCATCCGATCCAACGACGATGCCGTTTCACCGGACATCCAGGTGCAGTTTCGACCGTTCAGCATGTTCATCACGCCCGACGGAGCGTTCGGCTCGGAGGCGGACCCTACCGTGACAGCGTCCTGTACCGTCCTTCGGCCGCTCTCGCGCGGGAGCGTCACGTTGGCGTCCCGCGATCCGTCGACGCCTCCCAACATCCTCTTCAACTATCTGCAGGAAGAGGCCGATCTGCGGGTCCTTGTGGAAGGGGTGAAGTGGATAAGACGAATATTCGCGGCGGAACCCTTCTCCAAAATGGTCCGGCAGGAGGGGCTCCCCGGCGACGCCGTCAGGACGGACGACGATCTTGCCGGCTACATCCGCGCGAACGCCCAGGCGATGTACCATCCCGTCGGCAGCTGCAAGATGGGTTCCGACCAGAGGTCCGTCGTCGACGAACGGCTCAGAGTTCATGGCATCGAAGGCCTGCGCGTGGTAGACGCCTCCGTGATGCCCCAGATAGTCTCCGGAAACACCAACGCTCCGACGATCATGATCGCCGACCGCGCGTCCCAACTGATCGAAGAGGACTGGAAGGCCGGCTCGCCTGCAATTCTGGTTGGTCAGCGATAAGCTCGCGCACGAGTTGGGCCAAACGTGCTGCCGCGGGAGGGAATGCTCGCCCCTTCAGCTTTATCAAAGCGACCTGACGCGCAAGTGTCGGGTCGACAATCTTCTTTATTGAGTACGACGCCGACCTCAGATTGGTCAGCGAGATGTGGGTCAGCACGGCAACACCCAGGCCGGCCTCCGCCATCGAGATCAGTGTCTGCGCTTGCGAGAACTGGTGCTTGGTCTGAAACGGCAGGCCTCGATCCTTCATCGCGGCGTCGAGCAGGGCGCGCAGCGCGCTGGCCGTGTTGAGAACCAGAAGCGGCTTTGATGCGAGCTCTTCGAGGCTGATTTCGTCCGCCCTGAGGCCGGACGTGAAGGCAGGAGGGACGAGCGCGTAGAGTTCGTCGTCGAACAGCCTCTCGAAATCGAACTCGGGGTCCGCAACCACCGGGCCGATAGCAAAGTCGACCTCTTCGTTTCTGACACAGGCGAGGAGCTCATTCGGATTCAGCTCCTGCACTACGATCTCGATCGTTGGATAATCCTTTTCGAACACCGCCAGGATGCGTCCCAACCGCGTCGCGGCAATCGTGGGTGAACAGGCGAGAGCGATCCGACCTTTGCGAACGTCGGCCGTCTCGTGAATCGTGCGCAGGCACGCCTGCACGCCGAGCATTGCCTGCTTGGCGCTGACGAGAAGCAGTTCGCCTTCCTTCGTCAATTTCACCTGCCGGGTCGTGCGATGGAAGAGTGGCACGCCGAGCTGGTCTTCCAATTGCTTGATCTGCGTGCTCACCGCGGACTGAGAACGAAGCGTCTCCTCCGCTGCGAAACGGAAACTGCGGTGCTCCGCCACCAGGATGAAGGTGTGCAGCAGCTTCAAATTAACGTTCCCGAACAAAGACTTAATTGAAGTCATAGCAATCCCCGAATTTCGCTGGCCGGCATTATATACTAAACCGAATGAATGGTTCGAATAAATTAATTTGATGGAATGATGAGCTTGCTCTACCCCTTCCCGCATCGGCAACAACAAACTTGGCGACAGCTATGAAAGCGCGAGACTTCGGCAACTTCCTCGAAGATTTTGTTCCTGGAAAACGCTTCGAGCATTGGCCCGGACGGACGATCACCGAAGCTGACAATATTCAGTTCAGCCTGATGACGATGAACCGCCATCCGCTTCATTGCGACGCGAACTTTGCCAGCCGCTCCGAATTCGGCCGCCCGCTTGTGAACAGCGGTCTGACGCTGGCAATCGTACTCGGGATGACGGTCGATGACATAAGCTTCAACGCTATCGCCAACCTTGGCTGGCAGGACATATCGCTCGTCGCGCCAGTGCACCCGGGAGACACGATCTATGCCAGATCCGAGGTCATCGAGGTACGGGAAACGAAGTCCAGGCCCGGCCAGGGCGTCGTCACGACGCACACCGAGGCATTCAACCAGGATGGCGTCGTCTTCATGCGGTTTACCCGGCTGTGTCTCGTTCCCACGAGGGCCAACGCCGGCGTAGCTAAAGCGGGGGCCTGATCATGAGCACCCAAGTCCTATCCGGCGTCCGTGTCGTCGAGAGTTCGGCCTTTATTGCGGCCCCGCTGTGCGGACTGCTGCTCTCGCACTACGGCGCAGATGTCATCAGGATCGACAATATCGGCGGCGGCATCGACTACAAGCGTTTGCCACGATCCAATGGTGGGCGCAGCTTCTATTGGACCAGCCTCAACAAGAACAAGCGCTCCGTCGCGGTAAATCTTCGGGAGCCTGAAGGCAGGGAGCTGGTTCGGCGATTGGTGTCCGCTCCCGGACCCGACGGCGGGATACTTTTGACGAACGTTGCCGCGCCTTGGCTGACCCACAAGCAGTTGCAGGACGATCGCAGCGACGTGATCTCCTGTACGGTCGAGGGCAACTTCGACGGCACGACTGCGGTGGATTACACCGTGCATTGCGCGACCGGGTATCCCCACATGACGGGGGAACCGGGCTCGGGGCCCATCAACAATCCCCTTCCCGCCTGGGACGTCATCTGCGCGCATCAGGCTTCTTCCGCCTTGCTTGCGAGCATCATGCGCCGTCGCATCTCGGGAGAAGGCAGCGAAATCCGCATTGCGCTCTCGGACATCGCGTTTTCCACCTTGTCGCACCTTGGGCTGATTTCGGAGGCGCAGCTGGCGGTGGAGGAACGTGGCTCCATCGGGAACTACATCTTCGGCGCATTTGGTCGTGACTTCGTAACCGCCGATGGCCGAAGGGTCATGCTGGCGGCGATCTCGGCAAGGCAGTGGTCGAGCCTGGTCGCAGCCTGCGAGCTCGCCCCCACGTTGGCAGCGCATGAGGCCCGGCTCTCGGCCGACTTCAGCCGGGAGGAAGACCGGTACGAGCACCGCGAGCTCATCGCCGCCTTGATCGACGAGTGGTGCCATGCGCGGACGTTTGATGACGTATCCGCTGTCTTCGACCGGAACGGCGTCTGCTGGGGCGTGTATCAGACCGTTAAAGAAATGGTCGAACGCGATCCTCGCGTATCGCTTGCCAACCCGCTCTTCCGAACGCTCGAAACGGCGGGGATCGGCGAACACCTGTCCGCGGGTCCTGCTTTTCGGATTGCCCATGAACCTAGGCAGGAAACTACGTCCGCAAGGTATCTTGGTGCGGATACCGAACAGGTGCTGGGAGAAGTCCTCGGCATCGGGAGAGCGCAGCTCGGCGACCTTGTCGCAAGGCAGATCGTAGCGGGGCCGGAGAAGGACCCCTACTACGGCCGATAACTTCGAGTTCCTCGCACTGCACTTCGTTCCGGCCAGCCGTCCTGATCGGTTCGGCAAGGCGGCTAGCGGCGCGGATGTCGAGGCGTCGCTTTCGCGGGAGCCACGAGAGCCATGACTTTGAACATCGCAGGGGAGGTTTGCGGCTCGAGCAGCCCGCGGCTCGTTTGAACCGTCTATCACGGATCGGCCGCCGTTGAACGTTCGATTCGGCATAGAGGAGCTTCGTGCCATGAGCCTCTGTGTCAGCCAACGCAGCGTCCCCTGCTCTACTCCGAAGCCAAGCCTAGGCGCACGGCGACCCTCCTAGTTCGTTATGCCGAGGACCCTAGCTGTCGATATCCAACCGGCCGGCGCTCCGGCAGCGCTGAACGATTGGCTACAATGGGATGTTATGTTTTCTCCGCCACTCATTCACCAGTGTCTTGCGACGGCGCGGATATCGTTCGGCATTGGCCCAAACGGCAATGATCCTATCAACGCGGAAGTGTCGGAAGTCATTGCGCAGCTCACACCAGGCGGCGAGCACTTGGGCCTCCTGGAAGAAGCCCAGAGCAAACGGCCAGACGATGCGCTCGGAGGAACGATCGCTACCGTCTCGATAGGTGATCGTCATCTTGCGTCCCGCACGAATGGCCTCGCGAATCAAAGCCAGGTGCTTCCGCTTGTCTGCCATGTCGCCGGCGGTGGGGACCACAAGCAGACCGACGTCTTCAAGGCGTTCTCTAAGGTCAGGCGGCAAGACGGCGGCGATCTTGGCCAAGGCGCGCTGGGTCGCCAAAGCGAGCTTGTCGTCAGCTTTGTCCATTGCCCAGCGGGCGCCGAAGACGACGGCTTCGATCTCTTCCTCTGAAAGCATCAGCGGTGGAAGCAGGAATCCGGGTCTCAGGACATAGCCGACCCCTGGCTCTCCGTCGATGGATGCGCCGAGCACGCGTAGCGCCGCTATGTCACGATACAGCGTGCGCCCCGATACATTCAGGTCAATGGCAAGCTGCGCCGCACACACCGGCTCCCGGTGTTGGCGCAGGAGTTGCATTAACTCCAGAAGTCTTTCCGCCCGTGACAAGCTTGAGTCCCGTTCAGTGGCCCGCTGCTGTCGATAGGAACAGCTTTCCCACGTCCGCTTCCATCGCATCTGCAATCACGTGGAAATCATGTTCGTTGATGGAGAAAAGGCCAAAGCGCAGCTGGTACCCCCAGTTCGTTCGACCGGCGGTGAACTCAAGACGCTCCAGTAGCGGCCGGATCGGTGTCGGCACGCTGATCGCCCAGTCCACGTCACGACGATGAGGCACGAAGCCGCCGCCCATGTCGAAGAGATAAGGATCGCCATTACGGACGGAGCCGATGGCGGTGAAATGTTGATGGCGTTCTTTGCCTTTGAAGGTCTGATTGGGCGAGTAATAGATGAAACCGTCACCGGGCCTGATGCGCTTTAGAGCGCTGAGTTTGCCATTACAGACCTGCACATAGTCCCCTTCCAGCGCGCATTTGGCATGTACCGCCGAGGCGATACCGATCCAGTAACTGCGAGCAGCAGCCTGCCTTCCGACATCCGTGGCAGAAGCTGGGCTAGAAATCATCATGGCACCTCCCCAATGAAACTTTGTGGAGCCTACATGGACGCGCTGACAGTTTTTGTCAGTATCGAAAGGGATGCCAACTCGAGAAGGATCCAGCGAACTCGCGCCGCGATGTACCCACCGGTACCCCCAACAGCAGGCCCGAAGATGATCGATAAACCTATCTTTACAGCTGCCTCTTCGCAGGACTTGGAAAGATTCCCGATATCTGAAGCGTTACTGACAAAAACTGGCAATGACGTTTGTTATGTCGGGGGTGCGAGCCCATCTGAATATGAAAGCAGCATCATGAAGAAGAATAATCGGTCGTCCCAACACAATATCCTCCCTCTGATCCTCGACCGCTGGTCACCTCGGAGCTTTACCGGAGAGCACATCCCCGACGACGTGTTGTTCAGTCTGGTCGAGGCCGCGCGCTGGGCCCCATCGGCTTATAACTCGCAGCCTTGGCGCTTCATCTGGGCGCGCAAAGACACTCCAGAATGGCAGCCAATCTTCTCCACTCTTTTGGAATTCAATCAGGAATGGGGAAAGGCCGCCTCGGCTATTATAGTCGTCGCTTCTAAGACGACGTTCCGGCGCATACCGGAAGAGCAGGAACAGCCGACTTCGTGGCATCAATTCGACGCGGGTGCTGCATGGGGATTCCTCGCGCTGCAGGCAGAGGCGCTCGGTTGGACGGCGCATGCATGCGGTGGGTTCAACGGTGAAGCGCTCAGGACGAACCTCGCGCTTCCCGCCGACATCGTCCCGCATGCCATAGCTCTGGTGGGCAAGCAGGGCGACCCGGAGTCGCTGCCTGAGCATCTGCGACAGCTGGAATTCGCGCGTGACCGCGTGCCGCTCAGCGACATCGTCGCTCACGGCAAGTTATAGTCCTGGAACGGTCTGGCGCGACCGAGCCTCGATAACGTGGCGAACGCTATAATATCAACGGCATTAAAGTTTGACCTTCGCCCATTTTCGCAACGTGATTGAGGCGACCGCGCTCTTGTCGTCTGCGAAGAAGTTCCAGGCCTGACAGCATTTGTCGATGATGTCGTCGTAGCCGTCGAAGACGGTGACGGCGAGCCTGTTCTTGCGGAGATACTCCCAGATGTTCTCGACCGGATTGAGCTTGGGCGCGTAGGGCGGCAGGTGCAGAAGCGAGAGGTTGTCGGGGACGACGAGGTGCTCTGCCATGTGCCAGCCCGCCCCGTCGAGCACGCGCGCCGGCTGCGTCCTGGCGGCTGATCTCGGCCAGATGCAGGGACAGGGCGCCGGCATTGGCCTTCGGCAGGACGAGGGCGGCGGTTGCGACGCGTGCCGGGCAAACGGCGCCGAAGATGTAGGCCCATTTGTAGCGCCGGTCGCGCGGACCGCGCGGCCGGGTTCCGCGTCGGGCCCAGACCCGTGTCAGCGTCCCCTGCTGGCCGACGCGGGCCTCGTCCTGGAACCAGATCTCGACCGGCTTGCCGCGGGCGTGCTCGGGCAGAACCGCCGCTACCTTGCCGGAGAAGTTTTTTTGAACGCCTCCTGGGCCGCTTCGTCGGCCTTCGGGTGACGGGGACGCGGCGTCAGCCGCACGAAGCCGAGTTCGGCCAGTTGCGCGCCGACCGTGCGCTCCTGCATGACAACCCCGAACATCGCCTCGATCCGGCGCTTCAGGTCTTTGCGCCGCCAGCGCACCACGCCGTCGCGCTCGAGATCGGGACCTCGTTCCACCAGCGCCGCCAACTCGGCCTTCTGCGCATGCGTCAGCCACGGCTGGCGCCCAGGGGACTTGCGGTTGACAAGGCCGCTTAGCCCTTCCGCATTGTAACGATGCACCCAGTCGCGCAACGTCTGGCGGTCCATGCCACAGGTCTCGGCCGCCGTCTTGCGGTCCACCCCCTCCAGAACCAAGGCAATCGCCAGCATGTGCCGCGCCGCCCGAGCATCCCGCGCTTTCGCCGCCGCAGCCCGCACCTGCGCTGCCGTCAGCTCCATCCATGTAATTGCGATCCCTGCCATCCAAGCCTCCTTCAACTCGCCAAAGCAGTGAGTCAGACTCGTCGCTTTTGGAACCCCCTCCGAGTCAATCGCATACGCCGTTGGTATATTAGATGATCTTCTCCAATGCGTTGGCGAGATCCCAGTCGACGATCAGTTCATTGACCATTTCGAGACGGATCATTTCACCGATGATCGCAGCTCTCTCCCGCCCGATTGCAGCGACGATGACGCCCGCACCACCTATAGCGGCCGATCGGATCGCGATCCGCGACAGTTGTTCTTTGGTGATGCCCGTCCACATCGCATTCAGTTCATCGACCAGGCGAACTGCGTCGGCGGGCAGTTCCGGCTTGGGAATGAGCACGCCGCCGACATCGCCGGCAATCAAGGCTTTCAGTTCGGCCGCCGTGATATCCGCGGCCGACAACACCTCTTCCATGGCGCCGCCGAGGGGCCTGTCTGCCGAGCCGACACTGGTGATGACCGTGTCCAGCCGATTGATGAGCGGGTTGTCTCCGGCGAAAATACGGCGGTAGGACGCGGCATCGAGCAGATATTCGCGTATCGCCCGCGCCTTGGCTTCCTCGTAGCGGCGCGGAATGTAGGCTGGCACTCCACCGAGCCGAAGCTTTTCGCCTTCGCCATCGTTGAAGAGATTGTTGAGGCGCCCGGCAAGCAGCGAGGATGAATAGTCGGGCGTAGCCAACGTAATCAGTTCCGCCGATACCGGTGCAAAAATGATCTTCCTGTCGCTATGATAGTTGCGGTTCGCACCGGCCAATCCGTCGATCAGGGACGAAACGGTTCGACCCCACGTCACGCCGACCGCACCGCTTACTCTTAACAACTCGCCCAGCCGTCCCGCCGCCGAACGACCAAACCGCCGGGTTCTAATCTCAAATGCGCCAGCGGTCGGCGATTCTGAACCGCTGTCGAAGACGCGCACGTTCGGCGTCATACGGCCTGTCCGTTCACGGATTTCATCGAAGCGTGAAACAAGGCGCCGGGGCTCCAGCAGATGTTGTATTTCTCGTATCGCCTCGGCCGATAGGCTGATTTCATTGAAACGCAGCTCAGTTACGAGCCAGCCCATATCGGTGGCGTGCGCGAGCAGCCGCGAGACATGCGACTGCGAAACGCCTCCAAGGAGTTTACCTATCTCCTCCTGCGACAGGTTGTGCCGCGCGCGCAAGTAGGCCGCCTGCTGCGCTCGTCGGTCGCGCTCACTGTCGGCATCTTCACCTTCGCGCATGAGGCTCAATCCCTGCATGTTCATTTCAGAATGTCTATGCGAACATAGTTATGCTAGATAGTTATTTCTATGGCAAGCGAAATCCAACGGGACTAATACTTGATGGGAACTGAAGGGATGACCGTCCGGGGAGGAGCGGCTTTCCTGAATTGAGTCAAAAGGGAGGAACCATCGATGCAATTCAACAGGCGTAATCTCATCAAGACCGCGACCGGTGCCTTGATGGCGGCAAGTTTTCTCATGCCCGCCGCGGTGAAGGCGGCCGATATCAAGATCGGCTTCCTGCTCAAGACCATGCAGGAAGAGCGTTACAAGCTCGACAAGGCCGCCTTCATCAAGAAGGCAGAAGCGCTGGGCGCCGAAGTCTTGTTCGATTCCGGCGACAACGACGAGCAGACCCAGCTTTCCAAGTTTGAGAACATGCTCGCACAGGGCGCCCAAGTGATCGTCATGCAGCCGGTCAACTCCGGCACCGCTGGCTCAATGGTGCAGATGGCCAATGCCGACGGCGTCAAGGTGGTCGGCTACGACTCCATGCTGGTCAACGGCCCGCTCGACGCCATGGTGATGCAGGACTCCTGGGCGGTCGGCAAGCTGCAAGGCGAAGCCATGGTAGAGTGGCTGAAGGCACACAAGGGCGGCGAGGTGAAGGGCAAGGTCGCGCTGATCATGGGCCATCCCGGCGATTCCAATGCCATCGCCATGTCCTCCGGTGCGCTCGAGATCATCAAGGCGAATCCGGGGCTTGAACTCGTCGCTGAACAGTCGCATGAACTGTGGGCGACGGAAAAGGCGATGGCGACCGCCGAGAATGTCCTGACCAAGTACGGCAATGCGGTCGACGCCTTCATCTGCAATAATTCCGGCATGGCACGCGGCGTCGTCGCCGCGCTCGATGCGCAGAAGCTCGCCAGCTCCGACAAGGTATTCGTCGCCGGGTCCGACGCCGACCTGGTCAATATCCAGTATGTCGCGCAAGGCAAACAGACAGTGGAAATCTGGAAGAAGATCAATCCGCTGGCGGAAACCGCCGCACAGGTCGCCTTCAATCTTGCCAGCAATCCCGACAAGCCGGTGACCGAAGTGGTTAAGGCAGACCGCATGATTAACAACGGCGCGGTCGACGTGCCGACCATTGTCACGCCGATTGTGTTGATCAACAAGGACAACGTCGATTCGACTGTGGTCGAGGGCGGCGTCTACACGAAGGAACAGGTGCACGGCGGCTGACCACCTGCCGGTGCGGGACCACCTGCTGGGACCTGCGAAAGACGCCGGACCGCGCGCCGCGTATCGCTGCGGGCGCGCGACGACAGCCTAGCAACCAACATGCAAAGCGAAAGCGGACCGGTGACGGCAGTCGCGGGTGAGGCTTTTGACGGCCGGGAGGAATGGGAACGATGGCGAACGATGTCGTTCTGAAGATGGTTGACATTTGCAAAGAGTTCCCTGGCGTCAAGGCGCTCAGCCACGTGAACTTCGAGGCGCGCGCCGGCGAATTGTTGGCGCTCATGGGCGAAAACGGCGCCGGCAAGTCAACCCTGATGAAGGTTCTGTCGGGCGTGTGGCCCTACCCGACCTACGCGGGTGACATCTTCGTCAACGGGGAGAAGAAGCAATTCGCCAATACCAGAGAGGCGGAGGAAGCAGGCATCGCCATCATCTACCAGGAGCTGAACCTGATCCCGGAGATGACGGTGGCCGAGAACATCTTCCTTGACCGCCAGCACACCGACGGTCTGGGCCGCATCGATTGGGTTAAACTCAACGATGAGACCCGGAAGCTACTCGACGAGCTTGGCATCCGCGACTTCGCGCCGACGGACAAGGTGTCGTCCATTACCGTCGGCAAGCAGCAGATGGTCGAGATCGCCAAGGCGCTTTCGAAGAAGGCGCGCATCCTGGTGCTCGATGAGCCTACCTCCGCATTGACCGACAAGGAGGTGGCGGACCTGTTCCGCATCATCCGCAAGCTCAAGGAAGACGGGGTGTGCATGTGCTACATCTCGCATAAGATGGAGGAGATCCGTCAGGTCGCCGACCGCATCGTGGTCCTGCGCGACGGTCAAACGATCGGGGACGTCACCCCCAT
Source organism: Ensifer sp. 38_S197 (assembly GCF_056924495.1). Lineage (NCBI taxonomy): Bacteria > Pseudomonadati > Pseudomonadota > Alphaproteobacteria > Hyphomicrobiales > Rhizobiaceae > Ensifer > Ensifer sp. 38_S197. The sequence continues at coordinate 2,429,873 of NZ_JBXOVZ010000001.1, read as the reverse complement.
CGCCGAAATCACACTCGACCAGATCATCGCGCGGATGGTCGGCCGCGAACTGAAGGACATGTTCCCCAGGCGCGAGGCCAGGCGCGGCAAGAAGATCCTCGAGGTCAGAGACGCCGAGGTCGATCATCCGACGTTGCCCGGCGAGAAGCGGGTCAAGAAGTCGTCCTTCGAGGCCTACGAGGGCGAAATCCTCGGTATCTCCGGTCTGATGGGCGCCGGCCGCACGGAACTGGTCGGCGCTATCTTCGGCGCCTATCCCGGCCAGGCGCGCGCCGAAGTGACACTCGACGGCAAGAAGCTCAACATCAAGTCGCCGCGCGACGCCATCGACGCTGGCATCGCACTGCTCACCGAGGACCGCAAGGCGCTTGGCCTGTTCCTGACCGAGCCGATCACCTTCAACACCACGATCAGTTCGCTTCAGACGATCGCTTCCAAGGTGCTCGGTATTATAAATCATGCCAAGGAACGCGAGCTTGTCGCCGATTATGTCAAGCGGCTCAACGTCAAGACGCCGACCATCGGCACCGTCATCGGCACGTTGTCGGGCGGCAACCAGCAGAAGGTCATCCTTGGTAAGTGGCTCAACGCCAATCCGCGGGTCTTCATCCTCGATGAGCCGACCCGCGGCATCGACATCGGCGCCAAGGTCGAAATCTACAAGTTGTTGAACAGCCTCGTGGAGCGCGGTGTTGCCGTCATTGTTATCTCGTCGGAGCTGCCCGAAGTGTTGGGCCTGAGCGACCGTATCCTCGTGATGTCGGAGGGGCGCATTGTCTCGGAGTTCGCCCGCGAGAACGCCACGAAGGAAAAAATCATGGAATACGCCACTGGAAGCGCAAAAGGGGGGCAAGGATCATGAACACAAGGGCCATGAGCAAGGAGAACGCAACTGTCATCAATAGAGACGCCGTTCTCAATTTCATCAAGAACAACGCGACTCTGATCGCGCTGCTCGTGCTCGTCGTCGGCATGAGCCTTGCCGACGACTCGTTTTTCACCGCCCGCAACCTCTCCAACCTCGCGCGCCAGGTCACCATAATCGGCATCATTGCCGTCGGGATGACCATGGTCATCCTGATCTCAGGCATCGACCTGTCGGTCGGCTCGGTGGCGGGCCTCTCCGCGATCGTCGTGACGACGTTGATGCAGAACGACATCAATGTCTGGGTATCGATCGTTATCACGCTCGTTCTTGTCGGTGGCCTGATCGGTGCCTGGAACGGCTTCTGGATTGCGCACTTCAAGATACCCCCCTTCATAATAACCTTGGGTATGCTCACCATCGCGCGCGGCTTGGCGCTGACCATCTCCGACGGTTCTTCGGTGCCGGTGACCGACGCAACGTTCCCGCAGATCGGTGGTGCCTACATCCCGCCGATGATCTCGACTGTCATCATCGTCGCGGTCTTCGCACTGATGCTCTACACCACTTTTCGCTCAGCCACCCGCGCCCGCAAAGTCGGGGCGCCGGTCGACCGCGTGCAGATCATTGCCAGTCTGATCATGGCGGGTGCGGGTCTTGCGTTCTCGCTCTACGTATTCGGCAGCTATCAAGGCATTCCGGTTCCCGTTGCCGTCTTCGCGGTCATCTCGGGTGCCGGTATCTTTATCCTCGGACAGAGCCGTTTCGGGCGCCGCCTTTACGCGCTGGGCGGGAATGAGGACGCGGCCAGGCTGTCCGGTATCGATATCTACAAGACCAAGCTGATCGTCTACGTCACCGTGTCGATTTTGTCGGCGCTGGCTGGCATCCTGCTCGCCTCCCGCCTCAACGGTGCATCGCCGAACCTCGGCACGATGTTCGAGCTCGACGCCATCGCCTCGGTTGTCATCGGGGGCACGAGCCTGGCGGGAGGCTCCGGGACGATTGGTGGCACGATCATCGGCGCGTTAATCATCGGCGTGCTGAACAACGGCATGAGCCTGCTCGGCGTGTCCGCCTTCTACCAACTTATCATCAAGGGCTTCATCATCACCCTGGCCGTTTGGTTCGATGTCCTGCAGAAGCGCAAGTAGGAGCGAGCCATACCCGCCGCGGGTGCCTCCCGCCCGTGGCGGGCCCCTCGACAAGAAACGATCCGGAGGAAACGTCATGGCAACTCGATCGCAATCCCCAGCAGTTTCGACTGCATGGCGTATCACCGCCATCATGCTCCTCATTGCGGTGACCTTCGGAACTGCTTTCGCTCAGGGAGCTAAGCCGCGGATCGCCTTTCTGCTCAAGACCATGCAGGAGGCTCGCTATGAGACCGACCGCGCGCTGTTCACGAAAGCCGCGATTGAGCTCGGCGCAGACGTCATCTTCGAAAGCGCGAACAACGACGAGGAACTGCAGCTTTCGCAGGTCGAGGCGATCCTCGACGACGGTATCGACGTGATCGTGCTGCAGCCGGTCAACACCGGCACGGCCGGCGCACTGGTCGCAAAGGCCAACCAAAAAGGCGTGCGCGTTGTCGGCTACGATTCCATGCTGACCAACGGACCGCTCGATGCGATGGTAATGCAGGACTCTTGGGAAGTCGGCCGACTGCAGGGCGAGGCGATGCTGGCCGCGTTGACGGCGAAGAATGGTGGTCCGACGGGCGCTGTCGCCCTTATCATGGGCCAGCCCGGGGATTCCAACGCGCAGGCACTGTCGAGCGGCGTGCTCGACGTGATCGCCAGAAACCCCGGCCTGACGCTAGTCGCCCAGCGCTCGCACGAAGCCTGGTCGCCGGACTTGGCGCGGGAGACCGCCGAGGCGTTGCTGGTCAGACATGAAAACAAGATCGATGCCTTCATCTGCAACAATTCCGGTCTGGCCTTCGGCGTGATCGGCGCGCTGGCGGATGAAGAGCTCGATGACGCTGCAAAAGTGTTCGTCGCGGGCGCAGACGCCGATCTGAGGAACATTCGACTGGTGGCGGCCGGAAAGCAGAGTATGGATGTGTGGAAGAAGATCGAGCCGCTGGCGACAAAGGCTGCCGAGGTTGCGGTGGCGCTTGCCATGAACAAGGGCAAGCCGGTTGCCGAGGTCATCAGCGGCTTCAAGCTGCGCAACAATGGCGCGGTCGACGTGCCGACCTTTGTCACACCGGTCGTCGCCATCACCAAGGAGACCATCGAGGCGACGCTGATAGCCGAGGGTGTTTATACCAGGCAGCAGATCTACGCGGCGGAGTAGACCGGATCCGGACACGGCGAGCCTGAATTTATAGGTGGGGGCAAAGTTAAGACATGACGCACAGTTTCAAGGTGGCCGTGCTAGGGCCGATTCCGCGTGACCGCATTACGACCTATCAGGGCGAGAAGCTGGAAAAGTACGGCTGTGTGCTCTACACGGCAGCCGCGTTGTCCACGCTGCTCGGCGCTTACGGCACGGTTCATCCCATTTGCCACGTCCGCCAGCGCGACAAGGCACCGATCGAGGAGATCCTCTCCCAGTTCGCCAATGTCGATACCTCCGGCATCACCTCGAAGCTCGATCAGGGCGACGTCGTTCAGCTCGACTATGTCGACCAGAACAAGCGCATGGAGCGCCAAACCGGCTTCATGGATCCAATCCTGCCGGAAGACGTGGAAGCGTTCCTTGATGCTGACGCCTTTGTCTGCGTGCCGATCACGGATTATGAGGTTAGTCGCGCGACGTTGAAATACATCAAAGAGAACAGCAAAGGCGTGGTCCTGCTGGACGCGCATGGCCCCACCAATACGCTGGCGCGAACCGGCGAGCGGTTTCATCGCTTCTGGGTAGAAAGGGACTCCTGGCTGCCCTACGTCGACATCCTCAAGATGAACCTTGAGGAGGCGGGTTGTTCCTGGTTCGCGTCCGAATACGATGCGGCCGAACTGGGTACCGTCGGCCAGCTCGCCATGGACGAACTGCCGAAATTCGCACAGCATTGCCTAGAACGCGGCGTCAAGTCGGTTTGCGTGACGCTCGACCAGCATGGCTGTGTCGTCTATTTCCACGACGAGACCGGCAAGCTGCGCGAGCATGTGGTGAAGCGGGTGCCGGTCGATCGTGTGGTCGATACCACGGGCTGCGGCGACTCCTTCGCCGCCGGCATGGCATTCGGCTATCTCAGGCACAGAGACTACGTAAAGGCCTGCCAGTACGGCAATGCCATGGGCGCGCAGCGCTGCGTCGGCTCACAATTGGCTATCTACAAATCCCTCGACGAGACCGACCGGCAGATTGCCGACGCCTACGGCGTCTGAGCCGCTGGCAACGCTACCCCTATTTGCACTGGAGAACGATGATGCGCGTCCAGTTAAGCACAGACGAATGGCTGATCAGAGAGAGCGGCTTCGACATCGCCAAAGCCAATGTGTTCGAAACGCTGTTCACGGTTGGCAACGGTTATCTTGGCACGCGCGGCACTCTGGAAGAGGGGTTCAAGGGCGAGTGCTCTGGGACCTATCTCAATGGCGTGTTCGATGCGCATGACTCCCCAGTCATCGATCTGGTCAACGCGCCCGACTGGCTTGCGTTAGCCGTCCGTGTCGACGGCACGAGGCTCGACGTGCAGTCCTGCAAGATCGTCGCACACGACCGCGCGCTCGACATCCGCCAGGGCGCGCTATGGCGCGGTTCGACGTTCGAGGACGAGCAGGGCCGACGCACCCGCATCGAGACGTTGCGATTCGCATCGTTCCACGACCAGCATCTGTGTGCCTTGAGGGTCGAGATCACGCCAGAGAACCACGACGCGCAAATCACGGTGGAGAGTGCGCTAGACGGCCGTCGCTTCAATCTTGAACGGCTGCCTGCCTACCCGGAAAACCCGGTGTTCCATCCGGAGGTGAGATGGGAAAAATGGGCCAAATCGAAACATTTGGATGAGCGCGCCAAGGAGGCCAGTTCCGATGCGATCTACCTTGAGATGAGGACGATCGATACCGGCATCGGCCTCGGTTGCGCCGCAACGACCATCCCCTCCGTCGCGCCTTTGTGCCGTACCGTCGAGCAGGACTATGAGCGTATCGCCGAGCGATTGGAATTCAAGCCGTTGGTCGGACAGACGATCGGGCTCGACAAGCTGGTGAGAATATGCACGTCACGCGATACGACCGCCAGCGGCGACGTCCGCACCCGTTGCCTTGGAGGGTTGACAGCACAACGGATGAGCGGCTTCCATTCGGCCTTTGATGCTAGCCGTTTGGTTTGGGCGAGCAAGTGGGCCGACTGCGACTGCAACATCATCGGCGATGACGAGGCGACCAAGGCCGTCCGCTTCAACATCTATCACCTGTTGATTACAGCGAACGCGAACGACCCTACTGTCAATATCGGCGCCAAGTCGCTGTCGGGCGAGGGTTACCGGGGCCATGTCTTCTGGGACACGGAGATATTCATGCTGCCCTTTTACATCTACACCCAGCCAGCGACCGCGCGCGCACTAATGCTCTATCGCTACAACACACTTTCGGGCGCTCGGGAGAACGCTCGACAAAATGGCTTTCATGGTGCGCAGTACCCATGGGAGTTTGCCGACACCGGGCTAGAGACGACCCCAAAATGGACTCCCGACGGCATGCACCGCATTTGGACGGGGGAAGAAGAAATTCATGTCTCCGCCGACGTTGCCTATGGGGTGCTAACCTATGTCCAGGCGACCGGCGACATCGAATTCATGCTGGATTTCGGCGCCGAAATCCTGTTCGAGACCGGACGCTTCTGGGTCGACCGCTTGGAATACGAGGCCGCGCATGATCATTACGTGCTTACGCGCGTCATCGGCCCGGACGAGTTCCACGAGCATGTCGACAACAATGCCTTCACCAACCGCATGGCGCAGTGGCATCTCGTTCAGGCGGTGCGGGTTCACGCGGAACTCGCCAAGCATCACCCCGCGGCATTGGCAAGGGTCGCCGGGAAGATCGGCCTGCATCCGGATGAGGTCGACCGCTGGCAGGTGATCGCCGAAAAAATCCTGATCCCGTTTGACGAGAGCCGCGGTCTGATCGAACAGTTCGAAGGCTACTTCGCACTGAAGGAAGTACCGGTTACCGAATGGGACCAGAATCACATGCCTTGCTATCCGACGGGTTACAACCATTTCAATGCCGGGGAGACGACGCTGCTTAAGCAGCCCGACGTCATCATGCTGAACTACATACTGCCTGATGAGTTTTCCGATACGGTGAAGAAGGCCAACTATGACTTTTACGAGCAGCGCACACTGCACAAATCCTCGCTCAGCCCGGCAATCCACTCGATCATGGGCATCGAAGTCGGCGATCCCGGCCGCGCATTGCAGTATTTCCGCCGCTCCGCATTCGTGGATCTCGCCAACAATCAGGGAAATACACAGGATGGCATGCATGCAGCTTCCGCCGGCGGCACCTGGCAGTCGCTGGTTTGCGGCTTTGGTGGCTTTCGCGTGATGCATGGCAGGCTGACGTTCAAGCCGTGGCTGCCGCAGGAATGGTCCGAATTGCGTTTCCGGCTGAAGTGGCACGGCAATACGCTGGCTGTCACTGTTCGGCACGGTGAGACTGCCTTCCTGCTCCACGCACCGGAGGGTGTCGAGGAAACGGCAGACGTTTTCGGCGAAACGGTACGATTGCTAGCTGGCACGAACGTGGTCGTCGCCCATCGCTCGGTCGAAGCGGTGATCTGAATGGCTTTGCAGGGTATTATCTTTGACCTCGACGGAGTGCTGGTCGATACTGTGCCGGCGCATTTCGCTGCGTGGCAACGGTTGTTCGACGAGGAGGGCTATCCCTTCAACGAGCAGATCTACCACGACAAGGTCGACGGCAGGCGGCGGCAGGACGGCGTTTCCGCGGTGATGACGGGGGCGAGTCCCAGCCAAATCCACGCGGCGGCGGAGCGAAAGGACGGCTACTTTCGCGACCTCATCGAACAGGGGAATTTCAAGGTATTCGAAGGCTCCCTCTCGTTCCTTGCCGCGTGCAGGGAGGCGGGCTACCAACTGGCCACCGCATCGTCGAGCCGTAATGTCCGATACATACTGGAGAAAGCGGGCATCGCCGACAATTTCTCCGCAGTGGTCGGCGGCGATGACGTGGCGCACGGCAAACCGAATCCGAGTATATTTCTGACCGCGGCAGAGCGTATCGGTCTCGATCCTTCCTGGTGCGTCATCGTCGAGGATGCCATCTCCGGCGTGCAGGCTGCCAAGGCGGGAGGCTTCTTCTGCCTCGGCATCGACCGGACGAACAATCCCCTACGGCTGGCGGGAGCTGACCTGATCGTAAGGGACCTCGGCTGCATCACGCCGACGACATTGGCGGATGCCTTTTCCAAAGCCCCCAAGCGGTAACCTGCCGCCTTCCTCCATATGGAGTTGGAGCCCGGCCTAGATGATGATACTCATTGGGGGCATTACCGAGCCTCCACAGCCGTTAACCAGAGCTGACACTCGCACGCCATGGTCGTCCGGGTGTCAGCCGTCGAGGAGCACGGCCGCTGACCGCGATACCGCGCACCTGGGCTTCGGCTCACGGAGCACCTTCCTAGTCGCTTTTGTGAGAACCGCCATGGGAGGTCGGCATCAATCATGTCGCCTTCAGCCCAAGAATGCATGCTGCCGACGCATGCGGTTGTCCAACAGCTGGGGTACCGCCGCCTTGCGCTTCCCGCCCAATCGGAGCCTTTGGTGACCTGAAGTGGACTATGCGATGACTGAGAGAAGCTTTCTCCGCGTCACGTCGTCGACGAATGCTGCTTCGATGGCGGTGCGCGTTAGCTCATTGATCTCAGCGTCACTGAATCCGAAGAATTCCGAGGCCCACCTATACTCTTGGTCGAGCGAGGTCTGGAAGAATGGTGGATCATCGGAATTGATGGTCACACGCACACCTGACTCCCTCAGGTTACGGAGCGGATGGGAGGCGAGATCGGGAAACACTTTCAGCGCGATGTTAGATCCCGGGCAGACCTCCAGAACCGTGCCCTGATCCACAAGCCGACGAATAACGTTCGGATCCTCGATTGCGCGCACACCATGGCCAATACGGGACGGTTGAACATGGTCGAGCGCATCCGCGACACTCGCAGCGCCACAGACTTCTCCGGCGTGGATCGTGAGCCCAAGGCCGGCTTCTCGAGCTATGTCGAACGCCCGTGCGTAGTCCTTCACATGTCCCATCCTTTCATCTCCGGCGAGATTGAAACCGGTAATGAGGGGATTGCCAGCCTTTGCGGCATATTCCGCAGCCTTGACAACACTTTCAGGTCCAAAATGACGTTCCCCGGTAACGATCAGACGTGCCTCGATTCCCGTGGCCAGTTTGGCTTCGCGGATTCCTTCGCAAACGCCATTGATGTAAGCATCTGCCCCGAGGCCGATGCGGTCTCCGTGGTCGGGCGAAACGATAATTTCGCTGTAGATCGTTCCAACATCCGCGAGATGTCTCAGATACGTCGCCGTCAGGAGCTGATAATCTTCCTCGGACCTATAAACATTGGAAACCTTGTCAAAGGCTTCGATGAAGCTGCTGAAATCCGTCCAGAGATAGTGCCCGTTCTGAACATACGGCCTGATGTCCATGCCATACTTCTGCGCCTGCCGGAGAGTGAGTTCTACGGGAGCAGCACCCTCAAGATGGCAGTGGAGCTCTACTTTTTTGAATCGGCTCGTCACGGTTACACGCTCCATCCTTCAAACAGTTCGCGGCGTCGTCAGATAATCCCAGATGAGTTTCCCGCCTCTATTTGAAGCGACTCTCTATTGCAAGGGCGTGCACAGAGAGGGGCAACGCCTCTGCCACGACTTGCGCCTGACAATCATGCGGCCGGCGCCTGCGAAGTTGGCGGTGCGCGCCCCGCGGACTTGTCCCGAAAACAAGGCTGGAGCGAACTTTGGAGCAGCGAGGCGGGCTACCCGAGCTTGGCTCCCAAAGCCTCCATGTGAATTCCTGATAACACATATCACCCGCCCTTATTTGTAGCTCGGCTCACCGACAGCTAGTCCGATTTGGACACCGCACCGGGTTTGCATTGAAGGAGACCGACATGATCAAGACTTCGCTAATGTATCCGTATGAAGAGAATGCGCGGTTCGATTTCGGCTACTATCTCGAACGGCATCTGCCGCTCGTGAAGGCGCGGCTCGGAACTGCGCTGAAACGGATCGCGATCGACGGGGGTCTCGTCGGCGGCGCGCCCGGGACGCCTCCGCCGTATATCGTGAGCGCCCATATGTACTTCGACTCGCTTGAGTCGTTCGAGGAAGCATTCAATCCCCATGCAAACGAGATTTTCGGCGACCTTCCGAACTTCACCGACCTGCAGCCGCTGGCGATGATCAGCAAAGTTATTAGCGAATGATACAGCGGCGGAAACGCTATTTTCCGCCAAATCTAGATGTCGACCGAACTAACAGCCGACCAGAAAATCCCCCGCAAAGAGGTGATGTTCGGCGAAAGCGTCGTACCGAGATCAGTCGCTGCTGTATCTGCCGCAGGCACATTGGTTGAATAAGTCCGACGGCAGCGTTCGGCCTTGGAGATCCACGGCCGGACAGCTCGGCGAGAAGATGTCGCCATGAGCGGTATCGACGAGAGCTTCGCCACTTAGTGCTCCGATACAAGGGCCGCCCGCGGCTTCATGGCGCATCGTGCCCGACGCGTTGCTGGCGCACAGGGATTGTTCCGAAAATCAGAATGATTGAAGCTATTAATGAAATTGTCTGGACTGTCGATAGCCGCTAGCTTTTGGCCGTCTCTGGGGGGAGCCATGCGGAAGCATCGAAGTCTATCTTATAGCCAGACGCCGGGAGGCGAGTATCAATGCGAGGTCTTGCCTGGCCGCCTGCAGCTGTCGGAAGACTACCATCATCTCCGGCGAATCCTGGCCCAGCTCGGCGGCATGCTTCTCCTCTATCGGAGTGCCACGGCCAACACCTCCATTGGGATAGAGGTGACAACTCGTGAGTTCATTGAAACCCTCGACGAGGTAGCCGAGCACATGATCTCGGCGATCCTGCCGGACCAGCTTTCACCTGTCAGGGCCAACTGCCTGCAGGCGGCCGGGCTCCTCAAGCGTGCATGCGACTGGATTTGCAACGGCCTCGCGGCACGGGGTCGTGCACAGGAAACGGCGTTCGACGCGCTTGCGCTGCTCCAGCGCGCCCACAGGCTTCTTGCCGCGGCCGCCGATGATCAAGCGGGCATGCCGATGGTCTCTTACTGCACGTGCTGCGCCGGCGTGGGACTACACGCCCGACCGAGTTTTTGAAAGACCCCAGGGGGAGAGATGAGCGATTATTCGATTTGGGTTCTGGAATATGGCCAGACAAGAGAGGCGCCCAAGAGCGCGATCGTCTATGGCGCGCACAATCAAGGCTCAATCAGATTGCCCTACTGCTATGTCGTGATCAAGGGCCACGGCCACGTGGCCATGATCGATGTCGGCTACAACTACTATGAGCATTCGCGAGCCTTTGTCGACCGGTTCGGTCCAACCGACTGGCACACTCCACGCGAGGTCCTGGGCCTGATCGGACTTACCCCGGAAGATGTCGACACCGTCTTTCTGACACACGCCCATTTCGACCACATGGGCAACCTTGAAGACTTTCCGAACGCACATCTGTACGTCCAGGAGGAAGAGATTGCAAAGCAGGTATGGGCTATGTCGCTGCCACCGCGCTTGCAGTTTCCATCGACCGGGACCGACCCCGCGGACATCCTGAGGTGCGTCGATCTGGCTCGTCGCGGCAAGATCACCATGCTGACAGGCGACTACGAGGATGTGTTTCCAGGAATCGACCTAAGACTGACAGCGGACACGCACTCCCCAGGTCACATGTACGTCGTCGTACGTAACGACGGCGCTCGGGAGTCCGAGGATTGCTGGGTGTTCGCGGGCGATCTCGCCTACAGCAAGTTCAATCTGCGCGGACCGGGAGCGCTCGTGGGAACCGAGTGGATGTACACGCCGGTCGGTCTTGCAACCGGCAGCAACACCAAATGCGTACTCGCGATCGAAGAGATGATGAAGCGCGTGGACTACGACGCCAAGCGGGTCATCGCCGTTCACGAGGCTGAGCTGGCGCAGGAGTTTCCATCAAGGATCGTCGGCGAAGGGCTCAGGGTGATCGAGATCTGCCTGCAGGACGGAGACAAATCTCGGGTGTGAATCTGTTGCTTCCAGAAAAGGGGGAGGAGAAGCATGAAGAAATGGCTTGGAATGACGGCAGCACTGCTGTGTGCGTCTGTGGCCTTACCGTATCAAGCGTCTGCAAAGACGCCTGATGGCAAATGGAAGATCTATCTCAGCATGAGCTATGTCGGGAACGACTGGCAGACGGAATCCGGAAACATCGTTCAGGCTCTGGCGAAGAGCAAGGACTACAAGGACAAGGTGAGCTTCGAAGTTCAGGTTGCAGGAACCGACGCCCAGAAACAGATCCAGCAGATCAATGCAATGGTCCAGTCCGGCGCCGATGCGATCGTCATGTTCCCCATCTCGCCGACTGCGTTGAACGAAACGATCAAGAACGCCTGCGAGAAGGGGGTGAAGGTCTTCACCTACATCGGCGAGGTGACGGAACCCTGCGCATACAATCTCGTCATCAATGAAAATGACGCGGGCGCCGTTCCGGCCGAATGGGTGGCGAAGCAGATCAACTACAAGGGCAACGTCGTCATGGTGACCGGCGTACCCGGTACCTCGGTCGACAGCAAACGCAACGAGGGTGCGGAGAAGGTCTTCGCCAAATATCCCGACATAAAGGTAATCGCGAAGGTCGTGGGCATGTGGAGCCAGGCGACGGCCCGATCCGAGCTCTCGAAGCTGACCGCCACCGTCCCGTGGGAGGAGATCAACGCGCTTTGGATGCAAACCGGCTGTTACGCCGCTGGATCGCTGCAAGACGAGGCGGGTATCGAGGACGAGGCCAAGATCCCGTGCGCCGGCGAAGCTTCGAACGGCGACCGCATCCAGATGTTGAAGTCCGATGATGAGGTTACCGGAGCGACGGACACGTATCGGCCCATGGGGTACCCCGGGTTCACCTATGCCGCGCCGTTGTTCTACGGAGCGCTGCAGTTGAAACGTGCCGTCGAATTCCTCGAGGGCGGAGCGGAGCCGCCTCACATGGACGTGCAGCCGCTGCCGTACTTCATGAGCGACGCCGACCATGACCAGATCAAGCTCTGCAAAGAGGGATCGTGGAAGGAAATGTCGGAAACCGGCTGCAACGTGTTTCAGCCGTCGTTGATCGACAATCCCGCGTGGTTTTCTGCGCTCTTTTCTCCCGAGCTGCCGCAGATCGGCGTCAACGCGGCGCTGAACGCCACGCCTGAGTACTGAACAGTTTTCCTCCCCAGGGAGCCGGGCACGGGTTCACGCCCGTGTTCGGCAGCTGGGCCGGGGTAGAACCCCGTGCATGAGATTGCAATGATGCTTGCCAACCATGACATCGCCCTCAAAGTAGAGGGGCTCCAGAAGAGATACGGCGCCACAGTGGCGTTGGACTCTGTCTCATTCGAGGTGGCCAAGGGCAGGGTCCACGCCCTCCTTGGCGAAAACGGGGCTGGGAAGTCGACTCTTGTCAAGCTGCTCAGCGGTCTGGTCCAGCCGAACAACGGGACCATCACCGTATTCGGCAACACGATCGCTCTCAAAGCGCCAAAGATGGCGCATCTCAATGGAATCCGCACCGCGTTTCAGGAACTGACGCTTTGCCCGGACCTTACGGTTGTTCAGAATTTTCTTCTGCCTGACCAGCCGCGTTACTCATGGGGAACGTTAAGGGCGCGCAGCAACGAAGAATCTGTTCGAAAGGGTCTGGCCGATCTCGGGATCGCCAATGTCGACCCACTCGCCACGGTCGGCTCTCTCGATCTCGCCACGCGACAGAAGATCGAAATTGCGCGAGCAGCGTACCGCAAGCCCAGCATTCTTTTATTGGACGAGCCGACCGCGAGCCTCTCCGGCCCCGACATCGACTGGCTTTACGAAGTCGTCATGAAACTGAAGGCCGAGGGCACCACGACTCTGTTCATTTCGCACCGCCTGGCGGAGGTCCGCCGGTTCTGCGACACGATGACGGTGCTGAGGAACGGCAAGGCTGTGCTCGGCGGCAACGTTGGGGATGCGACCGACAAGACGATTATTGAATCGATAATCGGAAGGTCGTTTGCGCAGGCATTCCCGGTGAGAGTTCCTCGCAAGCGGGGCGATGCAGACGGGATCCCCGCACTGGAAGCCCGTCATTTATCTACGGCAGGCGGCGTCGCCGAAGTGTCCTTCAAGCTTCTGAAGGGCGAAATCGTCGGTATCGCCGCACTCCAGGGGATGGGGCAGCAGGAGCTCCTCGAAGGGCTTTTCGGCGCCTCTCGTATCACATCGGGGACACTTCTGGCCCACGGGCGGCAACTTAGATTGTTTTCGCCGAGAGACGCGTTGGCGGCACATGCCGGGATCAGCCTCGTCCCGGAAGAGCGCAAGACTGACGGCCTCTTCCTCCAGATGGACGGCAGGACCAACACCACGCTTCCCGTGCTGTCGCGGTTTTCAAGACTGGGCGTGATCGACCGTCAGGGAGAGCTTCAGGCAGTAAGGAAGCTTTTCAAACGTGTTCAGGTGACCGACCGCGCGATCCATTCGCCGATGGCCGCGTTCAGCGGCGGAAACCAGCAGAAGGTCGCCATTGCAAAATGGCTCGTCACGGAGAACCCGATCCTCCTGATGCTGGATCCGACGAGAGGTGTGGACGTCGGGACCAAGCACGAGATCTACATGCTGATGCAGGAATATGCGACTGCTGGAGGAGCGATCCTCTTCTATTCGACCGAGATCGAAGAGTTAGTGCACCTCTCCCATAGAGTACTTGTCATGTACAAAGGCAGAATTGCCGCTGAACTCGACGGCGATCGCGGCGACATTACCGAAGAAGCAATTATGGAAATCGCGCTGGGGGGTGCCTCCGCCCCGTTACCGGCGAGGGCACATTGATGACTGTTCACTCTCATTCTGAATTGGCGCGGCAGCCAGCTGGTTCATCTGACTTTCGCAAAGACAAGTCACGACGCCTGCGGCTGCCCGTCAGATCCGAGGTCGCAGCCCCTGTCATACTGCTGGTGGCGCTCCTGGGATTGCAGATCATCTTCAGTCCCACCGGATTCAGCTACTTCGATCTAAACTACATTTCTGCGGGCGGGTGCGCCCTCGCGCTCGCAGCCATGGGGCTGGCGATTATCGTGATCGGTGGCGGGCTCGACCTCAGTGTCGGAGCGACGATATCGCTGGTGAACATTGTGCTGGCGACGCAAATGCAGGACACGTTTTCATCACAAGTAGGCATCGGTTTGCTGGGACTCGTCCTGGGAGCTGCCGTCGGCGCCTTCAACGGTCTTTTCGTCGCATTCTTCCGCATTCCGTCGATCATAGTCACCTTGTCCTCGATGTTCATCGTCCAAGGCGTGACGCTGCTCGTCTCCGAAATACCCGCCGGCAGCGTGCCTGACGGGTTCAAGCAGGCATTGGCCGGCAGCGCTATCCCCGGCATTCTTCCCATGCCCATTGTGGTCATGACCGTTGCGGTTGCTGTGTGGCTATACCTGAAGCACACGAGGTGGGGTACCGCGCTCTATGCGATTGGCAGCGACGAAGAAGGAGCGCGATACTCCGGCGTAGCAGTGGAGTGGACACGCTTCTTCGCCTTCGTCGTCGGCGGAACCTTCTATGGCGCCGCAGGTGCGTTCATCACCGCTCAGACCGGGTCTGGCGACCCGCTCGTCGGGAATCCCATGTTGCTGACAGTGTTTGCTGCAGTGCTCGTGGGCGGTACGTCTCTCTCTGGTGGACGAGGCGACGGCATCGGTGCCCTGGCGGGCGCCTACGTGCTCCGTATCGTTGCCAACCTGCTGCTGGTGATGGGCGTGTCTTCCTACTACGGCACCCTCGTTGAGTCTCTGGTTCTGCTCCTTGCGGCATTCACCCAGCTTCGTGGGATGCACGGGCTGTCGGACAGCATGCGCGCTCTCTCCGGCGCAATAGACCGACTTGCCAAGGGTCGGAGCGAGTCGGCCGCGCGCAAAGTCGTGCTCGCACGTAGCGGCGAGACTGCGGACGACAGCCAGGTGGATCAGGGCTTCTTCCGGAGGCACGCCGGCTTTTTCCGGATGTCGATGCCGGCTCTTGTCGGTCTGGCGATCGTGTTCATCGTGACCCTGGCCTATTTCGGTCCAAGCAGAGTGGGCACGCACTACCTTCTCTCGGTTCTCGTGCTCTCGAGCTTTCTGGTGGTGCTCGCATTCGGACAGGGCGTGGTCATCATCTCCGGCGGCCTCGATCTTTCCATGCCATGGGCGATCACATTCTGCGCCATCGTGCTGACTTCGGTTACCGCCGGCAGCAATGCCGTTGCCGTGGCGGCGATTCCACTCGTACTGCTCATGGGCCTCACGATAGGCGCCTTTAACGGCTTCTTGATCGCGCTGTTCGGTCTCCCGGCGATAGTGGTTACTTTGTGCATGAACGGCATTCTGCAGACGGCCGCTCTCGTCTATTCCAACGGCACGCCTTCGGGATTTGCCCCACCGATCGTCCGTTGGTTTATGAGCAAGAACTTGCTTGGCGTAAAGCCAGTGGTCTGGTTCCTCGCGCTGTTTGTGCTCGTGGCCGTCTTTGTCCTGACGCGCACCACATTCGGCCGCAGGCTTTTCGCAGTCGGAAGCAACCGTCGCGCCGCCTACCTTTCCGGCATTAATGTCGATGCCACCCTGGTCGCTGCCTACATGATCAGCGGGTTCTGTTCGGCGCTCTGCGGCATCTTCCTGGCTGGTTTCGACGGTCAGGCTACGCTCGGAATGGGTGACGGTTATCTGCTTCCGTCGATCGCAGCGGTCGTGGTCGGAGGGGCGGCAGTCACCGGCGGACGTGGGCATTTCCTCAGCATAGTGCTCAGCGTGCTGTTCCTGATTTCACTGCAAATCCTGCTGGCGGGCTCGAACCTGCCCAACGCAACCAGAAGCATTGCATTCGGAACTGTGATCATCGCTGCGGTCTTGGCCCTGAGGGGCCGCCGATCAGCGTGAATTCGGTGTTTCCATTTTCGCACCATCAGCTTTGGGAGGTTACCATGCTTGCTGATAAAACAATCGTCATCACGGGCGCGGCGTCGCCAAGAGGTATCGGTCGAGCAACGGCAAAGATGCTGGCCTCGCTCGGCGCGACCATCGCCATTATCGACCTCGACGAAGAGCGATCGTCGGCCGCGGCGCTAGAACTGGGCGATCGCCATCGGGGTTACGGTTGCAACGTCACCGATCCTGAAGCATGTGCGGCGACGATGAAACGGATCGACGCGGATCTCGGGGCACCGTACGGCCTCCTCACCTTCGCGGGAATCAGTCGATCCACGCGCTTTCTGGACGTCAGTTCGGACGAATACGACCAGGTCATGGCCTGCAATGTCAAAGGCACGATGAATGTCTGCCAGGCAGCCGTTCCGTTGATGATCTCCCGTGGTGAAGGCGCCATCGTTCTCGTCGGGTCGATCGCCGCCCAAAGAGGAGGCGGTATTTTCGGCGGCACCCACTACAGCGCCTCGAAGGGCGCCGTGCAGGCCCTGGCCAAGGCTATGGCGCGCGAACTTGGACCGAAGAACATTCGGGTGAATGCCATCGCGCCAGGCCTGATCGAGACGGACATATTCGAGGGCAAGCTTACGGACGACAGGAAGTCGGAGATTGCCGCAACGATCCCGCTGCTGCGGGTGGGGCAGCCGGTCGACGTCGCCGGCGTTTGTGCCTTCCTTGTCTCCGACTGGGGAAGTTACGTGACCGGCGTGACCCTGGATGTCAACGGCGGACTGCATATCCACTAACGCGTCGTCGGGGACCGACGAGACGCCGTGGGGGCGATGACTGCACTTCTGCCACTCACCGGGCTCTGGGAGAGCGCGTCTCGTTCGGTACCCGCACTTCCAGAACATTCTGCCGCAATTCTTGAAGAATTCATCCAGCCGCCGTCAGACGTCGCGGCTGATAAAACCAAGCGATAAAAGAGGATAGAGACATGGCTCAAAGACCGCGCCAGCAGGCGCCGGGTGTCAATCGAAGGAAGATTGGAGACCTCGTCGTCACCGCGCTTTCGGACGGCTATCTTGATCTGTCGTTCGATCTGCTTTCAAACGTCAGTGCAACCGAGATAGAGACGCTGATGACTTCCGCAGGCCGGCCGGTTACCCCGCGCATGGATGACATCGCCTACCTCGTCCAGTCCGCCGAACAGACCATTCTCATCGACGGCGGCGCTGGCGGGATCGCCGGGTGGGGCGGCCAGCTGCAGCAGGCGCTTGCCGCTGTCGGCGTCGAACCTGCCGACGTTGATCTGATCCTGTTGACGCACGCGCACCCCGATCACATCGGGGGACTGGCACGAGGACCTGGCGTGCCGGTGTTTTCCAATGCAGAACTTGCGTTGAACGAAGCCGAATTCTCCTTCTGGAATGATGATTCGATCATGGCCTCGGTACCGGATTACGTCCAAACGTTCTTCCGCGCTGCGCGAAATGTGTTTGAAGCATACAAGGGCAAGACCCGCCTCTTCCGGAGGGGCACTGTCGCGGCCGGGATTCAAGCAATCGATCTGCAAGGCCATACACCCGGGCACACCGGCTACTTGATCGAGTCCGGCGCCGATCGCATGCTGGTTTGGGGCGACATCGTTCATTATCCTGGTATTCAGGTCGCGAAACCGGAAGTAACGATTGCTTTCGATGTTGATCCCCAGGCGGCGAGTGCAACGCGCGTGAAGACCTTGCAAATGGTCGCATCCGAATCGTTGCTCGTCGGCGGCATGCATCTGAACTTCCCGGGCTTTGCCCGGGTCGAAGCAACCAGCCAGGGTTTCCGGCTCGTTCCGGAACCTTGGTCGCCAGCCCTTATCTAGCACGTAACGCGATGGAGTGGGCCTCCGTCGCAATCGCATCTGGAATCTGGAAATCTCGAGGATCTTTGGCGAGAACGTCTCTGAGCCGCGGGAAGCCTGCAAGGCACGCATGCGCCGGCCGTCCCGTTGTGGACGGCCGAGCCGTTCAGCAGGCGAGGCAAGCGGCGGCGCGGTTCGGAAAGTGACCGCCGTCTTCGGACGCGTTCTGGCGGTCGTTGTTCGTCGGGCAAGTTAGCGACGAGGATGCCGAAAAGGGGAGCCGGAGTAAGACAATTTTTTGGACTCCGGTGCTCCGGATGACACCCTTTATAGGTTACTGCCCTAGCCTAATAGCGCAACTTCCGCTCCTCCTGACTCCCCACTACAATCATCGGGGAGATCGCTGGAGGGGATATGCGTTATCGCAACGACCGTTATGTACGGCAGAAGCGTTCCATTTTATCTTTTCCAGGGTTGTTGATCGGAGCGGTTGCCGTTGGCGCTGCTGGCGGCTTGACGACAAGCGACTTCGTAGGGTCTTTCACCGGTGCTTCGTTAACCTGCGATATCAAAGGGAACATTAGCATCGACACCGGTGAGCGGATCTTTCACGTTCCTGGGCAAAAGTATTATTCGCAGACCCGTATTCGTCCGGAGCATGGGGAGCGGTGGTTTTGCTCGGAATTCGAGGCATGGGCTGCAGGCTGGCGGAAATCTAAGGTGTAAGAATATGGACTTGGGCTGGAGCAACGGCATGCAGCATGTTGTTTTCCATCGCATGGTTTTTGCGGCGACGGACGGGGCGCACTGCCCTTCCCGTGTCTAAGTCGTCGGCCCCCAAAGCTTGAAGTATTGATCGGTACTTCCATGGACGTGAATCACACCCCGCCAATTCGTCGTCATTGGCTCGCCGCTTGCGGCCGGCTGAAGTATCGCTCTACCTCGTATGCGACCGATGGTGGAGGCGATGGCACGATTTAAAGATTTGTTTTCGGAGAACGCGAAGTGTCTGGGAGACATCACACACGAATGGCTGGATCGCCAGGCCTCCGTTCGACCTCTATCCACCGACTTCGAAGGCATTCGTTCGCTGACCCGCCACTTACAGCGTGTGCTCGACGTCGATCCCTTCGACGAGCAAACGGTTCTCTCATTCTCGGACGAGGACTGCAGGAAGCAAATCCTTCAATATCTCGTACAAGCAAGCCTGGGTCTTCAGGAGCTCCAAATTCGTCGCATCCTGAGCCACCCTCCCGGCTATGCCTCTGAAGAACTAACCGACGGCAAGCTGCTTTCCGAACAGATCCGGCGGCTCGGCTCCTTGGCGGAACGTTTCTCTGGCAGATCCTAACGATTTCTCAAGCGTTCTGATGCGATCCAGCTCTCGACTGGGGGCCGGCAATGGTTTTTGAGCAGCTTCGGGACTGGGTCAGGAATTACGACGGAGCGCGCGATCGGCGGGCCGTAGACTTATACGTTGTCTTATGGGATTCCCGTTTCAAACTTCGCGACGCCAATCGGGAAGCCGTTTCCGTTTGCGCGGATCGGATGTGGCTCGCCGCATGCATAGCTTTCAAATGGTCGCTGAAGCAGCGGGGTGCTATTGTCGACGGCGCGTTGGAGGTTGGTCCGGATCGCGTCGAGTACGTCAACACGCCATTTGGCAACACAAGAAATCGTGCTATCGAGCTCGAGGACATGGATCGGGAGGTCCACGCATACCTGCGCCATGAATTTCCCGACCTGGTCGCCGAGTGGGACGAGTTGCTCGAGTTTATGGAATCCAATCCGTGACCCTTTGAAGCTCCATTGCTTGAAGCATCAGACGTCCGAACACTGCCAGGAACCGCGAGTTCGCACTCGCCCAGGCCGTGCTGCCTCTTCGCGATGTCGACCACCCGATAACGAGGTCACGGAAAAACAGCTGGCCGTCATCTATGGATCCGGCACCCGAACCGGCTGGCGCGGTCTCATCCGGGCGCAGGGAACAGTCAATCGGCGCAGTCTAGCATGTGGCCGACGCCTCCGGTCATGGGAAGTTCAAAGGCCCGCGGGGACGAAGCCGGCGGCGGCGGTACACGCTGTGTTCCAACTGACACGGCATCCGTGACACGGGTTACCCTGCACGAGTCAGACCTTTGGCAACGGAGCGCCTGCTCGGTAGGAACCATCCAACGGAAGCAAAGCGTGGCAACAAGCGACGTCGAGGAGAGTCGCGATCTGCTCGCATCCACCCCGTCACCGCTCGACTTGGAAATTTATGAGGTAGATCGGACGAGTTCAGATTAGGCTCATGAGGTTGGCGGCAACGCGTGATCGCTGTGCTTTGAGCATGGCGAGTCCCAGCCGCGCGACTAGCGGCGCTCCCTCGATCGGCCGATAGGCGACGCCGTCCAGCGCGAGATGTGCGATCGAAGCAGGCACGATCGACACACCGAGATCGGCAGCGACCAGATTAATGACCGATGGAATTTGCGGCGCCTCCTGCATCACGACAAGCTCGAAGCCGGCGTCCCTGCAGCCCCGCACGATGTCGTCATAGAGGCTGAGGCCCACCGTGCGCGGAAAAAGGATGAAAGGCTCCCCGGCGAGTGCAGAGAGCGGTACCTTGGTGTGCTTGGCAAGCGGGTGGTGCGCCGGGAGTGCGATTACCATAGGTTCGTCCGCCAAGCGCTTCAGCCGGACCTCCTTGGGATCTTCCACGCCTGGACGGATGAAGGCGACGTCGATCTCTTCGCGGACTAGCTTTTCCAACAGCCAGTTGCTGTTCATTTCTGTGAGCGACAGACGGACCTCGGGCCACTGGCCACGAAAGCGACGGATTGTGCCGCTCACCACGGTATTGAACGCAGAGGAAGCGGTGAAGCCGAGTGCTAGTCGTCCGGTTTCACCACGGGTTGCACGCTGCGCCGCAAGCTTCGCTTTTTCCGCCGAAGCCAACGCAGCGCGGGCTTCGGGCAGGAACGCAGCGCCTGCCTCCGACAACTCGGCACCGTGCGGCACGCGGTGAAAAAGCATCGCTCCGATCTCTTGTTCAAGGTCACGGATCTGCTGGCTGAGCGGCGGCTGTCCGATGCCCAGCTTTGCCGCTGCGCGCGTGAAGTTTTCCTCCTCCGCCACGGCGAGGAAATAGCGAATGTGCCGAAGTTCCATGTGACATCTCCAAAACATATCAAGAACGCCAACGCCATATATTGGACAAATGAAGGAGGCTTGGCTAGATCAGAGGGCGTGAAAGGTTGGTACCCATGTCACGCCTCGCGAAAAAGCAGTCGGACGTTTCGGAAATCCGCTCCCCTGTCCGTCTTCAAAACCTTTGCACAGCGACCGAGCTCCCGGAGAAGCAGTTCCTGGTGCGCGGTACCGCGCCCTACAGGCGTGCCAGCCTTGCGCTGTTCCTGTCTGGTTTCGCGAGTTTCTCGCTGCTCTACTGCGTGCAGCCGCTAATGCCAGTCTTCACCGAGGAGTTTGGGGTCAGCGCCGCGGCCAGCTCGCTGTCGCTGTCGCTATCGACCGGCTTCCTGGCGCTTTCGATCTTCTGTGCTGCAGCCGTCTCAGAGAGCTTCGGACGCCGGGAGTTAATGTTCGCCTCGCTGGTGGGTGCGGCGATCTGCACGATCGCCTGTGCGCTGGTTCCCGACTGGGACGCGCTGCTCGTTATCCGCGCGCTCGCGGGCCTGCTTCTAGGTGGCGTGCCCGCAGTTGGTATGGCCTACCTGTCAGAAGAGATTGAACCGCGTGGTGTCGGCGTCTCCATGGGCCTCTATATCGCCGGCAACGCCTTTGGCGGCATGGCCGGGCGTGTTGTCACCGGCACGCTTGCCGAGTTTTTCTCCTGGCGGCCGGCACTCGCTTCGATAGGGCTTTTGGGCCTCGCTGCCGCCATCGGCTTTTTCCTCCTGCTGCCCCCATCGCGCTACTTCGTGCCGCGCAGGGGCGATGCCCGCTTCCATCTGAAGGCTTGGGGTGTGCACATCAGCAATCCCACCTTGATGCTGCTTTATGCAACAGGCTTTCTGGTCATGGGCAGTTTTGTCACCGTCTACAACTACATCGGCTTTCGCCTCGTTCTGGCGCCCTATAGTCTCAATCAGACTGAGCTTGGCCTGATCTTCACAGTCTATCTCTTCGGTGTCGCCGCTTCCTGGATCGCCGGCGTTCTAGGAGATCGGGTCGGGCACTTCGTTGTTCTTCCGGCCGGCATCGCAGTTGCGGCGACCGGTGCGGCAATGACTGTGTCCGCCTCGCTTCCACTGATCGTCCTCGGCATCGTGCTTTTGACAACGGGGTTCTTCATTGCGCACTCCGTCGCAAGCGCACTGGTCGGTCGCCTCGCGAGCGGCAACAAGGCCCATGCCTCGTCGCTTTATCTCCTCGCCTACTACATCGGCTCCAGCGTGGTCGGGTCGGCAGGCGGTTATTTTTGGGGAGCGGATGGCTGGAATGCCGTAGTTCTCTTTATCCTGATGGCGCTGGGCCTGGGCATGCTCGCAGCGCTCGTCGCCGCACGGCGGGCAACACGGTAAGGGTGGGTAATGATCCGCACCTTAAAATGCCAAGAGAGCGTCCGTGGACCTGTATCGTCATGGCTTGCAGATTGGCGGATCAGGCATGCTTCGGGGAATATTTTCGCCTCTCAACCGGAGCTTCGTATGGGGGTTGCCTGGTAAGAAGAATGCGCTGCGGGGACTGGATAAATGCCTTTCGGGAATATCTACCGCGGACAATCTTCACGAGCGACAGGAGGAGGAGATCTGGATCCAGGCTGCTTCACGTCGTGGAGACATGTGTTCCCGCCCTCGCAGGCTCCCAGATTTCCGGACCGCGGCAACGCCTCGACCAAGCTGACATCGTCAAATTCCCTTATTGCTATCTTGCCGATCGCTCCGATCTCATGAAGAATCGATGTACTACATCGATGCCGATGTGGGATTGAGGAAGGTAGCCTTCAATAGCTTCATCGGGCGCTCCCTTCCTGGACGCGCTTTCTGCCAATAGACAAAGTTGAAGACGGCATCCAGCTCGCTGAGATTGGCAAGGCCCATATCATCCCGCACCTCGTTGGCATCATCGCAGAAGCGCGCATAAAGCTCTCCATCGACGTCCGTGCGCAGCGGATTCTTCGGATAGCCGTCGTAGCCGCAAAGCGTAATGCCTGACACCGAGTTCTGGTTCATGACCGCGTACCTTCGGTTGTCAAGCAGGTGCAGCATCTCGGAAATCACGTTGATGCCAGTCCCGTGCACGTGCTCGAGTTCTGCACAGAACTCATCGAACATATCCCTAGTGCTACCGGTCCGATTGAGTAGCGAGCGGGCCGCGAGCTGAAACTCCGTATGGGCGTTGGCGATGCGGGACTTGTAGCGGGGAAGCCCCCCCGAGTGCATTGTCTTGATCAAGCGACCGTACAAGGATTCGAACTCGCTTCGGCTCGCTCCCTCGGCAGCGGCGAGGATTTTCAGAAGATTGAGCCCCTTTGTCCGGTCGCTCAGCCGCTTCGCCACAAGAGCATCGAATCCTGCGGGGCCAGAATCGGCCCGGAGATCGACCAGGGCGTTGCGCAGAGTCCATATGCCGCCCTTCGGACTTTCGATCGCCTTCCTCGTCTTCTCGCGAGCAAGGCGCATCTGAACCTTGTTGATGTCGAATGCTCTCCGATATCGATCGACGAGCGCCTTGGTCGCAAGGACGACCTCCCCTCGATCGAGGATCAGCTCGATCCAGTCGCGTACTTCATTGGCAAGGTCTGCGTGCTCGCCCGAAAGACGCACGGAGAGTTCATAGTTGTCCGCAAGACCTCCTCCCGTTAGGTTCGCGGAACCGACGATCAGGCTCGTGCGTCGTCCGCTAGCGAACAGATAGAGTTTGGGGTGGAAAGTCGACAGGCCAGAGTTCTCGAAATCTCCCATATAGACCTTTACGTTCTCGCGGGGGCGCAGCGCCATCAGCTCGTCGAGAAGCTCCGGATCAGACTGATAGAAGTGGGTACCGATTATAAAGGTGGCTTTCATTCCCTTCGACAGACGCGCCTTCAGAGCGCTTTTGAGGTGTCCAATGCCAGAGCTTTTCGCGAAAGCCACCACGCAGATGAATTCGCGGGCGCTTTTCAGATCATCGACGATCGTCTTCGCATGATAGTGGTCCTCTTCGTTCCAGAGGAGATGTGGTGTCTTGATCGCCATGCCAAGAGTTTCCTAACCGGAGCCAGATTTTAGATATGATCCGAGTCGGGCTGCCGTATGCAACTGAAAGTTGCTCTACTTTTCCTCGGATCGTCGCGTGAGTGCGATCAGCGCCACGTGTTCCCAGGCGCATGCGGGATGTGATGCTTGTCTGAGCCAAAACAGATCAATGCGTACGACGTTTCCTTGCCGACGGGCGAAGATCGCAAACCAACGCCGATCGGGTAAAGACTACTGAAATCCAACATCGGCGTAAGCCCAAGCGACGCGGACCCTCCGCGCTTCCTCGGTCTTGTCCAATGCGTTTAACAGGTGGCGCAATACCCGTATTCCCGCCAGGACAAGATGTCTGTCTCGGTCTCTGAAGTAGACCTTCGAGCCGTGGAAAAGATTGTTACGTATCGTCCTCACCTGAAGAAGGACCTCGACGGGTCCGCCGGGAATCTTGCCGTCCACGAACACGCATTCCCCGACCGCGGTTATGACCAATGTCCGGGCCGGCTCATGGAAAAGAATGGCCACCCCCTTATCGGCGCTCACGTCTGCGAAAAAGGACTTGTGGAGGTCGCTCGCAAAACGATCCCACGCGACCCAGGCGTTTTTGCCGACGTCGCCTCCGGAGTAGCCAGACATCAGAAGCGCGAACTCGAGGCGCGAAAATAGCGCGAAGAACTCCATCACGATGTATGGGACCGGCCCGACGCCTTCAACGCCGATATCCGGTCCGTACGGTCGTTCGCCCTCTCCGTCTTCAGAACGCATATTTGCGCCCTCTCAGTTCGAAAGCGTCGCGACCGCCCTCCATCGTATCGGTGATGGTCGTCCTGACGCTCGGGGTTTCAATCGCTCCGTCGGCTTCGATCTCGATCCTTGCCGCCTGGGAATCCATCGGACTATCTGGCTCAACACTCGGAGTCAGCGCGATCACCTTGTCAGCGTCTCCATTGACCACGAAGTTCGGGTTGTGTGTAGCGAAGATTAGCTGCCTTTTCCGCTTGGTAGTCTGCAGAAGCCTCGCTATCTTCATGATGATCTTGTTGTCGAGATCGTCCTCGGGCTGGTCGATGATCAGTGTTCCGGCCTCCTGTTCGAGAAGAAGCGCGAGAAGAGCGGATGCCTGCTGGCCGGGCGAGGCTCTTTCGAACGGCATGTAGCTGCCCCGATCCTTGTACTCGAACCTGACGAACGGGGACGACCATGCGGAGAGCAGTTCCCCCATCCGGGCATCGTCAAGCCTTCCGAGAACAGCCGTTGCTTGCTTGTCTGTCGTGTCCCATCCCAGAGCGAGACGCATCTTGCCGATCAGGTCGGGATCGATTTCAGATCCATCGCCAGCCTGAACCAAGCTGTGTCGAATTTCCAGAAGGGTTTGGAGCAACAGCTCCCAGCCGTTGCCACCGCCTGCACTCGCCTCCGAGACCCGGGTCGCGCACCGCTGTTCGAGCTCTCTGAACGAGCACTTCTCGCAGAGTTCCATCAACGCGGAAAGGCGGCGACGGGGAACGTTCTCCTCCTCCACCCGTGCCCTTAAGGTGCCGTTCGACATCCTCTCCACCTGCTCGGATGAGAGATTCAGTATCCGCCGGAGGTTGGTGACGTCGTCGGAGAGTTCCTTTCTCCGTCTCTTCAACGTTTGCTCTGCCTCTCCCACCTTTCCGCTCTCGGCTTCACGTGCCCGTGCCGCCGCTTCCGCCTTCTCCATTTCTCCAGAAAGGCGGCGGTGATCGGCCAGGATCGAAGACAGATGCTGCTGGGCTGCATTCGCCTCTTCATACCTAGCCGCGAATTCAATATGAGCTTCGGCGAAGGCTACTCGATGCCGCTCCATGTCCTCGTAGATGGCGGTGAGTTCGAGCTTTAGCGCATCCACAAGGCTCTGAACCCTCCCGCGGGCTTCCACCAGTGCCGACCTGGCCGCCCTCACCGGAGGAATATCGATCGTCTGATCCCAGTGAACCAGATCCAGCGGCTGGAAACGGTCGAGGGCCGACTGACGGCCTCCGATGGCATCAAGAGTGCTTGAGAAGAGACTTTCGGTTCTGGAATATACCTGGTGTCGGTCAAGTATGGCGCGCTGTTCCTCGCTCAACCCGCCTGCTTCCAGCCGCGTTCGCGTAGCTTCGAGTCGGCTGCGGAGATCGGCGACCCGTGCAAGGTCCCGATCATGGGCGGCCTGGGAGGCCCACGCCTGAACAAGGCTCTGGAATGCAAGGCGGACCTCGCGCTCCCCCTCTTCGATCCGTTGCTCCGTTTCTCGCCGTTGATCGACTGCTTCTGCCGCGGCGATACCTGTGATCTGTTCGTCGGCGGTCTCCGCCTTACGAACGAGCGTCGAAAGCTGCTGCTGCGAGAAGGCCCGCGCACGGAAGCGTTCCTGAGCGACGGCGATGGGGAGATCAGTCTCCTCGCCAGTCTCGGTCCGGATGGAAATTACGGACATGCGATCGAGAGTGCGACGCCAGGTCTCCCGGACCCCGTCACGCTCAAGATCGACCTCTACGTGTCCGCCGACAAGCGTCGACCGGACAAGATTGCGCTCGCGCTCCGAACTGTCCCCGTCGTCTGTTTCGAGCGTACTCCGCCCGAGACCGAACCGGAGGTACTCAAGCAGCGCGGATTTGCCCGAACCGCGACCTCCGATGAATGCATTAAACCCGTCGTTGAATGTCACCTCCATGCGAGAGCCGGTCAACGTAGAACACACGCGAAGTTCGAGGACCCGTTGGCTTGGGATGGTGGGGAGATCATAGGTTATACGCGCTTGGTCTGCTAGGACGGCCTGCCTGATTGACTCGGCGGTGGGTTCGCCGAGACGGACCCAGCAAGGATTCGATCCCAGTGCCTCATACGAGGCAGAACGATTGTCGCCAGTCGTCAGGATACCACGGCGGCGGTCGCCCCAGTCGGGCGTCTCGCCGTAAATCTTGCCGAGCGTGCCTTTATCCAGTGCCGAGTAGTGCTGCTCGTTGTAGACGCCGTCCACTTCCAGTTCCGCGAAACGGGGATGGAATCCTTTCTTAAGGATGTTCTTGTGTCCACCTTTGCTCGCGTGCGGCAGGATGAGGCTCCTGCCCTTGAATGCGATGTCGTCCATCGCGGAGCCGATAAAGTCGGCGATATCCTTCCCGCACACATCCGCTTGCGGCGCACGGCCCAGATTGTGATCTGGCGCAGCGACCTTGGGCATCAGGCCGAAGATGCGCATCGTTACATCATGACCTGTGCCTTCGTCGAAAAGGATCAGGCATTGGACTGCGTCCTGGCATGTTACCTCCACGCCTGGAAACAGCCAAAGCTTGCCTTTAGCTGCGACTGACCGCTCGATCGCGCGCGCAACGTAAGGATAGAGCGCGATGTCATGATGGTCTGTGACCGCAATCGCCTCGATGCCCTTCTGAAGGCACTGATCGACGAATCCGTCCGCCCATAGGTCACGAGCAGCCTCGAAATCGTCTGCACCTCCTGGGAGGGGACCCGACCCCTGCCAGTTGAAGTCACGAGGTGTGTGGATCTGGAAATCGGTCTTCTTCCAAACAGCTCCCGGATGCCTGCCCTTAATATGCAATAGTGTGTCTCCCAACAAACCGCTATTGCAATCTATAGAATAGCAATGAGTCGCGACACTACCGAGATTGCGTCTCCCGACAATTCACCTCCGGGGAAACCTAGGCGGCGCGCTTCGAAGAGCGGAATTCTATGATTCGGTAGAAACTTCCACGAACGTATCTGGCTCTTGGATAATGGCCGCGCATGCGTGACGGGCCCTCATGCTGATGTTCTCTACGACCACGACAGCCTAGAGATGCTGGTGATGCCCGTCGTGCGGCAGAGCCGACCTGCGGATCATTTGAAGTCGTTCCCGTTCTGGGTATTGCTGAAGCCTAGGTTTCGGGCGTCGAGAAACGCTTGCTTATCTTCGGCATCCTCTAGATCGTCCGCGAACCCCTCGATCTCCTCCGGCGAAGCCTCTTCGATGTATCTCAGAAGCGCTGGCTCTAGGGTCAGTTCATTCCGCCTGATAAACTTCTTGATACGTTCAACGAGAAAGACGGGATAGGCGGCGTCCATTCCCTGCTCGAATACTTGCCTGAGTAATCTGTTTCTCGAAACGTCGATTTCGATCATTTTCGAAATCTCCTCTTGGATTTCAGCATCTACGTCACGGAGGATGGAGGCAATTAGAAGAATTGTTCGGAACTCTCCTGTCGCCGGATCCAGCACATCGAGTTCGGAACTCATCCTACGAGCTACCTCCAACCAATCGCAATCATTGTTCGGCACGTCGCCCGCAACCAACAAGCTGAGCACCCAGTCTTCAGGAAAGCGACTGATAGCCAGTGAGCTCCGCTCTTCATTGAATTCGCGAATATCGTTGAGCTTAAAGGCAAAAAGCACTTGGCCTTCTCGCACAAGTTCGCGTGCCATTGCCATCCTCGGCTGCCCGACATAGAGGACCTGTTGGTCGAGGTGGAGTGGCGCCTGTTCTCTCAACGACTTGATGTCTGGCCGATCAAGAATCTTGGTCCGGTACTGAAACATCCGGTAGAGCATTTCCGGGTGGTTCTTGGCTTGGAATTCCAAGTGATGAAGCTGTCCCCCGTCAAGGGTCAGTGTATCAATCCTAAGGCCGTCAAGATCGGGAAACTCTTCTGACAGAGCGAGTCCCTTGGGGATCGACAGCATTGTCCTCAATGAGGATCCTTCGAGGGTGAATACCATCTTGAACATGACGTCGTATTTGGGAGCCCGAGTTTCTCGAAGCTCCTTGAGCGACATCTTCGTATAGTGGACGGACATTCGGATGCAACCTTGCCGGGGAGTGCCTCACGCCGCCGGCGCTCCTGCGGTTCATTCGGCTTCCTATTGTCCGAGTCCATCTATGAGGCGGACCTTTCTGCACAGTTAAGCGGGCCACGATTGGTCCAGCGCTTTTTTTGCCACCCGCGCCAGGGACGCCTGCGCCCTTTCCTCGTCCGCCGCCTCAATCCGTTCGGCTTCTCTAGGCCAAGCAGGAGTTGGGTCTTCTGGGGCAAGGTCTAGGCCCTGCGGAGGCCAGTGGAACGCGCAATTGTCGCCTGGACAGTAACCATACGGCCAAGGCCGCGGCAGCTATGATTTCGGCGATGCGTGAACCTCAGCCCTGCGCTCGAAGCATGTCACGGTCTGAGCAACCTCAACCCCCATAGCCGCGGCCTCAAGTCATTCCGAGCTAGCGCGTTCAAATGAAAGAGCTGCAACGTCCTCGATACATATCGTAACGTCACCGCCGATCCAAATCTCATCATCGACTTGCTCCACATGAACACGTCCTTCCCTTCCAAGGACGGTGTGGGGTGATCTCTTTGATGAGGCTTATCGCAATATTTCAAGGACGCGCTTGAGGCGCTCCAAAGTCGACGAGTTCACATCAGTTCCGCTTTCGGCATCGCCAATTTCCGCCGCAGTCAGTCCGGTGATAACCGCCACGTCTTCTATGCTGTAGCCGACGGAGACGCGCCTACGCCTGAACAAATCACCAAAGCCAGGACTCGATGCCTCTCGTACAGTGTTGTTGGATTCTACGTATGCTTCAGACATCATGCGCCTCCGTGGCAAGTTAGCTCATCTTCAGCCAAACACGATCAGCAGATCCTTGGCATCGATCTGGTCGCCGGCGCGAACCAGCACCTCGGCAACAACCCCGTCCTTCTCGGCGTGCAGCGCCGT
This sequence comes from Ensifer sp. 38_S197, assembly GCF_056924495.1. Classification (NCBI taxonomy): domain Bacteria; kingdom Pseudomonadati; phylum Pseudomonadota; class Alphaproteobacteria; order Hyphomicrobiales; family Rhizobiaceae; genus Ensifer; species Ensifer sp. 38_S197. The sequence continues at coordinate 2,400,146 of NZ_JBXOVZ010000001.1, read as the reverse complement.
CTCCATCTTCATCGCCTCGATCGAGAGCAGCACGTCGCCGGCCTTGACTGCCTGGCCGGCGTGGACGGCGACCGTCGAGATGACGCCCGGCATCGGCGCGCCGAGCTGGGCGGCGTTGCCGGCCTCGGCCTTGCGGCGGATCGCGGCGGAGGCGCCGCGGTTGCGGTCCGGCACCTTGATCGGACGCGGCTGGCCGTTCAGTTCGAAGAACACCTTGACCATGCCCTTCTCGTCGATCTCGCCCTGCGTCTGGTTGAGGATGACGAGCGTCTTGCCCTTCTCGATGTCGGCGAACAGCTCTTCGCCCGGCGCCATGCCGTAGAAATAGGCGGGCGTCGGCAAGACGCTCACCGGACCATAGGTCTCGGCAGCGAGCGCATAGTCGGTGAACACCTTCGGATACATCAGGTACGAGGCGAACTCGAAGTCGTCGACCTTGCGGCCGAGCTTCTCCTCGATCACCTTCCGCTCCTGATCGAGATCGGCGGGCGGCAGCAGCGAGCCCGGCACGGCGGTATAGGCGGCTTCGCCCTTCAGCGCCTTCTTCTGCAGCGCCTGCGGCCAGCCGCCCGGGGGCTGGCCGAGGTCGCCCTTGAGCATCTGCACCACCGAGTCCGGGAAGGCGATGTCCTTCGCCGGGTTCTCGACGTCGGCAACGGTGAGGTCCTGGGAAACCATCATCAGCGCCATGTCGCCGACCACCTTCGACGACGGCGTCACCTTGACGATGTCGCCGAACATCTGGTTGGCGTCGGCATAGGCCTGCGCCACCTCGTGCCAGCGGGTCTCGAGCCCGAGCGAGCGCGCCTGTTCCTTCAAGTTGGTGAACTGGCCGCCCGGCATTTCGTGCAGGTAGACTTCCGAGGCCGGCCCCTTGAGGTCGCTTTCGAAGGCCGCATATTGATGGCGCACCGCCTCCCAGTAGAAGGAGATGCGGCGGATCCATTCCGGGTTGAGGCCGGGATCGCGATCCGAGCCGCGCAGCGCCTCGACGATCGAGCCGAGGCAGGGCTGCGAGGTGTTGCCGGAGAGCGAGTCCATCGCCGCGTCGACGATATCGGCGCCGGATTCGACCGCGGCCAGCACCGTCGCGGCGGCAATGCCGGACGTGTCGTGCGTGTGGAAATGGATCGGCAGGTCGGTCGCGTCCTTCAGTGCCTTGAACAGCACCCGCGCCGCGGCCGGCTTCAGGAGCCCGGCCATGTCCTTGACGGCGATGATGTGGGCGCCGGCCTTCTCCAGCTCGCCGGCGAGCGCGGTGTAGTACTTGAGGTCGTATTTCGGCCGGGCGGCATTCAGGATGTCGCCGGTATAGCAGATCGCCGCCTCGCAGATCCGGTTCTCCTCGGCGACCGCGTCCATCGACACCCGCATGTTGTCGACCCAGTTCAGGCAGTCGAAGACGCGGAAGACGTCGATGCCGCCCTTGGCCGCCTGGCGGACGAAATATTTGACGACATTGTCGGGATAGTTCTTGTAGCCGACGCCGTTGGCGCCACGCAGCAGCATCTGCAACAAGAGGTTCGGCGCGCCCTCGCGCACCATCGCCAGCCGCTCCCACGGATCTTCGGTCAGGAAACGCATCGACACGTCGAAGGTCGCGCCGCCCCAGCATTCGAGCGAAAACAGATTCGGCAGCGCCCGGGCGTAGGTGCCGGCGACGCGGGCGATGTCGTAGGTGCGCATGCGCGTCGCCAAGAGCGACTGGTGGCCGTCGCGCATCGTCGTATCGGTCAGCAGCACCTGCGGCTGCGCCTTGACCCATTCGGCGAATTTCCTCGGGCCGAGCTCATCGAGCTTCTGCTTGGTGCCGGGCTTGGCCTCGCCATTGATGAACGGCACCACCGGCGCGGTAATATCGTCGCTCGGCTTCGGCCGGCCCTTGGCCTCCGGATGGCCGTTGACGGTGACGTCGGCGAGATAGGTCAGGAGCTTGGTGGCGCGGTCCTGGCGCTTGACCTGCTGGAACAGCTCCGGCGTCGTGTCGATGAAGCGGGTCGTGTAGCTGTTGTCCTTGAACTTAGCGTGGCCGATGATCGCCTCGAGGAAGGTCAGGTTGGTGGCGACGCCGCGAATGCGGAATTCCCGGAGCGCCCGGTTCATCCGCCGGATCGCCTCGTCCGGCTGCGGTGCCCAGGCGGTGACCTTTTCCAGCAGCGGATCGTAGTAGCGGGTGATCACCGCGCCGGAATAGGCGGTGCCGCCATCGAGCCGGATGCCGAAGCCGGTGGCGCCGCGATAGGCGGTGATGCGGCCATAGTCGGGAATGAAGTTCTGCTCCGGGTCTTCCGTGGTGATGCGGCACTGCAGCGCATGGCCGTTGAGGCGGATGTCCGCCTGCTTCGGCACGCCCGATTCCGGCGTGCCGATGGCAAAGCCGTCGAGGATGTGGATCTGCGCCTTGACGATGTCGATGCCGGTGACCACCTCGGTCACCGTGTGCTCGACCTGGATGCGCGGATTGACCTCGATGAAATAGAATTTGCCGCTGTCGGCATCCATCAGATACTCGACGGTGCCGGCGCCGATATAGTTGGTCGCCGCGGCGATCTTCAGCGAATAGGCGGCAAGCTCCTGGCGCTGCGCCTCGCTGAGGTAGGGCGCCGGCGCGCGCTCGACGACCTTCTGGTTGCGCCGCTGGATCGAGCAGTCGCGCTCGAACAGGTGCACGACATTGCCGTGGGTGTCGCCGAGGATCTGGCTCTCGACGTGGCGGGCCCGCTCGACGAGCTTTTCCAGATAGACCTCGTCCTTGCCGAAGGCGGCCTTCGCCTCGCGCTTCGCCTCGGTCACCTCGCGGATCAGGTCCTTCGGGTCGCGGATGGCGCGCATGCCGCGTCCGCCGCCGCCCCAGGAGGCCTTGAGCATCACCGGATAGCCGATCGCGTCGGCGAGCCGATGGATCTCGGCCTCGTCGTCCGGCAGCGGCTCGGTGGCCGGCACGACCGGCACGCCGACGGAAATGGCGAGATTGCGCGCCGCGACCTTGTTGCCGAGCTGGCGCATCGTCTGCGGACGCGGGCCGATGAAGGTGATGCCGGCGGCATCGCATGCATCGACGAATTCCGGGCTTTCCGACAGCAGCCCGTAGCCCGGATGGATGGCGTCGGCCCCCGACAGCTTGGCGACGCGGATCACCTCGTCGATCGCAAGATAGCTTTCGATCGGCCCGAGGTCACGCGACAAATGCGGGCCGCGGCCGATCTGATAGCTCTCGTCGGCCTTGAAGCGATGCAGCGAGAGCTTGTCCTCCTCAGCCCATATCGCGACCGTTTTAAGCCCCAGCTCATTGCACGCGCGGAAGACGCGGATGGCGATTTCGGAACGGTTGGCACACAGAATCTTGGAGATGGGCAAGAGCAGTCCTCACGACAAATCGGCGCCGGCCCAAGAAAGGATCCGTTCGGCGCGGACAATAACGGGGCGGTCGACCATCTGTCCGTCCACGCTTATGGCGCCGTCTCCAGTATTCGCCACCGAGGCGACGATCTTACGTGCCCACGCGATGTCCGCTTCCGAAGGAAGGAAGGCTTTGTGAACGGTTTCGACCTGCTTTGGATGAATGACGAGCTTCCCACCAAATCCGAAGCGACGCGCACGGTTGGCCTCGGCGCGGAGCTGGTCAGAATCGTCGATCACGGGCGTTACGCCATCGATCGGCGGCGATTTCCCGGCCAGCCGGGACCGGAAGACCAGTTCGTGTCGCGCAAACGCCAGCGCCTCTACAGTATGCTCGCACCCAAGGTCGAGGGCGTAATCAAGGCTTCCGAAAGCCACGAAGGGCACCATTTCGAGAGCGAGCAGGTCCTGTAGCTGGTGGATGCCGAGAGCGGTCTCGATCAGCGGCACAACGACGGCCTCCGGGCCTATGGCGTCATGCACCGAGAGAATGTCGGATACCCGTTCGGCTTTTGGCACTACTACCCGCCTTAGCCTTGAACGTGCGACAGCTGTCAAATCGGCCCGCCAATCCTTCGAGCTCGGGGAGTTGACCCGCACAAACGTTCTGGAAGGCTCCAGGCTGCATTCGACGATGTTGGCGCGTGCGGCCGATTTTCTGTCTAGTGCTACCGCGTCTTCTAGATCGAGGATCACCGCCGCCGCCCCGGCGCGCGCTGCCTTCTCAAACCGGTCCGGTCGGTCAGCCGGCACGAAGAGCATGGTGGTCGGGCTCATAAAAACACTCCAGATGGTTAGATGGTCGCCGCCGAACCCAGAAGCAGCAACCCGGAGCGACAGACAGTCGCTCCGGGTTGCTTGATCTGCCTGGCATTTCAGAGGCGGTAAACGCGTTGCGCGTTGTCGTGGAACAGCTTTTGCTGATCCATTTTCGAGAAGCCGGAGACGATCTCGAAAAACCCCTCGTAGATGCGGTCGAAGCTCGCGTAGATCTTGTCGACCGGGAAATTGCTGGCAAACATGCAACGGTCGACGCCGAAGATGTCGATCGTTTCGAGAACGAATGGGCGGATGCTTGCAACTGTCCAGTATGGATCCACCATGCCCAGACCAGAGATTTTCGCATGCATGTTGGGCGACCGCGCCAAAGCGCGCATACCTTCGCGCCACAATGCAATGCCGTTCTCGTCTCTCTCGAGAGGCATGCCAGTGTGGTTGAGAATGACCGTCGTCTCTGGATTATCGGCCACAACTCTTGCAGCGTCCTGCATTTGATGGGGATAGAGCTGCAGGTCGAATGAGAAGTCGTATTTCTTCAGCAGCTTGAACCCGCGCAGCCACTGCGGGTCCGTCAGTAGATCTGAGCGCTGGACAAACGAATATTTCGGATCCGGATGCCAGTTCAGGATCTGTCGGATGCCCCTGGTGTCCTTGCATTCGGCGTGTGCGCCCAGGACTCGATTGAGATCGAGGCTTTCGAGGTCCGCATGGGCTACAATCCCGTTTGGCTTGCCCGTCTTGTTTCGAAGATCCTGCAGCCAGCGCGTCTCCGCGACGACGTCGGCGGACAGCGCGTCGAGATGAACGTCCTTCACGACATTCCACCTTTTCGAATCCGCCATGTAGTCTTCGAGAAGATAGGTCTTCATGATCGGCCGGAGGCTTCCTGCGATCGGCGCGACCGGCTCTCCGACTTGGCATAGCCATGGATAGGAATAATTTTCGAGATCCCACAAGTGATGGTGGGGATCGATAATCGCCTTTACAGGCATGACTTCCTCCCTTGAAAGATCGGGACGAAAGCAGTCGCCCGCTTTCGTCCATAACCAATTCAGCCTGCTACGTACCCGCCATCGACCATCAAGATGTGGCCGGTAACGAATGCCGCCTCGTCGCTTGCCAGGAAGACGAGTGCGTCGGCGACCTCGTCAGGCTCCGCCCAACGTTTCATGGGGTGTGCCGCCTTGACCGCCGCGGCTCCGGCTTCGGGATCCGGCAAGCCGTTGAGATATCGCGTCAGGAATGGCGTGTTGATCGCACCGGGCCCGACGGCATTCACTCGCACGCCCTGAGCCGCGTATTCGACGGCGAGCTGGCGCACCAGCTGGAGTACGGCGCCCTTGCTCGCGCAATAGGCGGCCTGCGAGGGAAGACCTACCACGCTGGAAATAGAACCAGTGGCCGTAATGGATCCCTTGCCCGCTTTGAGCATGTTTGGAAGTGCGCGCTTCGCGGTAAGGAAGAACGACTTCGCATTCCCCGCGATGACGGCATCCCATTCTTCTTCGGACGTTTCATGAAGTGCCTTGCCGATCATGTATCCGGCATTGCTGATGAGCGCCTGTATCGGACCGAAGGCAGCTTCGCCCTTGTCGAAGATCCTGTCGACGTCGGCTGACTTCGAGACATCTCCCGCCACCGTCACTATCTCGGCGCCGCGGAATTCCGCCTCAAGTTCCTTCACGTTGTCTGCGATATCCGTGGCAATGATCTTCGCGCCCTGGGCGGCAAGCTTCTTGACGACTTCACGCCCTACGCCTCCAGCAGCACCAGTGACCAGTACGGTCTTACCTTTCAATGATTTGTCGGCCAACTTATCCTCCCTTGTTTGGAAAAGCAGCCAAAGCTTGGCACATCGAAAAGCGGTGCCGCCATTGCGTCTTCCTTCTAGGCGCCATTGGATTGGCTCATAGCAACGCACCGGCGGATATAGCGATCTGCAATGGCTGTTAGCCAGTTAGCGTAATTGCCGTTCCAGCAACTCAAGCTCTTTTATTAGCGAGTTAGCGAAAACGCTCACGCCGCCTGAGGAGGGCTACCGTGAAGGCGCATGCCCGACGCGCCTAGCACCGGCCGGGGGCTCAATCTCTCGATCGGGAAATGAGGACGCTCGGCCCATCCGAGCTTACGTGGAGGAGAACAAGATGAACATGAAAAGACGTCAATTTCTGGCCGTGTCCGGAGCTGCGGGGGCGGCGCTCGTCCTTTCAACCCTCGGGACTCCGGCGGCAGCGCAAGAAAAGACCTTTCGTCTGGGATATTCCCAGTTCTGGGGGACGAACACGTTCCTGAGGACACAGATCGCCGGCGCTCGCAAGGCGATGAAGGAATGGGAAGCCAAGGGCGTGAAGGTGGATCTCATCGTCACGAACGGCGGCGACACGGACACCACGAAACAAGTCGCGGATGTCGAAGACCTCTACACGCAGGGTGTCGACGGGCTCCTGATCTTCCCGGGCGATAGCGTCGTTCTCGCAGATCCGGTCAAGAACATCTTCAACGCCAACAATATTCCGGTGGTTGTCACGGATATCGGTCTCGGATCCGGGGAATGGGTCACGTATGTGGTGACTGCAAACGAACTTGGCGGCCGGATGGCTGCGGACTACATGGCCAAAAATGTAGCGCCCGGCGCCAAGGTAATCGTCTTCGATCATGGCCCGGCCGTCCAATGCATCATCGATCGCAACCGCGGCTTCGAGGAGCGGGCGAAGGAGCTGGGCCTGAACGTCCTTCCCCGGAAGGTCATGAAGCTGTCGCTGGAAGATGGTCGGCGGACGATGGAAGACACGTTGACTGAGATTCCGGATATCGCCGGCGTCTTCTTCCAGAACCATGCTCCCACGATCGGCGCTGAAGCGACGCTCGAAGCCGCGAACCGGCTGGATGTGAAGCTGGTCAACTTCGATACGGACCCCACGGCCTACCGCCTCGTGAAGGAAGGCAAGGTTCTCGGCACGATCGTCCAAAACCCGTTCGAGATGGGCTACGTCGGCATGAACTCGATGCTGACGGTTCTCACCGGCGGCAAGCCGGACAAGCTTGTCGAGCTGCCGCCGAAGCTCATGACCAAGGACAACGCCGCGGAGTTCGCTACCGAACCGCAGGTGCTCGACGCCAAAGAGGGGTGATCTGCAAGGGAAACAGGGCATCGGCGGCTTGCCCGCTGGTGCCCGTCCAAGGGAGGAGGACAATCACCATGACTGACGAACCACTGCTGAGATGTTCCAACGTTCGGAAGACCTTTGGCGCTCTGCAGGCCCTGAAAGGCGTTAATTTCGAACTGAGAAAGGGCGAGGTTCACGGCCTCGTCGGCGAGAACGGTGCGGGCAAGAGTACGCTACTTCGCATCCTTGCAGGTGTGCACCAGCCGGACGACGGGACTGGCATCATCTACGACGGGGACAACTACGCCCCCCATAATGCGATCGATGCCCTGAGAAGCGGAATCGTGACGATCCACCAGGACATCAACCTAATCGGCACGATGACGGTGGCGGAAAACGTTCTGCTCAATAACGAGCCTACGACCGGGTACGGGCTGTTGAGCAGCAAGACCATGAACGCCATGGCGACTGAAATGCTGCGCAAGTACGGGTTGGAGATCGACCCTCGAGCGCGCGTCAGCGAACTGCCGAACGACCTCAAGAAGATGCTTCAGATCGTCAAGGCGATGACCTGGAATCCGAAGGTGCTGCTGATGGACGAGCCGACATCGTCGCTGACGAATGTCGAAGTTGAGGTGGTCCTGAAGCTCATCCGCGATCTTGCGGGCCGCGGCGTCTCCGTGGTCTTCGTGTCGCACTACCTCTCCGAGGTCTTCGCTGTTTGCGACAAGATAACCGTGATGCGGGACGGCCGCACCACCGGAACGTTTGCAACCGCCAAGACCACCATTCCGGAGATCGTGCGCAACATGCTGGGCCGCGAATTGGTCGAAGAAGCGGCCCGCAGCCAACGCCCCTCGGTAAAGAAGGACGTGCTGTTGTCGGTACGGAATCTTACTGTTCCCGGAGCGGTTCACGATATCTCCTTCGACCTGCACAAAGGCGAGATTCTCGGCTTTACCGGTTTGACGGGATCCGGACTGAGCGAACTTGCCAAGGCGATCTATGGCGTGAGCGGCCTTCGGCGGCAGAGCGGCTATTTCGGTATCGAAGGGAGGCAGACCAGCCTGTCCAACCCCTCTCAGTCCCTGAAGGAAGGACTCGCTCTGCTGACGAACGACCGCTTCCGGGAGGGCATCCTCCCGGATTTCTCCATCACCGACAACGTTTGCCTGCCCATCATCGATCGATTCCGACAGCGCAGCGGACTACTGGACCGCGGTGCACTCGACGAGGTCGGAAGGAAGGCGATTTCTCGTCTGCGCGTGCGCGCGACCGGTCCGGACGCGCCGATCAAGTCATTGAGTGGCGGGAACCAGCAAAAGGTCTTGATAGCCAAATGGCTGGAGACGAACCCGAGAATCTTCCTGCTGGACGATCCGACGATCGGGATCGATATCGGATCCAAGGACGAGATACGCAAGATCATCGAGCAGATTGCTGCTGAAGGCGTGGGGATCATTATCTTCACCACCGAGATCCCGGACATCGAGAAGCTTTGCGATCGGGCATTCGTCATGTTCCGGGGCTCAATAGTTGGCGAGTTCGAGGGCAGCCAGCTTGAAAAAAACAAGATCCTTGAAACTTCAGTCAGTGGGAGGATGGCAGCATGAGCATGCCAATCGTTGAACACAGCAGCTCGAACTGGAAGAATTCCATACGGCGATCGTACGGTCTGATACAGTCGATCGCGGTACTTCTCATTCTGGTCGTGATCATGTCCTTGATTTCACCCCGCTTCATGTCGGTGGTGAACATCCAGAATCTCATGGCTCAAATGTCTCCAGCGCTCATTGTCGCCGCCGGCATGACGATCGTGATGATCAACGGGGAGTTCGACATCTCGGTTGGCGCCGTCCTTGCTCTCACGGCGTCGGTCTCGGCGACGTTGATGGCGCAGATTGGAATGGTGCCCGCAGTGGCCGTTTCCCTGGTCATCGGGCCTTTCTTCGGACTTGTTGCGGGCATCATCGTCACTCAAGGCGGCATTCCATCGTTCATAACTACGCTGGGGACGATGATGATCGCTCGCAGTTTTGCTTTCGTTGTCACCGGCGGACAGGTCGTCTCGGATCTGCCGGAAGCATTCCGGGTCATCGGCTTGGCGCGCCCGCTTGGCATCCCGCTGCCTTTCATCATCGCAATCGTGACGATCATGGCGGGATGGGTCATCCTTACTCAGTCGGCTTTCGGCAAGAAGGTCTACGCCATCGGTGCAAACCGCGCGGTCGCCGCCTTGTCCGGCATTAGCGTCAACCGGACAAAAATCCTCTGCCTGATGATCTGCGGTTTCACTGCATCGTTCGCCGGGAACATCCTGCTCGCCCGTATCGGGGCGATTCAAGCAGACACCGCCCGCGGGCTTGAGTTCGAAGTCATCGCAGCCGTGGTGATCGGCGGCGTAAGTCTTGGAGGCGGTCAGGGAAACATCCTGCGGGTGATCATCGGCGTCGTGGTCATCGCCCTCATTCGCAACTTCATGAATCTGGCGCGCATCGATATCTTCTGGCAGGACTTTGCAACAGGCTCAATCATCATCGCAGCCGTGTTGCTGGACGCGCTCCAAAAGCGCATCGGCAGGACCGCTTAAACTCGATCAGTCGCGGCTGCATCGCCTGGGTGCCGCCGCGACTGAATAGAAGCGGTAAAGGAGCCGCCCTGTACCCCCCTACCCCGAGCATCGCATCGCTCACATAGTCCATCGGCCTCTGTACCTCGGATGGCGATGCCGGGTGTCGCCGTTACGCGCAATCGATAACAGGTAATACCCTCATGCGAATTCTAGTTACTGTCAAAAGCGTCGTCGACTTCAACGTCAAGATCCGGGTAAAGGCGGACGGTTCGGGCGTCGAGCTTGCCAATGTGAAGATGTCGATGAACCCGTTCGACGAAATCTCGGTCGAGGAGGCGCTCAGGCTGAAGGAAGCCGGCAAGGCCTCGGAAATCGTGGTCGTGTCGATCGGCCCGGCCAAGGCGGAAGAGACGCTGCGGACCGCGCTCGCCATGGGTGCCGACCGGGCGATCCTGGTCGAGACCGACGACCCGGTCGAGCCGCTGGCGGTCGCCAAGATCGTCAGGCAAGTGGCCGAAGCCGAACAGCCGGGGCTGATCATCGTCGGCAAGCAGGCGATCGACGACGATTCCAACCAGACCGGCCAGATGCTGTCGGCGCTGCTCGGCTGGGCCCAGGGCACCTTCGCCTCGAAGGTCGAGATCGGCGATGGCAAAGCGACCGTCACCCGCGAGGTGGACGGCGGCCTGCAGACCATCGACATCAAGCTGCCGGCGGTGGTGACCACCGACCTGCGCTTGAACGAGCCGCGCTATGCGTCGCTGCCGAATATCATGAAGGCGAAGAAGAAGCCGCTCGACAAGAAGACGCCTGGCGACTTCGGCGTCGACACCAGCCCGCGGCTGAAGGTCTTGAAGACCGAGGAGCCGTCCGGCCGCAAGGCCGGCGTCAAGGTCAAGTCGGTCGCCGAGCTGGTCGACAAGCTCAAGTCCGAAGCCGGCGTGCTTTAAGTTCAGGAAAGGGAGATTACTATCATGGCCATTCTGCTTCTGGCTGACCACGACACCACCCACCTTTCCGACCAGACGGCCAAGGCGCTGACCGCCGCCTCCAGGATCGGCACCGACGTGCATGTGCTGGTCGCCGGCTCCGGCGCCAAGGGCGTTGCCGAACAGGCGGCCAGGCTCGCCGGCGTCACCAAGGTGCTGGTAGCCGACGACGCAAGCCTCGCCAACAACCTGGCCGAACCGCTGGCCGCGCTGATCGTCTCGCTGGCCGGCAGCTACGACACGATCATTGCCGCCGCCACCTCGGTCGGCAAGAACGTCATGCCGCGGGTTGCGGCGCTGCTTGACGTCGCGCAGGTCTCGGAGATCATCGAAGTCGTCTCGGCCGATACCTTCAAGCGGCCGATCTATGCCGGCAACGCCATCCAGACGGTGCGGTCCACAGACCCGAAGAAAGTCGTCACCGTCAGAACCGCATCCTTTCTCCCTGCCTCCCAGGGCAACTCGGCTGCCGTCGAACAGGTCCCGGCGGCAGCCATTTTTTCTTTGTCAAAGTTCGTGAAGGACGAGCTGTCCGCCTCCGAGCGACCAGAACTGACGTCGGCGAAGATCATCATCTCCGGCGGCCGCGCGCTCGGCTCCTCGGAGAAGTTCAAGGAGGTCATCCTGCCGGTTGCCGACAAGCTCGGTGCCGCTGTCGGCGCATCCCGTGCCGCCGTCGATGCCGGCTATGCCCCGAACGACTGGCAGGTCGGCCAGACCGGCAAGGTGGTCGCCCCCGACCTCTACATCGCCTGCGGCATCTCCGGCGCCATCCAGCACCTCGCCGGCATGAAGGAATCCAAGGTGATCGTCGCCATCAACAAGGACGAGGAGGCGCCGATCTTCCAGGTCGCCGACTACGGCCTCGTCGCCGACCTCTTCGACGTCCTGCCGGAACTCGAAAAGGCTCTCTGAGACCATCATGACCGAGCGACAGGAACTTCCCGAGCGCGAGAGCATGGAATTCGACGTGGTGATCGTCGGCGCCGGTCCGGCCGGTCTTGCGGCTGCGATCCGCTTGAAACAGGTCAATCCGGAGCTTTCGGTGGTCGTGCTGGAGAAGGGCGCCGAAGTCGGGGCGCATATCCTCTCTGGCGCCGTCGTCGATCCGATCGGCATCGACCGGCTGCTGCCCGGCTGGCGCGACGAGCCGGATCACCCGTTCAAGACCGAGGTCACCGACGACCATTTCCTGTTCTTGGGGCCGGCCGGCTCGATCCGGCTGCCGAATTTCCTGATGCCGCCGCTGATGAACAATCACGGCAACTACGTCGTCTCGCTCGGCAACGTCTGTCGCTGGCTGGCGACGCATGCCGAGGCGCTCGGCGTCGAGATCTATCCAGGCTTTGCCGCGACCGAAGTGCTCTACAACGATGAGGGCGCGGTGATCGGCGTCGCCACCGGCGACATGGGCATCGAGCGCTCCGGCGAGCCGGGACCGAACTTCGCCCGCGGCATGGCGCTGCTGGGCAAGTACACGCTGATCGGCGAGGGCGTGCGCGGCTCGCTGGCCAAGCAGCTGATCGCCAAGTACCAGCTCGACGAGGGCCGCGACGTGCCGAAGTTCGGCATCGGCCTGAAAGAGCTCTGGGAGGTCAAGCCGGAGAACCATAAGCCGGGTCTCGTCCAGCATTCCTTCGGCTGGCCGCTCGACATGAAGACCGGCGGCGGCTCGTTCCTCTATCACCTCGAGGACAATCTCGTCGCCGTCGGCTTCGTCGTGCATCTCAACTACAAGAACCCCTATCTCTATCCGTTCGAGGAGTTCCAGCGCTTCAAGACGCACCCGGCGATCCGCGGCACCTTCGAGGGCGGAAAACGCCTCTCCTACGGCGCCCGCGCGATCACCGAGGGCGGTTTTCAGTCGGTGCCGAAACTCTCCTTCCCCGGCGGCGCGCTGATCGGCTGCTCGGCCGGCTTCGTCAACGTGCCGCGCATCAAGGGCAGCCACAATGCGGTGCTGTCGGGCATCCTCGCCGCCGAGAAGTTGGCGGATGCGATCGCCGACGGCCGCGCCAATGACGAGCCGATCGAGATCGAGCGCGGCTGGCGTGACAGCGCCATCGGCCAGGACCTGAAGAAAGTGAGGAACGTCAAGCCGCTGTGGTCGAAGTTCGGCACGGCGATCGGCGTGGCGCTCGGCGGCCTCGACATGTGGACCAACACGCTGTTCGGCTTCTCCTTCTTCGGCACACTGAAGCACGGCAAGACGGACGCGCAGAGCCTCGAGCCGGCGGCACAACACCAGAAGATCGACTATCCGAAGCCGGACGGCGTCCTGACCTTCGACCGGCTCTCCTCGGTATTCCTGTCGAACACCAACCACGAGGAAGACCAGCCGATCCACCTGCAGGTGAAGGACCCGGAGCTGCAGAAGCGCTCCGAGCACGACGTCTTTGCCGGCCCGTCGACGCGCTACTGTCCGGCGGGTGTCTACGAGTGGGTGGAGAAGGACGGAAAACCGACCTTCGTCATCAACGCCCAGAACTGCGTCCACTGCAAGACCTGCGACATCAAGGATCCGAACCAGAACATCAACTGGGTGCCGCCGCAAGGGGGCGAAGGCCCCGTCTATCCCAATATGTGAGCAAGCCCATGCCATCGCCAGCTTGGTGCCGGACGGCTCTTCAGAGACGAGCCTGCACCGAGCTCGGTAATTGCTGCAAATCAAGCGACCCCTCGACGAAGTTCAGCCGCGGAAGCTGGCAGCCATATCGGCTTCGTGCGGAGCGGAGCCGGACTAATCGCTTGGGCTGGCGAAAGAGCTTCGAGAGGAGACGCGTCGTGCCCTTGTGGTCGATCATCTGTGCATTCACTAGCAGCTAAATGCGCCGGAGAGTCACGTCGCGCGCACATGGGTTCTCGAATGGTGAGTTCGGCCGACGCGGGCGCGGGTCATTATGTTCCCGATTCCAAAACGCCCCTCAAAAATCAACCGAATTTCTGTTGCAACAACTCCGACGCAGAACCCAAATTTTGGCGACCGAGTTTTGCGACAAATCGGACCGGGTGCGCGGCTTGATGAACGCCGCGACCGCAGCACAGACGCCGGCGAGCTGCAATGCTGCGCCGGTCGCTTCCGCAGGGGACGGCAACCGCCCCTCGAACATGAATCCGTAGGCGAGGCCGAACACCGTTTCCGCAACAATGAGCTGGGCGGAGAGAGCCAGCGGTAGCCGGCGTGACGCTACCACCCAGCACCAGGTCGCAAACCACGAACCGGCCAAGCCCATCACCAGCGCCCACCTGAGGAAACGCGAAACCTCGGAGATAGACGCCGTGCCCACCAGCTCAAAAGAAGCCAGCGGCAGCAGGAGCAGGCTACCCATCGCCGCGCCAATGCCTTGCAATCCTGTCCATTGTAATCCGTCCGGCGCGTCGGCCGACCGCATCACGGCCGCATTCGCCAGTCCGTAGACAATCCAGATCGCCAGCGCCGCCGTGCTGGTGAGAATGCCGAGCATGATCGACGCGGCATCGGAAACATTCGCCGCGCGGATCGTCGCGACATTGACGCTCGCCACCCCGACTGCGATCAGCATCAACGGCAAGGCGAGAACCTGCCACGGTGCGGAGCGGTGACGGATATTGGCGATAATCGCCAGAAAGACGGGCATGGTGCCGATGATGACCGGTGGAATAGCAGCCCCCGCGAGCTGCACGGCAAAGGCCGCGCTGACGAAATATCCCACATATCCAGCGCCACCGAGAAGCAAGCCGATCACCAACCGGGACGGCGCCATTCCAGCAGGCCGGAACCGTCGATCGATCATCAGCAGGAGGCAGGCCAAGCCAAAAATGCCATAGCGAGCAATGGTCAAATCCCATGCCGTGAACGGTGCGACGACGCGCGGGGCAACGAACGTCAGCCCCCATAAAGCGCAAGTGGTAAGGCCGGCGATGATCCCAAGCAGCATGACTTTCTCCTTATGGTGAAGATCATGCGGTGTGACCCGACGGTTTTATATGGAAAAGCAAAGGTACAGCGAGCTAACTTCCTCGTCATGTCAAAGGCAAAAGCACCTCAAGACCTTCAATCCGGAAAATCGACGTTGGACGAGACGGACGCGCGCCTTCTGGCCGCGCTCGATTCGGATGCCCGTTTGTCGATGAGCGAGCTTGCCCGCCTCGTCGGAATGTCGGCGCCGAGCGTGTCGGAGCGCGTTCGCAAGCTGGAGGCGACCGGCGTCATCCGAGGTTTCACCGTTGATGTGGATACGCGTGCGATCGGCTACCAGATACGGGCGATGGTGAGGATCAGGCCTCTACCCGGCAAGCTGCATCTTGTCGAAAGACTCATTCAGCAGCGGCCGGAGTTTGTCGAGTGCGACAAGATCACCGGCGACGACCCGTTCGTTGCGCGCCTGGTCGTCCATTCAATCGAGCAAATGGACGATGTTCTTGAAGCCCTCTCCGAACATGCCGTCACCAGCACGGCTGTCATCAAGGGCACCTCTGTCAGACGTCGCCTGCCGCCCCTGTAGCCAGGGCCGACTTCATGTCCAAATCTACATTTCGCAGGCGTCGCTTCCGCAAAATCTGATACTGCTTTTGGGAGGTATGGGAAAAAACCTCATCGCTATTGGAAGGAAGATCGGCGTAGGGAACCGGTTGCGATAATTGGCTTTCCGTGAAATCCAGGCGCTCACCAGGTGTACAAGATTGCAAAAGTGCCACGCTCCACCAACACCGGTTTTGACGATGTCACCCCCGAGAATGTGTGAACCACCAGAGCCGTCATGCTACGCTGGCCCCGCGCGAGGTTATCGGCAGCCATTTGCTCGATGTTTCGATGGACCAGGCGCGCTCCAAGGCTGACTGAAAGGCGACAACTCCATACATCAGCGTGCCGCCGCGACAGCAACGCCAGCACCAATCATGACGCCGCCGGCCGTTCGATTCACACGACGAACGACTGTCGGCGTCCGGAGCAGCTTGCGAGCGCGACCGGCAAGGATCACATGCACGCCGATCACGACCACCTCAACAGCGAGGATGACGGCCGCCAGCACGGCTATATGGCCGGGTGCGAGCGACGCTCCAACCACATTCGGCAAGAGTGCCACGTAGAACAGCGGCATTTTCGGATTGCCAAGGTTGAGGGCAACGCCGGTGGCGAAAACAGCTAGCAGGCCGCGCCGCTCGGAAACAGGTTGCAGCTCCGGCACCACAGGTTCGACCGTCCAGAGCTTCACACCCATCCAGACCAGGTAGGCAGCACCCGCATAGCGCAGGATTGTCATCACGACGCCCATCTCGGCCGCGATGATCGAAAGGCCGAAAGCGGCCAACGTCAAGAAAATCAGGATGCCGACGACCGTTCCCGCCCCGTAGGCAATCCCCGAGGCCGCACCATGCGAGATCGTGCGCGCGACGATCGTCATGTTGTCCGGGCCGGGACTGGCCGCGAACACGAAGAAAGCCGCTGCGAAGGCGAGTAAGGTCGAAAAATCCATGGAATCCCCGAATGTTATGATTGCTCTCGGGGCTTCAGAATACGCAAGTTCTTCCATTGGGAAAGGGCCTCCTGCAAAAATCGGGAGTTTTGCAGGAGCCTGAAATCCATACGAAATATGCGACCCCTCCTACCCAGTCGTCAGAATCCGAGACAGCGTTCTAGCTGATGCCAAGAACGCGAACGATCCACCGATAGCTACACCCTTCGGCAATCATACAGCGATCCGGGAGCCTACAGTTACGAGGAGAGTTACCGCCGACACGTCCTCACCAATCTCGAGCGAGGGGCAAAGTCACTCGGGTATCTCCTACTGACGCGTCAGCGCCCGGCTGAGCGTTTCTTAGGAATGCCTTTATTGGAGAGCGCGGCATTCGGCCATCCGGGGGCCGAAACGGAAATGCGGCGCGCAGCCTTCCGAGATAGATGCACCTCGGCCAAGATGCGCGCCGCCAAGTTCGATGGCCGTTTAGACCTCTACGTAGCAGGGCCCCCTCTCGATGATCGGCTCGACAGTCGCCATGATCTCGTCGTAGTCGGGATCCATTGGAAGAGCCTCGAACCCGGGAAACCGCAGCCCCTTGGCTACCTCTTCGGCTGAAAAGTACGCTCCCGCGACGAAACGGCCTATCACGTCGAGGTCATCGATAGGGATCGCGTTAACGGCTGCGAGCGGATCCTTGGGAGGTTCAGCCGGCAGCTTCGAAACCAGCTCGAGAAAACGCGGCGCAAGGTCAAACCGCGCCTTCAGTGCCCTCGGCAACAACGTTTCCCGAACGCCCGCGGCACTCGCCGAAGGCATGCCGAGTTCTGCATCTCCAGGAATCATGGCATCGCACAACCACGCCAGCTGCGGGCGGATATCGTCGTATGTCACGGACATGATTTGTACTCCTTATCTCAAGCAACCTGCGCGGAAACAGGCTGCTCGCGACGGTTATTCACGATCGCTTCCGCATTCCGCAGTGCTAGCGCTGCGACAGTTCCGGTTGGGTTCACCGGCCCGGAGGTCGGCATCACGCTACCGTCGATGACAAAAAGATTGGGGACGTCGTGCGCCCTGCCGAAGCCGTCCACGACCGACGTCTCGGGGTTGTTGCCCATGCGAGCGGCCCCGAGAATGTGCCAGCCTGTCTCCCTTGAGTCTGGCGCGATGACTGTTTCGTAGGCGCCTGCCTCGCGAAATGAGATCGCCGCATGCTCCTCGTGCCATTTCACCAGCTTGCGAGAGTTTTCATCGCATCGGTAGACGACCTTGGGCGCAGGAATGCCGTCCGCGTCCTTTAGATCCGGATCGATCAGAACCCGGTTTTCGGGGTTCGGAAGATCTTCGCCGATAATCGACCACATCCCGGAATGTCCGAAACGCTTGTAGACGGTCTTGTGGAATTCGGCGCCCCAACCCGCACGTTTTCCCCAGGGCCAGACGCCGATCGTCCCCAGAGGGCCGCCAGTCCCCATAAGCTGCCATTTGGCCCCGCGCACGAAGCCGACGCCGGGCTGCGTCTCGGTGAATTGCTGAGAATAGGCACGTTGCCCGGTCGGGCCCTGCCAGCTATCGAAGAAGTCGTCGAACAATCCCATGACCATGCCATGAGGATGCATCATGAGATTGCGTCCGACCATGTCGGAGCTGTTAGCCAGCCCCGTCGGGAACTTCGAGCTATGCGAGTTGAGCAGGATCCGCGGAGAGCCGATTCCGTTGGCACTGAGAATGACAATCCGTGCGCCCTGAAAATGGGTCTTTCCCGTCTCTCGATCGACATAAGTCACGCCAGTCGCGAGACCGGCCGAATCCGTTTCGACGCGTGCCACGCGGGCGCGCTGCACAAGCTTGACTCCGAGTTTAATGTTACCCGGCCAATGCGTGCGATCGACGGATCCCTTGGCTCCGTCGAAGCAGGCCGGCGCCATGCACGCGCCGCGGCGTACGCACGGGTTCATGCCATTGTGCTTGACGGTCGCAATTGCGTTGGTGCCAGGCCAGATATGCCACCCCAGGCGCTTGTGAGCGGCGAACATTTTCTTGTCCAGTTCGCCCATCGGCATCGGGGGGAGCGGCGGATCGAAGTGTGGGTAGGACGGATCGCCGCCTACGCCTGAAACCGACATCTGGATCTCCGCTCGCGCATAGTAGGGCGCGAGGTCCTCATAGGTAAGAGGCCAATCCTCGCCGACGCCATCCAGGGTCTTCACCCGGAAATTGCTCGGCTGGAAGCGGTGCCACGCAGCGGCGTAGATGACAGAGCTGCCGCCCACACCATTCCACATGAATGGCGTCACATCGGACTCTTTATCATTGATAGGGTAGTCCGCGCTGTTCATGCGCTTGTTCGGGGCCCAGCTGAACACCTGGTCCCTTGTCAGTTCGAAGGTCGGCTCCTCAAACTTTATTGATGTGTAGTTCGGGTATTCGCCCTGCTCGAGACAGACGACTGACATTCCCGCCTCTGCAAGGCGCCGCGCTGCTATCGCCCCACTCGGGCCAGAGCCTACAATTACAACGTCACATACTTCCTGCGATCCGGTATTCACGGCGCCTCCTCCTCTAGATTGGCGCGAACTTCTGCAAAGTTCATGCTCCGGCGACACCTCCGCGCGCACGCTGCACTCGGAATGCGTCGCTCCCGATGGCTATCTCGAACCGCAAAAGTCACGCCCCGCGGCTCGCCAAGGAAATCCATCAAGAACGTGCGATTGGTCGGCTCCCGTGCGCAGCTGCGACCACCGGAAAACTTAATCAATTGCACTACTTAGAAATGGTTCCTCCATTATCAGTAGACACAATGGGAGCCCCGAGGGGCAACATCGTTTGCGTAATGGCTGTCATTGTCGCGCCATATGGCTGGAGCACTCTTCGGTGGAGCGACGGCGAATATGCCGTCGGCATCTATGCCGTCGAGTTCCGGTCTGAAGTAACTGGTGGCCTCCTGTCTTGAGGCTTTCCAGGGCGAAAGGCGACATTCGTCAAAAGCTCAACGTGAGTTCCGGACGAGATGTAGAGAGTTCTCCAGGCCGGAGGATCAGACGAAACAGGATGGATCGCGTGCAGTTCCCGGAATGATAAGGGAAATCCGAGAACTGAGCTTCGGCGGCGGGAGAACGACGATACTGGTGCGTTCGCCTGTGCGGCCGGAGTGGCGATCCGAGATGCGGTCTCGTTTGGCCGTTTGGCTGCGGACGCGACTGGTTTCGGCACCACCTAAAGGTTGTTCAAGCGAGGGCTCTGATCGATTGGGAAGTCGTTCTTACCGTCGCGAGAACGGCTGGTATAGCGGATAGAACGAGAGTTTGAAGAGTTGTCGACACCCCGAGGGGCCTACCGAAAGGTGGCGCTCTTAATGCCTTTTGATCGGACCTTACCTCAGCTCTTGAAATTGTTCTTCCGTCTCAACGGAATAATCCAAAAAATGGACTGATCGAACCAGATATCGGATCGAGATGCGTTGGTGGCCGAATTCCGCAGTGATCCCCGCAGGCAGGCGGCAAAAGCACAACGCTGCCTACGGTGGTGCCCCGGTGCCTTGGCGTTGACTGCCAGCGGAATCGGGGATGCACCTCCGCCACATTAGGCATAAAAGCCTTTCCGGGCGAGGCGGAGCTCGCTGAAGCCCTGCGCATAGCTTGGCGCTGCAGATAGTGCAAATCCCCCTCGCCGGTACCAAGGAGGCCTGCTCCGTCTGCAAGCGGACGAGTCGCTCCTCACGTGGCGTTGGTTTCAGTGAAAAGCTCCGGCCTGGTGCAGGCCGAAGCACGCAACGATTCCATGGGGACCAGCGCGGTCTCTTCAACCACGCTGGCAATCGTCAAATCGTGTTCCCATAGCGCTCCAACAGTGGAATCTGCTCGGGGACGAAGGACATGCCATCCCCCCGTTGCACGAGCCCACGTAGCGTTTGCAGAATGGACTCGGCGACCAGATGGGCGGCGCCGAAACCTTCCGCCATAAGGTTGTAATAGTCGATATCCTTACAGGCATTGGCAATGCTAAACCGCAGTTGCTCGGTCTCGCCCAGGTTGATGAAAGGCAGCAGCCGATCGAGCGCGACGCCATCCCCTCCACCCTTTTTGAGGCAGTCCGTCAGGGCGTCCATCGCAATCCCCCCTCGTGACGCGCATGCTACCGCTTCGGTGATTAGCGTCACGGTGCCAAGGGACACGAAGTTGTGGAGAAGTTTCAACTTGTGGCCAGCACTTACGCCGCCGGCGTAAAACACATTCTCGGAAAAGCTCGACAGAAGAGGACGTAACCGCTCCACGACTGCCGGGTCTCCTCCGACGAGCAAATTTAGGCGGCCCTCTTCGGCCTCTTTCGGCGTCCTCGTCATTGGCGAGTCGACAAATCTCGCGCCTGTTGCCTCAACCTTTTCGGCCAGAGCAACCGTCGAGCTTGGTATGGCTGTCGAACAGTCAACAATGACATGCCCCGGCCCTATTGCCTCCAGAAGGCCGCCGGAGCCCATGAGAACATCCTCGACCTGCGGAGAGCCGGTGACGCAAAGGATGATCACATCACATGCTCCGGCCATCTCCCGAAGGCTGGACCACCCGACCGCTCCCGACGAGTCGATGTCATCGGTCGGCTGGTTCCCAGAGTGCCTTAGATAGTTGAGAGCCCAGCCCTTCTTGACGAGATTTTTTGCAATGCCATGCCCCATAAGCCCGACACCGACCAGCCCTATCCGTTCCATCGCCTCCACCTTTCATCTTCTTTTGGAAATGGCCATGCTTGCTCTCCTGGAAGTCTCTTTTCCAGACAACCGTGGACAATGCATGTTCCGCGCGAGCGGATCGCGGCGCCGACACCACCGTCAGCAGCGGCGACATATCGGGGTCAGAGCGTGACCGCGATCTTGCCGAAATGCGACCCCTTCTTCATGTACTTGAAGGCATTTGCAGCGTCCTTGAGGGGATACACGGAATCAATCACCGGTTTGATGCCGCCAGTCTCGATTGCGCGATTCATGTCCTCGAACCCGCGCCGCGATCCGACTGCGATCCCCTGGATGCGGACCATCGGTCCGATCAGCTGCCGCACATTCAGGGTCGTCTCGTAACCAGCAACAAAGCCCACGACAGCAATCGTGCCACCGAACGCGACACTCGAGAGCGACATCGGAAGGGTCGTGCCAATAGTTTCGACTATAAGATCCGCGCCCCGGCCATCGGTCGCATCCTTTACTGCACCCGCCCATTCAGGCGTCGTCTTGTAGTTGATCCCGACATCCGCTCCGAGGGCCTTGGCGCGCTGCAACTTTTCGTCGGAGGAGGAAAGAATGATCACCTTCGCACCCGACATCTTGGCGAACTGCAGTGCGAAAAGCGAAACGCCGCCGGTGCCCTGCAACAGGACGGTGTCGCCGGCCTTGACGGGGCCCGCACTCAAAGCCGACCACGCAGTCAGTCCGGCGATCGGAAGACACGCCGCTTCCGCATCCGACAGGTTTTCCGGCGCGCGAACGGCATCTTCCGCCGGCACCACGATGAACTCCTGCAGTACCCCACCGAGCGGAGCGCCCAGCGTTCGTTTGGCGCGTTGCTCGGGTGTGGGTCGGCCGTCGTGCCAACCCTGTGTGTAAATTGGCGTCACGCGGTCGCCGACAGCAAATCGAGTGACGTTGTCCCCGAGGGCGACGATCTCGCCGCACGCATCCGACGCTGGAACGAAGGGCAAGGGCAGACCGGGAATATATGTACCGGTGAGGACCGCCAGGTCGCGATAGTTTAGAGTCGCGGCTTTAAGATGTATCAGGATTTCCCCTGGCCCCGGGGTCGGGACATCTTCTTGAACAACTCTTATCTCGTCGAGAGAAAAGCCGAAGGCCTTCGCTGCTCTCATCTTCGAACGACCCAACTCAGTTTTCGACATTGCCATCTCATCTCCAATTAGCTGTGCGACCCGACGGCCCGCAGATGCGTCCGTCGCGCCGTGGTCTGACAGTCGCTCCAGCCGGGGCACCTTGGCCTTCGGGCGGAGCCGACAGCTGCTGCGCCTGTCCCGAAAGGCGGCTCAAGACAGCCGCTTTATTGGCATCAGGATCAGCAGAAACCTACTCCTCCGTCAGGCGTGCTGAATCACGACTGTCTTGATGTTGGAATAATCGTCCAAGGCGACGAGCCCCTTCTCGCGGCCGTGACCGCTTTTCCCGGTTCCACCGAAAGGCAGCTCGATGCCGGCGCCGGCACCATAGCAATTTATGAAGACCTGGCCGGCACGAAGTCGTTTCGACATCCGCATCTGCCGTCCGCCGTCATTGGTCCATGCGGCCGCCACGAGACCAAAATCCGTCCCATTTGCGATACGGACCGCGTCATCTTCATCCTCGAACGGCAGAGCGGCCAGGACAGGCCCGAACACTTCCTCTTGTGCAAGGGTATTCGAATGCGGAACGGGGCCGAACAAGGAGGGGCGGACGAAGAAGCCGTACGGATCGACGCCATCGGCGATCGTACCCTGGGCGAGCAGCGGGATGCCATCGGCCTTCGCCTGCTCGATAAAGCGCTCCACAGTGGCTTTCTGCTTTGCGGTGATGATCGGGCCGCAATCCAGATCCATCTCGGGCGAACCCACTCGCACTTTGCCGAAGGCCTCGGCTAGCCTGCCCATGAAATCTTCGTAGATGTTGCGCTGGACGAGCACGCGGCTGCCGGCGGAGCACGTTTGGCCGCTATTTTGAATGATCGCTCGGCAAATCGTCGGAATGGCAAGGTCGAAATCAGCGTCGCTGAAAACGACCTGCGGCGACTTCCCGCCGAGCTCGAGCGTGCAGTTGATGTAGTTGTCTGCTGCCGTCTTCTGAATGATCTGCCCGACTTCGGGCGAACCGGTGAATGAGATGAAATCCACCCCGGGATGACCGGCCAGCGCGGTTCCGATCTTGCCGCCGGAACCCGTCACGACGTTGATTGCGCCGTCCGGCAAGCCCGCCTCCGTCCCCAGTTCCGCCAGACGCAGGATCGATGCCGAGGCGGCCTCTGCCGGTTTCAAGACGGTCGCATTTCCGGCCGCGAGCGAGGGGGCGAGAGTGCGGCCGAACATTTGCATTGGATAGTTCCAGGGCAGGATGTGCCCGGTGACGCCCTTTGCTTCCCGAACGACTGCGACAAAGTGATTGTTCAGATACGGTATGGTATCGCCGTAGACTTTGTCGGCGGCGCCGCCGTAGTATTCGAAATATCGGGCGGCCGCGTCCACATCGTTGCGGGCTACCGTCATTGGTTTTCCGGTATCGCGCGCCTCTATGAGCGCAAGCTCCTCCTTATGCTCCTCAATTAGCGCCGCTAGTTTCAGCAGCAGCCGGCCGCGATCGGCAGCGGTCAACCGCCCCCATTGGCCATTGTCAAAAGCGCTCCGTGCCGCGAGAACCGCAGTATCGATGTCTTCGACTGTCCCGAGTGCGATGCGGCCGTATTCCTTGCCAGTGCTGGGGTCAATCGCGGCGGTGGTCTGCCCCGAGGTGCTCGCTGCCCATTTTCCGTTGATGAAGTGCTTTTCCACTGTCGGACCCCCTGAATTGAGACTGTTCGTTCAATTAGAGGGCGCTCCCCCTCGACTAGCAATTTGAGTTCGGCTCTCACTGCCATTGAGATCAGTTATGGGACGCCACCGAGTAAGTTGCTGTTCGACACGCGTGTAGCGAGCCACTCGCCTTCTTTAATCATCTCTGACATCAGGGAGGTCAGCAGATCGGTCACACGGACGGAAGCGCGCGTAACGATCTGCGCCGGATTTCGGACCACATAGATGCCGCGTCGGAAAACCGGTTTTATTATGCGCGCCGCAGACAGCTTCTGCTCCTGCAACTCATCCAATATCGCCGCGTGGGCGAGCAGGGAGTATCCCTCTCCCTGCGCGACCAAAGTTTTGATGTGCATTAGAGAATCCAGCTCAAATGCCACGTTCAGTGCAACCGCATTGTGACGTGTCTTTTCATCCACGAAGCGTCGGAGGCCGTGCTGCTGTGTGGGCAAGATAAGCGGGAACTGGTCCGGATTTGCGAGGCTGACGGGCTCAATTGCTATCCCGTACTGGTCCGCCGCTCCAAACGCCCGAGGCGGCCCAACGAGAAAGAGTTCCTCCACCGCAATCTGCGTCGCACTCAGAGCGCGCATATCCTGGACATTATACAGAACACCGATGTCGAGACTGCCCTCTTCAAGCCATCTCCGAATGTGACCCGACATGGCCTCCGATACATTGATCGAAATCCCAGGGAGCCGCTTCTTTGCCGCGACAACAAGGCGAGCACCGATCAGGGTGCTCACCGAGCTTGGCAGTCCTATCGAGACCGTCTCCTGAACGAAGACATCGTCGCTACGGATTTCCTCACGCGCCCGGGCTATCTCACGCAAGATTGTGTTTGCGTGTTCTCGGAAGATCCTGCCCGGTTCTGTTAACAGCACGCCACGCGACGTTCGCTCGAACAGCTTTATGCCAAGCTCGTCCTCCAATCGCAGAAGCATCTGACTAAGCGACGGTTGGGCGATGTCGAGCCGATCTGCAGCTCGTGTCACCGAGCCGAGTTCGGCGATCGCCAGAAAGCATCTAAGTTGTCGTTCCTCCATGGCTCCTCCCTCCAGGTGCAAACCTGTAATTGAGCCGACGAAGTCCCTAACCTCGCGTCAGCACAATATCTCGAGGCGGCGGCCTCAATTTCGCAGCCCGTCATCCTTCGGCCAGATAAAGCGCTCTTCGCTGACGATAACGCCGTTCAACTC
This sequence comes from Ensifer sp. 38_S197, assembly GCF_056924495.1. NCBI lineage: Bacteria > Pseudomonadati > Pseudomonadota > Alphaproteobacteria > Hyphomicrobiales > Rhizobiaceae > Ensifer > Ensifer sp. 38_S197. The sequence goes on along the minus strand of NZ_JBXOVZ010000001.1, from coordinate 2,375,126 downwards.
CGACACGAAATTCGGGATATCGGCCAGCAGTTCAACGCCCTGAGGACTGGCGAAAGCTGCGTCGTGCGCCTCCCGGCTCTCAAACCACAGTTCCGAAAAACCGTCGTAAGGAATACTAGGATTTTCCGCCCGATTGATAAAGTTAATGGCGTAGCGCCTGAGACCTGGAATCCGCTGGCACAACTGAGCATGAGTGTTTCTCCAATGAGCTAGAAACTGCTCATCGCTCAAATCCTGCCGCTTCTTCAAGAAGCCAATGCGTTTCGCGTATTTAGCCATTTGATTCCCTCCAGAAAGGACCGTCCGTCCTGTTGTCAGGTACTTGATCGACGTTATCCGCGCACAGAACTCAGAAGGGCACAAGACGCTTATTTCGTCTCTCAGCCATAGCTTTTTTCAATAGCCTCCGCGTCATCGATTTGTTCAATCGGTGCAAGAGCGATCGGCGAATGGCGGACAAAAACCGGTTCTGTGAGTATCGCCGGAGAAGGTCGAATCTGGGATGGATACATGCGTCAGGATCTTGAAGGGATCACCGTTGTTGCGCTCGAGCAGGCAGTTGCCGCACCCTACGCCAGTTCGCGCCTTGCCGACGCGGGCGCCCGTGTCATAAAGCTGGAGCGGAAGGAAGGAGACTTCGCACGCAATTACGACACCCTCGTAAAAGGGCTCAGTGCATACTTCGTTTGGCTCAATCGCGGTAAGGAATCGATCCTGTTCGACCTCAAGGACGAGGCGGACAGAAATTTGCTCCATTCCATGCTGGCCAAAGCCGACGTCTTTATCCAAAACCTCGCTCCGGGCGCGACCGAACGAGCTGGTATCGGAAGTGCGGAACTCCGCAAGCGGTACCCGCGGCTGATCACCGTCGATATTACGGGCTACGGGTCGTCGGGCGACTACCGTTCGATGAGAGCTTACGACCTCCTGGTGCAAGCGGAAAGCGGCCTCGCCCTTCTCACCGGGAATGAGGCGGGGCCGGCGCGGGTCGGTGTCTCAGTCTGTGACATCGCCTGCGGCATGTACGCGCATCAGGCCATTCTGCAGGCTCTGTACGCGCGCGGGGAGACCGGCCAGGGACGCGGCATTGAAGTCTCCTTGTTCCACAGCTTGGCCGATTGGATGAATGTACCGCACCTGCAGTTCCAATACGGCGGACATCATCCTTCGAGAAATGGCCTGGAACACCCGACCATTGCCCCTTACGGCGTTTTCGAGTGCGGCGGCGGCGAGAAGCTTCTCTTGTCGATCCAGAACGAGCGCGAATGGGAAAGGCTTTGCGTGCGCGTTCTGGAAAGACCGGATCTGCTTACTCAAGAGCGGTTCGCGAGCAACAATGCCCGCGTCAAGCATCGCCGGGAATTGGAGGCCGTTATAAACTCCATCTTCCGCGAACTTGCCCGTGACGCAGTGGCCGAGCGGTTGCTGAACGCCGAAATCGCATTTGGACGGCTTTCCTCGCTCGATGACCTCGGACGCCATCCTCAGCTTCGCACGATTGCTGTCGATACGCCGGCGGGTCAAGTGGACCTGATCGCGCCACCTGTCCTCCCGTTGGCTGGACAAACGCATTTCGGAGCAGTCCCATCGCTCGGCGAACACGATGACGCCGTCCGCCAGGAATTTGCGTGCGGCGAACGGAAAGACAGACCGCAAGTGGCAGCCAATGCCGGCTGATGGGGACAAGGCTCGCGCAGCCGTTCGTGCGACCAAGGTTTCGGACATCAGGAAGCGCAAGGCAGGTCCAAAACTCGTCTGCCTGACGGCATACAGCACCCCAATCGCGCGGTTGGTTGACGATCACTGCGACATTGTTCTCGTCGGCGACAGTCTTGGAATGGTGGTGCATGGGCTTCCGGACACCACTGGGGTCACCCTCGATATGATGGCGCTTCACGGCAAAGCCGTCCGGCGTGGTCTTAGGAGGGCGCTGATGGTCGTCGACCTGCCTTTTGGCTCCTACGAGTCCACAAGACATCAAGCGTTCGAATCTGCTGTCCGGCTCATGCGGGAGACCGGGTGTAACGCCGTCAAGCTCGAGGGCGGGGCGGAAATGGCAGCCACAGTCGCCTTCCTCGTGGAGCGTGGCATCCCCGTGATCGCTCATATCGGTCTAACTCCACAGAGCATAAACGCCCTCGGCGGGTACAAGGTGCAGGGACGAGGCGACGGCGGGCAAAAGCTTATCAGCGATGGTCAAAGGTTGGCTGACGCCGGCGCCTTTGCGATCGTCATCGAAAAGGTCGCCGAGCCAATCGCAAGGCGCATAACCGAAATGGTCGACGTCCCGACGATCGGCATCGGCGCTTCGCCGGCTTGTGACGGCCAGATCCTGGTCACCGACGACATCCTGGGGCTCTTTCAAGATTTCAGGCCCAAGTTCGCCAAGCGGTACCGAGAGACGGCGTCGGACATGGCAGATGCGGTTGCGGAATTTGCACGCGAAGTGCGAAGCGGGATTTTCCCGACAGAGGAGCACTGCTTCGGGGAATAGGCCTATTTTCATTTCACGCTTTTGGGGAGGGGCGTAGATATGGGCATTGAGGAGCTTTGTGGTCGTTTCAAACTCGGCGCCAAAATCGGATTCATCGGCGTCGCCTTTATTGTGACCATAGCCGCGGTCGCAAGCCTGAATTATTTCGCAACGGGAGTCCTTCAGAAACGTCTGGACTCATCGGGCGATGTCGTGAACGCTCTGACCGGCTTTAAGGACGTTTACGCAAGCATGACGCATTTTCTTCGGGACGCGTCGGAAGAAAGCCGTCGCGAACTGTCCGCGAGGCTGGGCAGCCAGAAGGAAATACTCTTTGCGGCAGAGAACCGTTTGAGCTCCATGGACGGAAGGCAAGTCATCACCCTTGCCGCATCAGAAACCGCAAACATAGAGCGCACGGTCGCCGGCCTTTGGAAACTCCATCAAAGCGAGACGTCGATACGCCAACGTCTTGAGACGGACTTGTCCGAAATCCGAGTGCTGCAGCAGAAGATTGCCGCCGAACAGCAGAGTTTGGGCGAGAATATCCAGCAGAGCGAGGAGGCCGCCAAGCGGATGCTGCAGAACGCCGAGTATCTGGACGGCACAAGCAGATTCTTCGCGAAGCTCTCTGCAGATCTGCGGACGGCCGCGCCCGAGCGCATCCAGGGTATCGCGAAGGCTCGCGTGCGCTTTGTTCATAAACAGTTAGAAGCGCCTGCCGGAGAGATGCCGCGAGAGTCGGCCGACGGAATGCGAAAATTGTCGGAGGCGTTAAGCAATCTTGCCGCCTCCCAGGATGCAACCGGCCAACCGACGGTGCTGGCTGTGGCTTCCCGCAGCGACCAGCTTGATGCCGTCATGAAATCCGAAGCGATCGAGAACATGAGAAGGGCAAGCCGAATCTTCGGGGACTTGAATCAGCGGTCGGCCTTCGCAGTGGCGGTTCTCGGCCACTGCCGGCAACTGTCCTATAACTTGGCGGTCCTGCAAAGCATGGCTGCACGCCATCTCGGAGAGCCCACACCCGAACATGAGGAGGCGCTCTCATCAGCCGTCGCTGTGGTCGAAGTCGATCTGAAGAACTTCGCCGGCGCAGCAAGCGGTCTGACGTTCTTCGACGGCCTGCCGGCGACCCTTGCGCCGACGATCAAAAGCGTGGGTTCAGGCTCGATGCAGTTGCGACAGGTGTCGACCGACCGCGGTGCATCGTTCAACGAGGCTGCGGCTACTATAGAAAAGGTTTGGAGCTCGCTTAGCGAGCTCGTCTCGGACCAGAAGGCTGTTGCCGATCAGGAGAGACGCCGAGCAAACGCCGTCTCCATCGCTGCGGTCGTGACCGGCGTTGCGATAGCTGCATTCGCCGCCTCGCTCCTGATCGTCACCCTCAAGACGCCGATTCAGCGGATCACCGGGGTCATGTTGCGACTGGCCGAAGGGAGGGACTCGGAAATCGGCAAGGATATCAACCGAGGCGACGAGATAGGTGACATGGCACGGGCCCTCGCCGTGTTCCGCGACAACGCCCAGGCCAAATTGAGAATCGAGGCTGAAAGCGAAATGCATCGGCTCGAGGCCGAGGAGGAACGGGCTCGCAACGAGGCGGAAAAGCAAGCTTCCAACCTCGAAATCGAAGCAGCCGTCGGCCATCTCGGCGCTGGTCTCGAGCGCTTGGCCAAGGGAGACCTCTCAGCACAGATCGAGACGCGGTTCACAGGGCCGCTTGAAAAATTGCGTCACGATTTCAACGGCTCGCTGGCGCGCCTGCACGACACGCTGCTCGAAATTCGCAGTGAGGCAGTGAAGCTCCAAGACAGCGGCATTCAGCTCGGCGGCTCCGCGCACGAACTATCGCGCCGGTCGGAGGCACAGGCGGCGTCTCTGGAACAGACGGCTGCGACAATGGAGCAGATCGCCACCGTTGTTCGCTCGACTGCCGAGCAGGCCGAGAATGTGAACCGAGCCGTCGGCGGCACCAAGAACGCGGCCGACGATTCTGCAAAGGTTGCTGCCAATGCCCTGCAGGCGATGGTGCGGATAGAGGCGGCGTCGCAGCAAATCGAACGGATCATCGGGGTTATCGACGAAATCTCGTTTCAAACCAACCTTCTTGCGTTAAACGCGGGCGTGGAGGCCGCCCGCGCCGGTGAATCAGGCAAGGGATTCGCCGTGGTCGCGCAGGAGGTCCGGGAACTTGCACAGCGATCGGGTTCGGCAGCCGAGGAGGTGAAGTCGCTGATTGAGCGGTCCGCGCTCGAAGTTCAGACAGGTTCCCGCATGGTGCGGGAAATGAACGACGTTCTGAACAAGATCGGGTCGCAAATCGTCTCGGTCAGCAACGAAATCGAGGCTATCGCTTCCGCAAGCCGGGCCCAGGCTGCTTCGGTCGCAGAAGTGAACTCCGCCATTAGCCACATGGGCCAGATCACCCAACAGAATGCAGCCATGGTCGGACAAACGACCGAGCTCGGACAATCGGTATCAGATCTGGCCCTGTCCTTGCGCACGCTCGTCGACGGCTTCACGCTGAACGCGACAGCTGCGGCTAATCACACGGCGGAAGTCGTCAATCTCAAGAAGAGACCGCACTCGTTCTGAGAAGGAGCGGAATTAGGCGATGGCCGACTTCGCCCCTAGGCCGACCCCGGTGCAATCCCCGTAAATCTTATGGACACCCACGGAAATACATCTACACAATCTTGAAGTTTATTTGCGTGGGCGGTTTGTCTGGAAGGGGGATCGGATGGATCCAGCAACAGGGGTCGGTACTGCACAGAAGGCGCTCGAAACCATAAGATCACTGCCGGTTTGGGTTATGTTGGCGATTGGCGTCTTTCTGGCAGTGGCCTGGCTGTCGCCCGACCTCCATTCCTTAGTGCCGGAAGGCTGGAGATGGATGCTGCCGCTGGCTTTGGTTTTGGTGGTGAGCCTCGCGACTTTCAAAGTAGCCGATCTAGGGGTGAGAAAACGCGCTGATCGCGGACGCACGGAGCGCAAAAGGCTCCATGATCGCTTGCAGCATGTTTATAGGCCCTTGTATTTCCTCTTCCTCACCCGTCATCTTGAGGTCAGCATCGGCAAGGCAGCCCCCCGCCTGCGTCATCGCCTTGCAAACGCGCGCATGGAACTAACAGCCTACAAGAGCCGCTTAGCAGGGATTCGAAGGGCATTCCGCGCCTTCTTCGACAAGCAGGAAAGTTCCTCTGCAGCAATCGAGTTCGGAGGCGATTTTCCGATGTCCCAGATTATCAAGATCATCCAGGCCCATCCCGAGCATGTCGACGATAAATTGTCGGAGCTCGTGCGCTGGGCTGACAGGTCCCGCTACGATGAGCCAGACCTCATGCTGCTGACCGACGCTGAATTTAACCTTTGGAAGCATATTCATACCGTACATTCGCGGCTCGCCAGACGCGCCAGCTAGTAGCTCGTGCGCCAACCCATTCCGAAAGATGGGCTTCTTCCAAAAACAACGATTGCCGCAAATGGGCACATGTATCAATCAAGAGTGCTTTCGTTGGTAGTCGCAGTGTTCACGTGCGCAACCGTCATTCGTCTCAATTCCTCGTCAGGCTCTTAAAACCGCCTGCCGCGGATGCGATTTTCGGTCCAGAATATGTCGCGCTACGCCTGCTTCCTCCACCGCGCCGGTCCTATGAGGTGTATCGACTTTCCCCGGCAGTCGACGGCCACTGTCACGGGCATCTCCTCCACCTCGAGCTCGTAGATCGCTTCCATGCCAAGATCTTCGTAAGCGACGCGCTTTGCGCTCTTGACCGCTTTCGAGACGAGATACGCGGCGCCGCCGACTGCGATGAGATAAGCTGCCTTGTAGCGGGCGATCGCCTCGATGGCGTCCTTGCCGCGCTCCGCTTTTCCGATCATCACCCGCAGACCAGTGCCGGCGAGCGCTTCCTCGGTGAAGCGATCCATCCGAGTGGCGGTCGTCGGTCCGGCGGGGCCGATGACCTCGTCACCCACCGCGTCGACAGGACCTACATAGTAGATCGCTTTCCCCTTCAAATCGACCGGGATTGGTTTTCCGGCACGGAGCGACTCCACCATACGCCTGTGAGCCGCGTCACGCCCTGTGTAAAGCCTGCCGCTGAGCAGCAAGGTCTCTCCGCATTGCCAAGACTCGATTTCTTCATCCGACAGCTTGTCGAGATCAACATGGCGATACTGGCCGGCCGTGCGATCGAGGATCAATTCCGGCCAATCTGCAATATTGGGGGGCGTAAAGACTGCCGGGCCGCTTCCGTCGAGTTCGAAATGTATGTGACGTGTCGCGGCGCAGTTGGGGATGACGGCTACGGGAAGAGATGCTGCGTGCGTGGGAAATGCCTTAATCCTGACGTCCAATAGCGTAGTCTTCCCCCCAAGGCCTTGCGCGCCAATGCCGAGGTCGTTGACCCGGTTGAAAATCTCCAGGCGTAGCTCCTCGAGGCGGTTGCTTGGTCCCCTGCGGACTAGTTCAAGCATATCCATTTCCTCATTCATGGCCTGTTTCGCCATGAGCATCGCCTTGTCGGCGCTGCCGCCGACGCCGATGCCGAGGATACCTGGAGGGCACCAGCCGGCTCCGAGCCCCTCCACTGTCCTCACAACCCAGTCGCTGACCGAATCCGAAGGCTCCAACACCGCAAAACGCGCCTTGTTCTCAGAACCGCCCCCCTTCGCCGAGACCGTGATCGACATCCGATCGCCTGGTACGAGTTCCACCTGGAGCATCCCCGGCGTGTTGTCACCGCTGTTTTTCCGCGACGACAAGGGGTCGAGGACGATAGAGGCACGCAACGGGTTGTCGTCCGCGAGGTAGGCCCTCCGTATCGCCTCGTCCACAATGTCCTGGAGCGCGCGATCCGACTGGATGCTCGCCCTTATACCGAGCTTGACAGAGACGTTGACGGTTCCCGTGTCCTGGCATATCGGCCGCTTGCCGATTGCCGCCATGCGGGAATTGACGAGTATCTGCGTGATTGCGTCCCTTGCCGAAGGGCTTTCCTCCCGTTCCAGCGCCGACACCATGTGCCTGATGAAGTCGGGTGGATGGTAGTAGGATATGAACTGCAGCGCTTCAGCGATGCTGTCGACGATGTCGGATTCTTGGATGATCGTCATGCCTTGTTCGCGCCTCAGGAAGGTCGGTCCCGAAGCATGGACGGACCGACGGTCAAGCACCAGCTGAAATGACTATTGGCAGAAAGAAGGAACAGCAATGGCTCGGCACTCGGGAGCCCGCCATTGGTTTCAACTATAGCTCGAAGATGGAGCCTTGGGTTGCTCTGCATAGCCGATCTTTCCATTCTGCATCAGGCGATGTGAGAGGCAAGGAGCACACCAAATGACATCTCCCGCGGATTGGCAGCGCGACGAAGTTGGCCAGCTTTTGCCGCAGGTATCCGAGAAAAAGGCCGACAGAGCATCGGCGTCGAGCGTGACCATGCAGCCCGCGCGCACGGCACGGGGGTCGCCGGACCGGCTCGAAAATATCGAAGCTGCCCTAGCAGCTTGTAGCCTCGCCGATGGCGCGACCTTGTCTTTTCATCACCATTTACGGGATGGGGATGCAGTTCTGAACCAGGTGCTCGCTGCCGCGGCGAAATCAGGGATCCGGAACCTGACGATAGCCGCCAGTTCTATTTTCCCCGTGCATGCGCCGCTGGTCGAGCACATTGCGAACGGCGTAGTCAGCGGCATCATCTGCGACTATGTCAAAGGTCGCGTGGCCGACGCGATCATGGCAGGTCTACTTCCCAATCCGGCGGTCCTGCAAACCCATGGAGGGCGCGCGCGCGCCGTATCCAGCGGACAATTGAAGATCGACGCAGCGTTCATCGCCGCGCCGGTGGTGGATCGCTCCGGCGCTGCGAGCGGAGCAGGCGGACGCGCATCGTGCGGCCCCCTAGGCTACGCGATGGTCGATGCGGACTATGCCAGGCACGTCGTACTGCTTAGCGAGGAGGTTATTGGCGATCAGCTCAGACAGTACGAGATCGCACCCGGCAAGAGCGACTTCGTTGTGACAGTTCCCACCATTGGCGATAACAGGAGGATCCTGTCCGGAGCAACCACCGTCGCAACCGACCCAACCAGTCGGTCTATTGTCAACCTGACCATCGACGTGATCCGGTCGAGTGGACTGCTTCGCGACGGCTTCTCCTTTCAGACCGGCGCCGGAGGAGTTTCTCTCGGTGTGGCGAGCGAGATCGGCCACCTGCTCGCCGAGAAGGGCGTGAAGGGCGGCTTCATTTCTGGCGGGATCGCCGGAGGGCACGTCGCCCTGCTCGAGGCCGGCCTGTTCGAACGGATCTACGATGTGCAGTGCTTCGATCTCGAGGCGGTCCGGTCATACGGGAGAAATCCAGGACACGCGGCGATGTCCGCGTCGCGGTATGCTTCCCCGATCGATCCGGATCCTGTGGTTGCGCATCTTGACGTAGTCGTTCTGGGAGCAGCGGAAGTAGACAAGGCGTTCAATGTCAATGTCGCGACCGGTGGCGACGGGACGATCATCGGCGGGCCTGGTGGACACCCGGATACCGCTGCCGGCGCAAAGCTTACGATCGTGACCACACGACTTACGGCCGGCGGGTATCCCAAGATCGTCGACAGCGTTCTCTGCCGTGTCACGCCTGGGCGAGATGTCGATGTCGTCGTCACAGAACTGGGGGTCGCTGTTAACCCACGGCGAGAGGACTTGTTCGACCGGTTCTACCGCGACGGAATTCCCGTGCGAACCATCGAAGGCCTGGCCGCGCTCGCCAAGGCTGAAAGCAGGTCAATATTACTGAGTAGGACAGATGAGGTCATCGCTACAGTCGAGTATAGAGATGGTAGTATCATTGATGCCATTACGAAATACCAGACGCGATGAAGCTGAACTTTAGGAGGCGAAAATAAATAATAGACTGTAAAACTTACTGCGCAGGACGCATTTTCGCTCGGCAGAAAGCGGCATTGGATGCAGATGATCTCCCATATCCAAAAATTGCCAATCTTATCCCGAAATTCCCCTTATAAGATAGATAGCATTAAATATAGATAATATGAATACCAGTTATTCATCTCTTATGTGCGAACGAGCGTGTAAGCGCATTATTTTGAGAGAACATCATGAAAGTAGATCCCAGAGTGCAATATGTGGAAGATGAGGTTCAAGAGGACTCCGTCTCCTTGCTTTCCAACTTAAAAGTGGGCGTGAGAACATTTCCGCCTCTGATGGACAAGGTTTATGGACATCTGGTCCCTTGGGACTATTTTGGACAGACTCTTTTGCTAATCGGTTTTGTCCGCGACGGCCGATACAGTGTAATAGGTTCCGGAGTTCTAATAGGCCCGGGAATAGCACTAAGCGCCTACCATACATTCGACAGCTATTTGCGAGACCTCGCCGAAGGCACCATTAGCGTGTTCGCGCATTCGATAACGCCCAACGGACTTGTCCATTGGCGGGTGGCGCATCTTTCCTCGGCGGCGAACGATCTGGTTGTCCTGTCCTTGCACCGAGCCTCCGCGATCGCCGACGGCGACACTCTAGAGCAGTGCTTTCTCTCAAGCCGGACACCGACTGTAGGCGAAGTCGTTATGATCGCAGGGTTCCGATCCGCACAAACGGACGTCGCCATCAGCGAGTACATGAAACTCGGCGGCACGGTGCGCATCGGCGTGGGTAAGGTTACCGATGTTTGGGTCGAAGGGCGCGACAGCGTGATGATGCCACATCCGTGCTTCGCCATCCAATGTTCTTCAACAGGCGGAATGAGCGGCGGGCCTGTATTCGACGCCTACGGGCGTGTCATTGGTGTCCTATCGAGCTCGATAGAGCATGAAGACGGACCGTCAACAGCGTCCTGTGCGTGGGCTGCGTTTCAAGCGGATGTGGCAGAACCTTGGCTGAAGGGGATGTTTGAGTTGCCGACCAGTGTACATCGTCTGGCCGGCGCTGGAATCATTGCCTGCGACCGTCTCGATGTCTTTGACGTCGAGAACGGAGATCCCGTGCGCTACAATCCATGGAATGAGGATTGACCCATGCACGCAGCACGTGCCGCTTTTCCAGCAGCGGCCCGGTGCTTGAACACATTCGACCCAGTTCGTGTCCTCCCCAGGACACCGATCTGATCCTGACGGACCAGTGGCCGCAGGGTCGATGTGCAAGTGCACGCTGGCGAAGCTCAACGGCCTGCCGCAACCCCCATCTCTGGATCAGCCATGCGTCCGAACGGGCAGATATGCACGAACGCGTGCCTCCCGATCATCTTCCATGTCGATGGAAAGGTCTCCTCCCAGATCGGTGAAAACAGACTTCGCATATCCGAGCGCCCACCCGGTTATGCTTGTCGGATCGGCGACATGTACAGGTCCCGTTCCTGCTTGAATGTTGTCGGCGACCCGACCTTTGCAGATGATGACTAGGTTCGAACCGTCGATCTTGCCCATCACATTGCGCTCGCTGGCTTTGTCAAAATGCTTTAGCGAAAGCGCGGTCATCTGGAACAGGGACTGCTCGATCTTTTCTTTCGAGCCTTCGATGAAAACGTTATTCCAGCGAAGATCAACCGACACTTGGTCGTCAACGAGCTTTCTTACTCCGTCGACCACATCTTCTACCAGTTTTCTGGAATCAAGATGCTGCTGCGGGGACTCGGTAAAGTCCTGGATGATGTTTCCCCCGCCGTAAAACCGCGGCAACGCCGCAGGAACACGCTCGGCCGCCAGTCGCTGCAGCAGTCTCTGGCGTGCGCTCGCTCCCTTCGTCTTCCTAATCTTAGACAACGCCACCTCCCGCCACCGGTCGGCCAAGGTCTCCTGTACTGCCCTCGAAGCGGCGTTGTACTCGATAAGGCGATGCCGAAGGCGATGAAGTTCAGCCGATAGCTCAGCCTCCTTCGCAGATAGCTCCTGGACCCTGGCCGACAGGGCCTCGCTTCGCTGCAGGTAAGTTGTGACGTCGAAGGCGACGGCGGCCTTGCTACCCTCGGCGAGATCCAGTACTACGAAACTGTGGGCCCCATCGGGAGACAGGATTTCGTAGCTCTCGACCGTCCCCAAGCTTGGTTCGGAGATGTCACGCATGGTGTAAGACCATGCTCGATAGCTACGCGCTTCAGAAAGTTCGCAGCCCGCTCCCTGCATGATCGATCCAAAGGCCGGATTGTGTCCCACCATCGCACCACTCGAATCCCAGACCGCTGAGGGTAGTGGAAGCTGCGTCCACAAACCCGGTGTCCTGTCTCGCGTAGCCGATACGGGCTGCCCAGTTTTGGTGTTCCGGGTAAGCGCCGCGCGGCCCGAATGAGACAGCTCAAAGAAAGCCTCCCTCCCTCGGGAGTGGCGGATCACAAGGCCACTCGACGTAAGAATAAGCAAAACACGCGAGAGATTTGCCTCCCCGATGGAGAGGCTTGAAGCCAGTTCAGCCCTGCTGACTACAGCGTCGGCGCCACCAAGAATCTCAAGAATTTGACGGACATGCCTGCGGCCAAGCACTTCGTCGAGAGGCTGCATTTCCGCAAACCGGTGCGAGCGTCCGACCAAATCTGACAATGCCCGAACGCGCGCCGCTACCTCCTGATTGCCCCGGTTCCTTAACACAGCGGCAGCATATTTCTGCGCGTTGAACCAAGTAATAAGCTCGTCGTCGAAGGCGCGCGCGGAGAGAAGCCGCCAAGTAGCATCGCTAAGCGCTGAATAGATGTGCTCTGCAAGATCGGCCGAATGGTTGAGCGCGAGCTCGAGCACGCCTTGCACCTCTTCCGCGACGACGTCGCCGCGTCCCAGGAGTTCGAGCTTTTTTGTGAGTGTCCGCGTGTCAGTTTCCATAGGTGGCACGGTCCTATATTTTACATTAATTTACATTGTGCCGATTGTTTCAGCTGTCAAGCCGGCGGTATGAAATTAAGTAAACTTTCGGATCCATGTCGCGCCGACTTTGGTTTCCTCGAAGCTGGGGTGTTGTCCTGCCGTTGCAAGGAGAACGTAGCCGTTAAAGCCATCCCTCTCCGGGAATGCCTGTTGCACTACGAAAGTGGCCGTTGAGAATCGGATCGTAGCGCGATCAGCATTTCGCAAATGTCCCTCCATCGTCTTGTCGTCGCCGCAGGACGGGACGAGGATGAAATCAACATCAAGTTTGTTGTAAACATTGTCGAACTGACTGTCGCAAAAGTCGAGGCAGATCGCGAATGCGACAAGGCCTTCCGGTGTGACAAGGACTGGGAACGTAGTGCCTGGTTCTATTCGTTCTCTGGCGCGCCGCCCCCCTCCGTATGACATCCGCTTGTTATACACTGCGACTTCTTCGCCGAAGCCGTCGAACACGCGAGATGTATTTCGAAATGCCTCGCCAGACGCCTCGTGCCAGCTTCCCGCAACCACGAGCGTCGGTGGCGTAACTTGGCGTCCCATCAGGAAAGGCTTCAGCGCAAGTTGGGCTTTGATTTCCGCGAGCGACTGGGAGTCGATAACCAGCTCCGGGAAGACTGTGGCGAAGCAGTCTTCGAAATGAGAGTTCTCGATCGCCTTCCTCACGGTTGCCACCCTTTGCTCCGGATCGACGGCCGTAACAACGAACGTGGCGCCTTCGCCCGCGTCGTCCTGGAAGGCGACCTTTGAAAAGAGAGCGGCACCAAATCCCAGCGAAGCGCTTGGACGCCGGATAGCATCCACACGCCGCAACTCCACTTTGGCACCATCAGCCTCGACGGGCAAAATACGATGCGCGAATAGAGCGCGCTTTGCAAATCCGCGCCGATCGGCGGCCGGCTCCGCGGGCGTCCAGCGGCGGCGCGGAATCGGAACAAGGAAGACATCGTCGTCCGACGGACATCGCACCCGCCATTGCTCATTGATGTCCACCGGGACAAGCCCGGTGTCTGCCCTCGTTAACTCAAGTTCCAACGCTCGGAGGAGCACAACAAGCCTCCGGAGATTCTCAACGTCTCCGGCTTTGAGATCGGGGGCGTATCCGAACCCTCCCTGAACGACGGTGTCGGACAGCTTTGCCGCCTCTGAAATGAGATACTGCTCGTCCCAATCGATGAAGTGCGTGAGGATGGGGCCTCCGGCCATAGCCGCTGTCCGATAAACTGCGACAACGGCACGGCGGAAATCGTCAGGATCTTCTGCATGCAAAGCAGCGAGTTCGTCGGCAAGAGCGAGAAGATGTTGGCTCCATTTTTTCTTTTTCGGCATCGACTTAGTTCCTGGATTTAGAACTTGCTTTCGCAACCTTAACTTGAATTGTCAATGTCATAGCGGACGATCACCCGTGCCCGCTCCGGCAAAATAGATGGCTTCCGGAGGCAAATTTGGGTGAATCATCGTTATAATCGATGCGACTTGCGGGTCGGTTCGTTCGCTTAGGACGCTCGAGCCGCTGTTGTCCTCGCCACAGTCCGCAGCAATGTCGCAGCCTCCGCGACATTTCAACTGACTGTATGGATGCGCGTGAATGCATTGGAATGCTGGTGCGATGCCTTCTTGCACCCATGACCGAACCGGTACGGAAATCTGATTGCGAGAGCTCGCAGGTTAAGCGTGTCGAAACGCCTATCAGTTCTCGGGCGCGGCGTACCTCACCGCAGCCATTTACCAGCCCCCTCCAGAACAGGCTCCCGCGAGACAAGTTCGAATGGTCGGCGTTCGCCAGGAAGCAAACGCCTAGTGTGGGCCGTCCGATGTCGGTTCATGCGCCGAGATCCACCTGATCGTACCTGACGTCATGTAGACCAACGCGCCACGCCGAACTCCCGTGGCGCCGAGATAGTCACTGAGCTGACGCGTGTGGTCGCGCAAATCCTTCTGCGTCGGCGCAACGTCGCTCTTCCAGTCGAGCAGGACCGAAGGGATCCCGTCTTCGAGAGCAATCGCGTCAATCCGTCCGGCCAGCGCGGCCGGACCAGGTTGGTCCGCAAGCATCCGGTAGATCGGCCACTCGGGCACGAGGTTCGGCCTGAGCACGACGATGTCCGGAAGCTGCAGCGTTCGCGATGCCGTCTGAGCCATCTCTTCGGCATCGGGAAAAGCAGTACCGTCCTCGATGTCGACCACGAGTTCCCGCAGCAATGTGCGCGCTCGCAATGCGAGAGTCGACACGTCCTCTAGGATCTCGCCGCTCAACACCTCCTCCATCAGTTTGTGCAACACCACGCCGCGTACGCGCCCCGCCCCCACCGGAGCATCGGCAATCGGCGGTTCGTCGGGTTCGAGAGCAATGACTTCGCTCGTCGGTTTGCGATCTGAGTCTTTCTCGCTCGGCCGCAGCCATTGTAGGGGCGCTGAGACCGCGCTGATGGCGTCTTGCTCTTTCGCGAAGGTCGCCTCGGTCTGCAGGTTTGGCAGATCGGACTCCGGGTTGCGTTGGAACGGCGCCATTTGCGACAAGTTGAGCTCTGGGAGGTCCCGATGTGCAAGGTCGACGATACGCGACCATGATCGTTGCTCCGCCTGTGGCAGTTCGAGGATGATCAAGAGTTCCCGGGCGCGTGTGCAGGCGACATACCAGAGGCGCTCGCGCTCGCGCGTCTCGCTCGCTTCCTCGGGTTCAAGTGCCAGAAGCAGGTCGGGAGGTACGACATCGCCGATCACCCAATGCAATGTATCGTCGGATACCCGGTAGACGAAGGGATCGCGCGAACGGAGCAAGGTGCCAGTGTTGATCGGTATCACCACCGGCCATTCGAGTCCTTTGGCGCTATGGATAGTGATGATCTCAATGGCGTCGCCCTCGGAATCGATCCGCCCTTCATTGTGGGGCTTGCCCTCACGCCATTCCCGCGCGAGGTCTTGGACGAACTTCTTCAGCCCCCTCACCCCGTATGGCCGGGCGCGTTCGAGGACCGCTTCCACGTTGGCTGCAGCCCGTGCACCTCGGTCGCTCTCCCGGCCGGCAAGGATCGGACGAACCGCGAGGCGCTCGACGGCTTCTGCCAGGAGGAGCGCGGGCGTGGTCGTCCGCGCCCGCCGCCTGAGGTCCTGGAGGATGGACAGAGTGCGATAAGCCAGGGGATGGGCGACATGCTCGCGACCCGTCATCAGCGAAAAGCGAGGATTCGAATCCGTAAGATCGGGATCAGCAGGAAGCGCTGCGGTGATGTCGAGCAGCTCCTCTTCGGTCAGGCCCACCAGCGGACCGCGCATGAGTGCACCGAACGCGAGAGTGTCCTTCGGATTGGCGAGCACACGCGCGAGCGCCAGAAGATCCTGTACCTCCTGCCGCCGGAAGAGACTTTTGCCGGCCTGCGAGGCGATCGGCAGGCCGCGCTGCTCGAGCGCGCGTTCGTAACGCCAGAGCTCTGCGCCCGTAGGCGCAAGCAGAGCGATGCCTCCAGGGGCAAGCGGCACTGCGATCCCGTCCTCTCCGCTGACCAGCAGGTTTCCGATGAGCCGCAGGCAGAGGTCTGCAACCACGTCTGCCTCGGCATCGCGGATCTCGTCCGACCGCGGGTCCGGCGGAAGATCGACGGTCCGACGCGCCACACAAGGCAGATCATGGACCGGCTCGCCCATCGTCTCGGTAAGGGCGACATAGCCGGGCTGACCATCGCCGCAAAGCGGTCCCGCAAAACAGCGATTCACGTGGTTTATGATGTCGGGGCGCGAGCGGAAGTTGGCGGTGACCTGGACGATGTTCTCGGGCCATTTCCGCTCGATGGCCATACGAGCCTGCGTGTAAGTGCCGATGTCGGCGCCGCGGAACCGGTAGATCGCCTGCTTCGGGTCGCCGACCATGAAAAGCGAGGCGGGACGCAGCGAGCCGTCCTGCCAGCGCTCGGAGCGGTCGTGAGCCGCGATCCGGAACAATATCTCCGACTGGACAGGGTCGGTGTCCTGGAATTCGTCGACAAAGATGTGACGATAGCGGCGTCCGAGCTCACGCCGCACATCGTCATGCTCGCGCACCAACTGGCGCGCTCTTTCCAGCAGGTCGTCGAAATCGAGAACCGCAGCATCGCGCTTGAAGGCGGCGTAGTCGTCGAGCACTTCGTCGAGCTCGGACGACAGCTGGGAGACGAGCGCAGTCGCGATCCGCCCCAGCAGGACGCGATAGCAGCCGTCGACATGCTCGAAACAAGCATTCGCCTCGTCGTTGCAACGCCCACCATTCTCCTTGCCGACGACCCGCTCCCAGGCGGATTTCAACCTTGGCCTCAGAAGATCGAAGCTGCGCCGACGCATGCAACCGAGCCGGGGCGGATGAGCCAGCACCCAGAGCCGTCCGAAATCCGGCCGCGGATCGAAGCTGCCAGCGTAGAAACCTGCAAGCGTCTCGAGCTCGCCGACCAGTTCCAGCGTTCTTGGCTCGGGCGGCTGCGACGAAATCCAACGGCGGAAGTCCTGGACCGCGTCGACCAGATCGATGTCGGGTCTGCCCTCCAGATTGACCGGAGGCGTCTGTGCGCCGCGATATCTCAGTCGAAAACGCGCCAGTTCCCGCAAGGTGTCGACAACGTGGCGAGGATCGTCGCGTGAGAGAGCTGCGATCGGATCTCCGTGCCGCTCCGGGGCGTTCAAGCGGCGCTTCAGCCACTTTTCAAAAACCGATTCGAACGCGGCGGCCGCCTGGACGGCATCTAGAACACGCACCCCCGGATCGATGCTGGCCTCCACGGCGTAGCTGGAAATAATCGTCTGGCAGAATGCGTGGATGGTGGCCGTGGTGAGTTCGTCGAGCTTCGCAGCTGCTGCTAAGAGCGCGCGACGCTGGTCGGCTTCGAGTCCGTTGGGCAATGCTGGCCGCAAGGGTGCCGGCACATGGCCGGCCAGCAGGTTGCCAACATAGCGATGCACCCGTGCAGCAAGTTCGCTGGCGGCGAGTTCGGTGAATGTGATAGCAGCGATCGCGCCTGGCTCCATGCCCCGCGCGAGCAGCATGGTCACCCTTCCTGCCATGAGCGCCGTCTTGCCGGTGCCGGCCGCAGCCTCGACCAGCAGCGTGGCGTCGAGGTCCGTAAGGATGCGCCGCCTCTCGTTGATGTCGGCGAGCTCAGTCATCGGCGGCTCCAAACGCGCGTGAAGTCGCCGAACGCGCTGTTGATGGCGGCATTTTTTATCCGGAAATACGTGACAGGCGATGCCGGCATGGCGAGACGGAAATCGTCGCGCTCTTCCTGCGCGTCCGGGCCCGGCAGCACGACGCCGCTTCGCAGGAGCTCCATCGCCGCGGTGACATGCATCGAGAGCTCGGCGACTGCCTGATCGACGTCCGGTAACCGGTAGGGCCTCGGGTGCAGATCACCTAAGAAGACAAGCCTCGCCACGACTCGCGGATTGTCGGGTAGCAGATTTTGCGCCGCGAGTGCATAGATCACCCTCTGGAGCTCGCCGCCGCCACCGAGCGAGATCTCACTCGCCTGCCGCGGCTCTCGTCCAGTCTTGTAGTCGGTTACGCGAACCGCGCGTCCGTCGCCTCTGAGATCGAGACGGTCGATGTTCCCCCGGACACGAATGTTCGTGCCGGGGATAATGACCTCGGCATCGGGTTGCCAAGGCAATCCGCTGCCCTCTCCAGTACTTTCGGCGCGGCCGAAGGCGACCTCGGTCCAGCTCCGAGTGTCGGCCTCTTCGAAGGTCTCGAGAGTGAGCGCCCTGAGGGCAAGACGGCTAGCTTCGTCCAGCGTGTGTTGCCACAGCAGTGCGGGTGGCACCGAACGCTCGATCGGCCACCGCGCGGCCACGGATGCCACCGACGATGCCAGCGCAGCCTCGATCTCCCGACGCGTAGCGCGCGCGTAGCCCGGATTCGGCTCGAGTGCATCGACGGCGTGTTTCAGCAGATCATGAACGAGCTCGCCATAGGCGCGGGCGTCGAGCGCAAGCGGCTGGTCGTCGTCCGGAACCCCGCGCCAGCCAAGCGCATAGCGCCAGACATAGGCAAGGGGATTGCGGAGCAACAGCTTCAGCGAGGTGGCCGACTGAATCTCAGCGACCGCACGAGCGATGACGGGATGGTCAGCCCTCGAAATTCCATCGTGGGCTGTTACCCGGGGCGAGCGCCAGTCGCGCCAGCAATGGTTGGCGGCGGCGAGCGCCGGCGAGGCCCCCGCTTCGTCAAGCCGGGCGAGGAGGCGATCCGCCTCGTTGAATGCGTGTGGCGGAATACGCGCGCGCCTCAGAACCTGTGCCTGAAGGTCTGAAGCAATCAACGGGCTGGGGGAAAGGAGGCCGCCTTGGGCGTTCCGCAGGCTCCGTGACAGAACACAGCCACCTGCGGCATGGCTTGTGATCAGATGGAAAGCGCGGCGGTCACGCTCGGTGATCGGATCGGGGTCAAGCCTACGCCGCGAAAGGATGTGTCCAGGGACTATTGGATCTTCGACGGACCGCCTAGGCCAGGATCTGGACGTCATGCCAAGAAGACGCACCCAACGACGCGGCGCCGCCACGAGATGGCCCGCCGGGCACCAGACGACGGACGCGCCCGGATCATGCCGATCCGGCAGGCGCAGTTCCTGGAGCGAGAATTCGAGAGCCTTGGCCGGCGCACGCCGCAGGGCCTCCGTCCACATGAGGCGGGCCCCTGGACCTAACAGCATCGCTCCCGCCTCCTCGGCTGCGCCGCTTCCGCGCGCCAACAGCTGCAGAACGGGAAGCACGATCGGGCGCGGGTCCAATCCATCGGACCGGGGCTCTGCCGCACTGTCGAGGGCGTGCCCCCACTGATCGAGTTCGAACAGCGCGGCGCCCTGCTGGAGCCCCGCCGACCAGCTCGTCGGCAGGTCGCCAAGGCTTCGGCTGACGCCGGCGGAATGCGCTAACAGTCGCCGCACCCGATCCTGGCTGAGGCCGTTCAGCAGGACATCCGCCAAGGCGGCGCACGCCTGTCCGTCGGACGATGCGAGCGCCGGCAAGCCATGCGTGAAATGCAGTGGCAGGCCGGCGTCTGAAGCGAGCACGAGAAAGTGCTCGTCCCACTGCTCCGTGCCGGTGGCGCAAACAGCGATCTCTTCGGGTCTCGCCTTACCCGAGGCGATAAGCTCGCGGATCCAGCGTAGCGCCTCTACGACCTCGGCACGTGGGTTGGCGCACGAAACGACCGATTTTTCAGCGGCTTGCTCGTCGCGCTCGACAATGACTTGCCCTGGGAACCAGCTGGTGTCCGCCGCGCCGGATTTCACCCATGAGAGTGGCACCAGCTCATGCAGCGATGCCAACAGCGGGCGCCACACTGGAGCGACATCGAACACCCGATCGAGTTCGACCGGCCCTAGAACGGCTGGCCCATGGGCGACGCGTCGGAGTGCCAAGGCGCGTAATTCGCGGGGCGCGAACACACCGGGAGGCAGGTTGACCAGAACGTGATGTTCGATTTTGGCGAGATCTGCAAGGCGCTGGTTGCTGCCGGCCACATCCGCTAGGTCGAGATCGTTCTGCCATACCTTCGCGAGCGTCCGGGCGACCGCGCGCGTCGTCCCGGGTAGATGGCGGACGGCTTCGAGGTCGGCAAAGCTTCCATCCTCTAGTGCCGCTCGGATTGCGAGATCGAGTTCCTGGGACCGCGCCGGACGGATGAAGCCGCCCGCGAGGCGCGCGGCGAGCAACGGCAGGGTCAGCATCTGGACGCCCGCTTCTCCACGCCTCGCGGCTTCGAGGCGACGCATATGGAATGCCAAGGGTCCTTCGACTATGACGGTCCGACGCTTCAGCGTGCCCTCCCCAGAACAGACGCCTTGGCTTCAGCTTGAAGCTGGGCCCGCTGGCTTCTGCCGCGGAATTCAACCGTCAGATGATTTGCCCCCTTCGTCAACATTTTCTCGTGTTCGTCACCGGGGATGAGGCTTACCACCTGTCGCGAACCAGAAGCAGCAAGCAGACGCTCCAAGACGCTAAGATCGCCGGTGCGACGATCCGCCGGCGTTGTGGGCGTCATCCATCACCTCCCCCAACGTCGGCGGCGGCCCGGCCAGAATGTCAACGAGATCTGAAAAGGAGACGAGGCACACGAGAGCATCATCCTCCACGGTGATCAGGCTTGGACTCCCCTTGATAGCCGCCACGGCAAGCAGGAACAGCCGCCTTCGCGCCACCCGCACAGGCATTGGCGCACCAGCAGCCTCCCGAAGGGCTTCCGTGATCGACTTCTCCCGATCAGGAGCCAGCACGCCTTTGAGACCTTTGACCACCATTTTCCAAGACGCGTCCATCTTTACGTCCTCCGCCTTCCTGGGCTTGTGCCGGATACAAGCATGCGGTCCACATCGGCGCCCTCGACAAAGCCCTTTTCATCGAGTGCTCTCGCGATGGCCTCGACCGCAGCCAGATGGTTGGCAACGATCTCCTTGGCGCGCGCCAGCTCACGGAGGAGGACCTTCTCGACCCTCCGGGCGACGACCGGCGATTCCCTGCGGAGCCGGTCGAGTTCGTCGGATGTTCGGGCGCGCAGATAGTTGAGCCCTTCGCCCATGCCCAGCTGCACCTCCATCATAGTGGCGAGATCCGCCGCCTGGTGGATGTCGGAGCCGTCCGCGCCTCCCGCGCCTTCGAGCGTCGTGTCCAGAACGACCGCCTCTGCAGCCAGACCGCCCATCAGCATGGCGATCTGATCGAGATAGGACTGCCTGTCTCGCAACCAGATTTCGTCGAGCTGGAAATAGGCGCCGCCGCTCTGCTGCGTTCCGGATCCGCGCAGCTCGTTCGAGACGGCGACGCCGTGGAGGATACCGATGCTCAAATGCAATCCGACGACCGCATGGCCGGCTTCATGCACTGCGATATTCCATCGCAATCGCCCTTTGATCGGCATCGATGCGGGCAGTTTCGAAAGGACCAGCTCGGCAGTCGCGCCGTCTGCCGCCTGTCGAACGTCTCTGCGCACCTCGCGGGACAGCTTCTCGAAATCGGCTCCTGTGAACCCGCCCGTCGCCAAGGCGATCGCCTTGAGGTCCTCCTCCGACAACGAAGACCCGAAGTACATACGGGCCAACTGCTTGCGGGTCCCCACATCAGGTAGAGGAATGCGGATGTGGCGGTCGAGACGGCCCGACCTCAAAAGGGCCGGATCGATCTTTTCCGGATGGTTTGTGGCGCCCAGAATGACGATCCCTTCCCGTCGATCATGTCCGTCGACCAGTTCGAGCACCCCGTTCACCACCTGGGTGCAGTAGTTCGCATTGTGCCCCCTGAACGAGGTTCGGTCTCCGATGCTGTCCAGTTCGTCGAGAAACAAGATGCACGGCTTGTTGGCTGCAGCCTCCTGGAAACTTCCGCGCATCGCGCCGAGCATGTCTCCCAGGTGGCCCATCGACTGCCATTGGCTGACGGAGGTGGCTACCAGGTGGGTTCCGCAGGATCGGGCCAGCGCGCCGGCAAACATGGTCTTTCCCGTGCCGGGTGGGCCGCTAAGCAGAAGACCGCTGTCGAGGTCGGCCCACGCGAGCCGACCACTCCTCCAAAGCGGGAGGTCTGCCGAAAGGGCGAGGCCCCAGTCCCTCGCCTCGCCGTAGCCGCTCAAATCCTCAAGCCGGGGAGCGGTCACCTGCGGCGCAGGCCCCGCGGGCTGAGGGATCTCCGCCAGTCGCTCGATGGCGACAGAGCATGGCCTGCCTGGCCGGAACGCTGCGAAGAGCGTCGTGGCCGGATACTTGAGAAGGCGCGCAGCCGCATCGGTTCCCAAGACTTCGCCCTGGACGCGCTTGATCGCAGCCACAAGATGAGCGGGCCGAAGCGCCTCGACCTCGACCACTCGATCTGCAAGCAGTGTCACGGCCTCGGGCATCTGGAGGTGAAATGGCCAGAGCACAAGGAGCGACCCTGCTCTTTCAAACTCGTTCAAGATTCCGTCCACGTCGGCTTCGCCTCGGCTGGTCTTTGGTTTCACGACGGTGAACGGCATCTTCGCCGCGGCGTCTCTGAGGACCAGCAGCGTGGCGATCTCGTACTCCGACAGGTTTGCTTCCTTGGGCAGCTGGAGGACGAGCACGATCCGTCTGGGACGCTTCACGACAAAGGCGCCGCCGAGGCGCATCGCCTTCCTGACGGCAAATCCATATGCGACCCGCTCGACCGTGGCCGGCGGAAGTTTGGGGAGTTTACGCATGTCAGACCTCAACGCTGGAAGCGACGGATGATGGTCTCGGGGCCGAGCATGGCCTGGTCGAGATCGGCCTGGATGAATCGGTGCAGGATCATCCAGGAGATTCCGGCCAACGGCTGGACCTCCCGGAACAGATTCAAGATATCGGCGATAATCAGAGACCCTGCTTCATCCAGGGCGGCCAGGAGGCGGATCCGGTCGTTCAGCGATGTGCGGCAATGGGCGTAGCGAAGCAGGTCCTTCGCGTTCTTTAGGCGGAAGCCGCTCTCGATTTCCGACCTGGAAATGAAGCGCTGCCGCATGCCAACCGAGGATGCCGCCTCGGCGACCTCTGGGTGTCCATCCGCCTCAATCGCCTCCACGAGGAGCCGGCCGCCGTCGTGGTACTCGACCATGAAATCGGCGAACTGAGTCCGATCATTCACCTCCGAGCGATGCGCGAGGCAGGACCAGGAGACAACCTCGTCGTCGACATCAAGAAGGCATCCCAGATCTCGGGCCAGCTGGCTACGGAAGCCAGGCTTTCCCGAACATCGGACGGTGGCACGGGGAGAAAAGAACTTGATGGACGCTTCGCGATAGGCGTCAGGAACGGAACAGCCAGCGGCAAGCTTGTCAAACATCCTACGAACCCAAGAAACGAGTGGCCCCTGCCGCTATGGCGGCGTTGACGGTCAGCGTGTCTTGGATATTCGCAGAGAACGTTCCATGTCGAACAAATAGAGAACATTTCAGAGAAAGTCAACACCCAGCGGCGGCGGATGCCGGCTGTGGTGATGGAACGGGTTATATCGCACGAGGTTAACGGCCGCCGCTGCAGGCACCGGCACTCGTTGGGGTGAGATGCTGCGGCTGAGCTTCCTGGAACCGCAAAGAGCTTCAACATAGCGTGTAGAAACGCAGATTCCCCCCGCGCCATTGGATGCGCCGTCCTCGCCGAGGAGAACTGTTCTTCCGGCACTCTCCAATGAGCCGCCGCGCCTCTTTATCTAAGGATTGGCAATCGATATGCTCATGCGATGAATTCTGACAATAATAGTGAATCAAAAATACCAATTTGGAGTACGCGATGCACGGAGCGGAACTGGCTGAACTGTCGACCTTCCTTGGAGTGGCGCGCCACCGCAGCTTCAAAAAGGCTGCGGTGGAACGGGGTGTGGCGGCGTCGGCCGTTAGCCACTCCATCCGAAGCCTGGAAGAGCGCGTCGGTGTCCGCTTGTTTAATCGCACGACGCGCAACGTTTCGTTGACCGAGGCGGGGGCGCGGTTCCTGTCAGAACTCCAGCCGGCCTTTGGCCAAATCGAGCAAGCATTGGACAGTCTCAATTCATACCGAGGGACGCCGTTTGGCACGGTTAGAATCAACGTCCCGAACTCGATCGCCCCGTTTGTCCTTCACGATGTGATGGGCCCGCTAACAAAGCGGAATCCCGGACTGCACCTCGATATCACCGCAACGGACAGGTTGATTGACATTGTCGAAGAGGGATACGACTGCGGCATCCGCTTCGGCGAACGACTAATGCAGGACATGATCGCGGTCCACATCAAACCGACGCTGCGTTTCTCGGTTGTCGGTTCCCCGGAATACTTTGAAGGGCGCACTCCGCCGCTCGAACCCGCGGATCTGCGCCACCACTCCTGCATCCGCTACCGTTTTCCAAGCGGAGCGATTTACAATTGGCAGTTCGAGAAGAACGGCGAGGCAATCGATGTCGAGGTCGACGGCCCTGTCACGATCGACGACCAGGCCCTCATGGTCGAAGCGGCGCTACAGGGATGCGGCCTTGCCTATGTGTGGGACAATCGCGTCATGCAACACCTCGAGAGCGGCGCCCTGGTCCGCTGTCTGGACGATTGGTGCGCCCCGGACAATGGACTATTCCTCTATTATCCAAGCCGCCGCCATCTTTCTGCCGGCCTGCGGGCACTGATCGACATGCTGAAAGCATAGCCGTCCCGCTCGGCGGAGCACCGTGCCTGGGCGTGCCGGGGCGTCCATTCCAGTCGATGCTCGGCGCAGAACCAGTTGGGTGCGTATTCCGATCGCATAGCCGAAGCTGCCCCATTTCTTGCACTCCGGGTGCTCGCAGTAATGGACGTGCAGATCCGCATCCTTCCGCGGCGTCGCGCCCTTCTCGTCGCTCATGGGGCGGTCCTTGCCATCTCCCGCTCCGCAACGGGCCTCGAGCCCCGAGTGTAGCCCAAGCTCATCGATATCTCGGCAAGCGCAAGCTACGTTGTTGCGACGGCCGTATCAAATGGAACGCGTTGAACCCTCGAGGATGCCACTCGCTGCGCCGCCCCTAAGTCCGGCCATCGTGAATGGCGTGGATCCAAGCGCCACAAGCTCTGTCGTGAATGTGGTGGCCGCGATATGCCCTTAGTTTAGATAAGAAACAAACGCCTGGGCTTTCTTGAGATCGTCAGCGGCCGTTTCCAATCTTGCACAAGATGCCGATGTTGTCATGCCAGAAGTCCGAGGGCTGTTAACCCCAATGCGAGAACACCTGCTCGACCGATTCAATCTAGTAAAATTCTCCCCCGAGGGACAAAGCCTTAGCCGCGCTGGCCAGGCTCGAACCCGGAAGGATCAAGTTGTCGCAGTGGGCGATTATTCCACTGTCGGGTCCCGACCGGCTGGCCGCCGGCATCTTTGACGTCCCATGGTATTCCACTAATCGATCTGCTTCAGGTCGCGCACAAAACGCTGCCAGTTCGCAACATATCGCTCCGCCGAATGCCTTAGCCTCGCAATCGCATTTTCGTGCAGAATACGGATGGCCCGTGCCGGAGACCCGACGATCAACGACCCGTCAGGAAATTCCTTGCCCTCCGTCACCAGCGCGTTGGCCCCGACAAGGCAATTGTCGCCGATTTTCGCTCCATTCAAAACTGTGGCGCCCATACCGACAAGCGAATTGCTCCCGATCGTGCAGCCATGGACAATGGCACGGTGACCGATCGTGCAGCCTTCTCCGATCGTTACTGGAAAGCCAGGATCCGTGTGAAGAGTAGCTGACTCTTGGACATTTGTGCTGTTCCCAACCGTGATGGCATCGTTGTCGCCACGCAGAACGGCACCGAACCAGATGCTTACCGCTTCGCCCAGTTGGACATTTCCAATTACATGTGCGTCCGGTGCGATCCAGTAGCGACCGGCGATTGGCAGTCTAGGTACAAGTCCTCCAAGCGAATAGACCGGCATTGCGGCCTCCTCAGGCGAACTGAACCGACTGGGGCGCGAGACCGTCGGCGGCAATTTTAGAGGGACGTGGAACGTTCTTCACAGTCTGGCGGAAGTTGGCGAGGCTGATGCCGCAGAACGGGGCCGCAACCAAAACCGACGAACCGTTGAGTGCGGACTGCCTGCTCCCGAGAGCTGAATTCCCAAAAGCAAGTCTCGCCCGATTGTCCATTGCATCCATAACTCTACCCACTGCATCTTGCACTTGAGTAGCGGAAAGGATTGGTTATTCAAATTCAAATAAATTACCAATTCTTTCGAAAACTGGGATAATCCCGACGACAGGAACACGTGTTTCCGACGTTCATAGAGAGGCCGAACGGGCGGATGTGCATCATTGCGCTCCGATCGGTCCGAAGGCGTCGGAGAGCGGGGACCTCACAAATCACCGGCAGAGGCCGAGCGCCCTATACCGGCTGGGTTGCCCGAACCGCTGAACTCGTTTTGATACCGCACCGCAGGCCACTGCCGGCGGCGAAGAAAGCACGGGTGCTACCTGAAATTCTCTCCAGCGACTACGAGGCGATCTGAGGGCCCATATCATATCTGACGGCGAAGAACCTTACTCGCTGCTGCCGAATGATATAAAGGCCGAGGCGGATGAACCGCCCCGGCCCTCCTACTGGCGCTTCTTCGCGGCTGCGATCACGCCTTATACTGCTCCTCTGCGCTCCAGGCTTCCTTGGGTTGGCTATGGAGCTGCCAGAACTGTTCTCCGACGGCTTCTGCTTCCTTGGACCCGGCCGATACGAGGGTGGCAACCGTCACCGTAGCCACATGGATGCCCTTCTCCTTGAAGCTCTCGAACAGCCCTTGCGCTAGAGCGCGTATACCGGCCTTGCCAATGCTGAGCGAGAGATAGTCGGGATGAGGCGAGAGCGCAAAGCCACCCCCAGTCAGAAGAATGGTGCCGGCGCCGCGGCGCGACATGGGCTCAGCGACCGCCTGCGCTGCGGCGAGCGCTCCTCCGACATTGACGGCGAGGTCGCTGTTGAACGTCGAGCGCGGCTGGTCGGATAGGGAGGCCTGGCGCATGGAAGCGGCGTTGTAGTGCAGCACGTCGATGGGGCCGTACTGGTCTTCAACTTCAGCAACGAGGGCGGCGATCGCGTCCGGGTCGCCAGCATCCAACGTCTTCACGTCGACGTTGTGGCCTTTGTCCCGGAGTTGCTGTGCCAGCGCTTGCGACCTGTCGGCGTTCCGGGCGCTCAGGACGATCCGAAATCCCTCACGCGCGAAGCGTTCGGCGGTGGCGAGACCCATACCCGGCCCGGAGCCGATGCTGAGAAAAATGCTCATTATTCAGTACCTCTACCTGTTGCGGAGGCCGAGAGATAATGCATGATGAAAGCCGAATAATCTGGGCACTCTGAATTTCACTCATGCAAAATTTGCAAGAATTTACTGGCGGCCTCGACGAACTGGTCGCTTTCCTCGCGGTGGGGCAATCAGGGAGCTTTACAGCGGCGGCCAATCTGCTCGGACGCGATGCGTCGGTCCTGTCCCGCCGTGTCAGCCAGTTGGAAGAACGCCTAGGGGTCCGCCTTCTTTCGCGCACGACGCGCCGCGTTGCGCTGACGGAGATCGGAATCGGCTACCAGCGTCGCGTACAGTCGCTGCTGGAGCAGCTGGAGGAGGCCAATCGAGAGGCGAGCGACTTTGGCGCGAGCCCTCGCGGGCTGCTCAGGATCTCGCTGCCCCTAACCTTCGGACGCCTGTGGATCGCGCCTCTCCTCCCGGGATTTCTCGCGCGCAATTCCCAGATTCGCGTCGATGCGCGGTTGACCGACCGGTATGTCGACTTGGTCGCGGAAGGCTTCGACGTCGCGATCCGGGTCGGTGTCCTTAAGGACAGTGCGCTAACCGCTCGCAAGATCGCCTCTTACAGGAATGTCCTCGTGGCCTCTCCTGGCTATCTGACCAGGCATGGTGAACCGGGAAGTCCGGCTGAATTGGCGAACCATGCCTGTCTCGGTTTCACGAGCTACTTTTCCTGGCCAGACTGGCCCCTGAAAAAGGATGGCTTGCGTCAAACCGTGCGGCCAACCGGTCCGCTTATCGCGGATAACTCCGAGGTGCTGCTGCTGGCAGCGATCGAAGGCGCCGGGGTTCTCCGCACGGCAGACTGGCTGGCCGGTCCAGCCATGCGCGACGGCAGGCTCGTAGAGGTACTACCTGGCTGGGCCGGCAAAGCCGAGGGAGGCGTCTACGCAGTTATGCCACCCGGCCGGCTCGTGCCAAGCAAGACGCGCATTTTTGTCGACGACATCGCGCAGTCGATCAAGGAGGGGTGGAGCCCTTAAGGGCCCGCCAAAATGGCCGAGCACCTGAAAGTTTTTTTGCCTTTTTGGTCGCTGTGTTTCCCTGAGAACAGGGAAATCGAACCCGTGGAGGTCGCTCGTGGATACGGACTGGAATTTCCGGTGTCGGCCGAAGCGGACATCGAAGGTCGCATCTTCGAACGGCGGCTTTGCCCCTCATTTCGGTCGTTACGCGGGTCTCGACCAGATCCGTAAGGGGACGTAACGAAAATGCATCTTTGACCTTGCTGCTTCCCGAGGATCGGTGAAAAGCTGCATTTTTTGGTAGTGAATACCATCACCTTAGATGCAGCGCGTCCTCAAAGAAACTGTCGCATGGCCAACTACACGCTCGCGGACTTAGAAACGGCGAAAGCCGAACTCGCTGTCTGGAACAAGCGCTTTGACGACTACACCGGCAACAATCCCGACAAATATCAGGCTGATATAAAGTCCGCGCGAGCGAGAATTCGCGAGATCGAATTCGCGCTCAAGGCGGACGGCGCTATTCCGACAAGTGAGCACGAGCAGATTGAAAGCGCGCTTGACCGGATGTTCCCAAACGCACGCAGTAAGGAGATTGTGGAGTATGAGGGCCAGAAGTATCGTATGCGCCGCCTCCACCCCATTGATTTTGCGTGTTTGTGACCATTGAGGTTTCTGCCTTTCTGCCAGAATGTTTTCGGCAAGAGCTGGAGATTTGGCATGGCGGATGGTGAAGGATTTGTCGGACGATGCGAAGTGGTGGAGCCTCGTCGGGGAAACCGACGCTGGCCCAATGCTGTGAAAGCGCGGATTGTTGCGGAGAGCCTTCAGCCTGGAACCCGGGTCGCTGACGTAGCGCGTCGTTATGATCTCGTTGCACATCAGCTTTCGAGCTGGCGACGACAGGCGCGTCAGGGTCTTCTGGCGCTGCCTGCTGAGCTGCTGCCGGTCATGCCGGCCTTTGCGGACGGATCTATCGAACCTGCCTTCGTGCCACTGGCGATTACGACGGAGCCGAACATGACTTGTGATGCTTTGCCGACCCCGGAGCCGGTCGCGGCCGCTTCGCAGATCGTGACGGTAGAAATAGGGGCAGACCTCGTGATGCGGGTTCCCGGCGATGTACCGGTTGATCGGGTGGCGGCCTTGGTGCGTGCGATGCGAGCGCCGGCATGATCGTCGCGGGCCAACGCTTGCCGATCCTGATCGCGACGCGGCCGGTGGACTTCCGCTGTGGCCATCAGGCGTTGGCCTTGATGGTGCAGACCGAGTTAAAGCTTGATCCGCATTCCGGGGTGACGGTGATCTTCCGGTCGAAGCGCGGGGATCGTCTGAAAATCCTGGTATGGGATGGCACCGGAATGGTGCTGACCTACAAAGTCTTGGAACAGGGCAGCTTCGCCTGGCCCAAGGTGCAGGATGGAACGATGCGGCTGTCGCGGGGACAGTTTGAAGCCTTGTTCGAAGGGCTTGACTGGCGACGCGTGATGGCGCGGCGAGTGGTGCCCCCGGCTGCGGCAGGATGACTCACCAGCTTAATTTTGGCATTGTTTTATTGGGCTTTTCTGCTTCGCTTTGCTATGAAGACACATGTCGAAGCCGATCGATCTCAGCCAGTTCCCGGACCTCCCTCCCGAGGTATTGAATGCCTTTGCGGCAGTGCAGTTCGAGCTTTCGGTCGAGCGTGCGGCACGCCAGCATGAGCAGGCGGTGGTGGCCGAAAAGGACGCCTTCATCAGCGAGCTGAAGCAGCTGATCGAGAGGTTGGAGAGCCAGGTTCAGGACTATCGGCGCACGAAGTTCGGGCCGAAATCGGAAAAGCTTGATCCGACGCAGATGGAACTGGCGCTGGAGGACCTGGAGACGGCGATTGCCGAAACGCAGGCCCAGATCGCCTTCGTCGAGGAAAAGATCGCGGCCAGCGCCGTTGATCCCGCAAAGGCTGTTCCTCGCAAGGAGCGGAGGCCACGCGCACTGCCCCAGAGCCTGCCGCGGGTCGAGCGGGTGATCGAGCCCGACAGCATTGTCTGTCCCTGTGGTTGCGGCAACATGGTTCGGATCGGCGAAGATCGGACGGAACGGCTCGATCAAATTCCGGCACGCTATCAGGTGATTGTCACGGTCCGCCCGAAATACGCTTGCCCCAAGGGGCGCACGGGCGTCGTTCAGGCCAGAGCGCCGGCGCATTTGCTGGAGGGCAGCTGGCCGACCGAGGCCCTGTTGGCGCAGATCGCCGTGTCCAAGCATTCCGAACATATGCCGCTGAACCGGCAGGCCGCGGTCATGGCCCGACACGGAGTGCCGATCGACCGCACGGTCCTGGCAGATTGGATGGGTCGGACAGGTGCTGCGGTCGCGCCGGTGGTCGACCACATGGCCAAACGGCTGATGTCGGAAAGCGCGCGGCTCTATGTCGACGAGACCACGGCTCCGGTGCTGGATCCCGGGCGAGGCAAGACGAAGACCGGTTATCTCTGGGCCGTGCTGCGCGACGACCGCGGCTGGAACGGATCTGCGCCACCGGGCGTAGTGTTCCATTATCGACCGGGGCGTAAAGGCGAATATGCAGCAGAAATCCTCGACGGCTTCAACGGCACGATCCAAGTCGATGCCTACGGTGGCTACTCGCACCTGGCTACGCCAGACCGCACGGGCGGGGACCCGTTGAAGCTGGCCTTCTGCTGGGCGCATGGTCGCAGAAAGCTGATTAAGGCCAAACCCAAGAAGGGGTCGCCCATCGTCGACGAGGCGCTGTTGGGCATCGCCGCCCTCTACAAGATCGAGGATAGCATCCGCGGTTGCGATCCCGATCATCGCCGGGCTGTCCGCCAGAACCTGTCCCGTCCGCTGGTGGACGAGTTCTTCACCTGGTTGGCAGCTCAGGCCAAACGCGTCTCGCGCAAGTCCGACCTCGGCGAAGCCATGGCCTATATGCTGAGACGTCAAGACGGCTTCCGACTGTTCCTGGACGACGGCTGCGTCGACATCGACTCCAACCTCGTCGAAAACGCGATCAGAAGCCCCGCCATGAACCGCCGCAATGCGCTATTTGCCGGGCACGATGAAGGCGGCCGTAATTGGGCCCGTTTCGCCAGCCTGATCGGCACATGCAAGATGATTGGTGTCGAGCCCTATGCCTATTTGCGCGATCTCTTCATCAGCCTCGCCAACGGCCACCTCGCCAAAGACATCGAGGCCCTCATGCCCTGGGCCTATGCGCAACGCAGCGCCTCACAATGAGCTCGTCCGGGACTCCCCGATGAGCTCACAGGACCTTCCGCAAGCGATCGACATCGCCGTTGCAACCGCAAAATCAATGGGGCGGAGACGCCGCATACGAAGTATCAGCGTCGCTTCGCACCGCTTGAGCGATCTCGCTCAAGGAAGTCAGTGACCGTTTGGGACAAGTCGTGGGTGAGATTGCAAGATTGAACCTCGGTAGGCTGGGTTTCCTTAACCGCGGACCGTGGGCTCGTGCAGTCGGACCGAAAGGCGCCCTCTTTTCAGCCAACCAAGATTTGTTGATCAATCTCGGAAAGCACCCGTCAGGCAACTACCGTAGTCTCGCTTCAAGGCGCTCCAAGAAACCTTCAGGATAGCGCAATCGGCTTTCGCGGGCCCTATTCACAAAGCCCGAAAGGGCGCGATCTGACAAATCGGTCCACGAGTAATTGCCATGGGATATTCGCCCCAGTTCGAGAGAGCTGGGCGCTTCTTGGACGTTGACGGCAAGACGTAGGCCCCGCCCATCTCCCCAAGCTGCCAACGGCCACATCGCCCGGTCCGGCATGGGCGAAGAAAGCTTGCGGTCCCAAGCTGCGGGAGAATTCATCCGATCAGAAATCCATCGGACGACCGGGACACTCACCGCGTTGCCTACCAGTCCCCACCGAAGGCGCGGCGGTGCAGCTTCCGTCCAGCCCTCTGGAAACCCCTGAAATCTTTCAGCCGTCTCGATTGTCGGAACTTTTACGCCCCCATCTGGAAACAAGACGGCGGGCGGCGACGGTATCCCGATTGACGAGCCGGTCTTCAACGGCGGTATCGCGTCGGCGGTCAAACCGTGGCCGCTTCTGCCTTCCGTCCAATAGAAGCCAACCGGCAACGATTGGTCTAGCGAGTTCGCAGGCAGAGGGATGCCGGCATCCGAAAGGAGCGCTTCGCCCGGATCAGAATCCCGTGATGCAATGAAGTAAAAGCGTCGACGTCGCTGAGGTAGCCCGAAGGCTCTGCTGTCCAACGTGCGATATGCCCAAGAGTAGCCGAGTTGTTCCGCAGCGTGCATGAGGTACAGAAGAACTCGTCCGCCGTGAACGAAGCGGATCGACTGTACATTCTCCAAAATTATATGCGACGGACGTGTGGCAGCCGCAAGACGGAAGACATGTTCGACCAAAGCGGACCGCGTACCCGCCAAGCCACGTTGCCCGCCGACGATGGAGACGTCTTGGCATGGGAAACCCGCGACGATCACGTCGGCAGCATCGACTACGTCTGCGTGGATGCTTCGGACGTCTTCTATCAGCGCAACTTCTGGAAAGCGATGGCGCAAAACATCGCGCGCATTTGATGCGATATCGTTCAGGACTATAGTGTTGTGGGATCGAGCGAAACCCAGTTCGAAACCGCCCGCTCCACTAAAGAGACTAGCGATGCGCATCAGGCTATCTGCAAATCGGGCATGTGGTAGTCTTGGGTCGCGGAAACCGGAGTTTGCCTCGATGGCTTATCCCAAAGTCTGGCGACTGCTTCGGCCATCTCTCTTAACCTGTCACGTTGAGCACGCTGCAACGTCGCCAAACCTTGGGCGTCTGACTGAGACCTCGGCCATTCGATCGGAAAAAATTCGGACAGAACGAAGTCGAGACAATCTGTTGGCAAGATTGTTGCAAAGGGAAATCGAGGTACTGCTATCTGCAGGCCCACTCTCTTTTCCATGTAGTCTTCGGAGAGCTGTAGGTGGACATGGGGACCAAGTTGCTCCGAGTTCTTCATGTCGACGTGGAAATGCAAGAGGACTTCATTGTTCGCGGCGTCATACACTCGAATATGCGTGACCATCTTACCTACGGTCCATATAAACTTTTTCCGTGAGTGCTCACCTCGCTCGAATACAGATTCGAACTGCCAGCCGACTCGAACCTCATGGGCGTTGTTATTTCGTCTATCGTAAGAGTTCGCGATTTTTGTGATAATTGGATATTTGAGGCTCCAGTCGAACTTCTCACGGAGGTTATCACGGCCGTCTTCCAGCACCAATTTTAGCCGAGATAGCGCCGGTTGTGATGCGGGCTCGACGAACGGTTCGAACGCGCGTAGCCAATGAGCAAGCTCCGTGCCGTAATTTCGCAAATTTATCTTCATTCGCCGAAACTCAACACATCTCGATCTTCATAGATTACCTTTGCCATTAGCTGGCGATCTTCTCGAGCGGAACTTATGAGTATCCACGCCGCGTCGA
The DNA here is from genome assembly GCF_056924495.1 of Ensifer sp. 38_S197. Taxonomy (NCBI): domain Bacteria; kingdom Pseudomonadati; phylum Pseudomonadota; class Alphaproteobacteria; order Hyphomicrobiales; family Rhizobiaceae; genus Ensifer; species Ensifer sp. 38_S197. The sequence continues at coordinate 2,341,625 of NZ_JBXOVZ010000001.1, read as the reverse complement.
CGTTCGCAGGAAAGTCTTCGTCGGTCACGCGGACGCAGTCTTGCGCCTCGGCTATTTCATCCGTTTCCACCAAGTACGAGTTGGAAATGAGGACTGGCTCGGAATGCTCAAGCCAGTCGATGGATGTCTTGGTAGCAAGCTTGCCTAGCGCTGCGTGATAGCCATCAGGGTCTTGAGATAGATGCCAGGCAAGATCGTCGATCGCGGCTCGCCACCATCGCCGGCCGAGGAAATCCTTTAGCGGTCCCAAGTATCTGCAAGTCTCAATTGTCCCACGCTGAGCTGCACCAGCTTCCTTGCCTTCGTATTCCGCCACGATCGAGCGAAAAGTCGCTGGCTGTATTTTTAGCCGGAGCGCCGCTTGCGCATCAGTCAACAGAAATGAAGGATAGGGAAGCACGTGTGCGAGAAGCCACCCGATGATTGAGTGAGCGGTAGCGGGGCCGGAGGAGGTCGATACCTCTCTCGGTGGACGGGCGCGGTCGATCTGCCTCATGGCGCTATTCGCCCAGTCGGCGTCTTTGGGTACGCCGAGAACCTTGAGGCACAACTGCTCGGAATCGTAAGTTCCGAGTGGCCGACCTTCGATGGGCTTGAGGTCTAGGTTCCTCGCGATGAAGTCAGCCGCATTTGACAGCTCTATCACCCGATTCAGCGTATTCTTCGTTTTGTCGCCGATCCATTCGACACCATGCTTTTGCGCAATGACGTGATGGCGTTCTATCGGTCCGAGAGGCTCTCCGACCGCTTTTTCGACGTCGCTACTTACCACCACGGTCGTTGGACGGCCGCCGATCGTGGCCCTCCACTTCTGAAAGAGGCTAAGGCCGTTCTCGTCGTGCGGATCGGCCACCAAAAAGAAGTCGAAGAGCCACACATTCGCGGTACGGGCAGCGGTGAAGGCCTCTTCGTTCGAATCGTTATCTTGGAAAGTGAATGACGTTATCGCGGCTGCGTCGCCATCAGCCTGCGACATGAAGTCCGAAGGTGAATCGTCGATATACACAATGGTCATGCAATATTACCTCATCGGAATTCTAAAGCGTATCGCGGTTGCAAAACCGCTTGGCGGCGCGATGAAATCAATTTCGCCACCGTACTCCTGAACGAAAGCGCGGGTGATCGTCAGCCCCATGCCCATACCTTGACCCAAGATGGCGTCAGGTCGCTCGGTGGTCGACTGAAACGCATCGAAGAGACGCCGTGCTCGGGATAGATCGACGGCTGCGCCTGTGTTGGAAACCTGAACCTCGCAGAAACCGCCGTGCTCACGTGCCGAGACTTCGATACGTCCGCCGACATCGCTGAACTTGACCGCATTCGACAGCAGGTTGGTAAATATTCCGGACAGCTCGGATGGGAACATCGGCGGAGTTCGAATATCGGTCGGAATGTTATCGACGAGCGTGATGTTCTTTTGTTCAATCCTGGACTCGAAGAACAGTCTAACGGTTTCGAACCTGTCGCGCAGTGATAGCCGCGCGCGCCGACGGCGTCCCTCGAAGCTCGTCGCATCGACAAGATAGGTGGCATTGCGCCGAATCCGATCGGCGAGGTCCAAAGCTCTTTGTCTGGCCTTGCGGATCGCCGTTCGGGTGCGCGCAAGATCGTCGATCGTTAGGGCATCCTCAAGCTCGCGAGCCAATGCAGATATCTGAAGGCCAACAGCATTGATCTCGTGAACAAAAGCAGCGAGCTCCGCGCCCAATGACGCCAGCACGCGCCACTGTACGGCCTCGCTACCGAACTGATCGGCCATCTCGCGAATCTCGGAAAGATTCGGCTGTAGCTCTTTGGCCTCACGCGTCGCCGTCACAAAATCGTTGCGTTCGACAGCCTTCTGAATATTGGCAAAACTCCGCTCGACTTGCAGCGCGTTTTCTCGGACTCGCAGCGCCGTCGGCGTTTCATTGACATCCGAGCGGATGCCGGCGTTGCGCTGAACCGCGCGTTGCTCATTTCGGATCTCCTTCACCTCTCTGCGGGAGACGGACCTTAACCGGACAATTAGATCGGTCGTCACGCGAGTCCATTCGGTGATAAAGTCGAACGCTTCACCCGGCAGGAAGCCTTCGCGGCTGACAACCATCTCAAGACCTGGGCTGGTCGACCTGTGGAGGAAAATGCCGCCCATGTAGGCATTGTTGCCTTGGATCACGAGTTCTTCGTTCTCTAGGCCTGGAGGGATTTGATCTGCACTTAAGGCTGCCAGACTTGTCAACTGACGTTTCGCTCGAGAAAGATAGTTGCGTTCTAGGCCCAGCCAGTCGTCGCGAAGATCGCCGTAGGGCGATACGCGAAAGCCCTCCATAAATACGCGAATGCCTTGAACCTCAGCTTCCCAAGATGCGCCAGAACGTTGCAGTATTCTTCCAGTGAAAGATGGACCCGACTTTGGAGCAAATTTCTTCTTCAGCCGAAATCCCTCTGCGCCGGGGTATTTGCGACGCTCTGCTTCCGTCGGTGCTAACGCGATTTGGAGTATTCCTGTTTCTCGATCGAAAGACAGTTCAGCGATCCAACTCGCTGCCGCAGCTACATCTGGCAGGAGGCTATCGCCAAGGCTTAGATCTCCTCCGAAGACGACTTCAAAACCGGGATCGCCTGTCTGTTGATCTCGGATCGGCAGAGTCTCGAACAGTAACCGCTCGCCCATGACGTCATCAGGGAGCTTCTTCCAAGTGGCTGCCAAGGGTGCGAGCGTAGCGGCCTCGCGCAGGAAGTTTGAGCGTATACGATTGGACCATGCCGTTCGCAGCGGTGCGATTGTCAATGTCGTACCGCTACCCGGCTTAGATGGTTTCGCGCGTTCATCGACGTGAACCGCGCCGGTCCCGTCGATCTGATCCAGTGTCTCCAACGCCTCGATCGCACCCCAGTTTATACGAGCGACCACCTCCGATATCGCCGGCGGGAGAGCGATCGCGCCTCTGGGTGCCGGCCCGGCTTTGCGCGATTGAACCTCTACGACTGTCCCAAGTTTGTGAGAGGCGAGACGTCCCACCCCCTTTTCGCCGGTGTAGCGACGACCAAACACCGGAGACCGCCGGTCGCCAGAATTCTTGGTGCGGCCCGCGATGGTGAGAAAGCCGCGCCGGAATTCGCCGCTGTCCATTCCTACTCCGTCGTCGGATACGACAATGCTGCCGCTGGCCGTATCTGCAAGATTGACCCCCGTCACCGTCACCAACGTTGCATCGGCGTCATAGGCATTCTTGATCAACTCGATGAGAGCTGTGCTCTCTTTGGCGACTAACAATTCGCCGAGCTCTTGGAAGAGCTTGGTATCGACGCTGAAACCTGTCATTTGGAGAGAATGTGCCGAGGCAAAAGGCGTGGCCGTTTGACGCTCATCATTTGTTCAAGCCTCGACTATATCAGTGGTTTTCTAACTGCCTTCTGTGAGCGGTATTGTTATAAGCACTCAACGGAAATTGCCAGAGGACGAATGAATGGAACTGCACGCAGCGATAGAGCAATTGCACGATCGTTGCGCGATATACACGTCGAGCCCGACCGCGGCACGCTTGCTCGACTTGATCGGCTGGACTGCGCACGCGGATCTTTCGCAAGCGGTTCTCCTTGAGCCATGTGCCGGGGAAGGCTCTATCCTCTTGGAAGGGGTTCGCCGCCTTCTCCATTCGTTCCGCTCTCACGGTCGAACGCCTTCCTTGGTCGATCTCGAACCGCGCGTCAGGAGTTTCGAACTCCATCCGGGAGCCGCGGCGACCGTACGACGGCTACTTCGGATATTGCTGATCGAGGAAAGCATTTCTCCGCAGCTCGCCGATCAACTGGTCTTAGAGTGGGTGGGCGAACGAGATTTTCTGTTGGAGAAACCTGGGCGCGCTACGCACGTTGCGGCAAATCCGCCTTACGTTCGCTGGAAGAACCTTCCTGCAATCCTAGCAGGTCTCTATCGCGAAACCCTGCCGACCGCGAGCACGCGCGGTGATCTGTCGGTGGCATTCCTGAATAGAATGCAAGAATGGGCGAGCGATGGCGGTTCCATCGCGGCGTTGACCAGCGATAGATGGATGTTTGCGCAGTACGGAGATTCCTTTCTTCAAGACACAAAATCGCGAGGCTGGACCATCACGGTGGCCGACGAGCGCCCATCCGATCCATTCGTGAAAACGGTGGGCGCTTACAGCGCGATCGTCTTGCTGACGCCAGGCGGCAGACCAGTTCATCACCTGTCGTTAAACAAGAGAGAAAAAGCCCAGGCAATGCAGCGTGAGCTCCTCGCGCGGCATGGAAGCCTCCATGAGGCCGGCTGCACTGTTCGTGTTGGTCCAGCGCTCGGTGCTGGGCGGACATTCATACTTGATCCCGATGACATCGCCGAAGTGGAGGATGAACTTGTTCGCCCCTTCCTCGAGCGAAAGGACCTGGTCGGTTCAACTGTCGATACCGCCCGGTTACGGGTAGTCGTGCCTTATGATCGTCGGGGCGTTCTGATTGATCCCGCAGAGTGGCCCCGCTTCATGGCCTGGGTCAACAGGCGACGGGAAGCGCTCAGTAAAAGAAGTCAGTTTAGAGAGAAAGACCAATATTGGCGGACGATCGATGCGGTTCCCACTTTGTGGTCAACCGGTCCGAAGCTTCTGATGCCGGAACTATGCAATAAGCCTTTCGTCACGATAGATCGAACGCAGGCAATCCCGGCGCATTCCCTTTACGCAATCTGGCCAGGGGAGTGGCCCGTAGACGTTCTCCAACGTGTCCTGAATGGTGGTCTCCTCGAAATAACTGCGAAAGCTGAAGCTCCGGCTCTCAAGCACGGCTGGATGCGTTTCTACAAGCGGTTTCTGCTGAGAACGCCTCTGCCGCAATGGAGCCAACTATCCCACGATGATCGTGAAGGTCTAAGTAGTGACGCCCTCGAAGAGTTCGAAGATACTTTCGAAGGTCTGTTCGGATTTGCACCAGGCACTACATCCCTTGTATGAAGACACGCGAATTGTTTGCGGATGTACCTGACCAACGCCGTCGCCTGATGGCCAAGGTTAAGGCGACTGATAGCAAGCCAGAGATGCTTGTGCGGCGTGCGACCCACAAGTTGGGGTTCAGATATAGGCTCCACGTCCGAGCGTTGCCCGGTACTCCTGATCTTGTCTTTCCTCAACTCAGAAAAGTCATTTTCGTGCATGGATGCTTTTGGCATCGGCATCCGGGATGCGTGCGAACAACCACACCCAAGGCTCACGCCGAGTATTGGCAGAAAAAGTTCGATGACAATGTCCAGCGAGACGAGGCCAGCCAAGCGGCGCTGGGAGCACTTGGCTGGCTGAATCTTGTGATCTGGGAGTGCGAGACTAATGACCTAGGTTGCCTATCGGAGCGGTTGGATAACTTCCTGTCCGGGTAAGATCGGACACGCATTTCAGTTCAGCGACAGAAACTATCTCTGCCTTCACCCTCATGGCTTCACAATAGTCACCTAAACCAATGCTCTCGCGGAAACCGAACAGGCGGGATACGGCCCCAATTTGCTCGTTCAGATGAGGAGGAATTCGGCGCTCGTAGCGCGTTGAACGTTCACGCCTGCCGTCCACCATCTCGGCGTCGAGGCGTTCCTCGAGCGCCGGAATGCGCCGACCAACTGGATTCCGGTACCGCAAGTAGCGACGCGGCCCGTCCGAATCTGCCTTGCCAAGCAGCTAAGGGCAGCCTAGTGCGCGTAGCGCCGATGAACGACACGAGCCGCCATGCTCGCCTCGTGCCATCGGCCTCTTATGCAGGAGCGCTGTCCCACGCGAGCGAGTCGCGGGCCACAATGAATGTATCGAACGGCAGCCGCCGCGCCGCGCTTTAGAAACTCGCGGTTAGCGGGTTCGGGCCGATGCGCCCGTCGATGGAATTGAGTTTGCCGATCGCCGTAAAGTCGGCTTCGTCAAGGCCGAAGCTGAAAACGTCGACGTTCTCAACAATGCGGGCCGGGCTCACTGATTTCGGAATGACGATCAGCCCGTTGTCGATATGCCAGCGGATGATGATCTGAGCTGGCGTTCTACCGTGCTTCGCCGCAATCGAGGTGATCGTCGCATCAGCGAGCAGGGTACCCCGGCCAAGCGGGCTCCAGGACTGCGTCGCAATGCCGAGCTTCGCGTGAACCTCCCGCAGCTTCCGTTGCTGGAACCGCGGATGCAGCTCGATCTGGTTGAGCGCCGGGGTGACGCCCGTCTCGTTGATGATCTTGTTAAGGTGCTCCAGCTCGAAGTTCGCAACCCCGATCGATCGTACGAGCCTCTGTTCCTTCAGTCGGATAAAGGCCTTCCAGGTGTCGACATATCGGCCGCGCTGGGGAGACGGCCAATGGATGAGGTAGAGATCGACATAGTCGAGGCCGAGGCGCTTCAGGCTTTCGTCGAAAGCGCGCAAGGTCGAATCGTAGCCCTGTTCTTCGTTCCACAGCTTTGTCGTGACGAAGATATCCTCACGCGGGATACCTGCGTCGCGGATGCCTTCGCCCACGCCGGCTTCATTCCCGTAGCTCGCTGCGGTGTCGATGTGGCGGTAGCCGGCCCGGAGCGCCGCTTCGACCGCTGGGCCGGCGACATCTGACGGTGTTTGCCAAACACCCAGGCCGATCTGCGGAATGAAATTCCTGTCGTTCAAGAACACTCGTGGCTGTGACATGATAGGCTCCTCAGGTTTCGATTGGACAAGCGTCGCCGCCGGGCGCCCCAGCCGGATGTCCGGATCGACAAGCACGACCCCACGCGTCTTCGCAGAGCTCCACGGCGTCCTTCAACGAGCGAGGGAGGCCGCGCCGGGCGCTGGACCGCGACGCGGCGTTGGTTAGGCCTTCGTGGCTACGGTCGTCACCATTGCGCAGCGACGCAGGTCCATGTCGCCCTCCAGCACCTCGGGCAACACCGCGAGGAACTCCTTCATGTACGGAAACTCGAAGTGTGCGGTCAGGTCGGAGGCGTCCTTCCAGTTCTCGTAGAGCACCCAGACGTCAGGATCCTCGTTCGAGCGGTGCAGATCGTAGTTGATGTTACCGGGCTCGGCACGGGCCGGTTCGACCAATGTCCCGAGGCGGCGGCCGAGTTCGTCGCCCATGCCCTTCTTGGCACGAATAAAGGCGATCAGGGTGAGTTGCGTGCCGTAGGACGGCGTCGGTATGGTAGAAGCGGGTTGTGCGGTCATATGTAATCTCCGGTTACGTTAGTTTGCGAGTTGCGCGTCGCCGACAGCGGCGCCGACGTCTTGGTCAGCGGCACTCGGCGCACGAGGCCGGATCGGTGGTGGCCGGCGCTGTGCGCGGCTGCGGGTCGAGGTCCTGGACGAAGTTCAGGCCGCCCTCGGAGAGAGGCTTCTCCAGGTTGCGTTCGAACATCGAGAACAGCGCGACCGTGTAGGGGCGCGCAAAGTGGCTCTTCACCGCTTCCTCGTCGCGCCAGACTTCATAGAGAACGTAGCTGCGCTCCGTGCCGATGATCTTGTGGACGTTGAAGGTGATATTGCCGGGCTCGAGACGCGAGCAGGTCACCGAGCGGCGGAAAACCTCCTCGAACTCGGCTTCGGCGCCTGGTTTTACTTCGAAGTTGACGACAAGCGCGATCTCGCCATTCGGGCTCGGCTGCAAAGTGATTTCGGACATTCTGCTTTCCAAAAATAAGATGTGGTTGACCTTGTGTGGCGCTGCCCATCCGCAGCCTCTGCGCTGTGGCAGAGAACCGGTTCGACTGGGCAGCGCCCCGGAGGATCAGGCGATCGAATAGCCGCCGTCGATCAGGAGGCCGTGGCCGGAGATGAACGCAGCGTCGTCCGAAGCCAGGAAGGCAACGACCGTGGCCATCTCCTCCGGCGTGCCGGCGCGACCGGGCACAGTGCTGGCGGCGAAGGCATACTTTGCTTCCGCGGTCGGCCAGACCCGGTCCTGGAAGGGCGTATCGATGATGCCCGGATTGATTGCGTTGACGCGAACGCCCTGCTTGAACAGTTCGATTGCAGCAGTCTTGGTCAGGCCGAGCACGGCATGCTTGCTGGCGATATACAGGCCAGCATTGGCGAAGCCGATAACCCCGCCCATCGAGGCGTTGTTGATGATCGTGCCGCCGCCCTGCGCCAGCATCGCCTTGGCTTCATGCTTCATCGACCAGAACACGCCTCGCACATTTGCGTTGAAGATCGTGTCGTAGGTTTCGTTGGTCTGCTCGACGAAGGGCGAGAAGGCGCCCTCCGTACCGGCATTGTTGAAGGCGATATCGATGCGGCCATAGGTCGAGATCGTCTTCGCGACGAGGTCGATCACGCTCTGCTCGACGTTCACGTCGGCCACCACTGCGGTGGCTTCGAAGCCCTCGTTCTTTATCTCGGCCGCAAGGGCTTCGATCTCCGCGCCGCGGCGGGCGCTTGCGATGACCTTTGCGCCGCGGCGGGCGAGCTCGATCGCAGTGGCGCGGCCTATCCCCGAGCTTGCCCCAGTAACGAGGGCGACCTTACCTTCGAGGGTCTTGAGCGGTCTGTTGCTCATTTCTATCTCCATCGGTTGAAAACTTGCCCGGTGCGGGCGCCAGCTGAGGAGCCTGTATGCCGGTGCCCTTGTTTTACAGCTCCAGCACAGATATAATTAGACGATGAATTTTGATTAGAGTGGTGAATATACGATATCAATCGTCTGACGCGATGTCTGGATGACCGCGTCATCCGGCACTTGGCGGCTGATGCCGCTGCTACCCTCGAAAACGGATTCCGGGTTCATGTTCAAATGAGAGGGTCCCTCTCATAGCTTTGTGACGGAGATCGCGTTTTGTCCGGGGCCTGTTATCTCTCACTCCGAAGCAAGCTCATGGCCGGTCCTCGCGCCAAGCAGTCACACGGTGAGTTGCAGGCGCGCCTCCAGGACGAGTCTCGGAGTCCGACGCGCCTATCTGCCAGCTACGTAACTGGCATGAACGCGGTCCGTGTCCCTCACGACCGCTCGAGCGCGTGTTCGATGGAATTTTGGTGGCCTTCGACGCAAGCTTGAGGTTCGCGCCTCGACATACCTCGCAATCCATTTCGACAAAATTTGCGGCAACGCAGGTTGCAACTGCCAACGCCCACACCCGGCGATCGCCCCTCCCGACAGAGTCAGAGATTGATATTTGCCATTCACTACTCTGATCAGAATTAATCGTCTAATCGCATCTGTCCGGGCGGGGTAAATAGTTGCCGCGCCCGCTGATAATTGAGGAGCCAAACCAGCGCGCTTCAAGTTGGCGGACGAACGACCGCATGTTCATCTTTCCCGATTAGAGAGAAAACCATGAATATCCTCAAGAAGATCGCGCTCAGTGCCGTTGTCGCAACAGGCGCATTCCTGTCCTCGCAGAGCGCCAACGCCCAAGTCGCCCTGCAGCCCAGCCCCAACGGCGAGGTCACCCTCGTCGTCAACTTCGAGGTCAAGTCCGGCGCCGAAGCCGAATTCGAGAAGGTGTTCCGCCGCTCGGTGACCTGCTCGCGCCTTGAGCCCGGCAACGTGACCTTCAACGTCCACAAGATCTTGGGCACGGAGCGCAGCTACGTCCTCTACGAGATCTGGCGCGACGAGGCTGCAGTGAAGAGCCACTTCGCACGCCCCTACACGGTCGCGCTGTTCTCGATGTTCGAACGCAACCTGGAGAAGCCTCTCTCCGAGGGCGGCCTGAAGTTCGTCCAGGACCTCGACCCGCAATCGCGCACTGCGCCGGCCGACACCGATCCGAACTCGCTCGCCGAGTGCCGCTGATTCGGCCGTGACGCCCCACTAGCGATCGGCGCGCTCCCGCAACGGAGCGCGTCAACCGCCAATCCCTGTAATGCATCAATCCCATTCGAGGAATCGAGATGACACGAAGACTTACGGCGGTCCTCGCCGCCGCGCTCACTGTCGCGCTGAGCGCTAGCGCCCTAGCACAGACGCCGCCGACTCCCGGCTCAACCTTGGAACTTCCCGACCGCTTCCATCCCGGCAGCGCGGTCGCCGCACCCGATGGGCGCATCTTCGTATCGAGCATGACGACAGGCCAGATCATGGTCTTCACGCCCGGCGAAGCGACCCCGCGCAACTTCATCGACCCCGCTGCGACTGCGACGGATTCGACGATGGGCATCAAGATCGACGCAACACGGGATCGCCTATGGGCATGCACCGCCAACCTCGGGGTCGATAAGACGCCGGGCGATCATCCGACCGCGCTTCTCGCTTTCAACCTCCAGTCCGGCGCGCTCGAGCAGACGCTTCCGCTTCCAGATGGGGGGCTGTGCAACGATCTAGTCATCACGCGCGCCGGCGCGCTGATCGTCACCGACAGCTTTACGCCGCGGCTGCTGGTCTTGCGGTCGGACGCAAAAGCGCTTGAAGAGCTGATCCGGGACCCGGCGCTCGCACCGCCAAAGGGCGGCTTCGGCGTGGACGGCGTCATCGAACTCGATGACGGATCACTTCTGATTTCCAAGAACAGCGCCGGCGAGCTCGTGCGGGTCAACGATCCGCTTGGTTCGGCGCCAACGATCACCCCGCTCAAGACGTCCCGCGCCTTGTCCAATGCCGATGGGCTCGTGCGTGGTCCCGATGGACGCATCTACTTGGCCGAACCGGACTTCGGCGGCGGCAATGGTCGGATCGACACGATCACTCTGACGGGATCGGAGGCGTCCATAGAAACGGTGGTCGAACGTCTCGCGACTCCGCTCGGTGTCCTGCCCACTCCGACCGGCTTCTGGACCGTCGAAGGGCGCATGGGGCCGGTCCTCATCCCCGAGCGTAAGAACGAAGACCCCGGCCGGATGAGCCTCGTCTTCCACGCCAACTAAGAAGATCTCCATGACCCGACTAAGGGACGTCGGGTCATGACCACCTGCCGCTGGTTTGTGCTTCACTATACCGATAACGTTCGAAAGTCCCGTCGATGCATGTAGCGATCCCCGCCAGGATCAGTACGACCGCGGCGCAGCATCGCTTTAGAAAATATTCTCAAGACCAGTTAAACGGCCGTTGAAAGGTCTGTATTCGAGGGGGCAGATACCACGGATGAACGGCACGCACCTTTTTGAACTTGTGATCGCGATGTTCCTCGCAATCATTGCGCTCCATTATTTGGCAGACCGGCTCGGCCTACCGCCTTCGGTGGCGTTGCTTGCGGGCGGCGTCATGCTGGCGTTTGCTCCAGGTCTTCCAGCCATCACAGTGGACCCAGAGCTTGTGCTAGTAATCTTCCTGCCACCGCTTCTGCTGGACGGAGCCTGGTTCATCGCGGTTGGCCGCCTGAAACGCCATGTTTTCGGCATCGCGTCTCTTGCTATCGGCGCGGTTTTCTTCACATGCGCGATCGTCACCGTCGTCACTCATATGCTCTTTCCGTCTTTGCCATGGGCGGCCTGCGCCGCACTTGGTGCTATTGTCTCTCCGCCGGACGCCGTGGCGTCGCGCGCCATTCTCGAGCGGGTGAAACTGCCTCGACGGCTGCAGATCCTGCTGGAAGGAGAAAGCCTTCTGAACGACGCCAGCGGCCTTGTGCTGTTCCGATTTGCGGTCGCCGCCGTGGCAACAGGTACGTTCAACGCATCGGCGGCGGTCGGCAGCTTCCTTGTTCTCGCAATCGGCGGCACGGCGATTGGCGCTATCGTAGGGTATGCCTGGGTGAAGTTCATCTGCAGGCTCGGCGACGAGTATCTTATCATCGCAACGACGGCATTGCTCGCCTGGGTTTCCTATTTCCTCGGTGAAATGCTGCATGTGTCAGGAGTTATCGCCACGGTAACAACAGGATTGATTGCCACCTGGCACCAGCACACCGTCTTTTCTGCCGCAACCCGCTTGCGAGGGAGGTCATTCTGGAAGGTGCTCGTGTTCCTTATGGAGGCGGCGGTATTCATTCTGATCGGCCTCTCGCTGCGAGGAGTCGTCGAGCATGGCGGAGGCCTCGGGACCGTGATCTCGACGATGGGATTGCCTGCAGTCATGATACTCGTCACTCTCGTTGTAGCACGGTTTGCCTGGGTCCTCGGTTCGGAGGGCGCGATCAAACTATTCAACTCTGTCGGCCTTGCTTCCACGCGGCCGCTTGGCATCGGTGGATCGACAGTTCTCGGCTGGGCAGGGATACGCGGGGTCGTCACGCTCGCCCTCGCCCTTAGCTTGCCGGAGGATTTTCCTGGACGTGACTTCATCCTGGTGACGTCATTCGCGGTGATCCTGGGAACTGTCCTTTTGCAGGGGACCACACTGGGACGCGTGATCGTGTGGGCGAGGCTCACCGAATCTGAATCCGAGAAGGCACCCCTGACCATGAGCCAAGCGGAGGCAGCGATGGCGCAGGCGCAGTTCGCGACGGTCCAGGAGCTTGCCTACGACGCTGAAGGAACACTGATACATCCGCAGCTTCTGGACAGATATCAGCGCCGCGCGAATGACATGGTCGATTACGCAGCGCGCACCGAAGAATACATCCCCGCCCTACATGCCCACTTCGACGTCGTTCTCGCAGCTGTCGCGGCGGGCCGTCAGGAGCTCATTCGACTTCATCGGTTTGGAAAGATCGACGACGAGACATTGCAGGAGCTCGAACGCGACCTCGATCTAGAGGAGTTGAGCGCGATTTCCGCGAAGGCATGAACTTCCCTACCTCTCGACGTGGATGGGCACCTCCCATTCGTAGCGATCACGTCGGTCGCTGCACCACCTCTCACGCAAAGCCAGCCGCCAAGTATATATCCCCCGTCGAGACATCGAAGGGGCGTGCAAACACCGAACGGCCTCGCCCCGGCGCAACGGCGTCCGACCGATGTTCGAGCGCGATCGGAACGCGAGAAGGCTACAAGCGTTGATCGAAAGGACAAACACAGAAAAATGATCAATTTGGTCGACAAAATATGATTTCTGGCAATTCAGAAGGTGATGCCGATTGCCACGCTATATTGCCTTTTTGGCCACTACATTACCTTTAGGGCAGCGTTGTTGACCGTCTCCTCCAACAAAATTAATTCATCTCCTCAAAACATCCGCCACCTGAGATACGCCCAATAGAAACTCGTCTGGACTGCGGCATAGATTGCTGATCGGTCGCGCTCGGGAATGTGCGTCGACGCTAGGATCCAGTGATAACCGAAAGCCGCGATCGACGCTCATAGCTCCGATGCCGCCCCGTACTTCGCCATGCTCATCCGTTAGAAGCAGCGACAAAGGAACACGCGGCCAATCCCCTGCTTTCGCAACCAAATCTGCCAGCTGACCCTCTGCCACCCTGTCAACGCCGGGCGCTTGACACATCCTTCAGTCGCCGATTGCTGCATATCATTCACCACTGTCTTCAGAATTACGCACCTAATCGTAAGAGTAGTTTTGAGTCATTCTCTCCAACGCTCATCCGAACTACAGCGCCAGGGATGTTCCGGCGCGAACAGCAGTTTTCACGAAACAAGCCGCGGGGCCCCCCGGAAGGCAGGGCTCAGCTTTGGCTCGACGAACCGGAGCGCATGCATGACCAATTTCAAAGTTAATGGTCGAGACCACACGTTCGATGGTGATCCCGACACTCCTTTACTCTGGTATCTCCGAGACGACTTGGGACTGACTGGCACCAAGTTCGGTTGTGGCCAGGCACTGTGCGGAGCCTGCACCATTCATGTTGACGGTGCGGCGGTCCGCGCCTGTCAAACCCCTATCTCGGCCGCTGAGGGCAGCACAATCACGACGATCGAGGGCCTGTCGCCTGATGGATCGCACCCCGTCCAGGTGGCATGGCGCGACCTGAATGTGATGCAATGCGGCTACTGTCAGAGCGGACAGATCATGCAGGCGGCTGCTCTTTTGCAGGAAATTCCCGAGCCGACCGACGACGATATCGACGCCCAGATGAGCGGGAATATCTGTCGATGCGGGACGTACCCGCGCATTCGAGCGGCGATCAAACAGGCAGCGTGCGGATTTCGGATTAACGGGACACCGATTCCGGTAAATCGCGGACAGTCGTTTCATTAATTCCCGGACAGTTTCACGGGATCGACTTTCGTCCGCCTGGTTGATGTCAGCGGCTATTGATTTCGTCGTTTTGCGTTGTGGTCAAGAGCAGCCGTGATTTTGGTTTTCGCATGCTGTCGCCTTCGAGGGCAATTCGATGGGCGTTGTGAACGATACGATCGAGAATAGCGTCGGCGATCGTCGGCTCGCCGATCATCTCATGCCATTGGGCGACCGGCAGTTGCGCGGTGATGAGGGTCGATTTCCTGCGATAGCGCTCTTCGAAGATTTCCAGGAGATCGCGCCTCTGCTGATCGGTGAGGGCATGCGTGCCCCAATCGTCGAGGATCAGCAGTTGGACGCGGGCGAGCTTGTCGACCAGTCGTGGGAAGCGGCCGTCGAGACGGGCGAGCGCCAGATCTTCGAAGAGCCTGGGCATGCGGACATAGAGAACGGAATAGTCGAGCCGCGCGGCCTGTCGTCCGATGGCGCAGGCGAGCCAGGTTTTGCCTGTTCCCGTTTGTCCGGTGAGGATCAGATGTTCATGGGCTTTGAGCCAGGCTCCTTGCGCGAGCGAGAGGATTTGCCGACGGTCGAGCCCCCGTGTTGCGGCGAAGTCGATGTTCTCGATACAGGCGTCGGGGAAGCGCAGTTTGGCGGTTACCAGCCGATTGGTCAGGCGCTTGTCGGCACGAACGGCGATCTCCCGGTCGAGCATCAGGCCGAGCCATTCATCGCGGCTGAGATCGTTGCCCTGCGGCTGGTCGCTCAGTTCGCGATAAGCTGTCGCCATGCCGGACAGGCCGAGCGCGATCATCTGGTCGAGGGTTGGATGAGTGAGCATTGAGAGGCTTCCTTTCTTCACTGGTAATAGGAGCTGCCGCGGATGTTGTTGTGTGGAGGAGCGGGCTTAACCGGCTCGGCGGCGGGCGGAGCCTGATCGAGACCGGATTTGAGGATGGTGCTGACGGACGAATAGCTGAGCGCATTGATCGTCAGCGCCCGTTCGCATGCCGCCTCGAGACGCTCGGGGCCGTAGCGACGCGAGAGTGACAGAACGCCCTGCGCGGCGCGGTATCCCTGCTGCGGATGCGGCCTGTCGCGCATCAGCCGCTCGACCAGAATCGCCGTATTGCCGCCGACCTTCGCGGCCTGCTTGATCAGGCTCGCCGGCGTGGTGTTGGCGTAGTGCTGATGCGTCTTCGGCATGTGCTCGCTGACGGTGACGTGCCCGGCGCGCTGCGAGGTGCGGCGGTGGCTGGCGACACGCTTGTGATCGTGGAAGACTTCGACGATCCGGGAGGTCAAGCGAACCTCGACCTGCCGGCCGATCAGGCGATGCGGCACAGAGTAGAAGGCCTTATCGACCTCGACATGGTAGTCGGGATGGACCTTCGCCGATTTCCATTCGGCATATTCGAAGGCGGTTGCCGGAAGCGGCGCAAGTGCCGCGCGTTCGATCTCCTCGAAGAGCCGACGCCGGGACTTGCCGATGCGGCGCATCGGCCGATTGTTGAGATCGTCGAGAAGCTGGCTGATCCGGATGTTGAGGTCGGCAAGGCTGAAGAAGTGCTCGTTGCGCAGCCGCGCCAGGATCCAGCGCTCGACGATGAGGACGCTGCCTTCCACCTTCGCCTTGTCCTTTGGCCGTTTTGGACGAGCAGGCAGGACCGTCGTGTCGTAATGCTCGGCGAAGGCCGCAAACGTCGCGTTGATCGTCGGCTCGAACCACAAGGGCTTGGCAACGCCCGCCTTCAGATTGTCGCAGACGATGGCTTTCGGCACGCCGCCGAAGAAGCTCAGCGCCCGTTGCTGGCCCTCGATCCAGTCCGGCAGCCTCTGGCTGAAGCTCGCATAGGCAAAGGTCAAGAGCGACGCCGGCAGCACCGCGACGAAGATCTGCGCCGGCCGGATCTCGCCGCTTAGAGGATCGATGATGGCCACGGTCTGTCCGGCATAATCCGTCTGTATCGCCGCGCCGGCGGTGTGGCGATTGCGGAAAGTCGCATTGGCTCGCTGTTCGAAAGCGGCAAACCGCTCGCAGAACCATGTGTATCCATAGCCATTCGGGTGCCGCTCGCGATATTCCTGCCATAGCAGTGTCAGCGTCACCCCTTTGCGCTTCAGCTCGCTGGCGATGTTCGCCCAACTGGGCTCGTCCAGATCCTGCGGCGGCCGCCCGCGGCGGTGGAACAGGCGACGCTGCAAAACGGCGTCGTCATCAAGGCCGGGCGGCAGGGGCCAGCATGACAGACCCTCTTCCCGAGCCCGCAGAAGGTAGGTCGACACGGTCGTTTTGCTGATCTTCAGCCGTTCCGATATCGCCCGAACAGAAAGCCCTTGTTCGTGCGCCAGTCTCAAAATCGATCGAATGTCCTTCACACTCGTAAGTCTCGCCTGCTTCCGTCTCGCCATTCACCCCACCTCGCTCAAATCGAGGTGCAGAATGACAAAGACGGCGCGGGCGAAAGTCGATCTTTTGTCGCCGAGAAAACTGTCCGGGATTTACCGAAATCGCTGTCCGGGAATTAGCGAAATCCCTGTCCCGGATTTAGCGAAAACGCTGTCCGCGATTTAATGGAATCGCTGTCCGCGAATTACCGAAACCCGCAGGCAGCGCAGAACGGGGTGACGCCATGACCGATACTCGCACTCCTATCAACGCAATCGCCAACGTCAGCCGCCGCACCTTTCTTGCGGGCGTCGGAGCAGGCAGTCTGGTTCTCGCAATGGGCTTGCCCGCCGCGCAGGCGCAAGAGACGAAGTACGCTGGCGAGGGCATGCCGCATGGGCTTCGTGACGACCCACGGATCTTCGTCGCGATCGGCCAGGACGGGACCGTGACCATTATCTGCCATCGCTCGGAGATGGGCCAAGGCATTCGCACCAGCCTTACGATGGTCATCGCCGACGAACTCGACGCCGACTGGGCGCGGGTCCGCGTCCAGCAAGCCCACGGCGACGAGGCGCATTTCGGCAACCAGGACACCGACGGCTCGCGAAGCATGCGCCACCATTTTGCGGCATTCCGCAGATGCGGAGCTGCTGCGCGCGCCATGCTCGAGGAGGCCGCCGCCGCCCAATGGAACGTCCCGGTATCCACCGTCAAAGCCATTAACCATGAAGTTGTGCATCACGCCTCCGGAAGGCGGCTGGGCTATGGCGCGCTCGCTCAGGCGGCGGCGGCTCTCCCGGTGCCATCGGCCGACCGCTTGCGCCTGAAGCAACCATCGGAATTCCGCTACATCGGCCGTGGCGAAATCGGTGTGATCGACCGGTATGACATGACAACCGGCCAGGCTCAGTACGGGATCGACACTCGCCTCGACGGCATGCTGTACGCGGTCATCGCCCGGCCGCCCGTTTATGGCGGCTCCGTCACCAGCTATGACGATACTGAAGCTCTGAAGGTGCCGGGCGTCGTCAAGGTCGTGAAGATCGACACCGTGCCGATCCCAACGGAATATCAGCCCCTCGGCGGCATCGCCGTCGTGGCAAGAAGCACATGGGCCGCGATCAAGGGGCGCGAGGCGCTCAAGATCACCTGGAACGACGGGCCGAATGCGACCTATTCCTCCGACACCTACAAGGCACTTCTGGAGGAACGCGTCCGCCAGCCGGCACTGGTCGTCCGCAACGACGGGGACTTTGAAGCGGGGATGAGCCGGGCCGCCCGCCGCGTCGAGGCCGAGTATTACATTCCGCACCTCGCACAGGCCCCGATGGAGCCGCCGGCAGCGACCGCGCGGATCGCGAATGGCAAGGTGGAGATTTGGGCCTGCGCTCAGTCTCCCGAAGCAGTGCGCGACAGGGTGTCAAAACGACTGGGGCTGAAGTTGGACGACGTCACCGCAAATGTGACGCTGCTTGGTGGCGGCTTCGGACGCAAATCCAAGGTAGACTTCGCGGTCGAGGCCGCTCTTCTCTCCCAGGCCATGGAGGGCGCGCCCGTCAAGGTGACCTGGACTCGCGAGGATGATCTCCAAAACGGCTTCGTTGGAACGGTCTCGGTCGAGCGGCTCGAAGCCGGACTAGACGCCGCGGGCAAGCCGATCGCCTGGCTGCACCGCAGCGCGGCCCCCTCGCTCCTGGCAATCTTCGCGCCCGATCCGAGGCACGAGTTTGCCATCGAGCTCGGCCTTGGCCTCGTGAACACACCCTTCGCCATACCCAATTTGCGCATCGAGAATCCCGAGGCCGAAGCGCACACACGCGTAGGCTGGTTCCGGTCGGTCTCGAACATCCCCCATGCTTTCGCAATCCAGTCGTTCGTGGCCGAGCTCGCGGCGGCGGCCGGTCGTGACCAAAAGGATTACTTGCTGGAGCTCATCGGCCCGCCGCGGCGCATCGATCCGCGATCAGTTTCGGACAAGTGGAACCACGGCGAAGATCCCGCGGTCTACCAGGTCGACACGGGTCGCCTGAGACGGGTCGTCGAGACGGCGGCGGAACAGATCGGATGGGGTCGCCAGCTGTCTGAGGGGCGCGGCCTTGGAATCGCCGGTCACTACAGCTTCGTGAGCTATACTGCCGCGGCAGTTGAAGTCGCCGTCGACGCGAATGGAACCCTAACAATCCCTCGCGTGGATATCGCAATCGATTGTGGCCCGCAGATCAATCCGGAACGGATTCGATCCCAACTCGAGGGCGCAGTTGTGCAAGGCGTAAGCCTCGCGACCACCGGGGAGATCAGCTTCAAAGACGGCCGCGTCGAGCAATCGAACTTCGACACCTATGAGGTGACGCGGATCGACGGTGCCCCGCGCGAGATCCACGTTCACCTTCTCCCGACTCCGGACTACTCGGCCCCACTCGGTGGCGTGGGAGAACCGGGCGTCCCCCCGATTGCTCCGGCGCTCCTCAACGCTGTGTTCATGGCAACTAAGAAACGAATTCGACGGCTGCCGATCCGCGATCAACTCGCTAGCTGAGCATCAATCTTTTGACACGGAAAGGCATTGCCATGCGCTTACTTGGAACATCATTGCTCGCGGCCGTCGCCATAATGGGGGCCGCGACGTCGAGAGCTTCAGCCCAGGATCTCCCAGCCGACGGGCAACGCCAATTCCGCGCGCGATGCGCCGGATGCCACGCCGTCGAAGCCGGCAAGACAGGGATAGGCCCCAACCTAGCAGGAGTCGTCGGCAGGCGCGCCGGCTCGGCGAGCGGAGCGCGATATTCGAAAGCGCTCACAAACGCCACCATTACCTGGGATGCCGCGACACTCGAGGAGTTTCTCGCCAATCCCAAGGCGCTCGTCCCGGGCACGACGATGTCCATCAGTGTCAAGGACGCGCACACGCGCGCCGCCCTCGTTGCCTATTTGGGAACCGTTCATTGACTGATTGACGCGGCGTCGTAGAGCGGATCACCGACGCCGGCCCGGCCCGAGCACAGCAGCCGCCGCCGCGATATGGCGGGTGCGCCTTTTTGAGAGCCTGGCTCCTGCACGGCAGGAAGCCGCGTGATGAGTTACCAGAGTGGGGAAGCCGTTGATATTGGCCGTATCCGATGGATCTGGTGCTCGCGGAAGATCACCCCTGGCAGGGTGTTCGACTTCGAGGTGCCTTTGGCTGACGTAGCCGAAGGCTACCGGCGATGGACGAGCGGCATGCTTGCAAAACACTTATACCGGTTTGACAGGGTCGCGGGCTGGGATGGCTGCAACTGGTGTCGCTGCACCCAGCTCCGCTTGGAATAGCGCCTGTGGCTTTGGCGGTCAGCTATGATCTCGATGAACTCGGGGGAAGGTCGCAGCGGTGTTGGCACAATTGGCGGCGCAGATCAGGGAATGTGTATGAACGAACTGGTTGAGCTTGTTATTCCGACACCTGTTCGGGCTCTTGACACCGACACCCCTAACGAAATCCTCGGGTTCGCAGCAGAAGCGCTTGCTGTGGGCAAGGTTGCGCTAGCGACGCTGGTCGAAATCCGGGGAGGCGCAGCGCGCGCGCTCGGCGCCCATATAGCAGTGTCGGAAGACGGGCGCTTCTGTGGATATCTTTCGGGCGGTTGCGTGGAGGCGGCAGTAGCGACGGAGGCTCTTCTGGCCATGGCCCAAGACCGTGACCGAATGGTCCAGTTTGGTGATGGATCGCCATTCTTCGATGTTGTGTTGCCCTGCGGCGGAGGGATCAGCGTGGCGATCCATTTGCTGCGCAATGCCATGGCATTGGAGCACGTGACCGAGCGCCTCTGCGTCAGAAGGTCCGCCGGGCTCGCCTATTCCCCTTCGCATCAGACGCTCTCCGTGATCGAGGCACCCGAACGTGCGACTTGGACCGCCGGATCGTTTATCCGCGCCTATCATCCTCGAACGCGCGTTGTCATATCGGGTCGGACAATCGAGGCCCGGTTCGTCTTGCGCCTGGCTGAAGCTTCAAGCTTCGATGCCATAGCGATCGGTACAGGGCGTGACGGCGTTGATGTCGCACGGCTCATAGATCCGTTCACAGCTGTCGTGCTGCTACATCGTGATATTGATGCCGAGATTCCGCTCCTGCGCACGGCTCTGGATTCCGAGGCGTTCTATATCGGGGCACTAGGAAGTTCCCGAACTCATCGCAGACGTATGGATCAGCTCATGCAACTTGGAATCAGTCAGGCTGATATCGACCGGATAAAGGCTCCAATCGGACTGTTCGGACCGGCAAAGGATGCTTCAACGCTAGCGCTGTCGGTTCTCGCCGATATAGCCTCTGTCCGGCTTTCCGCCCTTGGTTAGCTCTCTTCAGGGGGCACGATGATTGTATCATCGATCGGGACCTCACAAAGCCGGCCGTTGGACGTCATATGGGCGTCACCGGCGGCTGATGTCGCCCTATCGCGTTCTTGGTGCCGTAAGGCTGGAAACTATTTGGCCAAGTCCCGCCCAACGCTCCACCTTCCACACAGCAACAAGGAATCATCATGAGCCAGGGCATCGAGAACAGGAAATTAGACATCTCGGACAACGCTTCGAGCCGACCTATGCACGCCTTGATTGTCTTCGTTCATCCTGAACCACGCAGCTTCAACGGCGCCCTGAAAGATGTCGCCCTAAAAACTCTGACCAGCTGGGGATGGACCACTGAAATCAGCGACCTCTACGCAGAGGGCTTTAACCCGGCAGCCGGTCCGGGTGACGTCCGCGCGGCGCAATCCACCGACCGAGCCTTTTCGTTGATGCGAGCGCAACGCTTGGCCGCTTCAACCGGAGGCTACACCGAGCAGATCGAGCGTGAACAGCAACGCCTGGCGCGCGCTGATCTGGTAATTTTTCAGTACCCGGTCTGGTGGTACTCCGTACCTGCAATGCTCAAGGGCTGGTTTGATCGCGTGCTGACTAACGGCTTCGCCTATGACGACGAGAACCTGTTTGACGATGGCTTTTTGCGCGGGAAACGCGCGCTGATTTCGTTGACCACCGGTGGTAATGCCGATGAACTGGCTGCGGACTCCGACCGCACCGGAACGCCGCAAGACTGGCTGCGTGCAGTACAGGGCGGCACTCTAGGCTTCGTGGGTATGCAAGTGCTGCCGCCCTTTATTGCTTTCGCTCCGAAGTCCTTAGACGAGGTTTCTCGGCGCGCGGAACTGGAGCGCTGGCGGGATCATTTAACCAAGGTGATTGCTGCTAGTAGCCTGGAGCGTGCCGCTGTCGACGATTGAAGTGGGCCGATCCTCTGACGAAGAGAATTTCGATCAGCCGACCTAACCCCACGACCACTCGCCAACGTATCTGCGCCGAATTCTCGCACGTCGGCACATCGTAACGTGCAAAACCATCCGATAAAATAGGACCCGGCGGTTTCCCGCCGGGTCGCAAATGCGACTTCGACTGGCGGTCGTCGCTGATTACGGAGACAGTTCCTTGAGAACACGCCCCTTGGTCTCGACCGCGAATACGGTGGTTATCAGCGCACCGACAAGAAGGATGGCTATAGCGCGGCGATCAGGATGAGACGTCTCACCTTGTTTGTCGCCGCGCAGATGGCTGCAAACGCAGCGAAGACGTATTGAATGCCTATCGAAGACATCACCCATCCGACGACGATCGGTCGCGGAGGAACCGAGCCGCAGCCATGCGCTTCCAGTGCCGGTGCCCATGGCGCGAAGGCGCGTCGGATAGATCTCGGCCGAATAGAGGTAGGGCGAGAAGGTGACCGTCTGCTCGATCGCATAGGCAAATCCGGCGAGGATGAGCACCTGGGTCGCCGAGGTCGCGCCGCGCCATGCCAGCAGGAGCAGAGGTAGCGGAGCGATCAGCAGCGCGCCGGTGTACCACCGCTTGCGGCCGAACTTGTCGATGAGCAGCGCGCAGATCACGGCCGCGATGACGCCGCCGGCAATGAGTTCACTTCCATGGCAGGCTCGACGGAGAGATGGCTTGCCCGGAGTTGCTGATCGAGGAGCTGGCGAATTCCGAAGGTGTTCGTCGGAACGATGAGCGACAGTCGGGGTTAGTCGCTCGAGGTCCACCTCCCCGGTGGCAAGGTCATCTGGACGACCAGATTGATCGTCTGGAGTTAGAGGCCCTGCTGTGGAGCAGTGAGGTATCTAGATGATCCGTCCTCGGTGCTGTCCGTGGATTTATAAAACAGATCCCGTCAACAGCCGCGATGCGGATGTTTGAAAGGCCGACAACGCTTCCATGGCAATCGCTTTCAACTTTTCGTATTCGGCCGGAGAGCATTCGTGGCAAGAGCTGCCGAGCTGCCGAGCTGCCGAGCTGCCGAGCTGCCGAGCTGCCGAGCTGCCGAAACCTAGCGCTTGCCACGCGAAAATGAAGCACTTGTTCGGCTATGCTTATCTCCGCTGGAGTGATGCCGTGATCGGCAAACTGTGCGAGCCAAATCAGCGACCAAGGCTTACCCCTCCAAGGAAGGCGCTCACGCTTCGGATCATCTCCGGCCATTCTGGCGTTATACTGGCTTATCCTTGCTTTCGCGCTGTTGCCTTGCCGGTAAGATTGCTTGTCAGGGTCGTATTCTCGGTTCACGCCGATTGCACCCGGGCGGATGATAACCCTGTCGCTCGACGCGATGATGTGCAAACCCGATAGAACCGGCGCGATTTTTTGGCAGCCGTTGCTTTGCCGTATGCAACGCGTCAATTTCGGCCTGGCTCCACACGTCGTATGTCCAGCAGCATGGATCGGGACGATTTGGCATGAACAAATCTCACGTCTAGAGACCGCATCTCTAATCCGAACGCCCCGGCGCTTCGGCAAGGTCGCGGTCATGCGATTTCCCCGCAGACCGGGGGCACCTTTAATGAAGGCCACGCTCACCGATAGCTATTAAAATTCACTATCGATCAGCGTCGCGTGCACGGGCTTGGCAACGTGAATTTGGCCGGGAGGAGGCCAACGAACCGGTTCCTCCGTCAACTGCTTCAGGAAACACGAGAGCATCGGGCCATCGTCTTGGCCTGCTCGGATGCCTCATCAGATGAGTTCAGAGATGAAGGGTATAGCGGAGACCATGCCACTCCGCAGTTGACGACTCCGGGAGCCTCATGTTTGCAAAACCCGAACGATTTTGGCCGGCCAAGATGCTATGTTTTTGGCGGTAGTGCTGCGCTTGACCACCCGCCCCGCTCGCATGCTGGATGAAGAGGAGACAAACAGAATGAGCCTGATCACCGGCCTGGGTGACCGATACTCATATCTCGGATTCGACGGCCTTGATTTGGCGGTCGAGTGCGAAGATGGCTGGCTGGGCATCCTGCACACATTCTTCACTGATGCAGACAAAGCCATGGCTGCTGGAGGCACGTTCAAGCTCCTACATTTGCGCGAGAAGATGGGTGGTCTAAGCATTCACTATGACACAATAGCGGTCGCGCCCGAGGCTCGTCGTGGGATAGATGATGCCTGCCGACTGGCTTCGCTGCGATCCTTCCACATCTGCGAAATCTGCGGACGTCGTGGATGGCTGAACAACTTCGGCGGCCTGTGGAAAGTCGTCTGCTCGGAACATGCCGACGGCGAATTCGGCGCGGGCGTTCCATACGAGAGTCCCCTCAATCCTGACGATCCCTATTCCCCTGCGACGGATCCGTTCGTAGCATTTCGGCCGACCGTCGAGGAGTTCGACGCCGCTCCGATCATTGAAGGATGGCTGATCGAGGACCAGAGCGAGAATGGCGTCCGCCCGTGGCTTTACGGCTGGTTCTTCGGCCAACCTGATATCACCGACGGCGAACACGGGCATACGTCTCCTATCGTGCAGTTGGACGATATGATTCCCCGGCGTTGGGTTCGGACAGACAGTAGGCTTTATCGCCTCGGCATCTCTTATCCTCCGGCAGAACGCGAGATCCGCTACTGGGCGCAGAAGCAGGCCCGACGTCGTGTGATCTGTGGCGAGCCTCCCGGCGGCAACGACCACATCGAGGGTATGCTGGACTATCTCCGCTCCACCGGGCGTCTCAGATCGACAAAGATCGACCGGATGGAGCGGGCCTACCGCGCAGAGCGGGAGTTCAACAAACTAAGCCGCGGCTGACCAGCTCAAGAGCTGGTGAAATCCGCCCCATCACAGCGGCGCGCCCGCTTGCCTCGCTGCGAGACGTTCCGGTTCTTCTCCCTGAGGATGGCCCTACGCTGCGTTTCGTGGACCGCGCAAATGCAATGCGAAGCCAGCGACGCCCGGCTCCCCAAGTTCTGGGCGGAGTTGAAGGCTAGGAATGTGATAGTCCCCACCGTTCTGACGTCGATAGGGGATCGGCGCGGTCGACCCCAATGTCCTCATCCGATCACCCAAGCCCGCGCTTATGACGTCAAAACCTTGCCTATCCAGCCGATCCACCCGATAGGCGACAAAGGGCGGCAGCACCTCGAAGCCGGGATAGTACAGGATCCCATGGTTGATCGGAAACAGAAGGTCGTCGATCGGACCGTTGATTCCCCGGGCTGAATAGTGTTCTTCCCAGCCTCCCGCGGTAACGATGAGCATCGCGCGCTTGCCGACAAACTTCCCCTCCCCAAATCGGTCGCCCCAGTGATGATTGCTGTGTTCGCCCACGCCGTACGCAAAGCCGAAGGCGTAGACGCGGTCGATCCAACCCTTGAGAATAGCCGGCATCGAATACCACCAGAGAGGAAACTGCAGGATCAGCGTGTCGGCCCATAGGAGCTTTTCCTGTTCAATTTTCACATCCTCGGTTAGCTTGTGGGCAGCGAAGGCTTGGCCGGAGGCCGAAGCCACCTTCAGCCGAGCATCCGGAGCGAGTGACGGGAAATCCGAGTGATCGACCATGGACTTCCATCGCATGGCATAAAGGTCGGAAACTCGCACCTGATGCCCCTCAGCTTCGAGTTCGCGGATCGCGATGTCCCGCAGCGATGCGGCGAGCGATTGGGGTTCGGGGTGGGCAAAAACGAGAAGAACTTTCATCGGGAGCTTTCGGTTGGACTGGCTTCAACCGCAAGATAGCTCCGCCTGGACTATTCCGGTATGCGTCACGGATGGATAGGATCTTGCCGAAAAATGGATAGATTAGGCTTTCAAAGAAGACTAATCGGAACCGCCGGAGACCGGCGGTTCGGGCAAAGGAGCCGGCCTCTCTTCCCTCGAAGTTTTCCAACTGCTCGTGCCCCGGCCAGTTGAGGCATAGACACTTCCACCACTGACGAGATTGTCGCCAGAGTGGTCAGCATGATCGATCCTGCTTAATCGGCCATCGTCGCTGGAAAACCGCTCGTCACATGGTCGCTTCTTCGAAGCTCTAGGTGCTACGAACCGCCGATAAGGTTTGTGGCAACGCTCCATAATGCCGCCCCCCCTTTTGCGCCGCCGGCCGAGCGGTGGGCCTTGATGTGGGTGGCGTCGATGGCGACCGTACCCCACACGCCGCTGTGACCGGTGAGCGCCTCGAATATGCCAAGCCAGATGCCCTGTCGGCTCCAGCGGTTGAACCGATTGTAGATCGTCGTGTATGGCCCGTAATCGGGTGGGCAGTCACGCCATCGCGCTCGCTCTTGAGCATATGGATGATGCCCGAGATCACTCGGCGGTCATCGACACGATGCGCACCCTTGCGCCCGCGTGGCAACAAAGGTTGGATCCGCCTCCACTCTGCATCGCTCAGCCAGGTCAGGTTCCGCTTCAGGGCCTCCACATCAATGGAAACCTTGAATCAGCTCCTCGCCAAGCGCGCAAGCCAATTGGGTACAGACCCTAGACTAGCAGCCGCTGTCCGGCACAGTCTGCGGATGGCCTGTTTAGCGTTGAACATATCGAAATCTGGATCGAGCGAAATCAGATCCGGTCGCCGCAGGAGGTTGTTCCAATCGAGATGAATGAGGAATGAGGTTGGCGGGCGCAAGCGGGTGCTTTCCACGGAGCATATGAAGGATTCGTTCTACTCAAGGGACGGTGCTCAATCTCCTTTGACCATCATCACCGCACAGAAGCCGGTTGCGCCTGCGCCCCGAGCAAGCTGTGGGAAGGTGACCACGAGCGCTCACGTTAAGCGACAGCTGCGGGCAAGTTTCGAAGAATTTCGAGGGAAACTAGAAGCGCCCGCCGTGTCGCCTCGGCCTGCAGCGCACTCTTCAACGCCTTCGAATTAGTCGGATCTGGATCCGACAGGTGATCTCGGATCGAAGAAAATCTCGCAAGCTCGGCCATCTCCGCTGCATCCGGCTTTTCGCCTGCGTAGTCAGCGACCCCCTTCACCATGAGATGCGCCATTGTCTGGATTCCGAAATGCCTCGTCTGAGCACCAGTCAAAGCGGCCGCCTCCATTTCAAGGCCGACGACATTCTCGCGATCCACGCTTAGCATCGCATCCACCAGGTCGTGAGCAGAGTCATCTATCTTCGCGGAAACTGCGATCATGTTCTTATGGCTTATTACGCGCACTCGCGGGCGGGCAAGCGCCCTCATATCCAGGAAGGCAGCAATGTTGCAAAGCTGAGCATCCATCGTGCCAGCCTCGGGCTCGACGATCAACTTCCCGCCCTTCGTCCCCACCGGACTTACATCGTAGATCGTTCGCGGGACTAAGACATCGAGAAGCCTGGTCTTGCCCTTAAATCCTGCCGCCATACCCACCATGATGACATTGCGGACATGCCGTTGATTTTTCAAAGCCTGAAGCACTTCGGCTGTTCCTGCCTTCCCCTTGCTCAAGGCCAGCATGACGCCCACGGCCACTTCTCCCCTGTGCTTGGTATCAAGGCCGAACACTTCGATTGGTCGATTTTCCAGGAAGCTCAATTCGATCTCAAATTTCGATTTCAGGTACTTTCGAACGGCATCAAGTTCCTGGCCTGCTGCGACGACGATGCAATCCTGTATCTCGTTTGCCAATTTCCTTGCTCCGCGTTTCCCTTTCGACGCAGTCCCTGAATTTCGCCGCTGCGAGGTCAGAACACCACTGACGACGTCATTGACCTGTTGCAGTACCTGCTCCAGGCCGGCAGCAGTTTCGCTGCTCGCATCTCGTAGGCACCGCTTGATCTTAAAGCGTATGTCGTGGTCTTCGATCTCCTTCGACGCGCCCCTCAGGAATGAACGGAACGACTCGTGCTCTGCGCGCCCGAGAAAGCTCAACGCCAGGCCCGCGGCCAGTACGATCGACTTGTTCGCGGGAGACGATCGCTCCCACTTCTTCGAAAGAGCCTTCCGCAAGGCCTCCCTGACGGCGGGCGGCTCGGCCGATGCCACTTCTTCGAACCGAAGAGTGATGTCCTCCAGAGCGGCTACGTCAGCGTGATCGGGGCCATGCCAGATTTCGCGGATGGCGCGCCCTGCATCTTCGGCAATGCAATTGAGAAGCCGCGCGGCCCGGCGGAGAGCCAATGTCTCCTCGAGGACCGCCTGCCCCTCCTCTGCGCGTTGGCTGACAAGCCATTGCGCTCGCACATCATCCGTATTGAGTTGAACAGTTTTCAGCAGCCCTGCCCGGCAAAGAATTTGCGCAAGGGCGTCGGGTTCGGGTCCGACCTTTTTGATACCCGTATCCTGGGGGGCAAAAGTCAATTTCGCTTCGTAGAGAATATTTGCCCGAGCTGCCACGATGACGTTTCGGCCTGAATGTATCAAGGCTCGGCCTATCGCGCGGCCCTCAGACGGAGGCAGCCTCACTTCGGCCAGATGCGATCCGTTCGCCCCCCAGACATGAACATGATCGCTGTCGAAAGTTGCGAACCTTTGTCCCTCGCTAGCTACCGTGATGCCCGAGACGAAGTTTTCGTGCTTTTCAAGCAGGAACTTGGTTTTGAGCTGAGACCCGCCCGCATCCCAGACCGAAGGACGATTTTCATCCCAGGAATATATCCGCACGTTGCCATCACCGAAGGCGACCACGAGCTCGTCGTCGGATACCCAGGCCACGGCGTTAGCCCATCTGCCGACCCACCATCGCCTTTCTAGAACGCGGCCCCGATAGCTCGACACGAAGCGTAATTCGTTGTCGGAAAGCATTGCAAGCAACCCGCCACCGGGATTCCACGCGAAGTCTGCATTCGACCGACGCCCGGACTCCGGGATGACGCATTCGGCCAGTGGAGAGGGACCACCATCAATCCGCCTTACTGTGACTCTGGATTCGTAGCTCCGTTTTTCATCAAGCCAGTGCAGTTCAGTAAGCGAGACCAACTGACCGTCGCGCTGACACCGCAGCCCGACCACTCTGACGGTTTCAAATCCAGCCATTGAATGGCGCACAAGCTCTGCGTCGTATGCTTCGAGGCGTCCGCCTCTGCACACTACCAGCGAGGAAAGCGTCGGCGACCAGTCGATGCCGGAGATGAAGTCGTCTTCACCGGCCTTGATATCAACCGACTTTTCGAGGGCAAAGCGACCATCTTCCTGGAAACACCACTTTTTTAGAACACCGTCCAAGGAAGCGGAGTATAGATTTCTCTCGTCGCCTGACCATGTCAAACCGGTGATCAGGCCTTGGTGGGCGCCGAGTTCCGTCCAACCGCGTCCCCCTGTCCCGTCCATAGATTCAAAACCTTGTTGAAGATGAGCGCGCCCTAGCTTTCAACCAACAACGAAATGCTTGTTTCAATGTATCCGAGCCGACGAGCGGCTGCCGAATTCCGTGCGTGCGCGTCAAAGGTCCGCTTTTGAGCAAAGCTGACCTGATTGATTCGGCTTGCCGGACCTGCAGTCCATGGTAAACGAACCCTTGCCAGGCAAGGTCAGCTTTAGCCTATTCGTCTCCCAATCCTTACCCAGGAACCGCGCGGCAAGTCTGCTTCGAACCGCACGACGAAATGACCAACATCTGACGCAACGTATTGAGGGCCCAGATCTTTCGCGGCGGCAAGCAGTTCAGAGAAGCGCTGCCGCGCCTCCGCTTCCGTCCAACTCTTTTCACTCGCCTTCACGTCCAGACGCTCCGACACTACAGTCCCGAATCCATTATAGCTTTCTTTATCCACATGTCGAAATCTTCCAGGCCGGAGTTTGGTGAACGTTGCGGTGTCGGAAGTCTCCTCCACGGCGTCAATGAAGACGTGGGAACCATCCTGGAATTCAACGAAGAAGTCTGTCACATGGATGCGCCGTTCCGTTGGGATGCCGGATGCTAGGCACGCCCAACCTACGACGCCTTCATCGACATCAAGAAGGCAGCCCAAGTCTCGAACGAGTTGGCTTCGAAAAACTGCCGCGCCTCTGCACAGGACGGCGGCCCGAGGAAAGAAAACATTGTCCGACGCTTCGCGAAACGCGGCGTCGAGAGCGGAGCGGTCGACTGGGAGATTGTCCAGCATCGCACGAAATTCCATGACACGAGTGGCTCTACCGCCGCGGCGGCATAAAAGGTCAACGTGCCAAGGATATTGGAAGATTTGCTTTCATATTGGAACATATAGAGAACAAACAGCCAAAGGTCAATAGACCCGTTGGCCTTGAAAAACCGCCGGGCTCGCGGTGCCAGGCGCGCTCGACCGAAGGGTCGTACTACTTGATTTCGATCGCTATGGAGACAATACGAACTGCCTTGTACGCATTCGGCGAGCCCGCCGGACCGAACAACCCGAACTCCACGTTCGCATTTCCGCTTTTTTCGGCCCGGAACGAAAACTGATCCTCTCGGCGGCTTCCGAGGCGGCCGCTCTCTGATTTTCCTCGTTGCATTTCTCCAACGGAGACGGAAGGATCAGATTGAGTCACTCTCCAGCTGAACCCTGTTCCGGAACTTAAAGGCAGTCGTATGACAAACGACTCTCTCGAGCGGACCGCTAGGCGGTACGAGTTCCTCGACTTTTCGACAAGTATCTCGAGTTCGTCAGCATACGCAAGCGTTGAACATATCGCAGCCTGCATGAACACGATCAAGGCGAATGTTCCTGCGGCTCTGGTCATGTTCGTAGCTTTACGGAAACCAAACTTCTATCGGATACGAATTTGCTCTGCGCAGTTTGTATTCTCTTATCTCGGGTGTTCCTGCCACTTCCTCGACGAGCGTC
This sequence comes from Ensifer sp. 38_S197, assembly GCF_056924495.1. Taxonomy (NCBI): domain Bacteria; kingdom Pseudomonadati; phylum Pseudomonadota; class Alphaproteobacteria; order Hyphomicrobiales; family Rhizobiaceae; genus Ensifer; species Ensifer sp. 38_S197. The sequence goes on along the minus strand of NZ_JBXOVZ010000001.1, from coordinate 2,311,272 downwards.
GCGAGGCTCAAGGCAACCTGCTTGTCCTCCGGTTGGAAGAACCGGATTTCGACCGTTCTTGGTTTGTCGCTCTCCTTGATCTTGGTCGAGACATCCTCGATCTTCGGACTGAAGTATCCGGGAATTTTCTTCCCGATGTTAATGCGATCGCGAAGACGAGCGGCTACCGGATTATTCGATGCCGAGTAGTATTGGATATAGATCGGCAGGAAATCCTCGACATCCGTGGCTGGTGGGGTGCTCGGTGGCTCGACACTTCCCGCTTCCTTGGGATCGAGACTTTCGAACTGTGCGGTTTGCGGCGCCGTTGCGAGCGTGAGGGTTGCATCGAGAGCCGTACCGAGAGCAGGGGCACGACTGCTGGGGGCATCCACCCATGCTGCGACGGAACCGATACCGTTAACGCCGTACCTGATCCAAAAGAAACCTTTTTCGCCCCAACCGTCCGACCAAGAGTTTTTAACGAGCCAAGCGCCCTTGCGATCGTCCCAGCCCACGATCGTCACCGCATGGTTGAGAGTGTCGCCCTCGTTATGATTGTAAACTCCGCGTGTGTAGTATTCGAGTGTACGCGTGGCATTCATCGCTGAAGCAACCGCGCCGTGAGCACAGATTGCATCTTTGATGTCGCGCGTAAGCGCCTTCTTGCGAGCGCTCACGCTCACATATCCCCACGACGACGCCCGGTAGAGCCCGTTGATGGCCGGTGTGCACGCTCCCGCGACCGCTTCGTAACGCAGCGCGCTTTCCTCGGCGACGGGATTGTTGAGCATCCATCCGAAAGCCTTGTGGTAGAAACCCCCATTTTCACAACTGCCGGCCTTCGAACAGTTCAGGACGTGCTGCTCCGACATATCGATCATCTGGTTGTTTTTGATCGCATGCGAAATCTCATATGCGGCAGTCGCCGTGAAGTCCCAGCAGCTTCCGCATGCGCCTTGGTACTTCGCGGGGGTGACTTTCTTCTGCGATCGCCAATCGAAAGCCCTAGCCTTCGGGTTGCACGCCCCAAGGTATTTTTTGGGCATTATTCCCGCTAGAGCCAGTTGTTCTGCCTGCAAGGCATCAGTTCGCTTCGCAAGCTCGATTTGCGATTGAGCCAGTTCCTCGATGTTTTCGGGTATGATTGTAGACGCGAGAGTTTCCAGCGGACGAGAGTCAAGCACGGGCCTGGTCGCGCCCACCTCGAACGTCCAACCCTGTTCTTGCCCTTGTTCTCTCAGCGTGGCGAGATCAGCCTGAACGTCCGGCGGCGCCCCCTCCTCCGCGGCGGCGTAGAGGGCCGCCTGATCGGCCCCATCGCTGTCCTGAGGGTACGCTGGAGCGCAAGCCAATACGGACGCTCCGGCAAGCAGAATGAGTTTACCCCCTCTCATCGACGCACCTACTCGAAGCTTCCGTAGATATCCACTTTCTTGATTTTGCCGTAGGACTCTCCTGGCGGCAGAGCTTTGAGAGCTTTGCCGTCCGGCGCGACCACGGCGCAAATCTTTTTCGCGATTTCTTCGACCGGAGCCAGATTCGGCCCGCCAAACTGACGAACAAGTTCAAAGATCGTGGCGAAGGTGGGTACAAACCGGCACCCCTGCTTGGTGAGATCGGAAATCCTTGAGATCGGATTATCAGTCGTCGTGCAAGACGACGCCCCCAACGAAAGGGCAATTATTGTAGCAACAGCTAGACTAACTTTCTTCATTGCCCTCTCCCGTATCCTTGATTGCATTCGACGTTACACAATATTTGCAAATTGTAAATTACAATTTTAGATTACTCTAACAGCCGCCACACCCAGCGATAATAAGGTCGCCCGCCCCGCGGCGAAACAGACGATTCGGTTGTGCGCGAGATCGCGCCAAGTGGGCCAACGACCTGTTGGTCGGCAGATGGACGGGAGGTCATTGCGAGCGGATCCCATTCTTCCGCCTCGTGACGCAATTTTCACGAGCGGAGATCAAGGGTGAAATCAAACGATCTAGCATCCATTGGACGGCCGCGATGCCTTGGCACTTCGGTTGCATCGGACAAGGAGGAGCGATTCAGTGGCCCCCAGCTATCTTCATAGTATGCCGCCCAAATAGACTTCATCCGCCCGCGAAGCTTACCTTTTCTCATCGCGTAATATTGCCAGGCAACGACCGCACGCCAATCCTCAAGGAGTTCTTCTTTCGAAAGGCCTGCGTCTGAGAAAGGCCGAGCTGCGTTCGGAACTTCTACCAGAGACCAGCGGCGGGTTAGCCCCCCATGCGTCGCACGCGCCTCAACGCTTCCAGCGCTAAACATAGTTGCGGCAATCCCGCTGCTCCGAGCGGATATGATGGAAGCCATACCACCCCGCGTATGAATGTCTCTCGCGGTGGCGTCATTCACACCCTGGACTAAGACACTTTCTGTCCAGTACGACAATTGGACCATCGCCACCGGCCTGAGCCTGCTGACACGTTTCCAGCCGCTCGTGAACCAATGGGTCTCGCTGTTGAAACTCTCTCCGACTTTGGACGCCCAAGGCTCCAGTTGACCCTTCACTTGCTTGGACCCCGGATTTGCTGCGCAAACGACACGCTCAAGACCCGCTGCGAGACCCGCCCCCCCACGCTCATCGATTCCCGTCTCTTCGCGGAACTGAACCCACTGTTCTCTCGTCAGCTGCGCCGCCCATGTGGCCGTGACTTCCTGCCAGAGCTTGTTGTCCGCCCTCAGTCGGCTAAATAGGCGCGCGATGTTGTCGAGGATCCAATGCCCCATTCCAAGCGTCAGATCGGGATCCTCCGGCCGGTGGAAATGTACCTCCGAGAACACCCGGCGCGAAGAACCGGACGCATTGAACATCTTCTGCATGGAATAGAGGTCGGAACCGCGATCAAGAAGCAACAACGGATCGTCTTCGACCAATTGAGGCTCGTTCGCTACCATAGCTACCTCCTTGAGCAACAAGGTTGAGAGTCGGAGCGACAGGTCACGTTGCGCCGGTGACCGAAGCGCCCAAAATGCGTCGAAGCGCGGTGTGGGTATCAACTAATTTTGTCGGGCTTTGGTATGTTGCCTTTACCGAGTCTCTGCGAGACGAAATGCGCGATGAGCTCGCCGAGCATCTCGAGTCTCGGCTTTAGCCAAGCCTCCTGCTTCGGGCAGGAAATTTCGCCGAGCTCCACGACCATTTCGCCATCAGTCGTATCGACGAGTCGATAACCGAAATAGCCGCTTAGGTTTTCTGTAAAGTTGTCCTCCATCCATTCGAAGGGCCAGTATTCCTTGTAGAGCCGTTTCCAAGCTGTCGCCAAAGGCTGGTCGGACGGACCTTTGTAGCCAACAGACGCGCCGGACGAACACGGCTCCTCTGATCCGTCGAAATGTATGAATATTGCTATGGTCGCCCGCCGCCCCGCGGGAAAGTCGGCGGGCTGCCTCTCAACCTCGACGCCAGCGGCGCGTAGAACCTCGGTAGCGCGATCAGCGACAATGGGGGTCCAACGGATCTGCGAATTCCGTCCGGTCCCGCTCGCCCCTGTATTTCCGGAAGTCCTGCCTTCATGCCCTGCAGATATGAGCACATCAACCATGTTGCCCTCCCAAGCTGAAGTTTCAAAATGACTATCATGCAACGCTAATATGCGCAAGTTGTACGTGCGTATTAGCCATCACTCGACTTTAAATAAGCCGATTGGGTCATTGGCTCGCGTCTCGGACACGGCCAGGCCGAGGCACGATCGACGCCACGCCGGGATAAGGTATCTGCGGACACTGGAGACCGATGGCGGTACGGCCTTGGCTGCCTGAGATCGAAGACTCTGAATTGTTGTTGATTTCGCGAACTGCACGACACCTGGTGATTGTCGGCAACATAGAAAGCGCTTTCAATGTTTCCAGGTAAATGAGAAGCGATGGTAGCACGATGAACAACAAGGCCGACGTCAATGCGGGCGCAAACAAGGGTGGCCCCAGCAAAGATGCTGCCTCGGCCGATCAGCCGGTGTTTTTGCTGGAAGATCTGTACCCAGACGCATCGACCTTGTTTTCGGCATCTCATGTCGGGTCAGCCGACACTGCAGAGACGCTTGTCGTATTCGACACGAACGCTCTTCTCTTGCCTTACCAGATCGGCAGCCAGGACTTGACGGAACTTGCAAAGGTGCTGCGCGGGCTTGCCGCCGCAAGGCGACTTTTCCTGCCTGGGCGTGTGGCTCGTGAGTTCATTAAGAACCGAGACCGCAAGCTTGCGGACATGCTCAAAGCATTGAAAGACAAGACCTCGCGCGTACAGCTTCCGGATCAAAAGCTGTCGCCTTTGCTCGATGGAGTGGAGGTATACGAGGATGTCACCGCGGCCGCGGAAACTCTCGCCGCAGCATGGGCAGACTACAAGAACGCCCAATCCAAGATTTTGTCACGTATGCGAGAATGGAGAGGCAACGATCCGGTTTCGCAAGTCTATGACGAAGTCTTCCGCGACGGTCGAGTCGTCGAAATCGATGATGAGAGAGACGCGCTCCTTAAGGAATGGGATACGCGCAGGTCCAACAAGACGCCCCCCGGTTACAAAGACTCCAATAAGGAAGACACCGGCATAGGGGACTTCATCATTTGGAAGACGCTCTTAAAGCTTGCTGGCGCGCACAAGAAGGACCTCATCTTCGTAACAGGTGAGGAGAAAGCCGACTGGTTCGTCCGCACTGACAATGAACGCGTTTATCCGCGACCCGAGTTGATCGACGAGTATCGCCACGGGCGGGAGGAACATCCGCCTCTCGGCACTCGGTGACTTGTTGGAGGAGATGAAAGCCCCTCCGGAGGTCGTCACAGAAGTGAAGACCCTGGAACGACAGGCCAACAACGCGATAAAGGTGGCCACTAGTGTTCCGATCTTCACGCGTACCACCCGGCCTCGTTTGCGATTGCAGAGAGCAAGGTTCGACTACTCGACGTTCGACGGACGATTCAGTGCGAACTATGGCGCCCTCTCGGTCACTCTTGCTTTCAGCAAGGCGAGCAAAGAACACATCCATCTTTATCGAGACGGATCGACAAAACGTATAGCAAGAGTGAAGGATGCGGAGCGGGGACGGGCGCTCAGCATCGACGATTTCGACAGTTCGTCCCGTTCCTATACAATCGGCGTCGGCGAAGTATTCATGGCCGAGAACGATCAAGGCGAGATTTTAGTCGGTCGGATCACGAACATTATGGACGACAGTCGCGGAGACGATCACGACGAAGTCGATTTCATCTATTGCATCTTTCGACAGGATGAGACCGCAGTCGCTCCCTAGTTGGCGCCTGCGGCCAAGAAGAGCGCCTCAGTAGGAGTGTCACCCTCTTACCGTCGGCTTTTTATTTGACGAAGAGCGTTGCCGGGGCCCGTCGATTGGCTCCCGCGAGAACGTCCAGGATTGGAAGCGGCGGCGCGCCGGATCGATGACTTCCCGCTGGGTGTCGTAGAATTATACCCAGCTTAAAATTTACTTGGGCGAATCGTCCTCCCGCACATCGGGCTGCTGAGCGACGAGCAGATGCCGGCGTTCCTTAGATGATGCAGGACGGCGACGGCGTCTATTTAGCGGCCAAGCGGCACTGGGTTCCCGTTCTATCTTGAGATGGTCTTACACTGGGCGAGACCATGGAGGGCACTCAGCTGAAGGATTCGACTTTTATCGAATCCTTTATCAGGGCCGCAACCTCACATTGCTATTAGGGGCCTGACCAAGTCCGAAGCGATCGCTTTGAAGCGCGTGGAGAGAGATGATGACCCAAGGTCAGTCCGAACAGACCCAGCCCGGCAATGAAACGTTCTCGTCAGAAGCATTCACTCTGGGAAATAGGAGGCTTCTGTCTCTTCGCCGTAAAATGTCCGCGCATATTGTCGAGATGGCCGCCGAGGTGAAATCCTTGAGGGCCGCTCATCCAGGCACACCGGAGGGCGAGCTTCTGGAGTGGCTCCGCTCCGAGGTCGGCTTCTCCTACGAGGAGGCGAAGATCCAAGTCTGCGCTCACTCAAGGCTCCTCGAACACGCGGAAGCCATCTCGGGCTTGATGCTGTCCCCGGAAGTCCTGCGAATCCTTGCAAACAGTGACGAAGACAGCTGGGCCGAATGCATCGCAAGGCTGCAAAGGGGAGAGAAGCTCAACGGTGAGATGATCCGGGCCACACTTGCGCGAAAGGTGGGGGCGGCCGAGTTGTGGGAAGCAGCCAATCTAACGGCGCGACAGGGCCTCGTTGCAGACCATAGATGGCCGACGCGCTCGCTCGTGGCCAAGGCGCGCGAACTCCTCGCGCTCATGGATCATCTGACCGAGGATTTCCTTCTTCTACACGAATTGTTCGAATTCGGCGACGAAGGCTGGTGCGAGGAAGACTATGACCGTGAGAATAAAGACTACGTCGCCACGGAACTGTCGATCTCAAGGAAGGCGACTGAAATCCGCACATTGCTTGAGATGTTTTTTGGAACCGCGCATGTCGAGCGGGCGGACGTCATGGATCTCTCTGTAACCAACAGCCTTGGGGCTTCTATTGCGTTCAGCTGGCACGCTCTGAGGGATCTGGAGGCCAGAAAGTTCGTTGCTTTCGACCTAAAGCCGGGCAGCATAGACGCGAGAGCCTTGTACAAATGCGTCCAATTCCTCGCGGGACAGAAGAGCCGTGTCTGGCCGCCGCGCGCCGAACGCAGCAAGGCGACGCTCGATACAATCCCGACTCAACAGTTCAGCATGGTCGACATCGCCGCTGGGCTGGGTGGGGCTTCGCTAGGTCTGGAGACAGCTGGCTTTAAACCTCTCGCCCTTTACGAATACTGGCCTTCCGCGCAACGCCTATTAATGAGGAACCGGCAACGCTGGCAGGTGCACACCTCGCCTGTTTCTTTCAAACGCAAAGCGTCGTTCGTTGACGGAGTCGAGCAGGAGATCACGCTGTTGACGGGCGGCACCACGCTGCGCCCCTTCTCTCCGCAAAATCGAAATGGCGGGAAAAGTTACAACTACGAGGACTTTGGCTACGCCCTCGAGGCCGTCGAGGCGTTGAAACCAACTGCATTCTTCTTCTGCTTGGATCCGCGCGTGCTCGAAAAGAGGAAGGAGCACTTCAGGAAGGAATTCGAACTGAGTGTTCGCGCAATGGGCTACGAAGTGCAATGGCATAAGGTTGACGTGTCGATCATCGGAGTTCCGCAAGACAGCCCGGTCGGGGTGTTGGTCGGAATGCGCGACGGACACATTGCCAAGTTTCACATGCCGGTCATCACCAGTCCTCTCCGCACCACCCTGACGGATGCGATAGGCGGCTTGATCGGATCGCGTAAATGGGATGGAAAAGAGAAGCGGCACGATCGTCGTCGGTACAAACAGTGGAGCGCGGCCTGGACGGACCGGTGCTCCCATGAACTGGCGCCGCCGGTATTGACCTGGGACAACGGTCGCGTGGTGGAGCGCTGGGCGAAACTCGGAATCGATATCACCGGTTACACGACCTCGCCTCTGTCGCCCTCAGACACTCGCAAACCTGGGTTCAAAATCCGACTCACCCCGGAAATGTTGAAGCGGTTGCAGGGTTTCCCAGCCGATTGGCACGTAGCCGACGAGATATGGTGGAGCGGGCGTTTACTTGAGACTGCGGTGCCACCCGCCTTGGCGAAATACGTTGGCTTGGCGATATATTCGGCGCTCACCGGGGAGGCAATCGATGTCAGGACAGCGCTGACCGAGCCGTTCACGGCGACCGGGCGTCATCCGGTGGAACCGTCGTACAGGACGATTGAAATCGTTCAAAGGTTTTCCGGCATACGCCGCACCTTGAGGGTTCCGAAGGACTGGGCGCCGACCCAGCATTTGAGGGGCCGGATGTACTTGTCGCCAATGGCGCGTGAGGAAAGGGAAATGAGAATGTGGCGAGAATCCTGGGATGCTACCTTGGATGATTCGCTCCACCCCTGAAATGTCCTCGGGATGTCAGTAGCGCAATTGAGCGTCAACTAGCTGGCGGATCATCATTCTAATGACAACCGGCCCTAAACTGTCGCATCGCGCCCGCTCCTCGCCATCAACGAGTAACACCGCTTCGGCACCACGAGCCAGCCACACGAGTTCAAACTGGCTGTCGAGATACTCGAAGGAGACGATGTCGCTACCGGCCTCGTTTCGGGAGAGTGCGAACTCGGACTCACGGAGGTCGAATTCCTTTCCCAGTTCTTCGACGAACTCGCCCCATATGTACGAGAGCTCACCATTGTTTGGCACATTCGGAATATTCCTGCCGGTGGGATAGAGCGCTTCCTTGCCGAGCATCTCCGATACGAGATCGAACGCGTATTGTGCCGAATCCGCGTTCCAGTGCTCCCGCCCCACGGTTTCGTAATATACCCAGCCGTTCGATCCCATCGGCTCGGCGGCGACCGCGTTGCGGACTACGTCAGCCTCCTCCCACGAAGCCTCGCTGTACTGAGAATTGAGTTCCTCGATAAACCAGATCTCGATAGGAGAGCGCCATTTCTGTTCTCCGGGCCGTTCGAACATGACTCGGAGAAAATGACCGTCTTGCTTCACCTCACAGGTCAGCCCCAAGGTCTCCAGACGTGGGCCCAGAGCTTCCCTAATTTCCAGCATACGGTTCTTCATGAACATGCGGCACCCTCGGCTTTCGTTTCGTCGAGGTGATCGTCATGCGAGGACATGCAAGGAACAACAACGGCCAACGGCCCCGCACTACTGCCCCAGGTACGCGCCAAAAGTCGGAAGGATTCGGCAGGTTCCTGATGATCGCTTGACCGCCATCGTCATGTACGGACTGCCGAAACGCAGAATTAGCCGTGTTAACGATAATCAGATTTTTTTCAGACTCGATTTGACGCCCGCCCAAAACGGCGTCGAAATAGGTGCGAAAGATCGCCACTGGAGTCCATCTATGCGAACGACCCGAATACAAGGCCCGCCCCGGGTGATGGACGTCTAGGTCATAGGATGCCGCTAAGCAGGCGCCTGTTGACCACCCGATCGCATTCCTCATGAGGAACGAAACAGGTACGTTTTCAGCGATGTGAAATTCGCCCTGGCCGTGTAGCATTCAGAACACTCACGGTTGCACCCAATCGCGCACCCCTCGAAATCCGAGTGACAAGCGTCAGATCGTTGGCCTACAGTTTTGGCGTCAACGGGCAGACGCCCTGCATGGAGTAGACATGACAGTTCCCATCGCAGACCTTGAATTCCACCCCTCACTGACCGCGTGGATGGAGAGCCGTTTCGGAACCAGCTGCAGCAACATGATCGCTCTTATGATGATTACAGTCGTCGGCTGCGCAGACAAGCTCGATCCGGACGTTGAAGCGCATCATATCGCGCTCGTCCGGAAAATCGTTGGGATCGCCAAAGCTTCCCGGCGCCCTCAGCGCATCCCCACTTTCGATGAATTTGCAGTCTTGCTGGATCATTACAAAGGTGAGTTGTTGATCCGGGAAGTCCAGTGGACCGGCGGTACGCTCGTTCCGGCGCAAGCCGAGAAGAAAATCATCGAGACGATGACGTCTCACGACCAGGCGGCGGCAGTCGCCTGCATAGGCAGCGCCGCCTAAGCGCCGCTCGCCGCACCCGAGCACCTCAACAACATCTGATGGATCACGAGGCTGCCATTTCGCAGAACGAGAACCCGTGCGCGCTTTTCTGGTCACTCCTTCTCTGGAGCCAGCTTCAACGCCCACCGGTCTCGCCGGATCTCGGCTGCCCCGTGAACCTGAGATCAATCGACGCAAGGAATCCTCTATGCACGACCCAATCAACAGCCTCTTTCGAAACTACGGCATGTCGGAACTCGACGAAGACCTGGGTCTGTGCGACCCCGACGACCTGATCCACATCGAGTTTCCCGAACCACGCTCGGTCAGGCGCCGCAAGAAATCCCCGGCAGCGCAGTCCATTCACGTGAACAGTGCCTCCTCCGCCGCTGGCCGCCCTCGCAGCCACCACTAGGAAGCACCCGCACCAAGCGCCCGGGCAGTGATCGCTCCCGCCCGTTCATTGCGACCGCTCTCTTCGTCAGGAAGGACAAGGCATGCCGTTCATTTTTCTCCGGCCCACCGCCCGCCGCATCCCGCGAAATCGGGCGCCCATAATATGCCGGACGCTCAAAGACCCGGTCGTCTAGGGGCCGGCCAGCCTCGCACGGAACACTCAAAATTTTGGTTCAATTGGAAAGGGTCACAAGATGACTTCCTGCAACGCTACCCCTCGTCTGCTCAACATGTCCGACCTCACCTCGGTCTACGCGTCGCTGGACCGACGCGGACTGGACGAAGACTCCTTCGTCACTGCATTTCACTTCGCGCTCGAGATGGCGGAAAGCGACCGCCGGGGGATCGATCAGGCTTACCTGGACTACTTTGAGCACGTCGACTTCGAGGAAAGCGTGCATCTCTATTCGCGCCGCCCTCAGCGCGAGCTTTGCTGCGTCGACACGTTCATGGTCGCCGACGGCACACGACTTTGGATCGGTGACGAATGCGTGCCGCGAACGCAGCTTCAAAGGCAGCGCCTTCGCTTCTGCCCTCATTGTGTTGCCGAAGACGAAACAACTGGCATCGGCCGTCGCGGCGAGCGGCCATATGCCCGGATCAACTGGTCAGTCTCTGCCATTCGCACATGCCTGGTCCACCGAACGAAGCTCGTCACCTCGGAAAAGACCTCTCGCAGCGCGGTCTATGATTTTGCGGTTCGTTTGAACTGGGAACGCCCGGCGATGCGAGCGCATCTTGAGCGCGCCCAGGCTCAGGAGCCCTCCAGGCTGGAACACTACGTAGCCGGCCGGCTCGCTGGCCGCGGCTCGGCCGGCGCACTTCTCGACAAAATGCCGCTCTATGCTGCCATCAAAACGACCGAGTGGGTGGGTGTTGCTGCGCTCCTCGGTACGAAGATCAGCCTCGAGGACGTCTCCGATGCACAATGGCACCAGGCGGGAAAGGCGGGATTTGAAATTATGTGCGGGGGCGAGAGCGGCTTTCGAAACTTCATCGGGTCTCTATGCTCACAGTACTTCGCAAGCAGGATTTCCGTGCATCCGGCAGCCGTATTCGGGAAACTCTATCGGGTCCTGAAGTCGCGTGAACGCGATCCAGGCTTCGAGAGCATCCGCGACATCTTCCGTGACGAGGCGAACAGCCGTCTCCCCTGTGGTCCAGGCGACGAGGTGTTCGGGCCTGTTTCCGAACGCAAGTGGCACAGCGTCAGCACTGCAGCAAAGACGCACGGGCTGAAAGTGACAGAAGTGCGCACGCTGCTTCGCGCCGGCGGGCTTCTTCCTATGAAACCTGGAAACGATCAGAAGCGCCCGCTCGTCGATGCATCCTCCGCTGACGCACTGCTTGAGAACGTTAAGTCCGCACTTTCATTTGGGCAGGCAAGGGATTGCCTTCACATGAATATCGAGCATCTCCGGGCCGTCATCGATTTGGGCTGGCTCAAGCCGCTGCTCAGTCTTCGTGACGGCGGTCACGTGATCCCGTATTTCACGAGGATCGAGCTAGAACGCTTCCAAACAGAGCTGAGAGATCGCGTTACGGTGGATCTCGTCTCGCCCCGGATGACGAGTATCGGCGATGCTGCCAAGAGAGCGGGCTGTACGGTCAAAGACGTCATCAAGCTCCTGTTTGAGAGCAAACTCGCGACAGTCGGCTGGAGATGTGAAGCGCTTCTTGTCGACCCCGCCGAGGTGGGCGAAAAAATAGCTGCTAAGTAGCAGCAACCACCAATCCTCAATCGTTCTCTAAACGGTTTGCACCTTCGGAATGAGCAGGACGATCACAACGGATGGGATGTCGCACCCAACATCAAATTCGGAGATCGCAGCGCGCCTTCAGCCTGCGTCTACGACACGGGCGGCGGAAGTGATCGATCCCTCGGTTGTTTCATTGTACTGCACCAAAAAATGGTTCGATTGCACCAGATTTTGGTGCAGGAAGACATGGTGACAGTTTTTACCAGATAGCGACAAAAGCGAGAGTCGCAGCTCAGCGTGGGCTGAACGCCCCGGCTTGTCGCGCGGAACTCGAGCCTCGCCTCCCGCACGATGGCGATGACCAGTGAGACCGGGCCAACGCCCGTTTAGATTCCATAGTGAACCAAATATCGACCGGGCGCAGCCCGGTTTTTTTGTGCCTTTAGGTCAACGAGCCGCTCTACCCGGGCCATTATTGAGCTCACCTTGGGACAAACCACATTGCCGAAGCTCACAAATTTATCAATATAATCAATGCACTACAAACGCGCCAGGCCAAACTACGCTGCTTTTTACAAAAGTTCTGCTCGTCTATGCCCACCCCGAACCCCGCTCGCTCAACGGCGCACTGCGCGATGTTGCCGTCGAGGCGCTTGAGGTCGAGGGCCACGAGGTTCGTGTAACTGACCTCTATGCCGAAGGCTGGAAGTCCGAAATCGACCGCGCCGACTTTCCGGCCCTTGCCGCGAACACGCGTTTCAAACCGAGCCGCGCATCGAAGGAGGCCTTCGCCACCGATACGCTGACCCCTGACGTCAAGACCGAACAGGAAAAGCTGCTATGGGCCGATGCCTTGATCCTGCAGTTTCCGCTGTGGTGGTATTCGATGCCGGCGATCCTCAAGGGCTGGGTCGATCGCGTCTATGCCTATGGTTTTGCCTATGGCGTCGGCGAGCACAGCGACAGATACTGGGGCAAGCGGTTTGGTGAGGGCACGCTTGCCGGAAAACGCGCCATGCTGGTGGTGACGACAGGCGGCTGGCAGGAGCATTATTCGCCGCGCGGGGTCAACGGGCCGATCGACGACCTGCTGTTCCCGATCAACCACGGCATCCTCTTTTATCCCGGCTACGACGTGCTGCCGCCCTTCGTCGCCTATCGGGTCGACAGCCTCGACGCCGCCGGTTTTGAAGCGACAGCCGAGTGTCTGCGGCAGAGGATGCGCACACTGGCGACGACTGCGCCCATTCCCTATCGCCGGCAGAATGGTGGGGATTATGTGATCCCGACGCTGGAGCTTCGCCCAGAGGTCGCGGCCCCGGATGCACGCAGTTTTGCGCTTCACCTGAACGGCGCGACAGAATAGCGCCGACTCTCTTATGATCGTGGTCAAGGGTGATCCGCGGATTTACTGGCCCCATGTCCTTGCCACAGGTCTTGTTACCGTTGATGGGGCAGCACGGGGACGGGATGGGCCTTGAGACGACGGTTGATCCAGCTCTTATCCGCGGGTTGGTTACCGCACTTCCGTAATTCGTCTTGGGCCATCCCTGTCTAGAAGTCGGGCATTGGATTCTGATGTCCAGCCACATAGGGTCGGCGGGAATTCCCCACCGCAGCCCATCCCGTCTCCGTGTTGCCCCTGATGTCCGCCGAGGCTCCGGCGCGGGCAAAGCCCCTCAATGAGGCGGCGCCCGCGCTGGGGGGCAGCTGGTTGCAACTTGGACCTTTAAGGTAGCAGCGCACCGCATCGTCAGCGCACCGGTTCGACCTGGTGGCCGATGGCCCACAGGAACGCTGCCATCTCGCGCGCGATCGCCGCAACGACGATGGGGTTCTTCTTGCCCGCAGCCGTCAGGCGCCGGTAGCGGCCGCACAGCCGCGTCTGCGCTTTCCAGGCGATCTCCCGCACCGCCTTCGGCAGACCCTCAAGTCGGACGCGAATGGTTTCCGTCACCCTGGCGGGATGGCGATAGCTCCAGGCGCCCTCGACCAGGGCGCGGCGCGCGCGGCGGTTTCCGGCCAGCGTCAGGCCGCCGCGTTTGACCGTCTCGCCGGTCGACCGTTCCGAGGGTACGAGGCCCAGGAAAGCCATCAACTGCCGCGGGTTGTCGAAGCGGCGTACATCGCCGACTTCGCTGACGAAGGTGACGGCAACAAGGAAGGAGACGCCGCGAAGCGGCTGATAGGCCGCGACCACCGGTGCCATCGACCAACTGGGCACCAGCTCGGCCAGCTGAGCATCCAGCCGCTCCAGTCGGTTCTGCGCCTCGGTGATCACGTCGATCTGGTCCTGGAAGACGATTTGCTGGGCCGGGTGGTCGAACTTCTGCGATGCCAGCCAGCGGACATGCGCACGGCTCCAATTCTTGTGGCCAGTAAACACGCGACCATGGCGCAGCAGGAACGAGAGCAGTTGCTGGCGTTTCTTGCGCAGATCTTCGCTCGCTGCGGCCCGCACCCGCACCAGATCGCGCACCGCTTCATGCACCGTGTCGGGAACCCATATTCCCTTCAACTCACCGGCCCGCAAAAGCCGCGCCAGGCTGACCGCATCGCGCCGGTTCGTCTTGACCCGTTCGCCCGCCCGCTTCGGGATCAGCGAGGGCGCTACGACATCACAGCGGTGGCCGAGTTCAACGAGTTGGCGATAAAGCCCATAACCGGTCGGACCCTCCTCATATAAGCAGAAGTGCAGGTGTCGAGACTTGCTCTCCATCTTGCGCACGAACCGTTCCACGGCCGCCGGCGTCGCCTCGATCTCGCCGAAATACCGAACTTCTCCATTGCGTCCGCCCTCGGCAATTGCGATCGCGTGCTTGGCTTTCGAGACATCGACACCGACGTAAAAAACGTTATCCTCTGTCACGGCCCGTCCTTTCCTTGCTTGGGGATAGGCTCGGCGCTCCCGAGCAACCCCCGTTTGCTTTACAGCCGCAAAGACTAAGGGCGGGCCGCCGATCAGACCACGGTCATAACGTCTAGGGCCGCTTGTCGGGCGGCGGCGTCAGCGAACAATTTTGGCCGCAGCCGACCGACGCGAGGCATCGGCTTGCACCGGTTGGCGGAAATTGAGCGCCGCCGCCATGACCTCCGCGGCGGCGAGCGCAGCGATGACCGCCGGCCGTTTATCCTTCACCGTCGTGCCGCCGATCGGGCAGACGAGCCGGTCGAAAAGCTCCGGCCTGCCGATTTCACGCGACAGCCAGTTCTTGAAGGTGGAGCGCTTCGTCTTCGAGCCTATCATCCCGACATAGGATGCGTCGTCGCGGCGAAGCGCTTCCGCAGCAATCAGGAAGTCGAGCGCATGGTCGTGGGTGAGGATGACGAAGGCGCTGCCGGGCGGAGCATCACGCACCACGGCTTCCGGCATCGCCGTCAGGCAGGTTTCGATGCCGGGAATATCGGCGACGGCCGAAAGCTCGTTCTCGCGGGTGTCGACGAGAACGGTGCGCACCGGCACCAAAGAGAGCGCCATGGCCAGCGCATCGCCGACATGGCCGGCGCCGAAGACATAGACATGCGGCCGGCCGGCGATCTCCAGGTCGCTGCGTTCAATCAGCATGGCTGCTTTCTCCCGATCGATGCGTGTGAAGGCGAGCGCCACGCGCCCGCCGCAACACTGGCCGATCTCCGGGCCGAGCGGAATGGTCAGCGTATCGGGCGCATCACCACGCTTCAGCGCCCGCCGGCCATGATCGATCGCCATGTACTCGAGCTGACCGCCGCCGATCGTGCCGAAGAGGCTTTCGGCGGCGACGAGCATCCAGGCATCGGTGTCGCGCGGCGTCGAACCCGCAGCACCCGTCACTTCCACGAGCACGCAATCCGGCTCGCGTCTGAGAAAGTCCCTGATATCCTCGCGGCTCGCTACCATGACCGATAAGCCCTTCTTCACCCTTTCTGCCGTGCGGCCACCCGAAGCCGCTCGATCGCCATCAGCACCCGTTCCGGCGTTGCCGGCGCATCGAGGCGCGGAGCTATACGATACTCCGCAACGCTGGCCGCCGCCATCGAAAGGGCTTCGAGGACCGAAATGCCGAGCATGAACGGTGGCTCCCCCACCGCCTTCGAACGGCGGATCGTCTCCTCGCGGTTGACCGACCATTCGGCAAGGCGGGTGTTGAAGACGCGCGGGCGATCGGAGGCAAGCGGGATCTTGTAGGTCGACGGCGCATGCGTGCGCAGCCGGCCCTTGGCGTCCCACCAGAGCTCTTCCGTCGTCAGCCAGCCCATGCCCTGAACGAAGGCGCCTTCCACCTGACCGAGATCGAGCGCCGGGTTCAGCGACCGGCCGACATCGTGCAGGATATCGGTGCGGTCGACCTGGTATTCCCCGGTCAGCGTATCGACACTGACCTCGGAGCACGACGCACCGTAAGCGTAGTAGAAGAACGGCCGTCCACGACCTTCCGCGCGGTTCCAGTGGATCTTCGGTGTCTTGTAGAAACCGGCAGCCGAAAGCTGGATGCGGGCGCCATAGGCGATCTTGATGAACTCGTTGAAGCTGAGGCGCTCCGCGCCGATCCGCACCGTGTTCGGCTCGAAGGCGACATCCGTCTCGCTGACGTTCCAGCGCTCGGCAGCAAACTTGACCAGCCTTGCCTTGATCTGCTGGGCGGCGTTGGCTGCGGCCATGCCGTTGAGATCGGAGCCGGAGGAGGCCGCCGTCGCCGAGGTGTTCGGCACCTTGCCCGTCGTCGTCGCCGTCACCTTGATCCGGTCGAGATTGACCTGGAACTCGTCGGCCACCACCTGAGCGACCTTGGTGTAGAGCCCCTGCCCCATCTCGGTGCCGCCATGGTTCAGATGGATCGAACCATCCGTATAGACGTGCACGAGAGCGCCGGCCTGGTTGTACTCCGTCTTGGTGAAGGAGATGCCGAACTTCACCGGTGTCAACGCGATGCCGCGCTTGACCACGTTGTTCTCACGGTTGAAAGCGATCACCGCCTCGCGGCGCTTGGCGTAATCGGCCGAGATTTCCAGCTCCTCGATGATCCGGCCGATGATGTTGTCTTCCACGGTCTGATGGTAGGGCGTCAGGTTCCGCCCCTCGCCGCCGTAGAAATTCAGCTTGCGGACTTCGAGCGGATCCTTGCCGACCGCATAGGCGATCTCCTCGATCATCCGCTCGCCGCCGACCATACCCTGCGGACCGCCGAAACCGCGGAACGCGGTGTTGGAGACCGTATTGGTCTTCAACGGACGCGAGCGCAGGCGCACGTTCGGATAGAAATAGCAATTGTCGGCGTGGAACAGCGCGCGGTCGGTGACCGGTCCGGAAAGATCGGCGGAATAGCCGCAGCGCGCCGAAAAGACGGCATCAACTGCTTCGATACGCCCCTCGTCGTCAAAGCCGAGCTTGTAGTCCACGTGGAAATCGTGGCGCTTGCCGGTCGCACTCATATCGTCATCGCGGTCGGGCCGGACCTTGACCGGGCAGCGGTACTTCTTCGCGGCAACGGCCGCAACGGCCGCGAAGATGTTGGCCTGGGTTTCCTTGCCGCCAAAGCCGCCGCCCATGCGGCGCACGTTGACGGTGACCGCATTCGACGGCACGCCGAGCACGGTCGCGACCATGTGCTGCGTCTCGCTCGGATGCTGGGTCGAGGAATAGACGAGGACCTCGTCGTCCTCGCCGGGAATGGCGAAGGAGATCTGCCCTTCCAGATAGAAGTGGTCCTGGCCGCCGATCCGCATCTCGCCTTCAAGGATGTTCTTCGCCTTGGCGAAGCCGGCCTCGATGTCGCCGCGCTCGAGCTTCAGCGGATCGATCACCAATGGATAGTTCGCCGCTGCCGCTTCCAGCACGTCGGTCACATGTGGCAGATCGCGGTATTCGATCTTGACCTTGGCAGCAGCACGGCGGGCGGCCTCACGCGAGGTTGCAACGACCGCGAAGATCGGCTGGCCGTGGAACTCCACCTTGTCGGTGACGAAGATCGGCTCGTCGTGCTTGTGCGCCGAGCTGATGTCATTCTCGCCGGGGATGTCGGCCGCCGTCAGGACGCCGATCACACCTTCGCTGCTCGACACCGCCTCGAAGTCGATCGACAGGATCTCCGCATGCGCCCGCTGCGACAGACCGAGATAGCCGTGCAACGTGCCCTGGGGTTCCGGAATGTCGTCGATATACTCGGCCGTTCCCGACACATGCTTGTGGCCGGACTCGTGCCGTTCCTTTTCGTGTACGCCGCCGCGGATGCGGTCGATGGGCTGCATCACGTTCATGGCTTCCTCCCTTAAACCGCGACAGCAATGGCACGATCGAGGCGGATCTGGCCGCTCGACTGCGTTTCGAGATAGAAGCGGCGAAGCAGGTTCTTCGCCACCAGTTGGCGGTACTCCGCCGAGGCGCGCCAGTCGCTAAGCGGCGTGAAATCCTGGTCAAAGGCCGCAACAGCGCGCTCGATCGTCTCCTCGGTCCACTCCGCACCCTTGAGGGCAGCCTCCACATTCGCGGCGCGCTTCGGCGTAGCGGCCATGCCGCCGAAGGCGATGACCGCGCCAGTCACCCGGCCGGCATCGAAGGCGATACGGAAGGCGCCACAAACGGCGGTGATATCCTCGTCCAGGCGCTTCGTCACCTTGTAGACGGCCACGCGGGCGTTGTCGGAAACGAACGGGATGCGCACGGATTCCACGAACTCGCCGGGCTCGCGGTCCTGCTTGCCGTAGGCGATGAAAAAGTCTTCAAGCACGACCGTGCGGCGGCGAGCGCCCTTGCGCAGCGTGATCGATGCACCAAGCGCGATCAGCGCCGGCGGCGTGTCGCCGATCGGTGAGCCGTTGGCGATGTTGCCACCGACGGTGCCCATGTTGCGCACCTGCTGGCCGCCGATGCGATCCCAAAGCTCCGTCAGTTCCGGGAAGTGCTCGACGATGACCGGATAGGCCTCGGCATAGCTGACGCCGGCGCCTAGCGTCACGCCTTCGGTGTCAACCGTGATCCGGCGCAGTTCCTCGAGATGGGTCAGGTGGATGACCGGAGAGATGTCGCGCATGAACTTCGTCACCCAGAGACCGACATCGGTCGAGCCAGCAACGATCGTTGCCTTCGGGTTGGATTCGAGCACGGCGGCGAAATCGTCGACCGAGCCTGGAAGGATGAAGCGTTCCGTCTCCGAGCCGATTTCCACCCGGCGACCATCCTGAAGGGCGGCCAGTTCCCCGGCGATCCGATCACGTTCGACCACCAGCGGATCCTTGCCGACATCGCCGATCGTCGAGATCGCTTCTGCCGCGCGGATGATCGCGGCGTAGCCGGTGCAGCGGCAGAGATTGCCTTGCAGCGCCTTTTCGATCTCGGGGATGGACGGCTTCGGATTTTCCATCCAGAGGCCATAGAGCGACATCACGAAGCCCGGCGTACAGAAACCGCACTGCGAGGCGTGAGTATCGACCATCGCCTGCTGCGCCGGATGCAAGGGTCCCGCCGGCTGCGCCAGCGAATCCACCGTCACGATATGACAGCCGTCGAGCGAACCGACGAAGCGGATGCAGGCATTGACGGATTCATATTTGAGCTTGCCGTCGAGCAGACGGCCGACGAGCACCGTGCAGGCGCCGCAGTCGCCCTCGGCGCAGCCTTCCTTGGTGCCCTTCAGGTTGCGGTCGATGCGCAGGAAATCGAGCAGGGTCTGAACTGGCGAGACATCGGCAAGCTCGACCAGGCGATGGTTCAGCAGGAAGCGAATGGTGTTGCGGATCTGGATGGTCATGTCTCAGCTCCCGCGGTAGGTGGAGTAGCCATAGGGCGAGAGAAGCAGCGGCACATGGTAATGCGCGCCCTGGTTCTCGATGCCGAAGCGGATCGGGATCACGTCGAGGAACGGATTCTCGCCGCGCTGGCTCGCACCGCCGAGATAATCGCCGGCATGGAAATGCAGCTCGTAGGTGCCGGTCTGCATCCGCTCGCCGCTCAAGAGCGGCTCGTCGCAGCGACCGTCATCATTGGTCTTGACCGATTTGATGTGTGTCTGGCGCTCGCCATCGACCCGGTAGAGCTCGATGCGCAGCCCCTCGGCTGGCTTGCCGCTTGCCGTATCCAGCACATGCGTCGTCAGGCGACCGGCGTTTCCACCATGAGATTGCATTCTGTTCGCTCCTCCCGAAGTCAGCTTTCCACCTCGCAGTATTCCGGCATTCCGGTCCGTTTGGTAGCGAGCGGATCATTCGAGACTTTCAAATTTTTTGGGGGGAATGGGTCAGGGGAAATGCCGTTAGAAATCTTAGCGCAGAGACGAAAATGTCTGGAGGAACTGCTTTGATGAGATACCCCCGCGATCTTCACGGCCACGGCCCGAACTTCAAGATCACATGGCCCGACGGCGCGCGGATCGCCGTGCAATTCGTCATCAACTACGAGGAAGGCGGCGAGAACTGCGTGCTGCATGGCGACGCGGCATCCGAAGCATTCCTGTCGGAAATCGTCGGTGCGCAACCCTGGCAGGGTCAGCGCCACTGGAACATGGAATCGATCTACGAATATGGCGCCCGAGCCGGCTTCTGGCGACTGCATCGCATGTTCACGGAGCGCGGCGTGCCGGCAACCGTCTACGGTGTCGCCACCGCGCTGAAGCGTTCGCCGGAACAGGTCGCGGCCATGCAGGATGCCGGCTGGGAAATCGCCTCGCACGGCCTCAAGTGGATCGAGCACAAGGACTTCTCAGCCGAGCGCGAGCGCCAGGAGATCACTGAAGCGATCCGTCTGCACACCATCGTCACCGGCGAGCGTCCGCGCGGCTGGTACACGGGGCGTTGTTCCGACAACACGCTCGACCTCGTCACCGAGGCCGGCGGATTCGACTATGTTTCCGACGCCTATGCCGACGACCTGCCCTATTGGCATGAACACGCCGGGCGTCACCAATTGGTCATCCCCTATACGCTCGACAGCAACGACATGCGCTTTGCGACGCCGCAGGGCTTCAACAGCGGCGACCAGTTCTTCAGCTATCTCAAAGACAGCTTCGACGTGCTCTATGCCGAAGGGGCCGCCGGCGCGCCGAAGATGCTGAGCATCGGGCTGCACTGCCGCCTCGTCGGCCGGCCCGGCCGCGCCGCAGCGCTTGCCCGTTTCCTCGATTACGTGCAGAGCCATGAAAAGGTCTGGCTCGCCAAGCGTGTCGACATTGCCCGCTACTGGACCGAGAACTACCCGTACAAGGCCTGGGACGATCGTCCGTCGCGGCTTGGCGAAGAGGCGTTCGTTGCCAAATTCGGCGGCGTCTTTGAACATTCGAAGTGGATAGCCAAGCGCGCCTTCCAGGGCGAGCTTTCGCCCGCCAACGATACCGCAATCGGCCTTGCCGCGGCGCTTTCTGCCGTCTTCCGCGAAGCCTCGGCCGAGGAGCGGCTTGCCGTTCTGATCGCCCACCCGGATCTCGCCGGCAAGCTGGCGCAGGCGAAACGGCTCACCGAAAGCTCGACCAATGAGCAGGCCTCCGCCGGGCTCGATGCGCTGACTGATGCCGAACGCGAGCGCTTCACCACGCTCAACGCTGCCTATGTCGAGAAGTTCAAGTTCCCGTTCATCATGGCGGTCAAGGGACGCACCAAGGGTGAAATCCTTGCGGCCTTCGAGAGCCGGATCAACAACGACCGCGAGACGGAGTTCGAGACGGCGTGCCGGCAGGTGGAACGGATCGCCTATCTGCGCCTCAAGGACATGCTGCCGAGCTGAGGATCCCGCGATGACGACCGACGGCGTGCGCCCGCCCGAATTCGCGCTGAACGCGATCAACCTCGCCTCCGCCGGTCTCGGCGCGCGGCCGGTCTTCGCAAGCGACGAATTCTTCGCGCCGCTCGAGCGCATGCTCCAGGACGCACCGCCTGTCTATCACCCCGGCGTCTACGATGAGAACGGCAAGTGGATGGACGGCTGGGAGACGCGGCGCCGCCGCGGCCCCGGCAACGATCACGCGATCATCGCGCTGGCCGCGAATGGCCGTATCCACGGCTTCGAAGTCGACACGGCGCATTTCACCGGCAACTATCCGAGCGCCTGTGCCATCGACGCCTGCCTGGTACCGGGAGAGCCTAACGAGGAGACGGTCTGGACGGAACTGGTGTGCCCACGGCCGCTCGGCCCGAGCGCGCTGCATCACTTCGAGGCGAAGTCGGATGCAGTCTGGAGCCATGTCCGCCTGCGCATCTATCCGGACGGAGGCATTGCCCGTCTGAAGGCCTACGGCACGCCGGCCCTCGACCGGGCGGCGATCGGCGATACGGTGGTCGACCTCGCTTCGTCGCTGCTCGGTGGGCGCATCATTGCCTATTCGAACGGGCACTACGGCCACCAGCGCCTGCTTGCGCCCGGACGCGGCATCAACATGGGCGACGGCTGGGAAACCCGCCGGCGGCGCGAGCCCGGAAACGACTGGATCGTCGTGAAACTTGCCGCACGCGGCGAAGTCGAGCGCATCGTGGTCGATACCGCCCATTTCAAGGGCAATTATCCCGACGCCTGCTCGCTGCAGGCGGTCGACCTCGGAGCAGCCGCCTGCGACGTGGCCGCGTCCGTCACGGCATCGTCGATGTTCTGGCGTGAGGTCCTGCCGCCGCGCAAACTCGCGGCCGACAGCATCCACAGCTATGAAGCCCACGAAATCGCCGCCTCTGGTCCGGTGACCCATGTGCGTTTCAACATCTTCCCCGACGGCGGCGTCAGCCGGCTGCGTGTCTTCGGGCGTATTGCGAAGGCCGGCACACCTTAGATCGTTTCGCCGAGGAAACGAAATGATCGGACTTGAACCGCAATTCCCTGGGAAATGGCTTTCCACGGAATTGCTGCCATCGATCAACATTGGACGGAGGAGCGTCGCATGAAGGAGATCGTCATACAGCCACTGACCCGGGAGGCCTTTGCGCCCTTCGGCGACGTGATCGAAACGGAGAATGCCCACAACTTCCCCATCAACGGCGGCAAATGCACCCGCTTTCACGACCTCGCCAAGATCGAGACCACGGGCGAGAAGGCCCGACCGATGATCAGCCTGGTGCGTGGCGAGCCCTATCCGCTCCCGCTGAAACTCACCATGGTCGAGCGTCATCCGCTCGGCAGCCAGGCCTTCATCCCCTTGAGCGACAATCCGTTTCTCGTTGTCGTATCCCGGGAAACCGACGAAGGCCCGGGTGAACCGATCGCCTTCAAGACCACGCCGGGCCAGGGCGTCAACATCGCCCGCAATGTCTGGCACGGCATCCTGACGCCGCTTGACGACGTCTCGGATTTCGCGGTGGTCGACCGCGGCGGCGAAGGCGTGAACCTGGAGGAACATTTCTTCAAGGAGCCGTTCCTGATCGTGTGAATGAACGCATGACCCGGTCGTCCGGTCGGGTTCATCGGTGCGCCAGGGCCTCGCTGGCCGCCGAAATCGAATGATACGACTGCGGCATCAATAGCCGCCATCGCGCCTGAACTTCGTCGGCGTGTATCCCGTCAACCGCCGGAAATCGCGCGAGAAATGATAGGGATCTGGATAGCCGCAGACGGCCGCTACCGCCGACACCTTGGCGTCGGGGCCGACCAGCAGACGTTTTGCCTGATTGATGCGCTCGTGGCGCAACCAATCCATCGGTGTGGTGCCCACCATGTCGCGAAAGCGGCGAAAGAGCTGCGACTGGCTGAGCCGCGCTAGGGTCGCGAGATCATCGATGGTCCAGGCTCGGGCGAGATCCTCACGCATCGCTGAAAGAACAGCCAGCAAACGGTCCTCGTCCGGCGCATCCTCGGCCGGCTCACGACCGGTCAGACGCGGCCCGATCATGTCCGCAATCAGCCCGGAGATGGCCGCACTCGCCAAGGCATCGGTCGCCGGCGAGCGTTGCGCAAGATATCCGCTCACGGCCTCGAAGGCAGCGCGTGGCGTCGGTGGATCCCTGGGCACGAACAGCGGCGACTGCTGCACGCCGAGGAATTGATAGAGCGCATCAAGCCCGTGTCCCTCGATTCCCATCCAGAGATAAGACCAGTTTTCATTGTCGGGCGCGCAGCTATGCGCGTAGGCCTGGGCGGTATCGAGCCAGGCGACGCTGCCCGTTTCGGCGAGGAAGCGTTGTCCACGCACCTCGATCAGCCCACAGCCGCCTGTCGTGTAGACGAAGACATGCTGGTGGAACCGCTTGCGGATCGGCGCCTCCTCCGGACGGGCCGTTCGGCTTCCGGCAACGAGCGCCAGATAAGGGAACGCATCGGCAAATCTCGCCGGCGTATGGAAGTGGATCTTTTCGTTTTCAGAAAGCATCTGCGCTTTCTGTCAGGCGATGCGAGTTTTGTCCATCATCTTGCGACAGCCCACCATTCCCAGCTAGACGATGTTGACGCTATCATGCAGCTTTATGCACGGAGTGTTGCCCATGACCGAAGCCGCGTCGAACAGCGAAATAGCGGATTTGATCTTCGCGCCGCTGTCCCCGGATTTTGCCCGCGATCCCTATCCGACCTACCGCGCTTTGCGCGAGAAGGAGGGGCTGCATTATTTCCCGGACTTCGACATTTGGCTGGCTTCGCGCTTCGAGGACGTTTCGGCAATCGTCATGGACAAGCGCATGGTGCGCTCGCTGGAGGACATCGCGACGGCGGAGGAGTTGGCGGAACTGCAGCGCGCCGGCAATTGGCATGACATGCCGCACCACGAGCGCTTCGTGCAGTTCAGCTTGCTCGATAGCGACGGCGCGGTGCACGACCGGCTGCGCAAGCAGGTGTTCAAGCTGTTCACGCCGGCCATGATCGCCAAGCTTCGCGACCAGATCCAGGCCTATGTCGACCGCCTGATCGACAGCCTTGCCGATCGCGGCGAGATCGATTTCGTCGACGACCTGGCCGCCCACGTTCCCGGCCATATCATCGGCCGCCTACTCGGCGTTCCGGACGAAGACTGTCCCCAGCTTCGCATCTGGTCGGAGAACATCGTGCAATTCTTCGACGTCGACCGCTCCGACGCCCGCAAGAAGATCGCCGAGGACAACACGACCGAATTCTACGAATATCTGACGGCGCTGAAGGCCGAGCGCGAGCGGGCGCCGAAGGATGACCTAATTTCGGTGCTGATCGAAGCGGAACGCTCCGGCGCAATGAACTTCGACGAGTTCATCTCGACCTGCATGCTGATCCTGATGGCTGGCCACGGCTCGACGATCGACGTACTCGGCAGCGGCATGCATGCGCTCCTGCGTTTCCCCGAACAGATGGCGCGGTTGCGCAACGATCCCGGCCTGATCCAGACCGGCGTGCAGGAGATGTTCCGCTACGAGTTGCCGCTTCCGTTTTTCCATCGCCATTGCGTCGAGGATGTCGAAATCTGCGGCCGGCGCTTCGAACGGGGCACCAAGTTCGGCCTGCTCTACGGTGCTGCCAACCGCGATCCGAAGCAGTTCGAGAATGCCGATGCCTTCGACATCGGCCGCACGCCCAACCGGCACCTCGCCTTCGGTGGCGGCGTGCATTTCTGCCTCGGCAACCATCTCGCACGTCTCGACATGGATATCATCTTCAGCACGCTGCTTCGCCGCTGCCCCATCATCGAACTCGTCGACCGGGAACCGGAATACAAGCGCGGGCTCTCGGTCCGCGGCCCCAAGCGGCTGAAAATCGCCATCCGCCCGGCCTGACCCGAACCGACACCAACATTTTCAAGAACCGGAGAATACCCATGCCCAAGATCGTCTTCATCGGCGCGGACGGCACGACGAAGGAAGTGCAGGCGGAGGTCGGTCAATCGCTGATGTCCGCCGCCGTGCAGAACGGCATCGACGCCATCGCCGCCGAGTGCGGCGGCTCCTGCGCCTGCGGCACTTGTCATTGTTACATCGACGGAGAATGGACCGAGCGATTGCCGGTGCCCGAATTCCAGGAGCAGGACATGATCGAGTGCGTCGTCAACCCGAACGAGAGAAGTCGCCTGAGCTGTCAGATCATGGTCACGGCGGAGCTCGATGGCCTGGTGGTGCACCTGCCGGCGGGGCAATACTGAGCAGATCCAGGAAAAGTTTGAAGCGGTTATCCGTCCGGATTTGCGTATTTTAAAACCAAATCGACACAAAAGGGCCGGAGCGACATTTCGTTGCTCCGGCTAGCACTTACGGGGAAGTTCTGATTGGTCGAGGCGGCATGCCTTGGCCAATTTTCGTCATCCTGCAAAGAACGCGAAGCGGACGATGAAGAGCGCCGCAACGATCTGGGTTGCCGGGTGGATGACGCTCCATTTGCCGGTGCAGACCTTCAAGACGACGTAGCTGACGAAACCGAACGCAAGACCATTGGCGATCGAGTAGGTGAAGGGCATGGCGAGCGCGGTGAGCGCAGCCGGTGCCGCTTCCGTCAGGTCGTCCCAGTCGACTTCGGTCAGCTCGCGCATCATCAGGCCGGCGACGTAGAGCAGAGCCGGAGCCGTTGCATAGGACGGAACGGCGGCCGCCAGCGGCGAGAAGAACAGCGCTGCCAGGAAAAGCACGCAGACGGTGAGCGCAGTCAGCCCGGTACGGCCGCCGGCCTGAACGCCCGAAGCGCTTTCGACATAGGCGGTGGTGCTGCTGGTTCCGATCAGCGAGCCGGCGACGATCGCCGTGCTGTCGGCGAGAAGCGCGCGACCGAGACGGCTCGGCTTGCCCTCTTCGACCAGCTTGGCGCGCTTGGCGACACCGATCAGCGTGCCGGTGGCGTCAAAGACTTCGACGAGAACGAAGACGAGGATGACATGCAGCAGGCCGCCATGCAGGGCGCCCATGATGTCCAACTGCAGGAAGGTTGGCGCAATGCTTGGCGGTACCGAGACGACCCCCTTGAACTCGCTGACGCCGAGGATCATCGACAGAACCGTGACGACCAGGATGCCGATCAGGATTGAGCCGCGAACCTTCAGTGCGTCGAGCACGGCGATGACGAAGAAGCCGAGGATGGCAAGCAACGGTCCAGTCTGTTTGAGATCGCCGAGGCCGACGAGCGTTGCCTGATTGTCGACGACGATGCCGGCGTTCTTCAAGGCGATGATGCCGAGGAAGAGGCCGATACCGGTGGCGATCGCACTTCTGAGCGAATGCGGAATCCCGGCGATCAGCCAGCTTCTGACACCGGTGACGGTCAGGATCAGGAAGATCACGCCCGAGATGAAGACCGCGCCCAGCGCCTGCTGCCAGGTGAAGCCGAGGGCGGCGACCACGGTGAAGGCGAAAAAGGCGTTGAGGCCCATGCCGGGCGCCATGCCGATCGGCCAGTTGGCGACAAGCGCCATGACGGCAGAACCGAGGGCCGCAGCGATACAGGTTGCGACGAAGACGGCATCCCTATCCATGCCCGTGCTCGACAGGATGTCGGGGTTGACGAAGATGATGTAGGACATCGTCAGGAATGTCGTAATACCGGCGATCACCTCGGTGCGCGCCGTCGTCTGATGCTCTTTCAGCTTGAATAGTCGTTCAAACATCTTTCCTCCCTTGGCGGCGTCACCACGACGCAGCCGAACGACAGAGATCGGGAAACCGTCTCCTCCAGTTCCCGCTCAGTGCATTTCGAAACGCCCGGGGTTTCCGGGTCGATCGCTTCACGAACCGCTCTCGGTTCGTGCCGGCTGGCGATCGTCCGCCCTCTTTCAGACGACGCGAATGCCTTTTGCACAGCCTTTGGATTGTGCGTCTTCCGGAGCCGGACCGCTAGCCGTCCATTCCCGGGATCGATTATGAAAGACTTTCAAATTTTTCGGAGCATTAGTCGGCGCCCAAACGGCGTCTTTCGCGTGTCCGCTACCACCTGAATGGGCCAATAAACCCTTGAAAAATATGTTGGGAGGCCCTCTTGACCTTCCAAGGGTGGGAACCGCCATGTTTCTCTCACAACGAAACGAAGGAGACAAGCATGCAGACCTACAAGATCGACAACATGACCTGCGGCCACTGCGCCGGTGCCGTCCAGAAGGCGATCCTGAGCGTCGACCCGCAGGCGACGATCAAGGTCGATCTCGGCAACAGGGAGGTCAGCGTCGAGACCGCTGCCGGCCCCGATGCAATCGGCGACGCCCTGAAGGCTTCCGGCTACGAGAGCCACGCGCTCTGACGATGCTCCGTGCGGATAACTTCCGACCAAACGTCCCGGCCATGTCGGGGCGTTTTTCTTTGGTTCGTAGTTCGCCGAAAGCGCTCTCCGTCCAGCGGAAGAAATTTATAAGCCCTGCCCTTGACCTTCCAACGGTGGGAACCCCTACCTTCCCGTCATAGGAAGCTTTGAGACCTACCAAACGCACTGAAGTTCATCTCTCATTTCGTCGCACGGAAGTTCGGCGGCACCCTCGACCTTCCCATCGCTGGAAGGCCCAGATTGCGATAAAAGACTGTGAAAGGAGCACGATCATGGGATCGGTGACCCCCATTAGAAATAACGACGTCGAAGCGATTTCCGCCGCTTTCAGCGCCAGCATTCCCGTCGAGGGCATGACCTGCGCCTCCTGCGTTGCACGCGTCGAAAAGGCGATTCGCGCCGTCCCGGGCGTGACTGCGGCCTCGGTCAACCTTGCGACCGAGCGCGCCGACGTTCGCTTCGATGCCGGCACCAAATCGGCCGATATCGTCAAGGCCATCGAAAATGCCGGTTACGGCGCGGCCGAAGACACGATCGAGTTCACCATCGAAGGCATGACCTGCGCCTCCTGTGTCGCCCGCATCGAAAAGGCACTGAAGACGGTGCCGGGTGTCACCGAAGCCAACGTCAATCTGGCGACCGAGCGCGCTTCGGTCCGCGTGACGAAGGGGATCGCAACGGCCGCGGCGCTCGAAGAGGCGGTTCGTGTTGCCGGCTACTCGGCCAAGCGCATCACCGGCGACGACAGCGTCGATCGTGAAGGCGAAAAGCGCGAACAGGAGACCCGAAAGCTCGCCCGCTCGCTGTTGCTGGCAGGTGTGCTGACGCTGCCGATCTTCGTGCTCGAAATGGGCTCGCACTTCGTCCCGGCAGTGCATGATTTCGTCATGACCAATATCGGCATGCAGGAAAGCTGGTACCTGCAGTTCGTGCTGACGACGCTGGTGCTCTTCGGCCCGGGCCTGCGCTTCTATCAGAAGGGCGTGCCTGCCCTCTTCCGCCTGGCTCCGGACATGAACTCGCTGGTCGCGATCGGTACCTCCGCCGCCTGGATCTATTCGGTCGTCGCAACCTTTGCGCCGGACCTCCTGCCTGACGGTACCGCCAACGTCTATTACGAGGCCGCGGCCGTCATCGTCACGCTGATATTGCTCGGCCGTTTCCTCGAAGCGCGCGCCAAGGGTCGGACCTCCGAGGCGATCAAGCATCTGATGGGCCTGCAGGCCAAGACTGCCCGCGTCGTTCGCGACGGCGAAACGATCGAGGTCCCGCTCTCCGATGTCCACACCGGCGACACCGTACTCGTGCGCCCCGGCGACCGGGTGCCGGTGGATGGCAGCGTCATCGACGGCAACTCCTATGTCGACGAATTGATGATTACGGGCGAACCGGTTCCGGTCGAAAAGATCGCGGGCAGTGAAGTCGTCGGCGGCACCATCAACAAGACAGGCTCCTTCACCTTCCGTGCGACCAAGGTTGGCGCCGACACGGTGCTGGCGCAGATCATCAAGATGGTCGAACAGGCTCAGGGCGCCAAGCTACCGATCCAGTCGCTGGTCGACCGCGTCACCGCCTGGTTCGTGCCCGCGGTCATCACCGTTGCTCTCGTCACCTTCGGCATCTGGCTGGTCTTCGGCCCCGATCCGGCCCTGACCTTCGCGCTGGTCAACGGCGTTGCGGTGCTGATCATCGCCTGCCCCTGCGCCATGGGCCTTGCCACTCCGACGTCGATCATGGTCGGCACCGGCCGCGCCGCCGAAATGGGCGTTCTCTTCCGCAAGGGCGAGGCGCTGCAGACGCTGCGCAATGCCACCGTCATCGCCGTC
This sequence comes from Ensifer sp. 38_S197, assembly GCF_056924495.1. Lineage (NCBI taxonomy): Bacteria > Pseudomonadati > Pseudomonadota > Alphaproteobacteria > Hyphomicrobiales > Rhizobiaceae > Ensifer > Ensifer sp. 38_S197. Next base: position 2,281,679 of record NZ_JBXOVZ010000001.1, on the reverse strand, counting down.
GACAAGACCGGCACCTTGACCAAGGGCCGGCCGGAACTCACCGACCTCGAAACTGCCGAGGGCTTTGAACGTGACGCCGTGCTGGCATTGGTCGCCGCCGTCGAGACCCGCTCCGAGCACCCGATTGCCGAGGCGATCGTCGAGGCGGCCAAGGCAAAAGGTCTGGCAATCGCTGAGCCCGCGAGGTTCGAAGCCATTCCCGGCTTCGGTGCCAGCGCTGAGGTCACGGGCCGCACCATCCATGTCGGCGCAGACCGGCTGATGGCGCAGCTGAAGCTCGATGTCTCCGCCTTTGCCGAGCAGGCGGCCCGTCTTGGCTCGGAAGGCAAGAGCCCGCTCTATACGGCGATCGACGGCAAGCTCGCGGCAATCATCGCCGTTGCCGACCCAATCAAGGAAACAACGCCGCAGGCGATCCGCATACTGCACGATCTCGGCCTCAAGGTCGCGATGATTACCGGCGACAACCGTCGCACCGCGGAAGCCATTGCCGCCAAGCTCGGCATCGACGAGGTCATTGCCGAAGTCCTGCCGGACGGCAAGGTTGCTGCTCTGAAGAAGCTGAAGGAAGGCGGACGCGCGGTTGCCTTCGTCGGCGATGGCATCAACGATGCACCGGCGCTGGCCGAAGCCGATGTCGGGCTTGCGATCGGCACCGGCACGGATGTCGCCATCGAAAGTGCCGATGTCGTGCTGATGTCCGGTGATCTCCTGGGTGTTCCAAATGCCATCGCACTGTCCAAGGCAACGATCCGCAACATCAAGGAGAATCTCTTCTGGGCCTTCGCCTACAATGCGGTGCTGATCCCGGTTGCCGCCGGAGCGCTCTATCCGCCCTACGAGCTCCTGCTGTCGCCGATCTTCGCAGCCGGCGCCATGGCGCTCTCCAGCGTCTTCGTGCTCGGCAATGCCTTGCGCCTCAGGGCGTTTCGCCCGGTGGCCGCAGCACGCACGGCATAACTGGCATTCTCCCCGGTCTCCTGCCGTCGCGTGGCGGCAGCCGGGGAGAGCCCCTATATTCGAAGGGAATGGCCGCAAGGCGGTAGCAAGGATGAAATCATGAATATCGGTGAAGCCTCACGCGCCTCTGGCGTTTCGACGAAAATGATCCGCTATTACGAGACGATCGGTCTCATTCCACCGGCCGATCGCAGCGAGGCCGGCTACCGCAACTATGGCGAAAACGACATCCACACACTGCGCTTCATCCGCCGTTCGCGGGATCTCGGCTTCACCGTCGAGCAAATGGCGGATCTTCTGGCGCTTTGGCGCGACCGGTCACGCGCCAGCGGTGAGGTCAAGAAGATTGCGCTCGAACATGTGGATATCCTGGAGCGCAAGGCCGAGGAACTGAAGGCGATGAGCCGGACGCTCAAATATCTCGCCGCCCATTGCAACGGCGACGGACGCCCGGAATGTCCCATTCTCGATGACCTCGCCGACGCCGGAAATACGCCGGGCAAGGCGACGGAGCCCGCCCGCTTCGGCACGGCCGGCATCGATCCGGTTCGTAACCGGCGGCACGGATGACACCGGTGCGCCTGGCCCGGTCTCACGCGTTTGTGACGCGGCTGAGCGCCAGCCGCATTGACAGGAATCAACTGCGTTTCTACGGATCGATCATGGAAAAGGTGCGAATCATATATCTGCGTTTGCGGATTGCGCTGAAGCTGGCGATCGCTTTGTCGCTGGCCCTGCTGCCCTTTTCCACCGCCTCCGGCATGATGCATGCGGCCGCGCATGGCTCGATGCAGATCGAGGCGTCCGCCAATCCGACGCAAGTTGCGACCGAGCACTGCCCGAGCCTCGACAAGGGCAAGGTGGAGCCGAGCCAGGAAAACGGCAAGAGCGACAAGAAGGATTGCTGCAAGACCTTCTGCGCCGCCGTGGCAGTGCTTGGCGATGCCGACGGGAGCCATCCTGCTTTCCCACGCTCGGTCCGCAATTTTGGACCACACCCGCAGCTCACTCCGGGTGAGCTCGACGGACTTCATCGTCCCCCAAGAGCCTGACTTCGCGAATCCGTGACCGCGAATGCATGTTTCCCTTGATCCTAGCCGATTTGAGGGGCTGAACCTGCAGTAATTCAAAGTGTTACAGCAAGCTTTGCGCGTCCAGTGAGGCGCACGGCGCTGTAGCGCGGTCCGCGACGAGGCCCGCCCGGTCTGTTTCCTGTCGTCGCCGATCTCTGCCCTTCACATTTCAGGTTTGACCATGAAACGATTGTTTTCCATGGCGCTCCTGCCCATCATCCTGGGCGGATGCGCTGCCACTTTGCCTGCCGAGGTTTCAAGCCTTGGCGATCCCGCTGACAGCTCCAGCGGCATTCGAAGCACGCAGTACCGTAGCCCCATTTCGGGCTACACCCATCGCGAACCGACCGGCCCCAAGGCCTGGGGTCCGCTCAACGACGCGCAGTCAACCGCCAAGGGAGACGCGTCATGAGGCTCGGTCGTTTCAATCTCGTGGCAGCGATCGGACTGCCGCTCGTGCTTGCTGGCTGCGCCACCAATGCCGAATATTCGGCGAAGGATGCCGGCTTTGCGACCGTGGATGCCAAGATCTCCACGGCGGCGACCAAGAAAAGCGTCTGGATCCAGAATCGCGAACAGGCCGACAAGGTCAATGCCGAGGTCAAAGCGCTGCTGAAGCGCAAAACGGTCGACGCCGACACCGCCGTTCAGATCGCCCTTCTCAACAACAAGGGGCTGCAGGCGGCCTATGCCGATCTGGGCGATGCATCAGCGGATGCCTGGCAGGCGACGCTGTTCCTCAACCCCACCGTCTCGATCGGCACGACCGGCATCGGCACACCGGAGTTGCAAGCGTACAAAGCTATCGAGGGTCTCGTCACCACCAACATCCTGGCACTCCTGACCCGCGACAAGAATATCGCCGTCGCCGATGCGCGCTTCCGCCAGGCACAGCTCGACGCGGCACTCAGCACCTTGCAGCTTGCCGCCGAAACGCGCCGCGCCTGGATCGAAGTAGTCGCTGCATGGGAAACCGTCGGGCAGCTCAGCCAAGCACAGGCTGCGGCGGACGCCTCTTCCGAACTGGCGGCGAAACTCGGCGAGACCGGTGCCATGGGCAAGGGCAATCAGGCGCGTGAGCACGTCTTCAACGCGGAACTCGCCGGCCAGGCGGCCGAAGCCCGGCTTGCGGCGCGTCTTGCCAAGGAAAACCTCACACGGCTGATGGGCCTCTGGGGCGCCGACGTTGACTACCAGGTCCCGAACCGCCTGCCGAACCTGCCGAAGACGCTCGCCCGCAAAGACAGCATCGAGGCGGAAGCTTTGAAGCGCCGCGTCGACCTCCAGATCGCGCGGCTCGATCTCGAAGCCGTGGCGAAGTCCTACCAACTGACCGAAGCGACCCGCTACGTGACCGATCTTGAATTGGTCGCCGGCGCCGAAACCGAGCGGGAGCGCGAGGATCACGACACCGAGGTCGAGACAACAGGGCAATTCGAGCTCGAATTCGTCATCCCGATTTTCGATAACGGAAGTGCGCGCATGCGCAAGGCCGAACTCGCCCATATGCGGGCGGCGAACCTGCTTGCGGAAAAGGCGGTCAACATCCGCTCGGAAGCACGCTCGGCCTATGAGGCCTATCGCTCGCGCTACGAGATTGCTCGGCACTACCGCAACAATGTCGTGCCGCTGCGAACGAAGATCGAGGAGGAAGCGACGCTCAGCTACAACGGCATGATCACCAGCACCTTCGAACTGCTTGCCGACGTCAGGGCCAAGGTGAACTCGACGGTGCTTGCCGTTAACGCGAAGCGCGATTTCTGGCTGGCCGATGCCGATCTGATGACAGCCATCCATGGGGGCGGATCAGGCGGATCGGCTGGAGCAGCAGCGGCACCGGCAGCGGCCGAAGCCGGCGGCGCAGGACATTAAGAAGGATCACGTCATGTTCAACAGAAGGCACTTCCTCGGCGCCGGCGCAGCTCTCGTTTCGACCGCCGCCTGGGCCCAGACCTCCAACACCGGCCTGCCCGAAGCGGCAAGCATGGACAACGCCACCACGCAGAAGCCTCTCGTTCCGACGAGCGGACCCGACTACAATCCCGTCGTCACCCTCAACGGCTGGACGCTGCCCCACCGCATGAACAACGGCGTCAAGGAGTTCCACCTGGTTGCCGAGCCGGTCGAACGGGAAATGGCGGATGGCATGACCGCCTATCTGTGGGGCTATAACGGCCAGTCACCGGGTCCGACGATCGAGGCGGTCGAAGGCGACCGCGTCAGGATCTTCGTCACCAATAAGCTGCCGGAGCACACCACCATCCATTGGCACGGCATGATCCTGCCGTCGGGCATGGATGGCGTCGGCGGCCTGTCGCAGCCGCATATTCCAGCCGGCAAGACCTATGTCTACGAGTTCGACCTCGTGAAGTCCGGCACCTTCATGTACCACCCGCATGCCGACGAGATGGTGCAGATGGCGATGGGCATGATGGGCTTCTTCGTGGTGCACCCGAAGGATCCGAACTTCATGCGCGTCGACCGCGACTTCGTGTTCCTGCTCAACGCCTATGACATCGATCCCGGCACCTATGTCCCGCGCATCATGGAAATGACCGACTTCAACATGTGGTGCTGGAACAGCCGCATCTTCCCGGACATCGATTCGCTGGTTGTTTCCAAGAACGACCGGGTGCGCGTGCGGGTCGGAAACCTCACCATGACCAACCATCCGATCCACATGCACGGCTACGATTTCGAGGTGACCTGCACCGATGGCGGCTGGGTGCGCCCCGAGGCGCGCTGGCCGGAAGTGTCGATCGACATTCCTGTAGGCGCCATGCGCGCCTACGAATTCGACGCCAAGTACGAGGGCGACTGGGCGATCCACTGCCACAAGTCGCACCACACGATGAATGCGATGGGACACGACATCCCGACCTTCATCGGCGCCGACAAGAAATCGGTCGCGGCGAAGATCCGCAAGGTCAAGCCCGACTACATGCCCATGGGTACGGCCGGCATGGCCGATATGGGCGAAATGGAAATGCCGCTCCCCGACAACACGATCCCGATGATGACCGGCTGGGGTCCGCACGGCGCGCTGGAGATGGGCGGCATGTTCTCGGTGGTGAAGGTGCGCGAGGGCATCTCTGCCGGCGATTACAACGACCCCGGCTGGTACGAAAACCCGCCGGGAACGCAAGCCTGGGAGTGGACCGGCGAACTGCCGGAAGCAACTCGGGCCAAGGATGCCAAGACCGTGATCACGCCGAAACCATGACGGAACGGCAGATCGCAATGAACTCTCTCAAATCCACCAGGAAACATACGATGAAGAAGACAGCTTTCGCTCTGGCACTCATTGCCGCCTCCGCCCTTTCCTCCCAGGCACTTGCCAGCGGCAGCCATGCCGGTGGCCACGGCAAGGTGTCCATTGGCGAAGCCGGCGACAAGAAAAAGGCGACCCAGACGATCCGCATCACCATGAAGGAAACCGACGACGGCAAGATGATCTTCGCCCCGGCGACCATCAAGGTCCGACAGGGTCAGACGGTCCACTTCGCGATCAAGAACGCAGGCGAACTCGCTCACGAATTCGTCCTCGACGACAAGGCGACGATCCAGGAACACAAGGCCACCATGGAGAAGTTTCCCGACATGGAGCACGACGACCCGAACGCCATTCGCCTCGAGCCCGGCAAGTCCGGCGACATCTACTGGACCTTCACCAATGACGGCACCTTCGAGTTCGCTTGCCTGGTGCCCGGCCACTACGACGCCGGCATGCACGGTCCGCTCGACGTCGTGAAGAAGTAACCAAGAGCAAAAGGAAAGGATGAAACCATGAAGACAGTACGTGCCCTCTTCGCGGCGCTCGCGCTCGCTGTCACCGCAACGTTTGCCCTCCCCGTCCAGGCGGCGGAGTTCACCAAGGGCGTCGTCAAGAAGATCGACACCAAGGCCAAGAAGGTGACGATCGACCACGAGGACCTGAAGAACCTCGACATGCCGGCCATGACCATGGTGTTCCGCGTCGGCGACGACGCTCTGCTGGCCAAGCTCAAGGAAGGTGCCGCGATCGAATTCGTCGCCGACCGGGTCAACGGCAAACTGACCGTGACCGAAATCAAGTAACTGCGACAATGAGCCCGGGTCGACTTCGCGCGGCCCGGGCGCCACAATCCTCTCATCAAGCAGAAACGGGAAAGGAGCGTCCGATGGACGTGTTACGCAGGCATTTCGTTGCAGGCGCGATTGCGGGCATCACCCTCTTTGCGACAGGCGCTGCGGCGGCAACGGGCACCATGGCCATCTACAAGGATCCGCAATGCGGCTGTTGCGAGCAATGGGCCGAAGCGATGGAGGCAGCCGGCTACAAGGTCGACATCCACGACGAAGCCGATATGTCGGTCATCAAGACGCGCTTCGCAGTGCCGGCCGACATTGAAGGCTGCCACACCGCCGTCATCGACGGCTATGTCATCGAGGGCCACGTGCCGCTGGAAGCAGTCCGCAAGCTTCTGTCTGAGCGGCCCGATATCGCCGGCCTCGCCGTCCCCGGCATGCCCTCAGGCTCGCTCGGCATGGGCGACGATCCGCAGGCCTCCTATGACGTCTATACGATTGCCAAGGCGACCGGCGCGCAGTCGACGGTCTACTATCAGGTAAGACCGACGAAATAGGGTGTTGCCGCAGCGCGGCTGGCCCAATACTCCGAGGCGCTTGCGCGATGGTGGAGGCGCCTTGGACTTCAATGAGGTCCGGCTCAGGCCGTTGGTCAGTAGAGCCGAAATTCATTGCACTCTCCGCTTGGCCTCTTCATGGGATGTTGAGCAATGGCTTTTGACGTTTCCAGAGCCAGTTGCGACGGCCGTAGACAAAGGCTTTCGGTGCTCTCGTTGCTCATGACAACGGCGTGCTCTCGCCGACGACCGCTTCGCTCAAGCCCCCATGGTCGATCCCATGTATCCTCGGTACCCTCTCCGTTCCCCGATGGTCGCTCGAATTTTCGCGGGCGCAATTACCCGCCAACCGCAAACCACAAAAACCACCGATTTCGAGCAAATCGCCTAACTCCACCCCGGATCGATTTGGAACCAACGTGGCAGACTGGTATACGCTTGCGCTCAAGTTTCTGGAAGGTTTCGACCAGATACGACGTCCAGGCGCTTGCGCCTCGGCCGAGGCAAGGTAGAATATAGACGATTAGGAACCAAGGCACCAGAATGGCTCTCAGCATTAAGGATCTAGAGACGGAACGTCTCGCAAAGGCACTGGCCGAGAAAACCGGCGAGACCATTACCATGGCGACCCGCCGGGCACTGGAGGAACGGCTGCGACGCCTCGCAAACGTGGGAAATCGCGATGTCCTTCTCGAAGAGCTCGCTTCCAGCCGCAAACGTTGGGCCAAGCTTCCGGTTCTCGACAACCGCTCTGCCGACGAGATTCTAGGGTATGACGAAAACGGACTTCCGAGCTGATGGTAATCGACACGTCCGCCATCGTCGCGATCGCATTTAATGAGCCGGAAGCAGAAACCTACGAACAAAAAGTCGTTGACGCTCCACGGCGCTTCATTTCCGCCGCGACAGTCCTGGAACTCGCCATCGTCATTGAAGCGCGCCTCGGCGAGGCAGGTGCCGCAGAGCTTGATCTGTGGCTTTACAAGGCGAGTGTCGAAATCGTCGCCGTCGACGCAGAGCAGATCGCGGTGGCAAGGCGAGCCTGGCGCAGTTATGGCAAGGGCCGACATCCCGCCGGTCTGAACTATGGGGATTGCTTTTCGTATGCGCTGGCCAAGACACGCAGCGAACCGTTGCTCTATAAAGGCGATGATTTCTCGCGCACGGACATCGAGGCTGCATGATCCGGCGCGAGCTCGGTGATGAGCCGAGACTTCAGTCGGCACCATGCTTGTCCATTAGAAGCTCGGCATTGAGATGATCAAGGCCTCCATTGCACCCCTCTCCACCGCCACGAGGTTCTCGTCTCGTAGGGCCGGCAGCAGGCTTGCGCCGGCGAATGCTTGGTCAATCTGTGTGATCCGGCCCTACTCTTGACGCCTTTGCTTCCGGCGCCGCCGCGTCCAAGCCAACGCGGCGGAAGGTCGGCATGCGGCTGGCTTTACATTTCTTTACATTTGCGCGGAACGCTCGAAACGTTGGCCCGCTAGATTTTCTTCACCGCAGCAACTGCTGCGGACTGAAAGGAGACTGGCAATGGAAAACGAGGACAAGACGCTGGCGAGCCCGGCCGCGGGTGGACCCGCCCCGAAGCGATGGGGCCGACGCCTCCTGATCGGCGGCCTCGCAGCCGCCACGGTTATCGGCGGGATCGGTTTTGCAGCCGCACGCAGCGATTTCGGCTTCGGAATGGGCGGCCACATGATGCACGCATACATGGGAGGTGGCGGCTTTATGGAACACCGGATCGGTTCCATGCTCGATGAACTGGATGCGACGTCCGAGCAGGAAGACAAGCTTTGGGACATCATCGACACGGCGCGCGCTGAGATCAGGCCCACTTTCCGGGACTTCCGCGAGACGCGTGACCAGGTTATCGAACTTCTCGGCTCGCCGACGATCGACCGCGCCGCGGCTGAAAAACTGCGCAGTGAGCGCATCGCAGCCATCGACGCGGCCTCGCGCAAGATGACGACCGCGCTCATCGACGCCGCCGAGGTGCTGACACCAGAACAGCGCGCCAAGCTCGCCGAGCATTTGAAGGAGCGCGGAGGCCACGGTCGGTGGTAAGACTGGCTCAGCTGCTGCATCTTTCCTTGGAGCCGATTTAAGAACAAGAGCATGCAGCGATTTGACGTGCTACGGCGTCTGCGCGCTTCTCATGAGGCGCGCGCCTGAAGGCTACAAAACGGAGCGAGAAGCGATGGTGGAACGGGTCCTGATCGTTGACGACGACACGCGCCTTTCCGCCATGCTCGCCGACTATCTTTCAGGAAACGGTTACACCGTAAACACGGTGGCGACGGCCATGGCGGGCCTTACCGACCTCGGCCGCCGTGCGCCGGACGTTGTCATTCTCGATATCATGCTGCCGGATCTTGACGGCTTCGAAGCCTGTCGGCGTATGCGTTCGGTCTCTGACGTGCCTATCCTGATGCTCACCGCCAAAGGTGAAGAGACAGACCGTATCGTTGGGCTGGAGCTCGGCGCCGACGATTATCTGCCCAAGCCCTTCAACCCGCGCGAATTGCTGGCGCGGTTGAAGGCGATCCTGCGTCGCCGGCACGGGCGTGCGGCCACTTCACGGGCCTTTCGCTTCGGACGGCTGGAGATCGATCCTGGCTCCCGCTCGGTCAGGGTCGACGGCCATGAATGTGCGTTGACCAGCTACCAGTTCGACTTGCTCGTGGCGCTTGCCGAGAATGCCGGCCGCATTCTGTCGCGGGAGCAATTGATGGACATGGTCAAAGGCGAGGAGCTGGATGCATTCGATCGCTCCATCGACGTCCACGTGTCGCGCATCAGGGCGGCCATCGAGACCGATCCCAAGCATCCAAGGCGCATCATCACGGTGCGCGGCGCCGGTTATGTTTTCGCCCGCTTTCAGGACGATGAGAGATAGGCGATGCGCAGCCGGCTGTTCCTGAAGATCTACTTGACACTGCTGGCGAGCCTTGCGGCGGTCGCCATCGCCAGTGCCGCGTTCGTGTGGCTGGGGCAGGACGAGGATGACTCCAGTTGGCAGAGCCAGCGCGCCCGGTTCGTCGCGACGCTTATCCCGCCCGACATGGACCAGCGGTCGATCGAGGAGACGCTGCAGCGTTTTTCAAAGGGCTTAGGCGCCGACATCGCCGTCTACGATCCGCAAGGCAAGCTGATCGCCAATGCCGGTCGGCCGCTACCACCTGACGCGGTAGACGGATCGTGGCCTCATGGCAGAGGCCGGTTCCATACCATGGTGACCGCGTTGCCCGACGGACGCACGGTCGCCGTGCGGATGGCGCCGCCTTTCCGTCCGTCCGGCCGCAATCCGCTCGCCTATCTGGCCTTGATTGCCGGCGTCATCGGGCTTGCAGCCTATCCGGTTGTGCGCCACTTGACCCGTCGGCTGGAACGGCTGCGCGCAGGCGTGGATGCCTGGGGCGCCGGCGATTTCGTGGCGCGTGTGCCCTACGATGGCAGCGATGAGGTTGCGGCGGTGGCGAAGAGCTTCAACAAGGCGGCCGATCATGTCGAGCGGCTGATCAAATCGCATCGCGCACTTCTCGCCAATGCCAGCCACGAACTGCGCTCACCGCTCGCGCGCCTGCGGATGGCGATCGACCTCTATGAACAGGCCCCGGACGACAACCGCAAGGAGGAGATCGTCCGCAACCTCGCAGAGCTCGACACCCTGGTCGAGGAGATCCTGCTGGCAAGCCGGCTCGACCATATCGAGAGGCTCGATGCGCTCGAGCCCATCGATCTTCTGGCATTGGTCTCGGAAGAAGGCGTGCGCAACGGTATCGACGTCACCGGCGTCGCCGCGATTGTCAGAGGCGATGTGCGCTTACTCGGCAGGCTCGTGCGCAACCTCATGCAGAACGCGCGACGCCACGGTCGTCCTCCTGTCACGGCCACCGTTTCGCGAGCAGGCAGCACGGTTGAACTCAGGGTTCGCGATCACGGCCCGGGCATACCGGAGAACGAGAGCACTCGCGTTTTCGAGCCCTTCTACCGCCCTTCGGGACGCGGCGAGGCCTCAGGCGGCTGGGGATTGGGGCTGGCCTTGGTGCGCCAGATCGCTGAGCGCCACGGCGGCGCGGTCCGCTATCAGGCTCCGTCGGACGGGGGCGCCTGCTTCGTCGTATCGCTTCCGGCGCATCAATAACCTAAACGGCACGCCAGATGTCATTCTCGTCGCGCTGAAGCATCGGCGTTTGGAACACCCCGACGACACGCTCAGGCCAATGGGGTGCAAGCTCGGCAAGCGGTTGGCGCCAGCGCTCGGTCTGCAGCATGGCAGCGCCGATCGCGACTGGCGCGATGCCACAGGCCTCCATCAGCGTGAGTCCTGCAACGATCGACGTGCCGCTGGAGATCACATCGTCGATCAGCGCCACGCGTTTCCCCTCAAGCAGCGGCAGCATGCGCGGATCAACATAGAGCCGCTTCTTCTGGTCGGGCGTGGTGATCGAGGAAAGTGGCACCGACAGGTCATCCACGTACCAGAACTTCCGGGACGTCCCGAGCGGCACGTAGCGGCTGTGGCCGAGCTTGCGCGCAACGGCGGAGGCAAGCGTCAGACCGAGCGTCGGCAGGCCTGCGACGACATCCGGTTCGAAGGACGCGAGCTTTGCTGCAAGTTCGGTTGCCAGTCCGTCCTCGACGGCAAAGCTGGCTTGATTGACGATCAAGGAAGCGAGCGCGTGCTTGCCGTCGCCGAGCGGCCGGATCGGCAACAGGATCTGACTGTTATCACCGAGTGTCGCTGGGAAGAAATCCCGATAACCCGCCTGAATGTCGAAGCTTTTCGGTGGATAGATATCCTGCCAGAAGTCATGGGGCTGCATCGGTTTCGTCCTCGTCTGCATGCTTTCGCCTGGAATGATAGGCGATCAAAAAGGCCGCTGGCTGTTCTGGTCCCGGCGGTTTTCGTCTATACCGTTTGCGACTTCGATCAAACCGAAAGGGCACCGCGGGCCGAGCAAAGTGCGCGGAATTCACAAGCCCTTTCACCGGATGAAACATGGGAATGCTTGCCGATGCGCCTGCCAGACGGAATAGCCGACGACCTCACCTTCCTCACCGACTTCCGTCGCGATCTACATGCCCATCCGGAATTGGGTTTCGAGGAGGTGCGCACCAGCGAGCTCGTTGCCAAATGGCTTGAAGAGGCGGGCTTAAAGGTTCACCGTGGCTTGGGAAAAACCGGCGTCATCGGCACGCTGCAGGTGGGCAATGGCACACGCACCATCGGCCTTCGTGCCGACATGGACGCGCTGGCCATGCCGGAAGTCGCCGATCGCCCCTACAAATCCCGGGAGCCCGGCAAGATGCATGCCTGCGGCCATGACGGCCACACCGCGATGCTGCTTGGTGCCGCTCGCCATCTGGCGAAGACGCGCAATTTCTCCGGCACCGTGCACTTCATCTTCCAGCCGGCCGAAGAGGGGCGAGGCGGCGCGAAGCGCATGGTCGAGGATGGGCTCTTCGAGCTCTTCCCCTGCGATGCCGTTTACGGCCTGCACAATATGCCCGGCCTCGATGCGGACGAAATGGCCGTCGTCGCAGGCCCCCAGCTTGCCTCATCGGATAGCTGGCGGCTCACCTTCCGCGGCGTCGGCACCCATGGCGCCAAGCCGCATCTCGGTCGCGATCCGGTGACGGCTGCCGGCACGTTCCTCGCGTCGCTGCAATCGATCGTCGGCCGTGTCGTCGATCCGCTGCAGCCGGCCGTCGTCAGCGCCTGTTCCGTGCGCGCCGGCGACCCGAAGGCGCTGAACGTCATCCCCGATGTGGTGGAGATCGGCGGTACCGCCCGAGCCTATACGCCCGAAGTCCGCGACCAGCTCGAAAGGGAGATCGGCCGGCTCGCACGCGGCACGGCCGAAATGTACGGGATTTCCGTCGATTATGAATTCGAGCGCCGCATTCCGCCTGTCGTCAACGACACCGATGCCAGTGCGCGGGCGTTGAAGGCGGCCCAGACGATCTTCGGTGCAAAGACCCGCACGGCGTTCCCGCCCTCGACGGCAGGCGACGACTTCGCCTTCTTCGGGCTTGAAGCGCCCGGCTGCTACGTCTGGCTCGGCAACGGGCCCGCCGTCGATGGCGCGCTCCACCACAACACTGCCTATGATTTCAACGATGCGGCGATCGGGCCGGGCGTTGCCTTCTGGTCGACGCTGGTCGAGCAGGAACTCGCACGCGCCGCATAGCGCGTACCAGGCGCAGAGACGGAAGGCCGTCCAAAAGCGCCAGATTCCAGACGTTTAGATCGTTTTCCTGAAGCGTGAGGCGAGCTGCTGCTACGGCTTTGCCCCCCGCTTTCATGAGCCCCCCTGGTGGGCAGCTCATGCCGCTCACGCTTCAAGCACTTCCAGAACAGGGCTTTCCATCAGCTTGCCGGTGACGACATCGGCGATGCCGCGGTCGGTCTGGTGCGGTCCTGCATTGCAAGCGAGCGTCGCACCGAAGCAGGCCTTGAAGACCAGATATGGCGGTTGCCAGTCGACGATGCGGCCGACGGCCTCCCGGAGTTCGGCAAAGCTTGCGGCGACCTCTTCCAGTGGATCCTCCGAGACCAGTCCGGCGAGCGGCAACGGCAGGAGCGCGTCGACCTTGCCGCCGGACGCCGCGGCCATACCGCCGCCGGCAGCAATCACTGCGTTGGCGGCAACCGCCATATCGGCCGCATTGCCGCCGAAGACGGTGAGGTTATGGCTGTCATGCGAGACCGTGGTCGCAAAGGCGCCGCGCCAGTGGCCCCAGCCTGACAGGAGACCGACGCGCGGCAGGCTGTCGGCGCGCCCGTGGCGATGCGCCACCGCAATCATCGTCGTACCTTCGGGCGGAACAATGAAACCGTCCTCGACTTCGGCAATGGCTTCGGCCCACTGGGTAAAGCGCGGGCGATCGATGGTCGCGACGCGCACTTTCACGCCATCCGCGCCAATGCGGAAATCGTTCTCCGAAAGCGGGGCGATCTTCATCGTGCCGTGCAGCCTATCCGCAGCGAGACCGGTCAACGGCTCGATCATCCGGCCGGCACTGGCAATCGTCTTGCCGCTTGCGACGACCGTGCGTGCGCGAAATTCGACGAGATCATCGAAGAGCACGATATCCGCCCGACGCCCCGGCGCGATCACACCGAGATCTTGCCGGCCCAGCCGAACTGCCCCATTCAGCGTCGCCGCCCGAAGCGCCCATTCAGCAGGCAAACCATAGCGGACCAACCGGCGAACGACGTCATCAAGACCCCCGGCCTGGGCGAGGTCGTCGGGGAAAACGTCGTCGGTGCAGAGCGTCACCGTCTGTGGAAGATGGCCCAAGCTATTGAGCATCTTGACGAATTCCGGCAGCAAGTGATCGTGCGAGCCGCGTAATTCGATCGACAGACCTGCCCTGAGCTTTTCCATCAGATCATCGCCCGAGACGAGCTCATGGTCAGAGCTGACGCCGGCAGCGACGAAAGCCTGCAAATCTGCGCCCTTAAGGCCGCGCGCATGACCGTTGACCGGCTTGCCGGCTGCGAGCCCCGCCTGGACGATCGCACTGATCCGCGCCTCGCCGTCGATGACGCCGCGCATGTTCATCATCTCGGCGATGCCGCCGATTTCCGGCCAGCTCAGGATGTCGGCGATCACGCCGGCATCGAAATCGGCGCCGGCCCGTTCCAGCCCGGGTGCAGACGGCACGCTGGAAGGCGCCAGCAAGACCGTGCGCAGTGGCAGCCCGGCAATGGCATCCACCGCCCAGCGCACGCCGGCGACGCCGTTGACATTGCCGAACTCGTGCGGATCCCAGACGACCGTCGTGACGCCACGCGGCAGCACTGCATTGGCGTAATTCGCCGGCGTAACCATCGAGCTTTCGACATGCATATGCGTGTCGATCAGGCCCGGAGAAACGAAGGTGCCGCTCGCATCGATGACGGTTGCCGCATCGCGGCGCGCGGCGGGCTCATGGACGCTCGCAATCAACGCTCCGACGATACCGATATCGGCCGGGCGAAGCTCGCCCGTCACCACGTCCACCAGCGTTCCGCCCTGTATCAGAACCTCAAACGGTTCGTCGCCGCGCGCTGCTGCCACGGCTCGAGTGCGGAGCGCCGCATCGATCAGGTCTTGAGGCTGCCGTACGGCACTCATTGCTGCGCCTCCTTCATCAGGGCGCCGAGGATCTGTGCTCGAGTCGTTTCCACATGAGCGTCGACTGCGTATTCAGCATTGAAGGTCGCATGGCTTTCGCGCGTTTCGACGACGGTGCGCCCGCGCGTGAGCGAACCGCCGAGCTCGACATCGATACGCGCACTTCGGAAGGACACGGCTCCCGGATTGACGAAGGCGACGGCGGCGCAAGGATCATAGATCGCCATGCCCGGCCGTCCACGGCGGGTTCCGATCGAGATGTATCCGGCAAGCAGATCGGCGATCAGCACCGCATTGGCGCCGCCGGCCGAACGGATCGGTGCCACGTCGGCCGGGTAGGCGAAGACCTTGCGGCAAAGATCGAGATCGACCATGCGCAGCGGCAAGCCGTGCGCAAGCACGATGGCCAGTGCCTCTGGATCGGCGAAGGCGTTGAATTCGGCGGAAGCCGTATGGTTGCCGCCGGTGACCCCGCCGCCCATCCAGGTGAGATCGGTGATGCGCGCGGCCAGATCGGGGCGGGCAAGGCAAAGTGCGGCGAGATTGGTGAGCGGCCCGAGCGCAAGCACCCGCCTCGGCCCTTCTTGTTCCAGCCAAACGCAAAGCGCAGCGAAGGCATCGCTCGATGGCAACGCATCGGCTTGCGGCAGCGTCAGCCCGGCGGTCGGCATACCGGCTTCGCCGAGGATGCGCTCGGCGGTTTCGAGCTTACCGAGCACCGGCAGGGCGCGGCCTTCATGGATGGGAAAGGCCCAGCCGAAAGCGCGTGCGGCGCCGGCGGCGTTGCGCTTCACCTGATCAAGCGGCGTATTGCCGAAGACAAGGGAGACGCCATCGATGTCTTCGCCGGCATGGAGGACGACAAGCACTGCGGCGATGTCGTCGAAGCCCATGTCCGTATCGATCCAGACACCCATTGACGTCAACCGAACTTCTTGAGGCGCGCGGCCTTCTCGACCGGCAGGTCGAAGGCGATGGCAGTGCCGGTTTCACGCGCTGCGAGCGCGGCATCCTCTTCCGCCTTGATGGCGCCGAGCGGCGTATCGAGCAGATATTCTCGCGTGCTGCCGGAGAAAGAGGCTCCGCACACGGTGCCCTGGAAAGGACCTGAGCCCAGGGACACCATGCGCGGACGCCACGCAAGCCCTGCCGTGTCAGGCGGCAGGGATCCGGAGAGTTCGATCGGGCCGTTGCCGGCCTTGAGCTTGCCGCCCTCGACGGCAAAGATGTTCTCGAAACCGACGAAATCGGCGACGAAACGCGAGACGGGGCGGTTGTAGATGTCCTCGGGCGTACCGATCTGCTCGATCGCGCCGTTCAGCATGACGACGATGCGATCCGCCAGCGACAGGGCCTCGCCCTGGTCATGGGTGACGAAAATCATCGTCACGCCGGTTTCCTTCTGCACACGCTGCAATTCCGTACGCATTTCGAGGCGAAGGCGCGCATCGAGGTTCGACAGCGGCTCGTCGAGCAAGAGCACCTTCGGCTCCATCACCATCGAGCGCGCCAGCGCAACGCGCTGCTGCTGGCCGCCGGAAAGCTCGCCCGGTTTGCGGGCGGAGAATTTCGAAAGGCCGACCGATTTCAGCCCGGCCGTCACCTTGCTCTCGATCTCAGCGGCGGGCAACTTCTTCAGTCGCAGGCCGAAGGCGACGTTCTCGAACACGGTCAGGTGCGGGAACAGCGCATAGGATTGGAAGACGAGGCCCACCGAGCGCTTGTTCGCGGAAACGCGGGTAATATCGGCGCCGTCGAGCTTGATCGCGCCGGAGGCCGGCGAGAGAAGGCCCGCGATCGAACGCATCGTCGTGGTCTTGCCGCAGCCCGAGGGGCCCAGGAACGCCACGAGCTCGCCCTTGCGGATCGAAAGGTCGAGATCCTTCACCGCAACGGTGTCGCCGTAGGCGAGCGTCAGTTTTTCAAGGCTGAGGAAGGCGGCATCAGACATAGCGAGAGAACCCCAGGAAGCGTTCGGCAAGGAAGACGATGCCGATGGACATGAAGGCGAGCAGTGCAGAGAGGGCTGCGACCGACGGATCGTAGGTGATCTCCATATAGGAGAGCATGTCGATCGGCAGCGTGCGTACACCCGGGCCGGAGAGGAAGAGCGACACCGGCACCTGATTGAAGCTCGTGACGAAACCGAGGATGAAGGCAGCGAGAATGCCGCTGCGGATATTCGGCATTACCACCCGGAAAAAGGCGCCGGCGCGAGAAGAACCGAGCAGCACTGCCGCCTCCTCGATATCGGAGCGCAGGTTGTTGAGGCTCGCGGAGACGACGCGCACCGCATAGGGTAGAACCAGCGCCGTGTGCGCCAGGAACAGCACCAGCGTGATGTTGAAGCCGAATGGCACGACGATATAGCGCAAGAGCGCCAGGCCGACGATGATGCCGGGCACGATGATCGGCAGCGATACGATGGTTCTGACCGTTTCGCCAAAGGGCAGCTTGTAGCGCGAAAGCGCGTAGGATGCGGGCACCCCGAGGACGAGCGCCGCGGCGGTACCGCCGATCGCCAAAAGCATCGAGATCGCGAAGCTCTCGCGGAAGCTCTCGACCGTGAAAACCTTGGCGACCCATTGCAGCGAGAAGCCCTGCGGCGGGAAAGCGAGTGTCTCGCCGCCGGAAAGCGAGGCGGCAACGATGATAAAGAACGGCCCGATCAGGAAGCCGATCACCAGGAAGAGAACGAGAGGCGTAAAGACGCGCGGTGTCATCGCTTGTTCCTCGCGGTGGCAAGCCGTTTCAGGAGAAGATTGGCGGCAAAGCTCATGACGATCAGGATGAAGGCGATGACGCTTGCCGAGACGAAGTCGTTAGCGACGGTCACGCGCTGGTAGAGCAGCGTTTCGAGCATCAGCACCTTGGATCCGCCGAGGATCGCCGGCGTGATGTAGGCGGTAAGCGAACCGGTGAAGACGAGCGTGCCACCGATCACGAGGCCTTCCTTGGTCAGCGGCAGGATCACCTTGAAGAACACCTGAAACCAGTTGGCGCCGAGAACACGGGCAGCCGGGATTGCATCCTTCGGCATGTTTTCGAGCGCGCTGATCAGCGACAGGATCATCAGCGGCAGGAAGAGCTGCAAGAGGCCGATGAACACGGCCGTCTCTGTAAAGAGGAAACGGATCGGCTCGTCCGAAAGACCGACGAGCTGGAGCGCCTGATTGACGATGCCGGTGCGGCCGAGAATGACGATCCAGGCGTAGGTCCTGGCAACCGACGAGATCATCAGCGGCAGCACGACGAGGCCGATCATCTGTCCCTTGCTGCGCGGCGTCAGATTGACGATCGCAAAGGCCGCAGCATAACCGATGACGGCCGAAACGGCGGTGACCACCAGGCCGAGCCGGAAGGTGCGCAGGAAGACGGTACGGTTCAGCGGATCGGAAAAGAAGTTCGTATAGGCGACAAGCGACCAGCTATCGGCATTGCGAAACCCTTCCGCCAGCAGGATCACCACCGGTGCGAGAAAGACGATCGCCGCAAAGACCGCCGCCGGCAGAGCGAGCGCCAGGGCTTCGGCGCGGTTCTGGAACATCCTTCTTCCTTTCAAGGCATTCCTGGGCGTGTGTCCTTGCGCCCGTCGCATGAGGTCTCCACCGGCGATCAGTGCCCACCGGTGGAGGTATCAATTGCTCAGGCTTACTGGCCGACCTGTGCGTTCCATTCCGAGAGCCACGCCTCGCGATTGTCGAGGGCGACGGCGGACGGGATGAGCTTCAGGTTCTTCACGGTCTCTTCGCCGTAAGTGAGGTTTTCCGCGATCTCGGGCGAAACCTTCACGTCCTTGTTGGCCGGGCTGTCGACCAGCTTTTCGGCAAGCGCGGTCTGGATTTCGGTCGAAAGCCAGAAGTCCATGAACTGCAGCGCGAGCTCCTGGTTCTTGCCGCCCTTGGTCAGCACCATCACGTTCATGCCGCCGGTCTGTCCTTCCTTCGGCGTCGCCCACTTGATCGGCAAATCGAGCTTGGTGAAGCCTTCCCAGGAGAAGCGGCCGATCGGTGCCGCCCAGATCTCCTCCTGCTGCATAAGCTGCACGAGCTGCGAGGACTTGACGTAGAACGTGACGATTTCGTCCTTCTTGGCGCCGACGGCAGCGATCGCGTCCTTGAGATCAGGCGTGTTCTTGCCGAGCGCTTCGCCGACCATGTAGAGCGCCGGCGGGCCCTGGTTGGTGGTGACGTTCGGGAAGGCAACGTGGCTGGCATTCTTCTCGTCGAGAAGATCGGCCCAGGAGTTCACCTCCATCTTGTCCGAGCGATAGACGATCGAGGTCGCATAGAAGGTGTAGCCGACGCTCATGCCGTCGCCGTTCGGGTCCTTGGCAAGGTCATAGAGCTTGTTGAAGTTCTGGAGCTTCGAGGTGTCGATCTTTTCGATCAGGCCGGCGCGGGAAGCCGAAAGCGCATCCGCCATCGAGACCACTGCCATGTCGACGACCGGGCTTGCCTTGTTGGCTTCCATCTTCGCTAGGCGCTCGACGCTGTTGCCGGTCTCGACGACGAGCTTGCAGCCGCATTTCTGTTCGAACGGCGTATAGACCAGTTCCTTGAAGGCATCCTGGGCAAAGCCATAGACGGAAATGGTCAGCGTCTTTTCCTGAGCAGACGCGGCTGGGGCGGCGACGAGCAAGAGCGCGCTCGAGGCAAGCAGAAACTTTTTCATGGCTGGTGTCCTCCTTCGGTGACGGATGTGGCTGTGGTGGCAGTGGCTTGGATCGGTTGAGGTGGTGCGGCAGCCGATTGCCGGACGACCAGGTGCATCGGCACCTTGGCCTTTTCGGCAGTGACCGGTGCGCCGATTTCAGGATCGGACGGGTCGCGCTCGCGGATCGCCTTGACCAGCGCTGCGACGGCGATGGCCGCGATCTCGGTCATGTCCATGCGCGCGGTCGTCAGCGCCGGCGTGATGACCGGCGACCAGATGAGGTCGTCGAAGCCGGTAACGCTCGCCTTCTCCGGCACGTTGATGCCGGCACGCTGCAGTTCGGTCAGCGCCCGAAGCGCATGGAGATCGGAAATGCAGGCAAAGGCGGTGTAGCCTTCCGCCACCTTTTTGGCGAGCCCGAGCGGACAGCCCTTGCCAGCCACTTTCTCCAGCGGCTCGATCCAGAGCGTGTCGGTGTGGAACCCCTCGCCGAAGACCGATCGAATGCCGCCGGCGCGGTCGTTCTGCACGTTCGAGGCGGGATTGTTGCCGATGATCAGTACGCGGCGGTGCCCGAGCGCCTTCAGGTGCTCGGCAATCTGCTGGCCGCCGCCCCAATGGTCGGCGGCAACCGTGTTGCCCGGTGTTGACGGCGTATCGATGACGGCAACCGGACAACCGACATCGGCGATGCGGGTGCCCCGCCTAGGCACGATGACCAGGCCATCAACGTCGCGATCGATCAATCGCTCGATCGCCTTGGTCTGGGTCGAGACGTCACCGCGCGAGTCCGCGATCAGCACGCCGTAGCCGGAGGAGGAAGCGGCGAGTTCGATCGCCTGGGCAATCTGCGGGAAGAGCGGATTGGCGATATCGGGGAGTACGAGGCCGATGACGGCGGTGCGGCCGGTGCGCAGCGCCCTGCCCGCCTGGCTCGGCACGTAACCGAGCTCGGCAGCCGTGGCGCGGATCTTTTCCACCATTTCGGCGGAAACGCGTCCCTTGCCCGAGAGCGCGTTCGAAACCGTGGCCGCGGACACGCCGAGCGTTCTGGCAATCCTCGTCAGTTTTGGTCCGGAACGCGCCAAGTCAGTGGTTTCCGCTATCGCGTGATTAAACGATTAATCACGCGATATATCAGAATCCCGGGACCGTCGAATCCTTTTGTCGACTCGTTGCATTTTACAATTTTCGAGTGAATCTCATTGTGGACGGCAATCAACCGGTCATCTAGTCGGCTGACCGCGTTTGCGGACAGCGACCTTTCACGGCGACAGACGAACAGAAGGCGACGATTTGGGCGCTAACCCGTTAAAATTCAAAGAGGCTTATCATCGCATACTGATATATCTGGCAAGCGTCGCTGATAACCTCCATCGGAAAGGCCTTCGCCACGAGGGCAAGGCAGCGGGTACAATTTTCAACTTCGGCAAATAAATGGAACCAATTTACCCACTAAATTACTAGGGAATAAGTATGATGCATCGCAATCGTCCGATGCGTACAATCGGTAGCGACGCGAAACACGCGACAGGCATAATGCAGGAGTTTGGGACATGACTGGCAATATCATCGGCTTTGGCAAGACCAAGGGACACAGCCTCCGGGCACCGGGCTCAACGCTCGCCGCCGCCACGCTGGCGCTCGCTCTCTCGTCGAGCACAGCCGTCTTCGCCGAGGACGCGAAGTTCGACCCGAACGCCTCGATCACGATCGGCTCGCTCTATGAGCCGCAGAACCTCGACAATACTGCCGGCGCCGGACAGGGCATCAACGAGGCCTTCAACGGCAACGTCTATGAAGCGTTGTTCACGCTGACGGATGCCGGCGAAGTCCAGCCTGGCCTCGTTGCCGAGCAAAACGTCAGCGATGACGGCCTCACCTATACCTTCAAGCTTCGCCCCGGCGTCACCTTCCACTCCGGCGATCCGCTGACGGCTACAGACGTCAAATACAGCATCGAACGCGTGACGGCCGAGCAATCGAAGAGCTCGCGCAAGAAGAGCCTCGCGACGATCAGCGCGATCGAAACACCGGACGACCAGACGGTCGTCGTCAAGCTCTCGGAGCGCTCGATCTCGCTGCCCTACAATCTGAGCTACGTCTGGATCGTCAACGATTCGGCGAAGGATCTGAACGCGAGCGAAGACGGCACCGGCCCCTATCGCCTCGAGGAATGGCGCCGCGGCTCGTCGCTGGCCTTGACCCGCAACGACAAATATTGGGGCACGGCGCCCACCAACGGCGAAGTCGTCTTCCAGTATTTCACTGACGCAACCGCGCTCAACAATGCGCTCCTGACCGGCGCAGTCGACATCATCACCAGCGTCCAGAGCCCGGACTCGATCGCCCAGTTCAAGGACAATCCCGACTTCACCGTCACCGCCGGCCAGTCGACCACCAAGGAACTGCTAGCCTTCAACGATCGCGTCGCCCCCTTTGACAACGTCAAGGTCAGGAAGGCGATTGCGCGCGCCATCGACGACAAGAAACTGCTGACGTCGATCTGGGGTGAATACGGCACGCTGATCGGCTCCTTCGTTCCGCCGACCGATCCCTGGTACGTGGATCTGACCGCCGTCGACGCCTATGACGTCGAAAGCGCCAAGGCGCTCTTAAAGGAAGCGGGTTTCGCCGACGGCTTTACCTTCAAGCTCGACACGCCGAACTACGATCCGCATCCGATCGTCGCGCAATTCATTCAGAGCGAGCTCGCCAAGGTCAATATCAAGGTCGAGATCAACGTGATCACCGCCAACGAGTGGTACACCAAGGTCTACAAGGCGCATGATTTCCAAGCGACGCTGCAGGAACACGTCAACCACCGCGACATCGTCTTCTACGGCAATCCGGACTTCTACTGGGGTTACAACAACCCCAAGGTCGTCGACCTGATCAAGGCCTCGGAAGCAGCCGCCACCACCGACGAGCAGACCGCCAAGCTTCGGGAAGCCAACACGATCATCGCCGAGGATGCCGCCAGCGATTGGCTCTACCTCTACCCGCAGATCGTCGTTTCGAGCTCGGCTGTGTCGGGTTATCCGGTGAACGGGCTGAACTCGCAATTCTTCGCCTACGGCATCAAAAAGAGCGAACAATAAGCCGCCGATCTCCGCTTTTCACGGCGACAAGGGCCCCTGGATCGGATCTAGGGGCTTCTGCGTTCCGCGAGCATGGCTTGGCTTCATCCGAGACGTTTCAGCCCGCCACACACAGGCTCGGCTAAAGTGAGGCCCTTGCTCTAGCCTCTCTCGCCGTTTTGATGCAAAAGCCAACATCTCTGATCACGGTCCCCCGTGAGAAGAAAGGAATGCAGCCATTCTCACCTATCTCGTCCGTCGCTTTGCCATTCTGCTCCTGTCGCTGCTGATCGCGGCGGCGGTGCTGTTTGTGTTGTTGCGTCTGCTGCCCGGCGATCCCGCCAATGCGCTTCTTTCCGTTGGCGCCGATGCCGCGCAGATCGAGAAGGCCCGCGAACAGGTCGGTTCGAACCTGCCGCTCTGGCAGCAGTTCCTGCGCTTTGCCGGCAGCCTCGCCCGTTTCGATCTCGGCACGTCCTTCGTCAGCGGCAAGCCCGTGACCGAGGAGATCGCCGCGCGGCTGACCGTCACCGTGCCGCTGGCGTTGATGGGCTTCTTTCTTGCCATTCTGATCGCCGTGCCACTCGGCATCCTCTCGGCAGTCAAGGCCAACCGCTGGTATGGCGGGCTGATTTCGACCGTGTCGCAGCTCGGCATCGCCATTCCCGTTTTCTGGGTCGGCATCCTGCTCGTCACCGTCTTTGCGGTCACCTTCCGTTTGTTCCCGTCGGGCGGTTTTCCCCGGCGCGGCTGGCAGAACGAGGGGCAGGTGCTCTATGCACTCACGCTGCCGGTCATGACGATCGGACTCGTCATGGGCGCGTCATTGCTGCGCTACGTGCGCTCGGCAACCCAGGACGTTCTCGGCAGCGACTATCTGCGCACCGCGCGCGCCCTTGGCGCCAGCTTCCCGGAAGCCCTGATCCGCCACGGCATCCGCAACGGCGCGGTGCCGATCGTCTCCATTCTCGGCATCGAACTCGCGACGACACTGCTCGGAGCCGTCGTCGTCGAGCGCGTCTTCGCGCTGCCGGGCTTGGGCTCGATGCTGCTGCTCGCAATCGAACAGCGTGACTATCCCAACGTTCAGGGCGTGCTGTTCATCTCCACCCTGCTTGTGCTTCTGATCGGTTTCGCCGCCGATCTTACCCAGCGCCTGATCGATCCGCGCCTGCGCGAACGCGCCGTCGGAGGCCGCGCATGAGCCCGGCCGAGACATCCGTTTCCACGCGACAGCGCCGGCATTCGCTGGCACTCACCATCGGGCTCGTGCTCGTCGGCATCAATCTCGCCGTGGCGATGCTGACGCTGTTCTGGACGCCTTATGATCCGTTGAACGCCTCGGGCGGCCGGCTGGAGGCGCCGTCGCTCCTGCATTGGCTCGGAACCGACCGGCTGGGACGCGACCTGCTCACACAGTTGATGATCGGCGCGCGCACCGCACTCCTTGTCGGCACCGGCGCTGTGGCGATCGGCGCCATGATCGGCGTCAGTCTCGGCGTGCTCGCCGCCTTCGCCACGCGCCTTGCCGACGACGTGATGGCCGCAACGCTCGACATTCTGATCGCCTTCCCGACCCTGCTTTTGGCAATGCTGGTGGTGGCGGCAAGCGACAGCGCCAGCCTCTGGACTGCGATCCTGGCCCTTGGCCTTGCCATCTCTGCCATCGTCGCGCGGCTGACCCGCATCCTCGCCAAGCGGGTGCTCCGGCAGGACTACATCATCGCCTCGCGCACGTCGGGGACATCCTGGGTGGGCGTGGTTTTCCGCCATGTGCTTCCGAACATCTGGCCGACGCTCTCGGTCAACTTTGCCCTGCAGTTTGGTCTCGCCGTTATCGCCGAGGCATCGCTTTCCTATCTCGGCCTCGGCGCGCCGCCACCGAACGCCTCCTGGGGGCGGCTGCTGCAGGAAGCCCAGGGCACGGTCTACACGGCGCCGATCGGCGCGATCGCTCCCGGTATCGCTCTGGTCGCGCTCGTCATCGGCATGAACCTTCTTGCCGATGGCCTGCGCGATGTCGCCGATCCGACACGCGGGAGATCGCGATGACAGCGCTTCTCGATATCCGGGGGCTCACGATCCGCGCCAACGACAAGCCGCTGGTGTCCGATCTCTCCTTCACGATCCGCCCCGGCGAGCGCATCGGACTGATCGGGGAGTCCGGTTCCGGCAAGTCGATGACCGCCATGGCTGCGACCGGTCTGCTGCCGCCCTCGATTAGCGTAACCGGTTCGATCGAACTCGACGGGCAACAGGTCGTCGGCGCCACAGACAGGGTCATGAACCGCTTGCGCGGTGTTGCCGCTGCTGTCGTGTTTCAGGAGCCGCTGACGGCTCTGGACCCTCTGATGAAAATCGGCCGGCAGATCGCCGAGCCGGTTCGTCGGCGCCTGGAGCGCGAGGGCGGCAAGGTAACGACGGAAGTCATAAACCGCGAAGTCCGCGACCTCATCGACAAGGTGGCATTGCCGCAACCCGAACGCATCGCGAATTCCTATCCGCATGAAGTGTCCGGCGGTCAGCGTCAGCGGGTCGCCATTGCCATGGCGCTCGCCTGCCGCCCAAAGCTGCTGATCGCCGACGAACCGACGACGGCGCTCGATGTCACCACGCAAGCAGAAATCCTCGCACTTCTCGACCGCCTGGTTCGCGAAACGGGCATGGCACTGCTGTTCATCAGCCATGACCTGCCCGTCGTTGCCCAGGTCGTGGAGCGTGTCATCGTGCTGCGCAATGGTCTCGCAGTCGAGGAAGGCGCGGTCGGCACGGTCTTCGGCAAGCCTCGGCACGATTATACCAAGACCCTGGTCGAAGCCGCCCGCCTGTTCGACGAAGCGCTGGGGACAACCGGATCATGATGCTCGATCTTCAAAACGTCAGCTTCGGCTACTCGCGCCAGCAGGCCACGCTCAACGACGTTTCGCTCTCGGTCCGTCCCGGCGTGAGCGTCGGTCTCGTCGGCGAGTCCGGATCCGGCAAGACGACGCTTCTACGCCTCATGCTCGGGCTCGTTCGGCCGACGAGCGGCACCATCCATTTCGGCGACGCACGGCTCGACCCCGGCGACGGCGCCTTCATGCGCCGCTATCGCCGCGCCGTGCAGCCGGTGTTCCAGGACCCCTATTCGTCGCTCGATCCACGCCAACGTGTCGTCGACATCATCGCCGAACCCCTGCGCTCGCTGCGTATTCCGGGAGATCGGACAAAAGCGGTCGCCGAAGCGCTTGAAGCGGTCGGCCTGCCACTCGACGCCATGCAGCGCTATCCGCACGAATTCTCCGGCGGACAGCGCCAACGCATCGCCATTGCCCGCGCGGTTGTCGCCGGTCCGCAGATCGTGCTGGCGGACGAGGCGGTCAGCGCGCTGGACCTTTCCACCCGCATCCGCATCGTCGAGTTGTTCAAGACGCTTGCGGAACGAGTGACGCTGGTGTTCGTCTCCCACGATCTCGGTGTCGTCGCCGCGCTTTGCGAGGAGATGGTCATTCTAGAGCGCGGCAAGGTGGTTGAAAGCGGCAGGACCCGCGACATTCTGACCGCACCTAAGCACCCCTATACGCAGCGGCTGCTTGCCAGCATTCCGCGCATGCCGGCCTGACAAGGGCTTGGGATAATCATCTTGCGTCAAGGCGAATCCCCTTTCTCCCCAAGGACTTGGTTATTCGCGACTGCATTGATCCAGGACAACCCCTGAGACACCCGTCTTGAGCATAGTGCCGCCGGCCGCAGGAGTGCTGCGGTCGAACGCCCTGACCGGCGATGTTCAACTTCTTCTGGGGGTCCGGAAATCATGCCTACTCGCGCCATCTTGCCATCTGTCGTCTTCTTCGCCACGCTTGCGGCGCCGCTCGCAATCGCGACGGCGGCGGATCTCGCCGAGCCGAGTGTGGTCGCGGCGCCGGAACTGCCTCTCGCCAGCGAACCGGGCCCATGGATGATCCGCGCCCGCGCGCTGGCCGTCCTGCCCGACGACAAGGCTTCGCTCGATCTGAACGGCATGGCACTTAACCGCGAAAAGGTCGGGGTCAGCAATTCCGTGGTGCCCGAGCTCGACATCACCTATTTCTTCACCGACAACATCGCGGCCGAACTGATCCTCGGCACGACGCCGCACACGGCACGCGGCAGTGGCTCGATCGCAGGTCTCGGCGAAATCGGCAAGGCGTGGCTGCTGCCGCCGACCCTGACGCTGCAATACCATTTCAACGCGACGGAAACGATCAAGCCCTACATCGGCGCCGGCGTGAACTACACGATGTTCTACAACGAAAAGCCCCGCGGCGACTTCTCGAGCTTCAACATGAAGAACACCTTCGGCGTGGCGCTCCAGGCCGGCGTCGACATCAAGCTCGACGAACATTGGGGGCTGAACTTCGACGTCAAGAAACTGTTCCTGGAACCCGAAGTCAACGCAACACTACCCGGCGCAGGCGCGGTGAGCGGCAAGGTCAAGCTCGACCCCTGGCTGATCGGTACGGGCATCAGTTACCGCTTCTGATCCTCTCCGGACCGATCCAACAAAATCGTCTGCGGCGCCGACGACGGCGCCGCGGTCGTTATGTCGGATCTCAGAGGTGATGGGCAGAAACTGCCCGGGCGAGTTCGCCCGACAGTCGCCTGCTGCTCGCATGCGATATGTCGCCGAGCGACAGCATGCCGACCATGCGCTTGTCCTGGTCGATCACGGGAAGGCGCCGGACCTGTTTCGCCTCCATCAGATGGACGGCGTGCTCGATCGTTTCGCTCGTACGACAATAGACGATATCCCTGGTCATAACGTCGCGCGCCGTCATCGAAGCAGGATCGCGCCCATTGGCGAAGGCACGCAAGGCGATATCGCGGTCCGTGACCATGCCGATCAGGCGGTCGTTTTCGCCGACGGGCAAGGCGCCGATATCCTCATCCCGCATGATGCGCGCGATCGTCTTGAGATCGGTGTCGGGAGAGATCCAGCGAGCCCCGGGATGCATGGCTTCCGATATTCTCATTGTAACCTCCATTGCATGAAAGCGGCGGAGCGTAGGCCGACATCGTGGCCATTCATTGATCCGGGGCGACGGTAGATCTCTATCGCAGCTCGAGAAGGAAATAGGTCGTCGGGCCGGAGGGAACATCGTTTGAGAGACGGAAGGTGACGGCGCCCTTCCCGTTCACGACCGGCGGATGCACGGTGCCATCGAGGCCGATCGGCGAAACGCTCCAGCTCTCGGCACTTCGCGCGAGCGAAAGGTCGGCATAGCCTGCGCGGATCCGGACCGGCAATCGTCCGAAGTCCTCGATCACCTTCTCCTCCGCGTCGCGAAACGTCATATCGGTGTTCTGCGCATCGGTCGCCAGGATCACGAGGAAACGACGGCCCGTCGCCAGCGACGCGTCCGCGCCGAGCGCCGAAAGCGCGACGAGCCCGTTGCCATCGGCCCTTTCGATGCGCAGCACGCCGAGATCGATCGGCTCCCGCAGTGACGAATAGGCTGCGGCTTCGGTTGCCGCCGTTGCCACCCGCAATTGTCCGGCAAAACGGTTCAAGAAGATCTCGCCGGTGCTACTCTGGTAGAGGCCGGCATCGATGTTCGTGCCATTGTCGCTCGCGAGCGCGCCGCTTTGGCGCAACGTGTCGAGAACCCCTTCGCTGCTTTGCTGGCGTGGTTGCAGCACGGCCGGCACTTCGCCGAGGCGCTTCAGGTCTTCCAGACCGATCCGACCGATCAGCGCGAGGTCCGTCAGATGCTCCGGTTCGCGCGCCTGCATATCGTCGGAAAGATCCTCTTCGCCACGTATGGCAAACGGGACAGTCAGGTCCGATGTTGCAACATCGCCACGGCGGTAAAGCAGCGCCGCCAGCGTCTCGCCGGCGCGAGCGACCGGATCGAGCGCGATGGCGTAGGGAAGCATCGCCTTCTTATGGGCGTAAGGTTCGCCATAGGAGAGAACGATCGGGCCGTGACCATGACGGCAGAGCGCGTCCCAGCCTTGCAGCGCCGCGTAGGCCGGCATCGCCAGCCCCGCCTCAAAGCGGTAGCGGTTCCAGAAGAGGTGATCATACTCGCTGATCACGAAGGGTCTGCCGAGCCAGCGCGCCGCCGCGATCATCCGGATATAGTTCACCCCGTCGGCAATGGAGCTTACCTGCGTGATTTTGCTTCCCGGCGCGTAGCCGCTCACCCAGTCGTGATAGGTGTTCATGGTCACGGCTTCGAGGCCGCGCCGGCTGAGCGACGCCTGGATCGTCGGCCAATTGTTGTAATTGCTGATCAGACCGCGGTAGCCAAGCCCGCGCAAGACCTCGCTCATGCGCGCGGTCGCCGCCCGTTCCGTCTCGACGAAGAAGGCCTGCAGATCGCGCAGCCGTGGGCTGTGGACATAGCGATCGGCCGGGAGCTCGACCGATCTCGCCTCGATCGTCTCGTCGGAGCGAAGGTCGGGCCACGCCTTGGCCAAAGCGTCGGTGGCGCCATAGCGTTTGGCCAGCCAGCTATTGAACGGCTTTGCGAGCAGCGGATCGTAAGGCGCTCGTCGGGGCCGATCGTGAACGACGGCGTCGAACTCCATCCCGTTCTCGTTGGCGAGGACGACGACCGCCAGGGCATCGTCGCGGATGGGCGCGACACCCGTATAGGGGTTCACGCGCCCAAGGATCGTCTCCTGCATGCGCTTCCAGTGATCGAACGCCCGGTCATCGACAAACAGCTCGAGCTTGAGGTTTCCTCCATCGTCCCAACGATCGTCAAAGCCGCCATAGGCGCCGCGCAGCGACGAGAGGCCATCGATCATCCAGTAGATGCCGTTCCTCTTCAGCGCCGCCAGTAGATAGTGGATGCGGTCGAGCGTCTCGGGGTCGTAGTCGAAATCCTTGTCGCGGCCGAACATCAGGCTGGCATCGACGAAATGCAGGCGGGCAAGATTGTAACCGTGCATCGCCAGTTGCCGGGCGTAGCGGTCGGCGGTGTCGTGATCGGGAAATCCGCCGGAGGCCGGGCTCCAGGCGAGCGAAGCGCAAAGCATTCTTTCGGGTTTTTCCGGCGAACGCGCGAATGCGAGCCGGCCATTGGCGCCGGCGACGAGACGATGATCGGCGTCGATCAAGGCATTCGGCAGGAAAGAGGAGAAATCGAGCGGGCTGTCTTTCCGAAGCTCGAGCGAAACTTCACGTACCGGCAGCCACTGATCGGATGCGTGTACGCACGGGCCGAATGCCAGAAGCATCGCTGCCGTGGCGAACAGGGCTCGCGTGCTCACGCCAGGGCTCCGAGCAACTTGCTCTCGATCGGCGCATCGGGCTTGCGGCGCGCCCTGAAGAAGCCGACGGGCAGCGCCGCCGCATGGAAGAACCAGGCGACGACCGTATAAAGTCCCATGCTAAGCCCCCCCTTGCGCAAGCTCATGAGCCCGATGACGCCGGCAAGGATTGCGAGGACTGCGGCGAGAGCGAGGGTCTTGCTGGGCATGAACAAAAGCAGACCAAGCGATGCTGCCCACCAGAGATAGACCAGCGCCCAGAGCTTGAGTTCCGGCAATTCCCTGATGAGCTGGAAGAAATAAGGCTGGCCGATCGAAGCACGCAGCAACTCGCCGATGCCGAACAGATACTTGCTTTTCCAACGCCGAACGAGAAGCCGGTAGGAATTCTCCGTATGGCCGAAATGCCGAACGAAGCGCCGGTCGAGGCGATGCAGCTTCCAGCCGGCACTGCGCAACCGGATGCCGAGGTCGAACTCTTCATAGCCATGGAGATTGCGGTCGGAGAGATAACCGACGGCCTCGATCGCCGCGCGCCGATAGAGGCCGCCGCCATTCATGCGGTCGATCGCCCCGATGCGGTTCTCCGGCGCATTGCGCGTGACCCGCCGGGCAAATTCGAGGTTGGACGTCAGCATCTCCTGCACGTGACCGGTGACGCCTGCGACCTCGGGGTCATCGGCCAGGAATGCCTCCGCTACCTCGAGAAAGTCGTCGTCCAGCAGCATGTCGCCATCGAGCAGGCAGATGTGCTCGTGGCGGGAATACTGGAAGCCGAGTTGGGGACCGATGCCGCAGCTTGGTCGCGCCGGCGGACTGATCTGGGCGATCACCACCGGGTAGCGCGAGGCGATCTCGATGGTCCGGTCCGAGGAGCCGCTATCGGCGACGATGACCTCGCCGCCGACAGTTTCGAGCGCCTTGAGCGCGCTCTCGATGGTGGCAGCGATGCGCTTTTCTTCGTTCAGCGTCTTGATGATGACGGATACTGCCAATTGATCCCCCAATATCAGCAGTGCGTTCGCAACGCGTTCAGGTTGTCGTTGATACTAGCTGCGATATTTTGCGTTTTGGTTTATCCGCCCCAGCAAAGCGAGCAGTTGCGGCCGATAGCGGACGACGAGCCACCCGGACAAGACGCCGCAGGCACCGCCGAGAAGCTTGACGGCAACATCCGTCACGCGCGCATGGCGATCCGCGGAAATCATCTGCAGGAGTTCGAAGCCGATCGCGGTGGCGAGCACGAGAACCAGCACGCGCCCGATCTGTCTCGGATAGGCGATCGCGAACAACAGTCCCAGCAGGCCGAAAGCGCCAAACCGCTCGAGATGCACGAGATGTCCGATGCGCGGCCGCAACTCGAGGGGCGATATCGTCGAATAGGCGATTACGGCAAATAGGATCCATGCGAAAAGGCCGGCAGCGCGTTTGAGGTTCATTGTCAGCTTGTCTTCCAGGCGGCGTGCAAAGCACGGCAATCGTCGAACGGTCCACGACCGCGCCCACCTGCTCGTTCGAAAGGCCGGGCGCCGTCGCACTTAGATTGGCAGGGATCCGGCGAACGTGAAGGTCGGCCTACTTTGCCAGCAATGCGCTATACACTGCCGCGGTCTTTTGCGCCACGTTTGTCCAACTGTAGGTAGCTTCCGCATGAGCCGCCCGCTCGCGCACGTCGTCGTCGCTGAGCGGTGCGGCAAGCTTTGCGGCGATGCCGGCTGCAAGTGCATCGATGTCGCCAAGCGGAAAATACTCGTCGGGCGCAAGATCCAGTTCCCGGTTGGGAACGATATCGCTTGCCAGCAGGGGAAGGCCGTAGGCCATTGCCTCCAGCAGGGCGATCGGCATGCCCTCATGGCTTGAAGGCAGCACGAACAGGGCGGCATTGGCGAAGAGCTCCGCCAGCCGGTCGCCGGACTGGAACCCCGTAAGCACCACCCCCGGCACCTCGCCGGCGAGGGTCCTCATCTCCCGGACATAGGGTGTCTCAAACTCCGCGCCGCCGGCGATAACGAGCCGGACATCCGTCAAGCCACATTTCGCGAAAGCTCTGATGAGATCGAGCTGCCGCTTCTCCGGGACCAATCGTGCGGCAAGCAGGATGTAGCGCCGCGGCGCCAGGCCAAATTCGTGGAGGATGCCGGCATTGCCGGACGGCGGCGTAATCGCGACCCCATTCGGCACCAGCGCCATCGACACACGATGACGCGCACGCATCGTCTGAACGATATCCTGCGATATCGCCACGCGCCCATTCGAGAACCGCATGCCGAGGAACTCGCCAAGCTTCAGCGTCCGTCTGGCGAAGGCGCCCCATTTCTGCCGGTCATAGTCGTAGCCATGATGGGTGACGACAACCTTCAGTCCGAAAATGCGCGCAAGCGGCGTCATCAAAGCCGGGCCGATGGCGTGGATATGCAATACGTCCGGCCGCCGCCAGGCGGCAAGACATACACCGAGAAACGTGTGAACGAGCGCCTCCAGAGCCATCCGGCGTGGCGACCAAAGAGGGATGACCTCCACCCCGTTCCAGGCGTAGCAGTCGCCGTCCTGAAGATAGCGCCGACGCCCGACGACTTCGACATCCCAACCGTGGCCCAGAAGGTTGTCGGCGAGCATTTCGACGTGCTTTTCGACACCGCCCTGCACGTTCGGAATACCGCGCAATCCCAACATCATCACGCGCTTGCGCTCGCCTCTGGCTGCAACGGCTCCACTCTGGGCCGGGCCCCGACGCATTCCAGACAGAGCCGCGCCGCGCCGCGGCATCTGTCCGCGTGCCTCGGACAACCCGGATTGTGCGATCTCCTGTGCAATCACCGGCTGCTGGTGGTGACATCGCGAGACATCAGAGTTACTGCTCATGCGCCGCCTCGAAGGTTGTCCGTAACCGATTTCACGGCGAAATACTTATCAACCAAGTAAATATTTCATTCACCACTCATATAACTGACCAAAAACCATACGGCGAGCCCGCATTACTACAAATTGCGCGCGACGGTTAACGGCGCCGGGCCTCCCCCGCCCCGAGCGATGCATAGAGGTCAAGGGTTCTGTCGCGATAGGCGGCGGCCGAGAATTCACTGGCAATCCAACGTCGACCCGCGGCCCCCATGGCCGTACGATCGGAAACCGTGAGCGCGGCCATCCGCGTCAGTACCTGCGCGAGATCGTCAGCGTCACCGGCTCGGGCCGTCATCCCGGTCTCTCCTTCGCAGATCATTTCGGGGATGCCGCCGATCGACGCGCCGATGACGGGCCGTCCCAACGCATAGGCTTCAAGCACGCTGATCGGCGCGTTCTCGTACCATTCGGACGGCAGAACCAGGGCTCGCGATTCCCCAATCAGACGATGCAGGGCGTGGCCGGAGAGATAGCCGGCAAAGGTGACATTGGCTCCGGTCTGTTCGACGAGCCGCCGAAGCATCGCTTCATCAGGGCCGGTTCCGGCGATCACCACCCGCTGGCGCGACGATGCAGCAGCTCTTATCAATGTCGCCAACCCCTTCTCCGGTGCCAGACGTCCGGCGAAGACGAAGTAGTCGCCCTCAGCCCATTGGTCGGAGTAGTCGTCGACATCGACGAAGTTTGGAATGTGGACCATGCGCTCGCGCGGCCATCCCCACTCGACCAACTTCTCGACGTAGAACTTGCTTGGTACGACGATGCGATCCACCTGGTTGCGGTAGAGGCCGAGCGCGCGGTGGACCAGCGTTTCCGCGAGTACCACGGCACTCAGCGTCAACTCGCCCTTGATGCAGCGGTGGCGCAAGACGTTGTAGACGTGTCCGCCGCGACAGTCCTCGCAAACGGTGCTGTCGCGCAGCATCTTGTAGGAGGGGCAAGCAAGTTTCAGGTCGTGCGCCGTCATGACGACGGGAATGCCGGCCTGCTTCAGCGTCGAGAAGATCGCCGGCGACAGATGATGGTAGACGTTATGGGCATGGGCGATCGAGGGCCGGACATTCCGGATGAGCCGGTCAATGTTGCGCTGGGCCTCGCGCGAGTAGATGACGCTTGCCGCCTGCACGACCTTGCGTAACAGATTGGTGCGCCGGCCGTATTCGATCTCGGAGACGAAGTGGTCGGACCAAGGCGAAGGCTCGTTATCCTCATGCTGCATGGCGAAGGGCACCACGTCCCAGCCAATTTCGCCAAACATCTTCATATGGTCGAAAAACACCGCTTCGGCACCGCCGCGGCGATAGAAGTAGTTATTGATTGCGAGCAGCCTGCCGTTGCCGTTCCGCTGGCCAGACATGGCGCTCTCCTACCAGCCGAGCCTGTCGAGCGCCTGCTCGACCGGCAGGACCACGCATCCCTTGGAGATCGCGTGCTGAACGAGGTGCTCGAAGGTCTCCGGCGTGCAACCATAAGGCGTCGGACGGGCGGCGATGTCGTGGGTAAAGAACACGAGCCAGCCCGGCCGAGCGGCCACATCGTCGATCCATCCGGTGAGCGCCCGTGCATCCGCCTCCGGCTGGCGGATCTCCACGGCCTTGAGCATCAGCGGGTCGACGGCCGTGCGATTGACGCTCTCGCCGGCCGCGCGGCAGGTGCGGTAGCGCCGCCCCAGTTCACGACGCGCCATCGGCCAGGCGGCATTGTAGGGAAACGCGAAGTTCGTCGCAGTCGCGTTGACGCCGCTGCGCTTCAGATAATCAGCGTTACGGTCGAGGTCGCGGGCAAGGCCGCCACCGCGCAAGCGCCTGATCTTGGTGTGGGAATAGGTATGGCAGCCGACTTCGTGGCCTCGATCGGCGAGATCGGCGCATCCCTTCGACGAGATCAACGTGCGTTCAACTTCGACACGCCCCGCCAGTCCGCCAGCAATGTAGAACGTGCCTCGCAGGCCGTACCGTTCAAGGATCGTCGCCCCGTTATGAAGCGCACTGTCCGGCACGTCATCGAAGGTGAAGGAAACGAGCGGCACATCGGTCACGACGTCGCGCGGCTTGGCCGCGAAGCGCCAGATCAACCGGTTCGCGACGCGATCGACAAGGCCGTCGACGGTTTGAAGGAGATCAGACATAAACGGCTCCGGATTTTACCTGCTGCGGGGCCACCGAAAGGACCGCGCGCGACTGTAGGTGCAGGCCGTAGAGGGAAAAGAGGAAAGTGAACCACAGGAGGTTGCCGCCCTCGAAGAACAGGCTCTCGAGGCCGGCGTTGAAGATCGTGTAGAGCCAGACGCGGATATAGAGCCGGGTAAGATGGGAATGCTCCTGGGCCGGTGCCAGACGCGCGATGTTGCGCAGAGGCAGGACCAGGAGCCAGAGCACCGTCAGCAACAATCCGGGAAAACCCGTCGTCAGAGCGATGTCGAGATAGGAGTTGTGGCCATTTGCGGCCGCCACCGCCCAGGTTTCGATCGAGCCACCGCTATTGACGAGTTCCGACGTCTGCCAGAAGGCCTTGAAACCGTAGCCGGTGATCGGTTGTTCGGCGAGTGCCGTGAAGGCGAACCGCCAGATATCGGCACGATTGGTGAAGGTTGCATCGATGCCAAGCTCGGTGACGAAATCGCTGAGTGGCTTGAACACCGCGGAGCCGACGGCGAAGAGATTGAACAGACCGACCCCCCCGATAACGATCGGGATGCGCAGGAAGCGGAATCGCTCGAAAATCCAGCCAAGCAGCACGATCGCCGGCAGCATGGCGGTCGAGGTCTTGCCGCCCGTATGGAGCAGGAAGTTGAACGACAGGGCAACGATGGCCAGGCCAGCCATTCGCGACCAGACGTTCATGACGAAGAGGCCGAAGAAAGCCGCAATCACCATGGCTGCTGCGGCACTGTTCTTGTGGGGGAAATGGCCGCGCCAAAGGCCGGCGTTCATTGGTTCGCGGAGTTCGGAGGCTTGATGGATCGCAAGCGTCGGCTTGAAGAGAATGCCGTAATAGGCGACCGCCAGCATGAACAGGGTGCCGATGCCGAGCATCTTGGCGAAATGCCGCTCTGAAGCTGGCAGCAGCAGATAGACGCTGGCGTTGATCGTCACCATCACCGCGAGGACGGTTCCCTTAATTCCGAACATCGGATAGGCCGAAATCGCGGAGACGAACAGGAACCAGATGTAGAGCACGGCCAGCAACAGCCGCGGCTGCAGAATGATACCGCGCAGCGGGTGCGCGAGCCCATAGGCGAACATACCCGCAAAGAGTGCAAGCGATACGATCTGGTTCAAGCGATTGGAATTGCCAGCAGAAGGATCCAGCACCGCCGCCCCGGTCAGGTCGATGAAGGGCGTGGTCGTTATCCAGAAAAAAAGGAACGTCGCCATGAAGAGCGCGGTCCCTATGCGGGCGCGGAGCAGGTCCGCCGGGCTCTCGTCGCGATAGACGGCGCTCGTCATGCCGTCCCCTCTCTCAGGCCGCTACGGGCCGGCGTCCGCGCAGGAAGCGCCACAGCCCCAGCGTCAGGGCCAGGCCGATGCCAAGTGCGAGGCCGAAGATCACGCCCCCCGCGAGCAGGATCAACGTACGCGGCGGCCAGCTACGCGCGTTCGGCGGCAAGGCGCGCGAGATCACGCGGACATTGGTCGTGTCGATCTGCTGGCGCTCGGTAATCTGCTGAGCGCGCGCCAGATGGGTCTCGTAGATCGCAGCCTTGGCCCGAGCATCTCTCTCGAGATCCCGAAGCTGCACCTGGGCCTCGTTGTCGGAGAAAACGTTCGATTTCTCGTCGCTTGCCTTGGCACGCAAGGCGGAAAAAGCCTGCTGCTCGCGATCCATGTCCGCCTTGGCGCGATCGAGAATGCGACGCGCCTCGTCGGCCATGGCCCCTTCCAGGGTCGTGCGCTCGGAGCGGGCATTGACGAGACGCGGGTGCCGCTCGCCATAGGTGCGCTGCATCGAGGCGATCTGCTGCTGCAGCACGTTATATTGCTCGCGCAGGTTCGTCATGTTGACGGATTCGAACTCCGAAGCGCTCGCGGTGCGACCCTGCGCAATCGCATCGTTCATCTGCCGATAGCGCGTCTCCGCCTGGATGAAGCGCTGTTGAGCGTCGAGAACCTGCGTGTTCAGTTCGTTCGAAAGTTGATTGCTGACAAGCTGGCCATCGTTGGTGGACTGGAGGCCATTCTTGCGGCGGAAATCCTCTACGGCCCTCTCGGCCTCGGTCACGTTGTGGCGCAATTCATCGAGGCGCGCATTGAGGTTCTGAGCAACGCGACCGGCGCTTTCGGCGGCAGACTGAAACAGCTCCCGCTCAAAGGCCGCGACGATCGCATTGGACAGCGTCACCGCCTTCGCCGCCTCTTCGCTCCAGACCTTCATCACCACGACGAAGGACCGCTCTTCACGCCGTGCTTCGACCCGCTCCGATAGCGCCCGCATCGCGGCAAGCTCATTGCCTGCCTGCTGTTCCGCCTTCGTCGAAAAGAGGCTCTTCAGCGAAGCGAAGACCGAGGGTTTCACGAACTCCGGATCCTCGGAGAGGCGCAGTTGGTCGATCACGCGCGACAGCACGTTGCGCGATGTCAGAATGCGAAGCTTGCTTTCCACCTCCAGCAACTGCGCGTCGCGCTGCGGGTTGGAGGTGAAAACGTCGTCGCTGACGACATTCAGATTGGAGGGATCGACAACGATGTCGGTATAGACGCTGTAGCGCGGCGTCGCCGTCATCGCATAGGCGAGCGCGGCTGCCACACAGAGCATCACGGCGACCACGATCCAGAGGAGCCCTTCTCGCAGCCAGCCGATGATATCGTCGACGCCGATGTTGCCGAGTTCGTTCAATCCGGGGAAATAATTGTCGCGGCGCTGTGGCGTTGGCACAAGGGCACTGACCTGGTGCCGCGATGCTTCCGAAGGGCCGCCGGCTTGCGGTCGGGCGACTGCGGGCTCGGCGCCCCCCTGCTCCGCGCCCGGCAAGTCAGGTGACAACAGATCGAGCAACGAGCCTCTCGCGACCGGCACACCCTGATCGTGCACCGGACGGCTGGGCCTCCGTTTTTCGGCCTCGTCCGGCCTATACATAAGCATCCCTCACGCACGCCCATCAAGACGCGAAGATCGTGACCCCGCGAGCCGCCTTCCATCGCAGAATTAGAGTTGTAGGGTGAATATTCCGTTAAACGACGGGATCGCCGCTTAACGCCGGGGATCAGAAGTCGGTCAGCAACCGGCTCCAGCTTTCCGACGCCAGTCCGCCGACATAGATATCGTTCCGCTGGACGGCATCCTTGAGATCCGCGTGCCGCGTCACCATGCAGAAGTATCCGCGATGATGGAAGGAGAGCCATCTCTGGCGCGAAATCGCATTCATCAGGAATGGTTGCGCACTGCCGACGGCAAGAGCGTAGCCCTCCGTATCAAGCGAATGGAACATTTGTGCGGTGACGTCGAACTCACGGCCCGCCTCGCAGACAATGTTGAGCACCGTCGCCGTTCCTCCGGCCCTGCCGAAATAGAGATAGGCGCCGATCACGTGCCCGCTCTCGTTCAGGATCTCCCGGCAGAGGAGTTCGCCCAAGTTACTGTTCAAACCGGCGACCGCCATCAGCCAGTTGAATTCACTCCTCGACCAGACGGGTCTGACGGCAAAGCGCCGGAGCATCGGCTCGGCGCACTCGGCAAAAGCCGCGGGATCGATGGCGCGCGTTGCGCAACCGGCAGCGGCATCCGGCTTCGTCCTGGGGCGGCGGCGGCGCAGAATTCGATCGGCAGCCGCGAGCGGACCCAATACGACCCTCGATCGGAGAAGCGGTACCTGTCGGCCGACCGTCAGAGCCCAGGCTTTGAGTGGCCGGAAGGAGCGACGCCAATTGAGGCTCTGTATCGGCAGTACGACACCGCCGCCGGCCACCCAGTGATCCGCGCTGACCGGCGACGAATTGTCCGAAAAGCACATATCCTGTTTGGCGGCGCGCATGGTACGGGCAAGGCAGGCCGCGCCGACTGCGCCGGCCTTGCCTTCGGACATGAAGGCGCACAACAGCTTCGCTACTGTCCGGCGACCGTTGACCGTGAACTCCATGGGAAGCGCCAGGATGGCGCTGCCGATACCGCCGGTCCCATCGTCATAGACGATGCTGCCGTTTTCCGGGGTATAGAGCGGGCTGCCGAAGAAGATGATCTCGATATACTGCCGAAGCTCTTCGCTTGCTGCTCCTTCGCGCTTGCGAAAGATCCGGGTGAACATGCTGCTAACGATGGGGATATCCCGGGGCTCCATCGCCCGTACGTTGCCCAGGCGGACCATTTCCCGTGTGAGCGGCCTCGCGGCCTGGATGTTCCCGGCCTCAAGCTTCATGGGCCATCCTTGCCGCCAAGGGCGCGCCGCCGGCCTGTTCCCTATCGCGCCGTACGAAGCGCAGGAAAACGACCCAGGAAACGATGACCATCGCGATTTCGATGACGTAGAAGGAGATGAACGTTCCGGCCGGCGGCGCGTACCAGGTAGCCCAGGCTGTGAGCGCCGCGCCGAATACACTGCCGAGCCCCATGACCGAGGCGCGCGCAGGATGGTGGCCAGACGCCCCGAGCGCCTCCATCGCCACCGACCACATGGCAAGCGGCACCACGACCCAGCAGAGGATGCGGACGAAGGAAACGAGAGAGACGTAATCCTTACCGAAGAGATAGGGCAGAACGGGCGCGAGCACGAAGACCGCGATGGCGGCGGCTACACTGATCGAGGTGGCGGCAAGAAGCACCTTGCGGACACGCTCGAACGCGTGACGCAGCCCGGCTGCAGTCGCCTTCGCGGAACCGGGATAGATCAACCGGTTCAGTGCCTCGACCGAAAGATAGCTGCTCTCCAGCATCCGTCGCGCGACGCTGTAGCTCGACATCACCTCGGCGCTCGCCACGAGGCTCAGCACCAGAAGGTCGGCATTCTGCCTGACGGCGCGCAGGATGAACGGGATGCTGAAATAGAGCCCAAGCGGCAGTTCTTCGCGCACGATGCCATAGGTCGGACGCCCCAGCCCCTTGACGGCGCGCCAGCATCCGACAGCCACGAGCACATGACAGATGAACTGCCACACCGCCCAGGCGGCGACCGTGGCCACCCCGAAGGCGACACAGGCGAGCGCCGCTGCAATGGTGCGCGCCACGGCAAAGCCGACGACGACCTTGTTTGCCGAGGCAAAATTGGAATGGGCGAGGAAGATCTGTTCCGCCAGCACGATGATGCGGACGAAGACAATGTTGGTGATGAGCATCAGCGTGATCACCGCGACGTTGGTCGCCGGATCCGCTGACAAGGTGAAGAAGAATGGCAGCACGGCCGCGCCAAGCAGAACCAGGATCACGCCACTCACGGTTGTCAGCAGAATGTTGTGCCCGAGCATGCGCGAATACATGCTGCGATCGCGCGCCACGCGGCGCACCAGGCACTCCATCGCGCCAAGACCGCACAGATGTACCGCAATGTTGGCGACAGCGGTAATTGCGACGAAAACGCTGAATTCATGTACGCCGAGCCAGCGCGCCAGAATTGCAAACGTCAAAAGCTGGGCGGCGGATCCGATGACGAGACTGCCGCCGGATGCAGCATAGGACATGATCATCGAGAGGAACGGTCTGTGCGCGCGTTCCTTCACACCTTCCGAAGCCATTCCGATCTGCCTTTGACACAAACCCGCCGTCCGTTGCGCAAAGCGCACTCAATGACAACGAGCATCCCCTTTTGATCGCTGCGCAAAGTAGCAGGCAGAGGTGATTGCGCGGTTAACGCACGCGCCGTAATTGCATTTGAGCTTCGTTTACCCGATTACAATAGGCTCCAGCGCTGCGCGTCCATAGATTTATCCAGGAACAATTCGACTGAGGACGCGAGGGGGTGGCCGTGCCGCACAACGACAATCATATCCGTCTGCATCGCTTCATGGGCGTGGACCTCGAACTCGCACCCGACGTTCTCGTTCCACGCGAGGAAACGGAACTCCTCGGGCGAAAAGCTGTGTCGATTCTTGCCGATGGCCCGACGGCACCGACCGTAATCGACATGTGCTGCGGCTCCGGTAATCTCGCCCTTGGCATCGCCAGCGACATCCCCTCTGCCCGTATCTGGGGCGCTGACCTCACGGACAGCACCGTCGCGCTGGCGCGCCGCAACGTCGACCGGCTCGCGACAGGCACACGCGTCTCCATCCGGCAGGGCGATCTCTTCGCCGCCTTCGAGGGCGATAATCTCGAAGGCACGGTCGATATGATCGTCTGCAATCCGCCCTACATCTCGACCGGACGCCTTGAGGGAGACCGGGCGCACCTCCTCGAAAACGAGCCGCGCGAGGCCTTTGACGGCGGCCCCTACGGCATATCCATTCACCAGCGGCTGGTCCGTGACGCCGTGGCCTTTCTGAAGCCCGGCGGCTGGCTGCTGTTTGAGTTTGGCGAGGGCCAGGATCGTCAGGCGGCGGCCCTTCTGTCGCGCATCAAGACCTACGAACCGGTGACATTTGCGACCGATCGCGACGGCAAGCCGCGCGTCGCCATCGTCAGGAAAATCGACGACCAGACGGGAAGCTTACCCAAATGAGCGAAATCCGTTCGCTCGAACGCGCGGACATCCCAGCGATTGCGGGCATGTTCCAGCGGGTGTTCCGCAACGACCAGAGCACACCGCCGCCAGCGCTTGCCGATTACATGCAGCAGCTCTACCTCGATGCGCCCGGCTGCGATCCGGAGATACGCCCGCTCGTCCACGTGAACGACAAGGGCGTCATTTCCGGATTTGTCGGCGTCAACGTCCTGCCAATGGCGCTGAATGGCCGCCGGCTGCGTGCGGCAATCTGCGGTTCGCTGATGGTCGAGGATCGCGAGAACGATCCCCTCGCCGGCGCGCGCATTCTCAAGGCCTTTCTGGCCGGCTCGCAGGATCTCTCTTTCAGCGAGACCGCAAGCGACGTCTCGACACAGATGTGGACACGCCTGCGTGGCGTCGTCCTACCGCAGTACAGTCTCGATTGGGTGCGCGTCATCCAACCCGCTTCTTTCAGCCTGAGTGTCGCGTCGAACCGCATCAAGCCGGCGCGGCTTGCGGCACCCATCGCGCGGGCGGTTGACAGCGCCTATCGCAAGCGGATGGCGCCCGGCGAGCAACGCTGGTCCGCCGTGTCTGCCGCTGGCACCAGCCAGGGCGGCTTCACGACCAAGGAAACCGATCGCAACGGCTTTGCCGCCGTGGTCGATCGCTTCATCGCCCAGTTTCCGCTTCGCCCCGAATGGGCTGAAGGGCAGCTCGACCATATTCTCGGTGATGCGGAACAAAAGCCCGAACAGGGCGAGCTCGTCTATGCGCTGGTCGCCGCGCGCACCGGCACGCTCGTTGGCGCCTTCGCCTATTACGCCAGGGCGGGCGAAATTGGGCGGGTACTACAGGTGCTGGCGCTGCCGGGCCAGGCCGGTCCGGTTATCGACTGTCTCGTCGACCACGCCTCCAAACGCGGTCTTCCGGGCCTCAGGGGACGGACGCAGCCGGCGCTCATGGAAGCGATGCTCGGACGTCGGATTGCCTTCGTCCACGTCGCCTCGACGGTGCTTCATTCCCGTGACCCGGCGATCGTCCAGGCCTGCCGGGATGGGCAAGGCTTCTTCAACGGCATTGCCGGAGAACACTGGTGCCGGCTGATCGCGGGTCAGTTCGACTGATGACTGCATGTCTCGTTAAATCGACCTGGTTTTAAGGAGACAGGCAGAAAA
The DNA here is from genome assembly GCF_056924495.1 of Ensifer sp. 38_S197. NCBI lineage: Bacteria > Pseudomonadati > Pseudomonadota > Alphaproteobacteria > Hyphomicrobiales > Rhizobiaceae > Ensifer > Ensifer sp. 38_S197. Next base: position 2,239,266 of record NZ_JBXOVZ010000001.1, on the reverse strand, counting down.
TCAAAGTTCTACAGCGACCTTTGCGCGTCTGATATGACACGCGGCGCTGTAGGCCTTCGGTTATTGCGATCTTCCTTGAAGCCATCGCAATAACCCGCCCGCGCAATGAGACTTTCGGTCAGCCTTTGATCTCCTCCACCGGCTGCACCAGCTGTGGCCCCAGATGCAGGTAGCGCGTCGCCTTGCGCTTTGCGGCGATGTCCGCCCAGACCCGCTCCACCTGCGTGGCCGTCAGGCCAGCCGCCTTGGCCACCGCGGCGATCTCGATGCCGTTGTTGAGCCCGTAGAGGCAGAGGTCCATGCGGTCGTATGGCAGCGAGAAATAGAATTCCTCCTGCGTCTGCTCCAGCGAGTAGGTATCCGTCGTCGGCGGCCTGCGTCGGATCTCCTCGGGAATGCCGAGATAGGCCGCAAGCGCGTAGACCTGCGACTTGTAGAGATGGGCGATCGGCTTGACGTCGGCCGCCCCGTCACCGTTCTTGACGAAGAATCCCTGGTCGTATTCCAGTCGGTTCGGCGTGCCGAGCACGGCGAAATTCAGCCGGTCGGCGTGATAATACTCCACCTGCTTGCGCGTACGCTGCTTCATGTTGGTGGCGGCGACGATGCCGAGATAGACCGACGGCGGCATGCGGTGCTTCGAGCGCGTGCCGTCGGGGCTTTGCACGACGAGGGAGGAGATGTTGTAGCCTTCGCCTTCGAGCGCATTGGCGATGACGATCTTCGACGCCCATCCGTCGCCATAGTCCGGGACCAGTTCGCGAATAAAGGCATCGCGACGCTCGTAGCAACCCATCGCCTTCAGGGTCGGACCGATATCCTCGATGATTGCTTCGACACCGAAGGTCTCGGCCACCAGGCGACCAAAGCGCAGGCTATCGGGGTCGGAATCGTTTTCCGGCATGAACAGACAGAAGACATTCTTGGCACCGACGGCACGCACGGCGAGCGCCACCGAAACGCTCGAGTCGATGCCACCGGAGAGCCCGAGCACCAGACCGCGCTTCTTCATCGCCCGCAACTGCTCGCGCAGCCCGGCGACGATCCGGTCGGTTTCGGCCGCATGGTCGATCGTCAGCGTCTCCGCCGAAAACGGGCGCGCGCCCTCAGTCATCAGAATGTTCATTGGGCGGGCTCCATCGTCTCTGCCGCAAGGCGGCGGCTGACCTTACCAGTATCCGTCTTCGGAAGTTCGGTGCGGAATTCGACTATCTTCGGCACCATGAAGTCTTCGAGGTGACGGGCGCAGTGGCGAATAATGTCCTTGTCCGTCAGGCCGGGATCGGAGAGCACCACCAGCGCCGCGATCGCGTGACCGAGCACCGGGTCGGCGACACCGACCACCACGGCTTCGGCAATACCCGGATGCGCATGCAGTACGGTCTCGACTTCCTTGGGCGCGACCTTCTCGCCGCGCGTCTTGATGATGTCGTCCTTGCGGCCGACGAAATAGAGGAAGCCCTCCTCGTCGGTCTGGAAGAGGTCACCGGTGTAGAGCACCTTTTCCCACGGGTTTGGCCCCGGACGCAGCATGCGCTCCGTCGCCGCATCGTTGCGCCAGTAGCCCTGCATGACGTGGGGACCGCGAATGACGAGTTCACCGGGAACACCCGGCGGAACGCGCTTGCCCTCATCATCGACCACGAAGGCTTCGGTATTCGGTATCGCGATGCCGACCGAGCCCGGCCGTCGATCGAGTTCCTCCGGCGGCAGGTAGGTGCAACGCTTACACTCTGTCAGCCCGTACATCGAATAGAGCCGGGCGCTCGGGAAGAGTTCGCGCAGCCGTGCGATATGCGGCGGCGGCAAGGCGGCGGCGGTGTTGGAGAGATAGCGCAGGCTTGGCAGGAAGCCTGGTTCCAGATCGCGCATCTGCAGGATCATCGCCGCCATCGTCGGAACCAGCGGGAAGCCGGTAACGCCCTCCGCGCGGATCCGCTCGAAGATCGCGTGCGGGAACGCGAAGGACTTTTCGAGCACCAGTGTCGCACCGATGCGGATCGCCATCAGCAACTGGTAGAGGCCATAGTCGAAGGCAAGCGGCAATACGTTGAGGATGATATCGTCGGGCTCGTTGCGCAGGTAGGTGGTGATTGATTGAGATGCCGCATCGATGTTGCGATGGGTCATCATCACGCCCTTCGGACGGCCGGTCGAGCCCGAGGTGTAGATCAACATCGCGAGGTCCACATCGATACCGCGATGCGGGACAGCGGTTGGTGCTTCCGCAAGGCAGCTTTCGAAGGAGACCGCGTCAAGCGGCGTCTGGCCGTTGGCCGCAGCCGTCGAAGCAACGAAGATATCTGATTTGCCGCTCAGCGCTTGCGCTTCCGCGACGATCGGCATCAGCTTCGCCTGCGTCAGGATCGCGGCCGCTTCACAGTCGGTGATGATATAGGCGAGTTTGTCCGCCTTGGTCGAGGCGTTGATCGGGCTGAAGGTCGCGCCAGCCTTCAGGATCGCGAAGATCGAGACAGCCGCTTCCCAGCAATTGTCCATGAAGACGAGCACGCGATCGTTGCGTTTGACGCCGGCCCGCGCGAGCGCGGCAGCCAGCCTGCCCGATAGATCGTCGAATTCGCCGTAGTTGAGGCGACGACGTTCCGTGACCAGCGCCGTTTTCGCCGCGTGCCTGGCGGCGTTGCCTGTAAGGAATTGCTCGAACCGCATGGACGCCCCCTCGCGCCTTGATTATGCCGTGGCCGGCGCCGCGACCCGGGCCTCGACGAAGGCCGAAATGCGCGCAAGAGAATCGAGGTTCGCGGGCACGATATCGGCATCGCCCATGGCAATGCCGAACTGGTCCTCGATAAAGGCTACGAGTTCGAGAACGCCGGTTGAATCGATGATGTCATTCTCGATGAGCGACGCTGTATCGGCGAGATCGTAGGATGTATCGCCGAACAGGAAGTTTTCGATGACGAAGGCTTTAACCTTGTCCTTGATCGTTTCCGTCATGTGGTTTCCTTTCCTAAATATTTCAGGCTGCTTCCGCCGCGCGGACGCTGGTGCCGGTGAAGGTTTGCAGCCAGAGCTGTGTCGAAAGGACTCCGACGAAGGCCGCATTGTCGCGGAAGCCGGACACCGGCTGCGACTGGCATTTTTCGTAGAGCTTCGTCACGGCTTTGGCATTGAAAAGCCCGCTGTCGCTGATGCGCGCCTCGCTCATGGCGTCGCGAACGTAGTCGAGCTCGCCCGCCCCGGTGAAGGAATGGCTGTCGGGCGCGCGATAGGGCTGTTTGGTCCGCTGGCCGATGGAGGGCGGCAGCAGATCCTTCGTCGCTTCGCGCAGGATATGCTTCTCCACCAGTCCCTTCAGCTTCATCCCGGGCGGCAGGCGGGTCGCGAATTCGACGAGGCGATGGTCGAGGAACGGGAAGCGCCCCTCGATCCCATGGGCCATGGCCATGCGATCGCCCTGGCTGGAGAGAATATAGCCGGGCAACAGGAAACGGCTTTCGAGATACTGCGCCTGGTGTAAGGGATGCCAGCGTCCGAAGGCGGTCGGAAGCCGGCTCGCCAAGTCCTCCGCCGCATCGTAGTTGCTCAGCCGCGTCCGCAGGTCGCCCGAGAAAAAGATCTTGGTTGCCGCCGTACTTTTGAAGCGTGGCCGGTGCGAGAAGAGCGGATCGTCGAGCGCCACGTCACCGGCACCGAAGAACGCCGCGAGATATTCAGCCGATTGCTGCTGCAGTCCTGGAATATAGGGATAGAGCTTGCGGAACAGGTGCGGGCGTATGCGCGATCCAGGCTGGCGGCCACAGAACCGACGGACCCGTGCCTCCTTGAAGATGTCGTAGCCGGCAAAGACCTCGTCGGCCCCTTCGCCGGTCAGAACGACCTTCAGCCCCTCGTCGCGGACGAGGCGCGAGAGCTGGTAGAGAGGCGCCGGCGCCGTTCGGATGATCGGCCGCTCCGCAAAGCGGACGACTTCCGGAAAGGACCTCGCAATGTCACCCGCCCGGCAGGCAACGGCGCTGTGATGCGTGCCGAGCGCCGTCGCCATTTCCATCTGGAAGGCGCTCTCGTCGTGTTCCACGCTGTCGAAAGTGACGGAGAAGGTCCTGAGCCCTTGCGGCGCCATGCCGCTGGCCATCGCCGCGACGATGGAGGAGTCCAGCCCACCTGAAAGGTAGGAGCCGACAGGAACATCGGCGCGCATCCGGATCCGGGTAGCATCCGTGAGCAGCGCACGCAGTTCTTCGGCGGCAGCGCGCTCGTCCGTCAACAGCGGCGATGCCTCGCGTTCCGGATAGTCCAGTTGCCAATAGGGGCGGATCGCGACCCTGCCCCTTTCTGCAATCATGAGATGTGCTGGCTCAAGCTCATGGATGTCGCGAAATCCGGTGCGTGGCGCGATCGGCGCCCAGAGCGTGAAGATCTGGTCGAGCGCGATCGGATCGAGTTCGGCAGAGACTCCCGGCACCTGCAGCAAGGCCTTGATCTCGGAAGCGAAGTAAAGCGTGCCTCCATGGGTCATGTAGAACAACGGGCGGACACCCATCCGATCGCGCGCCAACATCATCCGCTGGCGGCGGCGATCCCAGATGGCGAAGGAAAAGTCGCCATTAAGACGGGACAGACACGCCTCCCCCATGACATCGTAAAGATGCAGGATCACTTCGGTGTCGCTCGAGGTCCGGAAGCGCCGGCCCTTTGCGCGCAGTTCCTCGCGCAATTCGACATAATTGAAGATCTCGCCGTTGAAGGCGATCGTCAGTTCACCGGTTTCGTCGGACATCGGCTGCTGTCCGTCGCCAAGACCGACGATCGACAGGCGTGCATGAGCAAGACCGGCCCCTTCGTCGACGAAAACGCCGTTCTCGTCAGGGCCGCGATGCGCAATCGCGGCAACCATTCTATCGAGGAGGATCTTTGCGTCTGGAAGTGCGCCGAAATAGCCACCAAAACCGCACATGTTCAAATACTTTCACACCGGTCGATCACCGCCGAAGCATAGTTCGCGTGAGAGACTCATGGGTTAAATCTCCGGCATTTTCTGGTTGTATGGTAAATGCCATGGTTAAGGCGTCAAAACCTGACATTGGGGCAGGAAAATTCTAACCTTAGCGCTGCGAAATTCTTGTTTTCGATATCATTTTAAACATCAGATAGAGAAACAGGACCGGCCAAAGAATGCAGACCAGCAGCCCCGCAAGACGATACATGTTCCAAGGCGCACGCGCCTGCAAACCTTCAAGATAAGTCATCGCCACGAGGAACAAGGCGGTCAGACAATAGGCGGCAATCGCAAAATACATCAATGACATGCGGTCGCCCTCACGACACAATATCAAGCCCAAGGCATGTCGCGCGAAAGTGCGCGGCGGTTACGACAACGACAAGCGAAATATCAAAAAGTCAAAGCGCAATGAGCGAACCTGAAAGATCGCGAGGCGCTTTGGACAAAACGGCCGAGAAATTCATAACATCGAAAGGCACGTGTTTAAACGAAGATTTAATATTGTTTAAAGAGTGGTTAATGACGGCGGCTTCCCGCGGACGGGTGTCTGCCTCGTCCGATGATCAGGCACGACGGCGCTTATACGCCCTGTCAGGCACCGCGTCTGCGGCGCAATGGAACCACTATTTGTATCACCGGAAACGGAGAATACTCTTGGCGTCTGAGGGAGGGCTTAGCGATCGCTCTGCCTGGGAACGAACAAGAGGTCGAAGCCTCGAAACTCTCGGCGCGCGATCGATTTGCGCAGCGCCGCCCAGATCGCCTGGGGGTTGTCGAGACGAAAGCCACTCAGGCTGCGGACCAGGCGGATCGTGGCTGCGATGGTGCGAATGGCGCGCAGTAGCGAGGGTCCGGTCAGAGAGGCAAAGAGGATTTGCGGGTGCACGGCAAGCAGGACGCCGGCGGTTCGCTGCGGATCGATAGCCCGGAATTGGTCCATGGCACGATACTCGTATCCCTCGATGTCGATCTTGAAACAGAGCCGTTCCGTCCGGGCCATCGTCTGAAGCGCGCCGATCGTAACCGTCTGCGCGCGGATCGCCTCGCCATTATCGTCGGCAATCAGTGCGGACGTTTCTGAACTGCCGAAGCCGCCGCCGACGGAGTGCAGCACCAGCACCTCGTCCTCGGAGAGTGCCGCGTTGATCACACGCACCTCACCGCTGTTTTCCGGCTGCATCTCCTTGAGGATGCCGAAGCAGACGGGGTCAGGCTCGACGGTGATGACGTTGTCGGCGATCTGCGCCGCCCAATAGGGCGTCACTCCGATCCATCCGCCGATGTCTATGAACGTCGTCTTGCGATCGACGAGGCGCTCGATGTTCTGGAACGTACAAGGCTCCCAGTCACCATTCTGCAACCGTGCGAAGAAACGCTTCTTCTCCGGTTTGTCGGGAAACTGGACGGTTTTGCGGAAATAGGTAATCGAACGCATGTCGCCTGTCTAGCCGATATCCCCGCAAAGCGGAATCACTTTTGCGAAAGGCTCACATGCCCGAAGGGAATGTCTCCACATGAAACAGTTCGAGCCGTGCGTTAGGCGTCAGGCCTCCACCCGCTCGATCTGGCTACGGGCTTCGCTAAGCTCAGCCGTGGTCTGGGTCAGGCGGTCGGCCAACACACGCATGATCTCCACCGCCATCTCCGGAAAGTCGGCCAGCAGCTTGAGGAAATCGTCCTTGCGAATGCGCAAGGCTTCGAGCGGCGTGGTGGTCCGCACGGTCGCCGTGCGTGGGGTATTACAGAGGATGGCGATTTCGCCGACGATCGAGTTTTGCTCGAACTCGGCAATTTTGAAGGGCCCGCCGGCGGTATTGATGAGAACCTCTGCCTTACCGGAGAGGATGACATAGGCCGCATCGCCGATGTCGCCCTGATAGAACAGCGCCTCGCCGGCACCGTACATGACCCTGTCGGACGTGAAGGCAAGAAGCTTCAACTTCGCCGGCGGCAGCCCCGAAAACAGGGTAATCCGGCGCAGCATTTCAACTTCATCCTTGAGCAACATCACAATCCGTGTCTCCGATTTCCCGTCGGGAGCAGTCTGCCTCCCGCATCGCGGCGGGACCATAGGCTCGTGCCCTGACATTAATATTACATCAAGATGCCATTTCCTTGTAGTCGCGTCCGTCATCCACCGCTGCGTCGACACCGGTGTCATGAATCAGGCGCCCGTTCTCGAACTGAGCGACGCGGTCGAAGAGGTCCAGCAACGAGGGATTGGCAAGGACCCAGACGATCGCCGGATCACGCCCTGCGCGGTCAAGCAGCGAGAAGACATTGCGCACGACCTGCTCCTGGACGCGTTGATCGAGCGCAAGCAGCGGCTGATTGAAGATATAAAAATCGCAGGCACGAATAAGCGCGCGCGCAAGGTCGAGTTTCTGTCGCTGCGCCGCCGTCAGACGCTTGCCGCCGGCGCCGACATTATAGTCGAAGCCGAAGGCCAGCACTTCGTTATAGAGGCCGCCGGCCTCGAAGAGATCGCGAACGATCGCCCGGATTTTTTCCGACCCGTCGGCATGCTTGTGCCCAATGCGGCCGAAGAGCACGTTGTCGATGATGCTGCCCGAGGCGATGTAGCGGTTCGGACGATAGTGCTCGATCATCCCGGCGAGGTCGGCCGGCAGGCCCTCATCGAATTCACGGCGCGCGGCAACGACCTTCGCCATGACCTCGTCCGTCAACAAACCGAAGCGGTGCCGCGGCTCGATGTAATCGAAGCACAGCCGGATGATCTTGATCTGATCGTCTTCCGAAACCTCGCCCTTACCGCGGCTGCGCACCTTCTGCAGGATGGCCTCGTAGACAGGTATTTCCTCGGCGGTCATGAAGGTCAGTTGCTGGAAGAACGGATGGTCCGGCGGCAAGTCGCGGAACAGTTCGACCACGTTCTCGGCAATCTCGATGCCCATCTCGTAGAAAGTGTCGCGCAAACCGACGCGCTGCAGGATCGTCTTGAAGAACGGATGGTTCTCAAGCGCATTCGCCCACATCACCTGATCGGTGATGGTTCCGAACAGCATGTTTTCACCGATAGTGGCCTCGACATTGTAGGTCCCCGGTTCGAAGAAGACGACGAGATCGCTGAGCTTTTCCTTTTCAAGACGCTGCCTTAGAGCACTGCGCATTTCGACGATGCCGGACGCAAAGGCCGCGTGGCGGTTCGGGTCGATCGTCGAGCGCACGGCAAGCGCCATCACGTCATTGGTCAACAGCACGGCATCGAGAACCGGTCGGATCTGCACGAGCAGATCATCCGGACCGCTGGCTCCGGCCGAGCCGTAGTCGATCCAATCGCTGTTGATATCAAGGTGTGGATTGCCGGCCAGGCGCGCCTCGGTCACTTCCCACTTCCGGTGCGAGGCCCCCTCTCCCTCATAAGTTACGTCCGTCAGCGGGGCGTGCTTCAACCCGTAGAGGATATTGTCGCCGAGGCTGCCCTGGAACACGTAGACGTCGGACGACGCATAAGCGATGCGACGCCCGGTAACCGATTCCGGTATCTCCAGAATATCCTGTCCACCGATGACCACCTTGCCGCTCGCCGGCCAGACCAACCGGCCGAAGGCCTCGGCCAGCACCTCGCCGCCTCCGGTCAGGGCGACCTTCTCGCCCTGCTGCACCTGAAGCGACACGTGCTCGAGCACGGTGGAACCGCCGTCGTCGATCACCGTCAGGTTCACCGCCGCCAGAGGACCGCTCAACGACTCGGTAGCCCCTGCCGCAACGGCCTGAACCTTCGGATCGAGCAACGGCTCGACGCTGAATTGCTCGACGACCTGCGCGTACTTGACCTGAACGTCCTGGCGGGCCTGGTCCCAGTCGATGAGCTCTTTCAGCGGACCTGGCAGGTCCTTATAGGCGCCGATGACCGCGACGAGCTGACCGATATCGAGGCGACCCTGCAGGGCGAAGTAGCCGCCGATCGCGTAGAACAGGAAAGGTGTGACCTGCGCCAGGAAGTTGTTGATGAACTTGACGAGGAATTTCCACTGGTAAAGGTCGTAGCGGATCTTGAAGATCCTGCCGAGACGTGACGCGATGTCGGCGCGCTCGTAGTTGGAGGTATCGTGGCCGCGGATGGCTCCGATACCGTCGACGATCTCACTGACGCGGCCGGAGAGTTCTCGCGCCGTCAGCTGCCGTTCACGCCCGAGCACCAGAAGCCTCTTGCGCATGCGCGGGATGATGACCGCCTGAACCGCCACGATCAGCGTCGCGACCAGACCGAGCCAGAAGCTCTGTAACAGGATGAACACCAGTGCCGTCAGCGCCTGGCCACCGAGCAGCGCCGGCGAGACGAAGGCGTCACCGGTAAACCCGCCGAGCGGCTCGACTTCATCCTTGATCATAGTCGCGATTTCGGCCGGCTTTACCCTCTTGAAGTGGCTGGGCGGGAACCGGAGAACGCGGTCGACGAGTTCGAAGCGAATGCGCCGCAGGAGGCGCTCGCCGAGCCGGCCCTTGAAGGTGTTGATGTAGAACTTGAAGAGGCCGTTGATCACCACCAGCAGCAGGAACACCAGGCTGAGCGCGAGCAGCATGCCTTCGCGACCAAGTTGGAAGCCGTCAAAGACATTGATTGTGCCGAGATATGGCAAGTCGAACGAAATCGGCAGGAAGGCCTGCGTCGCCTCCGGACTATCGAATCCGTCACCCTGGATGGGTCCATTGACAATCTGCTTCGGCAGGTCGAAGGACAGGAAATAGGGGACCATCGACAGCGCGACGACCACCAGAATCCAAAGCTGATCCTTGCGCGTGTGGGTCCAGATGTAGCGGGAAAGGCGTGGTTCCATGTGTCTGGCAATAGGACCTTATTGAACACGATAGCTGCTGGCGTGGCGGGCTGCCGATCGCCCCACCCCGCATCATTCCTCGGCGGAGCCTCCGGATGGGTGCCTATCGGCGCTCGATCGCGAAGTAGATGCCCTGCATATTCCGCCCGGCGCCGAATCCGGTTCCACCGATTATGCAGGTGCGGGGGAAATCTGCAATGGACGCGGGTTCGTCTCCACTGCCGCGAAGGCAACCACAGAGACTGTCACTCTCCGAAGCACACGCCGTTATTGCGCTCGCCCGACACCCAGCTTACAACGAGCACATGAAACACACCAGCCACCCGCCCTCCCAAACCAGCGATTGGTATGAGCATGCCTTTGATTTGGCACGCGGTATCGCCGCCTATACGCAGAGCCCCCTCATCGAAGGCGTCGCGAAGGTAATCGCCAAACACCCCGAAGCCCACATCGCCAACGCCTTCAATCACAAGCAGGTTGCCTGCAAGATCTGGGCGCGCGATACGCTCCTCAACGTGGCTGGTTCTTCCTACGCCAGGATTGCGATTCTTGGCGGGTGGTACGGCATCCTGGGCGCGATGCTGCTGGAGGACGCGCGCTTCAACGTGGCCGCGGTCGACAGCTTCGACATCGATCCGGACGTAGAAGCGGTTGCGCGAACGCTGAATGCCGCCTTCCCGGAAAAATTCCGCGCCGTGACGGCCGACATGTATGCGATCGATTACGTGACGCTACGGGCTGACCTCATCATCAACACGAGTTGCGAACATATCGCGGACCTGAAATCGTGGCTCGACCGCATTCCCCCCGGTACGCGCGTTCTGCTGCAATCCAATGACTATTTTAGCGAGCCGACCCACATCAACTGCGTCGCTTCCGTCGAGGAATTCGTCAAGCAGGCGGCGCTGACGACGGTGGAGTTTGCGGGCGCCCTGCCGACAAAAAAATACACCCGCTTCATGCTGATCGGAACGGTCTGAGCGCTGCGGCTGCTGCTCCACGACGCTTCGGGCCTGCAGCCGCCGCTCGTTTCACAGTCAGCCTCGCCGGGCACCCACGCCAACAAGACGCGCCGGGGCCGATCAAAGGGCGATGCGTCGCTCCAGGATTTCGGCGGTCTTCATCGCGCCGCCAAGGTCCAGCGGCGGGATGTTCGGCTTCGGTCTCGCCAGCATCACTTCGACATCGCGCGCCAACCTTACGGGCGTCACCTCGGCCTCCGGCAGCACGCCGGCAAGGCCGAGCTTTTCGAGCCGTTCCGCTCGGGTCGACTGTTCGGTTTCGCCGCCGGCGACGAAGGGGATCAGCAAGGACCCGCAACCGGCACGGATGATGTCGCAGACCGTGTTATAGCCGGCCTGAGAAACCGAAAGCCGTGTGCCCGAAAGCAGGCTGGCGAAATCCTTGCGGAAGCGGAAGAGCCGTACGTTGCCAGGCGCGGCGGCGGCGAAGGCGTCGTAGTCCTGCTGCGGCAGGTTCGGCCCCGTGACCAGACACCATTGCAGCGCCCGCGGCAGCAAGCTCGCCGCCTGCAGAGCCGCACCGATCAGTTCCTTGCCGACCGCACCGCCACCGGCCGAAACGAGTACGTCGAACGTTTCCGACGGAGCTTCGGGTGCCGGCCCAGCCACGAGGCCGGTATAGGCGATCTTGTCGGCGATCTCAGCCGCGTAAGGGTAGGTCTCTTCGAGGCGCGCGAAGGCAGGATCGCCATGCACGAGAACGAGATCGAAATGTGCCATGACGACGTCGAGGGTCTCCTCGGCACGCCCTGGCTTCGTCCGCTCCTGCAGGATATCCCGAAGCGAAGCCGCAACCAGGGGCCGGGGGTTCTGTCTTTCGATGACTTCGAGCAAGGGCATCAGCTCGAAACGCATCTGGCGGCGGCCGAAGGGGAAGGCTTCGAAGATGACGATATCGGGATCGCAGGCAAGGTACGCCTCGATCAGCAGGTCCCGGCGCCTGTCCTTGAACGCGTCGCTGACCGGATTTCCCTCGCCGTCGGCCAGGCCGGAAAATCCCTTGTCGCCGGCGAGCACCGGCGGAAGGGCCACGTGCTTTACATCATTTCCCGGGAAGCCCGGCACCGGACTGCCGCCGGTCACGACGGTCACCTCGAAACCTCTGGCGGCAAGAGCACTCGCGATCCGGCTTGCCCGCGCCAAATGGCCGATGCCGAGCAGATGCTGCACGTAGAAAAAGACACGGCGCGCACGCATCACGCGGCTCTCCATTCGCTGGCAAACAGCCCGGCAAGCTGATCGATACTCGTATGGTGGTCGAATTGCGCGCGGACTTTCCGTTCCGCCGCATCGCCCAGCCTGTGACGAAGCGCTGGATCGCGGATGAGTGCTTCGAGGGCCGCAGCAAGCGCCTGTGGGTTTTCCGACGGGACGACCCGGCCATTCTCGCCGTCGACGAGAAGTTCCGGTACACCGGAAATCGCCGTCGAGACGCAGGCGAGCCGTTGGCTCGAGGCTTCGACGAGCACATTCGGCAATCCGTCGCGATCGCCGTCGGCCGTGATCCGGCAGGCAAGCGCGAAGATATCGCTCGTCCGGTAATGCGCAAGCACGTCCGTCTGGTCGAGCGCGCCCTTCCAGGCGATCCGGTCGGAAACGCCAAGCTCGGCGGCCAGTGTCTTGAGCGTGGCGGTCAGCTCACCGGCGCCGATGTGCTCGAACCGCCAATGGAGATCCGTCGGCAGCAGCGAGAGTGCCTTCAGCAGCACGTCGTAGCCTTTCTTGCCGACAGCGCGGCCAACGCTGACGATGCGGACGGAATCCGAAGGGTCGGAACCATTGCGGCCAGAATGCGCCCCCTCGAAATGAGGGAATCGATCAAGATCAAGGCCATGGTAACTCAGATGCACCTTGGCCTTTTCGGTCGTCAGGCTCTTCAGATGTTCATAGCCCATGCGCGTGCAGGTGACCGTCCAGCGCGCCCGGCCAAGCTTTTCGGAAAGCTCCCAGTCCGGCGATGTCCAGATGTCCTTGGCATGCGCCGAGCAGGACCAGGGCGTGCCGGCGATCACACTGGCATAGGCCGTCACCGACGCCGGTGTATGGATGAAATGCGCGTGCAGCCAGCGCGGATTGCCCGGCCATTCCGAAGCAAGCACCAGCGCCTGCCCGAACCGACGAAAGCGATTGCGGCTGAAATCGCGGCGCAGGTCTTTCAGAAAGAGCCCGAATGCCGGCCAGAAACCCGGCTTCGGCAAGCAACGTACGAGACCGCGGAGCACCCGCAGCGGCTCCTCATGCAGATATTCGGGCAGATAGTGGACATCGGCACGAATTTCATCGTGAACCGGATGACGCTTGCCATCGGTCGGACGGCGAAGCGCGATCAGCACGAGGTCTAGTCCGGTCCGCTCGAGGCCAAGTAGTTCCTGCGCGATGAAAGTTTCCGAAAGACGCGGATAGCCCTTCAGAACGACTGCAATCTTGCGATTTGTCGGCAATGCTTCAGCTCGATTTCTTCACGATACTCAGGTGGTCGCTCGAAGGCCGTTCAAGCCACCCGCCGACGATTTCGGAGATATGCGCGAGTCCTTCCAACCGCAAGCCGTTGGCCGTGCTCTTCGACGGCGGCGCCCGGAACGGTAGCGCCTTCAGCGCCGCCGCCAACCGCAGCGGATCTTCGGCTTCGTCCGGCAGCAGCATTTCGACGAGCCCAAGCTCGGCGGCGCGCCGGGCACGGATCAACTGCTCTTCGCGTGGCTGGATGCGCGGCACGATCAGTGCCGGCTTGTCGAACGAGAGGATTTCGCAATAGGTGTTGTATCCGCCCATGGCGACGACGCCTTTTGCCCCGGCGATGAGCTCTTCCATGCGGTTGTCGAACTCGATGATCTTGATGTAGGGGATCTTGCTGCCCTTGCGGATCAATTTTTCCCGCTTCTTGACCGGCATATAGGGCCCGAGCACGATCAACGCATTGTACGTGAGTTCCGGGTCCTGCTGATAGGCGTGGATCACATCGTGGATCAGGTCGGCACCGTCGCCGCCGCCACCCGTCGTCACCAGGATGTAGTCGCCTTGCGGCTTGTGTCCGGGCAGTTCCTCGCGCGGAACGCTGCGCTGCAGGAAGCCGACGAAGTTCATCCGGTCGCGCACGGCCGGCGGCACTTCGAGCTCGGTCAGCGGATCGTAGAAATCCGGCGGGCCATAGACCCATATCGTATCGTAATACTGCTCGATCTTTCGCATCGTGTCGCGCCGCTTCCACTCCGCTTCCAAGAGGTGCGGCGCATCCATGACCTCGCGCAAACCCAGGACCAGCGTCGTGCCGTGCGCTTTCAGATAGGTGAGAGTCTCCTCGACCTCCCCGCGCAGGCCCATCGGCTCCTTGTCGACGATGAAGATGTCGGGCTTGAAGGTCTCGGCGGTGTGGCGAATGATCGCCTGGCGCATCTTCAGCGTCTCGTCGAGCTCGATGTGGCGGTCGAGCGACGTGTAGTCACCATTGTGCAGCTTGATGACACTCGGGATCTTCACGAAATCGACGCGCGCACGGTAGTCGAAAGCGCCGGCGATCGTCGCGCCGGAGATGATCAGAATGTTCAAACCGCGGTAGTCTTCCACCAGCGAATGCGCAATCGTGCGGCACCGCCGAAGGTGCCCGAGCCCGAACGTATCATGGCTGTACATGAGGATCCGGGCATCTTCAAAGCGCCGCATCATGCAAGGAACCTTTCGCTCAGGAACAATGAACCGTTTCACGCCGTTCGGTTGCCGGCATCAAATCGGGCCTCATTTGTAGGGATCGGCCGCGTCACGCAACCCATCTCCCAGGAAGTTGAATGCCAAAATCACAAAAATGACTGGAATTGTGGGAAATAGGAGCCAGGGATAGAAGGCGATGACACTGACGCTTTTTGCCTCTGTCAGGAGAATGCCCCAGCTGGTGATCGGGGGTCTGAGGCCGAGACCGAGGAAGCTCAGGGCCGTCTCGCCGAGGATCATGCCGGGGATCGAGATCGTCGCGGTGGCGATCAGATGCGACATGAAGCCGGGCACGAGATGTCGGCCGATGATGCGGCTGCTCTTCGCCCCCATCAACTGAGCCGCCAGGACGTAATCTTCCTCGCGAAGCGCCAGCAGTTTCGAGCGCACCGCGCGCGCAAGCCCCGTCCAGTCCAGCAGTCCGAGGATGATCGTGATCGCCAGGTAGATCAGGATCGGGCTCCAGGTCGCCGGCATGATCGCCGCCAGCGACAGCCAGAGCGGGATGCTCGGGATGGACTGCAGGACTTCGATGACGCGCTGGACGATGAGATCGAAGACACCGCCGTGATAACCGGCAAGGCCGCCGATGACGATGCCGAGCACGAAGCTGACGGTGATGCCGAGAAGACCGATCGTGAGCGAAATTCGAGCGCCGTAGATGATGCGCGACAGCACGTCACGGCCGAGACGGTCCGTTCCCAGGAAGAAGGCCTGGCCACCCTCGGCCGGGCAAACCAGATGCACGTTGCTGTCGAACAGGCCCCAGAAACGATAGCTGTCGCCGCGGCAGAAGAAGCGGAGTCGCTGCACGTCCTTGGTATCGTCGGCGTAGTTGCGCTTCAGCGTGTCCATGTCGAGAGTCATGGTCCGTCCATAGACGAAGGGACCGACGAACTTGCCCTCATGGAATAGGTGCACCGCCTGCGGCGGCGCATAGATGAAATCCATGTTGCGGGTGTGCAGGTTATAGGGCGCCAGGAACTCGGAGACGAGGATCGACAGATAGAGCACCGCGAGGAAAATGCCGGAGACGAGCGCGAGCCTGTGGCGGCGGAATTTCCACCACATCAGGCGAAGCTGCGAAGCCTGGTTGACACGCACCTGCTCGTCGGTCATCGCCTCGACGGAATAGGGATCGAAGGGAGCCGTCGATACGTAATGCGGCAAGGGCTCGCCGGGCGCCGGGAGAAATGACGTCACTTAGTGCTCCTGCCTTGCAGCCGAATTCGAGGATCGAGGATGGCGAGCGCGATGTCGGAAATAAGCACGCCGATCACCGTCAGGAAGGCGAGGAACATCAGGAACGAACCGGCGAGATACATGTCCTGGCTTTGCAGAGCCTTGATCAACATCGGCCCGGTGGTTTCCAGCGACAACACGATCGCGGTGATTTCGGCGCCGGAAATGATCGCCGGCAGGATCGAACCGATATCCGATATGAAGAAGTTCAAGGCCATGCGCAGGGGGTATTTGACCAGCGTGCGCATCGGCGAAAGGCCCTTGGCCCGGGCCGTCACGACATACTGCTTCTGCAACTCGTCGAGCAGATTGGCGCGCAGGCGCCGGATCATGCCGGCCGTGCCCGCCGCACCGACGATGATGACGGGAATCCAGATGTGTTCGAGGATCGACTTCGCCTTGGCCCAACTCATCGGCTCGGCCAGATACTTCTGGTCCATCAGGTGACCGATCGAAATCCCGAACCAGATATTGGCGAAATACATCAGGATCAGTGCGAGCATGAAGTTCGGAATCGCGATTCCGATCAAGCCCATGAGCGACAGGCCGTAGTCGCCCCAGCTGTACTGATGCGTCGCGGAGTAGATGCCGATCGGAAAGGCGATCAGCCAAGTGAAGATGATGGTGACGAAGGAAACGAGGATCGTCAGCCACAGACGGTCGCCAACCACGGCGCTGACCGGCAGCTCGTATTCAAAGGAATAGCCGAAATCGCCCGTTAGCATGCCACCGAGCCAATAGACGTAGCGCAGGGCGGCCGGCTGGTCGAAGCCGTACTCCTTCCTCAGCGCCTCGATCTGTTCCATGTCGACGCCTTCGCCCTGCGCCTTGAGCTCGGAGACATAGCTCTCGAAGTAGTCGCCGGGCGGCAATTCGATAATGGTGAACACGAGAGCGGAGATGATGAGGAGGGTTGGAACCATCGCCGCGATACGCCAGAGAATATATCGCAGCATGTCAGGCTTCCTGCTCGATCCAGAAGGTATCGGTCTTGTAAACACCAAAATAGCAGGTGGGATCGAAGCCGTAGAGCGCCGTTTCCGGCACATTCCGAAGCTTATTCGCCACGAGGATCGGTTGTAGCGAGGCATTTACGATACCGATCGAGAAGACCTGGTCTGTGTAAATCGACAGCATGCGGGTCCAAATCTCCGTACGCTCGGCATCTTCAGCCGAATGCCGCCAGCGCTGCAACAACTCCGTCAGTTCGACTGCGGCCGGAAGATCCGGCGGCTGGCCCATTTCGCCATGGGACAGGTAGTTGAGCCCCCAGACCGGCCACTGCAGCTGGTCGTCGGCGGTCGGCGCCAATTGCCCCGGGTTCATGCCCGGCGTGGGGACACCGTTGTCGAGCCCGAACCACATCGACATGATGATCTCGCCGCCGACGGCCCGGCTGCGGAACGTGTCGCGCTGCGAGGTGCGGATGAAAAGGGATATCCCGATCTTTTGCCAGTAGTCGGTGATGAGCTGCAGCACGTCCGTTTCGAGCGTGCTTTCACCCGCGGTTTCCACGACGATTTGCGCGGCCCGGCCGTCCGGCAGGATGCGAATGCCGTCACTGCCGCGTTGGGTAAGCCCCACCTCGTCCAGCAGCGCATTGGCCTGGGCCGGATCGTGGGCGATCCAGGCGCTGGCGAATTCCGGACGGAAGAGCGGGCTATCCTGCAGGACGGTGTCGGCGCTCTCCTTGGTCAGGCCGTAGAAGACTGCCTTGTTGATCTCGGTGCGGTCGATCGCAAGCGAGAGCGCGCGGCGAACGCGCACGTCCTGCAGAAGCGAGCGCCAGACCGTGTCGGAGCAGTTGAGATTCGGCAAGAGCGCCAGACGCGAGCCTTGCGTCTTCTTCCACAGCAGCACCTTCACCGGATACCGCTTCTCGGAATCCTTGAGGAAGGTGTAGTCGACGAAATCGATACCCGTCGCCTGCAAATCGCTTTCGCCCGTTCCGGTCTTCGCCGGAATGAGCGCCGGCGAGCTGACGTTGAGTACGAACTTGTCGATATAGGGAAGCTGTAATCCGTTCTCGTCGACGCGGTGGAAATAGGGGTTGCGCTCAAAGACGAACTGTTCTGCCGGAAGCGGCGTGGTGTTGCGCCATGGATCGAGCGTCGGAAGGTCGGGGTTTTCAGGGCGATAGGAGCGAGCCATGCGCATATGGAGCTGGCTCCATTTCTTGACGCGCTGCTCCTTCATCAAAGCCTTGAGCTTGTCTTCTTCCTGATATTTCTCATGGAACTGCTTGAGATAGGCGGACGGCATCGCCACCACCAGCGGCTGCGGTGCCGCGAGCTTCTGCAGGAAGTCCGGGTTCGGCGTCGACCAGGTATAGCGAACGGTTCGCTCGTCGATGACTTCGAACTTTCCTGCTTCGCCGTCCATGACGAGCGCAGTCGGCAATCCGGCGGGACTCAGCTTCTCGTTATTGAGGACATCGTCCCAGCAATAGCGGAAGTCTTCGGCCGTCAGCGGTGTTCCGTCGGACCACTTGTGCCCTTCCCTCAAATGGAAGGTGAAGATGCGGTCCTCGACCGTCTCGTAGCTTTCGAGCACGTCCGCTTCGAGCTTCAGCGTTTCGTCATAGCCGACCAGTCGGGCATAGCCGTAGACGGTCATCAGCCGGATGTCCTTGGCGCTGCCGATGATCATCGTCACGACGCCACCATGCTTGCCGGGTTTGCGCCCCAACGCCGCGACGTTGATGACGCGCGGTATCTTAGGCAAGCGCTCGCTAAGCGGCGGGAGCTTGCCTTCGGCAATCAGCTTTTCCAGAAAGGCCGGCTCACCGGCGGCAGCCAAGAGCCGCATGGGAAACGCCACGGTTGCAAGCAATGCCAGTACAGTTCGGCGGGTGATCATGGCCGTAACTCCCTTGCATCCACCGACCGGCGCGCCAGTACGAAGTGGTCGCCACCGAGATCTGCGGGGGTGAGCGTGTCGCCGCCGTCGTCGTCACGGAACTGCGGTCCCCAGCGCCGCATATCCGATCCTTCACTGTCCTTCAGCCTGTCGAAATCGAGCTGCCGGTCGAGATCCGGATAGGGAACGGCCGCCAACAGCGACTTGGTATAGGGATGCACCGGTTTGCGCATCAGCACCTCGCGCGGAGCGAGCTCGACGATGCGACCGGCACACATGACCGCGATGCGATCCGCCATATAGTCCACGACTGCGAGGTTGTGCGAAATGAACAGGCAGGTCAGCCCCAATTCCTTTTGCAGATCCTTGAGAAGGTTGAGAATTTGCGCCTGGACCGAAACGTCGAGCGCCGAAACCGGTTCGTCACAGATCAACAGTTCTGGTACCAGTGCGAGAGCCCGGGCAATGCCGATACGCTGACGCTGACCGCCGGAGAAGCTGTGCGGGTAACGGTTTATGAAACGCTGGTCCAGACCCACCGCCTGCAACAGCGAACGCACCGTCTCGACACGCGATTTCGCCGTCCCGCGCCCGTGAATCTCCAGCGGTTCGCTGAGGATGTTCTTGACCGTCATGCGCGGGGAAAGCGACGAAACCGGATCCTGGAAGACCATCTGGATTTTCGAGCGCAATGCCTGGAGATCGTCGCCCTGCGCCTTCAAGACATCGACGGGACCTTCGCCGTTGTCGAAGATCACCGATCCGGCATCGGGCGTCACCGCCCGCATGAGGATCTTGCTGACGGTCGTCTTGCCGCAGCCGCTCTCGCCGACGAGACCAAGACATTCGCCACGGCGAATGTCGAAGCTGACGTCGTCGACGGCGCGATGCAGCGTGCGCTCCCCGCCGCCGAACCACGAAGACTTTCGCGTTCCGTAGGTCTTCGAAACATTGCGAACGGACAAGAGCACGTCCGGGCCGGCCCGTCGGTCGGCAGCCGAGCTCCCAAGCAGCGTGCCCGCCTTGACCGGCACTTCGCGCAGCGCCTTCAACCGCTCGCCGGGCTTCATGTCGAAATGGGGAACGGCCGCCATCAGCCCCTTGAGATAGGGGTGCTGCGGATTGCGGAAGATCGCCTCGACGGGACCTGCCTCGACGATCTGCCCGTGATAGATCACCACAACCTCGTCCGCCATGTTGGCGACAACACCGAGGTCGTGGGTAATCAGCAGCATCGCCATATTGAGCTTCACCTGAAGCTCGCGCAGAAGTTTCAGGATCTGTGCCTGTACCGTGACGTCAAGCGCGGTCGTCGGCTCGTCGGCGATCAACAGGGCAGGCCGACAGATCAGTGCCATGGCGATCATCGCGCGCTGGCGCATCCCGCCGGAAAGCTCGAACGGATACATGTCGTAGGCGCGCTTCGGATTGGCGAAGCCGACATAGCCGAGCAGTTCCTCGGTCCGCGCACGGCGCTCGGCTTTTTCCGCATCCGTGTGGATTTTCAGCACTTCGGAAATCTGGTTTCCGATCGTATGGAGCGGCGACAGCGACGTCATCGGCTCCTGAAAGATCTTGCTGATGCGCGTCCCGCGTAGTGCGCGTATTTCCTCACCTTCCCGCTCCAGCGAGAGCAGGTCGATCGGCTTTGCCGCCGTGGCGGGGTCATTGAACAAAATTTTGCCGCCAACCCTCGCGACGTTGGGCAAAATGCCCATTACCGCTTGGCTGATGGCCGACTTTCCCGATCCCGACTCGCCGACGAGAGCCGTAACCTTCCCGGGCAAAATCCTGAAATTCGCGTTATTGACGGCTTGAACTTCGCCGCCGAGCACCGAGAATGTGATCCGCAGACCTTCAACTCGAAGCAGGTCCGCCCCAGATGTCATCGCAGCACGCTTCCCTCATCGCTTTTTATCCGCCGCCTCTAAAAAAAGACTAGCGCAGCTTCAGAGGGCTGTCCAGCAGGGCCGACTGCAACCACAGCATTGCCCCGTGCATTCAGTTGGTTAGAGCGCAGGGCACGCCCCGCCCTTCAACACGTCGGAGCAATTCGGCGAGCGACGGAAGTCATCATAAAACAGCGTCCAATCCGTCCTGTCGGCCGCACGGTAGGGGCCGAACTTGAAGTATTGGTTCTTGCCGAGCCCCTTGTCGTCGTGGCCGACATGCCCCGTTACCGTGATGATCGGCTTGTCATTGGCGAACAGTTCGATGCGTCCGGTTCCATTGGCGCCCGGCAGCGTGTAGACCGCGAAGTCGATCCAGCCGGATTTCGGGTCGGGCAGCGGGTTGCCGTGGCTCGTCACCTTGATGGCATCCGTGCAGGCATTGAACAGACTGCCGTCCTCCAGTTTCCAGTTGCTGTCGGCAGCAACCAGCATGCGCATCTGGTTGACGCCCGGTCGCCCCCACACAGGGATCTCGCCCGGCTTGCAGTTCGCAGGCGTGCCTTCCGGTCCGGATGAGAGCGGGGCGATGTAATTCGTCTCCACTGTGACGAAGAGCTTGCCCGCCTCGAGGCGCAAGGCAAGGAACGGGCTGAAGTCGCCTTCGGCGCCGGGATCGATTTCACGCTTCCATTGGGCGATCAGATAGCGATGATCTTCGCTGGGGATCGGATCGGCGAATTTGACCGCGAATCCATACCAGACGCCCTGGTCATAGGGCACGCGAAGCGCCGTCTTCTCCCAGATCTCGGCTCGCTCACTGCAACCGTCAAGCGAGTCGGGACAGGTCGGAGCGACACTCAGTTTGAGCGCGCCCTTTCCGGTATGCGTGACGTGGTTTTGAAATTCGACCGTGCCGGCGCTCTGCTCGAAATTCTCGCGATAGTAGAGCCCACCTTCGGGCGCGAAATTCTGTCCCTCGAAGCCGTCTGACAGTTTGGCTTCCCATGGTTGCGCCATCGCGGCCCCGGCCATTGCGATGCTGGCGGCGACAAACACGACTCGGAACATTCTTCCCCCTTATTGAAGCATCTTGTCGATAAGGCCGCGCGGCGGCTGTAGCGGACGAGTATTGCGATGAAGCAACATGACATGCTCCGCCTCGGAAAGTCCATCCTGCAACACATCGTCAAAGCGCTCGTCTGCCCTGGCAAGCAACGCCGCATCGTTGGGGTAGAGAATCGTGAATTTTTGCCGGACTCCACGCAGTTTTTCCTGGCCGAGAGCCGTCCAATCACCGCCGCAGTAGTTTACGAAGGCCTCGCTGGCAACAACGCTATGCGCATATTTCTTGGTGAGGTTCTGCAACCGCTGCACTTCATTGACGGCCGAGCCGAAAGCGGAGAAGGTCAACCGGTCGCGCAAGCCGACATTGCCGAACATCACGTTGCCGACATGCAGCCCGATGCCGTAGCCAATCGGATCGCGCGCTTGCTTGCGCCTTTCGCCGTTCAACATCTCCATGCGCGCCGTTGCTGCACGCACGGCGGAAAAAGCCTCGCGGGCAGCAAATTCGGAGGGCTCCTTGTGACGGCCGCACGGATAGACGGCAATGAACCCATCGCCGACGAAGCTTAAGATATGGCCGCCATTGCGGTTGAAGGGCGCGGCAATGGCATCGAAATAGGTGTTCAGCGTCTCGATATAGGACTGTCGACCTTCCTTTTCCGCCAGCATCGTCGAACGGCGCATGTCGGCCATGACCAGGATCGCGCGCACCGTTTCGCCGTCGCCACGGCGGACCTGACCGCTCATCACGCGCCGACCGGCACTGGAGCCAAGATAGGTGGTCAGCATGTTGTCGGCGAGTTTTCCGAGCACCGCCATTTTGGCAGCGACCGCGAGATGATGCTGCAGCTTCAGCAAGGCCCCGATCACATCGTCGGTGAAACCGCCATGACGATCCGTCGTCCAGGAACCGACCATGCCGTGGCCAGAATCGGCGCCGAGCGACTGCATGAAGGCCAGATAGTCCGTGGCCCCCATCTCCTTGAGATCGTCGAAGATCGGGAACTCGGACGGGGTATCCTGATAGATGCGCCGCCGGACATGCTCGAGATTGTTGTTGAGCAGATAATAATAGGGGCTCTGGAGGAACCGCTCCGGATTGAGCGCCAGCTCTTCGTGCCGAAGGCCGCTGACCTCGACGCCCTTGCCACGGATCCAGGTAAAACCAAGCGCATCATAGAGCGGATGCAACATCGAAAAGGACAGATGAACGCGCATCAGCGGCAGGCCGGCGGCGGCGAGCCGCTCGCAGAAGCCTTTGACGATCGTCTCCAGTGGAGCGTCGCTCAGCGATGTCCGCATCAGCCAGTCGGCAACCTTGTCGATGAGGATTTCGGATACGTTGTCGTTCGTCGGGGCCATTTCGCGTCCTCACCATGACAGACCGTCCCGCGTCAGCATCCGGAGACGACGAACTCTCCGGCAAAGTGCCGGTCCATGTTCGCGGGGGGATGATGATGAGCCGTGCCCGTTAAGAAAATGCTCCAGCCGATTCCGGCGTCGATGACGTGCAGGCACCCGGAATGCGGCACTTATATCTTGCAGATATTGATCCCACCCGCCGATTTCCAGAGGCGCGACAAAGTTTTTCTCGCACGAAGAATTGATAGCCGGCTCAAGGGCCTGAACACAGGCGTGACGCAGTGCCTCGCTTGACTTGCCGCTTGTTTCTCTCCAACAAACCACGACATGTTCGCGCGGGCGCCACCGCCTGCCCACGAGATCCGGAAAACAAACTTGACCTCACCTCATTACGAAAGCCTGCTCTCGTCCATCTCCGCCTTGAGCGCCAGGGTTGGCGTCATCGGTCTCGGCTATGTCGGCCTGCCGCTCGCCATCGCCGCTGCTCGCGCGGGCTTCGTCGTCACCGGCTTCGACATCGATCCGACCAAGATCGTCGCGCTCGACGCGGGCAATTCCTACATCGCCGCCGTATCGGACGCAGCGCTTGCGAAGGAGAGCGATGCCGGCCGCTTCGGCTCGACCACGGACTTTCAAAAGCTGACGGACTGCGACGTCATCATCATCTGCGTGCCGACGCCCCTCACCAAACACCGCGACCCGGATCTTTCCTTCGTCGAGAAGACGTCACGGGCGATCGCTGCGACCCTTAGACCCGCGCAACTGGTCGTCTTGGAATCGACCACCTATCCCGGAACGACCGACGGCGTCGTGCGCACGATCCTCGAAGAGACCGGCCTCAAATCGGGCAGCGATTTCTTCGTCGGCTTTTCGCCGGAGCGTGAAGATCCCGGCAACCCGACCTACGAAACCGTCAGCATCCCGAAGGTGGTCGCCGGCGACGGACCGCAGGCTTCGGCGTTGATGGAGCGGTTCTACGCAGCCGTGGTGAAGACTGTGGTGCCAGTCTCCTCCAACGCCACGGCGGAGGCGGTGAAACTGACCGAGAACATTTTCCGCTCGGTGAACATTGCCCTCGTCAACGAATTGAAGATCGTCTACGAAGCGATGGGCATCGACGTCTGGGAAGTAATCGAGGCGGCGAAGACCAAGCCGTTCGGCTACATGCCCTTCTACCCCGGCCCGGGGCTCGGCGGTCACTGCATACCGATCGATCCCTTCTATCTCACCTGGAAGTCGCGGGAGTACGAACTGCCGACGCGCTTCATCGAACTTGCCGGCGAGATCAACTCGGCCATGCCCCGTCATGTGGTCAGCCGCCTTGCCGAGGCGCTCGACCGCAAGGCCGGCAAGGCGCTCAGCCGTTCCAACGTCCTCGTCGTCGGCCTCGCCTATAAGAAGAACGTTCCGGATATTCGCGAAAGCCCGTCTCTGCGCCTGATCGAATTGATCGAGGAGCGCGGGTGCCGCACTGCCTATCATGACCCCTACGTCGCCGAGATCCCGCCGACACGCGAACATGGTGCCCTGAAGGGCCGGCGTTCGGTCCCGCTCGACGCGCAAACGGTCGCGGCGTTCGACGCGGTGCTGATTGCCACCGACCACGACCGGGTGGACTACGCCGCCCTTGCCGGTTCCGCGTCGCTCATCGTCGATACGCGCAACGTCTTTTACCGCAACGGCTTGACCGGCGACCACATCGTCAAGGCCTAGCGCGCCCTCGGCCCAGCAAAGGCTGCAAATCGGGCGTTGCTAGGCATTGTCCGCGCGCGCCAGCGCGGCCTTGAGCTTGCTTGCCGCCACCGCATAGCCGCCCGACGCGCCGTCGACGAAATGCATGTGATCCCGTGTCATCGGCGTCGGCACGATGCAGGTCATCAGTGCCGAGTCCTGTTGATGCAGGCCATAGTGCCCGACACCCGCTGCCTCGGCCTGCCTTAGCCGTGTCTCGATCCGTCCGAGCCGTTCGGCACTGATGTCGATCGTCATTTTCAGCCCATCATCGAATTTACGGAAATCCGTGTTGTCGGCGAGATCCCGGCGGTAGCGGCCCGTGTCGAATGACCCAAGATTCCAGCCCATCCTGAGGCAGACGAACAACACCAGCGTCTGCACGGTGATGAAGCAACGGGCGAAGAAGCGTCGTCCTTTCGGTGCCACCGCCCGCGTCTCGGCATCGATACCCCTAAAGGAGAACCGCGGCTTCGGCCCGAGTTCAGGAACCGGATGGCCGTTGCGCTCCTCCTCGTCGGCCAAAGCGACAATATCGGCGATCAGCGACTGGAACTCTGCTCCATTGCCCTTCGGTCCGGGCACGGCGATGATCGACGCAATGGTGCCATGGCGGGACTCGATCGGGTTCCAGCGACAGGAAAGCCCCGTCAGATCAGGCCGGCTGCCAGGCGCCGCGGCACCGACGGAATAGCGTCCCGCCTTCATCGCCGCATCGGCCCAACTGGCGCCGCCGCCCGCAAACATCGCATAGGAAACCTCTTCGCTCGCCTTGAAGCGGGCGACACGCATGTCGAGGCCGTTTGCGCGGATGTCGCTGACCGGCACCAGGGCGGCGCGCAAGTCGAGCCCGAGTTCCTCCGCCACCCAGGTCTTCACGGCGGCAAGCGCGTCACGGGCGCGGTCCTGCAATGGTGCCGGCAGCGCGGCGAGTGCGCCGTCCCCCCCGAAAACAAAGGGCATCGACTTTTCTTCGAGCGCGTTCATCAACGCCGAAATGACACTGGCGCCTGCCATGTTCACAGTTTTGTAGCGGCCTTCGGCGATCGCGCCGGTGGAGTTGACGATGTCGGCAACGGCAAGAATCCAGCTGTCCGGCAGCGGGCGATAATTCGCCTCGTCCGCGACCCCTTCGAACGCATCGAAAAGGGGTACGCTGTCGTAGAACCGCCCGTCTGCTGTCTCAACCATGCGTGACCTGTTCCCTACGTTACTGCGTTCGATAGACAATCCACGTAAGAGCGCAACAAAAAGTTTCATAGGCAATAGCCAAGGCCGCGCAATCTGTCCGGCGAACCCCGCTGCAAGGCGGTTCCGTCGGGCGATTTCCAATCGGGCGCTCTTGGCGACGCCAAGGTTACTTTCCAAATAATAACCCATGGCATTGCAGGGGTATGGCCATCTGTGCTTGTTTAACAGTCACACAAGGATCAAAATGACCCGAGCGTGCGTAGTGAAGCCGAAACTGAATGCGTGACGACAACTTTCGAGTGCGGTTCTGGGGCGTAAGAGGAAGTTTGCCGGTATCCGGCCAACAATACGTCGCCTATGGGGGAAATACATCCTGCATCGAGATTCGATGCGGCAAGGATGTTTTGCTCTTCGATGCGGGGTCTGGGCTGCGCGAAGCGGGTTACTCGCTGATCGCCGAGGGCGTCGACCGGTTCGATCTTTTCTTCACCCACAGCCACTATGACCACATCATCGGCCTTCCCTATTTCAAGCCGATCTACAAGTGTCAGAACTCGGTACGCTTCTGGTCCGGCCACCTGCACGGCAGCATGACCACGAAGGAAATGATCCGCGACTTCATGCGCCCGCCGTGGTTCCCGGTGGATCCGGATATCTGTCAGGCAAGCCTCGACGGCATGGATTTCAAGCCCGGTGACGTGCTGACGCCGCGCGAAGGAATCACGATCCGCACAACAAGTCTCAATCATCCGGGCGGCTGCGTCGGCTACCGCGTCGAATGGAACGGCCGCGCCGTCGCTCTCGTCTACGACACCGAGCACGAGCCCGGCATTCTCGATCCTGGTGTTCTCGAACTGATCGCCGGCTGTGATCTGATGGTCTACGACTGCACCTATCTCGAGAGCGAGATGGATCATTTTCAGGGCTATGGACACTCGACCGGCATGCATGGCGCCCGGCTGGCGATGGCCGCCGGGGTCAAGCAGCTCGCCATGTTCCATCATGATCCGTCCCGCACCGACGAGGCGCTTGCCGCAATGGAGCGTGACGTTCGGGCCACCTTCGCCGGCGCCTTTGCCGCCCGCGACGGACAGATCATCGACCTGTAACGTCGGCGCCAGCAAGCCAGCGACAGGCAGGATGTCTGCCGGTCGCAGCGAAGAGCTTTTCGAGGAACGCCCATACTCCCTCGTCATGAACCAAGTGATGCGTCAGCACGCCGATCGTGCGGCCCTTCTGGTCTGCTCGCTCCTCGACATCGCCCGACACTTGCCGAAGCCTCGCGAGGATGTCGGCAACGATCAGGCCATGGTCGCGGCAGCCGCGTGTCCCGCGCCAGTCCATCACGTCGACATGCGTGTTGACGAGCCTGAACGGTGACGGCTTTTCCGGCCCGAAGATCGAGAGCGCCTTGAAACCGATATCGGGCAAGCCGTCGAGAAGGGCCGGATCGATCCGGTTCCACGGCGGGACGAGCATCGGCACGAAGCTGCCAGGGAAAAGCGTCTGCAGGCGGCTATGGCCGCGCTCGAGTTCGTGGAGCACCGTGGCGCGCGGCCGGTGTGCGCCGAGCTCCTGCTTCTTTTCCTCGGGCGGCGCGTGATTGCGGTGCGCCCAACCGTGCACCGCAATGCTGACACCTTTGAGCCCGTCGAGACGGCGCGCGAGCGCATCGCCAGCCTGGGCCGGCGGAACAGCCAGCACCACCGGAAGCGCATGTCGGTCGACCAGCGACAGCAGATGATCGAGCGCCGATGTCGGCTCGGCTGCGTCGTCGTCACGCAGCCAGAAGTCCATTTTCCGCCCCGACGCCGCAACGCGATCGAGTTCCGCAGCAAGGCGCCGCCAATGGATTCCTTCGCTCATACAGGCCTCTCCAGGAATTTATCGAAAATCGAGCGAAGCCGTCGAGCGGCTGCCGGAAACGAGCGCTCCTTATGAACGAACCGCCGGGCGGCTGCGCCCAATCGCCGTCGGCGCGCCGGGCTCTCGATCAGATCGCGCATCGCAGCCGCATAGGCATCGATATCCCCGTCAGGCGTCAGCAACCCGGTCTCACCGTGCCTCACGACCTCGGGCACGCCGGCCGTTCGCTGGGCAACGACCGGCAGGCCGGCCGCCTGCGCTTCGAGATAGGCAAGCCCGTAGGCCTCGCCGCAACCGGGCCATAGGTAGAGATCACTGCCTGCAAGAATTTGTGGAAGCTCGGCTGCATCCTTTTCGCCAAGCCACACCAATCGGTCCGGAGGTAAGGCCGCGAAGGCTTCTCTGACCGCCTCCCGGCAGGGGCCGTCGCCGACGATCGTCAAGGTCCACGTGGCGGCAGCAACGCGCATCAGCGCCTGCGCCAGCATGCGGTAGCTGTCCATCTTGTCGCCGCTGCGCATCATCGCGACCACGACCATCCGGCAGCCGGCATCGGCCCGTGGCTTGCTTTCAATAAACGGTGCCGCGTCGATGAACGGTGCGAGCATCGCGTTGCGGCACGAAGGCGCGGCTTCAAGAAGGCCGTCGCGGTCGCGGTGTGTCAGGCAGATATTGACGGCCGCCTGCGAGATGGCCGCAAGAACATGGCGCTGGGCAATGGCCCGGATACCCTCATTCCGCCGCATCGAATAGGACGCTTCCGCCGTCACATAGGGAATGGAAAATTCGTCCGCGAGCCCTGGCCCGAGAAGGTCCGGCGCCTTGTAATAGGGGTGGTAGCAGAACCAGAGATCGGGCGCGCCCTCGCTCCGCCAGAGTGCCCGAAGGCGCGCGGCCTCCGCGTCCGCCGAGAGCTCCAGTTCGCGAAAATCCTGAACTGATGGCGTCGCCATGAAGCTGCGCAAGTCCGATGCAATCGCAACCTCGTGCCCACCGATCCGAAGGGCCGCGATCAGCATGCGCGCCATCAGCCGGTCGCCTGACGGCACCGGATGATCGGGGGATTTCAGCGGTGCATAAAAGGCGATCTTCATCGGCAGCGAGCTATCGTGCCTCCATGCGAGACTGTCAACCAACCGAGCCCGGCACGCACCTTAGGTTCATCAATCAATCGGCAAATCATAGTAGTCGCGCCGGATAAGTTTCAGCGTGCGATCCGGCTGAATGACATAGGTCTCCTGAACGAAACTGTTGCCGCTCATGAAGCGGTGCGGGACGATGCTGCCCACGGGTGCCTTCGTCAGCTTCGTCCGCGGCTGGCCACCATAGGTGATGCTGCCCGGGATCGGCTCTATGTCTGGCGTCGTACAGCCGGCGAGCGTCAGAACGAAAAGGCAAAGAAGGGCTGCCGATCGTCTCATAGGCGTATTGATTTTCACCGCGACCATTTCGAAATCTCCACTTCCGGCGAACGCGTGCGCCACACCTATGGCGCGGTGGCCGCCGCCTTGTTTTCGACTTTCACCGTGGCCGCGTCAGCGTCATGGGCCTCGAGCAGGCTGTAGGCGACAAAGTATTTGTAGATGTTGCTGACATATTGAACCGTCTCGCGCCCAACGATCGCAGCGGCGGCATTTTCGACATTGCCGAACCACAGGTTCGGATCGAGCCCCATATCCTTGGCCTTTGACCGGAACTTGCGAAGGTTTCCAGGCCCGGCATTGTAGGCTGCGAAGGCAAACAGCAACTGGTCTCGCGGGGTCACGGCTGGGTCGTTGATATAGGTATCGACAAGGAAGCGCAGATACTTCGATCCGGCTTCGACATTCAGGTTCGCGTCCTTGTCGATGCCGTGAATGTTGACCGCCTTGTCCGCTGCGGTCGACGGCAAGAGCTGCATGATGCCGACCGCACCGCGATGGCTGCGGCGCGACTGATCGAGTTGCGATTCCTGGTAGCCTTGCGCCATCAGCATCAGGTGGTCGAACGAATAGGTGCTGCCGTGCTTGTGGAATATCTCGACGAGCTGCTTGAAACGTTCGACGTCGTCAGGCGCATAGGCGCGCTTCAGCATCTTGTCGCCCTTGTAGTAGGTGCTTTTCAGGATATTGCCAAACGTCGTTCCGACCCGATGCGTCTTGACGAAATTGTTAAGCACGGTCTTGAGCTTCGGGCTGTCCTTGCGGATCGCCCAGGCGATTTCGCCATGATTGGACACAACGATGTCCTCCCGCACCTTGAGCTCGGTGAAGACCGTCGACCAGATGTTCGCCTTGTACATGTCGACGACCGTCCACGGCAGCAGGCCGGCATTGATCATCTCCAGGACGTCCTCGTCCTCCAGGTTCTCGTCCATGTCCTTCAAGGCGATTGGCGCACGGCCGGACTTTTCGAAACCTGCACTAAGCGCCGCCAGGTGTTCGTAATAGCTGCTCGAGCGGCGCACGTGGATTTCCCGTCCACTCAGGTCATCAAGGCTCGCAACTGCCGGCGCGGACGGGCCGGAGACGAGAACCTCCTTTGCTTCCTCATAGAGCGGCGCCGTGAAATCGACCTTGGCAAGCCGTGTTTCGGTGATCGTCAGGTTCGCCATGACGATATCGCCGAGCCCGTCTTCCAGCGCGGATAGAAGCTTCGCCCGCGGCATCGGTATGAAACCGACGCGGATCTTGTCGATCTGCTTCTTACGGCCTTTGTTGAGTTCATTTTCGAGCGCCGTCCCGAATTCAACAGCCGTGCCCAATTGCTGGCCGCGGTCAATGAAGTAGATCGTCTTGCTGAACGGCACGATGATGCGGATTATCCGCCTCTTTTCCATCCCGTCGAAATCGTCCTTGTGCGGAACGAACATCGAGCGGACGAATTGCTCGCTCGATTGCGCCAAGGCGCTGCCGCCCGCGAAGATCACGAACAGCAATACCCCCAATAGAACGCGTTTCATGGGAGGCCTCCCCTGCCCCTGGAAACCTGTCGGCGAAACCCTATTCCTCCGGCGGGCCACCCTCCCCGAGGGCTGCAGCGGCATTCTTCTTGGCGATAGCGTCGCGGGTAGCGGCAGCGGCCGCAGCAGACTGCTGCTGCTCGTCGCCGGCCACCTGTACCGTCGGCGAGGCGAAGTTGATGCCGTTTTCCTTGAAGGCTTCCTTGATCATGACCTGCGCCCGGCGTCTGACCTGGGTCTGGTTGCCCGGCTTCGTCTTCATGGCGAAGCTCAAGGTCATCCCATAGTCGCCAAAATTCTCGACACCCTTCATCTTGACCGTTTCCAGGATCAGCGGCCCGATATCCGGATCTTCGAGCAACTTGGCGCCGATGCCCTTCACCAGTTTCTTCACCTTGGCAACGTCGGCATCGAACGAAACATTGATCAGGAACTTGTCGATCACCCAATCACGGCTCATGTTCTGCACGGCGCCGAGCGAGCCGAAAGGCACGGTAAAGACCGGGCCGCGGTGATGGCGGAGCTTGACGGAGCGAATGCTGAAGGATTCGACCGTGCCCTTGTAGCTGCCGCTCTGGATGTATTCGCCAATGCGGAAAGCGTCGTCCATCATGTAGAAGATGCCGCTGATGACGTCCTTGACGAGCGTTTGCGAGCCGAAGCCGATGGCCACGCCGAAGACACCGGCACCGGCAATGAGCGGGCCGATTTCCACGCCGAGGCCGGAGAGCACCATCAGCACCGCCACGATAGCGATGAAGGCCGCGAGAAAATTGCGCAGGATCGGTAGCAATGTCATCAGGCGGGTATTGCGGGCGCGCTCGGCCGGGTCCTCGGTGGCGTGATTGGCCTGCTTGACGCGCAGATTGATGAAGCCCTTCACGAGTTGCCAGATGAGGTCTGCCGCTAGCAGAATGACGATACCAGCGAGCGCCCCGCGGACCACCCGGTTGAAGGCGTCGTCATGCATCATCGCCGTGGCACTGACTTTGAAGACCAGCGCCAGCCAGCCGGCCGCCAGAGCGATGACGAGCAGCCTCGCGCCGCGCTCGATGAAGATATTGCGCATCACACGCGTGTCGTCTTCGGCAGACGAATCCAGCATCGTCTTGGTGAAGGCGCTGGTGAAGCGCAGCAACGGCGGTATGCCGATCACGTAGAGGCCGATCCAGAACAGCACGTCCATCCCTGCGACCCACAGCATCCATAGCACGACGAGAAAGGCCACCAGCAGGATATTTCCGACGATGCGGCGCGAGCCGACGACGTTACCGGTGGGCCGGCGCACTACCGTCAAGATCCCGAGCGCCAGGACCACCAGGCCAAGAGCGGCGGCAATGAGATCGTGCACGTCAGCGGGAATGGAAAGAGCCAGCATCGCATCGCCGACGCCCCAGACCAGCGCAGCAGCGCCGATCAGCCACACGCTGTGCCGGTGCCAGAAGCGGGCATCGTCCGCCGTCAACGACATGTAGCCGACCCGTCCATCTGCACTCTCCTCGCTTGCCGGCCCGCCAGTCAGCACAGCCGAGGCGATGATCATCAGCAGGCGCGCGCCGATCCAGGCGCCAAGCAATGGCGCGATCGTCGTCTCCAGCCGCGGCGGCCAATCGGCGATCGCAAGTACTGACATGCTGGCGGCCGCGAAAACGATGAGCGGCAGGACCCGTGTCAGTATCGTTCGGGCCGGCCCGGTCAGGACCGCACCCTGAAGGCTGCGCTTTAGCACCCAACGCAGCAGATACTCGGCGCCGTAGCCGATCAGCAGAATGAAGAAGAAGCCTTTGAGGATCGGAGCGGCGCCGTGGTTTTCCATGTCGCCGGCCAGGCGATCCCGTGCGGCTTGCATTTCCGGGAGAACGCGCGGCACCGCATTGGTGATGCCTGTCAGGTGGCGCCTGATTTCAGCCGTCCACCGGGCAACGATCCCCGTCGCAGGCGCCTCGGTCGCCGTCGCGGCAGGCGCCTGTTTCGTCGAAAGCCACTGCTTCACTTCGGGGTCGTCGAGAAGCTGGATCAATTGCTGGACCTTGGCGGGCGGCGCTGCGGGCGCCGCTTCCTGCGCAAACCCCTTGGAAACGGGACCGAAGACAATCGAAAGGAACACAAGAAGCCCGATGACCGGCCCCAGAAAACGATGCGACGACCCGATACAGCCCATTCTTACCACCCCCACTGATCGTGCCGGTCCCCCGACCGGCACGATTCTCAACTTTTTC
This sequence comes from Ensifer sp. 38_S197, assembly GCF_056924495.1. Taxonomy (NCBI): domain Bacteria; kingdom Pseudomonadati; phylum Pseudomonadota; class Alphaproteobacteria; order Hyphomicrobiales; family Rhizobiaceae; genus Ensifer; species Ensifer sp. 38_S197. Next base: position 2,206,406 of record NZ_JBXOVZ010000001.1, on the reverse strand, counting down.
AAATGCTAACATACCTATAGGCGGTTCTGCCAACGCCCTTTCGCCGCAGTTCAACGACGGCGGAAGCCGCCGCCATGGAAGCCCCCGCCCCCGTGGAAACCGCCGCCTCCCTGAAAGCCGCCACCGCCGTGGAATCCGCCTCCCTCGAAACCACCACCACCGAAGCCACCCGGGCGGTCAAAGCCACCGCCTCCGCTGCTCGGGAAATTCAGGGGCCGCTGATCGAAGGACTGACGCTCGAAGGAACGCTGGTTGCCAAGCTGTCGCCCGATATTGTCGATGGCCAGATGATCGGGCGCGCGGTCCAGGGTTCGCGCGCCAGCTCGCTGGCCGAAGTCGATCTGCTGGTTCAGGTTTTGGGCCGCATCCGGGTGCCTGGCGACAAACTGTTCGCCCGCCTTGGCCCTGTCCTGGATGGAAGGCTTGTCGACCGGCTGCCAGCCGTCCGGCGTGTGCTTCTGCCATTGCCCATCATCGCGGCGATAGACGCTTCCATCGCGCCCGGCATAGACGTCGCCGCCCTTGCCGCCGGCGACAAAGCCATGGTTGCCGTCCGACGTGCGCCAATGCATACCGGCGCCGCCCGCGGTCGACCCGCCGGAAATGCGCGCATAGTCCGAACCATGCTTGACGGCCGCCGTGCCCCAGCTCCCATAGACATTGTGGCCGCCGCGGGCGATCGCAGCGTTGCCGGTGCGCGGGTTGTAGGCCGCGACGAAGCCGCGGTCGCCGTTAGGCCCGTAGCCGACAGCACCGCGCATATAGGTCCCGGTGCGCGGATTGTAGGCCGCACCGGCGGCGATGCCGCGATAGGGACCGTATGCATAGCCATAGCGGCCGAAGGTCCCGACGGCCGGGTTGTAGAACGCACCGATGCCATAGGTCACGGGACGGGGATAATAGGGCCAATAGCCGCCGCCTGCCCAGCCATAGTCCCAATAGTCGTCATAGTACCAGCCGGTACCGTAGACGAAAGTATCCCAGGCGAGATAGGCACCGAGATAGCCCATCGTGTAGCCGAACCAGACCGCGTCCGGTTCCGTTTCATAGATCCGCACATAGGTGGCGTTGTAGACTGGCGAGGACGGCGGGATCTTGTAGATCTCGTCGGGCACCGCCTTGGCGACGCTAAACGGTCCGGTCGGCGTATCGCCGGCGAACCAGATACCGTCCTTCACCACGAAGTACTGGTCACCGACCTTGATGACGGTCTCGTTCGTGTTTACTGCGTAGGTGAGCGAGGTGCCGTCGATCTTCTCGAATTTCGGATGGCCACTATAGGTGACGTCCACCTTGACCGACCCGTCGAGCGCCACACGCGCCTTTTCGGGGATGCTTGCCTTCAGCCGCGCCTCGGCATTCTCGGACGTACCGGGAACGGACGAACGCACCGTGTAATAGGCGGCGTCCTGCGGGATGTTCTGGAAATCTTCGGGAAGCTTAGGCGTGGCAAAAGTCCACGGGCCATCGAGGGAGGAACTCGCAAACCAGCGACCGGACACGAGGATGTACCAGCTGGAATCCGCGTCGCGGTAGAAGACGTCGCTCTCGCTGTTGGTCGCAACCTTGAGGCCGGTGCCCGGTACCTGCTCGAGCTTCGGCTCACCATCGAAGACGAGCAGTTCCGACGGCTTGTCCGAATAGATGACCTTCGCTGCGGCAACCGTTTGGGCCTGCGGCGGGATTGCCGCCTTGGCATCCTTCCAGTTGTCATCGTCCGGCAGCTTGCCGAGCATGTCCGGAAGCGACGATGCAGGCTGCCACCCCGAGGCCAGATCCTTCGATTGCAGCCACGCCTTGTCGTTGCGCAGGTAATAGCTACCGTCCGCATCGACCTTGAACAGGTCCCAATTGGTATTGACCGCGAAGGACAGGCCTTCGACGCCCTTGACCGGCGCGAATACCGCCTTGCCGTCGGTCTGCACCAGCACAGCCGGCTCCTTGCTGACGAAGATCGGCGGTGGGTCGGCCTTCAGCCCCTCGACATTGCCGAGACGCTCGTAGTCGGCGAGGCTCGCCGTCAATTTGTCCTCGGAAACCGTGATCGTTCCGACCGGCATCAGCTTGCCGACCTCGAGGGCGAGATCCGCCAGTTCCTTCCGATCGAGGACGGAGAAATTGATCTCCGTCACCTTGATATCCGAAACGATGACCTGGCCGGATGCGCTGTCGGCATCGGTCTTGCCGGTCACCCCGATGACACCGTAAATCGGCTTGGCGTCGTTGGACTGCTTGTATTCGGCCGCGATCAGCGCATCGAGGACTGTGAAGTCCTTCCACGCGTTGATCTGCGGCTGGTAGAGAGTGATGGTCGCGCCGCTGTCGGTCGTGAAGGCGCGCGGCCAACCGAGCCCCTTGGGATCGGCATCGTTCAGATACTTGCCGCTGACGAAGCCGTTCTGGCCATCGAAGCTTACCGCGCACCACGCGCCGCCATCGTCGCATTCCTTGATGTCGACTTGCGCGCCTTCCGCAATCGTGCCGAGGCTGTCGAAGCCGGTGCCCGGCCCTTCCCGGAAATTGACGGACGCGCTTGTCGTTGCGGGACCGGCCTCGGCCGGAACGGAAGCAATCGCGAACAGGGTCAAGGCCAAGGTCAATCTGCGCATTTCGTTCTCCGGCGTCTGGCAGCAATCCGAGCCGGCACCGCGCTGTCGCCCCTCGTGCAGATGGCGGGGGAGGAGCGGACATGGGACCGGTAACATCGCAGCATCCTCCGGCGCGGGAGCAACACAAGTACGTAACGGTAACGGCGGCTGTAACGGGCCGCTGAAAGGGACGGTAAGCCTCGGCCATGGCCCCGTGGGGCGGCCGCGCGATACGAGATCGATTCGCGCGCAGGCCTCGCATTTCGGCGCAATCAGGGCAATTTGCCGCATATGGAGCATCACAATTCGCGCGCTTGCGCGCCGATCACGGCAGCATCGGCCGGCTCATCCCCTTGAAAACCGGGACGGCGCCGCAAATCTCAGCGTTTTAGCCCGTAGTGATTGCATCAGGAGATTTATTCAAGCAAACTCATATGTATGAATTGACCATTCCTACGTCCGGAGGAAATGCAAGTGAACACAAAAGCCCCCAGCCAGATTGATGTCTTTGTCGGTTCCCGCGTCAGGATGCGTCGGTTGATGGCCGGGTTGAGCCAGGAAAAGCTGGCCGACGGCCTCGGGATCACATTCCAGCAGGTTCAGAAGTACGAAAAAGGCACCAACCGCATCGGCGCCAGCCGTCTTCAGGCGATCGCCGATATCCTCGGCGTGCATCCGAGCTTCTTCTTCCAGGAAGGCGACGACGCCTCTGCTCGCGCCGGCGCCGGCGACACGACCCGCGAACCGAGCGAGATCTCCTCTTTCGTTTCGTCGAAGGAAGGCATCGCCCTCAACCGCGCTTTCCTGAAGATCACCGATCCGGTGCTGCGCAAGAAGATCATCTCGCTCGTCGCCGCCGTGGCCCAGACGCCCGAGACGGAAAGCGGCCGCGCAGGAACGAGCCACGCTCAGGATCTGCACGGATAAGCGTTTGCGCCCGACGGGAATGACCGGATGACATTCAGACTGCAGACCCTCGGGCGCTTGCGTCTCGTCGACAAGAACGGGCGCGAAGTGGCCTTTCCGGAGAAGGGTCTGCTCATCCTTTGCCATCTGATCGTCGGCGGATATCGCGAACAGTCGAGAAACGATATCGCCAAGCTGCTATGGGACGAAGTCGTCCCCAGCCAGGCCTTCGTCAATCTGCGCAAGACGATCTCCCGGATCAGCGCACGCCAGGACGAACTCGACTGCCACTTCCTGAGTTTCTCCCAATCGTCGGTCGCGCTCGACGTCGATCGGCTGCGGAGCGACCTGGACGAAATCAATCGAGACCCGGGCGATGCGCTCACCCGCTTTGAACGCGCGGCAACGACATTCCAGGAGGACTTCCTCAAGGACCTGAAATCGCAGGGGCAAGCGCTGCACGGCTGGATCGAACGGCAGCGCGGCGAACACATGACGCTCCTGCGCGAAAGCCTGATCGCAGCCGCGCCAGAAGCGACGAAAACCCATCGCAAGCTGGTCAAGGCTGCCGCAGCGCGGCTTCTCGAACGCAATCCGCTCGACGAGGATGTGCGCAAGATCCTGACCCAGGTGTTTCAGCTCGAAGGCAATCCCCTCGAAGCGAGGGCAATCGCACACAGCAATGCGCCGGCCACACCGGCTGTCGCGGAATGGCGGCCCGCTTCGTCGATCGTCACCCCGGTCTCCGAGGCGGCCGCGGACCTGCGTCCGCCACGCGTCGTGCTGCTGCCGCCGAGCAACGGAGCGATCGACAGTCCCGGCACGCTGTTTGCGAGCGCCTTGATCGAGGACGTCACCATCGGCCTTTGCGGCCTTCGTTCGGTCTCGATCATCGCCCCCTATACGGCGGCGCAGATCAGCCTCCAGGCCGACAAGGCAAATACCTACCAGAAACATGCCATCAGCTACATCCTCGACACCCGCCTGACGGACGAAGGCAGCCGGCTCACTCTGTTCACGCAGCTGATCTTCTTTGCCAATGACGAAGTGATCTGGGCCGACCGTTTCAATCTCGACGACGACGGGCTGATGACCACGCGGCGGGAGATTGCCCGGCAGATCGCCTATGCCATCGCCAGCCAGGTGGAGCGCAACGAGGCGCACCGGAAGACCTACGAGACCAATGTCGGCTCCTATCGCAGTTTCCTGCTGGGGCAGCGCTACCTCAAGCAGCTCAACCTTCCGGAGCTGCGGCGCGCACGCAAGAGCTTCCGTGAATCGCTGTACGAGAATTCCGACTTTGCGCCAGCGATGAGCGGGCTGGCGCGCAGCTACTTCTTCGAATGGCTGTTGACGGCGCGCGGCGACCGCGAATTGCTGGCGCTTGCGGAACAGCACGCACGCGAAGCAGTGGTGGCCGATGACACGCTGGCAACGGGCTACCGCGAGCTCGGCGTCGTCAAGCTCTATCTGAGACAGTTCGATGAGAGCATGGAATACCATGACAAGGCGGAGGCGCTGAGCCCGCAGCATGCCAACGTCATCGCGAGCTACGCCGACACGCTGGTGCAGGCGTCGCGGCCAGAGGGCGGCCTTCGCAAGATCCAAGCCGCGCTCGACCTTAACCCGATCGCGCCGGATGAGTATTTCTGGACCGCCGCCGGCGCCAGCTACTCGCTTGGCCAATACGAACAGGCCATCGCCTACATCGAGCGCATGCGCGATCCGACGCCCGCCGACCGGCTGTCGGCGGCAAGTTGGGGCATGCTCGGCAACAAGAAGAAGGCGCGCCAATTCGTCCGCAAGACATTCGACGTGCACCCGGATTTTAATCTCGACAAATGGATGGCCATCGTTCCCTTCAGGGAAGAGTGGCAACGAGTCCACTATTGCTCAGGCCTGCGCAAGGCAGGCTTCTGAGATCTTCGTTCAGCGAAAGCCAGGAGGGGCAAATGGCGAAAGTGGTGGTAATTGGCGTGGCGGGCGACGATCGGCTCTGGATGGCCGATCTGGATGCGGGAACGGTGACACAAATTCCGACGCCGACACAGGGGCCTCTGACAGCGGCCAACGACCTGCGCGTCAATGGTGGCGCAACAGTGCACAAGGGTGTCAACCTCGCCGTCCTGGCGGCCTCGTCCGGCTCGGTATCCGGCGGGTTCATGGACGGCTGACGCCGACAGGTGGCACAAGTCAGCGGAATTGACCGGGCGTCGGACGATTGTTTCAGCCGTTCGACGCCCAGCGTGTTCTCATACAGCGATCGCGCCTGTCCGCCGGAAGAGACCCTTCGGCGCATCGAACCGTTGTTGCCGAGATTCGGTGTCAGCAGGCTTGCGCGCCTGACCGGGCTCGACAAGGTCGGAATTCCCGTCTGGAGCGCCATTTCCCCGAACGCGCGGTCGATCGTCATCAATCAAGGCAAGGGCGTCACCGACGATGACGCCAAGGTTTCGGCCGCCATGGAGGCGATCGAACGTGCCGTCGCCTGCGCTCCACCGGTGCCAGCCAGAATGGCGACACGACGGGCATTGTGTGAAAGCGGCGATCGGGCGCTGACACTTCCGGGATTGATCGCCACCGGCCAGCCGGATCTCGGCGACGACGAGACGATCGCATGGCTTCGCGGCTTCGATCTCTCCGACGGAGCCACCTCCTGGGTGCCGCTTCAGGCGACGACCCTCGACCGGACCATCGAAGGCTGTCGATACTGGCAATCCTCGGATGGCCTTGCCTCTGGCAACACCCGGATGGAAGCCATCCTGCACGGACTGCTCGAGCGGATCGAACGCGACGCTGAAACGCTCTGGCGCCTGTTACCGCTGGGCGGCAAGCTCGGAAGTTGCATCGATCCCGCCTCGTTCGAGGATCCGATCCTCGACGCGATGGTGCGTCAAATCGAGGCCTGCGGCCTGCAATTGCGCCTCTTCGACATGACCAGCGATGTCGCTATCCCCTGTTACACTGCAATCCTTGCAGATGTCGGCATCTTGAGTGCACGGCAACCCCGGTACCACGACGTGACGATCGGACACGGAGCGCACCCGGTGGCGCGCAGAGCCGCCATCCGCGCCGTGACCGAGGCCGCCCAGTCACGCCTCACCTATATCAGCGGTGCCCGCGACGACGTTTTTCCCGACACCTTTACTCGCCCCCTCTCGCGCGAGACGCAGCGTCTGTTCGAGGCGGCCCCGCAAGAGAAAGCCCCGACGCCTACAAACGCCGCAGATGGGCCGCAGGGACTGCTGCGCTTCGCAATGCAACGGCTCGAGGAAGCGGCTATCCGCGCGGTTGTGGTCGTACCGCTCGTCGACGAAGGAGACATGCCGTTCTCTGTCGTCAAGGTTCTCGTTCCGGACCTCGAGAACCCCGACGGGTTGCGCAAGCGCCGTTTCGGCGAGCGAGCGCTGGCACGCGCGCTGGAGGTCGGATGAAGATCGCCTTTGTCGGGCCGACCCTGCCGGATGCGCACCGCCTTGCAGCCGCCGCCATCACCGTCCTGCCGCCCGCCGTCCAGGGCGACATTCTCCGCGCGACCGAGCGTGGCGCGACGGCCATCGGCCTGATCGATGGCAATTTCGAACACGTCGCCCCGGTCTGGCACAAGGAGATCCTGTATGCGCTGGCGCAAGGTGTTCAAGTATTCGGCGCGGCCAGCATGGGCGCGCTTCGCGCTGCCGAATGCGCCCCCTTCGGCATGATGGGCATCGGTGAGATCTGCCGAGAGTATGTAGAAGGCGAGCGTGTGGACGATGCCGATGTCGCCCTGATTCATGGCCCGGCCGAACTCGGATACCTGCCGCTGACCTTGCCGCTCGTCAACGTGGACATGACCCTCAGACGCCTGCGGGAGCGCCAGTTGCTTCCGGCGGATGAGGTGGCGGCGATCGCTGCTGCGGCAGCCGCCGTCTTCTACAAGGAGCGCACCTGGACGACGATCGTCGAGCGCGCGGCACTTCCTTCCAGTACCAACCACACGCACCTCGCAGACCTGCTTGCCGCAGAATTCATCGACCAGAAACGCATCGATGCACTGCATTTACTCGACGCTCTGCACAACGCGCCCGACCAACGGACAGTTGTGGCGCGGGATTGGGAATTCAATTCTACCAGCATGTGGAAGAGGTTGGTCGGTCAACCTGACGCTTCATCTTAAGCGCGCGGTTTTCCCATACAACGTGTGTCACGCTCATGTCACGCGCGCCGCGGCGCAGTCACGCTATGATTGACCACGCTGAACTGGATCTATCGATCCAAAGGGAGCTGGGGAAAATGATGCTATCTTCATTTGCTGTAGCGGTGGAACCGGAAGACAAGGAAAAGGAGCTGCTGGCATTGGCTCGCCTTGTCACCTATGCGCGAGACTCCGCCAAGACCCTCAATGTCGAAGGTGTGCAATACTGCCTCGAGCTGGCGCTCGCATCGCTGCTCAAGGAGGCTGAGGAATACGGTGACAAGAGGGCACATCTCACCAACGAGCTGATGACGCGACCAAGCCTCGGCCGCTGCTGAGGCGACAAGTTCCGGGCGTTCAGCGTCCAGAATTGCGGCGTCGTGAAGGATCATCCCCGTTGCCGGGGACGATGGAATGATCTGAACAACCAAATCGCTAAAAAGCCCTGTCTGCAAACGTGCAAGACAGGGCTTTTCATTTGCCGCCTGCAAGCGATTTCATCTCCAACGATCGTGTCGTCGTGCGCGGCCTGCAGGGCACAGCAGTTGCGTCTTCCGTCGATCTGTCGCCGGTATCCGACATTTGACGTTCGACGCAAGAGCGCGCTCGCCAGCGCCAAAAGCAGGGCTGGACGGAATTTCCCCGGAACGCCGCCCCGCCCGAACGTTTGCTTCGCCCACCGCAGACAATTTAGTCCATAATTTCCATAGATATTATTGAATAAATGCCGCCACCGCGTAAGCTTGGACCCCTCGACGCAAGCGGGGATGCCATGCGCCAACGCCATTCCACGACCGGTGACTTGTCGCAGCGCACTCTCTTGCGGCCAACCCGGCGCCTGCCGCACCCCCTTCGCACCTGAACCCCTCGGTGCGCTCGCCGCTCGCTCCGCCCAAAGCGCGGGTTTCGCCAACCAGCGGCGCGCACCAGGAAACAATGGAGACCATCTTGAGCCAGACCAACCCAACCCTGCCTGTCCTCGACCTTTCGCGCTTTGCGGCGGGCCACCCCGAGCGGGCAACGGCGCTCGCCGAATTGCGCAGCGTTGCCCGCTCGGTGGGCTTCTTCTACCTCGAAGGACACGGCATTCCGCAGGAAGAGATCGACGGCATCCTCTCGCTTTCGCGGCGCTTCTTCGCACTGCCTGAGGATGACAAGCTGGCGATCGAGATGCGCAAGTCGCCGCATTTCCGCGGCTATAACCGCGCCGGCCTCGAATATACCCGCGGCGCTCAGGACTGGCGCGAGCAGGTCGATTTCGGCCCCGAACGCCAAAGCCTCGACATCGCCTCCGGCGACGCCCCGTGGAAGCGGCTGGTCGGCCCCAATCAGTTCCCCGATGCATTGCCCGAGTTGAAGCCGGCGATCCTCGGCTATATCGAAGCCGTCACCGGGCTCGGCATTCGCCTGATCGAGATCTTCTCCGAGGCGCTCGGCCAGAAACCCGATGTCTTCGGGCCGATCTATCGCGATGGTCCCAACCAGCTTCTGAAGATCATCCGCTACCCCGGCCGCGACAAGACCGAGAGCGACCAGGGGGTGGGCGCCCACAAGGACGGCGGCTTCGTCACCATCCTGCTGCAGGACGTGGTCGGCGGCCTGCAGGTCGATGACGGCAAGGGCGGCTGGATCGACGCGCCGCCGAAGCGCGGCACCTTCGTCATCAATGTCGGAGAACTGCTCGAACTGGCGTCGAACGGCTACCTGCTCGCCAATATCCACCGGGTGGTCACGCCGCCGGCGGGCGGCGACCGGCTTTCCGTCGCCTTTTTCCTCGGCGCCAACCTCGCCTCCACCATTCCGGTGCTCGATCTGCCGCCGGAGCTGGCGGCGCAAGTCCGCGGCGTGACCCAGGATCCGCAGAACCCCCTCTTCCACGAGGTGGGACGCAACGTGCTGAAATCCCGGCTGCGCTCGCATCCGGATGTCGCGGCCGCGCACCACGCCGACCTCCTGGAGCAGAATGCCGCCGTACCCGCCTGATCAACCTGAGAACCGAGGAGAAATGGCATGACGATCCATCAAAAGCCGGAAGAACCCGCAATCGAGATCAAGGCACCGACCGGGCTGCGGGAGACCGGCGGGCGGCTGCATCCGGAAACCCTGGCGCTCCACGGAGGCAGCTACCGTTTTGACCCGGTAAGCGGCGCTGTCGCCGTACCGATCTACCAGACGACCTCCTATCAGTTGCCCGGCACGGATGGTGCCGACAAGCTCTTTGCGCTCGAGGCCCCGGGGCATCTCTACACCCGTGTCTCGAACCCGACCCAGGACGCCTTCGAGCAACGGCTGGCGGAAATCGAAGGCGGCGCCGCGGCACTGGCGCTCGGCTCCGGCCAGGCGGCGTCGGCTTTCGCACTGCTGAACCTTGCACGCGCCGGCGACAATATCGTCAGCGCCGCCGGTCTCTATGGCGGCACCTGGGCGCTCTTTGCCGCAACGCTGAAGAGCTTCGGCATAGAAGTGCGCTTCGTCGATGCCGCCGATCCCGAGGCCTTTGCCCGGGCAACGGACGACAGGACGCGCGCCTACTACGCCGAGTCCCTGCCAAACCCGAAGCTCGAAGTCTTCCCGATCGGCGAAGTGGCCGAAGTCGGCAAACGCTTCGGCATCCCGCTGATCGTCGACAACACCGCGGCGCCGCTGACCATCCGCCCGTTCGACCACGGCGCCGCCGTCGTCGTGTATTCGACGACCAAATATATCGGCGGTCACGGCACCTCGATCGGCGGCGCGATCATCGATAGCGGCCGCTTCCCCTGGCAAGAGCATGAGGCGCGGCATCCGAACCTGCACGAGCCGGACCCGAGCTATCAGGGCAAGACCTGGCTCGAAAAGGCCGCCGCGATCGCCTTCCATCCCTATATCCTGCGCGCCCGCGCGGTACTGCTGCGCGACCTCGGCGCCGCCATCAGTCCGTTGAACGCCTTCCAGTTCATCCAGGGGCTGGAGACGCTGCCGCTCAGAATCCGCCAGCACAACGAGAATGCGATCAAGGTCGCCGAGTTCCTCCACACCCACCCGAAGGTAGGGCGCGTGATCTTCCCGAAATTCCAGGAAGGCGAGGTGAAGGCCCGCGCCGAGAAATATCTCCAAAACGGGCACTATGGGGCGCTGGTCGGCTTCGAGCTGAAGGGCGGACGCGAAGCCGGACGCCGCTTCATCGACGGGCTGAAACTGCTCTACCATGTCGCCAATATCGGCGACGCGCGTTCACTTGCCATCCATCCGGCAACGACGACGCACTCGCAACTTTCGGAGGAGGACCAGCTGAAGACCGGCGTAACGCCGGGTTACGTCCGGCTCTCGATCGGCATCGAACATGCCGACGACATCATCGCCGATATTCGTCAGGCGATCGACGCTGCCTGACGGCGCGATTCCGTGCCAGCCTCCGCAGCCCCGGCCTTTGCGGCCGGGCTGCGGAGTTTTCTTTTGGCGGGCGAGAAATGGCCGATCGGCCGACGATCGGTTTCGTGCCACAAATGCTCGCCCGTCGCGGCGTCCGTGAAATGCTACGCAAAGGCCGCTGAAGAACTTTGATTTTCTGCATGTCTTCGTTCTTAAATCGAGGTCGATTTTAGAACGAAGACATGCAGTAGGAGAGATCATGAGCACGAACACACAGATCCTGCTTGCCGCCCGGCCATCAGGTCGACCGACGCCGAGCGATTTCCGCATCGTCGAAGCGGCAATCCCCGAGCCGGCCGAAGGCGAGGTCCTGCTGAAGATCCTCTACCTCTCGCTCGACCCCTATATGCGTGGCCGCATGAACGCCGGCAAATCCTACGCCAAACCCGTGGAGATCGGCGCGGTCATGGAAGGCGGCACGGTCGCCCGCGTCGTGCGCTCACGTCACCCGGACTTCAGCGAGGGCGACTTCGTGCTCTCTCACTCCGGCTGGCAGAGCTATGCGCTCTCGCGCGGTGCGGATCTGCGCAAGCTCGATCCGTCCGCGGCGCCTCTGTCGACAGCGCTTGGCATTCTCGGCATGCCCGGCTTCACCGCCTATGCGGGACTGCTGACGATCGGCCAGCCGAAGCCGGGCGAGACGGTCGTCGTGGCAGCGGCAAGTGGCGCTGTCGGCTCGGCGGTCGGTCAGATCGCCCGCATCAAGGGAGCGCGCGCAGTCGGTATCGCAGGCGGAGCGGACAAGTGCGCTTTCGTTCGCGACACGCTCGGCTTCGATGCAGCGATCGATCACCGCGCTCCGGATTTCGCCGAGCAGCTTGCCACGGCGTGCCCCAACGGCATTGACATCTATTTCGAGAATGTCGGCGGCCATGTCTGGGACGCGGTCTTTCCACTGCTGAACGACTTTGCCCGGGTGCCCGTCTGCGGCTTGATCGCGCACTACAACCAGGCCGGCGGTCCGCGAGCTGGCGGCGACAGGCTGCCGGGCGTCATGCGTGAAGTGCTGAGCAGGAGCCTGCTGATCAGGGGCTTCATCCAGCGTGAATTCGCCGATCAGCGCCCAGCCTTCTATCAGGAGATGGCAGACTGGATTGCGCGCGGCGAGGTTCGCTACAAGGAGGACATCGTCGATGGCATCGAGAACGCTCCCAATGCCTTCATCGGGCTGCTCGAAGGCCGCAACTTCGGCAAGCTGATTGTGCGCGTGGCCGCCGAGAACTGAAAAGCCACGCCTCGCAAACGATCAGTACAGGCCGGCGAGACGGACGCCGGCCTTGCCAAGACCGTCATCGAGAAGCGCAATCAGTTCGGGCGCATAACCGCGCGCGGCGAGTTCGCTTTCTATCGACCGCGTCGCGCCAATCTTGTTCCAGTGTAAACCGGCAAGGGCGCTGGTGGCCTCTCTCGTCAGACCGAGTTGACCTGCCGCCGCTATCCGCAGGAGGTTGACGGCGGTGTCGGCCGGATTGGCGAGTTGGCGCGCACGTTTCAGCGCTTCGCGGTATTTGCCGTTCCGATAGTCTTCAAGCGCCAGCGTGAGCGCCGCGTCGCGGTGCAGATACTCGCAGCCAACTTCCGCCACCCGCGCGAGGCTCACACCCTCCGAATATTGCCCACTGACGAAAAGCAGCAGACCGAGCCGAGCGGGAATGGCGTCATCGAGCGGATTGAGCGCAGCGGCACGGCGACCGGACAAGAACGCAGCCTCCGTGTCGCCGGTGACGAAGCGCGCCTGCATCTGCGCGATGTAGCTCTGGCTCGATTGCGGTGCGAGAGCCACGGCCTTGTCGGCCAGCTTCACCGCCCGCGCCGCTACCGTCGGCGAGGCGCTCGCCTCGCCGGTCGCCACCAGCACCATGGCGAGGCTCGCAAGCACATCGGGATCCGCCGCCTGATAGGTCACCGATTGCTCCAGGCAGGCATGGGCCGAAGCCAATCCTTCCGGGTCGATCCGTGACACCGCGACATCGGCAAGCAGCACGCAACCGTAGCCGATCGCCGGCGTCACGAGCTGCCGCGCCGCCTCCAGACTGACGATGACGCCTTCCTCGCCGGCGAGCGAGCGGGCGAGCCGAGCCAGCAGTTTTTCCTGAACTGCTTGGGCATCACCGTTGTCTATATCGGCTTTCACGGTACCCGCTCTCAGCGCCTCATTGCTTTGCGCATCGACAACCTGCCACGAGACCTGATGCTCCTTGACGTCGGCACTGTACGCAACCGAGAGCCGGTACTCCTTGCTTCCCTGCAGCTTCACCTGCGGTGCTGACGCGACCCAGCCGGTAACCGATGCGATATCGACGCCCGGCGCCGGGGCCTGCGCCAAAGTGCGGACGGCGGAAAATTGTGACAACGCGTGGATCAGGTAGTCGCCAGCCTTCCTCTGCTCTTCGCCACCGGCTCCGCTGCCCGCTGGAACGTCGATGACGATCGTCGGCTTGGCGGAAAGCGCCGGTTGCCATGGAAGGCGTTCAACGACGGAGAGATAGAAGGCTCCAGCCATGGCAGCGAGCCCTGCGGCAGCGGCCGCAATCACGCCGAGCGGACGACGCGACCGTCGAACAGGGGCCGAAGCGACGTCGGTCGGTTCTTCCTGTCCGCTCGCCGTTTCAGTGGGATCCGCTGCGATTTCCGAAGGGCTTCGTGCCAAACCGCTTGTCGCGAAGTGCGGAACGTAGTTTCCCTTTGGAAGCTCAATACGAAGCCTCTCCTTCTCACCAACGGTCTCATAATATTGTGTCAGCGCCGCGCGCAACCGCGAGGCTTCGACACGCACGATCGGATCGGTTGCCGGATCGAAAGAGGCCGGCCGGCCGAAAACGTCGATCGCGATCGTGTAGGCCTTGACCTGCCCCGAGCGGCCGGCGAAGAACTCGTCGACCAGGTAGCGCAGGAGCTTCCGGTGGCGTTCCGTCGCGTGAAACTGGCTATCGGCAAGAACATGGTCAAGTGCGGCGCGTGCATCACATTCAGCAACGCCACACTGAGCCGCTAGACCCGCATTTCTGGCTTCCATGACGCGCTCCCAACTACCCACAACCCCAAAGAGAGTGCAAACGCGAGACGAACTCTAAACGAGAGCTGCAGTGACGAAAAGCAAAATATCGCGCCGTCACAAAACATTTTTGCAAAGGAAACGAGCCATTTCAGAGCGGGGCAAGAACTGCCAGGAAATCCCACAAAGTTTTTACAGGATTTACATGAAATGTATGAATCCAAGAAGGCTACTTGTTAATCACAACGGGCTAGGTTCGCGGCCTGAATCGATGATACAGATAGAAATTACCTCTTCTTCGATCTCGCGACAGATCAATTCATACTCCGAGATCATCGAATGATCCAGAGGATCAAGCCTACGTTGCCGGTCGAGCATCGAGCTCGCCTCTTCGTAGGCCTCGCAGAGGCTGGAAAGAGAAAGGTTCTTGGCGCCCAGGAGTTGCAATTGACCGCGCAGCGCCGGGAGCTTCAGCATAAGCTTCAAAAGTCCGCGCTGGATGGCCGCGTTGGGCATTGTTTGCTACCCGCCTGATCGACAATCGATGACCTTACCGCTAACCCGACAGGTCGGCGCCATTTCTCAAGGACATTTTCCCGGGATCGTGACGACACATCGGTCTGCTGACGCGCTCAACCAAAGCTGGCGGCGGGAGCAGACCTCTCCCTCGAAGGTTAGGGTGACGATAGCCGCTTCGTTTCGGAAGTACGTAACAGTAACTTTGCCCCGATAGTCTTGACGCCAACGAGGTGAACGTCCGAATTCGCCCCTCGATACGGCGAGTTCCATACGCCAGCAGGGCCCCGGCATTGCCAAAGCTATCCCTGTCGACGACAGATCGGTTCGGACGCTTTGTCGAACCATAGGTCATCGTTACCGGAGCGCGGCCGAGAGGGCTGACACCCGCCGACTTTCGCAGGCGGGTCGATCGACATCGGACGCTACCCACAAGGGCTGACCACCCCCTACTTCTCGAAGGCATAAATCTTGCGCCAGTCCTCTTTCATGTCGACCAGCAGCCAGTTTCTCTGTTCGGCTTCCGTCAGCGCCTTGTCCAGCTTGCCGATGGGCGATTGCCGGTCATAGGCCCATTCGCGCTCCTCATCCGTATGGTGCACGATCAGGCCGAAGCGAGGGCCTGAGCCCGCCGTCACCCAGCGCAGCATTTCGTAGTCGCCGTCGGAATTGCCGGCAGCAAAGATCGGCCGTCGGCCGATGAACGTGTTGATGCCGACGGGCTTGCCCGGGCCATCGTCGATGAAGTCGATCTTGGGTTCGCGCGTTAGCACCGGCGTATCGCCGTCGAGTTTATACTTCGTGGTGATGCTGCTGCCAACGACCTGTTCGGGCGGGATGCCATACATCTGTTCGGTCATTGGCCGCATGAACTCGATGCCGCCGCCGGAGACGACATAGGTCTTGAAGCCATTGGCCCTGAGATAATCGAGCAACTCGCGCATCGGCAGATAGGTGATCTCGTTATAGGGACGGTTGAAACGCGGGTGTCTGGCCGTCGCGAACCAATCCTTGACCGTCTTGGTAAACGCATCCGTCGTCATGCCGGCATGGGTCGCCATCACGAGTTCGACGAGGCCTTTCTCGCCGGCGGCGGCGACGCCCGCCATGTCGCCCTTCAACAGCGATGCGAACGGCTCCTTGTCCTTCCATTCCGGATGCTCCGGCGCCATGGCCTTGACGCGGTCTGCGGCGAACAGGCCCTGGAAGTAGGTCGGCTGCTCGGTCCACAGCGTGCCGTCATTATCGAAGACGGCGATGCGCTCCTCCGGCGCCACGAAGTCCTCGCCGTTCTCGCTGGTCACCCGCGTGACGAAATCGACGATGGCCGTCTTCGCCTCACCATCGTTCCAGGACGGAAGATTGTCGGCGGGCGCATCGGCCGCGACGGCGGCAGCCGGCGCCGCCAACGCGGTCGAAAGCAGGAACAGGAGACCGGCGAACCGTGATCGGCGCCGGCTTGGCGTGGCATTGGATCGCATCGCAATTGCCGTCATCACGCATCCTCCTTGCGGGAACGATTTGGATCCTCTGAAAGGATTAGGGCCGCCGAATGCAGCGAAAACCGATATGGGTGGTCGCCGCGTTTTCCTCATGCGCATGGCGCGCCGCCGGCCGGTAGCGGCGGCAATAATTGGGTGCGCAGAGATGCGAGCCGCCCTTCACCACCCGGCGGGCGATGCGGATCGTCGGCTGTCTCGGATCGAAACTCGCCTCCCTGTCGCCGCCGCGTGGATTGGAAGGGATACAGCAGCTCTTTTGCGCCGGCGCCGGGTGATGGGTCGACCAGAAGTCGCTCGTCCATTCCCAGACATTGCCGATCATGTCGTAGAGGCCGTAGCCGTTCGGCGGGAAGCTTGCGACCGGCGAGGTCCGTTCGAAGCCATCGGGCCTGAGATTTTCCGTCGGGAACATGCCGTGCCAGGTGTTCGCCATGAAGCGGCCTTCGGGCACCAGTTCGTCGCCCCAGGCAAATTCCGCGCCCTCGAGCCCGCCCTTTGCCGCGAACTCCCATTCCGCCTCCGTCGGCAAGTCCTTGCCCGCCCATTCCGCATAGGCCTTGGCATCGAGATAGGAGACCTGGACGACCGGATGATCGAGCTTGCCGCGGATGTTGCTCTGCCGCCCATAGGGTCGCCGCCAATCGGCGCCGAACTTGAAGTTCCACCATTGCGACGGACTGCCGCCGGAAATCCTCTTCGGCGGATCGAAGATCACCGACCCGGCGCGTATCATCTCCGGCAGTGCGCCCGGATAATCCTTGGGATCAGGCGTCTTCTCCGCCTCGGTGACATAGCCCGTCGCCTCGACAAAAGCGGCAAACTGCCGGTTGGTCACCGGCGCCACGTCGATCCAGAATCCGCCCACCGTAACCGGATGCGCCGGAGCCTCCTCCGGATAGTGCTTGTCCGAACCCATGACGAAAGTGCCGCCTTCGATCCAGATCGGCTCACGCGCGCTGATCGCCGCCGGCGTTTCGTTGAGAAGCGGTATCTTCTGCGACATGGGCATGCGGCTTCCATCTCCCCGAAGCTTGCGGATTCCACCATCAAGTCGCTTCAAGCTAACGCCATTTCCCTTCGACCCAAAGTACGTAACCGTTACGACGACAAGCAAAACTCGCGGGTCATGGTCGAAATCGGGCAAATGCGCTTCCTGCCTGATCTTTGTTACTGTTACGTCCTTTCCAATTGGCCTGATTTAACAATAAGCTCTGCCGAAATTTCATGATGACTGATGCTGCCCGAAAGGCAGAGGGAGCAGGAATTCATGGGTGCACGCGACAACATCGAGCAACTCGGCAAGCGCATCGGCGAAGCGATCGTCGGCCAGGAAGGCATGATAGAGCGGCTGCTGCTGGGCTTGCTTAGCAACGGCCACTTGCTCGTCGAGGGCTTGCCGGGGCTCGCCAAGACCCGTGCCATCAAGAGCATGGCGAAGAACCTCGACGCGGAGCTTTCGCGCATTCAGTTCACGCCCGACCTTCTGCCTGCCGACATCACCGGCTCCGAGATCTATTTTTCCGATGGCACCAAAGGCGAGTTTCGCTTTCAGGAAGGCCCCATCTTCGCCAATCTCATCCTGGCGGACGAGGTGAACCGTGCGCCGGCGAAGGTGCAATCCGCCCTGCTCGAAGCGATGGAGGAACGCCAGGTCACCATCGGTGGCAAGCGTCACACCCTGCCAGACCTGTTCCTGGTGATGGCGACCCAGAACCCGATCGAGCAGGAAGGCACCTACCCGCTGCCCGAAGCACAGCTCGACCGCTTCCTCATGCATATCCAAGTGGATTACCCCGACGCTGCATCGGAAGCCGACATCATGCGGCTCGTGCGGTCCGAGGAAATCCACGCGAAATCCAACAATCACGCAACGGAAAAACTCGCCCAGGATTCAGTGTTTACCGCGCGCCAGGAGATATCGGCGATCACCGTTTCCGAAGCGATCGAGAACTACATCGTCGCGCTCGTCATGGCGACCCGCTATCCCGACAAGGTCGACAAGGACCTCGCCAAATGGCTCCAGGTCGGCGTCAGCCCGCGCGGCGTCATTGGCCTCGACAAGGTCTCGCGGGCGCACGCTTGGCTGAACGGGCGTGATTTCGTGACCCCAGACGACGTGCAGGCCACCGTGCATGACGTCTTTCGCCACCGGCTGGTGCTCTCCTACGAAGCGCATGCGGGCGGCACCACCGCCAACCAGGTGATCGACCGCATCGTCGAACTCGTCGCGGTTGCCTGAGGATGGAGGTCTGCCGATGGCCATATCCCTGCCGGCTCTCGCCCGTACCCGCGGCATCGTAAAGCCCCGCCAGGTCGATGCGACCGGCGTCTATACGTCGGTCGACACGCTCGTCAGCCTTGAAGCCATGGCCCGCGACCTGACCTTCCTGCGCAAAGCACCGGTGCGGCGACTGCTTGCCGGACGTCATGAATCGCGCATGCGCGGCCGTGGGCTCTCATTCGAAGAACTGCGCAACTATCTCCCCGGCGACGACATCCGTACCATCGACTGGCGGGTGACGGCGCGCACCGGCAAGCCGGTTGTCCGTGTCTATGACGAAGAGAAGGACCGGCCAGCGCTGATCCTCGTCGACCAGCGCATCAACATGTTCTTCGGCAGCCGCCGCGCGATGAAGTCGGTCGCGGCTGCGGAAGTCGCCGCGCTCTCGGCCTGGCGGGTACTGGCGCTCGGCGATCGCGTCGGCGGCTTCGTCTTCGGCGGCGAAGAGGTGACCGAGGTGCGCCCCTATCGCAGCCGGGAAGCGGTGATCCGCCTGGCCGACAGCATCGTTCGCCATAACACGGCACTGCAGGCCGGTTCGCACGCGCCGCATGGCGGGGAACAGCTCGACGTCGTTCTCTCCACCGTCGCCAACATTGCGCGGCACGATCACCTGATTATCGTCATCAGTGATTTCGACGGCTACAGCCTCGAAACCCGCGACATGCTCCTGAAGCTCTCGGCCCACAATGATGTGATCTCCGTTCTCATCTACGATCCGTTCCTGCTCGAACTGCCCCGCAAGGGCGACATCGTCTTCAGCGGCGGGCTGCTTCAGGCCGAAGTCCAATTCGGCCACGGCAATGTTCGCGAGGCCATCGATAGCTTCGCCAGAAAGCGCGGGCGGGCGCTGCGCGCCTGGCAGGAGGAGCTCGGCCTGCCGATGTTGCCGATTTCGGCAGCCGAGGAAGTCGCGCCGCAACTACGCACCATGCTCGGCCAGCTCGCCAGCCGGCAGCGGAGGCGATAGCGATGGCGACGGCAGCCCCAGCGAAAGATCCGTTGCTCGAGGCAACCCTTCGAGAGCTTGCGGATATCGCCATGCCCAAGCCTGTCTCGATGATGCCGCAGACCGTGGCATGGGCGGTTCTCGGCTGCGTCATACTCCTGCTGATCGCCTTCGCCTGCTGGCACTGGTACCGGCGCTGGGAGACCAATCGGTACCGTCGCGAAGCGCTCGCCGACCTCAAGGAAATCGAACGACGGCTGACCACCCCCGCCACCCGCGGCGAAGCGCTCGTCGCCCTGCCCGTCCTCCTGAAGCGCACCGCCTTGGTGCTCTGGCCGCGCGAAACAATAGCCGGGCTCCACGGCACGGGCTGGACGGCTTTCCTCGATATCCATTCCGGCGGCCCCGTGTTTCCGATCGCCTCGGCGCGCTTCTTCGAGGAGGCCGAATATCGCGGCAGCGCAGCGCTTTGCGCGGTTCCGGAGCCGGAAGCGCGGGCCTATGTTGCCGCGGCACGTCACTGGATCGAGGCACACCATGTACGTGCTTGATCATGCCTGGGTGCTGATCCTCCTGCCGCTGCCCTTCCTCGTCTGGTGGCTGCTTCCGCCCTACCGCGAGCAATCGGCCGCCGTCAGAATACCTTTCTTCAAGGATATTGCCGCCGCCGCAAATCTCGGTCCGACCGAAGGCTCGGTCGTTCCGAGAACCAATCTCGGCCAGAAGGTGATTGCGCCGATCTGCTGGACTTTGATCGTGCTGGCGCTGGCGCGCCCGCAATATGTCGAGCCCCCGATCGAGAAGAGCGAGCCGCAGCGCGACCTGATGCTGGCGATCGATCTCTCGCAGTCAATGGATACGCGGGACTTTCGCGCTCCCTCCGGCGAACTGCAGACCCGGGCGGAGGCGGTTCACAAGGTGGTCGCCGATTTCATCGACCGGCGGCCGAATGATCGGCTCGGCCTGATCGCCTTCGGCGACGCACCTTATCCGCTGGTGCCGTTCACGCTCGACCACGAGACCGTCAAGCTGATGCTGGCCGACAGCCTGCCCGGCATGGCCGGTCCGCGCACCGCGGTCGGCGACGCGATCGGCCTCGCGATCAAGATGTTCGACGCCAGCACCGCGCCGGACAAGGTGATGATCCTCCTGACCGACGGCAACGACACCGCCAGCAAGATGCCGCCCGACAAGGCCGCCGGCATCGCCGCCGACAGACAGGTGGTGATCCACACCGTCGGCATCGGCGACCCCAATGCAGAAGGCGAGCAGAAGCTCGACACGGCAACCCTCCAGGGCATCGCCGAGACGACGAAGGGCCGCTATTTTTTCGGCCAAGACCAGGCGAGCCTGCAGAACATCTACGAACTGCTCGACCAGCTGACACCTGCCAATCAGAAGACGCTGTCCTGGCGACCGCGCATCGAACTGTTCCACTACCCACTTGGCGCAGCACTGCTGATCGTCCTCGCCTATCACGCCATCATGTGGCTTCTCTCTTCGCTTGCCGAGCGTCGCCGGCGGCAGGAGGCAGCGCCATGATCTCGGACTTCCACTTCCTGAGACCGCTCTGGCTGCTGGCACTGGTCGCCGCCCCTCTGCTCATCTACCTCGTCAGCCGGCGGGGAGATGTCCGCTCGCAATGGCAGGGCATGATCGCGCCGCATCTGCTCGAGCACCTGCTGGTCGAAAAGGGCGGCAAGCGGCGCCTCCAACCCGTCCACATCACGGCGGCGCTGATCGCCGTTGCGGCCATCGCCGCCGGCGGTCCGACCTGGCAGCGCGAGCGCCCGCCCTTCGTCGAGGACACCGCGCCGCTGGCAATCGCCATCGACCTCAATCCGACCATGAATGCGACGGACATCTCGCCGACGCGGCTCGAACGGGCCAAGCTCAAGGTCCAGGATATCCTCAGCCTCAGAAAGGGCTCGCGCACCGCGCTTTTCGCCTATGCCGGCTCCGCCCATATGGTGCTGCCGCTCAGCGACGATGCAGCGCTGGTCAAGACCTATCTCGCCGCCCTTTCGCCTCAGATCATGCCGGTCGACGGCAAGGATACGGCAAAGGCCCTGCAGGAAGTCGAGAAGGCTCTGGCCAATGAAACCGTTCCCGGAACGATCCTGTTCATGACCGACGGGGTCGAGCGCGCCGCCTTTCAGGCGTTCAGCCGATACAAGGGCCGCAACGCCCTGATGGTGCTCGGTATCGGCACGGCCGAAGGCGGGCCGGTGAAAACCGCCGACGGCGGGTTCCTGACCGACCCGACGGGCGCTCATGTTCGCTCCAAGCTCGATGTCGACGGCCTCAAGGCGTTGCAGTCCTCGTCCAAGGCCGAGGTCGCGACCGTCACGGCTGACGATGCCGACGTGCGCTGGATTGTCAGGCGTATCCAGACCAACTTTGCCGCAAAGATCGCCGAGGGGCTGACCCGCTGGCACGATGCCGGCTGGTGGCTGACGATCCCGATCGCCGTCTTCGGCCTGTTCTGGTTCCGGCGCGGCTGGACCGTGCGCTGGGCAGTCTATCTCATCGCCGTCGCCCTGCTTACGGGCAATGAACGGGCGCAGGCCGCCGATGACCGCTTCCTCGATCTCTGGCTGACGCCGGACCAGCAGGGCCGTCGCGCCTTCGAGCAAGGCGACTTCTCGGGCGCGGCTGAAAAGTTCGCCGATCCCAACTGGCGCGGGGCAGCACTCTATCGTGCCGGTCGTTTCCAGGACGCTATCGACGCCTTCGCTGAAACCGATACGGCCGAAAGCTACTACAACCAGGGCAACGCCCTCATGCACCTTGGCAAGGCGGAAGAGGCGATCGCTGCCTATAGGCAGGCATTGAAACGCCGCCCCGACTGGCCCGACGCGAAAGGGAACCTGGCGGCTGCCGAAAAGTTCAAGGCCGACAAGGACAAGCAGGAACAGGACGAACAACAGGAACAGGCGGGTATCGACCCCGATCAGGTACAGTTCGACGACCAAGGGAAGAAGGGCACGGACGCGACGATCCAGGGTGGACCGCAGACGGCGGACATGTGGATGCGCAACATCCAGGTCTCGCCCGCCAAGCTGCTCGCACGCAAATTTGCGATCGAGGCGAAGGAGGCGACACCGTGAGCGCCTCGTCCAATTTGCCTCGGCTGCTCGCCTGGCTCGTCGGCCTGTCGCTCTGGTTCGCCGGCAACGCGCTCGCCGCGAACCCCTTCGCGCGCGCCACGCTCGCAACCGAGGGGACGATTTATGCCGGGCAGCAGGTAGAGATCGACATCGACGTCTTCGTGCCGAACTATTTCCTGGCGCCGCCGCAATTTCCTTTGTTCGATCTCCCGGGTGCGGTGGTCACCATGCCCGACGACCGTGGCATGAACCTCAATGAGACTGTTGATGGCGAGGCCTTTTCCGGCATCCGCAAGACCTATGTGATCACGCCACAGGCAGCGGGTCACTATGCCCTGCCGACGATCGTGATCCCCTTCGGCTATGCCGCCGTGCCCGGCCAGACGACACAAGGCAAGGTGGCGGTACCACGGCTCAAATTTACCGTTGCTGCGGTTCCCGGAGGCGCCGCCGGTGCGCCCGGTGTCACCGCCGGGGAAATAACGATCACGCAGACATTCGACCGGGACGCGGCCGGCCTGCATGCGGGTGATGCGCTCGTGCGCACGGTCACCACCCGCGCGACCGGCCTGGCTCCGATGATGATCCCCGAACCGACCTTCGAAGCGCCCGAGGGCGTCAAGATTTATCGGCACGATCCGGTGCTCTCGGAGGAGCGCACGCCACGCGGCGATATTGCCGCGGGACTGCGCAAGGACACCGTAACCTATGTCTTTGCCGCGCCGGGAACCTTCTCGCTGGCGGCGATTACACTGGAATGGTTCAACCTCGCGACCGGAAAAACCGAAACGGCCGAAGCCGACGGAGCGAAGGTAGTGGTCGGCGCGGCACCGGCAACGGAAGTTGCCCTTGCGCCGCCCCCGCCGCCGCGCGCCGAGGAACCAATCGATTGGCTGTGGTGGGCGTCTGCCCTGGCCGCCGTCCTCGCATTTGCCTTATTGGTCCAGCTTGCCGCCAATCTGGCTGGCCGGCTGGAAAGCTGGATCGGTGCGGCGCTCTTGCGCAAAGCGCAATCAGAGGAGACGGCCTTCCGACACGTTCTCGATGCCTGCCGCGACCACGACAGGACACGGCTGGAATCGGCGCTCGATAAATGGTCGCGCAAGACCGGCAACGTGCCGCTTGCGAAATGGCTGGATCGGTTTGCCGATCCGGAGACGCGAAGCGCCTTTGCTCGCCATCGGCAGAGCCGCTACGGCACTGCGCAATTAAAACACGAGCGCTCCGATTTCGCCCGTCTGCGAAGTGGGTTGAAGTCGGCCCGGCGACATTGGCTGGACGAGTTCTCCAACGACGGCGGAGAAGCGGCCGATGAATTGCCCGAACTCAACCCGGTGTTCGACAGTACGTTGCGGAAGAGCCGCTGAAGCCCCACGCGCCGCCTCCGTCATATGCGTGCGTGCGCCTTCGTAACCGTTACGTACTTACCCGCGGGCGCGTTCGCGCGGAGATTACGTCGGTAAATTCGAACCTTGTCTGCATTCCGAGAGCGATTTGTTTGCGGCCTCAGGGAGATTTGAAATGAGTATCGATTTGAAGAACAGGCTTGGGCGGTTCGCGGCATGTGCCGTCGAGCGGTCCATGAAACCGAAAGCGCTGGCGCTCGCCGGCACCGTGCTGATGTCGACGATTTCCGCCTCGGCGCTCCCTGCTTTTGCGCAGGATGCCGCCAAGCCGAACATTCTCGTGATCTTCGGCGACGACATCGGCCAGACCAACATCAGCGCCTATTCCTTCGGCGTCGTCGGCTACAAGACGCCGAACATCGACCGGATTGCCAAGGACGGTATGATATTCACGGATTATTACGCCGAGAACAGCTGCACCGCCGGCCGCTCCACCTTCATAACCGGCCAGACGGTGCTGCGAACCGGCATGTCCAAGGTTGGCGTTCCCGGCGCTCCGGTCGGCCTCCAGGACCGTGACGTGACGATCGCCCAGGCGCTGAAGGCGCATGGTTATGCCACCGGTCAGTTCGGCAAGAACCACCTCGGGGACCAGGATCGTTTCCTGCCGACCGCACACGGTTTCGACGAATTCTTCGGCAATCTCTACCATTTGAATGCAGAGGAAGAGCCGGAGCGGCCCTATTGGCCGAAAGACGATCCAGCCTTCCTCAAATCCTACGCGCCGCGCGGCGTGCTGCACTCCTTCGCCGACGGCAAGGTAGAAGATACCGGGGCGCTCAACACCAAGCGCATGGAAACCATCGACGACGAGACGACCGCGGCGGCGATGGAGTTCATCAAGAAGCAGACGGAAGCCAAGAAGCCGTTCTTCACCTGGATGAATACGACGCGCATGCATCTCTTCACCCATGTGCGCGATCAATACAAAGGCCAGAGCGGCATGCCGGGCAATGACTATGCCGACGGCATGATCGAGCATGATGGTGACGTCGGCAAGCTGCTCGACCTGCTCGACGAGCTGAAGATCGCCGACAACACCATCGTCGTCTACACCACAGACAACGGCCCCAACCAGTTCTCCTGGCCGGACGCGGCAACCACGCCGTTCCGCAGCGAAAAGGACTCCAACTGGGAAGGTGCCTTCCGCGTACCGGCCATGATCCGCTGGCCCGGCAAGATCAAGGCGGGTGTTTCCAACGAGATGTTCTCCGGTCTCGACTGGTTCCCGACGCTTTTGGCGGCAGCCGGCGACAAGGACATCAAGGAGCGTCTGCTCAAGGGCACCGATCTTGACGGCAAGACCTTCAAGGTGCATCTCGACGGCTACAACCAATTGCCCTACCTCACCGGTGAGCAACCGAAGAGCGCGCGCAACGAATTCTACTATTTCAACGACGACGCCAAGCTCGTCGGCATGCGCTTCGACAACTGGAAACTCGCCTTCTGCGAAATGCGCAAGCCCGGCGGCTTCGATGTCTGGCAGGATCCGTTCACCTGCCTGCGCGTCCCGAAGATCTTCAATCTGCGCATGGACCCCTATGAGCGCGCGGACATCGTTTCCGACCAGTACAACGACTGGGTCACCAAGAACGCCTATCTAACCGCTCAGGGCGTCATCAAGGCTGCCGCCTTCCTCGAGACCTTCATCGAGTATCCGCCGAGCCAGAAGCCGGCGAGCTTCTCGGTCGACCAGATCGAAGAAGGCGTGCATGCCAAGATCAACGAGATCCTGGCCAAGACGCAACCGGCTCAATGACAATATCGAAGGCGGCGCACCGTACGCGCCGCCTTCTCTTTCTTGCGTTTGCTCAGATGGCGTATCGTGATGACGAAGAACATTCCGCCCACTCGAACGGTCGCCTTCGGGGTGTCGAATGAACACGCCTTGGCGGCAAGGCGGACACGCTTCGGTCCGGCCATCGCCGCATTCATGCTCTTTCTCTCCGGCACCGCCGCGCTCATCTTCCAGGTTCTCTGGATCAAGCAACTCTCGCTTGTTACCGGCATTGACGTTTACGCGGTCAGCACCGGTATCAGCGCCTTCTTCCTGGGCCTTGCGCTCGGCAGCTTCGCCCTCGGCCGCATCGGCGACCGTTCCGAACGGCCGCTCCGCCTCTATGCCCTGCTCGAAGCCGGCGTTGCCGTGCTTGGCACCGGCGTCACCGTCGTCCTTTCCCATATCGCCCCGCTCTTCGTCGCGATCGAGGGCATCAGCGCCTTCGCCGCCTGGGCCTTGCTGGTCTTGATCGTCGCGACACCTGCCTTCCTGATGGGCGGCACCCTCCCCGTGCTGCTGCGTTCGCTCGAAGGGGCGCCGGGTGGGGTCGGAGCGAAGGGCGGTCGCCTTTACGCCGCCAACACGCTCGGCGCGATCGTCGGCTGTCTGGCGGTCTCCTTCGTGATCGTTCCGGCGCTCGGCGTGCAGGCGACCGGTTTTGCCGCTGGCGCCTTTGGCGCTGCCGCCGCGACCATCGCCCTCTCACTGACGGCAAGGATGCGCAAAACGCCGCAAACCGAGCAGCCGGCCGAAACGCAAGCTGCCGGTTCGCGTCTCGCGCTGATCCTCTATGCGATCGCGGGCGGCGTCGCGCTTGGCTACGAGGTCGCCTGGTCGCAGGCGATCGTCCAGTTCATCTCCACCCGCTCGTTTGCTTTTTCCGTGGTGCTGGCGACCTATCTCGCTGGCCTGGCGCTCGGCGCCGCACTCTTTGCCCGCCGGACCGATAGACTGTCGGATCCCTGGGGTGCCTTCGGCCTGCTCATCACTCTGGCGGGCCTCGTGGCGCTCGCGGAACTCGCCTTGCTCGGCCCCTGGCTGACGGTGTTGCAGACCAGCGCCGAAGCGGCCGTGGCCGGCATCACCGGCAGCATCTTTGCCGGAATGTGCGCACGGTTCCTTGCCGCGGGGCTCACCATCGTCTTCATCCCGACGCTGATCCTCGGCGCCGCCTTCCCGGTCGCGCTGCGGCTCGCCGTCGACCCCGAAAATGTCGGGCGCGACACCGGGCGGGTTCTCGCCTTGAACACGCTCGGCGGCATCGCTGGCACGCTGCTGACCGGCTTCGTGCTGATCCCGTCCTTCGGCATCATCAGAAGCTTCGCCATTCTCGCCCTAGCCGCAGCCATCATAGGCCTCATTGCGCTCAGTCGCGGAAAGAAAGGTTGGAAGGGCTGGCGCGTGGCGACGCCGGCGCTCGCCATCGTCACGGTGCTGATCGCCGTCACCGTGCCGTCGGACCGCCTGGCAAACCTGCTGAACATCTCGCGCGGCAACGGTGCGATCATCTCTTACGAAGAAAGCCGGGGCGCCACTGTCGCCGTCATCGAACAGGGCCAGCCGGACCGGCGTTTCCGCCGCCTCTACATCCAGGGCGTTTCCAATACCGGCGATGCCATGCCGTCGCTGCGCTACATGCGGCTGCAGGCGCTCCTGCCCCTCCTCATCCACAAGGGGGAACCGAAATCGGCACTGGTGATCGGACTCGGCACCGGGATTACCGCGGGCTCGCTGCTTGCCTATCCCGGGCTCGACCGGCGCGTTGCCGCCGAGTTGCTGCCGTCCGTCGCCCGTGCCTCAGCATTCTTTACCGGCAATTTCAATGCGGCAAAGGATAGCCGCCTCGAAGTGCGTGTTGCCGACGGTCGTCGAGAACTGATGCGAAGCGCGGAGCGCTACGATCTCATCACGCTGGAACCGCCGCCGCCATCGGCCGCCGGCGTCGTCAACCTCTATTCGTCCGACTTCTATCAACTGGCACGCGAACGTCTGGCGCCGAACGGTCTCGTTGCGCAATGGCTACCGATCGCCACCCAGAACGACGAGGATACGCGCGCGCTCGTGCGCAGCTTCCTCGACAGTTTCCCGCACGCCTCGCTCTGGTCGACCGAGCTGCATGAGATGCTCCTGGTCGGCTCCGTCGAACCGCAGGAACTCGACGTCGGTCTCATTGCTTCGCGGATGGCCGACCCGGCCCTCGTCTCTGCGCTTGGCGAGGTCGGCATCGGCAGCGCCACGGATTTGCTGGCAACCTGGATGACCGATCGCGACGGGCTCAGGCGCTATGCCGGTGAAATCCTGCCGGTGACCGACGACCAGCCGCGGATCGAGTATGCGAGCTGGGTTCGGCCCGACGAGTTGCAGCGGACCCTGCCGAACCTCGTCGCCCTGCGCAGCAAGGCACCGCTTGTCGGTGCGGACGCGGCGCTCGAGAAATCCGTGGCGGATGCCCACAACCGGCTGATGCTGTTCTACCAGGCATCGCTCAACGCCTATGCCGGTTATCGCGACGAATGGGCGCGCGACATGGAACTGCTGATGCGTGTCGAACCGAACAATCCCTATTATCGCTGGTTCGTTTCAAGCAGCGAGCGTTGATGCGTAAACCACCGCGTCGGCGCCAGCGACGGCGAGATTGATTCCGGCACAGACTCAAGTCTGCGCAAAATATTTGCACGGCACCGGATCCTTCCGGCACAGATTTGCAACACAAAGGCATCACTGCCGTAGTATCCTCCCCCTGTCGTTCTGCCCTGTGGCAGACAGGGAGGCATTCCATGGAAAAGACGGACAAAGAAAATACCGAAACCACGTCGCGGGCGGCGATGGACGGCGAAATCGGCATTCTCGCGCGCCGCCGCATCGAGGCCGGCATCATCGCGCCGATCTACGAGGCGATGCGCGAGGAAATCGGCGAGGAGCGCGCCCAGGCAATCCTCGACAAGGCGATCACAAAGGCCGCGATCGAAGCCGGCCGGACGTTTGCGGCAAAGACGCCCGGCGGCACCAATCTACGCACGTTCCAGGAGTTGCAGGATCTCTGGACCCAGGACGATGCGCTGACGATCGAAGTCACGAAAGCGACGGACGAAGAGTTCCACTATAATGTAAAGCGCTGTCGCTACGCCGAGACCTATCGCGAGATGGGGCTCGGCCATATCGGGCACCTGCTTTCCTGCAACCGCGACGGCGTCTTCTGCACCGGTTACGATCCGCGTATCACGCTGGAACGCACCCAGACCGTGATGCAAGGCGCCACCCATTGCGACTTCCGCTATCGGTTCAACAAGGATGCCCCGGAGCAGCCGAAATGAGTGTCGAAGCCTTGCGCATTGGGCCCAAGCGTATCAACACACCGGCGACAAACGGCGATCGGTTGTGGAACGACATCGTCACGACCGCCCGGTTCGGCGGGACCGACAAGGGCGGGGTCACCCGCTTGACGCTGACCGAGGAGGATCGCCAGGTCCGCGACTGGTTCGTCGGCGAGTGCCGGGCGCTCGGCTGCTCGGTCGAAGTCGACGGCATCGGCAACATCTTCGCGACCTATCCGGGCGAGGACATGGCGCTGCCGGCGATCGCCGTCGGCAGCCATCTCGATACCCAGCCGCAAGGCGGCCGGTTCGACGGCATCCTTGGCGTGCTGGCCGGGGTCGAGATCCTGCGTACCCTCAAGGAAACCTCCACGCGGCTCCGCCATCCGCTGACGGTCGTCAACTGGACGAACGAGGAAGGCTCGCGCTTCTCGCCGGCGATGCTGGGGTCCGGCGTCTTTGCCGGCGCGCTTTCGCTTGATGCAGCCCATGCCCTTAGCGACCGCGAAGGCGTCACGGTGGGCGCGGCCCTCGATGCGATCGGCTATCGCGGAAGAGGAACGCTCGAACCGACGGCCTTCGCCGCCTATGTCGAGCTCCATATCGAACAGGGACCACTGCTCGAAGCGTCCGCAACCGAGATCGGCGTCGTCACTGGCATCCAGGGCCTGCGCTGGTTCGATGTCGTCATCACCGGCACCGAGGCGCATGCGGGCAGCACGCCGATGGCGCAGCGCGACGACGCGCTCGTTGCCGCCGCCGAAATCGTGCTTGCCGTGCGCGACATCGCCCGGGAGAATCCCCCCGGTGTCGGAACCGTCGGCTTCGTCGAGGTCGGCCCCAATTCGCGCAACGTCGTGCCGGGTTCCGTCCGGCTCCAGATCGATATGCGCCATCCCTCCGAGGCTGGCCTCGACCGGATGGAAACCGCTTTGCAGGATGCCGTTCGCAAGGCCGGCGCTAACGCCGAACTGAAGCGCATCTGGTCGAAGGCGCCGGTCACCTTCGACCCGTCAATCGTGGGTGCCGTACGCGACAGCGCAGAAGCACTCGGCTATTCGGCCACGGACGTCGTATCCGGCGCCGGACACGATGCGGCGCATATCGTGACGATTACGCCGACCGCAATGATCTTCGTGCCCTCCAAGGACGGTCTTTCGCACAACGAGGCGGAATATACCTCGCCCGAAGAGTGCGCCCGCGGCGCGGAGGTTCTGTTCCAGACCATCCTGGAACTCGACCGGCGCTGATCGATAAGCAAAGCACCCACGGCTGACATCAGCCGTGGGTGCCTGCAGTCGGTTTTCGCGACGTCTCAGCGTTCTCAGCCGCGCTGCGAGTCGAGCTGCTCGTGGTCCTTCTCGACCTGCTGCGCCTTGAGATAGCTTTCAATCAGCAACTGATATTCCGGGAAGATCTTGGTGTAGATCTCGGCCCACTGCTGGGCGTCGTCGCGGTGCCAGGTGCGCTGCAGTTCGGAGGCGACCGCCGCCGTATCCATCGGCACCACGCCGGCCTGGACGACACGGGCAAGAGTGATCTCCTCGGCCATCTTCGAGTACGTGCCCGAAGCGTCGACGACGACGAAGACCTTGTAGCCGTCATGGACGGCGCTGATCGCCGGAAAGGCCATGCAGACGCTGGTGATCGTGCCGGCAATGATCAAGGTCTTGCGGCCGGTTTCCTTCACCGCGGCGACGAAATCCGGATTGTCCCAGGCGTTGATCTCGCCGCGACGGGCGACGTACTTGGCATGCGGCGCGTTCGCATGGATTTCCGGGATCAGCGGACCGTTCGGGCCCTGTGGCACGGAAGCGGTGGTGATGACCGGCATCTTGGTCAGCGTCGCCATGCTGGCAAGCGCCGCGGCATGGGCGCGCAGTTTCGGCATCGGCATGTCGTTGACAGTCTGGAACAGGCCGCTCTGGTGGTCGATCAGAAGCATAACGGCGTCGTCGGGATCGATGACCGGGCGCTGTCCGTTGAAATTTGCAGGTGTCATGGTCTTGCTCCTTGTTGATGGGCTTCTGTTTGAGTTGAGACAACGGCCCGGTTGATTGCAGCCGTTGCTCCTTGTCAGGCTCGTTATCTGTGGCGAAGCGTATCCGCCCTTAGGCCGTCCGAGCTTCGGCCCGGCGCGCGACCAGCCGGTGCTAGGCGCTCGCGATCTTGCCAAAGCGGCCGGACTGAAAGTCCGTCATCGCCTGTCTGATTTCCTGTTCGGTGTTCATGACGAAGGGGCCGTACATGGCGACCGGTTCGTTGATCGGTTCGCCGCTCAAGACGAGCGCCGTCACATCCGAGCTGGCATCCAGTGTCACGCCGCCTCCGTCGCGTCCGAAGAGAACGAACTGGGCCTCTCCGACGAGGTCGCTACCGTTGACGAGGACATTGCCGCGCAGGACCGCCAGCCCAACCGAATGGCCCTCCGGCAGATCGAGACCGAGCGAACCTTGCTGTTTCAGGCGTAGGTCCCAGAGATTGACGGGCGTGAAGGTGCGGGCGGGTCCTTGCGCTCCGGCATAACTCCCGGCGATCACCCGCAACGCTCCGGCGCCGTCCGGCAGGCTCACCGTCGGAATGTCCCGATCGAGCAAGGTCTGGTAGCCGGGTTCGACACTCTTGTTGGCTGCCGGCAGGTTGACCCAGAGCTGGACCATTTCGAGAGTACCGCCCTCTTTGGTGAAGCGCTTCGAATGGAACTCCTCATGCAGGATGCCGCCGGCGGCCGTCATCCATTGCACGTCGCCCGGGCCGATATGGCCGCCATTGCCGGCGGAGTCGCGATGGTCGACCTCGCCCTGGTAGACGATCGTTACCGTCTCGAAGCCGCGGTGCGGATGGACGCCGACGCCGCGCGGCGTCACGCCCGGCGCAAAGTTCATCGGCCCTGCGTAGTCGAGCAGCAGGAACGGGCTGGCATGGTCGCCGACACGGTCGCGCGCCAGCAGCGAGCGAACCGGGAAGCCATCGCCAACCCAATGCGGATGCGCGTTCCCGAAGATGCCGAGTATCTTTCTCATGGCTGTTTCTCCTTGGCCTCGCCATTTCAGCGAGAGCGTTGGAGGGAAGATATGATTGCACCAAATCTAGCAGTAGACAGGTATTTCGGACTATAGTGTCGCAAAAATAGGACAATACCCATGCAGGATTTGAACGATCTCAGGCTCTTCGTCGACGTGGTCGAGCAGAATGGCTTCGCGGCCGCCGCCCGCAAGCTCGACATGCCGCGCTCACGCTTGAGCCGTCGCATCGGCCTTCTGGAAGAGCGACTGGGTGTGCGGCTCGTGCAGCGCTCGACCCGTCATTTCGTCATCACGGAGATCGGCCGGGAATATTATCGCCATTGTGTCGCCATGCTGGTGGAGGCCGAAGCGGCGCAGGAGATGATCGACCGCACGCGTTCCGAACCGCAGGGTGTGGTCCATGTCAGTTGCCCGTCCTCGGTCGTCTACTTCCAGGTCGGCGAAATGATCGCCCGGTTCATGGCCGAATGTCCGAAGGTGGAGGTGGTGCTCGAAAGCACCAATCGCCGCGTCGACGTCTTGCGCGAGGGCATCGATGTCGCGATCCGCGTCCGCTTTCCGCCGCTTGAAGAAAGCGATCTCGTGGTCAAACGCTTTGCCGAGAGCAAGCAACGGCTGGTCGCCAGTCCCAGGCTGCTTGCCGACATGACCGCGGCGCCCGCACCGGCCGATCTCGGCGCGCTCCCGAGCCTTGCCTGGAACCCCGATCGCCAAAGTCACGACTGGCGGCTGGACGGTCCCGGCGGCGCAACCGCAATCGTCAGGCACCGGCCGAGGCTCGTGACCGAGGACATGGTGGCCCTGCGGCTGGCGGCACTCAATGGCGTCGGCATCTGCCAACTGCCGACGATGGTGGTGCGGCAAGACCTGAAGGACGGCACGTTGGTCGATGTGTTGCCGGACTGGGCGCCAAAGGCTGGCATCATCCACGCGGCGTTCCCGTCGCGCCGGGGCCTATTGCCCTCCGTTCGCGCCCTGCTCGACTTTCTCGCCGCCGAATTTGCAGAACTGGCGCGTCTGGACGAGCCACGAACCTGACCGCCGAAAGTCCGTGATCATAGGGCGGCGCTGACCCGGGTCTTGAGGATTGCTGAGAAGCGCGGATCGAAAGTGCGGCTGATCGGCTCTGCCGCAGCACCGATCGCCACCGCCCAGGGATCGGTGAAACCGATCTGCAATCGCGGAAGGCTGCGGTCGCGCCGGTCGGCGATCGAAGGAAGCAACGGCATCATCGCCTCGACGAGCAGACGCGCGAGTCCCGGCGGAAGCCCACCGCACAGGATTACCGTCTGCGGATCGAAGATCGTTTCGAGCGCCTGCACAGCGGCGCGCAGTTCGAAGACGGCCGCGTCGAGCCAGCGCCGCACCCGCTCGTCCGGGCCGGCGGCAACCGCATCGATATGGGCGTATAGCTCGGGATCGGCGGGGTCGAGGTCGAGAAGCCTGCAGAGCGAAGCGATCGAGGCGCGGTGTTCGAGCGGGGTGCGGTCGTCCAGCGATGCGCCTCGCGGCTGGCTGAGGATCATGCCGATTTCGCCAGCGTTGCCATTGGCGCCGCGGTAGAGCTCGCCGTTGAGGATCAGCCCGGCGCCAAGGCCGTAGCCGAGATAGATGCAGATGGCATGGTCCACACCGTGCGCAGCTCCAACCATGCGTTCGGCAGTCGCAGCTGCAGCGGCATCGTTCTGCAAGCCGACATCGAGCCCCGTGCCGGTCGCAAGCGTTTCGAGCAACGGGAAATTCTGCCACGCCGCCATCATCCAGGTGTCGTCGTCATCGGCTTCGATACCGAAGGGACCGGGCATTGCCGCCCCGAGGCCAACGAGCCGGTCTTCCGATTGCGGGGCGATCGCCGTGAGATCGCGGCGGGTCTTCTCGATCAGTTCCAGGATCGTCCGGACGCCGGTCGCCGGTCCGCCGGCGGGCAGGTTGGCCTCGCCGCGGGCAAGCACCCGACCGACCAGATCGACCGCGATGGTCCGCGTCACGTGCCGGTCGATCTGCAGTCCGATCGCAAAGGCTCCCTCCGGCACCAGGCGATAGGGTGTGGAGGGTTGCCCACGGCCGTTGCGCACCGCCTCAAGCGATTCGACGAGCCCGTCACGCTCCAGGTCCTCGATGATGTTGGAGACCGTCTGCTTCGTGAGCGCCGTCGCGCGGGCAAGCTCGGCCCGGGACAATTGACCGTTCAAGCGCAGGGCGTCGATCATCACACGCCGGTTGTGTGCGCTCGCTCCCTCCTGATTGGTGCCGCTCTTCGCCCGGATCAGGCGCATATCGTTCATCCAAAAAGCCCTCTTGACACTGTTAGAATATTGAACAAAAAATAAGTCAAGACAATTGACTTAATAGGAGCCAAAATGAGCTCCGGGGGAACGAGAGCGACGGCGGAGTCCGTCGCGAGCGCTCCGAATGCATATGTCGACGGCCGCTCGGAAACGGACGGACTTCTCGCATACGGCGCACCCAAGAGACGCGTCGAAGGAAGCTGAAACGCTCAAGTTACTGGAGGCAATCATGTTGAAATCGATAAGAACCGCGCTGCTTTGCGCGACCCTTGCCGGCGTCTCCTTCGCCGGTCACGCGCATGCCGAAACGACGCTCAACGCCCTCTTCATGGCCCAGGCGGCCTATAGCGAGGCGGATGTGCGCGCGATGACCGAGGCCTTCACCAAGGCCAACCCGGACGTGAAGGTGAACCTCGAATTCGTGCCCTATGAGGGGCTGCACGACAAGACCGTGCTGGCGCAGGGGTCCGGCGGCGGCTACGACGTCGTGCTCTTCGATGTGATCTGGCCGGCCGAATACGCCACCAACAAAGTGCTCGTCGACGTCACCGACCGCATCACCGACGAGATGAAATCCGGTGTGCTGCCCGGTGCCTGGACGACTGTCGAATATGACGGCAAGCGCTACGGCATGCCGTGGATCCTCGACACCAAATACCTGTTCTACAACAAGGAAATCCTGGAGAAGGCCGGCATCAAGGCGCCGCCGAAGACCTGGGACGAGCTTGCCGAACAGGCGAAGGTGATTAAGGACAAGGGCCTGCTCGCAACCCCGATCGCCTGGAGCTGGTCGCAGGCCGAAGCCGCGATCTGCGACTACACCACCCTCGTCAGCGCCTATGGCGGCAAGTTCATCGAGGGCGGCAAGCCGGCCTTTACTTCGGGCGGCGGCCTCGACGCGCTCAACTACATGGTGGCGAGCTATTCTTCTGGCCTCACCAATCCGAACTCCAAGGAATTCCTGGAGGAGGACGTACGCAAGGTGTTCCAGAACGGCGAAGCCGCTTTCGCGCTGAACTGGACCTACATGTACAACCTTGCCAACGATCCGAAGGAAAGCAAGGTTGCCGGCAAGGTCGGCGTCGTGCCGGCGCCGGGCGTCGCGGGCAAGAGCGAGGTTTCGGCCGTCAACGGCTCGATGGGTCTTGGCATCACCTCGACCAGCAAGCATCCGGACGAGGCCTGGAAGTATATCGTCTACATGACCTCGCAGCAGACGCAGAACGCCTATGCCAAGCTCAGCCTGCCGATCTGGGCCTCGTCCTACGAGGATGCGAGCGTCACCAAAGGCCAGGAAGAGCTGATCGGCGCCGCCAAGCGTGGCCTGGCGGCCATGTATCCGCGCCCGACGACACCGAAGTACCAGGAACTTTCGACTGCCCTTCAGCAGGCGATCCAGGAAGCGCTGCTTGGCCAGGCTTCACCTGAGGACGCCTTGAAGACGGCGGCCGAAAACAGCGGCCTTTGAGCCGTCCTCCCAAGCCCCGGGCGGGCAACCGCCCGGGGACCGCGGGAAACGACGCTTAGCAGTTGAACGCTTGCGTCCAAGGACTTTAACACGTTGATTTGGCGCATCATTCGCTTGGGTCGGTTACGATCCGAGGCAATGTGCGATAGCATGACGGGGCTTCCTAGGCCCGAGAAGGTTTCCACCCCATGTCCGGCACCTGGATAACGACGCGCGCATGGTTGCTCATGCTGCCATTGCTGGTGGTCATGATTGCGGTCATCGGCTGGCCGTTGGTCGATACGGTCAGGCTGTCCTTCACCGACGCCAAACTCGTCGGCACCGAAGGCGCGTTCGTCGGCTTCGACAACTATGCCAAGATGCTCGGCGGCTCGAACTTCCTGCGCGCCTTCATGACGACGACCTGGTTCGCCGTCGTCTCGGTCACCGCCGAGATGGTGCTCGGCGTGCTGGCAGCCCTTCTGCTCAATCAACAGTTCCGTGGTCGCACCGCACTGCGGGCGCTGATGATCCTGCCCTGGGCGCTGCCGACGGTGGTCAACGCCACGCTCTGGCGGCTGATCTATAATCCCGAATATGGCGCGCTCAACGCCGCCTTGACGCAGATCGGCCTGATCGACAGCTACCGTTCGTGGCTCGGCGAGCCCGGCTCCGCGCTGACGGCGCTGATCATCGCCGACTGTTGGAAGAATTTTCCACTGGTGGCCCTGATCGCGCTCGCGGCCCTCCAGGCCGTACCGCGCGATATCACCGCGGCCTCGCTCGTCGATGGCGCCGGCCCCTTCAATCGCTTCCGCTACGTCATCCTGCCGTATCTGGCGGGGCCTCTGCTCGTCGCCCTCGTGCTGCGCACGATCGAGGCCTTCAAAGTGTTCGACATCATCTGGGTGATGACGCGCGGCGGCCCCGCCAACAGCACGCGCACGCTGTCGATCCTCGTCTATCAGGAGGCCTTCTCCTTCCAGCGCGCCGGATCGGGCGCCTCGCTGGCGCTGATCGTCACGCTGCTCGTGACCGTGCTGGCCGTCGCCTATGCGGCACTGGTGCGCAAGGCCGCAGGAGCATCATAATGGAACGCCAGAGCACCCTGTTCACCGCCTTCGTCTACGCTTCGGCGCTCTTGCTGGCAGCGGTCATCCTCGCCCCCATTCTCTGGCTCTTCGTCATGAGCATCTCGTCGGCCGCCGACCTCTCGGCAAAGCCGCTCAACTGGTGGCCGGATACAATCGACCTGTCGCGCTACCGCCTGCTGTTGTCGACGCTGGAGAACAGCGCCGGCGCCGCCTTTACCGCTTCGCTGTTCAACAGCATCAAGGTCGCCGGCATGGCGACGCTGGCGGCGATCGCTGTCGCCATTCCGTCCGCCTGGGCGGTGTCCCGCACGCCCGGCGTTTCCTGGTCGCTCTATGGCGTGATCGCCACCTACATGCTGCCGCCGGTGGCGCTGGCAGTGCCGCTCTACATGGGGCTAGCCTATCTCGGTCTTTTGAACTCCGTGTTCGGCCTGGCGCTTGTCTACCTCACCATTCTGGCCCCCTTTACCACCTGGCTCTTGAAATCCGGCTTCGATTCTATTCCGAGAGAGATCGAGAGCGCGGCGATGATCGATGGCGCACGTCTCGACCAGATCCTGCGGCTCATCACGCTACCCCTCGCGGCACCGGTCATGGCAACTTCGGCGCTCTTCGCCTTTCTGCTCGCCTGGGACGAATTCTTCTATGCGCTGCTCTTCACCTCCGATCTGCGCGCCAAGACGCTCACGGTTGCCATCGCCGATCTCGCTGGCGGCCGTGTCTCCGACTACGGACTGATCGCAACCGCCGGGGTGCTCGCCGCCCTGCCCCCGGTGCTGATCGGCCTCCTCATGCAGCGAGCCCTGATTTCCGGGCTGACCAGCGGCGGTGTCAAAGGATGACGGCTATGACCACCACGCAACGCCCGGCCGGGCTCGTCGCAATCGATCGTGAAATGGCGCGGCAGGCTTCGGATGCGATTGCCTCCTTCCACCAGGCAAGCACCCTTGCAACACGGATTGCCGCCTCGCTGAAGGCGACGGGCAAGCTGCTGCTGCTCGGCATGGGCGGTTCGCATGCCGTTGGCCGCGCCGTCGAGCCGCTCTACCGCGCCCATGGCATCGACGCCATTGCCCTGCCGCTCTCGGAACAGCTCGGCCAGCCGCTTCCAATCGCGAACAAGACAATCCTCGTGACCTCGCAGTCGGGCGAAAGCGCCGAAGTCCTGCGCTGGTTTGGCGAAACCAATGGCGCAACGCCACACACCTTCGGCCTCACCTTGGAAGGCGGCTCCTTTCTCGCGCAGAATGCGCCATCGCTCATCGGCGTTGGAGGCACGGAAAAAGCCTTTGCCGCCACCCGCAGCCTGACGATCAGCTTCGCCCTGCATCTTGCCGTTCTCGCTGCCCTCGGCGACGACCCGGCCGCAGCACTTCAGGCACTGGAACATCCGCAATCGCCCGATGTGGCGACAGCGCTTGCTGCGTTGAGCTCCGTCCGGTCCGTCGTAACGTCGGGCCGCCGGCTTCAGGGACTGGCGGAAGCGATCGGCCTCGGCCTGACCGAGCTTTCGCGCCTGCCCTGCTTCTCGCTTGAAGGCGGCCAGCTTCGCCACGGACCCATGGAAATGCTCGGTCCGTCGGTTGGCGTCGTGCTCTTTCGGGCGAACGATCCGACCGCCAGTCTCGTCGAAGCCATGGCTATTTCCGCCGCCGGGGCCGGCTCGCCGGTCATCGCCTTCGACACCTCCGGTCAAGCGCCGATCGAAGGCGTCACCACCATTTCCTTTGCACCGGCCGCCGGCATGGCGGCAATTTTCGCGATGCTGCCGGTCGCTCAGTCCTTCATGATCGCCTTTGCGGCGGCCCGCGTCGAGAATGCCGGCACTCCCGTGCGCTCGACCAAGATCACCCGGAGCGAATAACCGATGCGTCCTCTTGCCGTGGTCGGCAACGCCAATGTCGATCTCATCCTCGGGCCGGCGGCCCCCTGGCCGAAGGCCGGCACCGAAATCATCGTTGATCACGATGAACTGCGCGTCGGCGGCTGCGCCGGCAACAGTGCGCTCGCCTGGGACTCGCTCGGCGTCGACTATGCGATCGCCGCCAATGTCGGCAACGACCAGTTCGGAACCTGGCTGAAGGAGGCTTTTCCCGAGCGATCCCGGTCCTGGCCAGTCGAAAATGTCGGGACCACGCTCTCCGTCGGCATCACCCATCCCGATGGCGAACGCACGTTCTTTACAACGCGCGGACATCTCCCGCTTTTGAGTTTCGAGGAGGTTCGAGCGATGCTTGACGGCGAGAAGCTGCGCGGCGGCTACGCGCTGCTTTCGGGTGCCTTCCTGACCGATGCTCTAACCGCGGACTATGACCGCTTCTTCGACTGGACCGACGCGCACGACATTGCCGTTGCCCTTGACACGGGCTGGCCGCTCGACGGCTGGACGCAGACAAACTGCACGGCGACCGTCGGCTGGCTGAAGCGTTGCCGACTGGCGCTTTTCAACGAGGTCGAGACGACGACGCTGACGGGCGTTGCCGACCCCACCGCGGCCGCACACGAACTCCGGAAACACATGCCCGAGGGCGCGATCGTCGTCGTCAAGCGGGGGCCCCATGGCGCGATCGCCATCGATGCGGAAGGCCGTCTTTCGTCGGCCGCCGCACCCGCGGTTTCCGTGGTCGATACGATCGGCGCCGGCGACGTCTTCAATGCCGGGTTCCTGGCGGCACTTGCCGCCGAGATGCCTTTGGAAGCCTGTCTTCGCACCGGCGTCGCCATCGCCTCCGAAGCGATTTCCACCCTGCCGCGCAGCTACGGCAAACCGCTTTCGTTCTACCTTCAGGAGACCGGCGCATGAGCGCTCTCGCCATTCAGAACATTCACAAGCGCTATGGCGAGATCGAGACGCTGAAAGGCATCGACATCGACCTGGAGAGCGGCGAGTTCCTGGTCCTGCTCGGTTCGTCCGGCTGCGGCAAGTCGACCTTGCTCAACATCATCGCCGGACTTGCGGAACCAAGCGGCGGCGACATCCGGATCGGCGATCGCTCCATTCTCGGAGCCCACCCCAAGGACCGCGACATCGCCATGGTGTTCCAGTCCTATGCGCTCTACCCGAACATGAGCGTCGCGCGGAATATCGGCTTCGGGCTGGAGATGCGCAAGGTTCCGGCCGCCGAGCGTGAGAAGGCGGTAACGGAAGCGGCGAAGCTCCTGCAGATCGAGAACCTGCTCGACCGCAAGCCGAGCCAGCTTTCCGGCGGTCAGCGCCAGCGCGTCGCCATCGGCCGCGCGCTAGTCCGCAATCCGCAGGTCTTCCTCTTCGACGAACCGCTCTCCAACCTCGACGCAAAGCTGCGCATGGAGATGCGCACCGAGCTCAAGCGCCTGCACCAGATGCTGAAGACCACCGTCGTCTACGTCACCCACGACCAGATCGAGGCGATGACGCTCGCGACCCGCATAGCGGTGATGCGCGACGGCCGGATCGAGCAGCTCGGGACGCCGCAAGAGATCTACGACCGGCCGGCGACGCTCTATGTCGCCGGCTTCGTCGGCTCGCCGCCGATGAACATCCTTGATGCGACCGTTGCGCAGGGTCAGTTGCAGATCGCCGGCGACGGGCAGGCAATCACCCTGCCGGCCCGCTTCCGGGGCGTTGTCTCGGATCGCCAGCGCGTCAAGGCTGGCATTCGGCCGGAAGCGCTGCGACTTGCCGCCGGTGACGAACCCGCGCTGCAGGTCAAGGCCCGTGTCGAGGTGGTCGAACTCACCGGCCCCGAGCTCGTGACGACGGCGCGGATCGGCGAGCAGCGCATCACCGCCTGCCTGCCGCCGCGCAGTACGGTTCTTTCGGGCGAAGAGCGCGCCTTCACCATCGAGGCGGACGTCCTCCATCTCTTCGATCCCGACAGCGGCCGGTCGCTGGCGAGGGGCTGAGGTTGCCTGCGGGTGATGCCGGGATTGCCTTGGCAACGCCTTTTCCTTCGTGTGAGAATCGTTCATCACAGGTTGTCCCGCGCGAGAAGAGGAAGTGACCGCCATGCCCTTGCCGATCGAAACGCCGGCCGTTCTCGTCGATCTCGAGGTTGCCAAGCACAATATCGAGCGCTTCCAGGCCTATGCCGACGAGCATGGCATTCGCGTGCGTCCGCACATCAAGACGCACAAGCTGCCGCAGATGGCCGAGCTGCAGCTCGAGGCCGGCGCAGTCGGCATCACCTGCCAGAAGGTCACAGAGGCGGAAGCGATGGTCGAGGGCAGCGACCGGATCAAGGACGTGCTGATCACCTACAACATTCTCGGCGAGGCCAAGATGGCACGGCTGGAACGGCTGAATTGCCGCGTCGCGCTTGCCGTCGTCGCCGACAATGAGACCGTCATCGACGGGCTTGCGGGCTTTTTCGCGGACAAGGACAGACCGCTTCGCGTGCTCGTCGAATGCAACACCGGCGCCGATCGCTGTGGCGTTGGCAAGCCGGCAGAAGCCGCGAGGCTGGCCCGCCGGATCGCGGATGCGTCGGGGCTGGTCTTCGGCGGCCTGATGACCTATCCGCCGGTCGACGGCGAGGCGAAGGTCCAGGCCTTCATGAGTGAAGCGAAGCGATTGATCGAAGCCGACGGCATCGCCGTGCCCGCCATCACCTCGGGCGGCACCCCGAGCATGATGCACGCCGCCGGCGCCCCTATTGCCAGTGAGTATCGGCCGGGCACCTACATCTACAATGATCGCTCGCTGGTTTCGCGTGGCGTTGCCGGTTGGGACGATTGCGCCCTGACGGTGCTGGCAACCGTCGTCTCGGTGCCCTCCGAAAGCCGGGCGATCATTGATGCCGGCAGCAAGGTGCTGACCTCGGACCTGCTGGGGCTGACCGGCTACGGTCACGTGCTCGGCCGTGATGACATCCGCATCGACCAGCTTTCAGAGGAACATGGCCGCCTCGTCGCCGATGGGCCGATCAACCTTAAGGTCGGCGACCAGCTCCGCATCGTGCCCAACCACGCCTGCGTCGTGACCAACATGGTCGACGCAGTCCATATCGTCGAGGGCGGCACGCTGAAGGACACCTGGCCGATCGTCGCCCGCGGCCACGTACTCTAGCCTCGCAGCCCCCCGCATTTGTCGTGAATGCGGGATTGAAGGCATGGACCGTTTCGCCAAACGGCAGCAGGGAGAATCGACGCGCGCTCACTGGACACGGGCACCACGCGCTCCATGTAACTGTCGTGGCGGGCCGGCGCGGCCCAATGCGACGGTTGCAGGCAAACCGTTCCTGAAAAAGCCGCG
Source organism: Ensifer sp. 38_S197 (assembly GCF_056924495.1). NCBI lineage: Bacteria > Pseudomonadati > Pseudomonadota > Alphaproteobacteria > Hyphomicrobiales > Rhizobiaceae > Ensifer > Ensifer sp. 38_S197. Next base: position 2,164,386 of record NZ_JBXOVZ010000001.1, on the reverse strand, counting down.
AGAACGATAGGACATTTCCCGATAGCCGCCTCCAGCATCATCGGTTTGCGTTGTAGCAGTCGATTAAATTGATAGTTTTATCTGGTAACCAATGGAGGTCGAGATGGTCTTTGGACGAATTACCGGAATAGTGGGACTGGCAATTGTGCTCGGAGGCCTGCAGCTGGGAGCTGCAAGTGTTGCGTTTGCCGACACGACGATCCTGAACGTGTCGTATGACCCGACACGTGAACTCTATAAGGACTTCAACGCTGCCTTTGCCGAGAAGTGGAAGGCCGATACCGGCGAAACCGTGACGATCCAGACGTCGCACGGAGGGTCGGGCAAGCAGGCGCGCGCGGTCATCGACGGTCTGCAGGCCGATGTGGTGACGCTGGCGCTCGAAGCCGATATCGACGCGATCGCCAAGCAAACCGGCAAGATCCCGGCGGACTGGAAGAAGAGGTTTGAAAACAACAGTGCACCCTACACGTCGACGATCGTCTTCCTGGTGCGCAAGGGCAATCCCAAGGGCATCAAGGACTGGGCCGATCTGGTGAAGCCGGACATCCAGGTGATCACGCCGAACCCGAAGACTTCGGGCGGCGCACGCTGGAACTTTCTGGCCGCCTGGGCCTATGGCCGCGCCGCCAATGGCGGTGATGACGCCAAGGCGCAGGAATATGTGACAGAACTCTTCAAGCATGTTCCGGTGCTCGATACCGGTGCGCGCGGAGCGACGACGACCTTCGTGCAACGTGGTCTCGGCGACGTGTTGCTCGCCTGGGAAAACGAAGCATATCTGTCGCTCGAGGAGCTCGGGCCCGACAAGTTCGAGATCGTCACGCCGTCGATCTCGATCAAGGCGGAACCGCCAGTGGCGCTCGTCGACGGCAATGTCGACGCCAAGGGCACGCGCAAGGTGGCGGAAGCCTATCTCGGTTACCTCTACAGCGATGCTGGCCAGAAGATCGCCGCCAAGCACTACTACCGGCCGTTCAAGCCGGCAGCGGCCGACCCGGCCGACATCGCCCGCTTCGGCGAGTTGAAGCTCGTAACCATTGAAGACTTCGGCGGCTGGAAGGAAGCCCAGCCGAAATTCTTCGGTGACGGTGGTATCTTCGACAAGCTCTACAAGCCGGGCCAATAAGAACGACATCGACGCGCAGCCGGTCAAACTGGCTGCGCGTCTTGCTTCGCGCCGCGCCGGGCCATTGGCAGGAAATGCGGTTCATTACGTCTCGTGAGCTTTGCAAAGGTAGTGCCATTGACGGATACGACGAAGACTGCGCCCTGGCGGTTTCGCCAGCCGAGTGTCTTGCCCGGGTTTGGGCTGTCGCTCGGGATCACGCTGAGCTGGCTGGTGCTGATCGTGTTGATCCCGCTGTCGGGGCTGGTGGTGCGGGCAAGCGGGCTCGGCTGGTCCGAGTTCGTGGCGCTGACGCTCGATCCGCGCACGCTCAATGCCTTGAAGATCTCTTTCGGCACGGCGTTTCTCGCCGCGGTGATCAACCTCGTCTTCGGCGTCATCCTCGCCTGGGTGCTGGTGCGCTATCGTTTTCCCGGCAAGCGGGTGATCGACGCCATGGTCGACCTGCCGTTCGCGCTGCCGACCGCGGTCGCCGGCATTGCCCTGACGGCGCTCTATGCGCCCAATGGCTGGATCGGCCAGTTCCTCGAGCCGCTCGGCCTCAAGGTCGCCTTCACCCCCGCCGGCATCGTCGTCGCCCTGATCTTCGTCGGCCTGCCCTTTGTTGTCCGCACCGTGCAGCCGATCATGGAGGAGATCGACAAGGAGGTCGAGGAGGCCGCCGCCACCCTGGGCGCCAGCCGCTTCCAGACGATCAGCCGGGTGCTGCTGCCGGGGCTGATGCCGGCCGGCCTCACCGGCTTTGCGCTTGCCTTTGCCCGCGGTGTCGGCGAATACGGCTCGGTGATCTTCATCGCCGGCAACCTGCCCTATGTCTCCGAGATCGCACCGCTGCTGATCGTCATCCGGCTCGAGGAGTTCAACTACGCCGCCGCCACCGCGATCGCCGCGGTGATGCTGGCGATCTCGTTTGCGATGCTGCTCTTCATCAACTCGATCCAGGCCTGGAGCCGGCGGAGATATGTCTATGTCGCATGATCTGACCGCCAGCGCCGCTCCCAGTCCCCTGCCCGCTTCCGGCCCGAAGCCGGCCTTGCCCAAGCTTGCCGCCGCCACCTCGGAAAGCCGCTTTGCCCGGCTGACGCTGACGATCACCGCCCTTGCCTTCGTCGCGCTGTTCCTCTTGCTGCCGCTTGCCGCCGTCTTCACCGAGGCGCTGCGCAAGGGGCCGGCCGAGTTCGTCGCCGCGCTCGGCGACACCGAGACGTTCTCGGCGATCCGCCTGACGCTGACCGTCGCCGCCATCGCCGTGCCGCTCAACCTCGTCTTCGGCGTCGCCGCCGCCTGGGCGATCGCCAAGTTCGAGTTCAAGGGCAAGGCCTTCCTGACGACGCTGATCGACCTGCCGTTCTCGGTCTCGCCGGTGATCTCCGGCCTCGTCTTCGTGCTGTTGTTCGGCTCGCACAGCCTGATCGGCCCGTGGCTGCAGAGCCACGGCATCCAGATCCTCTTTGCCGTGCCCGGCCTGGTGCTCGCCACCGTCTTCGTCACCTTCCCCTTCGTCGCCCGCGAGCTGATCCCGTTGATGCAGGAACAGGGCAGCAGCGACGAGGAGGCGGCCCTGTCTCTCGGCGCCTCCGGCTGGCAGACCTTCTGGCACGTGACGCTGCCGAACATCAAATGGGGGCTGCTCTACGGCGTGCTCTTATGCAACGCCCGCGCCATGGGCGAGTTCGGCGCCGTCTCGGTCGTCTCCGGCCACATCCGCGGCGAGACCAACACCATGCCGTTGCAGGTGGAAATCCTCTATAATGAATATAACTTCGTCGCCGCCTTCGCGGTGGCGGCGTTGCTGGCGCTGCTGGCGCTGATCACCCTGATTTTGAAGACGGCGCTGGAGATCCGCTACAGCGCCGAGATCGCCGCCAGCCGCAGGCACTGACCGGGAAAGCCCGCATTCGAAAGGTATCGCCATGGACGTGCGCGTTCACAACATCCGCAAGGAATTCGGCCGCTTCCCGGCGCTCGACGACGTCTCGCTCGACATCCGCTCCGGCGAGCTGATCGCGCTCTTAGGTCCCTCCGGCTCCGGCAAGACGACGCTGTTGCGCCTCGTCGCCGGGCTCGAAAGCCCGACCGGCGGCACGGTCTTCTTCGGCGACGAGGATGCCTCGCAAAAGACGGTGCAGGAGCGCAACATCGGCTTCGTCTTCCAGCACTATGCCCTGTTCCGCCACATGACGGTGCTCGACAACGTCGCCTTCGGCCTCAAGGTGCGGCCCGCCAACCGCCGGCCGCCGGCGGCCGAGATCCGCCAGCGGGCGCTCGATCTCCTCGACCTGGTGCAGCTTTCCGGCCTCGACAAGCGCTATCCGGCGCAGCTCTCCGGCGGCCAGCGCCAGCGTGTGGCCCTCGCCCGCGCCATGGCGGTCGAACCGAACGTGCTGCTGCTCGACGAGCCCTTCGGCGCGCTCGACGCGCAGGTCCGGAAGGAACTGCGCAAGTGGCTCAGGGAGATCCACGACCGCACCGGCCACACGACGATCTTCGTCACCCACGACCAGGAGGAGGCGCTGGAGCTGGCCGACCGCGTCGTCGTCATGAGCAAGGGCGCGATCGAGCAGGTCGGCACCCCGGACGAGATCTACGACCATCCGGTCTCGCCCTTCGTCTATGGCTTCATCGGCCAGTCGAACTGCCTCGCGGTGACGCTCGCCAACGGCGAGATCTGGTTTGAGGACCGGCCGATCGGCCTTAGGGCTCCGGCCGAGCCGGACGGGCCGGCCAATCTCTTCTTCCGCCCGCACGACATCGAGCTGATCGACGGCTGCGGCGGCTGTCTTGCCGGCCTCGTCACCGCCAGCCGCCGGGTCGCCGGCACCCGCCACCTCGAACTCGACCTCGGCCGCAACCACCCGCCTGTCGAAATCGAACTCTCCCCCGAACGCGCCGCCGCCGGCGACCACAGCCGCGTCGCCTTCCGCCCGACAAAGTGGAAACTCTTCAGGGATGGAAAGCAGGAGACGGAAGAGGCAACGACGGAACAGCAGGATGTAGAGGAATCCGGAGAGAGGGAAGCCTTCGAATTCGCCCGCACGGGCACCTGATTTCATCGCCCCGTCACGGCTGGCGAAGAACGTTTGAGCGTCGCCGGCCGATTTCGGTTTGCTTCGATATGCGCTAAGAGGGGCACCCTCTGCCGACAATGGCCGTGGAAACCGGAGCAGCCCATGACGATCGTCGACGACCTGAAACAAGCCCTCGGCGACATCGTCCTGACGGGAACCGAGATCGGCGAACGCCATCGCAGTGACGCCAGCCTGACCGGCCGCGAACTGCCGAAGGCCGTTATCAGGCCAACGCGCAGCGAGGAAATTGCGGAAGCCCTCCGTCTCTGCAACGAGCGCGGCCAGACGGTCGTGGTCCAGGGTGGCCTCACCGGACTTGCCGGTGGAGCGAATGCCGGCAGCGATGCCGTGGTGATTTCGCTCGAACGTTTTACCGGCATCGAGGAAATCGACCCGCAGGCGGGGACCATGACGGTGCGGGCCGGCACGCCGCTCGAGCTTGCGCAGCGCGCCGCCGAAGACGCAGGCCTCCTGCTGCCGATCGATCTGGGTGCGCGCGGCTCTTGCCAGATCGGCGGCAATCTTGCCACCAATGCCGGCGGCATCCGGGTGCTTCGCTATGGCGTGACGCGCGACAACGTGCTCGGCCTCGAGGTCGTGCTCGCCGACGGCACGATCGTCTCGTCGCTCAACAAGATGATCAAGAACAACACCGGCTACGACCTGCGCCAGTATTTCATCGGCTCCGAGGGAACGCTCGGCGTCATCACCCGCGCCGTCCTCCGGCTGCGGCCGCTGCCGACGGGCCGACTGACGGCGCTTTGTGCCCTCGACAGCTACGATGCTGTCGTTGCCTTTCTTACGCGCTGCCAGCACCATCTGTCCGGACTCTCGGCCTTCGAGGCGATGTGGCAGAGCTACTTCCGCTTCAATGCCGAAGCCGAAAAGCAAAAGCTGTTCGCGGAAGTTCCGCCCTTCGCCGTCATCGTCGAGCAGGATCTGCTTAGTGACGACACCGAGCGCGATGTATTTGAGGCCTTTCTCGGCGAGGCGCTCGAAGCCGGCATCATCAGCGACGCGCTGATTGCCCAATCGGAGAAGGAGAGCCGCTCCTTCTGGAGCATTCGTGAGGGCCACGCGATGGACCAGCTCCTGCCCGCGCTGATCAACCTCGACGTCAGCCTGCCGATCGGCGATATCGGTCGCTTCGCCGCGGAATGCGGCCAGGCCCTGTCTGCGCGTTTCCCCGCCGCCCACGTCTCCTTCTTCGGCCACGTGGCCGACAGCAACCTGCACATCGCCTTCTCGGAACCGGACAGCGACACCGAGACGCCACATGTCGTCGACGGCATCGTCTACGAAATCGTGCGGCGCTATCGCGGCTCGATCTCGGCTGAACACGGTATCGGCGCTCTGAAGCGGGATTTCCTCGACTATTCGCGCAGCCCTGCCGAACTCGATCTGATGCGGCGGATCAAGCAGGCGCTCGATCCGAAGGGAATCCTCAATCCGGGCAAAGTGCTCTAACGCGGCCCGGTTTTCCGTCCAGAGCCCGCGCTTCGGGGCATGGGCTTCAGAGCCAGGAAGCCGGCGTTTTCGGCAGGCGCCCATCGGGATCGATGACCTGCAACTCAGCCCCCTCCCCTTTGTTCCAGCGCCAGAGCGCAACGCAGGTGCCGCCAGGCGACATGAAGGACGGATAGATCAGGCCGTCGAAGCCTCGGGCGCTGAGGTCCGCCTGCAAGCGATGCGTCTCCGGCACGAGACCGCGGTCGAGCGCATCGCGCCATTCGCAGCGGTGGATCTCGTCGGTGAGACCGAACATGGCCAGCCCATCCGCCGTCGTCAGGTCGGCGAGCATCGCGTCGCGTAATTCAAGCTGGGCGATCAGTGCCGGGTGCTGGACGAAACCCTGATTATATTCGGCCCAGGCGGTCGAGAGTTCGCGCGCGGCATAGATCGTCTGCATTCCAATCGGGTTCCAGCGTCCGCCGAAGCGTGCCGAGCCTTCGCCGGAGAGTGGCGCATGCGCCCAGCGCGGCACATAGGCGCGCCAGAGATGCACCGGCTCGCTTTCCGCCATCAGGCGTAGACACCGGAACGTACGGCTTCGAGATAGGCGAGCACCTTGTCGGCCTTGCCCTCGCCGACGAGGTCATAGGCAGTCTTACCGGCCCAGCCGGGGATCGGCTGGTGCTTGAACCAGATGACGGCGCGACTGTCGTCACCCGCCATCTCGCCGGCCATGGCAAGGATGCGCACGACGTTGCTCAATGCCGCATCAACCTTGCGGGCGCTGGATTTCGCCGTCAGCGTGTTGCGCGCGACGCCGATCAGCTTCGCGAGCTCGGCAAGCGTCACGCCGAGACGATCAGCGACCAACCGGGCAGAGAGGAAGGACGAGTGGCTCTCGCCGTAGCGGGCGGCGGAGACATTGAAACCAATAGTAGTCATGGCACGATCCGCGCTTGTTTTGATCACCATGCAATCAAAATAAGCTCAAAAAGCGTCCGTTTCAAGGAAGGCCTACTGTCGCCAGGAGGGCTCACGCTTGTCAAAAAAGGCGCCGACACCTTCGCGCGCCTCGTCGGACTCCCAGCAATCGGCGAGCTGCTCGATCGTCGCGGCAATGGTCTGCTCGGTGATCGGAGACCCGAGCGAACGCGCCAGCCGCTTGGCCCGACCGGTGGCTTCAGGGGCCGTTACCAGGTAGGGCCCGATCTCCGCTTCGACCGTCGCGTCCAGTGCGTCGGTCGCGGCAACGGCCGTGACCAGTCCCAAAGCGCGCGCCTCCTGCGCATCGAACAGACGGGCGGACATGAACAGCGGTCGCGCCTTGCCCTCACCGATCCGGGCGACGACATAGGGGCTGATGGTGGCTGGGATCAGGCCAAGGCGGGTCTCGGTCAATCCAAATTTGGCGTCGGCTGCGGCAACGGCGGCATCGCAGATACTCATGAGGCCGACACCGCCGCCGAAGGCATTGCCGTGAAGACGACCGATTACCGGCTTGGCGATCTCATTCAGCGCCTTGAACATCATCGCAAGCCGCGTCGCTTCAGTGATGCGGGTCGCCCGATCCGCATCGAACTGCTCACGCATCCAACCGAGATCGCCGCCGGCGCAGAAGCTACGGCCTTCCGCTTCCAGTATGACGACCCGAACCGAGCCGTCGTCCGAAAGCGCGTGGGCGGCATCGGTCAGTTCACCGATCATCCTCGCCGACAGCGCGTTGTGCTTTTGCGGTTGCGCCAGCGTCAGCCGGGCGACCCCGCGCCTGTCGGTCGCGATCCGGATTGTTTCAAAAGTCATGATCTTGTCCTCAGGGTCCGCGCGAAAGCCGCCGCCTGCCCAAGCTTCGCCGGGTCGAGACCGGTCGAGAACCCCTTGCCGGTGACGAAGGCGTTGACGGCGAGCGTATCGACATTGCCGGCCGCTCCCGGCGCATAGGGACAGCCGCCGAGCCCTCCAGCCGAGGCATCGAAAACCCGCAGGCCGCGGTCGAGCGCCACGGCGATATTGTCCAGTGCGCGGCCGGACGTATCATGGAAGTGGCCGGCAAGCCTCTCGGACGGAATGCGCTCCAGCACTTTGGCCAGCATCGCATCCACAGCCTCCGGTGTGCCGCGGCCGATCGTGTCGCCGAGACTGATCTCATAGCAGCCGAGATCGTCGAGCAGACCGGCGACGTAAGCGCTACTACCCGGCGCAATCGCGCCCTCATAGGGGCACTCGACGACGCAACTGACGTAGCCGCGCAGCAGAAGTCCGCGCTCACGGCAGGTCTCGGCAATCGGGCGAAACCGCTCGATGCTCTCGGCGATCGAGCAATTGATGTTCTTCTGCGAGAAGGTTTCGGAAGCGGAGGCGAAAATCGCCACCTCGTCGGCGCCGGCCTCGAGTGCCGCTTCGAGCCCGCGCATGTTGGGCGTCAGTACGGCGTAGCGCGTACCGGGTCGCCGGCGAATGCCGTCCATGACTTCGGCGGCGTCCGCCATCTGCGGCACCCATTTCGGGCTGACGAAGCTCGTTACCTCGATCCGCCCATAGCCGCAGTCAGAGAGCATGTCGACGAGGCGAATTTTGTCAGCCGTATCGACAAGGCGGCTTTCATTCTGCAGCCCGTCGCGCGGCGCCATCTCGACGATCGTCACATGCCGCGACGCCGATCCACTCATACCGCGATCTCCTGCTGGAGCATGACCAACACGGCGCCGGCGCTCACCTGCTCGCCTTCGCCGACCAGAACGCTCTCGACCACGCCGGCGCGCGAGGCGGACAGCGTGAGTTCCATCTTCATTGCCTCCATGACGGCGAGCGCCTGTCCCTTTTCGACCGCATCACCCGGACGGACCCGGATGAGCTTGACGATGCCAGGCATCGGCGCCGAGACCTCGTCATCGGCCACCTCGCTGGAATGGCCGGCGCCAAGGGCATCGGGCAGGCGCAGCACATAGGTTTCACCGTTGAGAAACAGGGTGATCTGCTCGCCTTCGCGCAGGAAGCGAAACTCATGCTGCGCGCCGGAGATTTCGGCGCGGGCGCCATCGGCGAAGCGGTCGAGGATCACCACGGGCAGAGCCGTCGTTCCGGTGTGGACCGCAAACTGGTCGCGGCCGCGCGCGGCGAGCGTCACAATCGCCCGTCCGCTGCTGTGCTCGATCGTGACGTTCCTGCTGGCGTCGCCCCAGATCTGCCAATGGCCGAGCGAAGACCAGGGATCGGCGGATCCATGCGGCAGCAGGGCTCCGGTCGAGATGATCGCCGCCAGCGCCAGCGCCGCATCGCTCGGTGCCATCGTTGCCGTGAGTTGTCCGATCGAACGGTCGATAAGGCCGGTATCGGGATGCCCGGAGCGAAAATCCGGCTCCGCAGCAAGGCGCGCCAGAAAATCGAGATTGGTAACCGTGCCGCCGATCCGGCAAGCCCTCAGCGCGTTTTCAAGCTTTGAAAGCGCGGCCGAGCGGTTCGGACCATGGACGATCAGTTTGGCGATCAGCGGGTCGTAGAACGGTGTGATCCGGTCGCCTTGGCGAACACCGGCATCGATCCGCACGCCATCCTCCGGAAAGCTCAGCGTCGTCAGCCGCCCGGTCGCCGGCAGGAACCCGTGGGACGGGTCTTCCGCGTAGATGCGGGCTTCAAACGCCCAACCGTCGATGCCGATCTCACTCTGCCGCTTCGGCAACGCTTCGCCGGCGGCGGCGCGCAATTGCCACTCGACGAGATCGATGCCGGTGATCGCTTCGGTGACCGGATGCTCGACTTGCAGCCGGGTGTTCATTTCCATGAAGTAAAACTGGTCCGGCCACAGCCCATCCGTCACATCAGCGATGAATTCGACGGTGCCCGCGCCGACATAGCCGATGGCCTGGGCTGCCCGAACTGCGGCATCGCCCATGGCGCGCCGTACCTCCGCGGTCATGCCGGGGGCCGGCGCCTCCTCGATTACCTTCTGGTGGCGGCGCTGCAGTGAGCAATCACGCTCGAAGAGATGCAGAATATTGCCGTGCCGGTCGCCGAAGACCTGCACTTCGATATGCCGGGGCTTCGTCAGGTATTTCTCGATCAGCACCGAACCATCGCCGAAAGCGGCTTCCGCCTCGCGCCGCGCCGCCTCGAGTGCGGCCGGAAACTCGGTGGCGCTGTCAACGCGACGCATGCCTTTGCCGCCGCCGCCGGCGCGCGCCTTGATCAACACCGGATAACCGACATTCGCCGCTTCCTGCGCGAGGAAGTCGGCATCCTGCCGCTCGCCGTGGTAACCGGGAACAACCGGCACGCCGGACTGCTCCATCAGCGCCTTGGCTGCATCCTTCAGACCCATCGCACGGATCGCCCGGGCCGATGGGCCGACGAAGGTGATGCCGGCCGCCTCGACGGCATCGGCGAAATCGGCATTTTCCGAGAGAAAGCCGTAACCCGGGTGGATTGCGTCCGCACCGACCGCACGCGCGGCGGCGATGATGCGCTCGGTCGAGAGATAGCTTTCGAGCGCCGCCGGCGGGCCGATGCGGATCGCTTCGTCGGCAAGTGCCACGTGCAGCGCTCCGACATCGGCATCGGAATAGACGGCGACCGTGCGAATACCGAGATGCTTGGCGGTGCGCATCACCCGGCAGGCAATCTCGCCGCGATTGGCAATCAGGAGTTTGGAAAACATCGGCATCCCCAGCCCCTACCGCGCCGCGATTACATCGATTTCGAGCAGCCAGCCGGAATCGAAAAGACCAGCGATCGCCACCGTCATGGCCGGCGCAAGCGCGCCCAGATATTCCTGCCGAGCCGCGCGGTTTGCCATCGTGTACTGGCGGTCGGCGAGATAGACTGTCGCCTTGATGATATCCCCCTTGCTCATGCCTGCCGCCCGCAACTGTGCATCGATGTTCAGCCAGACCTGGCGCGCCTGCGCCTCGAACCCCTCCGGCAACACGTCGTCGGCGCTCAAGGGCACCTGGCCGCTGACGAACAGCAGGTGCTGGAAATTCTCGAGGCGAACGGCCTGCGAATAGCCTCCGCGCGGTAGCGGCGCGTCGCTGGCATTGATGTCTTCGCGTTTCATCCGCATCTCCCTACATCCTGAAGAGGCCGAAGCGCGTGTCTTCGATCGGCGCGTTGAGCGCTGCCGAAAGCGACAGGCCGAGCACGTCGCGCGTCTTGCGCGGATCGACGACACCGTCGTCCCAAAGTCTTGCCGAGGCATAGAGCGGATGGCTCTGGCGCTCGAAGAGATCGAGGATCGGCTGGCGGAAGCGCGCCTCCTCCTCTTCGCTCCAGGGCGTGCCAGCCCTTTTCAGCGCTTCGCTGCGCACGGTCGTCAACACACCGGCCGCCTGCTCGCCGCCCATAACCGAGATGCGACTGTTCGGCCAGGTCCAGAGGAAGCGTGGAGAGAAGGCGCGGCCGCACATGCCGTAATTACCCGCGCCGAAGGAGCCGCCGACGAGCATGGTCACTTTCGGCACCCGCGCCGTCGCGACAGCCGTCACCAGCTTGGCACCATGCTTGGCGATACCTTCGGTTTCGTATTTCCGCCCGACCATGAAGCCGGTGATGTTCTGCAGGAACACGAGCGGGATCTTGCGCTGGGCGCAGAGTTCGACGAAATGCGCCCCCTTCAGCGCCGATTCCGAGAACAGCACGCCGTTGTTCGCGATGATGCCGACCGGGATGCCATGCACATGGGCGAAGCCGCAGACGAGCGTGGTGCCGTAGCGCGCCTTGAATTCGTCGAAACGGGAACCGTCGACGACACGGGCGATGATCTCGCGGATGTCGTAGGGCGTGCGCAGGTCGGAAGGCACGATGCCGACGATCTCCTGCGGGTCATAGAGCGGCGGCTCGGGCATCGCGAATTCAACCGACAGCGGCTTGTAGCGGTTGAGCGCGGCGACGGCCCGACGCGCCAGCGCCAGCGCGTGGGCGTCGTCGCGCGCGAGATGATCGGCCACGCCGGAAAGGCGCGTATGCACGTCGGCGCCGCCGAGATCCTCCGCGGAGACGACCTCGCCGGTCGCCGCCCTGACGAGTGGCGGACCCGCGAGAAAGATCGTCCCCTGGCCCTCGACAATGATCGTCTCGTCGGACATCGCCGGGACGTAGGCGCCGCCGGCGGTGCACGATCCCATCACGACGGCGATCTGCGGAATGCCGGCAGCCGACATGTTCGCCTGATTGTAGAAGATCCGGCCGAAGTGATCCCTGTCCGGAAAGACCTCGTCCTGGTTCGGCAGGTTGGCACCGCCGGAATCGACGAGATAGATGCAAGGCAGACGGTTTTCCGCGGCGATCTCCTGCGCCCGCAAGTGCTTCTTTACCGTCATCGGATAGTAGGTACCGCCTTTGACCGTCGGGTCGTTGCAGACGATCATGCATTCGCGGCCCGACACCCGCCCGATGCCCGTGATCAGTCCGGCCGCTGGCGCATCGCCATTGTACATGCCATGCGCCGCCGTCATTCCGACTTCAAGGAAAGGCGTCGCCGGATCGATGAGGTGGGCCACCCGGTCGCGCGGCAGAAGCTTGCCGCGGCTGACATGGCGCTCGCGCGCGGCATCACCGCCGCCGGCGGCCGCGAGTTTCACGGCCTCCTCGACCGTCGCGATCGCTTCGGCCATCGCCGCCTGATTGGCCTTGAACGTTTCGGAGGACGGCGAGATGTGAGATTTCAGAACGGTCATGAGGTCCTCATTGGATCGGGTTCGGCCGCTTTCGTCTCATCCCGCTCTAGCTCGTCTCGGTGAACAGTTCCCGGCCGATCAGCATGCGACGGATTTCGCTGGTGCCGGCACCGATCTCGTAGAGCTTGGCGTCGCGCAGCAGACGACCCGCCGGGTAGTCGTTGGTATAGCCGTTGCCGCCGAGCGCCTGGATCGCCTCGAGTGCGAGCGCCGTCGCCTTCTCGGCCGCATAGAGAATGCAGCCGGCCGCATCCTTGCGCGTCGTCTCGCCGCGATCGCAAGCTGCCGCCACCGCATAGACATAGGCACGTGCCGCATTCGCCGTCACGTACATGTCCGCGAGCTTGCCCTGCATCAACTGGAATTCGCCGATCGGCTGACCGAACTGCTTGCGCTCATGCAGATAGGGGACAACGACATCAAGGCAAGCGGCCATGATGCCGAGGGGGCCCGCCGAAAGCACCACCCGCTCGTAGTCGAGCCCGGACATCAGCACGCGGACGCCGCCGCCGACGGTGCCAAGCACGTTTTCTGCCGGCACTTCGCAGTCCTTAAAGATCAGTTCGCAGGTGTTGGAGCCGCGCATGCCGAGCTTGTCGAGCTTCTGGCCGGTCGAAAACCCGGCATAGCCCTTCTCCACCAAGAAAGCGGTGATGCCGCGTGGACCGGCCGTCGGATCGGTCTTGGCGTAGACGACAAGCACGTCGGCGTCCGGGCCATTGGTGATCCACATCTTGTTGCCATTGAGCATATAGCGGTCGCCACGCTTGTCGGCCTTCAGTGTCATCGAGACGACGTCCGACCCGGCGCCGGGCTCCGACATCGCCAATGCGCCGACATGCTCGCCGGAGATCAGCTTCGGCAGATAGCGCGCCTTCTGGTCGTCATTGCCGTTGCGGTTGATCTGGTTGACGCAGAGATTGGAGTGGGCGCCGTAGCTGAGGCCGATCGAGGCTGATGCGCGGCTAATCTCCTCCATCGCCACGCAATGGGCGAGATAGCCCATGCCGGCGCCACCGTATTCCTCGCCAGCGGTGATGCCGAGCAGGCCGAGTTCGCCCATCTCGCGCCAGAGCTGCATAGGAAATGCATTATTGCGATCGGTCTCATCCGCCAATGGCGCGATCCGGTCCGTCGCGAAGCGCCGCACGCTCTCGCGCAGTGCGTCGATGTCCTCGCCTAGCGCGAAGCTCAAGCCGCCCTCAAACATGTCTATCCTCCCACCGTGCCGGGCCGCGCGGTCTCCTCCCACAGCGGCCGGACGATAACGCTCCATCCTCTACGCGGATCGCGGCGAAAGCAATGATATCAACGCCGCGACATGGTCGGACGATAGCACCGCGTTCCGCTAATTTCCTTCCAAAGAGCAGCGAAGCCAAGCACGATATGAAAATGCGAAGGCACCCGATGATTGCATCCTGTGCGCGAAGCAGTCACCGGAGGGGCAATGACGCGAGGAACCTGCAGCTTGCGGCGTCACCGCCCCGCCGAGCCGTTCGTTTTCGGAAAACCGAGCACGTTCCTTCGAAGTCTAGCGGCCGGCGGCAACCCCCAGCCCCACAAGCTGCGCGAGCACCTCGTGGATCACGGCCTGCGGCGACGGAGCGATGTCCACGGTGACGGTCAAAGGCTCGCCGGCAGGGTCTTCCAGCGTCGCGAACTGCGTGTCGAGCAAGGAGGCAGGCATGAAATGTCCCGTCCGGCGCTGCATTCGCCCGGTAAGAACGTCGCGATCGCCGTGGAGATAGACAAAGGCAATGGGCCTGCCGGCGCTCTCACGCAACAGATCGCGATAGCTGCGCTTCAGCGCCGAGCAGGAGACGACGAGCGGAGCATCACCCGATGCGAGCTGTCGGCCGATCTCCTTCAGCCACGGCCAGCGGTCCGCATCGGTGAGCGGGATGCCCGCCGACATCTTGCGGATGTTCTCCTCAGGGTGAAGTGCATCACCCTCGACAAAGCGGTAACCGCAGGCGGCGGCGATGGCTTCGCCGACCGAGGTCTTGCCGGTACCCGACACGCCCATCACCACGATGGAGCCGGGAAATGTCAGGTGAACACCAATCTCGGACGCGTGATCGCTCGACATGCCCGCGCTTCTCCTTGCATCTGCCGCACTGATCCTTCCTGATACCTTTGCGACAACGGACGAACAAGGCGGCCGGGAGCACTTGCGCGCCTGGCACCCCTAAATCGCAGCGCGGGGGCGGGCGACGTCGTTGACGCCCTCCCCATCAGGTGCCTGGCCGTAGCTCATGCGACGCATCTGGGCGATGACCCGTTCCATCTCGTCGTCGGGAAGCACCGGCGGTTCGCCGAGCGTCAGCGCCTGGACATACATGCGCGACAGGGTTTCGATCTCGATCGCCAGCCAGAGCGCGGACTCGAGCGTCTTGCCGAGCGAGATCTGGCCGTGCTGGCCGAGCAGGCAGGCCGTCCGGTCCTTGAGCGCCACCAGCGCATTGTCCGAGAGCGCCTGAGTGCCGAAGGTCGCATATTCAGCGCAGCGGATCGTCGTGCCGCCAGCGATGCCGGTCATGTAGTGGAAGCTCGGAATGGTCTTGTGATGGCAGGCAAGCGTCGTCGCATAGACGGAATGGCAATGCAGCACGACGTTGACATCGGTGCGCTCCCTCAGGATATCGCGGTGGAAGCGCCATTCGGACGACGGACGAAGACCGACATAGGTGCCGTCGAAATCCATCTCGACCAGATCGTCGGGCTGCATCGTCTCGTAGGGCAGCGACGACGGCGTGATCAGAAAGCCCTCGTCGGTGCGCACCGAAAGATTGCCGGCGGTGCCCTGGTTGATGCCGCTCGAGTTCATCCGGCGGCAGATGTCCACCATCTCGCGGCGGAGCGAGAGTATGTCGGTCTTGGTCATCGATATGTCCTTTCGAAGTCGCGACTGAAACCATTGTTGTGCCCGACGCGCGCTCGGGCACGCCATTGCGACGCATAGACCGCGACCGCAGGCGAAAGATGCGAAATGTCGCCCGGATCGGCGAGCGACAGCGGCGCGGGACCTTGGCGTTGGCCCTGACTTGCCAGCAGCGCAGCACCGGAGGCCACGCCGTTAGCATCCAGATTGAAGCGGACCCGCCGGTTCGGCATGAGCGCCGCGACGAGGCGGGCATAGAGGGGATCGCGCAGAAAGCTTCCATCGAGCACGACCAGCGGCCCCGGCCCAAGCGCCGCGATGCATTCCGCCGTCAGCAGGGCACAGTAGACGAGAGCCAACCCCTTACGCTCGATCGGGGTCTCCGGTGGCGGCCCGCTGATGCGACCGCGTCCGGCGCTTCCCGGAAAGAGGCCATCGTCGTCGCCGAAGGAGGGCAGCGCCGTGGTGCGTTTGGCGATCAGGCCCAGCACGACATCGTCCGGGACCTGGGCTGCCGGCGGTGCGGTGCCCGCCACATGCGAAAACTCGCGCCCGCCCATGGTGAGCACACCCCCGAGAGGATTGCCGAAGACGTCGCTGTTCAGCGTCATGCCGCGACGCTCGTCGAGCCGGCCGAGCGGCGTGCGGCCAGAAAAGCCAACAATCCAGGTTCCCGTGGAGACGACGATGAAGTCGCCGAGGCCGGCGGCATGGTAACGATAGTGGTTGAGGCTGCTGTCGTGACCACCGGTCAGCACGCGCAGCCCCTTCGGCAGGCCATAACGGCGGGCAAGCTCCGGACGTACCGGGCCGAGGACCTGCCAGGCTTCGGCGAAATCCGGCATCAGCCGTTGCCAGCCGCGCGCAGCGACAATGGGCGCGAACCGGCGTTCGGCAACGTTCCAGAGGTGCGATTGTGCGCCGAGGAAGCTCGCTTCCGATGCCGCAACGCCCGACAGCCGCCACGCCCAGTATTGTGGCAGGCCGAGATACCAGCGAGCATCGGCGACCGCATCCGGTGCATGTTCCTGCATCCAATAGAGCTGGCGGGCCTGATGAGTGGCGCTGTGCATCATCGCGCTGCCGCGATCGAAGAAGGAACCGGCGAGCGGCGCGTAGCCTTGCCGGATCTCCTCCGGCAAAGGCTGCTCGTAGTCGATCATCGGCAGGGCGACACCGGCCGCCGCGTCGGGATCATCGCCGACAAGGACGCCACCGGATCCATGACCAGCGGCGACGAAGGTTTGCAGCGGATGACGATTGCCGAGCGCTGCGAGGTTGGAGAGGACCCACTCGCCGAGGCTTGCAAGGTCGTGATGCCGCCAGGGCGGCCCCGGCAGCACCGAATTGGCGACGCTCAGCGTTTCCAGAACGACACCGTTTGCCGAGACCGCATTCAGCTTCACATTGGTCTTGCCGACATCGAGTACGGCCACCGTACCGGCCTTGTCGTCCGCTGCGACTGACATCTCTCGCAACCTCCCGTCCTGATCCAACGAGTGCAGAAGCGTTCTCGAGCGGCTTCAGCGAAAGCCGCTGCGCGCTATTGCTGGAAATGCCTTAGATCAACCCGTATTGCTTCGCCTTGTTTCGCAGGAACGGCAGGCCGTTGCCCATGACCTCCTCTTCGTCCTTGGCGACGGGTCGCCAGACGGCGAGGCCATAGGCGACTTCCGGCGGCATGTTGATGAAGCTCTCCATCGCAAGGCCACCCTTGAAGCCGATCGCCGCCAGCGTCGCGAAGATCTCGTCCCAGGCGCAATTGCCGTAGCCGGGCGTGCCGCGATCGCTCTCGGACAGGTGGATGTATTTGATGAAATCGCGCGCATCGAGAATGCCGGTGCCGATGCCCTTCTCCTCGATGTTCATATGGTAGGTGTCGAGGTGGACGAAGACATTGTCGGCACCGACGCGCTTGATCATGTCGACCGCCTGCCAACCGGTGTTGATCAGGTGGTTTTCGTAGCGGTTGACCGCCTCGACACCAAGCTCGATGCCACGCGTCTTGGCGTGCTTGGCCGCCGCCTGCAGCACGCGCGCGATGTTGTCGTATTCGGCCTCGGTCGGCGGCACGCCGGTGCGCTCGCCGATGCCGCCGTAGATGACGCCGGAGAGCGCCTCGCCGCCGAGATCGGCCGTCTTGTCGATCGCCACCTTCAGGTGCTCGATCGCGGCATCGGGACGGACGGATGCCCAGGCGTGCTCGGGCAGGCCGAGCGAGCAGACGGCACGCAGCTTGTGCTTCTCGAGCAGCGTCTTGGTATGGGCAGTGTCGACCGCCGGAGGGTTGAGCATGGGGATCTCGATGAAATCCACCCCGTACTTCACCGCCGCGGCGACCGCGCGCTCAGCGCCGGGACGATCCCAATTCATGGTCCACATGCTCGTATGGACGCCAAAACCCTGCATGGTCACGTTTCCTTTCTGACAAATGAAATCTTGAACTTGGTCGCCACGAAGCGCAGCACCATGACGCCGGCCAGCAGCAGCCCCCACACCGCCGTTGCCAAATGCTGGTTGGCGCCGACGAGGTTGAGACCGGAGGAGAGAAGCTGCAGCACCACCAGCGCGACGAAGACGGGAATGACCCGGCCGAAGCCGCCGAACGGATTGACGCCGCCGAGGAAGCAGGCGAGCACCGTGATCAATAGGTAGCTTTCGCCGTGGCCGATGCGCACGGAGTTGAAGCGCGCCAGCATGATGATGCCGGCGATCGCGCACATGACGCCCGAAAGCGCATAGACGAGCACGATCACCTTGCGCGTGTTGATGCCGGAATAGCGCGTCGCCTCGAGGTTGGAGCCGATCATGTAGGTGTTGAAGCCGAGCTTGGTGCGGGTGAGCAGCACGTGCCAGGCCAGCACACAGACGACGAAGACGATGAGCGGAACCGGCACCCCAAGGAGCGATCCGTGGCCAAGCGGGCCGATGAAGGCCGGGAAACCCGAGACATCGCCGCCGCGGGTCAGAAACTCGCCGAGACCGCGCAGGAAGATCATCATCGATAGCGAGACGAGAATCGGATGGGCGCGGGTAAAGGCGATCACCAGTCCCATGATCACGCCGCTTGCTGCACCGACGAGGATCGCCAGCACCGAGCCGAGCACGAATGCGACAGGTCCGGCATCGACGCCGCCATTTGCCTGCAGCACCCAGGCGAGCGTCAGGCCGGCGATGTTGGCGGTAAAGGTGATCGCGAGGTTGAGGCCACCGGTCAGGATCGGCAGCAACATGGCGAGCGTCAGCAGGCCGAGCTCCGGAAGCTGGAAGGCGACCGAGCCGAAGGTGGCCGCGCTCAGGAATTGCGGCGAGGCGATGCCGAAGACCAGCACCACGGCGAGGAAGGCGAGGCCCGGTCCAGCCATTTCCGGTCCGAGCAAGGTCTTCACGCGTTCGACAATCACGTTCATCGTCCGGCCCCTTTCTGACTGACGAAGGGCAAGAGCCTTTCGATGCGGGTATTGGAGAGCGTGATCGCCATGAGGATGATGGCGCCGATGATCATCTTGAAGGCGAAGGGCGACACACCCATCAGGTTGAGGCCATTCTGGGTGATCGAGATCAGGAGCACGCCGAGCACGCAGCCGAGCACCGAGCCCTTGCCGCCGCCAAGCCGCGCGCCGCCGAGGACGACCGCCGCCAGCACGTCAAGCTCGCGGCCATAGAGAGCGTTCGGCACCACTTCCTGCGCATAATGCGCCTGGATGAGCCCGCCGATCCCCGCCATTAGTCCGAGCCAGCCGAAGGCGATGAACTGCATGGCACCGATGTTGATGCCGAAGCGGCGGGCGCCTTCCGGATTGTCGCCGAAAGCATAGAGCTGGCGACCGGTGGTCGTGCGGGTGATCAGCACCCAGGTGGCGACGACACAGAGCACCATCACCAAGACCGGCAGCGTGATCTCGATCCAGGTTCCGTCGGCCATCTCGTGTTCGAACAGGACGACGCGGTCCGTCAGCCAGTCCGGCAGGTCGTAGATCGACACGCCCTTGGTAAAGAACATCAAGAGGCCGAAATAGATGTTGAAGGTCGAGATCGTCGCGACGATCGATATGACGCGGAAACGGTGGATGAGGAAGGCGTTGATCGCACCGAGCAGGATGCCGAGCGAACCGGCGATCAGCAGTCCCGAGACCCAGCCTCCGCCACCGATCCAGCCGAGTGCGATCGCCGTGCCGTATTGGACGACCGACGCAGCAACCGCGAAGGAAATGTCGATGCCGCCGGCAATCAAAACCACCAGCAGGCCGACGGCGAAAATGATGCTGACCGAACTGATATTGAGCAGGTCGAAGGCATTGCCGAGCGAGAAGAAGTTGGCGGTCGAGACCGACAGAACGGCACTGATCGCGACGATGACGGCGAGCAGCGACACTTCCGTCGCGTGGGTACGGACGAAGCTACGCATAGACAGCTCCTTCGATATCGGCGAGCGAGGAAGTGCGCGGATCATAGCTGCCGACAATGCGGCCCTGCGCCATGTGCAGCACGCGATCGGCGTTGAAATAGACTTCCGGCACCTCGTCGGAAATCAGGATGATCGCCAGCCCGCTTTCGGCGAGCCGCGCGACGATGTCGAAGATGCCGGCGCGCGCGCCGACATCGACTCCGACGGTCGGGGCATCGAGAATGAGAAGCTTCGGATCGGTCGCGAGCCACTTGGCGATCGCCACACGCTGCTGGTTGCCGCCCGAAAGCGTCGAGATCGCATCCTGCTGCAGGCCGATCTTGACGCCGAGATCGCCGATCCAGCGTGAGACCAGGCCGCGCTTGCGCTCTTCCGAGAGCAGACCGCCGGAGAGGACCTTGTCGAGCGAGCTGATGACGAGATTGTCGGCGATCGATTGGGGCTGGATGAGGCCGAGCGAAAGCCGGTCTTCCGAAAGATAGGCGACGCCTGCCTCGATCGCGTCGCGGTTGGAGGAGAAATGGACAGGTTTGCCCTCCAGCGAGATCGTACCGGATGCGGGCTTCAGCATACCGAAGAGTGTCAGTGCCAGTTCCGTACGCCCTGCGCCGAGCAGACCGGTGATCCCGAGCGTTTCGCCACGGCGCACCGTCAAGGAAACATCTTCAAACTGGCCTGGGCGCGACAGTCCCTTCACATCAAGGACGACCGGCTGCCCATCACGCGACTTCGCACGCACGTGTTGATCGAAGGTCTTGCCGGTCATCAGTTCGGTGATGCGCGATTGCGTCATGCCGGCGGCGGGGTACACCCCCACCAGCGCACCATCGCGCAACACGGTGATGCGGCTCGAGATCTCCAGCACCTCGGCAAGCCGATGGCTGACGAAGACGACGGCGACACCGGAGGCTGAAAGCCCGCGGACGATATCGAGCAGGTGATCGGTTTCCGATTGGGTCAGCGATGCGGTCGGCTCGTCCATGAAGACGAGCTTCGCTTCGCCGACGAGCGCCCGGGCGATCGCGACGATCTGGCGCTGGGCGATGGCGTATTCCTTCAGCGGCAGGTCGACGTCGAGCGTCACGCCGAGGCGAGCGAGCGCATCCTTGGCGATCTGGCGCATGCGGCTGTAGTCGACGAGCTTCGGCCAGCGGCCGAGCACGGTCTGGAAGGCGATGTTCTCGGCGACGCTCATCTCGGGGAAAAGCGCCAGGTCCTGCCAGATCACCTGGATGCCGCGATCCTGCGCGGTCACCGGAGACATGTGGGAATAGCTCTCGCCGTCATATTCGATCGAGGCGCCGTCGGCGGGACGATAGACGCCGGTGATGATCTTGATCAGCGTACTCTTGCCGCAGCCATTCTCACCGGCAAGGCAATGGACCTCCCCCGGGCGCACGTCGAAGTTCACATTCTTGAGCGCTCGGACGCCGCCGAAAGTCATGTTGATGTTGCGCAGGGCCAGAAGCGGCTTCTCGCCTCCTCCCGCGGTCGCAAGCTGGTGCATGTGTCTGTGCCCGTAAATCTCGTTAGATTAGAGCGGGATGCGGGCGGAAAGCAGAAAACGCCTTTCCTCATCCCGCTCCAGTACCGTTCAGGGGACTTGCCAGGCCGGCCGGAGCCGGCCCAGCAGCCGGGAGAACCCTTGAGGTCTATCAGAGGCCCATGGCCGCGAGATCGGCGACCGTGTCCTTGTTGATCGGCACGAGCTGGTCGACGATGATGTTGCGGTTCTTGAAGTCGGGCTTGACCTTGCCGAGACCTTCGATCTCGTCGCCGTCCTTGACCTCTTCGCCCTTCATCAGCTTGTCGGCAAGGGTGACGAAGACTTCGCCAGCCTGTTTCGGATTCCACATGAAGCCACCGGAAATCGCGTCGGATTTCACCAGCTTCTGGCCCTGACCGGGGGAGAAGGGACCAAGCACGAAGATCTGGCCGACCTTGCGGCGTTCTTCGACGGCGCGGCCGGCGCCAATCGGACCCTGGCTGCCAAAGGCGAGGAAACCCTTCAGGTTCGGATGGGCGGAGATCAGGTCGAGTGCGGTCGACCGGCTCTTGTCGACGTCTTCAGCGACGCCATAGCGATCGCCGACCAGCGTCATGTCCGGGTAGTTCTTCTTGATGTAGGCGATCGCCGCATCGGCCCAGGCATTGTGCAGCGGCACGGTCAGGGAACCGACGAAGACGGCGTATTCGCCCTTGCCGCCCATCTTCTCGGCGAGCAGCTTGCCGTGCGCCTCACCGAAACCGGTCGACGACGCGAGCTCGAAATCCCAGTCGGCGCCCTTCTGGCTCGGCGATTCATGGGTGATGACGATGATGCCCTTTTCCTTGGCCTTGGTCAGAACCGGCTCGAGCACCTTGGCGTCGTTCGGGACCACGCCAATGACCTTGACCCCTTGGGCGATGAGATCTTCGATGGCGCGCACCTGGAGCGCCGGGTCGGCGCTGGTCGGGCCGACCATGAAGGCGTCGACGCCGAGCTTCTGTCCGCGCTCCTTGATCCCGGCTTCCATGGCGTTGAACCACGGAATACCGCCGATCTTGACGACGACACCGACCTTGCCGGCATCCTGAGCGAAGGCGGCTGCAGAGCTGGCAAGCGCCAGCGATGTCGCCAGGACGGCGACGAGAATTTTCCTGATCATGTCTCTCCTCCACTCGTTCCCGAAGAGGGAACGCGTCCGGTCGCCATTCAAGCGCCGGCCTCCAGTTTCAAACCACCACTGGCGAAGCTTTCCTCGCCTCCCGATTGCCGCCTCCTCAGACGGCACCACCAAAATTGCACAATCGATATTTCTTGTTTGCACAATCGATGGTGCAAGAACTATTGTGCAGACTTAATCTTTCGTCAAGGGGAAATCGGCACTAAAACGATCGAGGGAGAAAGCGATGGCCAACAGCAGCAAGAAAAAAGCGACGATCTACGACCTGTCGGTGTTGTCGGGCAGCTCGCCCTCAACCGTAAGTGCTGTCTTGAACGGCACCTGGCAGAAACGCCGGATCAAGGAAAGCACGGCCGAATTCATCCGGAGCCTCGCTGAAACGCACCAATATACGGCCAACCGCCAGGCGCGCGGCTTGCGCAGTTCGCGTTCCGGCCTGATCGGCCTGCTGCTGCCGATCCATGACAACCGCTATTTCTCGTCGATGGCGCAGACTTTCGAGGCGCATGTACGAAGCAAGGGGCAATGCCCGATCGTCGTCAGCGCCAGCCGCGATCCGAAAGAGGAGCGCAAGACGGCGGAGACGCTGATCTCCTACTCGATCGACGAGCTCTTCATCTGCGGCGCCACCGATCCCGACGGCGTGCATGAGGTTTGCGAGGCGGCTGGTCTCAAGCACATCAACATCGACCTGCCCGGCACCAAGGTGCCCTCGGTCATCAGCGACAACTACGAGGGCGGGCGGATGCTGACGGAGGCGATCATCCGCCACTTCCAGGCAACGGGCCCCCTGGAACCGCATGAACTCTACCTCTTCGGCGGCCGCAACGACCATGCCAGCCGCGAACGTATCCGCGGGTTCCGCGCCGTCAAAAACGAACTACTCGGCGCCGATCCGGACGAATGCATTCAGCCGACGGGTTATGCGCCGAACAATGCGAGGCTGGCCTTCGAGGCCTTCTACGAGAAACACGGCAAGCTGCCGCGTGGCCTCTTCGTCAACTCCTCGATCAACTTCGAGGGCCTGTTGCGCTTCATGGCCGGACATCCGCACGAGAACTTCGCCGATCTCGTCGTCGGCTGCTACGACTACGATCCCTTCGCATCCTTCCTGCCCTTCCCGGTCATCATGATCCGGCAGGATGTCGAGGGCATGATCACCAAGGCCTTCGACGTCATCGAGGAGGCCCGCCCTCAGCCGCGCATCCACCTCATCCAGCCCGAACTGGTGCAGCCACGAACGGCACTGACCGGCCCGCTCGACGCATTAAAGGACATCGAGTAAGCCACCCGACCAACGTTTCCTTGGTCAGACCCATCTATTAACAAAAAATCTTCTGTACAATTCGTAACTTTCCGCGTATTCATTGGCCATGGATGCGGTAGACAGAAAAATCATCGAAATTCTCGCTGAAGACGCGAGGCGGTCGCTGACTGACATCGGCGTCGCGGTGGAGCTTTCCCCCTCCGCCGTCAACGAACGCATCCGTCGGCTCGTCGCCACCGGCGTGATCCGAAACTTTACGCTTGAGGTCGATCATCGCGCGCTTGGCCTCGACGTGCTTGCCTTCGTCTGGGTCGGCCTGGCGCCGGATGCGGATGAGGCGGCTTTCCGTAGCTTCATGGCCGACCATCCGGCCGTGGCCGAGTGCCACCATGTCACCGGTGCCTGGTCCTATTGCGTGAAGGTCCGGATGCCATCACTTGGCGACCTTGAACCGTTCCTTGCCGAATTGAAGCAACGACGGTTCCTGGCGCGAAGCGAAACGGTGATCGCGCTGTCGACCGTCCGGGAAAGCCTGACGACGACCGCACCGCGCGCCTGACCGGACGCGCAAAGACTGCTGCGACATTTTTTTGAATTGCTGCGCATGGCCATCCATCGGGGGTGTCGAGCCATGCCGCGGCCGGAGACCTACGTCATGTCAACGTTGTTGTTTGGTAAAAGCCTCTTGCTCGGTCTCGCGATCGCAGCCCCGCTCGGCCCGATGGGGGCGCTCTGCATCAACCGCACGCTGGAACGCGGCTTCTGGGCCGGCGTCGCCGGTGGACTGGGAACGGCCGCTGCCGATGCCACTTACGCAGCCCTTGCGGCGCTCGGTTTTGCCGCTTTCGCAGCCGTGCTCTCGATCGTGGCCATGCCGCTTGGCCTGGCCGGCGGGCTGTTCATGATCTGGCTCGGCTGGAGCGGGTTGCGGCCGAAACCGGTGACAGCCGCAGCCGATGTCGGCGGACACGATCTCATCCGCACGACGGCTTCAACGTTTCTCCTGACGATGACCAGCCCGGCGACCATCCTCTCCTTTGCTGCGATCTTCGCCGGCCTGGGCCTCGCCGAAGCGGGCGATGCGCTCAGCGCAGCGATCGTCGTCGTGGGCGTCTTCCTGGGCTCGCTCGGCTGGTGGTTTTTCCTGAGCGGCGGTGTGGCAATCGCCCGAACGCGGCTTCCGGACAGCTTCGTCATCTGGGTATCGCGCTTCTCGGGCCTCGTCCTGATCGCCTTCGGCATCATCGCCATCGGCGCAGCCGCCAAGGGACTGTTTTAGAAAAGCAGAGGGGAGGAAGCGAGATGATACGCCCGGTTCAGTAGAACCAGGCGCCGATGTCGCGGAATGCCCGCTTGCTTTGCTCGCGCCGATTGCCCTCGGGAGCAGCCTTGGCGTCCACAACGGGAAGGCGGAAACCGAAGGGCTCAGCCGCTGCCCCGCCGCGATCGCACCAATAGGCGTCGAGATCCGCCATCATCATCTTCCGCCGCTTGAGGCGACGGCGGTTGATCACGTGTCTTTCGTTCGAAACCGCATGGATGCAGGCCGCATGGCCTTCCGCCACCAGCCCCTGGAGGACGAGCAATGCCGCATCCTTGGGCCGCAAACCGCCGAGATCTCGTGTTGCGGTGATCAGGGCCCGCTTCGCATCTTCGCCCTTCGGCCCCTGCATGCCGCCGATCGCAAGGCTGTAGGTGTCGTCGCCACAGCGTACGAAAACGAAGCCGACCGTACACAGCGTGTATTCGTCACTCTGACGGCGAAGCCTGATTGCGAAGGCACCCTCGTGACGGGCACCGCAATGGTCGGCCAATTGTAGCTGAATGCGATAGTTCTCAGCGCGACCGGAGACCGTTCCCATCTCCAGAGCGTCTCCCCGCCAGAGCGCCATCAGCGAGCGGCGTGACAAGACCTCGCTCGCGACGTCGAAATGATTGAGCAGCAAGTCGAGCCGTCCGGATGACGACGCACCGTGCAGGAAGAACGTCGGGATCGATTTGCGCACGAGATCGTCGTGCGGCAGCCCCAGACGATAGCGTTCGCCGTACTCGCCAAGAAAGGTGATCCAGCGCGCGGTGAGGAAGGGATGGCGCACAAACCGCATCGAAAAGACGACGGCGCGTTTCAGGCTGACCCTAAGGCCGAGCTTCAGCACGTGGCCCAGGATCGATGCTTCCGCTCGCGACCGCTCCTTGACTATCGGCCCGGCGACCGAGCGTCCTGAAGACGATAACGGCGCGCCGCCATGCGTCGTGGTGTCTTGAGCGGGCAACCGCAGATCCGCGCTGTATTCCTGCCTGATTTCCACGGACATGATGCAATCCTTGAGAGCAAACGCTGCTGGCCTGGTCATTTGGCCACCCTGGGCTTGCCTTCGGACTGTCAAGGAACTGCGGAGAAGCGGTCGGCAAATGGGCGCAGTCGGCAGACCTGTGCGGCCCGATCACCGTCCTCGACATAAAAGGCGCAAAGCTCGCCGAAATGGCGACATCCTTGATTACCGGTGTGATCGACGTCGTGATAAAGCGGCGCCCGCCGCCGCGGCCTTCCTTGCAGCCGGCGAGAACGGGCGCGGCGCAATCAAGAAGGGTTTGATTGGGCGCGCACGTTTCTCGGCACGTTCACATGCTCGCTCAAACCGCTATTCGGCACCGAGCTGTTCGTGATCGCCCTTATCGACCAAGTGTATGCCCAGACCGTCTTTCCTCGGCTATTGGCGAACATCACACCTGGCATGGTCGTAGGCCTCGAAGGTGCCAGGGGCCAAAAACGTGCTTCTGGTGCTGGATGCGTTTGTTCGCTGGGTTGCACCGAAAAGCTGATCAGCATCGCCAACGTCGCCGCCAGTTGTGGCATCGCGGCGCTGTTCGTCACCCAGGATAGGGCCAGATCTAAAAGCGTCTATGGCAAGGGCGACACAACCAGCATTCTCACTTCCTGCGTCGCGCTAGCGAGGTGTCCTCGGGACAAAGCCAACCCCGAAACCGAATAGCCGCCCGATTTTATCCAACGTCTCAAGTGTCGGATTAGCAGTGCCGGCTTCGATTTCGGCGATCTGACGTCGCGTCAGCGCAAGCGTTTTAGCGAATTCCTCTTGTGTCATGCCGAAACCTTTGCGGATTTGTGCCACCGCGCCAGGTAATTGCAAATCCCCCTCCCGCGCACGCTCCGCCAAAGTTCGCCGGTTCTCCAGAATCTGCTCCTTCGTGGGCTTCTTCCAGCGGGCCACGTGTCACCTCCCATCCCGCATCACGAGCACGCCGCCAAAAGGCTGTCCGTTATCTCTATGGAGCGCCCCATCGCACGTTCCAGAATTTCCGGAGAGGCACCCATATCTCTCCCCATGTCCGGCGCCTTCTGCAAGCGTTCTGGATAACGGACGGACAAAGCGCGATAGTCGCGGACGGTCTTCCCCGCCGCAAATTCCGCCGACACCTCTGTCACGAAGTAGTCGAGATCATAATCGACTATGGATGCGCCTTGATAGCCGGTTGCATCATCCTGGACTTCCAGCGTAGCAGCGTAATGCCACTCGCTTTCAAAATGAGTTTCGAGCGTTAGTCGCATTAATCGACCCATAAAAATGGGATAATTAACTCAAACTATCGAAATATTCAACCCACTAAAGTGGGTTAAATAGTCTTCCCGCCTGACTGCAACCTTAACCTGTCAAGGAAGCTTCTAATTCGTCGGAACGTCTTTCGGCCCGCTGAAGCTATTGGGCCCTCAACAAATGTCCCACTTTCATCGAACCAGAGTTCCAGTGAGACAAATCGCGGATCGTCCGAAAAATGGTAGGCTTGGAGGAGCTTGTGCCCTTGCACGCCGTGCCAGGCGCTCCGCGCATCATCTCTTAAGCTAGGTTGGCGACGGCAGGACCATCGTGATCACGGCGCCGCCGCCGGCACGGGACGCGAATTCCAGCCGCCCGCCATGCGCCTTGGCGATCGCCTGCACGACGGAAAGACCGAGGCCGGTGCCTCCTGTTGCCCGCGACCGTGAGGCATCACCGCGCCAGAAAAGATCGATCGAATGCGTCGAGACGTCGTCCGGTAGTCCGGGGCCGCGATCCAACAACCGGATGAACGCCTCATCAGCCCCGCGTCGGCCCGTCTCGCACCGCAGTACCCCGCCACTGGCTGCGTAACGGGTGGCATTCTCGATCAGCGCCAAAAGCGCCTGGCGCAGACGTTGCGAATCTCCGGAGACCCTGACTGGTTCCAGCGCCGTCTCGACCGACATGCCGGCCGCGCCAAGCAAGGTGCAGGACGCGCCGAGAACCTGGGTTGCCTCGGCCGCGAGATCGACCGGTTGACGCTGTGTGACCAGTTTCTGTCCGGCGGCGAGCGAGAGCGTCCGCAAGTCTTCGACCAGGGCGGAAAGCCCCTCCACCTGGAGCAACAGCTGCTGGACCCTTTCCTGTTCGAGCGGGAACACGCCATCGGCCATGCCCTGGAGATTGCCTTGAAGGATCGTCAGCGGCGTGCGCAGTTCGTGGGCCACCGCCATCGTGTTGAAACGAAGCCGGTTCTCCATGTTTTCGAGCTCGGCCGCCAGTTCGTCGAAGGTCTTCACGAGCGTTGCCACCTCCTTGGCACCCTTGCGGATCGATCCGACGCGCACAGCGAAATCACCCGCCCTGAGGTTTTGCGTTGCCTGGGCGAGCACCTCGAGCGGCCTGCTGATTTTTCGCGCCAGCCAGTAGCCGACGAGACCGCAGAAGGTTACGGCGGTGACCCCGAAGCCGAGGATGATCTTGTCCACCTCCCAGTTCGCCCAGTCCTCGAGTTCCGGCATGGTCGAAAGCAGTTTCTGCAGCAATTCCTGCCTCGGCAGCTTGCCGGAATTGAAATCGGTATAGGCCTCGGCTGCCTCCGGCGGCATCCGCTCAAGCATCTTCGCTTCCAGCCGCGGCTCCATGTAGTCGACGCCGGCATAGATGATGAACACGCTGATGATCAGCAGAACGATCGTCACCAGGGCCGTGAGAATGCCGAGCGGCAGGCGCGAGAAGCTGATCTTCATCTCGGCTCCACGAAGCGATAACCGACGCCCCGAACGGCACTGAAAAAACCACAGGCGCCGAGATCGTCCAGCTTGCGCCTGAGATTGGCGATATGGGTATCGACCGTGCGGGCCAGCGCATCGCTGTCCGGCAGGCAGGCATCGAGGATGTCGGCGCGGTCGAAGGCATGCGTCGGGCGTCGGATCATGTGGGCGAGGATGCGGAATTCGCTGAGTGTCAGCGGCACCGAGTGACGGCGGCCGCTCTTCTCAACGAAAGCGACGTGGGCATCGAGATCGACTTCCACATTCTCGAAGCGAAGCACCGTCGCACCCGCGCCGTTTCGCGTGCGCCGCAGCACCGCGTTGACGCGCGCCACCACCTCCTGCGGATTGAACGGCTTGACCACATAATCGTCGGCCCCGAGCCTCAGACCAGTCAACCGATCGAGATCCTCCGCCAGGGCCGTGACCATGATGACGGGCGTGTTGCCCTCGCGTCGCAGACGAGCGAGGACTTCAAAGCCATCGAGCTTCGGCATGCGGACGTCAAGCAGAACCAAATCGGGCGACAAAACCGCATGATGCGTCAGCGCCGTTTCGCCATCGGCGGCCCGCACCGTCCTGAAGCCATCGCGCACCAGATAGGCGTCGAGTATCTGCGCGATCTCTGGCTCGTCCTCCGCCAAAAGGATGAGACCCTTGTCGACCATAAACCAACTCCTGGTCCGATGTTGCGATCAGCAGCTTATGGGACGAATGGATTCGACTTGCAATTCGTCCGGGCAGCACGACCACCCCTTCGCTGGCTTTCCGGATGGAGCGCCGGACAAATCTCCGCCGTTTCTTGACAATCGGCACCGAGGCGCCAGGGATATTGATAAATGGCGGCGCCCAGCACCAACCAAAAGATGTAGCCAACAATCGCGCTACTCTACGCGTCAAGCACACCTTGATCCTCCACCTAGCCTTGACAGAGCGAAGTAAATGTCCTGCCCGCACCACACCGACAATCTGCGAGCGACCGGCATGTCCAGCCTTTTTCCATCCACGGCAGCATCTTCAGACGGCATCCGATGGTTGCGCGCCAGCCCGCGTCTATGGGCCAGGCAGGCCCGCGCCCGCATGGAAGATCAACCAATCGCCGTTACCGGCGCGCTGACGATCTGTACGGCTTTCGTCTTCATGGCCTTTCCCGGCATCGATCTCGTCGTTTCGCGTTGGGCCGCATCGGCGACAGGTGACTTTCCGCTTTCGCGGGAGCCCGTGCTCAGGGCACTTCGCGACTTCAATCGCGTCCTGCCGGTCTTCATTCTGCCGTGCGTCCTGGCGCTGTTGATCATGCAGACGATCGTGCCGCACCCACGGATATTGCGTCCTCACAAGGCATTGTTCTTTCTCACATTTTACGCCCTTGGCCCCGGGCTCCTCGTCCAGGCGCTGAAGCTGATGATCGGCCGCGCCCGCCCCTACGACATCACGGATTTCGGCGGCAGCCTGCCGTTCACGCCCGCCTGGCAGGTCTCCAACGCCTGTTCGCGCAGTTGCTCCTTCGCGTCCGGCGAATCCGCAACGGCGATTGCTCTCGTTGCACTGGCGCTGCTTCTGCCCGGTCGGTGGCAACGCATGGCGATCGTCGCGCTCATCCCGCCGGTCCTCGCCTTCTCGCTCAACCGCATCGTGTTTGGCGCACACTTCCTCTCCGATGTCGTGCTCGCCTGGCTTCTGATGCTGTGGCTGATGACGTGGCTCTGGTCGGCCTTCCGCGACAACGGCGAACGCATCGATGCCGCCGTCCAGGGGCTCGGGCGGCAGCGAAATCTGTAGACCGCCACCGACGATTCAACTCGGAAAGACCAGCTCGACGGTCGTTCCCCTTCCCGGCTGCGAGAGGATGCGGGCATCGCCACCGCTTTGCCGGACGAAGCCGTAGACAACGGCGAGACCGAGACCGGCGCCGCCCTCCTCGTCGCGGGTGGTGAAATAGGGCTCGAATGCCTTGTCCGCGGCTTCCGGCGACATGCCGATTCCCTCGTCGGTGACGGAAACGACGACGTCGCCCTCCACCCGAGCGGCCCGGATCAGGATCGTCCCGCCCTGAGGCATTGCGGCAGCGGCGTTGAGGCAGAGATTGAGGATCGCCTGCTCGAAGAGAGCGGCATCGAGCTGCACATTGGGCAGGTCGCCAGCGATCTCGAAGGCAAGATGGCATTTTTCGCCGACGGCGATTTCCAGCACGTCGGCCATGCCGCGCAACACCGCGCCGATCTCCAGCGCGCCGGGCTGGATCGGGTGTTGGCTGCCGACGGACAACATGCTCGAGGCAAGCGAACGGCCCCGATCGGCCGCCTTGCGGATTCGGGCGATGTGACGCTTCTGCCGATCGTTGAAGCCGGTCTCCCGCTCCAGAAGGCCCAGGCTGCCGGTGATGATGCCGATCATGTTGCCGACCTCGTGGCTCACCTGATGCGTCATGCGCATGATGCCGTCGAGGCGCTGGGCCTTTGCCGCTTCGGCCTCCTGCCGGTCCATGTCCGTCACGTCACGGGCGAGCAGCACGATGCCGCGATCCGGCTGCCGTGACAACGAAACCTCGATCACGCGGCCGGCCTCGGACCGATGCCGCAGGACAAGTCGGTCGCCGAGCGTGCCGGCGTCGCTATCAGCGGGCAGCAGAGCCGGGTCGATCTCGGGCATCGGGCTCACGAAACTGCGCAGCGGCAGCTTCCTTGCCGAACCCGGCCACCCGACGAGTTCCATGACGCGACGGTTCATCGTGATCGGCTTGCCGCTGGGATCGAAGAGCGCGATGCCTTCGTTCATGTTGCGAAAGGTTGAACGGATGGTGCGCGCTGCGGCCTCGGCCGTCCGTCGGAGCCGCGAGACGCGCTCGACGCTTTCTCGAAATGCGCGGAATGCCTCCAACAGCCTGACGAGCTCCGTTTCCGTCCCCTTGTAGGTCGGCGCGGCGACATCGCGGCGCCCCTCCGCAAGCGCGTTCATCCCGTTGGACAGCGACACGATCCCCCGCGACACGCGCATGACGGAGCGGATGGAGAAAATGGCCATGACCAGCACGAGGAGCGCGGCGACGGCGACGATGACAAGCAGGCGGCTCAGCGCATCGGAGGTCGAAACGAGATCGTCGTTGAGGCCGCGGGCGACGGCCTCGCTCTGTGTTTCCGTCGCATGCGAGAGGTCGCGCGACACCGTGTGCAATCGCGCCACGGCCGCGCGAATGGCGAACATCTCCAAGAGATATTGCGTCTGCGCTTCAAAAACCCGTTCGTAAGGCGCGAGTTCGGTCGCCGAAACCCGGATATCTGGCGCCGCATGCTCGAGACGCGGCACCGTTTCGGCGATGTAGCGGCGGCGCAATTCACCGAGCTGGAACAGGCTGTCCGAGTTGGATGCCGATTGTACGATCCCATTGAGGCGACGGCGGAAGTCGGCGTCCGCCATGCCGCTGCCGATCGCGATCTCGCCGAGCGCGGCGGCCGCTTCCGCCTTGTGCTGCTGGGCCGATTCGGCGTCGCCGGCAAGCGTCATCGTCTGCGTGCGGATGGTCTCCAGGAGCTCGAGGATATGAGCACTGGCAAAGCCCTCGGCGGCCGCATCGCCATCGTGCGGCACCATGGCGCGCAAGAGCGCGTCGACCTGCGTCACGACCGATCGGCTTTCGCTCGACACGCGATAGGGAGAGGTCGCGTTCATCAGGAACGGTGCGCTCGATACAAGATCGGAAACCTGGCGGGAAACCAGGGAAGCCCTTGCAAGGCTGGAGAAGGCCTGCAGCCCGTAGGCCGCCATCTCGTCGCGCGCCCGTTGCAGGCCGAAGACCGCAACCGTCGCAAGGCCGAAGACAAGGACGCAGATGAAGACAATCGCGAAGGGCAGCCGGAAGGCGATCGACGAAAGAAAAGGGCGAACGATCACGACTTCGGCTCGCCGTCGTCGATATCGAGCACGTAGCCTTTGCCGCGTTTCGTCTTGATGTGGCGCGGCAGATCTGGATTGCGCTCGATCTTGCGGCGGAGCCTGAGCACGAGCACATCGACGTTGCGGTCGATGTAGCGATCGCTCTCGGCACCGAGGCGGTCGAGGATCTGCGCCCTGCCAACCGGCGTGTTCGGCGTTTCTGCAAGGATTTCCAGAAGAGCGAACTCGGCGCTCGTCAGCGATCTCGAGGGATCCGTCAGGCAAATCGCCCGGCGGCTCCTGAGGTCGATCGACCAGTCGCCGAGCTTCATCGCTGCAGGTTCGGGCTCGCGCTCGCTTTCCCGCTCCGGCTTGAGCGAAGGATACGTGCGGCGCAGGACGGCCTTGATGCGCGCCGTCAGCTCGATCGGCTCGAACGGCTTGACGACGTAATCGTCCGCCGCCGTCTCCAGGCCCAGCACCCGATCGGCAGCGCTGCCAGCCGCCGTCACCATGACGATGCCGATATTGGTGCGCGCCCGCAGCCTCTGTGCGAAAGTGCGGCCCGAAGTACCCGGCAAATTATGGTCGACAAGCACGAGATTCACCGCCTCGCGCGCCAGCACATTGGCCGCCGCCTCCGCGGACGGCGCGGTGAGCGGTTGCCAGCCCTCCGCTTCCACCAGATCGGAAATAAGTTCCGCCATATCCGGATCGTCCTCGACGATCAGAATCCGTATCCTCTCATTCAGCATGCACGTCCTCCCGCACCCATCATAGGCGGGGCCGTCTCAATGTTCAAAGCAGCTCGCATTATCTGATTTGTCATATTTGTAATCTTTGTAATTCTGAAACGGCGGAGAGCGCCCGAAGCTGTAAGAACGGTAACCATTCTCCGATTGCGGCAGGAGGGGAATATCGACATCCTGACTGCGGAGATCGGGACGGTAGCGTTCCAATGGGAGGACATCGTGAGAGGCATCACCGCTATCGGCGCGGGCGTGGCGCTGTGGCTAGGCGCCGCCACAACAGGCATGACGGCGCCGGCGCTCACCGTGCTGTGTGGTGTCGACGAGGCGTGGTGCGCCACGATGAAGACGGCCTTCGAGGCGAAATCCGGCCTCGAAATCTCGATGACGCGCAGAAGCACCGGCGACATCCTCAACCAGCTCCGCGCCGAAAAAGACGCCCCGACCGTCGACGTCTGGTGGGGCGGCACGGGCGACACCCATCTACAGGCAGGGTCCGAAAACCTGCTCGAACGGTATAAACCGGCGCATGAACGCGACATGCTGCCCTGGGCGCAGAATTTCTTCGCCATCTCCGGCGGCCGATCGGCCGGCATCTACGCCGGGGCCCTCGGCTTTGCCTACAATGCCGATCTTCTGCGTGCGCTGAAGCTACCTGCACCGACCTGCTGGAAGGACCTCGCAGACAGCGCTTATCGCGGTCGCATCCGCAGCGGCAACCCGAATTCCTCCGGCACCGCCTTCACCACGCTTGCGACGCTGGTCCAGCTTTTCGGTGAAGAGGAAGCCTTCCGCTTCCTGTCGGCGCTCAACCGCAACATCGACCAGTACACGACCGCTGGCTCCGCCCCGGTGAAAGCGGCCGCACGCGGAGAAACACTGATCGGCATTTCCTTCATGCATGACGCCGTCACGCAGAAACAGGCGGGCTCACCCCTCGTCATCGTCGCACCCTGCGAGGGGACCGGTTACGAGATCGGTGCGGTCAGCATCGTCAAGGGCGCCCGTCACCTGGAGGCGGCGAAGACCTTCGTCGACTTCGCGCTGAGCCCGGAAGGCCAGGGCACCGGAGCGGACGCCGGTCAGAACCAGGTGCCGTCCAATGCGCGCTCGGACCTGCCGCTTGCCGCGCCCGACATCTCGATGATCAAAATGGTGGACTACGACTTCGCGACCTTCGGTTCACCGGAAGAACGAAGTCGCTTGCTCGAAAGGTTCGAAGCGGAGATCGCCGCGACGAACTGACCGGCCCCCTAGCCAACTCGCACAACCCGAAATCGTGAACGTGCTGCCCGCCGGGCAGGCCGATGGCCGCCCTGTGTTCGCGTCAAGTTTCAAACAGGCAACAGGAGGATGCCCCAATGAAAACGATGACCCTTTCCCTCATGCTTTTTGCCGGAACGGCGCTCACCGCGCTGCCGGCCCAGGCTGCCGGCAGCCTTAACCTCATCTGCTCGGCGGACGTGGTGATCTGCGAGCAGATGACCGGCGATTTCCAGAAGGAGACCGGAATCAAGGTCAACATGGTTCGCCTGTCGTCCGGCGAGACCTATGCCAAGATTCGCGCCGAGGCGCGCAATCCGAAGACCGATATCTGGTGGGCCGGCACCGGCGACCCGCATCTGCAGGCAGCATCCGACGGCCTGACGCTCGAATACAAGTCGCCGATGCTGGATCAGCTTCAGGATTGGGCAAAGAAGCAGGCCGAAGGCTCCGGTTACCGCACGGTCGGCGTCTATGCCGGTGCGCTCGGCTGGGGCTACAACACCGAGATCTTCTCGAAGAAGGGCCTGAAGGAGCCGAAGTGCTGGGCGGACCTGCTCGACGCCTCGTTGAAGGGTGAGATCCAGATGGCGAACCCGAACTCGTCCGGCACCGCCTACACGGCGCTTGCCTCGCTGGTGCAGATCATGGGCGAAGACCAGGCCTTCGACTATCTGAAGAAGCTCAACGGCAACATCGCGCAATACACCAAGTCGGGCTCGGCACCGGTGAAGGCGGCCGCACGCGGCGAAGCCGGCCTCGGCATCGTCTTCATGCATGACGCGGTGGCGCAGACCGCCGAAGGCTTCCCGATCAAGGCGATCGCGCCCTGCGAAGGCACGGGCTACGAGATCGGCTCGATGTCGATCATCCGCGGCGCCAAGAACCTGGACAATGCCAAGGCCTGGTACGACTGGGCGCTGAAGCCCGAGGTCCAGTCGCGGATGAAGGACGCCAAGTCGTTCCAGCTACCGTCCAACAAGTCGGCCGAAGTGCCGAAGGAAGCCCCGAAGTTCGAAGACATCAAGCTGATCGACTACGACTTTGCCACCTTCGGCGACGCCGAGAAGCGCAAGGCGCTGCTTGAGCGCTGGGATCGCGAGATCGGCGCCACCGCCAACTGATCCTCCGGACAGGCTCGGCCGGATGATCGATCCGGCCGAGCGGTCCAGCGCTCGTCCGTCGCCTTTTGGGGCGACGCCACGTCGCATCATTCTCATTTCAATTCACGCGAGGACCGTCATGGAACATCGCATTCGCAGGCTTGACCTCGCGCTCGGGCTTGGACTGGCCGCATTCTTGGCTGTCCCCTGGTATCGCATCGAAGGTGGCTTCTTCGGGCTCGGCTGGCTCGCCGATTTCCCTGGGGATGCGGCCGTTGCCCCCGGCCTTATGCAGATCTTTGCGCACGGCCGGCCGTGGCTGGTCGTGGCACTGCTGCTGCTTGGCATCTGCGCGGCAGCGCGCTTCGTCCGAGATCCCGCGCGTCGCGGGCTTCTACTTGCTATCGCGGGCGCAACGGGCGTCCTCTATCTCGCCCTTCAGGGACTTGCGCTCGGCTTCACCGGCTGGACCTGGACAGTCAGTGAGGCCCTGTTCGGGCCGATTTCGGACGGGCAGCCGTCGATGGGCGCCGGCGCCGTATTCCTGGCCCTTGCCTTCATTCTGATGTTCGCCTTCGGGCTTGCCGAGCGTGGCGTGCTCAAGGGCGATGCCTTCATCGTCGCGGCGATCTCGCTGCTCGTTTCTCTGGTCGTCGTCTTCGTCTTCTATCCGGTCGGCAGCATGTTCGCGGCTTCCGTCCAGGATTTCGACGGCTCGTTCAAGCCGGATGGTTTCATCCGCAACATCCAGGATGCTTCGATCTGGAGCTTGAGTTGCGTCATCGGCGAGGGCCGGTGCGGCGTCGCCTGGCGAACCCTGTGGCTGGCGCTGATGACGGCCTCCGGCTCGACGCTTCTAGGCCTCGCCTTCGCGTTGGTCGCCACCCGCACGCGCTTTCCCTTCAAGAAGGGCATGCGGCTCTTGACTGTGCTGCCGATCATCACGCCGCCCTTCGTCATCGGCCTGGCGCTGACCCTGCTTTTCGGCCGCGCCGGCGTCGTCACCGAATTCCTCTCGGATGCCTTGGGCATCGAACCCGGCCGCTGGCTCTACGGACTTACGGGCATCTGGATCGCCCAGGTTCTCTCCTTCACGCCGATCTCCTTCCTTGTGCTGATCGGCGTCGTCGAAGGTGTCAGCCCGTCGATGGAAGAGGCGTCGCAGACGCTGCGCGCCGATCGCTGGCGCACCTTCTGGAACGTCTCGCTGCCGCTGATGAAACCCGGCCTCGCCAACGCCTTCCTCATCGGCTTCATCGAAAGCATGGCCGATTTCGGCAATCCGCTGGTGCTCGGCGGCAGCCACGGCGTGCTCTCGACCGAGATCTTCTTTGCCGTCGTCGGCGCGCAGAACGACCCCTCCCGTGCCGCGGTTCTCGCGATCATCCTGCTCTGCTTCACGCTCTCGGCCTTTTTAGCGCAGCGCTACTGGCTCGCCGGCAAGAACTATTCCACCGTCACCGGCAAGGGCGACTCCGGCGCCCACAGCGCGCTGCCGCGCTCGCTGTCGATTGCGGTTCACGCCATCGTCATCCCCTGGATGATCTTTACCGTCGTCGTCTACGGCATGATCCTCTTCGGCGGCTTCGTGAAGACCTGGGGCCTCGACAATTCGCTGACACTCGACCACTACGCCAAGGCCTTCTCGGTCTCCGTCGTGGACGGCGCGATCGCCTGGACGGGTGTTGCCTGGAATTCCTTCTGGACGACCATGGAGATCTCGCTGATCGCAGCACCCCTGACGGCGTTGGTGGGGCTGCTCACTGCCTATCTCATCGTGCGCCAGCGCTTTGCCGGCCGCGACGTCTTCGAGTTCGCGCTGATGCTGAGCTTTGCCATTCCCGGCACCGTCATCGGCATCAGCTACATCATCGCCTTCAACCTGCCGCCACTCGAAATGACCGGCACGGCGTTGATCCTCGTCGCCTGCTTCGTCTTCCGCAACATGCCGGTCGGCGTGCGCGGCGGCATTGCCGCGATGAGCCAACTCGACAAGAGCCTCGACGAGGCGTCACTGACGCTTCGGGCAACGAGCTTCCGCACGCTGCGCAAGGTCATCCTGCCGCTGCTCCGGCCCGCCATCGTCGCCGCCCTCGTCTACTCTTTCGTCCGTGCAATCACCTCGATCAGCGCCGTCGTCTTCCTCGTCAGCGCCGAATACAACATGGCGACCGCCTATATCGTCGGCCTCGTCGAAAACGGCGAGTTTGGTGTTGCGATTGCCTATTCCTCCGCCCTCATCCTGGTGATGATCACCGTCATCACCGGCCTGCAACTCCTCGTCGGCGAACGCAGGCTGAGGCGCGAGAACCGCGTCTTCGGCGCCGCCCCGGCCCGTTCGTCCACCACCACCCTCTCCCAGGAGAAAACCGCATGAGCACTCAGATGAGCACCCCGCGCACCGGCTCGGTCGTCTTTAAAAACGTGCGCAAGCAGTTCGGCGCCTTCACCGCCATCCACGACCTTTCGCTCACCATCGAACCCGGTACACTCGTGACCTTGCTTGGGCCCTCCGGCTGCGGCAAGACGACGACGCTGCGCATGCTTGCTGGGCTCGAACATCCCTCCGCCGGCAAGATCCTGATCGGCGGCAAGGACGTGACCATGCTGCCGGCCAACGAGCGCGACGTGTCGATGGTCTTCCAGTCCTACGCGCTCTTCCCGCACATGTCGGCACTCGACAATGTCGCCTATGGGCTGGAATCCTCCGGCATCAGGAAGAAGGAGGCGCGCGAGCGTGCCGAAGAAGGTCTGCAGCTCGTCGGCCTTGGCGGTCTCGGCCAGAGGCTCCCGGCCGAGCTTTCCGGCGGACAGCAGCAGCGTGTGGCCGTTGCCCGCGCCCTCGTGCTCGAGCCGCAGGTGCTCCTGCTCGACGAGCCGCTTTCCAACCTCGACGCGCGCCTGCGCCGCAAGGTGCGCACCGAGATCCGCGAGTTGCAGCAGCGGCTTGGCTTCACCGCCGTCTACGTTACCCACGACCAAGACGAGGCACTGGCCGTTTCCGACCGCATTATCGTCATGAAGGATGGCGCAATCGCCCAAGAGGGCGCGCCGCGCGATCTCTACGAGGCGCCCGCCTCCACCTTCATCGCCGACTTCATGGGCGAGGCCAATGTGTTGCCCTGCGAGGTCACCGCGACTGACGGCGGCCAGGCGACGATCCGTGTCGGCGGCCTCGAGCATCGCCTGTTGTCGAAAAGTGCTCGGCCCGGCCCGTCGAAACTCGCCGTCCGCCCGAATGCGGTGACGCTGACGCCGGCCAAGGGTGCGGCCCTTGCCGGCACGATCAGCAGCGCCGCCTATCTCGGCGGTCACGTTGAATACGAGGTCGAAACGCCGGCGGGCCTCTTGTTCGTTGTCGATCAGGCGGTCGAGGACATGCTATCTCCAGCGACGGAGGTCGCCATCGGTTTCCGCAACCGCGGCCTGGCTTTGATTGACGCCTGAATTTTCAAACTGGATACGAGAAGGACACTTGCATGACTTCTGAAATTGCCGGCCTCGACGCCCGCTTCGCGCTTGCCAGTTCCATGGCCGAAGAAGCCGGTCGGGTCGCCTATGATTATTTCCTCAAGCGGGAAACGCTTGTCATCGAAACGAAGCGCGACGCGCACGACGTCGTCTCGATCGCCGACCGCAACGTCGAGACCTTGATCCGCAACAAGATCGCCGCGGCATTTCCGGACGATGGCGTGCTCGGCGAGGAACACGGGCTTCTCAACGGCACGTCCGGCTTTACCTGGGTGCTCGACCCGATCGACGGCACCACCCCCTTCGTCAACGGCATGCCGAACTGGTGCGTGTCGATTGCCGTGGTGTACGAGGAAAAGCCGGTCATCGGCGTCATTCACGCGCCCTGCCATCAGGAAATCTATGCCGCGGCAACGGGCCGCGGCGCCACTCTGAACGGCAAGCCGCTTCGTCTCGACGGCACACGCACGATCCGCAACGCCGTCACCGGGCTCGGCGCCAACGATCAGGTGAAACCCGCCGAGATGGGCGCCATCGTCGAACGCCTGCTTTCGAACGGCGGCAACTTCATGCGCAACGGCTCCGGCGCGCTGATGATCGCCTATGTCGCCGCCGGCAGGCTCGTCGGTTACTACGAACCCTATATGCACGCCTGGGATTGCCTCGGTGGCTACTGCCTGGTGAACGAAGCCGGTGGCTGGACATTGCCCTTCCCGACGCGCGGCGAGGCTTTGACCCATTGGGCGCCGGTCCTGGCGGCGGCGCCCGGCGCAGTCGACGATCTGCTGGAAGTCGCCAATCTTGAAAGGACGGCAGCCTGAGCCTTGGCGCACTCATGATTGACCGGTGGGCTTGTCGGCCTTCAGCCCGAAGAGGCCGCCGATCTCCATCGGGAAGGGAAAGACGATTGTCGAGTTCTTCTCGCCCGCAATCACGTTGAGCGTGCTCAGATAGCGCAATTGCATCGCCTGAGGCTGCTGGGACAGGATCTCGGCAGCCTCGAGCAGCTTGGCCGCCGCCTGCTGCTCGCCCTCGGCATTGATTACCTTGGCGCGCCGTTCGCGTTCGGCTTCGGCCTGGCGGGCGATCGCGCGGATCATGCTCTCGTTGATGTCGACATGTTTGATCTCGACCGTCGCCACCTTGATGCCCCACGCATCCGTCTGGCTGTCGAGGATCTTCTGGATGTCCTCGTTCAGCCGGTCGCGCTCGGCCAGCATCTCGTCGAGGTCGTGTTTGCCGAGCACCGAACGCAGGGTCGTTTGCGCCAGCTGGCTGGTCGCCATCATGAAATCCTCGACCTGGATCGTCGATTTCTCCGCATCGATGACGCGGAAGTAGATCACGGCGCTGACGCGGACCGAAACGTTGTCATGCGAGATGACGTCCTGGCTCGGCACGTCCAGCACCCGGGTTCGAAGGTCGACCCGCACCATCTGCTGCACATAGGGTACAAGCAGGATCAAGCCTGGCCCCTTGACGCCGGTGAACCGCCCGAGCGTGAAGACCACCCCGCGTTCGTATTCGCGCAGGATCCGAATCGCATAGGCGATGACGAGAATGATGAGCACCAGCAACGCGGCAAAAGGAGCAAGGCTCCCGAGCATGTCCATGACCATTCCTCCATTCCGGCTTTGCCTGCGCCCACAGGACCCGCGGCGCGCTATGCTTTTTGACCGTCGCGCACCACTTCGAGCGTCAGTCCATTCCGCCCGACAACCTTCACAGCTTCGCCTCTCGACAGTGTCTGCGTGCTCACCGCCTGCCAGCGCTCACCATGGGCAATGACGTAGCCGGCCGCGCCAGTCCAACTATCGACCTTACCGGCAATGCCGATCATCTGTTCGCCGCCGGTTGCCACCGCGTGGCGGTGTGAGCTGAAGGCCAGCCGGGCGACCAGAAGGCTGAAGCCGAAGCTTGCGACGGCAAGCGCCGCCAGTACGGACCAGGAGACCTGCAGCCCCGGCGTATCCGTGTCGAAGAGAATTGCCGCGCCCAGGATCAGTGAAGCGCTGCCGCCGGCGCCGAGCACGCCGAAAGACGGCGAATGCGCCTCGGCAACCATCAAGCCGATCCCGAGCAGGATCAGCCCGATGCCGGCGTAGCTGACCGGTAGTACAGAAAGCGCATAGAGCCCGAGCAGCAGACTGATGCCGCCGATGGTGCCAGGCGCCACCGATCCCGGCGAGAGGAACTCGAAGATCAAACCGTAGATGCCGATCATCATCAGGATGACCGCAATATTGGGATCGGTGACGACCGAAAGCAGTCGGGTGCGCCAATCCGGCACGAAGTCCTCGGCGCCAAGCCCTGACGTATCGAGCAGGATCTCCTGTTGCCCGACGCGTACGGTCCGCCCGTTTGCCTGCTTCAACAGATCAGCGATGCTGGTGGCGGTGAAATCCACGACCTTCTCCCTGACGGCCGCCTCGGCCGAAAGGCTTGCGGCCTCGCGCACCGCTTTTTCGGCCCAGTCGGTATTGCGCCCGCGCAACTCGGACAGTCCGCGGATATAGGCCACTGCATCATTGACGAGCTTCGCCTCGGCGGTGTTCGGCGCCGCGGGCTGTTTGCCGTCGTCCTTGCCGGTGTCGGCATCCTTGCCCTGGCCGAACATGTCGCCGCCGATCGCAATCGGGGTCGCCGCACCGAGATTCGTTCCCGGCGCCATCGCAGCGATGTGGCTGGCATAGAGAATGTAGGTGCCGGCGCTCGCTGCGCGCGCACCGCTCGGCGCGACGTAACTCGCAACAGGCACGGGGGAAGCGAGGATCGCGCGGATGATCTCGCGCATCGACGTGTCGAGACCGCCGGGCGTATCCATCTGCAAGACGACCAGCGGAAGGCGACGTTCCTCCGCTTTTGTCAGGCCGCGCCTGACATATTCGGCCGTGGCCGGGCCGATGGCACCGTTGACATGCAACACCAAGGCGACCCGATCGTTTTCGGCTCGCAACGAAGCTGGAAACGCGAATGATGAGACTAAAACGAGCAACAACGTGAGGATTCGCAACATCCGTCGTCAAAACCTCGCATGCGCAACGCCCCCGAAGAGGCGTCCATTCAAGAATGATAGCACAACACAAGGTTAGGGCGAAGCCAGCTTGCTACTGGTTGACCGGCTGCTGCGAACAACGAGGCCAGCCTTCGTGCTGCGGCGTGATGACAAGTCCGGCGATCGAGGTTATCTGCTAGTCTCCTTCCGCGAAGATGCGCCGCGGCCGGTGCGAGGCAATTGCCACGGCGGCCTCCCCGATAGTGACCAGAACAGGATTCCCGGGTTTGGAGACGACCCTCTATCAGCCGATCAAGACCTTTCTCGAGGCCCGTGGCTACAGCGTCAAGGGCGAGATCGGCGGCTGCGATATCGTGGCGCTCAGCGATGACGAGCCGCCGCTGGTCGTCATCTGCGAGCTCAAGCTGAGCTTCAATCTCGAATTGATCCTGCAGGCCGTCGACCGCGCCACCGCCGGCGACGAGGTGTGGATCGCCGCGCGTGTCTCGGCGAAGGGCAAGGGACGGGAGAGCGATCGCCGGTTCCGCGATCTCTGCCGCAGGCTCGGTTTCGGCATGCTGGCGGTTGCCGACAATGGTATGGTCGACGTCATTCTCGCAGCCTCCGCGGTGATGCCCCGCAAGAACAACAGGAAGCGGTCGCGACTGATCAGCGAGCATCGCCGCCGCAAGGGCGATCCGACCGCCGGTGGCGCCACGCGCTCGCCGATCATGACCGCCTATCGGCAGCAGGCGCTTGCCTGTGCCGCCGCCCTGCAGAACGGTCAGCTGCGCCCGCGCGACCTTCGCGCAGTCGCACCGGATGCGGCCAAGATCTTGCTCAGCAACGTCTATGGCTGGTTCGAACGGATCGACCGTGGCATCTATGCCCTGACGGAACTGGGGGCCGAGGCGCTTCGCCGCTGGCCACCGAGCGACGCGGCCACGACGCCAATCGCCGAGACATCCGAAGCATGACGTCGCCTGGAGCCATCACGTGAACCCGGCGCTTCGCATCCTCTGTCTCTGCCTGGCATGGCTGATGGTCGGGCTGGGCGTCATAGGCGCCTTCCTTCCCATGCTGCCAACGACCCCATTCCTGCTTTTGGCTGCGGGGCTTTTCGCGCGCGCTTCCCCGCAACTGGAGCAATGGCTGCTAAACCATCGCATCTTCGGGGCATCGCTGCGGCTATGGCGTGAAAAAGGTGCCATCTCCAGGCGCGCCAAAACCGGCGCGGTGAGCCTGATGGCCGCAAGCTTCGGGCTCTTCTTTTTCTTCACTCATCCGAGCCTGGCGCTGACAGCAATCGTCGCAGCGGCAATGGCGCTTCCGGCGCTGTTCATCCTGACGCGTCCGGCGGAATAGCCATTCGGAGAAATACCTGCGCCGCCCTGCAGGAAAACGATACTTCTCCTCTCACGAAATACTTGGGCGCACCCGAAAAGGTCGAATTATTCTTAAGATTGCACTTTATGAGCGCACGCATATCGATACTTAGTGTTTTTGTAAATCAAGATATATTTCGAACAACTCGAGAACAAAGTTGTACAAACGTGCAATTTGTGAAGCGGCGCGCTTAGGTCGCACGTCCCGCCTGCCCTTTTCCCCAATCGTCATCGCAGCCACGCACCCGAGACAGATCGGGAACCGCACGCTTTATCGATCGATGTCCGGTCCCGCGAAAAGAGGATAGCGCGCCAAATCTGACGATTGGTGATTGACAAGCCGCTCAGCTTGGCTCCATCTATTGCATTACAAAGGCATCACTTCCTTAATAAAGGAACACGTGGAGGAGCACATGCCTGACATGCTGGTGAGCTTGTATTCGCCGATCCTCGTCGAACTCAAGCGAAGAACCGAATCCGGCAAGGTGACTATTCGGCCCGCCTTGCCGCCGGAGATGCGCCTGGTCATCGATTGGGTGCGGGAGAACTTCAGCGAGAACTGGGCAAGCGAAGTGGCTGTCGCCTTCTCGCGCCGGCCGGTCGCCTGTCTCGTCGCCGTCGACGCTGGCAAGCTGGTCGGCTTTGCCTGCTACGACACGACGGCGCCGGGCTTCTTCGGACCGACGGGCGTCGACGCAGGAAGCCGCGGCAAGGGCATCGGCTTGGGCCTGCTTTCCAGTTGCCTCGACACGAT
This sequence comes from Ensifer sp. 38_S197, assembly GCF_056924495.1. Classification (NCBI taxonomy): domain Bacteria; kingdom Pseudomonadati; phylum Pseudomonadota; class Alphaproteobacteria; order Hyphomicrobiales; family Rhizobiaceae; genus Ensifer; species Ensifer sp. 38_S197. Next base: position 2,120,204 of record NZ_JBXOVZ010000001.1, on the reverse strand, counting down.
GAAGACTCTCGGCCACGCCTATGCCTTCATCGGCGATGCCGGCCCGGTCGATTTCTATGCCAAGACCGTCGGCGCCGTGCCGATCCCCGCCCCCGACAAGGGGATCTACCAGGGCATGCTGCACCGCCCTTCCAAGTAATTCCCACGATCGGAGCCTCCAATGTCCTCGACCCCGCTTGCCCTCTTCGTCGGCATCCCCAATCCCACGCTCTCGGATGACGAGTTTGCGCTCTTCCGCGAAACCAACCCGCTCGGCCTGTTCGTCGGCCGCCGCAACCTGCGCGAACCCAATCAGGCAAAAGCCCTGATCGAGCGCTTCCGCGAAGCCGTCGGCCGCGACGACGCACCCGTCTTCACCGATCAGGAAGGCGGCCGCGTCCAGCATCTCGATGCCGGCCCGTGGCCGCTGTTTCGCTCCTTCGGCGAATTCGCCGAGCTCGCCCGCCGCGACTTTGCGCTCGGCAAGAAGGCGCTCCGCCTTTCGAGCCAGGCTATGGGCACGATGATGAGCGACCTCGGTCTGACGAGCGGCTGCTCGCCGGTGCTCGACCTCGTCTTCGCGACGACGAGCTCCGTCATCGGCGCCCGCTCCTTCGGTTCCGACCCGGACTTCATCGCGGCGCTCGGCCGCGAAGTGGTCGACGGCCTGCTCGAGACCGGCAACATGCCGGTCATGAAGCACATTCCCGGCCACGGCCGGGCAACGCTCGACTCGCACAAGGAGCGCCCGATCGTCGACGCCTCGCGCGAGACGCTAACCGCCACCGACTTCAAGCCCTTCGTCGCTTTGCGCGACACCCCCTGGGCCATGGTCGCTCACGTCGTCTATTCCGCTTTTGACCAGGAATTGCCTGCGTCTATCTCGCCCACCATGCACGACGTCATCCGCAACAACATGGGCTATGACGGCGTGCTCGTCTCCGACTGCATATTCATGGAATCGCTGCGCGGCACGTTGCCGGAGCGCGTCCGGCAGGTGCTCGATGCCGGCTTCGACATCGCGCTCCACAGCCATGGCACGCTCGCCGAGAGTGAAGCTGCAGCCAAGGCCGCAAGCCCGCTCACCGCCGCCGCCCAGAAACGCATCGACGCCGGCAAGGCCCGCCTCGGCACGCTGAAGGTCGACGTGCGCGCGGCCCATGCGGAAGTCGAGGACATGTTCAAAAGCGTGCTCGTCGCCTGACGAGAAGAAATCTCGGAAACAACAGGGGAACTACCGTGAAAAAATCGCTTCTCGGCGCGGCAACCGCGCTCGCCCTCATCGCCGGCCCGGCAACAGCACAGACCGTGCTGACGGCCAATATCGAACCGGCGACGACCTGGGTTCGCAACTTCAACCCGTTCAACCAGACGTCGGCGCGCCAGAGCACGCTCGATTTCATCTATGAGCCGCTCGTCGTCTTCAACCGCTTCGACGGCAACAAGCCGGTCTTTCGCCTTGCCGAAAGCTTCAAGCTCGCCGACGACCTGAAGTCGATCGAGTTCAAGCTCCGGCCGAACCTGAAGTGGTCGGATGGCAAGCCGCTGACGGCGACCGACGTCAAGTTCACCTACGACTATCTGAAGAAGTACCCGGCGCTCGATTTCGTCAGCATCTGGAGCTTTATCACCGGCGTCGAGGCGGTCGATGGGGAGACCGTGCGCTTCACGCTCGCCAATCCGAGCTCCCTTGCCGCCGAACAACTGGCGCAGCTGCCGATCGTTCCCGAGCATGTCTGGAAGGATATCGCCGAGCCGGTGACCTTCGCCAACGAAACGCCTGTAGGCAGCGGCCCGCTGACGGAAATTCCGCGCTTCACCGGCCAGACCTACGACCAGTGCCGCAACCCGCATTACTGGGATGCGGCGACGCTGAAAATCGACTGCGTGCGCTTCCCGCAGCTCGCCGACAACAACCAGATCCTGACGGCGACCGCATCGGGCACGCTCGACTGGGGTGTCTCCTTCATCCCGGATATTGAAAACGTCTATGTCGCCAAGGATCCGGAACACTATCACTTCTGGTATTCGCCGAGCAGCATGGTTGCCTTCCTCTTCAACCAGGAAACGGCGAACGAGAACAACCGCAAGGCCTTCAACGACGTGAAGTTCCGCCGTGCCGCCTCGATGGCACTCGACCGCGGCACGATGGTCGATGTCGCCGGTTACGGCTATCCGACGCTCAATGAAGACCCGGCCGGCATGGGCGAGCTCTACAAGAGCTGGGCGGATCCGTCGGTAGCCACCGACTTCGGCAAGTACGGCAGATACGACGCCGATGCGGCCAAGGCGCTGCTTGACGAGGCCGGCTATGTCGACAAGGACGGTGACGGCTTCCGTGAAAATCCGGATGGTACCAAGATCGCCTTTTCGATCATCGTGCCGAGCGCCTGGACCGACTGGATCGACACGGTGACAATCGCCGTCGAGGGTCTGCAGGCCGTCGGCCTCGACGCCAAGATCGAGACGCCGGAGGAGGCCGTCTGGACTGGCAACCTCATCAACGGCACCTTCGACATGGCGATCAACAGCCTGCCGGCGTCTGCCTCGCCCTACTATCCCTACAAGCGCGCCTTCAGTGAGAGCGACAAGGGCAAGACGCGCTTCACCGCACAGCGCTGGTTCAACCCGGAAGTCGACGCACTGCTGACCGAGTTCACCCACACGGCCGACCCTGCCAAGCAGAAGGAAGCGATGAACAAGGCACAGCGCATCGTTGCCGAGAACCTGCCGGTCATGCCGGTGTTCAACAACCCGAACTGGTACCAATACAACACCAAGCGCTTCAAAGGCTGGGCGAACGCGGAAAACCCGTTCGTCAACCCATCGATCAGCCGCACCAACCCGGCGCGTCTCCTGCATCTGCTGGCGCTTGAACCGGTGAAGTAACCCGATCGCAGCGCGGCATCCTCGCGGAGACGATCCGAGAGGACGCCGCATCCGGCATCCCTGGCGGGCAACCGTAGCCCGCCTCGCGCTTGCCTGTCTCCGGCAGGACAAGAAGACAGCCCTGCCGCCTGGCGCCCGCACGCGGCAGCCGCAGTCGATGGAGTTCCCGATGGCCTTTCTGCTTCGCCGCCTCTGTTTCTACCTGGCCGCCTTCGTCGCGGCGGCGACGATCAACTTCTTTTTGCCGCGGCTGATGCCCGGCGATCCAGTGCAGATCATGTTTTCGAGCGCCGGCGCCGAACTGCCGCCCGAAAGCCTGCGGGCCCTGAAACTCACCTTCGGCTTCGTCGACGGCCCGCTGTGGCAGCAATATCTCACCTATCTCGGCAGCATTTTCAGCGGCGATCTCGGCCGCTCGATCAAATATTTCCCGCTGCCGGTGACATCCGTTCTCGGCAATGCGCTGGTGTGGACCGTGGGTCTGATGGGCACGGCCACGCTTGTGAGCTTCGCGCTTGGCACTTTCCTCGGCATCCTCGCCGCCTGGCGGCGCGGCAGCCTGTTCGACGTCATCGTTTCTGTCGGCGCGATCTTCGCCACTTCGGTGCCGGCGGTGGTAACCTCGCTGATCGTCGTCTTCACCTTCGGCTTCACGCTTGGCTGGTTCCCGACCGGCTATGCCGTCGACCCGGCGCTCGACCCGTCCATCTCGATCGAATATCTCGGCAGCGTCCTTTATCACGGCATCCTGCCGATGCTAACGCTCTGCGCCGTTCTGACTGGCGGCTTCGCCGTGACCATGCGCAACAACATGATCAATCTGCTCGGCGAAGACTATATCGTCATGGCCCGCGCCAAGGGGCTTTCCGACACCCGCGTCATGCTCTGGTATGCCGCGCGCAACGCGCTGCTGCCGACCGTCTCCAGCCTCGCAATCGCCATCGGCACGGTGCTTGGCGGCTCACTGGTGACCGAAGTGGTGTTCAACTACCCCGGCCTCGGCAACATCCTCTATCAGGCGATCCTCGCCCGCGATTACCCCGTCATCCAGGGGCAGCTGCTGATCATGACCGCCACCATGCTCGTCGCCAACTTCGTCGTCGATGTCAGCTACGTGCTGCTCGACCCGCGTCTGAAGAGGGCTTGAGATGAAGATTTCCTCCTTCCCGCTCGTTCACAACCGCAAGGCCATGGTCGGCGCGCTGATCGTCGCCTTCATCCTGCTGGTCGCGATCGCTGCGCCGCTGCTGACCTCCTATGATCCGGGCGCCCGCGTCGGCCGGCCGCACCAGGCGCCATCGCTCGACCACTGGCTCGGCACCACCCGCATCGGCCAGGACGTCTTTGCGCGCCTCGTCTATGGTGCGCGCACCTCGCTTGCCGTCGGTTTCGGCGCCGGGCTTCTGATCACCGCGGTCGGCACCGCGCTCGGTATCATCGCCGGCTATCGCGGCGGCAAAACCGATGAAATCATCAGCTTCTTCACCAACATGGTACTCGTCGTGCCGAACCTGCCGCTGCTTCTCGTGCTTGCCGCCTTCATCGGCCAGGCGAGCCCCTGGGTCATCGCGCTGATCCTAGGCGGCACCTCCTGGGCTTGGGGGGCACGCGTCACCCGTGCCGAGACACTGTCGGTCAAACAGAAGGACTATGTGAAATCCGCCGAGATGATGGGCGAGTCGCGCTGGCGGATCATGGCCTTCGAGATCTTCCCCAACCTCATCTCGATCGTCGGCATCAATTTCATCGGCAGCGTGATCTTCGCGATCATCACCCAGGCGACGCTCGAGTTCCTGGGCCTTGGCGATCCCAAGGTCGTTTCCTGGGGCACCATGCTCTATGCCGCGCAGAAAGTCTCGGCACTTTCCGTCGGCGCCTGGTGGGATATTCTGACACCCTGTTTCGCGCTCGCCTTTCTCGGCATCGGCCTGTCGTTGCTCAATTTCGCCGTGGACGAGATCGCCAATCCGCGGCTGCGCACCGGCAACCGGCTCGGCCGCTGGTCCGCGCTTATCCGTTCCGGGGAGGGTCGCCTGTGACAGCGCCTTTGCTTTCCGTCAAAAACCTGACCATCGACTATATCGGCGAGAACAGCGATTTCCGCGCGGTCGACGATGTCAGCTTCGACGTCGCTCCGGACGAAGTCTTCGGTCTTGCGGGTGAATCCGGCTGCGGCAAGAGCACGATCGCCTTTGCCATCAGCCGGCTGCACAAGCCGCCGGCGCTGATCCGCAAGGAAAGCGCTATCCTGCTCGACGGCCGCAGCGTGCTCGATCTCGACCAGAACGGCCTTGCCGACTTCCGCTGGCGCGAAGTGGCCATGGTGTTTCAGAGCGCGATGAACTCGCTGAACCCGGTCCTGTGCATCGAGCAGCAGTTCTACGACGTATTGAAGACGCATAAGCGCATAAGCCGGGCGGCCGCGCGCGACCGCACGGCCGAGATGCTCAGGCTCGTCGACATCGCGCCGGAGCGCATGCGTGACTATCCGCATCAGTTTTCCGGCGGCATGCGCCAGCGTATTGTCATTGCCATCTGCCTGGCGCTGGATCCGCGGCTGATCGTCATGGATGAGCCGACGACGGCACTCGACGTGGTGGTGCAGCGCGAAATCCTCCAGCGGATCAACGAACTCCGGCGCAAACTCGGCTTTGCCGTTCTCTTCATCACCCACGATCTCGGGCTGATGGTGCAGTTCTGCGACCGCATCGGCATCATGCTCGCCGGCAAGCTTGTCGAGCAAGGTACGGCCGACGCCATCTACCGGACTCCGGGGCACGACTATACCAAGAAGCTCTGGGCCTCCTTCCCCTCGCTGCATGGAGGCGTTCTCAGATGACCGGCCTATCCGCACCCATTCTGACCCTGGACAAAGTCAGCAAGACCTTCGGCAACGGGCCGAGCGCCGTTCGCGCTGCGCGCTCCATATCCTTTTCGCTCCATGCCGGTCGCGCGCTCGCCGTCGTCGGCGAATCCGGCAGCGGCAAGACCACCTGCGCCCGTATCGCCATGCGCGAATACGAGCCGAGTGAGGGCTGTCTGCTGTTCAAGGGCAAGCCTGTCGACGTGGCTGAAGCCAAGGAGATCGCCGACTACCGCCGCTCGGTGCAGATGATCTTCCAGGATCCCTTCGCCTCCCTGAACCCGGCCCATACGATCGCCTATCATCTGAAGCGGCCGCTGATGCTGCATCGCCCGGAGATCAAGGGTGCGGCAATCGCCGAGACGGTCAAGGCGCTGCTCCGACAGGTGAAACTCGACCCCGACATCGTCGCGCCGAAGTACCCGCACGAACTCTCAGGCGGCCAGCGGCAGCGCGTGAACATCGCCCGCGCACTGGCGGCAAAGCCCGAGGTGATCGTCGCCGACGAGCCGACCTCCATGCTCGACGTTTCCGTGCGCCTCGGCGTCCTCAATCTGTTGAGCGAAATGAAGCGGGAGATGAACCTCGGCCTGCTCTACATCACCCACGATATCGCGACCGCGCGCTACGTCGCCGAGGACATTGCGGTAATGTATGCCGGACAGATCGTCGAATGGGGCAATACCGGCAAAGTCATCGACAACCCGGCACACCCGTACACCAAGCTGTTGCTTTCGGCAGTACCGGATCCAGCTATCCGCTTCGACGACCCGAACGCCCAGGTAAGTTCCGCCGAGGCGGACGAAACCCGCCGCCGCTCGGCCGCGACCCAGGAGACGATCCGCGAGGTTGGGCCCGATCATTTCGTGCGCGCCGCCTGAGCCAATAGCCAATAGGACCAACAAAAAACGCCCCGCAACTTGAACTGCGGAGCGTTTTTTGTCGGTTGCGAAAAGCGCAACCCCGCCTGATTTTGGCCCGGCGTCCTCGTGTGCGCCGGGCCCGAGAATCAGGCGGCTTCGCGATTTTCGACGCCGGTCGGAACGGTTGCGATTGTCTTCAGGATCTGCGATGCGATCTGGTAGGGGTCGCCCTTGGAGTTCGGGCGGCGGTCTTCCAGATAGCCCTTGTAGTCGTTGTTGACGAAGCTGTGCGGAACGCGGATCGAAGCGCCGCGGTCAGCCACGCCGTAGCTGAACTGGTGGATCGAGGCGGTTTCGTGCTTGCCGGTGAGGCGCATATGGTTGTCCGGGCCGTAAACCGCGATATGGTCGGCGCGGGCTTCGGCGAAGGCGGCCATCAGGTTTTCGAAGTAATCCTTGCCGCCGACTTCGCGCATGTAGGCGGTCGAGAAGTTGGCGTGCATGCCCGAGCCGTTCCAGTCGGTGTCGCCGAGCGGCTTGCAGTGGTATTCGACGTCGATGCCGTACTTCTCGGTCAGGCGCTGTAGCAGGTAGCGGGCGAGCCAGATTTCGTCGGCGGCCTTGCGCGAGCCCTTGCCGAACACCTGGAATTCCCACTGGCCCTTGGCGACTTCCGCATTGATGCCTTCATGGTTGATGCCGGCAGCCAGGCAAATGTCGAGGTGCTCTTCGACGATCTTGCGGGCGACATCGCCGACATTGCTGAAGCCGACGCCGCAGTAATAGGGGCCCTGAGGCGCGGGGAAGCCAGCTTCCGGGAAACCGAGCGGGCGGCCGTTCTGATAGAAGAAATACTCCTGCTCGAAACCGAACCATGCGCCTTCGTCGTCGAGGATCGACGCGCGGGTGTTGGACGGATGCGGTGTCTTGCCATCGGGCATCATGACTTCGCAGAGAACGAGCACGCCGTTCTTGCGCTCCGGGTCCGGATGGACGGCAACCGGCTTCAGCACGCAGTCAGAGCTGCTGCCTTCGGCCTGCATCGTGGACGAGCCGTCGAAGCCCCAGAAGGGAAGCTGTTCAAGCGTCGGGAAAGCGTCGAATTCCTTGATAAGGGTCTTGCCGCGCAGGTTCGGGGTAGGCTTGTAACCGTCGAGCCAGATGTATTCGAGCTTAAACTTTGTCATTTCGTTCTCTCACTTGACGCCAGGAATGGCTGGGTTCCGAAGCGGCTGGGCAATCCAGAACGGCTTGCCCGACGACCGATGCCTGTTAAGAAGCATTAATCGTGCCAACTCGGACTCAACGCCGAGAATCCAGGGGAAATCGCCATTATCGGCACGGGCCAACGCCAGCGAGCCGATGTAATAGCGCAAGGAAGAAGCGGAATGCACAAAAAATAGGCGAAAGCTGCTCGACTCCGCAGCAAAGCAAATCGGCAAGGCTGAGAACAACCACCCTTCCCCGCGGATCGCTGGCGATTGCCTTTAAAAAGTGCAATTACCGTTAGCAGGCCGACCCGCTCAGCCCACTCGCGCACCTCTGCATTGGAACATGATCGAAGGCAGTACCTTGAAAAGCCGCTCGTCATCGCATTGAGAGACATTAAAGCGCAGGAAGCCGTTGGCCGTGCCGGCATGGCTGAAAACATTGCCGGGCGCGAGCACAATCTCCTCAAGCAACGCCTTTTGCGCCACCTCGGCCGCATCGATACCCTCCGGCAAGCGGCACCAGAGAAACATGCCGGCCTGCGGCTCGATCCATGGCGTGATGCCGATATCACCGAGCCGTGCCGCCGTCTCACTCATCGCCCGCGCTAAGCGCTGGCGCAGCGCCTCCATATGCTTGCGATAGCTGCCGTCCTTGAGCACCGAAAAAACGAGTTCCGCCGCAAGGCTCGGCCCGCCAAAGGTCGTGGCGATCTTCAGGTCGGTGAGCCCTTCGATCCAGTCTCGCGGCGCGGCGATGAAACCGCAGCGCATCGAGGCAGAGAGGGTCTTGGAAAAGCTGCCGATCTGCACCACGCGATCAAGCCCGTCGAAGGCGGCGAGCCGCGGGGCCGGCACATGTTCGAAGTCGGCAAAGATATCATCCTCGACGATCGTCAGCCCCGCCTGCTCGGCAAGCTTGAGCAGGCGATGCGCGGCAACGGGCGAGAGCGTTGCGCTGGTTGGGTTATGAAGTGCAGAATTGGTGATGTAGAGCCGCGGCCGATGCGCCGCCAGCACTTCGGCAAATCGTTCGAGGTCGGGGCCCGTGGGCGTATAGGGAACGCTGACCACCTCTGCCCGATGAGCGCGCAGCAAGGCATGAAAATTGAAATAGCAGGGGTCGTCGACCACGACCGTATCGCCCGGCTCGAGCAGGAAGCGGCAGAGAAGGTCGATCGCCTGCGTCCCCGATTCCGTCAGGATGATCTGATCGGGTGACGCCTCGACGCCATGCTCACCGAGACGCCGCACCAGAAGCTGGCGCAGCGGCCGATGGCCAAGCGGCGTTCCATAGTCGGTCAAACCGCTCGCCTCCAGCCGGGCCGCGGACTTGAGCGCGCGGCGTAGGGCCGCCTCCGGCATCCAGCTCGGCGGCAACCAGCCGCAGCCCGGCTTCAGCACGGTGTCGCCGGTTTCCAGCGCCTGGCGGGATACCCAGAGCGGATCGACGGCGCGGTCGAGCCGCGGGCCGATCTCCGCCAAAGACAGCGGCGCCAGGGGCGCCGAGACAAAGAAGCCGGCGCCGGGCTTCGAGCGAATGATCCCTTCGGCCACAAGCCGCTCATAGGCTTCAACGACGGTGGACTTGGAAACGCGCATGGTCTTGGCGAAGGCGCGGATCGACGGTATCTTCGCCCCCGGCGTCAGAACGCGCGCCGAGATCCGCTGCCGGATCGTCGCCATCACGCCTTCGAGCAAAGTCTCGCTGCCGAGACCGAGTTCTTGCACCGTCATCCGTACTGCCTGAGCGTCCATTACAGTTTGGAAAAACTGTACCGTATTGTCTCTGGCGAGACCAGCCCGCCCGACCGATACAGGCGAAAAAGGAGCCTATTATGGACAAGACGGCAGACGGTTGGGTGAGCGGTTTTCTCGGGGTATTAATCTTCAGCGGATCTCTTCCGGCGACACGCGTCGCAGTGATGGATTTCGATCCGGTGTTTCTGACGGTGGCGCGCGCGGCGATCGCCGGCCTGCTCGGACTTGCGCTGCTTGTCGTCTTCCGCCAGTCGCGCCCGGCGCGGGCCGATCTCGTTTCGCTCGCAATCGTCGCCTTCGGCGTCGTTCTCGGCTTCCCGCTGTTGACCGCCCTGGCGCTGCAGCATGTCACCTCGGCGCATCTGATCGTCTTCGTCGGACTGCTGCCGCTGGCAACCGCCATCTTCGGCGTGCTGCGCGCCGGCGAGCGGCCGCGCCCGGCCTTCTGGCTGTTTTCTTCCCTCGGAAGTGCGGCAGTCGTCGGCTTTGCGCTGATGCAGGGCTTCGCCGCATCTCCCGTCGGTGACCTCTTGATGCTCGGCGCCATCATCGTCTGCGGCCTCGGCTATGCCGAAGGTGCCAGCCTTTCGCGCAAGCTCGGCGGCTGGCAGGTGATCTGCTGGGCGCTGGTACTGTCGCTGCCCATCATGCTCGCGCTCACGTTTTTCACCATGCCGGCCTCCTTCTCGACAATTAATCACGCCGCCTGGACGGGGCTTGCCTATGTATCGGTCTTCAGCATGCTCGTCGGCTTCGTCTTCTGGTATCGCGGCCTCGCGCTTGGCGGCGTCGCCGGCGTCGGCCAGTTGCAATTGCTGCAGCCGTTCTTCGGCCTGGCGCTTGCGGCGACGCTCCTGGGTGAGGCCGTAAGTTGGGGCATGCTCGCGACCACGGGCGCGATCGTGTTCTGCGTCGCCGGCGCCAAAAAGTTCGCGAAGTAGACGCCTTCAGAGATCAAGGTCAGGCGGCGGGCGAAAAACGGGAGCGGGTTCGAAGTCTTCGAGCACGAGATCGACCTTGCCCGCGTCGATCAGGTGCTTGATCGGCCAGAGCGGCGAGGAGCCAAGACCGAGGCCTTAATCCACCGCCCGCGTAGATCGCGCGATCCGGCCTACGACCGGAAGAACCACGAGCAGACTTGGGAGGCCTCTGCTCTCACTCTCGGCAACCACCCGCCAGGAGCCTGCCCCTTTGCCGTTTCTGGCCTTCTGCCGCGGTCGAAGATTTTTAGGATATCTAAAATCGATTGACAGGAATTCGGGCTGCGCCCTAGCTTGAGGGGAGACGAGAAGGGGACAGACAGTGACGACGGACCATGCCAGCGGCGCACCTACCGGCGGGGCAGAGGCGCCGTCGCTCGGCGATCGCCTGCGCCAACGGCGCAAGGCGCTGAAGATGACGCTTCAGGAGGTCGCCGACGAGGCGGGATTTTCTGTCGGCTTCATCTCGCAGATCGAGCGCGGCATCACCGTTCCCTCCCTGACTTCGCTGATCGCCGTGTGCCGGACGCTGAAGGTCGAGGCCGGCAGCTTCCTCAACCCGCCGAAGGTCGCGACGCCCTTCACCCGTCGCGAACACCGACCGGTCTATGGTCTCGGCGGAGAAAGCGGCAAGGCCGTCTCCTATGAGCGGCTCTCCGCATCCTTCCCCGGCAATGTGCTCAGAAGCACCATCATTCACGAACCACCGGGACACCGCAGCGAACCGATGTCGCACGAGGGCGAAGAGATCTTCTTCATCCTCCAGGGCGCCTTGACGCTGGAGGTGGACGGCGAGCGCATGGTGTTGGAGGCCGGCGATTCCGCGCATTTTCCATCGGTCCGCACCCACACGATGTGGAACCACACCGGCGAGCCGACCACAATCCTGCACACGTGCACCATGGATGTCTTCGGCGACGGCGATCCGTCAGGCAACCCGACCGACAGCCTTGCGGTGACCCGCGCAGAAAACCGGTGGAATGCCTCTGGGAAGAGCGAGGGCAGCCAAGAAAACTGAGTGAGATCGAAGGCAGCTCTCCGCCGAAGACGCGACTGCGCCGCAGTGCTCGCCGTTCAATCCGGCGCACAGACAACGGATTGGGGCGCCCGGATGACGTCCGATGATAATACCAGTTTAAAACCGAAGAAAAATTTTGCATAAGGACTCATCTCGAAAAGGTGATCCTCATGAGCGATCAGGCAACCCTGGACTTTCTTGCACGCGCGATGTCCGGCGACAGCGGCGAGCCTCTCTACCGTCGCCTGGAAGAGGCGATCAAGCAGGCGATCAATGCCTCCACGCTTCGGCGTGGCGCGGTCATTCCCAGCGAACGGGACTTGAGCGAGGGGCTGTCGATCTCGCGCGTGACAGTGCGCAAGGCGATCGAGGGCCTCGTCGCCGATGGCCTGCTCGACCGTCGGCAGGGAGCCAAAACGGTGGTTTCCTCTCGTGTCGAGAAGTCGCTCGCGACAATGACGAGTTTCTCCGAAGACATGCGCTCCCGCGGCCTGGAACCCGGCTGCATCTGGATTTCGCGCGAAATCAGCCGGCCATCGCCCGCCGAAATGATGGCGCTCGGCATTCCAGCCGGAGAGAAGATTGTTCGGCTCCGGCGTCTCAGAACCGCCAACGACACCCCGATCGCGATCGAGACGGCGTCGCTTCCGGCCCGCTTCGTGCCGGACCCCGACGCGATCGGCGCTTCCCTCTACGAATATCTCGCCGCCCATAGCGCCCTGCCCGTCCGGGCGCTTCAGCGCATGCAGGCGAAACCCGCAAGCGATGAGGAACGGCGGCTGCTCGCGACGCCCGAGGGCACGAGCCTGCTCGTCATGGAGCGACGCTGCTTCCTGGCCGACGGTCAGATCGTCGAATTCACTCAAACCAAATATCGGGGTGACGTCTACGATTTCGTCATCGAGCTGATGCGATAATACCAGTATAATTCCTGTTGCAATCTGGTCTTACACTGCTACCGTGAGGCCTCCATTGGGGAGAGCCTGCGTGACCTTCGACATTCATAGCCTCAAGCACGGTTTGATCGTTTCCTGCCAACCGGTGAAGGGCGGCGTCATGGACAATGCAGCCATGGTCGTCGGCTTCGCCCTGGCGGCGCTCGACGGCGGCGCGCTCGGTCTCCGCATCGAATCCGCCGACTATGTCCGCGCCGTGCGCCAAGCGACCAATCGCCCGATCATCGGCCTCGTCAAGCGCGACCTGGAAACCTCGCCCGTACGCATCACACCGCTCTTGGAGGACGTGGATGCTCTAGCCGCCGCTGGCGCCGATATCATCGCCTATGACGCGACCGCGCGTGAGCGACCGGTTGCGACCAAGGCATTGGTCGAGCGCATCCACGCCGCCGGCAAGATCGCCATGGCCGATTGCTCTGTCATTGCCGACGCCGAGCGCGCCTTGGCCGAAGGCGCCGACATCGTCGGCTCGACCCTTGCCGGTTATACGGGTCCGGTCGAGCCTACCGAACCGGACTTGCCGCTCATCGCCGCCATGCGCAAGCTGACCCCGCACGTGGTCGCCGAAGGATGCGTGCGTACGCCCGAACAGGCGGCCCAGGCGCTTCAAGCCGGCGCCTTCACCGTCGTTGTCGGCTCCGCCATCACGCGGCCCGAACACGTGACGTCGTGGTTCAGGCAGGCGCTCGATCAAACGCTTGCCGGAAGCGAGGCCTGAAAATGGCAAGCGCCCAAACCGTCCTTGCGATCGACCTTGGCGGCACGAAGATGCTGGCAGCCCTCGTTCGGGGAACAGAGATCGTCGATACACGACGGATGCCGACCCCACGCGAAGGCGATCCGGCGCAATGGCTCGCCGCACTTTTTGGCGCGATCGCCTCTTGGCGCGGTACCTACGGCCATGTCGGCGCCGCGGTCTCAGGCATTGTCGATGACGGTCACTGGTCGGCGCTCAATCGTAAGACGCTCGACATACCCGATCGCTTTCCACTGACGAAGACGATCGAGCAGCTTGCTGGCGTGCCCGTGCTCGCCGCAAACGACGCCCAGGCGGCGGCCTGGGGTGAATACGCCTTTGGCGCGGGAAACCGGGAAGACATGGTATTCCTGACGATCTCCACAGGTATCGGTGGTGGCATCGTGCTGAACGGCCGCCTGCTCAAGGGGCTTGCCGGGCATTTCGGACAATCGCGCAGCGCCGAATGGCCTGATGAGACCCTCGAAGATCGCGTCTCCGGCCACTGGATCGCCAAGGAGGCAGCCCCCCACCAATCTGGTGCCACGGCGCGGGATGTCTTTGCCGCCCGCGATCAACACGCCTGGGCACAGCGCATCATCGAGACATCGGCAGAGCGCACGGCTCTGCTTTGCCGCAACATCCAGCTCGCACTGGACCCGAGGCGCATCGTGATCGGCGGCAGCATCGGCTTGGCCGAGGGCTATCTCGCCGCCGTGGAGCGCGCGCTGGAACCAGTGCCGCCCCGACTTCGACCATCGCTACATGCCGCCGCCCTTGGGGAGAATGCAGGGGTGATCGGCATTGCTGATCTTGCAGAGCATCAACAAAACTTGAGGGAGAACCAAAGATGACATTTGCGACGATGAGGAAAAAGGCGCTGTTGACGGCAGCGTGCATTGCGGGCCTGCTGGCGACCAACCCAGCCCTTGCCGAAGTGACGGTCCTCGGCTGGCCGGGCGGCCCGGAGGAAGTGGCGCTGCGCGCCGCCGCCGACGCCTATAATGCCAAGTCCGACGTTGCCGAGGGCGACAAGGTCGAACTTCTGTTCTTCAACCGCGACGGTTTCTGGGACAAGCTGCAGGCCGATCTCGCGGCCGGCTCGAAGGCCTTCGATCTCAACCTGCTCGCCACCTATTCGATCGGTCGCTACGCGCCGTTCATGGAGCCGGTGGAACTCTCGAGCGAAGCCAAGGCGGTCTATGGCGGCTCCGTGCTGTCGACCATGCAGTATCAGGGCAAGCAATATGGCGTTCCGACCGATCTCTCGCTGCACTTCATGTATTTCCGCAAGGATCTGATCGATGCCCTGCTGAAAGACGACGCCGCCAAGGCGAAATATGCCGAGATCTCGGAGAAATATCTCGGCAAGAAGCTCGAGCCGAAGACGCCTGATGAATGGACATGGGACGACTACGCCGCCACCGCGCTCTATTTCTCGCAAGCGATCAATCCGGACAGCCCGACTCGCTACGGCACGGTGCTGCAGCTCAAGAACCTGCTGTTCAACATCATGGTCTGGCAGTCGATACCGCGTGCCTATGGCGCGAACTGGCTGGACGACAGCGGCAAGGTAACCGTCAACTCCGACGCCTACCGCAAGGGCCTCGAAATCTACAAGCTCCTCTATGACAATGGCGCAACGCCGAAGGACTCGCTGTCCTACGAGTTTGCCGAAGCCAACGCCGCCTTCGCATCCGGCCAGGTGGCGGCCATGTTGCAATGGAACGCGGCGGCCGGCGATCTGACGAGCAAGGAGAAATCTCCTGCTGTTGCCGACGTCACCGATACGGTGGCGCCGCCCGCCGGACCCGAGGGTCGCTTCACCCATATCCACGGCCTCGGCTTCGGTCTCAACAAGAATGCCGAAAACAAGGAGGGCGCCGCGAAGTTCCTGAAGTGGCTGTCCTCGAAGGAAGCCGCGCTGATCTACGCCAAGAACAATGGCGCACCGGCACTCACTCCGGAAGTGGTGGCCGAGGTCGCAGACACCAGGCCGGATCTGGTCAAGCTCGGCGAATTCGCCGGCAAGTACGGCTACGTCATGAACGGTGGCACCTCGGCCAAGGCACTGTCAGTCTACGAACTGCAGGCCAAGGAGTTCACCGGCTACTGGTCCGGCCAGCAATCGCTCGACGATGCGCTCGCCAATGCCGAGAAGGGCATGGCGGAACTGCTGAAGTAAACCGGGCCGGTTGTGGCATCGCTTCGGGTGCCACAACCGGAAACCGGCGACGTCGCGGTGGTCCGGTTCGGGCCGTATCGCATGGTTGCCACCGATGAGGGCGCGCGCCGTCCGCCCTCATCCACGCCCCGACAACAGACACAGATCAGCGTGATGACGATAGCCAGACCACAATCCTACGCCCCAGAGTTCCGGCTGCTCGCCACGCCGCTGATCCTCTTCCTGCTCGTCTTCCTGGGGTTCCCGGCGGTCGTCAATCTGATCTATTCGGTCTCCGAGGTTTCCTTCGAGACCCTTCGCCAGCCGGCGTTCACCGGGCTTAAGAACTTCCTGGCGGTCTGGAGCGATGGCGCCTTTTGGCAGGCGAGCTGGTTCTCGCTCCGTTTCGGACTGCTGACCGCCGCCCTCGAATGTCTGCTCGGCCTGTTTCTGGCGATATTCCTGTCGCCACTTATCGAACGGCGGAGTTGGCTGATGGCGATCCTGATGCTGCCGCTGATGGTCGCGCCAGCGCTGGTCGGGCTGATGTATCGTCTCGTCCTGCACGAATTCGTCGGACCGGTGCCCTATTATCTCTGGACCTATTTTGGCGCCAGCGTCTCTTTTCTCGGTCCCGGCTCCGCCTTCTGGACGCTGGTCGTCGTCGAGACGCTGCAATGGACGCCATTTACGCTGTTGCTCTTCTACATGGCCTACCAGGCGATCCCGTCGGAAATTGCCGAAGCCTCCGCCATGGACGGGGCCAAGAGCCTGCAGCGCCTGTGGTACATCGAACTGCCGATGATGGGCCCGACCATCGCCGCCGCCCTGCTCATCCGTTTCATCGACGGCTTTCGGGTCTTCGACAATGTCTACGTGCTGACCGGCAGCGGCCCTGGCGGATCGACGGCGTCGCTGTCGATCTACATCTATGAGGCCTTCTTCAAGCAGGGTGCGATCGGCAAGGCCGTCGCCGCCTCGGTCATCCTGTTCGCCGCCTCCTTTGCGGCGCTCTATGGCCTCAATGCCCTTGCGAGCAGACGGAAAGGAGCCAAACGATGATCGCCGCACTGCGCTGGATTGTCTTCGCCGTCGCCGCCATCGCCCTGAATTTCCCGGTCCTGGTGACGCTTTCGACCTCGTTCAAGAGTCCACGCGAACTCTCCGGCAATCCCGGCCTCTGGGTTCAGGCGCCAACGCTTGAAAACTACCTGACCGTCTTCCACGTCTCGGATCGGTTGAACATCTTCCTCTATCTGTTCAACAGCCTTGCCGTGGCGCTGATGGGAACCGTTCTGGCCGTCGCGCTGGCATTGCCGGCGGCCTATGCGATCGCCCGCGGCAAGTTCGGCGAGCGCACGCTGCTACCCTTCATCGTCAATCTGCGCGCCGTGCCGCTGATCATCTTCGCGATCCCGCTGTACATGATGTTCCAGTGGCTGGCGTTGCTCGACACCCGCCTCGGACTGGGGCTGATCCTCACGATCGTCAACCTGCCGCTCGCGCTGGTCATTCTCGTCAACGCCATTCGCGATCTGCCTGCCGAACTCGACGAGGCGGCGCTAATGGATGGCGCAAGCCGCACGCAGATCCTATTGCGCGTCGTGACGCCGCTTTGTCGTCCGGCAATCGTCACCAGCCTGATCTTCGGCTTCATCACCGCCTGGAACGAATTCCTGTTCGGTCTGATGCTGACGACGTCGAAGGCTGTGCCGGTTACCGTTGGCGCCTCCTTCTTCTTTGCTGCCAGCGGCGGCGGCGTGCAATGGGGCGTGGCCTCGGCCGTGATGATCGTCGGCGCCTTGCCGCCGATGCTGCTCGGCCTCGTCATGTATCGCCAGATCAGCGGTTCGATGACCGCCGGCGCGGTCAAGGGTTGAACGTTTTCAGGAGAGACGCATGGGTACGATTTCGCTCAGGAAAGCCGGCAAGCGCTATGGCGCGGTGGAGATCATCAGGGAGCTCGACCTGGAGATTGCCGACGGCGAATTCGTCGTCATCGTCGGGCCTTCCGGATGCGGAAAGTCTACGCTGTTGCGAATGATTGCCGGCCTCGAAGAAACCACAGCCGGCGAGATCCTGATCGACGGCAGGGACATGACCGCCGCCTCGCCGGTCGATCGCCAGCTCGCCATGGTCTTCCAATCCTATGCGCTCTATCCGCACATGACCGTGCGCCAGAACATGGGCTTCGGCTTGAAGCTCGCCAAGGTGCCGACTGCGGCCGCAACGGCCAAGATCGAGACTGCAGCCGAAACGCTGAAGCTCACGTCGCTGCTCGACCGTTACCCGAAGGAACTCTCCGGCGGTCAGCGCCAGCGCGTCGCCATCGGGCGGGCGATCGTGCGCGAGCCGGTCGGTTTTCTCTTCGACGAACCGCTGTCGAACCTCGATGCGGCGTTGCGCGTCGATATGCGGCTCGAAATCGCCAAGTTGCATCGCACGCTCGGCGCCACCATGATCTACGTGACCCATGACCAGGTGGAAGCGATGACGCTGGCCGACCGGATCGTCGTCATGAAGGATGGGCGGATCATGCAGCAGGGCAGCCCGCGAGAGCTCTACGAGAAACCCGCCAACCTTTTCGTTGCGCAGTTCATCGGCAGCCCGAAGATGAACCTCTTGCCCTGCCGACGCGACAGCGGCGACCGGATCGACCTGAGCGGCGAAGGACACCTGGCGCTCGCAATGCCGGGAATGGCCGCGCCCGAGCAACTGGGAGCTCGCCCCGAACACCTCTTGCTGGTCGCGCCCGACAGCGGTCATTGCCGCGGCGTCGTCGAGGCGAGTGAGTATCTCGGCGGCAACATGAGCGTCTTCGTGCGTGCCGGCAGGCTGGGCCTGATCAATGTCACCGCGCCGGCCGACACGCCTTTCCAGGTCGGGGAAGCCGTCGGCATCAGGATCGACGAGGCCCGGTCCGCCCTGTTCGACGGTGCGGGCGCCGCCATCGGCGCCCGTCACTGACACAAGCTCTCAGCCTTCCCTGACACGCTCAGGCAGCAGCACCATCGCGCCCGTCGTTTGGCGTCCTTCGAGCAGGCGGTGCGCCTCGGCCGCCTCCGCCAAAGGCAGGCGTGCGTGGACGGGGATCTTGACCGCGCCGCTCGCGACGACGTCGAAGAGGTCCTTGCTCATGGCGAGCACATCGTCGCGGCGCGCCAGATGCGTGGGCAACAGCGGCCAGGTGGCGTAGAGCGAGCCCTTCATCGCCAGTATCGTGATGTCGAACGGCGCGATGGGACCGGACGCCGCGCCGAAGCTCACGAAGTGACCGAACGGCCGCAGGCTGTCGAGCGAGCCTTCGAAGGTCGCCTTGCCGATGCCGTCATAGACGACATCGACGCCCCTGCCTTCCGTAATCTCGCGAACGCGCGCTACGAAGTTTTCCTTGCCATAGTCGATTACGTGGTCGGCGCCATTTGCCCGCGCGAGCTCAGCCTTTTCCGCTGAGCCGACCGTACCGATAACCGTTGCGCCAAGATGCTTCGCCCATTGTGTCAGGATCAGGCCGACACCGCCCGCCGCCGCATGGACGAGGATGGTGTGACCGGCCTCGACCCGGAAGGTGCGACGCAGGAGATATTGTGCCGTCAGGCCCTTCAGCATCATCGCAGCACCCGTCTCGAAACCGATATCTTCCGGCAGGTGCACGAGGACATGGGCAGGCACATTGTGCTCTTCCGCATAGGCGCCGAGCGGCTCGGCATAGGCGACCCGATCGCCCGGCTTGAAGGCCTGGACGTCAGGTCCGACAGAGATCACCTCGCCTGCCCCTTCTTTTCCGGGCGTGAATGGGAGCCGCGGCGGCGGATAGGAGCCACGACGCAGGTAGACGTCGACGAAGTTGACGCCGATCGCGCGGTTGCGAACGCGAACCTCGCCTGGCCCTGGCTCGCCGATCTCGACATTTTCATAGGCGAGCACATCCGGCCCGCCGTGCTGGTGCACGCGAATTGCTTTCATGCGTTTCTTCCTTTGACTTGGATGCTGGCGGCGGGACCCAAACGGCGCCTAGACGGCGATGGATGCCGGCCTGGCTGTCACGGGCAACGTCGCTTGAAGCGCTCCTCTCTGATCACAGCGAATAGATAGCCATCCCGAAGTTCCCATTGTAGATTGATATCGATGACAACAGAGTTCAAACTTCATGATACCTGATCAGATCGGCATCGACCTGCTGCGCACCTATGTCGCCGTCTGCCGGCAGGGCAGCTTGAACCGCGTCGCCACCCAGACCGGCCGCACCCAATCGGCGCTCAGCATGCAGATGCGCCGGCTCGAAAGCCTGCTCGGCCGCCAGCTGTTCCAACGCACAGGCCGCGGTGTCGTGCCGACGCCCGAGGGCGAGCTGTTCCTGGGATACGCGACCCGTATGCTCGCACTCGGCGACGAAGCGGCGGCCCGCCTCCGGCAGGCGGAACTGAGCGGCGGCGTGCGCGTCGGCCTTGCCGAGGAAGTGGCGACGACGGCGCTGCCGGAAGCGCTCGGACGGCTGCGGCGCGGCTATTCGGAAATCCGGCTCGACGTGGTTGTCGAGCAATGCGTCCCACTCGGGAAGTCCTGGCCCGAAGGCGATCTCGATATCATGGTCGTGCCGACCTCCGTCGTGACCGCCGATGCACTGACCACCTGGAACGTCGAGCTGCAGTGGGTCTGCGCCACGGACTATGCGCTCGATGAGATGCGGCCGATCGATCTCGTCGCCTTCGCCGCGCCCTGCCTGTGGCGCCGGCGCATGATCGAAACGCTGGCGGACAAGGGGCGGGAACACCGGATCACATTTACGAGCCAGAGCATCACGGCCCTGCAGGCCGCCATAGAAAACGGCCTCGGCATCGGATTGCTGCCGCCGGAGGCGGTGCGGGCGAGTACGATGCGCGTGCTCACCGCTTCCGCCGGCGTGCCGAAGCCGCTTCCGGTCCAATACGGGCTCTTTGCAAGGGACCGCCGCGCAGCCGTCGTCGACGCGGCGATCGCCGTTCTGCTGGAGGGGCTGCCGCTGGCGCCGGATACTTAAACTCTGTCGCGCAGCAGTTTTGTACAACAGGCGAAGTATCAAAAAGCGCAGGGGCGCGAACCGAAAGTTCGCGACGCGTTTTAAGCTCCCCAGGTCGTCTCCAGAACACGGATCCAATTGCCATGGCAGATCCTGGCAAGCGCCGCATCGTCGTAGCCACGCTCGCGCAAGAGGTCGACAAGCAGGGGCAGGTCGGCCGCACTGCGCATCGCGGCCGGGATCGTCGTTCCGTCGAAGTCCGAGCCGAGCGCGACATGCTCGATGCCAATGCGATTGACGATGTAATCGATGTGATCGGCAAGCAGCGTCAGCGGCGTATCCGGGTTCTTGACGCCATCGGAGCGCAGGAACAGGACGCCGAAATTGATGCCGGCGAGACCGCCGGTGTCCTTGATTGCGTCAAGCTGCCGATCGGTCAGATTGCGGCTGTGCGGGCAGAGCGCATGCACGTTGGAGTGGGACGCCACCAGCGGCGCCTGCGACAATGCGGCGATATCCCAGAAACCCTGCTCGTTCATGTGCGAGAGGTCGAGCATGATCTTCAGCTCGTTGCAGGCGCGCACCAGATCTCTGCCGGCTTCGGTCAGGCCCGGGCCGATATCGGGCGAGGAGGGAAAGCGGAATGGAACGCCATAGGCGAAGATGTTCGGCCGGCTCCACACAGGCCCAAGCGTGCGCAGGCCGGCGGCATGGAGCACGTAGAGCGCTTCGAGGTCGGCGCCGACAGCCTCGATGCCTTCGATATGCAGCACCGACGCAAACGCGCCCTTCGCCATGGCGCCGCGGATATCCGCCGCACTCCGGCAGATCTTCAATCGTCCCTCGGACTGGCGCTCGATCCGGATCAACAGGCTTGCCATGCCGAGCGTCGCTTCGAGCGCGCTCGCCTGATCCGGCGTCGCAAACTCGCCGCTACCGTCTTTTGCGAGCCCCGGAGAGGACACATAGACGGCGCACAGGCCGCCGGCCAGACCGCCCTCCTCTGCCTTGTCAAGGTCGATATGCCCTGTATCGACGCCATCGAGAAAGCGGCGTTCCGGCGCGCCGCCGGGCGAACGCCAGAGCCGCGACAGCACATCGTTATGTCCGTCAAAGACCGGAATTTTCGCTTGGATCGCCAATTCTGGATCGCCTTCTCAACCTGTTGTCCTGCGTGCGACTCATGGATAGTCGCGGACGGACCATAGACTTTGGATGCGGGCACCGCACCCCTTTTCCTCAGAGCGTCCCTAGTGTGTTCATCCGAACCACGCCGCTCTAGAGAGCACGGCAGGCATGCCGGGCAAATGCAAACCATGCATAGGCCCTGCCGGAATCGGAATTGGCAGCAAGCGCGGCCGTCGTGCTTAGTCGGAAAATACGCACGGGAGCACCCGGCAAACGGAATGGAGAATGGACATGACGAAGCCGGCAACGCTGGATTGGCAAGCCGCCGAAGCAACCGCCAAGCGCCTGACCGCACAATGGGCAGAAGATCAGCCGGGCGGCGCCGTCATCGGTTTCGACGAATCCGGAATCTGCTTTTCGCATTCGGGCGGCGTCGAGAGCCTCGCGACGTTTGCGCCATTCACGGTTGACAGCGTGGTGCGTTATGCGTCCCTCACCAAGCATGTCTTTTCCGCGATGGTGCTCACCCATGCCGACGTCATTGGTCTCGATGATCCGCTCGGCCAACACCTTCCGGAATTGCGTTCACCGCTTGCCGAAGTCACCGTCGGGCAGGCTCTCGACATGAGCGGCGGGCTGCCGGACACCCGCGAATGCCTGTCGTTGCTCGGCCTCTCGGTCTATACGGAGACGAAGGCGGGACCGCTGCTCGATTACATTTCGCGCCTCGAACGGCTGAATTTCGATGCTGGCCGCGAGGTCTCCTATTCGAACACCGGCTACCGCCTCGTCGAAGCCGCGCTCGTGCGCAAGGGTTTCCGCTTCGACGACTTCGTTGAGCGCGAGATCGCGACGCCGCTTCGCGTCGCGCTGAAGGCGCCAGACGTCTGGAACGACCCGGTGAAGGGCCTCGTTTCCGGCTATTGGCTTTCGGGGGAACGCTGGCAGCTTTCCGCCGCCGGTCTGCACATCTCCGCGTCAGGCAGCCTGACGGGCAGCGCGCGAGCGCTCACCACCTGGCTCCAGGCCCTGCTTGACGATGAAGGTCGCTTCGCTGGCCTTCTCGACAAGCTGCAGGCAACGCGCTTTCTCGCCGACGGACGGCCGACCGGCTACGGTCTGGGCTTGCGCAAGTCCTGGCTCGGCGCGCACGAATTCGTCGGCCACGGCGGCTCGCATCCAGGCTACAAGACCTATTTCCTGCTCGATCCCAAGACCCGCGCCGGCTTCGTCGTCGTTTCCAACCGCGAAGACACCAACGGCTACAAGATCGCGCTCGAAGGCATGGCGGCGCTCACCAGTCTCCCCCTACCGGCTCCCGCGGCCGATCTCGGCGACGGTTTCTACGTAACGGAGACCGGCCCCTGGTGGATTGAGATCAATGGCAGCACCTGCACCTATCTCGATGCCGACGAGACGCTTTATGACGACGGCGAGGGCTGGGTCTCGTCCCGCTCCGCCTCGGCGCCGATACGGCTTCGTCGCGATGGTCCTGCGCTCGTCGGCGAGGTCGGCCATGCCGCCAGGCGCTTCCTTCCCGCGGCGACGCATGAGCCAGTGCCGGCCTCGCTCTCCGGCGTCTGGCTCTCGGACGAAGGCGCGGAATTCACGATCGAGAACGACACCGTCTTGATGGGCGTCGGCCCTACCCGCCACGCCATGGCGCTGACTGCACTCGGCAATGGCCGCTTCCTGCTCACCCTGATCGATGGTCCCTGGGTCAAACGCATCTGCCTGCATCTGCTTGCGCCCGATCATCTCGAGTTGGTGTCGAGCCGCGCCCGCATGATCGAATATCGCCGTCGCGCTTGATTTTTCTTGATGCCGCGCGGGCGCTGCCGCAAAGAAGCCTGTCCCCGGCACCGGCTGAGCGGACTGGACTTCCGGAGTGCATGTCGTGGAAATCAAATGGCTTGAAGACTTTCTGGCGCTGGCCGGCACGCTGAACTTCTCCAAGGCGGCAGACGAGCGTCACGTGACCCAGTCGGCTTTCAGCCGTCGCATCCGGCAACTGGAGGCCTGGCTCGGCGCGACGCTCGTCGACCGGGCGACCTATCCGTCGCGCCTCACCGAAGCAGGCGTGAAATTCGTGCCGGTGGCGCAGGAAACGTTGAAGCAGCTCTATCAGGCGAAGCGCAACCTTCAGCAGGAGGAAGGCTCCGACGCCCGCACCATCAAACTGACGGCGCTGCACACGCTTTCCTTCACCTTCTTTCCCGAGTGGATGAGCCGCGTGAACGCCAGGATCGGGCCGCTCTTCTCGCGACTTCGCCCGGACTCCGGCAGCATGGAGGAAAACCTCAACTCGCTCGTCGACGGCGAGTGCGACTTCCTGCTCACCTATGCCCATACCCAGGTTCCACACCTGCTGGACCCGCGGGCCTTCGAACATCGCGTGCTGGGCCACGAGCGCATCCTTCCCGTTTCGGCGGCGAGCGAAACGGGCGCGCCCATGCACCCGCTCGACGGCGGCACGAAACCCTTTCCGCATCTGAGCTACGAGAAATCGTCCTTCTTCGGCCAGCTTCTCGACGACCTGATAGGCCCGGAGTTGCCTACCTCCGAGCGGGTCCACGAAGGCAGCATGTCGGTTGGGCTGAAGGCCATGGCCGAGGCCGGATGGGGCATCGCCTGGGTTCCCGAGAGCCTGATGACGGCCGAACTGGCGAGGGGCTCGCTGGTGCGTGCCGCCGATCCGCGCTGGGATGTCAGCGTAGAGATTCGCCTCTATCGCGCCAAGGAGAACCGTCGCCGGATCGTCGGCCGCGTCTGGCAGAGCCTGGAGGCCGCCACCTGAGCGGCAGTCCAAACGCGGAAGGACGATCTAGATCGCCGTCCGCCGCGCGTGCTCCAGATAGAGTTCGCGCAGACGCTTGACGATCGGCCCCGGTGCACCGGAGCCGACAGGCTTGCCGTCGATACGGGTAATCGGCGCGACGAAATTCGAGGCACTCGTCAGGCAGGCTTCGCGGGCGTTCAACGCCTCGTCGAGCGTGAAGGGGCGCTCTTCGAGCGTCAGTCCCTGTTCGGCGGCCAGCGCCAGGGCGGCAAGCCGGGTGCAGCCGGGCAAGGTCGCGTGGCTGTTGCCGCGTGTGATCAGGCGGTTGTCCTCGGTGACGATATAGGCAGTGGAGGATGCGCCCTCGGTCACGAATCCGTCTTCGATCATCCAGGCTTCATCGCAGCCTTCGGCCTTGGCGATGCGCTTGGCGATCACCTGCGGCAGCAGGCAGACGCTCTTGATGTCGCGGCGCGCCCAGCGC
This sequence comes from Ensifer sp. 38_S197, assembly GCF_056924495.1. Taxonomy (NCBI): domain Bacteria; kingdom Pseudomonadati; phylum Pseudomonadota; class Alphaproteobacteria; order Hyphomicrobiales; family Rhizobiaceae; genus Ensifer; species Ensifer sp. 38_S197. The sequence goes on along the minus strand of NZ_JBXOVZ010000001.1, from coordinate 2,095,397 downwards.
TGGTCCAGTACGGTCTTGACCGAAAGCCCCTTCTCCGCCGCGGCGCCGCTCACCAGCGTCTTTTCCTGGGTGAAGAGCACGAGGGTCGGCTTGATATCCTCCGAGAACAGGAAATTCCGGTCTTCGGCACCGCGGGTGAGCTGGAGATAGACGATGCCTTCGACCAGGTCGTTGTCTCGCACCAGGCGCTTTTCAATCGCCACGATTTCCTCGGTCGACACCGGCAGCGGCACGCCGATTTCGCGCGCTGAGCGTTCCAGTCGGGCCATATGCGGCGCACTGTCGATCAGCTTGCGGTCGAGCACGGCGGTCACTTCATAGATGCCATCGCCGAAGAGGAAACCGCGGTCGAAGATCGAGAGGCGTGCTTCGCTCTCCGGTAGAAACGCGCCGTTGAGATAGACTGTGCGAATGGGCGACTGGGACATGTGGGCTCCGTGAACATTAGGTTGGCGTGCAGCAATGGATCGCCGCACTGCTCGCGATCCATGGCGCAATTATCACTGCGCACTGAGGGCGCGAAGCCTCTCGAGCGAGATCGCTTCGACCGTGTTTGGCTTGCCGCTCGCGGCGTTGAAGCCATGCATCGTGCGCGCCATGGTGAGCGAATTGAGGATCGCCTCTTCGCTCGCCTCGATCGCTGCCTCGAAGAGCGGCGACATCAGGTCGTTCGGAAGGTCCGGATAATCCGCGATCGCTGCCCGCCGCGCCCTTGTGCGGCGCACGGCAGGGGCCGTGGAGAAGGCAAGCGCATAGTCTCCGGAACCGTTGCTGAGCGCCGCCCCGGTGCGGGCAAGGCCGCCGAAGGCGCGCGCGGCGAGGCGCTTTAGATTGCGTGCGCAGAGCGGCGCGTCGGTCGCGATCACGATGACGATCGAGCCATCCCGGTCGTGCGCCGCCGGCGCCTCGTAGGCACGGCCGCAAACGGTGAGCCTGCCGCCATAATTCGTTTGAACCAGCACGCCGAGAGTGAAGACCACGCCGGCGGTCTTGACGCGTCGCGAACTGGTGCCGATACCGCCCTTGAGGCCGAAAGCCACGGTGCCGGTTCCGGCGCCGACTGCGCCCTCCTCCACAGCACCGGTCCTGGCGGCCGCAAGGGCTGCACCGATCTCATCGATCGTCGGGCGGCTGGCGCGGATGTCATTGAGGCGGGAATCGTTGGTCTCGCCAACGACCGCATTGAGCGATACGACCCTGTCGTTGCCGGGTTGCGCCAGCGTCCAGCGATTGATCGCCTCGATGGCGCGGCCGGTCGCCAGGGTGTTGGTGAGAACGATCGGCGTCTCCAGTTCGCCAAGCTCCTCTACCTGAGTGGACCCGGTGAATTTGCCGAAACCGTTGAGTACGGCGAGCGCCGCTGGAACCTTGTCCTGAAAGAGGTTGCCGCCATGCGGCAGGATGGCGGTCGCGCCAGTGCGGATGCGGTCCGCTTCGATGACGGTCGCATGGCCGACCGCGACGCCCTCGACATCGGTGATGGCATTCAACGGGCCGGTTTCATAGACGCCCGGGCGGAAGCCAAGATCTCGAAGTCGTAAGCAATTGATATCTACCATTTTTCCCATCATTTCGTTGCCCATCGACCCGATCGCGAAACAGACTTTTCATCGCGGGCACCCTACCTTTATCGCTGGCGAAACGGCATCTCAAAAATGGAATAGTTTCATGAGAAGCCTGCAACGCCGGCGGATGCATCGATAGTCCGGGATCATGGCGCAAGGGCCGATCGCGCCGTCACGTTCCGAGACCTCGGCGCGCGGCGCAGCTCACGAAGCTGGCCTACTCCATCGCCGAGGCGAAGCTTCGCGAATGGCTTGGCGGCGCACCCATGATCTTGCGGAAGGCACGGCTGAACGAGGCCTCGGAATCATAGCCGAGGCGGTTCGCCACATGGGCGACGCGTTTTCCTTCGCGCAGCCATTGATGCGCCTGATGCATGCGCATGCGTGCCACATAGCGGGCCGGCGTCTCGCCGACTGTATCGGAGAAGCGCTGGGCAAAGCCTGAGCGCGACGCGCCCATGAGTTTGGCGAGCTCGGGCACCGTCCAGTCCTTCGTGGGATCGAGATGAATGGCGGCGAGAACGCGGCCGACCTCCGGATGGCGGACGGCCGCAAGCCAGCCCGTCGCTGTACCGCATCCATGCTCCACCCAGGCGCGGATGATCGTCGCAGTCAGTACATCGGCAAGCCGCGCCAGGATACCGCCCGAGCCGACGCGCTGCATCGCCGCTTCGCGCGTCATGGTATCAAGCAGCGACGGGATCGACGGCTCGCTGGATGCGAGATCGCTGGTGCGCATGACCGAGGGCATCAGTTGCAGCAAGGGGTGCAGGCGATCGACGTTGAACTGCATCACCGCGAAGAACAAAAGGTTCTGGCTGTCCGAATTGGGGCATTGCACGTCGACGATGCCGTCGCAGAGCTGCCGCTTCGGCAGATCGCGGATCGAAATCGTCGGCAGGCCGGGTTCGCTGGCAAGCACATGCGCATCGCCGCGCGGCAAGAGCACGGCATCCCCCGGCGTAAGCTCCATCCAGTCGCCGTCCGGCGTCTGAAGATGAGCGGAACCGGACGCCAGAAAATGAAATCGCGCCGGTTCCTGCGCGGGATAGGAGGTTGCCCATGGCGCACAGGGCTGACAACGCCCATATTCCACTCCGTCGAGCCTCAGGCCGCGCAGGATGTCAGTGAGCGCATCGGTCATTGGACACTCCAACTTTGGACAAACGGCATAGTGTTTTGGATTTTCTAGCATAGAAACTCCAAACCGCCATGCATATTTTCATCCCAACTGCAATGGAGATGAAAATCATGGATGGCATCGTCGCAAGCCCTGCGGGCGAGGCGGATGAACGCAAGAAGCCGCTATGGGCGGCCGTCGTTTCGCTTTCGCTTGGGGTTTTTGGCCTGGTAACGGCGGAATTTCTGCCGGCAAGCCTTCTCACGCCCATGTCCGCCGATCTCGGCGTAACCGTCGGTGCGGCCGGCCAATCGGTAACTACGACTGCCGTCGTTGCGGCCATCGCCGGTCCGGCGATCGTCGTCTACACCGGGCGCTTAGACCGGCGGAATGTCCTTCTCACACTGACCGCGTTACTGGTCATATCGAGCCTGATCGCCGGCTTTGCCTCGAGCCTGCCGATGCTGCTTGCTGCACGGTTCCTGCTCGGCATCGCGCTTGGCGGCTTCTGGGCCCTGTCGCTGGCACTCGCCATGCGGCTCGTTCCGGGCAGGCTGATGCCGCGGGCGATGGCGATCATCATGTCGGGCGTGTCAATCGCGACGGTCTGCGCCGCCCCCGTCGGCGCCTGGATCGGTGCGACGCTCGGCTGGCGCTACGCCTTCCTGCTCGCCGCCGTCGTAGGCATCATCACTTTCGCTGTCCAGGCGCTGACGGTTCCGCGGCTTCCGCCGGTCGGGTCAACCGGCCTGAATACGATCCTCAACGTGCTGAAGCGCCCGGCGATCCGGCTCGGCCTCGCAACGATCCTGCTCGTCGTCACGGGTCACTTTGCCGGCTTCACCTATGTTCGCCCGTTCCTGGAGCAGGTGCCGCAGTTCGGCGTCGAGGCGATTGCCGCAATCCTGCTCGCCTTTGGCATTGGCGGCTTCTTCGGCAACATTGCCGGCGGCTTCCTTGCCGAGCGCAGCACGCGCCTGTCGATGATGTCGGCTGCAGCCGGTGTCGCCGTCACGACCCTGACGCTGGCGATTGCCGGCGCGCTGCCGGCCGTTGCCATCCTAGCCACCGCCGCCTGGGGCTTCGCCTTCGGCGCGCTGCCCGTCAGCGTCCAGTCGTTCTTGAGCCGCGCCGCCGGTGACGAAGCCGAAGGTGCAGGTGCTGCAACGCTCACGACCTTCCAGATTGCCATTTCCACCGGCGCAATCCTCGGCGGCCTTCTCGTTGAATTGCAGGGGCCAGCTGGTGTCTTCCTCTTCGCCGCGGTCGCTGCGATGCTCGGCACATCACTGGTCTCCGTCTACCGCGAGCGGGCGCTGCAAGCCGCGGAGTGACGCTATGCGCCACGGTTTGGTGCGAGAGTGGCAACTCGCACCCGTGCCTGCCGGGCTCAAGGGCCCGGCAGGCGAAACGCCTTACAGCGTAGCCGCCGTCCATGCCGAATGAACCGACCGGCTTTCAGTTATGGGTCGCCAGATGGCGTTCGCGCAATGCAGGTGTGCCGTGCTTGGGGCTTGAAGGCTCAGTTCACCGGCAGGCGCCGTTCTTGCCAGCTCGTCCTCGGCACGATGCCGCCGATGGCGATGCTGAAGGAAGTCACCTCCGTCGCGTCGTCGTTGACAACGCATTTGAAGTCGACGTCATACCAGTTCGACTTGCTGCGGTAGGCGCCGCCACTGGCATTAAAACGGTTCTTTGAAATGAAGCCCCCCCTCGGACCGAAGGGGACGAGACCCTCCGGCGGGGTATTCGGTCTCTGATTACGGATCTGCTCCAGCGCCTCTGTGTTGCAGATCTGGCGGATGCGCGTCTTCACCGGAAGATTGATGAGTGCCTGCTTCACCCGCGGATCGGCGATCGACTTCGCCGAATAGAGTTCTTTTGCTTCGGTCAACTTGCTTGGGATCGGCTTGAGGTCGACCTTTGCAGCCCTATCTGCCGGCTTCGTCTTCGGCTTTTCTTCCGGCTGCTTTTCCGCTTGCTGCCTGGCCTCGGCTGCCTTCATATCCTTCGCCTCAGCCACCGTCGCCGGCGGCTTTTCGTCCGATTTTTCCGTGGCAGTCTCCGATGATTTCGCCGGCACAGCCAGCGTCGGCAACGGCTTTTGCTGCTTTACCGGTGCATCTTCCTTCTTGGGCGGAACCTTTGCCGGTTCGTCAGCGGCCTTCGCCGGTTCGGTCGCAGCCTTTGCCTGCTCCGACGCGTCGGGCTTCTTCCCAGCCGTTTGCGCGGCCGGCGGAAGCTCGGCCTCCTTGTTGTCCTGCTTGGTCTTGGCCATAGCGGACGCGAAGGACTGCGGCAGTTGTTGCGGCGGCTTCGGCTGCGGCTTTGTTTGGGGCTGCGGTTTTGGTTGTAGCTTCGGCTTGGGCTGCGGCTTCGGCTGCTCGGCCTTCTTCTCCTCGCCCTTCTTTTGCTCAGCCTTCTTCTGTTCGGCCTTCTTCTCTTCCTTTGCCTGGGGAGGAGGAACGAGTTCGACGTTGACGGTCTGCTCCTTCGGAGGCTTCGGCAGTTCGAGTGGCAGGTCGAACCAGAGCAAAAAGGCAACGATGAGATGCAAGGCGACCGACGTCGGCGCGCCCCATCCTACCCGGTCCCACCAATTTTTCGCAAAGAGCCGCATCGCCGACGAAGTAAACTATTCGACCGGCGGAACCTAGGAACTTCCGCCGATCTCAACAAGAGGCGCAAATCCTGGGCCTGGCAACCCGGATGCGCAGCTCTTGGCCGGTCGGCCCGACCTCCCGCTTGTCAAAAACGTTCCCGGCAAAAACGGGACGGCGAAATCTGTTTCGGACCGCACGCCAATTTTGCACAAAAATACCTATTACATAATTTCTATAGATTTAATTATCTCAGGACGCAGCGGGCGCTTCCGCCCTGCATGCGCAGCGACATTCCTTTCTGGCTTGGGGGCCTCTATGCAGCGACATTTCACTCACCGAAAACTTTTCACCAAAGCCTTTGCCGCAACGGCAGCGCTGGCGGCTGGCCTGATCGCCACGTCAGCGCTTGCCGGCGAAACGCTCGACAAGATCAAGGCACGCGGCGTGATCAAGGTTGGCGTCGGCACCACGCCGGGTTTCTTCTCGCCCGATAGCAGTGGCCGCTGGCAGGGCTTCTTTGTCGATTTCGGCCGCGCCATCGCCATCACCGTCTTCAACGACGCCGAGAAGGTCGAATTCACCAACTCCTCGCCGCAGCAGCGGCTGCCGGCATTGCAGTCCGGCGAATTCGATATCCTGCTTTCCGGCGTCACCCAGACAGTGAGCCGCGCCTTCAAGCTCGGCTTCCACTTCGGCCCCGTCGTCTTCTACGACGGACAAGGCCTGCTGGTGCGCAAGGACCTCGGCGTCACCAAGGGCGAGGAACTGGACGGCGCGACGATCGGTGTCCAGAGCGGCACGACCGGTGAGCTCAACATCGCCGACTTCTTCCGCAAGACTGGCAAGGCCTTCACGCCCGTCACGATCGAGGAAACCGGGGAATTCCTGAAGGCGCTCGATTCCGGTCGTGTCGATGCTCTGACCCAAGATGCGACCGACCTTGCCGCCAAGCGCACTCAGCTTTCCAAGCCCGACGATTACGTGCTTCTGCCGGAGCGCCTGTCAAAGGAGCCCCTGGCACCGGCGATCCGCGCCGGTGATGACCAGTGGCTCGAAATCGTCAACTGGACCGTCTATGCCACGATCCAGGCGGAAGAATTCGGCATCACCAAGGAAAACGTCGACACGTTCCTGAAGAGCGAAGATCCGGCAATCAAGCGCTTCCTCGGCGTCGACCCGTCTCTCGGCGAAGCCATCGGCCTAGACCCGAAATTCGCCTATAACATCGTCAAGACGGTCGGCAACTACGGCGAGATCTTCGAGCGCAATGTCGGCAAGGGCACGGCCCTCAACTTCGAGCGAGGCTACAACCAACCCTGGACCGCGGGCGGCCTGCTCTATTCGCCGCCGTTCCGTTGAGCCGGGTCTTTCCCATGACACGCTTCCTCCAACCGGGCCCTTCGGGGACCGGACTCGCCTCCCGCCTGCGCTCCTGGGTCGGGCCCCTGCCGCTGCAGCAAGGCGTGCTCTTCATCGGCGTGCTCCTGCTCTTCGCGGTTTTGGGGCAGAACGCAGCCGACAGCATGCACCGCATGGGACTTACGCCGGGCTTCGCCTTCCTCTCCCATCAGGCGAACTTCGAGATCGGTGAAAGCGTGCTTTCCTATTCCGCCGGCGACAGTTATGCCCGGGCGCTTGCGGCCGGCATCGCCAACACGGTCAAGGTCGCCGTCGTCGGCTGCCTGCTTGCAACCGTGCTCGGCGTCGCGCTCGGCATCGCGCGGCTCTCGGGCAATTTGCTGCTTGCCAGCTTCGTCCATGGCTACGTCGAGCTTTTGCGCAATACCCCGCTGTTGCTGCAACTCTTCCTGTGGAGCGCGATCATTCACGTGTTGCCGCCGCCGCGCGGCGCCTACACCTTCTTGGGCAGCGTCTATCTCAGCAATCGCGGCATTTACCTACCCTCGCTCTCGATCGAGGGGGTACCGACCATGGTCTGGCTTTCGACGGTCGTACTTGCTCTCCTCGCCGCGATCCTCCTCTGCCGTCGCCTGTTTGCAGGCTCAGCCTTCTATCTTCCGAAATCTGCCGGTGCCGCACTCGCCGCCCTCGCCCTCTGCTACCTCGCGCTCACCTCCCTTGGCTTCGCGGCCGCTGTCGAAATCCCCGCCAAGGGCGGTTTCAACATTCGCGGCGGCCTGTCGCTGACGCCGGAATTCGCTGCGCTGCTCGTCGGCCTCGTCGTCAATGCCTCGGCGTCGATTTCGGAGATCGTGCGCAGCGGCATCCAGTCGGTGAAATCGGGCCAATGGGAGGCAGCCCGGGCGCTCGGGTTGAAACCGGCGCAGATCCTGCGTCTTGTCGTGCTGCCGCAGGCGCTTCGGGTCATCACGCCGCTGATGATCTCCAGCTTCCTGGATCTCACGAAGAATTCGAGCCTCGCGGTCGCAATCGGTTACCCCGACCTCGTCAGCGTCGCCAATACAACGGCCAACACGACCGGCCAGGCACTGGAAGCGATCATCATCATCGGCTCCGTCTACCTGACCATCAGCCTGTCGGTATCGGCGGTCATGAACCTCTACAATCGGCGCGTGGTTCTGCGCGGAGAAGGAAAGCGATGAGCCAGATCGAACTTGCGCCCCCCGTCGCGCCCGATTGGCACCGCTGGCGCCAGGGGCTTTTCAACGGCTGGGGGAATGGCCTCGTCACGCTTGGAACACTTGCGGCAATCCTCTGGCTGTTGCTTCCCTTCCTGCGGTGGGCGGTCATCGACGCGGTCTGGACCGGTACGTCGGCCGATTGTGCTGAGGAAACGGCCGGCGCCTGCTGGGCCTTTGTCGGCGCAAAGCTGCGATTCATGCTGTTCGCCTTCTTCCCGCCGCCCCTGCAATGGCGCCCGGCGCTGGTCGTGGTGCTGATCCTGACGCTTCTCGCGGTCTCCGCCCTTCCCCGCTTCTGGAGCTTCCGGCTCGTGCCCCTGTGGTTGGCCGTGCTCGTCGGTAGTTGGGCGTTGATGGCGGGGACGGCCGGCATGGAACCGGTCTCGACCAATCACTGGGGCGGGCTGCCGATCACGCTCACCGTCTCGATCGCCGGCCTCGCCTTTGCCTTCCCGATCGCGCTCCTGCTGGCGCTTGCCCGCCAGTCCGACATGGGCATCCTGCGGTGCCTGGCGATTGCCTTCATCGAAGTGCTGCGCGGCGTGCCGATGATCGCCGTTCTCTACGTCGCCATGCTGATCGTGCCGATGGCACTGCCGAGCGGCGCCGCCATCGACAAGCTGCTCCGCGCGCAGATCGGCGTTACCCTGTTCTTTTCCGCCTATCTCGCCGAAGTCATTCGCGCGGGTCTCCAGGTCGTTCCCGTCGGTCAGCGGGAGGCGGCCCTGTCGCTCGGCCTCGGCAGGATCCAGATGCTGCGGCTGATCGTGCTGCCGCAGGCGCTTCGCGCCGTCATTCCGGCTATCGTCAACCTGTCGATCGGCATCGTGCTCAACACCTCGCTGCTTGCGGTCATCGGCATCTACGATCTGCTAAACGCCGCCAAGACCTCGGCGACCGACCCTGGCTGGCTCGGCTTTTACGGCGAGGCCTACATCTTCGCCGCGGCGGTCTATTTCGTCATCTGCTTCACCGGTTCGCGCTACAGCCTGTGGCTCGAGAAGAAGCTCAATGGCGCCAATCGCCACTGAGTGCATGTCAGGCGGGGTTGCGCGACCGCCGTCGCCGGGCCAAGAGTGCACGGGAGTGGAATCGATGACCGGGCAGGTGCATGGGGAAGACGCAGATCGCCGTTATCGGCGGTGGGCCAAGCGGGCTGATAGCCGCCGAGGAGCTGGCTGAACGCGGCCACAGCGTCACGGTCTACGACGCCATGCCGACGGTCGCGCGGAAGTTCCTGCTTGCCGGCAAGTCGGGCCTCAACATCACCCATTCCGAACCCTATGCGGTCTTTGCCGAGCGCTTCGGCAACGCGTCGCCGCGGCTGCGCGCGGCCCTAGACGCGTTCACACCCGAAGATGTCAGACAATGGGCCGCCGCTCTCGGAACGAAAACCTTCGTCGGCTCGTCGGGCCGTGTCTTCCCGGAGGTCATGAAGGCGTCGCCGCTGCTGCGCGCCTGGCTCAAATCGCTGGAAGGCCGTGGAGTCCGGATCCTGACCCGGCACCGCTGGACAGGCTTTGAGGGCAACGAACTCGCCTTCGATACACCCGATGGCAAGAAGCTTGTCAGCGCCGATGCGACTGTGCTCGCGCTCGGCGGCGCCAGCTATCCACGCCTCGGATCTGATGCCGTCTGGCTTGCCTGGCTGGAAGAAAGGGGTATTGCCATCGCTCCCTTCCAGCCCGCCAATTGCGGCTTCGATGTCGACTGGAGCGAAACCTTCCGCGATTGCTTCGCCGGCGCAGCACTCAAGGGTGTCACCGCGACATCTGAAGCGGGCACCGTGCCGGGCGAATTCGTCGTCAGCAAGAGCGGCATCGAAGGCAGCTTGGTCTACGCCCATGCAGCCCCGCTCAGAGACCGCCTTGCGGGCGGGGAACGGGCCGATCTGTTGGTCGATCTCGCCCCCGGACGAACCGCCGAGCGACTGGCGAAGGATCTCGGCCGCTTTGACAGCAAAACCAGCTTCGTCAACCGCCTGCGCAAGGGGGCCGGGCTCGAAGGTACGAAAGCCGCGCTGCTGCGCGAACTTGCGCCCAAAGCCGCGCGGATGAGCCCATCGGATCTCGTTGCCTTGATCAAGGCGCTGCCGATCCCGCTGCGATGCCCGCGGCCGATCGCCGAAGCCATCTCTTCGGCAGGTGGAGTCAAGTGGGATTCGATTGACGATGGCTACATGCTGAAGGCCTTGCCCGGCATCTTTGTCGCTGGCGAGATGATCGACTGGGAAGCACCGACCGGCGGCTATCTGCTGACAGCCTGTTTTGCCACCGGGCGTGCGGCTGCACGCGGCATCGATCGTTGGCTTGCTGAGTAGATATGAAATTCGCCGCGCCCATATCAGGCGCGGCGAATAGTTTCGCAGATAGGATCCCTACTGATCGTTCAGCACCAGTCCTTTGGTCAGTTCCAGCGCCTGGCGCTCGAAGAGACCGCGGTAGATGCCGCCATCGAGACGGATCAGCGCGTCGTGCGTGCCCTCCTCCGCGATCCGGCCGTGATCGAAGACCAGCAGCCGATCGAGCGCCCGCACGGTCGACAGGCGATGTGCGATCACCAGCGTCGTGCGCCCGAGCATCAGCCGTTCCATCGCCTGCTGGATCAGCACTTCCGATTCCGAATCGAGACTCGACGTTGCCTCGTCGAGAATCAGGATCGGTGCATCCGCCAGGAACGCGCGCGCAATGGCGATGCGCTGGCGCTCGCCGCCCGAGAGCTTCACGCCGCGCTCGCCCACCAGCGTGCCGTAGCCTTTCGGCAGGGCCGTGATGAAGTCGTGCGCACTTGCGAGCTTCGCCGCCTTCTCGATCTCGCTCTGCGTGGCGCTCGGCCGCGCATAGGCGATATTTTCCGCAAGCGAGCGATGGAACAGGATCGGCTCCTGCTGGACGATCGCGATCTGCTGGCGCAGCGACGTCTGCGCCACGGAGGCGATGTCCTGGCCGTCGATCCGGATCTGCCCGGACTTCAGATCGTGCAGACGCTGGATCAGCTTGACGAAGGTCGTCTTGCCCGAGCCGGAATGCCCGACGAGACCGACACGCTCGCCCTCGCGAATCGTCACCGAGAACCGGTCGTAGAGCGGCTTGCGGTGCGCACCGTAATGGAACGTGACGTCCTTGAACTCGATGCGACCGTCGGTGATCCGGATCGGCTTGGCATCGGCCCTGTCCTCGATACCGAGCGGCTGGCCATGGATGTCGACGAGCTCCTCCATGTCGTTGATCGAGCGCTGCAGGTTGCGGATATGCTGCCCGACTTCACGCAGGTAACCCTGCAGGATGAAGAACGAGGTGAGCACGAAGGTGATGTCACCCGCCGTTGCCTGCCCGCGCGCCCACAAAAGCAAGGCGAAGCCGATCACGGCCGCGCGCAGGACGAGCAGCATAGCCCCCTGTGTCGTGCCATTGGTCGTGCCTCTAATCCACGTGCGGCGCGTGCGGTCCCGCCATTTGGAAAGCACCTTGGCAAGCCGTGCATCCTCCCGGCTTTCGGCGCCGAAGCCCTTGACCACGATGTTGCAGCTCACCGCGTCGGCGAGCGCTCCGCCGAGCTTCGTGTCCCATCGGTTGGCGAGGCTCGCCATCGGCGCGACATAGCCGAGCGAAAGTACGATCGTCATCAGGATGAAGACGATCGAGCCGATGCCGATGATGACACCCATCATCGGCCAGTAGAACGACATCAGCACCGTCGAACCGACCAGCATCACGACGGACGGGAACAGAGCGACCAGCAATGTGTCGTTCAGAAGGTCGAGCGCCCACATGCCGCGGGTCACCTTGCGCACCGTGGAGCCGGCGAAGCTGTTGGCGTGCCAGTCTGTCGAGAAGCGCTGGATGCGGTAGAACGCCGCCGAGGCGATGTCTGCCATCATCTTGAGCGTCAGATCCGTGACGCCCAGGAAGGTGAGGTGACGCAACAGGATCGCGCCGAGCGAGAGCGCCATCAGCATCCAGAATGCCGCGATCGCTGCATTCCAGGCAAGTTGATCGGTTGCCGCGCCGGAAACGACGGCATCGACGAGCCGGCCCGAATAGAGCGGCGTCAGGACATCGGCGAGCGTCGACAGGAGGACCATGCCGAGGATGATGCTGATCCTGAACGGCTGCGCCTTCCAATGAGACCAAGTGAAACCAAGAACGCTGCGGAACGCACCGCCGCGCAAGGCGAAACGAGTAAAAGCCATAATATTTGCCCGATGCGCGACGCATCGGCCTCAAAAAGATTCAGAATGAACTATGCCGTGAAAAGGAACCCAGCTTCCGATGCGGCATCATTGGCTTGGCGATATTCTCTGGAAGAGAACGGCCAAGGTCAGCGAAACGAACTCTGACCCGGAAAAGACGGAAAGGCGAAGGCGCCCTTCTGCGTCCAGCTCAGAACTGTACGCCGCCCCGTAGGGAGAAAGAAAAAGCTGGCATCTTTTGAAACCTCCCTGATTGGTTGCCGGAAGAGGAGCTATAAGCGAATCGCGTGCAACCGCCAAGTGCAGAAATCTTGCCATGGCGCCAATCGTCACGGCTGCGGCCCGGATGCAACAGTCGCAGAAACAGCCGACGGTGTGCCTTCTGCCCACAACCCTTCTACCAGCGGACGAGCCAGCGGGCGCCGAGGGTCCCGAGCAGTGCGAGGCCAAGGACCGCAATCGTGTACCAGGTCGCGACGAAGAGCGGTGAATCATCGGGGCAGTGCGCCGCATAAAACGTGGCGGCGATGCCGCCGGCCGCAAGCCCCGCCAACGCACCGGATAGCGCCGGACGCGATGGAGCGCCGTAGCGCAGCGCCAGCAGAAAGAGCCCCAGCGGCGCCAACCCGATCAGCGGAATGAAGGTCAGGCAAAGCAGGCTGTTGGTGCCGATAAGTCTCGTCGCCCAGGCGTCGCGCGGCACCGCGAAAAGCTCGAGCACGACGCCACCGACCACCAGCGCCGGCGCAATTGCGAGATAGGGCAGCAGCTTGCGCAAATCGGCTTCGGGCCAGGCCGCGACACGCATGGCGCCGAAGGCGGCGGCCGCCAGCGCGATGGTCACGACGAACTTGAACAGGAAGCGCACCGTTTCCGCGACGATGGCGATATCCGGCCGCGGTCCAAGAAGGGCCGAGAACTCGAGCCCGGCGAGAACCAGCGCGCCGGCACAGGTGGCGAACCAGACGGCATTCATCGACAATCCGGGCCGCCTTGTATCCGCGGCAAGAGCCTTGATCAGGTCGTTCGTGTCCATGTTCAGTCTCGTCCAAATCGGCGGGCGATTGCGGCAAGGCCGCGATGAAGCGCCACGCGCACCGCCGTCTCATTCATATCCAGTCTCTTCGCCGTCTCGGCGACCGAACAGCCTTCGATCGAGATCGCGTTGACGACCGAACGCTGCCCCGGTGCGAGGCCCTCGAGTGCCCGGCCGATCTCCCAATCGCAGGCCTTTTCGGTTTCGGCGCTCGCAAGTGTCTCTTCAAATTCCTCAATGCCAACCGTCGGGCGGCGGGCCTGTCGCCGGACGGCATCGACGAATTTGTGCCTGGCGATCGCGTGAAGCCAAGGGAGAACGGGTGCATCGTTTCGCCAGGTGTGGCGCTTGACGTGCACTGCCAGCAAAGCCTCCTGCACGATGTCCTCGGCATCAATGCCGCCGCCAACGGCCCACCGCCGCGCCCAACTGCGGATCAGGACCGCGGCGTCACGCAGAAAGTCAGCATAGGCCTTCTCATCTCCGGCCACGGACCCGCGAAGAAGTCCTGCCAGATGTTCGTCGTCCGCGCCGCTCAACCGCGCCTTTCCTTCTCATTCGCCGAACCCGGGCGTTCGTTACACCTTCATCCCAAAAATCGCAGCGGCTGTCAGCCGGCTGTCATCAACGATACCGCTCGCGAAGACATCACGAAAGCGTGTTGACAAGGTTATGTAACGCCACCCGTCTCCGCGACGAAAGACCCGATGTGCGCCCGAGACAGGACGCACGGGAACAGTTCAACACGGAGAAAGAATGATGTCCATGAAGTCCACGATCAGCAGTGCAATGCTGGCTGGCGCAGTGGCCGCGGCCCTGTCATCGCTCGCCGCCGCGGCACCACTCACCAAGGCACAGGTCAAGGCCGCGATGGATGCCGGCAAGGAAAAATGTTTCGGCGTCGCCCTGAAGGGCCAGAACGATTGCGCCGCCGGACCGGGCACGACATGCCAGGCCACTTCGACGGTCGACTATCAGGGCAACTCCTGGAAGTTCGTCGATGGCGGTACGTGCACCACCATGCAACTTCCGGACGGACGCAAGGGCTCGCCGGAGCCGCTGAAGCGCGACCTCCCGTCCTGAGCCGATCCGACGCGGGTGGGAGGAGCGAACGCCTTTCCGCCCGGGCACGGCAACAGCGGTCGCGCAATCCGGCGCGACCGCGAAAAACCAGCGACAGGATTGGCAATGAGCACTTCACCAGCAAGTCCCGATCGGCTCGCTTCGGCAAGCCAGCGGTTTCCCAGGCATGAGATCGATGGCCTGGCAGGCACCAGCTTCAAGCACCAGCATCTGCAGGCGATCCTTGCGGATGACGCTCCCGGCGGCTTCTTCGAAGTCCACGCGGAAAACTACATGGGCGCCGGCGGTCCGCCGCATGCGGCGCTGGTCAGGATCCGCGAAGATTTTCCCGTTTCGCTGCACGGCGTCTGCATGTCGATCGGCGGGCCGCAGCCGCTCGACAAGGCGCATCTGGGGCGGTTCAAGGATCTGGTCCGACGCTACGAGCCGGCGCTCGTCTCCGAGCATCTCGCCTGGTCGACCCATGAAACCACCTACTACAACGACCTCTTGCCGCTGCCCTACACCGAAGCCACGGTCACGCGCGTTGCCGCGCATATCGATGAGGTCCAGCAGGCGATCGGCCGGCCATTGTTGCTCGAGAACCCCTCGACCTACGTCACTTTCCGGGAATCGACGATGAGCGAAACGGCGTTCATTAGCGAACTGGTGAAACGCACCGGCTGCGGATTGCTGCTCGACATCAACAACGTCTTCGTTTCCGCCACCAACCAGAATTATTCCGCGCTCGACTATCTGAACGACTTTCCGTTGGACCATGTCGGCGAAATCCATCTCGCCGGGCATGCTAAGCAGCAGGATGACGAGGGCGAGTTGTTGCTGATCGATAGCCACGACGGACCGGTCAGCGATGCCGTATGGAAGCTCTTCGACATCGTCATCGGCCGTTGCCGCCCGATCCCGACGCTGATCGAATGGGACAGCGCCATTCCCGGCTGGCCGGTGCTGAAGCGCGAGGCGGCGGCGGCGCAATTGATCCTCGACCGCCATTCCAAGGCAGCTTCACGGGAGAAGCTCCGTGCAAGCGCCTAGCAAAATGCCCGCTATGCCGCTCGACGGGAGCGAGAACTACGCCGCCGGATTCGTGCCGCCGCTTCTCGATCCGGGATGTGAAACGCCGATGCTCGTTTCCGGCCCAAACGGCAAGGCGGCCGCGAAGCGCTTCAACGTCTACCGCAACAATGTCACCGTCAGCCTGATCGAGGCGCTGGCGGCGACCTTCCCGGCCACGGCGCGCATTACCGGCGAAGCCTTCTTTCGCGCCATGGCCCGTTTTCATATGCGGGAGACACCCCCGACGTCGCCGCTGCTCTTCGAGTATGGCCGGGATTTCCCAGATTTCATCGCACACTACGACCACGCACGGTCGATGCCCTGGCTGGCCGATGTGGCACGGATCGAACGCGCCTGGCTCGATGCCTATCACGCTGCCGATGCCCCAGCTTTGACGCCCGAGGCACTCGCCTCCGTCCCGACTGACCGGCTCGGCGACGTCGTTTTCGCGGCCCATCCCGCGACCAGGCTTGTTCCTTCCGATTATCCGGCCGTGACGATTTTTGTTGCCAATCGCGCGAGTGGTCCGGTCGGCCGAATCCAGACCTCGGCACCGGAAAGCGCGCTGATCACCCGCCCCGACTTGGAGGTGGCTGTCCGCCACCTGACACCGGGAGCCGACATTTTGCTCGACCGGCTGCTCTCAGGCGTTCCGCTGGCCGCGGCGGCAACGCAGGCAGCAAGCCATTGCCCCACACTCGACCTTGCCACCGTCATCGCAACGGCTCTCGACGCCGGCGCCTTCACGGCCATTCATCACGGAGGATGAAAACATGATGTCCGCATCCAGTTCACCGAACGGCATCAACCGCGCGGACCTGTCGCACTGGGCCCGTCGCGCAAACCAGGCCGTGAGCATGCTTGCCCCACTTTGGCTTGCCCAGCTCGTCCTGCGCTTCGGTCTCGCAGTTCCGTTCTTCCGCTCAGGCATGAGCAAGTGGGACGGCTTCCTGCAGTTGAACGATGTCGCCGTGCTGCTGTTCAGCTCGGAGTTCCAGCTGCATCTTCCCGGCGGTCCCTACCCCTACCCTGCCCCAGCCGCCATGGCGTTTGCTGCCGGCTCTGCCGAGATCATGCTGCCCATCCTGCTGGTGCTCGGCCTGGCAACCCGCTTTGCCGCGCTCGGTCTCCTGATCATGACGGCAGTCGTTGAGCTGACCGTGCCGGATGGCTGGCCGATCCATATCACCTGGGCGGCGATGGCACTTGGCCTCATGGCCTCCGGTCCCGGCAAGTTCTCGCTCGACCATATGCTCCACGCGTGGCGCGGCGGCGCTCACAAAGCCTGAGACCAACCCTGGCGCCTGGGGTCAGCGCCTGGCGTCGGGGGCAGCGGCATAGGATGCAATCAGCGGCGTGCGCACCCTCGCACGCCGCTGTTGCGTTTTTCGGATAGGATACAAAAAATCTATTATGGACAATTTTGTCTACACATGATTTAACGGCCATCAATCGAGAAAGGGAAGGCCGTGAACCCGGAACTCCGCCCGCATATCCTGGTCTGCGACGCGATTGCATTGCTGTTCCAGCCCTTTGCCGAAGTCGTGCTGCACGACCTCGCAACCGAAACCGTCGTCCATATCTCCGGCAATTTCTCGAAGCGGGAAATCGGCGAGCCCTCGCTGCTCAGCGAGATCGGCTTCACGGAAGCGGACGGGATCATCGGTCCCTACGAGAAGGTCAACTGGGACGGCCGCCCGATCAAGGCGATCAGCGCCGTGCTGCACGACAGGACGGGCAAAGCAATCGGCGTGCTTTGCATCAACGCCGACGTCTCCGATTTTCACGCCGCACTGCGCACGCTCAACGCGCTTGTCCGCGTGCCGGCCCGCGACAAGCCGGAGAGCCTGTTCAAGGAGGACTGGCACGAGCGCGTCAACGAATATGTCCAGCAATGGACGACCACCCGCGGACTGACGATCTCGACCATGAGCCGTACTGACAAGCAGGCGCTGGTGATCGCGCTTTCCTCCGACGGCGCCTTCGGCGGCAAGAATGCCGCCTCCTACATCTCCCGCATCCTCGGCATGGGCCGGGCGACCGTTTACAAATATCTGAGCAAGGAGAGCGCGCAATGATCGTCATCGACCGCGAAAGACTTGCCAAACTGCCCTTGCTGACGCTCGCAGCCCCGGCGATCCGTGACGCCTACATCGCCGCGATCGACGGCCGCGCCAACCTGCCGCCGGTCGGCTACCTGCCGCTTTCCGGCCGCAACGCCGATTGCCACATCAAATACGGCTACATCGAAGGCGATCCGTTCTTCGTCGTGAAGATCGCCGCCGGCTTCTACGACAACCCGGCCAAGGGGCTGCCATCGAGCACCGGCATGATGGTTGCGGTCTCCACCGAGACCGGAGATGTGGTCGCCGTGCTCGACGACAAGGGGATGCTGACCGATCTTCGCACCGGCATCGGTGGCGCTATTGCGACCATGGCGCTCTGGCGCGGCGACGCCCGGAGGATCGGCATTGTCGGCACCGGGACGCAGGCGCGCGTTCAAATCCGGGCACTCGCTGCGCTCTCCGACCGTTCTTTGCACTTCACTGTCTGGGGGCGGTCGCCGGAACCTGCTCAGGCCGTGCTCACCGACCTGGCAGACCTTGATCTTTCCATCGCGGCGACAACCGACCTCGAAACATTGTGCCGCCAGTCCGACGCGATCATAACGACGACACCGTCAAAAGAACCGATGATCCGATCGCAATGGATCGCACCGGGCACGCACATCACCGCCCTGGGCGCCGACGCACCAGGCAAGCAGGAACTCGATATCGCGCTTGTTGCGCATGCGGATCGGCTCGTCGTCGATCTCGCCGATCAATGTCTCGACCATGGCGAGTTCTCCGTCGCAGCCCGGGCCGGGCTGATCGGCGAAGGAGGCTGCATTGCCCTTGGCTCTGTCCTTTCCGGCACGGTCAAAGGTCGGCGCTCGGACGGGGATATCACCATCGCCGACCTGACGGGGATCGCCACGCAGGACATCGCCATCGCCCGCACCGCGCTTGATGCACTCGGCCTGTTCGGCCGCTCGCAAGGAACAACCCCATGACCAAAGACGTCCTTGAAACGGCCGCGCGCTCTGTCAGGGCACGCCAGCGCATCCGCCCCTTCATCTATGAGACACCACTCATTCCGTCGCGCACGGCCGGGCGGCAAACATCCTCGACGGTGCTGTTCAAGGCCGAGAACCTGCAGTTGACAGGCTCGTTCAAGATCCGCGGCGCTGCCAGCAAGATGACCTCGCTGCCGCGGGACCAGCGGGTCATCACTGCCTCCTCCGGCAATCACGGCATCGGTGCTGCCCATGCCGCAAGCGCGATCGGCCAGAAACTGACCGTCGTGCTGCCCGAGATCGTCAAGCCGGCAAAACTCGAACGCATCCGTTCCTATGGCGGCGACGTCATTCTCCACGGCGCCGAGACCGGGCTTGCCGAACGGCATGCGCAGCGGCTGGCCGTATCGGAACAGCTCGCTTACGTCTCGCCCTACAACGACCCTGATATCATTGCCGGACAGGGGACGATCGCGCTTGAATTGCTGGAACAGGCCGAGCGCATCGACAATGTCTTCGTCGCCATGGGCGGCGGCGGGCTGATCAGCGGCATAGGCTCGGTACTGAAGAGCTTCAGTCCACACACCCGCGTCGTCGGCGTTTCAGCCGCCAACTCGGCAGCACTCGCTGCGTCCATGAGAGCCGGCCGCGTCGTCGACACGGATCACCTCGACACGCTCGCCGAAGCGGTCGCCGGCGGTCTCGATGAAGACAGCCTGACGCTCGGCCTTTCGATGACCGTGATCGACGAGGTCGTGACCTGCACGGAAGCGGAAATCGCAGCGGCGATGCGCGACCTGCTTCTTGGCGAGCACATGCTGGTGGAAGGTGCTGCCGCCCTCGCACTTGCCGGCTTCCGCCAGGTAGCCGAAAAATGTGCCGGCCAGACCAATGTCGTCCTGCTCTGCGGCGGCAATGTCGACGGCGCCAGCGCTCTGCCGTCGCTGCTCGGCTAAGGAACGAACCTATGACAATTCAGGACAGAAAGTCGTTTCACGCTTTTCCTGGGATTGCTCTAAAGACTGACCCGTTCCACGTAGTAGCGCGGGATCTTCACCCGATCCCGGTCGCGATAGAAGTCGATGCAGAAGTCGACAAAGGCCTTGAAGCGTTTCGACACGTGCCGGCGGCGCGAATAGATGAGGTTGATCGCCGTCTGTGGCGAACGCCAGTCGGGAAGCACCGGCTCCAGCAGTCCGGCCTGCCGTTCGGTCTCGACGAAGAAGTCCGGCAGATAGGCGATGCCCTCGCCAGCGACCGCGAAATACTTGATCGTCCAGTAATCGTTGGTGGTGCAGGTCGCCGTCGGCAGCAGGTCCACCTCGTCCTCGCCGGGTTGCGTCAGATACCAGGACTGTAGCCGCGTCGGCTGGCGGAAGACGAGGCCGCGATGGCCGGCAAGCTCGTCCGGATCTTTCGGTTGGCCGTGGCGCGCGATGTATTGCGGGCTGGCGAAGAGGCCGTAGGACGAGACGGAGAGCCTGCGGCTGATATAGTCGACATCAGAAGGCTCGCCCCAATGGAAAATACCGTCGAGCGCCTGCTCGGTGACATCGGAAAACGGCTGGCGCGAGGACAGAAAGACGACATCGAGATTGACCTGCGGATATTGCTGGCGAAAGGCGTAGAGCAGTTCCGACGTGATCGTGGTGCCGAATTCGCCGGTCGAGCCTACGCGCAGCGTGCCCGCCACTTCCTGGCGCATCTCCGCCATGGCGGTTGCCGCGTCGTCACAGTTCGACTGGATGAGCCGCGCGTAGCGCAGGAACTCCGCCCCCGCATCGGTCACGTGCAACTGATGCCCTTCACGAACGAAGAGCTCGATGCCGAACTCGTCCTCCAATTGCCGGATCTTGTGACTGAGCGTCGACTTCGGCAACCGATAGCGACGCGAAG
This sequence comes from Ensifer sp. 38_S197, assembly GCF_056924495.1. Taxonomy (NCBI): domain Bacteria; kingdom Pseudomonadati; phylum Pseudomonadota; class Alphaproteobacteria; order Hyphomicrobiales; family Rhizobiaceae; genus Ensifer; species Ensifer sp. 38_S197. The sequence goes on along the minus strand of NZ_JBXOVZ010000001.1, from coordinate 2,075,191 downwards.
CCGCTGAAATCGAACGGGAATCGGCGACCTTTACGAAACAGTCGATGAGCGAGAGATCCATACTTCGTCCAAAATCTTGGATGATATGTTCAGAAATTAGCCTGTTTCGGCCCATTGTGCAAACAGCGTGGAATTGGGAATATTCACTGGAGCTAAGGGAGAAGAGGTTCCAGTGAGCGATATCAGAGAATTCATTCGCGCCGCATCGGGCACCGGCGGCAAGGCGACCCTGGCGATCCGGGGCGGTCGCCTGGTCAATGTCGTCTCGGAAGAGATCTATCAGGCCGATGTTGCCATCTATGGTGAGCGCATCATCGCCGTTGGCGATGTCTCCGACTATATCGGTCCCGAAACCAAGATCGTCGATGCAACGGGCAAGTATCTGACGCCGGGCATGATCGACGGGCATCTGCATGTCGAGTGCTCGAAGATGTCGCTGACGAGCTTCGCCAAGGCCGTCGTTCCGCTCGGCACGACCTCGATCGTCACCGGTCTCGACCAGATCATCGTCGTCGGCGGGCCGGCTGCGGCGCGCGAATTCCTCGACGAGGCAAAGCAGACGCCGCTGAAAGTCTTCTGGGGTGCGCCCTGCAAGACGCCCTACACCATGCCGCGCTCGACCGTCGGCCACTATTTCAGCCCCGCCGACCACCAGGCGACGCACCACTGGCCGGAATGCGTCGGCATCTGGGAAACCGTGCGCGAATTCATCCAGGAGGAAGACGCCGACGTGCTCGCGGCGCTGGAGCTTGCCGAAAAGAGCCGGTTGCCGGTGCTCGGCTGCTGCCCGATGACGCGCGGCGCGCGTCTTAACGGCTACCAGCAGTCCGGCGTGCGTGCCGATCACGAGAGCTACACGCCGGAGGAAATGCTCGAAAAGCTGCGCGCTGGCATGCATGTCGTGGTGCGCGAATCCTCGATCTCGCACTTCCTCGCCGACAACCTGCGGATCGTCACCGAGATGGGCGCCAAGGCGCTCCGCCGCATCAGCTTCTGCACCGACGACGTGGTGGCGAGCGACATCCTGAAGCGCGGCCATCTCGACAACATGGTGCGCATGGCGATCGCCATGGGCATCTCGCCAATGGCGGCGATCCAGATGGCGACGATCAACGGCGCCGATGCGCTCCGGATCGACGACAAGGTCGGCTCGATCTCGCCCGGCCGCGCCGCCGACATCCTGCTCGTCAACGACCTTCGAAACTTCAACGTCGAAACGGTCGTCGCCAAGGGTGAGGTGGTCGCACGCAACGGCAAGATGGCGATCGAGTTGACGCCGCCTGAACGCAGCGCAGCACTTCTCAACTCGGTCAAGGTCGCACCGCTCCAGCCCGGCGACCTCAAGGTCGCCTATGACGGCGGCGGAGACACGGCAGACGCCATGGCGATCGCCGTCACACCGGAAAAGATCTTCGTGCGCACCCGCCGCGACGTGACACTTGCAGTCAAGAACGGCCAGGTGCTCGCAGATCCCATGAGGGACGTGCAATACGTCACCGTCGTCGAGCGCTACGGCAAGACCCGGAACCGCCCGGTCGCCTTTGCCTCCGGCTTCGGCCTCAAGGAAGGCGCGATCGCCAGTTCCACCGCGCCCGACGACAACAACATCATCTGCATCGGCGCCGATCTCGAGGACATGCGCATCGCCATCAACCACCTGATCGCCAACAATGGCGGCCAGGTCGTGGTCAAGAACGGCAAGGTCGAAGCCTTCCTGCACCTGCCGATCGGCGGCATCGTCTCCGACATCGAGCCGGCCGAAATGGCGGCGCTGGAAGATCAGCTCGACGATGCGGCCCGCGCACTCGGCTGCCCGCTGCCCTGGCCCTTCATGTACATGTTCGTGCTGCAGATCACGGCGATCCCCGAATATGCGATCACCGATCTCGGTGTCGTCGACTGCGTCGGGCTCAAGGTGATCTCGCCGTTTGCGCCCGCAAGCGGGGATGAGCGCGCCGTTGCCGCGGAATGATGCCTAGGAGGGGGTCGGCCACGCCGGCCCCCTTCGTCGTTTAAAAAAGGGGAACAAGATGAACTATCCGAACAAGACCGTGGAGGCGGCACCAAGCCCGGAAACATCCTGGCTCGGCGCTCTTCTCGACCGCTACTTCCAGATTTCGCGGCTCGGCTCGACCGTCCGTACCGAAATCCTCGCAGGACTCACCACCTTCCTCGCCGCCTCCTACGTCATCGTCGTCAATCCCTCGATCCTGGCGCATGCCGGCATTCCGTTTTCGGCCGGCGTGACGGCGACGGTGCTTGTCAGCTTCATCGGCAGCTGCGCCATGGGGCTCTATGCCCGTAGCCCCATTCTGGTGGCGCCCGGCATGGGCATCAATGCGCTCTTTGCCTACACCATGGTCGTCGGCGCCAAGGTTCCGCTCGAAATCGCACTTGGCTGCGTCTTCTGGGCCGGCGTGCTCTTCACCATCATGGCGTTCTTCAACCTTCGCCAGACGATCATCGAGGCGATCCCGGTTGATCTGCGCTATGGCATTGCCTGCGGCATCGGCCTTTTCATCGCACTGATCGGCCTGGAAAACGCCAAGTTCATCGTCGCCAATCCCGATACGATCGTTGGTCTCACGCAGTTCAACCCAGTGACGCTGACCTTCATCGTCGGCTTCGTGCTGACGGTTGCTCTGGTGGTACGGCGTGTTCCCGGCGCCATGATGGCCGGCATGATCCTCACCACGATCCTCTCGATCCCGATTGGCCGCTGGTGGGGCGACGGCAGCGCGTTTTGGCCCGAGACCCCTGATGTCCACACGCTGGTCAACTGGAGCGGTTTCTCCGCCGCGCCGGATTTCAGCTTCGTCGGCCAGATCGATCTCTTGGGCGCCTTGAACCTGATCTACCTGCCCTTCATCTTCGTCTTCCTGTTCACCAACTTCATCGAGGCGCTTTCGACCTTCCTCGGACTTGCGGAAGCCGCCGACCTCAAGGATGAGACCGGCATGCCGCGCAACATCCGCGAATCCATGCATGTCGATGCGATCGCGGCGCTGCTCTCCGCACCGCTCGGAACGAGCCCGGCGACAGTCTATCTCGAATCCGGTGCGGGTATTGCGCAAGGGGGACGAACCGGCCTCGTCGCACTGATCGCGGGGCTTCTCTTCCTGCCCTTCCTGTTCCTGTCGCCGCTGCTTTCGCTGGTGCCGGCGGTCGCGACCGCGCCGGTGCTGATCCTCACCGGCCTCTTCATGTCCGAACCGATCAGCAACATCCGCTGGAGCGCACTCGATGAAGCGATCCCGGCCTTCCTTGCGATCGTATTGATCCCGCTCACCTTTTCGATCACGCTTGGCCTGTCGCTTGCGATCATCGCCTATGTGCTGATCAAGCTGGTCTGCGGCCGGGCCGGCGATGTAAGACCGGTGATGTGGTTCGTCGCCCTGCTTGCCGCAGCGCTCGTCGCCCAGACCCAGTAGACCGCCAGCAAATCCTTCGGCGCCCTCCTTCCCGATGGAAGGGCGCCGACATCGCCCATTCGAAGGAAACTCTCATGCTTCAATCCTGGTCGAAGACCGCACCCGAACTGGTCGACGTCGCCATGGGCCGCAAGCCGGCCGATCTCGTGATCCGCAACGGCAAGTGGGTAAACGTCTATTCCGGCGAGATCATTCCCGGCACCGATATCGCCGTCAAAGCCGGCCGCTTTGCCTATGTCGGCCCGGACGCCGGCTACACGATCGGCGCTGAAACCAAGGTCGTCGACGCCGCGGGCCGCTACCTCGTGCCAGGCCTTTGCGACGCCCACATGCATGTCGAAAGCGGCCTCGTCACCGTTACCGAATTTGCCCGTGCGGTCATCCCGCACGGCACGACCACCATGTTCATCGATCCGCACGAGATCGCCAACGTGTTCGGGCTCGACGGCGTCCGGTTGATGAACGATGAAGCCCAGAGCCTGCCGATCAACGTGCTTGTCCAGATGCCGAGCTGCGTGCCGAGCGCGCCGGGGCTCGAAACCGCCGGCGCCGAGCTTTCCGCCCAGGATGTCGCCGAGGCACTCGCCTGGCCGAACATCATCGGGCTTGGCGAAATGATGAATTTCCCGGGCGTTGCCGGAAACGATCCGAAGATGATGGCCGAGATCGCCGCCACACAGGATGCGCGTCTCACCGTCGGCGGGCATTATGCCTCGCCGCATCTCGGCCGCGAGTTCCATGCCTATGCCGCCGGCGGACCGGCCGACGACCACGAAGGCACGACCGTGGAGGACGCCATTGCCCGCGTTCGCCAGGGCATGCGCGCTATGCTGCGGCTCGGTTCGGCCTGGTACGACGTTGCGGCCCAGATCAAGGCCGTCACCGAATCCGGTCTCGATCCGCGCAATTTCCTGCTGTGCACCGACGACAGCCATTCCGGCACGCTCGTCCATGACGGACACATGAACCGGGTCGTGCGCCACGCGATCGCTCAAGGGCTAAAGCCGGTGACCGCCATCCAGATGGCGACGCTCAACACTGCCCAGCATTTTGGCCTGGAGCGCGAGCTCGGATCGATTGCGCCGGGCCGGCGAGCCGACCTTATCGTCACCTCGGATCTCGTGGCGCTACCGATCGAGATGGTTTTTGCCCGCGGCGAACTCATGGCCGAAAGCGGCACGCTCGTGCGCGATATTCCGGCTTACGTCTATCCGGAAAGTGCGCGCAACACCGTCCACCTCGGCCGGATGCTCGCCGCCGCGGATTTCGATATTGCGTCCAACGCACGCGCATCACGCGCCCGCGTTCAGGTCATCGGCGTCGTCGAAAACCAGGCGCCGACGCGTGCGCTCGAGGCCGAGGTCGCGATCGAGAACGGCCTGGTGCAGATGGACCGCGTCAACGACATTTGCCAGATCGCACTGGTCGAACGCCACCGCGGCACCGGCGACGTCGTCAATGCCTTCGTTTCCGGCTTCAGCTATGACAGCGACTGCGCGATCGCCAGCACGGTCGCCCATGACAGCCATCACATGATCGTCGTCGGTACGAACAAGTCGGATATGGCCAAGGCGGCCAACCGGCTGCACGAGGTCGGCGGCGGCATCGTCGTGATCAAGGAAGGCCGCGAGCTGGCGCTCGTCGAGCTGCCTGTCGCGGGCCTGATGTCCGATCAGCGGGCAGAGATCGTCGCCGAGAAGGCGGCCGCCATCGTCGAGGCGATGCGCGCCTGCGGCTGCCGCTTGAACAACGCCTACATGCAGCACTCGCTGCTGGCGCTGGTCGTCATTCCGGAACTCAGGATATCCGACAAGGGCCTGATCGACGTCAGGAGCTTCCAGAAGACCGACGTGATCTTGAGCACGCGTTGATCCCGCATTGGAATCGGCCGCGAAACTGTGCTTTCGACCCCGTCGCGGGCGGCGAACAGTCATCCAATCCACCGGTTTCTTCGTTTATGGTTAACCCGCGCCTGAAGGAGACCCTTCCATCCGCTTGCCCGTCAAAATCAGCGGTTCGTCGATCCCAGGCAGGAAGGCCTTGCGCCGAAAAGCTCGGTTCACACGGCTGTCCTGCAATGGGATCGCCACATGAACCAGCCTTCGGCGACTTCTCGAAACGGCACCAAATTGCATGCAATGATGGTAAATGATAAAAGAAGGGGCTTATATACAACCGGGCAGGGCAATGGTGCCGCGCCAGGCCCGCCATGTTCTGAAGCGAGGTTTCCACAGGCAGTATTCACCGTGCGGCAAAGGCATTGACCCGGATACGTCGCGCGATAGCTTTGGAGAAGGACCAAACCACGCCGAAGTGCCGCGTGGCGCTGTCCACGGGAGACGCGACCGCTACCGTCCCCGGTTGAGTTCGGAACAGAAAGGGAAAGGCAAGTATGCCGGACACTGATGCAACCTCGTCTGCTTCAGCTTCAGTGCAAGATCCCGTAGCGGCCAACGCCGATGAAATCCTTTCGTTCTATGACGAGGCTTTCCATCTGACGAGCGCTTCGCCAGCGCTCCAGGAGACCTACGAAGTCGGCGCGCTGGTCGATGCGACCTTGTGGCACCTCTATCCGGAGTTGCTTGCGCCCGCCTCCAAGGCGACGGTCGAGTCGGTGATCGCAAACGGCGTGCCCAGAAGCGTCGAAGTCATCGACGCCACCACCAAGTCACGGCGCACGCTTCTGGTCTTCCGCGCCGTGCGCGGCATCGGCGTGCTCGAAACGACCGGCCGCTCGACGCGCCGAGAGATCGGCAGCCATGGCGAAAGCGAACGGGCGCTGCTGTTGCACCAGGCAACTCACGATGTGCTGACGGGCCTGCCCAATCGCCGGCAATTCAGCGACGATCTGCAAAGCATCCTGCCGACGCCCGGCGAAAAGCTGGCGCTGATGCAGATCGACCTCGACGACTTCAAGCCGGTCAACGATACGCTCGGCCACGGCGCCGGCGACGCCGTGCTCAAGATGGCGGCGGAGCGGATTCGCGGAGCGCTTCGCGATGGCGAGGTCGCCTATCGCCTGGCCGGCGACGAGTTTGCCGTCATCCAGCGCCACAGCGACCAGCCGACCGATGCCGAGTATCTCGCCGAGGCCCTGGTCCAGGCGTTCAATGAGCCGTTTACGATCGATGGCATCTCAGTCTTCGTCGGCGCCAGCATCGGCATTGCCATCGCACCGAACGATGGCAACGAGATCGAGCAACTGATGAAGGCGGCGGACATCGCGCTCTACGCGGCAAAGAAGGACGGCAGGGGCCGGGCCAAGACCTTCAGCCGCTCGATGCTGATCGTTCTGGAACAACGCGAGATGCTACGCCGAAGCCTGCGCACCGCGCTGCAGGACAATCAGTTTTCCATCGAGTACCAACCGCTCGTCGAACCGCCGTTTTCGATCGTCGGCTTTGAAGCCCTGGCGCGATGGCATCATCCGCTGGTGGGCGTCATTCCCCCCAACGTCTTCATTCCCATGGCGGAAGCCGACGGGCTGATGAGCGAGATCGGCCAATGGGTGCTGGAAGAGGCCTGCCGGCAGGCCGCCACCTGGCCGTCGCACTTCACCGTCGCCGTCAACCTCTCCCCGGCAGAATTTCTGCGGGAGGGCCTGACCGACCGGATCGCCCAGGCGCTCGACATGGCCGGCCTCAGGGCTGACCGGCTCGAGTTGGAGGTCACGGAAACGGTCCTGCTCGAGCGCACGACCAACAACCTGGACACGCTGAATACCCTGAACGTGCTGGGCATCCAAATTTCGCTCGACGATTTCGGCACCTTCTACTCGTCGCTCAGCTACCTCAAGAACTTCCCCTTCGACACGATCAAGATCGACCGCTACTTCATCAAGGACCTCGAGAGCGACGAGAAGAGCCAGACGATCATTCGATCGATCATCGGGCTTGCGCATGGCCTTGGCATGCGGGTGACCGCCGAAGGGGTGGAAACCGTCGGTCAGGCGGTCTGGCTGCGAAAGGAGGGATGCGACCGGCTGCAGGGCTATTTCCTGGGCATGCCCATGCCGGCAGACGCGATCGGCGCCTACCTTCGCCGCTCGTCGGCGATGGCGACGCTCTAGTCGCATCCATGCGTTGCGCGACGAGAAGCGCAGCGCAAAACCTGGGTTGTTTACGTGCAAAATCCGGGGGTTGCGTGGTTACAAATCATTATAGAAAGTGCCTTATGGCCGTGTCAGAGTTCGGGGTGCGGAGGACATTGCTGCATGGGTGCAAGTGTCAATAAGACCACGGAGACGGCTTTCGAGCCCTTGCTTCAGTTCGATATGGAGATGGAGATATTCCTCTCGGATTGGCAGCATTGCGACCATGTTTCGAGCTACCTCGCCCGCATGATCAGCCACAACAGAACCGATCCCGTGCGGCATTCGAACTTCTTCTCTTCCGCTCTGAACGAGCTTCTGGAGGTCTCGTTTCGCGGCGGTACCACGGACGGAAAGATCGGCCTGTCGATCTACCGCCAGGGCGACACGGAGCGAGTTCAACTCAGCTTTCCATGCCCGCCAGGTCAGGCACGTTTCTACCGGGAGGCCGTATCGAAAACCCTTGGGAGCGATGCCGAGGCCCGCTATCTCGACGCCATTTCCAACGATCTCGCCCCGAGCCGGGAATCGGTGCTCCTGGATCTCGCCGTCAACTATGACGCCCACCTCCGGCTTGATGAAGACGCAGCTTCGGCCATCACCCTGATCGTGGATCTGCCTCTTGAAGGGATGGTGAGTTGATCACCGCGGGCCTCAAACAGCGCTTCAAGGTCGCCTTCGATCCGAACAGCCAGATCTTCTCGCTCGCCGGAACGATCCGGCCGCGATCGATCGATGAGATCGCCGAGAGCATTCATGCGCTGCGCGAAGCAATCGATGCGGTGCGCGGCGTTCTCTATATCGACGTAAAGCGCCTCATCCAGATGAACAACACGGCCTTCCAGGCCTTCATCCGGGTCGCGCTCGATGCCTGCCGGGAGCGGTCGGACTTGCGCCTGGTCGTCGTCACGTCCAGCGTCGTCGGCTGGACGACGCGCATGTTCCGGCACTTGAGCACGATCGAGCCGCAGATCTCCGTCGAGGTCTACGATTCGATGTTCTATCCCGGCCAGAGCTTCGTCGAGGACACCAGCTTCATTCCGATCCTCCGCACGCAAACGAAGATGACCTGGCGCCACGAGCGAGACATCCTGCCGCGGCATGGGATGCGATCCGGCATCGCCATGGCAGATATCTGCTGCGGCATCGGCGACTTCGCGGTCTTGGTCCAGAAGGAATTCGAGCCGGCCCGGATCGTGGCGCTCGATCATTCCCGAGCGAGCCTCGCCTATGCGCGCAAGGTGGCCGCCGATTTCGGCGTGACCGGCATCGAATACACCTTCGGCGACGCCTCGGAGATGCTGATCGAGGACAACCAGTTCGACTTCGTGACCTGCCGCCACTCGCTGCAAATCTTCAATCAGCCGGAGCTTCTGCTGAAGGAGCTTTACAGGATCTGCAAGCCCGGCGGCCGCGTCTACATCACCAACGAGAAGAACTCGCACTGCCTTGGCGAACCGCGCGGCAACAGCATCCAGTGGACCTACACGGAGGTCGCCAAGCTTTTCAGCCACTTCGAGATGGATGTGGAGCTCGGGCCGAAGAGCCGGCGCTATCTCGCCGAAGCGGGTTTTGACGACATCCTCGTCGAATCCTTCATGGTCACCAATCTCGACGGCGACCCGCAGGACTTCGCCGACATGATCGCCGCCTGGGAGAACGTCTATGCCGGCGAAATGGCCGTGAAGCGCGGCGACCCCCCTGAATTCATCGAGCGCTTCCGCCAGGGCTTCCGCGATCATATCTTTGCAGCGCTGCACCCCAAGGGCTATGCCGGCTGGCCGATCTGGGCCGCGTCTGGACGCAAACCCTTATGAGCGCCGTAGACGAACAACGCCCCCGTTTCGGCCTCCGATCGTTCCGCGCCAAATTCGTGCTGGTGGTCGGCGGCGCCGTGCTTTTCGACCTGCTGGTCACGGGCGGCCTAGCACTCTGGAACGTTCAGAGGCTTTCGCGGGATGCCGCGGCTGAAGTCGGGCAAGGCCTGGAAAAGGCCAACCAGGACTACATCCGCTCCTATGCGGAATTGACCGTCGCACGTGTCAACTTGCTCATCGGCCAGGTGCATTCCGACGTTGGCACGCTCGCGGGTGTCCTGCAGGGACAGATCGACCAACCGGCGAGAGAGACCGCCGTCGGCGGCGCTTTGGCTGAGGGCGCTCCTAGCGGCGTCGATGTCGTCTATGACCCCAAGGGCGGGTGGGCCCAGAACCTGCCCGGTGCTTCCTCGGTCGTCAGCGTCTGGGGATATCTGCTCGGGCCCGACCACCGCCCATTGCCGGAGGTCCAGGCCGATATCGAAAACAGCACGGTGCTTGACCTCGTCGCACCAAGCTTGATGGCGAGCGGTAGCTCCAAGCTGCAGATGTACTACATCGGTCCCCGGGAACGGCCTATCTTCAGGACGGTGCCGTATACGGATCAGGCCCAGACCTTCGACCGCCTTTATCCCGGGCACAACCAGGCGGAGTTCTGGACCTTCTTCTTTCCGGGAATCTACGAGTCCTGGCAGCAGTGGGCACAGAATCAGGGTCTGCGCCCAGTGCCGAGCGACATCACGCAGACCGCGCCCTACACCGACGCGATCACCGGCAAGCTGATCGTGAGCTTCTTCCAGCCGCTGTGGTCGCTGGACCGCAAGAGCGTCGCCGGTGCCGCGGGCGCCGATATCACCCTCGACCAGCTCGCCGAGGTTGTCGAAAACGTCAAGGTGGCCGACAGCGGCTTCGGTTTCCTGACCATGTCGGACGGAAACGTTCTCGCGATCAACCCCGTCGGGGAGAAGGTGATCGGGCTGCAACGGTCGAGCGACACGGGAGGGCAAGGTGTCACTGGCCTCGACCGTTCGCTCCGTCGCAGCGCACAGTCGGCGATTGCGCAACTACCGCTCGACGCCGACGGCGCCGTACAGCGCGTGCTGCTCGACGAGGGCGGCGAGAAGGTGCCCTATCTCATCCTCTTGAAGCAGCTCGAGCCGGAGAATTTCTGGGTATCCGGCCCCGTTCGCCGCGAAACCATGTCGCTTGGCATCGTCGTGCCCGAACGCGAGATCTACGCCTCGTTGTTTGCGGCGCAGGCCGGGATCTCCGAGGCGACAAACCGGATCCTGATCTATCAGATCCTCGCCTTGCTCGCCTCGCTGCTGTTCGTCACCACCGCGGTGTTCGGCATTTCCAAGCGCGTTACCCGCGGCATCAGCGCCCTTGCCGGCGCGGCCACGAGGATCGAGGCCAAGGACTATTCGGTCCGGGTTCCCATTTCCACGCGTGACGAGGTCGGCGAAGCCGGTATCGCCTTCAACCGCATGGCAGAGGAAATCAGCTACCACACGGAGAACCTCGAAAACCTGGTGACCGAGCGCACCAAGCAGCTCGAAGACGCCAACCATCAGATTTCGACGCTGAATACGCAATTGCGCAGCGAGAACCTGCGCCTCGGCGCCGAACTCGCGGTCGCCCGGCAGATCCAGATGATGGTGCTGCCGAAGGCCGGCGAACTCGCTGAAATTTCCAATCTCGAGATCGCAGCCTATATGCGGCCTGCCGACGAGGTGGGCGGCGACTACTATGACGTGCTACGCGACGGCGGGCGGCTGAAGATCGGTATCGGCGACGTAACCGGCCACGGCCTCGAAAGCGGCGTGCTGATGCTGATGGTGCAATCGGTGGCGCGCGCCTTGCAGGAGGCCGGCGACATGGATCCCCGACAGTTCCTCAATCGCCTCAACCGCGCGATCTACAAGAACATCGTGCGGACCAATACCGACAAGCATCTTTCGCTGGCTTTCCTCGATTATGACGGAACCCATCTGACGCTGTCGGGACAGCACGAGGAACTGATCGTGGTGCGCAAGGGAGCCGAAGTCGAGCGGATCGACACGCTCGACCTCGGCCTGCCCATCGGCCTCGAATCCGACATCTCGCCCTTCGTCGCGACTCGCGAGATTTCCTTCGGGCACGGCGACATGATCGTGTTGCACACGGACGGGGTGACCGAGGCGGTGAACGCCAAGGGCGAAATGTTCGGCATCGAACGGCTGTGCGCGAGTGCAGGCAAATTTTACGGGCAGAGCGCCGAAGAGGTCAAATCGGGTATCATCGAGGACCTGATGGCCCATATCGGCAAGCAGAAGATATATGACGACATCACGGTCGTCGTCATGAGACACAGGTGATCAGATGACCACGCTCTACGGACTGGCGGACCTGACGATCGGCGCCCACCAGAGAATGACGCGGCTGCGCCTTTATGATGGGCCGCTCGACCTGAGCTGGAAGCATTGCGCCATGGCTTCGGATTTCGTGGCCGAGCTCGCGGCGCTGCGCTACCGAGCCTCGCGCAATGTCTACCGCGAAGTCCGGCACAATATCGGCTATCTGACCAACGAACTGGTCGAGAATGCGGTGAAGTTCCGTGCTTCGGGCGCCGTTGTCGTGGAAGCGGCTCTCGAAGCGAACAGCTTCCGCACGAAAGTCTCCAACGTCATCGACAACGAGGCGGCTGTCCGCTTCCAGCATCTGCTTTCGGAGATCGCCGAAGGCGACCCTGGAGACCTGCTCATCGAGCGTATCGAGGCTAATGCAACGGGGCTCGGCAAGAGCGGTTCGGGGCTTGGTCTTTTGACGCTGATGAGCGATTATGGTGTTCGTTTCGCTTGGGTTTTTGGCGCCCAGGGAGACGATGGCGAAACCTCCCTGGAGACCTATGCGTCCATCGCGGTCCCAGACCTCTCGAACTGATGAGCCGGTGAACATGGAAAACAAGGACGAAGAAGAGTATCGCGTTTGGTCCGAAGGCAACGATATCCATTTCGAAGGCACCATGCGGCTGCCGGGGACGGAAGCCTATGCCCCGATCTTCTCGACCGTCATGGGCGTGCTCGAAGCCGAGCCTGAGCACATCACGATCGATCTCACCGAATTGCAGTTTCTGAATTCGTCTGGGATCAACCTGCTCGCCAAGCTGACGATCGAGGCGCGCAACCGGCCAAACGTGCAATTGACGGTGCGCGGAACCGCAGAGATTCCGTGGCAATCGAAATCCCTGCCGAACCTCAAGAAACTGCATCCCGGCCTCGATCTCAGGCTCAACTGAGGCCGGCTGTTCGGCCGCACTGCGGCTCGCGCAAGGCGATTGTATCAGGCCAGCGCTCCCTTGCCGGCGCGCTGGCTGATGTCAGTCCATACAAAGCGGATTTCAGCGGCCCTAGAGTTTGTAGTTGTTCCAAACAATACGATCACCTGATCCGATCCCTTTGCTCCGGTCCCATTACGGAGTCCTCAACGCTCATACGGATCGGTCCGCCCCAGTCTCCTGCATCGGTATTCTCGCCTTGCGGTTTCGCCGCTTGGGCTTCTCCCTTGGCGTCATGAGCCTGGTTCCTGCAGTTCTACGTAAGAGGTTGTGGCCGACGTCGGGAATGGAAGACAGAATTGGTGCTCGTAGGACAACCCGACGATCCATCGTTCACGACCCGATCAGCACATCCGCTCGCAGCATCTTAGCAGGATCTCATCTGTCCCAGATCGATAGATCAGCAGTTCACGTCCTTTCCTGAAGCAGCCGGATCGTCAGGTGCTGAAGCAGGATGACCGTTTTAGCGTCGCGTATCTCACCACGGTTGATCATTTGCATCGCGTCGGGCAACGCGATTTCCAGCACGTCTATGTCCTCTCCCTCGTCAGCAGCACCGCCGCCAGTTCCCACTCTGTGTTTCTCGGCATATTCGCCGTAGAAAAATGCCAGATATTCCGTGACCGATCCCGGGCTCATGTAGATGTCGAAAAGATGCGTCAACTCGGAGACGTCATACCCGGTTTCTTCAATCAGTTCCGCACGCATTCGCGTTGCCGGCTCGGCACCTTCCAGCAGTCCCGCCGGGGTTTCGATCAGTGACTCCAGACCGCCGTTCAAAAAAACCGGCAAACGAAACTGACGGGTCAGCAGAACACAGCCACTTCGGGGATTGTACAACAGGCATGTCGCCCCGTTGCCACGATCGTAAGCTTCTCGTGTCTGCCGCTGCCAACCTCCATCTCTAAGCCGAAGTTCAAACTCGTACTTGGTCAGCCGTCCCCAATCATCCGCCAACACACGCTCCGCGATCGGCCGGAAAACACTCTCGTTCATCAAATCATCACTCTCTTGTTTGCCGCCTCAAAGACCGTGCAATCGGTCTCGTGCAGTCTGCCTAAGATAGGTAAGAAGCCTCTGCTCGCTGAGCTTGAACTAGGCTTTGGCAATAATCTTGCCGTTTTCAACTTCATGGATACAAACGACATCCACCTCGCCCTTCCCTTCCGGGAAAGTTCGCGTAACCGTTTCGTGGTCGATGACGACATTGCCGACCACAATGCGTGTCAGCAGAGCTCCGTATAGATCGGGCTCTTTGAAGCGCTCGATATGTCGCTCTCGAATTTCCGCAGCACTGCCTGTCAGAAGCGTGGAGTGAAATGCGCAGGAGCGGCAATCATCAGCCCACCAAGGCACGAATGCGTCGATGTCTCTGGCGTTGTAAGCCTCGAGCTGTCTTTGGACAGGAAGCTATTTTCGACCCCACGATAGTACTCAATAAAACACCTCTTCTCTCCCTTTTCAAAGGTCGTGTAGCGCGCCTTCGAGATGCGTCCGCGTTTTACCGCCTACCCAAATCCGGCCAACATCATCGCGGTGCACCTGAATGCGGCCATGGCGCCCAAGACGGGTCCCCTGGGCGGCGACATAGTGCTCCTCAACCACACCTGCTGTGAATAGCCACTGTGCAATCGAGGCATTAAGGCTTCCGGTGACGGGATCTTCGATGATTGTACCTAGATGGTCGCTAAAGAAAGCGCGAACCTCGAAAGCGGCATCGCCACCTTCTGAATGAGGGCCGACCACGCCAACGTCGATCCGACCGGGCCAGTTTCGGAGCGGATTGAGCGAAAGAACTTTTTCCGCCGACGGCAATCTGATCCCCAGCCATCCAGGGCCATTATCGATCCAGGCTGCATCAAGGATATCGCGAGCTTCGATTCCCAGTAGTCTCCGGGCCTCGTCCAATTCACCCTGTTTCGGCGCACCGGAGCGGAGCAGCGGCGGAGCAGCGAAGGAAAGCCGCCGGTGATCGCGTCGGATCGTGACCAGACCGGCGCCGCATTCCTGGACGATGTCCATGTCGTTCTTCGGTATGCCGTTGGTAGAGAGCCAGACATGGCAGCTTCCAAGCGTCGGGTGCCCGGCAAAAGGTATCTCTCTGTCCAGCGTGAATATCCGGACCCGGTAGTCTGCATCTGGATGCGTGGGGGACAAGAGAAAGGCGGTCTCTGACAGATTGAACCACCGCGTCAACTGCTGCATCTCATCGGTCGTCCAAGCGTCGGCGCCGATGACCACCGCCAGCGGGTTACCAGAAATCGGCCCAGCGCCAAACACATCCACCATATGGACGGCAAGGGTCATGACAATACTCTTTCAATTTGGATCAATTCATCGGGGCGTCGAGAGGGCTCGAGCATCAGGTCTGCGAAGTGAGCAGTTTAAGCCCCGCAACTGCAAACACCGCTGAAAGCACACCTTCAATCCAGCGCCGCAATCTGGCGTACAGGGCAATCATCGAGGCGGTCGAGAAGACGATGGCGTAGCCGCCAAACACCAGGACACCCAGGATGCCGCAACCACCGACGATCACTGGCAGGGTGCCTGCCGGCGCATCCTCACGGAAGCCCAGCGACATGATCGCCATCCAGGCGATGATGGCCTTGGGGTTTCCGATATGCATAAGAATGCCCTGCCGGTAGAGCGACCGATGGCGAGGCGTCGTTCGCCCTGCATCCATCTGCATAAAATCGGAAGTCGGCTTCAGAGACGACTTGCCCGCACGAAACGCCAGATAGAGCAGATAGACACCGCCAATGATCTTGATGACGAAAAGCGCCTCGGCGTAGGCGGCCAGCACCGCGGAAATGCCCGTCGCCGCCAGCACCGCCCAGAAGAGTGAGCCCGTGATGACGCCCGCCGCCAGGACCAGGGCGGGAAGACGGCCGTCGCGCATCGCCGTCCCCATGATCGCCATATTGCTCGGCCCTGGACTGGCGGTGGCGACGAGATAGGTGCCGTAGACGAGTGCTATCTGACTGCCGATCATTCGGAATTCTCCAGAAACAGGCTCCTCCAGCGCTATTGCTGGAGGTCTCCGCGGTGAACGATGTGGACCTTGTTCCCCTCGGGATCGCGCAGATAGGCACCGAAGTAGCCGTCGCCGTAGCGGGGACGTGACCCAGGCGCGCCTTCGTCCATCCCGCCATTCGCGAGACCAGCCGCATAAGCCGTATTCACAGCTTCCTCCGACGGGGCCAGAAAGGCGACCATGCTGCCGTTTCCGACCGTGGCTGGCTGGCCATCGTAGGGGATATAGACATAAAAACGCGGCAGTGGCGCTTGAACAGTCACCCAGCAAAGCGCCGGAGGCCCCCCATCGGAGGTAACGACGCGGCGTCTCAGGCCGAGCGGAGCGAGCACGGCGTCGTAGAAACGAGCGGCCCGCTCAAGATCGCGCGCCCCGACGGTAACATGGCTGAACATCCGGCTCTCCATGCGCCCGTCATCGCAGTCAGGCGCCTCCTGCAAAAGTGTGATTTTGTTCAGCGTCGTCATAGCGTATGTTACACTTGCTGTTTATATGAATAGTGTCATGTGACACTTTTATCGGGGTGGTGAACATGCTCCTTCAATCGCCGTGGGTGCCACGCCTCGCCGACATAGAGGCGAACGCCGCCGAGCGGCTGGTCCTCGCTCTTGCCGACGACATCATTGAAGGGCGGCTGACGGGAGGGGACCGCCTGCCCGCACATCGCGATCTTGCGTGGAAACTGGGGATTGGCCTTGGCACGGTGACGAAAGCCTATGCCGCCCTTGAACGGCGCGGCCTGACGCGCAGCGTCAAGGGCCGTGGAACCTTCGTGGCGATCCGCCACGCACGCAAGGATCGGCAGATCGACCTCTCCTCCAATGCCCCGCCCGCATCGCTCAACGCTCGCCTTCTGGCGCGGACATTGACGGCGGTTGCCCGCAAGATCGATGTGGATCATCTCAATCTCTATGCCCCGCCCGCCGGACATCTGGAGCATCGGCGTGTCCTGGCCCGTTGGCTCGAGACACTAGGCCTTATGGTCGAGCCATCGCATCTGGTGTTGACGAGCTGCGCCCGCCAGGCGCTGGCATTGGCCTTCGACCTCGCCTGCGGTTCGCAGGGACTGCTTCTGACCGAGAGGATCTCCTATCCCGGCGCGATCGCACTGGCCCGGCGCAAGGGGTATCGGATGCAAGGCGTCAGAATCGACGCTGAAGGGATGGTGCCAGAGGCACTGGCAGACGCGCTCGACGGCGCACCGGCCGGCAGGAAGGCGGTTTACGTCACACCGACGCTTCACAATCCGACCACCGCCACGATGGGCGGGGAACGAAGGCAGGCCATCGCGGAAACTTGCCGTCGGGCGGGCGCATGGATCATCGAGGACGGCGTCTACACGCCGGCTGAGCCAACTTTGCTTCCCCTGACGGCATTGGCACCCGAGATCGCCTTTCATGTGAACGGGCTGTCCAAATCACTCGGCCCCGGGTTGCAGATAGGCGTGCTCGCGCTACCGGCTGGATTCAACCAAGCAGCGGAAGGCGCCTTGCAAGACATGCCTTTAGCCCCGTCGCCTCTTGCCTGTGCAGTGGTCGAGGAATGGCTGATCACTGGCGTCATCCCTTCGATCCAGCGGGATCTACGCCATGAGGCGCGGCGCCGATCCAGTCTGGCTGTGGCTCTACTCGGCAGGGCCGAACTTGTCTCGGATCCCGACGCTTATAACGCCTGGTTGCCGATGCCGCGCGACGCGGCCAACCGTTTCGTATCCGCCGCTTCCGTGGCCGGTATCAAATTGACCCCACCGGAAGCCATGATGGTGGACCGGGAAGATCGGGCGAGCGGGGTTCGGCTTTGCCTCGGTGGCGCATCGTTCGAAGATCTGACCGAGGCACTGACACTTCTGGCGACATGGCTGAAGAGCGAGGACGAGTTCAGGGAAACCAGCCTGTGAATGTGGCGCTTCCGGTGATCCGCTGCCGTCTCGGCTGCGGTTCCACACTGATTGACTCGCGCACCCATCCGGCTTATCAAATCATCTGATGACTTGATAAGCTGATGATGCAACCGATCAATCGTACCAATCTTGCCGAGAGCGCAGCCGAAAGCCTGCGAGCGGAAATCCTCAGCGGCCGCTGGGCGGTCGGGGAGCGTATTCCCAACGAAACGGTGCTCACCGAGCTGCTCGCCGTCAGCCGTGGCACCGTGCGTGAAGCCGTTCGGGTCCTGATCTCGAAGGGCCTGCTCGACGCCCGCCAGGGCTCCGGCACCTATGTCCGTTCGACCGTCGACGCCTCCGGTGCTCTCGACCGGGTCAAACGCACGGGACTGCGCGATCAATGGGAAGCGCGCGCGGCACTCGACGTCGAGGCCGCCCGGCTGGCGGCACTGCGCCATACGCCTGAAGATCTCGAGCGCCTGTTCAAGCTGCTTCGGGCGCGCGGCACAGTGGCCGACGGTGGACGCGAAGCTTTCAGCCAACGCGACATCGCCTTCCACCGATCGATCGTCGAAGCATCGGGCAATCGCGCCATCATCGAACTCTACGATTTCTTCACCTCCGCCATCCTCGAGACGATCCACTCGACGCTCAATGGCGACCTGCCAGAACCGGACGACCGGGCGCATGCCGCGATCGTCGAGGCCATCGCGACCGGCAATCCGGACGAAGCCGCAGCCTCCGTCCGGGCGTTCATGGCTCCCGTCCTCGCTGAACTTGATCGGCTTCTCACCCAATGAATCAGACTTTCCTTACCCCCCGTGAGGCTGGCGCCGCCGAGCGCTTGGACCTCGAAGACCAGCTCATCGATGCCGAAGCCGACAGCCTGCCGGCGCCGCAACCGCCGGTCTTGAACCGTGGCGCCCGCATTCTCCTGGGCGTGAGCCTCGTCCTGATCGCCTTCAACCTGCGGCCGCTGTTTTCCAGCCTCTCGGTGCTTCTGCCCGAAGTCATGCAGGCGACCGGCCTCTCCACCGCCGGCGCCAGCATGCTCACCACCCTGCCGGTGCTCTGCCTCGGCGTCTTCGCGCCGCTTGCACCGAAACTCGCGCAACGCTTCGGCGCCGAGCGCACACTGCTTGGCGTGCTGCTGCTGCTGACGCTCGGCACGGGCCTGCGCGGCCTCCAGTCCGTGCCGCTGCTGTTCCTCGCAACCTTTGCCGCCGGTGCGGCGATCGCGATCGGCAACGTCCTCCTTCCCGGTCTCGTCAAGCGTGACTTTGCCGACCGGGCCGCGATGATGACGGGTCTCTACACGATGGCGCTGTGCGCCGGGGCGGCCAGCGCCGCCGGTCTTACTTTGTCGATCGAGCATCATATCGCCGGCTCTTGGTCCGGCGCGCTCGCCGCCTGGGCAGTGCCAGCCCTGATCGTGCTGATGATCTGGGCGCCGCAGGCGCTGCGCGGCAAGGCGCAGGCCCGCCACAGCGGCTTCCGCGTCGTCGGCCTCTGGTGCGACCGGCTCGCCTGGCAGGTGACCCTTTTCATGGGACTGCAATCGGCGCTCGCCTATTGCGTCTTCGGCTGGATGGCGCCGATCCTTCGCGAGCGCGGTCTCGATGCCGCTACCGCCGGCGCGGTCGTCTCGGCCTCGATCATGATGCAGGTCGTCACCTGCCTGCTCGTCCCTTCCTTCGCCGTCAGGCGTCGGGACCAGCGTGCCGTCTGCGTGGCGCTCGTGGGCGCGGCTGTTATTGCACTCATCGGCATCCTCTTCGCGCCGCTATCGACGGTGCTCGTCTGGGCCGTGCTGCAGGGTATCGGACAGGGCGGCCTGATCGCCGCGGCGATGACCCTCATCGTGCTCCGCTCGCCCGATTCCCATGTCGCCGCCCATCTGTCCGGCATGGCCCAAGGCGTCGGCTACGTGCTTGCCGCCATCGGCCCGTTGCTCGTCGGTTTCATCCGCGGCTGGACCGGCAGCTTCGCAGCCAGCTCCGTTCTCTTCATCGCCCTCGGCACCGGCGTGGCGATCATGGGGCTTGGCGCAGGCCGGGCGCTCCATGTCGGCGCCCGGACGGTCAGGATCGACGATCGTTAAAGCAGGCCAGACCTCTCGGGGCAGACATCGATCGGATCGGGCTCCATTCTCAGGTGGAGCCCTCTCGATCTCCCATCATGCCGCCGCAGCAACCGCCTGCTGATAGCGCGGTGCAGGCCTGAACGTCAGCGCGATCAGGAACGCCCCGAGGCCGATACCCCAGGAACCGACATAGAGCCAGGTGTAGCTTGCCAGCGCATCGTAGATCATGCCGCCGGCAATCGGTCCCGTCGCCATGCCCAAGCTGCCGGCCATGGCCGTTCCACCAATGACGGTCCCCATCATCCGCAAGGGGAAATTCTCGCGGGCAAGCACGGCGTAAAGCGGCATGACCCCGGCATAAATGAAGCCGAACAGGGCCGCGACGGCATAGAACGAGGCAAGCCCCGCCGCAAAGACATAGGCCAGCGCCCCGAAGGCCTGGGCGAGCAACCCGAGAACCAGGACGCGCTTTGCCCCGAAGCGGTCGCCGAGCAAGCCGAACACCACGCGCCCGCCCATGCCCGCCAGGCCCTCGACACTGTAGATTGACACCGCCGCCATCACGGGAATGCCGCAGGTGATGGCATAGCTCACCGTATGGAAGATCGGGCCCGAATGGGTGGCGCAGCAGAAGAAGTTCGTCAGCAGCAGGATGATGAAGAGCGGCGATTTCAGCACCTGGCTCGTCGTCATCGACGAATGTGCCTCGTCCTGCGGAGATACCGCGGCAGCGCCCGCTGCGAGCGCCGGCGCCTGGCGAACAAGAAGCGACACCGGGATCATCACGACGGCCACAACGACCGCGATGATCTGCAGTGCGGTTCTCCAGTCGTAGCCTGAAACCAGCCAGGCCGCGAAGGGCGACATCGTCATCGGCGCCATACCCATGCCGGCCGAAACGAGTGAGACCGCGAGGCTCCGGTGCGTGTCGAACCAGCCGGTGACGCAGGCCATCATCGGCGCGAAAATCGCCGCCGCTGCCGTTCCGACGACGACCCCGAAGACGATCTGGAAGACAATGAGGGACGTCGCCCAGCTTGCTGCCATCAGACTGACGGCCAGCAGCACCGAGCCGATGAACACGATCGGCCGCGCGCCCCAGCGATCGGAGAGGCTGCCCCAGGCAATGCTGGCGAAGGCCATCGCCAGGAAGCCGATGGTCATGGCACTGGAGACCCCGGTGACAGACCAGCCGGTATCACGCGAGATCGGCAGCAGGAAAACCGGAAGCGAAAACATGGCGCCGATCGCCAAGCAGCCAAGCAGGCCACCAGCGGCCACGATAACCCAACGATAGTGCGAATTGGTCATTGCAAATCTCCCTGACGGCGCCCCACTGTCGGCAGCGCCGATAACGTGCAATCTGATCGCGCAGCAGGTTGGAAGTGCAGGGCACCTCCTCTTGCTGGTTGCTTTAAGACGCGGCCACCAATCGAAATCCGACACCGTATTTTGCAGAATTTTATAATTATTGCAGGTTCGCTGGACGTCTTTCTAGCCACGCCTGCAACCGGTCCGGATTCAGGCCACTTGATTGTGCCGTGAAGGTCCTCTCTGTTGTCCCGTGCCGTTCGAGCAATAGATAGAGGCCGGAGCACAAGTGGGGGAGTGACAAGTGTGACGGGATTTCCATGGATTCGCTGATTACCGCGGCAGGCCGGGCTCTGGCGGCCGGAGACCTGCTCGGTGCGTTGAAGCGGGTCGCCTTGCGCGACGACCCTCCGGCTCTGGCGCTTCGCGGTATCGCGATGGCTCAGCTCGGAGAGCTCGGCCGCGCCAAGGCCCTTTTGAAAGCCGCTGCGCGCGGCTTCGGCCCGAAGGAGGCCGTGGCTCGTGCGCGATGCGTCGTCGCCGAGGCGGAAATCGCCATCGTCTCGCGCGATCTCTCCTGGCCGATGAAGGCGCTCGACGCCGCCCGTGCGACGCTCGAAGTCCATGGCGACCACCTCAATGCCGCACACGCTCGCAATCTCGGCGCCCGGCGCCTGTTGCTTCTCGGCCGTCTCGACGAGGCCGAACACCTGCTTGCCGGCGTCGATCCGGGCCGGCTGACACCGCCAGCAAAGGCCACACACGAACTCGTGGTCGCCGGCATCGCCGTTCGCCGATTGCAGACGGCCGCTGCGGCCAGCGCCTTCGCCCGGGCAACCGAAGCGGCGCGAGCAAGCGGCATGCCGGCTCTGGGCGCGGAAGTCGAAGCCGCGGCCCTTGTCCTGAAGACACCTGCGGCCCGGCTTCTGTCCAGGGGAGACGAGCGCCTGCTGCAGCTCGCCGCCGTCGAAGCCCTGCTCAATTCCGGCGTGCTGGTGGTCGACGCGTGCCGGAACATCATCCGGCGCGAAGCCTCCGCCGTTTCACTTGCGACGCGGCCGGTGCTCTTCGCGCTGGCGCGCGCACTTGGAGAGGCGTGGCCGGCCGATGTCTCGCGGCGCGCCTTGCTCGCCCGCGCGTTCGGCGCGAAACATGTCGACGAATTGCACCGGGCAAGGTTGAGGGTCGAGATCGGTCGGCTGCGCGAAGAACTCCGCGCTTTCGCGGACGTCATCGCGACCCAGGACGGCTTCCGGCTGGTTTCGCACGGCGAGCGCCCGGTCGTCGTGCTCGCGCCGCCAGTCGATGAACGCCATGCGGCGGTGCTGGCGCTGCTTGGCGACGGCGAGGCGTGGGCAAGTTCCGCTCTCGCCATCGCGCTCGACGCCAGCCCGCGCACCGTGCAACGGGCCCTCGACGAGCTTTCCTCGGAGGGAAAGGTGCTGCCGGTCGGCCGCGGGCGGGCGCGACGCTGGGTGATCCCGCCGGTGCCGACATTCCCGACAGTCTTGTTACTCCCCGGCCCACTGCCAAGCGATTAGGATTGAAACCATGAAACGATCCGAAGCCGAAATCCTCCGCGAATATGGCCCCTTCCCCGGGGCTGACCACGTCCATGGCGTCACTTTCGACGGCCGGAACATCTGGTTTGCCTCCGGCGACAAGATCAATGCGCTCGATCCGGAAAGCGGCAGCACCGTGCGCTCGATCGACGTCGCGGCGCATGCCGGTACGGCCTTTGACGGCAAGCACCTGTTCCAGATCGCCGAGGACCGCATCCAGAAGATCGATCCTGATAGCGGTCGTGTGCTGGCGACGATCCCGGCACCAGGCGGCGGCGGCGATTCCGGCCTTGCCTGGGCCGAAGGGACGCTTTGGGTGGGGCAGCATCGGGGCCGAAAGATCCATCAGATCGATCCGGAGACCGGCGCAATCCTGCGCACCATCGAGTCCAAGCGCGTCGTGACCGGCGTCACCTGGGTCGATGGGGACCTCTGGCACGGCACCTGGGAAGGCGACGACAGCGACTTGAGGCGCATCGACCCTGAAACGGGGTCGGTGCTCGAGCGGATCGTGATGCCATCGGGCACCGGTGTCTCGGGGCTGGAGTCCGACGGCGACGATCGCTTCTTCTGCGGCGGCGGTGGAAGCGGAACGATCCGGGCCGTTCGCCGGCCGAAGCGGTCCGGCTGATCCTCCAGCAGCCTCAACGATCTGACAGAGCCTGGGCCGGGCTGCGCCTTGCGCGGAGCTTCGCTGTCAGCGCCAGCATCGCAAGCACGGCACCGAGCAGGCCGACGCCCGGCCAGGCGCCATAGCTCCAGGCGGCGAAGGACAGGGCGGAACCGGCCGCTCCTCCGAGAAACATGCTGGTCATGAAGACCGTGTTGATACGGCTGCGCGCCGCGGGCTCCAGCGCATAGATGATGTGCTGGTTGGCGATCAAGGCGACCTGGATGCCGACATCGAGCACGATGACGCCGACCACCAGTCCGGCGACCGAGGTCCACGTTCCGAGCAGAACCCAGGCGGCGAGCGTCAGGACGGCGCCGAACCAGACGACGGACCGCGCGCCTCTTCGATCTGCCATCCCGCCGGCAAGTGGTGCCGCAAAGACGCCGACCGCGCCGACAATGCCGAACAGACCGGCAGAATCCGCGCCGAGATTGAAACGCGGCGTCGCAAGATAAAGGGCAAGCACGGTCCAGAACGCCGTGAAGGATGCGAAGAGCGCCGCCTGCACCATCGAGGCGAGGCGCAGCTCGGGTTCGCGCCGCCAAAGCGTGGCAAGCGAACCGAGCGCCTCGCGATAGGGCAAGCGCGATACCGGGCGCAGATCCGGCAAGGTCCGGATCATCAGCAACGAACCTGCGAGAGCAAGTGGGACACTCGCCCAGAACATCTCGCGCCAGCCAGCATGGGCGCCGACAAAGCCGGAAACCGTGCGGCTAAGCAGGATACCGGTCAGGACCCCGGCCATGACTGTCCCGATCGCCGCCCCGCGTTTGTCAGACGTGGCAAGCATTGCAGCGAGCGGGACGATCTGCTGCGCGACGGTGGCGCTTGCTCCGAGTAGCACGGACGCGGCGATCAGCCATGACGGCGACGGAGCCAAAGCCGCGGCTGACGCTGCTATCGCAACCGCCAGGAACTGGCCGACGATCAGTCGCCGCCGCCGGACGATGTCGCCAAGTGGCAACAGAAGCAAGAGGCCGAGCGCGTAACCGAGTTGCGTCGCTGTCGGAAGGAGGCCGACGGCCGCCTCACCGGGAAACTCAGCCTCGATGAGGCCCAGCAGCGGCTGATTGTAATAGATGTTTGCGACGGCGACGCCGCTGGCGACGGCCATGGCGTAGAGGCGGATTCGGCCGAGACCGGAATGCTCCGTTTCGTGGGTAACCATTTCACTTGCCCTTCTCGCTGGAGTGATGGGCTTGATCTATCTCTTTATCGAAATTCGCTGTAGTAGTGCGTGCTTTGGTACCAGTATATCGGAGATCGATATAATGAATCTCGATGAGGTCCGCGTCTTCACCGCGGCGGCGCGCGGCGGCAGCCTCGCCGAAGCCGCGCGGCGGCTTGGCATCACGCCGATGATCGCGACCAGGCGGCTTGCCTCATTGGAGCAAGTGCTCGGTGTTCGGCTGATGCATCGCACGACCCGGTCACTGTCGCTGACGCCCGAGGGTGAGACCTTTCTGCCCTATGCCCTAGGCCTGCTCGAAACCGAACAGCAGGCGCGAGCGCTGCTTCGTGGTGACGGGGATGGGGCGCGCGGTCTCCTGCGTGTCTCGGCACCCGTTGCCTTCTCGATCAAGCTGATTGCTCCGCTGATACCTTCGCTGCTTGATGACCATCCGGAACTCAAGATCTCACTCGACATGAGCGACACCATGCCCGATCTCGTAGCCTCGGGCATCGATCTGGCGATCCGCATCGCACGACTGAAGGACAGCAACCTGATAGCCCGCAAACTCGGCGAAAACCCGCGTTCTCTCGTCGCGGCTCCATCCTATCTCGAAAAGCACGGACACCCGCGAACCGGCAGCGATCTCATTCACCATCAATGCCTGCCCTTGCACGGCGTCAGTCATTGGACCTTTCTGAGCGCCGGGGCCGAGACACATGTCCGCTTGCAGAGCCGCTTCTCGTCGACGAGCATCGAGGGGTGCCATGCCGCCTGTCTCGCCGGTGCCGGTATCACGCTGCTGTCAGACTGGAACATTGCCGACGATCTCGACGCGGGCCGACTGATGCGCATTCGCCTCGAAGACGCGGAGCCCGAGACATTGGTGATCTGGGCCGTCTACCCGACGACAAAGCTCGTCGCGCCCAAGGTACGGGTCTTCATCGACCGGTTGATGCGCGCCCTTGGTGAAACCGCGAAGCCACGCGCTTGAGCAACAAAGGCCCGCACCGCGGTCAAGGCGGTGCGGACACTACAGCGCCGCGCGGCTTAGAAGACGCGCAAGGGTCGCTGTAGCACTTTGATTTGCTGCATGTCTTTGTCCTTAAGTCGAAGTCGACTTAAGGAGACATGCCGTGACATTTGTCCCGGCACGGTCCGCTGTGCCGAGACGTTGCGGATCATGCCAGCCTTTTAGGCCTGGATGAAGGCGAGCAGGTCCGGATTGATGACATCGGCATGGGTCGTCAGCATGCCGTGTGCATAGCCCTCGTAGACTTTGAGCGTGCCGTTTTTCAGGAGTTTGACCGCAAGCCGCGCGCTATCGTCGATCGGAACGATCTGGTCGTCGTCGCCGTGCATGACCAGGGTCGGCACGTCGATCGTCTTGAGGTCTTCGGTGAAGTCGGTTTCGGAGAAGGCCTTGATGCCCTCGTAATGTGCCTTGGCGCTGCCCATCATGCCCTGGCGCCACCAGTTCCGGATCACACCCTCGGACGGCTCGGCGCCAGGCCGGTTGAAGCCGTAGAAAGGGCCGGTCGGAACATCGAGGAAGAACTGGGCGCGGTTGGCGGCCAGTGCCGCCCGGAAGCCGTCGAACACCTCGATCGGCAGGCCGCCGGGATTGTTTTCCGTCTTGACCATGATCGGCGGGACCGCACCGACGATGATCAGCTTGGCGACCCGGCCGCCACCATGGCGCGCCACATAGGCAACCGCTTCACCACCGCCTGTGGAGTGGCCGATATGGATGGCATCGCTCAGACCAAGCTTGGTCGTCAGCGCCGCAACGTCCCTGGCGTAGTGGGCAATATCGTGACCTTCGCTCACCTGTGTCGAGCGACCATGGCCGCGGCGGTCGTGGGCAATGACGCGAAAGCCCTTGTTGACGAAATAGAGCATCTGCGCGTCCCAATCGTCTGCCGATAACGGCCAGCCGTGATGAAAGACGATTGGCTGGCCCGAGCCCCAATCCTTGTAGAAGATATCGACACCGTCTTCAGTCCTGACGAAGCTCTCGGTCATGGGAATGGTTCCTTTGCTTGGGTTCGACTGCATCATTTTCAGGCACGTTCCGTGGCGCTGGCATCGCGCCATGGAACGCCACCGCTTCAACCGAGATGCGGCCGGTTGATCGCGAGAAGGTGGTGAACGACCGGCGCCGCCGGTCCCTTGTGAAAGCGACGAACGTCTTCCTGGACATCGGCATCGGCCTTGGACACGCGCTTGTGCTGGCGCAGATGCTCAGCCCAGGATTCGACCATGAACCACTCCACCATGCGGCCGGTGTCGGCCGCGTCCTCGGTCACGCCCCAGCCATAGGCGCCGTCGCGGCGGCGCTCATGCGACAGGCGGGCAAGCGCCTTCAGGAATTCGGAACGGTCCGCCTTGTCGACCGTGTACTCGATCAGCACGAGGACGGGGCCGCGGTCGTGTTCGACCGGCTCGCTGGTCAGGGGCTCCGGCCAATGGTTGGAGGGAACGAGATCCGCCTCTCCCTTCGGCAGTTTCATGGCGTGAAAGACGGCCCCGACGCAGAGAAGGCCGACAGCCGCCGCCCCCAGGGTGAAGGGCACCCCGATCGCCTCGGCGATCGCGCCCCAGGCAAGGCTGCCACCGGTCATGGCGCCGTTGAAAACGGTAAGATAGACGGCGAGGGTACGCCCTCGCACCCAGTTTGGAAGGATGGCTTGCGCGGTGCTGTTCAAGGTCGTGAGCGCCGTGATCCAGGCGGCTCCGCAAACGAGCAGCGCGACAACCGCCACCCATTGCGCCGGCGCGAAGGAGAGCACGCCCATCACCGCGGCCGTCAATACTGCCGAAAGCAGCAGCAGCCCGTCCGCATCCATCCGGGCGCGCAGGCGCGGCATCACCAGCGCGCCACCGATCGCACCGGCGCCGACGGCACCGAGCAGGATGCCGTAGAAGCTGGCGCCACCGCCGAGAAGCTGACGGGCGACCAGCGGCAGGAGCGCCCAGATCGCGCTCGAAAAGGCGAAGAACACGGCGGCACGCAACAGGACCACGTGCAACTCGCGGCTGGCGCGGGCGTAACGCAACCCCGCCCGGAAGGCGCCGAAGAAGCGTTCTGCAAGAGCGTCGTCCTCCGCCGCCCCGCGCCGCCACCACAGGAGCGCCGCGATCACGAAGGCATAGCTGATGACATCGACGCCATAAGTGACAGCGGCGCCGAACCAGGCGAGCAACAGACCGCCGAGTGCCGGCCCGATCGCGCGGGCGATGTTGATGCCGAGCGAGTTCAGCGCCACGGCGCCCTTGACGTCCTGCCTCGAGACGAGTTCGGGCACGATCGCCTGCCAGGTCGGGGCGACCAGTGCCGCACCGATGCCGCCCACAAAAGTCAGCGCGATCAGCGAACTCACGGACTGCAACCCGGTCGCGGAGAGAAACAGCAGGCAAAGGCTCGCCGATGCGAGCAGGAACTGCACCACGATCAGGAACTTGCGTCGATCGAGAATATCCGAGAGGACCCCCGCGGGAATGGCAAGCAGGAAGATCGGCAGCGTCGCCGCCGCCTGGACCATGGAAACGGCAGCCGGCGTCGCAGAAAGGTCTGTGACCAGCCAGGAACTGGCGACATCACGGATGAAGCTGCCGGTATTGCCGATGATCGTCGCGACCCAGAGAACCGCGAAAACCTTCTGCCGGAGCGGTGCAAACGTGCCTGCGCCCTGTTTCGCTGCCGCCGTCATCGCCCTGCCCTCCTTGCGGACGCCCGTTGGCTGAGATCGTAGCAGGCGACGAGCAGGAAGGCACCGGCGAGACCGATATGCTCGAAGAAACCGTTCGTCGCCATTGCCCGTTCCATGCCCGGCGGCAGCTCCCAGAAGCGAAACGCAAGGAAGGTGGCGGCCAGCGTGAACGCAGCAAGCGCACTGGCTGCCGCCCAGCGATAGAACCCTATGAGAACAAGGGCCGACATCAGAAGCTCGAAGCTGATCACGCCGACGGCAAAGAGCGGTGCCGGATGCAGACCGAAATGGTCCATCTCGGCAAGCGCGCCCGGAAAGTCGAAGATCTTCGTGAGCGGCCCCTGGATGTAAGCCGAGCAGAGCGCCAAGAGCCCGATGAATATGACGCGGCTGCCGGCAAGGCCCGGCCGAAGGCGAGCGACGAGATGGCTTTCAAGGGCGGAAAGACTAAGCATTTTGGTTCCTTGTCAGGCGGTCTTCGACTTAACGGGGAGCCGGACCGCCCTCATCGCGTTTGCTATCATTCGAATTGGCGATCGGGGTCTGGGATACGCCCTGGTAGTAGGCCCCGTGCTTCGCCACTGGATGGTTCACCACGACCTTCGCCCAGGGGTGCCGGACGCCGGCCGTTGGCGCGGCTGAGGCCTGAACAGGAAGCGACGCGTTGATCAGGATTGAGACCGCCGCCATCGCCACAGTCCCGACTATCGTTCTCATTTGGTATGCCCTCCGCTTGTCCTCACACGGCCCAGCACGAGCAGCCGAGCGCCCCGAAGAAGCCCTTGAGATCGGCGATCGGCAGCTTTGACGTCCAAGCGCCGGCATGGTCGTGACCATGGACGCCGCAATGGCTGGCGCAGCCGCAGGAGGTGATCGCGGTCCGCCTGAGGGAATTCTTGCCGGCACCATCGGGCTCGCCCCAGGCGGCATAGCCGCCGAAGGTTCTGACCGGCGACCAGTCAGGCATCGCCGGCGGCACCGGGTTTTCGTCGTGGGGCGCAAAATCTCCCGCCGCATAGACGATCTTGCCACCGACCATCGTCAGTTCCGAGGTCAGGAACGAGATCTCGTCCTCGGCGCAGTTGAAATAATCCTTGTCCGGCACGATCAGGTCGGCAAACTGCCCCTTCTCGATGCGCCCCTTCTTGCCCTCCTCGTTGGAGAACCACTGCACCTTTTCGGTCCACATCCGAAGTGCCGTTTCGCGGTCGAGACAATTGGCGCGCGGATAGAGCTGCGTGCCGCCGACGGTCTTGCCAGTGACCATCCAGGACAACGAGACCCAGGGGTTATAGGAAGCGACGCGGGTCGCGTCGGTGCCGGCGGAAACCTTGACGCCCTTTTCGAGCATCTTCGCCACCGGCGGTGTCGCTTGCGCCGCACCATGGCCATAACGCTCGACGAAATACTCGCCCTGATAGGCCATGCGATGCTGGACGGCGATGCCGCCGCCGAGTGCGGCGATCCGGTCGATCGACCGGTCGGAAATCGTCTCGGCATGGTCGAAGAACCAGTTGATGCCGGAGAGCGGGATATCCTGGTTGACCTTCTCGAAAACGTCGAGCGCGCGGGTGATCGTCTCGTCATAGGTCGCATGCAGCCGCCAGGGCCAGCGGTTCTCGGCCAGGATCCGGACGACCGCTTCGAGCTCGCCCTCCATCTCCGGCGGCATGTCCGGACGCGGCTCGCGGAAGTCCTCGAAATCGGCGGCCGAGAAGACCAGCATCTCGCCTGCGCCATTGTGGCGGAAGTAGTCGTTGCCCTGCTTGTATTTGACCGAGGAGGTCCACTTCAGGAAGTCTTCCTTCTCCTGCTTCGGCTTCTGGGTAAAGAGGTTGTAGGCGAGGCGCACGGTCATCTGGCCCTCGTCGGCCAGCTTCTGGATGACGGCATAGTCATCCGGGTAGTTCTGGAAGCCGCCGCCGGCGTCGATGACGCTGGTCACCCCCAGCCGGTTGAGCTCGCGCATGAAATGGCGGGTCGAGTTGACTTGATAGTCGAAGGGCAGTTTCGGCCCCTTGGCGAGCGTCGAATAGAGGATGCCGGCATTCGGCTTTGCCAGCAGCAGACCGGTCGGGTTGCCGTTGGCGTCACGGCTGATCTCGCCGCCCGGCGGGTTCGGCGTGTCCTTGGTGTAGCCGACCGCCCGAAGCGCCGCGGCATTGAGCAGCGCCCGGTCATAGAGATGCAGCAGGAACACCGGCGTATCCGGCGCCACGGCGTTGATCTCGTCGATGGTCGGCAGCCGCTTCTCCGCGAACTGGTGCTCCGTGAAGCCACCGACGACGCGCACCCATTGCGGCGCCGGCGTGATCGCCACCTGCCGCTTGAGCATCGCCATGGCATCGGCGAGCGAGCGCACCCCGTCCCAGCGCAGTTCCATGTTGAAGTTCAGACCGCCGCGCACGACGTGGGTATGGTTGTCGTTGAGGCCCGGCAGGACGCGCTTGCCCTTGAGATCGATGTTTTTCGTGGCTGACCCGGCCAGCGCCATGATCGTCCGATCATCGCCGACGGCGAGAATGAGGCCGTCCTTGATCGCAATCGCGGTCGCAGCCGGATTGGCGCGATCGAGCGTCGTGACAAGGCCGTTGTGAAGGATCAGGTCGGGCGTCATCGAGGTGTCTCCGGTCTGTTGGGCGCCGGCGCTACGGACCGACGAAAAAAGGGCAGGCAGGGCAAGCGACGATGCCGCGCCGAGGAAGGAGCGTCGCGTCGGCATCATCCGATCCTTTCATCGTTGATCGCCGCATCCTTCGCCTTGCCGGCGGTGGGCTGTGCGCCG
Source organism: Ensifer sp. 38_S197 (assembly GCF_056924495.1). Lineage (NCBI taxonomy): Bacteria > Pseudomonadati > Pseudomonadota > Alphaproteobacteria > Hyphomicrobiales > Rhizobiaceae > Ensifer > Ensifer sp. 38_S197. Next base: position 2,044,323 of record NZ_JBXOVZ010000001.1, on the reverse strand, counting down.
CCAGGGAGATGGCCGAACATGTGCGGCATGCACTGCAGATTGAACCAGCTGAGATTGACCGGTTCACCCGACAGGACGCGCTTGACCAGCGGGACGGACTGCTCCCCGACGAGGATGCCGAGCAGTCCGACCAGCGCGATGACCGGCGGCGCCGGCGAGCGGACGTTCAAGAGGGAATAGATGACACCGACCAGCACCCCGGCTCCGAGCGAGAGAAGATACATCTTCATCGCCAACTCCTTCACGAATGACATTGCCGCCCCGGCGAGCGCACGCACGGCCGGAGCGTTCATCTCGGGCGCCGCGCGTTCAGAGGAACGCGCGGCGCCCGCTTGGATCAGAGCGTCCCGTCAGTGCCCTTCGGAAGCGCCGAACATCGACTTGGCGTAGATGATGCCGAGGCCATAGGCGCCGCCGAACTTCTTGGCGATACCGGTGGTCATGTCGTAGGTCTCGGTGCGCGCCCAGTCGCGCTGAAGCTCGAGCATGTATTGCAGCGAGGTCATCGGCCGTACGCCGGCCTGCACCATGCGGTCCATCGCGCGCTCATGCGCCTCGTCGGAGACGTCGCCGCAGGCATCAGCGATGACATAGACCTCAAAACCCTGGTCGAGCGCCGACAGCGTCGGACCGACGATGCAGACGGACGTCCACAGCCCGCACATGACGAGCCGCTTCTTGCCGATGCGGTTGACCTCTTCGATCACCGCCGCGTCTTCCCAGGTGTTCATCGAGGTGCGGTCCAGAAGCTTCTGGCCCGGGAAGGCATCGGTGAGCTCGGAGAACATCGGGCCGGAGAAGGTCTTTTCGGCCACGGTGGTGAGAATGGTCGAAACGCCGAATCCCGCCGCCGCATGGGCGACCAGCGCCGCATTGTTGCGCAAGAGAACCGCGTCGATCGATTTGGTCGCAAAGGACATCTGCGACTGGAAGTCGATCATGATCAGGGTGTGGTCCCTGGGCGAGACGAGGAGTTTGCCGGGGGTCGCTGTCGCGGACATGGTCGTGGCCTCTTTCTGTTGAAACTAACTCCGATCGGAGAGGTCCAATTATGCCGCCGACCGCGGTCCCGTTCTTGTCGCCAAAGATGGATTTTTGAAAATTTCGCTCGCCTTGCCGTGGCGGGCGCGTGTGTATTCAGTGGGTTACGACTGGCGGCTGCGCCGCCACAGACGCGGTGTCGTCCCGACCGCCTGGACGAAGGCACGGGTAAAATGGCTCTGATCCGAAAAGCCGCAGGTGGTCGCGATCTCGCTCAGCGATGTGGAGGAGAACTGCAGCAGGTCCTTGGCCTTTTCGATCCTTTGCTGCAGCAGCCAGCGATACGGCGTGCTTCCCATGGTCTCCCGAAAGGCGCGAAGAAAAGCGGCCTGCGACAGGTTGCAGGTCGAGGCCAGTTCCTCGACGGTGAGCTCGCCGTCAAGACGGGATTGCACGAGTTCGCGGATCTTTGCCTGGCAGCGCTGCGAGAGCCTGCGTCCTCCCGCCAAACTATCGCCGCAACCGTTGCCGTACTGTCGCACCATATGCACGCCGATTGCGACCGAGAGCTGGTCGACGAACAGGGCGCTTCGATCCGTGTGGCCGTCCACCGACGCAAACAAGGCGCCGAGCATGCCGCCGAGAACAGGATCGGGCGAGGCGGAAATGGATCTGAGCTCGCTGACACCGGTAAGATCTGCCGCATCCGCAATGCGCTGAAGCGCACCGTAGCCGATTTCAAGCAGGGTGAAGTCGAATGACCCTTTGAGATCCGCCTTGTAATCGTCGGCGAAGTTCCTGACGTAAATCGAGTTCTGGCCGAATTCCTGGATCGCCGAATGATGCTCCCCGAAGACCCGGCGGCTATGGCCGCCTGCAAGCGACAGGCCAATCAGATATCCCCGGCCATTGCCGGGCGTCGTGACCCGGCCCGGCGGCCCGGCAAGCGATCGCTTGCGATAAAAGACCATGTCGCGGCCTTCGATCGTCCTGTCGTCATCGAGTTGGTCGAGCGAGCATCCGAGGCTATCGCGCGGTCGCGTTCCGACCGAGGCAGCGGAGGCATTCGTCATCGTCTTCGCTCCTGTTTGTCGCGACCACTCGCCAATACCTCTTGCAGCGCCGATGAAAACGAAAAGCGCGGAACGAGGCCGACGCGTCGATTGCGGCGCGCTTGAAACGGGTGCACGCAATTCATTCTGATAATCACCAAATCGTCTGCAGGAGCGGCCTATGATTGCCTCGACCGCGGCGGCATTCTTGCACGCTTTTCATGTATTTTGAATGATCCGCATGAGGGCGCGCCCTCTTTCCGCGCTATTGATGAGATCGATCGGCCGCCACGCTGACGGAGCGGTTCTTTTTCCTGAAACGCGCCGGCGTTTCCCCCGTCTGGCTGGTGAAAACCCGGGTCATGTGGCTCTGGTCGGCAAAACCGCAGTGGATCGCGACTTCGGCAAGAGGGGTGTCCTGAAGCAGACACTCCTTGACCCGCGCTATCCGGTATTCGGTCAGCCACCTGGACGGCGTGCGCCCGAAGCTCTCCTTGAAAGCCTTGTTGAAATAGCTGCGCGAGAGCGCACACTGGGCCGCGAGATCGCCGATCGAAAACGCCTTGTTGAAGTGTGCGACCAGAAATTCGGTTGCCTGCTTCTCCTGCCAGGGCGCCAGCGTGCCTTTCTTGTCGACAGGGAAATGCAAGCCGCCATAAGTCTGGCTGAGATGAGCCAGTGCCGCGAGGTTGATCTGCTCGACGAAAAGCAGATTGGCCCGGTCCGGCTCGTCGAGCGAAGGCAGCAATGCCTGGGCGAGGCCGAACATCACCGGATCGACCTGACCCTGCACCGGCGAGAGCGACACATACTCGCCGCGCCCTGCCCTTTCGGTGAAGGTTCGCATGCAGGAAAAGGGGATGTGGAAGCGGACATTGTCGAAGGGAGACAGGTGGTGGCACTGCCATTGATCCCGAAGGTCGGTGATCGCGAGCGAGGCCTTTGAGTGCCCGCCTTCGTAGACGAGCTCGCCGCGGCGCCACAGCCGATGCGCCTCGAAATCGCGCATCTGGACGATGACGTTGAAGGCGTCGGCGACGGGGATCATCGGCCCGCGCTCCAGATCGAAGCGATCCGAGAAGGTTCTCGTCACGGTGATCTCGCCCGCGCTGATTTTTTTGACAGTGGGGCGCGACGTGCGATCGCCGGCGCTCAATCCCTCATGCAAGGCCATCGGTCACGCTCTCCCGATTTGCAGCTCGGCGGCCCGCTTCAGCGGCCGGGCAGATGCTACACCGGTTGGCCACCACATGACAGCGGCAATTCCTGCAGCGCTTCTCAGAGCTTCATGGGTCAACGTCGTATCCCCTCACTGCAGCCAGCGCGCACGCCAGGCGGCGGGCGTCACCCCTGTCACCTCGCGAAAGGCTTCGATGAAACGCGGCTCGTCGGCATAGCCGCAACTGGCAGCGACTTTGGCGCACGACCAGCCCTCCTCGATCAGGTAGCGTTTCGCTCGACCGATCCTGTAGCGCATCAACCATTCTTCTGGCGTCTGTCCCGTCAGGGCCACGAAAGCTGCGGCAAAGTCGCCCTGCGACAGGTTCGCCGCCGCCGCCGCCGCCGCCATCGAAAAGTCCTTGGCCCAATGGTCGATCATGAAGTCCTTGGCCGCCTTCTCCTGCCATACGGTGAGATCCGGGCCGCCGGATAGAGTGGCGCGATCCGGATAGGAGTGCAGGAGATGTGCGCAAATGGCGACGGCGATATGCCGTAGAACCGGACCAGGTTCGTTCTCGCTCTCCGCAAGCAGCGGCAGCAGGGCCAAGGCAAGATTGTGCATGACGTCGTCGATCTCGCCGCGGCGGCACCGCAGACCGGTGGCGGCGGGAGCGTGCGAGAACTCGGAGACTTCGCGGAACAAGGCCCGCGGCAGATGAAAGGCGAGTGAATCGAGATCGCTGACAAGACGGATGCTGGCGCCCTGAACGAGATCGACGAGGCAGATCGATCCTTGCCGGTAACGGCGAATTTCACTGTCGCTTTCGCCCGCAACCACGTCGCAATGCATGACATCCTTGAAATAGAACATCAGGAAATAGGCGTCGTCCGCGGGAAGGGAGACGACACGGCTCAATGCTCCATCGAGCCGGCACTGCAGACGTGTCACCGAAAACCGGGCGTCGCGGACGGGCCGAACCATGAGCGACCGCGCCTTCGGCTCGCCGAAATGCGCTCCAATGCCATTCGGATCTGTCATAACCTGCCGTCCACCCTCGCCTCCTGGCGATGGAGTTCATTCCTCGCGTGGAACCGGCCCCAATGCTTGATCGACCCGATGGCGAACGCACAGGGGATCATCTCGCGATTGCCCTCCATGTCAGGGAAAACATGCGGCGCGCTGCCGCCAATTTCTTGTATCCTTTGCTCACATTTAGCCGCAAACGACTCCCTATTGACGGAAAATCCGTTCGACATGAACCGATCAGCCTAGAGTGGTCGCGTTTCCGTGACATAGCTCTCGAAGAAATCCGAGAATTTGGCAACCCTCAGGGGCAGCCGTTCATAGGGCGGATAATAGAGCGTGAGCCATAGTTGCGGGGCCTCCCACCCCTCGAGAACCTGCCTGAGCGCGCCCATTGCCAGCGCATCTTCGACAATGAAAAGCGGCAGGAGCGCGATGCCCTCTCCATTTTCCGCAAGCCTCGCGACGAACTCGCCATTGTTGGCAGCCAAGGTCTGGCCGGCCCTGACCCTTCGCGTCCGGCCCTGGGATGTCAGCTCCCAAGTCTCCGAGATCGCCTGTCCGTCATAGGCCAGGCAGCCGTGACGGTCGAGATCATCCGGTGTCTGCGGGGATCCATATCTGGCGAGGTAACCGGGCGACGCGACCAGCACGCGTCGCACCGGACAAATCCGGCGCCAGATCGTCGATTTGTCGCGCGGCGGTTCCGACACGCGGACAGCAAGATCGAAATCCTCGGCCACAATGTCGATGAGCCGGTCGGTTAGCGACAGCGAAATTTGTGTGCCTGGATGCTCGGTGCGAAAGCCGGTAACGATATCCGGCAGGATGTGCTGGCCGAGCGACAGCGGCGCGTTGATGCGGATCAGTCCGGCGACGTCGCCGTGCTGCTCACGCAGATCCTCGCGCGCTTCATCGAACTGGCGGATCAATGGCTCGATGCGCGCCGCATAGACCGCGCCGGCCGAGGTCAAGGATACCTGGCGTGTCGTGCGCAGCAGCAATTGAACCCCGAGGTCGTCTTCCAAGGCACTGACCGCACGGGTGACGCTTGGCGCCGTCATCGAAAGCTGGCGCGCCGCAGCGGTAAAGCTTCGCTGTTTCGCAACCGCCAGGAAGACGCGGATATCACTCAAATCGCTCATGCGAAATTATTGCAATAGGTGCAATAATAATGTCAATATTATTGCCATTCTCTTTGGTCGTGAATGCACCGATCCTTGTCATGGGAGAAGCGCGACGCGTGGCGTGCTGACCGGGATCAGGCAGTAGTGACCGCTGCCTCGGCGACGGCCTTTCGATCTCCCAAATCGGGAGTGGCAGCATGACAATCTCACGTTTCGACGAGCAGGTGGAACGTTTCAAGCACGACGAACCGATCGTCTTTGCTTTTTACGATCCCGGTCCGGACGATCCGGTCGCCCGGCTGATCGCCAGTATCCTACCGGATGCCCGGGTGTTTTCTTTCCATAAAGCCACGAGCGATACCAATCCCGCGCGCCCTTCCCGGGTCAGCGACGCGATGGCCGATATGCAGGCATTCGCTGCCCATGTGGAAGACTTGGCAAACGTCGTTACCGATAAGCGGCGCGTATATCCTGGCAGGGCCGCCTACGGGATCGGCTGCACGAGCGGAGCGACGGTGCTCACGGCGCTCCTGTTCAAACGCCCCGATCTGTTCGATCGTGCCGCCTTGTTGCATCCCCTCGTTGCGTGGACGCCGCCCGGCAATGTCGGGCTTGCGGGCAAGCCGGTCCTGGTCACGGGCGGCCAGGACGATCCGGCTCGCCCATTGGCGCTTACCGAACGGCTGGTCGATTATCTTGCGGGACAAAAGGCTGATGTCCGAGCCCTCTACAATCGTGGCACGCATGAGATCGGACGGGAAGAAATGATGGCACTGCGAGAATTCCTCGAGGAACCCACAGGTAGAAGAGACGCGGGCCGCGTCGACTGACGCAGCCCGCGATCGCGTTATTACTGTGCCGTGGCTTCGAGGTCGACCTTCTCGAGCAGAAGCGCGGGGTTTTCAGCAGCGCCCATCAATTCGAGAGCACCGATCCCGGCTTCATCCTTGGCCTTGACCTTCAGGGTGAAGGCGCCAGGCTTGCTGATGAACTGGGTAAACGCACTTGCCGCCTCCTGCAGCTTCGGCTGGGTGGCAGCAAAATGCTGCACGCCTGCGCTCGTCATCAGCACGAGGAGCCCACGAACGCTGTCCTCGGTCATGTGGTTGTCCTCGGCATAGAGCTTGATGCCCTTGGCCAAGATGCCTTTGTCTTCAAGCTTGAGCGTGGCTTCCCGGGCCGTGAGGCCGAAGAGCGCCACCTGCGCAGCGGTCATGTCGCCGGAGAAGAAATCCTTGCTGGCGCCGCCCATCAAGCCCGAGAAGGAGAAGCTGCCCATGTCCTTGCCGTTCACGGAGATGTCCTTGATGACGAGGTTCTCGTTCGGCTCATCCCAGGCGAGTTCGACGTTGGAGGAGAACACCAGCTTGTCGAAACCCAGCTTGCGCAGCGTCGCGAAACCCTCGTCCTGCGTATCAGCCGGCACCTGCACGCTGAGATCGCGGTAGCTGACCCGAACATCCGTCGGAATGCCGTTACGCGGCTTGGTCAAAGCCAGTTCGTAACTGTCGAGCGTGAAGCGCACGCGTTCCGGAACCGAAGGCACGGCAGCCTGCTCAGCCGGCGCTTCGGCCATCGGATCGTCCTGGCCATCGGCCGGAACCTCTGCTTCGGATTCGGCATCGCCATCCGTCGAGGCATCACCATCGGTTGAGGCAGCAGTATCGGACGCGGCATCACCATCGGTTGCCTCATCCGGCGCCGGCTCGGCGTTGACCGACGGGTCGGTCTCGTTTTCGATGGCGCTCTGGTCGTCTTCGCTGATTTCGCTGTCCGTCATGCTTGTCGGCGCGGTGCCAGGCATGTCCACGTCCAGTCCGGCGATGCGGATCGTTCCGAACTCCGGCATCAACGTCGTGAAGGGGAAGGTTTCAAACTCTTCCTCTTTCAGCCCCGCCAGCTTTGTGAGCGCCTCCATGGTCGGAGCCCAGGAGAAGCCCTTGATGCTTGCTTCGGCGAGCTTGACGTAGTCGGCACCTTCGCCGGCGGAAAGACCGTGGATGGAACCGTCGAAGCTGCGGCCATCGAGCTGCATCGCCATCTTGTCGACAGCGAGCTTGATGGTCTTGCCTTCCTCTTCGCTGCTCTTGTCGGGCGCTTCCATCTTGAGGCCCGACAACTCGATGTCGCCGTTGCCGATCATGTCGACGACCGAAAGGACGCGTTTGAAGAACGCCTGCCGCTCGGCCGGCGGCAACGCCTCGGGGTCCGTCACTCCTTTCAGTTTCTCGAACGTTTCGAGCAGGGGTTCCGCTGGCATGCGCGCAGTGAAGCCTTTGCTGCGCACTTCGTCATAGCCGAACTTCGCCTTGCCGTCGGAGAAGGCAAGGTTCTTCACCGTGATCGGGCCATAGAGCGGCTTCGGCTCCTTGTCGTCGGGGCCGGCCTTTTCCGTGTAGATCCGCGCCAGATAGGCGGCATCGAAGTTCTCGCCCGTGACTGCCCCGATCGAGCCGTTCATCTGCTCGCGCTTCGTTGCGCCTTCTCCGTCAGGAACATCCATGGCAAAGGCGAAGCTTGCGCCGCTGGCCGAATAACGGGCGACGCGGCCGCCGGCGATATCCTCGAGGGCGAGATCCTTGTAGACCGTCTTCTGCTCGGTACCGGCCACATCCTGGCTGATTGTCGCCTCCGGCGCCGAGATCCGTTTTGCGGCAAAGCGCTCAATGCGTTTCAGGGTCGTCAACTCACCCTGATCGCCTGTTTTGGAGAGCGCGGCAGCGAAGAAGTCCGGCTCCTCGAGGACCGCATGCGGCACGGAGAACTTTCCTGCGGCGATGTCGAGTTCAAGTCCCTTCACCTCAAGCTTGCCGCTCAGGAAGAAGATCTTGGGACGGCCATCGATCGCGGCGACCTGTACGCTGGCGCCATTGGCAAAGGGCAGCGTCACGTTGCGCAGGTGAATGCGGCCGAGAAAGTCCGCCTCGACGGAGCCGGCCTTGCCACCACGCGCGGCGATGAACTTATCGACCGATTTTTCGAGCATGAACTTGCCGCCGGTCACGCCGGCGGCCGCTATCGCAATCACTGCGACGGCCGCCCAAAGCGCTTTGCGACGGCCCTTGCCGGCCCCAGTTTCTGTCTCAGCCACGATGTCTGTCCTTTCACGACACGAAGAATGGATAGCTCTTTAGAGTCTTTGCGGCTGTGACTAACCATTGGCGCTTTTTTCCGCAAGTTTGGCGGGAGTGCGGTGCACCAATATTCTTGTGTGGGCTGCAATCGGCGAACACGCTCGGGCGTCATCAGAGATGCATACAGGGCTGCAAGCATACCTTTGTTGCCCTGTCGCCCATCGGCAATAGGATTGCCTTATCGCCACCATCAGGAAATCCAACTTAAATTAATGGAACCACTTTGATAGACTCGTCAGCGCAATGAGGGAGATGCAGCCAGTGGCCAGACCACATCGCGCAACGACAACCGCCGACGGCACAAAGAATGCCGCAAGCCGGGCCCGGCAAACCGTTGGCCCGCACAGCCTGCTTTTCCTCTAACCCGCACAATTCACGTCATCGTAAAGGGAGATAGAAATGGACGCGAAAGCCGACAAAACGGGCAAATGTCCCGTCATGCACGGAGCTCAGACGAGCGCTCAATCCGCCGGCACCTCGAACCGTGACTGGTGGCCGAACCAACTCAACCTGAAGATCCTGCACCAGAATTCCTCCCTTTCCGATCCGATGGGCGAAGCCTTCGACTATGCCGAGGAATTCAAGAAGCTCGACCTGCCGGCGGTGAAGAAGGATCTCTTCGCGCTGATGACCGATTCGCAGGATTGGTGGCCGGCCGACTTCGGCCACTACGGACCGCTGTTCATCCGCATGGCCTGGCATAGCGCCGGCACCTACCGCACCGGCGACGGCCGCGGCGGCGCCGGTGCCGGGCAACAACGCTTTGCACCGCTCAACAGCTGGCCGGACAACGCCAACCTCGACAAGGCGCGCCGCCTCCTCTGGCCGATCAAGCAGAAATACGGCAACAGCATCTCCTGGGCCGACCTGATGATCCTCGCCGGCAACTGCGCGCTCGAATCGATGGGCTTCAAGACCTTCGGTTTCGCCGGCGGCCGTCCCGATGTGTGGGAACCGGAAGAGGACATCTATTGGGGCACGGAAAAGACCTGGCTCGACGACAAGCGCTATTCCGGCGACCGGGACCTCGAAAACCCGCTCGCAGCGGTGCAGATGGGCCTGATCTACGTGAACCCGGAAGGCCCGAACGGCAACCCGGACCCGCTCGCTGCCGCCAGGGACATTCGCGAGACCTTCGCCCGCATGGCGATGAACGACGAGGAGACCGTTGCGCTGATCGCCGGCGGCCACACCTTCGGCAAGACCCACGGCGCCGGTGATGCGGCCAATGTCGGCCGCGAGCCGGAAGGTGCGGGCATCGAGGAACAGGGTCTTGGCTGGGCAAGCACCTACGGCAGCGGCCGGGGCGGCGACACCATCACCAGCGGTCTCGAAGTCACCTGGACGACGACGCCGACCAAGTGGAGCAACAACTACTTCTGGAACCTCTTCGGCTACGAATGGGAACTGACGAAGAGCCCGGCCGGCGCCCACCAGTGGACACCGAAGCATGGCATGGGCGCCGGCACCGTCCCGGATGCGCATGACAAGTCCAAGCGTCACGCGCCGTCGATGCTGACGACCGACCTCGCGCTGCGCGTCGATCCGGCCTATGAGAAGATCGCGAGACACTTCTACGAGAACCCGGACGCTTTCGCCGACGCCTTTGCCCGCGCATGGTACAAGCTGACGCACCGCGACATGGGTCCGCGCGCCCGCTATCTCGGCCCGGAAGTTCCGGCCGAAGAACTGATCTGGCAGGATCCCATCCCGGCCGTCGATCATCCGCTCGTTGACGCGAAGGATGTCGCCGACCTCAAAGCCAAGATCCTCGCTTCGGGTCTTTCGGTCTCCGAGCTGGTTTCGACCGCCTGGGCATCTGCCGCGACCTTCCGCGGTTCGGACAAGCGCGGCGGGGCCAACGGCGCCCGCATTCGCCTTGCGCCGCAGAAGGACTGGCAGGTCAACCAGCCGGCACAACTGGCAAAGGTTCTCGAAACCCTCGAAGGCATCCAGCGCGCCTTCAACGATGCGCAGTCCGGCGGCAAGAAAGTGTCGCTCGCCGACCTGATCGTGCTTGGCGGCGCCGCTGCCATCGAAAAGGCAGCGAAAGCAGCCGGCCAGGAGGTAGAGGTTGCCTTCGCGCCGGGTCGCATGGACGCTTCGCAGGACCAGACCGACGTCGATTCCTTCGCCGTTCTGGAGCCGATCGCCGACGGTTTCCGCAACTACCAGCGGACCCAATATGCGGTTTCGCCGGAAGAACTGCTGATCGACAAGGCCCAACTCTTGACGCTGACCGCGCCGGAGATGACCGTTCTCGTCGGGGGCTTGCGTGTTCTTGGCGCGAACTACGATCAGACGAGGCACGGCGTCTTCACCGATCGTGCCGAAACGCTCAGCAACGACTTCTTCGTCAACCTGCTCGACATGAGCACGGTCTGGAAGGCGACGTCGGATGCGAAGGACGTGTTCGAGGGGCGCGACCGCAAGACCGGCGACGTCAAGTGGACGGCGACCCGCGTCGATCTCGTCTTCGGTTCGAACTCGCAGTTGAGGGCGATTGCGGAAGTCTACGGACAGGCGGATGCCAAGAAGAAGTTCGTGCGCGACTTCGTGACCGCCTGGAACAAGGTGATGAACGCCGATCGCTTCGATCTCGCCTGACATTCCGTCTGGCTACACTATCGATTGCAGGTCCCGGCGTCACGCCGGGACCTGTTTCTTTAAAGCATCCGCTTGGAGCATCCGCGCGAAGTTCGTCACCTAAGGTTGCAAATCTTACCCTGCGGCCGCGACAGTGCAGCACACGTTAAACGATGGACGTCGAGTGGCAAGCGCAACCGTTCCGCCATGAACCGTGCGCCAGAACACACTTTTGCCTCGAACAGGGCACCCGGTGCAAGCCATTGCTTTTGTGACAAGTTCTCCTCCGGGGCAATCCGTTTCCGGCAAACCCGTCCCATTTATGTGGTCGGCGCCTTATCAACCAATGATTGCGTGACTTGAGGCAGAGAACGTGTTCTGATTTCAATGCAACGAGGACGCCTGCCCGGGCGCGCCGAAGTCATCTCAAGCTGTTTCGTTCAGGGGGAACGTTGCATGCGTCAAACGAGAATCCGTGCAGCTTCAATTACATCAACGCTTCTGGTCGCAGTTGGTCTCACGGCGCAGGCGGCTCTTGCCCAGCAGGCTCCGGCGGTGGTCGTCGCGCCGGCGGCAATCATGGACCTGCGCGAGAGCGTCGACCTGACCGGCAAGGTCACCGCCATTCAGAGAGTCGATATACGCGCCCGCGTTTCGGGCTTCCTCGAGGCGGTCAACTTCACCGAGGGGCAGAAAGTCATCGCTGGCACGGTGCTCTACCAGGTCGAAGACGGCGCCTATCGCGCCGCCGTGCAGGAGATCGAGGGGCAGATCGAAGCGGCGGAGGCCGCCAAGGAACTTGCCATCCTCGAGCGTGACCGCGCCGAGCAACTGTTGACGACCAAGACGATTTCTCAGGCCAAGGTCGACGAGGCCCATGCCGAGGTGAGGAAAGCCGAAGGCGATCTGGTGCGGCTCAAGGGCAGCAAGGACAATGCCGAGCTCAACCTCTCCTATACGAAGATCGTCGCTCCCTTCGACGGCATCATCGGTCTGACATCGGCCGACGTCGGCGCGCTCGTCGGCCCGGACAGCGGGCCGCTGGTGACGCTGACGCGGCTTGATCCCATCTATGTCCAGTTCCCCGTGGCGACCGCCCTCTACCTCACCTATCGCGAGCGTGTGCTGAAGGGCGAGATCAGCGGCGGCGCCAATGTCGGGCTCGGGCTGCCGAACGGCACGGAATACAAGCAGAAGGGGACGATCAACTTCATCGCCAGCAATGTCTCGCAAGGGACGGATACCGTGACCGTACGCGCTGAATTCCCCAATCCGGACAGCATATTGCTCGACGGGGCCCTGGTGCGGGTCATGCTTGAACAATCCGACAAGCAGGAGGTTCTCGCCGTGCCGCAGCAGGCGATCCAGCGGGATCAGCAGGGCGCCTTCGTGCTGGTGGTCGATGCCAGTTCCAAAGTGGAGCTTCGCCGCGTCGACGTCACGCGCAACACGCGCGGCCAGGCCGTCATCAGCAAGGGCCTCAAGGAGGGCGAAAACGTCATCACCGAGGGGGCGGGCAAGGTCCGACCGGGCATCACCGTCGATGCAGCCACGGCAGCAGGTGGCTGACCCATGATTTCAGAGATCTTTATCGATCGCCCGCGCTTCGCCACGGTCATTTCCATCGTGCTGACGCTGGCGGGCCTTCTCGCGCTCACCCGCCTGCCGATCGCGCAATTCCCCGACATCGTTCCGCCGCAGGTGAGCGTCACCGCAAGCTATCCCGGCGCCGGCGCCGACGTGGTCGAAACCACCGTCGCCCAGCCGATCGAGAGCAAGGTCGTCGGCGTCGACGACATGCTGTACATGAAGTCGACGAGCGGCGCCGACGGCTCCTATACTCTGACGGTCACCTTCGCCGTCGGCACCGATCCCGACATCGCCACCGTCAACGTCCAGAACCGCGTCTCGCTCGCCGAAGCAGGTCTGCCGTCCGAGGTCAAGCAGAGCGGCGTCAGCGTGCGCAAGAAGTCCTCCGCACTGATGCAGGTGATCACCATCTATGGTGCGGACGAGAAGCAGAACTTCGATTCCCTGTTCCTGTCCAACTACGCCACGATCAACGTGCTCGATACGGTCAAGCGCGTGCCTGGCGTCGGCGACGCCCAGCTCTTCGGTGCCCAGGACTACTCCATGCGCGTCGTGCTCGACATCGACCGCATGACGAGCCTCGACCTGACGCCGACGGACGTGATCAACGCGCTGAAAGCGCAGAACGTCCAGGCTGCGATCGGCCGCATCGGCGCACAGCCGATGACCGACGATCCGCTGTTCCAGTTAAATCTCCAGACGCAGGGCCGCCTCACCGACCCCAAGCAGTTCGAGGATGTGGTGCTGCGCGCAAGTCCCGATGGTTCCTATGTGCGCATCCGCGACGTCGCGCGTGTCGAGCTCGGCGCTGCCAGTTCCGATTCCAACGCCCGGATCAACGGCAAGCCAGTCGCGATGATCGGCACCTATCAGGCGCCGGGCGCCAACGCGCTTGCCGCCGCCAAAGGCGTGCAGGACGCGATGGAGCGATTGTCGAAATCGTTCCCGCCGGGCCTCACCTACTCGGTCTCCTACGACACGGCGCAATTCGTCGAGGCGAGCGTCGACAATGTCGAGGAAACACTGTTCGAGGCCTTCGTCCTCGTCATTATCATTGTCTTCCTCTTCCTTGGAAATTGGCGGGCAACGCTGATCCCGCTCGTTGCCGTTCCGGTCGCGCTGATCGGCACCTTCGCGGTACTGCTTGCGATGGGCTTCTCGCTCAACACCGTGTCGCTGCTCGCATTGGTTCTGGCGATCGGTATCGTCGTCGACGACGCGATTGTGGTGGTTGAGAACGTCGAGCGGGTGATGGAGGAGAACCCGGGTCTTTCGGCGGCGGAAGCGGCGCGGCGCGCGATGAGCGAAATCACCGGGGCCATCGTCGCGATCACGCTCGTGCTGCTCTCGGTTTTCGTGCCGGTGGCCTTCATACCCGGCTTGAGCGGCCAACTGTTCCAGCAATTCGCGGTCGCCGTCTCGGTATCGATGGTGATCTCGGCAATCAATGCGCTGACACTCAGCCCGGCGCTCTGCGCCGTGCTCCTGAAGCCGCATCACGGTCCAAAGCGGGGCATTCTCGGCTATATCTCGCGGACCATCGACAAGGGACGAGACGGCTATACCTATGTGGCCGGTCATATCGCCCGGCGCGCGATCATCGGCCTTGCGCTGCTGGCGCTCGCCTTCGTCGCGGCGGGCTCCCTCTTCCGTATCGTTCCAACGGGCTTCCTGCCGGCGGAAGACCAGGGCGCCTATTTCACCGAAATCCGCCTTCCGGAGGGCGCCTCCTACAACCGTACCGATGCGGTCGTGAAGCAAGTGGAGACGATGCTTGGCGGCATCGAGGGCGTCGCCAATGTGATCACCGTCACCGGCTACTCGTTCCTCGACGGCCTCTCCAAATCGAACTCCGCTTTCGCCATCGTGACGATGAAGCCCTTTGCGGAGCGCCTGAGTGCATCGACCGGCGTCGAGGCGGCGATCGCCACCACCATGGCCAAAGGGCAAACGATCCGTGGTGCGCAGATCTTCGCCTTCAACCTGCCGCCAATCATGGGTCTCGGCACCGGGTCGGGCTTCGAATACCAGTTGCTCGACCTGCAGGGCCGCTCGGTCACCGATCTTGCGGCGACTGCCGGCGGGCTGATCATTGCCGCCAACCAGAACCCGGCGCTCGGCCCCACCTTCACCACCTATTCGGCCAGTTCGCCGCAACTCTATCTCAACATCGACCGTGATCGGCTGCAATCGCTCGGCGTCTCGGTCAGCGATCTCTTCACGACGCTGCAGGGCACGCTCGGCAGCTACTACGTCAACGACTTCAACCTCTTCGGCCGCACCTGGAAGGTGACGATGCAGGCGGCCCAGGCCGACCGAAACGCGGTCGACGACATTCAGCGCCTGCACGTGCGCAACGTGAATGGCGACATGGTCCCCGTCGCCTCGGTCGCCAAGGTCGACTATATCGTCGGCCCGCAGTCGATCGTGCGCTACAACAACTACCGGTCGATCACGCTGAACGGCCAACCGTCCGCCGGCCATTCCTCGGGCGAGGCGCTCGCCGCCATGGAAGCGCTATCCGCCTCGACGCTGCCGCCCGGCTACAGCTACGAATGGACCGGGACGGCGCTGCAGGAACTGGAAGCGGCCGGCAAGACCACCGCGATCCTGGCTATGGCCGTCCTCTTCGCCTATCTCTTCCTCGTGGCGCTCTATGAAAGCTGGACGATCCCGGTACCGGTGCTGCTGTCGGTCGCCTTCGGCGTCTCGGGTGCGCTTCTGTCGGTGCTCGTCGCCGGTCTCTCCTTCGACATCTACGCCCAGATCGGCCTCGTCGTTCTGATCGCGCTCGCCTCGAAGAATGCGATCCTGATCGTCGAGTTCGCCAAGGCGCACCGCGAGGCCGGTGCGACCATCGTCGATGCGGCAATCGAAGGGGCTCGCGCCCGCTTCCGTGCCGTGATGATGACGAGCTTCGCCTTCATCGTCGGCCTGGTGCCGCTGGTGATCGCCAAGGGCGCCGGCGAACTCAGCCGCCGCGCGGTCGGCACCGGCGTTGCCGGCGGCATGCTCGCCGCCGCTCTCGTCGGTATCTTCGTCATCCCCGCGCTTTACGTCGCCTTCCAGTGGCTGCGCGAACGCGGCCACAAGCTCGCCGGCATTTCCAAGCATCCAGCCGAAGCGCAAGGTGCCTCGGCTGAGAGCGGCATGACCGAAGGAAAGTCTGAGACACCGGCCAGCCACGGCTAGGTTTGGGCCCAGACGACAATATCGAGACGGGGCCAATCTGGACCCGTTTGCGTTCGCTATTTCCAGTCGCAGGCCGGCGATCGAATTCCAAACCTGACCCGCCTTCGGGACGTTCCGGCTCTGTTGTGCGGATGTCCCTCAGGACAGGGTGATCCCTTGTTCCGCGAGATAGGCATCGAATAGCTCGGGTGCCTGCTTTTCAGCGGCGAGCGCCACGTAAGTATCCGGCCGCAGGAGATAGGCGGTATCCGCGGCCAAACCTGCCGTCCCGTGCGCCCTAGTCCATGGGAACACATGGAGCGGCACGCCGCGCGCTTCGCACCAATCTCT
The DNA here is from genome assembly GCF_056924495.1 of Ensifer sp. 38_S197. NCBI lineage: Bacteria > Pseudomonadati > Pseudomonadota > Alphaproteobacteria > Hyphomicrobiales > Rhizobiaceae > Ensifer > Ensifer sp. 38_S197. The sequence goes on along the minus strand of NZ_JBXOVZ010000001.1, from coordinate 2,028,146 downwards.
CATCTCGTCGCGCGGCGTGCCATAAACATGCACCTGCCAGGTGATGGCGGTGAGCGGCTGATGGTTGTCGCGGCCAGCCGCATCGACCCAGGGAAGCCGATCTCCACCCGCCACCCCGCCGGCCGTGCCGCGGCTCAAGGGGCCACCGCGATAGTTCAATTGGGTCTGCGAGAGTATCCGGAACAGAAATTCGCGAACACGGCCGATGCGAAGGGCGACACCCGCCAGAATGGGAGCGATCTCGACACGCAAGACGTCCGCGAAACGGCTTTCGGCAGTCACGAAGGTAAACAGCCGGTCAGTGGTTGCGACGAGCTGGCGCGCGAAGCCGATGCGCTCGCGTTCATAACTGTCGAGCAGGCTGTCGGGCGCCTGTCCCGCCAACACTGCCGCAAGCTTCCAGGCAAGATTGATCGCATCGCCGATGCCGGTGTTCATGCCCTGGCCGCCGACGGGGCTGTGCACATGTGCAGCGTCACCCAGCAGGAAGACATGTCCCTGTCGAAAACGATCAGCGACGCGATGATGGACGTGATAGGTCGAGAACCAATTGACCTTGTCGATTGTAAGCCGCAAGCCGTCGATCGCCCGGTGGCTGACATCCTCGAAGGTGAGTCTGTCCGCTTCCTCCCGTTCGTCGCGGACGAGACCGATCAGACGCCCGCGCCCCTTGGCGTAGGCGAGCAGCGCAACAAAGTCGCTGCTGTCGAGCGAAATATGCACCTCGCCATTGGCAGTAGGACCACTCGCCTCGACATCGGCAACGTAGAAAGTTTGGTTGTAAGTGCCGCCCGCAAAACCGGTCGCGAGCTTGCGCCGCACGGGCGAGTGCGCGCCATCGCACCCCGCGAGATATCGCGCGATTGAGACCACCTCGCTGCCGTCGGGCACCCGAAGATGCGCGCTCACCCGGCCGTCGACGTCCTGGAAGCCAACAAGCTCGGTCTGCCGCTCGACCTTGACGCCCAGAGCTTCCAGCCGTGCGGCGAGCAGCCGCTCATGATGATCCTGCGGATAGACCAGGACAAATGGATAGGGCGTCAGCCTCGCACCGGTCGGACTGAAGGAGATTCGTGCCTTTGCCCTGCCCCTGGCCCAAAGGTTGACCGATGGGTTGCAGTGCCCCGCTTCGATCATCGGCGTTGCCAGGTCGAGCTGGCGATAGAGCTCGAGTGTGCGGGCATGCACCACCATCGCCCGCGACGTGGGGCCGGGACCGGCGTTCTTGTCGATGATACGGACCTTCACCCCCTGGGCGGTCAGCCAGAGGGCAAGCACCAGCCCCGTCGGCCCAGCGCCGACGATCAGCACATCCTGTTCCGTCACCCGGTTCTCCGCTCGCCTTCACCCTCAGCGGCAGCCTACGCACAGGTGACGGACAAAGCCAAGCCGCGCAGAAAATACCTTGTGGCCACGCGTCTGCGAAGCGTCCGGCGCTCACCTCCGGGTCAGTCGCGCACCCGCAAATTTGCGATCAACTGTTGCTGCCCCACGCGGATCACATGCTCCATTGCGCTTCGTGCACCTTCCTCGTTGCGGAGGCGGATTTCCTCGACGATGCGGATATGTGCGACGGCGACACGATCGATCTCGGCACCATCGGTGGCCGCGTTGGTCAAGCGGAAAACGCCCATCAGCGCCGCCTCGATCAAGCTGCCCACCGTCTGCATGAACGGATTGAGCGACGCTTCGAGCAGGCGGAGATGGAATTCGAGATCGGCAATGGCCAGCGTCTGCGCGCTGTGCCCGGCATCGCCCATGGCGACCGCCAGCCGCATCATGTGGGAGATATCGGCGTCGGAGGCGCGCCGCGCAGCCAGCCCGGCCGCATAGGGCTCCAAAGCGAGACGGACCTCGGTGACGTGGCGCAGGAACTCCTCATCGACACCGGCCCGGAAATGCCAGGAAAGCACGTCGCCGTCGAAAAGGTTCCAGTTCGCTCGCGGCATCACGCGTGTGCCGATGCGAGCGCGCGCGACGACCAGCCCCTTGGCGGCGAGCGTCTTCATTGCTTCCCGCAAAACCGTGCGGGAGACGTTGAAGCGTGCCGCAAGCTCCACGTCTCCGGGCAGAATGGCGCCGACGGCGAATTCCCCTGCGACGACCGCCTGGCCGAGCTCTTCGACCACGAGCCGGTGGCTCGTCCTTTTGCGCGGCGGCTGGAAGAATGGCCACATCGCACGATCCTTGCCCGATCACGCCGGCTGTCGGCGATGACGCGAGACGTAGATGATGCCCTTCTGCAAGAGGATGAAAGCAAAGAGCAGAAGGCCGATCAGGATCTTCGTCCACCAGCTCGACAGCGATCCGTCGAAAGTGATGTAGGTCTGGATCAGGCCCTGGATGAGGATGCCGACAAATGTGCCCGCAACGAAACCGGAGCCTCCGGTCAGAAGCGTCCCGCCGATGACGACCGCGGTAATCGCGTCCAGTTCGACGCCGACGGCCGCAAGGGAGTAGCCCGCGGACGTGTAGAGCGAAAAGACGATTCCCGACAACCCGGCGAGCAGCCCCGAGAGCGCGTAGATCCTGACGGTCGTTGCCGCAACAGGAACGCCCATGAGCCGCGCCGTGGCCGTACCTCCGCCGAGCGCATAGACATTGGTGCCGAAGCGGGTTCGATGCGCCAGGAGAATGCCGATCGCAAAGACGAGCAGCATCAGCCCGCCGATCAGCGTGATGCGTCCGCCGCCGGGCAGTTTGACGTAGAGTCCTTTCAATGTCGCGTAGAATGGATGCTTGATCGGTATGGAATCGATCGACAGCACGAAGGCCATGCCACGCGCGAGAAACATGCCCGCAAGTGTGACGATGAAGGCAGGCATCTCAAGATAGTGGATGATCGCACCCATCGCGGCACCGAAAAGTGTCGCGATCGCGAGGACCATCGCGAAGGCGACGAGCGGGTGGATGCTGCTGTGTTCCAGCACGACGGCCAGGAAAACGCCGGTGAACGCGATGACCGAACCGATGGACAGATCGATGCCGCCCGAGAGGATGACGAAGGTCATCCCGACGGCCGCTATGCCGAGGAAGGCATTGTCGGTCAAAAGGTTACCAATCACCCGCGTGGACAGGATGTTCGGATACTGCGCGACGCAAAGCGCATAGCCGAGCAGAAAGATCACGAGCGTCGCGATCAGCGGAAGATGTTTCGGCTTCATTTTGCAGCTCGCTCGCTCGGTTTGCTCGCACCGCGCGCCGGGACGAGGAAGGCAAAGGCGGTGCGGAACCGCGGCGACTGAAGCACCAGGATGACGACGATGATCGCGGCCTTGATGATCAGGTTGAACTCTGGCGGGAAGCCGGAGAGAAGAATGCCGGTGTTGATCGCCTGGATGATGATCGCGCCGAGCACCGATGCGGCGATGCTGAAGCGTCCGCCGAGCAGTGACGTGCCGCCGACCACGACCGCGAGAATGGCATCGAGCTCGAGCCAGAGCCCGGCATTGTTGGCATCGGCGCCACGAATGTCGGCGGCGGCAATGATCCCGGCAATGGCGGCGCAAAGACCGGAAAGAACATAGGCGGCGATCAGCAGGACGGGCGTTAGCACGCCGGACAGCGTACTCGCCTGACGATTGACGCCGATCGCCTCGATCAGCATGCCGAGCGCCGTCCGCCTGACGAGCACGGCGATCAGCACCCCGAAGACCAGCCAGATCACGACCGGCATCGGCAGGCCCGCGAAGGAACCGCTGCCGATGAAGATGAGGCCGGGATCATTGAAGGTCAGGATCGCGCCCTCGGTGATGAGCTGGGCAATCCCCCGCCCGGCGACCATGAGGACCAATGTGGCAATGATCGGCTGGATGTCGAGCACCGCGACCAGCACCCCGTTCCAAAGACCGCAAAGCATACCGACGGCAAGCGTGATCAGCAGCGTTCCGGCGAGCGAGTGGCCGGAGGTGATCGCGGCGGCGGCGGTGGCGCCGCAGATCGCCATCACCGCACCGACCGAGAGATCAATGCCCTTGGTGGCAATGACGACAGTCATGCCAATCGCCAAAAGCACGACTGGCGCGCCACGATTGAGGATGTCGACGAGGCTGCCATAAAGGCGACCGTTCTGGATTTCCAGGCTGAGGAAGCCGGGAAACACGAGCGAAACCGCCACGACGATGACGGCAAGCGCGATCAGTTGCAGCAGCAACCGGTTCAGATAGAGCCGGAAGAACGACGTCACGACGCCCTCCTTTCATTGGTTGCGGCGATCGCTTCGACGATCTCGTGGGTGGTGATGCGGTTGCCGTCGAGTTCGGCGACATGGGCGCGATCCCGAAGCACGATGACCCGCGTGCTGTAGGCAACCAGTTCCTCGATCTCCGACGAGACGACGATCAGCGACAGCCCCTTCTCGCGCAGCGCCTCGATGAGCTTGACGATCTCCGCATGGGCACCGACGTCGATGCCGCGCGTCGGCTCGTCGAGGATCAGGAATTCGGGCTCGGTCGCAAGCCAGCGCGCCAGGATCGCCTTCTGCTGATTGCCGCCGGATAGAAGCTTGATCGGTTTCTCCCGATCGGCGGTGCGGATATCGAGCGCGCGGATGTAGTGGTCCGCCAGCCTATTCTGTTCCGCCCGCGAGATCGGCCGTGTCCAGCCGCGGCGCGCCTGCAGCGCGAGCACGATGTTCTCGCGCACCGAGAGATCGCCGATGATGCCTGATGTCTTGCGATCCTCCGGGCAGAAGCCGAACCCATGCCGGATGGCGGCACGCGGCGACGAGAGATCGGCCGCATGGCTGTCGATCTCCGCCTGACCGCTATCGGCAGGATGGGCGCCGAAGAGAAGCTCCGCTGTTTCCGTCCGTCCGGAGCCGAGCAGGCCAGCCATGCCGACAACTTCGCCGGCACGGACATCGAGATCGAAGGGACGGACGCGACCCTTGCGACCATAGTTTCGAAACCGGTAGCGCAGGGGCCCTTCCGAGGTTTGCGCGCGTGGCGCGTGAATCTCTGCTGCCAGTTCGCGGCCGATCATCATCGCGATCAACTCGCGGCGGTCGAGGTTGGCCGTTTCACGGGTTCCGACGAGCTGCCCGTTCCTGAGCACCGTTATCCGGTCGGAAATCTCGTAGACCTGTTCAAGGAAGTGGGTGACGAAGACGATGCCGAGCCCGCGGGCCTTGAGGCGTCGGACAATGCGAAAGAGCATCGCCACCTCATGCGCGTCGAGGCTTGCCGTCGGCTCGTCGAGGATCAGCACCTTGCCTGAGAGATCGACGGCACGGGCGATGGCGACGACCTGCTGGATCGCCACCGAATAGCTTGCGAGATCGCGGGTGACGTCGATGTCGAGCTCATAGTCGGCGAGCAGCTCCCGCGCACGCCGGTTCATGGCGCCAACGTCAACCATGCCGAAGCGGCGCGGTTGGCGCCCGAGGAAGAGGTTTTCGGCAACCGTCAGGTTCGCCAGCAGGTTGACCTCCTGGTAGACCGTGCCGATACCGAGCGTCTGGGCCTCGAACGTGTCGCGGGGATCGACCTCCGTGCCGTCGAGCAGGATGGCGCCGCCGTCGCGCCGATAGGCGCCTGTCAGGCATTTGATGAGAGTAGACTTGCCGGCGCCGTTTTCGCCAAGCAGCGCATGGACCTCTCCGCGCCTGAGGTGAAAATCGACCTTGTCGAGGGCCCTTGTGCCCGGGAAGGCTTTCTCGATCCGGATCGCCGAGAGAATGTGATCACTGGTCTGCATCGATACCGTCTCCGCGATGCGGGTATCTGCCGGACGAGAAGCACAGCTAGGCCGCGGCAAGCTGCACTCTTCATCCGGAAAGTATCTCAGGAAAGGAGCGTGGCCCGCGCGAGAAGGGCACGGGCCACGGCCGACATCAGTAGCCGAGGCCCTTCTTTTCCTCGTAGACCTTCAGCGGCTCGTCGGCCTGCGTGTAGAGCTTCGATTCCGTTTGGATCCACTTCGGCGGTGCCGTGCCATCCTTCTGGTACGCGGCAAGCGCGTCGAAGGCGGGGCCGGCCATGTTCGGTGTCAGCTCGACCGTGGCATTGGCTTCGCCCGCGGCCATCGCCTGGAAGATGTCAGGCACGGCATCGATCGAGACGACAAGGATATCCTTGCCGGGTTTCAGGCCGGCCTCCTTGATCGCCTGGATGGCGCCGACGGCCATGTCGTCGTTGTGGGCGTAGAGTGCGCAGATGTTCTTGCCACCGTCCTCGGCCTTCAGGAAGCTTTCCATCACTTCCTTGCCCTTGGTGCGGGTGAAGTCGCCGGTCTGGCTGCGGATGATCTTCAGATTGTCATGTCCGGACAGCGCCTGTTCAAAGCCCTTCTTGCGGTCGATCGCCGGCGAGGATCCGGTCGTACCCTGGAGCTCAACGACATTGCAGGGCTTGCCGGCCGTGGTGTCGACGAGCCATTTGCCGGCGACATTGCCCTCGTGCACGAGGTCGGAGGTTACCGCCGTCAGATAGAGTTCCTTCGAGGCGTCGACGGTGCGATCGAGCAGGATGACCGGGATCTCCGCGTCTTTGGCTTCCTGCAGCACCTCGTCCCAGCCGGTGGCGACGACCGGCGCAAGAAGGATGGCATTCACGCCCTGCGCGATGAAGGAGCGGACCGCCTTGATCTGGTTTTCCTGCTTCTGCTGCGCATCAGCAAATTTGAGGTCGATGCCGCGCTGCTCGGCCTGCTGCTTGGTCAGCGTCGTCTCGGCGGCGCGCCAGCCGGACTCCGAGCCGATCTGCGAAAAGCCGACGACCAGATCGGCCGCGGAAGCGCTGCCGAACGTGCAGGCAGCAAGGATCGTTGCACCCGCAAGTGCCTTGGCGATTTTCATGATTTCCTCCCAAAGAAAGCTGCCTCCAAGCAGCCATCGAGAAAAAATCATATAATATTACTTTTGTAAACGGGCACTTTTCATCTGGCGCGCAAGACGTCGAAGAAATTTCATTGGAGGTCGCGGACGGCTGAACCCGGGTCAGCCGTCTCGGCCGCAAGCGGCAGCGGAAGTTTCGCAGAATTGACGCACGAGAAAAACGCCTGCCGCTAGGGCGCTAGGCTTTCGCCAGCACGGTTCCGGCGGCACTGGCAAGCATCACGAGTGCGACGCCGAAGATCTGGTTGAGCGACAGCGCCTGTCCAAGGACGATGAAGCCAGCGCCGGCGCCGATAGCCGGCTCGAGGCTCATCAGGATGCCGAAGGCCGACGGCTGCATGCGGCGGAGCGCCATGAATTCGAGCGCGTAAGGGAGCAACGGCACCAGAACGGCGAGCCCGGCCGTCACCAGCAGCAGGTCGAAGGAGAAGCCGGATTGCACTTGGCCGACACCGAACGGGGTTGCGACGAGTGCTGCAAACAAGAGCGAAACGGCAAGCCCCTCCAATCCCCTGAAGCTTTGGCCGGCATGCTTCATCAGCACGATATAACCGCCCCAGCCGATCGCAGCGCCGAAGGCGAAAAGCAGCCCGCGCGCATCCGCCACCCACGCCGAACCGTCCCAGGAGAGGCACAGCACGCCGGCCGCCGCGATCGCAGGACAAAGCAAGCGCCAACCGCGACCGCCAAATATCGCCGCGACGGTCAGGGGGCCGAGAAACTCGATTGCTACGGCAAGCCCGAGCGGAATCCGTTCGATCGCCGCGAAGAAGCAGAGCGTCATCATCGCCATCATGGCGCCGAGCGAAAGCGCCGTAAGCCACTGCGATCGCGTGTAACTGAAGAAGCGCGGCCGGACGAGGAGCAGCAGGAATGCTGCCGCCCAGGAGACCCGCAGCCAAGTTGCGCCAAAGGTGCCAAGGCCTTGCATGGCCGGATTCGAGAGTGCGGCACCGAACTGCACGCTCGACATGGACAGGAGGCAAAAGGCGATCGCTATGGACACTCGCCCGGCCGAATCCGGCACCGTTGCCGGCCCGCTCCAGCCGCTATCTACCGTTGCCGTTGCCGTTTCGGTATCCGCCATGTCCGTTCTCCTGTTGGGCTTGAACGGACATAGCAACTTCGGCATGATAATGAACTCTAATAGTTGTGATGGCTCTATAAAGGATCGTTATATGCATGATCTGGACATCGGCCTGTTGCGGGCCTTCGTCGTCACCGCCGAATGCGGCAGTGTCAGCGGTGCCGCCCAGCGGCTGGCGCGGACCCAGGCCGCCGTCAGCATGCAATTGCGCCGGCTGGAGGACGATCTTGGCGCCAGGTTGTTGAACCGCAGCACAAGGGGCATGGACCTCACCGAAGCCGGGCATGTGCTGCTTCCCTACGCCCAGAAAATGCTGGGCTTGAGTACGGGCGCAAGGAGAGCGCTTGCCGGTCGATCGGTCCACGGCCCGATCCGCTTCGGCATGATCGAGGACATCGCCGTCGGCTCGCTGCCAAGGGCACTGCAGCGCTTCGCCCAATGTCATCCAAACGTGGCACTCGAGCTCACGGTCGCCGAAAGCACCGTGCTGTCGGAGAAGCTGTCGCAGGGAGGGCTCGATGTCGCCATCGGCGACCCCGCTCTGATCCATGGCCGGCCGATCCTCGCCTGGCGTCTGCCGCTCCGCTGGGTCGCCGCGCGTGGTTTCACGATGCCGGAAGAAGGTCCCCTGCCGCTGGTCACCTTCGACGGGGTCTGTACCTGGCGGCAGAAGATGATCGAAGCGCTGGACGGCGGCAAAAGGCCGTGGCGCATGGTGCTGACGAGCGCCAGCCTCGCCTCGATCCAGTCGATGATCGAAGCCGGTCTTGGCATTGCGGTTCTGCTGGATCTCAACATCCGCCCAAACACAATGAAGATCCTTGGCGCCAATGAAGGCTTGCCGCCGGCTCCGATGATCGAACTCGGCCTCTTCGCTGCCGACGACCAGGGGCTCTCGTCGCAGCCCGTTGCAGCGCTCTGGGAATTCCTCTCCGACGAGCTTCAGGCAGAAGCCCTGGCAACGGCTCAATCTTAGCCCTCGCAAATGCATTCCGATCCCAGAACGAAATACGGCCCCGGCGCAACCCAGAGATTGAAAATCTCAAGGAAAAATTTTACTAAATAACGATTGCGCCGCGCCCGAAACCGGGGCCGCTGGCGGCGGGCAGGAAGCAGGACATGGTCACAATAAAGGAAATCGCTTCGGCTGTCGGGGTCTCGTCGGCAACGGTTTCGCGGGTGTTGAACTACGATCCGACGCTTTCGATTTCCACGAAAAAGCGTCAGGCGATCATCGAAACGGCCGAGGCGCTGAACTACGCGACGCCACGCAATCGCGGTCGTGGCGCGGGGCCGATGCAGGGCCTGAAGTTCGCGCTGGTACATTTCCTTCAGCCCGCCCAGGAACTGATCGACCCCTATTATGTCGGCGTCCGGCTCGGGATCGAAAACCGCTGCCAGGCGCTGAAAATCGAGGTGGTCAAAGTCTTCCACAACGGTAACCTGCCGGAGGCGGCGATCCTCCAGGGCGCCAGCGGCGTCGTTGCCGTCGGTCACCACTATGGCGAAGAGGTTCACTGGTTGCGGCGCCACAGCCGCCACTTGGTCTTTGCCGACTTCGCGCCTGACGACGACATCGACGATAGCGTGATGAGCGATGTCTCCGTGGCAATGAATCGCCTACTGCAAGGCGTTCACGGCATGGGTTACCGCCGCATCGGCTTCCTCGGCTGGATCGACGCCTTTCGCGACAAGGATGACATCCATTCCGAACGCCGCTGCCGCGCCTTCATCAACTGGATGACGAAAGCAGGACTCTACGACCCGGACCTCTGCATGGTCGAGAAGCTGACGCCGGACAGCGGTTACACGTTGGCAAAGGCCCTGCTGTCGAAACCCAACCGGCCTGAAATCCTGATCACCTGCAACGACAACATGGCGATTGGCGCCTATCGCGCTATTCACGAGATGGGCTTGAAGATTCCGGAGGATGTCGCCGTGGCAAGCTTCAACGACATTCCGGTCGCGCAGTTTCTCGGCCCGCCGCTTTCGACCGTCAAGATACCGGCGGAAATCATCGGCGAAACGGCCGTCGACCTGCTGGTCGAGCGGCTTTCGGGACGTGACGTCGCCAAGAAGGTGCTGCTCGGAACGGAGATCGTCTGGCGCGGCAGCACGGCCGCCGGGAGCACGATTGCGGGCGTGTAAAAATGGCCTGGTAAAAATTTACTGAAATATTGCCTTCTTCGGAGTTTTACGAAATACTCCGCGCCGAGACACGGAGGAATGTCTCGGGGAACGAAAATCGAGGGAGGAAACTATGGACATGCGTATCTATCTGCCGCGCGTTGCCGCCGTGGCGCTCGCGGGGGCCAGCCTGTTAGCGGTGACTTCAGCGCAAGCCAAGGAAATCACGGTCTGGTGCTGGGATCCGAACTTCAACGTCGCGATCATGAAGGAGGCCGGCGCGCGCTATACCAAGTCGCACCCTGACGTCACCTTCAATATCGTCGATTTCGCCAAGGCCGACGTCGAACAGAAGCTGCAGACCGGTCTTTCGTCCGGTACGGCGGATGCGCTTCCCGATATCGTGCTGATCGAAGACTACGGCGCGCAGAAATATCTTCAATCCTTCCCCGGCGCCTTCGCGCCACTCTCCGGCACAGTCGATTATTCCGGCTTCGCTCCCTACAAGGTCGAGCTGATGACGCTGGATGGCCAGGTCTACGGCATGCCCTTCGATTCCGGCGTGACCGGCCTCTATTATCGCAAGGACTATCTGGAGCAGGCCGGCTTCAAGCCCGAGGACATGCAGGATCTGACCTGGGATCGCTTCATCGAGATCGGCCAACAGGTCGAAGCTAAGACCGGCAAGAAGATGATGGGTCTCGATCCGACCGACGCCGGGCTCGTGCGCATCATCATGCAATCGGCCGGCCAATGGTATTTCGACAAGGAAGGCAAGGCAACCATCACCGGCAACGCCGCACTGAAGGCGGCGCTGGAGACGGTCGGCAAGGTCATGTCGGCCAATATCTACAAGCCGGCCGCCGGCTGGTCCGACTGGGTCGGCACCTTCACCTCGGGTGATGTCGCCACCGTCATTACCGGTGTCTGGATCACCGGCACCGTCAAGGCGCAGCCGGATCAATCGGGCAAGTGGGGCGTGGCACCGATCCCGGCTCTTTCGATCGATGGCGCGACGCATGCCTCCAACCTTGGCGGATCGAGCTGGTACGTGCTCGAAAGCTCGGCCGAGAAGGCCGAGGCGATCGATTTCCTCAACGCGGTCTACGCCAAGGACGTCGATTTCTATCAGACGATCCTGCAGGACCGTGGCGCCGTCGGCTCGCTGCTTGCCGCGCGCGGCGGTGCGGCCTATGGCGAGGCCGATGCCTTCTTTGGCGGCGAAAAGGTCTGGCAGAACTTCTCCGACTGGCTCGCAAAGGTCCCCTCGGTCAACTACGGCATCTTCACCAACGAGGCGGACACCGCCGTCACCGCACAGCTTCCGGCGCTGCAGCAGGGAACGCCCGTCGACGACATCCTGAAGGCGATCGACGCCGAGGTCAGCGCGCAGGTCCAGTAATCGCCACGGCGATTGTCTGCACTATTCCCGGCCGTGGCGGCGTATGCCACGGCCAACGGCTCCTGCTATCCATGAGGATGATGATGGCTCTCGCACGTCGCGGCGGCATCGGCCGATACTACAACATCAATGGCTGGCTCTTCGTCGCGCCGGCGCTCGGGCTGATCGCCCTTTTCATGATCTATCCGATCCTCTGGTCGCTCTGGATGTCGTTCCAGTCCGGCCGCGGCATGATGCTGAAATTCGCCGGTTTCGCCAACATCGTCCGTCTCTGGAACGATCCGGTCCTCATCAAGGCGCTCACCAACACGATGACCTATTTCGTCGTGCAGGTGCCGATCATGATCCTCCTGGCGCTGATCCTCGCGTCATTGCTCAACAACCCCAGTCTCGTCGGCCGCGGCTTCTTCCGCACCGCCATCTTCCTGCCCTGCGTCACCTCGCTCGTCGCCTACTCCGTTCTCTTCAAGGGAATGTTCGCGCTCGACGGAATCGTCAACTCGACCCTCGCGGCGGTCGGCATCATCGCTTCGCCGATCCCGTGGCTGACGCATCCCTTCTGGGCGAAAGTGCTCGTCATCATCGCCATCACCTGGCGCTGGACCGGCTACAACATGATCTTCTACCTCGCGGCGATGCAGAACATCGACAAGTCGATCTACGAGGTGGCGCGCATCGATGGGGTGCCTGCCTGGGCGCGCTTCACCCACATCACCATCCCGCTGTTGAAGCCCGTCATCCTGTTCACCACGATCATCTCGACCATCGGCACGATCCAGCTCTTCGATGAGGTCTACAACCTGACAGAAGGCAAGGGCGGGCCGTCGAATGCGACGCTGACGCTGTCGCTCTACATCTACAACCTGACCTTCCGCTTCATGCCGAACTTCGGCTATGCGGCGACGGTCTCCTATGTGATCGTCGTGCTCGTCGCCCTTCTCGCCTGCCTTCAGTTCTTCGCGGCACGGGAGCGCGACCGATGAACAACGGATCCGCACGCATCGTCAGCACCATCGTCACCTACGGCTTCGTCGGGCTGATGGCGTTTCTCTCGATCTTCCCATTCGTCTGGATGCTGCTCGGTGCCACCAATTCGTCGATCGACATCATCAAAGGCAAAATGCTGCCTGGAAGCGCGCTTGCCACCAACATCAGCACCTTCTTCACCCAGGTGAACGCGCCGCTGGTCTTCTGGAATTCGGCCAAGATCGCCATTCTTGCGACAGCGCTGACGCTCGCCGTATCGTCGCTTGCCGGCTACGGCTTCGAGATGTTCCGCTCACGCCGTCGCGACCGGATCTACAGCGCTCTTCTGCTGACGATGATGATCCCGTTTGCCGCGTCGATGATCCCGCTCTTTATCATGATGGGCAAGGCGGGCCTCATCAACACGCATCTCGCCGTGGTGCTGCCGTCGATCGGCTCGGCCTTCGTCGTCTTCTATTTTCGCCAATGCACCAAGGCGTTCCCGTCGGAGCTTCGCGACGCGGCCAAGGTCGACGGGCTGAAGGAATGGCAGATCTTCCTCTACATCTACGTGCCGGTGATGCGCTCGACCTATGCGGCGGCCTTCATCATCGTCTTCATGACGGCGTGGAACAACTATCTCTGGCCGCTGATCGTGCTGCAGTCGAACGAGACGAAGACGATCACGCTCGTCATCTCTTCGCTCGCCTCCGCCTACTATCCCGACTACGGCGTCGTCATGGTCGGCACCATCCTCGCGACGCTTCCCACGCTCGCGGTCTTCTTCTTCATGCAACGCCAATTCGTCCAGGGAATGCTGGGCTCAGTCAAATAGGAATGATCATGCGTTCTGTTAGCTCTTTCAACGACACCTGGGTCTTCTCCGAAGGCTTCGCCGCCACGGAAGCAGGCCGTCTGCGGACGGGCAAGCCCGTCAGCCTGCCGCACAATGCGGTGGAACTGCCGTTCAACTATTTCGACGAGACCTCCTATCAACGCACCTTCACCTATCAGAAAGTGCTTACCTGGCGTCGAGAGTTCCATGGCCGCGAAGTCTCGCTCATCTTCGACGCGGCCATGGCCGACGCCGTCGTCTACCTCAACGGCGAAGAAATCGTCGCCCACAAGGACGGCTATACGCCCTTCGAGGCGCGGCTGACGGATAGGTTGCGAGAGGGAGACAACCTGATCACGGTCAAGATCGACGGTAGCGAGAACCCGGAGATCCCGCCCTTCGGCGGCCGCATCGACTATCTCACCTATGCCGGCATCTATCGCGACGTGTGGCTGAAGGTCACCGACGCGGTTTCGGTCGCCAATATCAAGATCGAGACCCGCGACGCACTCAGCGATACCAAGTCCATCTCGATCGGCTGCGATCTCGCCAATCCGCAAGGACTGGCCTTCGCCGGCGCAGTCACGGCGCTCCTCAAGGACGCGAACGGCAAGGTTTTGGCGGAAGCCGTCACCGAAACCCGGGGTGACAGCGTCGCGCTGGAGATGACCGGCCTCACCGGACTTTCGCTCTGGGATATCGACGATCCTGTCCTCTATGAAATCGAAGTGCAACTGCGCAGCGATCGCGGCAATGACCGCCTCTCCTCGCGCTTCGGCTTCCGCACGGCGGAGTTCACCACGGATGGTTTCAAGCTCAACGGCCGGCCGCTAAAGATCCGCGGCCTCAACCGCCACCAGGCCTTCCCCTATGTCGGCTATGCCATGGGCCGCACGGCACAGGAACGGGATGCGGAGATGCTGAAGAACACGCTGCATTGTAATCTGGTGCGGACCTCGCACTACCCGCAGTCCAAATGGTTCCTCGACCATTGCGACCGCATCGGCCTGCTCGTCTTCGAGGAAATCCCCGGCTGGCAGCATATCGGCGGCGAGGCGTGGAAACAGGAGGCGATCCAGAACGTCCGCCGCATGATCGAGCGCGACTGGAACCATCCTTCGATCATCATCTGGGGCGTGCGCATCAATGAATCGCAGGACTCGCATGACTTCTACGTCGAAACCAATCGGCTGGCCCGTGAACTCGACCCGACGCGGCAGACGGGCGGCGTGCGCTATATCACCGACAGCGAATACCTCGAAGACGTCTACACCATGAACGACTTCATCCTCGGCAACGAGGAGCTTCCGGGGGCAAACCGCCCGCGCACGGCGCTGCGCCCGCAGCAGGAATGCACCGGGCTTAATCGCAAGGTGCCCTATCTCATCACCGAATTCGGCGGCCACATGTTTCCGACGAAGATCTACGACCAGGAGCAGCGGCAGGCCGAGCACGTGCGCCGGCATCTGGAGGTGCTGAATGCCGCCCATGGCGACCCAAGCATTTCCGGCGCCATCGGCTGGTGCATGTTCGACTACAACACCCACAAGGACTTCGGCTCCGGCGACCGGATCTGCTATCACGGCGTCATGGACATGTTCCGCCAGCCGAAATTCGCGGCCTATGTCTATGCCAGCCAGTGTGAACCGTCGGAGGAAGTGGTGATGAAGCCAGTGACCTTCTGGGCGCGCGGCGAGCGCAACATCGGCGGCGTGCTGCCCTTGATCGTGCTCACCAATTGCGACGAGGTCGAGCTGAAATACGGCGCGCTGGTGAAGCGCATCGGTCCGGACAGGGAGAACTTCCCGCATCTGCCACATCCGCCCGTCGTCATCGACCATCGCCACTTCACCAAGGACGAACTCGGCGTCTGGGGCATGAAGTGGGAAGATGCCGCCTTCACCGGTTTTATCGACGGCAAGGCCGTTGCCAACCTCCGCATGGTCGCCGATCCCGTGCCGACGACGCTGGAGGTCGTCGCCGACAGCGCGACGCTGAGAGCCGAAGGGCGTGACAGCGTCCGCGTGATCGTGCGCGCGCTCGATCAGGTCGGCAACGTGCTGCCGTTCCTCAACGATGCGGTCGACGTCACCGTCACTGGCCCGGCCCGGCTGCTCGGGCCCGAACGTCTCGTCTTCCAGGGCGGCTCTACCGGTTTTTGGCTGGAGACGACGGGGGCAGCCGGCGGCATCGCGGTCGCGGTGGCCTCGACACGACTTGGGTCCGTAAGACTGGAACTTTCGGCAATCGCCAACGAGGCAGCGGCTGCATGAGCGAACTCCAACTCAGCGACGTCAGAAAATCCTATGGCAACTTCGAGGTCATCAAGGGGGTCGACCTCGACATCAGGACCGGTGAATTCGTCGTCTTCGTCGGGCCCTCAGGCTGCGGCAAGTCGACTTTGCTCCGGATGATCGCCGGCCTCGAGGAGATCACGTCAGGCGATCTCACGATCGGCGGTGAGCGCATGAACGACGTCGACCCCTCGAAGCGCGGCATCGCCATGGTCTTCCAATCCTATGCGCTCTATCCGCATATGACTGTGAGGGAAAACATGGGCTTCGCACTGCGTTTTGCCGGTGTGCCGAAGGCCGAGATCGACAGCCGCGTCAGCGAAGCGGCGAATATTCTCGAACTCGCACCGTTGCTCGACCGCAAGCCCAAGCAGCTTTCCGGCGGCCAACGCCAGCGCGTGGCGATCGGCCGGGCGATCGTGCGGCATCCGAAGATCTTCCTTTTTGACGAGCCGCTGTCCAATCTCGATGCGGAACTGCGCGTGCACATGCGCATCGAGATCGCAAGGCTGCACAAGAAGCTGGCGACCACGATCATCTACGTCACCCACGATCAGGTCGAGGCGATGACGCTTGCCGACAAGATCGTCGTCATGCGCGGCGGCGTGGTCGAGCAGGTCGGTTCGCCCCTCGATCTCTATGACGATCCCGCCAATCTCTTCGTCGCCGGCTTCATCGGCTCGCCGAAAATGAATTTCCTGAAGGGGATCGTCGAAGCGGGCGCCGGCGGAGAGAAACACGTCCGTCTGCCGGACTTCGGCAATACGACGCTTCCGGTTACCGCAAAGGACGCGGCACCTGGGAGCACCGTGACGATCGGTATCCGGCCCGAGCATTTCGGCGACAATGGCTCGGCCTATCTCACTCTGACGATCGACATGCTCGAGCATCTCGGCGGCGAGACCTTTGCCTATGCTCGCCACGGCGACGGCGAGCTGATCGTCATCGAAACGAAGAACGGCCGCGGCCTCAAGTCCGGCGACAGCATCGCCGCTCGCTTCGACCCGGCCGTCGCGTTGGTGTTCGACGCTGACGGCCGACGCCTGCGCTAGCCTATCCGTGCGTTCGGATGAACGCACAAAGGATGCTTTAGGCTACGACAGGAAAGGGCGCATGCAATGCGCCCGTTGACACCCGTCGGTCACCAGCCATACGACGACAAAACATGGCGTGCGCCTTCCGGTGCAAATCTGTGGTATCGACTGGCATCAAACGCTCTTGCCCGCTCGAGTCGTTTGCATGCAGCACCAGACCGAACGACGGATAATGATTGTGCGCCCCGATCGCAGCCACATCGACGTCGACCGCCAGCCGATAGCTGTCGACGCTTTCAGCCGTGCATTCTGCCGGCGGTCCGCATGACCGACCCGAACAACCAGCCGATACATGTGCTGCTACTGCGGCTGGTGCTCAACCTTGCGTTCCTCGTCGTGCCTTTCGTGATCCCGCTCTATCTGCCGTTGCCGTTTGCGATCGCCTATTGGGCCGGCGCCATGGCCGCAGAGTGGATCGAAGATCGCCTCTTTGGAAAGGTCGACCATACCTTCGTATGGATGCTCGGCGGTTGCTTCGGCCTGAGCTATGCCGTTGCAATGCAGATGTCCGGAGCGGTGGCATCCGTACTCGCCGGCATTGCCTGCTTCTTGTTCCTGCTTTGGCTGCAAAGTCTCTGGGAAAAACGCACAGGCATGCGGATCGAGCGGACACCGGAGTCTCCCATCGCTGACGCAGAGTCTATCGCGCGCAGCGACAACAGCGCCTGGGGTAGTCCGGTTCCGGTCACGCCCGAGGGAGAGAGCCTGCGCGTGCTTGCCTGTCATGAGATCGCCATGGGCGGCCCCGTGATCTGCGACTACCTTTTCCCTGATGGTAGCGTCATTCTGGGGGCAGGCTCTTCGACCGGCTTCTCGGCGGATGGGCAATACTTCGTTTCGCCGAGCCCCTCCCGTGGGAAATGGGGTCTGCTGATCTACGATCGCCGCAGCCATATCCTCTACCGCTGCGACGATACGACAGCATTCTGGGAGATCGACCTCGTCACCGAAACGACGATAACCGGTCGCCACAGCCCGATCACCTCGAACCGGACCTACAGCGCCCAGATCGCCGAACTGATCGCCGGCGGCGAAAAGGAACAAATGGTGACGGTCGCTGATCTTAAGATCCCCGCAAAGGACTGGGCCGACATATGCGACCGCGACGAAGCCTCGCTGCCTGCCGGCCCGGCGGGAGCCCCTGGCATCACTAGCATTCCCTATCTGCCCGACAGCCTGATGGCGCTCGAATCGCCGCTGGACCCGCTCTATCACCCGATGGCCGAACTCGTCGTCGATGGCGTCACGAGCGGGCTGCTCATCTCGACGCGCTATCCGGATGTCGTGTGGCGGGAGGATGCAAATGCGTTTGCCTGCCTCGCAGACCGAAAGGACCACCGCGACGAGAGCGGCTACTGGTCCTGGAACACAGCGAACGGATGGCGGGAGATCGCCAAAGGGCACGACATCGGCGCGAACCGCCCCTATGCCAGCCGCAACGGCCTTGCCGCCCTCGATCCGGACCATTTGGCGGTCGGATGGACGCTGGCTCAGCCGGAACTTGGTTATAGCCGGTTCGGGCGGCTCAGCAGCTATGCGCATGCGCCGCTGGAGATCGATGGCCGGACCTATCCGCAGCCGGTTGTTCGCCAGTGCCTGCCGCTTGTCGAAGGGGGCGCCACGGAATCAATCGAGAGCGCGCCGCTGAATACCGGGAAGCGTATTCGGTGGCATTTTCTGCGCCGGGATACCGATCTGTCCTGTGATGTCTTCACCTGTACCTTCGGCGGCCAGGCTCTTGAGGGCGAATGGTTGCTCGACCATAGGATTTCAGCCACAGGGGATTTCATCGCTCTGGTGGCCTATGCGGCCTCGCCGGAGGTCCCCCACCGCATCGCCGTGCTCGATGGTGGAACCGGCATGCTGGCGTGGATTGAAGAGAGCCTTTGCGATCCTCAGCTTCAGGGATTTGCCGAGGACACGCTTCATTTCGTTCATCTTGTCGGCCGCATCGACGATGGGCCGACGGGGGCCGCCTATCTGTCGGCAGATGAGGCGCCGCAGAACCTCGATGAAGCCGTCCCGCCCCCAGCGAAAGCTCGCGCCTTCATGGAACACCGCGACGGTTCCGCCCTTCACTATCGGCAATCGGCAGCTACTCTCCGCAACGGCGCATGGCGGTTGCGGAGCGACAAGCTGTAGGCCGATCGCTCCACAATGGGGGGAAGTCACCCACCAATGCATCGCTCTCGCGGCAGTCTCGCACTTACGGAAACATGCCCTTTGGCGTCTCGCCCCTCAGGAAAGGCTCGATGAATGCGTACAGGAGATCCGTCTGGTTGATGACCGCGGTGTGCGACGTCGCCGGCAGGATCGCAAGGCGCGAGGCGGCAAGCGGCTTGCCCATGTCGCCCATCGCTCCGCCGCCGAGCAGGCGAAACAGCGCAACGTTGTGTTCGAGCGTCGCTACGTCCGCATCGCCGGCAATGATCAGCACCGGCGCCTTCAGAGCCTTGACGTCAGCCTCCCAGGCCATCGGCTCCTTTTCGAGCTGGATGAGCTTTCGGGCCAGTTCCGGGAAGCCATCCGGGTTGGCGGCGAGCTTGCGATAGTCTTCGGCAAAGGGCAGGCCGACGATCATCTCAACGGTCATTTGCGGGATGATCGCCTTGAACTCCGGCTGCCAGCCCTCGGCATCATAGGCGACGGATGCGGCCACCAGATTGTTGACCTTCTCCGGATGCCGGATCGCGAGTTGCAGGCCGGCAGCCGCGCCCATCGAATAGCCGAAGACATCGGCCTTCTCGAGATCGACGGCATCCATGAAGGCGGCGACATCGTCAGCCAGGTTCGGATAGGTGATCGGCCGGTCGATATCGGTCGTGCGGCCGTGGCCCTGCAACTCGACCGCATAGACCTTGTGAGTCTCGGCAAGCTTCGGGATGATCGTGCCCATCGACGGAATGTTCATATAGGCGCCGTGCAGCACGACCAGCGGCTCGCCTTTGCCCGAGACCTCGTAATACATCTTCATGCCATTGACATCGACGCGATTACCAACCGGCTCGGCCTCGGCAAACGCGCTGCCGAAAATCAGCAGGGCGCCTGCGATCAAAGCGGTACGAAACATTCTCAATCTCCTTGTTGTCAGCGCGGTCCAAAACCGCCGTCGAGATTAAGACGTGCGGCGCTTTCCCATCCCGACGTCGACAATCGATAAAATTTCATACAACATTGCGCCGCGCCGAAAGCGCCCCGCATACCCGTCGCCGTCACAGGCGTTTCAGCTCGGCGGACTGAGTTTCGCTCGCAGACCGGCCGACGCTTCCCCTTCCAGCACGACTGGCGCCGCATCACTGCGCGCATAGCCAGCCGATTCGGGACACCCACTGCAGCCACGTGATGCCGGGCTGACGCCTCGTCTATCGCGGCATCAGGACATAATCCTTGAGGAGCTCGGCGTGATTGTGCGTCTCGTCCTTCACACTGTAGAGCAAGGTCACTGGGCCTTCGGCGATGAGCTTCCGCAACTGCTCGACCGCGGCCTGGTTACTGTCGAGCTCGGCAAGATAACGTTTGCTGAACTCGGCCCAGGTGCCCTGGTCTCCATGAAACCAGCGGCGCAGTTCCGTCGTTGGCGCGATCTCCTTCAGCCAGAGATCGACCGCGGCTTCCGCCTTGGTCAAACCCCGCGGCCACAGGCGATCGACGAGAATGCGCATTCCGTCGCTGTCTGCTTTCGGCTCGTAGACACGTTTGGTGTTCAGTTGCATGACCGCCCCCCACGCATTCTCCACCGTTGGAGCATAGCCCAGGGCCTTTGTCCAATCGCGGGGCGTCACACCCCGCGCCTGTTGCCCCAGAGCAGAACATGCAACTGCGGCAGAACGCGAGCCTCGAACCAGCGATCCTCCGTTACCTTGCCCACGAGCCAGAGCATGCGGTCGATGATACCGTCGATATCGACGGTGGCGTTGTCGTCATCAGGCGGTGGCGGCGTGTGGTTGCCGGGCTGCAGGTAGAGCGGCAGATGCGGATAACGCGCGGCGACCTCACGCGCATAGGCATAGTCGCGCTCGTCGAACACGACGATTTTCAGCGCGACCTCAGGCTTTCCCGCCGCCATCAAAAGACAGTCGGCGAAGTCGTGCCAGTCGGTCTCCATGCCGCTCGACGGTGGCTTCGGGCTCAGCACCAGGACGTCGAGATCGGCGAACCAGTCCTTCGCGATACTGCCCTGCGTCTCCAGGGCAAACCGGTAGCCGTCCTCTCGCCCACGCGCGATCAGGGGCCCAAGCGGCTGGATCGCCGGATTACCGCCGGATAGCGAAACCGTGAGCGGCTTGCTGCCGGACAGCCGGATCACTTCGCTCCAGATCTCCTCCACCGTCATCGGCAGCCATTGGTCGCGGTATTCGCTGTCGACCGCATGCAATGTATCGCACCAGCTGCAACGATAATCGCAGCCACCCGTGCGCACGAACACGGTCGGCAGGCCGATCAGGATGCCCTCGCCCTGGATCGTCGGGCCGAAGATCTCGCTGACGCGGATGCGTGTTTCGCCGGACCCGGTCATGGCCGGTATTCCGCCCAGGTCTTCGGCGTCTCGCTGACGCGCACCGCCGAGGTTTCGGGCAGCCGCGCCTTGCACCAGTCGTAGAAATGCCTCGCCAGACATTCGGCCGTCACCTGGTCGTGACCGAGAACATCGTTGAGGTGACGGTGGTCGAAGCTCTCATCGATATAGCGCTTCAGCGGTGCCAACTCGTGATAGTCGCGGACAAAACCGTGGACATTCAATTCCTCGGCAGCGAGTTCGACTTCGACGACGTAGTTGTGCCCGTGCAGCCGGGCGCATTGATGGTCGGCCGGCAGGCTCTTCAGCTGGTGCGAAGCGGAGAAATGGAACTCCTTGGTGATCCGAAACATCACTTCACCTCCTCTGCCGCATATGCCGAGGTCGCAGCCACCCAGAAATCCGGATCCTCATAGTCGGTCGGATCCGCAACGCCGGCGAGATGGAAGGCCTCGCGTCGCTCGACACAGGTGCCGCAGCGGCCACAGTGGCGGGCGCCGCCCTTGTAGCAGGACCAGGTCTCTTCGAAGGGGGTCGCATGGCGTGCGCCATCGGTGACGATATCCGCCTTTGAGATCGTCACGTAGGGCGCATAGAGTGCGACCTTGGCATAGCCATCGAGTGCATGGTTCTGCATCGCCTGGAACGCATCGATGAAGCCGGGTCGGCAGTCGGGATAGATGAAATGATCGCCGCCATGCACGGCGACGGCCACCGCATCCGCCTTCTGCGCCGCCGCCAGTCCGAAAGCAATGGCGAGCATGATGGCGTTGCGGTTCGGAACGACCGTCGCCTTCATCGTTTCCTCGGCATAGTGGCCGTCGGGCACGTCGACGTCATCCGTCAGCGCCGATCCGGTGAGATGGGCGCCGATCGCGCGGATGTCGATGATCTGATGCGGAACGTCGAGGCGCCGGGCGCAAGCCGCGGCAAAGTCCAGTTCCTTGCGGTGTCTTTGGCCGTAGTCGAAGGAGAGCAGGCCGACAAGCTCCTGCTCGGCTGCGACCTTGTGGGCAAGCGATACCGAGTCCAATCCGCCGGAGCAGATGACGATGGTCTTCATGATAGGTGTCCTTGTTTTGACCGGGTAGGCTGCGACCGGATTACAGGGTGCCTTCTAGGACAAAGCAGAGGCGATGGGAAGCGTTATGTTGTTGTTGTTATTTGTGGGAGGACGCATAGTTTGTCCCTTGGCCACGGAGGCGTCCCGAGCAACCAGACGTTAAACACGAAATTCGTTTCCACGTTCCCGCCGAAAAACGGTAATAAGCAGTCGCGCCGCGATCCGAAGGATCGGCATCGGCGCGAGTACTTGATGAGAAACAAGCTGCTAAATTTGTGAAATAGCCGCCCCTACCTATCGTCCTTGAATGGATCGATGCCGAGTTCTTTGAACAACGCTTCCGTCTTCGCCCGATCAGCGCGGCTCATGAAGCCGATCCCGGTCCTGAGCGCGTAGCGCCAGGCCTCTCCCCTCTCCCATGCCTCGTGCAGTGCGTCCGACAACTCATTGAGCCGATTGGCGACATCGAGTGCTTCGAACAGGAGAACGGTCTGCCTCAAGTCCTTGTCTCGTTTCGCGGAACCAAGCGTGTCAACGACGCGGCGGCTGGCGACGATCAGCTTGTGGATCGCATAGCGCTCCGGAGCTGGTACGATCACGCTGATGCCTGACTTGTGCAGCATGACGGCTCTGATCGGCTCATAGATCAGGAAGTCCAGGAATCTCAGCGGTTCGGCCGAGGCCCCACCAAGGGCGGGCATGTCGGCCGGTTTGTCCATGTGGTCATCTGATCCCCTGTTTCCGGTCAGGAACTCGACCTTGTAGCCGCTGCGATTGATGAAGCCGGTCATACGCGGTGACCCCGAGCGATGCATAACCGGCCGGAATGTCGGATCGAGGCCCTTCAGGATTTCGAGAACAGGTGGAAGGCTGTCCCCTACTTCGGCCGAGATCGCATAATCCTGAGCGAAGTCGACATCTCCGGTCTGAAACGACGCAGCAGGCAGACGGACGCCAAGATGCCCCGCATAGGTCGAGAAGGCGACCGATCCAACGAGGCAGGCCCGCAGGCGGAAGATTCCGGCATTGGCGAGAGCTTCGACGACATCGCCGGTAAAGCGGTCCGGTTCCGGCAAGCCAGCCTCACGAACGAGCGTCGAGACGAATTTGCGGCGAGCTTTCGTATCGTCTTTGATCGCCTTGAACTCCTCGACGCGTTTGTTGATCTCCGGATCGTCGGCCGGTCCAACATAGCGGCGCTTTTGGCGATAGCCCTCCCCTTCCGATGGCTGGTCGAAATACCAGTATTTCCGGCCCTTGTTGTTGACCCCGACGAAGCGGCCTTCAACCGGGAAGTCGGTCGAGAAGGAAGCATCAAGTAGCCGTTGACCGAGTTCGGCGGTCATGGTGCGATACATGAGATCGATCTGCTTCATGTTGCCTCGCTATACTAAAACAGAGTTTTTAGTATAGCGCGCGATCCGCCAGAGAAAAGGGTAGGCGACACTCGCTATACTAAATTTGCGTATTTAGTATAGCGACGGCCCCACTTTTCAAGAGCAATCTTCGAAACACCTGGGTTCCCTGTCTCACGATTGGTTTATTTTGAATCAATTGCTGCAGCCTCCTCAAGTCGCTTGCCAGTTAAAGGGGAGAATGCGGCTAGAAGGGTGCCGCTCCGGCCATTGCGGCACTCGCCGCGCTCGGTCGTCAAGGATATCGACAACCGAACGGAAACTTGCATCGGGCCGCCGCCGAATTATGCCTGACTGGGACAACCGTAGCCGTCGGTCTGAGCCTCGCCTTCACCGCGGATTGATGACCGGGCCGGCGGGCCGGCGGCGTCTGTGCAATAATCCGATGAAGTCGCAGCACCGCCGACGCTCCGGTACGACACCTCAGCGAGGACGCCTTTGAGTGGCTTGTCACAGTGACATTTTTTGAAGACGAGAAACAGGGCGGAGACCCCGCATACTCTCAAACCCGGGTGAAGCTGCATACAGGAGATTGCACCGAATTACGCCGTCTGTTCGCGGCCCGGAGCTGCGGCGCCGGGCCGCGACCTTCGCTGCTCATCATCATGCATGCGCATGCGGGTGCTGCCGTTCGTCCCAGACCGACCAGATCGCGAGCGCAGTCACCAGTGCCCCGAGGACGACATGCGTCCACATGGGAATGGCGCTGGTCGAGAACCCGAGCAGCCAGGGCGAAGCGATCAGCCAGAGCCCGACGATGAGGCTTGCCCATTCCTCCCATTCCGCAAACATGGCCAGTGTTGCGACCGCCAGAACGCCGAGCACGACGGCGGCGGCCCAGGCGTTCCAAGCCGGAACGCTCTCGACAACGAAGCCCATGATCCAGGGGGAGATGAACAGGCAGACGGCGAGAACCAGATTGATCCAGTCCTGCGCTTTCTTTCCTTCCATCAGTGCCATGACAACCTCCACGAATGAAGCTTGATCAAAGCGTACGACCGCGTGCGGCGCACGCTCTGGAAACTATAATAAATTCAATCAAAAGCGCTTTCAAATCTTTTTCGCGCGAGTATCCGGTGATCGCACCTGCGAAACCGCGCGGCGAACCGACGATCCGCCGCTTTCCCAAGCGGCCTCGTCTTGCCGCCATCGTCTCGCCGAAGCTTTAGTAGCCGCGTGCCGCGCCTGCGCCGATGCGGCTGTCCACCGCGCCGTTGTAGCGCGCGCCGCCGCCGGCCTCGATGTCGGAGAGGCTCTCGCCGCCGACGAGAATGCCGGTCGCCTGCCCCCAGATCGTCCAGCTTTCGTCGATCTGGACGTTGTGGCCCATTGCAGACAGAAGCTTGCGGGTATCGGGCGAGAGGGCATAGGGCTCCATGAAGACCTTGTCCGGCAGCCATTGGTGATGGATGCGCGGCGCGTCGACCGCTTCCTGGATGTTCATGCCATGATCGATGACATTGAGGATCGCCTCGAGCGTGATGGTGATGATGCGGGCGCCTCCGGGGCTGCCGATCACCATGAAGGGTTTGCCATTCTTGGAGATGATCGTCGGGCTCATCGACGACAGCGGCGTCTTGCCGGGAGCGATTGCGTTCGCTTCGCCCTGGACGAGCCCGTAGAGATTGGGCACGCCGGGCTTGGCGGTGAAGTCGTCCATCTCGTTGTTGAGCAGGATGCCGGTTCCAGGCGCCACCACGCCGGCGCCGAAGGAGCCGTTCAATGTATAGGTGACGGCGACGGCATTGCCCTCGTCGTCGATGATCGAATAGTGGGTCGTCTCCTTGCTTTCGCCGAAACCCTTGGGGATCAGCGTCGCGGAGACGCCGGCACGGAACGGATCGATCTTGGCGCGGATTTCCTTCGCATAGGCCTTGTCGGTGAGCTTGGCGACCGGGTTTTCGACGAAATCAGGATCGCCGAGCGACGTGTTGCGATCGACATAGGCGTGGCGCATCGCCTCGATCATCGCGTGAACCGTGTCCGCGGCGCCGTAACCCATATAGGAGAGCGGATAGCCTTCGAGAATGTTGAGGATTTCGCAGATGATGACGCCGCCGGACGACGGCGGCGGCGAGGAAACGATGTCGTAACCGCGATAGTTGCACTTGACCGGCTCCAACTCGCGCACCGCATAGCGCTCGAAGTCTGCTTTCGCCAGAATACCGCTCTTCTCGGCACTGGCCTTGACGATCGCATCGGCGATCGCGCCCTTATAGAAGGCGTCAGTTCCCTTTTCCGCGATGCTGGACAGAGACGCCGCAAGATCTGTCTGAACCAGCTTCTCACCGACCACGAAGGGTTTGCCGTCCTTGAGGAAGATCGCGGCCGCCGCCGGATCCTTGGCGAGCCTATCGGTCTCGCCGTCGAAGGAGTCGATATCGCCTTGCTCCAGCACAAAGCCGTCCTTGGCAAGCGCGATCGCAGGCGCGATCAGTTCGGCCAGCGGCTTCGTGCCATAGCGACTGCGGGCCACTTCGAAGCCCATGACCGGCCCCGGCACGCCGACGGCAAGATAGCCCTCGGTGCTGAGCCCTTTGACGACATCTCCCTTGTCGTCGAGATACATGGTCTTGGTCGCCGCCTGTGGCGCCCGCTCGCGGAAATCGAGGAAGGTCGTCTTGCCGTCCTTGAAGCGGATGGTCATGAAACCACCTCCGCCGATATTGCCGGCGGTCGGATAAGTGACGGCAAGCGCGTAGCCGACGGCAACAGCGGCATCCACCGCATTGCCGCCGCTCTTCAACACCGCAACGCCGACATCGGATGCCAGATGCTGCGCCGTGACGACCATGCCGTGCTCGGCCTTCGCCGGCTCCGGCGAGGCCGCTCGGCCCTCTAATGGGGCCAGGCTCAGCGCAAGAAACAAGGTAACGGGCAGGCTCTTCAAGCGGAAACTCAGCATGCGTCTCTCCCTAGCAGGCGTTGCTCGCAATGCTTTGCCGACGGCCGCAGTGCGGACGCCCCCCACCGCGTCAAACGCGGCGGCGACAATCTCTTGGCCAGGCAAGCACTGATTGTGGGCAGCTATGAAGTCAACGGAGTATAGCCACGCTCGATCGGCGATGGCAATTCACTCCTCGCCAATCGCAGCGCTTGCATTCGCGGCCGTCGCTGGGCGCCAGCGAACGGTGGACCATTCGGGCCTCGCGTCAGGCGGCATCCGCCAGGATGAGATCAGCGCCCTTTTCCGCAACCATCATCGTCGGCGCATTGATGTTGCCGGCGGTGATGTTCGGGAAGATCGAGGCGTCGACGACGCGCAAGCCCGGAACGCCATGGACCCGCAGGCCGCTGTCGACGACGGAGGTCGCCTGATCCGGCCCCATCGTGCAGGTGCCGCAGAGATGGTAGATTGACCCGGAGTTTTCGCGGAAATAGTCCATCAGGGCCTCATCGCTTTCTACGCGCGGCGCGGGCGAAATCTCTTCAGCGGTCAGCGAAGAGAGCGCCGAAGCCGAGGCTATCCGCCGGACGAGCCGGCTCCCCTGCAATACTTCATCGATGTCGCGGTCGGTCGTCAGATAGTTCGGGCGAATGAGCGGCATTTGCGCGGGATCGCCGGACGCGATCGAGATGCTGCCGCGGCTTGTCGGCCGGCAGGAATTGAAGCAGATCAGGTAGCCGGGATAGGGCTCGGGCTTCAGGCCCGCTTTCGGCTCGTTCGGGATGCGATAGGACAGAGGATTGAAATAGAGCTGGATGTTCGGCCGTTCTTCGTCTGGCCTGCCGCGGAAGAAGCCGCCGGCCTGGTTGACGCTCATCGAGAACGGACCCTTGCCGGTCAGCAGATATTGGAGGCCGAGGCGCATCTGGCCGAAGAGACTGCCGAATTCGTCGTTGAGCGTCGGGATCGTCGCGCGATAATAGAAGCTGGCGCAGAGGTGATCCTGCAGGTTCTGGCCGACGGCCCGCAAGTGCCGCCGCGTTTCCATGCCGAGCGAGGAAAGTTTCGCACCATCGCCGATCCCGGAGAGCTGCAGCAGTTGCGGGCTGCCGACCGCGCCGGCGGCGAGAATGACCTCGCGCCCCGCCGTGAAGCGCCGCCGCTCGCCGTTCTGGAGAACATCGACACCGGTCACGCGCCCATCGTCCCCAAAGACCAGCCGCTCGGCCTGCGCGTAGCGCTCCATCGTAAGATTCGGCCGCTTCAGCGCCGGCCGAAGATATTCCGCGCTCGAATGCGAGCGGCGGCCCTTATTGGTATTGACGTCGTAAACGCCGGCCCCCTCGATCGAGGCGCCGTTGAAATCCTCATTCAGAGGCAGTTGCAGCGATCCGCAGCTTTGGAGAAATGCGTCGGTGATCGGGTGCGTCATACCGCGCATCGGCGTAATGTGGATCGGGCCTTCGCCGCCATGCCATTCGGATGATCCGCGCGCATGGGTTTCGAGCCGGCGGAAATAGGGCAGCACGTCGTCATAACCCCAGCCCGCGTTGCCGGCATTTTTCCAATCGTCGAAATCGTCGCGCGCGCCGCGCACGTAGATCATCGCGTTGATCGATCCGGAACCACCCTGGACCTTGCCGCGCGGCACGTAGACGCGGCGGTCCCGCAACTCGCCCTCCGGCTCGCTCGAATACATCCAGTTGACCCGCGGATTGTAATAGCTGCGGGCATAGCCGACGGGGATCTTGAACCAGAAGGAATTGTCGTTGCCGCCCGCCTCGATCAACAGGACGCGGTGCCGGCCGTTCTCGCTGAGGCGGCTCGCCAGGATGCAGCCTGCCGACCCGGCGCCGACGACGATATAATCGTGGATCATCTCCAAGTCCTATCGTCGAAGTTATCCGCGCGCCGGTGCGAAGGCCTTCACGTCGGCCGGCCGGCAGTCCATCTGCAGGTGCAGATGCTCGCCAGTATAGGGCGTGTGCTTTTCGACAACCTCCAGATCGAGTTCAATGCCGAGCCCGGGCTCGCGCGAGGGGATCAGATAGCCATCGTCGAAGGCGAGCTTGGTCTTCAGCACATCCGCATGGAAACCGGAGAAATCGAGGATCGCCTCGTGGATCAGGAAATTCGGCGTGGCGGCCGAGAGCTGGATGCTCGCCGCGGCGCCCACGGGACCGTTGTAGAGATGCGGGGCGATCTGGGCGTAATGGGTCTCGGCCATGCCGGCGATCTTCTTCGCCTCCAGCAGGCCGCCGACGCGTGCGACGTTCATCTGCAGGATCGACGCCGCCTTGAGCTCAAGCACGCGTTGGAATTCGTACTTCGTCGTCAGGCGTTCGCCGGTCGAAATGGGAATCGAGGTTGCGCGCGCCACTTCAGCCATGGCCGCTTCCTGTCCCGGAGGAACGGGCTCCTCGAACCAGAGCGGGTCATATTTTTCCAGGCGCCGCGCCAGCCGGATGGCCGAGGACGGCACCATCTGGCCGTGGGTCCCGAAGAGGAGATCCGCACTGCTGCCGACCGCGTCGCGGATCTTGCGGCAGAACTCCTCGCAGCGATCCATCACGCCGAGCGAAAGCTGATGACCGGAATAGTTGGTGTAGGGACCCGCGGGATCGAACTTGACCGCGGTGAAGCCCATTTCGACCATCTGGACGGCGCATTCGGCCGCAAGATCCGGGTCGTTGAAATCAAACTCGCCGGCGGCGTTCTTCGGGTAGAGATAGGTATAGGCGCGGAGCTTCTCGTGCACCGTGCCGCCAATGAGATCCGCGACCGGCCGGCCGGCTGCCTTGCCGATGATGTCCCAGCAAGCGATCTCAAGCCCGGAGATGATGCCCATCATCGTCGGATCAGGACGCTGGGTGAAGCCGCTCGAATAAGCCGAGCGCCAGAAACGCTCGATCTGATGGGGATCGTGGTCGAGCAGATGCCGCTCGAAGACGTCTTCGATCAGCGGCGTCATGGCGCTCGGATGGAACGAGGTCGCATAGATCTCGCCGATGCCCTCGATGCCGCAGGCGGTCGTGAGGCGTACGAATATCCAGTACATTCCGCCCACATGCGGCGGCGGGACGGCGACGGTATAGGTCTTGAGAAACGCGATTTTCATGAGTGTCATCCCCCTTTCTTGAGGCGGACCACCAGAACCAGGGTGGCGATTTCGGTTTCAGCGATTGAACTCACAGGCCATCTCCATCCCCGCCGGTGGCGGGAGCTCTGCCAACGGCCCGGTATCGATGTCGGTGTCAGAGCAATTCCGGTTTCCGGCCGGACGTGCGCAATCTCGAAAGGTTAGTGTTTGAGCACCACAAGGCGCGTCTGGGTGAATTCCAGCATGCCGTGTTTGCCGTCGTCGCCGCCCAGCCCCGAACGTTTCCAACCGGCGTGGAAGCCCTGATAGGGATCGGCCGGGAAACGGTTGACATAGAGTTCGCCCGCCTCGATCGCCTCGCTGGCGCGCATCACCGTGCGATAGTTCTCGGTGAAGAGCACCGAACTCAGGCCGAACTGATGGTCGCTCGCCTTCGCAAGCGCTTCCTCGAAGGTGGAGTAACGGAGAACAGCGAGCACCGGACCGAAGACCTCTTCGCGGACGATCTCCATCTCCTGGCGACAGCCGGAAATCAGCGTCGGCGGATAGAAATAGCCGTCTCCCTCAGGCAGGTGGCCACCGGTCTCAACGACGCCGCCTTGCGCCCGCGCCTGCTCCACCATGGCGTGGACCCGCTTCTGTGCGGCAGCGTTGGCGAGCGGTCCCATGCGGGTAGCATCCACGGCGCGGTCGCCGAAGGCGCGGCCGGCAAAACCTTCGCGCAGCTTGGCGAGCAGCCGGTCGTGCACGCTTTCGTGCACGTAGAGCCGCTCCGCGCTGGTGCAGACCTGGCCGCAATGGGTGGTCTTGGCAGCGACGATCATCTGCGCGACGGCATCAAGATCCGCGTCCGGCTCGACGATGACGGGCGTCTTGCCGCCCAGTTCGAGCGACGGCTTGGCAATATTTTCCTTGCAGTATTCGAGCACGACACGACCAGCCGACACGCTTCCCGTCAGCGTGATCATGCCGACACCGGGATGGGTGCAGAGCGTCTTCGCGACGTCGTGCGACATCGTCAGGATGTTGACGAGCCCTTCCGGCAAGCCTGCCTCGAGGACGGCCTCGGCAAAGACGAAGGCCGAGGTCGGCGTGTTGTTGCTCGGCCGCACGACAACGGCGTTTCCGACAATGAGCGCCGGTGCGATCTTCCGCACCAGCGTGTAGATCGGATAGTTGAACGGGATCAGGCAGGCGACCACTCCGATCGGCGTGCGCTTGAGGAGAAGCGTTTCGCCTGGATTGTCGCTCTCGATCACCTCACCTTCGATGCGACGGGCCCACTCGGCGTGGTAGCGCATCAGTTCGGCGCCGTAGATCAATTCGGCCGTCGCGTCGGCAAGGCTCTTGCCCGACTCTTTTGCGAGTGCGGCACCAATGTGCCCGGCCCGACTTTCCAGCGCTGCCGCAAGGCGGCGCAGCGCGTCACCGCGCTGGATCGCCGGCAGCGCCGCCCAGGCGCGCTGTGCCTTCGCTGCGGCATCGACTGCCGCCCTCGCCTCGTCGTCCGTTGCCGCCGGCACCGACGCGAAGACCTGCGCCGTTGCCGGATTGCGGACCTCGATCATGGCCGCGGACGCGCTTTCGATGAAACGACCGCCGGAGAAGTTGCGATAGGGGCCCATGGCATCTCGGAAAGGTTCGCCGCTGTCTGCGCGCCTGTGGCAACGCGGGAAAGCAGATTGGCGGGAGAGCGCATTACGAGCGACGGCCCAGGCTCCCTCCCCGACCGAAACCGTCCCGAAAACTGATGCGACGATCAAGACGAGGGCACAAGCGAGTAATTTTCGATGAGAGCATTCCAAAAAGGAATGCTTGGCTCAGGCGGTCCGCTCAGTCGCGACCTCCGCCAGCAGCCAGGCGCGGAACGCTTGCAGCTTGGGATCGCTTCCGGATTGCGGTCGCGCCACGAACCAGTAGGATTCATGGCCTTCGACCTCGACGTCGAAGAGCTGTACCAATTGTCCCGACTGCAATTGCCCACGCACCATCGAGCGGTCGGCGACGGTGACACCCAGCCCGGCACAAGCCGCCTCGATCGCGAGATCGAGCAGGTCGAACTCGAGGCCGCCGCGGGTATCGACATCGTGGAAACCCGCCGCATCCAGCCAGTGGCGCCAGGTCAGATAGCGCCGGTCGGGCGAGGCCAGCACATGCAGGAAGGTGAAGCGCTGAAGATCGGTCGGCCCCTCAACTTTCATCCCATCGAGCAGGGAAGGCGCGCACACGACCACATGCCGCTCCGTCATCAGAATGCTCGTATCCAGCATCGGCCACTCACCGTCGCCAAAGCGGATGGCGCAATCCAAGAGCCCGCGTTCGGCAAGCGTGTCCGTGGCCTCTGTGCTGATACTGACATCCACATCCGGCATGACCTCACGCAATCGAGCGAGACGCGGCAGCAGCCAGCGCTTGGCGAAGGTGGGCGGTACGTTGATCCGTAAGCGATTCTGGTTGCTCTTCTCGGTGATGCTGCGCAGCGAAACTTCGATACTGTGAAACGCCGCCTGGATCGTCGCCAGCAGTTCGGCGCCGGCGGGCGTCAGTTCGAGATGATGGTGGCGGCGGATGAGGAGGTCCTCGCCAAGTTCGTCCTCGAGATTGCGGACCTGCCGGCTGACGGCGCTCTGCGTCAGGTTGAGGCGCTCGGCCGCCCGCGTGAAGCTGCGGGTTTGCCCGACCACTTCGAAGACCTTCATCGCCGACAATCCAGGAAGTCTTCGCATCGCTATTTTAGCCTCGGGATAGGGAGCGCTGGCATCCGCATAGACGCCAACACGAGATCCACGCGCACTTTTGCGTGCCACGCCTTGGCGCACAAGCAGGAAAATCCAAACGGCCCCGAGCCGCCCGAGAGCGCGCTCGGGCGCAACGATCGCAGAACGACAAACGGCGGCTTCGCCGACGTTCGCTTTTGGATCTCGCGGCCTTCGGTCTCACCGACAGCGGGGACCCAGGCGCTGCTTCAACGCCTATTCCGCGGCATAAAAGCCGTAGAGAACCGGCATCAACCCGACCAGTGCTTCGAAGCGCTTGAAGGACTTGCGTTCCGGTCGCGTCCAGCCGGTTTCCGCCAGCGCCGAAAGCCGCGGAAAGACCAGCCGGTCGAAGACGGCGCGGTCGGTCATCGGCTCGGACCAGATGCAGCACTGCACGCCGAGCAGATGTTTCTTCTGCTCGTCGGTCCACCCTTCCACCGGGTCGAAGGTGTAGAGCTTTTCCGGGTCCGACCAGCCGGCCCAGCTACCGCCCGGCTCCGACCAGGCCGGGCTGTTGGCCATGTCGAGATAATAGACCTGGCCGGGGCAGACGACGATGTCGTAGCCTTCCTCGGCAAGGGCCGCCGAAGCCTCGACCGTGCGCCAGCCGAAGAGCAGCGACTTGGCCTTGTCGATGACGTTGCCGTGCGCTGCCTCCTGCCAGCCGCCGGTGACGCAGTCGCGGCTGGCGAGATAGGCCTGGACGCGCGCCAGGAACTCGGCCTGCAGCACCGCCGCACCCGAACCGTCGATTTCATCTGCCCCGTGGGTGTTGGTGACGACATTCAAGCGCTTGGCGTGCGTATCGGCGACCTCGTCTCCGGCGAGCGCACGAAGCCGAGCGAGCGCCTCCGGCGAACCGGACCAGGCACCCAACGGCACCTCGTCAGCGCCGACATGGATGGCACGCATCGGAAACAGTTTGATCAGTTCGTCGAAGATCGTCTCCAGAACCCGATAGGTCTCTTCGCGCGCCGGGTTGAGGCAATTGTCGGGGAAGCCCTGCACCGAATAATAGCTTCCAGCTTCTTGCGGGTCACGGAGTTCGGGGATTGCCTGCAGCATCGCATAGGAATGGCCGGGAACATCGATTTCCGGCATCACTTCGATGCCGAGACTTGATGCCAGCGCCACGATCTTCCGGATCGCCGCCTTCGAATAGTAACCGCCGGTCGGTTGCGGACCGGAACCGAGCAGCGGCGGGATCTTGCGGCCGTGGCCGCGCCAGGCACCGATCTCGGTCAAGGCCGGATAGGCGTCGATTTCGACGCGCCAGGCCTCGTCATCGGTCAGATGCCAGTGGAAGCGGTTGAGCTTGTTCCAGGCCATCAGCCGCAGGAAGCGCTCGACCTCCGCGGTGCTATAGAACTGCCGGGCAACATCGAGATGGGTGCCGCGCCAGGCAAGTGCCGGCGCGTCCTTGATCTCCCCGCTCGAGGGGAACAGGAAGGTGCCCGGATGCAGCCGCGCACCGCGCAGGACCTGACCGAGCGTGATCAGGCCATAGAGCAAGCCCGTCTCCGTGCTGCCCGAAACGGCAGCGCCCGCGGGAGAGAAACGGATCGAATAAGCCTCCGAACCGAGATCGGCCGCCTCCGACACGGCGACGGGGAAGCCGCCCTCGGACGCCGATCGAACGATACCCTCGACCGGAAACAGGCTTGCAGTGAGGTCGGCAAAAGCCTTCGCGGCCCGTGCGGCTTCGTCGCCCTCGGGCTTGAGGTCGAGACCGGGAGGCGCGACCACCTGCCCCGAAACGGAAACCGCCTGCGGCCACGGCACGATCGACACTGGAACCGGCGCGACCTTCGGCACCGGATAGACGGCAGCGCCGCGCTTCAGTTCGGCATTGTCGCCATGCGCCCGCGAGGCAAGCACCGCGACTGGCGCCATCGTGCCGTCGGACAGCACTAAGCAGAGATTCTCTGGATGGCCAACGGATGGAAGCGGGCTTCGTGGTTGAGGGCGGTTACGGCTCTGATGATGGCTTGTTCGAGGGCGTGTTCGGTGGCGAAGGTCTGATGAGCGAGATGATGGGCTTTGAGGTTTTTCCAGACGATCTCGATGTCATTGAGTTCGGGGGCGTATTTGGGCAACCACTCGATGGTGAGCCAATGGGCACGGGTCTCAAGCGCGGCGCGCGACGCTTTGCTGGTGTGGATTGGCCCGTTGTCGAGCACCAGGACGACCGGCCTGCCGGCCACGCCGGGCTTGGGGCCATAGCCTGCGTCGAGCGTCTCCAGGAGGGCGATGAAATCGGCGCTGCGCTTGGTTTTCGAGGTTTCGACGACGAGCCTGCGCGCGGCCCAGTCGAAAGCACCCATCATGGCGATCTTGCGCGCCTGGCCGGGCGCGGGAACCCGCAGATCGGCGCCGCGTCTGGCCCAGCAACGCGCCAGATAGGGATGGGTGAGCGCCTCGCTCTCGTCGCCGAAGAGGAGGACGATATCGCCCGCCTCGGCCTGTCGCTTGCGCAGTTGCAGTCGCAGGCCGGCGCACTCGACGGCCTGCGGGTCCTGGCGGTTCTTCAGCGAGTGCCGGGGCCGCCGGAAGCGAAAGCCCCTTTTTTGCGCAGCGTTTTCGAAAGCTGCGATCGGGAGATGCTGAGCCCTTCGCGCGCCTCGATCTCGGCGGCAAGGCGCGCCAGCGTCCAATTGTTGCGGTCGGCGACCGGCGCCGACAAGAGCGGCCCGGCAACCCGAAGCGCGGCCTCCGACTTCACCGGCGCCGGGCCGGCCGCGACGCGCTTCCTGAGGGCCGTCACCGACCCGGCCATGAAATCGCTGCGCCACAGCCGCACCGTATCCTCACGAACGCCGAAGGCTTGGGCGATCCGCGCGCTCGTCCAGCCGTCAAGTGTCAGCAGGATCGCCCGCGCCCGGTCCGCCTCGCCGCGATCCCGGCTCGCCGCCAGATGCTCCAACGCTGCACATTCCTCCTCCGTCGCCTTCACCAGAGATTTCCCCGCCATGCCACCGCTCCCGAATCAATCCCGGAAACGGAATCACAACGCCAATCTGTTGGCCAGATCACGCAAAGCTGCTTAGGAAGGCGGCATTGGCGCCGTCGGTCCAGTGGCGCGGCTCGAAGCTCATGCCATGCGCCTTCAATGTCCAGGTCGCCCCCGGCTTCAGCTCAAAACCTTCCAGCGGCGCGAACTCCGCGTAGTTGGATAGCCGGATCAGAAGCCTGCCCCCTTCGATCTCCGCGGCGGGATCGATGCGCGCAGGCCCGGAGACGCCGAGGCGAAAGCCTTTGAGCGGCCCGTCCGAATTGTTGGTGAGGGTCAGCGCATAGACCGATTTGTCGGCGGTACCGACCGACACCCAAAGCGTTTCCAGCAGATAGTCAGATTTGGCGGCGAACGTCATCAAATGGCTCCACGAAAGTTGATCTCTGCGGCCGAACGGCCATCGGGGTTTCTGAGGCAGGACTGTCCTCGGTTCAGATAGCTCACGTCGGAGCCTGGCCAAGGGCACGGACAAAATGGTTTTCGGCGTCCTCTTCCCCCGCGTCCGATGCCGGGCGGCTCAAGCGCCGCACCTCGTGGGCCTGCGCCAGAAAGCGGGCGCTCTGCCCCAGCACGAACGGACGATCTGGAGCGGGGACGGCCGAAAGAGAAGCTGGGTACAGGGATGGCGGGGATTGCCGAGATGGCATTGGTTTCGCCCCACTCGACCATCTGTCCGGCGAATATCACCACGACCTCTTCGGCGATGCGCGCGGCGGTGGCGATGTCATGGGTGATGTAGAGCATCGCGAGATTCCGCTCGCGCTTGATGCACGCCAGAAGCTCTCCCGCCCCCCGGCTCATTGCGCAAAGGCCGCATTTCCTCGACTGCCGTCATGACGAATTCCCCCTCAGGCTTCGTTGATCGAACTATTAAGTCAAGTAATTTGACTTAACGATAGGTCCCGCAAAGAGAGCCTGTCAATGCAGGTCTATTCGCCCCTGCCGAAGTTTTGCGAAAAGCCGTCGAGTGGTATTTTGAAGTTTAATACCACTTGCGAAAAAGCGGCTTTCTCTCGGTCGTTCAGACGGCTGGTTTAGGCTCTTGCGGAAACATCTGCCGAGTGATGAGGAGAAGAATCACTACTCCTGCATCCGGCGATAGGTCCGCGGTGCCCTGTCCATATCAGCCACCAGGGCACGCACCGGCGAAATCTGAGACCCCATTGTCTTGCAGCTAGGAGACGGTGCGTGTGCGACCAAAGGCGCGCAGCAACAGATTCACGGATACGGCGACCTTGTCGATGTCGGGGATGTCCTGCGAATAGCGGCCGGTGTAGAGCTTGACGATCATTTTGTCGCGCTCCCTGCCGCTGAGTTCGTAGTGAAGATGGAGGTAAAAGCGCCTCTTGTCTCCGGCGCGCGAGATGTCGCCGCGCCGCTGTGTCACTTGCCTGAGGTCCGCATGTAGCGGCTCGAAGCCATCAAGCTTCAGCGTCACCTGTGTGGATTGGAAGCGCACCTCCGTCGGAACGGCGACCACTGCTTTGTCGAGCGAGAGGCTGACGATGCGGCCGGGCGTGCCATCGACACTGGCCGGCTCGTCCAGTTTGAAGGCCTGGAATAGGCGGCGCGGTTTCTCGAAACAGATCAGTGAGGCGATGACGAGCACGACGATGTTGATACCCGACCAGACGGCTCCGATCGCCGAGAACGATCCCTTGACCTGTGCCGTTTCCGGCACGAGGTTGATCAGAAGTCCTAGCGCCGTAACGGCGATGAAGCCGGCGATCCAGGTGAAGGTGTAGGCATCGAAGGCGTTGGCCTCGTTGCCGGTGCCTTTCGGGGTTACCTTGAATGGCTTGCCGAAGGGCCGCATGAGGCTGGATAGAACCGTCGGCAGCATACGGAATGTCGCGAAGGTCCCGACGGCGCTCGACACCACGGGGAGATAACGCGTCGGCGTGATCCAGAGCATCAGGAGGAAATAAGCCGCCAGGACGGGGAGCTGGTTCGAGACATAGTCGGCAACACCGGTGAAATGCAGCGGCAAGGCGCCGAACCAGAGGTAGGCGATCGGCACGATGAGGACGATCAGGCGCACGACGTACTGCACCAGCCATGACATGGGGAGAAACATGATCCGCTGGAACAGCGACAAGCCCGGTCCGCGCAACGGGCCGTTGTGGAGATAGAGCGTCTGGATGCCGCCCTGGCACCACCGTTCACGCTGGACGAAGTAGCCGGTCAGGTTCTCTGCCGCCAATCCCATCGAAAGCCGCTCGTTCAGATAGCGGGTCTTGTAGCCTTTGTTGAGCATCGACAGCGTCGTCAGCAGGTCTTCGGTGATCGACTCCGTTGG
Source organism: Ensifer sp. 38_S197 (assembly GCF_056924495.1). Classification (NCBI taxonomy): domain Bacteria; kingdom Pseudomonadati; phylum Pseudomonadota; class Alphaproteobacteria; order Hyphomicrobiales; family Rhizobiaceae; genus Ensifer; species Ensifer sp. 38_S197. The sequence continues at coordinate 1,990,454 of NZ_JBXOVZ010000001.1, read as the reverse complement.
GAAGCCGCCAATCGCATCTACGGCCTTGCGGCGGGCGATCGAGCACGATCCGCAGCAGAAGCTGACATCCCAGACGTCACGGCTCGGTGCGATCTCGTCGAAGAAGAGGCGCTGTTCGTCCGGCCAGATGTTCTCCAGGCCCAGGTTCGATTGGACCGGATCGACATTGAAGAAATGCTGCGGGGTCTGGACGATCCCGATCGCCTCGTCCGAGAAGAACGGCAAAGTGCGCTTGAGGAAGTGGCGATAGGGAACGAAGTCCGCATCGAAAATGGCAATGAAGTCGCCCGAACTCGCGAGCAGCCCATTGTTCATGTTCCCGGCTTTCGCGTGCGCATTGTCCGTCCGCGTCACGTGGACGGCGCCCCGCTCCGCGCAGAACGTCTTCAGCCAATCACGCCGGCCGTCGTCAAGGACATAGACCTTGAACTTGTCCTTCGGATAATCGAGCGCCAAGGCCCCGACGATCGTTCGCTCCAGGACGTCAAGCGGTTCATTGTAGGTCGGAATGAAAACGTCGACGGTGGGCAGATCCTGCTGCTCGCGCGCAAAGAACGTTTTTCCCAAGCGGTCCGCTTCTGAACTTCGGTCAACGTATCGGCTCATCAGAATGAGGAAAAGAACGACCTCGGTGAAGGCAAGGAGTTCGATAACGAAGACAATCCAAACCCACCATACGTTCGCGCCATCGGTTGGATAGGGAAGAACAGTTTCAAAGAGACGCCAGACCATGTAGCGCAATGCGACCACCCCAACGACCGTGCAGGTGATGGTGCGTGCCCAACTTTGATGCCGGGACCAGTTCGATGGCCCAAGCAGGAAGAAGGCAATCACCAGCAATGTGGGCGCGAGCGCTAGAAGAGGTTGAACCACAGTCCTTTGATCCACTGCGTCAGTTGCAGATTGTGGCGGGAGATGCGTACCTGGGCGGTCCGTCCCACCTGGCAAAAATTGCCGAAATCGGTGTTGAGCGCCGAGGGGAGAAGCTGGACGCGGATCCTGGCATCGCGCTCCTCGGCCTCAGGCTCCTTGGCCGCGAGATTGTCTTTCTCGACGACGGCGGACGAGCCCTTGACGGCCTGCACTTTTCCTTTGAAGATCTCGCTCCGACCCAGCAACCGAACCTCCGCTTCGCGCCCCGGATAGATCTCGTCGTAATCGACTTCTGGAACGAGGATATCGACGAACAGTTCGCGGCAGTCGAGGATGCGCATCAGTTCGTTGTTCAAAATGACATTGGAACCGTTGACGACGTTGCGGCTCCACACGACGCCGCTGAAGGGCGCAGCAACGTCTGCAAATTCGAGGCTGCGAACGCGTTTCTCCTCCTCGGCCAACTGACGCTCGGTCTGTTCGGCACGCGTTCTGTTTTCGGCGATGCGGGTATTGAGGTCATTGATGCGCACGATCACTTCGTCCTGGCGCTGACGCGAATAGGGCACATCGTTCTGGCCGTCGCCGACAACGAAGATCCCTTGGCGCAATGCGGCCAAACGCTGCTCCAGCAATTCGAGCGACAGATTGCTGATCTCGACCTCCCCGCCCGTTGCAGCGCCCGCCGCCTCGGCCGCCTCCACCATCTTTCGCGTGAAAATTCCCTTGGATTCCAGTTCCTGTCGCCTGTTGATGTCGACCTTGGCAACTAAGTCCTGAGCCTGTGACACCTCGACCCGCTTGCGCAGAATGCGAAGTTCCCGCTCCAGACTGGCGATGGTCGCGCTCTTGAAGATCTCCAGCCGGTCTGCAAGCTGGCCGCGAAGAGCGACGAGTTCGTCCCGTTCCCGCTCCAGTGCCGAGACGCGATCGGCCGCGGTTTTTCCTTCGACATGCAGCGAAGCGAGGACCGTCCGATTGACCCGATCATTGCGGATTGTCAGAAGGGTTTCGTCTTCGGCAACCGGCGTTCCGATACGCGGCGGCGCCTGCCCGATTTCGCCGTCGATCGGGGCGTTGATCACCGCAAAGCGTGCGTTGACTGTGCCGTCGAGGCTGGTAAAGCCGGTCAATCCGGGCAGAAGCACGACCACGGCCAGCGTCAGAAGCAGGATGCCGACGGTGATCCGTGTGATGCGATGGTTCAGAAGCATTCAAACCGTTCCCACTCACTACGTTGCCTAGCGCGACAAACGCCAGAGCGTAGTCCCGGGTCTGTCCACGGCTCCGGCTGGGCCATGAAGATCGTCCGCCAAGGCGCGGCGGGCAACCCTCAGAATTAGGTGCTTTTGTCGTTCGGTTAACAATTGCCAACGGTTAGCGACGCCGGCGCAGCCGGACGATGACCCCGGAACGCGCACGACCCAGGCAAGGAATGGCCTCGACCCACAATGCCGTAGGCAACAGGGAGAGACGCCAGCCGGCGATCGATTTTGACGGAAGCATGCCTTGAGAAAGTTCAAGCGCATGCTCGAAACGCCGGCGGGCCGCACAGCAGCCCACCGGCTTCCCTGGCTGTCCAGCGAGAATACCAGCGGCAATCTTCAGTCGCCGCAATGCTGGCTCGCGGTCGATATCCCCGGCCTACTGGTTCGCCTTTGCGTAGTCCTTCATGTTGGCCGGCGTGACCAGTTCGAAGGGAACCCAGATCTGGCGCTCCGTCTTCTCCTCACGCGCCAGCGCGACGGCTGCATCCATCGCCGTCGCACCCTGGGCGATCGCATTCTGGAAAACGGTGACGTCGAGATCCCCGGCGGCCATCGCGGCGAGCCCATCGGGCGTGGCGTCGACCCCGCCAACCACCACCTTCGACATGTCGGTGCCTGCTGCCTTCATCGCCTGGATCGCACCGATCGCCATCTCGTCATTGTTGGCGATGACGGCATTAAATTCCCGGCCGGTCGAAAGCCAGTTGGTCATGATGTTGGTGGCTTCGAGGCGATCCCAATTGGCGCTCTGCTCCTCAATCACGCTCATGCCCTTGCATTCGTCGGTGGCGATGACGTCGTGAATATCCTTGGTGCGTGTCAGCGACGAATGGTTGTTGAGCGGCCCCATCAGCACATAGACCGCGCCCTTGCCGCCAAGCAGCCGGCAGACTTCCTTCGTTTCCAGCGTGCCCGAATCCGTCTCGTTGGACCCCACGAAGGCGGCGGTTTCCGGCAGGGTCTCGACGTCGGCCGGCGGATGGTTGGCATAGACGATCGGGATGCCGGCGGCACTCGCCATCTTCGTCAGCGCCGGCGTGCTGTCGCCGTCGACGGCGACCACGACGATTGCGTCGACGCCGGAGGAGATGAAGTTCTGCACCTGATCCATCTGCTTGCTGGGATCGTTCTGGGCGTCTTCGACCTGAACCGAGATGCCATCCAGCTTGGCGGCGCGATCCTCCATGCCCTGCCGCAGGATCGTCAGAAACGCGCTATCGGAACGCGCGATGGTAATTCCGATGTTTTCGGCATGAGCGGTGCCAGCGAGCAGAGCCGACATGGCGACAAATAGCAGCTTCTTCATTCAGAAATCCCCCAAAGAGCGACGGTCAATCGCCCTGAATGGAATGCCTGTTCCATGTAAAGTCAATATCGAAATGCACATTTCATTCAATTGCGACAATTGGTACGTCTGACTCCACCCGCGCCGAGAAATAGCGCGTAGGGGGTCACCGGATGCTCGCGGACTTTGCTGTCTCGCGGTTGCCCGCAAGGCTGCAGGCGGACCAAGGATCCGGAAATACCCCGCTAAACTCAGGATAGATTGCGTGTATACACGTGGTACACTCTACCAATACGTGTATCATTATGAAACGAGGAGGAACTGCGATGCGAGACCAGAGTGTCGTTGGTGAAACTGTCGATCGCCTCTTTTCACCACTGACGGCCAATCCCGACGATCCGCAACCCGGCAAATCGGTCGGAATACTGGTCGGAGTCACGCTTGCCGGCCAACGATACTATTTCAGATTTGGCAAGGTCGACCTAAACGATGGCGGCAGCGTCGATATCAAAGACATCGTGTTTTTCATTGGTTCGAACAGCAAGGTCGTCACGGCGACGCTGTTGGCGCTCGCGCCTGGCGAAACCAACGGCCCGGTCGGCCCGTTCACCCATGTCAGTTCGCTTCTGCCGTCGGATGTCACGGTACGGCAGCCCTATGGCGACATCCTGCTCTGGCATCTTGCCACCCACAGCGCGGGCTTCCCGGATGGGGTCTGCGGCCCGCGGCCTGCATTTGGCGACTATCCGTTCTCTTCGATGGGTCAGTTTCTCGATACCTTCGAGCCGTCCTACGGGCCAGGCAAATATTGGGTTTACAGCAACCAAGGCTTTGCGCTTCTGGGTGTGCTCCTCTCACACGCCTATGCCGGCGGGAAGACGAGTTCCGACTGGGATGAAACCTATGAGAACTGGCCCACACTCGCCATCGAAAAGGTGACGTCACCCCTGGGGATGAAGACGACACAGGTCGCTTATCAGGCGGTCGCCGCCCAGGTCGCGCAAGGTTACAACTACAGCGACAAGGGCAGTACGCCCGTCTATAACCCCGTTTCACCGCCGAACTGGGTAATGACGTCGGCAGGACTGGGTGCCGGCGCCCTGTCATCCACCCTTAACGACATGCTGACGTTCCTAGAGATGGAGATCAATCCACCAAAGGGCGCGCTCGGTACAGCGATCAAGACGACGCAACAGGCCTATCCTGGCAGCGACACGCTTTCGATGGGGCTCGGCTGGCAGCTTGGCAACGACTATCTCGACAAGGATGGCGGGCTTGGCGGTTATCAAACCTACATGGCCTTCGATCCGAGCCGCAAGGTCGGCGTCTTCGTCTTTGGCAATACCAGCGGCGGCAGGGCCGGCGGTGTCTTGACCGGAACCGGCCGCAAGCTGTTGGGCGAGCTGCGCGGCCTGCCGGCGGAGCCCTCGAACTTCCCTCATCCGACGACGATTCCCCAATGCCCCGCATAGGGGTCAGACAACCGGCGTGCACCTTCGACAAAGGACGCGCCGAGAAATGCCGGCGGGCAGTGCCGGAACAAGCCAGTGACATCAGAACCCTTCAACCTTCGCAGCTGAAGCTGCCGACAGGAGGCCTACATGTCTGTGCATGAAGCAATTCTCGATCTCGGCTACGATCCAACCATCAGAGAAGACGGGCCGCTCGTGCGGCCGCCGATCCCCGCATCGCTACCGAGCTCGGCCACCGTCGATCCGAAATATCTGCCGCCGCCGAAGGCGCAGGGGACGCCGCGTCACGTCGGCAGTCCCGGAAGCTGCGCCGCTTGGGCTTCGACCTACGGGCTTGCGACCTACACGGCGGCCGCGGCGGCGGGCCAGCCGCCATCCCGCACTTCGGAGCAGGCGAGCCCCGCCCATATCTATATCGAGGTCATGAAGAGTTACGGGCAGAAGGGATGTGCGGGATCGCGGCTGGCATCCTACCTCAACCTGCTCACGCAAAACGGTACGCCGAACTGGCAGACCGCGCCCTACTATCCGAACTGCCCCGAACTCTGGTCGAGCTACGATCCCAACGCCGCCGTCGATGCCAGCTTCCAGATCCCCGGCTGGGCTATCGTCGAAACCAGCGATCTCGATGCGATCAAGGCGATCATCGCCGCCGGTGGTGCACTGTGTTACGGCACCTCGCTGAACGACGGCTTCATGAAATACGAGGGCCCCGGCCCGATGACCGGTCCCCTCAACAAGATCCCGAATGCCGGCCATTGCATGCTGATCATCGGCTACGACGACGAGCAGCAGGCGATCCTCATCCAGAACAGCTTCGGACAGGAGTGGGGTTGCGAATGGAACGGACGTCGGGGCTATATCTGGATGAGCTACGAGCTGTTCCAATATCTGGCTCAGGGTCAGGCGATGTATGTCAAGGCCTGACCCAGGCGGTTCTGGAGCATCCCGCTGAGGGGACAAGCTCGATAGCCGGCTTTGCCTGGAGGGGCCGTGGCGCTATTCCGCCGCCACGGCCGGAGGATAAACCAGCGGCTCGTCGCGCCCGGCATTCGGACTGACCTCTTCCGCCTTCTCCAGATCGGCGCGCTCCTTCTTGGGCTCTCGCCCGAAGAACAGGGCATAGCCGGCGGGCAACACCAGAATGGTCAATACCGTCGCGACCAGGATGCCGCCCATCATGGCGTAGGCGAGCGGTCCCCAGAAGACGCCACGGGAGATCGGGATCAGTGCCAACACCGCCGTCAGCGCCGTCAGCGTGATCGGGCGGAAGCGTCGGACGGCAGAGCCGACGATCGCTTCGGCGCGGTCCATGCCGGCGGCGATATCCTGGTCGATCTGATCGACGAGAATGATCGAGTTGCGCATGATGATGCCGAGCAGCGCGATGACGCCGAGGATCGCGACGAAACCGAAGGGCGCCCCGCTGATCAGCAGTGCGGCCGCGGCACCGATAATGCCAAGCGGCCCGGTGGCGAGCACCAGCATCGCCTTGCCGAAATGCTGGAGCTGTATCATCAGCAGCACGACGATGACACCGAGCATGATCGGCGCCTTGGCGGCGATCGAGGCCTGGCTCTCCGCCGAATCCTCGGCGCCGCCCTGAATGCTGATGCTGTAGCCGGCGGGCAGGCTGTCGCGCAGCGACTGCATCTCGCCGAACATCTTCATCGCCACGTCATTCGGCTGCACGCCGTCCGGCAGGGTGCCGCGCACGGTGATCGTCGGCAGGCGATCGCGGCGCCATTCGATACCCTGTTCGAGCACGGGCACAACCTTGGCAACCTGCGAGAGCGGAACGAAGCCGCCGAAATCGGTCGGGATGTAGATGGAGTCGACCGAGCTCAGGAAGTTGCGGCTCTCCGCCGGCTCACGCGCGACGATCGCCACCGTTTCCTCGCCATCGCGGAAGTTGTCGAGCGGCGCACCGGTGACGCTCGCCTGCAGCATCTGGCGGATGCGCTGCGAGGTCACGCCGAGCGCGCGGGCACGATCCTGGTCGATCACCAGCTTCATGCCCGGCACCGGCTCCAGCCAGTCGTCGTGAACGGCACCCAACAACGGGTTTTCGTGGAACTTCGCCTTCACCCGGTCGGCAATACGCTTGACCTCTTCACGGTCCGGTCCCATGACGCGCATCTGGACGGGCCAGCCGGTCGGGGGACCCAGGAACAGGCGATCGACCTTGGCCCGGATCGACGGGAAGTCGGCGGCGAGGATCGCACGCATCTTGGCAATCAGCCGCTCGCGCGCCGGCTCGTCCTTGGCCATGACCAGAAGCTGGGCAAAGTTCGGATTGCGCAGTTGCTGATCAAGCGGCAGGAAGAAGCGCGGTGCGCCCTCGCCGATATAGGTGGCGATGAAGCGCTTGTCCTCGTCGTCCATCATGCGGGCTTCGAGCGCCTTCGCCTGCTTCTCCACCTCCTTGATGCTGGTACCCTCGGGCAGCCACAGATCGACGAGAATTTCCGGCCGCGACGACTGCGGGAAGAAGTTCTTCGGAATGAACTGGAAAGCCCAGAGGCTGACGAAGAAAATGACGAGCGTCGTCGAGAGCACGACGATGCGATGGCGCACGGCCCAGGCGACCGTCGAACGCAGATGCCGATAGAAGCGCGTGTCGAAGACATCGTGATGATTGCCGGCATGGCTGCGCTGTTTGAGCAGCATATTGCCGAGCCAGGGCGTGAAATAAACGGCGACGAACCAGGAGACGACGAGCGCGATCCCGACCACGTAAAACAGCGAACGCACGTATTCGCCTGCGGTGGAAGCCGCAAAACCAACGGGTATGAAGCCGGCCGTGGTGATCAGCGTGCCCGTCAGCATCGGGAAGGCGGTGGAGGTATAGGCGAAGCTCGCGGCCTCGACCTTGACGAGCCCCTCTTCCAGCTTTCGCTCCATCAATTCCACCACGATCATGGCGTCGTCGACCAACAGGCCGAGCGCGATGATCAGCGCTCCGAGCGAAATGCGCTGCAAATCGATGCCGAGCTCGTACATGATGGCGAATGTCGCAGCCAGCACCAGCGGAATGGTGATCGCGATCACCAGGCCCGAACGCCAGCCGATCGAGAGGAACGAGACGACGAGAACGATCGCCAGGGCTTCGCCAAGCGCCCTCATGAACTCGCCGACCGCCTCCTTGACGACCTCCGGCTGATTGGAGACCTGATCGACCTTGACGCCATAGGGCAGCGACGCCTCGAAGCGCTCATAGGTCGCTTCCACCGCCTTGCCGACATCCGTCACCTTGAAGCCCTTGGCCATGACCACGCCTATCTGAACGCTATCCTGGCCGTTGAAACGGAACTTGCGCGAGAAGGGATCCTCGAGCCCGGAGCTTACCGTCGCGATATCGCCGAGCCGGGTAATCTGGCCACCAGCGCGAAGCCTGAGGTTCTTCAGGTCCTCGACCTTGTCCAGGCCGCCCTCGACGGAGATGCGCACCGAGCGCGAGCCGGTGTCGACGGATCCCGCCGGGTCGATATTGTTCTGGCCGGCAAGGGTGCTGCGCAAATCGTTCAGCGTCAGGCCACGCTCGGCCAGCACCTTGGAAGACACGTCGATGAAGATCTTCTGCGGCTGGTCGCCGATGATGACGGCCTTCTCGACGCCCGGCGTCGTCAGGAGCATGTCGCGCGCCTGGATCGCGAACTTCTTCAGCTCCGGATAGCTGTATCCCTCGCCGCTCAGCGAATGCAGAGTGATGAAGGTGTCACCGAACTCGTCGTTGAAATAGGGACCGAGCAGGCCTTCCGGCAACTCGCTGGAGATGTCGCCCACCTTCTTGCGGACCTGGTAGAAGGCGTCAGCCACCTGCTCGGCGTTGGTATCGCCCTCGACCTGCAGCGTGATGATCGCGCTGCCGGCGCGCGTATAGGAGCGGACGAAATCGAGATGCGGCGTTTCCTGCAGCTTGCGCTCGATCTTGTTGACGACCTGATCCTGCATTTCCTCGATCGAGGCGCCTGGCCAGAAGGCCTGCACGACCATGACGCGGAAGGTGAAGTCCGGGTCCTCCTTCTGCCCCATGCGCATCAGGCCGAAGACGCCGGCGAGAATGATGAGGCCGAACAGGAAACGCGCCATGCTCGGATGCGCGATCGCCCAGCGCGAAAGATTGAAGGGCCGCTTGTCTTCAGAAGAGGAGGTCGTCATCGGCTCGGTTCCGCTATCCTGGCAACGTCAGCGCACGAGGCTGGTTTCGGCTGCCGCAGCAGCTTGGCGCGTCGTATCGTTGGAGATGGTCACCTTGAGATCGTCCGTCATGAACTGCGTTCCGGCGGCAACGACGAGGTCGCCAAATTTGAGGCCCTCGGTAACCCGCACGCCATCGGTGGTGAAATCCGCAAGCGTGACCGGCCGGCTGTGGACCGTTTCCGTACCGCGATCGACGACCCAGACGATCGGATAGCCGTCCTTCTCGGCCAACGCGCTCAAGGGAACGGAGACGAAAGGAGTGCCGCTGCCAGCGGAAGCCTCGACGGTCGCGGTCATCCCGAGCAGGACTCGCGGGTCATTCGGCAGGCTGACTCGCACCGAGAAGGTCCGCGATTGCTGGTCGGCGCTGCCGGCGACCTCGCGCACCATGCCGTCGAGCGACAGGCCCGCATCGGACCAGATCCCGACCTTGACCGGCAGACCGGCCTTGAAGTTGCCGATTTCCGTCTCGGGTACGGCGACCTGGACTTCCTTTTCGCCTTCGACCGCAACCGTGGCAACAGGCGTGCCAGAGCCGACGACCTGGCCGACATCGGCGTTGATGGCGGTCACGATACCCGGCCGGTCGGCGACGAGGTTCGTATAGACCACCTGGTTCTTCGCCTGGGATAGCGCCGACTTGGCGGCATCGCGCGTCGCAACGGCCTGGTTGTAGCTCAGCACCGCCTGGTCAAACTGGGCCTGCGAGGCGAATTTCCTGGCGAGCAACTGCTTAGCGCGATCGCGCACCAGTTCGACCGTCTCGACCTGGCGCTCGGCCGCCTCCAGATTGGCGGTGGCGCTGCGCACCGCGAGCTCGTAGTCGGTCGCGTCGATGCGAGCGAGGAGATCGCCGACATTGACGCGATCGCCGACATTGACGATCCGCTCGACAATTTTGCCGCTGACACGGAAGCCGAGGTTCATCTCGGTTCGCGCGCGAACCGCACCGGAATAGCTGAGCTGGCGCGCAGCGTCGGCCTGAGCGATCTCGACGACCTTGACCGGGCGCACGACGTCGGCAGTTTCGGATTTTTCTTCCGAGCAGCCGGCGAGCGCCGCCGAGAGGGTTGAAATCAGCGCAATGGTGGCAACGAATGAAATACGGCGGCGAAATTCAATAGGCGTAAACATAGTAACACTCCTGAAAATAGGCCGACGCCGCCATTGGCTGCGCCGGAAACAGTCCGGCTAGACCTTCAATCCCTTGATCGCGAATTCGACCAGTTCTTCCGGCGAGGCGCGGTTTGTCTTGCTGAGACATTGGGCAACCATTTGCGGGTGACAGAGCGTGACCGTCGCCGCACCGAAACAACGCGACGCCGCATCGGCATCCTGTTGCGGGAACTCGCCGGCGGCGATGCCTTCGCGGATGACGTTGGCGAGAAGCGCATCGATCCTGTCGATATGCTTGTCGATGACGTGCCACTCGCGTTCGATGGCAACGACCACCATCTCGTGCACTTTCGTATCGTCGAGCATGAGCTCGACCGTCATCTGATGCTGCGCATGGACGTACCGGCGCAGGCGTTCCGTCGCACTCAACGGCAAGGAGCAGATCTCCTGTGCCATCTGATAGCTGGCCGCGAGCATGCGGCCGCAGAGCGCCTGATGAATCTCCGTCTTGGAGGCAAAGAACCGGTAGATGTTCGCCGGCGACATGCCGAGTTCCTTGGCGATGTCGGCGACATTGGTCTTGCTGTAGCCGAAATGCCGGAACAGCCGCTCCGCGGCATCGAGGATCCGCGTGATGTTGTCCTGGCGCGTCTGGTCCACGACGGTATCGTTGCTCACCGGCATTGTTTGCCTTTCGATTTACGACTGACGAATTTTGTATTTCGTCAGTCGTAAATCGAAATGAGACACCCGTCAACGATAGAATCCGTCCCCACGATCACGATTTGATAACCAAGACTGTGCCCACCGCGCGCGGCCGACAGCCCGCGAACGGCACCCGGCGGTCGTTGACTCGACACGCTATGGTGGTTACTGCCGCTACTGGAGCCTCGTTTCTCGGATTCTTCTCAAGGGGTTAGCAATTTATGGCCACAGGTCTCATCGCCCTCCTCGACGACATCGCGGCCATCGCCAAGATGGCGGCCGCTTCGCTGGACGACGTGGCGGCCCAAACCGCGAAGGCCAGCGCCAAGGCGGCCGGTGTCGTGATCGACGATGCTGCGGTGACCCCGCGTTATGTGGTCGGGCTGACGCCTGAGCGGGAACTGCCGATCATTGCGCGGATCGCCCTTGGCTCACTGAAGAACAAACTGCTTTTCCTGCTGCCCGGCGCACTGGTGCTCAGCTATTTCGCACCCTGGGCAATTACGCCGCTTTTGATGCTCGGCGGCATTTATCTCTGCTACGAGGGCGCCGAGAAGCTTTACGGAGCAGTCTTTCCGCATGCGGCCCACGTGCACGAGGAAGCGGTGCTCGGCGAGAAGAGCGATCCGGTGGCGCTGGAAAACGAGAAGGTCTCCGGCGCCATCCGCACCGACTTCATTCTCTCTGCCGAAATCATGGCGCTTACGCTCTCAACGGTCTCCGACGCCGGCATCTACACGCAGGGCATGGTGCTCGCCGGCGTCGGCATCCTGATCACGCTTGCGGTCTATGGCGTCGTGGCGCTCATCGTCAAAGCCGACGATGTGGGCGTCGCGCTCGCGAAAAGCCCGCTGTCTGCCTTGCGATTGTTCGGTCGCGGCCTCGTTCTCGGCATGCCCACATTCCTGAAAGTTCTTGCCGCGATCGGCACCGCCGCCATGCTCTGGGTCGGCGGCAGCATCCTCGTGCATGGCATGGCACAACTGGGAATGGCCGGTCCGGAACACCTCATCCACGATGTCTCCGAGGGCGTCGCCCATACCCTGGCTCTCGCCCCGGCGGTCGTCGGCTGGCTCACGACCTCGGCGCTCCAGGCCCTGCTGGCCATCGCCGTCGGCGCCGCAACCATCATCGTCATGGGCAATGTGGTCGCGCCGCTCTGGAGCCGTCTGCGGCCGGCAAGAAGCTAGAACAGCTCGCAGACGTGTTCGGCCAGGAGGCCACTCCGGGCCTCCTGCTACTTCGTTTCCGAGCTCTCCGTCGGCCTACCGCTTGTACTTCACGCCCGGCAGCACGCAGAGCATCTCGTAGAGAAGGTTGGCCGCGGTAATCGCCGTCGTGCCTGTGGTGTCAAAAGGCGGACTCACCTCGACGAGATCGGCACCGACGAGATTAAGGCCGCGGCAGCCGCGAATGATTTCGATCGCCTGGATGACGGTCAGCCCGCCGATCTCCGGTGTGCCGGTGCCCGGGGCATAGGCCGGGTCGAGGCTGTCGATATCAAAGGTCAGGTAGGTCTTGTGGTTGCCGATCCTGGCGCGGATGCCTTCGATCAGGGGCACCAACGACTTGTGCCAGCATTCCTCAGCCGGGACGACGGTGAAGCCCTTGTCGCGCGACCAGTCGAAATCGTCGGAGGCATAGCCTGTGCCGCGCAGGCCGATCTGGAACACCAGATTGGGATTGAGGCAGTCATCCTCGAAAGCGCGGCGGAACGGCGTACCGTGCGCGATCTTCTCGCCGAACATCGTGTCGTTGATGTCCGCATGGGCGTCGACATGGATCAGGGCGACCGGCCCGTGCTTTTCGGCAACCGCCTTCAGGATCGGATAGCTGATCGTGTGATCGCCACCAAGCGTCAGCGGGATGCAATCGTGCTTGAGAATCTCGCCGATGCCGCGGGTGATGATCTCCATGTTGGCCGGCAGGTTGAAGGTGTTGATGGCGATGTCGCCGATATCGGCCACCTGCAGACTTTCGAAAGGTGCGGCGCCCGTCGCCATGTTGTAGGGGCGGATCATCACGGACTCGGCGCGGATCTGGCGCGGTCCGTATCGCGTTCCGGATCGGTTGGACGCGCCGATATCCATGGGGATGCCGACGAAGCATGCATCGAGGCCCTCAGCCGATGTCGCAGCGGGAAGGCGCATCATCGTGCCCGGACCGCCGAAGCGGGGCATGTCGTTGCCGCCGAGCGGCTGATTGAATTTCTGCTCCATGGAAGCTCTCCCTCTTATTTCGCCGAACCCTAGCAGCCACAGCAGGCCGAGAAATACCCCTTGATCGAATGTTACTTCGACGCGGGTCAAACAAACATGGCTTGATGCAGCCAAGGCAGGCGTCGATTGCCATCTACGACGCCGCTCTGCCTCCCGCACCTAGCCAAAGGGAGTGTTGCCGTCTTCGGGCCTGCCGATCACTTTGGCGAAAACAAAAATACGCCGTTCTTGGGAGGAACCATGCAAAACTTACGTCGCACCACGTTGCGCTCCATGTTCGCCGCGTCGCTTGCTGCCCTCACGATCTCAACGACCGCCCAGGCGCAGGACAAACTGTTCATCTACAATTTCTCGGACTATTTCGCCGAAGACACGGTTTCGAACTTCCAGACGCGCACCGGCGTTGAAACGCGGGTCGATTTCTACGATTCGCTCGAAGTGCTCGAAACGCGGCTGCTCGCCGGCGGCAGCGGCTTCGACATCGCCTTCCCGAGCGCCACGGTCGGAGAGCGGCTGATCCAGTCCGGCGCGCTGAAGCCGATCGATGTCACGGCGCTCAAGAACTACGGCAATCTCGACAAGGACCTCTTGAAGCTCGTCGGCGAGCACGACCCGGAGAACAAATACCTCGTGCCCTATATGTGGCTGACGACGGGCGTCGCCTACAACGCCAAGCTCGTCGCCGAGCGGCTGCCGGATGCGCCCGTCAACAGCCTCGACATGTTCTTCAAGCCCGAGGTCGCCGAGAAATTCCAGGATTGCGGCATCGGCATCGTTGACGCGCCGAACGAGGTGATCCCGATCGCGCTCAACTATCTCGGCCTCGATCCCTATTCCACCAAACCGGATGATCTCGACAAGGCGAAAGAGCTTCTACTCAAGCTCCGCCCCTATATCCGCCACATGCAGAGCGGACAGCTCGTCGCCGACATGGCGTCGGGCCAGCTCTGCCTGGCGCTGATGTGGAGTGGCGATGCCGGCATTGCGGCAGCCCGCGCCGAAGAGGCGGAGACTGGCGTCAAGGTCGACTATTCGATCCCGAAGGAAGGCACGATCATCTCCTTCGACACGATGGCGATCCCGGCCGACGCGCCGGATCCGGAGCAGGCGCTGGCCTTCATCGACTATCTCCTCGAGCCGAAGACGGTCGCCGTGATCAGCAACCACGTCTTCTACGCCAACGCCAATGCCGCGGCGACACCGGAAGTCGACGCAGCGATCCGCGACAACCCGAACATCTATCCCCCTGCCGACGTTCGTTCCAAGCTCTTCGTCGACAAGTCGCTGCCGCCGCGCCAGACGCGCGAGCGTACCCGCGTCTGGTCGGCCTTCAGGGCCGGCCAATAGCGCGAACCGTCAACAGCAGGACCAGACCCCGTGCAATCCTATATTTCGATCGAGAACCTGGCGAAGTCCTATGGCGTCGTCACCGCCGTCAACAACATCAATCTCGGTATCGAGAAGGGCGAGTTTTTCTCGCTTCTCGGCCCCTCGGGCTGCGGAAAATCAACGCTGCTCCGGATGATCGCCGGTTTCGAGACGCCGACATCCGGCGCGATCAAGCTGGAGGGGGCGGATGTCACCGACGTTCCGGCGCATAAGCGTCCGACCAACATGATGTTCCAGTCCTATGCCCTGTTCCCGCATCTGACGGTGGGCAGGAACATCGCCTTCGGATTGCAGCAGGACGGCCTCGACAAGGGTGAGATCAAGAAGCGTATCGACGAGGTCGCGGAAAAGCTGCAATTGACCGCACTGCTTGATCGCAAGCCGGCGCAGCTTTCCGGCGGCCAGCGCCAGCGCGTGGCGCTCGCCCGCGCGCTGGTCAAGCGGCCGAAGGTGCTGCTGCTCGACGAACCGCTCGGCGCGCTCGACAAAAACCTGCGAACCGAAACACAGCTCGAACTCGTCCGCCTGCAGCGGGAACTCGGCCTCACCTTCATCATCGTCACCCACGACCAGCATGAGGCGATGACGGTTTCAACCCGCATCGCCATCATGAGGCAGGGCAAGGTGTTGCAGGTGGGTACGCCGTCGGAGGTCTACGAAACGCCGCAGTCTCGCTATGTCGCCAAGTTTCTTGGCGAAACGAACGTGTTTGCCGGCAGTCGCGCGGATCGCAGCGGCGGCGAACTGCAGATCGACAGCGACGAAGCCGGCGGACGCGTCCGCGCCGCTCCGACCGACCGGGTGTCGCTCGATCGGCCGTTCTGGGTCTCGGTTCGCCCAGAGCGGGTGGAACTTGCGACTTCGGGCGGCGGTCTCGAAGGCACCGTGGAGCAACTCACCTATACCGGCGTCGAGCGGCACTATCGGGTGCGGCTGAAATCGGGGGCAACGCTCGACGCACGTCGGGTCAATCTCGGCGCCGAAAGCGACCTTCGGGTCGGCGATCGGGTGTTCGCAAGCTGGTCGCCGCAGGCAAGCCGGCTCTTGGCCGAATAGGAGGTCCCATGCTCACGGCAGCAACACCGTCCGCAAAGACGAACTGGGGCAGGCGTCTTCTGATCGCCATTCCCTATGCCTGGCTTCTGGTCCTGTTCCTGGCACCCTTTGCACTGGTTGCGGGCATCAGCCTCTCGACCGTGCGGCTCGGCATGCCACCCTTCGAACCGCTGACGGCCTGGGACGGATCGATCCTGAACCTCAGGCTCAGCTTCGAAAACTTCCTCTATGTTCTCACCGACGACACCTATCTGCTTGCCTATCTGACCAGCCTCAAGATCGCGGCGATATCCACCGCCGCCATGCTTTTCATCGCCTATCCGCTCGCCTATGGCATTGCGTCCTGCTCGCCCTCCTCAAGGTCTCTGCTGGTCTTCCTGGTGATCGTGCCCTTCTGGAGCTCGATGCTGATCCGCGTCTATTCCTGGATGAGCATCCTCAGGAACGACGGTCTTCTGAACGCGCTGCTTCTGAAGCTCGGCCTGATCAGCGAGCCGCTGCGCATCCTCAACACCGAGACGGCGATCTACATCGGCATCGTCTACACCTACCTGCCCTTCATGGTGCTGCCGATCTACTCGAACTTGAGCAGTGCCGATCGTACCTTGATCGAAGCGGCGCGCGACCTCGGCTGCTCCCGCATCTCCGCCTTCTGGAGGGTCACCTTCCCCTTGAGCCTTCCCGGTGTCTTGGCCGGCTGCGCCCTGGTCTTTATCCCGGTCGTCGGTGAATTCGTCATCCCGGATCTGCTCGGCGGTGCCGATACGCAGATGATCGGCCGCGCCATCTGGCTCGAATTCTTCAACAACCGTGACTGGCCAATGGCCGCCGCCGTGACGATTGTACTGCTCGCCCTGCTGGTGGTTCCGATCGTCTGCTTCCAGTCGCGCCAGGCGCACACGCGGACCTAGGGAGATGGCCATGACGAAACCAAGCTGGTTCAATCGGCTGTCGATCCTGTTCGGCCTTGCTTTCCTCTATCTGCCGATCGTCGTTCTCGTCGTCTACAGCTTCAACGGCTCGAAGCTCGTGACCGTCTGGGGCGGCTTCTCGACCCAGTGGTATGCGACGGTTCTCGCCAACCCCTCGATCATCGAGGGCGCGAAGGTCAGCTTCCTGGTGGCCGCGGTGTCGGCAACGGCAGCGACCATTCTCGGAACGCTCGCGGCCGTTGTCATGGTGCGGCTTCGCCGCTTCCGTGGCCGGGCGCTGTTGAACGGCATGCTGCTCGCGCCCATGGTCATGCCGGAAGTGGTGATGGCCGTCTCTATGCTTTTGATGTTCGTGACGCTCGGGATCGATCGCGGGCCGCTCACCATCACGCTGGCACACACCACTTTCACGCTCTGCTTTGCCACCGTCGTGCTGCAATCACGGCTGGTCGAACTCGACCCCTCACTGGAAGAGGCGGCGCGCGATCTGGGCTGCACGCCGGCCAAGGCTTTCGTCAGCGTTGCCTTGCCGAACATGTTCCCGGCTCTCGTTTCCGCCTGGCTGCTGTCCTTCACCCTGTCGCTCGACGATCTGGTTATCTCCAGCTTCACGACGGGCCCGGGCGCCTCGACCCTGCCGATGAAGATCTACTCGCAGATCAAGTTCGGGGTGACACCGGAGATCAACGCGATCTCGACGATCATCCTCGGCATCGTGGTGCTTGGATTGGTCGCCGCGCAACTGGTTTCGCGGCGACCGGAACAAGGGGGAAGCGCCGCGGCTTGAAGCAATTCGAAAGACGATTGGAAGGGGATCCCGCGAAATGCGATCTGCCGATGGCGTCCGGATGAACCGTTGCCGTAACGGTCCTATCGACTGGTGGACTGGCTCTATCGCTAACCTGGCGAACGATTTCCTACGGCATGTGCAGCTCGTTGAGGCTGTTGCTGGCTGGGCCTGTGCTTAAGGAGATAGGCATCGGTGCGCTGGCGCTTGTCACCAGTATAGTGTTGGTTTGCGCCGATGCCTGCGTAGTAATCTCCGTCGCATTCCTGTGCAAAGGAAGAAAGGGGCGCGACACCTGTTACCGTCACGAGAATAGTCGCCAACAAAACCCCGCGCTTCCTATTCATTGTTTCCTCCACGTTGCCGACATCATGTCTCATTCTCCTCTTCAAACACGGCCCCGGTCGGTGGTGCAGCATGGAAGACGAGCCGTCTGATGTCACCGGTTTACCGAAGAGTGGCAGCAAGCCGTTGGCGCGCTCATAAACCATCATATACAGCGAGCATAAACGGGCAATTTCGAGACGCGCATTGGATAGTGCTGTCGAAACCTCATCGTGGCGGATTGGCCGGCCTAGGGCGCCAGTAAGCCGCAAACCCTCTGGATGACTGTGCCGTCACTCCTGCGGCCCGGGACAGCCATTCCGATAAATCCCAGACAGCCGTTTACCAAATCGCGGACAATCGACTTTCGTTCGCCTATTTGAGGTCAATTGATTTCGGCGCTTCAGGGTCAAGAAAACATCCGATGGTCCTGCCCCGGAAGAAACGGTGGGATGCCCCTGATCGGCCTGAAGCACACCTTGCAAGTAGGCGCCGTCCAAATTGGAATTGGGTCATGAGGGCTAATTTAGTGCTGCGCCGGCACCCCGCCCGGCGAGAGGTATGAGACCAGCGGATCCTCGAAGGCATTGCTCGCCGACGACACGGCGTCGATGAACAGCGAGAACAGGGCGGTTTGCGAGGTGATGTCGAGCTTGGCGTAGAGGTTGCGGCGATGCAGCTTGACGGTTGCCGGTGAGATGCCGAGCTTTTCAGCAGCACCCTTGACCGAATATCCGCGCAGGATCATTTGCGCGACCTGGCATTCGCGATCAGTGAGCAGGCTGCGGCCAAAGTTCCGGATCGCCTGCGCTAAAGCGCTTTGCAGCGGCGAACTGTCATCGCCAAGGCTTTCGGGCCTGAGGTCGCGATAGTGCCGAAGCACGGCCATGCTGAGCAGCGGTGCTGCGCTCTGCAGAAAATCCTGGTCTTTCCCACTGAAGGCCGCATGCGAATGGCGCCGGGCCAGCGAGATCGCGATCTTCGTGTCGGCATCAATGCCGATGAAGAAATTGAATTCGTCGTGCAGGCCCGAGTGGCGGTAATAGTCGCGGTAATATTGCGACCGGTCGAAGGACGGATCGATCTGCCTCAGGCGGTAAAGACCGTCGTCACCATTGTCGAGCGCCAATCGGTAGAACGGATCGAGCCGGTACGGGCCCTGCAGATAGGCGCGGATATCGGACAAGCCCTTGTCAGTGCGCCAATCGTTGAACAGAATCTTCGGCGCTGCGTTTCGCCGATACAAGAGCATCAGACCTGCATCGATTGCAATGTGTCGCTTGAGCGATTGCGCCAGACGATCCTGGAAATCCGAACGCCCAACCCCCTCCATCAAGGATAGCGCCAGATCGCCAACAGCAGGGGCCTGCTGCGTCGGCGCGCAGACTTTGATGATCGTATCGTCGTTCATGTTGTTCTCCTCCAAGCGCAGATTAGGCGAAGGTTGAACTTGTCGCAAGTAACGGATTTTCACTACGGGATTTCCAAAACTATCGTTTGGGCCGGGCAAAACAACGGCAATCGCCACCAAAGCCCGGCAAGGCAAGACCTGTAGTCCAGTGCGGGGCGTCGTTTACATCCGCAACCTAGCCCTTTGGCGTATACCTAAGGTCATTCCAACCTCTTAGAAAAACAGGACAAGCCGCGCAGTAAGAACGCCGACTTGCAAAGCAAACCGCGACGGACGAGACGACATTGATCTCTGGCACCGCGTCGTATTGCGAAGATTTGAAGCAACGAAACCCTGATGCGCGGCCGATCATCTTGCCGCTCGTCCTTCTGAACTGGAGTGAATATGTCCAAGGTCATCAAACTCGGGCGCAACGGAGTCGGCCTGCGCGAGCTTGAAAAATGCAGCGTCGTGCCCCCGGAGGCGATCCTTTCCGGTTTTTCGGACGAGCTCGGCGACGTTCATTTCGAAAGCCCCGACAAGGCCGTCGCGATCGGCACCTGGCAGTCGACGCCCTATGCGGAAATGCTCTCCTATCCTGAGGGATGCGAATACAGCGTCATCCTCTCGGGCAAGGTCGCGATCACCAACCCGGACGGTTCGGTCGAGACCTTCGAAGCGGGCGAAAGCTACGTCCTGCCGGCTGGCATCGAGGTGCGTTTCGAAGTGCTCGAGACGATGCGCAAGGTCTATGTCCTCTACACCGCACCGGCCGCGAAGTGATGTGAGGCGCGCCCATGACCAAGGTAAGTAGCAAAGCCCTTGCAGATGTGAAGATGACGCCGTTCTGGCTCGATCGGCCGGATGCGCCCGAGCCGCGAGAGCGGCTGACGCGCCATCTGAAGGCGGATCTGCTCGTCGTCGGCGGCGGCTTTACCGGGTTGTGGGGTGCCATCCAGGCCAAGCAGCGCCAGCCCGAAATCGACGTGGTGCTGATCGAGAAGGGCTCGGTCGCCAATGGCGCTTCGGGTCGGCCGGGCGGCGTCGTCTCCACGTCGGTGATGCACGGGCTTTCGAATGCCGTGCGCATCTTTCCCAAGGACATCGCCGCGCTGGAGCGGCTTGGCCAGGAGAACATGCATGGCTTCCTGCGGACCCTTGAGGAACATCAGATCGACTGCCACGCCGAATGGGGCGGCGAGCTGACGGTGGCGGTGGACTATGCCCATATCGAAGCGCTGCACGAGGAGCACGAACTCCACCTCAAATATGGCCACCAGGCCGACTTCCTCGATCAGAGCGCCGTGCGCACCGAAATCAATTCGCCGCGCTACAAGGCTGGCGTCTGGTCGAAGCATATCTGCGGCACGGTGCATCCGGCACTGCTTGCCTTCGGGCTGAAGCGGGTTGCGCTCACCCTCGGCGTTCAGATCTTCGAGAACACCGAGCTCACCGGCCTTGAAGATCTCGGCGACCGGATGAAAGCCACGACGCTCTCGGGAAGCGTCACGGCACAGAAGGTTCTTCTCGCCACCAATGCCTTTGCCTCCGGCCACAAGAAGATCAAGCACCGGGTCGTCGCCGTTCGCGACCGGGTCCTGGCGACGGAACCCCTGTCGGCAGAACGCATGGCGTCGATCGGCTGGAGCCACCGGCAGGGCGTCTACGACACTCGCACGCAGATGAACTACATGCGGCTCACCAAGGACAACCGCATCATCTTTGGCGGCCGACTGGCTTATGCCTTTGCCGGCAATCCTTTCCCTTCCGTCGACAAGGAACTCGAAACCTACGAGCCCCTGGCATCCGCCTTCTTCGACACGTTCCCGCAGCTCGAAGGTGTGCGCTTCACCCACGCCTGGAGCGGACCGATCGATCTCAGCACCCGCATGGCGGTGCATTTCCAGCGGTATTACGGCGAGAAGGTCGTCTATGCCGGCGGCTATTCCGGCTTCGGCGTCTCGGCCTCCCGCTTCGGCGCACGCATCGCGCTCGATATCCTCGACGGTTCGAAGACGCCGGAGAGCCGGCTCGATTTCGCCACCAGCCTGCCGAACGCGATCCCGCCGGAGCCGCTCCGCTGGCTCGGCGCGCAGGTCACCATGTATGCGCTCGACACGGCCGACAAATCCGGCGGCTGGCGCAAGCCCTGGCTGAAAATGGTCTCCGCCATGGGCTTCCCGCTGAGCTGACGCTCTCTCCAGCAAGAGAGTGGACAGGGGCGGAACCGGTTTTACCGGTATCGCCCCTGTCTGGATGTTAGCGTTGAATGAATTCGAGGATGCGGCTATCGCCCGGCCCGCAGGCGCGACGCGCTTCGCCCCGTCTGTGAGACGCCGAATTCGCTGACGAGCAATTTCACGAAAAACGGGACCAGGCCCGACTTTGCACGCGACTTGTCGAAAGCGGCCTGGAACGGTGCCTTGTAGGTGAAGAGATCCGGACGGATCGGCCGCAGCAACCCTTCGCTGACATAACGGCTGGCGAAGTGGTCGGGCAGGTAGCCGAGGTAGCGGCCGGAAAGGATCAGCCGCGCTTCGGCCTCCATGTCGCTGACGGTTGCGCGCGGCGTGGCAATCGAGAAGATCTTGAGGTCGCGGGCGTTCCAATAGGAGCGGCCGATCAGATTGTAGGAGCGGATGTCGTCGATCTCGATCTCGCTGTCATCCCGGGAATAAAGCGGATGCTCGGCGCCGCAATAAAAGCGCTGGGTCTCGTCGTAGAGGTCGAAATATTCCAGCCCCAGCGTCGTGCGCGGAAAACTGGCGATCGCGATGTGAAGCTCCCCCGTTATCACGTCCCTCAGGAGTTCGTGCGGTGGCCGTGTGACGATCGAAAGCGCCACTTCCGGCGCTTCGTCCGTCATGCGGGCAAAGACGCGGTTGAGGCGGGAGGACGGATCGGAGAGCGTGTTGTCGATGAGGCCGACGCAGAGCGTGCCATTCAACTGGTGCTGCAATCCCTTCATGCGGATGTCGAACTGGTCGATCGAGCCGAAGAGGCGCTTGGCTTCCTCGTAGACGGCGCGCCCCTCCTCCGTGAGACGAAAGCCGGACCGGCCGCGCTGGCAAAGGGTGAGGCCCAGCCGGCCCTCCAGCGCCGAAATATGGTTGGAGATCGTCGACAGCGAGAGGTTGAGCTCGCCCTGCGCGGCCGCGAAGCCGCCCGCCTCCACGATCGTGACGTAGATGCGCAGCAGCCTCACGTCCAACGAGTCCAGTGCCATTACAACGCGCCCTTACCTTGATAAAAATCCAAGTGAAGCGCGATTATTATGCATATTCAGGCACTAAGCTAGGGCGGGCCGCGACGATCCCGTGGCAACAGCCTACCAAACTTCAGATGAGCACCGAACAGCTCCGAAAACTCGTAGCGGCAAAGCCCGCGCGCCAAATCGCCTGGCGCCACAGGCGCCCGCCGAAAATGAAAGCGCGATCGCCTTGGCTCACAAGGCGACCGGCAATAATGGTGAGCTCTCTTCGACTTACGGCTGGCGATAGACCTCGTTTCCGGCGAGATAGGTCGCCTCGACCTTGCGTTCCCGGATGGAACGATCAAGCGGATCCGGCAGCGTGCCGTTGATCACGACGAAATCCGCCCACTTGCCGACGCTGATCGAGCCGATCTGGTTGCCCCAGGGTGTCATGTCCGCACCCGCTTGCGTCAACCCGTGCAGCGCCTGGTCGAAGCTCACCGCCTGCTCCGGATGCCAGGGTCCATCACCAAGGCCGAACGGGCTTTCGCGGAAGACGGCGTCGTTGATCTGGGTCAGTGGGCTCAGCGGCGAGGTCGGCCAGTCTGAGCCGAACACCAGCGGTACGCCGGCATCGAGCATCGAATGCCAGACATAGGCCCGCGGCTCGCGTTCGATACCGATGCGTTCGGTGATGTATTTGCCGATCGTGCCGGTTGCATGGTTCGGCTGCATCGAGGCAACGACGCCGAGTTCCTTGAAGCGCTGAATGTCTTTGGTTTCGACCACCTCGATATGTTCGATGCGGTTTGGTTGCGGCCGCGGAACGGACGCCTCCGCAAACGCATCCAGCACGAGACTGACGCCGCCGTCGCCGATCGCATGCACCGCCGTCGGGAAGCCGTTTTCGTTGGAAGCCTTGATCGCGGCGGCAAGCTGCTCCTTGGTTTCGAAAGGCTTGCCCTTCCAGCCGTGCTGGTCGGAATAGTCCTCATGCATATAGGCCGTGCGCGTCGAGAGCACGCCGTCGATCACCGACTTGGTGTAGCCGAGCTTGAGCAGCGGTCCTTTCGTTTCCTGTTCGCCGGAATCCGCGGCGACCTTATCGACCTCGTCGCGATCCTTGACGGCGGCGGCGATCTTCTTCGGGTCGCCCTCGAAGAAGCCGTACCAGACGCGAAGCGGCATCTTCTTCTCAGCGAGGATCGCCGCATAGTCGTGCACGGCGGCAAGGTCGGACATGTCGTTGACGCCGGTGATCCCCAGGCTGTTGGCGAACTTCATCGTCTGCAGTAGTGCCTCGCGTCGTTCGCTATCGCTGGCGACCGGGCGGTGTTTCTCGACAAGATCACCGGCCTTTTCGAGCAGGATACCACTCGGTTCGCCCTTGTCGTCCAAGAGCACCTGCCCGCCCTCTTCGACTTTCGACGTTGCCGTCACGCCGCCGACTTCAAGCGCCTTGGAATTGACCCACACCGAGTGGAAATCGATATCGCGCAGGACGACGACGCGATCCGGCACCACGGCGTCGAGATCCTCCTTGGTCGGCAGCTTGCCTTCGCCAAGCGTGTAGTCCCATCCGCCGCCCATCAGCCAGACGCCCTTGGGCAGGCGCTGATCGGCCTCCTTGATCTTTTCGAGCCAGGTCTTCTTGTCCGGGATGTAGGAAAGATCGACGCCGGTCACCATGTCCATGCCGGATGTGAGATGCGTATGGCCGTCGATGAAGCCCGGCGTGACGGTCTTGCCACCGGCATCGATCACCTTGGTCCCGGCACCGGCGAGTGCCTTGATCTCGTCATTGCTGCCGATCGCGCTGAATTTGCCGTTCTCGACGGCGAAGGCCTGCGCCTTGGCCTTGCTTTCATCGACCGTGCGCACGTCGCCATTCAGAACGATCAGATCGGGCGCTGCCCAAACCGGCTCAGCTGCGCAAACCATGATCGCCAGGACCGAGGTCGCGCTCAGCGCCCGGGTTATTGCTGCCAATGTCATGAAATCCTCCTCCCGCGACTGCATCCCTCCAAGCCCCGGCGAGCCGCGCGACACCGGCGTGGGTGGATGATGCTGCAAGTCGGGAAGGCAGCGATATACTCCCTCGGGCTAGGTTTGCCCGTCGTCCATGCTCATGGACGCCTCCATCGAAGCAGATGTCGAGGCATCACGGCAGCCCGTTGCGCCGGGTCGAAGCTGAGGTGAGGCCGCCAATCCGCGCGCACCTTACAAAGCGGCACGATCGCACTACCTCGCTGCGGGCGCGGAGCCCGGCGACTGGAATTGGCCATGGCTGGCCGCCATGATTCACCGCAGCCTATCTCCCGGCGATCAAGTCCTGTCGCCGGGCATCAAGGACGGGAGGTGAGGGAAGCTTCCGACTGGCGCCCTGGCTTCCCTGATGGTGAGGCCGATCTGGCTCAGCTAAAGAGCGCCTTCAGTCGCGGCCAGAGGCCGATGGCTGAGCGAACCCGCCGGGCCGCATAGGCAGCACGTACCGAGCTGCCGAAATTGCAGTCGCAGACGATGTCGTGCAATTGGTGGTCCGATATTTCGAAGAACCGTTTTGCTTCGCCATAGCTGTCATCGGCAAGGCCCGCGAGCCGCAATTGCGGATCTTCGAATGCAACGGTCATGGGGGAACCGTTGACCTGCATGGCCTGCCGAACGGCAGCGGTCGCACGTTCGGTACCGGAAAGCGTGCCCAATCGGCGATCGGGATTGCTTTCCAAGAGTTCGGCCCAACGTTGAAGCCGTTCCGTTCTCGTCATCACGGGATCGGGACGGATTTCGGCGAGCGCTTGCAATTGTTCAATCGATTGATGCTTCATAGTCGTCTCTCCTGGTCCGAAGATGCGACCTCGGTGCGCGCCCCTCCACACGGAGATCGCCGCTCCACCAACTCGCCAGCACGAACCACAGTTCCCTTCTCAATAAAAAAAACACCGCCGATGCGTACCCCCGCGCGAAACCCGGCCCGGCCTCCAACTATCACTGGCGAAGATGCCCGTATTTTCCCTCCGCGCAGGCAAAATCACGCGAGCGCGGGTACCGGAAAGCGGAGACTCGTTTTCTGTTCCGGTCGCCCTTGGCAAGGGGTATTCTTTCCGTCGACCGATCGGGAACGATTTTGCCGGATCCGCATCAAACGTTGGTTTGGAGGTGGATGATGAAAGATGTTCTCTTGCAAATGCCACGGCTCGCGGCTCAGGCCGATCACTTGACGGACCACGATCTCGTCCAGCGCGCGCTCGCCAATGATCCCGAGGCGTTCCGCACCATCATGCGTCGGCACAATCAACGGCTCTTCCGCATCGCGCGTTCGGTCGTGCGCAACGACAGCATCGCCGAGGATGTGGTGCAGGAGGCCTATCTTCGCGCCTTCGAGCACCTTGAAACTTTCCGTGGTGACGCCAGTCTCACCACCTGGCTTCACCGCGTGGTTCTCAATGAGGCGCTCGGACGCTTGCGCAAGTCGTCCACGCGACATGAGGTTCCCCTGGCGACCGAACAGGCGAGCGCCGACATCGTGCCGTTTCCAAATGCGGCAGGTTCGGACGATCCGGAGCGGGCCCTCGCCCAGCGGCAAATTCTGCGTCTGGTGGAAGAAGCGACGGACGCCTTGCCGGAAGCGTTTCGCCTGGTCTTCACCGCTCGCGTCATAGAAGCGATGAGCGTCGAGGAAACCGCCGCCCTGCTGGACATCAAGCCGGAGACGGTCAGAAGCCGCCTGCACCGGGCCCGCCAGCTCCTGCGCCAACATATCGACCGCAAGATCGGACCCGTGCTGATGAATGCCTTTCCCTTTGCCGGTCGCCGCTGCGAACGGCTGACGGCAGCCGTCATGAGCCGGCTCGGGCTCGTCAGGTAAAATTTTCGGGAACCTTCGTCGATAGCGCGCATCCAATGGGTGTCATCCACAGAAACCGGCGGCAAGGCGCCGCCGGAGAGGAGTTCCCGATGTATGCCCGCCTGACCTCAGCCCTCGTCCTCGCCTGCCTCATCAGTGGCTCCAGCCTTGCGGCTGGGAGCAAGATCACCGATCCCCAGATTGCCCATATCGCCTACACCGCCGGCGTCATCGACATCGAGGCGGCCAAGCAGGCCCTGAAGATTTCGAAGGACAAGGAGGTGCTCGCCTTCGCCAACGACATGCTGCGCGACCACGAGGCCGTGAACAAACAGGCGCTCGATCTCGTGAAGAAACTGAAGGTGAAGCCCGAGGACAATGACACCAGCCGCTCGCTGACGAAGGCAGCCACGCAGGAGCGCGAAAAGCTGGCGAAGCTGAGCGGCACCGACTTCGACAAGGCCTATGTCGCCAACGAGGTTGCCTACCACAAGCAGGTCAACGGCGCGCTCGAAACCCTATTGATCCCGTCTGCGAAGAATGCCGAGCTGAAGGATCTGCTGGAGACCGGCCTCAAGCTGTTTCAGGGCCATCAGCAACATGCCGAGCACGTCGCTGCCATGATGAAGTAGGCCGCGTCATGATCTCGAAGCTGAGGCTTGGTGCCATTGGCGGTCTGGCCCTGATGCTGGCCGGATCGCCGGTGCGGGCCGAAACCATCCGGGTCACGATTGAAAAACTCGTCTTTTCGCCCGCCGAGATCAGCGCCGCCGTGGGCGACGTGATCGAGTGGCAGAACAAGGACGTCATGGCGCATACGGCAACGGCCAAGGGTGATTTCGACATCGTGATACCACCCGGAAAAACGGCGACACTTACCGTAACCAAGGCCGGCACCTTCAACTATTACTGCCGCTTTCACCCGAACATGAAGGCGCGTCTGCAAGTGCGGTAGAACCGGAAGGACCCTGTTCCATAGAGGGCAGGGTCCGCTCTGTTCACGGCGAAGTCACCGATCGCCGTCTGTATCCAAAATCGGAATCGTGTCATGAAGCGGTCGGTTTCATTCGACAGGCGGCACGACCATGAAGAAGATCGGTTTTCTTTCCTTCGGACACTGGACACCTTCGCCCCAGTCGCAGACGCGATCCGCGGCCGACGCTTTGCTGCAGTCGATCGATCTCGCCGTTGCGGCCGAGGAACTGGGCGCGGACGGCGCCTATTTCCGTGTCCATCATTTCGCCCGCCAGCTCGCCTCGCCGTTCCCGCTCTTGGCGGCGACCGGCGCCAAGACCAGCCGGATCGAGATCGGCACTGCCGTCATCGACATGCGCTACGAGAACCCGTTGTACATGGCCGAGGATGCCGGATCGGCCGATCTCATCGCCGGCGGACGCCTGCAGCTCGGCATCAGCCGCGGCTCGCCGGAACAGGTGATCGATGGCTGGCGCCATTTCGGCTACCAGCCAGCCGAGGGCGAAACCGAAAGCGACATGGCGAGACGGCACGCGGAAGTGCTGCTCGACATTTTGCGTGGCGAAGGCTTCGCTGCGCCCAACCCGCGGCCGATGTTTCCCAATCCTCCCGGCCTGCTGCGCATCGAACCTCACTCCGCCGGTCTCAGAGAGCGCATTTGGTGGGGCGCCAGCTCCAACGCCACCGCCGCCTGGGCCGCCAAGCTCGGCATGAACCTGCAAAGTTCGACGCTGAAGGACGACGAGACCGGCCTGCCGTTCCATGTCCAGCAGGCCGACCAGATCCGGGCCTACCGGGAAGCGTGGAAGGCCGCCGGCCATACGCGCGAGCCGCGCGTCTCGGTCAGTCGTAGCATCTTCGCACTGGTGGACGAGCGCGACCGCGCCTATTTCGGGCACGGCAATCAGCACGAGGACAAGATCGGCTTCATCGACGACAAGACGCGGGCGATCTTTGGGCGCAGCTACGCGGCCGAACCGGACGTTCTCATCGAGCAACTGGCAAGGGACGAAGCGATTGCCGAGGCCGACACGCTGCTCCTGACTGTCCCGAACCAGCTCGGCGTCGACTACAACGCCCATGTGATCGAGGCGATCCTGAAGCACGTCGCGCCGGCCCTCAGCTGGCGCTAAAGGCGGGCAACCCGCCGCGGCGGAACTCCGGTTGCCGTTGACCGGACCCATAAGCATTCCCTGATAGACATTTCCGGCGGACGTCCTACAATTCCGTGCATCCCATTTTGCGGAAGCGCGCGACATGGCTGAAGAACGCGCTCAACGGCGTCTCGCCGCAATCGTGGCTGCCGATGTTGTCGGTTACAGCCGCCTCGTCGAACTGGACGAAGGTGGTACGCTTGCAGCGTTGAAAGAACGCCGCAAGCAGATCCTCGATCCCCTCGTCCGCGAACACAACGGCCGCATCGTCAAGACGATGGGCGATGGCGTGCTGGTGGAGTTTGCCAGCGCCGTGAATGCGGTCACCTGTGCGATCGACATTCAGAAGGGCATGGCAGTTGCCAATCAGGGGCTTGCCGACGACCGCCGAATTCTCCTGCGCATCGGCATCAACCTCGGTGATGTCGTCGTCGAAAGCGGCGATCTCTACGGAGACGGCGTCATCGTCGCCGCGCGGCTTCAGACCATGGCCGGTCCCGGCGAAATCTATGTCTCCGGCAACATATACGACCAGGTGAGACGGCGCCTCTTTTGCGATTTCGACGCGCTTGGCCCCCACGCGATCAAGAACATAGTCGAGCCGGTTTCTCTCTATCGCATCGGCACGGCGACCTTGAACCAAGGCAGCGGCGCCAAGACCTCCTTGCCGTTGCCCATCAAACCATCCATCGCCGTCCTTCCCTTCACCAATATGAGCAACGAGCCGGAGCAAGAGGTCTTCGTCGACGGCTTGACCGAAGACCTGATCACAGATCTCTCCAGGGCCGGCGGGCTGTTCGTCATCGCCAGCAATTCGGTTTTTGCCTACAAGGGCCGGCATGAGGATGTGCGCCGCATCGCGCGCGAACTCGGCGTTCGCTACGTGCTGGAAGGCAGCGCCCGGCGGGCGGCGGGCCGTGTTCGCATCAACGCCCAACTGATCGATGCCCTGGAGGGCGATCACCTGTGGGCGGAGCGGTTCGACCGCAGCCTGGAGGATATCTTCGCCGTTCAGGACGAGGTGACGAGCAGGATCGTCGAAGCCCTGGTCGGGCGCCTCACCGACGCGCCGGCCCGCAACCGCCCATCGAACCTGAAAGCCTACGACTATTGCGTGCGAGCGCGCTCGCTCGGTCTGCAAACCGCAGGGGCAGCAAGGGAAGCGATCTTTCTTCTCCAGCGGGCGCTCGCACTCGATCCCGACTATGCGGAGGCGCATCGATTGCTGGCGCTTAACCTCTGGTTGAGTTGGGAATTCTGGGACCAGCCGATCGTTCCCTATCGGCAGCGCTCCGTCGACGAAGCGCAAAGGGCGGTAGCGCTCGACCCCAACGACGCCGGGAACCGCTGGGTCCTCGGCATCATTCTCGGTCACGAGCGCCGTTGGGAAGAATCCGACGCCGAGTTCGACCTCGCCCTGACGCTTGATCCCAACCATGCCGATGCCTGGGCGATGCGCTCCGACCTCATCGTCCTTTGCGGTCGACCGGCGCAGGCGATCGAGCATGTTCACAAGGCGCTTCGCCTCAACCCGCACCCACCGGGTTGGTACTATTGGATGCTTGGTCAGGCTCAATATGGCATTCGGGATTACGAGGCCGCAGTCCAAACCTTGCGCCACCCTGCGACCTACCGGGCGACATCACGCCGCCTGCTCGCTGCCAGTCTGGCGCGGCTCGGTCGCCTGGACGAGGCGCGGACGGAAGCGCAATTGTTCTTGATGAACAATCCAAACTTCACGATCGCCCAATGGGCCGCCTCTCAACCGTTCCGGGACGAGAAGATATTGCAGCACTTCGTCGAAGGCTACCGCCTGCTGGACCTGCCCGAATAGGGCACCGACCGACAGACGCGCGAGATCGCTATCTCACGCGTCGCCTCTACAGCGCCGCGCGTCTTATCAGACGCGCAAAGGCCGCTGTAGGACTTTGATTTGCTGCATGTCTTCGTCCTTAAATCGAGGTCGATTTAAGGAGGACATGCAGTAGGCACTGTCGGTTGGCTCCGCCGCCGGCGGCTTAAGGAACCTGTGGCGGATGCGCGACACCGAGATAGTAGTCGCCCTCGTGGGCGCCCTGGTACTCACCTGTGTAGCGCTGGCGGGCATCGCCCAAAGTCCGTGCAGGCGGGCGATAGACGTAACGTGGCGCCGGAGCCACATAGATACTCCCGGTCGGCATCGGATCGACATACACCGCACCTGGCGCCGGCGCCACATAGACCGGCGCAGGCGCGGGTTCGACGTAATACTGAGCCAGCACCGGACCAGCCGCCCCACTTAGGGCAAAGACGATTGCGGCGAATGACATTCTTTTGGAAATTCTCATAGCGTTACTCCTGTCTCGACTCGGCATCCGGCCCTGCACAGGAAGCCCAGCAGGCTGCGCCTCCTGTCGGATGCGGCCTTGAAGGGGGTAACGCTTGATCGCTGCAACCGTTCCGCCAAAGCCTCAATGCAGACCGAAGAGGTGGAGCAATTCTTCGCGATGACGGACAAATTCGGGTGCGCTGCGATCGCGTGGTCGCGGCAAGCCGATCTCGATCAGCCTGGGCTCACCGCCCTTCTCGCGCGGCAGGATCAGGATACGATCGGCGAGATAGATCGCCTCCTCGAGGTCGTGCGTGACGAGAACGGTCGTTACGTCCTCGTCACGCCATATCCGCGCCAGTTCCTGCTGCATGCCGATCTTGGTCATCGCGTCGAGCGCACCGAGCGGCTCGTCGAGCAGAAGGATTTCTGGCTGGACCGCCAGCGCGCGGGCAATGCCGACGCGCTGCGCCATGCCGCCGGAGAGCTGCCGGGGATAGGCGCCTTCGAACTGCTGCAGGCCGACGAGCTGGACGTAGCGCCGTGCCCGCTCCCTCGCCGCACCGCGGGAAAGCCCCTGCGTCTCCAGCCCAAAGCCGACATTGTCGAGCACGGTCAGCCAGGGCAAAAGCCGCGGCTCCTGGAATATCACCGCACGGTCGGTGCCGACGCCTCTCGTCCGCTTGCCGTCGATCAGCACCTCGCCGGCATCCGGGTCCTCGAGCCCCGCCAGTACTCGCAGCAGGGTCGTCTTGCCCGAGCCGCTGGCACCGACAATGGCTAGTGCCTCACCGGACCGGATGTTGAGGTTGATATCCCTGAGGACAGGCAGTGGCGTGCCGTTCAGGCGATAGGATTTGGAGAGGTGGCGGATTGCCACCTCTCCACGACGAAGGTTCTGGGAAGCGCTCATAGCCGTTCCTCAGTTGCTGACCGGAGCGTCGACGGCGAAGAGCACATCCTTGGGCGCCAGTTGGCCTTCCTTGAGCTTGCCTTCACGTACCAGGACGTCGATCCAGAACTGGACGTCGCGCTCGACGGGCAGGCCGCCCGCGCGCACCCCGTAACCGCGGAAATACTGGGCGATCTCAGGGTTTTCGCCGCGCGCCTGCAAAGCCTTTGCCAGGATCGCCTTGGTTTCCTCCGGATGTTCGCGCGCGTAATCGAGCGCACGGGCCGACTGACGAACGAAAGTCTTTGCGGCCTCGGGATGCGCCTTGATGAAATCCCGGCGCAGCACCACGAAGCCGCCGGCAATTTCCCCGAGCACGTCGGTGTCGTCGAAGATCGCCCGCAGGCCGCCGTTCTTGCGCGCTGCGCCCTCGAAGGTCGTCTGCCAATAGCCGAAAGCGGAAATGTCCACCTGGCGGGAGCGCAGCACCTGCTCGAGCTGCGGACCAGGCACGACCACCTGGTTGGCGGCGTCCGTCGGCAGGCCGACCGAATGCAAGGCTTCGCGGATCGTATAGTCGAGATGCGCGCCAAGCGTGTTCACCGCAATGCTCTTGCCGGCGATGTCCTTGATGCTCTTGATCGGGCTGTCTTCCAGCACGTAGAAGATCGACTGCACCTCGTCATTGATGCCGTTCGACGGGTAGGCGGCGACGAAATCGTTGCCGCTGATGATCGAGTTCAGCACGGCCGACGTTGCCGCACTGCCGATCTCGACATCACCCGAGGCCAATGCAATCAGCGATGCCGGGCCACCGGTGGCGTAGCCAACGTTCTCGAGCGTGATCCCGGTGCCATCGAAGTAGCCGAGCTCCTGGGCGAGTTCATGGGCAGACAGTCCGCCCTGGCTCGCGAGGTAGCGCAGCTTCACTGCGTCAGCGGCAGCCGCTGGTGCGGCCAGGCCGAGGGTGAGTACGGCAGACAGAAGAAGATTGCGGGGGTGGAAAGTCATCGGTTTGTCCTTTCAAAGGAGAAAATGGGAGGTGACGATCAGGCGTTGGGCTGTGACCAGCGGCAGAGGTTGCGCTGGGCAAGAACGAGCAGTGCGTTGGCGGCGAGACCGAGCAGGGCGAGCAGCAGGATCGCCGCGAACATCAGCGGGATTTGGAAGTTGTATTGGGCGTTCATGACCTGGAAGCCGATGCCCTTGTTTGCGCCAATCATCTCGGCGGCGATCAAGAGCAGAAGCGCCGTGGTGGCCGAGAGGCGCAGGCCGACGAAGATCGCCGGCACCGAGGCCGGCAGCACGACGCGACGGAAGACGGCGAGCGGCCCGGCACCGTAGGTCCGGGCCATCTCGACGAGCTTGTTGTCGACTTCTTTGACGCCGCCGGTGGTGGAAAGGAGGATTGGAAACAACGTGGCCCAGAAAATCACGAAGACCTTCGAGGTCTCGCCGAGGCCGAGCAGCAGGATGAAGACCGGGTAGAGCGCCAGGGCCGAAGTCTGGCGGAAGAGCTGCAGGATGGGGTCGAGCGCCTGCTCGACGAAGCGAACCTGCCCCATGAACAACCCGAGCGGGATACCGACCGCAACCGCGGCCGCGAAGGCGATGCCCGATCGCTGCAGGCTGATGGCGATATCGTCCAGCAGCGCGCCGCTGGCAAGACCGCTCCAGAGCGCGGACAGGATCACGTCGAGAGGCGGAAAGACCGCCGGATTGACCCAGCCGACTGTGCTTGAGAGTTGCCAGAAGGCGAGAAAGCCGAGCACCAGGCCATAACGCGCGACGATCGAGCCAAACAAGGCGCGCCAGCGCGAGGCAATCGCCGGGATTGCAGCGGAGTGCCCCTCAGCGCGGCCGAGCCCAAAGCCTGCCGCAAGCGACGTGTTGACGTGTTCGTAGGACATGATCGCCCCTCACTCGGCTGCCTGGACGGCCGTTCGCGCGGCGGCCCAGCGGTTGACGGGAACGGGCAGGCCGAGATTTTCCCGGAGCGTCCTGCCCTCGTAGGCGGTGCGGAAAAGGCCACGGCGCTGCAGTTCCGGGATGACCAGCTCGACGAAATCGTCGAGGGCCGTCGGGAACCAGGGCGGCAGGATATTGAAGCCATCGGCCGCTTCGTTTTCGAACCACTCCTGCAGGGTGTCGGCGACCTGCTCCGCGGTTCCGACGACCGTGTAATGGCCGCGCGCCGAAGCGATCCATTGATAGAGCTGGCGGATGCTGAAGTTGTTTTCGTCGGCGATCTGGCGGATCAGCGCCTGCCGGCTCTTCATGCCCTCGGTCGGCGGTGCCGGCGGCAGCGGCCCATCGAGATCGTAGCCATGCAGATCGAGCGTGCCGCCGGTCAGGCCATTGAGCAGGCCGATGCCGTCCTCCTCGACGATAAGCGAAGTGAGGCGATCATATTTCTCGCGCGCTTCGGCCTCCGTTCTACCTACGAACGGAGAGACGCCCGGCATGACCAGAATGTGGTCCGGGTTGCGGCCGAGCCCCCGGGCGCGGGCCTTGATGTCACGGTAGAATTCCTGCGCTGTCTCTATGTGCTGGTGGGCGGTGAAGATCACCTCTGCCGTTGCGGCTGCCAGCCCGCGGCCGTCATCGGACTGGCCTGCCTGTACGATCACCGGGTGGCCCTGAGGAGAGCGCGAGATGTTGAGCGGGCCGCGCACTTTGAAATGTTCGCCGCGATGGTCGGTATCGTGCAGCTTCGACGGATCGAAGAAGACGCCCGTTTCCTTGTCGCGAATGAAGGCGTCGTCCTCGAAGCTGTCCCAGAGTTTCCTGACCACCTCGACATGCTCGGCGGCGCGCCGATAGCGCTCGGCATGCGGAAGCTGGGTATCGCGATTGAAATTCTGCGCCGTCGGGTCGCCGGTTGTCGTCACCACGTTCCATCCGGCGCGACCGCCGGAGATCAGGTCGAGTGAGGCGAACTTGCGCGCCGTGGTGTAGGGCTCTTCATAGGTCGTCGACGACGTAGCGATGAAGCCGAGATGGGTGGTCAGTGGCGCAAGTGCCGAGAACAGGGTCACGGGCTCGAAGCCTGCCAC
Source organism: Ensifer sp. 38_S197 (assembly GCF_056924495.1). Lineage (NCBI taxonomy): Bacteria > Pseudomonadati > Pseudomonadota > Alphaproteobacteria > Hyphomicrobiales > Rhizobiaceae > Ensifer > Ensifer sp. 38_S197. The sequence goes on along the minus strand of NZ_JBXOVZ010000001.1, from coordinate 1,956,013 downwards.
CCGGGCGTTGCCGCCTTCACGCGCACCGCCGAAGCCGATCGCCAGCCCATCGGCCAGAAAATAGGCGTCGAACAGACCACGTTCTGCCGTCTGCGCCAGTTGCTTGTGAAACTCGAAACTGGTCGCCCCGTCGGCTGGCTGGTCAGGGTGGCGCCAGGCGGCGATATGTTGTCCACCGCCGGGAAGAAATGCTCCAAGCCGGATCTTGCGTGTCATCTCAATCCTCTCCTCTTCTCGCTGCAAATGCGTTGCGCGGCCGGATGAAGGATCGTCTGAAGCCAGACCCAGATCTCGGGCACGTCATACAGACAAGTTACATTATCCATTATATTTATAGAGAAAGAGTATTTCCCTCGCGCCGGAAGCAAGTGAAATGATTTTCGACACAGACGCAGAAAGCGGGATCAGTCGCCGTAGCCCCGCACTGAATGGGCGTCAAAGGAAGTCAGTCACGGCATGACCTTGCTGCGCGGGCAACCCAACGAGCCGAGGAATCAGCGGAACGCGCCGCTGCGCATGCTGCTTGGGCGCGGCTATCGTTTCTGACGGCGCCTCGGCTGTGCACTTGGGGCAACCCCAGGGAAAATGTTTCGGAGAGATTATTCTACTCTGAGTGGTTTTCGAGCCAAAGAGTTTCTTACCCCGAACCGGACACTCGACTATTTTTCGAGCACTTGCGGCGGCCATTGCCCAAAATTTCGGCCGCCGCCATCCAATGAGAGTGCAAGACGTGTCGCAAGCAACCACCAAATCCTCACCGAAACCGATTTACGCCGCCTTCGGTTTCCAAGTCCTGGCCGCCATGATCATCGGCCTGCTACTCGGCCTGATCGCCCGCAACATGGGCGTCGATGCCGCCGGTAATGCCAATTGGCTGACCGTTACTCTCCAGACGGTCGGCTCGATCTTCGTCCAGCTCCTTCGCGCGCTCGTGCCGCCGCTCGTCTTCACCGCGATCGTCGCCTCGATTGCCAATCTCGCGACACTGCAGAATGCCGCGAAACTCGTCTGGCAGACGCTGCTCTGGTTCGCGATCACCTCGCTGATCGCCGTTGTCATCGGTATTGCACTCGGCCTGATCCTTCAGCCGGGCGTCGGCTCGGCCGTGTCACAGGAAGCTGCCAAGGCGCCCTCCTACTCCGGCTCCTGGCTCGATTTCCTGAAGGGTCTCGTGCCTGCCAACGTACTCGGCCTCGAGGCCAGCACCAAGATCACCGAAGGTAGCGCCAGCACCTCGCTCAATTTCAATGTGCTGCAAATCCTGGTCGTTTCGATCGCCGTTGGCGCAGCCGCGCTGAAGGTCGGTGACGCCGCCAAGCCGTTCCTTGCCCTCAACCAGTCGCTGCTGGCAGTCGTCCGCAAGATCCTCTGGTGGGTTATCCGCCTGACGCCGATCGGCACGATCGGCCTGCTCGGCCGCGCCGTTGCGCAATACGGCTGGGAAACGCTGGCGCAGCTTGGCTGGTATGCCGCCGCCATCTATATCGGCCTCGCTATCGTGCTCTTTGTCGTCTATCCGGCACTGCTCGTCGGCCACGGCCTGAAGCCTTCGCGCTTCTTTGCCGGCGCCTGGCCGGCCATCCAGCTCGCCTTCGTCTCGCGCTCCTCTGTCGGCACCCTGCCCATCACCGAGACCGTGACTGAAAAGAGCCTTGGCGTGCCGCGCGAATACGCCGCCTTCGCCGTGCCGCTCGGCGCAACCACCAAGATGGACGGCTGCGCCGCGATCTATCCGGCAATCTCGGCGATCTTCATCGCACAGTTCTTCGGCCTGCCGCTCGGGATCCAGGAATATGTGCTGATCGTCTTCGTCTCGGTGCTCGGCTCGGCAGCAACGGCCGGTCTGACCGGCGCGACCGTCATGCTGACATTGACCCTTTCGACACTCGGCCTGCCGCTCGAAGGCGTTGGATTGCTGCTCGCCATCGACCCGATCCTCGACATGGGCCGTACGGCGGTCAATGTCGCCGGCCAGGCGCTGGTGCCGACAATCGTCTCCAAACGCGAGGGGATTCTCGACGAGACCGTCTACAACGGTGACAAGGCCGTCGACGACCTCGAGCCGCTCGCGGCGGCCGCCCGCGCAGCCTAACGCTATTACAGCGCCGCGCGTCTTTTCAGACGCGCAAAGGTCGCTGTACGACTTTGATTTGCTGCATGTCTTTGTCCTTAAATCGGAGTCGATTCAAGGAGACATGCAGTGGGAAAGAACATGCGGGTCACGACCGCCCGCATGTGCCCGTTCGACAAGGTGTACGGCCACCATCGGTCAAGCGCGCCTGCAGACGTCTGTTGGCAGCGGGCTGCAAATCCCCTTCCGCCGATCAGAGCTTGCACAAGCAAGCCAAGAGACGGATCTTTTACCGAGACTTATCGAATCTGGCCGGATCACATGCGCTGGCCTGCGCTTTGCTCAAGCATTGCCGCCGGCGTCCTGCGTCGTCCGGCTCTGAAGAGGACCGGCGATGCCTCTCACCGAATTCCATCTTGTCACCCGATGGGCCATCGATGCCCCGGTGGAGGATGTCTGGCGGGAGCTGAGCACGCCCGAGGCCTGGCCCGAATGGTGGCCATCGGTCAAGCGGGTTTCCCTCCTGCGTGAGGGAGATGAGCACGGCGTCGGCACAGTTCGTCGCCTGGAATGGGTGACCGCCTTGCCCTATGAACTGGCCTTTGACATGGAGACAGTGAAGGTTGAACCGCTATCGCTCATCGAAGGCAGGGCCTCGGGAGAGTTGGAGGGTATCGGCCGTTGGACGCTCCAAAGCAACGGCCCCCGCTGCCAGGTGCGTTACGACTGGATCGTCAAGATCACCAAACCCTGGATGATCAGGCTTTCGTTCGTCCTGAAACCCGTGTTCCGCTGGAACCACGGCGTGGTGATGGAACGTGGCCGACGCGGCCTCCAGCATCGCCTCGCCCGCGGCTAAATGCTGTACCGAGCAACGTTCCTTCCCGATGATTGCTTTCGGTCTTTCGTCTCCAGAGGCTCCGCTTCTGGCGGACCCGGGCGACATGCTGTCCGAGATGACAAAAAAGAGCCCCGCTCGATGGCGGGGCAGGCGCGCATCCCCAGCTTTAAGGATGCGAGGGAACTGTGGATCCGGTAGGGACCGAGGCGCCGCTCTTTGGAGAGCAACGCATCGGCAAGCCTTTCCCGGCTCTATGCGGCCGACACCTCCTGCTGAAGGAGAGCCGATCGCTTACCGCGATGAAGATCCGCCGCGAAGGTGCAGGCCGCCGTATGACCCGGCGAAAGCACACGGGATGGCGGCAGCGTCCTGGCACAATCGTCGACGACAAGAGGGCAGCGCGTTCGGAACCGGCAGCCGGACGGCGGATTTGTCGGGCTTGGCACCTCCCCGATCATCAGCGGTCCCCTGCGGTTCTTTTCGATCCGCGGATCCACCTCGGGAGCAGAAGCCAGCAGCATCTGCGAATAGGGGTGGCTCGGATGGTCGTAAAGCTCCTGGGACGGTCCATGCTCGACGATCTTGCCGAGATACATGACGTAGACGCGTGAGGCCGCCTGCCGCACCAGCGCAAGATCATGGGCAATGAAAAGACATGCGACGCCGAGATCCTTCTGCAAGCGCAGGAAGAGGTTCATCACCTGCGCCCGGATCGAAAGATCGAGGGCGCTCACAGGCTCGTCGCAGATCAGCACCCGCGGGTTCACGGCGAGCGATCTCGCAATCGCCACGCGCTGGCGCTGACCGCCCGAAAGCTCGCGCGTATGACGGTCCCTGACCGCGGATGCGAGACCCACCTGATCCAGCAGTTCCTTCGTACGGCGATCGCGCTCCTCCGGTGACCGGGTGCCGGCGATCACGAGCGCTTCGTCGATCGCCTCGCCGACCGTCTGACGGTCGTTGAGCGACGAATAGGGATCCTGAAAGACGTATTGCAGTGCCCGGCGGCTGTCCCGCAGGGCAGTTCCGGAGAGGGCGCTGAGATCGACGCCGTCGAGCAGAACGCGGCCACTGCTTGCCTTCTCGAGCCCGACGATGGTGCGCCCGAGGGTCGACTTGCCACAGCCGGATTCACCGACCAAGCCGACGATCTCGCCCGGATAGAGTTCAATCGAGACGTCGTCGACGGCATGCACATACTTGCCTCGCTGAACGCTCTTGAAGCGCGTCTGCAGGTTTTCGACTTTGAGAACGGGGGCTTGTGTCATGCGGCAGCCTTTCCTTGATTGACGACGGGGCAAGCCACGAGAACGGCGCTGTCGTCGGACCGGACCAGCGGCGGGCGGCTGTCGCCGCATGCCTGGACGGCCAGTTCGCAGCGCGGCGCAAGGGCACAGCCCTTGATCGGCGCACCGAGCGTCGGCGGGATGCCGGGAAGCCCGCGGAACTGCGAACCGATCGGGTCCTCCCGCCGCGGGATCGCGTTGATCAGGCCCCGGGTGTAGGGGTGGCGCGGGCTCACCAGAACCTTGTCGACCGGACCACATTCTGCGGCGCGCGCGGCATACATGACGACGATGTTGTCGGCCGCGCCCGCCACGACGCCCATGTCGTGGGTAATCAGCACCATCGCCATGTTCAGCCGACGCTGCACGTCCTTCAGCAATCGCAGGATCTGTGCCTGAACCGTGACGTCGAGCGCGGTCGTCGGCTCGTCGGCAATCAACAGCTTCGGTTCGCCGGCAAGCGCAATGGCAATGACGATGCGTTGCCGTAAGCCGCCGGAGAGCTCATGCGGATATTGCCGGAGCCGTGCCATGGGATCGGATATGCCGACGAGCTTCACCAGTTCCAACGCCCGCGCTTCCGCGGCCCTCGGCGTCATGTCGAGATGCAGTTCGGCCATTTCGGCAATCTGCCGCCCGATGCGACGCACCGGGTTGAGGGCGCTCATCGGGTCCTGGAAGATGAAGCCGACGGACTTGCCGCGCAGCTTCTGGATCTCTGCTTCGGGCAAGCCGATCAGTTCGCGGCCCTCGAGCTTGACGGAACCGGAGAGCATCGTCGTCACGCCTGTTGGCATCAGGCCGAGCGGTGCGAAGTTCATCACCGTCTTGCCGCTGCCGCTTTCGCCGACGATGGCGAGACACTCGCCCTGGCGAACCGAATAGCTGACGCCGTCGACGGGGCGAACCGCCGATTTCGCAGTCAGCAAATTGACCGTCAGATTGCTGACGTTCAGGAGGGGTTCGTCATGCATCGGAATTCTCCTTGCCCCAGCTTGCGACCTCGGCACGACGGATTGCCAGCATGCGCCGGGTGAGCGGTTTCGGAATGCGGTTGAGCGCGATGGATTCCCCAAGCGTGTTGAAGCCGATAACGGCGGCCGTGAGGGCAAGGCCCGGCAGCAGAACCTGGCGCGGGTCGGACTCGAGATAGGGCAGCGCATCCACAAGCATCTGACCCCATTCCGGCGTCGGCGGCTGGATGCCGAGGCCGAGGAAGCTCAGCGTCGCGACGGCGAGTGCGGCGGTGCCGGCATCGGCCGTCGCATAGACCATCACCGAGCCGATCGTGCCAGGCAGAAGGTGGCCGAAATAGATGCGCCAAGGGCTGGCGCCCAGTACCCGCAAGGCTTCGATATGCGGCTTGCTCATGATGCTGACGGCAACCGCGCGGCTGATGCGGCCGCTCATCGGCCACCAGGCGAGCGCCAGAGCCAGCACCATCGTCCAGTATCCAGGGCCGACAATGCCGATCACCGCCAGCGAGATGATCAGGCTCGGGACGGACAGGCCGACATCTACGACGCGCATAAGGAGGTCGTCGACCCAGCCGCGATGATAACCGGCGATCGTTCCGAGCAGGATGCCGATGGTCATGGCGACGCCGAGAACGGAACCGACGCTGACGAGCGAGGTGTTTGCGGCGATGATCAAGCGGCTGAAGGTATCGCGTCCCAGGTGATCGGTTCCGAGCCAGTGGGTAGCCGACGGGCCAAGTCCGGCGTCCAGCAGGTTCTGGGTGCTCGGATCCTGGGGTGCAAGCCAGGGCGCGATGGTTCCCAGAGCAACGAACAGGCCGATGGTGATCAGCGCCGCGCGCGGCATTTTGTTCAATCGGGCCAGAATTGGATTGAGCATATTCATGGTCAGCTCCATTGGCGGCGGATGCGCGGATCGGTCAGTAGGACTGCCAGATCGACGACCAGGTTCACTACGATGAAGAAAGTGAGAAAGATGAGCAGGCACGCCTGCACCACCATGAAATCGCGGAAGCGTACGCCGGCGAGGAAGTAGTCACCCACGCCCTGCCACGCGAACAACGGCTCGACGATGATGGCCGTCGCGGTCATCAAGCCGACCTGGGTGCCGAGCGCGTTGATGAAGATCGGCGTGATGTTGGGCAACGCTTCACGGAATAATATGGCGGTGCGACCGAGACCCTTGCTCTTTGCGGTCAGAACAAAGGGGCTGGTCATCGCCTCTTCCAGGCCCACCCGCACGACGCGACTGAGAACGGCCGCTGGCAAGACCGCGATAGTGAGCCAGGGCAGGATCCAGCTTTTCGGACCGTCGAAACCGAACGAGGGCAGGAGTTGGAAGGTGACGGAAAAGGCGTAGATCATCAGCGCTCCGACGAAGAACGTCGGTGTGGACGCGCCAAGGAGCGCCAGACCGCGCGAGACGCGGTCCGGCAATCTGTAGGGCCAGAAGGCACCGAGAAATCCCAGAGCCAGGCTGATGAGGGTGGCGATCACGGCCGAACCCGCAATCAGCGTTCCGGTCACGAGCATCCGGTTTGCGAGATCCGCACTGACGTCCTGACCGGTTCTATAGGAGATACCGAAATCTCCGCGGACAGCGTCACCAAGCCAATCCACGTAGCGCATCAGCAGTGGCTTGTTCAGTCCAATCTCTTCCTCGACCTGTTCAACATAACCAGGCGTGGCGACGGCTCCCCGCAGTTCGGCAATCAGGACGGCAACATTGCCCGGTGCCGACACGACGAGTGTGAAGCAAACCAGGGACGCCATGAACAAAAGGACCAGGGAATGCTTCAGCCGCTTGCTGATGAAGTGGATCAAGGCACCCTCCCGCTATTCGGCCAATACGATGTTTTCGTAGGGCATGTCGTATTCGGTGACCGGACTGCCAAAGCCCTGGACTCGCTTGGAATGCGCCCAGATGCTCGGCACGTAGACCAGCGGCGCAATCGCGTCGTTGTCCCTGAGCCAGTCAAAAACCTTCTGAATGGTCGGCTGGATCTGGTCGCCGGTCGCAGCCATCGCGGCATTGATCAACGGGTCCAGGTTGGTCGGATCGGTGACCAGCTTGCCCTCGACGTCATTCTTGAAAGTCGACAGGCACAGCCCGACGATCGAGCCGAACGGATCGTAAGGCGCGCCATAGGTCAGGAAGAAGCCGAGGTCGTACTTCTGCTCCAGCATGTCGGTGTGTTTGGAGGCATGGTCGACCGAGCGGATCACCAGGTCGATGCCGATCTCCTTCATTTCCGACTGGATGACTTCGGCGATCACCCGCGATCCCGGCACCGCATCCGGGCTGACGACCAGTTCGAGCGTCAGCGGTTTGCCGTTCTTCGATCGGATGGGGTTTCCCGTCCAGCCGGCCTTTTCGAGAAGCGCCGATGCAGCCGCGACGTCGCGGACGGGCGCATCATGTTGCGTCCCGGCATAGGGCAGAGCGCCGGAGAACATGTTGCCGGCGGGCTTGGCGTAGCCGTGGTAGAGCACCTTGGAGATCGCCGCGCGGTCGATGCCCATGCTGACGGCCTTGCGCACCTGCGGGTCCTTGAGCGCCTCGGCACGGTCGGGGTTGAACGCCATCACCAGCGTGACGTTGCCCGGATCGACAACGACGTTGAAGCCGGCTGACTCGAGTTGCTTGCCCTCCTCCGGGGTCAATGGCGCGATCCAGAAACCGCCGATGAGATCGATCTCGCCGGCACGCAACGCCGCAACCCGCGACCGCGCATCGGGGATGACCTTGGCCTCGAGACGCTCATAAGTCGGCTTGTCGCCCCAATAGCCGTCATAGTGTTCGAAGACACTCTGGGTGTCGTCGGCGCTAATCTGGACCCACGGTCCCGTTCCGACCGGATCCTTGAACTTGCCGTCGGCGCCAACCGATTTGGGCGAAAGGAAGCGTGTCGGTCGCGTGTAGGAAAGCTCCTGCATCAGCGCGAGGACCGGCTCCTTGAAATGCACGGTGATGTGGTAGTCGTCGACAACGTCCAGCGACTGGAAGTGCTTGGAGCAATTCATCCAGTTGAACTGGTCGAGACCCATCCAGCGCTCGAGGTTCCACTTGCACGCGGCGGCATCGAACTTGGTGCCGTCCTGGAACGTCACACCTTGGCGCAACGTCAGATGCAGCGTCTTGCCGCCGTCCTCGATCTTCCAGTCGGTTGCAAGGCACGGCTCGATCTGGCCACCCTTGCCATATTTCACGAGCGGTTCGAACATCAGGTCCTGGATCGCCCAGATGGCGTAGTGGCTCTGCGGATCGAGGTTGCCGGCGGGCTTGGCGATGGCGACCCGGAGCGTGCCGGCCGCTCCCTGCGCATAGGCGATCTTCGACAAAGCACCCTGCGCGATGGCCAAACCGATAGCGCCGGCCGCCCCTTGCAGGAACGTACGTCTCTTCACTGACATGGATTTTCTCCTCCTTTTTGGCGCTCCTCGCGCCGTCGACACAATCGGCCTCCACACCGTTTTGTATAGACAAAAAGACTCTCTCATGTATGCAATCTGGCGTCAATATCGTATTTTATATTGAAGACACGTTTGAACATTGAGTGAAAATTCGCCGATTACGATAGCCGGAAATGGCTACGAAAGTGCCATCTCCCGACGCTTGCCGAAGCAAGACCTCGGCAATGCTGCGGGTACGAAGCGGCCAAATCGACCCTGATCAGCAAAAGATGCCCGAAGGGGACTGCCCTACAATTGCATACAATGTGAGAACGACCGCTTCGTTCACCGGCAAGCTCGCGCGAGATTGAACGGGCCGAGCAAGCTGGCGCCTCAACTGCCCTAACCAGCCATTGCCTGAAATATCCCCACGAAGCCGTCGCCCATGTCGCGCAAGGCACGCGCTGCGAAAAGGAATGTTACCGGATGACCCGCGGCACCAATCTGGTCTCTCCGACCTTTGGTCGCTTGCATCGGCGTCATGGCCTTCGCCGATCGCTGCCTGAAGTCGCGATATGATGCAGCGGAGTGTCGGTTGTCACTACTGCATGTCTCCTAAATCGACCTCGATTTACCAACGGAAACATGCAGAAAATCAAAATTCTACAGTGACCTTTGCGCGTCTGGTCCGATGCGCGGCGCTGTAGCCGCCGGCATTCGGCAGCAGTTGCCGAGTGTCGGGGGATAGAGCGTCCCAACGGGCCACCCCGGAGGAGCGCGGTCCGGCACAAGTCTCCCGTCTCAATATCGTGATCATCCGAAGACAGCAGCAGTTTGTGCGGCTGACCTTTCCTGCAAAAACTGCAGCGCCGGCGCACCGCTTGTTGTCGCGAGTTCGATCATGGCCGACTGAAATCTCCGCAGCGGCCTCACCACCTATTCCAAAGCAGTGCGGCTCCCGGCGAAGGACAGAATCGCCGCGTCGGCGATCTCCGCAAAGCGGGCGCTTGGCCCTTCGGCGCCGCTGCTTTGCTGAGCGGCGCGCGCGCCCTCGATCAAAAGCAGCAGCGTGTCGCAAAGCAGTTCCGCATCAGCGATGCCGGCCCTGCGGCAAAGCCCCACGACACGGTCACGCTGCGCATCCTTGAACATCCGGATGACCGAGCGCCCGGGATGATCCTCGTCCGTAAGCTGGACGGCGGCGTTCATCAATTCGCAGTGGCAATTGTCGTCACCGAGATGCTCGGAAATCCGCCGGACCCAGGCCCTGAGCTGTTCCATCCCGTCACCGGGATACGCGTCTTCCAGTTCGCGCCAGAAGTGGTCCATCTCCATTCCCGCGTGGCGGAGGCATTCGACGATCAACTCGTCTTTCGAATTGAAGTGGCGGTAGAGTGTCATCTTGTTACTGCCGGCGGCATCGGCGATCGCATCGACGCCGGTCCCGCGAATGCCGTGCCGGCGGAAGAGATCACGCGCAGCCGCGACGATACGATCGCGCGGCGAACGACGTGATGGGTTGCAGGTATCCGTTGTCATCGCATTGGCCCGGCGTGGTCGGCGTGGAAAATCTTGCCCCTTGACGCCCTGGCATTGGTCGATAACATGCAGCGATGTTACCGACCAGTAACATTTTCGCCAACGCGGCACGTCGAGGAATGGCCGCTTGCCGCAAAGGCCCTTTCAGAGACGGCGGTAACCGAAAATAATTCTAGCGCAGTGTCGGCGGGCGCGGTCGTCAGACGTCTTCTATCCAGAGCGCACACCGAAGAGACTTTTAAAATTCGATAACGCTCGTGATTTGGGTCGATCCGGCCCATCATGATCTCGTGCTGGAGCCTGACAATGCGCATGCTGGATGGGCTTAAGGCTGGAAAATACGTCTCTGACCTGATGGTCTGCGTGGCAGGCGCGCGCGTGACCGGTTTCAAAACGTTCCGACTTGCCGCCCGACGGGCTGGCGGCGCTCCAAAAGGATCGATCCTGCCATGATCGACTTCTTCATTCACCGGCCGATCTTCGCATCGGCGATAGCGATCATCATGACGCTCGCCGGCGGCATCTGCTATTTCCTGCTGCCGATCTCGCAGTTTCCCGACGTGACGCCGCCGCAGATCGTCGTCGCCGCCAATTATCCGGGTGCCAGCGCCCAGGTGGTTGCCGACACGGTGACGACGCCGCTCGAACAGCAGATCAACGGCGTGCCGGGCATGCTCTACATGACCTCGACGAGTTCGAACGACGGTTCGTCGCGGATCATCATCTCATTCGAGGTGGGCTATCCGATCGACGTCGCGGCGCTCGACGTGCAGAACCGCGTCTCGCAGGCGGCATCCTCGCTTCCCGCGCTCGTCAACCAGACCGGCGTCACCATCGCCAAGCAGATCCCCAATTTCACCGTGCTGGTGAGCCTGGATTCGCCGGACAATTCGGTCGATTTCGCCTCGGTCAGCAACTACGCCTACCTGCAGATACTCGATCCACTGAAGCGCCTGCCCGGCATCGGCGACGTCCAGCTTTTCGGCGAGCGCCGTTATTCGATGCGCGTCTGGCTCGATCCCGACCGCATGGCCAATCTCGGTATCACTGCCGTCGACGTCCAGAACGTCATCGCCGAGCAGAACATCCAGGTCGCGGGCGGCAAGGTCGGGCAATCGCCGGCGCCAGCCGGCACGCCCTTCGAGATGCAGATCAATGCGCTCGGCCGGTTGAGCGACCCCTCGCAGTTCGGCGATATCGTGCTGCGGGCCGACCAGACGACCGGGGCGACGACCAGGCTGCGCGATGTGGCGCGCATCGAACTCGGGGCACTGCTCTATTCGTCCTCCGTCACCTTCAACGGCAAGGAGAGCGTGGTGCTTGCCGTGTTCCAGGCGCCGGGCTCCAACGCGCTCGATCTGCAGAGCCGCGTGCAGGCGAAAATGGACGAGCTTTCGCAGCGCTTCCCCGCAGGCATCGCCTATCACATGTTCTACGACACCACGCGGTTCGTCTCGGCGGCGATGAAGGACGTCGTCTTCACGCTGCTCGAGGCCCTGGCCCTCGTCGTTTTCGTCGTCTTCCTCTTCCTGCAGAGCCTGCGCACCACGATCATCCCGACGATCGCCATTCCAGTCTCGCTGATCGCGACCCTCGTCGTCATGTATCTGCTGGGCTTCTCGTTGAACATGCTGAGCCTGCTCGGCATGGTGCTCGCCATCGGCCTCGTGGTGGATGATGCGATCGTCGTCGTCGAAAACGTCGAAAGGCAGTTGGAGTCCGGCCTGCCGCCGCTTGCCGCCACACGCAAGGCCATGCAGGAGGTCACGGGTCCGATCATCGCGACGACGGCCGTGCTTCTCGCCGTCTTTGTGCCGGTCGCCTTCATTCCGGGCGTCGCCGGTAGCCTTTACAATCAGTTCGCCTTGACGGTCGCGATTTCGGTGGCTTTCTCCGCCTTCAATTCGCTGACCCTCAGCCCGGCGTTGAGCGCCGCCTTTTTGCGCTATCGCGGCGAACCGCGCTTTGCACCGTTCCGCTGGTTCAACACCGGCTTCCATGCGTTGTCGCACGGCTATGCGCGCAGCGTCGCCGGGCTCGTGCGCTGGCATTGGGCACTGTTTGCCCTCTTCCTGCTGGCGATCGGCTCCACCTACGCGCTATGGCAGCGCACCCCGTCGACCTTCCTGCCGGTCGAGGACCAGGGCTATTTCTTCGTGGTCATCCAGCTTCCGGATGGCGCCTCGCTCGAACGCACCGAGGCCGTCGCGCAGCGATCCGAGGAAATCCTCCGCGGCACCGCAGGCGTCGATTTCGTCGGTTCCGTCGTCGGCTTCAATTTCCTGTCCTTCGCCGCCCAATCGAACTCCGCCGTGCAATTCGCCGTGCTGAAACCATGGGACGAGCGGCCGCCGGAACAGGGCGCCTCGGCGCTCCGCCAGGCCGTGCAGCCGCAGCTCCTGCAGATCCCGGACGCCCTCGTGCTCGCCTTCGATCCGCCATCTATCCAGGGGCTTGGCGCTACGGGCGGTTTCGAATTTCAGGTGGAGGACCTGGGCGGACGCAGCGCCCAAGCGCTGAACGACGCAACGCAGGCACTGATTGCCGAGGCGCGCAAGCAGCCCGAGATCAACCCCTATCAGCTCTTCACCACCTTCAGCACGTCGAGCCCGCAATTCGACTATGACCTCGACCGCGACAAGGCAAAGCTCCTCGGGCTCACTTTGCCTGATATCTTCAACACGCTGCAGATCTATTTCGGCTCGCTCTATGTCAACGACTTCAACCTCTTCGGCCGCACGTTCCGCGTGACGCTGCAGGCCGACCAGGCCGCCCGGGCCTCGGCCACGGATCTTTCGCGCCTTTACGTGCGCAACACCCGGGGTGAAATGGTGCCGCTCAACACGCTTGGGACCTTCAGGCCGACGGTCGGCCCCGAGACCGTCACCCACTACAACAACTACCCGTCGGCGCTGATCAACGGTGCGGCAGCGCCCGGCTTCAGCTCTAGCCAGGCAGTGGCGGCAATGGAGCGCGTTGCCCGTACGACGCTGCCGCGGGACTACACATTCGAGTGGACCGGCATTACCTATCAGGAGATCCGGGCAGGCTCGATCGCCGCGCTCGTCTTTGCGCTCGCACTCGTCTTCTGTTTCCTGATCCTGGCCGCCCAGTATGAAAGCTGGTCGATGCCCTTCATGGTGCTGCTTTCGGTGCCGCTCGCGCTTCTGGGCGCGCTTTCGGCGCTGTGGCTGCGCGGAATGCAGATCGACGTCTATTCGCAGATCGGTTTCGTGATGCTGGTAGGACTTGCTGCCAAGAATGCCATCCTGATCGTCGAATTCGCCCGTCGCCGGCGCGAGGAAGGGCTGGATGTGGTCGCCGCGGCTGCGGAAGCAGCCCGCCTGCGCCTACGGCCGATCCTGATGACGGCCTTCGCCTTCATCCTCGGCGTGCTGCCGCTGATGTACGCCAGGGGCGCAGGGGCCGCCAGCCGCCAGTCGATCGGCACCACGGTCTTCGGTGGTATGCTGGCCGCGACCATTCTCACACTCATTTTCGTCCCGGTCTTCTACGCGGTCATCGAGCAATGGCGGGAGGGGGTCTCGTCCAAGCCCGTGGGTCCGAGCCAAGAGCCGGAGGCGGCGGAATAGGAATTGGAGCCTGATATGCGTGGTTCGAAACTGGTCCTTGCCGCAGTGGTCGTGAGTGCCGCCCTTGTCGCGGCCTATCATTACAAGAACGGGGGCTTTGAGATCAAAGGCGGCGATGCCGGCGCAGCGGTGGGGCCGCCGCAGCAGGCGATGCCCGTTCCCGTCGCGTCGGTCGTCAAAAAGACGGTCCCGATCTATTTCGACTATTCGGCGCGCACCGAGGCGATCCGCAACGTGACGCTTCGCGCCAAAATCACCGGCTATATCGAGTCACAGGCGGTACCTGACGGCGCGGACGTGAAGCACGGCGACCTTCTCTACCGGATCGACGCCCGCGATTACCGCGCGCAACTCGATCAGGCAAAGGCCCAGGTCGAACGCGATGAGGCATCGCTTGCTTACCTTCGTTCCAATCTCACGCGCGGCAACGAGCTCGCGACCACAGGCTATCTCGACAAAGACAGTTTCGACCAGCGCCAGAGTGCCGTGCATCAGGCGGAGGCGGCGCTCGCCATGTCGCGGGCGGCGGTTCGCACCGCGGAGATCAACCTCGATTACACCGAGATCCACGCTCCCTTCGCCGGCCGCTTGGGCCGCAACCAGGCGCCGGAGGGTACGCTGGTCAGCAACACGACCGGAACTCCGCTCAACAACCTGGTGCAGCTTTCGCCGATCTACGTCTCGTTCAACCCGAGCGAATCCGAGCTCGCCGACATCCAGAAGGCTCGGACGAAAGGCAAGGTGGAGGCCGAAGTGCTTCTGCCCGGCGATACCGAGCCGCGCTATCGCGGCGACCTCAGCTTCATCAACAACTCGGTCGAGGGCAATACCGGGACGGTCGTGGCGCGTGTGACGATCGACAACACGGACCTGACCCTGCTCCCCGGCCAATATGTCCGCGTGCGGCTGAAGATCAGGGATGAGCAGAACGTGCTGATGGTGCCGGAAACGGCGCTCGGTTCAAGCCAGCTCGGCAAATACGTCTATGTCGTCGGCAAGGGCGACACGGTCGAACAGCGGCTGGTCTCCCTTGGCCCGACGAGCGGCAGCCTCATCGGCCTGACGTCGGGGGTTTCGGAGGGCGATCGGGTGATCGCCGGAAACCTGCAGAAGATCTTCCCCGGCGCTCCGGTCAAGCCGATGCCTGCGGAGCAGGCGCAGAAGTAGCGTTCCCTCCACGACCTGCGGGAGCCGGTGCCGGTATTTCGCCGAGCGCTACAATGCCGACGAAGGCCGTCATACCTACGCGTCGGTGGCAGATGTCACGCCGGATGCGCTTTTGCCGATGTGTCTGATCGGGGGAGAGATGGTCAACTGCTGCTGCCGTCGCGGCCGAGCCATGGATCCGGCCCGGGATCTCGCCCCGACGCGACCTGCCCCAAGCGCTCCAGATAGTGCGCCCAACCTTCCGCATGGCCGGCGCATTGCTCGGAATTGGGCAACCCCGTGTGGGTGAGACGCAGCAGCGTTCCATCCGGTTGTTCGATCAGGTCGATCTCGACCAGACTGGAACCGGGCGGGACGATGTCGCTGCCCTCCCAGCCGAAGCTGTAGGCGAGCCGATGCACCGGCACCACCTCACGGAAGGATCCGCGGGCAAACCGGGCGCCGGTCACGTTGACGAGGTAGAGACCGCCGGGCTCCGCCTTGGTGTCGGCTTCCGTTCCCATCCAGCGGAGGATCTTCTCCGGATCGGTCAAGAGAGCGAAGACGGCAGCAGGCGGTGCCTGAATATGCGTTTCGCGGCGGACGACGAGGGCTTCCTGCATCGGTCTTCCCTTTGCTATTTGGCCTGCCCGCCGGCTCTTAAGAAAGGAAGCACGGAACCCAGGCTGCCGCGATCATAGACCCGCGCGGCCAATGGCGCCACCGGGATGGCTCTTGCCCGAACGGGTCCCGGCGCTATCATTCCGGCATGGATTTGTCCGCACCCCTCGCCTGGCTGGTGGATGAAGCGAGCGCCGCGCCTGAACCGGACCGTTTCCTGGCGCAGCTTGGACGTCTGCTTGTCGCCGACGAACTGCCGCTTGCCGGCGGTGCCCTCACCCTTTCCGTGCCGCACCCGATCATCGCTCGCCGTAGCTGGTTGTGGCGGGCAGAGACCGGCGTGGTGATCGAAAGCCTGGGCTTTGCGGGCGCAGTCTCCGATCGGGCAGGTCAAGATTGGCTGGCCGGGCTGGGGCCGGTGCTGGAACAATCGACCGGTTCGGGAACGGATCGGGCGACGCTCGCTTGGGCCGGCACCCGCCCGTTCGACCCGGCCGAGACGGCAAAACTTCGTCAGGTCGCCCGCTTCGCCGCCGCCCCCTTGGCCGCTCTTGTCGAGCGGGCAGCGCTCGCTGCGCTGCTCGAAGCCTATCTCGGCCGCCGCAGCGCCGCCCGCGTCCGGGCCGGGGCGCTCACCCGCGGAACCGGGGAAACCATTCCCGCAGCATTGTTTTACGCCGATCTGCGCAATTTCACCGTTCTGTCCGAAGCGACGGAACCCGCTTTGGTGATCGCGGCACTCGACGCCTGGTTCGATCGCGTGGCCGGCGCGATCCATGCCTTCGGCGGCGAGGTGCTGAAATTCATCGGCGATGGCGTCCTGGCGATTTTCCCGGTCACTGGTTCGCCGACCGAAGCCTGTGATGCGGCTTTGCGCGCGGTCACGGCCGCTCGCGCCGGCATGGCCCATCTCGATCAGACACGGCAGGCCGAGGGTCTGCCGCCGCTCTCCTTCGGCGTGGCCCTGCATCTCGGCGACATTCTCTGGGGCAACATCGGCGCAGCCGACCGGCTCGATTTCACCGCCATCGGTTCGGCAGTCAATCTCGTCAGCCGCCTCGAGGGATTGTGCCGGCCGCTCGGCCGGTCGGTACTGATCTCGGGCGCCGTTGCCGCAGCGACCTCGACGCCGCTCCTGCCGCTCGGCGATCACACCTTGCGCGGCATCGCAACACCTTGCGCCGTCTTCACCCTGCCGGACGCGTAGGGCCACCGTTGGGCTGCCGGTCAGAGCGCGCTCGGCGAGAGTTGGCCAAACCGCCAGCGTTCGTGCGCTGCCGCGGCGAGCGGCCCATGACACGTTTGAACGCGGTGCTGAAGGCGGCTTCCGAGGCGTAGCCGACAGACTGCGCGACCATCGCCACCGACTGGCCACCATCCTGTAGCTTTCGCTCTGCCAGCCGCATGCGCCATTCGGCGAGATAGCCGAGCGGGGCGATGCCTGCGACGGTCTTGAAGTAGGTGGCAAAGGCCGTACGCGACATTGCCGCGGCGCGGGCCAACTCCGGCAAGTGCCAGTTGCGTGTCGGGTCGCCATGCATCAATAAGAGCGCCGGCGCCAGCTTGGGATCGCAGGCGACACGCAGCCAGCCGACATCGACGCCGCGCTCGCGTGAAAGGTACCCCCTGAGGATCTGCAGAAACATCAGATGGGCGAGGCCCGTGCGTGCGGCATCCGCGCCGGGTGTGCTGTCCATCGTTTCCTGCACCAGTTCCCGGATCAGCCATTGCAGTTGACCCGCCCCGGCATCGTCGCTTTGCAGGTGAATAACCGGCGGTAGATTGTCGATGAGCAGCCGGCTGCTCGCAGTGCCGAGGTCGATATGGCCGCCCATGAACAGGAAATCCTCGCCCTGCCCCAGCGACGCCATGCGCTTGCCTTCGGTATAGAGGTCACAGGCATCGATGGGGGAAATCCCATCTGCGCTGGCAATCGTAAACGGAGCCGCTGTCGAAAGCAGCACGACATCGCCGGTAGCAAGCTGCAACGGATCGCCGAGGCCATCGACCGCAAGCAGGCAGGCCCCGCGGGCAATGGCGAAGAACTTGATCTTTTCCGGCGGCGGAAAGCGGATAGCCCAATCGCCGCCGGCACTGAAACCGCCGGCATAGACCGCTCGGGCTTCGATCAGCGACAAGATGGAGGAAAGCGGATCTTGGTCCATTTCTGAACTATGGCGAAAGAACTGCGGATTCTCAAGCATTCATAATTCGTGGGATGATAAATATCTCCAGGGTGCATCAACTGGAGACCCACCATGTCCACTTTGCAAGAGCCCATCAACTCCGGCTTCACCGCCGCCTCGACCACATCGGATGTCATCCGCGGCATCGACCTCACCGACAAGATCGCCATCGTTACGGGCGGCTATTCCGGCCTTGGCCTCGAGACTGTACGAACCTTTGCGCAGGCTGGCGCCAAAGTGGTCGTGCCGGCTCGCGACGTCGAACGCGCCCGCATGTCGATCGCAGAGGTTGCAGCCGGGATAGAAGTGCGACCGATGAACCTAACCGATCCGGCCTCGATCGACTCTTTCGCTGACGATTTCCTTGCCTCCGGCCTGCCGCTCCATATCCTCGTCAACAGCGCCGGTATCATGGCCGTCGATGAACTGACGCGTGACGCGCGCGGCAACGAACTGCAATTCTCTACGAACCATCTCGGCCATTTCCAACTGGTTGCGCGGCTCTGGCCGGCGATGCGGCGGGCACAAGGCGCGCGCGTCGTTTCCGTATCTTCCGCCGGGCACCGCTTTTCGCCCGTGATGTTCGACGATATCAATTTCGAGCGCCGCGCCTATGATCCGTGGCTCGCCTACGGCCAGTCGAAAACGGCGAATGTTCTCTTTGCCACGGCGCTCGACGCACGCGGCAAGGGTCACGGGATTCGTGCCTTCTCCCTGCATCCGGGCGGCATCGTCGGAACCGGGCTGACCCGCCATCTCTCGGTCAAGACTTTGCAGGCGCACGGTGCGCTGGACGACAAGGGCGAACCGATCCTCGACCCGTCGCGCGACCTGAAGACGCCGGCACAAGGGGCCGCCACCCAGGTCTGGTGCGCGACCAGCCCGCAGCTTGACGGCAAAGGCGGGGTGTTCTGCCTGGACTCTGATATCGCGCCGCAGCTTCCCCCGGACACACCCTGGTCGATCGCGCGCCATACGACATCTGCCCGCCTCTCCGGTGTCGAGGCCTATGCCGTCGATCGAGGGGCCGCCGAGCGGCTCTGGTTCATTAGCGAGACGATGACCGGTGTGCGGCTAGGCGCCTGAAGCGCCCTCAGCGGCCACTCAAGCGGCCGCTGAGATTGCGATCACCATCTATGCTTGACGAATAGATGGTGATCGCAATATATTCTGGCTGTCGCATTTTCCTGATGGGAGCAGGCCATGAGAGTGAGCCGCGCACAGGCGGAGGAAAACCGCCGAACGGTCATCGACGTCGCCAGTCGCCTTTTTCGGGAGAACGGCTTCGACGGCATCGGCCTGAACGACCTGATGAAGGGCGCAGGACTGACCCAAGGCGGCTTCTACAAGCAATTCGAATCCAAGGACGACCTCATCGTCCAGGCCTCCTCCAAGGCCTTGGAGAAGGGCGTGGCGAACTGGACCGGGGTCGTCTCCAAAGCGGCCGGCAAACCGCTTCGCGCCCTGCTCCGCTTCTACCTGTCGGATACGCACCGCCATGAAAAGGCGGACGGATGCGCCTTGGCAGCGCTCGCGCCGGAGGCTGCCCGCCGCGGCAAGGCGCTTCGCCAGGTTTTCGAGGCCGGCGTCGAAAGCCATCTCGATATTCTCGATGGCATGATGACACCTGCGCCGGGACAGGAGGCGCGTGACCAATCGATCGTCGCACTCTCGACCATGGTCGGTGCACTGATGCTGTCTCGGGCCGTCGACGACGCGCAACTCTCCAATAGGTTCCTGAAGGCGGGCGCGGACCATCTGTTTCCGGAACCCTCTACCGGGGACGCGTCCCAACATCTGCCTCAGTGAGCGGCGGGCACCGCACCGTCATTTTCCAGCCGGAAAGGTTTCGACATGTCCAGTCCCATTGATCCGATCGTCATCGTATCGGCGGTGCGCACGCCGCTTGGCCGCTTTCTTGGCGATCTGGCTCCGGTCCAGGCAAGCGCACTTGGCGCCCACGTCATTCACGCCGCACTTGAACGGGCCCGGCTCTCACCCGATCGGCCGGACGAGGTGCTGATGGGTTGCGTGCTTCCCGCTGGCCAGGGACAGGCACCGGCCAGGCAGGCCGCCCGCCGCGCCGGCCTGCCCGATGCCGTCGGCGCCACCACGATCAACAAGGTCTGCGGTTCCGGCATGAAGGCGACCATGCTGGCGCATGATCTCATTCTCGCCGGATCGATCGATGTCGCGGTCGCCGGCGGCATGGAGTCTATGTCGAACGCGCCCTATCTACTCCCCAAGGCGCGGGCCGGCTATCGCGCCGGGCACGACCACATCTTCGACCATATGATGCTCGATGGCTTGGAAGATGCCTATGAGCCCGGCCGGCCGATGGGTGATTTCGGCGAGGCGGCGGCCGAAGCCTATGGGTTCAGCCGCGCGGATCAGGACGCCTATGCGGTTGAGACGCTGACACGTGCCCGCGCCGCGATCGAAACCGGTGACTTCGCCGACGAGATCGCACCGATCACCGTCGCTGCCAAGGGGGCAGACAAGGTCATCGATAGCGACGAACATCCGCTGAAAGTGTCGCCCGAAAAGATCCCGAACTTGAAGCCCGCCTTTCGCGCCAATGGCACGATCACGGCCGCCAGCGCGTCGGCCAATGCCGATGGCGCGGCCGCTCTCGTCCTGACCCGCCGCTCGATCGCCGAGCGCGAAGGCATGCCGATCCTTGCTGAAATCAGGGCGCATGCGACGCATAGTCAGGAACCCGCCTGGTATACGACGGCGCCTATTCCCGCGATCCGCAAGCTATTGGAAAAGACCGGCTGGAGTGTCGATGACGTTGATCTCTTCGAAATCAACGAAGCCTTCGCCGTCGTCGCCATGGCCGCGGCCAGGGACCTTGGGATCGCCCGCGACCGGCTGAACGTCAATGGCGGCGCCTGCGCGCTCGGTCATCCAATCGGTGCCACCGGCGCGCGGCTGATCGTGACCCTGCTTCACGCCTTGGCACGCCGGGGGCTTTCGAAAGGCGTCGCGGCCCTGTGTATCGGCGGCGGTGAGGCCACTGCGATCGCCATCGAACGCCCACGTTGAGAGCACTGAGGATCAAAAGGGGCATCCGCGCTGCTGCACGCCCGTTGCGGCCCGCATACCAGAGCAATTTCGCAACAACACGAATGGTTTTCCGTTCGGGCTGTGTAAACCTAGGTCAGGAGAATAGATGCGTCGCATCGTCGTAACAGGCATGGGGGCCATCAGCCCTTTGGCAGCAGGCGTAGAGGCAAGCTGGTCGCGGCTTCTTGCCGGACACTCGGGGCTTCGGCGTCTGCCGGATGAGGTCGTCGCCGACCTTGGCAGCAAGATCGGCGGGACGGTGCCCACCCTTACCGACGACGCCATCGCTGGCTTCGATCCCGATCGGATCGTTCCGCCGAAGGACCAGCGCAAGATGGACCGCTTTATCCTGCTGGCGCTGGCGACAGCGGAAGAGGCAATCGAGCAGTCCGGCTGGAAGCCTGCAAGCGCGATCGAACAGCAGCGCACGGCCACGGTGATCGCGTCCGGCATCGGCGGCTTCCCGGCAATCTCGGAGGCGGTCCGCACGGTCGACCAGCGCGGTGTGCGGCGGCTCTCGCCCTTCACCGTGCCCTCGTTTCTCGTGAACCTCGCCGCCGGCCAGGTTTCGATCCGTCACGGTTTCAAAGGGCCGATCGGCGCGCCGGTAACAGCCTGCGCCGCAGGTGTCCAGGCAATCGGCGATGCGGCCCGGATGATCCGCGCTGACGAGGCGGATATCGCGATCTGCGGCGGGGCGGAAGCCTGCATCAACACCATCAGCCTCGGCGGCTTCGCCGCCGCTCGCTCCCTATCGACCGGATTCAACGAGACGCCTCATCGCGCCTCGCGACCGTTCGATGTCGATCGCGACGGCTTCGTCATGGGTGAAGGCGCCGGCATCGTCGTGATCGAGGCGCTGGAGCACGCATTGGCGCGCGGCGCGACGCCGATCGCCGAACTCGTCGGCTACGGCACGACGGCCGATGCCCACCACATCACCTCGGGCCCGGAGGACGGTGCGGGTGCCCGGCGAGCCATGGAGATCGCCATTGCCCAGGCCGGCATTCGGCCAGGCGATATCCGTCATCTCAATGCCCATGCCACATCGACGCCCGTCGGCGACAGGGGCGAAATCGAGGCGATCAAATCGGTCTTCGGCCGCAACGGAGAAATCGCCGTCAGCGCGACGAAATCCGCGACCGGACATCTGCTGGGCGCAGCCGGTGGTCTGGAGGCAGTCTTTACCGTGCTTGCGCTGCGCGACCAGACGGTGCCGCCGACGCTCAACCTTGAAACGCCGGATCCGGCTGCCGACGGCATCGACATCGTCTCTGGGGCGGCACGAAAGATGCCGCTCGATCATGCCATCTCGAACGGCTTCGGGTTCGGTGGCGTCAACGCCAGCGTCATCTTCCGACGCTGGGCGGCGTGACGAGGCCCGGCACTCGCTGGCCGCTCACAGACGCGGAAAGACGGTCGCACGCTTGACCGTGCCATAGGCAAAGCTCGTATCGATCGCCGCAATGCCCTCAATGTTGTGCAACTGCGTGCGGACGAACTGTTCGTAATCCTTGAGGCTTGTCACCAGGACACGCAGCAGATAGTCCGCCTCGCCGGTCATGACGTAACAATCCTGGATATTGTCGATTGTTCTCACCTTGCGTTCGAAGGCGGCGACGGAGGCTTCGGAGTGACGCTCCAGGCGGATGCGGACGAAGGCCGTGATCGGCAGACCATAGGCCTCCTCATCGACGATCGCCGTGTAGCCCTTGATGATCTTCGCCTCTTCGAGCAAACGCAGCCGCCTGAGGCACGGCGACGGCGACAGCGCAACCTTCTCGGAAAGGTCCTGATTGGAAAGGCGGCCGTCCTTCTGCAGCGCCCAGATGATCTGCCTGTCCTTTTCGTCCATTCACCCCTCCTTGTTGGCAGATTCTGCCAAAGTCCATGTGCCAGGCCAGTGAAATAGCAAGAAATCGACAGCCCGAGAAGCATATCATGTGAGCCATCCAGACAGCGAGGCTCCGCATGACCGATGTGACGTCAGATTTCCAGCAATCGAGAACCGGATGGCTGACACCAACGGCAACCGGCTACGTCGTGCTCTCCATCGTCGTCTTGGTCTGGGCGGGTTTTGCGCTGACCATGCGGGCGATCGGGGCGTCGCCGCTCGCCACCGCCGACGTCGCCGTCATCCGTTTCGCGATCCCCATCATCGCTTTGCTGCCGGCCATCCCTCAGCGGCTCTCCGCGCTTCGCAAGGTCAAGCTACGGGATGCGGCCCTGGTCTTGCTCGGCGGCGTGCCGTTCTTCTTCGTCGTCTCCGAGGGCGCCAAGGCGACATCCGCGGCCTATGTCGGCGCGCTGGTTGCAGGAACGACGCCGCTTTCCGTTGCCTTGCTCGCGCTTCTGCTCGAGCGAAAGAGCATTGCGAGGAAGCGCTGGCTGCCACTCGCGCTGATCCTTGCCGGAGTCATCGGCATCGTCGCCGGGCAGAAGCATGCGGTAACGACCGAGACGCTGCGCGGCGTCGGCCTGCTGCTGATCGCGAGCCTTATCTGGGGCGCCTATACGATCGGCCTTCGCCGCACCGGCGTGGATGCGATCAGCAACGGTCTGCTGCTCTCCATCGGCTCGCTCGTCATCCTCGCTCCACTGCTGCTCACGGGCGCCGTCACCATGCATATCGGGCAATTTTCGTGGCACCAGGCCCTGCCCTTCATTCTGGTCCAGGGGCTCGGCGTCGGTCTCGTCTCGACCGTCGGCTACGCCTTCGCGATCTCGCGGCTCGGCGCCGCCAGAAGCGCGACGCTCGGCTCACTCGCGCCGGCGCTTGCAAGCCTGATGGCGATTCCGATCCTCGGCGAGGCCCTCGCGCTCGCGACCGCCATCGGCATCCTGGTCATCACCACGGGCGTGATCCTGGCAAACCGCCATTAGTTTCAAGAACGACAGGAACCCAAGCATGCTCGCTGCTCTGCCAATCGCCGACCCCGATCCGTTGTGGGCCCTCATCAACGCATTTCGACAGGATCGTCGCGGCGACAAGATCGACCTCGTCGTCGGGGTCTATCGCGATGCTTCGGGCCAAACTCCGGTGATGCGAGCCGTGCAGGACGCTGAGGCGCGCCTCGCTTCCGCCGTTGCCTCCAAAGCCTACAGGGCACTCTCCGGGAACCTGGCGTTCAACGATGGAATGTCGAGACTCCTTCTCGGTGAAGGCGCCGAGGCGCTCGACCGTCAATGCACGATCCAGACGGTTGGTGGCACTGGCGCGCTTCGCGTCCTCGCCGATTTCATAGCGCTCGTCTCGCCGCACGCGACGGTCTGGAACACCAATCCCGGTTATGTGAACCACCGCCCGATCATGACTGCCGCGGGCCTGATCGTGCGGGCGTTCCGTTGGCAGGAGAACGAGGCCGGCCTTGATATCGACGCGGTCGTCGCAGATCTCGAGGAAGCCCGCCGGGGTGACGTGGTTCTCCTCCATGGCTGCTGCCACAATCCCACCGGTATCGACCCGACATCACAGCAGTGGCGCCGGCTTGCCATGCTCTGCAAGGAGAGAGGACTGATCCCCCTTATCGACATGGCCTATCAGGGCTTCGGCGACGGGATCGAACAGGATGCTGCGGGCTTGCGCCATTTCGCTCAAGAACTCGACACGGTGCTCGTTGCGGCAAGTTGCTCCAAGAACATGGGCCTTTACTGCGAACGGACCGGTGCGGCGATGATGATCGCGCCAGAGAGAAACCTGCTCGGCAACATTCGTGCCACACTGGAGAGGATCACGCGAGCCAACTATTCCATGCCACCGGAGCACGGCGCTGCCATTGCCGCGCACCTCTTCGAAAGCCCCGGAATGTGGCTTTCCGAACTGGAGGCAAGCCGCTGGCGCGTCGCCGAGGTCCGCCGCGACCTCACCGCGGCGCTCGCTCGCTGCGGCGCTCCAGAGACGTTCCAGGCATTGCGCCGTCAAAAAGGCATGTTCTCGCTGCTGCCGCTCGACCAGCACCAGATGAGCCGGCTCCGCGAGGATTTCGGCGTCTATGGAACCGCGAACGGTCGCATCAACATTGCCGGGCTGTTGCCTCGCGACATCGAGCGACTGGCCGAAGCCCTCCGGGCGGTTTCAAGCTCTCCGTACCTGGTTCACGCTCGAGCGGGATGAGGAAACTGCGTGCGGTTTCCGCTCGCATCCCTCCCCTCTCACTGATCGTCGTGATCTAGAGCCAGCGCCTGACACGTCCCTTATAAGCGCGATAGACATCACCGAACTTGCGCTCGAGATAGGCTTCCTCGCGGGCGACGACGCCATAGCGGATGACAAGGTAGAAGGGGAGCAGCAGGATCAGCAGCCACAGGCTGTCGAAGACGATGGAAAAGCCGACCAAGCCGAGGAACATGCCCGTATAGATCGGGTTGCGCGTGAAGCGGTAAGGCCCGGATTCAACGATCGTGGTGGTCGGCCGGTCGATCTGGATCTCGGTTCCCGCCCGCCCGAAGGTCATGGCTGACCAGATCAGCAGTGCCAGACCGGCGAGAAAAACGATGCCACCGGCCACAACTCCGGGCACCGCGTCGGGCACAAACGGCAGCGGGTAGAGGCGGTCAAGCACGAGGCCGCCCCCTACTGCCAACACCCAGGCGATCGGCGGATGGACCACCGCGCCGGAACTGTCAGCCGATTTTCCGGTCGTCTCGTTCATCCGACTTGATGCTCGCCCTGTTTCGCGTGCAAATGAACACAGGCTCCATTTTAGCGAAAGCGGGCCATTTGCGAAAACCCTTTGAGACGTTATGTGAACTGGAGATCATCGACCCCGACCCCCTGGGTCCATGATCCGGGCAATTGCTGCAATGGGACGAGACACATGAAAGCACGCGTCAAATGGGTGGAAGACCGGACCTTCGTCGGAGAGTCTGGAAGCGGCCACAAAGTCGTATTGGGAACCGCCTTCGGTGAAGAAGGGCGCACGCCGGGGCCGAGCCCCATGGAGATGGTGCTGATCGGCACGGGCGGCTGCTCGGCCTATGATGTCGTCCACATCCTCGAAAAGGGCCGCGAACCGGTTGAGGACTGCGTTGTGGAACTCGATGCGGATCGCGCCGAGACGGAACCCCGCGTCTTCACCCGCATTCACATGCACTTCATCGTCAAGGGGCGCGGGCTGGCGGTCAACAAGGTCGAACGCGCCATCTCGCTCTCGATCGAAAAATACTGCTCAGCCTCGGCCATGCTCGCCAAGACCGCGACGATCACGCACGATTTCGAAGTGATCGACACCAGCGCCGGCTGAGACCCAACCCACCGCTCGCACCCAGCGGTACGCGTGGCATCAACGAACGTGCTCAGGGCGCGAAAGTCATCGGCCCGCTGGCTGAAACAGTTCGATGACATTTCCGGAGGGGTCGATCAGCAGGATCTGCGCCCCTCCGGGACCGGTGACGATGTCGTTGCGAAACGTGACGCCGGCGTGGCGCAGCCGTTCCACTTCGGCCTTGAGGTCGTCGACAATCAGATGGATGCGGTTCCAGCCGCCGGGCCCCGGCTTCTCGCCATCCGGCATCGGCCTGCCCGCAGAACTCGTCGGCCCGCTGAGCAGGAGCCGCAACGCACCGCGCTGGACATCCGCGAAGGCCGGCGCGTGATTCGACAGAACCGAAAAGCCGAGATGGGCCGTGTACCAGGCGATCGCCGCCTCTACGTCGTCGACCATGTAGCGGACATTGACTGTTTCCGACATTGCCTTTCCTCCAACGGAGCTCGGCCGATGCGGCTCCCTCGCGACGGCCAGTGCTTATTCCGGTAATCCCAGAAGCCTCCCGCCTCCAACATGCAGCGCAAGCAGCATCGCGTCCCTATGTGGCGACGCGAGAACGGTATCAGCGGCGCGACGCACGCCCTCCAGGCGGCCGAGTTGCGGCGAGCAATCGGCAGGCCGAACCAAGATCGATCCAGCCGCCGCGCCACTCTCCGATCCTCGGCTAGGCGGGCGAAACAGGCCGTTCAATCCCGGTAGAAGTTGCGCCGCCAGCGATGGGCGCTCAGCTTTGCGCGCTGAGCATCCGGCAAGCCCAGGCCGTCGCCGATGGCGCAATTGCGCTCGACGTTGCGCACCGAGCGCATGCCGGGAATGACCGTCGATACCGCGGGGTGGCTGAGAACGAAGCGCAGCGCCGTTTCGGCGAGCGCATCGGGCGCGATCTCCAGGTCTTCGACGATCTTCTGCGTGCGCTCCTCCACCTCGCGCTTGCGCTCGCCCCGGAAGTAGGTCTCGCGAAAATCCCCTTCGGGGAAGACGGTGTCAGCGCGGATCTGACCGGTCAGGCCGCCTTCGTCCAGCGCCACACGAACAATGACGCCGACCTTGTGTTCAAGGCATGCGGGCAGCAGCTTTTCCTCCGGCGCCTGCTCGAAGATGTTGTAGATCACCTGCACGCTGTCGACCACGCCGGTCTCGATAAGCCTCAGGGCGTTGTCGGGCTCATAGTCGTTGATCGAGACGCCGAAGTAGCGGATCTTGCCGTCACGCTTCAGCCGCTCGATCCCCTCCAGCCAGTCGCCACGACCGACCCATTCATCGGACCAGACATGGAACTGCTGAACGTCGATCGTCTCGACCCCGAGATTGCGCAAGCTCATCTCGGTACAGGCGATCACATGGTCGGCAGGAAAGGTCTGCTCAACCGGCGTGCCGGCGCGGGCAGGCCATTGCATGTTCTTCGGCGGAATCTTGGTGGCGACATGGATCGTCTCCGACCGCTCTCGCAGCAAAGCCCCGATCAGCCTCTCGCTGTGACCCTGGCCGTAGCCGAGTGCGGTGTCGATGAAGTTCACGCCCAGATCGACCGCGCGGTTGAGGGCCCGGGCGGATTCGTCGTCGCTCGCGCCCCGCCAATGGCTCTTGCCGATGCCCCAGGCACCATAGCCGATTTCGGATATGCGAAGGCCGCTGCGGCCGAAGGTTCTATAGTACATGATGAGCTCGCTGGCGTTGGAAGGGCGGCGTGTCGCCCGTTATCTAGGGTTCGGCCTTCCCCCGTCAACCGTCGCGGCACTGCAGAGATCGGGCAATATCACCCGCAGGTTTTCGTCGCCCTATGCGAGGAACCAGAAGAAGACTGCTGACAGGAAGATGAAGGCGAGCACCAGGCCGATGAACTGCCGCATCGCGTCGCTGGTATTATCGCCGAGCACGGCCAACCAGACCGGCCCGCCGGAGCAGTCCTCGTCACGCATATCCTGGATGGAACCCAGCTTGCCAAGCTTGACCGCCGGACGGCTATAATCGTGCGGAGACGGTTGGCGGCTGCGATCCGGTTCAAGGGTGACGTCAAGGTCGGGAGCTACCAGGCCGCCGTCGCCCGCGTCGACAACCTGCGCGCGCGGTTCTTCCTTTACCGCTCGGCTGCGCGCCTCAGCGCCTTGCGCCCGGCGAAGGCTCCCCGCGCCGTGGTGAAACGCCCATCGCGGTGATTTCAGTTCCACACTGGATTTCAACTGCCGGATAGACATTGGAACCTCCTTGATATTCAACCGTCCAGCCGGCGCTTTGTTCCGCGAAGTTGGAGCGCGCCATGCACCCACCGTCGCTCTCGGCGTATGTGCGCAAGGTGAGGTTTCCATCGGGCGAAAAACAAAAGAGCCCGCCGCGGGAGGAGCGGCAGGCTCTTTAGAAAACCGATCAGCAGCCCTGGGAGGAGGAGTGGCGCTGATCTCACAAACGACCTTTGGGAGGAGGAGAAAGTCGTTCGCCTGTCGAAGCTCTGCGGGAGGAGGTGCATCGCTTCGATGCTTTTGAATATATAGCGATCGCGCCGAAATCGTAGCGGGGATTTCGCAAGCCAGCCATGCGTCCTGCGCGCAACGGGTGACACGGGGAGGCTGCACCATCGAAGCCTTCAAGGGTACCGGTGGCGAGGGCCTCTTCTATTGCTTCGCCGCGAATTGAAGCTACGGCATGTAACCCAGGCGATTGGTACGCTCTGCGAACGACCGTCGAAAGGCCAGGATCAGTTTTCCATGAAGGCGCGGGCCATGCTGTCGCGGATCGGTTTCGTAAGATAATCGAAGAAGGTCCGCTCGGCCGTCTGGATGAGGATTTCGGCCGGCATGCCCGGCGTCACGGCAAAGTTATGGACCCGTGCGAGTTCACTGGCCGGCAGACTGACGCGGGCCAGGTAAACCTCGCGCGTCCCGTCCTGCGTCTGCACGGGCAAGGCGTCGGCAGACACATAGAAGACCTGCCCGTTGAGAACTGGCGTCGTGCGCTGATTGAGCGCCGTCAGTCGCACGGTTGCCTTCTCGCCGACCTTGATATTGTCGATCTCGGTGCGCAGGACCTGTGCCTCGATGATGAGAGGCACGTCGGCCGGCAGGATTTCCATGATCGGCTTGCCGCTTTCGATGACGCCGCCTGATGTGTGGTAGTGCATCCTGATGACCGTCCCGGTTACCGGGGCGTTGATCGTGGCACGGCGCAGCACGTTGGTAGCCCCGCGCAACTGCTCGCGCACTGTGTCCAGTTCGGCTTCAGCTTTCTGCAACTCGTCGAGAGCCGCCTCCTTGTAGCTCTCTTCCGTCTGGTTCACTTGCTGCTCCTGCTTCAGGATCTGTGCACCCGTTTCGGAAACTTCCGACATCAGCCGGCCGATCTGGCCTTCGGCATCGGCGATCGCCCGCTGGATGGTCTTGATCTCCGTCTTCCGGATCAGGTCTTTCGCCAACAGCACTTTCTTGCCGGCGTATTCCTCGTCGAGAAGGGCGCGCTGCTCGCGGACCGCCTTCAACTGCTCCTGGAAGCCTTCGGACCGGAATTCCAGGCTCTCGATGTTGCGCTTCAGCAGGCCGATATCACTATCGAGCTTGCTTCTCCACGTCTGGAAATTGAGCTGCTGGCTTTGCACGATCGGCGCGATTTCCGGATCGTCCTTCAGGTGCGATGTCAGAACATCGGGCAATGTGATCTCCTTGAGACCATGCGCCTGCGCATTGAGGCGGGCGACGATCGCCTCAAGCCTTGCCCGTCGCAGGAAGAACTGGCGCTCATTGGCGAGCGCGGCCGTCTCGTCGAGACGGATCAGCGGCTGGTCTGCCATCACGCGATCGCCCTCGCTGACCAGGATCTCCTTGATGATCCCGCCTTCGAAATGCTGGATGACCTTGTTCTGGCCGGTGGCGACGAAACTGCCTTGTGCGATGATCGCCGCCGCCAACGGTGCGGTAACGGCCCAGACACCGAAGCCGCCAAATGTGACGCCGATAAGCACGAAACCGATCAGCGTGTGTTGCCATATGGAGCGCGGTACCTCCGCGTACCATGTCAGGTCCTGTACTTTGGCTACGTCCGTCATGATTGCCTACGGAAGTTGGGTCTGATCGAGTGGATTACCTTCGGTGTTCACCCCGCGCGCAGCGAGCGCCTTGAGAACATCCTGCCGATAGCCGAAGAGGGCCACGGTGCCGTTCACCAGCAGCAGGACCTTGTCGACGCTGTTGAGAAGCGCGGGGCGCTGCGTGATGGTGATGACCGTGATCTTCTCGCGCTTTGCATGCGCCAGCGCGCGCGTGAGCGCCGTTTCGCCTGACGTGTCCAGATTGGAATTGGGCTCGTCGAGCACGACCATGCGTGGATTGCCGAAGAAGGCGCGCGCCAGCGCGACGCGCTGCTTTTGGCCGCCCGAGAGCGGCGAACCGTCGGCCGCAACGACGGTCTCGTATCCATGTGGCAACATCGCGATCATGTCGTGGACGTCGGCAAGCTTGGCGGCGGCGTAGATCTCCGCATCGGTGGCATCTTCACGCATGCGGGCGATATTGGCCTTGATCGTCCCCGGGAAAAGCTGCACGTCCTGCGGCAGATACCCGATGCTCTCACCGAACTGGCGCTGGTCCCAGTTCCTAAGGTCCATGAGATCGAGACGGACATTGCCTGACGTCGGCAGGATCGAGCCGACCAGCATTTTTCCCAGCGTCGTCTTGCCGGCACCGGAACTGCCGATCACCGCAAGCGAGTCGCCCGGCTCGAGCGCGAAGGTAATGCCGTTCAGCACGACCCGTTTGGTGCCCTGCGGAACGAAGAGCAGGCGCTCGACGTCGAGGCGTCCTTCGGGCCGCGGCAGTTTCAGCCGCTCGAAATTGAGCGGAGACGTATGCAACAGCGCGGAAATCCGCCCATAGGCGGCCCGGGCCTGGATCACCTGGTGCCAGCCCTCGATCGCCGCTTCGATGGGGCCGAGCGCGCGGCCGGCGATGATCGAGGCGGAGATTACCATGCCGCCCGTCAGCTGGCCGTGCAGAGCCAGGTTCGCGCCCCAGCCGAGCATTGTCACCTGGGTGAGCAGCCGCACCGCCTTGGAGAGCGACGCGAAGGCGATGTTGCGGTCCTGTGCCAGAACCTGAGCCTTGAGCGAGCCGGCCATGTCCTTGCCCCAGATGTGGACGGCTTCGGGGATCATCGCCAGCGCATTGATGATCTGCGAATTGCGCGACATCGAATCCAGATGAAGGTTCGCCTTCGTCTGGTAGTTGGTCGCCTCCCCGAACCCGGCCGCGGTCGCCCGCTGGTTCAACAGCGTCACGATCAGGAGAAGAATGGCCGACGTAATGACGATCGCGCCAAGATGCGGATGGATGAGGAATACCGCCAGCACGAAGAAGGGCGCGATCGGCGCGTCGAGAAAGGAAAGCAGCGTTCCCGATACCAGGAAAGCGCGAAGCTGCTGCAGGTCGCCGAGCGTCTGATATTCACGCCCGTTGCTGTGAAGGGCGGCTCTTGCGGCGGCGCTCAGGATCGGCGCGCCGAGCTGGGCGGCAACCTCCACCGCCGTCCGCATCAGGATCATGCGGCGGATACCGTCGAAAATCGTCTGCAGCACCACCGCGCCGACGATCAGGGCCGTCAGCATCACCAGCGTGTCGATCGAGCGGCTGGTCAGTACCCGATCGGAAATCTGGAACAGATAAACCGGTATCGCGAGTACGAGGACGTTGGTGGCGATCGTGAACACCATAACGATCATCAGGTTCTGCCTGATCGCTTTGAGGCCGGCCTTGAGGCTCGCGGTGAAATCCACCGGTCCCAGGCGCTGGTGAAAGACGCTTGCGCCGCCGCCGTGACCACCATTGCCGCTCGAAGAGTCGCCATCCTTGCCGGACGGTCGCGCCTCTGCCTTGATCGGCCCGCGATCGCCATCGATCACGACCATGCCCGGCGGCGAGTTCCTCTCCTTCACTTCGGCCGCCGGCCAGACAACCGGTTTGTCGACATCGGGCTTACGTTGCTCTTGCGCTGGCCGCTGTTCCGCCGACATCCGATCACGCAGGGCCGAGAGCGTTTCTACCTTGGCCGGGTTCTCGACTTTCGGGGGGCAGGCGCGCTGTGCGACGCTGCCCACCTGCGCGGCATTGTTTGCCGGAGGCGCCGCGTTTGTGGTCGTCGGTACGGGTTTGACTGGCTGGGGCACGATATTCGTCGGCGGTGGGGTCACGTGGGTGGCCGGAGGTGTCGGGAAAGCCCTGACGCCTGGGCTCGCACCGGGTGCCCGGACGGGGTTTGCCCTGCCCTCATTTTCGCTGGCGTCGTTGGCCGCCGCTCTGCGCAGTTGCTCTGCAAACCCGTCGATCTCTTCTACGGCTCGGTCCAAGATGCTCTCCTGATGATCAAGTCTGCGAAGGAGCCGCTGCTGAGTGGCTTGCGTATCCGGCGATCCGGCCTGCCGTGGTTTCTCATCGGCATCCGCAGGAAGCGCGTTTCCGGCTTCGGTAACGTCTTGCCGCGACGGGTCGGTGCGGTCGGCCATGGAATCCTCCCGCGCCCCTTCAGGCGACCATGCTATGCATGGGATCGACGCTGACGGTGTCTGACGTATGCATGGCCGAATGCGGTGATGCGTGGCCCTGCGACTGATGACCGGTATCCGGACTCAGCATGTCGTCGCCGAGGAAGACGACTGCCTCGCTCGCCAGTGCATTCGGATCCTGCCCCTCGAGGAAGGGCTCGTTCTTGATCAGTTCGGCCTGCACGAGCACTTCGTCAGAATAGATGCCGCCACCGGCATAGATGGTCTTGCCGGAATCCACGTCGACGATGCCGGCGTAGTTCATCAGGGCGTTCTTGCCTGTCGAAATGGTCCAGTCCGCATCCGGACGCTCCGTCAGCGCGTTCATGGCCAGCGTCACCTGGTCGCTGTCGCCCAGAATATTGGTCTGCTGAATGTAGTTGAGACTGACGAGATCGCCGGAAACATAGAGCACTCTCAGGCCCAATAATCCGGCAAAGACAGAATCGTGCATGAAGTCTTTCGATGACGGGTTCTTGCCTTCAGAGAGGTCTTCCAGGGCCGACAGGTAGCTTTCGGGCATCGGGTTCACCGGGCCCGCGCCACCCGCTTCAACGATGCTGGCATAGTTCCACAAGAGGTTGCCGCCGGTCGAAACTGACCCATGGCCGCTCATATGGAAACCGCCGACAGCCCCGATGAAATCATTGTCGAGCAGGATGTTGGTCTGCTGGATGATGTTGGCATCAAAGACGTTTCCGCCGACGAAGACGAGATCGAAGCGATATCCCAGTTCCAATACCGAGATCTGGTTGGCGGCCGTATTGTCGCCGGCAATGATCGACAGCTTGGAGCCGGAGGCGGCCAGGATCGCCGTGTCGTTGTCGGACATGATGGTGAATTGCTGGTGCCAATTCACCATCATCAGGTCACCCTTGATTTTGGTGATGGCCCAAGCCTTGGGAAATGCATTCGTCTCGTCCTGTGCAGTTTCCGTCGACTCGACATGCTTGAACGATGCGATATTGAGCGCCTCGGTCAGCTTTTCCGCCGCAAGCTCCCCACCGGTGAGCGTGGCGCCCACGGCGTCATTGTCGGAATAGACATTGGTCTGGATGATAGCGTTGTGCTGGACGTGATCGCCGGCAGCCGCAAGGACATTCGCTTGCAGCCAGTTACCTGAAATCACGACCTCGTTGACCAGCGTGTTGCTGCCTGCATCCAGTTCAACCGAAGCCACGACCGGAACGGGGCCCTCGCCGTGCGCGACAGCGCCACTGGCCTCCTTCGGGCTGTTCGTCAGTTCAGGCTCATCGGGTTCGTTCGACGGTTCGTCGGGGTTTGGCAGATGATCCTTGAGAACCGGCGCCTTCTCGACGAGTTCACCGTTCACATGGATGCCTTCAAGCGTGTCGCCTTTGGCGACGAATTGGCTGGCAACCAACCCATCCACTTGCCCCGTATCGTCGGGAGAATAGGCATCAAGCGTCGCGGCCGTTGTCGTAACCAGGCTGGCGATCGTTGCATCGGAGCCGGCAACGTCCACGGGGCCCAGCGGCG
This sequence comes from Ensifer sp. 38_S197, assembly GCF_056924495.1. Taxonomy (NCBI): domain Bacteria; kingdom Pseudomonadati; phylum Pseudomonadota; class Alphaproteobacteria; order Hyphomicrobiales; family Rhizobiaceae; genus Ensifer; species Ensifer sp. 38_S197. The sequence goes on along the minus strand of NZ_JBXOVZ010000001.1, from coordinate 1,922,004 downwards.
AAACCTGCTGCGCGGCGTCTATGAGCTGAGCCATCGTCGCGCTGTCGTCGATATGCAGGCCGGATTTCAATCCGTGCCCACCCATATCGACGAAATCATTATCCGAGAGCTCGACGGTCTGTTGGCTGTAGACGGCCACCGACCCCGGGGGATTGATGGTGTGCGGTGTGCCGACAAAGGACGCCTTGATGGACCAGGTTTGCGCGACACCTTCAACGTCGCTGCGACCAATCACGCCTTCCGTGAGCGGGGGCTCCGGAAAGGGCAGTCCGGCATATCCGTCCGGAACGGGCCCATAGATGTTCGTGTCGAGCGGATGGTAGGGGACGTCGGGACTGAAGTCGTCGAGATCGTAGGGAGCCTGCGCCTTGACGGGCGCGGCCTCGATGTCCGTCGGATCCTTGTGAACTTCACGTTCCGGGTCGAACTTCTCGTGCGCCTCGCGTATGCGAATATCTTCGATCGAGACTTGGAAAAGGCCGATGAAGTGGGCGATGGATTCGGAGATTTTCGCGGAGTACATGGTTAGTGTCTCCTCTTTGTTGCCGGTAGTGCCCGTAGCGGATCGGGTCATGACGGGCTGCGCGGGACCCGCGCAGCCCTGTTCGAAACCGATTGCGAACCGTTGGAACCGGCCGCGTCACCTCACGATCAAGAGTTGTCGTCGTGACCGATCACGTCGGCATGGTAGTCGCCACCGACGACCGTCATGTCGATCGTGTTGCCTTGCAGGTTCGCGCCGAGCACGATCTGCTGGTTGAAGGCATTGGTGTCGATCGTGGCATCTGCCGTCGCCTGGGAGAGCCCCTCGACCACGGAGTCGCCGCCGTTGAAGGAGCCCCAGGTGCCGGCATCGCCGCCCGCGCCGCCATCACCGTTGGTCGCGAAGCCGCCGGCTCCGCCAGCTCCGCCGTCGCCGCCCCAGGCCTCGCCACCATAGGCCGCACCGCCTTCGCCGCCACTGGCCCACGAGCCCGTGAGAGCAAGGCCGCCAAGGCCATGACCACCGGTAGCAGCGCCGCCAGAGCCGTCGCCGCCATAGGCGTCACCACTGGTCCCACCGCTCGCATCGGCAGCACCGCCGGCACCGCCATCGCCACCATAGCCAGCACCTGCGCCAAAGCCGCCGCCGGCACCGGAGCCTGCGCCAAAGCCGTTGCCGCCATTGCCGGCATCGCCTGAGCTGCCACCATCGGCGTCACCAGTCTGACCGAGTGCTACGCTGTTGCCACCGTCGTTGTCGCCACCGTCGCCACCGAAGTTGAGGATCGGAAGCACGAACCCACCGGCGTCCCCACCGTTGCCAGCGTCCGACGCGTTGGCGTCGCCGCTTTGGACGGCACCCGACCCGCCACCGTTCCCGGCAGTGCTGTCACCGCCTTCGCCACCGGCTGCGGCACCGACACCCAGACCGACGCCAAGACCGAGGCCAACGCCGAGACCTGCGGCGCCTGCGCCACCGGCACCACCAGTGGCAGCACCACCGTTGGCATCACCGCTCGTGCCGTCCGCACCGACGCCTACGCTGGCTGCGATACCACCAAGGCCGTGCCCGCCGGTTGCGTCGCCATCGTTGTCGGAATCGCCGCCGTCACCCTCACCGCCGGCAGCAAAGCCGCCGATCGTGTGACCGCCGGCGCCACCGGCGCCGCCATTGGCATAGGACTCGCTTCCGCCTGCTCCGCCGTCAGCACCGGACTGGATACCGTCGCCAGAATTGGCGGTGCCACCCCAAGCGCTGCCGTTCTGGTTTAGCTGTCCGCTGTTTTGGATGTTTTCAGCCTTGTCGTCGTCCGACATGATGGCGTTCTGGCTGAAGACGTTGGCCACGTTGTTGTTGCCGTTGAGCGAGTCGTTCAGGATGTCCTTGAAGCTCGTGCTCGCCATGCCGTCGATCTTGGAATGGTCGATGTCGTTGAAGTCATCGTCAGACGGCTTGTAGCCATCAAGGTCGACATCGACCTTGACGTCGACGTTGGTCTTGCTGTCGACGTCGACATGGGTGTTCGATGTATTTTCATTGTGGTTGGCGTTCAGGTTGCCGTTGGCATTCAGGTTGCCATTACCGTTCAGGTTGGCGTTGCCGTTGGCGTTACCGTTACCGTTGGCATTGCCGTTACCGTTCAGATTGCCGTTGCCATTCAGGTTGCCGTTGTAGGATTCGCTGTACTGCGACTGGCCCTGGCCCTGATCTTGTCCTTGCCCCTGATCCTGTCCTTGCCCCTGCCCCTGCCCCTGGCCCTGGCCTTGTCCCTGACCCTGAAGCTGGCCCTGGAGCTCAGCTTGCAGTTGTCCTTGTCCCTGGCCTTGTCCCTGATCCTGGTCCTGGCTCTGGTCCTGGCTCGGGTCCCATGGGAACAGGAAATTCTTGTCCTTGCTCATAACGATCACCTCAAGTTGAGACCGCTACAGCCGAACCGCATTCTTCTCTTACGCGGATTTGGGCCATCAGCGGGCTGCGGTTGGTTTTGATGAAAGTTTGGATCCTCCGAGGCGCTTGCGCGCCCGCATGTCAATAATTTGCAATCAACTAAAATAGAGCTGCTCTCTCTCCCGCTTGGTCGAGAAGAGCTGATCAGGTTCTAAAAAGGGCATTATTCCATTCGGTGCAGTGTCCAGCCCTCAAAAGCCTGAGTGCATCCTGCTCTCCGGTTGCGTCAGCAGTCTGTCGCAAACAGACACGTGTTGTAAGCTGCCACTTCGGGTTAGCCTCGCCGGGGTAGCGCGGCCGTTGCCCTCGGTCCGCCCAAGGTATTACCTATTAGAAGTAGCTTTTAAACGGAGTCATTGCGCGCGATCGAGCCGGCACCGAATACGTGCGCCGCATCGTCCTATTGGAAGAATTTACTGAAAACGGGAATGCGCTATTCTGGAACGGAATGGTTCTTGGACAGCAAGGTTTTGGCAGGGGCCCAATGGCGAGATTTCACGACATCCTTCTCCTGATCGGGCAGCTCAACTACACCTGGACCAACACGGAAAGCCTGCTCATCTATCTGATCGCCGGCCTTGCGCGGGTGGACAAGGAAACCGCGATCGTCATCTTCCTGACGCTGAACACGACGCGGGCTCGCATCGAGCTCGTCGAGCGGTTGGCCAAGACAAACAAGACGCCGCCGAACCAACGGCAGGAAATTCTCGCGCTGACGCAACAGCTCGCCCGGCAGGCGAAGCTTCGCAACAAGTACAGCCACTGCATCTATTCCTTCGATGAGACCGGAGACCAGGCAAGCACCCAGTTGATGGCGATCTTCGACAGCAAGGACACGATCAAGTACGGCAAGATCGAGCAGATCAACGATGCCGAGATCTCCCGGATCAACGACGTCATCGAGCAGCTCCAGGGGGTCAACAGGGAAATCTGGGCGGTCGTCGAGCGCTATTCCTTCCCACGTTGAGGCCACTGGCCCGCAGGCGCTGCCGCAAGATGGAATGAGCCGGTGTCGCAATGAGGCGTCCGCACGTCCGTCCACCTGACAGTTGTCGTCCATCCATAATTCAACCGCATTGTCCCGCCATCGCGTCTCCAACGGTGAAGCGGGAGGCGGAAACGGTGGCTCAAATGTCAGACGGCAGGCGTTTTACGAGCCGGGAAGCGCGTATCGATGCTGTGGCGCATCGCCTCCTCGACCGACTTCCTGCGAGCGGCCTCCTCGGCGGTCTGACGGAGTTCCTGGTGTTCGGCATCAAGCAGGCCTTCGCCTGCCTTTTCGGCGGTGCCATGCTCGCCCTGATGCTCGCGACGAAAATGTTCTGGCCGGAGGAGATGGGCATCGCCCGCTATGATTTCCTTTTCCTCGCCGCCCTTGCCATCCAGGTTTGTCTGCTCGTCTTCAAGCTTGAGACCATTGCCGAGGCCAAGGTCATTCTGATCTTCCACGTCGTCGGCACGGTCATGGAGATATTCAAGACCTCGGCCGGGTCGTGGATCTACCCGGAGCCAAGCATCTTCCGCATCGGCGGCGTGCCCCTGTTCTCAGGCTTCATGTATGCCGCCGTCGGCTCCTATCTCGCCCGCGTGACCCGCATCCTCGACATGCGCTACGACGGCTACCCGCCGCTCTGGGCGACGGTGCTGCTCGCCTTGGTAATCTATGCCAATTTCTTTACGCACCACTTCGTCATCGACCTGCGCTACGCGCTGTTTGCGATCACCGCGGCACTGTTCTTGCGCACCACAGTGCACTATCGCGTCTTCCGGTTTCGGCACCGCATGCCGTTGCTTCTCGGATTCCTGCTGGTCGCCCTATTCATCTGGTTTGCCGAGAATATCGGCACCTGGTCGCGCGCATGGATCTATCCTTCTCAGCACAATGGCTGGACCCCGGTATCGCTCCAGAAGCTCGGCGCCTGGTACCTGCTGATGATCCTGTCCTTCGTGCTGGTCACGCTCGTGCATCGCCCGCGAACATATGTGGCAGCAGCTCGGAATGTGTCGACGACGAACAGCGATGCGGAGGCGAGGACGGACGTCACCGCGGGTGCAGGAGGTGCGGCGGCTTCCAGGTGAACCCACCGCAAGAGTTGCAAAACACGCCGCCGTGGAAAACGATACCGAATCAATCGCTTTCGCAACGGAGAGGCACATGCGGCGTTTCTTTCTTGGCCTGCTGGCGCTCGGCGTTCTCGTCGTCATTTCTCTCGTTGTCCTGCCGAGCTTCGTTTCCAGCGACTGGATGCGTGCCGAACTCAGCCGACAGCTCTCGAGCGCGACAGGCAGCTCGATCGAACTGAAGGGTCCCGTCCGGCTTTCCGTCATCCCTCACTTGGCAGTTGTGGCCGAGAATGTTTCGCTCGACGCAGAAGGCGATGGCGTGACCGCGGAAATCGGCGAAGTCGCCGGATCGGTGACACTCTCCTCGCTTTGGTCGGACCGCTTGCACGTCAAGGAAGTCAGGCTCGCGCGCCCGGTCGTGGTGATACGGCAGAAATCAGTAAACGCAGCGGTCGCGGATGACGGCGGCGGCAATGGCGCGGCAAAGCCGAATGACCCGCTTGCCGCCCTGGTTGCCTTCCTCGAACGAAGCGCGATCGATACGATATCGATCACCGAAGGCACTCTGAGACAGGTGAAGGACGGCGGGGCGACTGAGGTCGTCAGCGATCTCGACGTTACACTTCAGGCCCCTGACATTGACGGCGAACTTTCGCTGTCGGCCGGTGCCCGGCTCAAGGACCAGCGCTATCAGATTGCGCTCTCCGTCTCCCCGCTCCGCCCATTGCTTGAGCGCAAGCCGGCCGATCTCAGCCTCTCGGTGGAAGCCGATCCCGTGCTTGCACCAGGCCTGACCGAAATCAAGGCTAGCGGGCAAGTCGCGCTCAACAGCAATGGCAGCTACCAGATCCGCGGCGGCAAACTGCTTGTCGGAGAGGAAGAGCTCAGCCTCGATGCGCTGTTCATTCCCGGTGACCGGCCGCGATTCTTGGCCGATCTCAGTGCCGACCAGTTGGATTTCAGCGCCTTTGTCGAAACCAGCGCCTCGGGGTCGTCCAAATCCGCGGGGCAATCGGAGAAGCAGTCGACTTCGGCCGGCTTGCAGGCACTCGCCGGTTTTGATGCCGATGTCAGCATCAATGTGGGCGCCATTACCGTCAACGACATTTCCGCCGCTGATGTGGCGCTGACGGCGACGCTGAAGGATGGATTGCTTACGACCCGGCTCGAGCATCTTGGCATAGACGCCGGCGGCATTTCGGCCGAGATCACCGCCGACGTCCGCAAGGGCGAGCCGTCTTTCAAGGGCCGGGTCGCGAGCAAAGGGCTCGACATCTCGAAGCTCGCGAGCCTCGCGGGCCAATCGGTTCCACTATCCGGCACGCTTGCGATGGATACCGGGTTCGCGTTCCGCGGCCTCGGCGGAGACACATTCCGAAAGACCGTCAATGCAAGCGGCACGGCCAGCCTGCGCGACGCCACCTTCGTGACGCCAGGCATCAGTGACCCGTCGATGAGCGAGGTGAAGATCAGGAAGCTGGTAGTCAAGATCGACGATCTTACCAAGCCGGTGCTCCTGTCCGGCAAGCTGGTTTGGCGCGGGAAAGCCGCCGATGCCGATTTGCGGCTGCCCGTCCGCGACCTGCTCTCGGGCTCGGTGCCAGGTGAGCTGCCCTTGAAGCTCGACCTGCGCATGCCGGAAGCGACACTCTCGCTTGACGGCAAGGCGGCACTTGCGGGCAGCTATGTCGGGAAGGTGAATTTCGCGGCAGCCGATATGCGCGCGCTTCTGGCCTGGATTGGCCAAGGCGGCGGCGACAGCGTGGAGCAATTCGCCTTCAAGGGCGAAGTCGATGCCAGCGCCTCCGGCGTCGAGTTTCAAAAAGCCACCCTTTCGGTCAATGGGGTCGAAGGAACCGGCAACGGTTCGGTACAACTGGGCACCCCGCTCAAGATAGCCGGTGCGCTCCATTTCGCCGAACTGGACCTGGCGCGTCTTGCCGGTGCCCGACCAGCATCGTCGCAAGCGAAGGGCAAAGCCGGCAGCCCCGCTCCCGACGCGCCGCTGGATCTGTCGTCGCTTCGAACGATCGATGCGTCCATCAAGGTCGATGCCGAGAGGCTTGGATATGGCCGCGTCTTTGCCGGACCGGTGGCAACCACTCTGGCGATCTCCGAGGGTGTGGCCAGTCTCGACCTGCCTGAAAGCCCGTTCTATGGCGGTCGGATGGCCGCGAACCTCAAGGCCGATGGCACCGGAGAAGGGGCGTCGATCGCCTTGAAGGCCTCGATTGCCGGCGCTTCGGCCGCCCCGCTGCTGATCGACCTTGCGAATTTCAAGCATCTCGAAGGCGCACTGCAGGCCCAGTTCGATATCGCGGGCGCGGGCGCAACGACTGGAGCGCTCAAGCGTGCGCTTCAGGGGTCGGCGAACGTCCGCTTCTCCGACGGTGCTATCCGCGGCATCGACGTCGCCGATGTCTACAACAACCTCGTCGGCCTGATGTCGTCGGGCTTCACGCAGAACGAGAACAGCGCAACCGGCTTTACCGAGCTCGGGGCATCCTTCGCCATCGAGAACGGCGTCGCGCGCACCGAAGATATCAAGCTCATCGGCCCGCTGGTGCGTATGAGCGGCAGCGGTGAGGCAAACCTTCCGAACGACCAGTTGAACTTCCGCCTGGATCCGCGCGTCGTCGCCTCGCTGGAAGGCCAAGGCGCCGATATCGCGACCGAAGGCATCGGCGTTCCTGTGATGATCGAGGGTTCCTTTGCGGCTCCGCGCATTTATCCCGATCTCTCAGGCCTGCTGAAGAACCCTGACGCCGCACTGTCGGCGCTGAAGAAGCTGGGACTGCCCACCGAAAAGCTGAAGCTCGACGAGCTTCTCTCCGGCGGCGGGAAGGCCGGATCGATCCGCGACATCATCGGCGGCGCGATCGGCAAATCACCGAAAGACGGAGGGGATCATCTCTCCATCAAAGAGATCATCGGTGGCAACGCGACCGAGGGCAGCGAGACGCCGCCCGCGCCGCCGGCTGAAGAACAAGTCGTAACGCCCGACGTCGCCGCCGAACGACCGGGACCGGCAGTGCAGCAGCCCGACCAGCAACCAGCCGCCGAAGCGGAGCAGCCAGCGGAGGAAAGCGGCACCTTGGGAAAGCTGTTCAACCAGCTTCTGCAATAGCCCGCGCCTGAAGCGCCTTCCTCGCCGATCCGGCCGCCGAGGAACGTCACCCCTGAAGTTCGTATTTCCGAAGGATTGCCGCGATCTGGTCGTCCTGCCCTGCGTTCGGAAGCAGGGCGGGCTGGCGGCTCGCGCCGACGGAGGGGTCCTGCAGGAAGAGCGCGCGCTTGACCATGGCCGGGGCGAAGCCCAGCGCATAAAGGTCGGTGCGGAAAGCGGCAAAGATCGCCTGCTGCTTTTCGGCTTCACCGATCTCGCCCGTATTGAAGGCCTTCAGGATACCCGCAAGCACCTGCGGCATGGCGTTGCCGAGCCCCGAAATGCAGCCGGCCGCACCGTTCTGCAGCGCCCAAAGCACGAGATGGTCGGGACCGGAATAGACCTCGAACCCATCGACCTCCTTGGCAACCTGCAGATAGGCTTCCAGCGTCTCCTTTGCGCCGCCCGAATCCTTGATGCCGGCGATGTTGCCGTGGCCCGCGAGCGTGCGCGCGGTGTCGGGCTCGATGTGGTTCTGGGTGCGGGCCGGAATGTCGTAGAGGTAGAGGGGCGTCTGCACGGCGTCGGCGACGGTGGAGAAATGGCGGACAAGACCATCCTGCGTGCAGGCGATGAAGAACGGCGTGATGACAGCGATCCCGTCGACACCGATACGGTCGAATTCGCGGGCGAGCTTCACCGTCTCGAAGGTTGCGGGCATGCCGGCATTGACGATCACCTTGACCCGGCCGCCGACCTCGTCGACCACCTCTTCCGTCAGGCGCACCTTCTCCTCGAAGGTCAGCGCCGTGAAGTCACCATTGGTGCCGGCGCACATGATGTTGTTGCCGGCCGCGACCTGGCGGCGGACCTGGGCGCGGGTCGCCTGGTAGTTGATGGTCTCGTCCTCGTTGAAGCAGGTCACGAGGGCGACGAAAGCTTGCTTGGTCATGCGGCTATTCCTTTGATTGACGCGTCTCAGGACGCGCGCTGAAGACGGGCGGCGCGATGGGCGGCCTGGACGTCAGGATCGGGGTCGAGGCCAGCGGCGAGCAGCGCGCGCGTATAGTCTTGCCGCGGTGTCTCGAACACGTCGCGCACCGTCCCAAGCTCCACGATATTGCCTTTCTGCATGACCATGACGTGGTCGGCAAAGTCGCGCACGACCGGCAGGTCATGGGCAATGAAGATGAAGGCGATGCCCATTTCCTTGCGCAGCCTGTCGAGCAGCGCAATCACCTGAGCCTGCACCGAGACGTCGAGTGCCGAGACGGCCTCGTCGCAGATGATGAGCTGTGGCTCGAGCGCAAGTGCGCGGGCGATTGCGATGCGCTGGCGCTGACCGCCGGAGAACTGATGCGGATAGCGGCCCATGTGTTCCGGACCGAGACCGACCTGCACCAGGAGTTCGGCCACGCGCTCGCGCCATTTCGCCTTGGGCAGGATATCTGGATGGATAACCCAGGCCTCGGAAATGAGCTGATAGACCGTCATGCGCGGATTGAGCGACTGCGTCGGATCCTGGAACACCATCTGCAGGTCGCGGCGCAGCTTGTAAAGTTCAGCTGGCGACATGGTAAAGAGGTCGCGGCCCTTCCAAAGGGCACTGCCGCTGTCCGGCTCGTCGAGGCGCAGCAGGATGCGCGCCAGCGTCGACTTGCCCGAGCCGCTCTCGCCGACGACGGCCATGGTCTCGCCGGGCATGAGATCGAAGGACAAGCCCTTCAGCGCCTCGAAGGAGCCATAGCGTTTGCGCACGTCGCGAACCGAGAGCACCGGCTCGGCGCGCGCTGCGGGCGCATGCATCTCGCCCTTGCCGGGGGCGGCGGCAATGAGCTTCTTCGTATAGGGGTGCTGCGGGTTCTTGTAGACCTCGCGCACCGTGCCGGCCTCGACCAGGACGCCTTTTTCCATCACTACGACGCGGTCGGCGATCTCCGCGACGACACCGAGATCGTGGGTGATGATGAGGACCGCCATGCCGGTCTCCTGCTGCAACTCCTCAAGCAGCGCGAGAACCTCGGCCTGCACCGTGACGTCGAGCGCCGTCGTCGGCTCATCGGCAATCAGGAGGTCCGGGCGAAGCGCCAGCGCCATGGCGATCATGACGCGCTGGCGTTGGCCGCCCGAGAATTCGTGCGGATATTTGTCGAGCGAGCGCTCGGGGTCGGGGATACCGACCCGCGTCAGCAGCCGCAACGCTTCCGATGCGGCTTGTGCCGCATCCGTTCCGTGGGTGGTGAGTGCCTCGCGGATCTGCCAGCCGACGGTATAGACCGGGTTGAGATGGCTCAGCGGATCCTGGAAGATCATGGCGATGCGGCGCCCGTTGACCTTGCGCCTTTCCTGCGTCGGCATCGTCAGCAGGTCGACGCCGTCGAGCAGGATCTCTCCGGAGCTGATGCGTCCCGGCGGCATGTCGATCAGGTTCATGATCGCCGAGGAGGAGACCGACTTGCCGGACCCGCTCTCGCCGAGGATTGCCAGCGTTTCGCCGCGGTCGAGGTGGTAGGAAATGTTGCGGACCGCCTTCACGACGCCGGCTGCGGTGTGGAATTCGACCGAAAGGTCGCGGACTTCCAGGAGATGGTCAGCCATTCTTGCGACCTTTCATTTCGAGGCGCCAGCGCTGCACCGGGTCGAGCGCGATGCGCAGCCAGTTCGAGAGCAGATTCAGCGACATGGTTGTGAGGATGATCGCAAGGCCGGGCCAGAAGGAAAGCCACCATGCATTGGTGAGGTACTGGCGTCCCTGAGAGATCATCAGGCCCCAGGTGATCTCCGGCGGCTGGATGCCGATACCGAGGAAGGAGAGCGCGCTTTCCGCCAGCATCACATAGGCGAAGTCGAGCGTCGCAAGCGTCGTCAGCGTCGGCAGCACCACGGGCAGGATGTGGCGGAAGAGGATGCGCTTCGTCGATGCACCCATCACGCGTGCGGCCTGCACGAACATGCGCTCGCGGATTTCCAGCACTTCGGCACGCGTCGTTCTCAGGTAGACCGGGATACGCGTGATCGCCAGAACCAGCATCAGGTTGAGGATCGATGAGCCGAGAATATAAAGCACGATGACGGCGATCAGCAGCGACGGGAAGGACATGATGACGTCCGCGAGCCGCATGATGACCTGATTGACACGCGGCGAGGAGAAGCCGGCGACGAGGCCGAGGAAGGTACCGACGGTTGCCGAAAGCGCGACCGCGCCGGCGGCGACCATCAGCGTGTTCTGGGTGGCGACGATGATGCGGGCCAGCAGTGGCCGCCCAAGGGCATCGGCCCCCATCCACCAGACCCAGCCGCGCTCCCAGTCGAACGGCACGGCGTTGCGCCCCCTAAGGTTTTGCTTGGTCGCGAGATCGCCGAGCCAGCTCGGCCCGACGATCGCGAGGATCAGGACGAAAAGCAGGAAGATCGCGGCGCAAAGCGCGAACTTGTCGGCAAGCAGCATGCGGAACATGCGCGTCACAAAGCGCGGTTCGTCGGCGAGGACGGTATCGGCGGTCTGCAGGGTCATGTTCGCCTCCTCAATGCCGGATGCGCGGATCGAGCAGCGCATAGGCCAGATCGATCAGCAGGTTCATGAGGAAGATCGCCAGCGCCGTGACGAGGATGGCGGCAAGCACGACGTTGAAATCGCGCTGCAGGATAGAATCGATCATCAACTTGCCGACCCCGGGAAAGCCAAAGATGGTCTCGACGATCACCGCGCCGTTGAGAAGACTCGCCGCCTGGTCGCCGATGACGGTGATGACCGGCAGCATGGCATTGCGCAGTGCATGCACGAAGATGATCGGCCCCGATCTGACGCCCTTGGCGCGCGCCGTCTTCACATAGGCGGAGGAGAGCGCCCCGATCATCGAGCCGCGCACCACCTGCACGATGATGCCGAAGGGCCGGATGAACAGAACCGAGATCGGCAGGATCCAATGGAGCAAAGACCCGGTGCCCGAAGTCGGCAGCCAGGCAAGGTTTACTGAGAACACGACGATCGCGACGATGGCAATCCAGAAATCGGGAACCGAAGCGCCGACCAGCGAGATCAGCGAGGATAGCCGGTCGAAGAAGCCGCCGGCGCGGAAGGCGGCAAGCGAGCCGACGACGATCGCGGCGCCGGCGACGAGCGTCATGGTGATGACGGCCAGCCAGAGCGTCCAGGTGAAGGCCTCGAGGACGACGTCCAGTGCAGGGCGGGCCTTGCGCAGGGATTCGCCAAAATCGCCGGTCACGACGTCGCCGACATAACGCGCGAACTGCACCAGCATGGGATCGTTCAAACCGTGCAGTTCGCGGAACTGCGCCTTCATCTCCGCGGAGGCTTCGACCGGCAGGAACAAGGCGGCCGGATCCCCCGTCAACCGCGACAGGAAGAAGACCATGACGAGCAGCCCGACGAGCGAGATCAGACTGGCCACGGCGCGTTTTCGAACGAATTTCAGCATGGCGCCCTCGAAGAAATCCGGCGGCAGGATCATCCCACCGCCTTGATTGCTGTTGTGACTGGCGAACCTGTCGTTCGCCAGGGCAGATTACTTGATCTTGATCTCCGAGAGCTGCAGCGTCCCGTTGGTGGCCATCGTCGGCTTGAAATCGAGCCGCTCGGAGACGCGGGAGAAGCCGACCATGTGGAAGAGCAGGACGTCGGCAACGACGTCGTCGTGCAGATATGCGATCAGCTCCGACCAGAGCTTGGCGCGTTCTTCGCCGACGGCGGCCGATGCGCGCTTGATCAGGTCATCGACCTTCGGATCGGAGAAGCCGGACTGCGTGCCGTCGGTCGCATATTTGAAGAACATCGAGAACGACGGATCGCCCTTGGAATTGTCGTGCATGGCAGCGACGATCTGCGGGCCGCGGCCTTCCTTGAAGGGCTTCGAATAATACTGCTCGTGCTCGGCGACCTCGACGAACTTCAGATCGACCTTGAAGCCGACTTCCTGGAGCTGCGCCTGAATGGCCTCCATGATTTCGGTCACATTCGGGAAATTGGCCGAGCGGGCGATGATGGTGATGGGCGTTTCGACCTTCACGCCATCGGCCTTGGCTTCCTCGAGCAACTTCTTTGCGCCTTCCGGATCGTACGGAAAGACCTTGACGTCGGGGTTCCAGCCGAGCGTCGGCGGCGGCACGATGGCGGTGGCAAGCAGCGCACTGTCGGGAACCAGCGTGCCGAGGAAGGCCTGGCGGTCGATGGCGATGTTGAGCGCGCGGCGGACGCGAACGTCGTTCAGTGGCTCGATGTTGTGATCGATGCGCAGATAGACGGTTTCACTGTCGAGATAGGAGAAGTCCGTGGCCGGATTGGTGGCGTCGAGCTGCGAAATCGACGGCGAAAGATCGGCTTCGCCAGTCTGGACCATGGCGGCACGCACCGATGGGTCGGCGCGGAACAGATATGTGGCTTCGGTTACTTCCGGCTTTGTGCCCCAGTAGTCGTCACGGCTGGTCAGCACGATCTGCTGGCCCGGAGTCCAGTTGGTCAGCTTGTACGGGCCGGTACCGACCGGCTCGCGCACGAATTCGAGCGGTGTTTCCTCCGGCACGATCGTGACGAGAGACATCAAGAGCGGCAGGATCGGCTGGACCGGATCGGCGCTGAAATCGATCGTGTAATCGTCGACCACTGTGGGGGTCACCGTGATGCCACCGAAATAGCGGCGCGACTCGCAGGTGTTCTTGTCGCTCATGATGCGATCGAAGCTGTGCTTGACGTCCTTGGCGTCGAAGGTCGTGCCATCGGAAAACTTGACACCCTGGCGCAGGTGAAAGCGCCAGCTGCCGTCTTCATTCTGTTCCCATTTCTCGGCAAGGCGCGGCATGACGCCCTTGTTGCCGCGGACGTCGAGCTCGGTCAGCGTTTCGCTGACGTTCTGCATGATGACGCGGCCGATGTTCGAGCGCGTCGCCATGCAGGGTTCGAGCAGGTCCGCTTCCTCGGCGAGCACGATCTTGATCGGGCCCGATCCCGCGAAAGCGGGCGACAGGGCCGAACCCAGCATGAGCGCACTCAAGACGAATAGTTTCTTCACGGCATTTCCTCCCTAGTGAAATTCATTCAGCCGGATGTTGCTTTTCCGGATCGCGCGGCGATCAGCGCCGCACAACCGATGAGCCCGCCGCCGCAAAGGGTGGTGAGGGCAATGTGTTCACCAAACAGCGCAAAGCCGCCGAGCGCCACGAGCGGCAGGCGCAGGAAATCCACCGGCGCGACGATCGTGGCGGGCGCAAGCGAAAAAGCATGGGTCATCATCCCCATGCAGACGGTTCCGACGACGCCCTGCAGCGCCAGGAGGCCCATCTCCCTTGCGCCCGGCATGGTCCAGAACGGCAGAGCGAAGACAAGCGCGATCGGAACGGTCAAGAGGAGGTTCCAGACGACAAGCGTCGACGTCGTATCGCCCTTCGACATCGACTTCAGGATCAACTGAATGGCCGACTGGAGCACCGCGCCCGTAAGCGCGAGAAGAATGGCAAGGCTGAAGCCGGCGCCCGAAGGGCCAATGATCAGCATTGCCCCCAAGAAACCAAGCGCCACCGCGCCGATCATCGCCGGTCCGGGCTTCTCGCCCAGCGCCAGCACGGCGCCGAGCAACAGGAAGATCGGTGACGTGAAGGCGATGGCCGTCACGTCGGCAAGCGGGCCCCAGCTGAAGGCGGCGAAGAATGCGACCATCGCCAGCAGCTTGAAGCCCGCGCGGACCGCATGCTGGCGCAAGGGATGGCTCGATCTGAGGACGGACGGGCGCAGGGCGACCCAGGGCAAAAGGATAACCGCACCGAAGAAGGCACGAAAGAAGCCAATGACGAAGGGATGCACGGCACCATTCAGCGCCCGCACGATCACCGCGTCGACTGCCGCCAGGATCGCGGCACCGACCGCGAACATGACTGCCATCTTAGCCCCCTGGGGGCTGGCTTCCGGCATGAGATCCTCCTCCCCGGCATCCTCTCGCCGGCTTGCCCAGACCATCCTCTTTTCGCTTAAGTTTGTCAAATTAATTCTCGATGTAAAAATCAATGCCGAATTTTCGTCATAAATAATCATTCAAAATCAATAAATTAATGGAAACATAGATGGAGGATGCGTCGATTTGTAACTTTATCAAACTTGACAACTTTGAAAATTTGGCGATTTTCGAAGCGCACAGGAGGAGCCCCATGGACCCGGAAGAAATCGCCCGCAGCATGAATGGCCTGCTTCAAGCCGCCTCGCCCGGACGCATGGAAGCGCTATTGCCTTCGCCGATGATCCAGAATCATGCTGCCTTCCTGCATCTGCTTTCAGATGGCGCGCTCGCCTGCGCCTGGTTCGGCGGCACGCTCGAGGGCAAGTCGGATATCTCCATCTTCGCGTCCGTCCTGCCGAAGGGCGCGACGCAATGGGGTCCGCCGCAGCGTCTGAGCTTTGACCCTGCGCATTCCGAGCAGAACCCGGTGCTTTTCACCGCGCCCGACGGCAGGCTGTGGCTCTTCCACACGTCCCAACCCTCCGGCAATCAGGACGAGTGCCGGATCCGGATGGCCGAGATCCGCCGCAACGCATCCGACCCGCTGACACTGGCGACGACCGAGGGCCGCCATCTCGACCTCCCCCGTGGCTGCTTCATCCGTGCGCCCCTCGTGGTGCGCGGTGACGGCGCCTGGCTGTTGCCGATCTTCCGCTGCGTTCAGCGCCCTGGCCAGAAGTGGAACGGCAGCCACGATACCGCCGCCCTCGGCATTTCGTTCGACCAGGGAGAGACATGGCAGCTGGAAGAATTGGATCAATCCATCGGCTGCGTGCACATGTCGCCGGTGTCGCTCGGCGACGGCCGCCTTGCCGCCCTCTTCCGCCGACGGCAAGCGGACTGGGTTTATAGAACCGAGAGCCTCGACGAGGGCCGGACCTGGTCGAGGCCGGAAGCAAGCGACGTCCCCAACAACAATTCCTCGATCGCCGCCCTGCGCCTGAGAGACGGCCGGATCGCGATGATCTGCAATCCCGTCAGCGCGGCCGACACTGCCGAGCGGCGCGCCTCGCTTTACGACGAACTTGGCGAGGACGACAGCCGCCCCGACGCCGACCCGACAGGCGGCTGTGTTCCGGTATGGGGTGTGCGGCGTTCACCCGTCGCCCTCTGCCTCTCCGAGGATGGCGGCAAGACCTTTCCTGTCCGACTGCTGATCGAAGACGGCCCAGGCACATGTCTTTCCAATGACTCGACCGACGGCCGCAACAAGGAGCTGTCCTATCCCTGGCTGCTCGAGGGGCCGGACGGCACCATGCACCTCGCCTACACCTATCACCGGCGCGCCATCAAATATGTCCGCCTGGCCCCTGGCTGGGACCACGCCGACCAATGGAGACCTTCATGAGCAATATCATCGGCATAACCATGGGCGACCCGTGCGGCGTCGGCCCCGAAATCTCGGTGCGCGCGCTTGCCGACATGTCGCAGCAAGAGCGCGACACGATCCGGATCTACGGCAATCTCGCCACGCTCGAAGCGGCCCGCGCTGCCCTCGGTCTCGAGATTGATCTGGCGCCGCACGTCGTGGATCTGCCGATCGAGGGTGCACCGCTTCCCTGGGGACAATTGAGCCCGATCGCCGGCGACGCAGCCTTCCGCTTCATCGAAAAGGCGGTGCGCGACGCTGAAGCCGGCGTCATCGGCTGCATCGTCACGGCACCCATCAACAAGGAAGCGCTGAACCTTGCCGGCCATCACTATGACGGCCATACGGGGATGCTGCGCAGCCTGACGGGCTCGAAGGCGGCCTATATGCTGCTTGCCTCCGAGCGGCTCAAGGTCATCCACGTTTCGACCCATGTGGCGCTGCAGGAAGCGATCCGACGCTCAACGACCGAACGGGTTCTCGCCACCATTCGCGCCGGCGACGGCCATCTCAAACGCATCGGCTATATGGCTCCCAAAATCGCGGTCGCCGGCATCAATCCCCATTGCGGCGAGAACGGCCTTTTCGGCACCGAGGATGACGACCAGATCGCGCCGGCCGTCGCGGCGGCGCGGGCGGAAGGCATCGACGCCTATGGTCCGATCTCCGCCGACACAGTGTTCCACCGCGCCTATTCGGGCGCTTTCGACCTCGTGGTCGCGCAGTATCACGACCAGGGACACATCCCGGTGAAACTCGTCGCCTTCGACACCGCCGTCAACGTGTCGGTGGACCTGCCGATCGACCGCACCTCGGTCGATCACGGCACGGCCTTCGACATCGCCGGAAAAGGCATCGCCAACCACGGCAACATGAACTCCGCCATTGCCTATGCCCGCAAGCTCGTGGCAGGCGCTGCCAAGCGAGGATGACCCCCAATGACCATCGCTCCGATTACTCTTCATCAGCCGCGCCGCCTGGCCGTCGGCGCCGGCACGATCGCAGATGTCGGCGCCTGGGCAGTAGACGCCGGCTCCGCCCTCGTCATCGGCACACCGATCACCGCAGGCTTCGTCGATCGCCTGAAGCTTTCGGGCCGCGCCACGGTGTTTGACGCGATCCCAGGCGAACCGAATGTCGATACCCTGAACGCCGCACTCGACACCGCGCGGCGGTGCAAGCCGGACCTTATCGTCGGCCTTGGCGGCGGATCTGTGCTCGACGTTGCCAAGCTGGTTGCCGTACTTTGGGATTCAGAGCAGACGCTTGCCGATGTTGCCGGGCCGAACCGGGTTCTGGGCCGCAACACGCGCCTTGCCCAGGTGGCGACGACCGCCGGTACTGGCTCCGAGGCCGGCATCCGTTCGCTGATCACCGACCCGGTCAAGGGAAACAAGATCGCGGTCGAAAGCCCGCATATGATTGCCGATTTCGCCGTTCTCGATCCGGAGCTCACCTATTCCGTCCCGCCGGCTGTAACTGCAGCTACCGGTGTCGATGCCATGGCCCATTGTGTGGAAGCCTTCACCAACCGCCGCGCCCATCCGATGATCGACGGCTTTGCCCGCATGGGCTTCAAGCTCGTCGGCAAGTACCTCGCGCGCGCTGTCAAGGATGGTGCTGATACCGAAGCGCGCGAAGGGATGATGCTCGCCTCCTATTACGGCGGCATCTGCCTAGGTCCGGTCAACACGGCCGCCGGCCATGCCATCGCCTATCCGCTCGGAACGCGGCTTCGCTTGCCCCATGGCCTGGCGAACGCGATCATCTTTCCGCACGTGCTTGCCTTCAACCAGTCGGTTGCTGTGAACAAGACCGCGGAAGTCGCCCGGGCCTTGGGCCTCGGTGAAAATCTCCCCGCCAACGAACTCCTGGATGCAGCCTGCGGCTTCTGCCGCGAGCTCGGCATCGAGATGTCGCTTGCCGCGCATGGCGCCAAGGCCGACGACCTGCCGCTCTATGCAAGCGAGGCCCATGCCAACCGCCGGCTGATGGACAACAACCCGATCGACATGGGCGTGGAAGACGTGCTCGCCATCTACAGGGCAGCCTTCTAAAGCATGTCGCGCAAAAGTGTGCGGCGGTTTTGCGATAACGACATACGAAATATCAAAGACTTAAAGCGCAAGGAGTGAATCTGAAAGACCGCGGCGCGCTTTAGTTCATCGGCCGCTGCCGAAATCAAAGCCCCGGCGCCGCCGGGGTTTTTGCAATCCGACTACTTCGTCGCCTGGAACAGGCGTTCGCGGGATCCGGCAAGGTGGTCATGCATGAGTTGTCTTGCCCTTGCGGCTTCCCGCGCGGCAATGGCTTCGGCAATCGCTTCGTGCTCCGCGAAGACCCGCGTCAGCCCGGTGGTCTCCCGCTTGACCGAAGCGCCGTGAAACCGCATGCCGACGGCGATGTGATCCTTCAGCGCTTCCATCGCCGTGAAAAAATAGCTGTTCTGGGCGGCACGCGCGATCGCGAGATGAAACTGGAAGTCCGCATCCTCCCGGTGCGATTGCCGATTGGTGGCGTCCCGCATCAGTTCCAGCGCCTGGCGGATGGCAGCCAGGGTGGTGGCATCATGCCGCTCGGCCGCAGCCGCCGCAGCGGCCGGCTCGACCGTCAGGCGGAACTCGTAGCAGTTCAGAAGATCGGCGACGTTCTCCAGTTGCCCGAAGCCAAGCGGCTCACGCATGCCGACGGCACGAACGAAGCTGCCGGCACCCCGGCGCGAATAGATGAAACCCTGCTCGCGCAGCCGGCGCAGAGCTTCGCGAATGATGGGCCGGGAAACCTCGAACTCGCTTGCCAGATCATGCTCGGTCGGCAAGCGCTCGTCCGGCTTGTAGGCGCCGGACTTGATCGCACGGTGCATACGCTCAAAGACGAGATCGCCGAGGCTTTTGCGTGCTGTTCCGTTCTCCAGTCCCATCCGTCATCCCATCTTGCGGAGGACAGCCTCCGCGATTTCCTTCAGTGTCTCCGCCACGCCGAATCCGCCGGACTTGGCGATGATGCAACGTCCTTCGACCTCAGCCAAGCCCAGGCCAGGCAGGCATTCGCCGAGCAGCCGAAAACGCCGAATGCCCATTCTCTTCAAAACCGCCTCTGCGGTTGCGCCACCGGACAGAAGCATTGTCCTTGCCGCTTGGACGAGGCCTGGACAAACGCTGTCGGCAAGCGCTTCCGAAACCGCCTCCGGCGTCACCTCCCCCTCGCCTGGCACCGCCTGCACGAGGGTGATCGCGCCGCCAACGTCGTATTCTTTCACAAGTCGCCCATTCGGCGCCGGCAGATAGGACAGAGCAATCGCGCTACGAAGCACGTCAATCTGGGCAAGTGTAATCGGGTCCCGGGAGCCGATAACGAACAAGGCCGGCCCGACCGACACTTCGGCGGCGCGCGTTTCAGCTCCGCCACTCATCCGCTCGGCAAGCGCTTCGGCCAGGCCACGCGCTCCGATCAGCAGATCCGTGCCGCTTCGCTCCGCCTCTTCGAGCAGAGAGCGCATTTCGGCTTCGGTGGTTGCATCCGGGATCAAGGCTTTTGCCGCATGCCGGCCGAGCCTCTCGGCAACGGAAATAGGTGCATCTACTCCGAAGCCCTGGACACGGCCGGATGTCACCACCCTGCCAAAGGCAGGAATGGCCGGCGCCACCAGCGCAGAATGGAAGGCCATCGCGTCGAGTTCGGCAACAATGTTGCCCTTTAGACGCGAGTCGACCTTCTTGAAGATCCGCGAACCGGAAGGCAGGGCGGCGAGAGCGGCGGCGGAATGCTGTTTGGCGATTTCCGCGCTCAGTTCGCGCGAGCCGAGATTGACCGACAGCACGTCCGGTTCCGCCTCCAGAGCATCACCGATCGCTTCGGCGGCCAACGCGACTTCGACGTGGAAGCCTCTCGCGGCAAACGGTGCCGCGGCATCCAGTGCGCCGGTCAGATCATCAGCGACAATGGCGAGCATCTCATGAGTCCAGGTGATTTGTTGTTATCTTTATAACTATCTTTTCCATTGAAATGTCAATCTTTTTGAAATCAATCTTACAAGTAAAAGGGTTTCTCGGCCACACGCCGCCGTCACGCAACATGGTACCCGCCGCAGGTCTGCCTCATCCCGCGACGAGCACCGGCCAGGACAGGATTTGAAAGATAGAACGCATCGGGCGCCGGCTGATCTTCATGAATGATTGTGATCCCCTGGCACGCGGATTTCAGATAGGATAACGGATCGGGATCATGGTCGCAGAATGCGAGGCTTGCGGTTCCTATTGTCGGTGCTCTTGCGATGGTGCGCCACGGTCCTCGGGAGGTGTGTTGGCCGTGACGGGTGGCCTGCAGGCGCCAACTGGGAGGAGAAATTGAAAGTGGGTTCTCAAGGACGATGAACACGAAATCCAATGATGCTGCAGCCAACCGTCTCAAGATCGGTTTCGTACTGGCGCGATCGTTCACGCTCTCGGCCTTCGCTCTCTTCATCGACACGCTTCGGCTGGCCAGCGACGAACTCGACAAATCGGGCCGCGTGCGCGCCGATTGGCAGGTCCTCGGCAATACCCGCCATCTGATCGCATCCAGTTGCGGGGTTCAGGTGGCGCCGACGTCTGGCCTCGTCGACCCCGGCCAGTTCGACTACATCGTGATGGTCGGCGGCCTTCTCAAAAACGAACATCCGATCGACGACGAGACCATCGCTTTCCTCAAGAAGGCAGCCGCGAAGAAGGTTCCTTTGATCGGCTTGTGCACCGGGACCTTCATCCTGGCGGAAGCAGGACTGATGGCGGGGCACGTCGTTTGCGTCAGCTGGCTCCACTATCAGGCGTTCCGCGAGCGCTTCCCGGATCTGAAGGTTCGCTCGGACCGCCTCTTCAACCTCGACCGCACCCGCGGGTCCTGCGCCGGCGGCAGCAGCGCGGCCGACATGGCAGCCCATATCGTACGCCTCCACATCAGCAGGGAGGCGGAGCGCAATGCGCTGGAAGTCCTACAGATCGACAAGGCCCGCTCGCATCTTCATGTGCAACCGAGAAAGCCGCTCGCGATCGAGAGCAACGATCCCCGCCTGAACGCTGCCCTCATCATCATGGAGCAGAATACCGAGAACACGATCTCGATCCCGGAACTGGCGGCCTCCGTCGGCCTGTCCCGGCGACAACTCGAGCGCCTGTTCATGGAAAAGGCGAAGATGTCGCCGGCACATGTCTACAGGAAGTTCCGGCTGGAGCGCGCCAAGCACCTTCTCACCCAGACCGACGCTTCGCTCATTGAAATCGCCCTCGAAGTCGGCTTCGAGAGCGCGGGGCATTTCTCCAGGATGTTTGCCAAGACCTTCGGCCAGTCGCCGCGCCAGATGCGCGCGACACTGTCGAAATAAAACCTGCTTTGCGGTTCTCGGGGCTCGGGCCGCGATAGCCGATCGACTAATGGCCTCCCCGAACGGACGTAGCCGAATTGCAGGCTCACCTTTTGCCGCAACCGCCTTCAAAATAGTTCGCAATGCGCGCTCGCACACGCTGCATGATCGTGCTGCGAGGGATCGAGCCTATGGGAGTCATGGCGATGACGGAAACTCGTCTTTTGTCGGAAGAGGCACCGAACGCGAACTCCAATCAGAGCACGGTCGCCGGTGGACATCTCGCGCTGGTTCCGACATGGCTTCCGCTCGACATAGCGCCGGCGCAGAACTCCGCCGGAAGCGGCGGCAACGGCACCAGCCTGGGCACGATCGGCAGCAACACGCTGGCGATGTTCATGCCGTCGAATACAGCAATCGCCGGCCCGCATACGGACGCCGAGGCGCACCAGGGTAACAACGCGCTGATGAACCAGCACGTCACCGAGATGGCAGGCATCGGCGGCGAAGGCGGGAACGGCAACGTGGCGGTCGGCCATGGCAGCGGCAGCGTGGCCGGCGGTGGCGGTGATGGCAGCTTTTTTGGCGGCCTCATCAGCACCGACACCGCTGTGTTTGCGCCGTTGAACCTGGCGGTGGCGGCCGGTCCAGGCGCGAGCGCCTCGGCCGGGCAGACAAACAATGCCGCCTTCCTCCAGGGCGCCACCCAGATCGGCGGCGTTGGCGGCTCGGGCGGGGACCATAACGTTGCCGGCAATACCGCCCCCGCCCCGCAGGGCGCGACGTTTATCTTCAATGGCGACGCCTATGCAGGCCACGGCGGCGACGGCACTTTCATCGGCAGCATGGTCGACGTAAACGTCGCGGTGTTCTCACCGATCAATATCGCCGTCGGCGCCGCCGGCGGCGATGCCCATGCCATGCAGACGAACAACGTGATCTTCGACCAGGGCGGCGTGCAGATTGCCGGCGTCGGCGGCAAGGGCGGCGGTTTCAACCTCTCCTCGGACACGATCTTCACCGGAAGCGGGGTCGCCGGCGGCGGCGGTGACGGCTATTCGAACGGCAGCACCGTCGACGTCAACATCGGCTACTTCCACCCGATCAACATCGCCGTGCCTGCGGGCGGCATCGCCGAAGCCGACCAGCTCAACCACCTGCTCGTCGACCAACATACGCTGCAGATCGGCGGTATTGGGGGAGCCGGCGGCGAAGGCAACATCGCCGATACCAATACCGCGCTGATCGACGACGTCCTGCACGGCTGATCCGTGGCGCTCCAAAATCAGGATCGGCGACCGGTCTTAACGCCGGGGAGCGGCCCCGCTCATTGCTCACGATCAACATCCATCGAATCGAACCCGGACAAATTTGCGCCGGCAAAACCCGCGGCACTGCAGAACCTACCCAAAGGAACGTCACCAAATGTCCGGCTGGTTCCCCCCGATGATCACGCGCACCATGGTTTGCGCTGACCCCCGCCCGTGGCGGTGTGCTGTGGCATCGAACCGTCCAAGACTACGGGGCAACAAGTAGAGGAGAGACGCTATGCCTATTACGCAAGTGACATCAGACACGATTAACCTGACCAATCCCACTGCGGGCGACGCGAATGCAGGTAACGGTGGCGACGGCACCAGCAACGGCGATATCTTCTACAGTCCAGTCGCCACTCTCGCCAGCACACAGACTGTCGACGGCGCAGACCCCACGGTCGTCAATGGCGACAATGTTGGGCAGGGCGCTGACTGGGGAACCGGCGACGCCAATGGCGGCGGCCTCGTTCAGACGCCGATCGCCACCCTTGCAGCCCTCACCAATAGCGGCGCAGCCCTCAGCAATAGCGGCGCCGGCGGTGCAGGCGGGAACCCGACCTCGAGTGGCGACCAGAGCAATTCGAGTGGCGGCAACGTCGTGGGCATGGGGGCGGACACCACCGCCACCCAGACCAATACACTCGTTGCCGACCAACATGGAACGATCATTGCAGGCATGGGCGGTGCCGGCGGCAGCGGCAATGCGGCCCTCGGTGGCGATATTTCCGCAGCTCTGGTTCATTCGAACCCGATCTCGGAAACCACAACGACGACCAACACCACGGCGGTCTCGAATGTACTCGACAATTTCGACAACACCTTAGGCAGCATCAGCGACATCGGTATCTGAGTCGCTCGACAAGGATCGCCGGCCATGGCCGGCGATCCTCCTATTCGCCTTTCCTGCGGCACCGCGCCTCCGTTCGGACGCGCAAGGTGCCGTAGCACGTTGAACCGCTGCGGGATTTTGTCCCGAGATCGATTTCGGTCCAGAGAGTCCCGTGGGAACCGAGCCGCCGTGTCAGTATCGAGATCTGATAATGACAACGAATTCGACAGGAGCGCACCTTCCTCCGACCCATCTCGTCATCGCTCTCAGGGCCTGCACCGGGGCGTTCCTGCTGGTCTTCCTTTATAGCTGCGCCTATAACCTGTTCCTGCTCGCTCCTTCCATCTACCTGCTGCAGATCTACGATCGCGTCCTGTCGAGCCGCAGCGCCGACACGTTGCTCATGCTGACGCTCATCATCGCGGCGGCGGTATTGGTCGGCTCGATCCTGGATATCGTGCGGCGCGCGGCATTGTCGCGGATCGGCAGTTGGCTGGACCACCGCCTGCGGCCGGTCGTGCTGACGGCATGTTTCGAGTACGGAGCCCGCACCGAAACGGGCCTCGCCAACGACTGCTACCGCGACCTGTCAACCCTGCGCCAGTTCCTCGACGCCCCGGCAAGTTCGCTGCTTTTCGACGTTCCCTGGGCCCCGATCTTCCTGCTGCTTCTATTCCTCGTCCACCCGCTGCTCGGAACCATCGGCCTCTTCACCGCGCTCACCTTGCTGCTGCTTGCCATCGTAACGGAATTCTCGACCCGCGAACCGCTGGCGAAAGCGAACCTGGCACTCTCCCGCAGCCACATGCGTTTCGCGACCGCACTGCGCTACATCCAGGTCATTCGTGCGATGAACATGCAGAACGGCGCCGCTCAACTCGTCTATCGCGACGCCGAGACCGCGCGGCAAGCGCAGGACGATGCGATGAAGCGCACCGAGACCATTCTCGGGCTCTCGAAATCCGTGCGCATGCTGGCGCAGATCCTGATGATGGGGTCGGCTGCCTGGCTCGTCCTGGAGGAAAACGGAAACCCCGGCATCATCTTCGTCTCCAGCCTGCTTCTCGGTCGCGGGCTTGCACCAGTCGAGGGCGCGATCGGCGCGTGGCGCGCCGTTGCCTTCGCCTATGCCGCATTCAATCGCATCAACACCATGCTGATTTCGATCGCCGCGCAGGACAATGTGCGCACGATACCGATGCCCGAAGCGGGCGGCCTCGTGCTCGAGCGCGTCGGCTACACCCTTCCCTCAGGCAACCGCCAGATATTGAATTCCGTCACCTTGCGGCTGATGCCGGGCGACTGCCTTGCGCTGATCGGTCCCTCCGGCTCCGGAAAGTCTACCCTTGGCCGCATCATCGCGGGCGTGCAGCCGACGACCTTCGGCAACGCCCTGCTCGGCGGCGTCGATATATCCACCCTCCGGCTCGGAGGCGGCATGCGTCACATCGGTTACCTGCCGCAGGACATCGAACTCTTCGGCGGCGCGGTGAAGGACGTCGTCGGCCGGCTCGACGGCGGCGACGTCAACAAGGTCATCGAAGCGGCAAAACTTGTCGGGCTGCACGATGTGATCATGCAACTGCCACAGGGCTATGAGACGGATATCGGCGACGGCGGCGCGACCCTGCTTCGGGCCCAGCGCCAGCAACTGGGATTGGCGCGCGCGGTCTACGGCAATCCCGCGCTCGTCGTCCTCGACGATCCCAATTCCAGCTTGGACTATGACGGCGAACGCCGATTGTTTGCAGCAATCGCCCGCATGCGCGCCATGGGAATGATGATCGTCATCATCACGCACCGCATGGGCATTCTCCCCGTGACCAACAAGATCGCGATCATGCGCAACGGCACGATCGAAGCCTTCGGCGACAGCGACTGGGTGTTCGATACCTATCTGCAACCACCAGCGCGAGCGGGCACGTGAGCAGGGAGGCACGAAAACGATGGAGCTCATCAAATCCGACCTGACCCGACGCGGACCTGAAATCGATGGCTACGTCTCAGACAGCAAGGGGATAGCCAGGCCCCAACCCTCCGCCGCCGTCGCCACCTGCCTTCCGCTGACACTTGCCGGTGCTTCACCGATGTCGAGGCTGCGGCATGTCGCCTGGACGGGAAATCTGCTGGTCGGCGTCTTCGTCGTGGGCCTCGGCATCTGGTCGGTTCTTGCACCGCTCAGCAGCGCGGCGATCGCGTCCGGTGTCGTCGAGACCGAAGCGAACCGCAAGACCATCCAGCATCTTGAAGGCGGGATCGTCAGGCGGATCCTGGTCCGCAACGGCGACGCGGTATCTGCCGGTCAGGTGCTGATCAAGCTCGACGACACGAAACCCCGCTCGGAACGGGACAGCCTTCGTGGCCAACTCTGGGATGCCGAGGCGCGGCAGGCGCGGCTGACCGCCGAGCAGGACGGTTCGGACCACGTCGCCTTTCCGCCCGATCTCGTGGAGCAGGCCGGCAACTACCGGGTGATCCGCGACATTCTCGACGGGCAGCAGAACATCTTCGATGCGCGGCGCCAGGTGATGCAGTCGGAGATCGTGATCACGCAGCAGAAGATCAAGGAGGTGCTGGAGGAAATCGCCGGCCTGAGCGCCCAGAAGGCGTCCCTGGTCGAAAGAAACACCATATCGCACCAGGAGCTTGAAACCGTCTCGATGCTGACCGAGAAAGGCCTCGAACGAAGGAGCCGGGCCCTCGTCCTGGCCCGGGAAAAGGCTGACATCGGCGGCCAGATCGGCGAAGTCTCCGCACGCATATCCCGCGCCCACCAGGTCATCAGCGAGTCACAATCCTACATCGTCAAGCTGCGTAGCGACCGACTGAATGAGGTCGCGCTCACGCTGCGTGACACGGAAAACCAATTGGCCCAGCTACGCGAACGCTTGAACGCCATCGATGATCAATTGGCGAGAACGGAGATCCGGGCGCCCGACGACGGAGTGATCATGGACCTGCGCGTCCACACCACAGGCGGTGTCATCGGTGCCGGAGAGCCGCTGGCCGACCTCGTGCCGGACGCCGGCGCGCTGGTCGTGGCAGCGCGGGTGAAACCGGAAGACATCGCCCAGGTCCATGCCGGGCTCGAGGCTCAGGTTCATCTCATTCCGTACAACCAGAGGCGGGTTCCGCTGCTGAAGGGCACGGTCTCCTATGTATCCGCCGATCATCTGGTCGACCGGCAAACCGGGCACAGCTACTACGCCGCAACGATCCGCGTTACCGATGAGCGGCTGGGTCGGATGCCGGGCGTCGAGATGGTACCGGGCATGCCGGTGCGGGCCATGATAGAGACCGGTACGAGCAGCGTGGCGCTTTATGCGCTGCGTCCGTTGATTGACAGTTTCAACACCGCATTTCGCGAGAACTGAGATATGCCGCGCGGGTACGCCGTGGCCTATCACATGGGCTCTGTTTCTTGCCCTCGCGATCACATGTGCCACTCGGTCCCCCGAAGGACAGCCGCGATGGGCAAACGCAAGTTCAATGACGACGAAGTCCTGGAGATCCTGAAGGAGCATCAGCACGGTGCAACCGTCGCCGATGTCTGCCACCGGCATGGCATCAGCCAACCGACTTTCTATCGGTGGCAATCGTTGCAAATCAGAGGCCCTAACTTCGATGCGGACCGCGTGAAGGCGCTCGAAGTGGAGAATCAGAAGCTCAAGAGGCTGCTGGCCGAAGCCATGCTGACGGCGGCCACCCTCAGCGAGATGCTCGAAAAGACATCACGTTGACGACGCTGCTGCCGTTGGTGGCGGTGGCATGACCATCGCCGGCGGTTGCCCGGTCGGCGAGCAAGGCGACGACCTCGGTTCGGTTCTGCACCTGCAATTTCCGCATGATGTGCTGCAGATGCATCTTCACCGTATGGTCGGATAGATTGAGCTTTCCGGCGATCACCTTGTTCGAAGACCCGCAGCGCAGCTCGGCAAGGACGTCCGCCTCGCGGGGCGTGAAGTCGGCGAGCGCAAACTCGCTTCGGTAGGCGCTGATCGGCACCCTTTCACTTTGACGAGCGACAGCGGCACAATCGGTGAGCGCGGCAAGCGGGTCCGGACAGAAGACGCCGCCGGCAAGGATCAGCCGCAAGCCTGCAAGCGCCAGTTCGATCCGCAGGGACGTCGTGAAGAAGCCGCGAACGCCAAGCTTGAGAACGTCGGCGGCAGTCGCCTTGTCGTCAGTGTCCGAGAGCACCGCAACCGGCACGTCCGGAAAGCACTTACGAATTTTCGCGAGCGCGTCATGCAAGCTGTACCCGACGTCGCTTCGAGCGCTCAGGTCCAGCACAATTAAACGCACGTCGTAGCCGAGCGCCTGGTCAAGGCAGTCGGTCGAAACCATATCGATAAAGTTCCAACCGGAGAGTTCGCACTCGAGAATGGCGACGATGACGCTGCGCACCAGCGTCTGACGTTCTATCACGATCCCCGTTGGCGTACGGTCCTTGCGGCACGGCGTTCCTGAACTGATGGACATGCGTCACCCCCAGGATTCGTTTGCGACAAGATTGTGACGCTAAAATATTTCCGTTCTGATAGTCTGTCATGAGAAAATCGGAATTAATCCGATCGGGCAGATTCAGCAACATTTTGAAAACACTATGTATTTCTTGAAATGCTAATGAAGCTTGTAACATATATTGAGCAGTATGTCCGAGAACCTCTCGGAAAGAGGGCGGCACGGCGCAACCATCAGTCCACACCTGTTCCTACAACACACGCGCACGGCGTCCTATTTCATTCAGCAAAAGCGACCTTGAGCGCCGGATCCGTCTGACGCTCGTCGAAGTCTTTAGAACCCGAAGGACTGTTGCGTCGGTTCGGCCGGCTGAGCCAGATGGACGCCTTCCAGCTCGAGCATGCGGGTCTTGGTGGTGGAACCGCCGGGCGCCGAGAAGCCGCCAATCTTGCCGCCGGCGGCAAGCACCCGGTGACAAGGGATGATCAAGGATACCGGATTCCTGGCCATGGCCTGACCGACATCACGCGCCGCCTCCGGCCCGGCACCCAGCTCCTTTGCCAGCGCACCATAGGTGGTGGTCTGTCCCCAGAGCAGCGCGCGGGTCGCGGCATAGATGCGGCGGAAGAGCTCGTCCTGCCCTTCCAGATCAACCGCAAACCCGGTGAAGTCGACTTCCTTGCCGTCGAAGTAGCGTCGGACGGCTTCCACGGCTTCCCGGATTTCGGAGGTCGGTTCGGAAGCCTGGGCGACCGGCAGGCGCCGCAACAGCAGCCGCTCGGTTGCCTCTGCCGTGCGGGTCGGCAGTTGGAAGCGCGTGATGCCCACGTCGTTCCAGGCGATACCGCAAAACCCGGCGGCAGTCTCGAAGATGAAATAGCGATGTCCTGCCTGGCCCATCGGTACGGCCTCCCTGTGTCTACCCATCAAAATCGTGCCGGGGAGGCGAGAATTCAACCCGTTTCCTGCCACTATGCCCGCCGCTTGACTGCGTGGCTGCTCAAAGCGCTGTTTACACGGCGGGAAAATAGGGATATTTGTTGTCCTTAATAGGTGCGAATGGCATCGGCCGGACGAATGCATGATCGTTAGAACACATGATCCTTAAGAGCCAAGTCGAATGGGCGTTGCATTGCTGTGCGATCCTCGCGGGCCTGCCTGAGGGCCGCTATCTCTCGACCAAGGCGCTTGCCGAGTTCCACGGGCTCCCCAAGGAATATCTGTCGAAGGCGCTGCAAAGCCTCTCGCAAGCCGGCCTTGTCCACACCACCCTCGGTCCGTCGGGCGGATACCGGCTGGCAAAAGCACCGGCCGAATTGACCTTTCTCGATATTGTCGAAGCGGTCGAAGGCAAGGCGCGAACCTTCGTCTGCACCAACATCAGGGCCAACAATCCCTGTCGCGCGCCCGGCTATTGCGAGAGCACGCCCTGCGCGGTGGCGCGCATCATGTGGGAAGCGGATGAAGCCTGGCGCGAGAAGCTCCGCAATGTGCGCTTGTCCGATCTGATCGAGATCCTGTCGAAGGAAATTCCCGCAGACCTTATGAAGCGTACGTTCGGCTGGGTGCTAGAGCGCGCCGGCTGAACGGAGTTGGGTGCCTGTCTCGGCAGGCGGGGCATAAAGATATGCCTGCGGCAGCAGGGCGGCCGCGCCCTGGAGGTGCTGATCGTCGTTTCGATGCGGCATGATGCCCGCAAAGAGGAGAACCGCCGTCATTACGCAGAAGAAGAGGATCTGGACGAGCGGCAATGGCAGATTGTCGGCGAGCATGATCGGCTCCAAAGGTTGCGCCCGAACGAAAGGCCGGCTGCGCGATCGGCACCCGGCCTTCCTTGCGTTACTTCGTCATCGGATGGGTCAGTTCCTTCTCGGCAGTATCGACGACGAAGACAGCAAGCAGCTTGGCCGGTTCGGTCTTGCTGCCGTTTTCACTGACGCCATGGCGATCGCCGGGCATCTCGGAGAAACTCTCACCAGCCTTGTACTCCTTGACCGGGCCGTCATTGACCTTGCTTCGGATCGTGCCTTCGAGCACCGTTGCGTAGATGAAAGCCGTGCTCGGATGGGTATGCGCCTCCGAGGAACCGCCCGGCCCATATTCCACCAGAACACCCTTGATGCTTTTGCCCGGGACATTTGGCAGTTCGTGCTCGTAGACGAGCGTGACCTTGGAAGCGTCGCCGGCAGCGGCTGATCCAAACAATGCGGCCGTGATCGCAAGAGCGGAAACGAGTGACTTGATCATGTCGGAAATCCTTTCGGGGGTCTGGTGGCGTGCGCCAAGCACACGGTGTTTTCACTTGCGAGCGGAGGTGGCGAACCACTGCTCGAAGGTGATGCGGCCGAGCCGAGGGTTGTTGTCGGAGACGAGCGAACCGTCCTCCAGAAGTGCACCGAAATAGCGCGCCCGGCGGTCCGGCTTGACCTTGCGGCTGTCACCGCTGGCCTCGAGATGGCGGGCGACGAGATCGCTGAGACGCGAACGCTCCGGGCCGGCAATTTCAATCGTGCCGTTGGCAGGGGCGGCGAGCGCGATCTCGGCCATGGCATCGGCAACATCATCCGAGGCGATCGGCTGCACATAGGCAGGGGACAGATGCACCGTGCCGCCGACGGTTCCCGACTGGGCGATGCCGCCCAGGAACTCCATGAACTGAGTCGAGTGCACGATCGTATAGGGGATGCTGCCAGCCTTGATCAGCTTCTCCTGGGCGAGCTTGCCGCGGAAATAACCGCTTTCCTGCAACCGCTCGGTGCCGACGACCGAAAGCGCGACATGGTGTTTGACGCCCGCCTCCTTTTCGGCCGCAAGCAGGTTGCGGCCGGAGGTCTCGAAGAACGCGAGCACCGCCTCGTCCTCGAAAGAGGGCGAATTGGCGAGATCGACGACGACGTCGCAGCCGGCAAGCGCTTCAGCGAGCCCTTCGCCCGTGATTGTGTTCACGCCGGTATTCGGGGAGGCGGCGATCACCTCATGGCCCTGCTTTCGCAGGCGCTCGACCGTCTTTGAGCCGATAAGGCCCGTGCCGCCGATGATGACGATTTTCATGGGATCCTCCAATCGCTGCGGCGCACGCGCCGCCTTGCTCGATCACTCTGGAACAGGGGTCAGTTCAGTCCGGCCTTGTCGAGGCCATAGAGTTTGTCGGCCGAACCGGGCACGTTCTTGAAGGCGACGCTGACACGGTTCCACGCATTGATGATCGAGATTGCGAACGTCAGGTCAGAGATTTCCTTCTCCGAAAGCTGACCGCGTACCCGCTCGTAAAGTTCGTCCGGAATGCCGCCTTCGGGCAATTTCGTCACCGCCTCGGTCCAGGCCAGCGCGGCGCGTTCGCGCGGGATGAAGAGG
This sequence comes from Ensifer sp. 38_S197, assembly GCF_056924495.1. Classification (NCBI taxonomy): domain Bacteria; kingdom Pseudomonadati; phylum Pseudomonadota; class Alphaproteobacteria; order Hyphomicrobiales; family Rhizobiaceae; genus Ensifer; species Ensifer sp. 38_S197. Next base: position 1,890,729 of record NZ_JBXOVZ010000001.1, on the reverse strand, counting down.
TTCGATTCACGCCAGATCGCGACGTGGTAGAGGCGCAATTCGCTCTCGCCGTGGATCTTCGCTTCCTTCACATGCATGTCGAGACAGAAGGCGCAGCCGTTGATCTGCGAGGCCCGGATGTTCACGAGGTCGCGGATCTTCTGCTCGACGACGCTGTCCTTCAGGCTGAAGCTGAGGTCGGAGAGCTTCTTCACGAACTCGGGGGAATGCTGTGCATAGTTCAGGCGCTGTGTCATGGCTTCTTGCTCCGTTATTAAGGATAACTAATGTCCTTATGGATATAAGATATCCTTAATATCTGGACAGTAAAGCGCATTGGGCATACACTCGGCGCATAAGCCTTATGCCGAAACGTTTGGGGACCTGAATGGACATCGTCTCTGCGCTGAGAGCCTTCCTGCGGGTGGCGGAAACGGGCTCATTCTCTGCAGCAGCGCTCGACCTCAACCTGACACAGCCGGCGGTTTCGCGGCAGGTGTCAGCGCTGGAAGAGCATCTGAACACGCGCCTTCTGCATCGAACGACGAGCGCGCTTGCGCTCACCGCCGAGGGCGAACATATGATTCCGATGGCGCTGAGGGTGGTCGAGGCGGTCGACGCACTCAACGAGGCGTCCTGCGCCGAGACCGCCATGGCGTCCGGACGTGTACGGCTCACCCTGCCTGCACCGCTCGGCCTCTATGTCAGTGACCGCCTCGCTGCCTTCCTCGAGCGGCATCCGGGCCTGTCGGTCGAATTGATCTTGCGCGAAGAACCGTCTGATCTTGTCGGCGAAGGCATCGATCTCGAAGTGCGCCTCGGCCCTGTGTCAGACAGCAGCCTGATGTGCCGGCGCATCGGCTGGACGACCGCCTTTCTCGTCGCAGCACCCGGCTATCTGGACGGAAGAAGCGCACCGAAAACACCGGACGAGATCGGCGGCCACGCATGTATCTGTTATAGCCGCGCCGGAGACGGGCGCTCCTGGACCTTTTCCGATGGATCCGACGACATCTTCGTGCGCATCGCGCCGCGTCTCGTCGCCAACAACGCGGTGGCCGTGCATCGGGCGGTATTGGCAGGGGGCGGACTTGCGGTTCTTTCACATATACTGGCCTGCCCTGACATCGAAGCCGGCAGGCTGGTGAACATCATGCCGGACTTTCCGCCGGCACGCCTGCCGATCAGCGTCGTCTATCCGTCACGCCGGAACATGCCGCTGAGGGTACGGACGGTTCTCGACTTCCTCGTGCAGGTCGTCCGGGAGGACCCCTTGATGGCGTCCGCCTCCTAACCACGAAACGCTTCGCTCAGCGGTGGCCGGTCGTCGCGCGCAAAGGGAGACCGCTGAAGGCCTTGATCTCCTTCAGAACGAAGGTCGTCTGCATTTCCTTGATGCAGGGCAGTCGCCGCACGACCTTCATGGCGAAGTCCGAGTAGGAATCGAGGTCGGATGAAACGACCTGGAGAAGAAAGTCCGCATCGCCGGCAATGCTGTAGCAGGCGACGACGCTGTCGAGCTTCATCACTTCGTCGGCAAAGGCATCGGCTTCCGCCTCCGTGTGGCTGTCGATTTTTACCCGGATGAAGGCAAGCACCCCCAAGCCGATTTCCCTCCTGTTCAGGACAGCCATGTAGCCCTGAATGACACCATCGTCCTCAAGCTGGCGCACGCGCCGCCAGCACGGCGAGGTCGACATGCCAACTTCCTCCGAAAGCGCCTGGTTGCTCAGGCGCCCGTCATTTTGCAGGGCGGTCAATATCTTCACGTCGGCAGGCGTCAAAGCCGCAGGCATACTTTACCTCGAGGATCACTTGTCTTGGTAGCATCTACCTCATCCGAACATTTTTTCGCAACATCCGAAAGAACCTACCTCGAAGCTCGGCCTATTCTCCCGATCAAGAAACAGAGAAGGAATAGACCACCGTGCTTCAGGACATCCGCCTCGCCATCGTCGTCAATCCGGAACTGCCACCGGGCCACCTCGCCAACACTATCGCGGCGATTTCCATCGGCATTGGCTCGGCGATGCCCGACCTTGGCAACCAGAGACTGACGGACAGCAGGCAGAATACGATCGATATCAGTTCCAACCGCCCCGTTCCGGTTCTCCAGGCCGACAGCCGCACGATCAGCGCGCTGCTTCTAAAGGCGCTGCCGAAGCAGGAGGATCGCATCGTCGTGCCGTTTCCGGCCTTCGCGCGCTCGCTGCACAGCTATGCGGATTATGAAGCCCAGTTCCCGGAACGAGACCTTGCAGAGGAAGCGATCGACGGCATCGGCCTCGCAGGCACGGCCAAATGGGTGAAGTCGCTGACGGGATCCCTGAAGCTGCTCACGTGATGCGCGCCGGAGGCAAATGTGCGGCGCCCATTCGCAGGGCCGCCGCCCATGCCTATGTATATTATTTTCATATCAGCCCGGCATCACACGGGAAGGTGGCGACCCATTCGCAACACCCTCCTGCCATTCGCTCCAGAATTGCTGCGTTTTCGCCAGAGAGGCTCTTTCCAGGCTTGACGGCATCTGTCGTGCACGACAAGCTCTGAAAACGATTTTCAGAATATCAGAATTGCTTCATGGACCGCATCGGATCGACGGCGTCGCCGCTGCCGAGGCCGGAGTGCGCAATACGACAACTATTGGGGAACAATGCCCATGACCAACCAACGGCTCATCATGCTGATCTTCTTCCTTCAGCCGATTGCATTCGGCGCCTGGCTGCCGCGCATTCCCGATGTACAGCAGCGGCTTGGCCTGGGACCGGCGGAGCTCGCCGTTGCCCTCCTCGGCATGCCGGTGGGCATCCTGCTTACCCTGCCCTTTGCCGGGCGTTTCGTCGCCTGGATCGGCGGCCGCGCCACCATCCTCTATGGTTTCGTGGTCTTTTTGGCACTTGTCTGGCTGCCGACGTGGGCGTCAAGCATCGAAGGGCTCTTCGTGACACTCGCCATCGTCGGCGTGGCGTTGGCAACGCTTGAGCTTGGCCTCAACGTCGAGGCCGACGCGATCGAAAAGCACTCCGGGCAGTTGATCATGAGCACCTGCCACGGGTTCTGGAGCCTTGGCATCATGACCGGCAGCCTGATCGGTGTCGGCTTCGCCGCGCTCCGTGTCGCGCCGGAATGGGCAGTGCCACTGGCGGCGGCGCTCATGCTGCCGATCGGTGTCTTCTTTGCCAGCAAGCTGCCGCGCCTCCAGACCGGCGAGGCCGCGTCTGCGGAGGCGGCGCCATCCAGCCGACGGTTGCCGAGCCTTGCACTGCTTGGCGTCTGCTTCTTCGTCTTCGGCATCACCATGACTGAGGGCGCCGTGGCCGACTGGTCGGCCGTCTTCCTTCGCGACGTCTACGGGCTCTCCGGCGCCAGCGCCGGCTTCGGATATTCCATCTTCGCCTTCATGGTGGCAGCCGGCCGCTTCGCCGGCGACCGGCTGAAGGCGAGCTATGGACCGGTTGCCGTCGCGCGCGCCTGCGGCATCGCCAGCGTTACCGGGCTGGTTCTGGTGGTCATCAGTCCCGCCGCCTGGGCCGCGCTTGCCGGTTTTGCCGCCATGGGCTTCGGTGTTTCGGTCGGCTTTCCGCTCGCTGTCACCGCGGCAGCCGACCAGAAGGACCGGCCAGCCGCCGCCAGCGTCGCCATCCTGTCCTTCATCGCACTTCTGGGCTTCCTGCTCGGACCGCCGCTGATCGGCCTCGTCGCCGAACACAGCGACATGCGCTTCGGCCTTGGCGTGCTCGTGCCCTTCCTCGTCACCAGCCTGCTTTTGACCGGCCGGTTGAAGCCCGCCGCCCGCGTCACCGCGCAGGATGTTCAACGGGCCGCCAGCAGCGCGTAACGCCACTGCGATATGCCATGCGAAAAGCCCCGGCCGTGGCCGGGGCTTTCGTCGCTCACCGGCAGCGTGTCTTACTTGCGCGCCGCGATGGTGGTGTAGCTGGTGATGAGGTTGCGGTAGTCGGGGATGTGGTTGGAAAACAGCGTACCGAGACCCTCGATGTCGTTGCGCCAGTCGCGGTGCAGTTCGCAGGCTACGCCGAACCAGGTCATCAGTTGAACGCCGGCGGCGGTCATGCGCGACCAGGCTGAATCGCGGGTCACCTCGTTGAACGTGCCGGAGGCGTCGGTGACGACGAAGACCTCGAAGCCTTCTTCGATCGCCGAAAGTGCCGGAAACGCCACACAGACCTCGGTCACCACGCCGGCGATCAGCAGTTGCTTCTTGCCGGTGGCCTTCACCGCCTTGACGAAGTCCGCGTTGTCCCAGGCATTGATCTGACCCGGACGGGGAATGAAGGGCGCGTCGGGAAACAGTTCCTTCAGTTCCGGCACCAGCGGGCCGTTCGGGCCGTCTTCGAAGCTGGTGGTCAGAACCGTCGGCAGCTTGAAATATTTGGCGAGATCACCGAGCGCCAGGACATTGTTCTTGAACTTGTCCGGATCGAAGTCGCGCACCAACGACAGGAGACCGGTCTGATGGTCGACGAGCAGGACGGCAACATCATCCTTGTTGAGACGTACGTAGGGCTTGGTCATCGGAAGTCCTTTCCTTCGCTGGGTTTCCATCACCGCCGACCGTGCGTTCGCCGCTGCCTGATCCGCTGTGATTGGATGTAGGCTACCGTAGGACCGCTCATGCAAAAAGATTGTGAATTTCGACGCAGCGTTCTATTTGTAGAACGATGCAAGACCTGAACGACCTCTATTATTTCGTGCAAGTCGTGGAGCATGGCGGCTTTGCGGCAGCGGCACGGGCGACCGGAACACAAAAGTCCCGACTGAGCCGGCGGATTGCGATGCTCGAAGACCGGCTCGGCGTTCGGTTGATCCAGCGTTCGCCGCGCCGCTTCTTCGTCACCGATGTCGGCCGCGAGTACTACCAGCGCTGCGTCGCCGTGTTGATCGAGGCCGAAGCGGCCGATGCCTTCATTGCGCAGCACCAGGGAGAGCCGCAGGGCACCATCCGGGTGAGCTGTCCGACGGCGCTGATCTCCTTCCAATTCGGCCGGCTCTTCGCCCGGTTCATGACCGCCCATCCGAAAATCAGCCTGCAGCTCGAAAGCACCAACCGCCGCGTGGACGTGATCGCCGAGGGCTTCGACGTCTCGATCCGGGTGCGGTTTCCGCCGCTGGAAAGAAGCGAGCTCGTCATGCGCAAGCTCGACGACAGTTCGCAATATCTCGTCGCCAAGCCAGGCTTCCTCAAAGAGCCGATCCGGGCGCCCGAGCAACTGACGGGACTCGCCAGCCTTGCCTGGACATCCGCCACCCACAGCTATGAATGGCGGCTGGAAAGTTCCTCCGGAGAGCAGGCGGTCGTCCGGCATGAGCCACGCTTCCTGACCGACGATATGGCAGCGTTGCGCGAGGCCGCACTCGACGGCGCCGGCATCGTGCAATTGCCGACGATGATGATCTGGAAGGACCTGGTGGCCGGAACCCTGGTGCCGGTGCTGCCGCACTGGCGGCCTGCGTCAGGCATCGTTCACGCCGTCTTTCCCTCGAGGCGCGGGCTTTTGCCGTCGGTTCGCACCTTCATCGACTTTCTCGCCCAGGAATGCGCTGCCGACCGCCTGACGATCGACGAGAGCCTGGCATGGCCGGCGAAGATTACCCATATGGGTGGTTGAGGCGCCCGGGAGACACCTCTTTTGCCACAGGTCGCGACCCATGCGCAGAGCGCATAGTAGCCATTCCTTGCATACCGCGCCGCTATTCACGATCTTAATGAGGAAGCCGCGTTCGACGCCGGCTCCCTTCAGCGATCCATCACAGTCGTAGACTTTTCCCCCGGCCCTCCGGCCGGCGCGGCCAATTCCGGCTTCAACAACAGGGAAGGTAATCATGCAGACATCTGCCAAGACGCTTGACGCCAAGACACTGGACAAGATGACGCTTCACGAGCGTTCGGACATGATGGCGCTCGTCGCAGACGCACTCGAGGCAACGGCCGAAAAGGCCTACGAGATCGGCGATGATCGGTTCGCGGAGAATTCGATCAGCCTCGCCAACATCATCACCAGCTGTGCCGACGATCTGATCGCTGGCGACTTGCCGGCAGCCGAACTTCTGCTTCAGCAGGGCATCGCGTTGCTCAGCCTGTTTCAGGGCGAGCCCCGAGCATTCACCTTACACTAAAGGCTTGCAACCACGGCCGGCGATTCCGCCGGCCGTCAAAGCATCGCGCGGCCAGCGCCCCTCCGTCAGCATCCCCTGCCCGACCCGGCAGCAGCCGATGGCATCTCAGCCACTCACGCGCCTTCGAGCGCGAGATCCACGGCGGCGAGCGCATGGATCTCGGTCGTATCGAAGACCGGGACCGGGCTGTCTGCCTGCGAAATCAGAAGCATGATCTCTGTGCAGCCCATGATGATCGCTTCCGCGCCCGCAGCGACAAGCCGCGCGATGATGGCGCGGTAGGCGTCGCGCGAGCTGTCCTTGACGATGCCGGCGACGAGTTCGCGATAGATAATCTCGTGCACCTTGGCGCGGTCTTCCGCCTCCGGCACCAGCACTTCCAGACCGAACGCGTCTTTCAGGCGGCCCTTGTAGAAGTCTTGCTCCATGGTGAAGGCGGTGCCGAGCAGGCCAACCTTGCCGAGGCCTGCCGCCCTGATCTTCTCGGCGGTCGGGTCGGCAATATGAAGCAGCGGGATGGAGACGGCTGCCGAAACGTCGGCGGCCATCTTGTGCATGGTGTTGGTGCATATCATCAGGAAATCGGCGCCGCCTGCTTCCAGTCGGCGTGCGGCCGCGATCATTTCCTCCGTCAGCGCCGGCCAATTGCCATCGTGCTGAAGCCGCTCGATTTCACCGAAATCCATCGACCACATCAGCGACTTTGCCGAATGCACGCCGCCGAGCCGGTCGCGGACCGTCTCGTTGATGATACGGTAATACTGGGCGGAGCTCTCCCAGCTCATCCCGCCGATTAGCCCAATGACCTTCACCTGGCGTCTCCTCTTTCCACCGACCTTCGAGCTAACAAATCGCTGACGATAGCGAAAGCTCCTGCGCGCGGGAATTCCCTAGTGAAACAGGCATTTCCTCGCCCGAAACCGCCCCGGCCTCGCCGGTCTCCATCAAGCCTGACGTTCGACAATGCCCGTAACACGACGGCCTCCGGTTGACATTTCCGACTTTGTGCCTTTTTATATTCCAAAATAAAGAACGCCATAGCACAACTATGGAATATGAGGAGGAGCAATCATGAAATCGACTAAACTTGCCTTGCTTGTCGGAACGGCGCTCATTGCATCGGCATCCTTCGCCTTTGCGCAGGAAAAAGGTGGCGTCATCAATGTCGCGACGGTGGGCGAACCGCCGACGCTCGATCCGATGGCCTCGACCGCCGATCTCGTCGGCATCGTCTCACAGCACATCTTCGAGACGCTCTACACCTTCGACAAGGACTGGAAGCCGACGCCGCTTCTGGCCAGCGCGCTGCCGGAGATCAGCGCCGACGGCAAGACCTACACGATCAAGCTGCGCTCCGGCGTCAAGTTCCATGATGGCACCGACCTCGACAGCAAGGACGTCGTCGCCTCGCTCGAGCGCTGGACCAAGGTTGCCTCGCGCGGCAAGCAGACGGCAACGACGATCGCCGGTATCGAGGCGGTCGACCCGCTGACGGTGAAGATCTCGCTCAACACCCCTTACGCGCCGCTCGTCTCGCTGCTGGCCTTCAACAACTCCGCAGCGATCGTGCTTCCGTCGGAGAAGCAGGCCGAACCGATGACCGATTTCGTCGGCACCGGCCCCTATCAGCTCAAGGAGCGCAAGGCCGACCAGTATATCCAGCTCACCCGCTTCGACGCCTACAAATCACCGGAAGGCGAGGCCAACGGCTATGGCGGTGCCCGCCACCAGTATGCCGACGAAATCCGCTTCGTGCCCGTTCCGGACCCGAACACCCGCGTCGAGGCCGCCGTTTCCGGCCAGTATGACTATGTCGACTCGCTGCCGGTCGAATCCTTCGAGCGGGTAAAGGGTTCGAGCGCCTCCGAGCCTGTCATGCTGCAGCCTTTCGGCTGGCCGGTCTTCGTGCTGAACTCCGGTAACGGCATGACCAAGAATGTCGAGCTGCGCAAGGCGATCCGCGCCTCACTCAGCATGGAAGACATGATGGCGGCCGCCTTCGGCAGCACCGACTTCTATGCGCTCGACGCGGCCCTCTACCCGTCGCAATACGCCTGGCGGACCGATGCAGGCACCGAAGGCGCCTACAACATCGCCGATCCGGAGAAGGCTGGCGAACTGTTGAAAGCCGCCGGCTACAAGGGTGAGCCGCTGCGCATCCTGACCAGCCGCCAGTACGAGTTCCACTACAAGATGGCCCAGGTCGCGGCCGAGTATCTGAAGCTTGCCGGCTTCACGGTCGATCTGCAGGTGGTCGACTGGGCAACGCTCACCCAGCGCCGCGCCGACCCGACGCTCTGGGACATCTACATAACCCACAGCCCCTTCCTGCCGGAACCGGCGCTGATCGGCATGATGTCGACCAAGGCACCCGGCAATTGGGATACCCCGGCGCGTGCCAAGGCGGTCGATGCCTTCAATGCCGAGTCCGATCCAGCCAAGCGTGTGGCCCTTTGGGCTGACGTGCAGAAGGTGATCTACGAGGAAGTACCGTTCATCAAGGTCGGCGACTTCAACGCGCTCTCGGCAAAGTCGAAGACACTGGAAGGCGTCTCGCCGGCGCCATGGCCATACTTCTGGAACGCTTCGATCAAGAAATAAGCTCCCACCTCCCAGGGATTTCGGCGGGCGCGCGGCCATTTGCTGGGCGCCCGCCAGAAGGACGCGCCGGTCTTCATCCGCTTCGGCGGTTGACGCGCACAGGAAAGTTTCGAGGCCACCATGTTACGCTACATTCTCCAGCGGCTGATGGGCATGATCGTCGTCATGGCGCTCGTCGTCACGATCGTCTTCGTCATCGTCCGCGTGACCCCGGGCGACCCGGCTGCGGTGATGCTCGGTCCGGAAGCGACTCAAGAAGACATCGCGGCATTGCGCACCCGGCTCGGCCTCGATCAATCGTTGGGGCTGCAATATGTCTACTATATCGGGCAATTGCTGCAGGGCGATCTCGGCCAGTCGATCTTCCTCAACCAGCCAGTCACCTCGGCCCTTGCCGAACGGGCCGAACCGACCTTCTTCCTGACATTGTTCTCGATCGTGATCGCCTGCGCCATCGCGCTGCCGATCGGCATCTACGCCGCCTATAAGCGCGGTTCCCTCGTCGACCAGGCGGCAACAACGCTCGCAATGCTGGCCGCCAGCATACCGAGCTTCTGGCTCGGCCTGATCCTCATCCAGGTGCTTGCCGTCCGCTTCGGCTGGTTTCCGGTCTCCGGCTATGGCGGTCCCGGCTCTTCGTTCACTGAGCGCATGTATCACCTGACCTTGCCGGCGATCGCGCTCGGCGTCGTCTCCTCCGCACTGATCCTGCGCTTCACCCGCGCCTCGATGCTCGACGTACTCGGCGACGATTTCATCCGCACCGCCCGGGCCAAGGGGCTCGGCGAACGCAAGGTGGTGATGAAACACGCGCTCAAGAACGCGCTCATCCCGATCCTGACGATCATCGGCCTCACCGCCGCCGTGCTGATTTCCGGCGCGGTCGTCACGGAGACTGTGTTCGGCCTGCCCGGTGTGGGCAACCTCGTCGTCTCCGCCGTGCTTCGCCGCGACTATCCGGTGATCCAGGGCGCACTGCTCGTCATCGCCGCACTTTACGTGCTGATCAATTTTGCGATCGACATGCTCTATCTCCTCGTTGATCCAAGGGTGCGCTACTGATGGCTATCACCGTATCCGTGCCCTCCGAGAGCGAGGGCCGCAAGTTCATCCGCCGGCTCCTGAAGCGCAAGACGGTTGCTCTCGGCCTGATCGTCCTCACCGTCTTCGTGCTGCTTGCCGCCTTCGCTCCGCTGATTGCGCCCCATGCGCCCGGCAAGCTGTCGATCGTCAACCGGCTGACACCGCCCGGCATGCAATGGTTCTTTGGCACCGACGAATTCGGCCGTGACGTCTTCTCCCGCACGATCTATGCGGGCCGGCTGTCGCTCTTTGTCGGCGCGGCGGTCGTCACGCTTGCGACCGTCATCGGCGTCGTGCTCGGACTGCTTGCCGGCTTCTTCCCGAAGCTCGACACGCCGATCGCCCGGGTCATCGACGCGATGATGGCCTTCCCGGACATCCTGCTTGCGATCGCGCTTGTCGCTGCCCTCGGGCCATCACTGACGACCGTGATTATCGCGCTCAGCATCGTCTATGCGCCGAGGCTCGCCCGCGTCGTGCGCGCTTCGACGCTGGTGATCCGCGAGTTGCCCTATGTCGAGGCGGCGCGCGCGCTCGGTATTTCGACGCCGCATATCATGACGCGGCACGTGCTGCGCAATCTTCTTTCACCGGTGCTCGTGCAAGGCACCTTCCTCTTTGCCCACGCCATGCTCGCCGAAGCCGGTCTCTCCTTCCTCGGCGTCGGCGTCAGCCCGGAAATTCCGACCTGGGGCACGATGATCGCCTCGGGTCGCCAATATATCGGCCAGGCCGATTGGGTGACGCTCTTCCCCGGCATCGCCATCGTGCTTTCGGTGCTGTCGCTGCAGATGGTCGGCGATGGCCTGCGCGACATGCTCGACCCCCGCCTCAGAAAGGATCTGTAAGTCATGACGAACGCAACTCCCGGCGCTGCTCCCGTGCTGATCCGGCAGGTGAAGCCCGTCGCCTTCGGTATGGCGGCGCCGACTGAGACGATCGACATTCTCGTCAACGGCGAGGGCCGCATCGCGGCACTGGGCCCGAACCTTGAGGCTCCCGGCGGCGCGCGCCGGGTTGAAGGCAAGGGTGCCTGGATCTCCCCCGGCTGGATCGACCTTCACGCCCATGTCTGGCATGGCGGCACCGACATCTCCGTGCGCCCGCAGCTCTGCGGCATGGAGCGCGGGGTCACCACCATCGTCGACGCAGGTTCGGCCGGCGAGGCCAATTTCCACGGCTTCCGCGAATATATCATCGAGCCGGCACGCGAGCGCATCAAGGCGTTCCTCAATCTCGGGTCGATCGGTCTCGTCGCCTGCAATCGCGTCAGCGAACTCTCCGATATCCGCTCGATCGACATCGACCGCATCATTGCCTGCTACCAGGAAAACCGCGAGCACATCGTCGGGCTGAAAGTCCGCGCCAGCCACGTCATCACCGGTTCCTGGGGCGTGACGCCGGTGAAACTCGGCAAGAAGATCGCCAAGATCCTGAAGGTCCCGATGATGGTCCATGTCGGCGAGCCGCCGGCGCTCTATGACGAGGTTCTGGAGATCCTCGGTCCCGGCGACATCGTCACCCATTGCTTCAACGGCAAGGCAGGGTCGAGCATCATTGAGGACGAGGACCTGTTCGAACTTGCCGAGCGCTGCGCCGGCGAAGGTATCCGCCTCGACATCGGCCATGGCGGCGCCTCCTTCTCCTTCCGCGTCGCGGAAGTCGCGATCGCCCGCGGGCTCCTGCCCTTCTCCATCTCCACCGACGTGCATCTGCGCAGCATGAACCAGTCCGTCTGGGACCTCGGCACGACCATGTCAAAACTCCTCAGCGTCGGCATGCCCTTCGAGAAAGTGGTCGAGGCCGTAACCCACGCGCCGGCCTCGGTGATCCGCTTGCCGATGGACAATCTGCTCGCCGTCGGCGCTCGCGCCGAATTCACCCTCTTCGACCTCGTCGACTCCGAACTGCGCGTCTTTGATTCACTCGGCGCAGAGGCGCACCTCAATCGCCTCTTCGAACCGCGTTACGCAGTGATGGGCACCGATGTGGTCACGGCCAACCGCTACCAGCCGCAGCGCGTCGAATGCCCGGACCACAGCCATGGCTACGGCTACCGCTGACCAAAGGCCACCGAATACAGAAATGACAGGACATCGCGTGAACAGTCTGGATCAGAAGAAAGACAGCCCCGAAGCTGCCTCACCCTATCAACGGCTTCGGGCCCTCGGCATCGACCTGCCACCGGCGCCGCCGCCGATCGCTAACTTCGTGACGCATGTGCGCGAGGGCAACATCCTCTACCTTTCGGGCCAGGGACCGCGCGAGGTCGACGGCCATCTGCATGCTGGCAAGGTGGGTGCGGATGTCGATATCGACAGCGCCTATGACCATGCGCGGCTGACCGGCATCAACCTGCTTGCCGTCATGCACGACGCGCTGGGCGATCTCGGACGGGTCAAGCGCATCGTCAAGATCCTCGGCATGGTTAACGCAGTACCGGACTTCGCCGAGCATCCGCGCGTCATCAACGGCTGCTCGGACCTGATGATCGACGTTTTTGGAGCGGCCGGCAGCCATGCGCGCTCGGCGGTGGGTTTCGGGTCTCTACCCGGCAACATCACCGTCGAGATCGAGGCGATCGTCGCTCTGCACGAGTGACGACGGGAGGTCGGATCAATGGCTGCGCCAGCCCATCATCTTCTCGATACGCTCCGCGGAAACCCTGACGTGATCGGCGTAAAACGCCCGATCGTCGAGGATCTTCTGCTCCGGCAGCACGATCGAGATCGTGGCAGCGCAATTGCCTTTGTCGTCGAGGATCGGCGCGGCGACGCAGGCGACCGCATAATCGGATTCACCCGCTTGGATCGACAGCCGCGCGGCCAGCGCGCTTTCGGCCTGGGCGGAAAGGGTCGCCGGATCGATATCGGCGCGGCCGGTCGGCGATGTGCGGGCGCAGCGGCGGAAAAGCTCGAGCCGTTCATCGGCCGGCAGATGGCCGACGAGCAGCCGGCCGGAGGCCGTCCAGTTGAGCGGCACGCGTGTGCCGACGCGCGACGTGACCTGGAAATGGCCGGGACCGTCGGCCATGGCGAGCACCTGCATATAGTCGCCGTCGCGACCGCAAAGCTGGATCGTCTCGGAAACCACACGGCCGAGGTCGTGCATCTCGCGGGTGGCAACGCCGAGGAAGTCGAGAGAGCGGGCATAGGCCAGGCCATAGTGATAGAGCCGGTCGCCAAGCCAGACGAGACCATCGGCATCGCGGCTGAGAAGGTTCTTTTCGACCATGTCGTCGACGATGACGTAAGCCGTCGACAGCGGCGCACCGACGGCCTTGGCGATGGCGTAGACGCCGCTCGGGGCGCCCGTCTCGTAAAGGAAATCCAGAACCTGCAAGGCGCGGTCCATGCCGCTCACGCGCGAACGGCGCGGCTTGCCGGTCGTTTCAATGTCGTCGTTCGGCTCTGCGCCGGTCGTCGTCTTGTCCACTGCTCCACTCCCGCGCGGCTTGGATCTTATATCGACAGCGAAATGCGAGGCTGCAGCCATGCAGGTCCGCTCAAGACGGCTGGACCGTACGGCGAAACGCCTCACGCTTACTTCATTACTATGGTAGATATTCCGCGAAAACGGAATAGTCTAGCCGCCTGGACGACCAGAAAATCACATGGAGACCACTATGCCTGACCGTGACATTCGCGAAGCTCTCGGACTTCGTCCCGTTATCAACGTCTCCGGCACGATGACCAGCCTCGGGGCATCGATCGTGGTCCCGGAAGCGATTGCCGCAATGACAGGCATACTGCCGCAGTTTGTCGAGATCAACGATCTGCAGCGCAAGGTCAGCCCGGTCATCGCACGGCTAACGGGTGCCGAGGCCGGTTTTGTGACCGCTTCCTGCTCCGCGGGCATCAGCCTCGCCGTCGCCGGCACCATGACGGGCAACAGTCTCGCGGCAATCGAGCGCCTGCCGGATACGACCGGCCTCAAGAACGAGGTTATCATCCAGATGGGCCACGTGGTGAGCTACGGCGCCCCCGTCGACCAGGCCATCCGCATCGCCGGCGCCAAACCGGTGCTCGTCGGCCAGGCGACCTCGGCCTATCGCTATCATATCGAAGGTGCGATCAACGAGCGCACGGCCTGCGCCATCTATGTCGTCTCCCATCACGTCGTGCAGTACGGCCTCGTCGGTCTCAAGGAGTTTGCCGAGGTCTGCCATTCGAAGGGCGTCCCCGTCATCGTCGATGCTGCCTCTGAGTACGATCTGCGCATCTTCCTCGAACAGGGCGCCGACATCGTGCTCTATTCCGGCCACAAGTTCCTGGGCGGCCCGACCTCAGGCATCGTCGCCGGCAGAAAGGACCTGGTGCGCAACACCTTCCTGCAGAACCTCGGCATCGGCCGCGGCATGAAGGTCGGCAAGGAAAGCATGCTCGGCGTAATGGCGGCACTCGAAGCCTGGGAGAGGCGCGACCATGCCGGCATCCGCGAACGCGAAACCGGTTACCTGAACCTCTGGTACGAGACGCTGAGCGGTCGTCCCGGCATCAAGCCGGTAATCGAGGCTGATCCGACCAATAACCCACTCGACCGTCTGCGCGTCGCCATCGATCCGCAGGAGGCCCACATCACCGCCTGGGATCTCGCCGATGCGCTCGCGCGCGGCGCGCCACCGATCATCGTGCGCGACCACGAGGTCGAACATAATTACTTCTACCTGGACCCCTGCAACCTGCATCCCGGTCAGGAGAAGATCGTCGCAAGCCGCCTTGCCGAAGAACTCGACAAGGCGAGAGCATCGAACGAGATCATTGCCACCTCGCTCAGCGAGCGCAACGCCCGCCGCTTCGCCGGCCTTCTGCGCTGGCTCGACTGATCTCAGCATCCAAAAGCGACGAGACGCACAATACCAGGCGGAGGAGCCGATATGACCGAGACCCAAGCTCAGCAGGACCGTTCGACGGCGCCCGTTCTCTCTGTCGAGAACCTGACCACTTCATTCCTGGTTGACGGCGCCTGGAAGCCGGTCGTGCGCGACATCTCCTTTGAGGTCGCACCCGGCGAAACCGTTGCGATCGTCGGCGAATCCGGATCGGGCAAGAGCGTCACCTCGCTCTCGATCATGCGGCTCCTGCAGAAGGAGACGAGCCGCATCGAGGGACGGGTGATGATGGGCGGGCGCAACATCCTCGACCTGCACGAAAGCGAGATGCGAAATGTACGCGGCAACGACGTTGCGATGATCTTCCAGGAACCGATGACCAGCCTCAATCCGCTGTTCACCATCGGCGACCAGATCTCCGAGGCGCTGCTGTGCCACAAGCCCATGTCGAAGGCCGACGCCCGGGCAGAAACCATCCGCCTGCTCGAAAAGGTCCGCATCCCTTCTGCGGCGTCCCGCTTCGACGAATATCCGCACCGTTTCTCCGGCGGCATGCGCCAGCGCGTGATGATCGCCATGGCGCTTGCCAGCCGCCCGAAACTTCTGATCGCCGACGAGCCGACGACGGCGCTCGACGTGACAATCCAGGGCCAGATCCTCGACCTCATCAAGGTGCTGCAGGAGGAGGAAGGCACCTCGGTACTCTTCATCACCCACGACATGGGCGTCGTTGCCGAGATCGCCGATCGTACCGTGGTGATGTTCCGTGGCGACGCCGTCGAAACGGGACGCACGGAGGACATCTTCCTCCGGGCGAAACATCCCTATACGCGCGCACTGCTTTCGGCCGTGCCGATGCTCGGCTCGATGAAGGGTGAGAGCCAGCCGATGCGCTTTCCTGTCGTCGACGCGGCGACCGGCCTGCCGACAGCCTCAGCCGAAGCCACCGATACGGTTCAATCCGGCCGCAAGCCGATCCTCGAGGTCAAGAACCTCGTCAAGCGCTTCGACATCCACGCCGGCCTTCTCGGCAAGCTCAAGGGCCGCGTGCACGCGATCGAGAACGTCTCCTTCAGCCTGCAGCCGGGCGAGACGCTGTCGCTCGTGGGCGAATCCGGCTGCGGCAAGTCGACGACCGGCCGCGCCATCATGCGCCTGATTGAGCCGGAAAGCGGCTCGGTGATGCTCGACGGACAGGATGTTCTGGCAATGGACCGGAAGCGGCTCCGCGAGATGCGCCGCACCATGCAGATGATCTTCCAGGATCCCTTTGCCAGCCTCAACCCGCGCATGACGGTGGGGGCCGCGATCGCTGAACCCTTTCTCGAGCACAGGCTCGGCACGGCCAGACAGGCGCGCGAGAAGGTTGCGGACCTTCTGGAACGGGTCGGGCTGCAGGCCGAGATGGCCGCACGCTACCCGCATGAATTCTCTGGCGGCCAGCGCCAGCGCGTCTGTATCGCCCGGGCGCTTGCGCTCGACCCGAAGGTCATCGTCGCCGACGAATCCGTCTCCGCGCTCGACGTCTCGATCAAGGCGCAGGTCATCAATCTGCTGCTCGATTTGCAGGCGAGCCTCGGTCTTGCCTACCTCTTCATCTCGCACGACATGGCCGTGGTCGAGCGCGTCAGCCACCGCGTTGCGGTCATGCATCTCGGTGAAATCGTCGAGATCGGGTCGCGCGCCCAGGTGTTCGAAAACCCGCAGCACCCCTATACGACGAAGCTGATCGCCGCCGTGCCGATTGCCGATCCGACACGCCGCCATGCCCGCCGCGGCGTCGCGAGCGACGAGCTCAAGAGCCCCTTGCGCGCCCCCGACTATGTTCCGGCCGAACGGCGTTACCGGCAGGTCGGGGAGGACCATTTCGTCCAGGTGTAGCTGGATTGGATCTAGCCGGAAGTACCCGCCGGCAAGGCCAGCCGTGCCACGCACGGCGATCCGCTCGCCGTCATGCGGCACCGCCAAGGTGCCGCCGCCATCAGGGTACTTCTTGTCACCGTGCTTTAGAGCGGTGCCGTTCGCAGCGGTCTTTCGCGGCTCTCGATCGGCTGGGCGCACGCGCCTGCGATCGGGCACCCGTATCCCGTTGCAGGCGCGGAACTTTTTCCCGGCAGGACTATTACCCAACCGAGCGCGAACCGTGTCAACCGGACGCGGCAGGGATGGCGAACATGGCGGTTTTTCCGGTTTCTCGCCATGGCCAACGAAACGGCAGTCGAGCGCCCAACCTGCCCGGTTCGTCTCACTTCTGTATCGAGGTTCAAGGCACACCCCCCGGAGAGCTTCGCCGGCACGCGTCGCCGGCCGGAGAACACCGAAAACCCGCACCAGCCGTCCGGCTGGCGACGAATAGTTTGTCCCCGTTGTGCGATCGTTGCAGACCCGATCAGTCTTCGGGAACCTTGATCAGGACCGTCTCGGCGGCACCGATCGGCCTGCCATCCTGCGTGCGGATATCGAGCTTCACCGGCAACCCGGTTTCCTTTTCGACCAGCAGGGAATGCTCTTCGCCGGGCTGAAAGAGGTGTTGTTCACCGAACTGCCGCAAGGCAACCATCACGGGAAACAGGTCCCGCCCCATGGCCGTCAACTGATACTCGACCCGGGCCTTCGTCCCGTCCACGGGAACCGTCTCGAGAATGCCGCGGTCGACGAGCGTGCGCAGACGATCCGTCAGGATGTTCTTGGCAATGCCGAGGCTTTTGTGAAAATCGCTGAAGCGCCTCAGTCCGTCGAACGCATCGCGCACGATCAGCAGCGACCACCAGTCGCCGATCGCGTCCAGCGATCGCGCGCTCGGGCAGTAGTCGCCCTTGAGGCTTTTGCGCGCCACCATACGAACTCTCCTCTCCCGGGCCACGAGATTTTTGGTTGCATTATACAACCAAATCGGTATTCATTGCTTGGTTTCATTATTAAACCAAAACAAGGAAGAAGTCCAATGGATGGTAGAGCTGCTGCGGCGTCGAGCGACGCCGCAAACGATGGCATGCGCCCAAATGCCGGTGCTGCGGTGTCACCGTTGACGCGCCCGATGATGTCCCTTTTTGCTTTTGCCGCTGGCCTTGCGGTCGCCAACGCCTATTTTGCGCATCCCCTGCTGGATGTGATGGCGGCCGACCTCGACCTTTCACAAAGAGGTGCCGGTTTGATCGTCGGGGCGACGCAAGTCGGCTACGCACTCGGCCTGATCCTGCTTGTTCCGCTTGGCGACCTTTTCGATCGCCGCAGGGTGATCATCGCCCAATCGCTGTTTTCGGCGATGGCGCTCGGCTTCGTGGCCCTTTCAACCAACACGGAAATGCTGATGGCCTCGATCGCGACCGTCGGCATGCTTGCCGTCCTGACGCAGGCCCTGGTCGCCTATGCGGCCAGCCTGGCCCGGCCATCTGAACGTGGCCACGTGGTCGGTTTCGTCACCAGCGGCATCGTGATCGGCATCCTGTCCGCCCGTACCGTCGCAGGTCTTCTGACGGATCTCTTCGGCTGGCGATCGGTCTATCTCGCATCGTGTGCCGTGACGCTTGTGATCACCGTCTTGCTGTATCGGCTCCTGCCACACCAGAAGCGGGAAGCGAGCAAGCTCAGCTACCCCCGCCTTGTCGGCTCCACCTTCAAGCTGATCTGGCAAGAGCCGGTGCTGCGCACCCGGGGCGTGATCGCCCTGCTGATTTTCGCGAACGTGACGACGCTGCTCACCCCACTTGTCCTGCCGTTGAGTGCGCCGCCCTTCTCCATGTCGCATACGAAGGTCGGTCTTTTTGGCTTGGCAGGCATCGCCGGGGCACTGGCTGCTTCTCGCGCGGGCCGCTGGGCCGACCTTGGACTGGGCCAGACGACGACGGGCATTGCACTCGCGCTCATGCTCATTGCGTGGCTTCCGATCTCATTGCTGGACCAGTCCATTCTGTGGCTGATCGCCGGTGTCCTCGTTCTCGACTTCGGGCTCCAGGCGGTCCACGTCACGAACCAGGCCTTGATCTACCGGGTCCGCCCGGAAGCGCAGAACCGGCTGACGGCTGGCTACATGCTGTTCTACTCGCTCGGCAGCGCGATCGGATCCTCCCTTTCCACCGTCGCCTACGCGCATGCGGGATGGAGCGGCGTCTGTCTGATGGGCACGGTGATCAGCCTTGCCTCGCTCGTCTTCTGGCTGGCGACCCGACCTTCGAGGTCGCAGTCCCCGGCGGAAGGCGCAGCGTCGAACGGTTAAGTGACCTGCAACAGCGCCGACAGTTCAAGCCCGTCGGCGCGAACTAAGTTGGCCTGGCAACGAGAAGGCCCCGCACCATGGCGGAGCCTGAGGAAGCGGCCGACCGCCTCAACGTTTATGCGGCCGGGTAGAAATCGGTCGAGAGGGACACGGCACGCCATTGGGCCAGAAGCTCGGCGTCCGACGCGTGTTTGGCTTCGATCGCTGCCACCGTGTCGCTACCGAGCGGCAACCGCACCGGCGGATTTTCTGCGTCGACGAACGAGATCAGCACCTCTGCCAGCTTATCGGGGTTGCCCGGCTGGTTATGGCTGATGTCCTTCGCCTTGCTGCGAACGACACCGGCCGTCTCCGCGTAGTCGTCGATCTCGATCGGGCTGACGCTGAGCGAGGTCGAGTCGAGGAAGTCGGTGCGGAAATATCCGGGCTCGATCGCCGTGGCATGAATCCCGAGCGGGGCAAGCTC
This sequence comes from Ensifer sp. 38_S197, assembly GCF_056924495.1. Lineage (NCBI taxonomy): Bacteria > Pseudomonadati > Pseudomonadota > Alphaproteobacteria > Hyphomicrobiales > Rhizobiaceae > Ensifer > Ensifer sp. 38_S197. The sequence continues at coordinate 1,871,415 of NZ_JBXOVZ010000001.1, read as the reverse complement.
CGCCGCAAGTGCCTCGGTCAAGCCTTCGACCGCAAACTTCGTCGAGCAATAGACGCCAAAGCCGGGCCCGCTGCGATATCCGCCGATCGACGAGAAGTTCAGGATGCGTCCCGAATGCTGGCGGCGCATATGCGGCAGCACGGCACGGGTAACGGCCAGCAAGCCGAAAACATTGGTGCGGTAGAGGGCCTCGATCTCGGCACCGCTTGCCTCTTCGACCGCACCGAGCAGTCCGTAGCCGGCATTGTTGACCAGAATATCGATCCGGCCAAAGCGTGCGATCGCCTGCCCGACGGCCTGATGCGCCTGAGCCTCGTCGGTGACATCGAGCGCCATGGCCAGAAGATTGGGCTGCGCGCCGAAACGCTCGACGATCGCCTTCGGATTGCGCGCCGTCGCGACGACCTGATCGCCCTTGGCGAGCGCCTTTTCAACGATGAGGGCACCAAATCCGCGAGAAGCCCCGGTGACGAACCAAGTATGCATGTGAACCTCCTGTTGTTTCGCCGCTCCATCGTCGGCGGCTGAGAAGGTTCTACCCCGTCACATCTGCTGAGATAATCGACTGGATTCTCCCTGATCTAATGAGTACCATTCAACAATGAGAACCGTATCGCCTTCCGATCTGTCTTCCTTCCTGGCGTTGGCCCGGCATCGAAGCTTCCGCCGCGCCGCAGACGAACTGGGCTGCACGCCATCGGCGCTCAGCCATGCCCTGAAGGCTCTTGAAGAACAGCTCGATCTTCGTCTCTTCAACCGAACCACCCGCAGCGTCGCGCTGACGGAAGCAGGCGAACTTCTGCTCACCCGGGTCGCCCCTGCCTTCCGCGACATCGAGGATGCGCTGGACGACCTCAACAACTTCCGGGGCACCCCTGTCGGGCGGTTGAAACTCAATGCGGCGCGCGCCTCCGCAAAGATGGTGCTTCTGCCTCTGGTCGCGCGTTTTCTCGAAGCCTACCCGAAGATCAGCATCGAGATCGTCGTCGACAACGACCTGGTGGACATGGTGTCGGAGGGCTTCGATGCCGGCGTTCGTTTCGGCGAAGTCATCGCACAGGACATGATTGCCGTACCGATCGGGCCGCGCCAGCGCACCGCGATCGTGGCAACGCCTTCCTTCTTTGAACGCTTTGCCAAGCCAACCGCTCCCGATCACCTGAAGGAACTGCCGTGTGTCGGACTGCGCTTCGGCAGCGGCCGGCTTTATGCCTGGGAGTTCGAGCGCGGCGGCGTGGAGCTTCAGGTCGAGGTGAGCGGCCCGCTGATCGTCGACGACCAGGACATGATGGTGGACGCCGCGCTTGCGGGCGCCGGCATAGCCTTCACCTTCGAGGATCAGGTGCGATCGCTCGTCGAAGAAGGAAAACTCGTTCGAGTGCTCGAGGATTGGTGCCCCTATTACGGCGGCTTCTATCTGTATTACCCCAGCCGGCGGCAAATGCCGGCGGCGCTGCGCGCCTTCGTCGATTTCGTCAAAACCGCGGGCCCCAAATCTTAGCGCTAAGCCGCTTCATGCGACCGATCGCGCCGCGGTCGGTCCTGATACTGTCTCCGGCCAGGCAAAGCCGCCCGATGCAAAGTCCCTGACTTACGCCCTGTTTTCCACGGCAGAGGAAGTGGCCTCCGCAACGGCCAGCGCGGCCATGGCGAAGGCCGCTTCGCGCGTTGCGGCCGCCGCGATGAAGCGGCCATTGTGACAGAAGCTCGCGCCTGCGACCCCACAGACCGCCTCCAATTCGCCGTTGGTCAGACCGGCCCAGGCCACCGGCAGGTCTGCGCGAAGCTCGAAGCCCTCATCGGCCTTGCGGATGCCCGTCAGGCACCAGTCTTTTTCGCGCGGATGAACGACGAACAACAAGTGATCGGCGCCAGATTTCACGACGGCCGGACGAAAGGGCATGCCCATCGGCAACTCGAGGATTCGACTGTCGCCGGCCTGGGCGATTTGCTGAAGGACGAGCGTCTCGGCCCTCAGTTTTGCCGCGCGTTGCGCTACGCCAGCCTCGACGAGCGTGCGGGCAATCGCCAAGGCCGCCTGAAAGCCGCGATCCTCAGCCTCCTGGCCGGCCTCGTCGAAAACGGGTTTCAAGGTTTCCAACAGCGCCGGCAGCGTGAGCCCGGCCAGCGGTCCGGCAACGGACGGATCGAGCGCGCCATTGTCCATCAGGTCGACCGGAAGCACGAAGCGGACGTCGAAGGCGGCATGGACCGCCTCGACATGGTCTCCAGGAACGCCTGAAGCGGCCAGATAGTCGCGGCCATAGTGCTTCCAGATCAGTCCGAACGAGCTATAGGGCTGGCCGTCCGCTCTCAGCGGCGCGCCGCGCTGATGATGATCGAAGATACCGGCGGCGGCGTCATATTGGCCGCCCACATCGTAGATGATGCGGTCTGCACCGGGCCTGATCCATTCCGCAGCCCGACTGCGGACGAGACGGGCCTCTGGAAAAAGCCGCGTGAGGATGACGGTGGACAACAGCTCGTCGGCATGGAAGCCACCGGAATGGGTGACGAGAAACTCTGGGATCATCCCGATTGGCCTTGTGGTTCGTTGAAGAGGAAGCGCTCCACATAGCCATTGCTTGCTGCCACCTCAACCCACCATCTTCTTCGCGGCGTGGAAGATCTCGCAACCGGACTGTTCGATCGCACGACGACGAACCCCATCTGCTGTTTTTACGACACCCCTATTTCCAATCCACCAGCCTTCCCTCGGATATCGACTTCGAATGACGTAAGAGCCTTTCACGGACTGGATGTCAGCCGGTTCAAGTCACTGCGGCAAGATGATAGTTGTTCGCCCGGCAGCGATCAGACGCCGGGGGACTGGATACGCCGCTGACGCTTTGACAACATAGGCGCTCAAGGCAGGGTTGCGATTCGATGACGATTTTCTTTAAGGCAGCAATTTCCGACGACGTGGCATTCGGAATGATCGAGCGGTGTTTTTCCCATCCGGACGACTATGACGGCTATCTCGATATCTTTGGCGATCACACCGAGCGGACCGTTTCGTGGAGCAAGGGACGGTCGGTAGACGAGTTCAAGGCGGAGATAACGGAAGCATTGCGGTCCGCCTGGGAAAGCGCGCGTTACTGGCAGGTTTACGAACGGCGCGAAGACCGGGACGATGCCGGCACTAACGAAATCCGACGCGCGGCCATCAACCTGACACGCACCTATGGCGGCGTGATCGTGATCACGCTGAGCCTGCTTGGCAGACGCAGCAGCACTCACGATCTCGAACTGGTGTTTGTCTGCTTCCAGGAAGATGCCCAGCGTCGGAATTTTCGCGTGCGCTACGACGGGAAATTCATTCCCGTCTGACGCCTCCCGCAGCATGGAAAGCAGCGATCAAGCGTCGATCGGTCGGCATCGCCTTCCGATCAGCCGCCATCTGCGGCGTCTATTTCAGAAATGCCCGAAAGCGTCGCATGGCGAAGGCAAACAGGATCGCGCCGATCACCAGCAGGGCAAGAAGCTGCGGCCAGACCACGTCTAGACCGGCGTCGCGAAAAAGAACCGCCTGCGCCAGAATGACGAAGTGCGTGTTCGGGGCCGCCAGCATGATGTTCTGGATGATCTCGGGCATGCTTTCGCGCGGCGTCATGCCGCCGGACAGAGCCTGGAGCGGCAGAAGCACCAGCATCAGCAGCAGGCCGAACTGCGGCATGGAGCCGGCAATCGTTGCAAGCAGGATGCCCATCGACGTGGTCGCGAAGAGCTGCAGGGCTGTTGCCAGCAGGAACAGGGCGAACGAACCCTGTACCGGAACGGCGAGCGCCCCCTTGACGACGAAGATGAGCGAGACCGCTGAGGCGAGCAGCACCACGAGCCCCATCGACCAGACCTTGCTGACCATGATTTCGAACGGGGTCACGGGCATGACCAAAAGATGCTCCACCGTTCCGTGCTCGCGCTCGCGGATGAGCGCCGCGCCCGTCAGCACGATCGACAGGATGGTGATGTTGGTGATGACGTTCATAACCGCGCCGAACCAACCCTTGTTGAGTTCGGCGTTGAAGCGCGCGCGCAGGACAAGATCGACCGGCAGCGGCGTCTCGCTGCGGTGTCGGTCAAGGAAGCCCGAGACCTCGCCGGTTACGATCTGCTGGATATAGCCATTGCCGGAAAAGGCCTGGCTCATGCGCGTCGCATCGACATTGAGCTGGATCGTCGGCGAGCGGCCGGCCAAGAGATCCGTCTGGAAATTCGGCGGAATGTCGAGCGCGAAAGTCTCGAGCCCCTGGTCCATGCGGCGGTCCATTTGCGCCGGCGTGATCATCTGCGGCGGCACGAAATAGGGCGGATAGAATGCGGTCGAGATGCGCGTTGAAACCGGCGATCGGTCCTCGTCGACGATGGCGATCGCCGCGCGGTTCAGCGTTTCCGGCATTGCGGTCGAGCCCGTATAGACCGACAGCGTGAAGGAATAGACGATCAGGACCAACAGGATCGGATCGCGCCAGAGCCCCCAGAGTTCCTTGATGCCGAGATGATAGATATGGGACAGGCGCATCGTCACCTCGCCTGCTTCTTGAGGAAGAACGTGCCTACCGCAAGCAGCACGGGCACCGCGATCAGCATCGGCACGAAGGCGCCGCCGAGATCACCGAAGCCCAGAGCCTTGGAAAAGGTGCCGCGGGCGATCGTCATGAAATGGGTGGTCGGATAGATCTGGCCGATGAAGGCCCCCGCGCCTTCGAGCGAAGAGACCGGATCGATCATGCCGGAATACTGGATCGCCGGAATGAGCGTCAGGATCGCCGTGCCGAAGATCGCGGCGATCTGGCTCGACATGAAGGTCGAGATGACGAGCCCCATGGCCGTCGCCGCCGAGACATAGATCAGCCCGGCGGCCGTCCAGGCAAGCAGGCTGCCGGTAAAGGGCACCCGGAAGACGAAAATCGCGAAGGCCGTCAGCAACACGAAATTGAGCATCGCCAGGGCAATATAGGGGATCTGCTTGCCGATCAGGAATTCGAGCCGGGTGACCGGCGAGACATAGAGATTGACGATCGACCCCAGTTCCTTCTCGCGCACGACGCTGAGCGCCGACAACATCGCCGGGATCAGCATCAGCAGGAGCGGGATGACCGCCGGTACCATGGCGACGATGCTCTTGACGTCGGGATTGTAGCGGAAGCGCGTCTCAATCCTGAAGCTGCCGGTGGTTGCGGCGGCCCCATAGCGTTCGCGGATCTTGCCGGTCAGCCAATGGGCGTGCAGCCCCTGGACGTAACCCTTGACCGTTTCGGCACGGCTCGCCATCGCGCCATCGATCCAGGCCGCGATCTCCACCGTATCGCCGCGCGCCGCATCCCGGGCGAAACCGGGTGGAATCTCGATCGCCAGGCTCAGTTCGCCGTTGCGCATGCGCCGGTCGAGATCGGCATAGTCGGTGATCGGATCCTTCTCAATGAAGTAGCGCGAGCCGGCAATCTCGAGAATGTAGTCGCGGCTGGTCGTCGTCTGGTCGCGGTCGAGCACCGCGAAGGTCAGGTCCTCGACATCCATGTTGATTCCGTAGCCGATGACGAACATCAGGATGACCGTGCCGATTGTGGCGAGCGTCGCGCGGATGGGATCGCGCACCAGTTCCAGCGCCTCGCGGCGGGTGTAGCTGAACATGCGCCCGACGTCGAAAAACTCTGATTTCGGAGGCCGCGTGGCCTCGGCCGATCGCTCGGCGGCCGGCTTCAGCGGCGTCGTGGCCCTGACCACTGCGGGAGCCGGCTGCGTTGCCCCGGCGATCGCCTCTTCCAGATAGGCGATGAAAGCCTCCTCCAGGGTCGAGGTGGAACGGCTTTTCATGATGCCGGCCGGTGTGTCGCTGACGAGCACTTTGCCCGCATGCATCAGCGACATGCGATCGCAGCGCATCGCCTCGTTCATGAAATGGGTGGAAATGAAGATCGTCACCTGGTCGTTGCGGGAGAGATCGACGAGGATCTGCCAGAAACTGTCGCGCGCCACGGGATCGACGCCGGACGTCGGCTCGTCGAGAATGAGGATATCCGGTGAATGGATCAGAGCCACCGCAAGCGAGAGCCGTTGGCGCACACCGAGCGGCAAGGCGTCCGGCAGGACCTCCATGACATCAGAGAGATCGAAGCGTTTCGCCAGTTCCTCGATCCGTTTCGGAATGTTCTCCGCCTCCATGCCGAACAGCCTGGCATGTAGTTCCAGGTTCTGCAGGACCGTGAGCTCGGTATAGAGCGAAAAGGCCTGCGACATGTAACCGACGCGGTGGCGTACCTCCATGTCGCGCGGGTCGACCTCGCGTCCGAAGAGCTTTGCCATCCCTTCGCTGGCGGCCAACAGGCCAGTCAGCATCTTCATCGTCGTCGTCTTGCCGCAGCCGTTGGAGCCGAGGAAGCCAAAGATCTCGCCGCGCCCGATGCGGAAACTGACATTGTCGACGGCGACGAAATCGCCAAAGCGCATGGAAAGGTTGCTCGCCTCGATGGCGATGTCGTCGCTTGCGCCTTCCGGGCGCGGCGGAATGACGACGTCGTGGTGCTCGCGCCTGATCTCCTCGGGAAGCAGCGCAATGAAGGCGGAATCGAGCGTGCCGACACTGGTCTTTTCAAGCAGTTGATCGGGTGTGCCCGTTGCCAGCACCCGGCCCGCATCCATCGCGACCAGCCAGTCAAAGCGGGCGGCTTCTTCCATATAGGCGGTCGCGACGATAACGCTCATGCTTGGCCGCTCGGCGCGGATGTCGTCGATCAGCTCCCAGAACTGCCGCCGCGACAGGGGGTCCACGCCGGTCGTCGGCTCGTCGAGGATCAGGAGATCGGGGTCATGGATCAGCGCACAGCAAAGCCCGAGCTTCTGTTTCATGCCGCCGGAGAGCTTGCCCGCAGGGCGCTCGGCAAACGGGGCAAGGCCGGTGCTTTCGAGCAGGCTGACAATCCGCCGCTCGCGTTCCTTGCGATCGTGGCCGAAGAGCCGGCCGAAGAAATCGACATTCTCGAAAACGGAAAGCGTCGGATAGAGATTCTTGCCGAGACCCTGCGGCATATAGGCGATGCGCGGGCAGGTCCGGCGCCGATGACCAGGATCGGCAATGTCGCCGCCAAGCACCTCGACGCGCCCCGCCTGCACGGCACGTGCGCCGGCGACAAGAGACAGCAGGCTCGATTTCCCAACGCCGTCCGGCCCGATCAGCCCGGCCATGCAGCCGGACGGGATGTCGAGCGTCACGTCGTCCAGCGCCTTCGTCTTGCCATAGGAAAGCGTGACGGCGTTCAAGCGAACCACGGGCTCTGTCGGCGGCAGGCCGGCCCTGTCGGATCCAGCCATCACTGCACCAGCGTGCCGGTCTGGCTCGCCGGCCATTCTGCATTCGGATCGACCTTCACATAGGCAACGCCCGGAAGACCGGTTTTCACCATGCGGATGTATTTCTTCAGGAGTTCCTTCGGAATCTGCGCCTTGATGCGGAAGGTCAGCTTCTGCCGCTCCTCAGCCGTCTCCACCGTCTTCGGCGTGAACTGCGCGACGTCGGCTACATAGGAGACCCTGGCGGGAATGATGTATTGCGGCGCGGCGTCCAGGACGAGCCGGACCTCGCTGCCGATAGACAGGCGTCCAGCCTGATCCGTCGGCAGGAAGAACGTCATGTAGACATCACCGAGATCGACGAGATTGAGCACGCGGCCACCTGCAGCCAGCACTTCGCCCGGCTGGACCACACGATACTGAATACGGCCGTCGCGCGGCGAGACCAGGGTGCTGTCATTGATGTCGGCGATGATGCTTTCGACCGAGGCCTTGGCCGCCTCGACCGAGGCTTCGGCATCGACGACCTGGGACTTCGCCGAATTGATCGCGGCATTCGACGCGGCAAGCGACGCCTCGGCAGCACTCGCTGCCGCCCTGGCACCCTCAGCAGTGGCTCGGTCGTCGTCGAGTACCTGCTGCGAAACGGTGCTCGTCCTGACGAGTTGCTCGGACCGGGCGAGCCGTCGTTCGGCAGCGTCCAGTTGCGCTCGCCGCTGCGCCAGCACGGCTTCCGCCGCCGCCTTTTCCGCTTCGCGCTGCGTGACCAGGTTCTTCGCCGCCTCGACGCCGATAATCGCACGATGCTGCTGCGCTTCGGCCTGCCGCTTGTGCGCTTCCAACTGCGCAGTGTCCATCTGGGCGAGCACCTGGCCGGCAATGACGAAGTCGCCCTCGTCCACCAGGATCTCCTTGATCCGTCCCGCGGTCTTGGTTGAGATATCGATCTCGACGGCCTCGATGCGTCCGTTACCGCTCGCGATCCCGGCAGGCAGCGCATTGCGATCCAAGTTCTGCCAGGCATAGTAACCGCCCGCGAGCGCCAGGACGACCAGACCGATCAAGAGCCAATTCTTCCGGGCTTTTTCCATTTCAGCGTCCCACCTTCAACACATGCCACGACAATAGCCCACGGCGGCGCAATCACAACCGGTAATAGGCAGACCCGGTGGCCGCACACGGCGGCGCAGGAGGGTCGTCGCTAGAACAGGCCTGAAGGACCCGGTTGCTGCATTGACTCATGTCAATTGCCGATCAGCCGCGCCTTGGCGCCAAAGCCGGGTTGAATTGGTCGCCGCCTGCAAGGCCGAAAAACTCTGCGGCCTTGCGCGCCTTCGTCGCCCATCACCGGGCACGCTACGGGCAGGTCGCCTAGAGTTTTCACCTCCAGACCTCGTGGCCTCGTTCCGCTCGCTTCCTGAGCTACGGATGCTGCGGATGGCGCGGATCGTCGTGCGGCTTCAGGAGAAATCGGCGCGCCACGTCGAGATAGCCGCGATAGATGAGGCCACCATTGATCGTCAGCAGCGCAACTCTGTGCCGGCGATAAAGGCCCGGAATCTGATACCAGGGAATGCCCGGCCGCTGGTGATGCAGCACATGCAGATTGTTGTAGAGAAACAGGAGACCGAAGAGCGGCGTCCCTTCGACGATCGCCGTCCGCTCGTCGTGATGGCCGGCGTAACGATGTTCAGCATAGGAGCGAAGCCTCGTCAGCGCGGCACCGACATAGACGAAGCCGAAAAGATAGAGCCAGAGCGGCAGGCCGCAAACCGCGACAATCCAGACGAGCACGACGGCAACGCCTGCCGCGTGCGCACGCCAGATCCTTATCCGCGCGCAGTCACCCCGCGCGATCAGGACCGCCTCCTGCGCGAGGAAGCTCAGGATCATGACCAGCGGGCCGACCGTCAGCCGGCCGAGCAAGGTCGTGTTCCACTCGGCAAGTTTCCGTCCCACTTTGCCCATGCCTTCCCAGGCAGTCCGGGTGAAATAGGAGGACTCCGGATCCTCTATCGGATCCGTCAGATGTTCGTCGCGATGGTGGACGAGATGCCCTTCGCGATAGATCGCATAGGGCAGCCAAAGGGAGAGCGGCGGCCATCCGATCGCATCGTTGACGTGCTGATTGCGCGTCGGATGCCCGTGAATGGCCTCGTGCTGCAGCGATCCGTGCCAGGCAATGAGCCAGCCGCCAAGGCCAATCACGACGGCAATAGGAAGCGATTGCCAGAACCAGGTCAGGGCGAGAAAGCCACCATAGATGACGAGGGTCAGGGCGACGGTCTGCCATTCGACGCGGGCGATTGCAGATAGGCTCGATTGTTGGGGCAGCGCGTCAGTCGACATCGGGTCTCCGGTCGGAAAAAGCGATCGATTTCAATCGCCAATATAAAAAGCCGATCAATGAGAACGCGCCGCATGGCATTGCGGCGAAGCCACGCAAAGGGGAAAAGTGCTTGCGCCAAACGCCACAGTCACAAAATATTTATTCTATGTAATTTATATTCTACTCTGCCAGTCTTGCTCATGCTCGTCGGGATGAATCGCGGTTGATGAACCGTCAGGCGATCGTCGGGTACCCGTGGCCAGCAGCATCGCGGTCAAGCGCAGCCAAAGCCTCATAGTCGCCGTCTCCCAGCAGGCTGATGCCGCGCAGCGAAAGCGTGTCGCAGATCTCGGCAACCGCCGGATCGGCGATGGTTTCCGCAAGCACGCGGCGCAGCAGCACAAGATCCCTTGCCGGCGTCGATACGGCGGTGATGAACGGCAATCCCGGACCTTTTTTCGTTTCCGCCAGGATGCGCACGCCGGCAACGCGATCCGGGTCGAAGCGCAAGGTATTGCCGAAGGTCACGCAGTCGATCGCGGCGATATCGGCGATCCCGCTCGAAACCGCGTCGATGCTCGCAACATGGCCGCCGGTCTCCAGCACCGACGAGAAAAACCGACCGCCGATCGCATGGGGTGCCACAAAGGCGCGAAAGAGGTTGTAGCCGGAATTGCTGCCGGGATCGTTGATCGCCGCGCGAGCACCCCGCAAATCCTCGATCGAACCCGCAGAGGATTCGGCATTGACGATGATGAAACTGCATTTGAGCGGACCATCGCAGCCCGGCAGTCCGTAGACCGGTGTCGCCACCAATTGCACCTGGCCGCGCAGCCGCTGGACATAGGGATAGCCGCAGGTCTGGCCGAACAACAGATCGGGACGAAGCCAGGCCTCGTCATAACGTATGTCCTCCTGCAGTGCCGCGGGCGCATCGAGCCCCACCGCACGAAGGCGATCCGCCAGCGCCTCCCAGAACAGCCGCGTCGCGTCTTTCAGCGGCGCCGGGCTGACATACATGGCAAGACTTGCGATGGGCATGAGCGACCTCGGGGCGATATCGTGAATGCGATTGAAAATTCTATGCATTGCATAGACTTAATTCTCAATCGAATTCTATGCGACCCCGAAGCCCGCCTCGAGGATAGGGGATTGCCGCACGCGCTTGTCTTATGACCGCCTTCGGTTCTTTGAGAAAAAGAACCGTCGGACGCGGGCGGCCACCCTCGTCCAACGATGGGGATCGGATCGCGCACCCGCAGGCCATTCATCATGCTGAGAACCGGGTGTCTCGGCCCGTGGCTGTTGCGCGTCGATGGGAATGGCGTCGACTGGTGCCGCCAGCCGCGACGCCCCTACTCGGCCGCCTGAACCCTATCTCGCGGCTTGCTCAGATAGGGTAATGCGAAGAGATAGAGCCCCGTCGGCAGAAGCACGGCCAGCGGCGGCAGAGGCAGGTAGTAGACCCATTCGGGGAGCACCACCAAAGCCATGCCGGCAAAGATCGCAGCAACGGCCAGGGAGAACAGCAGCGACGCCCATCGATGGATTGTCCGGATGAGAGAGGTCATTCTGGCACCTTGATTGTGAAAAGCGGTTCAGAAGCCAAGCGATGGTCAGTCGAGTTTCGCGACGACCTCTGCCAGCTGGGTGATGAAGCGCGGCCATCCGACGGTCGCACCCTGGAAATAAGCCTTCTGGTCCGCCCGGAAGCCGCGCTGCTCCATGCGCAGGTTCGTGCCGCCATCGGCGGCGGCAAGAGTCCACGTAACGACGCTGGTGAGATCTTTGGTATCCCAGCGATAGGCGAGCTCGCGGTTCGCCTCGATCGTCTGAACCTCGCAATCGACCTGCCCCCAGTCGGCGGAGAGGGTAAAGCGACGGCCGACCTCAGGGATGAAATCGTTCCGCATCAGCCATTCGGCGATCAGATGCGGTTGTGTCAGCGCGCGCCAGATCTTCTCTGGCGGATAGGGAAAATTGCGTTCGACGACGACAGCGCGGGTAGTTTCGGTTGTTTCGATCATTGGTCCATTCTCTTCAGTAGATCATCGAGATCGTCGAAGCGGTCCTGCCAGAAGCCGGCCATCTCCGTCGTCCAGTCAACTAGGGTCCCGAGCGCTTCGCGCCGGGCACTGTAATAGGTGTAGCGGCCTTCATGCCGGTCGTGCACGAGCCCTGCAGCTTTCAGGATCTTCAGATGTTTGGACACGACCGGCTGCGAAACGCCGGCATCGGCCAGCAAACCGACGACGGTCGTATCGCCCTGGCGGCAGAGACGCTCGAAGAGCCCACGACGTGTGGGATCTGCGAGTGCCCGAAAGACCGCGTCCTGTAACTGCGACATGTCTCATACCCAATTGGCTATGAATGACGTATAGTCAATTGGCTATGCGTTTGTCAAATGGGTTGTGGCGAAACCTGCTTGCAGGTCTCGTCCGTCTTCCAATGGCAGTGAGAGAGGAAGGTGAGCTAGTAGGAGATTACCATTTCTTGCTGAGCTTGAACGTGACGGTCCGGGCGTCGCCGTAACCGCAGACAAGGACACCGCTGCAACCGCTCGCATATTCCTTGTCGAACAGGTTGGTGACGTTCAGAGCGGCACCCCAGCCGTCCTTCTCATAGCGCAGTCCGGCATCGAAGACCGTCGAGGACGGCACCTTCGCCGTGTTCTCCTTGTCTGCCCAGCTTTCACCGCGATAGCGAACACCGGCACCGAGGCTCACGCCCTCGAACGCGCCCTGCTGCACGGTGTAGTCGATCCATAGCGAGGCCTGCGCATCGGGGACGAGATAAGGCGACTTGCCGACCAGTGCCCGGTTTGCGTCGTCGGTCACCTCGATATCCATGAAATCGAGGCCGGCGATCACCTTCCAGCTCTCGTTGAGATTGACCTTGCCCTCGAGTTCGATGCCGCGGGAGCGCACTTCGCCGGTCTGGGTGGAAATACTCGTCAGCGGGTCGGTCACCAGCGCGTTGCGTTTCGTCAGCTGGTAGACAGACGCAGTCAGCACACCGTCGAAGAAGGTCGGCTCGTATTTGACGCCGGCTTCGAACTGTTCGCCTTCCTCGGGCTTGGTGTTGCCCGTCGCCGTCACCGCCACGATCGGATTGAAGAAGGTGGCAACGCTGACATAGGGGGTCAGGCCATTGTCGAATTCATAGGCAAGCCCGGCGCGGCCGCTGGCGGCGCCTTCGCTGTAATCGAAGGTCGAATTCTGCGTCGGAGCCCAGAAGGTGGGCCCATTGTCGGTCCGGGTGTCGACATAGTCATAGCGGCCATTGAGCGTGACGAGCCAACCGTCGCCGAAGCGGATCTGGTCCTGTGCGTAGACGCCCAGCTGCTGCTGGGTGATCACCTGGTTGACATAGATGGCGTTGGCCGGCTGCGGTGCGCCGTAGACCGGATCCGTGGCGCTGATCGGCGTTCCCGCCGACGACGCCTGGACGTGATCCAGGCGGAAGAGCTTGTAGTCCAGCCCGAACAGCAGCGTGTGATCGAGGGCGCCGGTCTCGAACTCTCCCTCGAGGCGATTGTCGGCGCTGAACGCATCGACCTTGGAGGTCGCCTCGAAGCCCAGGCGATAGAGCAGATTGCCGGGCGTAGCCGGCACCGGCGAAACCGGGAACGGCAGGCTCGGATCGTAATAGCCGTCGGTATACGGGCCATTCTCGTACTTGTAGAGGTGGCCGTAGCGCAGGTTCTGGCTGAACTGCCAGCCGCTGTCGAACTCGTGCCTGAACTCGTAGCCAAGCATCTGCTGGACATAGGTGCCGGTATCGATCCCCGGTTCACCGAAGAAGGCCTTTCGGTCGATCTTCCCGAAGGGCGCGTCGACGACCGAGCCGACATAGGGCAGGAAGCCGCCGCCGGTGTGGACCTGATCAAGGCCCTGCAGCAGACCGTAAACCGTCAGGCTGGTCGCATCATCGGGTTGATAGGCGATCTGCGGCAGGATGAAGCCGCGCAGGTCTTCCGAATGGTCCACATAGTTGTCGCCGCCGGAGATCTTGCCGGTGACGCGGTAGTTGATCGCATCGTCCAGCGGCCGGTTCACGTCGATGCCGAGGAAGGCATTGCCGCTGTTGTTGATCCCGGTCTCCACATAGGCGGAGGTGTCATCACTTGGCCGCTTGCTGATGAGGCTGACGATGCCGCCGGGATTGGCGCCGCCATAGAGCACCGACGTAGGCCCTTTCAGCACCTCGACGCGCTCGAGCATGAAGGGATCGATCTGGAAGCCGCCGAAACCATAGGAGAAGAGGTTGAGGCCATCGAGGAAGACGCCGCTCTGCGTCGCGTCGAAGCCGCGGATATAGAACCAGTCCGTGTCCGGATCGACGCCAAAGGGCTCGGCCATCACGCCCGGCGTATAGCGAAGCGCCTCGTCGACCTTGTTGACGACACCGCGATCGTCCAGCTCCTCGCGGCCAATGACTGATACGGATTGGGGAATTTCGCTGATCGGCGTTGCGGCCTTCGAACCGGTGGTCGTCGCCTTGGCGACATATCCCTCGACCGGACCGGTCGCGCCGTCTTGGGTCGCGCCGGCCTGGACCTCGATCTTTTCCAGCCGGGTTGCCGGTGCATCCTGCGCGATCGTGGCACCCGCCGCGAGAATTGCAATGCCGGCTACCCCGCCTGCCAGCCATTCGGCCAAACCGGCCGCCCTGCCACTCACCATCATCTCTTCATCGCCCTGAGCCGCCCATCGCACCAATCCCCCGGACGATATGCAGCGCTAAAAACAAAACCTCAGATAAGATGAGTGTTTATATCAACTATTATGCCGACGCTTGGAGCGATCCACGGAAATTGAACGATCCTGGGCTATTCACAGCGAACGTCTGCCCGCGCCAGACGAGTTGCTCAGGCCAATCGGCTCCGCCGCCATTGCGCCGGCGTGGTGCCGACGACTTTGCGGAAAACCCGAGTGAAATGCGCCTGGTCCGAGAATCCGGTCTCGACGGCTACGGCCGTTAATGACGTGTCATTTTTCAGCAAGAATTGCTTGGCTCGCTCGATACGTGCATTCGTCTGCCATTGATGCGGCGCCATGCCGGTCGAGGCCTTGAAGGCATGGCTGAAATGCGATTGCGACAATCCCGCCAGCGTCGCCAACTCCTCGAGCCGGATGTTGCGGCCGAAATTCTCCTCGATGTAGTCAGCCACGCGGCGCATCTGCCAGGCGGCAAGTGGGCTGCGTTTGCGCGGTGCAGCGCGGTTGAGCTTCATCAGGTCGATGAACAGCGCGACGGTCAGACCATCACCATAGAGATCATGCAGCGGCTGCGGATTGAGGCACTCCACGGCGATGAGCCGGGCGAGTTGCAGGAATCGCTCGTCGTGAAACATCAGCCGTGGCGCGTCGCAACGGCTGACATCGAGATCTTCCATCAGCCGCCCGCCGAGGACATCGAGATTGAAGTGCAGATCTAGATGGCGGATGTACTGCATATCGACGACATCTGCCCGGATTTCCATGCCGGCCGGGATGTATGAAAGCCCCTGTTCGCGATAGTTCTGCACGGTCCCGGGGCCACCGGGCGAGAGCTTGACGTTGCAGCGGCTCCCGCCCTGCGCATCGAGCACGATGAACATGCGCGGATCATCCGACACATAGTGGCCGCCCGCCCGCGCCTCGCATTCGACGTCCCAGACATCGGCGATGATTCCGTTCCATTCCCGGCGCCGCAAGCCGCCGAGAACCTTGAAGCCGGAGATCTTGTTCTGCATCCGTGGCTGAAATGTCATCAATTGCCAAATGCTCGGGGAAATCAGAGGCCGTGCCTCGGTTTAATTCCTTCCTTCTTTACTCACCTTTAATGCGTAACGGAAGCCCTGATCGGGGGCGCATTAGCGACGCCTATCGAAGGCGGATCAGGCCGGCATCGGTGGGAACGAACCCGCAGGCTTCAAAATAGAAGCCGTGAAGATGTGCCTCGAAGTCGACATGCAGCCATGCGAAGCCCGACGACTTTGCATTTTCTACCGCCTCCTCGACGAGCCGACGTGCATAGCCCTTCGCCACCAAGGGGAAGTCGCCGCCCCATATCAGGCGCGGGTCGGCAGCGCTGTTTCCCGTCATCCTTTCTTCCATCCGGAGGCGGGATCACGTGTTTCCTCCGATATCGCATGTTCGGCAATGATCGACAGCCTGAGCTTTGCGAACTCGTCCAGCAAAGCGCTTTCCGCCTTGTCGAACGCCTGCACCAGGGCGGCATTCGCTGCCCGCTCTACCGGACAGGTGGGGTGATCTTCCGAAAGGCCGGCGGCCAGGACCTCGCCGTCATCCAGCGCCTTCTGAATATCAAGGACTGTCAGGTCGTCCAGCGACCGCAACAGAACCCATCCGCCGCCTCGTCCTCCTTCGGAATCCACCACGCCCTTGCGCTTCAAGGCCGCCATCGTGCGGCGCACGACCACTGGATTGGTGTTCAACATTTTCGCGATGGTTTCCGAAGTCTCGCGCCCGCCCAGAAGCCCCATATGGATGAGCACGTGGATCATCCGCGCCAGCCGGCTATCTCTTTTCATATGCCACCCCTAAAGCGTAACTATAATTGTTACGCATTCTTGACCTCATCCGATTCTGTAACTTATAAAATTACGGAATCAAGGACCCAAGGATGCGAAGACGGACGATATTGGCCGCTCTGCTGGCAGCAGCGTGGCCGACAAGGAGCGCTGAGATCGCCATCCGAGGCACTGCATTAGAAGCGGAAGGACTGAAAATGCCTGCTCGTACCATCGAGACGCGAACGATCCGGATGAATGTCGCCGAACAGGGAGAAGGGCCGCTCGTCCTCTTCTGCCACGGCTTTCCGGAAACGGCCCACGCCTGGCGTCATCAATTGGCGGCACTGGCTAAAGCCGGATTTCGTGCGGTGGCACCGGATATGCGCGGATATGGGCATACGGAATGCCCAGCAGCGATCGATGAATACACCCTGTTTCATCTCGTCGGCGATATGGTCGCACTCTTGGACGCGCTCGGCGAAGAGACTGCCCTCATCGTCGGCAACGACTGGGGCTCCACGGTCGCGTGGCAGGCGGCGCAAATGCGGCCGGATCGCTTCCGTGGCGTGGTCGCGATCAGTGTGCCGATGATGACACCTCCGCCCGTGCCGCCGAGCCGGATCTTCCCGCAGACCGATAAGGCACAGCTTTACACGCTCTACTTCCAGGAACCCGGTATCGCCGAGGTGGAACTGGAGCGGGACATTCGGCAGACGCTAAGGAAAATTCTCTTTGCAGCTTCCGGAGACGCCGGCCCGCGGCAAGCCGGGGATCAGACGCCAAATCCATTCGGGATGGTTTCCCGGCGCGACGGACTGCTCGCGGCTCTTCCTGATCCGGATAAAATGCCGGACTGGCTGACGGCCGCCGACCTCGAGGCCTATGCGCAGGCGTTCGCCCACTCCGGTTTTCGCGGTGGCCTGAACTACTACCGCAACCTGGATCGCAACTGGCAGCTGCAAGCGTCGCTCGCCGGCATGAAGGTCGATGTACCTGCCCTGTTCATGATCGGCGAGCGGGACACCGGACTCAGCATCCCAGGAATGCAGGCCATCATCGACGCAATGCCCGGCCTCGTTCCCCAACTCCTGGACCAGGTCGTCGTGCCCGGCAGCGGACATTGGCTGCCGCAGGAACGTCCCGACCTCGTGAGCGACGCCATCATCGATTTCGCGCGGCATATCTGACGGTCGATGGGTTGCGCCCCGCGCTCGTCGGCGCACAACCTCATCGGATCAAAGCGCGCCGGTCATGCGCAACACGTCCTGAAGCGGAACCAGCCCTTTCATCGAACCGTTACCGGCAGCCGACTTTCCGTCCTCGATCGCCAGCGCGAAGCGGAAGGCGGGATCGGCCTCGATGCGTTTACGCAGCGCGTGGATGCGCGGATAGTTCTGCTCATAGTCCTGGGGATCGATCGCCTCGTGAAAATCCGCCCAGCGCGCGACGCCAACGAACACCGCATCGGCGAGCGTTGGCCGGTCGCCCAGCAGATAGTCGCCGTCGCCCATCATCGCCTCGAGCTGCGCATGGCGCTTGGCGACAAATTCGCGACCGAAGGCGCGGAGCGTTTGGCGATAATCCTCCGTGGCCTCCTCCGCCTCCAGCGCCACCCACAGGGGGAAGAAGGCGCTGGTGAAGCCGGTGTTGAGGAAGGCGATGAACTGATGCATCCGGTCAGCTTCGTACGTTCCGGGCGCGAAGCTGATGCGGCGCTCTCGGTCCCGCTCCTCCAGCCACAGCGCAATCGCCATCGTTTCGGTGAGGACACGGCCTTCCTCGCTGACCAGGACGGGGGTTTCGACCCGACCGTTCAGCCGCCGATAGGCCTCGGTGCGCATTTCCCCGAGCATGTCGACGCGGGTGAGGCGGTAGGGTTGGCCGAGCCATTCGAACGCCGTGACAAGTCCTGCGGAACTGCCAAGCGGAAAGCCCGCGGTAAAGATCGGTTCAGAGATAGAGTGCATGTCGGTTTCTCCATGGTTGGTGCCACGGATGTAGCTGGGTAGACGCTGCCTCTGTAGACGGCCGGACTTGGACTTATCGTCTACATGCGTAGACGCTGACTGCCGGGGCATCGCGGCCCGGCTTTCCACCAGATGGCGCTCCGATCGATCGCGCGCGCAAATATGCAAGGCGATGAAGCTGTCATGATGCGGGCTCGGCAGAGCCCATGAGCGCTTTCGGTCTGGAGAAAACCGGTAGGCTACCTATTTCGTAGGAGACCCCATGGAGAGGACCGCAGGTCTTCAAAGCGAAAGGAATAAGAGCTTATGGCAAAGAACACGATCTGCCTGTGGTACGACAAGGATGCCGAAGCCGCCGCACGCTTCTACGCCGAAGTCTTTCCGGACAGTCGCGTGACGGCGGTGCACCGGGCACCCGGCGGCTATCCGTCCGGCAAGGAAGGCGACGTGCTGACGGTCGAGTTCACCGTTGCCGGTGTCGCTTGTCTCGGCCTCAACGGAGGACCGATGTTCAAGCACAACGAGGCCTTCTCGTTCCAGATCGCCACCGACGATCAGGAAGAGACCGACCGCTACTGGAATGCCATCGTCAACAATGGCGGCGAGGAGAGCGCCTGCGGCTGGTGCAAGGACAAATGGGGGATCTCCTGGCAGATCACGCCCCGCGTCCTGACGGAAGCGCTGGCCGCCGGCGGCGGCGAGGCGAAGCGCGCGTTCGAGGCCATGATGGACATGCGGAAAATCGACGTGGCCGCAATCGAAGCGGCAAGGCGCGGCTGATGCCCCGCCAACGGGCGGTCCTGCCAGCGGCGTTCTTAGCCGACCAGAACGGACGTGCGCATGTCGAAAAGCCGCGCGTCTGCGAGACTTGCATGCTCGTGCGTGCGCACGAAGTGAAACCGTTTTTCTGGAAGGCGCCGAAAGGACGGTATAGAACTGCGCGAAGCAGCTGGCCGACATCGGATGCTTTGTGACGTTGCTTGCCCGTTGGATATGCACTTGAGGCGATAAGGACAGAGTTCATGACCGAAAAATCTCCCGCTGACAATTTCCCCGCCGGCTACCAAGTTCCAAAGGTCTGGACCTGGGACAAAAGCAACGGCGGCGCGTTTGCCAGCATCAACCGCCCGATCTCCGGGCCGACCCACGACAAGGACCTGCCGGTTGGCAAGCACCCGCTGCAGCTCTATTCGCTCGCGACTCCGAATGGCGCGAAGGTCACGATCATGCTCGAAGAGCTTCTGGCCGCGGGCCATTCGGGCGCCGAATATGATGCCTGGCCGATCCGTATCGGCGATGGCGAACAGTTCGGATCCGGTTTTGTCGACGTCAACCCCAACTCCAAGATCCCGGCTCTCCTGGACCGTAAGCCGAAAGGCGGTGGCGAACCGGTCCGCGTCTTCGAGTCGGCCTCCATCCTCACCTATCTCGCAGAAAAATTCGGCGCGTTCCTGCCGAGCGAGCTTCGTGCCCGTACCGAGACCTTCAACTGGCTGTTCTGGCAGATGGGCTCGGCCCCCTTCCTCGGCGGCGGCTTCGGTCATTTCTACGCCTATGCGCCGATGCACATCAAATACGCCATCGACCGCTATGCGATGGAGGTGAAGCGCCAGCTCGACGTGCTCGACCGTCATCTCGCCGATCACCGGTTTCTGGCGGGCTCCGAATACACCATCGCCGACATGGCCACCTGGCCCTGGTACGGCAACCTCGCGCTTGGCCAGGCCTATGGCGACGCCGGCACCTTCCTCGAGGTCCAGAGCTACGAACACGTCCAGCGCTGGACGGCCGAAATTGCCGCGCGCCCGGCGGTCAAGCGCGGTCGCATGGTCAACCGGTTGAGCGGCGATCCGTCGGAACAACTACACGAACGCCACGACGCCTCCGACTTCGAGACGAAGACGCAGGACAAGATCGCTCAGGCCGAGACGGCCTGAGGAGGATCGCATGGCAAACCTGCCCGACATGACCAAACACCGGGGCTTTCCGTCCGGCATGCCGGGCACCGGCATCCAGTTCACCATTCGCCGGGCCAATCCGCGCGGGGTAACGCCGCTCAAGGCGATACCGCGTCGCGGCCGCCCGGGCACGGCGGAACACCGGATCGACGCCGCCTTCCTGCATGCTCTCTGGCATTACTTCGGCGCGGAACCCTTCGAGCGCGGCAATCTCGACGCCGCCCGCCTCTGCCTTCTCTTCGGCCGCGAGGTCGTGGCCGCGGACAAGGACTTCGATCCGCTGTCCTACGAATCCCTGCTCGTGATCGATGAAAGGGTCGCCCGCCAGAGCTTCCCGGAGTCGTTCGAGGACGTATTCGAGGTATGACCGCCGCGTTTGGGCCTTGAGCATCTTTTAGCCGAGGCCCAGTCGGCTTTTCCGTTTCCCAACGCGCTGACGGGAGCGGTTTCGGCTCTTCCAGCAGCATTGACGCGGCGATCGGACCGGCTGAGAAATTCCTACCCCGGCCGATGGGTCGTTGCAGGAAAATCGTTCTCATAAAATCCATAAAATATATGGATTATATGTATATAGAAGTCATCTTCTCCTCCATGATGCTGAAGCAAGGTCACGCGGCGCTGACCACCAGCCGACGGATTGGCGCGCGCCGACCGCCAGAACCCAGATCTCGACGGAGGATCCGATGTCCAATTCCATTTTCGGCCAGGCCTACCGCCGCCGCAGCGTGCTGAAATCGCTTGCCGCCGCGGGGACGCTGCCTTTCATCGCACCGCTTGTCGCGTCGACGGCGCTTGCGTCCGGCAACAAGTACGCCGGGCGCGCGATCAATCTCTTGATCATCCAGCCGCATGTGGTCACCGGCAAGAAGATCGCCGAGGATTTCGAGAGGTTGACCGGCGCCAAGGTCAACGTCACGGCGGTCCCTTATGACCAGGTCAGCGTCAAGGCGACACTGGATGTGCAATCGGGCGCGAACCAGTTCGACGTCATCGACTATTTCTATACCTACAAGGGCCAGCTCGCCTCAGATGGCGTGATCGAGGATGTGACGGACCTGATCGAGCGCGACAAGACGGAGATCCAGCCGGACGATTTCATCCAGACCATCTACAACCAGTACACGCTGCATGATGGCCGCCGCTATGGCCTGCCCTATGACGGCGACAGCCACCTGTTGTTCTACAATCGTGAGCTCTTCGACCGCTATGGCCTGAAGGCGCCCTCCACCTGGGACGAATACAATGAAAACGCCAAGGTGATCACCGAGGCCGAAGCGAAGAACGGCATCTACGGCGCGGCCGTTCTGGGCGCCAAGATCCCCGTCATCATCCTCTCCACCTATGCCAACCGCCTGACCGGCTTCGGCGGCAACTTCCTGAAGCCGGACGGCACCTCCGCGCTTGACAGCACCGAGGCGGTCGAGGCCTTGAAGTCGCTGCTCGCCTCGGCACCCCATGCACTGCCGACCCCGCTCGAAACCCGCTTCGAAGAGGGGCTGCCTGCCTTCCTCAACGGCAAGGCGGCGCAGATCGATTTCTGGACCGACCTTGGCGGCTATGCCCAGGATCCCAAGGGCTCGAAGATCGTCGACAAGTGGGGCGTAGCCCGCATTCCCACCGGCGGCAGCAACACGACGCCGCGGCTCGCCTTCAACGCCGGTTTCGGTTTTGCGATCACCAGCGGGTCCAAGAACAAGGATGTCGCCTGGGACCTGATCAAGCTCGCCACCAGCAAGGACTATCACGAGCTACTCCTGACGCTGACCGGCTCTGGCATCGACCCGGACCGCCAGTCGGGCCTGAAGTCGGAAAAATTCAAGGCGTTCCAGCCGCTCGTGCAGCCGCTGCTCGACGACGGCGCCTTGGAGAACAGCCTCGCCTGGCCGACCGCCGTCTATGCGCCGAAGCTCGAAAACGCGCTGACCGACGAGTTGGCGCTGGCGCTCGCCGGCACCAAGAGCGCAGAACAGGCGATCGCCGATGCCCACCAGGCCTGGACCGAGATCATCGAGACCAACGGCTGATTGCTCGCTGGGGGCGCTCGCTTCCTCCCGGCAGCGCCCCCTCTTCTCTTTAGAGGTAAAAGATCATGACCACGCAAACCTTGCCGAAGCGCAGGCTCGGCCGCAGCGAATTCGAAATCACGCCTGGTCACTTCGATGACATCGAGGACATGCTGGTCGCCACGCGGGCCGGCAGCGGACCGATACGGCCCGCTCTGGCAGAGGCCGCATGACCGCCTTCACCCTCGACGCCCTTGGCCCGGGCGCGAACCGAAAGACCTGGCGCCGAGACACCCTGTCGGCACGCTTCGGACGTGCGTTATGGATCGCCCCCGTCGTGTTCGCGCTGGCTGTCACGACGCTCTACCCGACCGTCTTCCTGCTCGGGCTCGCCTTCAGCAAGAGCACGCTTGGAAAACCGTTTCGCGGCTTCGTCGGCATCAAGCATTTCGTAACGGCGCTGCAGGATCCGGTCTTCCTTTCGGCGATCGGCAGAAGCGTCGCCTATGCGTTTTCGACGTCGCTGCTGCAACTCGCATTCGGTTTTCTGATCGCGCTGCTTTTCACGTCGCTACTGAAAGGCGGCCGTTTCCTGATGAGCCTCGTGCTCTTGCCTCTGATGACGCCGCCCGTCATGGTCGGCATCGCCTGGAAGCTTATCTTGGCGCCGGCGGGCGGACTGCTGAACGGCACGTTGATCAACTCCGGCGTGATCTCCCAGCCGATCTCTTTCCTCGGCCACCCACTGTTCGCCTGGCTGGCGATCGCCGTCGCCGACCTCTGGCAATGGACGCCCTTCATCGTCATCCTCTGCTTCGCGGCGCTTTCGACGATTCCGGAAGGGGTCCGGGAGGCGGCACTCGTCGATGGCGCGAATGGCTGGCAGCGCTTCTGGCACATCACGCTGCCACTGGTCGCCGCGCCACTCTCGTCGATCTATCTCTTGAAATTGATCCTCTCGTTCAAGCTGTTCGACCTCGTCTACATCCTCACCTTCGGCGGGCCGGGTTTTGCAACGACATCGGCGGGATTTTCCATCTACAGGCGGGCGATCGAGCAGTTCGATGTCGGGCGGGCGGCCGCCGAGACGATAATCTATGCGCTGGTCATAGGGCTGGCGACACTGCCAGTCGTGCGTCTCCATCAGCATTTCGAAAGGCGCGAATTATGAAGCTCGTCGCACGGCATCTCTGGCTGGGCCTTGCAACGGCACCGATCGTCGGCTTCTTCGCCCTACCCTTCCTCTATCTCCTCGCCGTCTCCCTGAAGACGAAGGACGACGTGCTCAACGGACACTTCTGGCCGACGGCGCCGACGTTTGCCAATTGGCCGGCGGCCTTCGAAGCGGCCAATGTCGTCGGCTTCATCGTGAATTCCGTGATCGTATCGCTCGTTGCCGGATCGCTCACCATCGCGCTCACGCTGCCTTCAGCCTACGCAATGCTGCGGCTGAAGATCGGCGGGCGATGGCTTTCGGACGTAACGCTCTCAAGCTACATGGCACCACCGATCGTGGCACTCATCCCGCTGTTTTTCCTGCTGAAGGCGAGCGGTCTCCTCGACACGCGCACCGGTCTGGTTCTCATCTACGGTTTCGCCAACGTACCCGTCGCCTTCTGGCTGCTGACGCCATTCTTGCGCCGGATGCCGATCGAGATCGAGCAGGCCGCCGCCATCGACGGAGCGGGGCCGCTTCGCATCTTACTGCAGATCGTGGTGCCGATCATCGCGCCGGGCATCGTGGCGACCTTCATCATCATCACGGTGCTCGCCTACAACGAGTTCCTCTTCGCTTCGGCCTTCACCTTCTCCGATGCCACGCGAACGCTGCCGGTCGGCATTTCGCTGTTCCAGGGCGACAGGCTGGTGAATTTCGGCCAGATGGCTGCGGCCTCTCTGGCGGGCATCGCCCCGGTCTATCTGATCGCACTGTTCATGCAGCGCTATCTGGTCAGCGGGCTGGCCCATGGCGCCGTGAAATAGGCGGGAGGTCGCGAGCCTTTACTGTGCCTTCTCCACCTCGCCGCGGATCTCACCGTCGGGGAATTTCGCCGTGTGGATGTTGAGGTACCACTTGCCGCCTTGCAGATCGGCGATCTGCTGATCGGTGAGTTCGGCCGAGCCCGATTTCATGGAGGTCGAGATATCGACGACCGGGTCGGCGTTTTCGCCCGCGGCTGCGGGACCGTGGAAATGGGCGGCGGTCGGATCCCCTGACAGGCCATCCGTCGTCACGATCCAGGTCAACGTCTTCGACGTTGTATCGAGGGTGACTTCACCCATGCCCTTACCCGCGCTTTCATTGGGCGGCACCTCTCCCGATCCCGTCATATCCGCCTTGAATTTCAAGGTTTCGGCAGAAACGCCGCCGGCGGCCATAATTGCAATGGCAGCAAGGCCGGCCAGAAGGGAACTCTTGTGGATCGGTCTCATCTCGCATCCTCCAGAACAAGTGTTGGCAGGCCTTCCAACCCCTAGCACCAGTTTAAGTTCCGGTTGCAGGATCTTCGCAGGACCCGCGGCGGGTTGCGCGTGCTATCGTTCTCGGGAAGCAAGTGCGCCTCAAGGCGCCGGTTTCGCCGCCAGCGACGCCCTCACCAGACGCTCGACATGCGCGGCGTCCGGCGCACCGCCGAAGAGGATCCGATACATGATCGGCGCGACGACGCCATCCATGACGGTCTCAACATCCGGAAAGACTTCACCGCGCTCCCCGGCGCGTTCGGCGATCGTTTCGATCTGCTGCCGGGTGAAGTTGCAGCACTGGTAGGCGCCGCTTCCATCCTGCGCCGCAAGCACGTCGCGGATCATCTGGCGACCCGGCCCCGAGGACATTTCCTCGGCATATTGCTCGGCCCAAGCCATCAGGTCACTGCCAAAACTTCCGGTGTCGACAGGTACCATGTCGGGGCGCAGTCGCTCGACCGCGACATCGGCGAGCAGTTCCTGCAGGTCGCCCCAACGGCGATAGATTGTCGAAGGCGTAACGCCCGCTTCCGCCGCGATCAACGGAACCGTGACCTCGGTGCGCTCATGCGTCGCCAGCAAGGTCTGCACGGCCTTGTGAACCGACGCCTGAACCCGGGCGCTTCGTCCGCCCGGCCGCGGGCCTTCCTTTGTCGCCATGCGCTCCAACCCCGTCTTTCTTCGGCCGCAGCCGATGCTTCAGAAATTCTCACAACAGCATAAAAGCAAATTATTTGCTTTTAGTGCGGCGGCGCATACCTAAATCTGCCAAACGCAACGATTTAGCTTTAAGGGTTATATAGATGTCTTCCACCTCCGAATCCAGAGAGAGCGCCCGCCCGGCAGGTCCCATCGCCTTCTACGCCGTCACGCTCGCGACATTCTTCGGCGCCTCCTCGGCCCCAACCCCGCTCTATCGCTTCTATCAGGAAAACTTCGCCGCCAGCCCGGTGGAAATGACCGTTATTTTTGCGGTCTATGCCTTCGCACTTCTCGTGGCCCTGCTGATCGCCGGTTCGATCTCGGACCATCTCGGGCGCAAGCCGGTGATATTCGCAGCATTGCTCGTCGAGATGGCGGCAATGTCCCTGTTCGTGCTCGCCGACGGAACCCACTGGCTGATCGCGGCACGCATCGTGCAGGGTCTTGCGACGGGCGTCGCCGGCGCTTCGATCGGCGCAGCACTCGTCGATGTCGACCACGCCAGGGGGCAGCTCGTAAACTCGCTCGCACCCCTGATCGGCCTGGCGGTCGGGGCGCTCGGCAGCAGCGCGCTGATCCAGTACGGCCCCCTTCCGCTTCATCTCGTCTATGTCCTGCTGTTCGCAGGCTTCCTGGTGCAGGCGGCGGCGATCTGGCTGATATCCGAAACCGGTTCGCGCCGCCCCGGAGCGCTATCCTCGCTGATGCCGCGGATCGCCATTCCGCAGCGCGCCAAGCGACCGCTGGCGCTCGTCACCCCCGTCAACGTAGCGAACTGGGCGCTTGGGGGTTTTTATCTTTCGCTCGTCCCCTCGCTGGTCGTCGCCACCACGGGAAGCAAGAACCCGCTGATCGGGGGCGCCGTCGTCGCGGCGCTGATGGCGGCCGGCGCATTCGCCGTCTTCCTCCGCCGCGCCCGCAATCCTCAGGCAAACCTGACCTTCGGCGTCTTGAGCACGACTTTCGGCATGCTGACCGTGGTCGCCGGAACCCACCTCGCCTATGTGCCCGTCCTGATTGTCGGCACGCTTCTCACCGGCATGGGTTTCGGCACGAGCTTCCTTGCCACGCTCGGCTCGGTCATGCCGCTGGCAAAAGCCGACGAGCGCGCCGGACTGCTATCCACCATCTACATCCAGAGCTATCTGGCGTTCAGCCTGCCGGCAATTCTCGCCGGCTTCCTGGCGAAGGCGCTGGGCTACCAGCTCACGACCGACATCTATGCGGCAGCGATCATCGGCGTGGGTATCCTCGGCCTGATTGCCAGCCGGGCGTCTTCGGAAAGGGAGCCGAGCATGGCCTGACCTGTGGCGCGAAGGGATATTTGCAGAGGCTCCCGAATGGCGGCGTCTAGGCCCGCGCCAGCGAAAGCCACTCCTGCGTCGTCGCAATCTCAAGCTGAACCGAGAAGCGATTGCCGAGGAGGTCGAGCGCGGCATTGTATGTTTGATCGACGGAGCTGCAGACGGCGTCCTTCAACAGGATCACCTTGTAGCCAAGGTCAATCGCGCCGAGCGCGGTCGCCAGGACGCAGACATCCGTTTCGCCGCCCGTCACCACGATCGTGCCGACGTCCTGATGAGCGAGCAAGCTTTCCAGCTTGCCGCTTAGCCAGGGCGAATAGGTGCGCTTGTCGAGGACCCGGGCAGGCGGCACCAGACGCTGCAAGGGATGAAGCAGATCGAGCAGGCCCGGGTCGAGCCGTGTCGCTGTCATCATCGGCCATTTTTCATAATAGGACCGCCACATGCCAGGCATTTCTTCCGGCAATTTTGGCGGAATGAACCGGGTAAAGACAGTGCGATCAGGAAAACGACCGGCGACCTCCAGCACCTGGTCCGAGATCGTCGCCATCCAGTCCACCTGCCATGGCGTCTCCTCGTTGAACATGCGCTGCATGTCGACGCAAATATGAATCCAGCGTTCCGCGTTCATGATCACAATCCACCCGACACATTGCGCCATCCCATGCATTTGGGTCCGACGACCCAACCCGCGGGATGAAATGCGGTTCCTTCTCAGGGCTGTAGGCACTCGATGCAGGCGCGACCAGCCAGGCTGCCCGGGCCCATCATGAGCGGCTGCCTTCGAAAAGCGTCGTGAGAGCCTTTACCAGTACCGCGCTCGCGAAGGGCTTGGAAAGGATCGGGGCCGCATGGCGTGTTCCGCTGAGAGCCGTGTCGCCATAGCCGCTCAGGATGAGAAAAGGGATCGATCTTTCATCGCATGCGTCCGCGACCGGAAGCCCGCTCTGTCCCTGGAGGTTCATATCCAGCACGACGGCATCGATTTTGGCCTCGTCCTGCAGCAGCCCCAATGCCCGCCCCACGGTGGGCGCAGGACCGACCACTTCGCCGCCGGCATCGATCAAGGTGTCCTCGATCGACATGGCCACCAGCATCTCGTCTTCGACGACAAGTATCCGGCGTCCCGCCAAA
The DNA here is from genome assembly GCF_056924495.1 of Ensifer sp. 38_S197. NCBI lineage: Bacteria > Pseudomonadati > Pseudomonadota > Alphaproteobacteria > Hyphomicrobiales > Rhizobiaceae > Ensifer > Ensifer sp. 38_S197. Next base: position 1,843,742 of record NZ_JBXOVZ010000001.1, on the reverse strand, counting down.
ATCGCAGACATGGTCATTCCCCCCTGTCGTCCACGCCGGCGCGCCGCCCGTCGACGAAATCCATCCCGATCGTGCAGGTAACACCCGCCGGCTCGAACCGAAGATCGACCGGGTGTCCAAGTTCGTTGGCGAGCCCGCGGTTGAGAACGCGCAGCCCGAACCCCTGGTGGTCCGGAGGTGACGCCGATGGTCCGCCGCGCTCTTCCCACCGGACCGAACATGCGTCGCTGCATTGCCACGACAATAAAACGCGGCCACTGGTGTTCGACAGAGAGCCGTATTTGATCGCATTGGTCAGCAATTCGTTGAACGCCATCGAGAGCGCGAGGGCCTGTTTGGGGCTGATGCGGACCGCAGGTCCTTGAAGAGACACCCGCCCATCTTCGATCCAGGCTGCGAGAACGGCTTGGGCAATGTCGTTGAGGTATACCGCCTGCCATGCCTCGCGCGTGAGCAGGTCGTGCGCCTTGGCAAGAGCAAGCAGTCTGGTGTTGAACGCGCTGGCAAACGCTTCCGGCGTCTCCGAGCTCTTCAGCGTCTGTTCGGCAAGGGACTGCACGGTTGCCAGCGTGTTCTTCACACGATGATTGAGCTCGCCGATGAGCAGCTTCTGGCGCTTTTCCGCCCTGCGCTCCTCGGTTCGATCCCTGAAGATCTTGAGGTAGCGGTCCGGTCCGCTCTCCTCGACGGGAAGCATGACGCCGGAACCCCAGAAACGGGATTCATCCTTGCGGTAGTGCCAGCGCTCGTTGGTTGCCCGGCCCTCCTCGCGAGCCGTTCGCATCTCCTGGTCGGGGACATCCGACGCGCGGTCCTCAGGGCTGAAGAAAATGTCGCCCGGTTGGCCAAGTATCTCGCTCTCGCGATAACCGAGCAGCCGTTCGGCACCACTGTTCCAGCTTGCGATCCGTCCGGCACCGTCGAGCGTGATGATCGCATACTCGCTGGCGCTATCGAGGATGATCCGCAAGCGCTCGTTGCTGCGGCGAAGTCCCTCCTCGGCACGCTGGTGCGCCTCCTCGATCCGTCTGCGCTCGATGCTGAAGCCCAGTTGCCGGGCGATCGTCAGGGAGAGAACGGCTTCCTCCTCGGTGAAGACGTGCACGACTTCGCGATAGGTCATGAACTTGCCAATGACCACGCCGTTGGCGGTCAAGGGAATGAAGGCGAGCGCGCGGATCCCCTCGCGCCTTATGATGTCCTTCAGCGCCTGAGGCTCGTCGGCGAGCTCTATGTCGCTGATGAAAATCGGGGTGGCGTCGCGGTCACCAGGTCTCCACGGCGAATGGCCGTCGACAGCCCGGCGATAACCTTCCGAGAGCCCGCGAGACGCGACGAAACGCATCACCCCGGCATGATCGAAAAGCAGAATGGAGGCACGGCTGCAGCGCAAGGCTCGCTCGATCGCATCGAACGTGGCATCGAAAATGTCGGTGATCGAATCGGCGCGGTAGAGAGCATCCGTGAACTGAAAGAGGGCCGCCAGTTCGTCGGCCTTCTTGATCCAGGAACTATCGACGCCGGACGAACCCTGCCTCATGTCTGCACCTCGGGTCCCGGCGAGAGGTCTGCCGAAACCACCCCTGAAAGGCTGCGATCACGAATGCCACTTGCGAGATTGGTCCGTCCACGCACGCCCGGTGACCAAAAGAAAACAACTGTAGCGCGGCGCTTCGATTTCAAGCCTGCCCGGGACGTCGATCGAACCGATCACGGACAAGTGCGACGAGCGATCCGGGCGGGGCCTCCCGATCGTTGCCGGCACGAGATGGGCTTCGAGCGCCGAGGCGAGACGCTCCCGGCGCCTGTCCGCAAGTGGTCCGTCGCGAAAGACCTATCCAAGGCCGGGACCGTCGGCAGGACCGCAACCGCGGTGTCGTTTCTCCTCTCCGACGCGTCGGACTGGGTCATCGGCCAGGTCAGCCAAGTTGCCGGCGGGCACGCACGTTGATCCGGCCATCCGGGCCGAACGGCTTCGCCTCAGGGTGTCTCGACAAGCGACTTGAGCCGGTCAAGCGCCTTGTCCCAGCCCTTTGCGATCGCCTCGAGAAATGCGCGCGCCTCTTCAAGGCGGCGCGGATCGACCGCATAGAGGACCTCCTTGCCGTGACGCTCGTGCACCACCAGCCTTGCCGTCACCAGCACCTGTAGGTGTTTCACGATCGCCTGCCGGGTGATTGCCTGCCCCTCGGACAGTGCCGTTGCCGTCAGGGCACCTGCGGCCAGGAGCCGCGTGACCAGCGCAAGGCGGGTCGTATCGCCGAGCGCCGCAAAGACGCCCGCCAGTTCCCGCTCAGGCGTGTTCGACATGGCGCTTGATGTTTTCAATCTGGGCGCTCCAGCCACCGTCATTCATGAGAAATGCGCGCTTGCGCCGATGCGCCGGCACGTTTTCGAAGCCGGATTCCGTGACCGTCAACCGTGTGTCGCCGGCAACCGCCTCCAACCGGAATTCGACAAGTGTGGTCGGCTCCCGCGCGGGATCGCATTCGGCGTCGAGGCCGTAGGGTATCCAGCGGAAGCTGAAAAGCCGCGGCGCATCCATTTCCTCGACGGTGCAGAAAACGGCATTCGGTTCGGGCAGGCGGATCGGTGCCGGCTGGAGACCCATCGAGGCCTGATATTTCGCAATATGCTCTTCGTTGAACTCTCCCTTGAATGAGCCGGTTACCGCCCGTCCCGGAGCAAAAGGCTCGTTCAGCTCGACGCCAAACCACTGCCCGAATTCCGAGACGTCGGTTATCGCCCGCCAGACGCGCTCGATGGGCGCGCGCAGCAGGATTGCCTTCTCGATACGATCGAATGAGCTCATAACGCTTTCCTTTCGTGCAACGATTTGGTTGCAAGTATAGCGACCGCCGACAGATGCGCAACCAAATAGTTGCACATTTGTCCACCGACCCTTCGTCGCGAGATCGCTCAGGATGCGGGCGCGACCCTCCACACCTTGTTGCCGACATCGTCGGCAACCAGCAGCGCACCGTCTCTAGCGATCGCGACACCGACCGGCCGCCCCAGCGCCTTGCCGTCGTCGGTCAGGAATCCCGTCAGGATATCCCGCGGCGGGCCGGACGGCTTTCCGTTGTTGAAAGGCACGAAAATCACCTTGTAGCCGCTGCGCGGGATCCGGTTCCACGAGCCATGCTGGCCTACGAAAGCGCCATTCTTCATGTCGGGGCCGAAGAGGTCGCCGGTGTTGAAGGTCAGGCCGAGAGAGGCGGTGTGGGGGCCGAGCGCATAGTCCGGCTTGATCGCGCGCGCCACCAGTTCGGGAGCCTGCGGCTTGACCCGCTCGTCGACATGTTGGCCATACCAGCTATAGGGCCAGCCATAGAAGGCGCCATCCTTGACCGAGGTCATGTAATCGGGAACGAGATCGGGGCCGATCTCGTCGCGCTCGTTGACCGCAACCCACAGTTCACCGCTATCCGGCTGCCAGGAGAGGCCGTTGGGATTGCGAAGCCCGGATGCGAATAGCCGCATTTTCCGGGTGGAGAGGTCGATCTCATGAACGGCGGCGCGTCCCTTTTCCTCCTCCATGCCGTTTTCACCGACATTGGAATTGGAGCCGACGGTGACATAAAGCTTCGACCCGTCCAGGCTGGCGATGACGTCCTTCGTCCAGTGGTGGTTGCGACCGGCTGGCAGGTCGACGATCTTCTCGGCGGGTGCCGTAATCTCGGTTGCGCCTTCCTGATAGGGAAAGGCCACGATTGCATCGGCATTGGCGACATAGAGCTTGCCGTCGCGCAGGGCCATGCCGAAAGGCGAATTGAGCCCGTTGATGAAGGGCGTCTTCGTTTCGGCCACACCGTCACCATCGGCATCGCGCAACAGCGATATGCGATTGGCGCTCTGGCTTCGGGCACCGGCCCTGCCCTGGATGAGTTGGGCAACAAAGGCCCGCACGGAAAAGCCTGGCTCGGGCTGCGGCGGTGCATTGCTTTCAGCGACCAGCACGTCGCCATTCGGCAGCACGTGCAGCCAGCGCGGATGATCGAGGCGGCCTGCAAACTCCTTGACGGCAAGGCCCTCAGCCGCCGATGGCATCGTGCCCTCGGGCCAAGGCGTGGCTTCCGCGACATTGACGGACGGCATGCGCTCGATCTTTGGTTCGACCAGGACCGGGTTGGGACCATAGGTCTCTTCGATCGGCACCGTTGCCTCCTGTCGCGACAGGTAACCAAGGCCCACGCCGCCAGCAGCCGCAACGACGCCAAAAGCCAGAAGGGCGATCAGAAGCTTTTTCATGGCGGATTCCTTCGATGTCCGAACCTAACGACAGCCGGCTTCAGGCGTTCCGGGCGCCTGGAGAAAAGTGCAGAAAAACGCATTCGCAATCAACGCCAGCGCGCAAACGCCGTCCAGAATGAAACACCCTGTTGATGCGGCTGAAAAAGCGCTGGACGAACGCCGTTTGCTCAAGCTTTAACGGAGGCCGAGGAGAGCTTTTTCGCAAGCCGCAGTCTACCGATCGGAACATCATGCCAATTCATGAACTCGCCGCGCTGGGGGCGGCGACCTGCTGGGCCCTGACGGGATTGATCTCGGCCGGGCCGGCCGGCCATCTGGGCGCGCCCGCCTTCAACCGCCTTCGGCAGATCTTCGTCACGGGGCTCCTGGCAATCTATGTGCTCGCCACCGGGACGTGGCGTGAGCTTCATGCAGCAAGCGTCACACCACTGCTTTTGTCCGGTTTGATCGGCATTTTCATCGGCGACACTCTGCTCTTTGCAGCGCTCAATCGGCTCGGTCCGCGACGCTCAGGCATCCTTTTCGCCCTCAACGCGCCGATCGCCGCGTTGCTCGGCTGGCTGCTGCTCGGCGAAACACTGTCGCCCACAGCGGTTGGAGGCATCGCGCTGACGGCCACCGGCGTGTTTCTCGCCATTCTCTTCGGCAAGCGCCGGGCGCAGATTCACGAATGGGAAAAGGTCAAGGGGCCGCTTTGGATCGGAGTGCTGCTCGGACTCGGCGCTGCCACCGGTCAGGCGATCGGCTCGATCATCGTGCGACCGGTCATGGCCGCCGGCATCGATCCTTTTGTCGCCTCCATGCTGCGCGTCGGCATTGCGGCCTTCTGCCTGAGCATCCTGATTCAGCTACCGATTCCATCGGTCAAACCGAGGGCGCCACTGACGCTGAAGGTTGCCGCAATGACGGCGCTGACCGGGGTGCTCGCGCTTGGCATGGGGATGACGCTGCTGCTCTTCGCGCTTTCAGGCGGCAAGGTGGGCATCATATCGACATTATCGGCGACCTCGCCGGTCATGATCCTGCCGATGCTCTGGCTGAGGACGGGCGAGCGGCCCGCCGCGGGAGCCTGGGCCGGGGCTGCCCTCGTCGTTCTTGGCATGGCGCTGATCTTCATTCGCTGACACCCGCAGCCCCGTGGATGCGGGCTTCGCGACCATCCCCTTGGTCCGGCGCCGCGCTCACACCGAAAGCAAGGTTCTCGTCAGCGGATGCGCGGCATCGGCAAGGCCATCTATGACGTTGAAGTGATGCCTGTCCGGCTCCACGACGGTCGCCGTGGTCGCCCCGAGACCGGTCCAGATATTGGCGAGCAGCGCATTCTGGCGCAGGAATTCCGCGCGCTCGCCGCCACCGACCCAGCAGGTGATGCGGGCATTTGGCATGGGCCGCAGCAGCGCCGGGCTTTCCGAGAGCGCCTCCGCCTCATCGATCGCCAGCTTCTCGTTCATCCCGGTCGACATCATCGGGCGCAGGTCATGCACACCCGAGATCGAGACGACGTTGCGGATGCGCTCCTGGACATCGGGAGAAAGCGGCGCGGTCGCCGTGATCATCCGGCTGGCGAGATGGCCGCCGGCCGAATGGCCGGTCAGCATCAGCGGGCCCTCGACCAGTTTCGCTGCTTCGCTGATGGCCGCCGCGACCTCCCCGACAATCCCGGCAATGCGGATCTCCGGGCAGAGCGTATAGGACGGCATGGCAACGGCATAGCCATGGGCGACGGCGCCGGCGGCAAGATGCGACCAGAAGCTTTTGTCGAGCTGCAACCAGAATCCACCATGGACAAAAACGACCAGACCCTTCGCCGCCTCATCCGGGAAGAACAGATCCATCCGGTTTCTGGATCGCTCGCCATAGGCAACGTCAAGCTTGGCCAGCCCGGATGCCGAAAGCGCGTTGCGGAATGCCTCGGCAGGCCCCGCCCATGCCTCCGGCCACCGATCGCCCCGCGCAATGTTCACGCCATTGGCATAGGCATCGTTCCAATCGGAAACACGGTGTTCCAGCATCGATGCAATCCTCCCTTCGATGTCTCCCCATGCACTAGAAATCACCCGCCCCGGCGAGAAACGCAATGGCGTCATTGGAAAAAACTTTAGGCTTGAAATAATTTTGGACTGGTGCGATGCTGCCCCATGTTCAGCCGAGAAGTGGAGGTCTCGCTGTGCCCATCACGATCATTGGAGTCGTCGCAGCGACGGCGCAGCCCATCGGCGACGATGCGGCGCAGCCTGCAACCTGTTCGCACGGCAGGGCTCCGCACCACCGCAAGAAATTTAGCCGGCTTTGAAAAATGCCTGCGCAACAGGCAGGAACTGAACAAGGGAACAGCCGCCACATGCTCGGACCGACTTCGCACGTCGATACATTCACACGCGACCATCTGCCGCCACCGGAAGAATGGCCGGAATTCCTTCTCGAAGGCTTCGACTACCCGGACCACCTCAACGCCGCCGTCGAACTGACGGATGCCATGGTCGCCAAGGGTTTTGGCGACCATACCGCGCTGATCGGCAACGGCCGCCACCGAACCTATAAGGAACTGTCCGACTGGACAAACCGGCTCGCCCATGCGCTCGTCGAGAACTACGGCGTAAAGCCAGGACATCGCGTGCTCATCCGCTCCGCCAACAATCCGGCCATGGTTGCCTGCTGGCTGGCGGCGACAAAGGTCGGCGCGGTCGTCGTCAACACCATGCCGATGCTGCGCGCCGGCGAACTGACGAAGATCGTCGACAAGGCGGAGATCGGCGTGGCGCTCTGCGACACGCGCCTGATGGACGAGATGATCGCCTGCGCCAAGGACAGCCGCTTTCTGAAACAGGTCATCGGCTTCGACGGGACCGCGAACCACGACGCCGAACTCGACCGGATCGCGCTCGACAAGTCCGTGGTCTTCGAGGCAGTGCATACCGGGCGCGACGACGTGGCACTGCTCGGCTTCACCTCGGGCACGACAGGTGTCCCGAAAGCAACCATGCATTTCCATCGCGATCTGCTTGCAATCGCCGACGGCTACGCCAGGGAAGTCCTTGGGGTCACGCCCGACGACATCTTCGTCGGCTCGCCGCCGCTCGCCTTCACCTTCGGCCTCGGCGGCCTTGCGATCTTCCCCTTGCGTTTCGGGGCAGCGGCAACGCTGCTCGAGCACGCGACGCCTGCCAACATGGTGGAGATCATCGAAAAATACAAAGCGACGGTCTCGTTTACCGCCCCCACCGCCTATCGGGCAATGATGAAGGCGATGGACGACGGTGCCGACCTCTCTTCCCTGCGCGTGGCGATCTCCGCGGGCGAGACCTTGCCGGGACCCGTCTTCGAGGAATGGACGGCAAAGACCGGCAAGCCGATCCTCGACGGCATCGGCGCGACCGAAATGTTGCACATCTTCATTTCCAACCGTTTCGAGGACCGCAAGGCCGCCTCGACCGGGAAACCCGTCGGCGGCTATGAAGCGCGGATCGTCGACGACGAGATGCGCGAAGTCCCCCGCGGCACGATCGGCAAGCTTGCCGTGCGCGGCCCGACCGGCTGCCGTTATATGTCGGACGCGCGCCAGCGCGACTATGTTCGCGACGGCTGGAACCTCACCGGCGATGCCTTCTACCAGGACGAGGACGGTTTCTTCCATTTCGCCGCCCGGTCAGACGACATGATCATCACCGCCGGCTACAACATCGCCGGCCCGGAGGTCGAGGCCGCCCTGATTTCCCACCCGGAAGTCGCCGAATGTGCCGTCGTCGGCGCGCCCGATGCGGAGCGAGGCCAGATCGTCGAGGCCTATGTCGTGCTGGTATCAGGCGTGTCGGCGGACGACGCGACGATCAAGCGCCTGCAGGACCACGTGAAGGCGACGATCGCGCCCTACAAATATCCGCGATCGGTAAAGTTCCTGGACAGCCTGCCGAAAACAGCCACGGGCAAGATCCAGCGGTTCCGATTGCGGTCGGAGAACTAAAACCATGAGCAAATCATACGACCCTTCGAAAGAAGGCGCCCAGATGTCGTTCAAGGGCCGCATGTCCTACAGCGACTACCTGATGCTGGAGAAAGTGCTCGACGCACAGGAGCCGCTGTCCAAGGCCCATGACGAGATGCTGTTCATCATCCAGCATCAGACATCCGAACTCTGGATGAAGCTCGCGCTGCACGAGATCAACGCCGCGGTCCGTTCGATCCGCGACGACCGGCTGGAACCCGCCTTCAAGATGCTGACGCGGGTCGCGCGCATCTTCGAGCAATTGAACAGCGCCTGGGACGTGTTGCGTACCATGACGCCGAGCGAATACACCACGTTCCGCGAATCGCTCGGCCAATCCTCCGGCTTCCAGTCCTGGCAGTACCGGGCAATCGAGTTCCTTGCCGGCAACCGCAATGTCGCAATGCTAGGGCCGCATGCGCACCGGCCCGACATCATGGAGAAGCTGGAAGCGATCCTCGCCGCGCCGTCACTCTACGACGAAGCGATCCGGCTGCTATCGCGCAACGGCTTCGATGTCGGCGAGGAGGCCGATCGGACCGAGTGGCGCGAAACCCGCACGGAAAGCGACAAGGTCTTTGCTGCCTGGCAGACCGTCTACCGCGATCCCGAGCGCTACTGGATGCTTTACGAGCTCGCCGAGAAGCTGGTCGATTTCGAGGATTACTTCCGCCGCTGGCGCTTCAACCACGTCACAACGGTCGAACGCATCATCGGCATGAAACGTGGAACCGGGGGCACATCCGGCGCGTCCTATCTGAAAAAGATGCTCGAAGTGGAACTCTTCCCTGAGCTCTGGCACGTGCGCACGGGTCTCTGATAGAACACAATTTATAAGGGAACCCCAAAACGAGGAGAACAGCATGAACCGCATTCTGGCAGCGAGCCTTCTTGGCCTCTCGCTTGCGACGTCGAGCCTTGCCGAGCCGGTGAAGATCGGTGTCATCACCACGCTTTCGGGGGGCGGCGCGGGTCTCGGCATCGACATGCGCGATGCCTTCACGCTTGCGATCAAGCAGTCGGGCAACAAGGACGTGGAACTGGTGATCGAGGACGATGCCCAGAAGCCGGAACTTGCGGTGCAGATCGCCGAGAAGATGATCCAGGGCGACAAGGTCGATCTCATGACCGGGATCATCTGGTCGAACCTGGCCATGGCCGTCGTGCCGAACACGGTTGCGCAGGATGTGATCTATCTCTCGCCCAATGCCGGCCCGTCCGCGCTTGCCGGCGCGAACTGCAACCCGAACTATTTCAACGTCGCCTACCAGAACGACAATTTCCACGAGGCGATGGGGCAATACGCCAACAAGGACTACAAGAACGCCTTCATCCTGGCGCCCAACTATCCAGCCGGCAAGGACGCGCTGACTGGCTTCAAGCGCTACTATAAGGGCAGCCTCGCCGGCGAGATCTACACGCAGGTCGGCCAGACGGATTACGCCGCCGAAATCGCCCAGATCCGTGCATCCGGCGCCGATAGTGTCTACTTCTTCCTGCCCGGCGGCATGGGTATCGCCTTCATGAAGCAATATGCCCAGTCGGGCGTGAACATCCCGGTCATGGGCCCCGGCTTCTCCTTCAGCCAAGACGTTCTGCCGGCAATCGGCGATGCCGCGCTTGGCGTCAAGAACTCGGCGACCTGGTCGAAGGACCTCGACAACGAGGCCAACAAGAAGTTCGTCGAAGCCTTCAAGGCCGAGTACAAGCGCCTGCCCTCGATCTATGCGGCGCAAAGCTGGGATACGGCCAACCTGATCCTTGCCGCGCTTTCGAAGGCGAGCGTCAAGGATAAGGACGCCTTCCGCGCGGCACTCAAGGCGGCTGACTTCCAGTCGGTGCGCGGCAAGTTCGTCTTCAACAACAACAACCACCCGATCCAGAACATTTATGTGCGCGAGGTGGTGAAGGAAGCCGATGGTGTGCTGACCAACAAGATCATCGCCACGGCCTTCGAAGATCATAAGGACGCCTACGCCGAGAAGTGCAGCATGTGATGCCAGCACCCGTCGTCGCCCGGATGCACGGCCCTGATGCCGGCATCCGGCCGATGATCCATGTCCTCCCGACATCAAACTTGGACCGGTCTCTTGTTCACCGCACTCCTGATCGAACAACTGCTTAACGGGCTTCAGCTCGGTGTGATGCTGTTTCTGATGGCCGCCGGCCTGACCCTGATTTTCGGCGTCATGGGCCTGATCAACCTTGCCCACGGCTCGCTTTACATGATCGGCGCCTTCGCCTGTGCGACCGTCGCTGCGGCCACCGGCTCCTTCTGGATCGGTCTGATCGCCAGCCTCGCCGCCGCCGCCGGCGTCGGTGCGATCATCGAGGTCGCGGTCATCCGCAGGCTCTACGACCGTGATCATCTCGACCAGGTGCTTGCCACCTTTGCGCTGATCCTGATCTTGTCCGAGGGCGCGCGCTGGCTCTTCGGCTCGTTCCCGCTCTATCTCGACATACCGCCTTTGCTGCAGGGTGCGGTGCCGCTCCCGGGCGGCGGCCAGTACCAGCTTTATCGCCTGGCTATCATCGGTGTCGGCATCGCGGTGGCCGTCGGTCTCTACCTGCTGATATCCAGGACGCGTCTCGGCATGCGCATCCGGGCGGGCGAGTCCGACCGCGAGATGATCGGGGCGCTCGGCGTCGACATCGGCACGCTCTATACGGTCGTCTTCGCGCTTGGCGCAGCACTCGCGGGCCTTGCCGGCGCCCTGGTCGGGGCGCTGCAGTCGGTACAGGTCGGCATGGGCGAGCCGGTGCTGATCCTGGCCTTCGTCGTCATCGTCATCGGCGGCATCGGCTCGATCAAGGGCGCGCTCGTCGGCGCGGTGATCGTCGGCGTCGTCGACACGATGGGCCGCTTCCTGCTTCCCTCGCTGCTGGCGCTCACCATGCCCGCGTCGCAGGCGACGACGATCGGCGCAGCACTCGCCTCGATGCTGATCTATGTGGTCATGGCCCTGATCCTCGCCTTCAGGCCGAGCGGCCTGTTTGCGGCGCAATCGTGAGGTCCCGATGAGCCGCGAAACCACCGTCAACCTGCTGCTCGCCCTTCTGCTTCTCGGCACACCGCTTCTGGCCGCCGGCCTGGGCGAACCGTTCTACGTGACGCTCGCGACCCGCGTCGTCGTGCTGGCGCTCGCCGCCGTCGGCCTTAATCTCGCGCTTGGGCTCGGGGGGCTGCTCTCCTTCGGGCATGCCGCCTTCTTCGGCCTCGGCGGTTACGTCGCCGGCATCCTCGCGACCCACGCCTTCAATGCAGAACCGCTCTTCGCCAACATCCCCGCAACGTCGTCGATGCCGCTCATCTGGATTACGGCGATCGCCGTCGCCGGTCTGATCGCATTGCCGATCGGTGCGATCAGCCTGCGCACCTCAGGCGTCTATTTCATCATGATTACGCTCGCCTTTGCGCAGATGATCTATTATTTCGCGATCTCCTGGCCGGCCTATGGTGGCGAGGATGGTCTCTCAATGTCGATGCGCAATGCCTTTCCCGGTGTCAACACCGCCAAACCCCTGCCCTATTTCCTGATCTGCTACGCGGCGCTGATGGCAGCCCTTCTTCTGTTCCGTGTGGTCGAAGGCTCGCGCTTCGGCAGCGCGCTGCAGGCGGCAAGACAGAACGGAACCCGCCTTGCAGCCGTCGGCATCGCGCCCTTCCATATCCGCCTCGCCGCCTTTGCGGTCTCGGCGATGATCACCGGCTTTGCCGGGGCGCTCTATGCCGATCTCAACCGCTTCGTCGGCCCCTCGATGCTCTCCTGGCACATGTCGGGCGAGCTGATCGTGCTGATCATTCTTGGCGGCAAGGGCCGGTTGTTCGGACCGGTCGCCGGCGCGATGATCTTCGTCTTCTTCGAATATGTGCTCGGCGGCATCACCGAGCGCTGGCAGTTCTTCCTCGGCCTCATCCTGCTCGGCATCGTGCTCTTTGCCCGCGGCGGTCTACTGGGTCTCCTCTCCGGAAAGCCGCGCCATGCCTGAGCCCGTTCTCGAAATCCGCGATCTCCGCAAATCCTTCGGCGCGCTGAAGGCGACCGACGGCGTCAGCCTCGAGCTTCGCCCGGGCCAGATCCACGCGCTGATCGGCCCGAACGGCGCCGGAAAAAGCACGCTGATCAACCAGATCGCCGGCTCGCTGAAAGCCGATAGCGGCACCATCCGCTTTCTCGGCCAGGATATCGGCGGCCTCGACATGGCCGCGCGCGCCCGGCTTGGCCTCGCGCGCAGCTTCCAGATCTCGTCGCTCGCGCAGGAGTTTTCGGCCCTTCGCAATGTCATGCTGGCGGTGCAGGCGCGCGAGGGCAGCAGCTTTCGCTTCTTCCGCCAGGTGACCCGCGACAAGGAGCTGATCGAACCGGCGATGGCCATGCTGGAGCGCGTCGAGCTTGCCGCGCGCGCCCATGTGCCGGCGGCCGAACTCTCGCACGGTGAACGCCGACAACTCGAAATCGCCATCGCGCTGGCGCTGTCGCCCAAGGCGTTTCTCTTCGACGAGCCGATGGCCGGCATGGGACCGGAGGGCTCGAAGCGGTTGATGACGTTCCTCGACGGCTTGCGCCACGAAGCGCCGATGCTGCTGGTGGAACACGATATGGATGCGGTCTTTGCGCTCGCCGACCGGATCTCCGTGCTCGTCTATGGTCGCATCATCGCGTCAGGCACGGTCGATGAGATCCGCAGCGACCCGGAAGTCCGCCGGGCCTATCTGGGAGAAGCCGCGTGAGCCTGCTCGAAATCAAGGGCCTCGAAACTTTTTACGGGGCTTCCCAGGCGCTTTTCGGTGTCAGCCTCGATGTACGGGAGGGCGAGGTGGTCGCGCTCATGGGCCGCAATGGCATGGGCAAGACGACGACGATCAATTCGATCCTTGGCCTCGTGCGCCCACGCTCCGGCGTCATCTCCTTTGCCGGCAAGACGATCTCCGGCCTGCGGCCGCACCGGATCGCAAGACTCGGCCTTGGGCTTGTGCCCGAAGGACGACGCTGCTTTCCCAATCTGACCGTCATGGAAAACCTTGTCGCCACCGCCCGCGGCAAAGGGTGGACCTTCGAGAAAGTGACCGCACTCTTTCCCCGCCTCGGCGAGCGGCGCGACCAATATGCCAATACGCTTTCGGGCGGCGAGCAGCAGATGCTGGCGATCGGCCGTGCCTTGATGACCAATCCCAGCCTGCTCATTCTCGATGAGGCAACCGAAGGGCTGGCGCCGGTCATCCGCCAGGACATCTGGTCGGCGATCCGCACGCTCAAGGCAGCGGGGCAATCGATCCTCGTCGTCGACAAGACGCTTTCGGAACTACTGCCGGTCGCCGACCGCTGCTTCGTCCTGGAAAAAGGTGCGACGGTGTTCGAGGGCGCTCCAGCCGCGCTGACGCCAGAACTTCAGGACTGCTATCTCGGCGTTTGAGCCAGTCGCTCAGGCTGCGGGGATGCCCCCGCCGAGCACGGTGGAATAGGTGATAGCATCGATGTTGCCGCCCGAGATAACGCAGACGATGTTTCCCTTGAGATCCGGCCTGGCGATGGCTGCGGCAAGCGAGGCAGCACCCGCGCCCTCGGCGACGATCTTAGCCTTCTTGAACAATAGCCGCATCGCGTCGCACACATGCCCCGGGCTGACGGCAATCGCACCGTCGATCAGGTCGCGCGCCACCGGCCAAAGCTGCGGCACCAGCGACGGCGCGCCGATGCTCTTGATGAAGGACGGTCGGGTTTCGATCGTCACGATTTGGCCAGCGGCAAGGGCCGCCGAAACCGGGGCGGCGCTGTCATCCTCGACCGCAAAGACCCGGCAACCGTCAGAAGCGGTCTTGACGGCGCTTGCAATCCCCGTGGTCATGCTGCCACCGCCAAAGGGGGTGAGCACCACGTCAACATCGGGCAGATCCTCGGTGATTTCCATGCCGATGGAAGCGTTGCCGGCAAGCACGGCCTGATCAGTCACTGGATTGATCAGCAGTTCCGGTGCATCCGGCCGGTCCGCGCCGGTGATATAGTCCCACCACGTCTCTTGGGTGACGAAGCGCACCTCGCCGCCAAGCGCGCGCACGCCGTCGACCTTGGTCTGCGGCGCGCCGCGATACATGTAGGCAACCATGGGCACGCCGACGAGCCGTGCCGCCCAAGCCATGCCATAGGCCATGTTGCCGGAACTGGTGACCGCCACGCCCTGCCGCAGATCGACCGGATCGCGCGACAAGACTGCATTCAGCGCCGGGCGAAGCTTGAAGGCGCCAATCGGAGACAGCGTCTCCAGTTTCAAGAAGATCTGCCGGTCGGGAAATCCGAGGTCGAGCCTGACCAGCGGCGTGCGCTCAAAGTGCGGCGCAATACGCTTGCGGGCTTCGGCGATTTCATCCGGGGTCGGACGGTATGGCGCGATCATTGCTTAAGTCCCCCGTTCGCCGTCCTCTCACCTTCTGCACAGTGACCCTGAACCAGTCCGCTGCTGGGCGGCGACCTTAGTCTGCGTCTGAACAGTTCGTCAGCGCCATCAATCAGGTCACGGCTGCACGGACCGCGAAACGCGCATCCTGCCATGCACCGGTGCTGAGGATCTCTTCCAGAATCTCAACCGCCTGCCAGACGTCGGCATAGCTCACATAGAGCGGCGTGAAGCCGAAGCGCATCGTGGTGGGCGCGCGGAAATCGCCGATGACGTCACGGGCAATCAGCGCCTGCATGATCTCGTAAGCGTGAGGGTGGCTGAACGACACCTGGCTGCCGCGCTTGACGCCGTCGCGCGGGCTTTCGAGCTCCAGCCCATAAGCACCGCATTTCGCCTCGACCAACGCGATGAAGAGGTCCGTGAGGCGGATGCTCTTCTCGCGCAGCGCCTTCATGTCGACCTCGTCCCAGACGTCGAGCGCGCCCTTCAGCGCCCGCAGCGACAGGATCGGCTGCGTGCCGCAGAGGAAACGTCGAATGCCCTCGCCAGCGGCATAATGCTTTTCGAAGGCGAAGGGTCGGGCGTGGCCCCACCAGCCGCTGAGCGGCTGGTGGATATCGCTGTGATGCCGGGCGGCGGCGTAGATGAAGGCAGGGGCTCCGGGGCCGCCGTTCAGATACTTGTAGGTGCAACCGACGGCGAAATCGACATTGGCGCCGTCGAGATCGACCGGCAGGGCGCCGGCCGTATGGCAGAGATCCCAAATGACTAGCGCGCCGTGTTCGTGCGCCTTGCGGGTCAACACCGCCATGTCACGCAATTCACCAGACTTGTAGTTCACATGGTTGACCAGAACGACGGCGACGCTGCCGTCGATCAGGTCCTCGATCTCGGGCGCATCGACCCCTTCGAGCCTGAGAGAAGCACCGGGGCGCGTCGAGACCACTCCTTCGGCCATGTAGAGATCGGTCGGGAAACTGCCGCCCTCGCTGACGATCACCGACCGGTCGGGCCGCAGGGCCATCGCCGCATGCAGCGCCTTGTAGATGTTGATCGACGTCGTGTCGCAAACGACCGTCTGGCCGGCGGACGCCCCGATCAGCCGCCCGACCCGATCGCCGAGCGCAAGCGGCATGTCGAACCAGCCGGCGGTATTCCAGCTACGGATGAGGTCCTGCCCCCATTCCACGGTCGCGGCCTTCTGAAGCTCGTCGAAGGCGGCAGTCGAGGCAACGCCGAGCGAATTGCCGTCGAGATAGATGAGACCCGGCGGCAGGATGAAACGCTCACGCATCGCCTTAAGCACGTCGGCCGCATCCATGGCCTTTATCGCGGCAAGATCAGGAACTGCATTCATGAAGGGATCCTCATTATTCGCGAACGGTTTCGCGGGCGGGTGCGGGCCCGCGGCTTCGCTTGAGGCTCGGAAGAGCCAGCATGGCCAGAACGAACAGGCCGGTCGCAAGTTTCAGGTCCGGCGGCGGCATGCCGGCCGCCAGGCAGAAGGAGACGAGCTGGTAGTAGACGATCGCGCCGACAAAGGGGGCTGCGAGCTGGCGCAGCACATTTTGCTTGCCGACGATCGCCTCGCCGATCATGAGCGCCGCAAGGCCGTTGATCAGGATGCCGAGCCCCATGTTGACGTCGGCAAAGCCCTGCGACTGCACCATCAGCGCGCCGCCTGCAGCCGAAAACGCGCCTGCAAGACCGACACCGCCGATCGTCGCCAGCCAGACATTGATGCCTTGCGCTTCGGCCATATCGGGATTGGCGCCGACGGCGCGCACGGCCGTGCCCTTCTCCGTCCGGAAGAAGTGATAGAGCAGGAAGAAGACGATGAGCGCGATCAGCCCGGCGACGACGATCTTGCTTGCCGGAAAGCCCGGCTGCAGCCCCGGCGCCCAGTCGAACACCGTCGACGCGCCGAAGACCGAAAGGTTCGATCGGCCCATGATCCTGAGATTGATCGAATAGAGCATCGTCATCATCAGGATGCCGGCAAGCAGCGTGTGGATCCGGAACCGCAGATGAATGAAGGCCGTGCAGCAGCCGGCGACGAAGCCGGCGACGAGCGCGATGGCGATTGCGGCAAGCGGCGACATGCCGGCCGCCATCAGCACGCCGCAGACGCAGCCGCCGAGCGGGAACGCGCCCTCGCTGGTGAGATCAGGAAAGCTCAGCATGCGGAACGGGATCATGATCCCGAGCACGACGAAGGCGAGGATCAGGCTCTGCGCCAGCGTCACGGGAACGAGCGAGATGAAGCTCGCGAGGGTGTTTTGAAGAATATCCATGATCGTCAGCTCGCCAGGAACATGCGGTCGGTTTTGACGGAGAAATGGCCGATCAGGTCTGGCACCGTCGTCTGGGCCTTGTCCTTGCCGTCGATTTCGAGACGCACGCGCCCGGCATCAAGCATGATGACCTTGTGGCCAAAGTCCACCGCGTGCTGCATGTTGTGCGTCACCATCAGCGTCGTCAGCTTCAAGGCCTCGACCGCACGGATCGTCGCCTGCATGACGATATCGGCGGTGCGTGGATCAAGGGCCGCGGTGTGCTCGTCGAGCAGCAGCAACTCTGGCTCACCGCCGACCGCCATGATCAGCGACAGCGATTGCCGCTGGCCGCCGGAGAGCAACTCCACCCGCGTGTCGAGACGGCTTTCGAGGCCGAGCCCGAGCAGCGACAGGCGCTCCTTGTAAGTGGCAAGCCGCGTAGGGTTCAGCCCGCGGCGCAGGGTCCGCTTGTTGCTGCGCAGTTCGGCAAGCAGCATGTTTTCCGCCACCGTCATGCTGGCGGCGGTGCCGCGCATCGGGTCCTGGAAGACGCGGGCAAGCCGCATCGCGCGCTTGTGCACGGGCGTTGCGGTCACGTCGTCGCCATTGATGACGATCTGGCCGCTATCGAGCACCAATGCACCCGAGATGGCATTGAGCATGCTGCTCTTGCCGGCGCCGTTCGAGCCGATGACGACTCCGAATTCGCCTGTCTTGAGATGCAGGTCCAGGCCGTCCAGCGCGACCTTTTCGTCCGCCTGCCCCTTGTAGAAAACCTTGCGGGCCGATCTGATTTCCAGCATTGGCTCCCCCTAATGATCGAGTGACGGCGCCCTTAACGCCGTCACTGTTGAGACCAACTGGAAATCAGTCGACGACGCAGTTGCACTCGGTGGCGAGCGCTGCCGGCACCTCGATGCCGAAGGCCGCCGCCGCCTTCTTCGAGATCAGCGGTGCGTGATCTTCATAGGCCGGGCGCGACGGCGCAATCGTCTTCGGGTCCGTACCCTTGAGGATCTGGGCGGCAATCTTGCCGGCGTTGACGCCGACCTGCTCGTAGTTGACCGCAAAGCTTGCCGGCACGACGCCATCGCGGACGGCGCCGTCATCGGAATTGACGATCGGGATCTGCGCCTGGCGTGCGGCCGCCGAAACGGCGCCGATCGCCGGTTGCAGCAGGTTCGATGCAGGCGTGTAGATCACATCAGCCTTGCCGGCGAAGGAGGCGATGCGCTGCTGGATGTCATTGACGTTGTCGACGCCGACCTCCACGACCTCGAAGCCGGCGGCAGGGGCTGCTTCCTTGATCTTGTCGAGCAGCGCGGTGTCGTTCGCTTCACCCGGGTTGTACGGCACGCCGAAGCGCTTGGCGTCCGGCAGGAGCTTACGGGTAAAGGCCATCACGGCGGCCACGTCCTGAAGGTCCGTCGCGCCGGTCATCCCTTCGTCACCCGCCTCCCAGGATGGAACGAGCTTCGCGGCAACCGGATCGGTAACGGCCGAAAAGACGACCGGAATACCGGAACCGGCAAGCGCCTTCTTGGCGATCTGCGAGACGGGCGTGGTGATCGTATAGACCAGCTTCGGCTGTTCGGCCTGCAGCTTGGCAATCATCTGCGGCACGAGCGAAGCGTCGAAGTTGGTGTGGCTCTCGGTATAGACCACATCCTTGCCTTCGACGAAGCCGTTCTCGGCCAGCGCCTTCTTGAAACCGGCGATCGACGCGTTCAATTGCGGATGTTCACCGAAATTGGCGATACCGATGCGGATCGGATCGGCGGCGGCGATGCTCATTCCCCATGCCATTGCGCCGGCGACGACCAACCCCGAAAGCCAAGTGCTCTTGCTCATACATCCCTCCCAGAACTTGACGAGCGTTACCGCCCTCCTCGGCGGCGTGCGTGGATGATGGCGAGGGTCGGAGGTCTTGTCAAACAAATATATATATTTTCACGATTGAAGTGGAACTATATATATTTGTATCGATCCGACGCGGGCGCTAAGGGAACGGGATGCAGGAGCACGAACAGTCGACCAAAACCGAATCGGCCTACCGGTTGCTACGCCGCGACATTCTGGCAACGCGGCTGAAGCCCGGTGCGCCGATGAAATTGAGCGCGCTGCGCGAGAGCTATGGGATCGGCTGGACGCCTCTGCGCGAGGCGCTGTCGCGTTTGGAGGCAGAGGGCCTTGTCACCGCGATCAGCAATCGCGGCTTCGCCGTCGCACCAGTGTCACGCGAGGAGCTGGATGATCTCACCCGCGCGCGCCTCGCGGTGGAAATACCGCTGTTGATCGAGTCGATCGAGAACGGTGACGGCGCATGGGAATCCGCCGTCGTCACGGCGCACTATCGGCTGTCCCGCTGCAAGGTCTCCATCGAGCACTTCTCCGAAAGCGAGGTCGACGAGTGGGACGAAAAGCACGCCGGTTTCCATGCGGCGCTGATCAGCGCGGCGCGATCGAACTGGCTCGCGCGCTTCCAGGCGACGATCTCCGACCAGCTTCGGCGCCACCATCGTTTCTTAAGCCTTGCCCCGACGATGAGGGCTGCCGCCGGCATGAGCGAGGGCTATGAGGAGGCCGTCGCAGCCTTGCAGGACGCCATGGCGATCACGCATCACACCGAGCTCATGGAGGCGGCACTCGATCGCGACATCGAGCGCGCCAAGGTGCTGATGGCCGACCACATCGGCTTTACCGTCAATGTCTATGTTCAATCCGAAGATGGCGGGCGCGCCTCGGCTTCCACGCGACAGACGACGCCGGGGCTTGCGTCCCAATGACGACCCATGACAGCCTGTCCAAGAGCCGCAAACGCCTTTAAAAGCAAAAGCAGGAAGAGCCTGCCGATTTGCGCAGGGTTAGAAGCGGACATTGGGAATGATGGGTGAAGACAAGTTCGACACTTCGCCGGAATGGGTGGATGGCGAGACCAAGGCGCTCGAGGCTCCGGGCGATCACCGCGCCGAGCTGAGACTCTGGCTGCGCCTGCTGACCTGCTCGACGCTGGTCGAGAGCGAGATCCGCCGCAGGCTCCGGGAAGAATTCGACTCGACCCTGCCACGCTTCGACCTGATGGCCCAGCTCGAACGCGCGCCCGACGGCATGGTGCTTGGCGAAGTCTCGAAGCGCATGATGGTTTCGCCCGGCAACATCACGGTTCTGGTAGAGCGCTTGACCGAGAGCGGCCACATCAGCCGCACGACGCTTCCGACGGATCGGCGCGTGCAAGTCATCGCGCTGACACCCTTCGGCCGTGCCGAATTCGAGAAGATGGCAGCAACGCATGCCGATTGGATCTCCGAACTGTTTGCGGGTGTTTCACCGCAGGACAGCACCGTGCTGATGGACGAGCTTGCCAAGCTCAAGCGGTCCATTATCGCCGCACTGGCGCGCAATAGCTGAGGCGCTCGCTTTTCCTTCCCCCTCGAGAACTTCCGCAGGCACGACGTCTCCGCGTCGTCTTTCGACGCGTGCGCTGGCATCGCATTTGCCCAAAACAATTTTAAGCTTGAAATTTCTTCCGAACGAGTCCAACCTGCTCCCAGCAGTCCGGGATGACGGCCGACGGCATCTCGACGGCGACACGCGCAGCCGGAGCTCGGGAGGAGAACCATATGCGGATCGTCTGTATCGGTGGCGGGCCAGCGGGCCTGTATTTTGCGCTGCTGATGAAGCGCCAGCACCCGGAGCATCACGTCACCGTCGTCGAGCGGAACCGCGCCTTCGACACCTTCGGCTGGGGCGTCGTCTTCTCCGATGCGACCATGCAGTCGATGCGGCAATGGGATCCGGAGACGGCCGAGGCGATCGAGGTGTCGTTCAACCACTGGGACGATATCGAGCTGGTCTTCAAGGGCCGCAAGATCAGGACGACCGGCCACGGCTTCGTCGGCATCGGCCGCAAGAAGATGCTCAACATCCTCCAGGACCGCTGCCTCGAACTCGGCGTCGAGCTTCTGTTCGAGCAGGACGTCGAAAGCGACGAGCAGTTTTCCGATGCGGACCTGATCATTGCTTCCGATGGTGTCAACTCGCGGATTCGCAACAAGTATGCAGACGTCTTCCAACCCGACATGGTCGTTCGGCCGAACCGCTATGTCTGGCTCGGCACGAACAAAAAGTTCGACGCCTTCACCTTTGACTTCCAGCGCGCCGAATATGGCTGGTTCCAAGCGCATATCTATCGCTTCGACGAGAACACCTCGACCTTTATCGTCGAAACGACCGATGACGTCTTCCGGGCCCACGGCCTCGACCGGATGGACCAGGAGCAGTCGATCGCGTTCTGCGAGAAGCTCTTTGCCGAAACCCTCGACGGCCACAGGCTGATGACCAATGCGCGGCACCTGCGCGGTTCCGCCTGGCTCAACTTTGGCCGGCTGATCTGCGAGAAGTGGAGCCATTTCAACGGCCGCAGCCACGTCGTTTTGATGGGCGACAGCGCCCACACCGCCCACTTCGCCATCGGCTCGGGCACCAAGCTTGCCATCGACGACGCGATCGAGCTTACGCGCCAGTTCGACATCCTCGGTCACGACAAGGCCAATATCCCCGCGGTGCTCGCTGCTTACGAGGAGGTGCGCCGCGTCGATGTCGCCCGCATCCAGAATGCGGCCCGCAACGCGATGGAATGGTTCGAAGTGGTCGGCACGCGCTACGCCGACACGCTGGAGCCCGAGCAGTTCATGTATTCGATGCTGACCCGCTCGCAGCGCATCAGCCACGAGAACCTTCGCCTGCGCGACAAGCACTGGCTCGAAAGCTTCGAGCGCTGGTTCGCCGAACGCGCCGGCGTCGAGCCGGCCGCAAACGGGGCGGTCCCGCCCCCGATGTTCACGCCATTCCATCTCCGCGGCCTGACGCTCAAGAACCGTATCGTGGTTTCGCCAATGGCGATGTATTCAGCGACCGACGGCTTGCCGAACGATTTCCACCTGGTGCATCTCGGCGCGCGCGCCATGGGAGGGGCTGCCCTCGTCTTCCCGGAAATGACCTGCGTCTCGGCCGATGCCCGCATCACGCCCGGATGCCTGGGGCTCTGGAACGACGAGCAGGCGCAAGCCTTCAGGCGCATCGTCGATTTCGTGCACCAGCAGACACCCGCCAAGATCGGCATCCAGCTCGGCCACGCCGGGCGCAAGGGCGCTACCAGGGTGCCATGGGAGGGGATCGACCAGCCCTTGAGCGAGGGCGGCTGGCCGCTCATTTCCGCGTCCGCCCTGCCCTATCTCAAGCATTCCGACACGCCGCGCGAAATGACGCGTGCCGATATGGATCGCGTCGTCGCCGACTTCGTGCAGGCCACCGAGCGTGCTCGCGATCTCGGTTTCGACATCCTCGAACTGCACGTGGCGCACGGTTACCTGCTGTCGAGTTTCCTGTCACCGCTTACCAATCTGCGCACCGACGAATATGGCGGCGATCACGCGGCGCGCGCCCGCTTCCCGCTCGAAGTCTTCCGCGCGGTTCGCAAAGCGTGGCCAGACGACAGGCCGATGTCGGTGCGCCTGTCGACCCATGACTGGCACGAGGGCGGCAACACACCGGAGGACGCGGCGATCTTCGCCCGTCTGTTCAAGGAGGCCGGCGCCGACATGATCGACTGCTCGTCCGGTCAAGTGGTGAAGGAAGAAAAGCCGGTTTATGGCCGGCTGTTCCAGACCCCGTTTTCCGACAAGATCCGCAACGAGATCCAGGTCCCGACCATCGCCGTCGGGGCGATCTCCGAAGCCGACCACGCCAATTCGATCATCGCGGCCGGGCGCGCCGATCTCTGCGCGATTGCGCGTCCGCATCTGGCTGACCCCTCCTTCGTCATGCATGAGGCGGCAAAGATCGGTTATGACGGCCAGCCCTGGCCGAAGCAGTACCACTCCGCCCGGGCGCAATATGTGAACAATCTGGCACGTGCGGCGACGTCGGCGGGCAAGCCATGAGCAAACGGCACGCCTTCGTCACAGGTGCGGGAAGCGGTATCGGCAAGGCGATCGCGCTGGCGCTCGCCGCCGAAGGCCATGTCGTCAGCCTCGCCGGACGCCGCGCCATGCCCCTCAAAGCCGTACGGGACGAAATCGTTGCTGCGGGCGGACAAGCCTTTGTCCGCGACGGCTTCGATGTGACCAACCCGGAGGCCGTCGAGCAAGGCGTTGCAGCCGCGATCGCGGAAACCGGGGACATCGCCGTTCTCGTCAACTGCGCTGGCGAGGCACCCTCGGCCCCGTTCGAGAAGACCGATCTCGCACTCTGGCAGCAGGTGCTCTCGATCAATCTGACCGGGGTCTTTCTCGTGACGCAGGCAGCCCTTGCCTCGGTTCGCCGCGCCGGCAACGGCCGGATCGTCAATGTCGCAAGCACCGCGGGCCTTACCGGCTACGCCTATGTTTCCGCCTACTGCGCATCGAAGCATGGCGTAATTGGCCTGACGCGCGCACTGGCGCTCGAGCTTGCCCGCACCGACGTGACCGTCAATGCCGTTTGCCCCGGGTTTACCGACACGCCGCTGATCGACGGCGCGCTCGATACGATCAGCGAAAAGACCGGTCGTTCGCGCGAGGAAGCACGCGCCAGCCTTGCCCGTTCCAACCCGCAAGGGCGCCTGGTGACGCCGGATGAAGTGGCCGACACCGTCTCCTGGCTCGTATCGGAAAAGGCAACCGCGATTACCGGCCAGGCGATCGCCGTCGCCGGCGGCGAAGTTCTCGGAGGATAAAGATGACGAACCCGATGCAGGCCAAGAAGCGCGCCTTCAAGGACCACAAGGCCAGGCACTTCCTGTTCGAAACGGATGCGGACGGCCGGGTTGCGACGATCACGCTCAACCGCCCGGAAAAGAAGAACCCGCTGACCTTCGAGAGCTACGAGGAGCTGTGCGATCTCTTCCGGACACTCGCCCGCGCCAGCGACGTACGCGCCGTGGTACTGACCGGCGCCAACGACAACTTCTCTTCGGGCGGTGATGTCTTCGAGATCATCGAGCCGCTGACGCGCATGTCGATGCCCGATCTCCTGGATTTCACCCGCATGACCGGCGAATTGGTTCGCCAGATCCGTGCCTGTCCCCAGCCGGTCATCGCCTCGGTCGACGGTATCTGCGCCGGCGCTGGCGCGATCCTGGCGATGGCCTCGGATTTCCGTGTGGCGACGCCGGAGGCGAAGACGGCCTTTCTCTTCACCCGTGTCGGGCTGGCGGGTGCCGACATGGGCGCCTGCGGCATTCTTCCCCGCATCATCGGCCAGGGCCGTGCGGCAGAACTGCTTTTCACCGGGCGGGTGATGACCGCGACAGAGGGACATGCCTGGGGCTTCTACAACGCACTGCACGAACGCCCGTCGTTGCTTGGCGAGGCGCAGAAGTTCGCGCGCAGCATCGCCGATGGCCCCTGGTTCGCCCATGCGATGACGAAAAAGATGCTCGACCAGGAATGGGCGATGGGCATCGACCAACTGATCGAGTCGGAAGCCCAGGCTCAGGCGATCTGCATGGCGACCGGCGACTTCCGCCGCGCCTTCGAGGCCTTTGCCGCCAAGGCGAAGCCTGAATTCAAAGGGAATTGAGCATGCGTTCCCATGACACGGCTTTGCACCCACCAACCCGCGATCACCTCGACTGGCCCTTCTACGATGAAAACCATCGCGCGCTTGCCGCCGAGTTGGATGACTTCGTAGCCGGTGGCGGCCTCGGCGAAGTCGATCATGCAGATGCCGATGCCGCCTGCAAACATCTGGTCACAGCGCTGGGCAGCGCAGGCGTGCTTCGCCATTGCGTGCCGAAAGCCTTCGGCGGCGTGAGCGAAGAGATCGACAGCCGCGCGCTCTGCCTCATCCGCGAGACCCTTGCCTATGCCGACGGCCTTGCCGACTTCGCCTTCGCCATGCAGGGGCTCGGCACCGGTGCGATCAGCCTTTCCGGCTCCGAGGCGCTGAAGCGGACGGTTCTGCCCAAAGTCGCCCGCGGCGAGTGGATTTCCGCCTTTGCGCTTTCCGAACCCGAGGCGGGATCGGATGTGGCCGCCCTGGCCTGTGCAGCGCGCCGCGACGGTGATCACTTCGTGCTCGACGGCGAGAAAACCTGGATCTCCAACGGCGGCATTGCCGACGTCTACACCGTCTTTGCCCGCACCGGCGAAGCGCCAGGCACGCGCGGCATTTCCGCCTTCGTGGTTTTCGCCGACACGCCCGGCCTCACGATCGCTGAACGCATCGAGACGATCGCGCCGCATCCGCTCGCCCGGCTCCGCTTCGACAACTGCCGCATCCCGGCCTCACAGCTTCTCGGGTCCCCCGGTGAAGGCTTCAAGATCGCCATGCGCACGCTCGACATCTTCCGCCCGTCCGTCGCGGCGGCGGCGATCGGTTTTGCCCGCCGCGCGCTCGACGAGGCGGTGGCGCATGCAAAGAACCGCAAGATGTTCGGCGCGACCCTTGCCGATCTGCCGACAGCGCAAAGCACGCTCGGCGAGATGGCGACCGCAATCGATGCTGCGGCACTTCTCACCTGCCGCACAGCGTGGCAACGCGACGTGCGGAAGCGGCCGACGACGCGCGAGGCGGCGATGGCGAAGATGACCGCGACCGAGAACGCGCAGTGGGTCATCGACCAGGCGCTGCAGCTCTTCGGCGGCCGCGGCGTGCGCGTCGGTGAGATCACCGAACGGCTCTATCGCGAGATCCGCGCGCTCAGGATCTACGAGGGCGCGACCGAGGTTCAAAAGCTCATCATCGGCCGCGAGCTGATGAAGGGCACGGGACGATCATGAAGGGGATGTCGAACATGCAGGGTTCGAAGGCGTCATTCGACTGGCAGGATCCATTCAACCTGGATGCGCAGTTGACCGAAGAAGAACGAATGGTGCGGCGCACCGCGCAAGGCTATGCCGAAGATCGGCTGGCGCCGCGCGTGCAGGAGGCCTTCCGCCACGAAAAGACCGACCCGTCGATCTTCGCCGAGATGGGCGAACTCGGCCTGCTGGGGCCGATGGTGTCAGAGGAGTATGGCGGGGCCGGCCTCAACTATGTCTCCTACGGCCTGATCGCCTGCGAAATCGAGCGCATCGACAGCGGCTACCGCTCGATGATGAGCGTGCAGTCCTCCCTGGTGATCGTGCCGATCTACGCCTTCGGCAGCGAAGACCAGAAGCGCAAATATCTGCCAGGGCTGATTGCCGGCACCAAGATCGGTTGCTTCGGCCTGACCGAACCCGACCATGGCTCCGATCCCGGATCGATGATCACCAAAGCGGCCAAGGTCGACGGTGGTTATCTGCTCTCCGGCTCCAAGACCTGGATCTCCAACGCCCCGATCGCCGACGTCTTCGTCGTCTGGGCAAAAACCGCCGATGGCGCGATCCGTGGCTTCATCCTCGAAAAGGGATGGAAGGGTCTGAGTGCACCAGCGATCCACGGCAAGGTGGGTCTGCGGGCATCGATCACCGGCCAGATCGTCATGGACGAGGTCTTCGTTCCGGACGAAAACATGCTGCCTGGCGTAACCGGTTTGAAGGGCCCCTTCACCTGTCTCAACTCCGCCCGTTTCGGCATCGCCTGGGGTGCCCTTGGTGCAGCCGAGTCCTGCTACGAGACGGCACGCCAATATGTCATAGATCGCAAGCAGTTCGGCCGGCCGCTTGCCGCCAATCAACTCATCCAGAAGAAGCTCGCCGACATGGCGACGGAGATTGCTCTTGGTCTCCAGGGGTGTTTGCGCCTCGGACGGATGAAGGACGAGGGAAATCCGCCGGTCGAGCTGACGTCGATCCTCAAGCGGAACTCCTGCGGCAAAGCGCTCGAGATCGCCAGGACCGCGCGCGACATGCTCGGGGGCAACGGCATTTCGGACGAATTTCCGGTGGCCCGCCATCTCGTCAATCTCGAAGTGGTCAACACCTATGAGGGCACGCACGACATCCACGCACTGATCCTCGGTCGCGCCATCACCGGCATCGCCGCTTTCGCAAACTGAGGTCGGAGCCATGTTCAGGACCAAGAGACGGCTGCGTTTCGGAGACTGCGACCCCTCGGGGATCGCCTATTTCCCCTCCTACCTCAACATCCTTGTCGGGGTGACGGAGGACTTCTTCGCGTCGCTCGGCTTTCCCTGGAAGGCGATGAATGACGAGCGACGGATCGGCGTGCCGACGGTGCGCCTCGATCTTACTTTCGTTCGCCCCGGCTTCCAGGGCGACGAGCTCGATTTTGCGCTGGCGGTCCGCGGCATCGGCCGGTCGTCGCTCGATATGGAGCACAGGGTCTCGGCGAGAGACACCGTGCTTTGGACGGCGAAACAGCGGGTCGTTGCCACCTCGCTCGACAATCACGCTTCTTTTGCATGGCCGGACGACATCCGCGCTGCGCTGACACAACATCTGGAGACGACCGATGCACACCATCCTGCAACCTGAAGGCTGGGCAAAGCCCATCGGCTATGCCAACGGCGTGGCTGCAACGGGCCGCACCGTTTTCGTCGGCGGCCAGATTGGCTGGAACGCGCAGTCCGAGTTCGAGACCGACGATTTCGTCGAGCAGGTGCGCCAAACGCTGAAGAACGTCGTCGCGGTGCTCGCCGCCGGCGGCGCCGAGCCGCATCACATCACCACGATGACCTGGTACTTCACCGACAAGCAGGAATATGTCGGCAACCTTCGCGGCATCGGCCAGGCCTATCGCGAGATCATCGGCCGGCATTTCCCGGCCATGGCCGCGATGCAGGTGGTCGCGCTCGTCGAAGACCGCGCCAAAATCGAGATCCAGGCCACCGCCGTCGTTCCTGATTGAGGCTTGCCGACATGGCCGAGATCCGATTTTCAGAGAGCGTTTCCGCCCGCCTTGAAGAGGGTGTCCTCGTCGTCGCCATCGACAACCCGCCCGTCAACGCGCTCTCCGCGCATGTTCGCTCCGGCCTGATGGCGGCGCTCGATCATGCGGCCAGTCTTTCAGCGGTCGCAGGCGTCGTGATCACGGGCGCCGGCAACACCTTCATCGGTGGCGCCGATATCAGGGAGTTCGGCAAGCCACCGATCGAGCCGACGCTTCCGGAGGTGATCGAGCGTATCGAGACATTCGACAAGCCGGTCGTCTCGGCCGTCAATGGTGCGGCCCTTGGCGGCGGTTGCGAGGTGGCGCTCGCCTGCCATGGCCGCGTTGCCGGCGGGAAGGCATCGTTCGGTCTGCCCGAAGTCAAACTCGGCCTTGTTCCGGGCGCCGGCGGCACGCAGCGCCTGCCGCGTCTGATCGGCATAATGGCGGCGATCGATCTCATTGGTACCGGACGGGCCGTCAAGGCCCCCGAAGCTGTGACGCTTGGCCTTGCCGACAGCATTGCCGCCGATCCGGTAGATGCTGCACTGGCTTTTGCGCAGGAACATGTCGGCAAGCCTCTCCGTCGGACCGGCATGATCGCCGTTCCCTCGGCGGACGCCACCGCGATCAGCGCAGCGCAGGCAAAGATCCTGGCAAAGGCCCGGGGCCAAGCGGCTCCCGCCGAGGCGGTTCGCCTCATCAAGGCGGCAGTCGAACTCGACCTGAAGCAGGGATTGGCGGAAGAACGTTCCACCTTCCTGCGTCTGCGCGATTCCACAGAGTCAGCAGCCCTCAGGCATGTGTTCTTTGCCGAGCGCGCCGCCGGCAAGGTAGAGGGGCTCGACAAGGTAGCGCCCAGGCCGATCGAGACGGTCGGCGTGGTTGGCACGGGGCTGATGGGATCCGGCATTGCCGTCTCCGCCCTGGTCTTCGGCTATCGCGTGGTGGCACTCGAGCAGACGGAAGAAGCCGCCGCCAGCGGGTGGGCACGCATTTCCGAGACCCTCGACAGGACCGTGCGCTCCGGACGGCTGGCGGCGGTTGGCCGCGACGACTGCCTCGCGCGGCTGAAGATAACCACGGAAGCGAGAGACCTCGGGAATGCCGACCTCGTCATCGAAGCGGTGTTCGACGATATCAAGGTCAAGACGGAGCTGTTTCAGAGGCTCGACAGCATCGTCTCCCCTAGCGCCATTCTCGCAACCAACACAAGCTACCTCGACCCTGATGCGATTGCCGCGGCGACAGTCGATCCCTCCCGCGTTGTCGGGCTGCACTTCTTCTCTCCCGCCAACGTCATGCGGCTCGTTGAAGTCGTCGATTGCGCCAGGACAGCGCCCGACGTGCTGGCGACGGCCCTTGCCTTCGTCAAACGCCTCGGCAAGCTGCCGATCGTTTGCGGCGTGACCGAAGGGTTCATCGGCAACCGCATCTTCTCCGCCTATCGCCGCGAGGCGGAGTTCATGCTGGAGGATGGAGCGCTCCCGCAGGAGATTGATGTCGCGCTCGAGGCCTATGGTTTTCCGATGGGGATCTTCGCCGTCAACGATATGGCCGGGCTGGAGATCGCCTGGGCGCGCCGCAAGCGCCAGACGGCGACACGCAACCCCGCCGCGCGTTATGTCGAGATCGCTGACAGGCTCTGCGAGGCGGGACGTCTTGGCCGCAAGAGCGGGCGCGGCTGGTACGCCTATCCCGATGGCGAGCGCACCGTCGATCCCGAGGTTACGGCGGTGATCGAAGCGGCGCGAGCGGTGAAGAACATCACGCCACGCGACTTCACCGCGGACGAGATCATGACCCGGCTTTTGAAGGCGATGGCCGACGAGGGAACGGCCCTGCTGGCAGAAGGCATTGCCGCGCGTCCCGGTGACATCGATCTGGTGCTGATCAACGGCTACGGCTTTCCCGCGCACAAGGGCGGACCGATGTTCGCCGCAGAGCAAAGCAAGGACAAATCCCATGGGTGAAGCCTATATCGTCGGCGGCGTCCGCACGCCCATCGGCCGTTATGGCGGCGCGCTCGCGAGCGCGCGCCCGGACGATCTTGCGGCCCACGTGATCCGCGAGGCGCTGGTGCGTGTTGCGTCCGTGCCGGCCGAAGCGGTCGACGAGGTCGTGCTCGGTTGTGCCAGCCAGGCGGGGGAAGACAACCGCAACGTCGCGCGCATGGCCGCCTTGCTTGCCGGATTGCCGGATACGGTTGCCGGAACGACGATCAATAGGCTCTGCGGCTCGGGGCTGGATGCCGTCGGTTATGCCGCCCGCGCGATCCGGCTTGGCGAGGCGGAGATCGTTGTCGCCGGCGGCGTCGAGAGCATGTCGCGAGCACCCTTCGTCATGCCGAAGGCCGAAGGCCCGTTCCAGCGCAGCACCGAGATCCACGATACGACCATCGGCTGGCGCTTCGTCAATCCGCTCATGAAGGACCTTTACGGCATCGACTCCATGCCGGAGACGGCTGAGAACGTCGCCGCCGAGTTTTCAATCTCGCGGGCCGACCAGGACGGCTTTGCGCTGCGCAGCCAGGCGCGCGCCGCGGCCGCGCAAAAGAGCGGCCGGTTCACCCGCGAAATCGCTCCCTACGCCATCAAGGGACGCAAGGGTGAGACAACGCTCGTCGAAGGAGACGAGCATCCGCGCGAGACGACGATCGAAAAGCTTGCCGGCCTGCCGACGCCGTTCCGCGTCAATGGCTCGGTGACCGCCGGCAACGCCTCCGGTGTCAACGATGGTGCGGCCGCGCTCATCGTTGCCTCCGCCCGCGCGGTTGAACGCTACGGGCTTGAGCCGCTCGCGCGGGTCGACGGGATGGCAACCGCGGGTGTTGCGCCGCGCATCATGGGCATCGGTCCGGTCTTTTCCACACGCAAGCTCCTGGAGCGCTTTGGCCTTGGGATCGGCGACATCGATATCGTCGAACTGAACGAGGCCTTCGCGGCGCAGGCTCTCGCTTGCATGCGTCAATTCGGGCTTGCCGACGATGCGCCCCACGTCAATCCGAATGGCGGCGCCATCGCGCTCGGCCATCCGCTGGGCATGTCAGGCGCGCGCCTGGCGCTGACGGCGGCATTGGAGCTCGGGGCGCAAGATGCCAAGCGCGCGATCGCCACCATGTGCATCGGCGTCGGACAGGGCATCTCGATGCTGTTGACGCGGCCGTAACACACGCTTCCGCGAACATCGGCGTCCAACGGCCGACCCGGCCGCCGGGCGGCCCTCGATCGGCCGAATAGCTGACGGCATCGGACATCCGGCCGGCGCGCGAGCCTTTGACAAATCGCGTCTTGATATTGTCGGCGGAAGCGCCCAACTGATCCCGTATCGCTCCTTCTCAAGTTCCTCAGCGACGCGTCCTGCGCTTGCAGCAACCGACGTCAATCTCCAAAGGTTCCCCCATGACCCAGTATCCGGACATCCTCCTTCATATCGACGGCACCTGGCGGCCGGCTCGAGCGGGCAAGACCATTCCCGTCGTCGACCCGGCCACAGAGGAAACGATTGGCCAGGTGGCCTGGGCGGAAGTGGCGGATCTGGACGAAGCGTTGACCGCGGCTGAGAAAGGCTTCCAGGTCTGGCGCGCAACTTCGGCCTTCGATCGGGCAAAGCTCATGCGGACGGCAGCAGGTCTCCTTCGCGAGCGCGCCGGCGACATTGCATGGCTAATGACGCGGGAGCAGGGCAAGCCGATTGCCCAGTCCAAGGGTGAAATCCTCAGCGCTGCCGAGATCATCGAATGGTTTGCCGAGGAAGGAAAGCGAGCCTACGGCCAGATCATTCCACCGCGCGCGCCTGATGTCACCCAGATGACCGTCAAGCTGCCTGTCGGGCCGGTCGCGGCTTTCACGCCGTGGAATTTCCCGATCAATCAGGTGGTGCGCAAGCTGTCGGCGGCGCTGACGACCGGCTGCTCGATCATCGTCAAGGCACCGGAGGAGACGCCGGCTTCGCCCGCGGAACTGATCCGGTGCTTCGTCGATGCAGGCATTCCCGCCGGCGTTGTCAATCTCGTCTATGGGGTGCCGGCGGTGATCTCGGAGTATCTGATCTCGCACCCGGTGATCCGCAAGATGTCGTTCACAGGCTCGACCCCGGTCGGCAAGATGCTGGCGGCACTTGCCGGCCAGCACATGAAGCGCGCGACGATGGAACTTGGCGGGCACGCCCCGGTCATCGTCACCGACGACGCCGACATCGATCAGGCCGTCGCGATCATGTCCGGCAGCAAGTATCGTAACGCCGGACAGGTCTGCGTGTCGCCGACCCGCTTCCTGGTGCAGGAACGGGTGGCGGACCAGTTCCTTGAAGGTTTCGTCGCGGCATCGCGCAAGATCAAGGTCGGCAACGGCCTGGAAACCGGTATCGACATGGGGCCGCTGGCCAATGAGCGCCGCATCCCGGCGATCGAAAACCTGGTCGCCGACGCCGTGGAGCACGGCGCACGATTGGCAACCGGCGGCCATCGCATCGGCAACCGCGGCTATTTCTTCGAGCCGACGGTGCTTGCCGACGTGCCGCTCAGCGCCCGCATCATGAACGACGAACCCTTCGGTCCCGTCTCGATCATCAATCGCTTCAACGAACTGGATGAGGCGATCAACGAGGCGAACCGCCTGCCGTTCGGGCTTGCGGCCTATGCCTTCACCGGCTCCGAGCGAAGCGCCCATCGTCTCGCCAGCGAAGTCGAGAGCGGAATGATCTCAATCAACCATCTCGGCCTGGCGCTGCCCGAGGTGCCCTTCGGCGGCATCAAGGATTCGGGCTACGGCACCGAAGGCGGCTCCGAGGCGATCGAAGCCTATCTGGAAACCCGCTTCGTCACACGCAAGAGCGTGTGACAGCCGCATTCGCTGCCTCCCGTTCGCGCCTGATTGCGCGGGCGGGAGATACGCTCCACGGCCGGCGCCTCGCATAGAGCCGCGTGCTCGCCCCGCAGAAGTAGCGACCATAAGTTTACGCCCTCGTTACCAAATCCAGCCACCATCCTGACAGGCATGATGCCGAGGGGAGAGCAATGATGGGCTATGATTGGGATGGCGCACGCGGGCGCCGCATGAAGATCGCACGATTTGGCACGGCCTTCGCTTTGGCTGCCCTTTTGGTATCGGTCGCGGCACAGGTCGTGACCCGGGCGATCTGAGTGGCAACAGATAGGCTTGCTCGGCGCACCGAAGGGCAGAACGTTCCGAACGCCGAGACCAACAAACTCGGGTCTCGTTCTTGAGAACGAAATTCCGACCGTCCACGGCTCGGCTCCTGCATCGCAACCTGGTGAAAGCCCGGCGCACTGGGTTTGCAGCGGCGAACGAAGCTGATACGTTCCATTTTTGTTCCGAGTCTGCTTCGCGCGGCGAGTCTGCGGCTACGAAGCGGAATCCGTTTAGTCTTTCAAAGGGATGAAACGGCGCGAGGAATTGGGGATTCTTGCTGACAACGCCTGGACACGAATGAGCGCCGCCTATCTCGAAAAACTGAACGACCGCCAGCGCGAAGCGGTGGTGCATGGTGTGGGATTGCCGCAAGGCGAGGCCGGCGGCCCTCTGCTGATCATCGCCGGCGCCGGCTCGGGCAAGACGAACACGCTCGCCCACCGAGTGGGACATCTGATCGTCAATGGCGCGGACCCGCGCCGCATCCTGCTGATGACCTTTTCCCGCCGCGCTGCGGCGGAAATGACGCGCCGGGTCGGGCGCATCTGCCGCCAGGTACTTGGCGACAATGCCGCCGTCATGACCGATGCGCTTTCCTGGGCCGGCACGTTCCACGGGATTGGAGCGCGGCTCCTCAGGATCTATGCCGAACAGATCGGCCTCGGTCAGGATTTCACCATCCATGATCGCGAAGACAGCGCCGATCTCATGAACCTCGTCCGCCACGAGTTCGGCTTCTCCAAGATGGAAAGCCGCTTTCCGACAAAGGGCACATGCCTTGCGATTTATTCGCGCGCCGTGAACTCGGAAAGCTCGATCATCGACGTATTGAAGACGGCCTATCCCTGGGCGATGAGCTGGGAACAGCAACTGAAAGAATTGTTCGCCGGCTACGTGGAGGCCAAGCAGGCGCAGAACGTGCTGGATTACGACGATCTGCTTCTCTACTGGGCGCAAATGGTTTCCGATGCGGAACTGGCGCAGGACATCAGCAGCCGTTTCGATCATATCCTGGTCGATGAATATCAGGATACGAACCGCCTTCAGGCCTCTATCCTACTGTCGCTCAAGCCCGAAGGCCATGGCCTGACGGTCGTCGGCGACGACGCCCAGTCGATCTATTCCTTCCGGGCCGCGACGGTCCGCAACATTCTTGACTTCCCGAGCGCGTTTTCGCCGCAACCGGCAGACGTCATTACGCTCGATCGCAATTATCGCTCGACCCAACCGATTCTTGCGGCCGCCAATGGCGTCATCGGGCTTGCGCGGGAGCGGTTCACCAAGAACCTCTGGACTGACAGAGAGTCAGAGCAACGCCCGCTGCTTGTCACCGTCAAGGATGAGGCGGATCAGGCCGCCTATATCGTCGAGCAGGTTCTCGCCAACCGAGAGGTCGGCATGGCGCTGAAACAGCAGGCGGTGCTGTTTCGCTCCGCCAACCACAGCGGCACGCTCGAAGTCGAGCTCACCCGCCGCAACATTCCCTTCGTGAAGTTCGGCGGCCTCAAGTTCCTCGACAGCGCGCATGTCAAGGATCTGCTGGCAGCCTTGCGGTTCGCGCAGAACCCGCGTGACCGGGTCGCCGGCTTCCGGCTGTTGCAGATGCTGCCCGGGATCGGCCCGCAGACCGCGGGCAAGATCCTCGACGCGATCGCCGCCGATCCGGAGCCGCTCGCAGCGCTTGCGGAAATCCCGGCGCCACCGAAGACCGGAGAAGATTGGGTGAGCTTCGTCGATCTCGTTTCCGCCCTGCGCAAAGCCGACACCGGATGGCCGGGAGAAATCGCGACCGCACGGACCTGGTACGAACCCCACCTCGACCGCATCCACGAAGACGCCGAAACGCGCAAGGCCGATCTCCTGCAACTCGAGCAGATCGCCGGCGGCTACCAGAACCGGGAACAATTCCTGACCGAATTGACGCTCGATCCGCCGGACGCCACCAGCGACCAGGCGGGCGTGCCCCTGCTCGACGAGGACTATCTCATCCTTTCGACCATTCATTCGGCCAAAGGGCAGGAATGGCGCTCGGTCTTCATGCTCAATGTCGTCGATGGGTGCATTCCATCCGACTTGGGCGTCGGCACGACGGCCGAACTCGAAGAGGAGCGGCGGCTGCTTTATGTCGGCATGACGCGGGCGCGCGACCACCTCGCGCTGGTCACACCGCAGAGATTTTTCACATACGGCCAGAACAGCCAGGGCGACCGGCATGTCTACGCGTCGCGGACCCGCTTCATTCCCGCAACGCTGCTGCAGTTCTTCGAGACGACGAACTGGCCGAAGATCTCGGCCGCCGCCGGCGAACGCAGCGCCAAGCAGATCCGCATCGATGTCGGAGCCCGGATGCGCTCCATGTGGAAGTGAGGCTGGGCTCGCGACCGCAATACGCAGAAATGCGGCACTATTTCAGTGTGTTCGGCGTCTCACGGATGATGCAGCACGCTCATTCCGCCATCGACCGTCAGGCAGGTGGCGTTCATGAACGGGCACTCGTCGGAAATCATGAAGAGCGCCGCCTTGGCGATTTCCTCCGGCGTGGCGATGCAGCCGCCGGGATGGAGCTTCATCGTTTCCGCCTCTGCCGCGACCGGGTCCGGAAAGCTGTTCCAATAATCCACGACCTTCTGGGTCCTGACATATCCCGGCGCCAGCGCATTCACCCGCACGCCCTGGCCGGCATATTCCAGCCCCAGCGCCTTGGTCATGCCGAGAAGCGCATGCTTGGCGACCGGATAGGGAAAGGTGTGCGGAATGATGGTGAAGGCGTGGGTGGAGGCGATGTTGAGGATGACACCGCCGCCGGCCGCGATCATGCCCGGCAGCACGGCCTTGCTGCAGGTCCACGCGCCCTTGAGGTTGATGTCGAAGCAACGCTGCCAATCGGCATCGGAGAGCTTCAGCGGCTCGAAGAACACGTTGACGCCGGCATTGTTGACGAGTGCATTCGGCTGGCCGATCTCACGGGCAGCGGCAGCAATCGCCTGCTCGATAGCATCCGCATCGGTGATATCGGCCGCGGTGTAGCCGACCTTTTCGCCCGTCGCGCGAAGCCGCACGGCCTCGTTCGCCAGCAGATCGCCGTCGCGGTCAATGAGAAAGAGGTTCGCGCCTTCCGCAAGGAAGGTCTCGGCGATGGCGAGGCCGATGCCCTGTGCCGCACCGGTGATGACGACGCACTTGCCCTCAAGACGACCCGCCATGTCCGCGTTCCTCACCACTCGGCGACGCTGCCGTCGGCATGACGCCAGATCGGATTACGCCAGCGATGGCCTTCCTTCGCCCGCTCGATGACATATTGTTCATCCACCTCGATGCCGAGACCGGGGCCTTGCGGGATCGACACGAAACCATCCGCGTAGTGGAACACTTCCTTATTCGAGATGTAGTCGAGGATATCGTTGGCCTCGTTGTAGTGGATGCCGAGGCTCTGCTCCTGGATGAAGGCGTTGTAGCTGACGGCGTCGACCTGAAGGCAGGCAGCCAGCGCGATCGGGCCGAGCGGGCAATGCGGCGCCAGCGCCACGTCATAGGCTTCCGCCATCGCCGCGATCTTGCGGCACTCGGTGATCCCGCCGGCATGCGAAAGGTCAGGCTGCAGGATGTCGACATAACCGTCTGACAGCACCGACTTGAAGTCCCAGCGCGAATAAAGCCTCTCGCCAAGCGCGATCGGGGTCGAGCAATGGTTGGCGATTTCCTTCAGCGCCTCGCGGTTTTCCGAAAGCACCGGCTCCTCGATGAACATCAGGTTGAAGGGCTGCAGTTCCTTCGCCAGCACCTTGGCCATCGGCCGGTGCACGCGACCGTGGAAATCGACGCCAATGCCGATATGCGGGCCGATCGCCTCGCGGATCGTCGCGATGGTTTCGACCGCCTTTTCCACCTTCTCCCAGGTGTCGACGATCTGCATTTCCTCGCAGCCATTGAGCTTGATCGCCTTGAAGCCGCGGGCGACGACGTCGCGGGCATTGTTGGCAACGTCGGACGGACGGTCGCCGCCGATCCAGGAATAGACCTTGATACGGTCACGCACCTGACCACCAAGCAACGCATGGATCGGCTGGCCATAGGCCTTGCCCTTGATGTCCCAAAGCGCCTGGTCGATGCCGGCAAGCGCGGACATATGTACCGCGCCGCCACGGTAGAAGCCGCCGCGATACATGACCTGCCAATGGTCTTCGATCAGCAGCGGATCCTTGCCAATCAGGTAGTCCGAGAGCTCGTTGACCGCCGCTTCCACGGTCAGCGCGCGCCCTTCGACGACCGGCTCGCCCCAGCCGACGATGCCCTCGTCGGTCTCGATCTTCAGGAACAGCCAGCGCGGCGGGACGATGTAGGTCGTGAGCTTGGTGATTTTCATGGTGCGATATCCGCTGGGTGCAACGAGGCGGCGACGGCCGCCAGGAAAAGGGTTCAGCGCGCCGAAGGGGCGGACCGGTGACGTTCGACGGCAAGCTTGAGGTCGCGGGCTGCAAGGTCGAGCATGCGCATCGAACAGTCGCGCGCCCGGGCCTTGTCGCGCAGGCGCAGCGCCTCGACCAGCTCGCCGTGAATATCGACGGCTTCGTCACGGCGATCGGCCACTTCGTTGGAAGCATGCAGCGAGAACTTCAGCGCTGCCTGGATGATGCCGACCAGTTGCAGAAAAACCTGGTTGTGGCTGGCTTTGAGCAGGCAGGTATGAAAGGCGACGTCGGCGTCGGTGAAACCGATCAGATCGCGCTCGCCGTCACGCATCCCCTGCCAGGCGCGCTCGAGATCGGCGATCTCCTGCACGGTCGCGCGCTCGGCTGCAAATTCCGCCGCTGCCGGCTCGATCGCCCGGCGCGCCTCCAGAATGCAGTTCAACAGATCGAACTCGAAGATGCGCTCCCCGATCCATTCGAGCACCTGGGAATCGAGGATGTTCCATTCGTCCTTATTGCAGACGATCGTGCCGACCCGGGAACGGCCGCGCACCATTCCCTTCGATTCCAGCACTTTCAGGGTCTCGCGGATCACGGTCCGGCTGACGCCATAGCGATCGCATAGATCGTTTTCGCGTGGAAGGAACGAGCCGACCGGGAAGATATCGGCGCAAATGTCCGAAGCGATGGCGCGCGTCACAGTCTTTTGAACGCGGGGGCGGCGCTGGCCGCGCTCCTCAATGGCACTCTGGTCCTGCTGCTCTTCCACCGCCACTTTTCCTCTCCCTCGCATCTCCTCGTCGCTGAATAGCGCAGACGCCGGAACGCGACAACGCGCCGAAGCACGCTGCTATCGTTATACACCCCTAGCTCATTCATCATACAAAGGCAATTGACGAATATGATGATTCATCATACACAAATGCTCACTGCAGGAGGCAGTTCACCAGGGAGAGACATCATGCGCTTTATCAAGGCAGCCATTCTGGCTGGTACCGTCGCCGTGCTCACGGCTACCTCGGCCTTTGCTGCCGACGTCAAGATCGGCTTCATCGTCAAGCAGCCGGAAGAGCCGTGGTTCCAGGACGAATGGAAGTTCGCCGACGTCGCCGCCAAGGAAAAGGGCTTCACCCTCGTCAAGATTGGCGCCGAAGACGGCGAGAAGGTGCAATCGGCGATCGACAACCTCGGCGCCCAGGGCGCCCAGGGCTTCATCGTCTGCACACCAGATGTCAAGCTCGGCCCCGGCATCGTCGCCAAGGCCGCCGCCAACGAACTCAAGCTGATGACTGTCGACGACCGGTTGGTCAACGCCGATGGCAGCCCGATCGAAGACGTTCCGCATATGGGCATATCCGCGACGAAGATCGGCGAGGCCGTCGGCCAGGCGATCGTCGACGAGGTCAAGAAGCGCGGCTGGGACATGAAGGACGTCGGCGCCATCCGCGTTTCCTACGACCAGCTCCCGACGGCGGTCGACCGTGTCGAAGGCGCGCTCTCGGTGCTCAAGGCCAACGGCTTCCCGGAAGCCAACATCTTCGATGCGCCGCAGGCCAAGACCGATACGGAGGCAGCGCTCAACGCCTCGACGATCGTGCTCAACAAGAATGCTGGCATCAAGAAGTGGGTCGCTATCGGACTCAATGACGAAGCGGTGCTCGGCGCCGTGCGCGCGACCGAGACGGTTGGCATTCCCGCCGACAGCATGATCGGCGTCGGCATCGGCGGCGCGGATTCGGCGATCAACGAGTTCAAGAAGCCTACGGCTACCGGCTTCTTCGGCACAGTCATCATCTCGCCGAAGCGTCACGGCTACGAAACCGCACTCAACATGTATGAGTGGATCGCCAACGGCAAGGAGCCGGAAAAGCTGACATTGACCGCCGGCCAGCTTGCGCTACGCGACAACTACGAAGCCGTACGCAAGGACCTCGGCATCGAGTGATCGCAGTTTGCGACACGAGATCACGATTGTTTTGGGCCAGACCGACCCAAAACAATAAAGGTGTTCGATTCTCGTAATCTAGAGCGGGATGCAGGCGGAAAGCCGCGCACACGTTTCCTCATCCCGCTCTATCGACCCGGCGGCCCGTCCGCCGGGCAATCCGCCTCGGAGCCGCGCATGCAAGATTTCCTCGAATTCCGGTCCATCTCCAAAGGCTATCCCGGCGTCCAGGCGCTGTCGGACGTCTCGTTTGCCGTGCGCAAGGGTGCCGTTCACGGCCTCATGGGCGAGAACGGCGCGGGCAAGTCGACGCTCATCCGCCTGCTGTCCGGTGACCAGGCAGCCGACGAGGGTGAGATCCGTATTGAAGGCGAGGCGCAAGGCTATCGCTCCGTGCGCGATGCCTTTCGGGCCGGCGTCATCGTCATCCATCAGGAACTGCAACTCGTTCCGGAACTGACGGTGGCCGAAAATCTCTGGCTCGGCCACTTCCCTGGCAAAGGTGGAGTCATTGATCGCCGGCAGTTGATCCGTGTCGTCGGCGAGAAACTCGCGGAAATCGGCATCGACGTCGATCCGTCCGCCAAGATCGCTTCGCTCTCGATCGGCGAGCGCCAGATGGTCGAGATCGCCAAGGCCGTCATGCTCGATGCACGTGTCATCGCGCTCGACGAGCCGACGTCGTCGCTGTCTTCACGCGAAAGCGAGATCCTGTTTGCGCTCATCGAGCGCCTGCGTTCGAACGGCACCGTGATCCTCTACGTATCCCACCGCCTCGACGAGATTTTCCGCCTCTGCGACAGCCTGACGGTGTTGCGCGACGGCAAGCTTGCCGCCCACCATCCTGACATTTCCAAGGTGACGCGCGACCAGATCATCGCCGAGATGGTCGGGCGCGAGATCTCCGACATCTGGGGCTGGCGGGGTCGCGATCTCGGACCTGAGCGCCTGCGCGTCGAGGCGATCGCCGGGCCGAAACTGAAAACGCCTTTAAGCTTCTCCGTCCGGCGCGGCGAAATCCTCGGCTTCTTCGGCCTGATCGGTGCCGGCCGCAGCGAACTGGCACGGCTCGTCTACGGCGCGGACACGCGCTACCAGGGAACGGTCGTGATCGACGGTGCGAAGGTGCCGGCCGACAGCCCGCCGCAATCGATCCGCGCCGGCATGGTGCTGTGCCCGGAGGACCGCAAGTTCGACGGCATCGTCCAGGGGCGCAGCATCGAGGAGAACATGGCGGTCTCGTCGCGCCGGCACTTTTCACCCTTCGGCATCCTCGATCTCAAGAAGGAGGCGGAGCTTGCCGACCGCTTCATCGCCAAGCTTCGGATACGCACGCCCTCGCGCAAGCAGGACATCATCAACCTCTCCGGTGGCAACCAGCAGAAGGTCATCCTCGGCCGCTGGCTTTCCGAACAGGGCGTGAAGGTGCTCGTGATCGACGAACCGACGCGCGGCATCGACGTGGGCGCCAAGTCGGAGATCTATGAAATCCTTTACGAGCTCGCCTCCGAGGGCATGGCGATCGTCGTCATCTCCAGCGAGCTGCCGGAGGTGATGGGTATCACGGACCGCATTCTCGTCCTGTGCCAGGGCCGGATCGCGGCCGAAATCGCGCGCGCCGATTTCGACGAACGCCGCATCCTCGCCGCCGCCCTTCCCGATGTGGCAAACGCCAGCGAACTTCCAACCGAGCAGGTTCAGCCGTCATGACTTCACTGAAAAAACTTCTTCTCGGCGAACAGGGTCTCGTCGTCATCTTTGCCGTCGCCTTCGCCATCGTGGCTTTGACGGTTCCGAACTTCCTGACCGAGCGCAACATGCTCGGCCTCCTGCAGTCGGTCGTCACCATCGGCATCGTCGCCTGTACGATGATGTTCTGCCTCGCCTCGCGTGACTTCGATCTCTCCGTCGGCTCCACGGTTGCCTTTTCCGGCATGGCCGCCGTCATGGCCTCGAACGCCTCGGGCTCGATTCTCGTCGGCCTCATCGCGGCGCTGATCTGCGGCGGCATCGTCGGCCTCGTCAACGGCGTGATCATTGCGCACTTCCGCATCAACGCGCTGATCACGACGCTTGCCACGATGCAGATCGTGCGCGGCTTCGCACTGATTGCCTCCGACGGTCGCGCCGTTGGCATCAACGATCCGGGGTTCTACCAGCTTGCGCTGTCGAAGTTCCTCGGCATCCCGGCACCGATCTGGGTCATGGGCGTCTTCTTCGTCGCCTTCGGCTTCGTGCTCAACCGCACCGTCTTCGGCAAGAACACGCTGGCGATCGGCGGCAATCCCGAAGCCTCGCGCCTCGCCGGCGTCAACGTCTCCAACATGCGCATCTGGATCTTTGCACTGCAGGGCCTTGTCTGCGCCGTTGCCGGCGTTCTCCTTGCCTCACGCATCACCTCGGGCCAGCCGAATGCGGCGACGGGCCTCGAACTCTCGGTCATTTCGGCCTGCGTGCTCGGCGGCGTCTCGCTCGCCGGCGGCCGCGCGGCAATGACCGGCGTGATCGTCGGCGTCCTGATCATGGGCATCGCCGAGAACGTCATGAACCTGCTCAACATCCAGGCCTTCTACCAGTATGTCGTACGCGGACTGATCCTTCTGCTGGCCGTGCTGCTCGACAATCTGCGCTCGGCCGCCGCCGGCCGGCGCGGCTAACGCATGGCGGAAGACACCGTCCTTCTCGAGAATGACGTCGGGCTCACCGTCGAGGTGAGCCCGCTCGGCGGTGCCCTCCTCTCCGTCCGCTGGCGCGGCGCTCCGGTGCTCGCGCCGACACCGGCGCCGGGGCTCGCCTCGCAGATCTTCGGCGCCGAAGCCTGCTTCCCACTCGTGCCCTTCGGCAACCGCATTCGTGACAATCGCTTCCACTTCGAAGGTCGCGATTACACGCTGGCGCCCAACACGGCAGACCTGCTCGTTCTGCACGGCGATGCCTGGCTTGGGCGCTGGTCGATCCTTCGTCGGGACGGACATTCGCTTGCGCTGCACTATCGGCAGGAGGCAAGCGCCGCCACACCCTTCGCCTATGAGGTGGTGCAGATGGTGACGATTGATGGTTCGAACTTGACGCTTTCGCTCGCCGTCACCAACCGCGCCGCGCAGGCGCTGCCCTATGGACTGGGCCTCCATCCCTATTTTCCGCGCACGCGGGGAATGCGCCTCTTTGCCCACGCCGATCGTTACTGGACGGAACGGGAGAACCACCTGCCGGACGCAATGCAGCCAGTTCCGCAAGATTTGGACTTCACGGCCGGTGCAGCGCTGCCACCGGGCTGGCTGAACAATGCCTTCGAGGGCTGGGATGGCAAGATGCGCATCGAGTGGCCGGAAACCGGCCTTGCGCTTTCGCTTGATGCGGACGAGACCTTTCGCTTCTTCGTCCTCTATTCGCCCTCCATCGATGCCGACTTCTTCTGCTTCGAGCCGATGAGCCACCGACCGAACGCCCACCATCAGGCAGAACGCGGTGGTCTCGTCAGGCTGGCGCCCGGAGAAGCCCTGGAAGGCACCGTCACGTTGCGGGTCGATCAACTCGGCCCTGAACGACCCAGCGGCTGCGACTGGCGGGATTGCCGGAGTACCGACACGGGTGCGTCATCCTGGCTCCGACCGTAGGCGCATCATGCAGGACTGTCTGCGATGCCGAGCGCCTGTCTGCGAAAACAGGCCCCCTCTTTCTATCCTGAGCGCGCGCTCTGCCTGAGATCGGCAAGCAATGCATCGGCCTCCCACGCCTTCGGCCTGGAGGCGGCTGCTTCCTTGACCAGCGTGCACAGCCGCGCGTTGACCGGTGCCCGACGACAAAGCCTTGCCGCAAGCGCGACGACTGCGCCATTGATCCAATCCACTTCGGGGAAGCGGCCGGCGGCAAGGTCGTCGGCCATCGACGAACGCGCCGTGGCGTCGATCTTCAGCATGCGGCCGGCAATGATCCGGAACAGAGCATCCGGCAGGCTCAGGACGGGCGGCAGCCAAGCTGGTGGCAGCGGTGTCAGACGTGCCGGCTGGAGGCGTTCCTCAGCGGCCAGCAGCGAAAGTGCTTCCCGCTGGGCAAGCGCCAGGCAAAGGCGAAAGCCCCGCATCTGGAGCTCTTCACGCAAGGGCAAGCCGGAGAGCGCGTTGATTGCGTTGTTGAGGTTCATCAGCAGCTTCGCCCATTGCACCGCTTCCATGTCGCCGCGCAGGTCGAGCGCCAGTCCCGCGGCCCTGAAGAGCAGTGCGGCCGCGGCCGTCACCGGGTCGTCCTCGACAGCAATGCTCCCTTCCGTTGCACGATGCAGATGAGCCGGGTCGGGTGCGGTCACGTTGAACGGAACCATGCCGCGCAGGATTTTGGCAGACGGTAGCAGTTGCTGCAGGATCGCTGTGTTGCTCACCCCATTCTGGAGGCTGAGGACGGGAATGCCGGAGCGTAGCACCGCGCAGAGCTCCTTCGCAGCAACCGCGGTCTGCCCGGATTTGACCGTCAGGAGGATAAGATCGCAAGCCGCCAGGCAAGAAACAGACTCGAAGTAGACGACCCGTTCGGGCGCGACGAAATCGTCACGTCCGTCCAGATCGGTAAGGCGCAATCCGTTTTTCTGCCAGGCCGCACCGCGGGCCGACCGGCCGACGAAAATGACCTCCGCGCCACCAGCCAAAAGGCACCCGCCGACAAAACCGCCGACCGCGCCGGCACCGAACACTCCGATCTTCACGACACTTGCCCCTCCTCGCATGCCTGGGAGTATAGGCCGGCATCGTCGCATTCCAACTCGTCGTTCATGATCGAGCGGAAACGCGTTGACTGAGCCAGATGCTGCCGACGACCGACAGGACGCCGACAATCTGAAAGGCACTCAAGGACTGGCCCAGGAATACCCATCCGAGCAGGACGGCCGTCAGTGGGCTTAGGAAGAGAAGTGCCGACACCGCCGCCGATTCCAGCCGGCCGATGCCGCGAAACCAGAGAACATAGGTCAGCGCCGCGCCGATCAGGCTCAACCAGGCGAGCGCAAGCAGATTGGGAACAGTCGGCAACGGCACCACCGGCTCGAAGGCAAGGGCGAC
Organism: Ensifer sp. 38_S197; assembly: GCF_056924495.1. Lineage (NCBI taxonomy): Bacteria > Pseudomonadati > Pseudomonadota > Alphaproteobacteria > Hyphomicrobiales > Rhizobiaceae > Ensifer > Ensifer sp. 38_S197. The sequence goes on along the minus strand of NZ_JBXOVZ010000001.1, from coordinate 1,799,479 downwards.
GGGAACGAGGAGCAAGCCACCGGCCGTAAGCTGCCAGGCCGTGGACGTGAGTAGCGATTCCGGCGACTTCCACCTTCGGGCCAGAACGTTGCCGAAGGCCATGGAAACTGCCCCGGCAAGACCGGCTGCGATCCCGACCTCGTCGAGTGCGGCCTGCGGAGTCAGCACCAAAAGAGCCACACCGACAATTCCGACCATGGCCGCGACAACTGACAAGGGACGGATCGGCGCCTTCAGGAGAAGCGCCGCAATGAAGACGACGATCAAGGGCTGGACTGCCGCAACGGTTGCCGCGACGCCGCCCGGAAGCCGATAGGCGGCGACGAACAGCATGCTCAGAAAGATCGAAATGTTGAGCGCGCCGAGCGCAAAGGCGCGGAACCACCAGATGCCGGTCGGCAGTCGCCTGACGATCAGCAGCAGGAGCAATCCGGCTGGCAATGCGCGCAGCAGCGCGACCGTCAGCGGCGAGAACCCCTGCAGGAACTCGGTGGCGACGATATAGGTGCTGCCCCAAATGACGGGGGCCATTGCCGTGATGGTGATATCGGAAAGGCCGGCTTTCATGAGAAGTGAAGAACCTCGTCAAGTGGCCGGCGTGGTTTTTGCGGCCAGTTTCCGGGTGCCGCGCGGCCAACCGCGACAAGCATTGCCGGCAGTTCATTCGGCCCCAGATTGAATTCCTGCGCCACGCCTTCAGCATCGAATCCCCCCATCGCGCCGGACGACAGTCCCAGCGCTTCGGCGGCGTAGATCAGGGTCGCGGCACCGAGCGTCGCCGAACGCACCGCTTCGTCGCGGGCAACCTTTGCATCGGCATATTGCGCGCGCACGGCTTCCTGCCAGCCGGAGACCATCTCGGTTTGCATGTGTCCGGTCTCGACGAAGGGGCGCAGCCTGGCAGCAAGCGCCGCGTGATCGGGCAACAGGCCGCAGACGATGAAGGTCACGGCGGCTTCCGAGATCTTGGATTGCCCGTGCGCCACATCACGCAGCCTGGCTTTGCCTCCCGGCGTGCGCACGGCGATGAACCGCCAGTTCTGAAGATTGTAGGCCGTTGGCGCGCGGGTCGCGAGGCGCACCAGTTCCTCGATTTCCGCGTCAGCCAACGCATGGGTCGCATCGAACCGGTTGGCGGACGCGCGCTGTTCGATGAGGGCGATCATGGGATGTGTCATTCTTTCGGTCCGATGGAAGGTCATTCGGATCGACCGTATTGAAATCACCGTAGATTGATAATATCGCCATTTTACAAGACATACTTCACCTTTGGGAAATTATCGTGGATCGTTACACTGCCCTCCAGGTCTTCCGCCATGTGGCCGAACTCGGCAGCTTTGCCGAAGCCGGGCGCAAGCTCGGCCTGTCTCCTGCCGCGATCAGCAAGAATGTTGCCGAGCTCGAAGCCAGCGTCGGCGCACGGCTCATCAACCGGACCACGCGACGCATGGCGCTGACGGACGAGGGCACACTCTATCTCGAGCACGTCGTGCGCGGACTGGATGCATTGAAGGATGCCGATGCGGCGCTCTCGCCCGTCCGGCGGACGCCGGGCGGGACGTTGCGCGTCGCCGCCCCGATGACCGTGACGCTGATGCGGCTTTCCTCCGTCATCCCCGCGTTCCTGTCCCGCTACCCGGACCTCAAGCTCGATCTGCATCTCGACGACAGGCGTGTCGATATCGTGCGAGAGGGGTTCGATCTCGCCATTCGCGGCAGCGACAAACTGGAGGATTTAAGCCTGATTGCGAGAAAACTCGCAGTCATGCCGCATGTCGTCTGTTCGGCACCCGCCTATTTCGAGGCGCATGGCGAACCTACCGATCCCGCGGACCTGAAATCGCACAACTGTATCCGCTTCAGTCTTTCGGGCCATGCGGACTTATGGGAGTTTCGCAAGGGCAGTCGAACGGAGAAAGTGACCGTGAAAGCCCGCTATTCCGTGACGTCAAGCCTTGCCGTTCGCGACGCACTGCGCGCCGGCTTCGGGATCAGCCTGATACCCCGTCCTTATGTGGAAGACGACCTGAGGAACGGTCGACTGCAACGCGTACTCTCCGACTGGGATACGGTCGAAACCACGCTCTACGCCATCTACCCCTCGCGACAGCACGTCGCGCCGAAGATCCGGGCGTTTCTCGATTTTCTCGCCGAAACATTCAGCCGCCCGTAATTGCGCGCCCGCTTGCGGCGATCAGGCCGCGACGCGACCGGACAGACGATCGCGACAAAGTCTGCCCCTGTTCCCTGGGGAACATCGGCGATGCGATGCGCCAGGTTACCGGCACTCGAACCCGTGCTCCAAGGATGACCTCATGCGCCTGCTTGCCGCCACCCTCTTCGCTTTCAGCCTTGCCGGCCCGGCCAATGCCGCTGATCTCATGACGTTCTGGGACAAGCCGCAGCATGGCGGCAACAGCTTCAATCGGCTGCCGCCGGACGAGGCCTACTTCAGGGCGTTGGCGGGCTATGACGCCACCTGGGTGCGCCTTTCCTACGACAAGTGGAAGCCGGCAAAACGCGACTACCTGATCGGCGACGCCGACAGATATGCGGGCATTCCGGCCGCCGATCTCGAAACGTTGAAGGCGACGCTCGACCGCGCCGACAAGGCCGGCCTCAAGGTCGTGATCGCACCGCTGTCGCTGCCAGGCATGCGCTGGGCCCAAAACAACGGCAACACATTCGACGGTCGGCTTTGGCGAGACAAGGCCTGGTGGGACCAGGCGGCAAATTTCTGGCGGGATCTGGCGCGCGAACTGAAGGACCATCCGGCGGTCGCCGCCTACAACATCATCAACGAACCGGCGCCGGAGAAGAATAACGGCCTTGCCGAGCACGCCGATCCGCAGGCGATGCGGGCCTGGTACGCCAGCAAAAAAGGCAGCGCTGCGGATCTGAGAGCCTTCTACGAGACCATCATTGCGGCCATCCGCGCGGTCGATCCGACAACACCCATCATGGCAGATGCCGGCTGGTATGGGGCAGCTGACGCGTTTTCCTACTGGCCATCGGGACTCACGGACCAGAAGGTGCTCTACAGCTTTCACATGTACGAGCCCTATGCGGCGACGAGCGCGCCCAACATCAAGCGCGACAAGCCCTATGCCTATCCGGGCAAGGTGCCCTTTGGCGAAGGCGAAGAGACCTGGGACAAGGCGCGAACGGCCGGCTATCTGGCAAAGCCGGTGCAATGGGCCAAGGACAGCGGCATCCCGCTCAATCGTCTCGTTGCCGGTGAATTTGGCTGCATGCGGCGCTGGTCCGGCTGCAAGACCTATCTCGAGGACGTGTTGACCGCGCTCGACAAGGACGATCTGCACTGGGCCTTCTACAGCTTCCGCGAGGATGCCTGGGATGGCATGGACTATGAGCTCGGCTCGAAGACCGTGGGCTGGAAATATTGGCAGCAGATGGAAGCCGGCGAGCGCGACACGACGCCGCGCCAGTCGACGCCGGAGTTTGCGCCCATCAGCAGGCGCCTTGCCAATGATCCGTGATCAGTATTACCGGAGCGCTCGGAATCTGGCTGTACCGGTGGTCGAGCCGTCGCAAAGCGATCCCTTGCGATGCACATCACGTCTCGGCCTTCGCCCAACCAACCGGACCTGATCCGCTTGGAAAAAGGGCAAGAATCGTTAGAACAACCTTTAACCTTGCAAGCGCCGCGACGTCCGTGGTGCCGTTTGAAACTTGAGGCATGTCCGTGGAGACGACCGGGGCGACCGACGCCGACACACGAAAGCGAACCATTTCCCTGTCGCGCACGCTGGCGATCGTGATGGCGGCGTTGGTGGCGCTGACCGCCGCTGTCATCCTCTCCGTCGTCTGGTATATGTCGGCCGGTGCAACCCGCGAATTGCTCGCCCAATCGGCCCATCTCGGCCTCGATGCCGTCCAGACGAAAATCGGAAGCCGGTTCGCCCCGGTTGAGGACCAGCTGGCGTTCCTCGCGAAGGAAGTCGGGGCCGGCCGCCTCGATCCGAAAGACACGTTGGCGCTGGAGCGCGTAATGACTGGTGCCCTGGCGGCGACTCCGCAGGTTCGCGTGCTCTCCTTCGTCAGGCCAAATGGCGAAATCTTCGGTGTGACCCAGGGCCCCAAGGGCGTCTTTTCCTTCGCCGACACCATCAAGACCGACAACGAGCGCACGGAGATCGACCAGGCGCGCCGCAGCGGCAAAGCCCAATGGGGACCGGTTTACTTCGTGCCGGACCCGGCGATACGCACATCGGTCACAAACCGACAGCAACCGGCAAGCACGGGAGGCCAGTTTGCCGGCGTCTTCAGGGCAACGATCACGGTCGATGCCATTTCGGACTTCCTGCGCCAGATCGCCGTCTCGAATCCCGGGACGACACCCTTTGTCCTTTATGGCCGCGATCAGGTACTCGCCCATCCCCTGATGGCGTCAGGCCATCCATTGTTATCCGCGGCGCACCGGCTGCCGAAGCTTAACGAACTTGGCGATCCGTTCCTTGCCGTGCTGTGGGAGGGGGAACCTCAGACCTTCCACGATTCCGCACTGGAGGCGCGCTTTGTGGAAGCGGGCCAAGACGACCGTGTCATTCTCACCCGCGAAATCAGCGGCTATGCACCGGCCCCTCTCATCGTCGGCGTAGAGATACCAATCGAATCCCTGGAAAAACCGATTTGGGACCTGCTGCGCGCCGGCATAGCCGGTCTCGTGGTCCTGCTCGCAGCAATCGTCATCGCCTGGGTCGTCAGCCGCCTGATCGTTCGCCCGGTCGCCAGCATGGCGCATGAGGTCCGTGCCGTCGGCATGCTCGACTTTGCGGCTCTTCATCCCCTGCCCGGCAGCCTGTTCACGGAGTTGAACGAGCAGGCACGGGCCTACAATACGATGTTGACCGGGCTGCGTTGGCTCGAAACCTACGTGCCGAAGAAACTGGTGCGCCACCTCCTTGGAAGCGGCGATCTCGTCTCGACGCAGCGAACGGTGACGATCATGTTTACCGACGTGGTCGATTTCACCGCCACGGCCGAAAAGACCACCGCTGCCGAAGTCGCCACGCTCCTGAACAGACATTTCGACTTGCTCGGCCGTTGCATTGAGGATGAAGGCGGCACGATCGACAAGTTCATCGGCGATTGCGTGATGGCATTTTGGGGCGCCCCGGACGACCAGCCGGATCACGCCGATCGCGCCATGCGCGCGGCCCGCGCCATTGCCCTCGCGGTCGCGGAGGACAATGCGGACCGGCGCCGGCAGGGGCTGTCTGCCCTCCGCGTGCGCGTCGGCGTCCATTCCGGTCCGGTCGTTTCGGGCAATATCGGCATGAGCGGGCGGTCCGCCTATACGATCGTCGGCGATGCGGTGAACGTGTGCAATCGCCTGGAGCAGTTCGGCAAGTCGGTGGCGCCGAATGAAGAGATCGTCGTGCTCCTGAGCGGTGAAACAGTCAGTTTCTTGACCGAAGACCGCTCCGACCTCACACCACTTGGCAAACACTGCCTTTCCGGTCGGACGGAACAGACGGAGATTTACCGGCTGCCGACCAAAGCGGGATAAGCGGCCCCACCGATGCCGCCGAGCCGCTCAGATCGCAGTCATTCGCCTTCAGGAGAAATGGGCCGCGCGCCGGCTGTCGGTATGCATCCGCAGTGACGGATAATGGACGCCGCCTGCGCTCAGCTTTTTCGGTTCTATCGCAGGCGATAGACAATCCTGAAGCGCATTCGTCGGCTGGCAGCGCGCGCCGCGAGCAGACCCTTTCAGAATTTCGGATGGCCGTTGATAAAAATGCTGCTTTTCGCCGGCTGGAAAGCAAAATTTAACCATACTTCTCCATCTTTTGTCCATCAGTCGTCAAGAAGGGGACAATCCGGAAAGTCGCGTAGCGATGGTCGCTCGCCGGCCTGAGGGCCTTTTGCGTGAATTTCTGGCTTGATTTGCGTTGTTGAGTAAGATCATTCGCCCACAGTCTTTGAATCGTCTGTTGCGTCCATTGCTGATCACTTGCTGCGGCACCGCTCTTGTCGGCGCGGCTGCGTGGTCACTCGTCGGCATGGTCGCGGTGGGCGGTTCCTTCGCGCATGGTTCGGGCCGCCTGCTGCCCAAACCGCAGCTCCATTTGGCTGAAAAAACGAAAGAACGCGCCTGGGACAAGCACGCCAGGGTCAACCAGGCGACGCGGCTCGTCGCGGCCGCCGCGGCGCAGCCATTCGTCTCCGCAACGAGATTTGCGAGCGATCTCGAATTCCCGAGAGATGCCGAATTGCTCGGCAAGAGCGCGCGTCTCGCAACGGCCGTGAAGAAAGCCGTATTGGCGTCCGAACAGCTCGCCAGCGCCTCCGCTCCCGCGGTTTCCGCCCAATCTCGCCAGGTGACCGCGATGGCCGGCGTAGCCGCGCCGGCCCGCTTCGCTCCGGTGACGACCGGTTTCGCCGACAAGCCGGCGATCCAGCTCGCCTATGCCACTCCGTCTCAGAGCCACGTGGAAGGCAGTGCGTTCTCCGCCGTGCTGACCGCACCTCCCGAGGACGATCTCGCCGAACAGCCGGATCCGGACACGACGGATGATACGGCCGCGTTGCCGAGCCATGAAGACACGCCGTCCGTCGGTCCCATGCCGCAATTTCGGCCGCGCAGCGAACAAGCTGAGAAGCCCGCTGCCGAACCCGAGAGACCTGCGACGAAACAGGCCGAAGTCGAGGCGGCGATAAAGGCCGAAGAGACGGGGAAGCCGGCCGACCGCGAAATGCCGGTAAAGCCGAAGGTCGCTTATGCGCGGCCAGAAGATCCGACGGAAAATAGCTCCGGCACCGGCTTCGGCCAGGCGCTGCGCAACATGTTCGGCGGTGGAGCCAAGGCCGGAAATGGCGTCGCCGTCTACGACATAACCGCCGCCAAGGTTTACATGCCCGACGGCAGCGTGCTCGAGGCCCATTCCGGCATCGGCAAGATGGCCGACAATCCGCGCTACGTGGACGTCAAGATGACCGGCCCGACCCCACCGCACACCTACAATCTCAAGATGCGCGAGACACGCTTCCATGGGGTCGAGGCGATCCGCATGCTGCCGATCGACGGAAAGAACAAGCACGGCCGCGACGGCTTCCTGACCCACAGCTACCTGCTGCGCGGCAAGCGCGCGGAATTGCATGGCTGCGTCGCCTTCGCCGACTATCCGCGTTTCCTGACCGCCTTCAAGCAAGGCAAGGTCAAGCAGATCGTCGTGGTGCCGAGCGGCGGACGCGCGGCCGGCATGCGCCTGGCACAGAACGGCAGGAGCTCCTGACAGGAGCCGCCCGACAGTCGGATTGCAGGAGAAGGACGGTAAAGGTCTTCCGCCAAGGAGGAACGGGCATTAAGATCCGGGCCTTGAGCGAGAACGAAAGGACCGGGAGCCGTCATGTGCCGAAACATAAAACCCCTGTTCAATTTCGAACCGCCGGCGACGGACGCGGAAATCCATGACGCCGCGCTGCAATTCGTTCGCAAACTGAGCGGAACGACCAAACCGTCCAAGCGCAACGAGGCGGCGTTCGAGCACGCGGTCAATTCGATCGCGGCCTGCGCCCGGGAATTGCTCGATTCACTCGAAACGTCGCAGCCGCCACGCAACCGCGACGAAGAAGCCGCCAGGGCCCGCGCCAGGAACGCGATCCGCTTCGCCTGAGACAACGCAGCCTCATGCCTTGGCGGCAAGCGCACTCAATTCTTCAAGGTCGAGGTCCCGTTCCAATTCGTGCAATGTCTCGTCGTCGATGTCACCGGCGCGATGAAGCCGGATGAGTTCGCGCCGTCCCGTGGCGACCGCTTCGAGCACGACGTCGAAATGGGCATGAAGAATGGGCATGTAGTGCTCCGTGCGCTGGGCATAGTCGACGATCGACACCGCACGGCGCTGATACCTGTCGAGCAGTTGCGGATGAATGAGCTTGCCTTCGTCGTCATAGGCCCGGCTCTGAATGGTTACGAGCTGTGCTTGCGCCATGGCCGCTTCGGCCTGGCTCATGCTCAGGCGCGCCTTTTCCGACGGTGGCTCAACCAGCCCCGCCCACGCGATCACCCGCCCGAGTGTCGTGCCCTGGACGAGCACCGTCCCGAGGATGACGGCAAAGGACGTAACGAGGATGAAGTCGCGACCGGGAAAACCCTCCGGTATGCTGAGGGCCAGGGCGAGCGTGACGACGCCGCGCACCCCCGCCCAGGAGACCACCGTTGCGCCGCGCGCTCCAAGTGGCCGATAGCGCTCCATCCCCAAGACATTGCCGAGGCGGATGACGATATCCGACCCGAACACCCAGGCAAACCGTGCGACGGCGAGCGCGACGAGAATTGCAAGGATTGGCCACCACATGGTTGCGGCAACGACACCGAAGCCGCCTCCGCGCTCGACCACACCACGTAGCGACAGGCCGATCAGAATGAAGACGGCAGCCTCCATCAGGAAGACGATGACGGTCCAGAACGACGAACCGCGCATGCGTGTAGCCGCCGAGAGCACGGTGTGCTGGTGCCAGCTTGCGATCAGGCCGGTGGTGACCGTGGCGATGACGCCTGAAACATGCAGGAACTCGCCGAGCAGGTAAGACGTCCAGGAAAGCAGAGCCGTGGCAGCGATGATCAGATATTCGTCGCCAAGGCGGCGCGCGAGTAGAACCCAGGCCGTGCCGATGGCGGTACCGACGAGGGCGCCGCCGATCGCCAGCACGAAAAAGCTGCCGACAGCCTCACTCGCGCTGAAGGCCCCGGTGACACCGGCGGCAATCGCGAAGCGGAAGAGTACGAGGCCACTCGCATCGTTGAGCAGACTTTCCCCTTCGAGCAGGATCTGCAGCCGCCGGGGCAGCCGCACGCGCTGCAGCACGGCACGAGCCGAGACCGCGTCGGGCGGCGACACGATCGCCCCAAGCGCCGCGCAGGCGGCCCAGGGAAGCGAGGGGAAAAGCAGATGCGTGACCACGGCGACGACGGCACAGGTGAAGAATACCGCGCCGATCGCCAGCGAGGCGATGCCGATCAAATGACGGCGCAAGCGGCCGACGGCGATGGTCCATGCGCCGTCGAGAAGCAGCGGCGGCAGGAAGATGACGAGCACCAGATCGGGATCCACCTCGATGGTCGGCAGGCCCGGCACGAAGGCGAGCAGCGCGCCGCCGGCCAGAAGCGCCACGGAAGGCGACAGACCGAACCTGCCCGCGACATAGTGCAGGGCGATGATGGCCACAAACATGCCGATCACCAGCTCGAACAGATGTGTCGGTTCCACGCTCCCTGCCTCCACCCTCCAGGACGACGGCATTACAGAACGCGTTTTGCCGAAACGCAATTGGCGCGGCCCATCAACAGCGCCTGCGGCTATCGTTTGTGAGGCTGGGTTGGCGGCAAGGCCGATCGCGGAGCGGAGAAAGGACGCACGGCCAGAAAGAAAAAAGGGCCAACGGAAAACCGCGGCCCATAAGGTGTGAAGGTCAATTAACCTCCAGAGGGGAACAGCTGCTGCGGCGGCATTGGGAGGAGAACCGCCATGTGCATCAGCTGTGTGCTTTATGCCTGATTTTTGACCATATGGAAAACAATTATTGTGCAATGCAGCTATGCGCGTGCCGCACAGGAGCAGACCCAGGCGATCCACCGCACGCCCACGCTTGGCGAGTGCGGCGGTTGCAAAACGATGGCGGAACCGCATCTACGGCCGAAGAAAGATCTGGATAGAGGATCGGGACCGGTGCGAACACCGGTCCCGATGATATAGCTGCTACACTAGCGACCGTGGGATCGGCCGCATCTGCATGCTAGGGCGCTCTGCTCGATCCGAAAGCCCGGTTCCAGAGCTGCCCGAGTTGTCCGCATTCTATCCACCGGTTGCGCACAGGCCGATCTTGCCGCAACATCTTGGCAGAGCTCCCATTTTTTCGGCTCTGTGATTTGCGCTTTCTTCAGCGGGAGCGCTGAGCGGATTCGTCTGCGGACCTCACGCCAGCGACGTCTGGCGCGTTTCCGCATCGATCAGGCAGGCGGCTATCGCAGCCACGAGCAACAGGCCCGCAAAGGTGCCGATCGCAAGCCCGAAACTCTGGGCCACCAGAAGGCCGAGCAAGGACGGGGCGAGCAGACCGCCGAGCCGCGCCATGCCGCCCGCCGCGCCCATTCCGGTTGCCCGCGCCTCCGTCGGATAGAGTTCCGGCGTATAGGCATAGAGCGCGCCCCAGGTGCCGAGCAGCGCAAAACTCATGATGAGCAGCGACGCTGCGATGATTGCGGCGCCATTTGCCACGACAAAAAGCAGGCAACTCAAGGCGGAGAGAAGACAAAAGCCGATCAGCGTCGGCCGGCGCCCCCATGCCTCGACGCCGTAGGCGGCAAGCGCATAGCCTGGAATTTGCGCCAATGCGATGAGAACGAGAAAACCATAACCGCGGACGAAGCCGAAGCCTTCACCCGCGAGCCGTGGCGGCATCCAGGTGAAGACGCCATAGTAGGAGATCGAGACTAGGAACCACACGGCCAAGATCAGAAGACTACGGCGGCGCAGATCCCCGGAGAAGATGCCGGCATCCGGTGAGGCCGCAGGAAGCGTGATCGACACCGCTGTTTCAAGTTGAGCGTGGCGGTTGGCGACGAGCATCCGGTTGACGATGGCTTTTGCTTCGGCGGCCTTGCCCGCACGAAGCAGATAGAGCGGAGACTCCGGAACGAGAAAGCGAAGCCCGAGGCCGAACACCGCGGGGATGGCGGTGACAGCGAATATGTAGCGCCATGCGTCCGCGAGTTCCGCGCGCGTAACGAGCCATGCCGCCACTGCGACGACCAGCGTTCCCACCGCCCAGAACCCCTCGAGCATGACGAGCCATCGTCCACGGCTACGGGCAGGCAGGAACTCCGACATCATGGCATAGTCGACCGGCAGGGTACCGCCGACTGCAGCGCCCGTGAGGAACCGCAGCAGCAGCAGGACGCCGAAGCTGGGCGCAAAAATCGACAGCATGCCGAAGACCGCATCGCAGGCAACGGTGACAATCAGCACCCGCCGGCGGCCGACCCGATCGGCCAGCCGGCCGAAGCCGACGGCGCCGATCAGCATGCCGAGAAAGAACAGGGTACCGGTCTGGAGCGCCTGCGGAACCGTCAATCCGAACGTTGCGGCGATGGAGGCCGCCGTGAAGCCCACGGCAAGAACCTGCATGGCATCGGCGGCCCAGACCAACCCGAAGATGCCGATCAAGCGATATTGATAAGGTCCCGTACCGGCACGCTCGAGCGCTTCGTTCATCGTGATCGTCGTCATTGCGTCCCGCCCTGCAAATCAATGCGCGGACACTACGTCGGCAAATCGAACTTGAATAGCGCCCTCGAAGCGGCGGAAGACCGGCTATAGCGCGACACAGACAGTTTGCGCCGCCTTGCAGAGATTTTTCCGGACCAAATCCGAAGTTGTGTTCGCGCGCACAAAACAAACGCAAAGGTAGTCATCAGAGGTCGGTTTCACGCTCTGGGCATCCCGATCGAGAACAGCCGAACTTGCGCGCCTGGACGCCTTGCAGGACTTTGCAAAGATTCTTGCACTCATCTTGTTGACGGCACGAAGAATTGCAGAAACCATAGATCCTGCAAATGAACTTGCGGGGACGTCATGACGATACTCGATCGCATCAAGACCTATTCCAGGCGGCTGACCGATGCCGATCAGAAACTGATCACGACCATGCTCGAGAACCGGGCGGAAGCTGCATTCCTGTCCGGCCCGCAGCTTTCCCAGCGCGCTTCTGTGCATGAAGCCACCGCCACGCGGCTTGCTCAGAAGCTGGGCTACAAGGGCTTTCCGGACCTTCGCGCGCAATTGCAGCGCGAGGTGCTGGACGACCAGGACGCCGCCAACCGCATGCGACGGTCGGTCTCGAAGGTCGAGCATGGGGATTATCTCACCGATCTGATTGCGGCCGAGATCACCGCGCTCGAAACGCTCGCCCGATCGGTGGAACAGGCGGATATCGACAGGGCTGCCGATCTGATCTTTTCCGCGCGCCGGGTCTTCATCTTCGGGCAGGGCCACGCGCAATCGGTCGCCGGCTTCCTGCAGCGCCGCCTCGACCGCTTCGGCATGACCACGATCCAACTGACGGGCCGCGGCCGGGACATAGCCGAGCGCCTGGTCAGCATGGAGGCCGGCGACCTGGTCGTGGCGCTTGCCTTCCGCAAGCAGCCGCAAAGCTATGGCCCGCTGGTTCGGCATGCAGCTCGCGTCGGCGCGCGATCGATCCTCGTTTCGGATCTGGCCGGGCCGCTGATGGAGCCCGCCGCTGATCTGATGCTCGCAGCACCCCGGGGGCGCTCGCGAAGCGAATTCCAGACACCGACGATCCCGTTCGCGATCGTCAACGCCATTGTCCTGACGATCGCCGGGCGCCACCAGGGGCAGGTCATCGGCAGGCTGGAGAAGCTGTCGGAGTTGTTCAACGACTTCGACTGATGGGGAATTGAAAGGGAGGAGCAGGAAATGTTGAAAAGACTGAGCAATGCCGCACTTGCCGCATGTTTCGTGATGCCGTCGATCGCGATGGCGTCCGATCTCGACGGATTGACGCCGCAGCAATTGCTGCCACTCGCACAGAAAGAGGGAAGCGTCACCGTCTTCTCGCTGTCGAGCCGCATCGCCAAGATCGAGAAGGCCTTTGAGGAAGCTTACCCGGGTATCGACCTGATCGGCCTCGACATGAGCTCGACCAAGCAGATCGCGCGCGTCGAGGCGGAGCAGCAAGCCGGCGTTTATGCCGTCGACGTGCTTTACATCGCCGATACGCCTGTTGTGTTCACCAAGCTTCTGGAGGGCAAGCGGATCGTCAACTACGTGCCGCCGCGCATATCGAATGAACTGGAGGACCGCTACAAGGCACCACTGCTGACCCAACGTCTTTCGACCAAGGTGCTGATGTACAACGAAAAGGCGTTTCCTGACGGTTCGCCCATCACCAACCTTTGGCAGCTCACGGAGCCGGAATGGCAGGGCCGGGTGCTGATGGTCGACCCGAGCCAACGCGGAGAACTGCTCGATCTTTTGACCGAGATCGCGCTTCATCCGGACGAGATGGCGGCCGCCTACAAGGCCCATTTCGGCAAGGACATCGAAGTGGAGCCCGATCTTCAGGGCGCGGGCGAACAGTTCATCAAGAACCTCTTCGCCAATGACCTGATCCTCGTTCCGAACAGCGACGTGCTCAACAAGTCGGTCGGCGACGTCAATGCCAAGAACCCGCCCATCGGTTTCGGCACTTATTCCGACCGGCGCGACAACGAGAAGGAAGGCTGGGCACTGCAGGTCGCCAACAATGTCGAGCCCGCCAATGGCATCCTCTTCCCGGCGGTGCTGACGGTTGCGGACAAGGCCCCCCATCCGGCTGCCGCCCGGTTGCTGATCGACTTCATGTTCGGCGACGACACGCCGACGGGCGGCGCCGGTTTCGAACCGTTCAACGTTCCCGGTGACTACGCAACCCGCAAGACCATCGCCGACCATCCAGACTCGGTCAAACTCAGCGAACTGAAAGCCTGGACAATCGATCCGGCAAAGACGGCCGCCGCGCGCGGACGCATCGCCGACCTGATCATCACGCTCCAGTAACAGAAAACCGTCTGTCGGCACGCCATGCGTGCCGACAGACGCCGAGGCTCGCACATGACATCCCTATTGATATCCGCACCATCGGGCAGCCGGCTGCTCCGATCGGGTTTCCTCCTGCCGGCCCTTCTCGTTGCTATCGTCGCCATCCTGGTTGTCGCGCCGCTACTGCGCATCCTCGTCACCACGTTGACGCCAGAAGGCATTGCGGCCTGGAAGGCCGTGCTCGCCAGCCCGCTCTCCGCCAATCTCTGGTGGCGGCCGCTTCTCAACACCATGATCCTCGGCTTCAGTGTCGGCGGCGGCTGCCTGCTGATCGGCGGCTTCCTCGCCTGGCTGGTCGTGCTCACCGACGTGCCGGGGCGCCGCTTCCTCGGGCTGATGGCATCGCTGCCCTACATGATCCCAAGCTTTGCCGCCGCACTTGCCTGGGGAACGCTGTTTCGCAATTCCCGTCTCGGCGGCTCGGCCGGTTTCTTCGAAACCAGTGGCCTTGCCATTCCCGACTGGCTGGCCTGGGGCCTGATCCCGACGGCGATCGTGCTGATTGCACACTACTATTCGCTTGCCTACACGATCATCGCTGCTGCGCTGAGCTCGGTGGGTGCCGATCTGGTCGAGGCCGGACAGATGGCGGGCGCCAAACGTCCGCGCATCTTCTTCGGCATCATCCTGCCGGTCGTGACACCGGCGCTCGTCGCCGCCACGTCGCTGACCTTCGCCGGCGCCGTCGCCAATTTCGCCGCACCCGCCTTGCTCGGCCTGCCGGTGCGCATGCAGACGCTTTCCACCCGCCTCTTCGGCATGATCGAGACCGGGCAGAACGAACGTGGTTTCGTGCTCGCGCTGCTGCTGATCGCCGTGTCGGCGCTCTTTCTCTGGCTGTCCGATCGCATCGTCTCAGGCCGCAAGGCCTTCATCACCGTCACGGGCAAGGGCGGACGAACCAAACGCTTCCCGCTCGGCGCCTGGCGCTGGCCACTCTTCGCCATCGCCGTGGTGATCGGGCTTCTGACCACGGCGCTGCCGGTGCTCGTGCTTGCCGCATCGAGCCTTGCGCCGCAAAGCGGGGCACTCTTTTCCAACTGGACGCTGCATTTCTGGATCGGCGAGGGCGGCGGCGAGATGGCGCAGGGACAGGCCGGCATCTTCCGCAATCCGGTTCTGATCGATGCGATCTGGAATACGATCCGCCTCGGCCTCGTCGTTGCCTTCACGACGATGCTGCTCGGCCTTGCGCTCGCCTACACCATTGTCCAGCGCAAGGGCAGCCTGCTTGCGAGCGTGCTCAGCCAGCTCGCCTTCCTACCGTTGCTGGTGCCGAGCATCGCCTTCGCCGCGGCCTATATCGCGCTCTTTGGCGCGCCGATCGGCCCGTTGCCCTCGCTCTACGGCACCTTTGCTCTGCTGGTCATCGCGGCGTCGGCCCATAACCTGCCCTTTGCCGTGCAGTCCGGCCGCTCCGTGCTAGGCCAGATCTCCGCCGACATCGAGGAAAGCGCCCGGCTGACGGGTGCGGGGCTGATCCGTCGTCTGTTCGCGATCATCTTCCCGCTCGCCATCCGCGGCCTCTTTGCCGGGGCGATCCTCGTCTTCGTGAAAATGGTACGCGACCTCTCGCTGGTCGTGCTGCTGTTCACCGCGACCTCGCCAGTGCTCAGTATGGTCGCCTACCGCTATGCGGCCGAAGGCTTCATGCAGTTCGCCAACGCCATCACCCTCGTCATCCTCGTCGTCTGCCTGGCAGCCTCGTTCCTGGCTCATGCCCTGCAGAACCGTGTCCAGAAATGGAAACAGCCATGAATGCGATTGCAACCGGCGCCGCGGACGCCATCAAGATCCGCAACCTCGTCAAGCGGTTCGGTGCCTTCACCGCCGTCAAGGACGTCAATATCTCCGTGCCTGCTGGCTCCTTCCTGGTTCTCGTCGGCCCCTCCGGCTGCGGCAAGTCGACCCTTCTTCGCATGCTGGCCGGGCTTGAAGGCCCGAGCGAAGGGGAAATCGCCTTCGTCGGGCAGACCGTCTCCAGCGGCGCGGGCGGCGTCATTGCTGACGCCGGTCGGCGCAATGCCGGCCTCGTCTTCCAGAGCTACGCGCTCTGGCCGCACATGACCGTCGCCGGCAACATCGCCTGGCCGCTGAAGGTCGCCAAATGGCCCCGGGAGAAACGTGAAAAGCGTGTCAGAGACGTGCTTGCGCTTCTCGGTATCGATGCGCTTGCCGAACGCTATCCGGCAGAAATCTCCGGCGGCCAGCAGCAGCGCGTGGCGATCGCCCGAACCATCGCGCCGGAGCCGAGCATCCTCTTGTTCGACGAGCCGCTGTCGAACCTCGATGCCAAGCTGCGTATCGAGATGCGCAGCGAACTGATGCGCATCCATCGGGCGACCGGCGCAACCTCGGTCTATGTCACGCATGATCAGGTCGAGGCCATGACCATGGCGACCCACGTGGCCGTGCTCAACAATGGCCGCATCGAGCAGTTCGGCAAACCGATCGATCTTCTGCGCAACCCGCAAACCACTTTCGTCGCGACCTTCCTCGGCACACCGCCGGCAAACCTGATCCCGGTTCATCGCGTGGATGACCGGCTGCTCTTCGGCGAAACGGCACTTGCGCCGGCAACGCTTTCGGCCGGTCGTGACACGGTGCAGCTCCTTTACCGCGCCGAGGATGTCAGCGTCGGGTCGGTCGCCGGCGCGCCATCGCTTGCCGCCCGCTTTGCCGAAGCGGCGCCGATTGCCGGACGCACCATGGTGACAGCGATGGTCGGCGACCTGCGTGTCACCGCCATGGCCGACGGCTATTTCACCGCAACACCGGGGGAGACGATCCCTCTTTCCTTCATTCGCACACCCGATGCGGTCTTTGCCGCCACCGGAGAAAGGATCCATCAATGAGGCTCATCCTCATGCGCCACGGCGAGACCGAGTGGAACGCCGAACAACGCCTGCAGGGCCAGGACAACTCGCTCCTGTCCGAGCGCGGGGTCGCGCAAGTGAGGCGGTTTCGCCCCTATGCCAAGGCGCTGAAGCCGGTTCGCATCATCGCCTCCGATCTCGGCCGCACCCGCCAGACGGTCGCGCTCATCGGCCATCCCGACGCACCGACCGACGTGCGCTTTCGCGAACTGGACATGGGCGAGTGGACCGGGCGGCGTAAGCCGGATCTGATCGCCGAGCGTCCGGAGGACTATGCCGCCTGGCGCGCCGGAACCTTCACGCCGGCCAATGGCGAGACCTGGGGCGCCTTTCGCGGGCGCGTGGCCGAAGGCGTGCACGACTGGATGTCGCGCACCGAGGGGGACCTGCTGATCGTCGCCCATGGCGGCGTCGTTCGTGCCGCTTGCCACGAATTCCTCGACCTTCCGCCGTCGCGTGTCGTTCCGGTGACGCCCGGGACGGCGACCATCCTGCATTTCCCGCGACGCGGCAGCATGGCTGCGCAGCTCGAAGGCTACAATATCGGCTCTGTCGCCCCCGACGAATCCGTCGCCGACTGATGCTTGCGACGAGGCAGTGAGATGAACTCTGGTACATTGGTTATCCTGGAACTCCTTGGCGGCGTGGCGCTGCTTCTGTGGGGCGTGCGCATGGTGCGCACCGGCGTCATGCGTGGCTGGGGCGACCGGCTGCAGCGCTTCGTCGAGGAACGCCTGTCGAACCGGCTCACCGCCTTCGGCGGCGGCGTCCTGGCAACCGTCGTGCTCGGCAGTGCCACCGCCATGGCGCTGATCGTTGCCGGGCTTGCGGGCGCCGGGGCGATCTCGGCACCGACCGGCCTTGCCGTCCTGCTCGGGGCGGATATCGGCTCGGCGCTCGTCTCCGGCCTCTTTGCCTCCGGCTCCTCCCTGGCGGCAACGCTCGCTCCGCTGTTCCTGTTCGCCGGCTATGTCGCATTCAGCGCATCCAGCGAGTTTCGACCGCGAAACGCCGGTCGCATCCTGATGGGCCTCGGCCTGATGCTAATGGCGTTGAAGGTGATCGTTTCGGCAACCGCGCCCTTGCGTCAGGCGACGCTCTTCCACGATATGCTCGGGGCAGTGGCCGGGGAGCCGGCGCTCGGCTTCCTCGTCGGCGCGCTGCTGGCCTGGCTCTGTCACTCAACGCTTGCGGTCATCCTGCTTGTGGCTTCCCTTCTGATGAATGGCAGCCTCGAAATTGCCGGAACCGTACCCCTGATCCTGGGCGTCAATTTCGGCGGCGGCCTTCCGGCCGTCAGCGCCACGCTCGACCAGCCCCCCGTGGCCCGCAAACTGCCGCTCGCCAACCTCTTTTGCCGCGGCCTGCTGGCACTCGCGCTGCTGCCCTTCACGCAAGAGATCGTGGAGGTGGCCGGGCGCCTGCGCGCCGAACCGCTTCATGTGGCCGTCGGCCTCCACGCTGCCTTCAACCTGCTGGTCGCAGCCGTGTTCCTGCCGCTGTCACCCATAGTCATCCGCCTGGTGGAGCGACTTGTCCCGGCGCGCGCCGCCGCCGACGACCCGCTGGCATCCCCGCGCTACCTCGATCGAAGGTCGCTGGAGACACCGGCAATCGTGCTCAGCAATGCGACGACGGAAACGATACGCATGAGCGAATTGCTGGAACGCATGTTCCTGATATCGCTGGCGGCGCTGCAATCCCGCCGGATGGAAAGCCTGAAGGAACTGCCTTCGATCGATGCGAGGCTTGGAAACTACATGGTCTCGGTCCACGCCTATCTCGGACAGCTGACGCAGGACGAACTTTCGGCGGAGGACACCGTGAGAGCCCACGAGATCATGCTGTTCGCGAGTAACCTCGAACATGCTGGCGACGTCATCAAGCTCAGCCTCGCTGACCGCATCCGAGCCAAGGTCAAGCAGAACATTTCCCTTAGTGCGAGCCAGCGCGAGGCGCTCGACGCCCTCTCGGAGGTGATCGCCGCTTCGCTGAGGTTGCTTCCCGCGGCGCTGTTGTCGCGCGACGTTTCCGCCTCAGCCCGCCTTGCCGCCCAGAAGGATTGCTTTCGCGAGTTGGAGGACGATGTCGTCAGCCGGCATCTCGGCCGCGAACGCATCGAAGCGACAACTGACGCGAAAGGCAACGCGCTCTTCATCGACCTCGTTCGCGATCTGCACAGGATCAATTCCGACATCGCCGCCGCCGGCTACCCATTGGTTCAGGCAGCCGGACTGTTGAGCAGCAGCCGGATCAGAAGCGCCTCGCCGACAGGTGCTGCCGGCTGATCGGAAGGCGGTGGTCACTCGTCGAGCGGTGACATTCTCACGAAAGCTACGACCCGTCAGTAGGGCGAGACGCAGACCTGCCGCGGACCGTAATAGGGCTGGAAGGTGTCGTCGTAAGCCCTGTAGGATCGGTAACGGGCATAGCACCAGCGCGTATGCGCATTGCCGCTATAATAGGTCTGCCGGTAATAGTGCGGCGCATAGTAGCGTGGCGCATAGTAGCGTGGTGCATAGTAGCGCGGACGATAGTAGGTCGGGCCGTAGTAGCCTTGGTCATAATAGCCCTGGTCGTAGTAACCCGGGCCATAGTAGGGCTGCGCCAGCGCTCCACCGAGGATCGTGCCGACGGCCAGTCCGCCGAGCGCCCAGGCCCAACCATCGCCGCCATGGTGATGGTGCCCGTGGTAGCCGCCACCGTGGTAGCCGCCACCGTGATAGTAGCCGCCACCGTATCGCCGGTACTGTACCAGTTGCGCTTGCGTCGTCTCGACCTTCGGGACGTCCGCTGCTGTGGGAAATGCCATGGCCGGCGGAACGCTCGTCAGCGCCGACGCCATGGACAAGGCAATGATCGCTAGCCTGTTCATCGGCTCACCTCCATTTTCCCTGCCTGATGCAATTATACATCGGAAATGGCGCCGAAGCACTGCGTTTGGCCGCCGCGCCTGGGTGGTGGTCAGTGGAAAGCCAAAGCCATTCCAATTATTTCATTTTTCGCAATTAAATTATATATATTATTTCTATTCTTCGGCACAATCAGCCGCGGTAATCTCTCTTTATCGGCAGCAACCGACGGGCCAGAATGGCCAACGAATTCCACGCCCCGCCCGCCGGCGGCCACCACTGAGGAGAGAAGACATGTCCAGCAAGCTCGAAGTCCTGACCCCCGCCAACAGCCAGCTGATCTTCATCGACCAGCAACCTCAAATGGCTTTCGGCGTTCAGTCGATCGATCGGCAGGTCCTGAAGAACAATGTCGTCGGCCTGGCCAAGGCAGCCAAGGTCTTCAACATCCCGACGACGATCACGACTGTCGAAACCGGTTCCTTCTCCGGCCACACCTACCCTGAGTTGCTGAGCGTCTTCCCGGAAAACGACATCCTCGAGCGCACCTCGATGAATTCATGGGACGACCAGAACGTCCGCGACGCGCTGGCAAAGAATGCCGCGAACGGCCGAAAGAAAGTGATTGTTTCCGGGCTCTGGACGGAGGTCTGCAACACCACCTTCGCGCTGTCCTGCATGCATGACACCGACTATGAGATCTACATGGTTGCCGATGCATCCGGCGGCACGTCGGCCGATGCGCACAAATACGCCATGGACCGGATGGTTCAGGCCGGTGTCGTTCCGGTCACCTGGCAGCAGGTCCTCCTGGAATGGCAGCGCGACTGGGCGCACCGGGAAACCTACGACGCGGTCACGGCAATCGCGAAGGAGCATTCCGGCGCCTACGGCATGGGCATCGACTATGCCTATACCATGGTCCACAAGGCAGCCGAACGCGTCGCACATGGCAAGACGATCGGCCCGAACCCGGCGAAGTGATCGCCAAGCGTGCCTGGGTGAACACCGGCACATACCCGCAATCGCCGCAGAAGAAGACAAGGCCGGTCCTCAGGGGGCGGCCTTTCCGTTCAGTGCGCATTCACGCGCCCTCAAGACCCGGCGCCGATCCAGCTTTGGAGCCAGCCCTGTCGCCAGCATTATCGGGACTCCCATGTGCGACTTCAGCACTAACAATTAAGGAATACGACTGCTTTCCAAATTCTGTTGACAGTTCGCTTTTTCTCGCGCATTTTAGAAAGCAATAGTTTTCCTAATTTGGCAGGACGCGTTTCGCCCCGCCACACCGGGGAAAGGAACCGGCCATGAACCAGCATACGCCACTTGCCATTATCGACAGCCCCTCGCCGACCGCGGAAGCGATGCCGACCATCCGGCTCCCGCAGGAACTGCCTGCGAACCCGCCTGCCGTGACGCCGGCAGCGACCATGCGCGGAAAGCGGTTGATGCGTGGTCTGCTCTTTGCCTCCGTGGCCGTTGCCGCCCTCGCCGCCGCCGCCGATTACGGGTGGGGGTACTGGACGACTGGCCGCTTCCAGGTGTCGACCGACGACGCCTATGTGAAGGCCGACAGCACGACGATTGCACCGAAGGTTTCCGGCCACATCGCCGACGTGCTCGTCGCCGACAATGAGCGGGTAAAGGCGGGACAGATCCTCGCCCGCATCGATGATCGCGATTTCAAGGTCAGCCTCGAACAGGCCAGGGCTCAGGTCGAGGCTGCCGAAGCGAACATTGCCAACAAGCAGTCGGCCCTGGTGGCTCAGCAGTCCGCCATCGACGCGGCAAGGGCGACCGTCGAAGCGGACAAGGCCGACCAGACCTTCGCCGAGCAGGACGACAAGCGATACTCCGAGCTTGCCCGCCAAGGCTTTGGCACCATCCAGAATGCCCAGCAGGCCGCTTCGCGCATCACAGCCGCCCGGGCCGCCGTAACGCGCGACACGGCGACGCTTGCCAGTGCGACCAAGCAGCTTGACGTGATCAAGGCTGAGGTTCAGCAGGCGAAGGCGGCACTCGACAGCGCCAAGGCCGCCGAGGACCAAGCCGGTCTGAACCTTTCCTATACCGCGCTAACCGCTCCCATCGACGGCGTGATCGGGAACCGCACCCTGCGGGTCGGACAATACGTGCAGGCAGGCACGCAGCTCATGGCGGTGGTGCCGACGGACGCGGCCTATATCGTCGCCAACTACAAGGAAACCCAGCTCACCGACGTTTATCCGGGCCAGAAGGTGACGGTGGAAGTGGACACTTTCCCCGGAAAGGTCTTCGAGGGTCACGTCGACAGCATCTCGCCGGCGAGTGGTCAGGAATTTGCGTTGCTGCCGCCGGACAATGCGACCGGCAACTTCACGAAAGTGGTGCAGCGCATCCCGGTGAAGATCGTGCTGGATCACGGAAGCCCACTGTCGGTGACGCTTCGACCGGGCATGTCGGTTTACCCGACCATCGACACCAACCCCGCGGCAAGCGAAGTCGCGTCAACGTCGGCAACGGTTCACTAAAGCGCCCGTGTGTTCAGCGAACGCGCTCAGGTTACCCTGACATTTGAATCTCTTTCCGCTTTCAAGTGCTTCCACTTGAAAGCGGGATGCTCGAGGGGCGATTAGGCGCCCATCTCACCAGCCAGACAAGGCAGGAGGGTGTTATGTCCACCATTGCTGAAACGGTTGCGCCCGGCGCGCTGCCAGCCGCTGCAGTCCCATCGGAAAAAGCGAGTACGAGGGCATGGATCGCGGTGCTCGCCGGCCTGATCGGCGCCTTCATGGCGATCCTGAACATCCAGATCACCAATGCCTCCTTGCTCGATATCGAGGGCGGCATCGGCACGGGCGTCGATAACGGCGCCTGGATATCGACGTCCTACCTGATCGGCGAGATCGTGGTGATCCCGCTTACCGACTACTTGAGCCGCGTCTTCTCGTTCCGGCGCTATATCCTGGCAAATGCCATCCTATTCCCGATCTTTTCCGCGGCTTGCGCCTTCGCCCATGACCTCGGTTCGATGATCGTTCTGCGCGGTCTGCAGGGCTTTGCCGGCGGCGTGCTCATCCCCATGGCTTTCACCATGATCCTGACCCGTTTGCCCAAGGCGCAGCAGCCGTTCGGGCTGGCGCTCTTCGCCCTGTCCGTCACCTTTGCGCCGGCGATCGGCCCGACGATCGGCGGCTACCTCACCGAGAACTACGGCTGGCAGTCGATCTTCTTCGTCAACACGCCCCCAAGCATCGTCATGGTGGTTGCGCTCTATTTCACGCTTGAGAAGAAGCCGATGCAATTGTCACTGCTCAAGGAGGGCGACTGGGCCGGCATCGTCACCATGGCGATCGGGCTCTCGGCGCTGCAGACCGTGCTCGAGGAGGGCAACAAGGACGACTGGTTCCAGTCGCCCTTCATCGTCAAGCTCGCCCTCACCGCGGCTGTGTTTCTGACCGCCTTCGTCATCATCGAGTTCAGGGTCGGCAAGCCGCTGGTCCAGCTTCGCCTGCTCCGGCAGCGCAATTTTGGTGTCGGCGTCCTCGTCAACGTGCTGGTCGGCGTCGCACTGTTCGGCACCGTCTATATCCTGCCGCAGTATCTGGGTCAGGTGCAGCGCTACAATGCCGAACAGATCGGCTTCGTGCTCGCCTGGACCGGCTTGCCGCAGCTCCTCATCATTCCGCTCGTGCCGGCGCTGATGAAGCAATTCGACGCGCGCTATGTCGGCTTCGTTGGCATCAGCATCTTTGCGGCCAGTTGTTTCATGAACACAACGCTCTCGCTCGACAGCGCCGGCGACCAGTTCTTCGTGCCCAACATCGTGCGTGCCATCGGCCAGGCCCTCGTGCTGACGCCGATCACGGTAATCACGACCGCCGGCATAGCGCCTGGCGAGGCCGCCGCCGCCTCCGGTCTATCGAACATGCTGCGCAATCTCGGCGGTGCGGTTGGAACGGCCACGCTAGCGACCGTGTTGACCAAACGGGAGCAGTTCCATTCCAACATCATCGGCCAGTCCGTCACGCTGTCGCGCGATGAGGTCCGTGACCGGATCAGCGATCTGACCCATCACTTCATGACGCATGGCGTATCCGACGCCGCGGTTGCGCAACACAAGGCGATCGCCGTGATTGGCGCGACAGTTCGCCGGCAGGCGCTTATCCTGGGGTTCAGCGACACGTTCGCGGTGATCGGCACCGTGCTGGCGCTCGCTGCCATCACCCTGCTTTTCACCCGGAAGATCCGGCTCGGCGGCGCGGGTGCGGGTGGCGCCCATTGAGAGCTGCCCGCAGGATTGCGCAAGCCAGCGACCACGCCTCGGACCGGGTGTGTTCCGCCGATGCGGGCCGGAACCGGCCTACGCCTTGCCGGAGAGCGCAAGCACGCGGTCCAACGCCGCCGCAAAGCCTTTGAGCGACACCGAGAACGCGACGTCCTTTTCCGTATCGCTCGCAAAGGCACCGATTTTCAGCGTCGTTCCACTGCGCAGCAAGGCGACCGTGCCCTCGGTAAAGGTCAACGATACGATGCAGCCGATGGGCAGGCAGGTCCGGAATGGCGTCGGCTTGCTGCCGGTCGCCTCATCAACGCCAAGCGTGACGCCCTTTTCCAGATAGAGGCCGAAAGGAAGCGCGAGGCTCCCCTCCAGACCGGCCTTTTCGGCCGGCCGAAGCTCGAGTGTCAGCACATGCTGGCCACTCTCGTGAAACTGCCGCTGTGACAGAATGCAGCGCCTCTTACCCGCGACCTCGGCGCAGGCCACGCTCCAGTCCTCGTAGGTTTCGGCAAGCTTTGAGGGCGCGAAGGCTCTGCCAGCCGCCACGTCCTCGCCAAGGAGCGGCGTGGTGGCGACGAAAGTCGCCACCAGCATTGTCGAGAGCCAGACGAACCGGCGCATCAGAAGCGCACGTCAAGCTTGGCATCGACCGCATTCTGCGTCGTGCCGGAACCGAACTGGCCGGTGTAGGTGATGCCGAGGCTGGCATTGCCCGTCAGTGCGAAATCGATGCCGGCCTCGATGATCGCCGCATCTTCGGCGATCGGCGTACCGGCCACCGAGAAGGCACTGCCAGTGCCAAAGGCCATGGTTGAAAATGGCGTCGTGTCGCCGAAGGCGTGCTGCCAGCCGAGCATGCCGCGCAGCTTCGCATCGGTCGTGCCAAGGCTGAGCGGCGCAGAAGCACGCAGACCAAGCGTCGTGAAGGTCGTGTCGGTCGTGTTGCTCCTGCTCGAAAGCGCCGCCGCGGCTCCGCGCTCGGTGAAGCCGTCGGTGTGCAGGCTGACATAAGCGAGGTTGGCAAAGGGCTCGAGCGCGACTCTCGGCAGATCGATGCGGTAGCCGACTTCACCGAACGCCTGGAACGTTCCGGCATCGTAATCGGCCTTCAACTGATCGGTGAAACCGGGGAAGGCAACGGAGCGCGCGGTGTTGATCGAATGCCAGGTGTAGGCAAGGCCCGATCGCAGCGCGACATCGCCCCAGCGGCCGCCGCCATAGACACCGAGGTGGTAGTTGTCGCTGTCGCCGCTGGAGGCACGGCTGTCGACATCGAAGTTCGTCCGGCTGTAGCCGGCCATGATGCCGATCAACGCGTTGTCCGAGACCGCGGCATCGAAGCCGGTGACGAAACCGCCCGTCGACTGGTCAAGCGCGCCGGCGTTGCCGTTGCCGTCGGTGTTGGTCCAGGAGCCGAACACCTGGCCCCAGCCCACCATTGCCGGCGGTGCAACGGACGCCGCGTTGATCGCCCCGACGGCACCGGTCGTGATCTTGTCTTCCGGACCATAGGCCAGAACCGGGACATTCGCCGCTGCCACGTCGTCGAAGGCTGCGCGAATGCGGTCGTTCGCAGCGTTGCGCAACAGGCTGCTGTCGTTGATCAGCGCCGTCTGTGCCGAAGCATGGACTTCGCCGGACAAAAGGTCGAAGGCGCGACGCGCTGCATCGCCGTCCAGCAGGATCAGGGCATTGTAGAGCCCGAGCGAAGGGCCGCTCTGGCCGAGCGTGTTGAGGGCCAGCGCCGTCCGTCGCTGGTTGCCCGTGGCAGCTTCGCCTTCAAAGACACCGGGCTCGGGTTCGCCGGGTTTCGGTTCCCCCGGTTTCGGTTCCCCCGGTTTCGGCTCACCAGGTTTGGGTTCACCAGGCTTGGGTTCCCCCGGCTTTGGTTCCCCGGGCTTCGGTTCGCCGGGCTTGGGCTCCGTGCCCCCGTTCTTCACCTTGATCTTCAGGTCGACCTGCTTTTCCTTCTGGTCGAGCGACACTTCGAGGAAGGCGGATTTGGAGATCGCTTCGGCGAATTGCCCATCGATCGCCCGGTCCGCAGTCAGGATCGTATAGGTCTGCCCGGTCTTGTAGCTCGTGTTGGCGTCGAGTGCAGTGACCTGCACATTCGTACCGCTGCCGATCTTGGCGATACCGGTATTTTCGTTGTTGCCGATGCTCTTGACGACGATCCGGTCGGAGCGGCCGTCACCGGCAATATCGGCCTCGTAGACCGAACCGGTCGCCATATCCAGCCGGCCCATGACCGTCAGCGTGCCGGTGGAATTGTTGCCGGGCGAGATGACCGCCTTCGAGTCGATATAGGTGTTGCCGACTGTGCCGGAACCGCCGAGGCGTCCAAAGGCGGTCGAGTTCGGATTGCGGACGCGGTTCATCTCGCCGAATACGTTCACCTCATTGGTATAGAAACGATCGCCCTCGACCCGTCCTGTCGTGCCATCGACGATGAGCGTGCCATCGCTCACTTCGAAGCGGGTCTCGCTGTAGTAGAAGGGAGCGGTGCGCGGGTCGTTGTCGACCGTGTCAAGATTGCTCTTCAGCACCAGCTTGCCGCCGGAGACGTTCACCTTGCCGTGGAATTTGCTGAGATCGCCGCCGACGATGGTTTCGCCGGAGAAATTGGTGATCGTGCCCTTGCCGCCGATCGTGTTGGCAAACTCGTAACCAGCGTTCGTGTGGTTGAAATTGACGTAACCCCTTCGTGGGCCGAAATCGATCTTCGCCGCCGGATCGACCGTGCCCGCCGCCTGTGCCTGCCGAGCGACGGGTTCGGCGATATTGTTGAGGTCGACCTTGCCACCGATCGTCAGGCTGCCCATACCTTCGTTGTTGACGCCACCAATGCCGGAAAGCACGATGCCGCCGCCCGCCGAAAGCTTGCCGCCGTTTGCGACGGAAAGGTTGACCCTGCCGCTGTCGCCGATCGTCAGCTTGTCGGCGACCTTGAGCTCGCTGCCGGCGCCATCGATAACAGCCTGGATCGTGTCCGTGCTCTCATTCTCCTCGAGCACCGCGGTGTTGGTCGAGACCACGGCGCCCTTTTCGATCGTGAGGCTGTCGCCGATCGTGAATTCGCCGGTATTGACCCATCGCGAATTCTCGCCGGTCACCAGAACCGTGCCGTTCTCGAAGTAGGCCGTCCTGGAGTTGACGAGACCGCCGTTCTCGATCCTGACCGCGGCGGTGTTGAGTGTCAGCGCACCATCGGCGACACCCAGGTAATCGGTGGAAAGCATGGAGCCGGCACCGCGCACCACGAGCGTTCCGTCGCCCTCCTGCAGGGAACCGACATAGGTCTCCTTGGCAGAGACCTTGCCGCCGTTCTCGACGATCAGCGTGCCCTTGCCGCCATAGATGCCGTTTTCGAAACCGCCGATAAAGAGCGCGCGGTAGCCGTTCGGATTGGCATCAACGATATCCCAGGTGGACCCCGGACCGGAGACGACGACCGTGCCGACGGAGCCTCGGCTGTCGGCGATGTAGCCGTTGGTGCTTTCAACCTTGGCGCCGTCCTTGATCGTCAGCGTGGCGCCGGCCGGGCCGCCGCGGATCACGAGATTGCCGTTGATCGTATGGTCGCTGGACCAGGTCTCATCGTTTGGCACAAGCAGTCCGGCCGCCTTTGCCGGCGACGGGATGAACGGCGCGGCCGCCAGCATCATCGAGAGAAGACCGGCGCGGCCAAGCGCGGTCGAACTCAGAAGGTTGATCCTCGAAACGTCCGCCTTCGCACAGATAGTCAATGTCTGCCCCTTTTCCTTTGCATTCATGGGCGCACAACTCCCAGGCGAACGGGCTCGCCGGGAAAGCGCGGGTCATGGGCGGCTATAGCAAGCCGGCGAAAGGGGAGAATTCGGGTTTCTGCAAACGGCAAATTGCAGCGCTGAAGGGCTGTGGCTTTCTGCAAACGGCTTGAATTCGCCGACGAACGGCAATCGACATCGGCGCCCGCTTGAACCATAAAAATGGCATGAAACCAGAGGATGAGACCAAATCAGTGGACAACGGCGCCTATATCGAAAGCGTGCGGCGCGCGACGCTCTGGCTCGGGTTTCTCTACTGGTTTGT
Source organism: Ensifer sp. 38_S197 (assembly GCF_056924495.1). Lineage (NCBI taxonomy): Bacteria > Pseudomonadati > Pseudomonadota > Alphaproteobacteria > Hyphomicrobiales > Rhizobiaceae > Ensifer > Ensifer sp. 38_S197. The sequence goes on along the minus strand of NZ_JBXOVZ010000001.1, from coordinate 1,771,785 downwards.
TGAATTCATCATCAGCAGCATCCTGTGGGGCATACTCGGCATTGATCCGATCATGTCGGCGCCGGGAAAGCTGCTCCTGATGATCTGCGGCATGACCTTTTCCTATGGCATCGCTGCGGCGATGTTCGGCGTGCGGCATCACCACATCGCAATCAAGATCGTCGTCGGCTTCGCCACCTCGCTCGTGGCCGCTTTTGCCAATACCGGCGTCGACTTCATGCTCTACCTTGTCATCGTGCGTCCCGATCCGATCGCGCCCGACTGGACCAGCATCGGATATACGCTCGTCTACAGCATGGCGACCTTCGTCGGCTGGTCGTTCTTCTTCGTCGCGCTGCTCTACAGCTTCGAGCTGCGCGAACGCGAGCGGCGCCTCGCGATCACGCGCGAGGAGGCGCTAGCGGCGCAAATGCGGGCGCTCCGCTACCAGGTCAATCCGCACTTCCTGTTCAACACGCTGAACTCCATCACCGGCCTGATCGAGGAAGGGCAGACCGTTGCCGCGACGCGCATGGTGATGTCGCTTTCAAACTTTCTGCGCACGACCCTGGAGCTCGATCCCCTGCACGACGTGCGGCTGGCGGATGAATTGGCCCTGCAGACCGGTTATCTCCACATCGAAGGCGAGCGGTATTCCGACCGGATGAAGCTCAGGATGGACATTGCCAGCGGCCTGGAAGAGGCGCTGGTGCCGAGCCTGATCCTGCAACCCCTGATCGAGAACGCGGTCAAACACGGCGTCGGCCGCTCGCCAGAACAGGTCGAGATCGTCATCAGTGCGGCCAAGGTCGGTCAGGCGCTCGAAATCACCGTCGAGAACGACATTGCCGCAGAGACCGACAATGGGCGGCGCCAGACCACCGGCACCGGGATCGGCCTCAAGAATGTCGCCGACCGGGTCCAGGCGCGTTTTCCGGGTGTCGGCGCCTGTGTATCCGGGTTCGTGACGCCCAGGCGTTTCAGAGCCGCAATTACAATGCCCCTGAGGCTTGCATGAACGAAATCCAGACAGTCTCCCTTTCGATCCTCATCATCGACGATGAGCCGCTTGCCAGACGCCGCCTGCTGCGCCTGCTCGGCGCGATGCCTGGCGTCGACGTGTTGGGAACAGCCGGCAATGTCCAGCAGGCCTGTGACCTTATCGCCGAGCTGCAGCCGGACGTGATCCTGCTTGATATCCAGATGCCTGGCGGCACCGGCTTCGACATCCTGGAGAAGCTGGGCAGCCATGCGCCCGCAGTCGTCTTCGTGACCGCCTTCGATCACTATGCGCTTCGCGCCTTCGAGGCAGCCGCCGTCGACTATGTCACCAAGCCGATCGAGGCGAACCGCCTGCGCACCGCAATCGAGCGGGCGCGCGTGGCGATTGCGGCACGAACGAGCACCGAACGTGTGTTGGAACTCAATGAAACCGTGCAGGCGCTGCGCCAAGCCCTGCGCAAACACGAAACCCAGTCGTCCGATCTCTGGATCAAGTCCCGCGGAGAATTCGTTCGTATCGCGCTTGACCGGGTCGTGCGTTTCCAGGCGGAGCGCGACTATGTCCGCATTCATATCGAAGGCCGGTCCTATCTGCATCACGAAAGCCTCGCATCGCTCGAACGCCGGCTCGACCCGGCCGAGTTTCTGAGGCTTCACCGCAGTTCGATCGTGCGCCGCGACTGCATCGTCGGGCTCAAGCAGGCCCCCTTTGCTGCCCTTATCGCCCTGCTCTCCGATGGCAGCGAAATCCGCGTAGGGCGAACCTATGCGCGCCAAATCCGGCCGACCACCGCCGAGCGCCCACAAGCGGGCTGACGGCCGAGGCCAGGGCGCTGGACATACGAAATACCAACCGCTTGAAGCGCCGCGAGCAGAAGGATCGCGACGCGCTTAGCGCAAAACTGCGCGCAGCCGTGGCACCGCAAAATCCACGAAGGCCCTGAGCTTCATCGGCACCAGGCCCTGCGGCAGATAGACCAGCTGGACCGGAAGCGGCGGATGTTCGAACACCTCCAGCAAGGGAACAAGCAACCCCTCAGCGACGGGACGCGCCACCTGATAGGAAAGCACCCGCGTCAGGCCGAGGCCGGCGATGGCGGCATCGACGGCCGATTCCGCCGTGTTGACGATCAACCGCGACCGGATCGGCGCCGCCAGTTCGCGCCCATCGTCGAGAAAGCGCCAGACATGGGCGGCGGTGACGTTTTCGAAGGTGATGCAGTCATGCTCGGCGAGTTCGTTCGGATGCTGGGGCGCGCCGAGCCGCGCGACATAGTCGGGGCTCGCATAGACCACGCGGCGGACTGTACCGAGCTTGGTCGCAACCAGGTTGCTGTCGGGAAGATTGCCGATCCGAAGCGCCACGTCGATGTGGTCGTCAACGAGATTGGCAAACCGGTCACTCAGCGCCAGCCGCGTGTCGATCTGGGGATGAGCCTTCAGGAAGTCCACGACGACCGGAAGGACGTGCAGGCGGCCGAAGACGATCGGAGCAGAGATCGTCAGGTCGCCCTTGACCGCGCTGTATTCGCCGGCGGCCACTCTTTCCGCCTCTTCGACGCGCGCCAGGATCTCCTTGGCCGCTTCCACATAGGAGCGGCCGGTTTCCGTCAGAAGGACTTTGCGGTTCGTCCGGGTGATAAGCTGGGCGCCAAGATGCGCCTCGAGTTCCGAAACTTTCCGGCTGACGGTGGCAAGCGGCACCTTGAGCTGCCGCGAGGCGGCCGACAGGCTGCCGTTCTCGATGACGGCAAGCAGAACGCCCATGGCGTCGAGACGGTCCATTCTTTCCTTCCAAAAAATGAGAATCGGACTACCGAATATCCATTCTACTGCCAAAAATTGGAAAGTCATAGATTGCTGTCGAAGGCGGTTCATCCCGGACCGCCGGAGGGCCGCGACGGTTCTCACGCTCTTCGAGGACATCTCCCATGAAACTCTACCGCCATCCGCTGTCCGGCCATTCACACCGTGCGCAGCTCTTTCTATCGCTGCTCGGCGTACCGCACGAACTGATCGACGTCGATCTCAAGGCCCGGGCGCACAAGGAGCCGGAGTTCCTGAAGCTCAACCCGTTCGGACAGGTTCCGGTCCTCGATGACGACGGCACCGTCGTTGCGGACTCCAACGCCATCCTCGTCTATCTCGCCAAGAAGCTCGGCCGCATCGACTGGCTCCCGGAAGATCCAGCTTTGGCCGCCAAGGTGCAGAAGTGGCTTTCGGTTGCCGCAGGCGATATCGCCTTCGGTCCGGCGGCAGCCCGGCTCGTCACCGTGTTCGGCGCCAATCTGCGGGCGGAAGAGGCGATTGCCCGGGCGCATCGCGTGCTGGCACAGATTGATGCTGAACTGACCGGCCGCGACTTTCTGCTCGGCGCCCGGCCGACCATCGCCGACGTCTCGCTCTATAGCTACGTTTCCGCCGCGCCCGAGGGCAACGTCGATCTCTCCGACTACGCCCAGGTCCGGGCCTGGCTTGCCCGCATCGAGCGCCTGCCCGGCTTCGTCGGCTTCCAGAAGACGGCTGTCGGCCTCGCCGCCTGACGAACCGGGCCGGGGCAGCCACCTTGCCCCGGGCCTCCCCCCCAACGAGGTTTCAGATCATGCCGGACAATGCACAACAGAAGCGGCCGGACTCTCCCTGGCACGAAGGCGAACTTGCCATCCAGCGCAGCCTCGGCGTCGTCGAGCGCATGGACGCAACGGGGCGGAACTTCGTGCGCAGCTTCATGCCCGAGCAGCACCAGCAGTTCTTCCGCATGTTGCCATTCGCCGTCTTCGGCGCGGTCGACGCAAAAGGTGACGTCTGGGCGACGATGCGCGCCGCAGCCCCCGGCTTCATGCAGGCCCCCGATGCCTTGAACCTCGACGTGCGGCTGCCGCGCGAACCCGATGATCCTGCCGACGCCGGCATGGATGACGCCCATTCGATCGGCATGCTCGGCATCCAGCTCGAAACCCGGCGCCGCAACCGGCTGAACGGCGCGATCCTGCGTGAGGGCGACGACGGGTTCACCATTCGTGTGCGCCAGAGTTTCGGCAACTGCCCGCAATATATCCAGCTCCGGCAGTTCTCCTTTTCCCGTGCCCCGCACGAACCGGCATCGAAGCGGCCGGTCAGCTACACGGCTCTCGACGAGCGCGCCCGGGCGATCATCGCCAATGCTGATACCTTTTTCGTCGCCTCCTATGTCGACCGCGATACCGGCGAGCGGCAGGTCGATGTCTCCCATCGCGGCGGAAGGGCCGGTTTCGTTGAGATCGGCGACGATGACGTTCTCACGATCCCCGACTTCTCGGGCAACCTGTTCTTCAACACGCTCGGCAACTTTATGGTCAATCCGCGCGCCGGTCTGCTGTTCGTCGACTTTGCGACCGGCGACATGCTGCAGCTGACCGGCAGCGCCGAGGTCATCCTGTCTTCGCCCGAGGTCGCCGCCTTCCAGGGTGCCGAACGCCTGTGGCGCTTCCGGCCCGAACACGTGGTCTATCGCCAGGATGGCCTGCCGCTTCGCTGGGCTTTCGAGGATGGTGGATGGTCCCCTAGTCTGCAGACGACAGGCAACTGGGAGCAAGCGAAGGCACGCCTGCAGGCCGCAACCCTGGCCGAAAAGTGGCGGCCGTTCCGGGTGGCACGCGTTGAAGAGGAAAGCGCGACGATCCGCTCGCTCTACCTCGCACCGGACGATGGCGTCGGCCTCATGGCCCACCGGGCTGGCCAGCACCTGCCGATCCGGGTGCGGACGGACGCGAACGGCAAGCCACTTGTGCGAAGCTACACGCTCTCCTCCGCCCCGACCGATGCGCTCTATCGCATCAGCGTCAAGAGGGACGGCACCGTTTCACGGCAACTGCATGGGCTGAAACCCGGCGACCGGATCGAAGCGCGTGCGCCAGCCGGCAGCTTCACGATCGATGGCACCGAGCGGCGGCCGGCGGTGCTGATCGGCGCCGGCGTCGGCATCACGCCGATGGTGGCTATGCTCCAGCACATCGTCCACGAGGGTCGCCGCAAGCGCCGCACACGTCCGACCTGGCTTTTCCAGGCCGCCCGCTCCTTGGAGGAACGTGCCTTCGACCGGGAAATCGCCGCTCTCGTCGAGGAAGGCCAAGGCAACATTCGCCTCGTGCGCGCCCTCAGCCAACCGGCGGGTGCGACTGAAGGCCAGGACTATGACGTTAGTGGCCGGATCGATCTCACTCATTTGAAAGCCACCCTGCCCTTCGACGACTACGACTTCTATCTTTGCGGCCCGGCGGCCTTCACGCAGTCCCTCTATGATGGTCTGCGCGCGCTCAATGTGGCCGACGCCCGCATCCATGCGGAAGCCTTTGGGCTGTCGTCGCTGACACGGCGGCCGGATGGCGGTGCTGCGCCGACCATCGCACCGCCGGCAAGCGTTCCCGTCCACGTCGTCTTTGCGAAATCCGCCAAGGAGGCCCGCTGGCAACCGGGCGACGGCAACCTGCTCGATCTCGCCGAAGCCCGCGGGCTGACGCCCGAATTCGGCTGCCGCAACGGCAGTTGCGGATCCTGCAGGACGCCGGTGCTTGAAGGGAAAGTGACATATCCGTCCGAGCCCTCCTTCCCGGTGGCAGAGGACGAAGCGCTGATCTGCTGCGCCGTTCCGGCGGAAGACGAGGAACGCAAGCTGCATCTTTCGCTCTAAGCCATGCATCGGCTATTGATGAGTCTCATCAGCAGCCAAGCGGGATGCAGCATGAACGATCAACAGATCCGCGATATCGTCCTCTGGCTTTCCGAGCAGGGCCTCAAAGGGCTGGATGAGTCGGAGCTGTTCGCCGGCTTCTGCGAACAGTGCCGCGCAGCCGGCGTCGATCTTTCCCGCGCGCTCGGGCTGATCGACACGCTACATCCGGAGTTCGAGGGCCGCGCCTTCCAATGGAACGATGAAAGCGACGTGACGCCGGAGGTCATCCAGTACGGCTCGACCAGCAGCGGCGACGCTCTCACGAACTGGCAGAATTCCATCTTCTACCACATGCTCAACGATCATGAGTTCGAACGGCGTATCCGCCTAGCGGCCGAAAAAACCGTCAGCTTCACGATGCTGAGAGACCTCAAGGAGCAGGGGCATACCGACTGCGTCAGCATGATCCACCATTTCACCGACCAGGGCCGTGTCGGCGGAATGGACTGCTTCTATTCCTATTGGACGACCCGCAAGCCATCCGGTTTCAAAGAGGAAGAGCTCGCCGCGCTCCGGGTGCTGCTGCCGACCCTGGCGCTCGCGGTAAAGGCCGGCTCCTGCATGCGCATCATCAGCACGCTTGCCGACGTCTATCTCGGTGCCGACGCCGGCAAACGCGTGGTCGAGGGAAGCATCGCCCGCGGCTCGGCCGTGCGCATCGAAACGGTCATGTGGTTTTCGGACCTCAGGAGCTACACCCGCATCTCGGACACCTCTTCGCCCGACCAGATCATCCCACTGCTCAACGATTATTCGGGGACGGTGATCACTGCCATTCACGACCATGGCGGCTGCGTGCTGAAGCTCATCGGTGATGGTGTGCTTGCGATCTTCAATGCCGACGATCCGGCAACCGCCTGCGCCAACGCTATCGCCGCCGAGCGGCAGCTCCGCCGCATGCTCGCCGAGCTCAACACGAGCCGGCAAGCGGAGGGCAAGCCGACGACCGACGTCTATCTCGGCCTCCATATCGGCGAGGTATTCTACGGCAATATCGGCAGCCAGACCCGGCTCGATTTCACCGTCGTCGGTCCGGCCGTCAACGAAGTCAGCCGCATTTCATCCATGTGCCGTTCAGTCGAGCGGCACATGATCATGTCTTCTGATTTCGTCGAGGCCTGCCCGCCGGAACATCAAGTCCATGCGGTGTCGCTGGGGCGTTTCGCGCTGCGCGGCATCGCCCGGGCAAAGGAGCTGTTCACCTGGGATCCGGAACTGCCGGCGAACTGAAAAAGCGCGCCGTTACTGGCTCATCACGCCCTGAGAGACGCGCGAGAGGTGGCGAAACTGCAGCTCGGCTTGAACCTCACCCTGGAAGTCCATCACCTGCCGGCGCGCTTCGTCTTCCGAGCAGCCGCAGGCAAGAAGTTCGTCGGCAAGGGCGCGGCACCGGCGGCGCCAGAATTGCAAAGCTTCGGCGCCATGCAGATCTTCAAGTTCGACGGCAGCGGTGCGGATGGCGGTCAATCTCCTTGCCACCGGAAACGGAACGATCGTGCTCGCATCGGATTCCGTGGCTTTCACTGATTGCTTGCCTGCCATCTTCTCATTTGCCCCCTGGAGCTTCCTGCGTTAACGCGAACGCATGAAGACGCCCTACGCTTGTCGATATCGAGCACCTCACGCGCCGGCGGTGTCCCCAACCGCAGGCGAAGCACTCTGGTGATTCCTGTTCTACGAAGCTTATGGTTAACGTTTCCTTCCCGCCGCCGCCGCCAGATGCGGATTGACCGTTTGCGGGACCGAAGATGCGGCCTCGTCAAACCCGCGACACGGTCTTCCGCTTTTCTGGGTTGGTTTCCGACATAAAACATGACATTGGAATTCATATTTCTGTCGACCACCCTCGGTCGCTGCCCCCAGTGAGTGCACCTGCATGTTGAAGCGTTTCTTCGCGTTTTACCGCCCCTATCGCGGCTTGTTCATGCTCGACTTTTCCTGTGCCGTGCTTTCCGGCCTGCTCGAGCTCGGCTTCCCGATCGCAGTGAAGCTGTTCGTCGACCAGCTTTTGCCGAGTCAGGAATGGACCCTGATCCTGTTGTCCTCGGCCGGACTGCTGCTCGTCTATCTGCTCAACACCGGCCTGATGGCGACGGTCACCTATTGGGGCCACATGCTTGGCATCAACATCGAGACGGACATGCGACGGATGGCCTTCGACCATTTGCAGAAGCTCTCCTTCTCGTTCTTTGACAACCAGAAGACCGGACATCTGGTCGGGCGCCTGACGAAGGACCTCGAGGAGATCGGCGAAGTCGCCCACCACGGGCCTGAAGACCTGTTCATTGCGATCATGACCTTCATCGGCGCACTCTTGCTGATGCTGATGGTGCATTGGCAGCTCGCACTGATCACGGCTGCCGTCGTGCCGATGACGGCCTGGGTTACCGGCCGCTACGGCGGGCGGATGACCCGGAACTTCCGCAGCCTTTACGGCCGGGTGGGCGATTTCAACGCCCGCATCGAGGAGAATGTCGGGGGAATACGGGTGGTGCAGGCCTTCGCCAACGAAGCGCATGAGCGCAGCCTCTTCGAGACCGACAACCAGAACTATCGCCGCACCAAGCTCGAAGCCTATCGCATCATGGCCGCCAGCACGTCGCTCAGCTACATGAGCATGCGGCTGACGCAGCTGATCGTCATGATCACCGGCTGCTACTTCGTGCTGATCGGCGAGCTGACGAATGGCGGCTTCGTCAGCTTCCTGCTTCTGGTCGGCGTGTTCTTCCGCCCCGTCGAGAAGATCAACTCAGTCATCGAAACCTATCCGAAGGGTATTGCCGGCTTCAAACGCTTCCTCGAACTCATGGAGACCGAACCGGATATCGAGGACCGGCCGGGTGCTGCCGACGTCGCCGGCCTCAAGGGTGACATCACCTATAGCGGCGTCTCGTTCGGCTACAGCGCCGAGAAGCCGATCATCCAGAACATCGACCTGATGATCCATGCCGGCGAGACGATCGCGTTCGTCGGTCCCTCGGGCGCCGGCAAGACGACGATCTGCTCGCTGCTACCACGCTTCTACGAGGTCAGCGAAGGCTCGATCACCATCGACGGCACGGATATCCGCGACATCACGCTTTCCTCGCTGCGCGGCCAGATCGGTATCGTCCAGCAGGACGTCTTCCTCTTCGCCGGCACCATTCGCGACAACATCGCCTATGGCCGGCTCGGCGCCAGTGAAGCCGATATCCTGGATGCCGCTCGGCGGGCCAAGCTCGACGGCACGATCCAGGCTTTGCCGGACGGCATGGACACGGTGATCGGCGAGCGTGGCGTCAAGCTTTCCGGCGGGCAGAAGCAGAGGCTGGCGATCGCCCGCATGTTTCTGAAGAACCCGGCAATCCTCATCCTCGACGAGGCGACCTCGGCGCTCGACACCGAAACGGAAAGGGCGATCCAGCAGTCGCTGGCCGAGCTTTCCAAGGGCAGGACGACACTGATCATCGCGCACCGGCTGGCAACGATCCGCGATGCCGATCGTATCGTTGTGGTCGACGGCAGCGGCATTCGCGAACAGGGCCCCCACGAGACACTGCTCGCTGCCAAAGGCGCCTATAGCCGCCTCTATCACGCCCAGGCAGCTGCCGTCTGACGATGGCCGCGGCAGCGTAGGCATTGCATGCGGATGGAGGGGGCGATACGAACGGAACATAAATGTCCCTCCCCTCCGTCCGCCAGATCCTAAGCGCCATGAACACTCCCGATCTTTCCGTCCTTGAACGCGCCATAGCAGCCTTGCCGCAGCACTATCCCGGACCGGGCGGCGTTGCCGGTGTGGTGAGAGATGGCGAGGTCCTCTTTCGCCACACCTGGGGCTATGCCGACCTGACCGCCCGCAAACCGATGACGATGGCGACGCGGATTCCGATCTGCTCGATCACCAAGCAGCTGACCTGCGCGGTGCTGCTCGATGCGGTTGGTCGTCCGGAGAAGCTCGACCCTGCGCTCGACGCCTACCTCCCCTTGCTCGAAGGCAAGCGCCCGACCGCTGCCCATCTCTGCCACAACCAGTCCGGACTTCGCGACTACTGGGCATTGACGGTGCTTGAGGGCGCCAGCCACGATGGTGTCTTCCGCCGTGAGGATGCACGCCCGCTGCTGTCCAAGGCACGCTCGACGCACTTCGAGCCCGGCACCCGCTATTCCTACTCCAATGGCAATTTCCGCATTCTCGCCGACCTGATCGAAGAGCACACCGGCCGCTCGATGGCGGAACTCTATCAGCGCTCCGTGTTTGGTCCCGCGGCCATGCAGACCGCCGCCTTGACCCCGGATACCAGCCTGCCGCCGGACGGTATCGTCGGCTACGAGGGCAACGAGGCGATCGGCTATTTCGAGGCGCTCAATCGCATCTACTGGGCGGGCGACGCCGGTGTTTCCGCCTCGCTCGACGACATGCTCGCCTGGGAGTGCTTCATCGACAGGACGCGTGACGATGAGGACGGGCTCTATCGCCGCCTTTCTGCGCCGCAGACCTATGCGGATGGCCGCCCGGCACCATACGGCTTCGGCCTCGCACAGGAAATGATCGGCGATGTCGCGATCAGCGGCCACGGCGGCGCGCTCCGCGGTTTCCGCTGCCGCAGGCTCTACGCGCCGGCCGAGCGTCTCTCCGTCGTGGTGATGTTCAATCACGAAGGCGATGCCCATGCGGCTGCAACGACGCTGATGAAGATCGCTCTCGGCCACGAGGATACCGAGACCGCGTCCGGAAGCTGGGACGCGCGGAGCACCGGAAGCTACTTGGATCCGGAAACGGGCCTCGCCCTTGTCGCCAGGCCGACGGCATCGTCCCGCATCGAACTGCGGTTCGCGACCTCGCCCGAAACGCTTTCCGTCAGTGCCGACGGCAGCGCCCGCTCGGCGGCGGTGACCCTGATCGCGCAAGGCGCCGCGCTTCGCATGGAACGGCCCCGCGAAAATTTGACGGTGAATGCCGAACGCATTTCCGGCACGGCGATCACCGATATCGCCGGCCGCTACCATTCGGCTGAACTCGACGCCCATCTCGACATCGTCTCCACCAATGGTGTCTTCTACGGCGGCTTCGACGGTGCGCTCGGCACCGGAGCAATGGATGCCATGCGACCGCTGGCCGAAGACGTCTGGCTCCTTCGCTGCAAGCGCTCGATGGATGCACCGGCACCGGGAGACTGGACCGTGCTTGTCCGACGCGACGCGCAAGGCAAGGTGGCTGGCCTCACCATCGGCTGCTGGCTCGCCCGGCGGATCGATTACACGAAGATCGGCTGAGGCCGTGATCGAGGCACCGGATATGTTAAGCAGAGGCGCGGCAACGGGCCGCGACAGGACCAGGAACCGGAAGACCGCGGTGTGAAACAGAAGCGACCAACAGCTGCGCGAGACAACGGCCGCCGCCCCGCAGCCGATGCCGGCAAGCGCGTGACCGTTGCCCGCGCACTTTCCAAGCTCGGCTACTGTTCGCGCACGCAGGCCGAAAAGCTCGTGCTGGAAGGACGCCTGAGCATCGGCGGGCGCAAGATCACGGACCTTTCACACTGGGTCGACATCGACAAGGATCACATCACGGTCGATGGCAGGCCGGTGCTTGCCGAAGAAAAGATCTATCTGATGCTGAACAAGCCGCGCGGACTGGTCACCACTCGGCACGACCCCGAGGGCCGGCCGACGGTGTTCGATTGCCTGACAGAAACCGACTCGTCTTTCCTGTCTCCGGTCGGCCGCCTCGACAAGGCGAGCGAGGGCCTTCTGCTCTTCACCAACGACACGGTGCTTGCCCAACGCCTGCTCGACCCTGAAACCCATCTCGGCAAGGTCTACCACGTGCAGATCGCCGGGCAGATCGGTGACGGGCATCTCAGGCAGATGGTTGCCGGCATCGAGGAAGGCGGCGAGGTGCTGCGCGCCGCACGTGCCGTCCATCTCAGAGGCGGCGACAAGAACACATGGATCGAAGTGGAGCTCGAAGAGGGACGCAACCGCCAGATCCGCCGCATGCTCGATAAGCTCGGCTTCGAGGTGTTGCGTCTGTTGCGGGTTTCGATCGGTACGGTCGCGCTTGGCGACTTACCCAAGGGCGCCACCCGTGCCCTCACGACGGAAGAAATCACCTATCTGAGACAACGCACGGGTCTTTGAAGGGACATCCGGACATCCCCAATCGGAACATTAAAGTGCTTCGCGACACAAGCTGGCCTTAAACTTGCCAGCGGACTTCGGGGGAAGGGGGCGACTAAGTCGTCCGCGGCGCGTGACCAGGTGTGATTGTGCAAGGATGCTGTAGGCGTGATCGAAGCATCGAACCAACCGTCAATGCGCGGACAAAGACGAGTGCTCACGCGGTGCCAGCTTCCCGAAGAGAGCAGGGCCAGGCGTAGATTTCGTCACCAAATGGTGCTATTTTCAACACCGGAATCAGGAACCAAACGATGCGCTCGACTATCAATCTTGACGACACCCTCATGGAAAGGGCCAGGTCCCTAACCGGAAAGAAAGAAACTTCCGCTCTGGTTCGCCAAGCGTTGGAGACGCTTGTTCGTGTGGAATCGGGAAAACGCCTCATCGCGCTCGGGGGAACTATGCCGGATGCGGAGGCAGCCCCACGCCGCCGGAGCGCAGCTGCCAAGTGATACTTGCTGACACTTCCATCTGGATTGATCATTTCCGACATGCCGATGCAGAGCTGCGTAGGATTATTGAGGACGATCGTCTTCTCTGCCATCCGGCCGTGATTGGAGAACTCTCGCTGGGCAGCCTTCGGGATCGTAGTAGCGTGATAGCCTTCCTGGCGGCTCAACGGGAAGCGTTCGTCGCAACGCATGACGAAGTCATGACGATGATTGATCGCCACGCCATTTTTAGCATGGGCATTGGCTACACAGATGCCCACTTGGTGGCCTCGGTACTCCTCGATCAGCGGACGGCCTTGTGGACCAGAGACAAGCGTTTGCGGGCAGCCGCCGAAAAGGCGGGGGCTTCACTGCACCCCCCTGCCAATCAGCGAAACTAAATGCTGAATCCAGACGACCGTTACTCGTGCTGGCCTGAGTGGCAGACGCGACTTCATTGACTGCTATGAAGCTTTAATGCGGGCATTCTTCGACGGAAGCCCCGGCGGGAGCCTGCTCATCCAACCTAGGGCAACCGTGAGAGCCCTGCTCAGTGCGAACCCGATATAGCCATGCGGCTATGTGAAGCATCGGTGTTTCCTCGAGTTCCACGTTGTTGAAGGGTGTCGCCTTTCAGGCCGCCTCGTCGCGGCCAATCGCCTGGATCTTGTCCCAGACGCGTTCGGGCCGAGGAATCTCGAGGTCGAAGACGGTCTCAAACGTGTCCGCGAGATGGTCCGCGCTTGTAATGCGGTGTTCGCTAACGCTGACGGGCGTGACCGTGCGCAAGCGGTCGTTCTGTAGGGCGACATAGCCGTTCGCGGTATGACGCAGGACCGCCAGCGCGTTTGTGAATGGCGATCCGGGATCCCGCATCAGCCAGCCATGCGTGTCAGCCATGGCAGCCTCATCGCTGTGGTCGGCCCGGAAATCGAAGCTACGCGCAATGCCATGCGCATGATTGTTGAAGCGCAGCCAGTCGTCCTGCGTCGGTACGATCGAAAAATCGAAACCACGCTGGCTGATCGGTCCGACGGCAAGCGGCACGGGTTCGATAATGGCATCGGCCACGCCGACCTCGGCGAGATAGGAGCGGTCGCCGAGATCGACACGCAGGGTCAGGTGATTGCCAATGGCAACGTCGCCCAGTTTTTCGCGATCGACGCCGCCGCAAAGACGGGTTACCCGGAAACCGAGCGCATCGAGAGCTGCGCCGAAGAGACCATTCATCTCGTAGCACCAGCCGCCGCGCCTGCCCCCCACCATCTTGGCGAAGGCGGAAGCCGGGGTAATTGAGGACGGCCATCCCATGAAGGCATCCAGCGCCTCCCACGTGAAGGTCATGAGGTGCGCACGGTGAAGCCTCGACAAGCTGGGAAGATCGAGAGAAGCTGGCCGGTCGACACCGGTCTTTGCGAGATAGGCGTCCAGCTGGCCAGCTGTCAGGGTCATTCCGTTTTCGTTTGAAGGCGTGAGTGTCATCCTTCGGTCTCCTTTCGATGGACCGTTGCTGAGGTTCTCGGTGCCGGAGTTGAGGGCAGTTCGTCGCCGGGTCAGGCGATCTTGCGTTCGTCGTCGGGCAGGAAAGTCAGGCCGAAATCCTTTGCGACGGAGGCGATCTGCTCGGGCGTTTCGGGCTTGCAGAGCTCGATGATCGGAAAGAAGTTCTCGAACCCGCCCGGCGTCACGACGACCATCAGATGGCCTTCCGTATCTCCGATGTTGCGGAAGCGATGCGGCACGCCACGCGGCAGCGCGATGCAGCCCCCTGCTGACAATTCGACATAGTCGCCGGCACACCAGAAGCCGAAGCAACCGGACAGGACGCGAAAGAACTCGTCCTCGCGCTCATGCACATGAAGCGGCGGACCTTCTCCGGGTGGCACGATGGCCTCGAGCATGCCCAGCGCGCCGCCCGTGTTGGCGGCCATCATGCGTATGACGTGTTTTCCGAACGCCGCTGCGAGCGTTCCATGGCCTGGCGGTGATACCACCGCATAGGTGAATGTCTTCATCTCGGGTCTCCTTCTGCTTGAGGACACCCATTGATTACTTTGTGCTCCGCCTCATGATAAGAGCGATAAATTAACATCATTGAACGGATAATCGCCCTCATGAAAACACTGGATCCGCTTGACGGGATTGCCGCATTTCTAACGGTTTCCGCGCATCTCAGCTTCACCAAGGCGGCGGACGAACTGGGCATGTCGCGTGCGACGGTGGGAACCCAGGTCAGGCAGCTCGAGGATCGCCTCGGCATCCGCCTCTTTCAGAGGTCGACGCGCAAGATCGCCCTTACCGAAGCGGGCGCGGCGTATCGGGAAGCTCTTTCGGGTATCCTGCCGCAGATAAAGGAGGCGGAACGGGCGGCCACCTCGTTCCAGAAGGAAGCCGTCGGGCGCTTGCGGGTGTCCGCTCCGCCCGATCTCGGGCATCTGGTGATCGTGCCAGCCGTTTCGGAGTTCCTCAAGCTCAACCCGGCTATGTCTCTCGAACTGGACCTGTCGCATCGGGCGGTAAACCTGGTCGAGGATGGCTTCGACCTGGCCATTCGGGGTCGCCTCGAAGTCGACATCAATCTCATCACCCGGCAACTGGCGACATCGTCACTCGTGATTTCCGCGTCACCCGCCTACATAGCCGAATACGGTGCGCCGGAAACGCCACACGACCTCGCGCACCACTCGTGCCTCCACTTCGCCGAATTAAGATGGGGGCGGGTCTGGCCGTTCAGAAAGAACAATGAGGAGTTCCGGATTCCAATCGTGCCCCGGCTGGAACTCAATCACAGCCTTGGCCTGCGTGACGCCGCCTTGCTGGGGGTCGGTATCGTCCTCCTGCCCGACTTTATCGTTGGCGAAGATCTCAGGCAGGGTCGGTTGGTTCGTCTTCTCTCCGATTGGCACGTCAGCACGATACAGCTGCAAGCGGTCTATCCGGCCAATCGCCATATCGCGGTAAAGGTCCGACGCTTCGTCTCGTTCCTCGCAGGCAAACTGCGACCGTAGACGAGGCGAAACCCGCACTCCGGATGAAGGTGAGAATGAGCAGGCAGCGCCAGGAAGCTCCGGAACGTCTGCTGGCCGCTTGCACCAGGCGGATGCTGGCGCGGATCGACCCGCTCCTCACAACTAATGCGACGTCCGAAACGACGACCTCACTCCGCCGGAACAGGCACGCGCCAAGCGCGTGATTGGCGGACAGCCGATCGCGACCTCAATTCTCCCGCATGGCCCTGCGAAACGTTCGTGCCAGCGGCTCGCCGATATAGGCGAGCATCGTTCGACTGCCGGTGCGGATCATCACTTCGCTGGTCATCCCGGGGAGCAGCTTGCGGCCGGCAAGTTTGCCGAGCTCTTGCTCATCGACCACGATGATAGCCGTGAAATAGCCGGCGCCGGTTCTGTCATCGGTCAGGCGATCGGCCGATACGAGCTCAACGCGACCATCGAGCGGCGGCATATCATAACGTGCAAAGGCCGATATCCGGACATGTGCGGTCTGCCCGACGGCGATGGTGTCAACGTCTTCCGGACGGACCATCGCCTCTACCACCAGCTTCTGGCCGACGGGCACGATCGACATCAGCGGCTCGCCGGGGCGCACGACACCACCGGCTGTGTGGACCTGCAATCCCATGACAACCCCGTCGACGGGCGCTCTGATGTCGGCGCGCGCAAGCACGTCCTCGGCCGCGCGCAACTGCTGCTGGAGATCGAAAAGTTCGGCTTCGACCTTGCTAAGCTCGGCCACCGCCTCGTTCAGGCGGGTCGTGGACAGGTTCATGATCTGCTGCTCGATCTCCGCCATCGATTCCCGAATGCGGGCGATTGCGGCGATGTTCGTCGCGCGCTCCCCTTTGAGTTCCCCCTGGCGCCGGCGCAGCTGAAGGTGCCGCTCGCGCGTGGCGAGGCCCTTCTTTGACAGTTTTTCCAGATCAGCCGCTTCTGCTTCGATGGACACCATCACTTGATCCTGGGCAGCGACCATGTCTTCGAGCCCTTTGATCTCATTTTCGCTTTGCAGGATGCGCTGATGCAGAATGCCGGTTTCGTTGCTGAGCGCCAGGCGCCGCGCCCGGAAAACTTCGTTCTGTACGGCGACCGCTTCGGCGGCCGAGGACGACGACGACGTCAGAAGCTCTTGTTCGAAGGCAATCTCGTCTTTTCCGTCCCGCTCGGCCCGTAGGCGGGCGGCCGACGCCTTGCGAGATATGACACGGTTCCTGAGGAGCTCCAGATGCGCGGCTGCCTGCGTGTCATCCAGCTTGATCAGAACCTGGCCGCTTTTGACGTGTTCACCATCGGCAACCTTGAGCTGCGAAACGATGCCGCCTTCGAGATGCTGGATCACCTTGCGCTCGCCCTCGACCTTGACGACGCCCTGGGCGACTGCCGCGCTGTCGAGCGGCGCCAGAGCGGCCCAGCCACCGAAGATGCCAAAAAAAGCGAGGATCACCACAAGCCCGGTTGCCACAGCAGGTCTTAGTCGCGGCAGAAGCCGGGCGTCGTCGGTGGCTATGTATGCAGTGGGATCGCCACCAAGAGGGGTTAGCAGCTTGGCAATCATGCGCTCACGACTCCCAATCGAGGGGCAGTGGCTGCGGCTCGCGCTCGCTCTTCCAT
Source organism: Ensifer sp. 38_S197 (assembly GCF_056924495.1). NCBI lineage: Bacteria > Pseudomonadati > Pseudomonadota > Alphaproteobacteria > Hyphomicrobiales > Rhizobiaceae > Ensifer > Ensifer sp. 38_S197. The sequence goes on along the minus strand of NZ_JBXOVZ010000001.1, from coordinate 1,754,875 downwards.
CGCACGGAACACATCGTTACGTGGGCCGAAGAGATCGATCTGACCGCGCTGAAGCACAAGAACCTTGTCGACGCTGTCCATCATGTTTGAGCGATGGGTGATCAGAACTATCGTTCTTCCGGCGGCCTTGAGCCTTTGAAGCGCATTGCTCAGCGCCTGCTCACCGTCTCCGTCAAGGTTTGAGTTGGGCTCGTCCAGGAGCAAGAACGCAGGATCCCGGTAGAGCGCGCGGGCAAGCGCGATCCGCTGACGCTGGCCGCCCGAGAGCACCGCGCCCGCCTCGCCAATCTCAGTGTGGTAGCCTTTCGGAAGCCCTTTGATGAGTTCGTGTACCCCGGCCTCGCACGCAGCGCGTACGACATCGCTGAAGGACTGCTCGTTGAGTTCCTGAAATCGAGCGATGTTCTCGGCGACGGTCCCGGAGAAGAGCTCTATGTCCTGTGGCAGGTAGCCGACATGCTGGCCGCGATCGGCCGCTGCCCACTGCGCGACATCCATGCCCCCAAGGAGCACCCGGCCATGGCCGGCCGTGGAAGCGCCCACGATGAGCCTTGCCAGACTCGTCTTGCCCGCAGCGGACGGACCAATGACGGCGAGCACTTCGCCGGGTTCGAGCTGGAAGCTCACGCCCTTCAGGATCGGCTCGCCGCCGCCTTCGCGTGCAACGATGACATTCTCGACGACAAGCCGCCCCTCAGGACGCGGCAATGGCAGAATGGGAACCTCGTCGCCCCGGGCGCCGGCCACGACGGATAGCCGGTGATAGGCAGATCGCGCGCTCAAGATCGACTTCCACGTACCGATCGCCTGCTCGACGGGTGCAAGCGCCCGCCCCATCAGGATGGAGGCAGCCACCATTGCGCCGGGAGACGCTTCAGCGTGCACGACGAGATAGGCTCCGAGCCCGAGAACGCCGATCTGCAGGCCGAGCCGGAGAAAGCGCGCCGCCGCGGCAAGGGCCGCCGAACGAAGGCTTGCGGTCGCCTGCCCCTCCGCCGCAGCCTTCTGCACCGCCTTCCAGCCGGACATCATCGCCTGCAGCATCCCCATGGCCTGTATGGCCTCGGCGTTTCGGATCGCTGCCTCCGCTTGCGCATAGGCTTTGCTTTGAGCGCCGCTCGCCTGGGCAACCGGCTGTCGCGTGACAAGCTCCGTGAGCACCGCCAGAAGGAAAAGCGCAATACCGCCTCCCAATGCCAGCCAGCCGAGCCACGGGTGCAGGAGGAAAATCGCCGCGAAGAAGATCGGCGCCCAGGGCGCGTCGAGGATCGGAAAAATTGCCGAGCCGGTGACGAAGTTCCCGAATTGCTCGAGGTCGCGCAGCGTGCGAGCGCCGCCATTACCCTTCTTTCCGGCCGCCTGTTCGATCGACGCGGCAAGAAGAACCGGCGACAGGCGACCGTTCAGCCAGATCCCGGTTGCGATTAGCAGCTGCGATCGAACGGTTTCCAATATTGCCAGGGCCAGGAGCGCCACGACGGCCATGATAGTGAGCGCCGTCAGCGTTTCGAGGCTGTGGCTCGATAGCACCCGATTATAGACCTGCAGCATGTAGAGCGCCGCCGTCAGCATTAGGATGTTGATCGCCGCGCTGAAGGCTACGAGTGGCCAGGCGGCACGCCGAAGTTCGGCCATCACCGCCTGGAGGGAGGACTGGTTGGGTGCCCGGCTCATCGTCGCTCCTAAGAGAACTGGAAATCACCGGCATTCAAGGTGCCGAGATTGCCAAGGAGCGTGACATTGTCGAGTTCCGCGACAAGTACGGCGCCACCCGCCACCGCCGGATTGGGGTCGTAGTAGACCGCGGCATGACCTAGATCCGTATTGTGGAAGACGAAGAACGCACCCGTGGTGATATTGCCGTAGCCGTTGATCGTTCCCTGGACGGAAGCATTGGTGACGCTGGCATCCGTTTTGACGGCAACCTCCGTGCCGGCGAAATTGATCGCTGCGTTGTTGCCCGACTTGAAGTTCTCCACGGTCGCATTGTTGTTGCCGAGCGAGAACTCGCTTGCCCCGGTCCCCACGTCGAAGCGCAAGGTATCGACAGTCGTCGAATTGCTGCCCGCGTCGAAGTCGGTGACATGATTGGTCGTGCTTGCGAATTTGCCGAAGACAAATGTGTCGTTGCCGATCCCGCCGGTGAGAATGTTGTTGCCGGCCCCGGCTTCAAGGGTGTCATCCCCGTTACCACCGACGAATACGTCGTTTCCTTGGGTTCCGCTAAGCGTCAGATTGGCGGTGAGGGTATCCTCGTGGTTCTTTCCATCAATGTACGAATAGTTGTAGCTCAAGGAGCCCAGGTTGATATCATTATCATTGCCGGTCGACGCCACGGAGGGCGTTTGAATGGTGAACTGGGCGGTCGACGTGTGCCCCTGTCCATCGCTGACCGTGTACGCCAGGGTGGCCGCTTGGTTGACATTGCCCGTGCTCACGTTGAACCCGGTGACCACCCCGCCCGCAGTCACCGACGTGATCGTCCAACCGCTCGGCAGCGAGCCGATGCCCGCCCCAGAAATCGAAAGGGCGTCTCCGTCAGCATCCGTGTCATTGTTGAGCAGCCATGCCGCCGAGAGGAATATGGACGTTCCGGTAGATATGACGATAACATCATTGCTTGCCACCGGCGCCGCATTGGCAGGCGGACTGACTATGATCGCCACAGTATCGGTATCGCTCAGGAATCCGTCCGACGTCGCCACTGTCAGCGTATCGGTGCCGCTGTAATTGATATTGCCGAGATAGCTCAGCGCGGCCAGCGCCGCATTGACCTGCACGAGCGTGCCGCTGATCGTCACCGCATTGGTGTCGTTGTTGCTAACCGTCGCACCACCACCGGTTCCAACCGTCAGCTTGCCATGGCCGACCGATACAGTCGTCGACACGTTGGGGCTGTCGACATCCGCCACGGCGACGCCGTTGATCGCGCTCGCCATGTTCGAGTTGACGGTCTGCGCGCCTGGCACGGTATTGGTAGGCGCGTCGTTGACCGGGGTGATGTCGAGGCTTGCCGTGCCCGCCACGCTGCCGCCGTGCCCGTCGGTGATCGTATAGCTGAACGAGACCCCGGTGTCGTCGTTGGCGGCAGGCGTATAGGTCCAGGTGCCATTGGCGTTGGCAACCAGCGAACCATTGCCGATCGCAATTTCCAGATTCGTGGCCGTCAGACTGTCGCCGTCAATGTCGGACGCATTGGCTCGCAGCTCCGCCTGGGTGATGATGCGGCTGGCGCTGTCCTCGGCAATTGGTGTTAGCGTCACCGCAGAGGTCGTCGGCGCATCATTGGTGCCGGTAACGGTCCAGGTGGCCGAGGCCGCCGTCGAGGCGACGCCGTCCGACACCGCATAGTTCACCGTCACGGTCGTCGGCTGGCCGGCCGCCAGGTGATCGTAGGCGGCATCCTTCGGGTCGAGCGTAAAGGAATGGGTGGCGGCATCATAGCTGACGCCGGCCGGCAGCTGGGTCGGCACATCGACGACCTGCAGCGTTGTGCCGTCGTCGACGTCCGAGGCGTTGGCGAGCGCGTTGAGCGTCACGGCCGCTCCGCCCTCGGTGGCCCCGCCGCTGACCGCCCCCGACACGGCAGGCGCATCATTGGTGCCGGTAACGGTCCAGGTGACCGAGGCTGCCGTCGAGGCGACGCCGTCCGACACCGCATAGTTCACCGTCACGGTCGTCGGCTGGCCGGCCGCCAGGTGGTCGTAGCCGGCATCCTTCGGGTCGAGCGTAAAGGAATGGGTGGCGGCATCATAGCTGACGCCGGCCGGCAGCTGGGTCGGCACATCGACGACCTGCAGCGTTGTGCCGTCGTCGACGTCCGAGGCGTTGGCGAGCGCGTTGAGCGTCACGGCCGCTCCGCCCTCGGTGGCCCCGCCGCTGACCGCCCCCGACACGGCAGGCGCATCATTGGTGCCGGTAACGGTCCAGGTGGCCGAGGCCGCCGTCGAGGCGACGCCGTCCGACACCGCATAGTTCACCGTCACGGTCGTCGGCTGGCCGGCCGCCAGGTGGTCGTAGGCGGCATCCTTCGGGTCGAGCGTAAAGGAATGGGCAGCGGCATCATAGCTGACGCCGGCCGGCAGCTGGGCCGGCACATCGACGACCTGCAGCGTTGTGCCGTCGTCGACGTCCGAGGCGTTGGTGAGCGCGTTGAGCGTCACGGCCGCTCCGCCCTCGGTGGCCCCGCCGCTGACCGCCCCCGACACGGCAGGCGCATCATTGGTGCCGGTAACGGTCCAGGTGACCGAGGCCGCCGTCGAGGCGACGCCGTCCGACACCGCATAGTTCACCGTCACGGTCGTCGGCTGGCCGGCCGCCAGGTGGTCGTAGGCGGCATCCTTCGGGTCGAGCGTAAAGGAATGGGCAGCGGCATCATAGCTGACGCCGGCCGGCAACTGGGCCGGCACATCGACGACCTGCAGCGTCGTGCCGTCGTCGACGTCGGTAGCGTTGGCGAGCGCGTTGAGCGTCACGGCCGCTCCGCCCTCGGTGGCCCCGCCGCTGACCGCCCCCGACACGGCAGGCGCATCATTGGTGCCGGTAACGGTCCAGGTGACCGAGGCTGCCGTCGAGGCGACGCCGTCCGACACCGCATAGTTCACCGTCACGGTCGTCGGCTGGCCGGCCGCCAGATGGTCGTAGGCGGCATGCTTCGGATCGAGCGTAAAGGAATGGGTGGCGGCATCATAGCTGACGCCGGCCGGCAGCTGGGCCGGCACATTGACGACCTGCAGCGTCGTGCCGTCATCGACGTCGGTGGCGTTGGTGAGCGCGTCGAGCGTCACGGTCGCTCCGCCCTCGGTGGCTCCGCCGCTGACCGCCCCCGACACGGCAGGCGCATCATTGGTGCCGGTAACGGTCCAGGTGACCGAGGCTGCCGTCGAGGCGACGCCGTCCGACACCGCATAGTTCACCGTCACGGTCGTCGGCTGGCCGGCCGCCAGGTGGTCGTAGGCGGCATCCTTCGGGTCGAGCGTAAAGGAATGGGCAGCGGCATCATAGCTGACGCCGGCCGGCAACTGGGCCGGCACATTGACGACCTGCAGCGTCGTGCCGTCATCGACGTCGGTGGCATTGGTGAGCGCGTCGAGCGTCACGGTCGCTCCGCCCTCGGTGGCCCCGCCGCTGACCGCCCCCGACACGGCAGGCGCATCATTGGTGCCGGTAACGGTCACTACGATGTCTTGGCTGGCGGTCCCGTCCGCGGACCACACGGTCAGCTTGTCCGTGACATGCTGTCCGGCGGGAAGCGCCTGGGTCGCCAAGCGAGCATTGTCGAGTGCGTAGGTCCAAGCCCCTGTGGACGCGTCGAAGCTGAACTTGCCGTATGTACCCGCGAGCGCGGCCTCCAGCGGTGCCTGGAAATGGTTCTGGTTGGAATCGGCATCATAAACGTGCAGCGTACCGGTCGCTGTCGGCGAACCGGGATCGCTGTTGTTCGTGCCTCCCGCTTCGACGACGGTCCCTTCGTAACTGCCGCCGAACGTCGGCCCGTCGTTCTGGCCCGTTATGTCCAGCGTCACCTTGGCGTAGCTCAGCGTGCCGTTGCCGAGCCGGATCGAATAGTAGAACGAGTCCTGTATGTGTTCGCCGCCAGCCAAGGAGTCGACGCTCCGGGCATTGTCGGGCGAGTTGGAGCCGTCAGCAATTCTATATTCGATCTTTCCGTTGGAGATTCGCATCCAGTTTCCTTCTGCGGTCCTCTCCCAACTGGTTGTGATATTGCTCTGCAACAGCTCCGTCATGAAATTCGAGCCGCCGTCGTCGATCGACCAGAGAGTCTTCGCTTTACCGCCAAGATCGTTGGCCATCACGTCCAGGGTGATGGTGTTGGTACTGGAATTGTAGAGGCTAGATGCCTTCAGCTGATCCTCGGTCCACGCATAGGCGTCGCCCTGCGCCTGCGGTGCGTTGCTGAAAGATGTAGTGCTTCCACCACCCGTGGTCTGCGTAGCCATGACATTACCCCTCCCGCCATGCGTACCCCTTATCGAGGCACTGTGGTTTTATGCGATGCCCGTCCGATGGCGTGCCTTTGCGCCATCGGCGATCTCATCCCACCGTTGATTGAAATCCTTCATGCAGGGCGCAGAGAGCGCCAAAGCATCGATGTCCTGTGTGGAGCGACCGAGTGTGAGCCCGCGACGACCTGCTCGCGATCGCCCGGTTGGTCGAGCATTGGAAGAAGAAGCAACACTGCAATTCTCGGCCAAGCAGAGGCAAGAATACTGGCCAGTCTTAGCCGGTGTCCTTGCCGTCGGCACGCCCTCTCGGGGCGAGAAAAATTCGCGCACGACTACTCCTATCGGGGCAGCCAGAAAAACAGCCGCTCCCAAACTAACTTCCTGAAATTTATGTTGGTTTCCTCAGCCGCTCTTTGTCCCACCGGGCTTCGGCAACCTATATCCTTAATGAATTAATAACACATTCGGCGGATTAGCAAGCAAGATATTTCAATTTGCTAATTTAAAGAGTGTAAACATAGTTAAAATCCTTCGCGCCCGAAAGAATGAGCGAAAATGGCACACCTAATCCTGCGACCACGAATACTCGCGGGGAAGAGGTGATGCTGGCGGGCTCAGCCGCGACGCGATGGACTTTCCGCCCCCGGAAGAAGGCCGAAAAGGCTTTGAGATCCAAGAACGCTAGCGGCAACAATCGACGAAACCGAAGCGCCCTCGATGCCAACTTCTACGTCATTCGCATAAATCCGTACGACGAACAGACGAGCCCCGCCCCCTTGGTACCCGCCGTGTTGACGTTGAACCGCGGGCTCCGTCGCTGTATCATTTTGGTGTTCTTTTTCATCCTGTTAGCCTGCGGAAGGAGGACAAAATGCGCCTTCCTGAGATACCTTGGGCGGTCCCGCTATCTGTTCGTTTGCAGTCAGGATCGAACCGCATTTTTGCATCGGTCTACGACGCGCTGGACTTTCTAGAACATGAATGGCCGATACGGCACGGACAAGGCTATGAACGAGCCGTCATAACGTGCCGCTGTGCGCTGAACCGCTCTGTTCCAGCAACGGTCGCCCGTGATGCCTTCATCGGTGCGTGCTTGGAGGCTGGTATGGCGACGTCAGCGGTTGCCAACCACTATCATCATGGCGGCCCGGGATCTCATGGCAACAAGCCATTGAGCTGAACCCTGCCCCTCCCGTGCTTATCGAACTCCGATCTTCGCTGATCGGCTCTTCCAAAATGTGGTGATGGGATCCGACCGATCCAGCCAAGATGAGACGAACGACTGCGTACCGAATATGTGACGACACCCGACGGCGCCGCCTAAGCTTCGACAGCGTTCGGGCCTTGGTTGACGACATCCGCGTCTGGGATCATTCTCAATTCATCCCGACTGCAATCCCTTAGGCTGGTCCGATGCGCTGACAACGACAATCGGGGGTGCCTGCCAAACGTCGATTTCGACTTGGGAGCATGGTCGGCGGGGCTGGCTCCTATGTATTTTCTTCGTGCGGCCGTTGTGCTCTCGTTCTTTTTTCTAAGCTCCTACGCTTGGGCCGAAAAGCGCGTCGCGCTGGTCATTGGAAACTCGGCCTATCAGCACGCGCCACAGCTTACGAACCCTCAGAATGACGCCAGCGACATGGCGTCGAAGTTGACAGGACTGGGATTCGTGGTGGTGACCGGCCGCGATCTCGACCTGGCGGGAATGCGTCGGTCGATCCGAGAGTTTGTGGGCAAAGTCGAAGGCGCTGACGTGTCGCTCTTTTTCTATGCCGGTCACGGGCTGCAGGTGAACGGGGTCAACTACATGATCCCAGTCGACGCGCAGCTTCGCTCAAACAACGACCTGGATTTCGAGGCGTTGCCGATCGAGCTCGTGCTCTCCGCCATGGAGCGTAACGCCAAGGTCAACTTGGTGTTCCTCGACGCGTGCCGTGACAATCCACTTGCCGTGACATTGGCCCGCTCCCTGGGAACGCGGTCCATGGTCGTGGGGCGGGGGTTGGCGAAACTCGATACCGGCGTCGGCTCGCTGATTGCGTTCGCAACTCAGCCGGGAAACGTTGCCCTTGATGGGGCTGGCAGGAACTCCCCGTTCACGACGGCCTTGCTGAAACACCTCGGTACACCCGGGCAGAGCATAACGGATGATCTGATTGCAGTGCGTCGCGCCGTATTACAGGTCACGGACGGCAAGCAGATCCCTTGGGACAGCTCATCCCTGACAGGCCCCGTTGTTCTAAATCCATCGCCGGTCCCGGACCCGGCAACGCGCCCGGCGGCGACAGCCGATACCGACAGAACCGTGGAGCTTGCCTACTGGAATTCCATTAAGGATTCGACCGAAAGCAGTTTTTTCGAAGCATACCTCCGGGAATACCCCAATGGCGCGTTCGGAACGCTTGCGAAGTTGAAGATCGCGGCGATCGGAGCGCACGAAAAGGAAAGGCAGGCGGCGGAGCAGGAAACGGCCGATTCCAAACGCGCCGTAAACCTGGAAGACAACGCCGGGCCAACCGATGTCGCGGCGCTTGAACAGGCCAACCCAGGGGCACAGGTATCCGGTTCAGCCGCCAACATGACTGTCGGCGAACTCGCGTTCGCCACCCAAAGGGAACTGGCGCGCATCGGATGCCTCAGCCGGGTCGACGGCAAATGGGGTGACAGCAGCCGGAAGGCCCTACAGGCATATGCCGAGCGCAAGGGACTGAAGCTTGCATCACTCGCTCCGACCGAGGAACTTTTGAATGGCCTGAAAGCGATCGGCAATCGTGTCTGTCCGCTCGTCTGCGGCAACGGAATGGAAGCCCGCGACAATCGTTGCGTGGAGCCCGGCCTGAGTGCCTTCGATGGCACATGGCGGATAACAAGGCATGCAAAGACGGACTGCGGCGATTGGCGCGAACTCTCGTCAACCGTTTTCGTAAGTCACGGCACAGTGTCGTCCAGCTATGGGTTCTCGGGAAAAATCTCCAGCAACGGAGCCGTCACCATTACCCACACATTTGTCCATAAGGGAAGGAAAGGAGGCAACATCCTGACGGGGATGATAAAAGGAGATAAAGGGACCGGCAAGTTCAGGGGGACCGGAGCAGGCAGCGGTTGCTCCGGAATTATTACTATGGGCAAGATGTAGCGCGAAGGTCGTGTCAGTAGACTTCGATGTGCGTGCGACCTGCCACCGAACTTTCATCCCGCGGCGACATGCTTGAAGCCTGCGGCGCCACCCACTTCAACGTCAAAGGCGGGTTCCTGGGCCATCCGTGTCGAGTCGCCTGGGCCTTCGTCCGGTTCCTGTGCGATTGCAAGTGCAATGGAGAAAGCGTTTGCTTAGGTAGCAACGGCCTGCAAGCGGTGTTCCACGGCTTGGTCGCTTTAGTCCCCGCGCAACATGGCCGCTTGAAATCGCCCTGCGCGAGCCTAGCTACCATTGCATTGCCTACCTTGAAGGAGCGCAGCCATGGAACTCACCGTGGTGCCCATCGTCAAGCCGGACGCCGCCAACTTCATTTTCGGCCAGTCCCATTTCATCAAGACTGTGGAAGACCTCCACGAGGCGATGGTGGGCGCGGTTCCTGGCATCCGCTTTGGGCTGGCCTTCTGCGAGGCCTCCGGTAAGAGGCTCGTGCGCTGGTCGGGTAATGACGAGCCCATGCTCGCCCTTGCACGCGACAACGCATTGGCGATTGGCGCCGGCCACACCTTCCTGATCTTCCTGGGTGACGGATTCTTTCCCGTGAATGTGCTGGCCGCCGTGCGTGCCGTGCCGGAGGTCTGCCGCATTTACTGTGCGACGGCCAACCCGACACAGGTGATCGTCGCGCAAACGGAGTTGGGTCGCGGCGTGCTCGGTGTGGTGGATGGCGCCTCGCCGCTGGGTGTCGAAACCGACTCAGACATTGCGTGGCGGAAAGATCTGCTGCGGCAGATCGGCTACAAGCTTTAGTGCCTGGATTAGGCTATGAAATCGCTGCGGGGCTTGCCCGCTTCCATACGACCCCTCGTTTTGCTCGATCTCGGCGAAGCTCACCTGTTCATTCCCCCTCGATCAGCTCGTCAACGCACTTGCGCGGGAAAGGGGCGTCATCAATGCAAACCGTCGCATGTTCGTAACGGCGAAGGGTAATCAGGAGAACGGAACCTCTTCACCGTTCGTGACGGCTAACGAAATTCGTACGCCGTCGTTTCCAGATGATACGTCGTTTCCAGATGATACATTGTGCGAGGCAACAGCGGACCTGCACCGGCGCTGTAGCACTTTGATTTGCTGCATGTCTTCGTCCTCAAATAGAGGTCGACTTAAGGACACATGCCGTAGGCAAAGCACGCTCGGAACTACTCAGAGCACGCATGCTGCCGCTCAACAACACTCATCCTCCCACGAAGTGAGGAAGACGTCATTCAAGTGCCGAGCGACAGATCGGCATCACGTCAAACCGTACTTGCGGATTTTATCGTGCAGGGTCGCCTTTGGCGTCAGTAATTCCTCGCTGGTGCGGGCGAGGCTATTGCCGTTGCGGCTGAGGGCTTCGGCGATCAACGCGCGCTCGAAAGCTTCGACGGTTTGTGCCAGAGGACGAGAGGTGGCGTCCGCCGCTCCGCCGAAAGGCGGAAAGCCGGTCTCGATGCCCAGCACGCAGCGCTCAGCGACATTGCGCAGCTCGCGCACATTACCCGGCCAATGATAGGCAAGCAGCCGCCTTGTCCGCTCGGCATCGGGACCGAGCACGGCCCGCTCGTGGCGTGACGCCGCCTGCAGGGCAAAATGCTCGAACAGCAGGCCGATGTCCTCGCGGCGCTGGCGCAAGGGTGGCAAGGGTAGCGTTGCGACATTCAGCCGATAGTAGAGATCGGCACGAAACTCTCCTCGTTCCGCAAGCGCCGCCAGATCGACCTTGGTCGCAGCGACGACGCGGCAGTCGATGGAGATCGGCGTGTTCGATCCAAGGCGCTCGAGCGTTCGCTCCTGCAACACCCGGAGCAGCTTGACCTGCATGGCCATCGGCATGCTCTCGATCTCGTCGAGAAACAGCGTGCCGCCGCTGGCGTGCTCGATCTTGCCGATCCGGCGCTTTGCGGCACCGGTGAAGGCGCCCGGCTCGTGGCCGAAGATTTCGCTGTCGAACAGGTTTTCGGGAACCCCGCCGCAATTGATGGCGACGAAATTGCCGCTCCGTCTCGGGCTGGCATCGTGCAGGCAGCGTGCCACGAGTTCCTTGCCGGTTCCGGTCTCGCCTTGGATCAGCACATCCGCAGCGCTGTTGCCGAGCTCGCCGATAAGGTGACGCACCCTCTCGATGGCGTCAGAGCCTCCGATAATGCGAGCGGCGGTCATTTGCCTGTTCTCAAGCCGCGCGCGCAGTTCGCGGACCTCCAACGTCAGCCTGCGCTTTTCAAGCGCTCTCCGCACGACCTCGACGAAATAGTCGGGCGAGAACGGTTTCTCGATGAAGTCGTGGGCTCCGTCCTTCATCGCTTGAACTGCCAGAGAAACGTCGCCATGCCCAGTCATCAAGACGACCGGCAGGTCGCGGTCCTGCCGCAGAAGATCATGCATGAGCGCCATGCCGTCGTCTCCCGGGAGGCGGATGTCGGTAACGACGATGCCCGGAAAGTCGGCAGGAACGAGCCGTCGCGCCTTCTCGGCGCTCTCCACCGCTTCGACATCCATGCCTTCAAGCTCGAGCGTCTGCTGGCATCCAAGGCGGACGTTCGGCTCGTCCTCGACGATCAGGACCTTGAGGTTGTCGCTCATGGCGTTTCTCCGATACCGGGTGCGGGCAGGACGACGGTGAAAATCGCGCCGCCCTGAGGGTGGTTCGCCCCGGTCAGCGTTCCACCGAAATGGTGCACGATTTCCGACGAAATGGCCAAGCCGAGCCCCAAGCCCCTGTTGCTTTCCTTCGTCGTGAAGAAGGGCTCGAAGAGGTGCTCGCGCACGTGTTCCGGCAGGCCCGGTCCGTTGTCATGGACCTCGATGACCGCGCGTCCATCTTCGCGCCAGCCGCGAAGGCGCAGAGCAGGCGAGGCTGCGTTTTCGATGGCGTCCAGCGCATTGGCAATCAGGTTGACCATGACCTGCTCCAAACGGTTGGCATCGCAGAGCGCCGTAATCTCTCCCGTCCCAATCTCGGTGGACACGGCCACGTTCGCGCGGCGCAGGCGCTGGTCGAGCAAGAACAGCGCGTTGTCGACGGCGCGTCGGACATCGACCGGACCGGGCGTACCCGAGGATTTTCGGGCGAAGGACTTGAGCTGGTTGGTAAGCGCGCCCAGCCCGTCGACGATGCCGCCGATGCGGTCGAGATTGCTTTCGGCAGTCGCCACATCGCCGCGCCGGAGGAATTTGACCGCATTGCCGGAAAGGGTCCGCAGCGCCGCCAGGGGCTGGTTTATCTCATGGGCAAGGCCAGCGGAAATCTGCCCGATCGTTGCCAGTTTAGCGGCATGGACGAGCTCGTCCTGCGCGGCCCGCAACGTCCGTGTCCGTTCCTCGACCTTGCGCTCCAGCTCGTCATGGGCGCGCTGCAGCGCTTCGCGAGCCCGCAGTTGATCGTGCAGATGCCGCCGCCGTTGGTCAAGCAGCACAAGCACGATGCCGACGAAGGCGCTGGCGATTGCGGCCAGCGCCGCACGAGTCCAAGCGATCGCACCGATTTCGCCGGCGGGGGAGAGCACCGTCAGCGACCAGCCAGTGTCGCCCATCGGGGCGGTCTGCGCCAGAAAGTTGCCCGACAGCTTGAAACCACCGTCGACGTCCGCCGATGGCGCGAGCCGCACGAGGGTGGCATTTTCGCTGAAAGCCTCCTCGCGCCGCAATCCGAGCGAGGGAAGCGGCCGGGCGTTGTACTGCAGACTGCGCTCCAGACGCCGCCGCTCTTGGTCGGGCAGCGGGCGCAGCGTAGTGAATTTCCAGGAAGGTACGGACGCAAGGATGACGACGCCGTTCTGGTCCGTGACGATGACCGGCACTTCGACGGTCGCCCAGGACTGCTCCAACTGCTCAAGGCTGACTTTGACCGCAGCCACGCCGACGACCACGCCGTTCGCGAGCAAAGGCGAAGAGAGATAGTAGCCGGGCTCGCCGCGGGTGGTACCGATGCCGAAAAGCCGGCCGGGGCGCCCCTGCATGGAATCGTTGAAATAGGAGCGATAGGACAGGTCCTCGCCGATGAAGCTGTCCGGGCGGTTCCAGTTGCTGGCGGCGACCACGTGTCCCCCGCGATCGAGCAGGTAGATCGACAGCGTGCCTGCCCGCTGGTTGAGCTGCTCCAGGTAGCGGTTGACGGTGTCGGTAAGCGGCTTACCGTGCGCGATCAGGTCGATCACGTCCCGCTCCAGGCCGAGCGTCGCCGGGAAATAGGCGTATTTGTCGATCTGCCTGTTCAGGCTGGTGGCATAGAGTTCGAGGCGTTGCGTTCCGGTTCTCTGTAACTCCGCCAGGCCCAGCGTCTCGCTGATGCGAAAGCCCGCAAGGCCGACAACGAGCGCCACGGCGGCGAGGCCGGGGAGCAACAAACCGTATTTGCGGACAAAAGAGGCGATCGACATTGGCACGAATGGGAGCGGATGCACACGCCGCAACACTATTATTGATCCGGCTCCCTACCACATCCGATGAGGCCGAGCGAGCATGCGGTGGTCTGCCCGCCTTCTCAAGAGAAAGCGGGCAGACCGTCATTGGGCGTCGGCCTATTCGGCTGCGACTAGTCTTTCGCGCGTGCGCTGTTCCGCTTCGTCAGGAATGTCGAGTGCGTTTTCCCACTTGGCGACGACCGTCGTGGCGATCGCATTGCCCAGCACGTTGGTGGCGGTACGTCCCATGTCAAGGAAGTGGTCGATGCCCATGATCAGGAGCACGCCGGCCTCAGGCAGGTTGAACATTGGCAGTACCGCCGCAACGACGACCAGCGCGGAGCGCGGCACGCCGGCGATGCCCTTGCTCGAAACCATGAGGACCAGCAGCATGACGATCTGCTGTTCCATGGTGAGCGGCAGGCCATAGGCCTGGGAGATGAACAACGCAGCGAAGGCCGTATAGATCATCGAGCCGTCGAGGTTGAAGGAGTAGCCGAGCGGCAGGACGAAGCCGATGACGCGCTCCTTCACGCCGAAGTCTTCCAGCTTCTCCATGACACGCGGATAGGCCGCTTCGCTGGAGGCGGTGGAGAAGCCAACGAGCATCGGCTGGCGCACTTCCTTGACTAGGCGGAACACGTTCGAGCCCAGCACCAGGAAACCGGCACCGACCAGCACGGCCCAGAGCACGACAAGCGTCGTGTAGAAGCTGCCGACGAACTTGCCGTAGACCATCAGGATGCCGAGGCCCTGGACGGTGACGACGTTGGCGACCGCGGCAAAGACGCCGAGCGGGGCGAAGCGCATCACATAGTCGGTCACCTTCAGCATTACCGGGACGGCACCTTCGATGACTTCGATCAGGGCGCGAGCCTTCGTGTCCTTCAGGCTGCCAAGCGCAAGACCGAAGAACACCGAGAAGACGAGGATCTGGAGGATCTCGTTGTTCGCCATCGCTTCGAAGATGTTGCGCGGGAAGACGTGGGTGATGAAATCCTTCAGATTGAGCGACGACGTCTTCAAGTCGGCGGTGGCCGAAATGTCGGGCAGCGGCACGCCGACATTGGCGCCGGGTTGGAAAAGGTTGGCGAAGATGAGGCCGATCGCCAGCGACGCGAGCGAGGCCATCAGGAACCAGCCGAGCGCCTTGCCGCCGATGCGCCCAACCGTGCGGGCGTCGCCCATGCCGGCCATGCCGGCGACGAGTGTGGTGAAGATCAGCGGCGCGATGATCATCTTGATCAGCCGCAGAAAAATGTCCGTCACCATCGCGAAATAGCCGGCGATGTCCTTTGCTGCAGCCGGGCTGCCCGACAGGACGTTGCAGCCATAGCCGACGATGACCCCCAGGATCATCGCGATGACGATCCAGGTCGTCTGCTTGTTTATCTTCATGATAATCTCCTTCCTCCCTCCGCCCGGCTCATCCGGGCGGATTTTCAGTCAACAATTGGGGTGGTTCAGTTGCGCGCCATGATCGGGCGCGGTTTGGTCAGCGCCTCGGGGCGCAAGGCTTCGGCAAGCGTTTCGGCCGTCATCAGGCCGCGCGCCTCCACGAGTTCAGCAACGCCTTTGCCGGTCCGGTGCGCCTCGGCTGCGATCTCGGTGGCATTGGCATAGCCGATGATCGGGTTGAGTGCGGTGACGATGCCGATCGAGCCCAGCACGCTAGCTTCCAGGCGTTCGCGGTTCGCGGTGATGCCGTCGACGCATTTGTCGGCGAGGATCAGGCATCCCTGACTGAGGTGGCCGATGCTCTTGAACAGGCTGTGGGCGATGATCGGTTCGAAAGCGTTGAGCTGCAGTTGGCCCGCCTCGGCGGCGAAGGTCACCGTCAGGTCGTTGCCGATCACCTCGAAGGCGATCTGGTTGACGACTTCCGGGATCACCGGATTGACCTTGCCGGGCATGATCGAGGAGCCGGCCTGGCGCGGCGGCAGGTTGATCTCGCCGAAGCCCGCCCGCGGGCCGCTGGAAAGCAGCCGCAGATCGTTGCACACCTTGGAGAGCTTCACCGCGACGCGCTTCAAGACACCCGAAAGCTGGACGAAGCTACCGCAATCCTGTGTGGCTTCGATGAGATTGGGCGCGGTGATCACCGGCACACCACTGATCTCAGCAAGCAACCGACAAACCAGGGACGCGTAGTCGGGATGGGCGGTGATGCCCGTGCCGATGGCGGTGGCGCCGAGGTTGATCTCGCGGATCAGTAGCGCAGCTTCGCGCAACCGCTGCTCGTCTTCGGACAGCATCACCGCATAGGTGGAGAACTCCTGCCCCAGCGTCATCGGCACTGCGTCCTGCAACTGGGTACGGCCCATCTTGAGGATGTCGTGGAATTCGTCCGCCTTGCGCTCGAAGGCCGCCCGGAGATGCGCCATGGCATCGATCAAACGGAAGATGCCGCTATAGGTCGCAAGCTTCAGCGCGGTCGGATAGACGTCGTTGGTGGACTGGCCAAGGTTGACGTGTTCGTTCGGATGCAGATGCCCGTAGTCACCGCGCACGCGCCCCAGGACCTCGAGCGCCCGATTGGCGATCACCTCATTGGCGTTCATGTTGGTGGAGGTGCCCGCGCCGCCTTGGATCACATCCACGACGAATTGATCGTTGAGCGCGCCGGCTTCGATATCCCGGCAGGCTGCAACGATCGCCTCCGCCCTTTGAGCATCGAGCTGCCCCAGTTCCCGATTGGCCCGGGCGGCCGCCATCTTGATCTGCGCGAGCGCGCGGATCAGGTCCGGATAGTGGGAGATCGGAATTCCGGTCACCGCGAAGTTTTCGACGGCGCGCAGGGTGTGAACACCGTAGTAGGCGTCCATGGGGACCTCCCGGTCCCCGAGCAGGTCATGCTCTACACGGCTCAAGGCAACAGTCATTGAATGTTTTCTCCTCTCCATCCACCCGCTGCCGAGCGGGGGGTTGCCTGAAGAGAGCAACACGCGTGCCAATTCGAGCGGACACGAGCAGCGCCGCTAAACCATTGAAATCAATCTATCCTGTTTGCTGGCCCGCTCGATCGCGTTCGGATTTCCGGATGAGGCGTGGCCAGCGCGTTCGGAAACCCGAATGATATACCCCCGTTCCGGGAGCCACCCCACTTCCTGTCGTCGCGGCCCAAACAAGACTCGTCCGGATGCCGGGCTTTTGCTTAGCCATTTCGCCTGGACATGATCCGGCATTGGCAGGGATCTTTGGGTTTTGCTGGCTCCACGCCGCTGTCCCAATTGCGCCCGCGAACGGACGAATGCGCGCGCGATGAGCAACGCGAGCCGACCTGCCAATTCGACTAAGGGTAAGTCTGAGCTATCTCGTCCACGAGCGTCATGCTCCCGGACGGCATCGGCAGCAGCGCCGAGCCGCCGCCGCATAGGAGCGCGATGACCAGGTCATCCGCAGACAGACTCGAGACCGCTTTCAAGAGCCGCCTCGAGGCGAAGCCCCGCCTCGTCAGCTACCGGATGCGATGCTGCGATAACTTGGATCCTTGCCGCAAGCGACGCCGAACCCCTATCGCGTACCGACGACCCCACGGACCATCCCAATTGCTCTCCAGCGCTTTCGCCATCGGCGCCGAACCCTTGCCCGCACCGATAACAACGGCGCGGCCCTTCGGGCGCGGCGGCAGATAGGCGGCGATCCCTTTTACCGGATCGGCAGCGACCGTGGCATAAAGAGCGAGGTCAAGAACGGACGACGCTCATCGGGTAGTTACAAGTATCACTCCTCCGCTGGCCCGTAGAGGCCGAGCTTTTCGAGCAGCGCGCGCTGACGATCGACATTTTCAACGAGCAAGCCGGTGTAGCGATCAACGATCCGGTCGCGATGGTCCGGACCGCAGACGGCAGAGAGCGCGCCGAGGATCGCAGCGACCCTTTCAGACGTTTGCCGTAGGTCCCCAAGGAGCTCCGCCTTGCCGCCGAGGTCGGTGACCGCTCTCTTCGACACCCGGCCGATGCCGGCGGGAGTGCGACTGCCTGCCGACACATAGCCAACCGGCAGGTCGCCCTTGAGGTTGGTGACCGACTTGAATCGGATGGCATCGAAGATCTGGTCGACTGCCTGCTTCGCACCGGTTACCCGCGAGGGATGATCGGTATCCGCGGCAGCATGCGGCAGCAGTTCGAGCTTGCCCTTATGGCGCTCCTCGAGCGGCAGGTAAGGCAGCATCGGTCCGCTGAGCTTGCCGGTCGCGGCATCCTTGAAGAGGTCGGCGTCGATCGCGGCGTGCGCGATCTTGCCGGATGACAGCGCCTCGTCGAGCGCGACCGCATCGACGACCTCGCCGCGGTCGTAATTGACCAGCACGGACCCGTCATTCATCGCGCCGAGCACCTTCGCGTCGACAGTTCCGGCGTTGGAATAGACGCCCGTCGCCGCGTCGAGGCGGCCGAGACCAATATGGACGGAAAGCACGTCGGCACCGGTCGCCGCCGCGAGCGGAGTTGCCGCATAGTCAAAGCCTTCCGCCTCGATCCAGCGCTTGTGATGCGCGCGGGCGTAGATCGCCACCTTCATGCCGAAGGCCTTGGCGAGCTTGGCGACTTCACGACCGATATTGCCGTAGCCGAGAATGGCGATCTTCCGGCCTTCGAGCTTGGCGGTGGGAAAATCCTTGAGCTGACGGCCGGTGTCGAAGTCGCCCTCGGCAACCATCCGATGCAGCCTGTCGACCGGCAAATCAGGAACGACCTTCACGACCGCCTTCATCGCCATCTGGGCGGTCGCCCGGCTGTTGATCCCCGGCGTGTTCATGAGCGGCGCCTCGCCGCCCTCGCCATTGCCGCCGCCCCAGGAGGCCGAGCCCATGTTGCCGGTTCCCGCGCCAATGCGCACCCCGCCGAGCGGGAAGATGGAGGCCTTCGGAATGAAGGTCGCTGCCGCGATCAGCGCGTCGTACTGGCCCTTGTCGGTCTGCGGCAGGATCTCCGCCTCGGTGCTGAGATCTGGCTGGTAGAAGAAATGGATGCGGCCTTTCTCGAGCGCCGAGCGGTCGCCGAGCGGCCCGAGATGAAACACACCGCCCTTTTCCTCGATATAGGCCTTCACCTCGCTGTGATCCGGCTGACCGTCGGCGCCGAAGCGCAGGCCGATCATATCGGCGATCAGCACGGTATAGGCGCGCGTCGGATCGTCCTTGCGGATGGGTCCATCGACTTTGGCCGGAGCCTCGAATGTGACGCCGTTCTTCGCCAGTTCCTCTTCGAGAACCACGATCTTGGCACGCAGATAGGCGTATTGCAGGTTCTCCAGAAGCGCGACGACGTCTTCCGGCTCGCGGATGCCGCCGACCCAGGCGCGGTAGTCGCCGGGCGTGCCCGGGAAGGCATTGACGTAACGGGCCGCGTCGAGGCCGGCCTCGTATTCGCCGTTCGGGTGGGTAATGCCCTCATAGCCGAGCAATTGCTTCGAACGGGCGATGATGCGGGCGTGGATGGCAGGATCGCTGATGCCGCCGTCCTCCACCTTCAGCAGCGTCACCGCCGCGCCGCGCCGCTCGGCATCGGTGACCGTCAGCGACAAAAGCGGATGCGCCTTGACCCACTCGTCGACCACTTTGCGATTGGCGGCGGACCGACGGTTGAGGTCGATGACGGAGCCAACCCGAGCCTCCGACTGCAACAGGCCGAAGGTGGTTTCGGCAAAGGCGAGCGCGCTATAGGTGTTGATGACACCGCCGAGCATGCGATCTTCGGCCGCGTCGTAGAACGGCCCTGCGTCGACGGAGCGCTTGGCCGAGAACGGCTGCCTGGGATCAATCGGCG
The DNA here is from genome assembly GCF_056924495.1 of Ensifer sp. 38_S197. NCBI lineage: Bacteria > Pseudomonadati > Pseudomonadota > Alphaproteobacteria > Hyphomicrobiales > Rhizobiaceae > Ensifer > Ensifer sp. 38_S197. Next base: position 1,735,566 of record NZ_JBXOVZ010000001.1, on the reverse strand, counting down.
GCGCGATCTTCAGTTGCCGGGGGATCGCCCAGGCGGGAGATTGCTGGTTCTTCTCGATCAGTGCCAGGGCGTGCGGCGTGAAGGAGGCGACAAAATAGCCCGAAATACCGCCGATCGCCTTCTGGAAAGGCATGAACAGGCAGCACTTCGCCATAACGGCAGAGACCAGTTCGGGCTCCCACGGCATCGCACCGAGCATCGAGGTTGCGTCGAATACCGCATGGCGGTTTGCCGGATCGCCGTCGATCCAGTTCAACAACTCGCGGATCTCGCCGCTGGTATAGGCATTGGCACCGGTCGTCTCGTGGCCGACACCGACGAAGATCGAAACGCCAAGGGAGGAGAGCTCTGCCGCCGTTGGAATGACACCTTCGGAGGCGGCGAAATGGATGCGGCTCTCGCAACCCTTTTCGGCGAAGCGCTGCATTTCGATCAGTTGAGTTGCCCAGGACTGGCGGAAGAAACCCGCAGCCTTGGACGGATCGCTCTCTGGCCGCGGCGTATCGACATAGATGCGTTGGGAAGTGTCGTTGGCGTTCATCAGATGCTGAACGCAAACGGTGAAACCACTATGGCCACCGCCGAGCCCGACTGCCATGCGGTTCGTCTTCGGAAAGCCGAAATAGCGATGGATCGCCCGCATCATGTCGGTCAGAATCTTATCGGCCGGATAGCCGCGGTGCATGCTGCGGGAAATCTCGGCGGTTGTGAAGCCGCCAATGTCATTGCCCCTGTCGTCGAACTTGCGATAGGTCTTCTCGATCCAAGCATCAAATGCGATCCGCCGCAGGCGGCTGTCCACTTCGTCGGTGGTTGCATCGGTGATCGGGCCGACACCGAAGAATGGGTTGGACGGCAACGCCGGCGCGCCCGATTTGGTCAGTTCGATTGCCGTCAGTCGCTGTTCCTGCATCTGCGCGATATTCATCATGATCAGCCTATCTGTTTTCGAGGCATGAGGATGCTCGAATAGTGGATCGAACCCATCGGAAAGAAGACTTCATCTGCGGCGAACAGCAGGCGAAATGCGCCATGGGCGCGCTCCGAAGCATCCCGATCACGCTCGCGCCGGCATCCGCGCCCAGGTCAGTCCAACGGACGATATTAACGGAATCGCCTTTCGCGCCGCGGCGGTAGCAGACCAAGCGCCGAGGCAAGTACCGGAACCGACAGGCCGCCGAGTACGGTCGGCGTGACGACGACCCCAGCGACAAAGGCTGCATGACGATCAGTCGCCCCTGTCAAAGGCGCCGGACTAATTCGTTTGGGTAACTTTTCGCGCATCGTCCGCACGTTCTACTATCTTGGCGTGAAATGCGGAGAGGGGCATGCACTATCGCCAAAGATCGGTGCTGTTCGCAGCGCCCGGGCTGATCATCGGAGCGATCGCAGTGGGCGCTTCCGGCGGCATGACCGTTGCGGATTTAGAGAAGCCGGAACTGCTGATCGCTGCCCTGTTTGTCGGACTTGTCATCGGCATGGCCGTCGAGCAGTTCCTAACCACGATGCGAAGGGAGGCGTGGCGGGCGAGAGACAAATCACGCTGGGAGGAAAAACGCAGTATCGGACACATCGTATTGGGGCCTTGGCCCCCGCGCCTGTTGCCGAACCGCCGAGACAAGTCGACGCGGCTGATCAGCTGCGCATTGTCATGGGCTCGCATTTCAGCATTCAGCCGCTGCTCAATAAGAGCGAAGCGCGGGTGTTTAGGGAACTTGACCGCATTGTCATTGGTTGCAACCCCTCTTGGCAAGTGATGGCGCAGGTCTCATTGGGCGAGATCCTCAGGAGCAAGGATGCTGACGCGTATCGTTGCATCAACTCCAAGCGCGTCGACTTACTGCTCGTCGACGGCGACTGCCAGCCGCGGCACGTCGTCGAATATCAAGGCGGAGCGCATCATCAAGGCACCGCAGCCGCGCGTGATGCGGTAAAGAAGGAAGCGTTGCGACGCGCCGGGATCGGCTATTACGAGGTGGTGGCTGGCCAAACGACACCGTCGGAACTCAGACGCCTTGTCGAAAAGCTGATGGACAAGCCGAGTGTTACCTAACGCGCCCTCGTCACGAATGCCTTCACGGTCGAACCACTTCCATTGGAGGAAAACATCGCCTTGGCTTGATGGAAATGAGGCAGCCCCGAGATGATCTCCGATTTCGAGGCAGTTCGGCGGAACTTGTTTCCGGCCAGTCATGGCGCACGCGATCGAGGACTGGAATGCATTCCCCTGGCATCGTGACCGAGCGAACCGAATTCAGGCACACAAAGTGCACTCATCGCAGGCCATCGCCATTGACGTCTTCGGCACACTCAAGATGAGCGCAGATCGCGACCGCATCCTCGACACCATCGCTGAAAGCGTGAGATTACCACAGGGTGGTCCATGGTCGATAACGCTCGAGTGGAAGGATACCGATCGGCTTTTGGCCGAACCTCGACCCACGCAAGTCGATGTTCTTGCTGTCGGCGCAAGGGCAGCGCTCGTTATCGAATGCAAGTTTACCGAACCTGGAGGGAAATGCGGCCAAACGGCTGCGTCGGCCTCTGGCCAGCGTCAATGCTGTGGAAGCTACGTCGACCAAATCAACCCGGTCAGCGGCGTGCGTGCCCGGTGCACTCTTGCAGGCAAGGGCATTCGCTACTGGCAGTACATCCCACAGATATTCGCGCTCGATCCGGATGTTGACCAGTCGCCTTGCCCCTTTGCAGGAGACGCCTATCAGTGGATGCGCAATGCCGTGCTGGCGGCCGCAATAGGCAAGCACCGCAATCTTCAATGCTCGGCACTCGCCGCCTTTGCCGACCACCCAAGCTTTCCGACGGCACGGAAGGCAAAGCTGGGTCTGATTGGTCTCAGCGGACAAGCAGCCATCACACCGATCTCCTATCAGCGGATCATTGAGATGGCTCGCCACGTCGGCCTGGATCAGGACCTTTGGAGCCGCCTTTCTGTTTGGGTAGATCAAAAGATCGCAGGAGCGGCGTCGCGCTCGTCCGGCAAGTTTAGGGGGACCGGGGCAGGTAGCAGCTGTTCAGGAACTATTACCGAGAACAGGATGTAGAGGGTGATGTCCGTGCACCTGCGATGCGGCTCGGTGTAGGCCGTCGCTGCGACTACCATGTGACGGGAAAACTGAAATTCCGCGACATCCCGGGTCATAGGGCTGGCGATAGCGCCTTCCCTGGTACCCCGCCTTACCAGCGACCAAGCAATTGGTGATGCAGTCCCAAGCCACCGTCAATTGCCCACAACTGCTTGGTCATGGTCAACGAAAACGCGACTGTCTTTGCGGTTACGTCCGCAAAGGGCTGATAGTGGCCAAGTTGGCTTTTGAAAGAAGCGCGCTGTCTAGTCCGGAAAGCCGACTAGCCGGACGTCGTGTCCAGCCAGATCGTTACGGGACCGTCATTGGCCAATTCCACCCGCATGTCCGCGCCGAAGACGCCATTCGCAACGGCAACGCCAAGGGCCGAGACATTGGCTGAGAAATTCTCATACAGACGTTTTCCCTCCTCCGGTGGCGCCGCCGTAGAAAAGCCCGGGCGGTTGCCTTTCGTCTCGGCGGCCAACGTGAACTGGCTGACGATGAGAGCTGAGCCGCCGACGTCGACAAGCGAACGATTCATCCGATCCGCATCGTCCCTGAAGATGCGCAGGTTGACGATCTTGCGCGCCAGCCACTCGCTTTCCTTTTCGGTGTCGCTCTTCATCGCACACACGAAGACCACCAGGCCATTGCCGATCTCCCCCGTCACCGCCTCGTTGACAGTGACGCGAGCGGACGACACGCGCTGAATAAGTGCTCTCATGACGACGATTCTCCCTATATTCGCGCTCTTATCGGCTCCGCGGCAGGCGCAATCAAGCTCTACCTAGAATCGCCCACCGATGGTCTGGAGATCGTCACGAAATCGATTAACAGCCGTAGCGCAGCCTAGAGCAGTGTCGCGAACGAAGCGAAGACGCCGTGCGCTTCGTGCTCGCCATTGATCCGTAATTTCGCGCCTCAGCTTCATCGTGCCAACCAGCCGCCATCGACCGGTATTGCCGCACCATGCATGTAACGCGATGCCGGCGCCAGCAGGAAGACCGCAGCATCGCCGATATCATCGGGCGTGCCCCACCGGTCGGCAGGGATGCGCTCGAGGATGGCAGCGCTGCGATCCTCGTCTGCCCGCAGCGCCTCGGTGTTGTTGGAGACGATGTAGCCGGGCGCGATAGCGTTAACGTTGATACCCTGACTTGCCCACTCGTTGGCAAGGATGCGGGTGATACCCAGCACCCCATGCTTTGACGCCGTATAGGAAGCGACGCGAATGCCTCCCTGGAAGGACAAAAGCGAGGCGATGTTGACGATCCGCCCTGCCCGCTTTTCGGCAAGAAGTCTGCGGCCATAGGCTTGGCAAAGAAGAAAGGTCGCCTTGAGGTTAAGGTCGATCACCTCATCCCAGTCCGCTTCCGAGAGCTTCACTGACGCGGCCCGCCGAATGATCCCGGCATTGTTGACAAGTCCGTCCAGGGCACCGCAATTCTCCCAGACGCGGTCGATCAACTGCCTTACCGCTTCGCCACCGGCGAGATCACATGCGAAGGGCACGATCCTGCCGTCCGCGGCTCTGACCTTCTCCACCGTTTCCGCCATCGACGAGCGCCCGACCGCGATCACCTCACCTCCGGCCCTGCCGATCGAAACCGCTATGCCTTGGCCGATGCCGGTGTTTGCGCCGGTAACCAGCACGCGCTTCCCTTCGAGGCTGAAGGCGGAAAGATCACTCATCGCAATGTCTCCATCGGTACCGGATCGACATCGGTGTAATCGACATTGTCCCCCGCCATCGCCCAGACGAAGGCGTAGTTGGAGGTGCCGCAGCCGGAGTGAATGGACCAGGCGGGCGACAGCACGGCCTCTTCGTTGGCTATGACGATATGGCGTGTCTCGGATGGCTCGCCGAGGAAATGAAAAACCCGTGCCGGCTCCGGGAGGTCGAAATAGAGATACACCTCCATGCGCCGGTCATGGACATGCGCAGGCATGGTGTTCCACACCGACCCCTTCTTGAGTTCCGTCATGCCGACGACCAGCTGGCAGGTCTCGATCCCATTGGTGAACTGGAAGATCGAGCGTTCGTTGGACGTCTCCAGACCACCGAGATCCAGGCGTTTCGCCCCGGCAATCGTCAAAAGCGCCGTCGGAAAGGCCCGGTGCGCCGGTGCCGACAACAGGTAGAACTTTGCCGGAACTGCCCGATTGTCCGATACGAACGTCACCTCCTCGCCCAAACCGACATAGATCATATCGCGCGCACCGAGCGGATGGCTCTTGCCGGAGACAACGACACGCCCCGGTCCGCCGATGTTGACGGCAATCAACTCGCGGCGCTCGAGGAACGTCTTCGTACCCATCGGCTTGATGGCTTCGAGCACCAGTTCGGTCTCAACCGGCATCGCCCCACCGATCACCATGCGGTCGTAATGCGTGTAGATGAGGTTGACACGATCGCCTTCGAAGAGGTCAGCGATATGGAAATTGTGGCGCAGTTCGTCCGTTCCCATGGCGGCGGCTGCGAGCGGGTCAATGGCATGGCGGGACGAGAAATCAGGGATTGTCATATCAGGTCTTTCGGTCGTTGCGGGAGGATCGATGACGGTTAGAGCGGCACGCCGCGCATCAGCGTTACAGCAGTCCCCTGTTCCGACAGGAGCAGTCGCAGCGCCTCGACGTCGGGCGCTACAGGCAAACGGGCAAGCTTCCTCTTGCCATCGTTTGGCTCGACCTGCGCGAGAACCGCCACGGCGAGAATGCTGATGCCGGCAGGAATATTGCCGAGCAGTTGAGGGACCATGGACTTCGCGGAAATCAGATTGGTATTCGGAGCAGCGATGTGGCACCGCCCGATGCGGGGGACGCTGGACCCGATGTCAATGATGGCCGACAGGTCCGCCGCCGTGGTGACGACGGCCCGACCAGCATCCTTATCTGCTACTTCGCCGACGTCGCGTCCGATAGCAAAGCCACCTTCGATGGTGGCGAGCCGCCGTGGCGTGTCGATGCGGTGGAGCCGGACATGAAAATCGCCGTCCCAGTAGAGCCAGGTCTCGACCGAGACATCGGCAAAGGGCCGCCAGCGCGCGTAGAGAACATCGCCGGCAATCATCGCCGCTTCGTTGCTTTCGCGCACGCGGAAATGCACGCCGTCGTCGCTGAAGCCGATCATGGATTCGAGCACGGAATTGTCGAACCGCCAGGGATCGTTCTCGATGCTGAAGCCGTAGCGCGCCGAATAGGCGAACTTCGCATATTTCTCCGGTCCGAAGCGGACGAACGTATTTCCGGGGCCTGTCTGTTGGCCGCAGGATAGCGCAATGGCGTCGCCAGGCGGATTGGCGATCAGGAAGCCGACGTGACGCTGCGCACAGATCGTCGGCCTCGGCGGGCAAAATTTCTCGTCGCTCGCCCAGAACGGATGCTCCTCAGGCAACATGAGCGGAAGGAAGGCCTTCAGCGCCCAATAGGGCGATTGCGCGGAATTATACGGCTCCGACATGATCAGGTTTGGATAGGCGTAGCCGACGGGCATCACACCGTCGCGCGCGGCGAAGGGCTGCTTCGCCCACCAGCGCAGATGTCTTAGGAAGTAGCCCTTCTGCTCGCCGAAAGGAATCACCTCTTCGCCCGCGAGCGCCATGGCACCGAAGAGACCGCAGATGGCAAAGCGATAGGTCATAGAGCGGCCGAAGCAGAGCGCCGGTCCGCCATCAGCAAACCATCTCGCCATGTCTCGGGCGATCAATCGGGCCCGCTCACGATATGTGTTCGTCCAGTCGGCACCATCCAGCGCCGCCAGGATCAAGCCGTAGAAGTGGAAAGCGAAGGGAATGTAGTGATCGGCGCGGCGCGTATCGCCATCGTGATACCAGCCGTCGCCAAGGTAAAAGCCATCGAGCTCCTGCCGGTACTGTTCGTCGAGCCGAGGATCATAGTCGACGCCAACATGGCTCAACCCCATGCCGACAAGCAGCCGGAAGAACTTCCAGTTGTTGTCGCTGTATTCGCAGGCATGGCCTTTTAACAAATAGCAGGCGACGTTGCGCTGTTCGGCCTGCGTCAACGGCGTCCAGAGCTTGTCCGGCACGAGCTTCAGGGCGAAACCGATCGCTGCCAGCTCCACCAGGCGCTGACTGCGGTCGAAGCAGTCGCCCCAATACTCCGGGTGTGCCGGATCGCAGCCATTGGCGAGACCGCGCGCGATCGGCGTCCAATCGATCCACGTGGCGCCGCCGACCTGTGCTGGCGCCAGGCCCCAGAGCAGTCGCGAATAGCCCTCCATGTCGGCGGATTCCTGGTCGAAATGCGCGGCATGAGCGTCCAGTCGAATGCGCGCGCCGCCGGGAGACCGGTACTTCTCGACCGGCTCCACCAGCGCCCTGAGTGCAATCTCGACATCGGCGCGGCTTTCAAGGGGATTCCCGACCCAGGGTTTGAACAGGGTTTCGGCGAAGATTGTGTCTGTCATGTGAGGCTTCCGATCGGACAATTCTGCGCGGGAACGGTGGCCCTCCCGCGCAGCGCGGTAAGCTGGAGCAGATACTCAGGCCTTGAGGATACGGTCGGCCGCCGAAATGAGCTCGCTCCCCGCGTCCGCCGGCGTCAGTTGACCAAAGGCAACTTTGTCGGCGAGCGGCCGGAAGACGCGCTCGTCAAGTTCACCGGCGCCGAGCGGCACGGCCGGCGGGTAGGCGCCGACGCGGTCGCCGATGCTGTTGACATAATCAACGGTCTTTTTCGCCGTCGCGTCAATTGAGGGGATGACTGCGGCTTGCACGTCAGTATTTACGGGCACGCCGCGCTCGACCTGAAGTATCTTTCCGGCCTCAAGGTCGTTGACGAAGAAGTCGATGAACTGAGCCGCGAGCTCCGGGTTCTTCGCCGTGCTTGCGATCGACCAATGCAGGCCCGGGCGATAGAAAAGACCGGAAGGCCCACCGGCACTGCTGACCGGCAGCGATGTGATGTCGAGGGTGCTCTTCGAGATCTTCTGGAAGGCCGGCAGTTGATTGGAGAAGGCAATGGCGATCACCGCGTTGCCCGTCGTCATGGGGTTGGTATCGACCAGGACTTTGTCCAGCGCTTGTATCTCGGCCGACACGCAGCCGCCGTTCTTGGTGAGGCTTTCCCAATAGCCAAACCAGTCGGCCGCATCGCTGGCCTCGTATCCAAGCTTTCCGGCTTCGGTATAAAGCTTCTTGCCGCGTTGATGCAGAAACGCCTCGAAAGCGAAGATGTAGCGCGACGCGTTTCCAACCGCCCACACGTTCTTGCGGCTAATCGCCTTGGTGAGATCGATGCAGAGCTTGGCAAAATCGTCCCAGGTGGTCTTGGCCGACGGTGAGGCAAGCCCGGCCTTCGCCACGGCATCCGCGTCGTAGATCATGGCGAAGGCGTTCAACGACAGCGGCATGCCGGTGACCTTGCCGTCGACCGTTCCGAGATCGAGCACCCCTGGCACCAGCTTCTCCGTGCGGATCACCTTGCCGAGATAGTCGTTGAGCGGCAGGTTGGTGGCCCGGCGGCTGTAATCGGCAAAGCGGCTGGGCTCGAGCTGGAAGATGTCCGGCGCATTCCCGCCGGCGATCATCGTCGTGAGCTTCGCCCAGTAATCGCTTCCACCCACCTCGCCAACGATCTTTGCCCCGGAATGCGCCGCTTCGAAAAGTTTGGCGACGCCGAGCGTGCGCTCGGCCCGACTGGGTGTCCCCCACCAGTAGAGGCGCATGGATTCTTCTGCAAAGGCGCGGAACGCAGGCACTGTCGCGAACGTGGCACCGGCGCCAAATAGCGCGGCGTTACGCAAGAAGTGGCGTCTATTGATCATGTTTTCCTCCTCCATGATTTGTTTTGAGATCCCTTTTTTGAGATCATTGGCCGATGCGATCGCCGGCCTCGTCGAACAGATGGCAGTTTTCCGCGGCAATCCTCACCTCCAGTGTGGAGCCGGCGCTGATCGCGCGTTGGCCATCTACCGCGACCGTCAGCGACTGCCCGTCGACGAGCCGGCCATAGACGATGGTCTGGCCGCCGAGATGCTCGACGTGGACGACGGTGAACGCGCCGAGTTCGAGCCCGCCGGCTCCGTTGATGCCGATATGTTCAGGCCGCAGGCCCAGGCTGACCTTCGCACCAGCCGCGATGCTGTCCTCGATCGGTAGCCACGCTTTTCTGCCGGCAACATCGATCGACACTCCGCCGTCGCGAACGCCGCCCGCGACGACATCGAGGAAATTCATCTTGGGCGAGCCGATGAAACCGGCGACGAACCGGTTGGCGGGGCGGTTGTAGATCTCCAGTGGCGTTCCGTGTTGCTCTATGACGCCGGCGCGCAAAACGACGATGCGGTCGGCAAGCGTCATCGCCTCGACCTGGTCATGGGTGACATAGATCATCGTCGCCCCGATATCCTTGTGCAGTTTGGCAATCTCAACGCGCGTCTGAACCCGGAGCTCGGCGTCGAGGTTGGAGAGCGGCTCGTCGAACAGGAAGATCTTGGGATCGCGCACAATCGCTCTGCCTATGGCGACGCGCTGCCGCTGGCCGCCGGAAAGCTGCTTCGGCTTGCGGTCGAGCAAATGCGTGATCTGCAGGATGTCAGCCGCCTTGCGTACGCGTTTGTCGATCTCCGGCTTCGGCATCTTTGCCGTTTCAAGGCCGAAGGACATGTTCTTGTAGACGCTCATGTGCGGATAGAGGGCATAGGACTGGAAAACCATTGCGATGCCCCGCTCACTAGCCGCCCTCTCGTTCATACGCTCGCCGCCGATCGAGAGTTCACCGCCGCTGATCGGCTCCAGGCCAGCGATCATGCGCAGCAGGGTCGACTTGCCGCAGCCAGACGGGCCAACGAAAACCACGAACTCTCCGGAGCCGACCGCCAGGTCGACGCCGCGGATGATGTCGAGATTGCCAAAGCTCTTCTTGATCTTGCGCAAAGCCAGCGTCGTCATCGTTTCCGTCCCTATCTCTCGGTTCCAGTTTGTCTCAGCGCTTCATGCCGGTTGTCGCGATGCCTTCGATCAGCAGTCGCTGGAACAGGATGAAGAGGATGAAGATTGGCAGCACCGTCAGCGTCGACATGGCGAAAAGCGCGCCCCAGTCGGACGTCCCTGTGGAGTCGACGAAGGTACGCAAACCGAGCTGCGCGGTGTATTTCTCGATGTCATTCAAGTAGATCAGAGGGGCGAAGAAGTCGTCCCAGGTCCAAATGAACGAGAAGACTGCTGCCGTCGCCAAGACGGGCGTGGAGAGCGGCAGGATCACCTTCAGGAATATGCGCAGCGGCCCGCAACCGTCCATGATTGCCGCCTCGTCCAGCTCGCGCGGGATGCCCCGGAAGAACTGCACCATCAGAAAGATGAAGAAGGCGTCAATCGCCAGGAATTTCGGCACCACCAGCGGCAGGATGGAGTTCACCCAACCAAGCTTGAGGAACATCACATATTGCGGGATCAGTACCGCATGCTGTGGCATCATCAAGGTGCCGAGCATCAGCGTGAACCAGAACCCGCGTCCCTTGAAACGCAGTCGCGTGAAGGCATAGGCCGCCATCGAGCAGGAAAAGAGGTTGCCGATGACGACCAACAGCGAAATCACCAGCGAATTGAAGAACATCCAACCAAAGCCGATGCTCAAACCGCTCCAGCCACGACGATAGGCATCGACCGTGAGTTCCGTCGGGATCAGCCCTGTCGAGGTGAAGATCTCGCTGTCCGGCTTGAACGAACTCGCGACCATCCAGAGCAGCGGATAGAGCATGAGGAGACTGACCGCCACGAGCAGCGCGTAAAGCAGGGCCCGTTTCCACGGTGACGCGGCAGGCGCGCCCCGGTCGGTGCGCGATGTGACGGTAGTCGTCGAAAGAGCGGCATCAGTCATCGTAGTGAACCCAGTATCTGGCCGTCAGGAAAGACATGGCGGTGAAGAAGGCGATGATGAGCACCAGGACCCAAGCCAGCGCCGAGGCATAGCCGAAACGGAAATTGGTGAAGGCCTCCTGGTAGAGATAAAGCGTGTAGAACAGCGTGGAGTCGATCGGGCCACCGGTCCCGTCGCTGATGACAAAGGCCGAGGTGAAAGCCTTGAAGGCATCGATCGTCAGGATCACCGCATTGAAGAAGATCACCGGCGTCAGCAGTGGCAAGGTGATCTTGAAGAACTGACGTGCCTTGCTGGCGCCATCGATGCTTGCCGCTTCGTACATGTCCTGCGGGATCTGACGCAGACCGGCAAGAAAGATGATCATCGACGACCCGAACTGCCAAACGGCCAGGAGGACGAGGGTATAGAGCGACGTCGAAGGGTTCGAGATCCAGCTTGGCCCTTCGAAGCCGAACAGCGTGTTGAGCGCCTGATTGAGCAGACCGTCGCCCGCAAATACCTGTCGCCATAGCACCGCCACAGCGACACTGCCGCCCACCAGGGACGGCAGGTAAAAAATCGCACGAAAGAGCGACAGGCCTTCGAGGCCTCTGTTCAGCGCCACCGCAACGGCGAGCGCAAAGAGCAGCTTCAAGGGAACGGACAAGAGCACGAACGTGAAGGTCACGTTCATGGCGGTCCAGAAGCGCGGATCGTCGGTGGCGATGCGCACATAGTTTTCCGCGCCAACCCAATTTGCGGCACCAAGGCCGCTGTAGTCGGTCAAAGATAAATAGAACGAGGCAATCGCAGGGCCGAGGGTCAGCAGAAAAAAGCCGACAAGCCACGGCGCCAGAAAGCCGTAAGCGGCTAAACTGTCGCCGAACCTGAACCGGCCACCGGCAGCCAGCCTTTCAGTTGTCCGCAATGTGGACATGGGTATCCCCTCCAACGATGCCCGGCTCCTCCCGAGCATCCGACTCCTATCGTTTAGAAATTTTCTCGTCAACAGAAAGTTTCGTAGTTGACGAAAATATCGTTTTCGTGCGAAAACTTCACAAATCAACGTGAGGCTCATCATGCGCATCGAACGAAACAGCTACTTCAACGCGGTCGAAATGGTTGGCAATCGCCCCAGTCGCGAACGTCACCAGCAAGCCCTGGAACGCTGCGTTGCCAAATTGCGCCAGACCATGCCGGCCATCGGTCTGCGCAATCCAAAAATCGGCCTGCCGGATCAGACGTGGAGCTATTGTGGACCTTATGACTGGGTCGTGAGCTTCCACGCCGGCCAGCTCTGGCTGGCGCTAGAGCTCACCGGCGATTCCTGCTTCTTGAACGCCGCCCGTGCCCGACGCGCCGTGTTCCGCGACATCTTGCGCCATCGCGACGCCCAAGACCACGATCTCGGCTTCCAGTTTTCGCTGAGCTGCGTCGCGGAGTGGCTGCTGACTGGCGACCGGGAGGCCCGCGAGCTCGCTCTTGAGGCCGCGTCCCGGCTGCTTGAGCGCTACCGGCCGGACGCGCAATACATCCAGGCCTGGAATGCCCGCTCGATCCATGGCGGCATTCGCTCCGAATTCGCCAATGGACGCGTCATCGTCGATACAATGCAGAACCTCGCGCTGCTGCATTGGGCGCATCGCGAGACGGGTCGCGGCGATTTTGCCGAGGCCGCCAACGGCCACGCCACGACGACGCTGAAACACCTCGTTCGTGCTGACGATACGAGCTTCCACACGTTTCTGTTCGACCCGGCCAGCGGCAAGCCGCTGCGCGGAGAGACCCATCAGGGCTATGCGGACGATTCCTGCTGGTCGCGCGGCCAGGCCTGGCTGATCCATGGCTACGCGCAATGTGCTGCGACGACCGGCAACCCAGTCTTCCTCGACGCGGCCAGGCGCTTGGCGGCGAAGGCGGAAACGCTCATGGGTGATGACGACGTTCCTGTCTGGGACTATTCCGTCCCCAACGCCAAGACCGCGCCGCGCGACAGCTCGGCCGGCGCGATCATGGCCGCCGGGGTCTTCATTCTCGCAGGTCTCTGCGAACCGGAAGAGGCGTTACGCTGGCACGGCTTCGGCGATCGCCTGATCGGCGGCCTGCTCGACAGTTGCGACCTGACCGGCGATCCCAAAGCCGAAGGCTTGCTCGCCCATGGGGCTGCCCACGCCAGCGCCGGCTACTCCGACGCCATGCTGCCTTACGGCGACTACTATTTCATGGAGGCATTGATGCGCTCGCTTGGGCATACGCGCTTCTTCTGGTAGTGGACGGATCATGACCACGCAGCCGCGATCACTCTCGCCCACTTCGGCACAATAGGACGCTCGTCGATATGGATGACGAATCGAACGCCCCGACCCTCAAGGACATCGCCGACGCCGCCGGCGTTTCGGTCGCGTCCGTATCGAAGGTGCTCAACAATCGCGGCGGCGTCGGTGACGAAAGCCGGCGCAAGATTCTCGACCATGCGGAGCGGCTGGGCTACCAGGTCCGCGCCGCCCGCTCCCTCATCCGCGCCGGTGTCGAGAGCACCGTGCTGGTGATGCCGGCGCAGTTTTATGCGAGTTCCGCTTTCTATGAAGACGTCATCCAAGGCGTCCTTTCGGAGGCAGGCACAAATTCGCTGCGGATTGACGTCAGGCTCGTTTCCCTCGACGCAGAGATCGCAATTGGCGAGATTGCCGACATCCTGCGTGACCTCCGTCCGGGCGCCCTGATCATGCTCGGCATGGATCATCCGGTCATGATCGACAGGATCGTCGAAAGCGGTATCCCCGCCGTCATCATCAACGGCATGGACCGGACCATGCGGCTCTCTTGCGTGCTGCCCGACAACTGGTCTGCCGGCTGGCTCGCCGCACAAAGGCTGCTGGCGGCCGGCCACCGCGAGATCGTGCACGTGACGATCCCGCATCGGCTCTCGCTGCGCCGCCGCCTCGAAGGTTTCCGCGTCGCGCTGGAAGAAGCCGGCATCGGCTTCGACGAAAATAAGCACCTCTTCGATCTCGGCCGCCTTGGCCTGCAGGAGCCCGACACGACCCCGGCCATAAGGCAAGCCCTGCAGCAGGGACGCTTCGGCGACACGACGGCCTTCTTCTGCAGCACGGACCTGATCGCGATCAACGTCATGCAGGCGCTCGAGGCCAGCGGCCATTCTGTGCCGGAAGACTTCTCTATCATCGGTGTCGACGATATAGCAATTGCCCGACACAGCCGCCCCCCACTGACCACAATGCGAATTGACCGTTCCGAGCTTGGTCGGGCCGGCATCCAGCTCCTATTGGAGCGGATCAACGATTCCGAAATCAACGTGCGCCGGGTCAATCTGGGTGTACGCCTGGTGGAACGCGCCACACTCGCTGCGCCAAGGAACAGCCTTCACGCGAAAAGAGCGTGAGACGCAGCAGAGATCCGAAAGCGACAGCCTTGCTACCCTCCACTCCGAGGTCGCGAAAGGCAAGCGTCCCGGCCCCTGCCGCGGAAGCGGGCATGGCCAGTTCGGCGCGGCGTCACCGGTTAAAAAGCATGACCGGTTAGGTCACCGCATGTTCAGCATGGGTAGCCATCCTCGCCTTCAATCCGCAGATCGAGTTCGGCATTGCGCACGTCGTCGATCGAATAGCTTTCCTCGAATAGACGAATGAACGGGCCGAGCGCGCAAGAGGCATTGTTGTCCTTGGCCTTGCCAAGCAACAGCGCCGAGCGCCCTTCGACATCGCGCAAGTTCACATCGTGGCCGAGCGTCGGTTGAGTGCCTGGGCCAGCGGGAATGAAATCGAACGTTGGCTAGTAACGGGCATTTCGGGTCTCGCGAAAAAGCGCGGTGCGGAACATAAATTACGTCTGGAGGTTCTGCCCGGCATTCGAAATGGAGAACTGCGATGAGAGAGCCTCGAACCGGTAAGCCCGGGACAACGAGTCAGTCGCCACGGTGGGAAGGGCCCAGGGAAACGCGACCCCGCGGCTACCTGCCTCCGACCGATAATCCGGAAGAGGATCGGGATGCCGTTGGCGAGAACCTGAAGGACCCGCATCGCGGCAAAGCCTCGGATGCAGGCAAGACCAAGGGTGATTGAGGTTGCCCTATTGATGAACCGCGTTTGTCGACCTTGTTGAGTGAGAGCACCGATTTACGGAGAACTCGTAGTGGATCACTTTCTTTTTCGGATGGCTGATTTTCTATCCCGTCCTCCCGGCTTTTATTTCGTGATCCTGGCGATGGCCGGCAGCACCGCCCTGGTGCCCTTCGGCTTAACAAACGTCGTCACCTATGCTCTGTCGGTCGCAGCGATCGTGATCACCAGCGTTGTTTTGATCCAAGGCTATCGCGACACCGCAGCAATCCACGCCAAGCTCGACGAAATCATCATGTCGATGCATGCAACCCGGAACGAGGTGGTCGGCCTCGAACACGAGCACCCGGAGCACATCGCGGCAGCAGTCGAGCAGCGCGAAGCGGAAGCTGACGCACAAGCCGGAGCGACTCAGGCGACCACCATCTAGGGAATTTGCGTAGCGACACCTGTGCGGGAGACTGCGCAGGATTTGGTCAGATGGCACGGGCCGCCCCGCAGACAATGGCTCCCCGTGTGGCTGTGGCGAATTTTGAATCTGGGAGGGGATGGCAATTTGATGTCGTCGGCCGTCACCATGTCTCTTGCCGAAAAGACGAAAATAGCTCTCGATGAATCCCGGATGTTAATGCTGGGTGCCCAAATTCTGCTCGGCTTTCAGTTCCATGCACCATTCCAGGACGGGTTTTCGCGACTAAGTCCGCCTGAAAAGGCGACAGAGATCATTGTCCTTCACACGATTGTAATCGTCATCGCACTGCTGATCACGCCGAGCGCCCGCCATCGGATAGTGGAGCGAGGAGAAGACGCGCCGAGCTTCAACCGTTTTGTCACTCAAATTGCTATGATCACACTTGCGCCGCTTGCCCTTGCACTCAGCCTTGACCTTTATGTTGCCGGGAACCTCAGTCTTGGATCGCCTATCGGGGCGGTAATGGGTCTTATTGGAGGTCTCGCGGCTATTGGCCTCTGGTACGGGCCGTGCGTGCTTAGGAACTCGGAGGGAGGTCCAGCCGTGTCAACTTCGAACGAGAAAACGTCGCACGCCGCAAAGATCAACTACGTGTTGACCGAAGCGCGTGTCGTATTACCCGGCGTCCAAGCGTTGCTTGGCTTCCAACTTGTAATCGTTCTGACAACCAGCTTTGCCGATCTGTCTGCCGGCGCAAAAGCCATTCATGGCATGGCCCTGGGTTTCGTGGCCTTGGCGATCATGCTTTTGATAGCGCCGGCTGCCTATCATCGTATCGTTTATGAAGGCGCGGACGTTCCCGAGTTTTATCGCATAGCAGGGCGCTTTCTGTTGCTGGCGACCATTTTTCTGGCACTCGGTCTCAGCGCCGACATTCAGGTTGTTACGGCAAAGATTACTGGAAGCGAGGTATTCGCCAACATTACGGCAATCGCGACTGCGATGGTCCTGTTTGGACTGTGGCATATCTGGCCCTATTGGTTGCGCATTCGAGCACGCAAACCGTGAGGTGTCGAAATGAAGAGCGGGTACTCAAGGCAGCCACGTCGAGACGAAGTCCGAATGCATCACGTTTGACTTGAAGCTCAAGTCGGCATTGCCAGCAGGATCGATGCCGGCGCGTTCGTCCGGTTGACCAGCGCCCGCGCCTCACCTGGCGCCAGCCTGCAACTGTCGAGCAAGCCGAGCGTCACGCTCTCGGTTGGCGTTTCGATTGTCACCTCGCCCGCAACGACGATGTAAATCTTCTCGACTTCGGCCGCCTTGAGAGACGTCCGGCCAGCGGGAAGGAGATGCGACAGGCCGATCCAGATCGTATCGGTTTCCGTCGCCTCCTTGCCCTGCAGCCGGAGGCAGCGCATGTCGTAATGCTCCGCTGCCTCGTAAGCCTTGGCCGCGGCGTAACGCGTGACCTGCATCCGGCTCTCCTTACGGCTTCAGCAGCACGCGGTCGGCCGTGCCGCGCAGCACCGAGGCATAGGCCTTGGCCGCTTCCGCAAGGCCATAGACGGTCGCCGGGTTGATTGGGAACGGCTTCAGTTTGCCTTCTTCGAACATCGGCTTGAGCTTGTCGAAGATGCGTGCGCCCTCGACGGAGGAGAGAGCCAGCGTGTCGATGCCGATATATTTGTGGCGGCCGCGGAAGAAATTGAAGATATCGAAGGGCACGGCGCGATCGAAGGTGGAGATGAAGATCTGCCGCGCCTGCTTTGCCATGGCATTGTTGGCGATTTCGAAATAGGGGCTGCCGACCGTATTGAAGACAATGTCGGCGCCATGACCGCCGGTCTTTTCCTTGACGATCGCGGCAATGTCGTCCTTGGCGCTGTTCAGCATGTCCACCGGAGCGTTCGTGTGGGCGAGCAGCGGCTGCTCGTTATATTCGACGGCGAAGACCCGTGCGCCTGCAAGTGTGGCAAGCTGGATCGCCGCCTGGCCAACCTTGCCGTTGCCGCCACAGACGAGCACGACGTCTGTCGGCTGCACGCCGCCGGCCTCACGCAAACCCTCATAGGCCGTGATGAAAGGAACGCCAATCGACCCTGCCTCTTCCATCGTGAAGTTCGAAGGTTTGGCGCGCACAGCCTTCTGATCAAGAACCATCCACTTGGCGTGACTGCCATCCTGGGTAATGCCGAGCTCACCGCCGCCGCCCCAAATTTCCATACCGACCATCGAAGCCGGTCCCTCGCGCACGACGCCGCCGAAGTCGCGTCCCGGCGTGCGTGGCCAGATCGCATGCGGCATATGTCCGAGCGACGCCTTGACGTCGCTCGGATTGACGCCGGCTGCAACGACTTCGACAAGCACCTGGCCAGGGCCTGGCCGCGGAATGGTCACATCGACCAGATCAATCTTGAGATTGTCGAGATCAGGCGATTTCTCGCTGACCCTCAACGCTTTGGCGATTTTCGCGTCGACCTGGATATTCATGTCTCATCTCCCCTGAATTGGTTGTCAAAATCATGCCGGAAGGCCGAGCATCTCGCGCGCCTGTGAGGGCTCGGCGATCTTCCCGCCGAGTTTCTCGATCAGGTCGCGCGCACGCTCGACGAGTTCGTTGTTGCCTTTGGCGAGCACGCCCTTGGCGATGTAGGAATTGTCTTCGAGGCCCACCCGCACATGGCCGCCGAGCAGAAAGGATTGCACCGCCATCGGGAACGACATCCGGCCGACCCCAAACCCGGTCCAGACGGCATCGCCAGGCAGCATGCGCGCGGCGGTTGCCATGATATCGGTCGTCGACGGAAAGCCGTATTTGACGCCGGTGACGATCGTAAACATCGCGGGCGACTTCAGGATGCCCGCTTTCAAGAGGTCCTGCGCGAGCTGGATGTGACCCGTGTCGAACACTTCGAGCTCGGGCTTGGATCCCGCGTCGTTGATGATTTCCGCCATGATCTTCACGTTCTCAGGCGTGTTGATCACCACCTCCGAGCCGAAAGTCATCGTGTTCAAATCGAGCGTCGCAATGTCGGGCTTGAGTGCCACGATGTGCTCGACGCGCCGTTCCGGCCGCATCAGCGTGGTGCGCGGCCCGGCGACGGCGGGATTGTCCTCGCTCGGATGATACCTGCCGCCGGGACCGGTTGTGATATTGAGGATCAGGGCATTGTTCCTCGCCCGAATCCGCTCGACCACCTCCCGATAATATTTGAGCTCCATCGACGGCTTGCCGGTCTCTGGATCGCGGACGTGGATGTGGGCGATAGCGGCGCCCGCTTCTGCCGCTTCCAGGCAGGAATTGGCGATCTCCTCGGGCGTGACGGGTAGACCGGGGTGGTTTTCCCGCGTGGTGAGATTGCCTGTCACGGCACAGGTGATGATGACGTTTTGCCGCATCAGAGATGCCTCCCACCATCGACGACGATCCGGTCGCCGGTCGAGAACTTGAGATGTGTCGCGCAGGCGACGATCGCCTCGGCCACATCGACCGGCGAGGTGATGCGCTTCAGCGGCGTCGTCGCAGCAACTTTGTCGTTGAACTCCTTGCCGCGACCGGGGACGAACTGGGTGTCAACCGCGCCGGGCGACACCGAGAGCACGCGGATGGCTGGTGCCAGTGCGCGAGCGAGCGATTTCGTCATGATGTCGAGCCCGGCCTTGGCGCCGCAATAGGCGACATTGGAGCCGACGCCCGTAAAGGCGGCGATCGACGAGACGTTGACGACGAGCCCGTCGCCGCGCTCCTGCAGTGCGGGCGCGAATGCGCGGATGGTCGCGAAGACTCCGCGCCAGTTGTTGACGAAGATCTCGTCGATGAGGTCGTCCGTTAGCGCATCGAGGTCGCCATGCGGGATGGGCTTGGTGATGCCGGCGCTGTTGACGAGAATGTCGGCGCCGCCCATTTCGACGAGCACACGGTCGCGAAAGCCGTCAATGCTGCGGCTGTCTTCGATCGAGACGGCCTCCGTCATGTGGCCCTCCCCCGCCAGGCTCTCCTTCAGCGTCCGCGCCTGTTCGGCGGACGACCGGTATCCGATCGCCACCCGGGCGCCCGCTTCGGCGAGAAGCCGGCAGGCCTCGCGCCCGATGCCGCCGGAGCCGCCGGTGACAACGGCCACCTTGCCGGCGAGCGGCAGTCGATGTTCATGTGCTGCCATCATGACTTGGTCCCCGAGATCGGCGGGACGGGATAGGTCGACTCGCCCTGCGTCAGGCGGAACTGGTATTCGCAGGTGTAGAAAGGCGAGGGCGTATCCGGGTGATCAGGATGCGGCTCGCGATGCTCGACGAAATCGCCGACGATCTGCTGCTTGGCGCCGAACACGACGTCATCTGCGAGCGCCTCCGGCGTATCGGAAAAGATCTGCGTGATCAGGGTCTTGTATCCGGGCGCCGAGACGATGAAGTGGATGTGGGCCGGACGCATCGGACGCCGCCGCTGGGCATGCAGCAGTTCCCCCACCGGTCCGTCCGTCGGGACCGGATAGCCGGCGGGTTTTACCGAGACGAAATGGAACGAGCCGTCCGCGTCCGTATGAAAGACGCCGCGCAGGTTGAAGTCCTCCTGGTCCGGATCCTGGTTCTCGTAGAGACCAACGGGAGAGGCCTGCCAGACATCGAGCTTGGCGCCGGCAATCGGCATGCCGTCGACCCCGGTCACCTTGCCCTGGAAGAAGAGCTTCGGCCCGGCCGTGTCGGAGCGCGCGATGCAATCGCCGCAGGCGCAAGCGGGAGCCTTGCCGCGGTAGAACGGGCCGAGCAGCGCGGACATGGTTTCGCCCTGCATGCCGTCATTGTTGATGAGGTCGATCAAGGTCGATGCGCCGAGAACATCGGCGGCGAGCACGACCTCATTGTTGGTCTCATTGGTGTGGTGACCGAGGGCGGCGATCCATTGCAGCGCCTTTTCGAATTCCGCCTCGGTCGGAAGGGTCTCGATGATGAACGCATGAAGGTGACGCGTCGCGGACTCCATCAGCGTGCGCAGGCGCGCGTCCGGTGTAGCCGCCATCGCCGTGACGACCGTCGGCGTCACATCCTCGAGCGTCGATATCAGTTTCGGTTCGACTTTTACGTGTTGCATGACATGTCTCCTGGCTGTCGCAACCGGCCTCAGGCCGCCGTCGTCTTCAGGGATTGCAGGTGCGGGTATTTCTCAGTCAGCAGCGACCCGTGGTAGTAGGTCGCGGCGAAGGCGTCGGTCTCGCGGATGAGGTCCAGCCAGCGGCCGACCGCGGGCGTTGCGGCCCACAAGTGGCCGAGGTCGATGTCGTCCATGCGCACGATGACCGGCATGATGGCGATGTCGGCGAGCGATAGTGTGCGGCCGAGGACAAAGGGGCCACCGCTCTCGTCGATCCAGCGCGCGAACCGGTCGACGCCGCGCTGCAGGCGGCCGAGCGCTTCGTCCATCTCGGCCTTGGGGAAGCCGGTGCGGCCCATCTTCAGGAGGAACTCGCGGCGCAGCGGCTTGCTTTCGCAGACGGCCAGAAATTCCTCCTCGGTCATCGCCTGATAGTGTGGCAGGAAGGCGAGATTGTAGGAAGGTACGCGCACGGCCGGTGTCGGCACCTCGTCGATGTAGCGCATCTTGGCCCGCATTTCGGCAACCTTGAGCGGGTCGGACGGGCGAAGCGGCGCCACCTCGGGATGGATGTCCTCGAGGTATTCCATGATGACGGAGGAATCGAGCACTGAGGTCCCGTTGTGGACGAGCGCCGGCACCAATCCGTTGGGATTGATCGCCAGATAGGCAGGCTTCAACTGGTCGCCCCGGAAGAGGTCGAGCTTGTGCTCGACGAAGGGAACCCTCTTCGTGTGCAGCGTGTAGCGAACGCGCTGGCTACAGGTCGATTGCGGTGCGTTATAAAGTTCGTACTCGGACATGCCTTCCTCCTCCTGCGTCCTGCAGGTCAGTCGTGTTGCAGTTCGATGTGTCGGGACTGGCGCTTCAGTCCCAGTTGAGCACGCGGGGCAGCTTGCCACGTCGGGCGAGCGTCCCAACCAGACCGAGCGGGAAGAACATCAGCCCGAGCGCCATCACCACGCCGGTGCCAAGGATGTTGAGTTCCGAAGCCCCCATCATGGCGACGAAGAGCTCGTTGAGCGCAACGATCAGCACGGCGCCAATCACTGGACCGGCAACGGTGCCCTTGCCGCCGAGGATCGACATCAACACGAGGTTCACCGCGATCGGCATGATCAGGAAGATATTGGGGCGGAGATAGGTGATGTACTCGCCCCAGACGGCGCCAGCCATGCCGACGAAGAAGGCCGAGAGCGCGAAGGCCATGACCTTGTAGAAGCGCGTATCGATGCCTGCGCTTTCCGCCTTGATCTCGTCCTTGGAAATCGCCCTGAGGCCGAGGCCGAACTTGGAGTGCTTGATGCGATAGCTCGCCCAGACGCTGAAGGCGGCGATCGCCAGCATGGCGTAGTAGTAGGGAACCTTTGCCCAGAGCACCGGAAGACTGGTGACGGGCAGCGTCACGCCATTGGCACCGCCGACGAATTCCCAGTTGTCGAACAGGATGCGGGCGATCATCAACAACGCGATCGAGGAGATGATGAAGCTCGGACCGCGAACCTTGAGCGTGATCATGCCGATCAGATAGCCGATCACGGCGGCGACGAGGCCGGCAATCGGCGCGGTGATGATCGTCGAGACGCCGAAGCGGGCCAGGATCATGCCGGAGAAATATCCGCCGATCGCGAAGAATACGGCGTGGCCGAGCGAGATGTAGCCGGTAAAGCCACCGAGGATGTTCCAGCCCGAGGCCATCGCCACGTAGCTCGCGGTGAAAAGCACCATGTGCAGCACGTAGTTGTAATTGCCGGTAAGCTGCAGCAGCGGCAACGCGACAAGAATCGCCATCAAGGCGAGCGGGAACCAAGTCGTCCGCGCCTGGTCGGCCTTGCGAGCGAGCTTCTCGTTGTGCAGGCGGCGTGCTTCGAGGACGCCGCTGGTGGTGGATTGCTGAAGCGTGACGGTCATCATGCCATCTCCGGTTTTTCGCCGAACAGCCCCTGGGGCCGGACGAGCAGGATGAGGAAAAGGGCGACGAAGAAGGTCAGCGTCGACCAGGTCGCGCCAACCCAGGCGCCGACGAAGGCGGCAATGACCGACAGGAACAGGGCGGCTACGACCGTGCCGAGAATACTGCCCATGCCGCCGAGCACGACGACGGACATCAGCATCGCAATCCACTCTCCATGTTTCGCCGGGAAGAAGCTGAAGACGAAACTGACCAGCGAGCCCGCTGCACCGGCAAGGCCGATGCCGATTGCGAAGGCAAGCACGCTGATGAAGTTGACGTTGACACCGAGAAGCTCTGCCGCCTCCCGGTTTTGCGTCGTTGCCCGAATCGCATAGCCGAGGCGCGAATATTTGAGGAACAGCGTCAGTCCGGCGATGATCCCCAGGGAGACGATACCGGCGTAAAGCTGGCCCTTCGGAATGAAAAGGTCACCGATGAAGAAGGCATCGGTCGCATAGTCAGGCGAGACGATGCGCTGCGTGTTGGTGAAGAGCCCACCGAGCGCGCCTTCGACGACCATTGCGAGCGCAAAAGTCAGAAGCACAGTCATCTCGGAATATCTGGCGCTTTTCGTCTGCCTCTCGAGCATCAGGCGATAGAGCAGCACGCCGATTGCCGCCATGATGACGGAGGCGACGGGCAGCATGACGATCGGATCGACGCCAAGGAGCTTGAAGGCCCAATAGGTGATGTAGGCACCGGCGATGATGAGAGACGGGTGCGCGAGATTGACGATGCGCATCACGCCGAACACCAGCGACAGACCGGAGCCCATCAGCGCGATGACGCCGCCTAGAGCCAGACCCAGGATCAGAATTTGAAGTGTTTCTGCCATCATAGCTCCTTCAGGCGGCTTTTTTGCCGCCGAGATAGAGTTCTTGGATGCGCGGATCGGACAGGATCATCTCTGCCGGGCCCTCGAAAAGCGTGCGGCCGAGATCGAGCACCACGCCCCAATCGGAATTCTTGAGCCCCATCAAGGCGTTCTGCTCGACGAGCAGCACCGTGACACCCTCCGCCGACATCATCTTCATGATGTCGAACATCTCCTGAATGACCTTCGGAGCGAGTCCGAGTGACGGCTCGTCGAGCATGACGATGGCCGGCTTGATGATCAGCGTGCGGGCCATCGCAAGCGTCTGCTGCTGGCCGCCGGACATGGTGCCGGCGTGCTGGTCGGCGCGCTCGCGCAGGATCGGGAACCGCTCCAGGATGCCGTCGATCCGCCGCTCGAGTTCCCGCTGGTCGTTGAGGATGAAGCCGCCCATGCGCAGGTTTTCGCGCACGGTCATTTTCGGGAAAAGCGCCCGCTCCTGCGGCACGAAGCAGATGCCCTCGCGCAGGATCTGGTCCGGGCGCATGCCGTTCAGGCGCTTGCCCCTGAACACGACGTCGCCCTTGCGGATGGTGAGCATGCCGCAGATGGCTTTCATCAGCGTCGACTTGCCGGCGCCGTTCGGGCCGATGATGCAATGGACCTTGCCGGGTTCGACGGTGAGATGCGCGCCGTCGAGGATCGCCGGACCATCGCCGTAGCCGGCGGTGATGTTGGTGACCTGAAGAAGCTCGCTCATCACGCCGCCTCCGCTTCCAGGACGCCACCAAGATAGGCTTCGAGCACCTGCGGATCCCGGCGGACGACATCCGGCGTGCCGGAACAGATGACGCGCCCCTGCGCCATCACCACGACCTTGTGCGAAAGACGCATGATCAGATCCATATTGTGCTCGACGATGAGCACGGTCAGGCCCTTCTCGTTCAAGGCACGGATGTGGCCGATAATCTCTTCGAGCAGCGACGGGTTGACGCCGCCTGCCGGTTCGTCGAGCAGGATGATCTTGGGATCGGACATCAGCAGAGCCGCGAGATCCATCAGCTTCTTCTGGCCGTAGGAGAGATTGTGGCCGTCCTCGTAGGCGATGCGGGTGATGCCCAGGAACTCCAGGATCGACATCGCCTTGTCCTTTTCCTCCGCGCTCATGGCGGGACGGAACAGCCGGACCAGCCATCGACCCGCGATTGCACGATGACGTTCTCGATAACCGACATGTCCGCGAGATTGCGCGAGATCTGGAAGGTCCGGCTCAAGCCGCGCGCCGTCACCTTATGTGGCCTCAGATGATCGATCCGATCGCCGTCGAGCCGGATCTCGCCCGATGTCGGCGTGACCGTGCGGCTGATGCAGTTGAACGCCGTGGTTTTTCCGGCGCCGTTCGGGCCGATCAATGCGGTGATCGATCCCTTCTCGACGGTAAAGCTCGCACCGTCGACGGCCCTGATGCCGCCATAGTGCTTGCAGAGATTCCTGACTTCGAGCATGCGCTCGACCTCCCGTTCCTTCAGTTCACAGGAATGTCGCGAGGCGGACAGTTGCCGCCTCGCGTCGGCTTCACCGGTCAGAAGCCGGCCTTGGGGTAGCTGAAGGGGACGACGCCTTCGAACTCACCCTTCGGATAGACGAACTTGAGGTTGCCACCCTGCCACTGGGTCATGATGTGGGATTTGTTCTGGGCGAGGCCGCGCTCATCCCAATTGAAGCGGCCGAGCACGGTTTGCACGGGTGCATCCTGCGTGCGCGCGTGCAGCCATTCCGCCATCTTGGCATTGTCGGTGGAACCGGCGCCAGTGATTGCCTGCTCGATACCCTGGCAGACAGCGAACGGGATGGCGCTGTCCTCGTCCGGCTCGACGCCGTAGGCCGCGGTGAAAGCCTTGACGAAATCGCCATTGCTGAACGGCTTGCCGGCGAGCGTGCTCTCGAAGGGCACGTCCTTGTGCCAGGTGGTATGGATCATGACGCCGTCGGCCGCGTCCTTGCCGACGCCTTCGATGAATTCGTTCTGCGCGCCCTGGCTCAGGTAAACGAGTTTCGGCGTGGCACCAACGGTCTTCAGCGCGCGGGTCAACTGCACGGCTTCCTCCGCCGAGGCCGTGAGGCCGACGACCATTTCAGCGCCGGAGCGCTTGATCGAGTTGGCGAGGTTCAGCCAGTCGTTGAAGCCTTCCTCCGGCCACTTCTCCTGCATCACGACCTTGATGCCAGCATTGGCGAGGTAACCCGGAGCGAGATCGGCGATCTCTTTGTCGGTCGCCGGATCCTTGACCTTTTCGCCGAGCAGGCCGGCGGCAATCGCATTGGCAAAGAAGTCGTCCGCGGACACGATTGCAGCACTCTTGGGCCCCTCGCCTGCCGGGATCAGGTCGTGGATGACAGCAGTCACGTCCTTTCCGGTATATTCGGCCGCACTCACCTGGAAATAGAAGAGGTTGCGGTAGCCCTGCTCGTAGATGCGCAATGCGCCGCCGGAGGGAACCGCGTGTACCATGTTGTACTTCGACAGAATCGCGGCGACGGGGAACGTCAGGCGGCTCGAAGAACGTGCCGTAGACGGCGTCGACCTTGTCGACATTGATGAAGCGTTCGTATTGATTGATGGCGGTCGCCGGATCGGAACGATTGTCGCTGACGATCAGGTCGACCTGCCGGCCGAGAATGCCGCCGGCTTCATTGATCAGCTTGGTGCAGAGCTCGTAGCCCCGCTTGTGCTTTTCGCCGCTGACGGACAGGCCGCCTGTGATCGGCAGCGACGCGCCGATGCGGATGTTCTCCGCATGCGCAGCGGTTGCTGCGAACACCATTGCGGTCGTTGCTGCCAGAATTCTTGCCAGAGTCATCGATGCTCCTCCCATCAAATCGGCTACCGGTTTCATTGCGCCTTTACATCGTGCAATCGATTGCACACATCGGCGCAAAACAAGTCGGTCAACGCGTGACGCGCACCCTGACGATCTCCTCCATCGCGATTAGGGCACCCGCCCGGCACAGCCGCGGTATCGACCGCGCCCATGCAATCGATTGCGCAACGTATCTAACACGGCTAATATGTCGCGTCAAGATGATTGTGCAATCGATTGCTTCGACGCTCGAACGCGGTAGAATGGGACACGGACGGAGTAACCAAATGAAGAAAAAGAGAGTTACGCTCAAAGACATAGCCCGCGAAACCGGCGTCCACGTGTCAACCGTTTCGCGGGCGCTCGACCCCGTCGAACGCAAGTCGATTACCGACGACGTCGCCAATCGGATTCAGGCTGCCGCCGAACGGCTCGGCTATCGTCCGAACCGCATCGCCGCCGGTTTGCGCACCAACCGGACGATGACCGTGGGCGTCATGATTCCCGACATCACCAACCTGGTTTTCCCGCCGATCCTGCGCGGCATCGAAAGTGTGCTCGAACCGCTTGGCTATGCCGCGATCATCGTCAACACCGACAGCGAGCGCGACCGCGAGGTTCGCCTGCTTGATGTGCTTCGCGACCGAGGCGTCGACGGCATCATCCACGCTGCCGTGCTGCGAAGCGACCCTTCGATCGCGCGGGCTGCCCAGGACGGCCTGCCCGTCGTCACGCTTAATAGAAAGGTGGAGCAATCGACGATCCCCAGCGTGATCAATGACGAAGGCGCCGGTATCTGCGAGATGCTGCGGCATTTGAAACAGCTCGGCCACACCCGCATCGCCCATATCGCCGGGCCGCAGGAACTCTCCACCGGTCAGCTCCGCCTCTCCGCCTTCCGCAAGGCGGCCGATGACCAGGCGATAGAAGTCGACGAGGCGCTTATCCGGGTGGCGACCCGGTTCAACGAGGAGGATGGAGCCCGCTGTCTTCTTGAACTGCTGGATGGCGGTAACGTCTTCACTGCCGTCCTCTGTGCCAACGACCGCCTGGCGCTCGGCGCCATCGAAGCCCTGCACCACCGCGGCATCGACTGTCCCCGGCAGATCTCCGTCACCGGCTTCAACGACATGCCGCTGCTCGACCTTATCCGACCAAAGCTCACGACCGTTCGCATTCAGCAATACGAGGCAGGTCGCACGGCGGCAAAACTGCTGATGCGGCTGGTTAATTCCGCCGAGGGCGACCCGATACCGCTCGAAACCGTTCTGCCCGTGGAACTCGTCGCCAGGGAGAGCACGGCCCCCGTGGCCGCCGGCGGTCCGCGTTCTGGGTAGCCGGGACCGGGCAACACACGATCGTCGAACGGTTCGAGCGGGCCATTAAGCGCTCATTGACTGCAACACGGTTGCCGTGCAGTCATTCTGCAAGTCACGAAGTTTCAGATTCTTGAATTCGCCTGCACCTGCTGCGGCGATATGCGCTCGCCGAGCACATTCGTAAGCTCGGCCAAACAAAGCGGCCCTGCGGTCACCGGGTTGGCGTGGGCACCTTTTCAGCTAGACACCCCATACCACGGCCTGTTCATGTCGATGGATCAGGTGCTGAAGCCGGTCAAAGCTGTGGCGGATGTGTTGCGAGAATTTCTCAATGGCCGGGGTATGCGCCGAGGTCGCGCGTCTCAAAAGCCCGAGGGCGCGTTCCGGGTGCGGGACCGAAACCGGAAGTGCCGTGACCGATTTTTCGTTGCGTAGCGCAAAGACGACGCTGTGCGGAAGCACGGTCAAGGCGTCGATACCCTTGAGGTAGTTGACGAGGCTCATCAGCGAGCCGCCTGTGTAGCGTATCTTGATCTCGGTCGCCCCGAAGGAGAGGAGCAGGCTATGAAGATCCGCAAGCAGCGGGCTTCCCGGCGGCGGCGCCACCCAGGGATATTCGAGAAGCTGCGACGGCTGCGGCCGTCTCTTCAGCAGAAGCGGATGCGTCACCCGGCAAGCGACGACGTTTCGACCGGGAAGCACCTTCTGGAACGCCAAGCCCGATCCCTCCTCAAGAATGTCGATCGGGCAGATGGCAAGATCGATCTGATCGCCCTTCAGGGCAGCGCGCAGATCGGCCATGTAGCCGTAGCTCTGGTCGATCCGGACATCAGGGTTTTGTGCCTGGAAGTCTGCGATCATCGGCGCAATCAAGGCGTCCATGAAAAACGGCGTGCCGCCGACGCGCACGAGGCCGCTTTTGCCGAGGCGAAAGCTCTCGATCGTATCGGACGCCTTGCGCGAGGCCGACAGCATGACCTGACCATGATCGGCGAGCGCGCGCCCGAGCGGCGTCGGTTGCAGCGGCCGCCGCCCTTTGACGAAAAGCGGTTCGCCCAGGCGCTTTTCGAGCATGGCAATGGTGCGCGAGATCGCCGGCTGCGACAGCCCGAGCAGCGCTGCGCCTTCGGTGACGCCGCCCGCTTTCACGACCGCAGCGAGCTGGACAAGATGGCGTTCGTCTATCTTCATAACAATTAATTATATTAACTGAGAGTAAAATCATCAATCGCGCCTGGGCCTCGTGCTAGCTTTCATTTCAGCCAAGTGTCTGGAGGAGTGTGATGCGGGGCGCGATGGTTTCGAATCCCAACGAAGCAGCCTTCACCGAGGCTTTCGCACAGCGAATTTCGAAAGCCGATGACGGCTCGCTGCCGCAGGTGCTGCGCACGGTCGTGAGTCACCTCCACGGGCTCATCAGAGAATTGCGCCCCAGCGCCGCCGACTGGCGCAAGATGATCGAGTTTTTGACCGAGGTCGGTCACACGACCGACGAGCGACGGCAGGAATGGGGATTGCTGTTCGATCTGCTTGGTGCCTCGGCGCTGGTCGATGAGATCAATTCGCGGCGGCCGAAGCAGGCGACACCCAACACGGTCCGTGGTCCCTTCTTTCGCGCCGACACGCCAGAGCGCGCTTCCGGCAGCAATATCTCGCTCGATGGTGTGGGCGAGCGGCTGGCGGTTTTCGGACAATTGCTCGATCTCGACGGGCACCCGATCGAGAGCGCAGAGGTCATGACCTGGCAAGCGAACGCCGCCGGTTTCTACGAGAACCAGCAGCCGGACCTGCAGCCGGAGTTCAATCTGCGAGGCGTCTTCAAAACGGACCGGCAGGGACGATTCGACTACCTGACGGTGCGCCCGGCCGGCTACGGCGTCCCGCAAGACGGGCCGGTGGGCAAGCTCCTTGGCCAAGCGGGTTGCTCGCTCCGGCGCCCAGCCCATCTGCATTTCATCGTCACCGCGCCAGGATTCCAGACGATTACGACGCATATCTACGACGGCAGCGATCCGCATATCGACGAGGACGCGATCTTCGGCGTCAAGCCGGAACTGGTGCACGAATTCAAATGCTTCGACATCGGCGGCAAGTCCGGCTGGCGGCTGGACTTCAAGTTCCTGATGGCGAGGGCAAGGGAAGGATCTGCATCGTGAGGAACAAGTTCACCTATCAGGGCAGCGCAGCGCACATCGTCTTTGGCGAAGGCAAGAGCGACGAAGCAGGAGCCTGGGTCGAAAAGCTTGGGTGCAGGCAGGCGTTGGTGCTTTCAACACCACATCAGCGGGCAGAAGCAGAAGCATTGGCGGAGCGGCTCGGGCCGCTTGCCGTCGATGTCTTTGCCGGGGCTATGATGCATACGCCGGTCGACGTCACGGCAAGAGCGATGGAGGCGGTCAAGCAAAGCGGCGCCGACTGCGTCGTCTCGCTTGGCGGAGGCTCCACCACCGGGCTCGGCAAGGCGATCGCCTATCGCACCGACCTGCCCCAAGTCGTTATCCCGACGACCTACGCCGGCTCGGAAGTAACGCCGATCCTCGGACAGACGGAAGGCGGCCGAAAGACGACCGTTCGGCACTCTTCGATCCTGCCGGAAGTGGTGATCTACGATCCGGAGCTGACGCTCGGCCTTCCGGTCGGCATGAGCGTGACGAGCGCGCTCAACGCCATGGCCCATGCGGTCGAAGCCCTTTATGCGCAGGATCGTAACCCGATCTCTTCACTGATGGCAGCCGAAGGCCTGTTAGCCTTCAAGACGAGCTTGCCGAGGATCGTCGAGGCGCCGGGAGATCGCGAGGCGCGAGCCGAGGCGCTTTACGGAGCCTGGCTCTCGGGCACCGTCCTCGGCACCGTCGGCATGGCGCTGCATCACAAGATTTGCCACACGCTCGGCGGCACCTTCGACACGCCGCACGCGGAAACGCACGCAATCATGTTGCCACATACGGCCGGCTACAACGCCGCGGCCGTGCCTGACCTGCTTGACCCGGTGGCCCGGACCTTCGGCGGATCGGTTGGCGGCGGCTTGTGGGATTTCGCAAAGTCGCTCGGCGCGCCGCTCGCCCTGAAAGATCTCGGGCTTTCCGAAGCCGACCTCGATCGCGCAGCCGCGATTGCGACCGAAAACCCCTATTGGAACCCGCGGCCGATCGACCGCCAGTCCATTCGGGCGCTGCTGCAGAATGCCTGGGAGGGTAACCGGCCGACGAACTGACGACACCCTTCGGGAGGAAGGGCATTGGGAGGAGGAACCATGCTGACGAGACGCGATTTTCTGAAGACGACAGCCGCAGGTGGCGCTGTCGCCTTTTCATCGGCACTTTCGATGCCGGCGATCGCCAAGGACACGGCAATCAAGCTTGGCTATGTGAGCCCGCAGACCGGGCCGCTCGCCGCCTTCGGCGAAGCCGACAAATTCGTGATCGACGCCTTCCTGGCGACAACCAAGGCCAAGGGCCAGACCTTCGAGGTCGTGGTCAAGGACAGCCAGTCGAACCCCAACCGGGCGGCGGAAGTCGCCAAGCAGTTGATCGTCGATGACGAGGTCAATCTCGTCCTTGTCGCCTCGACGCCGGAGACGACGAACCCAGTAGCAACCACCTGCGAAGCCGAGCAGATACCCTGCATCTCAACGGTTGCGCCATGGCAGCCCTGGTTCATTGGCCAGCAAGGCAATCCCGGCGATCCAGCTTCTTGGAAACCGTTCGACTATGCCTATCACTTCTTCTGGGGTCTCGAGGATGTGATCGCCGTCTTCACCAACATGTGGGCTCAGGTGGAGACGAACCACAAGGTCGGCGGGCTCTTTCCCAACGATGGCGACGGCAATGCCTGGGGCGACGGGACCGTGGGCTTCCCTCCGGTCCTCGAAAAGCTCGGTTACGGTCTCACCGATCCTGGCCGCTACCAGAACATGACCGACGACTTCTCGGCGCAGATCAATGCGTTCAAATCGGGCGGATGCGAGATCGTCACCGGTGTGGTCATCCCCCCTGATTTCACGACCTTCTGGAACCAGGCCAAACAGCAGGGTTTCGTGCCGAAGGTCGCCTCGATCGGTAAGGCCCTGCTCTTTCCGCAGGCAGTCGAAGCGCTGGGCAAGGCCGGGCATAATCTCTCGTCGGAAGTCTGGTGGTCGCCGAGCCATCCTTTCGCCTCATCGCTGACTGGCGAGACATCCGCTCAAGTGGCCGAAGCCTTCACCAAGGCGACCGGTCGGCCCTGGACCCAGCCGATCGGTTTTGCCCACGCCCTCTTCGAATTGGCCGTCGACGCAGTGACGCGGGCCGACGATCCGACCGACGGCGATGCGCTGGCTCAGGCGATTGCCGCCACCAGGCTTGATACGCTCGTCGGTCCCGTCGCCTGGGACGGCAAAGGCTTGCCGCCCTTTGCCGCACGAAACGTGGCCAAGACGCCGCTCGTCGGCGGTCAATGGCGGCTCAAGGACAGCGGCGGTTATGACCTCGTCATCACCGACAACAAGACGGCGCCGAACATTCCCGCCGGCGGGAAAATGGAAGCGATCGTTTGAGCGCCTCTAGGCGTGGGACGGTGACCGAGGAGGGTTAGGCATGTCTCTGTTAGAAATCGAGCGGGTCGCGAAGCGCTTCGGCGCGCTGACGGTTGCCGACGAGATCAGCTTCTCGATCGGCGAGGGCGAGGCGCTGGGCATCATCGGGCCGAACGGTGCCGGCAAATCGACGTTGTTCAACCTGATTACCGGCAACATCGCCCCCGACAGCGGCACCGTCCGCTTCGGCGGCGTGGATGTCACCCGAACACCGCCGATGGGCCGCTGTCTGTCGGGCATGGGGCGGACCTTCCAGATCCCCCAGCCCTTCGAAAAACTGACCGTCTTTGAGAACCTGCTCGTCGCCGGCAGTTTCGGCGCGCGGCGGCGCGAGGCGGAGGCCTGTGACCGCTGCGCCGAGATCCTGGTGGACACGGGCCTGTTCGACAAGGCGAATGTTATGGCCGGCGGCCTTACCCTGCTGCAGCGCAAGCGGCTGGAACTGGCAAGGGCGCTCGCCACCGAGCCCAGGCTGTTGCTGCTGGACGAGATCGCCGGCGGCTTGACGGAAGCCGAATGCCACCAGCTTGTCTCGACCATCAGTGCCATCCAGCAGAAGGGCGTTGCCGTCATCTGGATCGAACATGTGCTGCATGCGCTGACCTCGGTGGTGGAGCGGCTGCTGGTTCTGAACTTCGGCAAGGTGATCGGCATCGGAAAACCCGACGAGCTCATGGCGTCGCGTGCGGTCCAGGAGATCTATCTGGGGATCGAGCTATGACGGTGATGCTCGAAACCAGAGGCCTCAAGGCCTTCTACGGCGACTTCCAGGCACTTTTCGGCGTTGATATCGCCGTTGCCAAGGGGGAAACCGTCGCGATCATCGGGGCCAATGGCGCGGGCAAGACCAGCCTGATGCGCGCCATCTCCGGCGTCCTCGCGAGCGAGCCGGGCATGGTCGTCTATCGCGATGAACCGATCGGTGCGCTGGCCGCACCCGATGTTCTTGCCCGCGGCATCGCCATGGTGCCCGAGGGACGCCGGCTGTTCCCGTCGCTGAGCGTCGAGGAAAACCTGCTGATCGGCGCCTATGGCCGCAAGGGAGAGGGGCCTTGGACGCTCGAGAGTGTCTATGAGCTCTTCCCGATCCTGCGCGAGCGTCGAAACAACCCAGCGACAGCCCTTTCCGGCGGCCAGCAGCAGATGGTGGCAATCGGCCGGGCGCTGATGTCCAACCCGGACGTGCTGCTCTGCGACGAGATCAGTCTCGGCTTGGCGCCGGTCGTCGTTCGCGACATCTATGCGGCTTTCCCGCGCATCCGCGAAACCGGTGCTTCGATCGTCATCGTCGAGCAGGACATCGCCCAGGCGCTGAAGGTCGCAACCCAGGTCTATTGCCTGATGGAAGGGCGGGTGACGTTGTCCGGGCGTCCGGAGGCGCTGACCCGCGAGCAGATCCACCAGGCCTATTTCGGAGCGCCGCGCCATGAGCTTCATTGACACGATCGTGCAGGGTGTCCTGCTCGGCGGGCTCTACGCCCTGTTTGCCGCCGGCCTCAGCCTGGTTTTCGGCATCATGCGGCTCGTCAATCTCGCCCATGGGGACCTGATCGTGCTTGCCGCCTTCCTGATCCTTCTGCTGACCTCGGCGCTCGGCCTCAATCCATTTTTCGCGGCACTCATTGCCGCGCCGCTGATGTTCGTTGTCGGTTGGGCACTGCAATATCTCGTGCTCAATCGCACCCTCGGCAAGGACGTCTTGCCGCCGCTGCTCGTTACTTTCGGTATCTCCATCGTCCTCCAGAATGGCCTGCTCGAAGCGTTTTCCGCCGATAGCCGCCGTGTCTCCGCCGGCGCGCTGGAGAGTGCGTCGACCGGTCTCGGCCCGCTCAACATCGGCCTGATGCCGTTGATGACTTTTCTCTCGGCGCTCGCCGTCATCTTCGCGCTGAACCAGTTGATCTATCGGACGGCGCTGGGACGCGCCTTCCGGGCAACCTCCGACGATATCGTGACGGCGGGGCTGATGGGCATTCGCCCGCAACGCATCTTCGCGATCGCGACCGGGCTTGCCATGGTCGTGGTGACGATCGCCGCGCTTTATCTTGGCACGCGCGCCAACTTCGATCCGACGTCGGGTCCGTCGCGGCTGATCTACGCCTTCGAAGCGGTGATTATCGGCGGCCTCGGCTCGCTCTGGGGAACACTTGCCGGCGGGGTCATCCTCGGCGTTGCACAGACGCTTGGGGCGGCCGTCAATCCGGAATGGCAGATCCTTGCCGGGCACCTCGCCTTCCTCGCCGTTCTCGTCATCAAGCCGCGCGGGCTATTTCCCCGCGCCGTCGATTGAGGTCAAGCCGATGTCCATAGCCATTCCGTCCTTCAAGGTCGAAACGCGCAGCGGAACCTCATTGCTTGCAGCCTTGGCGGCATTCGTCGGCCTCGCGCTCGCGATTGCAGCCCCCCTCATCGTCTCCCGCGGCGTCGTGCAGGATCTCTTCTTTATTCTGACCATGCTTGTGCTCGCGCAGAACTGGAACCTGCTCGCCGGCTATGCCGGGCTGATCTCCGTCGGCCAGCAGGTTTTCGTCGGATTCGGCGCCTACGCGATGTTCGGTGCGGTCATTCTCGCGGGCCTCGATCCGATCGCCGCCATCCTGATTGCCGGCGCTCTTTCAGCACTTCTCGCCATCCCGACGGCCTTTTTCACCTTCCGGCTGCAGGGTCCCTATTTCGCCATCGGCACCTGGGTGGTGGCCGAGGTGGTGCGGCTGCTGCTTGCCCAATGGAAGGCGCTCGGCGGCGGCACCGGCACCTCGCTACCGCGCGATGCCACGCGCGATATGGTCGGCGTTGACGTCATC
The DNA here is from genome assembly GCF_056924495.1 of Ensifer sp. 38_S197. Classification (NCBI taxonomy): domain Bacteria; kingdom Pseudomonadati; phylum Pseudomonadota; class Alphaproteobacteria; order Hyphomicrobiales; family Rhizobiaceae; genus Ensifer; species Ensifer sp. 38_S197. The sequence goes on along the minus strand of NZ_JBXOVZ010000001.1, from coordinate 1,700,751 downwards.
GGCGACCTCTTCGGCATGAAGGCGGCCGCGGCCAGCGATGCCCTCACCTATTGGATCGCACTCCTGTTGGCGCTCGCAACCATCGGCTTCATCTACCGCCTGCTGCGCAGCAAGCAGGGGCTCGGGCTCGCAGCCGTGCGCGACAACGAGCAGGCTGCCCGGGCCGTCGGTGTCGACGCCCGGCGCATGAAGGCGCTGGTCTATATTGCGACGGCTTTCGTCACCGGTGTGGCCGGTGCGCTGATCTATGTGCAGAAGGCGCGCATCTCACCCGACGCGGCCTTTTCCGTCACCGACTGGACTGCCTATGTCATCTTCATCGTCGTGATCGGCGGGATTGGCACCATTGAAGGGCCGATCGTTGGCGTCGTTCTCTTCTTCCTGCTGCAGAAGCTCTTCGCGGATTATGGCTCCTGGTACCTGCTGGTCCTTGGCCTCATCGGCATCCTCGTCATGCTCTTTTCGCCGCGCGGTCTCTGGGGCTTGTTCTCCGATCGCACCGGCATCCAGCTCTTTCCAGTCCGCCGCACGTTGATCGGCGGACCGCCTGCACACACGCCTAAGGGAGGACCAAATGGCTGACATCACAACCGACGTACTCATCATCGGCACGGGGCCGGCCGGGTCTGCCACCGCCGCGCTGCTTTCGAGCTACGGCATCGAAAACCTGGTGATCAACCGCTACCGCTGGCTGGCGAACACGCCACGCGCCCACATCACCAACCAGCGCACGATGGAGGTGCTGCGCGATCTCGGCCGAGACGTGGAGGACGAAGCCTACATGTTCGCGGCCGAACAGGACCTGATGGGCGAGAACGTCTTCTGCACCTCGCTTGCCGGCGAAGAGATCGGCCGCATGAAAAGCTGGGGCAAACATCCGGTCTCACGCGCCGAACATCAGCTTTCCTCGCCGAGCCAGATGAACGACCTGCCGCAGACTTTCATGGAGCCGCTGCTGTTCAAGACGGCTTGCGCACGCGGTACCCAGGCGCGGATGTCGACGGAGTATCTCAGCCATGTGCAGGATGACGACGGGGTTACCACGACCTGTCTCGACCGGTTGACCGGCAAGGAATTCACCGTTCGCTCGAAATATCTGATCGGCGCGGATGGCGGCAATTCGAAGGTCGCGGAGCATGCCGGGCTCAGCTTCGAGGGCCGGATGGGTGTTGCCGGATCGATGAACATCCTCTTCGAGGCGGACCTGTCGCGCTATGTCGCGCATCGCCCTTCAGTGCTCTACTGGGTGCTGCAACCGGGAGCCGACGTCGGCGGTATCGGCATGGGCCTCGTGCGCATGGTCCGCCCCTGGAACGAGTGGCTGATCGTCTGGGGATACGACATCAACCAGCCGGCACCGGCCGTAGACGAAGCCCACGCGAAGAAGGTGGTGCGCGACCTGGTCGGCGTGCAGGATCTCGATGTCACGATCAAGCAGGTCTCAACCTGGACGGTCAACAATATGTACGCGACGACGATGTCGAACGGACGCGTCTTCTGCATGGGAGATGCCACGCACCGCCATCCGCCATCGAACGGGCTCGGCTCGAACACCTCGATCCAGGATGCCTTCAACCTTGCCTGGAAACTCGCCTTCGTGCTGAAGGGCCAGGCTGGCGAAACGCTGCTCGATACCTACACCGCGGAGCGGGCGCCGGTCGCCAAGCAGATCGTCACGCGCGCCAACAAGTCGATTGAAGAGTTCGGCCCGATCTTCAAGGCACTCGGCCTGCTCGATTCCATCGATCCCGTGAAGATGCAGCAGAACATGGACGGGCGCTGCCGCGATACGCCGGCGGCGGAAGAACAGCGCGCCGGCATCCGCAAGGCAATCGCCGCCAAGGTCTACGAGTTCGACGCCCACGGCGTCGAGATGAACCAGCGCTATCGTTCGGATGCGATCGTTACCGATGGTCAGCCCGAGCCTGCCTTTACCAAGGACCCGGAACTACATTTCCAGCAGACCACCTGGCCGGGGGCCCGACTGCCGCATGCCTGGGTCTTCTCGAATGACGGCAAGAAGGCCTCGACGCTCGATCTCACCGGCCACGGGCGGTTCACCGTGCTCACCGGGATCGGCGGACAGGGCTGGATCGAAGCGGCGAAGATCGTCGGCCACGAGCTTGGTGTCGATATTGCGGCCCACGCCATCGGCGCGCGGCAGCATTGGGATGATTTCACCGGCGACTGGGCCGCACTCAGCGAAGTGCGCGACAGCGGCATCGTTCTCGTGCGTCCTGACCATCATGTCTGCTGGCGCTCGAAAGTGCTGCCGGCAGATCCCGTCGCAGACCTTCGCCGGGTCATGACATCAATCCTTGGGAGGTGATCCATGGAAGCGCATGAGAAAGGCTTCTTCACCGAAGAAAACTCGATCGAGGTCGTCACCGGCCGCAACAAGAACGCCAAGGACGAACGGCTGAAGCAGATCATGGAAGTGGTCACGCGCAAGCTGCACGAGGCGGTGCGGGAAATCGAGCCGACGCAGGACGAGTGGATGGAGGCGATCCTCTTCCTCACACGCACGGGGCAGATGTGCAACGAATGGCGGCAGGAGTTCATCCTGCTGTCCGACACGCTCGGCGTCTCGATGCTTGTCGATGCCATCAACAACCGCAAACCGTCGGGTGCCTCGGAAAGCACCGTGCTTGGTCCGTTTCACGTGCAGGATGCGCCGGAGCTCGAGATGGGAGCCAACATCTGCCTCGACCAGAAGGGCGAGGAGATGGCCGTCGGCGGACGCATCCTCGACACCGAGGGCAGGCCAATTGCCAATGCGGTGATCGACGTCTGGCAGGCCAATGACGAAGGCTTCTATGACGTGCAGCAAAAGGGCATCCAGCCGGAATTCAATTTGCGCGGCGTCTTTCGAACAGGGTCAGACGGCGAATATTGGTTCCGGGCGGTAAAGCCGAAATACTACCCGATCCCGAATGACGGTCCGGTCGGCCAGATGCTGGAGCATCTGGGCCGCCACCCCAACCGCCCGGCCCATCTTCACTACATCATCAAGGCCGACGGGTACGAGACGCTTATTACCCACATCTTCGATCCAGATGATCCGTATATCCATTCGGATGCAGTCTTCGGTGTGAAGCAGAGCCTGCTCGCAACATTCCGGCACGTCGAGGACCCGGCTCGCGCCAGGGAATACGGATTCTCTGATCGCTTCTGGGAAGTGAACCACGACTTCGTGCTGGCGCGGTCAAAGGGTGGCGCCCGCTGACCCGATCCGGAGACCCCTACCGTGCTGAGATGATCCGGGAAGTACCGTCGCTGAGGCCGCGGGCCCTTGCGCAGCACAACCACGCCCAACACTACTGCATGTTCCTTTAATCGTACCCGATTAAAGGACAAAAACATGCAGCAATTCAAATACTACGGCGACCTTTGCGCGTCTGATAAGACGCGCGGCGCTGTCGTGGCGCGCCGTGCCCTGGACGAGGAAGCGGGCCGTCTTCGGATGCGCCCACGCGAGGGTGAGATTCCGCAATGGCGGAAGAGAGTGGGAGTCGAACCCACCAGGGACCGTCTGTCAGCCCCTCCCGGATTTGAAGTCCGGACGCCCCACCGGGGACGCATCTCCTCCTCGCGCGTCCGATTGGACGAGTGGCACTCCAGGAACAGCATTCGGCAAATTGCCGAAGAAATCCAGACGGCTTCGGTTGAGGCGGCGGAGGTCCCCGCGTCTGAAGGTGACGCTGTGACGATCGAAGAAGTCAAGGATCTGGATAGCAACCTTGCGGCCGTTTTCGAGGCGATCGCGAAATTGCATCGCAGTGAACCAGCCCTGGTCGGCGGCCGCACCGATCGCTGCCGTGACAGCGATCATCTCGGCAACCACCTGGCGCAGAAAGAAATGATCATGCGCCACTTCGTGCACGCGGCCCATCCGGCTGCCGAGTTTCAGGAGACGACGCGCCTGCACCTCCGGGATCGCCAGCAATACGGCAATATCGCGCACGCGTGGCGGGCGGAACCGTTCGGATCCGCCGAGCAGGGGCTCGATCTGACGCCAGAGCCGCTCGTCGGCCAGGCTCATGGTCACCTGATGTTCGACAAGCCGCACCCAGGCGCCATCCACCACAATCTCTCCTGACGTGACGAGCGCCTGCAGGGCCGCACGAAACGCAGGGACCGGCAGGCGCAGTGGAAGCGCTGTCCGCAACCGCTCTATACCCATGCCCAGCAGATCCGGATTTTCCGCATGGAAGATCGCGAGCCGGGCGAGGATGTCGCTTCGGAGTTTCTCCCAGCTCTGCAAGGACATGACGAGCCTGGCGGCCTCCGATGGCAGTTCAATCACGCCTAGGGATCGCGCCAGAGCTTGCGCTTCGGCGGCAGTAATCGCCCGATCGCGGCCGAAGGCGCCGATGTCGATGAAAAAGGGTGGAATGGCGAGCAACGCCTCGATCGTCTGTCGTGCTTCGCTCAAGCGGAGGGCATCGAGTTGCGCCATCCGTTCCGGCGTGCGGCGCTTCCTTGCGGGGGCCCGCAAATCCAGAAACCGACCGCCGCCGACCGTGCGCCGGGCTGACGTATCGCGAACAACATAGCGGTCACCAGCGGCCGCCGCGATCGGCCGGTCCAACACGAGTTGGACGCGCGCGCGCGTTCCTGGTGACACGGCCTGTTCGGCCAAGAGGACGATGCGGGCTCCGACTTCCACGGAGGCGTGATGAAGCCGCACCGGAAACCAATGCCCGATCGGCTTCGGTTCGGAGCCAAGCACGCGCAAAGTCGCGTCGATGCGGTCGGTCGGCGCATGTAGGCCGGGGTCGCAGACCACGTCGCCGCGGCCGACTGCCGCCTTCGTGATGGCGGGACCAACAAGGTTGAGCGCGCAGCGATCACCAGCGCAACCGGTTTCACTTTTCCTGTTCTGTGCGTGGATTGAGCGCACCCGCGCCTTGAGGCCCGAAGGGCTGACGACGACATGATCTTCGATCGACACCTGACCCGAAAGAACGGTTCCGGTGACGACCGTCCCTACGCCCTGGATGGTAAAGGAGCGATCAATGGCCATGCGGAAGCATCCGCCTGCCTGCCGCCGCGCGAAACGCCGCGCCGCGTCGAGGATTTCGTCGCGAACCGTCGCCACACCTTTGCCCGATATCGACGAAACCGGGATCATGGGCGCATCGGCAAGCGCCATTCCCGCGAGGTGGTTGCGCATCGCCTGCTCGACAGCCGCAACGCGAGCGTCCGTCACGAGATCAGCCTTGGTGATGACGACGACGCCGTGCTTGATGCCAAGCAGATCGACGATAGCGAGATGCTCGCGCGTCTGCGGCATGACACCGTCGTCGGCCGCGACCACGAGCAGCACGAAATCGATGCCGCCGGCACCTGCAAGCATGGTGTGGATGAATTTCTCGTGGCCGGGCACGTCGACGAAGCCGATCGTCTCCACGCCCTCGACCGGCATGTAGGCAAAACCGAGCTCGATCGATATGCCGCGGTCCTTCTCCTCCTTCAGCCGATCCGTCTCGATACCGGTCAGCGCCCGCACGAGCGACGTCTTGCCATGATCGATGTGGCCGGCCGTGCCTACGATCACCTTTGATCCCTCTCATTCGTGGCTTGAGGCGGCACTACCGCTTCCGAGAGCGGCAGCAAGGCTCGGCGCTCGGCCTCCTGCAATTCCTCGGCATTGAGCGCGGCGCGCACGACGTCGAAGAACGGCGCCGCCAGCGTACTGCCTCCGTCGCGCGCCCTTATCAACCAGGCAAAGGCCTCGATCGGGTCGCGGACTGTGCCGCTTCCAAGATGATAGGCCGCGCCAAGCATCGCCTGCCCGTCGGCATCGCTAGCGCACGCGCCGCGCCGCCACCAGTAGGTAGCTTCGACCGGATCGCGCGCCACCCCGATGGCATTGTGATAGAGCATGCCGAGCCGCGTCATTGACGCCGCGGAACCGTTCTGCGCGGCAGCCAGCGCCCATCGACGGGCTTCGGCAATATCGGGCTCGATGAGATCCCCTTCGAGCGCCATCCAGCTCAGCATGTCCTGAGCTTCCGCGTCATTCTGTTCGGCAGCCTGGCGGTACAGGCTTGCTGCGCGCTCGTAGTCCGGCGTGATCCCCTCGCCCTTGAAGAGAAGCGACGCGAGGTTGCGCTGACCAACAGGATCGCCGGCCTCGGCAGCAAGACTGAGCCAGCGATACGCAAGGCCAGCATCCCGGGCGACTCCCAAGCCGCCGGCAAAGCATGCGCCGATATTGTTCTGGGCCCGGGCATTCCCCGCCTGTGCGAGAGGTCCCCACAGGGCGAGAGCGGTTTCGTAGTCACCGTTGCGCGCTGCGGCAAGCGCCTTTGCCATGGGTGCTTCTGAGGACTCATCACCCTTGGGCGGCCTTCCAAGGAGACGGTTGAGAAGGTTCACGATGAAGCTCCCTCTTCTGCCAACGGCTCGAGACGCGCGAGATTGGCGATGAAGCCCTCTTCGTCCTCGAGGCAACGCAAGTCCAGAATGAGCGGCCCGCGTTCGATGCGGCCGATGACCGGCATCGGCAGGCGCCTCAGGGCCGCGGCCAGTTCGGCAAGCATGCGGCCGCTGCCGGACGATGACGCCAACGCCAGGCCCGCGCTCGGCACGGTGACGAGTGGCAAGGCGCCGGATCCGATCTGGCTGCCGCAATCGACGACCGAGACTTTGAATGCGCCCTTTACCGCCCGCTCCACCGGGGGGGACAACCGCTCGGCCTGCTGGCGGACTTCAGCCTGCGGACGCGCGAGCAGACGCATGGTCGGAAGGCGCTCGCTCAAGCGGTCCGGGTCGCGATAGAGCCGGAGTGTCGCCGCCAGTGCCGCCAAGCGGATCTTGTCAAGGCGCAGCGCCCGCTTCATCGGATTCCTGTTGATCCTTTCGAGGAGGTCGACGCGCCCGACGATGACGCCGGCCTGCGGTCCGCCAAGCAGCTTGTCGCCGGAAAAAGTGACGATATCGGCGCCGTCTGCGACCGCTTCGGCGACGGTCGGCTCATGCGCGAGCCCGAACCGGTCGAGATCGACCAGCGTGCCGGAGCCGAGATCGTTGATCAGCGGCAGCCCGTGCTCGCGGGCGATTGCCGCCAGCTCGCGCGCCCCGACCTCCTTGGTGAAGCCCTCGATGCGGTAGTTGGAGGTGTGGACCTTCAATATCAGGCCCGTTTCGGGGCCGATGGCATCCCTGTAGTCCCGGGCATGGGTGCGGTTGGTGGTGCCGACCTCCACAAGGCGGACCCCGGAGCACCGCATGATGTCCGGCATGCGAAACGCCCCGCCGATTTCGATAAGCTCTCCGCGCGAGACGATCGCTTCCCGGCCGGCGGCCAGGCTGTTCAGCGTCAGCAGTATGGCGGCGGCATTGTTATTGACGACCGTCGCACCTGCCGCGCCGGTTAAATCGCAAATGAGCGCGCGCAGGTGATCGTCCCTCTCCCCGCGTTTGCCACTCTCCAGGTCGAATTCGAGCGCGACAGCTTCGCGCATCGCCGCCGTCGCGGCATCGATCGCCGCTTCCGCGAGTAAAGCGCGGCCGAGATTTGTGTGGAGCACTGTTCCTGTCAGGTTGAACACCGGGCGCAGCGTCGATCGATCATTTTCCTCGAGCGCCGCAACGGCAGCCGTGGCAATGGCGTCCAGAGAGGGAACCTCTTCGCCTTTACGCACGTCCTCCCGGGTCATGACCAGGACATTCCGCAAGGCTTCGGTCACAGCTCGCCGCCCGAAACATTCGATCGCTTCGACAAAGGGCGCCGATCTCAGAAGCTCGTCCACCGAGGGGATGTCACGCAACCTGGCATTGGCGTCCATTCCGGCTCTCCCTGGGGCGCGCGCCTCGATTCGATCCAAATAAATTAGAGCGGGATACCGGCGGAAAAACCACTCGGACCTTTCCTCATCTCGCTCTAGATTCCGGCCAGAAGCGGTGCAAACCCGCCCCGGCGATAGGGGCCTTCACGCATCAGGAGATCGAGGCTGAGGCTCGCGACATCGTCGGCAATCGGCTCGGTCGCCGGTGCTCTGTTCTGATAGAAGATCTTCGTCCAGCCATGGCATTCGTCGCAGGTTTCGGCCTTGACGGTGCCGCCGTGGTTCTCGATCTCGCGATAGGCGATCCCCTTTGTGGAGCCGCAAAGCACGCACTTAATGCGGACATAGTGCCAGAGCGTCGAGCAAAGCGAGCAGCAGCAGAAGCGTGCGCCGTGAGAGCCCGGCCAGCCGACGACCATGGATGATGCGGGCCTGCCACCGCAGGCCGGGCAAATGCCGTCGGCGACCGGCCTTAGCGTGGCGGGGTCAAGCACGGATGCCAGCCGGGCGAACTGTACCTGAAGCCCGGCCCAGACGAAGATGTGCTCGGCAACCGCGTCTCCAGGCAATGAGCCGGAGAGGACGGTTCCGGCCATGGCGAGACGTGCGTCACGATCGGCACCGATCACCCGAGCGAGAGCGCCGGCGGCTGCGGCCGGCTTCTCGATCGCGTCAGCGGCGGCGAACAGACGGTCGAATATGGCGTGGATTGTTTCGCCGTCCTCGATCCTGTTGCAGTGGAGCGGCGGCATTTCGAACTCGCGGGCGCGCAGGAGCGTCGCAGCGTCGGGGCTCTCGGCGGGCGGGAGGTCGGCTTGGATGAGATGCTGCGCGGTCGTCAGTCCTGCAAGGAAGTTGAGATAGGACGCAAGTCCGCTCGCCTCGGCCAGATGACTGAAACGCGTGGCTCGCGTGGCAAAGAGGGACGCTGCGTTTGGCAGGCGCGCAAAGGGTGGCGAGGAGACGTCTCCAATAGCGGTCGGATCGGGCACTGCGGCGTCTTTGCGTGTCATCACACTCCCTCACGAACCCGACGGGTCACGTGATGCGAACCCAGAAAAACTACTCGGCTACGGTCTTTTTTCTGTCTGCTGTCGGCTCTTTCGTCGGCGGTCTGGTGACCAGTTCGCGCAACCACTTCCGGTGATGCCGCCACGCCCACCCGCCCGTTACGGAACCACGTACCATTGCCCGTATCGTACCCTTTACCCAGATCGCTGCATAGACATGGGTAATCCAGACGCTGATCGCGAGGATGGCGGCGATCGAGTGCACAAGTAGGGCCCATCGCTGCTGCTCGATCGTGGTGTAAGCCGCGAAATACTGATTCCATATGACGATACCGGACCCTATCAGCACGATGATCAGGATCGACATGGACCAGAAGACCAGCTTCTGCCCGGCATTGTACTTGCCGACTTCAGGCAGGCGCTCATCATGGGCAGCGAGTACGTCGCGCACGCGTGCAAGCCAGGTGCCATCTTCCCGTTTCCAGAGATTGAGCCTCCAGAAGCGCAAGAAAAGACCAAGGAAGCTGAAGAAAAGGACGACACCGATCCAGGGGTGAATGGTCCGCACCCATTGACCGCCGCCGAAGAGCGCCGACAGGAAGAACAGCCGTGGATGGAACAGGGATAGGCCGGAAAGCGCGAGCAGGACGAGGCTCGTGGCAGTGATCCAATGGTTGATCCGCGCGCCGCCGGTATAGCGATCGACCGTGACGGGTTTGCCGGGGTGAACGCTGTCGCCTTTCCCGACGTCATATCCAGTATCCGTACTCATGAGGATCGATCTCCCGTGAGCCGCTCAGCGGCCTCCTCGTCTTCTTCGGAAACGCGGTTCGGACCGTTGACCATGTAATGCAGGAAGCCGGTGACCGCCGCGACGCCCATGACGGCGAGGCCGGCATATTTCGTCACGCCCTTCCAGGCCTCAACGATCGGGCTGATCGTCGGATTGTTGGGCAGGCCGGCATAAATCTCCGGCTTGTCGGCATGGTGCAGCACATACATGACATGTGTACCGCCAACCCCCGGCGGATCGTAAAGGCCCGCATTGGCAAAGCCGCGAGACTTCAGGTCGGTGACCCGCCCCTCCGCATGTTTCTTCATCTCCTCCTTCGTGCCGAAGACGATCGCCTGCGTCGGGCAGGCCTTGGCGCAGGCCGGTCCCTGGCCGACGGCGATGCGATCAGAGCAAAGCGTGCATTTGTAGGCGGTGTGATCGACCTCGGAAATCCGCGGAATGTTGAACGGGCACCCTTTGACGCAATAACCGCAACCGATGCAGTTCTCGTGGACGAAATCGACGATGCCGTTCGAATATTGGACGATAGCACCGGGTGCCGGGCACGCCTTGAGGCAGCCTGGGTCCTCGCAATGCATGCAGCCGTCCTTGCGGATCAGCCACTCCAGATTGTTCGTCTCCGGATTCTCCCACTCGGTGAACCGCATCAGCGTGAACATGTCGGGGGTCAGGTCATGTGGATTTTCGTAGACGCCCGTATTGCTCTCGAGTTGCGGATGAGTGTCATTCCATTCGATGCAGGCCGATTGGCAGGCCTTGCAGCCGATGCATTTCGAGACGTCGATGAGTTTCGCCACCTCGGTCTGTCGCTGGGCCGGCGGCGTCACGGTCGACGCCGATCGCCGCATCAGGTCCTTTTCGCCGAACTTCGGTTGTTGAGGTACGGTGGTCGGGTTTGGGACGGGCGGGAACATGGTTCATGCCTCCTACGCCACCGGCCCGGCAATGGGCTCGATATTGACCAGGAACGCCTTGTATTCCGGCGTCTCTATGTTGGCATCGCCGACGAAGGGCGTCAGCGAGTTCGGTCCGAAGCCCTTCCTGGCTGCGCCGGTGAAGCCCCAGTGCAAGGGGATGCCGACGACGTGGACGGGCTTGCCGTCGCAGATCAGCGGCTTGATCCGCTTGGTGACGACCGCCTTGGCCTGGATCGATCCGCGCTTTGACCAGACGCGCACCCAGCCACCCTTGGTGATGCCCTTTTCGGCCGCGAGTTCCTCCGAAATCTCGACGAAGAATTCCGGCTGCAGCACGGCGTTCACCCGGACATGCTTGGTCCAGTAATGGAAGTGCTCGGTCAATCGGTAGGAGGTCGCAGCATAGGGGAACTCCTTCGAGGCGGTCTCGGCAAACTGCTCGAAGTCGCCCTTGAACACCCGCGCCGCCGGATTGCCACGCACTTTCGGGGCGACGAGATTGTCGAGCGGCGATTCGAACGGCTCGTAATGCGCCGGGAACGGCCCGTCGCGCATCATTCCCCTTGTGAAGAGGCGAGAGACCCCTTCCGGATTCATGATGAACGGCCCAACATCGCCAGGCTTTGCCGTCGGCATGATATCGGGCACGTCGTAGCCCGACCATTTCGTGCCGTCCCATTCAATTATCTTGCGGCTCGAATCCCACGGCTTGCCATTTATGTCCGCCGAGGCCCTGTTGTAGAGGATGCGGCGGTTGGCAGGCCACGAGAACGTCCACTTGGAATAGGCGCCGGTCTCGTCTGGGTCCGACGTGTCGCGCCGGGCCATGTTGTTGCCGTTCTCATTGAAGCAGCCGGAATAGACCCAGCAGCCGCACGCGGTCGAGCCGTCATCGCGCAGCGCCGCAAAGCCGGGCAAGAGCTTACCGGCCTCCGCCACGACCTTTGTCGGGTCGGCTGTATCGTAGACGGTGGCAAGCGCCTTGCCGTTGATCTCCTTGGCAAGTTCTTCGGCGGTCGGCTCATTTGGATCGGCATAGGCCCAGTCGAGATTGACGATCGGATCCGGAAACTTTCCTCCTTCCTTGCGGTAGAGCTCCTTCAGCCGCACATGGATCTGCGCCATGATCCAGTTGTCTGTCTTCGCCTCGCCTGGAGGCGTGCCGCCGGGCCAATGCCACTGCAGCCAGCGGCTGGAATTGGTCAGCGACCCCTCGTCTTCGGCAAAACAGGTGGAGGGTAACTGGATGACCTCCGTCTGGATCTGCGAGGTGTCGACATCGTTGTACTCGCCGTGGTTCTCCCAGAAACGCGATGTCTCGGTATCAAGCGGATCCATGGTGACGAGGAATTTTAGTTTCGACAGTGAATCCGTCAGCTTCTTGCGGTTCGGGGCGGCCAGCAGCGGGTTGAAGCCCTGGCAGAGATATCCCGTCATCTTGCCCTGGTTCATCAGCTCGAACGCGCGCAGGAGGTCGTAGCCTGCAACGTCGAGCTTCGGCAGCCAGTCATAGGCGAAATTGTTCTCCGGCGTCGCCGCCGTGCCCCACATCGCCTTCTGGAAGCTGACGAAGAACTTCCGGTAGTTCTGCCAGTAGCTCATCTGGTTCGGCCGAAGCGGCTTGTAGCCGCGCGTCGACATGTAGGTCTCGAGATCGATCTCCTTGTCGGTCGGTATCGTCAGGTAGCCGGGCAGGAGGTTCGACATAAGCCCGACATCGGTGAGGCCCTGGATGTTCGAATGGCCGCGCAGCGCATTCATGCCGCCGCCGCGCATGCCTATATTGCCGAGGATCAACTGCAGCATCGCCATCGAGCGGATATTCTGCGAGCCCTTCGAATGCTGCGTCCAGCCGAGCGCATACATCGAGGTCATTACCTTGGTCGGCGACGAGCATTCCGAGACCATTTCGGCCACCTTCAGGAACTTGTCCTTCGGCGTGCCGCAGATGCGCTCCACCAGTTCGGGGGTGTAGACGGAGACATGCTCTTTTAGCAGGTTCCAAACGCAGCGCGGATTGGTCAGCGTGTCGTCCACAACAGCATAGCCGTCGGGGCCGATCACATAGTCCCACGTCGACTTGTCGTAGTCGCGCTTGGCTTCGTCATAGCCGGTGAACAGCCCGTCCTTATAAGCGAAGCCGTCCTTGACGATGTAGCTGGCATTGGTGAACGCCTTGACATAGTCCCACTGCACCTTGTCGTTCTGGATGCAGTAGTTGATCACGCCGAGCAGGAAGGCGATGTCTGTGCCCTGGCGGATCGGCGCGTAGAAATCGGCGACCGATGCGGAGCGGGTGAAACGCGGATCGACGACGATGAGCTTCGCGCCACGATTGGCCTTCGCCTCGGTCACCCATTTGAAACCGCACGGATGCGCCTCGGCGGCATTGCCGCCCATGATGATCACGAGGTCGGTGTTCTTGATGTCCGTCCAGGAGTTGGTCATTGCGCCGCGGCCGAATGTTGGAGCCAAACTGGCTACCGTGGGGCCGTGTCAGACACGCGCTTGGTTGTCGAAGACCAGCATCCCGGCGCTGCGGACGACCTTGTAGGTCTCCCATGCCGTTTCGTTCGTTGTCGCCGAGGCAGCGAGGAAGCCGGTCGTTATCCACCGGTTCACCGGCACGCCTGCCTCGTTCCTCTCGATGAAATTGGCGTCGCGGTCGTCCTTCATCAGCCGGACGATCCGGTCAAGGGCGTCATCCCAGCTTATTCGTTCGAACTTGTCCGACCCCGGCTTGCGGATCATCGGATATTTCAGCCGCGTTTCCGACTTCACGAAATCGAGCAGTGCCGCCCCCTTGGGACAGAGCGTGCCGCGGTTGGTCGGGTGGTCGGTGTCACCCTCGATATGGATGATCTCCGCCTGCTCGCCCTTCTTCCGGTCGCCCTTCGAATACATGATGACGCCGCATGCGACGGAACAATAGGGGCACGTGTTGCGGGTTTCGGTGGTGTTTACCAGCTTGAAGGCGCGGATCGCTTCGGCATGCGCCGCCTCGATTTCACCAAAACCCAGGGAGCCAAGCGCCGTGGCCGCAACCCCAGCACCGGCCGCACCCAAAAATTGGCGCCGCGAGAGTTCCATGTTCATGCCATGATACCTCCCTGAATACCGGCTTTGCCAACAGGGGCGCGCCGGAAACCTTGGTACGCCTTCGCATACTCAGGCATAACTCGGCCTTTGAAATTAAAATCTTAGCTGTCCGCTTTCTATTGTCAATTTAATAAGAAAGATAAACGGGAAAGCCACTCTCTAGTTAAGTCCAAAGCCATATATTTGGACTGGCGGCCGTCGCCCCCGTTGCGGGACATTAACGAAACCCGAATTGACGCCCTATTCGCGATCGACCATATTCAATTCATGAGCTTGCTCGCCGCTCCCGAGTTTCGGGGCGCTCCACATCGAACTGACATTGCGCCGCCGCAGTCGGCGATCGCTTCGAATTGTTCCCGCTCATATTCTGCAACATTTGAGCAGACGGACCGGCATTCGACTCCCGCAAGTATCCACCGGCGGAAGTCAGTTCAACGAGGCCCAACTACAGTAACTTCAAAGTGCTACAGCGACCTGTGCGGATGTAATTGGAAGCACAGGCACTCTCGAGCCGGATGCGACGGAATGCGTGATCCGCTCGCGTCAAATTTGTGACGGACTGGGAGCGGGCTGAAGATAATCCTTGCGACGCATGGGAGGCAATCATGGATACCTCGACCGCAACGACGCCCCCCCGGCTGACCGCACTTGCCCACGGCGGCGGCTGCGGGTGCAAGCTGGCGCCCTCGGTTCTACAGCAATTGCTTGTCCATCAACCCGCGGGCGACTTCCCCCGCCTTCTCGTTGGTACGGAGACGGGCGACGACGCCGCGGTCTGGCAGCTTGACGATGAAACCTGCGTGGTCGCGACCACTGATTTCTTCATGCCGATGGTCGACGATCCGTTCGATTTCGGTCGCATCGCGGCGACCAACGCCATCTCCGACGTCTATGCCATGGGCGGCAGGCCCATTATGGCGCTCGCCATTGTCGGCATGCCGATCGCCAAGATGCCGGCTGAAATGGTACGGGAGATCTTGAAAGGCGGCGCCGCAATTTGCGCAGAGGCAGGTATTCCGGTGGCCGGTGGCCACTCGATCGATTCTCCCGAGCCCATCTATGGCCTGGCAGTGATCGGAACATGTCCGGCACACAGCATTCGGCGCAACAGCAGCGCCCGAACCGGCGACGCGCTGATCCTGACAAAGGCACTCGGTGTCGGGATCTATTCAGCGGCCTTCAAGAAGGGGGCGCTGCCATCGGATGCCTACGCGGAGCTCATCGCGTCGACGACGCGTCTCAACAGCATCGGCACCGAACTCGCCACGGACCCTGACGTGCACGCCGTCACCGACGTCACCGGCTTCGGTGTGCTCGGTCACGCTTTGGAGATGGCCCGCGGATCAAAGAAGCTGTTATCGCTGAAGGCGGGCAACTTTGCCCTCTTTTCCCGCTGCGCCGAGCTCGCCGAGCAAGGATTCGTGACCGGCGCATCCGATCGAAACTGGGCCAGTTATGGCACGGACGTCTCTTTGCCCGATGCTCTCCCGATGTGGCAACGCCAGGTCTTGACCGATCCCCAAACCTCCGGCGGTCTTCTTGTGTCATGCAGCGCCCGCCGAGCGCAGGGTCTGCTTCAGCACATCGTTGCGGCAGGCTATCCCGCCGCCAGGATCATTGGTGAGGTCGAGGACGGCGAGCCTGGAGTTCGCATCGTTGCCTGAGGGCCGGTCGATCTTCCGGAGTATTGGTTTGCTCAAGCAACGGAATAAATGCCGGATCGGGTGGCGCTTGACGCGCACCTGCTCGTGGCAGCCGTGTTGAATGGACAGCATTAGCGAAGGGGCGCTGAATGATTTTAAGAGCGATATAGACGTCGTTGCGGTGGCTCTGGTCGCTATTGGCTCCATGGCTGGCGGACCGTAATCGGCCTCACAATTCAGAGGCGGCCTTGCCATTTGGGTTTGGCGCTGGCGCGTCTGTCGTGTCGCGAGGCGGAAGTGTTTGCTCGTCGGACGTCGGCTCGACGTTTTAGGGATCGCGACTGCGGTCTGGCCGTGGTTTCGGGTCGCCCTTCCTTGGCGGCACAGGAACTTTCGCTGACATAATCTAATACTCGCGCTGCAAATACTAACTGACGAAACTAAGGTTCCGCTCGAGCCGGTAGTCTCGTCGTCGAGTGTAGTTGCCGCCTGGTCCAGACGCCGTCTCAGACGAGCATGGCACTGAACTAACCTCGTCACACCTTATCAGTTGGAGTATTCTACCCACTCTGGCGCCGGCCATGGCGCACCCCGTGGTGGTGACCTAGCGCTCGACGCAAGCTGATTGCATGGGGGATACTGCAGTGGAGGGGCGCGAGGCGGATGAATCAAGCGTCAGTCTCAGACAACAGGTCGAACTGCTGAAGCGGGAGCTTGACGAGGCCCTCGAGCAACAGACGGCGACCAGCGAAATATTGCGGGTCATTCCGACCTCGACCAGCTCCGCGCAGCCCGTCTTCGAAGCGATAGCGAAAAGCGCAGCGAGGCTGTGTGCGGCAGAATTTTGCTTTGTCTTTCGGTTCGACGGCGAGCTCATGCACGCCGTCGCCTATCACGGCGTATCGCGCGAAGGCATTGAAGCGGTAAATGCCATTTTCCCGCGGCCACCCTATCGGGGCAATATAACGGGGCGAGCTTTTCTCAGTGGTACCATAGAGCAGATTCCTGACGTATTTGCCGACCCCGAATACCAATTGCTCCCGCTGGCGAAAATCGTGTCTTATCGCAGTGCGATCGGCGTGCCGTTGGTGTTGACAGGGCGTCCGATCGGAGCGATCGGCGTTAGTCGACGGGAGGTCGGATACTTTCCAGAACGGCAGATCAAACTCCTGCGAACCTTCGCCGATCAGGCCGTGATCGCGATCGAGAACGTCCGTCTTTTCGAGGAGGCCCAAGCGCGCAACCGAGAGATTGGCGAGGCGCTCGAACAGCAGACGGCGACCAGCGAAATACTTCGCGTCATCTCGACCTCACCGACCGATGCGCAGCCCGTGTTCGACACGATCGCCCAGCGCGCCGCCCGGCTGTGCGGCGCGCAATTCTGTCACGTGTTTCGCTATGATGGCGAGCTGTTGCATTTCGTGGCGCATCACCGGCTGGAACCCGAAAGCGCGGTGCTTCCAGCCCCACCCGGTCGAGGCACCGCGGCCGGGCGCTCGATCCTCAGCCGATCGGTGGAACAGATACCGGACCGGCTCGTCGACCCGGAATACGTGATGCATCCCGCCATCAAGGCCCAAGCGTCGAACCACCGAAGCCTGCTGGCCGCACCTATCATGCGCGGCGGTGTTCCCATCGGCACCATTGTCGTGGCACGAACCGAGCCAGGATTGTTTCCCGATCGGCAGGTCGACCTCCTCAAGACCTTCGCCGACCAGGCCGGGATAGCGATCGAGAATGTTCGACTGTTTTCGGATCTGGAGGAACGGAATCTCGATCTCAAGGAGGCCCTGCAGCAGCAAACTGCGACAGCCGATGTCCTCAAGGTCATCAGTCGGTCGACCTTCGATCTCCAGACGGTGCTGGATACGCTTGTCGAATTGGCGGTGCGGCTATGCGAGGCCTATGATGCGGCCATTTTCCTAAAGGATGGAGACACGCTCTACTTGAGGGCGCATTACGGGCCAATACCGATCGATTTCGTCGGCTGGCCAGTGTCGCGGGGCTGGGTGACCGGGCGGGCCGTCGTGGATAGAAAACCGGTTCATGTGCCCGACCTGACGGCCGCTGCCGACGAATACCCGGACGGCCAGAGTATGGCGGTGCGGATGGGGCATCGCACGATCTTGGCCGCGCCCCTGCTGAGGCAACAGGAGGCTATCGGTGGCCTCGTTATACGACGAACTGAAGTCAAACCATTTGCCGAGAAGCAGATCGACCTTCTCCAGACCTTTGCCGACCAAGCGGTCATAGCAATTGAGAACGTGCGGCTGTTCGACGAGGTGAAGTCGCGGACCGCGGAACTGGCCGAAGCGCTGAAGCAGCAGACCGCAACAGCGGACGTACTGAAGGTCATCAGCCGCTCCGCATTCGACCTGCAATCGGTTCTGGATACCCTCGTAGCATCCGCTGCCCGTCTTTGCGAGACGGACATGGCGACGATGACCCGGCCGATGGGTGACGCGCACTATCCTGTCGCCCGCTTCGGCTTCTCGCAGGAATTCGACCAATATTTCCGAGCACTGCCGCTAGAGCCGGGGCGCGGCAGCGTAGTCGGGCGAACCCTGCTTGAGGTCCGGCCGGTCCAGGTCGTCGATGTCCTCGACGATCCGGAGTACGCAATGCCGGAAGCGCAAAGACTTGGCGGGTTTCGTAGCGTACTTGGCGTGCCGCTCCTACGCGAAGGAAGCCCGATCGGGGTACTCGCATTGGCCCGCTCCACCGTGCGGCCCTTCACCGATAAGCAGATTGAGTTGGCATCGACCTTCGCCGACCAAGCGGTGATCGCGATCGAGAATGTGCGTCTTTTCCAGGAAGTGCAGACGAGAACCGAGGAACTGTCGCGCTCCCTTGAGGAACTCAAAGCCACGCAGAACCGGTTGATCCAGACGGAAAAGCTCGCCTCGCTCGGACAACTGACCGCCGGAATTGCACACGAGATCAAGAACCCGTTGAACTTCGTGAACAATTTCTCGGCGCTGTCGGTGGAGTTGCTCGAAGAGCTTCAGCAGGCGCTCGACGGCGCTGTATCCGACGGCGCGCCGCGCGCCGAGATCGACACGCTCGCTGAGACGATAAAGGGTAATCTTGAAAAGATCGTCCAGCACGGCAAGCGCGCCGATTCAATCGTCAAGAACATGCTCCTGCATTCGCGTCAGGGAGCGGGCGCGCGCAGGCCGACCAATATCAACGCCATCGTCGAGGAGAGCCTCAATCTCGCCTATCATGGCGCTCGAGCGGAAAAGCAGGGGTTCACGATCACGCTGGAGAAATCACTCGATCCGGCGGCCGGGGAAGTCGACCTGTACCCGCAGGAGATCACGCGCGTGCTGCTCAATCTCATCGCCAACGGCTTCTACGCAACGAGCAAACGCGCGCCATCCGAGGCCGGCGACAGTTATGAGCCGACGCTCGCGGCGGAGACCAGGGACCTCGGAGACAGCGTTGAGATCATCATCCGTGATAATGGTGTCGGAATACCGCCAGAGGTGAGAGAGAAGATGTTCAATCCTTTCTTCACAACCAAGCCTGCTGGCGAGGGGACGGGTCTCGGCCTGTCGCTCAGCCACGACATCGTCGTCAAGCAGCATGCCGGTTCCATCGAGGTGGACACTGAGCTTGGTCACTACACCGAGTTTCGCATTCGACTGCCGCGGATTACCCCGGCGATGTCAGCGCCGGAGGGCAGATCATGAGCCTCCTCATCCTGGTGGTCGATGACGAGCCCGACGTCGAGTTGCTTTTCAGACAGCAGTTCCGCCACGACCTGCGCGCAGGTCGGTTTGTCATGGAGTTCGCGCAATCAGCGTCATCGGCACTCGTAAGGATCGCCGATGCAAGCGACGTCACGCTCATCCTCATCCTGTCCGACGTTAACATGCCAGGCATGAGCGGGCTCGAATTGTTGCCGAAGGCGAAGAGCGTACGGCCTGATGTGCCGGTGATCATGATCACTGCCTATGGCGATCCGGATACGAAGCGAAGAGCCATGGAAAGTGGCGCAGAAGCGTTGCTCA
The DNA here is from genome assembly GCF_056924495.1 of Ensifer sp. 38_S197. Lineage (NCBI taxonomy): Bacteria > Pseudomonadati > Pseudomonadota > Alphaproteobacteria > Hyphomicrobiales > Rhizobiaceae > Ensifer > Ensifer sp. 38_S197. Next base: position 1,681,474 of record NZ_JBXOVZ010000001.1, on the reverse strand, counting down.
CCAAGCCGATCGACTTCAGCGCGTTGCGAGAAGAAATCGACAGTCGAGTTGGGCCCGCCGCATGAACACAAACATACTCGTTGTAGACGACGAGCCGGACCTGGAGATGCTTCTTCTCCAGAAATTCCGGAAGCAGGTCCGTGACGGATCATTGCGTTTCCTGTTCGCCCGCGACGGAGTTGACGCCTTGACCATGCTTGCGGCCAATCGTGACGTGGATATTGTGCTGAGCGACATCAACATGCCGCGTATGGATGGCCTGTCGCTGCTGGCGAAGCTTCAGCAGATGGACGAGGACCTATCCACGATAATCGTCTCCGCCTACAGCGATATGGCCAACATCCGCATCGCAATGAATCGCGGCGCCTATGATTTCGTAACGAAGCCGATCGATTTTCCCGATCTGGAGGCGACGATCGTCAAGACGATCCACCATGTGGAGGCGTTGCGTGAGGCGCAACGCAGGCAGTCTGCGGCCGAGCAGGCGCGCGCGTCGCTTTCCCGCTACTTTTCGCCAAACCTTGCCGAGCGCCTAGCCAACGGCGTCGACGCCCTCGATCTTGGTGGAAAGCGCCGAGACGTTGCGTCGCTGTTTACCGATCTGACCGGGTTCACCACACTGGCGGAAACGATCGAGCCGAACGTGCTTGGGCAACTCCTCAATGATTACATCGTCGGCATGACGGACATCGTGTTCACCCACGACGGAACTGTCGCCAAGGTCATTGGCGACGCACTGCATGTCCTTTTCGGTGCGCCGGTCGATCAGTCGGACCATGCCAGTCGCGCGATCGCCTGTTCATTCGCCCTTGACGCTTTCGCACGGTCTTTTCGAGAACACTGGCGCAGAAAGGGAATAGCCCTCGGCCACACCCGGATTGGTGCACATGCCGGCACGGCCGTAGTCGGCAACTTCGGCGGAGGAAAGTTCTTCGACTATAGCGCCTACGGCGACACCATCAACGTTGCCGCGCGTCTGGAAGCGGCCAACAAGTCGCTTGGCACGCGTATTTGCGTGAGTGGCAGCCTCGCGGCGAACATGCAGGGGTTTTGCGGTCGCCCTGTTGGCGACCTCCTGCTGAGAGGTAGGGTGGAGCCGATCCGCGCGTTCGAGCCGCTTGAGGCCGAAATCTATGCCAGTGGCGCAACGCAGGCGTACATGGCTGCATTCGAAGAGCTGGAGGCCGGCGATCCTCGTGCCGTAGCTTCATTCGCTGCGCTGGTCGGTCGCAATCCGGAGGACCCGCTCGCTGGCTTTCACCTGAAGCGACTCATGAACGGCGAATTCAGCGCAACCATCAACCTCAAGAATTTCCACTGATCGGCTAGCCTTTCAGGACCAGCTCATCGTCCAAACCTTCATTCCTCCCTGAACGCGCGGGCGCAATCCCTCGGGAGTTGGCTGGTAACCACGCCGGCAGTTCCCGCCAGGCGTGTTCGAACTTCGAGCTTGCAGACTGCCAGGGCGGCATGGCCTTCGTCGCAGTGACGCGCGCCAAAACAGGGCCACCTGCCCTTTCAACAGTCACGACTACGCTCCGGTGCCTGTCGTTTTCTGCGATCCTGTCCGCAACCGCTCTGCCGCGCGCCACCGCCTGGCTGTCGCTGGCATGAAACGTTCCGGTGTGGTCGCGATTGACCGTCCCAAGAAGATGAATGTGGAAGAGATATCGGCGCATCTTCGTACTCGAACACCGGCATGGCTTTTCCACTTCTTAGCAGTTTCTAAAGTAATTTGCGCGTGACAGTCGCGTGACACCCCTCGCCGCCTGGTTGCTTTGTCGGGCGCGACCAGTAGTTTCATTTGTCGTAACCGAGAACTCGTTCTGCTCTATTGGAACATTGGCTGCGAGATCTTGGCACGCCAAAATGCTAAGGAATGAGGCAGCCGCGTCATCGATCGGCTCGCCGCAGATCTTCGGCGCGACGAAACCCCAAGTATTTGCGCGCCTTTGCTGAGTCGTTCCCCAACGGGCAAATCGTGCAACAACCTGTTGCACAATTGCCCTGGGACCATAATGTCAAGCTCGTCGAAGGCAATGTCCCATCATGCGAGCCGATTCGGCTTGTCAGATCCCAGTCGCTGTCGGGGTTCTCACGGTCATCAGCAGCGCACTTGCAGCGCCGCCGGCGCCGCTTCAGCGCGGGGCAACGGCGCCCGCATAGAAACCGCCGTCACCGCCGTAGTAATCCTCTCTGACACTGCTCGCACCGCCGGCGGTCTGGGCGCATCCGGCGAGCGCGGAGAGTACGAGCAACAATGTGACAATACGCATTGAGTTTGATCCCTTCTTGGCTGCCGCACACATAGTCATCGGCAAAGGCTCGGACAACCAGGCGAAAGCACGATTTTCAACCAAACCCTGTATTCGAACGGGTACGTCGAAACGAAGACGCACAACCGTGACGATCCCGCCCTCGGCCAAATGTTGACCCGGCGCTCGATCGATACATTGTGTGATCTTTGCCGCCGTGGTCGCAAGGGCCTCGGCGGAACGTCGGCAAACCCGCCGATAGCCATTTGCCCTCAGCTCGGCACACGCCGTTCGGTTTCGGCGTCGAAAAGATGAATGCTGCCGGGGGCGAAGTTCAGCCCGACCCTGTCGCCGGCTCGCGTCTCCGACCGGCCATTGAAGACCACCGAAAGCTCGGGCGTCGTTGCCATCGTCAAAAAGCAGGTCGCCCCGGTCGATTCGACCAGGGCCACTGGCGCCGAGAAAACGCCCTGATCCGGCGCAGCAAGCTCGATATGCTCTGGACGCAAACCGATGCTCAGGGCCTGCCCCGGCCGCACCGCCCGGTTGATGGCGATTGTTTGTTTGACGCCGAGATCCAGGATGACCGACTGCCCATCCTGGCCGCCGATCGCAGGCAAAAAATTCATGGCCGGAGATCCGATGAACCCGGCCACAAACTTGTTCGCCGGCCGGTCATAAAGCTCAAGCGGGCTGCCCTGTTGCTCGATGACTCCATCGCGCATGATGACGACATGGTCGGCCATCGTCATAGCTTCCACCTGGTCGTGAGTGACATAGACCGACGTGGCGCCCAGCCGGTCATGCAGCGCGCGAATTTCCTTTCGCATATGTACGCGAAGTGCCGCATCGAGATTGGAGAGCGGCTCGTCGAAGAGGAACGCCTTCGGATGACGGATAATCGCTCGGCTCATCGCCACGCGCTGTCGTTGGCCTCCGGAGAGTTCACGCGGATAGCGCCCGAGCAGATGCGTAAGCCCTGTCACGGCGGCGACTTCATTTGCCGCCCTCTTGCGCTCGGCCTTGGCAACGCCCTTGATGCGCAGGCTGTAGGTCAGGTTTTCCTCGACCGTCATGTGCGGGTAGAGCGCGTATGACTGGAACACCATCGCCACATCCCGCTTGCGCGGAGGCACAGCGTTCATAACCTGGCCGTCGATCTTCAGGGTGCCGGACGATATGCTCTCCAATCCGGCCAGGGACCGCAGCAGTGTCGACTTGCCGCAACCCGAAGGACCGACAAGCGCGGTGAAACTGCCCTTTCTGATCGAAAGCTCAATATCCTTCAGGGCATGGTAGGCGCCATAGTACTTGTTGACGTTGGTCAGTTCGATCTGGGCAATCATTTGAGCGCTCCCGAGGTGAGGCCAGAGACGATGCGGCGTTGCAGGAGGACGAAAATGGCGAGGATCGGCGTCACGTAGATCGCCGCATACGCCATGATGTTGTTCCATTCATTGGTGTTCGGCCCCATAAAGGAATTCAAACCGACGCTGGCGGGTTGAAGCTCGACAGCCTGGATCATCGATTTCGAATAGACGAACTCTCCGAAGGCCTGCATGAAGATCAGGATGGCGCTAACGAGGATGCCGTTTCGTGCCAGCGGCAGGACGATGTTGAAGAACGCGCCGACCCTGGAGTTGCCGTCTACCAGTGCTGCTTCCTCCAATTCCTGCGGCACACTCATGAAGGTCGCGCGAACCAGAACGACGAAGAAGGGCATGCTTTTCGCCGCAATCGCAAGGATGACCGCAAGCCGAGGATAATTGAGCAGTCCAACTTGCGAAAAGCCCACGAAGATTGGCGTCACCATCAGCGATGCCGGGAGCACCTGCAGCATGAGGATGAGGAAGAGCCCGATATCGACCCAGATGTTGCGGTAGCGCGCCAGCACGTAGGCGCAGCCGACACCTAGCACCGCGATGACACTGACCGCCCCGCAGGCAATAACCAGCGAATTCCAGATATACCGGCCCATATTCCGGCTTTGCCAGACATTGCCGAAGATTTGCCACTGAGGATCGGTCGGCCAGAAGGTCGGCGGCGTGGCGAACATCTCCGACCCGGACTTGATCGTGGTGATGTACATCCAATAGAGCGGGAACAGATAGATGCCGGCGAGAATGATGGCGGCTGCGAAAAGCAGACGATCACGGGATACGTTACTCATCCGCGCACCTCATGTCGTGTCGAGCGTACATAGACGACCGAGGCAATCATCACGAATACGATCATGATCACAGAGATCGTCGCGCCCTTGGCAAAGTCATACTGCCGAAACGACAAATCCCAGGCCCAGTATTGCGTGACGTTCGACGCATTGTTCGGCCCTCCCGAGGTGATGGCCGCAAACAGATCGAATTGCTGCAGCGTGAAGATAAGCCCGAGCGCGATGATGGCACCGATCGATGCGCGCATCATTGGCAGCGTGATCGTCCAGAAGCGCTGCCAAACATTGGCGCCGTCCAACTCGGATGCCTCATAGAGATCGCGGGGGATGGCCGACAGTCCCACAGACAGCAGGATCATGTTGAAGGATGTGCCAAGCCAAATGTTGGCGATAATGACCGCCCAAAGCGAAAAATCGGGATCGGAGCGCCAGAAGATGTTGCCACCGATAAGACCTGTTTCGCGCAGGATAAAGTTGAGTACTCCAAAGTCGCCCGAGAGGATCCAGTTCCAGATTGCGCCGACCACAAGCCCGGGCATCACCCAGGACACCAGGAACAGACCCCGCAGCCACGAAGCACCTGGAAAATTTGTCCAGAAGAACAATGCCAGGCCGAAACCGACGAGGAATTGACCGGCGATCGAGGCGATGACAAAGGTCGCGGTATTGGCAAGGATCGGCCATGTTTCCGGCTGAGCGAACAGATCGCGGTAATTCTTGAGACCAACGAAGGGGCGCCAGAAACTGCCGAGGCTGAACATATCAACCTCCTGGAAGCTCATGACGATATTGTAGAGCAGCGGCAGACCGGACAGAGTGAGCAGGAAGGCGAGCGGCAGGCTGACAAGTCCGATATCGAAGCCGCGGCCGTCGATCATGCTGGATAGAAAGCGTTTCATGGGCTCCTCCGCCGCCAAGGCGCCAGCACACGGCTTGTACAACCCGGCCTGCAAGTTAGAACGTGTGGGAGCACGCCGACACTGGCGGCGTGATTTTGCGGTTTCCGCCCGAGCGCCTCGTTGCGATTGAGCGCGTCTGAAAGGCGGCCGGCTGCTCCGGTCAGTCCGGAAGCGTGCGGGCCGCCTTGCCCGAAGCTTTTAGCCAAGCACCGCCTTTATCTTTTCAGCCGCCTGGTCGAGTGCTTCCTTCGAGGTCATCTGTCCGGTCAGAGCCGCCTGGATTGCATCCTGGATGGCCTTCGAGATCTTCGGCCATTCCGGATGAGGCCCGCGCGGCCTTGCAAACTTGAGCTGCTCGATGAAGACTTTGAGAGCCGCGTCCTTCAGCGGCACGCCGGTCTCGGGGATAGCGATATCGGAACGGGCCGGAAGCTGGCCGAAGTCCTTGAACATGCGGTTGTCCTGGGAGGCGAAATACTCAAGCACCTTGAACGCTTCGGCAGGATGCTGCGTGTTCGAGAAAATCGCCCAGTTGAAATCGCCCATGGCCGACGAACGCTCCGCACCGACCTCCGGCACCGGCAGCAGCGCGACGCCCCAGTCGAACTTCGCTTCGCTCACCATGCGGTCGAGCTCCCATGGGCCGGAGATGGCCATGGCGGCGTTGCCGGAATTAAACGTGCCGGTCGAGTCCCACTGACCGCGGGTCAGCGTATCCGGCGAGGCCAGTTTTTCGGTTATGATCGTCTTCCAGATGTCGAGCGCCTTGACGGCGCCATCCGAATTGATGTGCTCGTAGCCACCGCCGGCCATTTGGGCCCAAGGCAAGAACTGGAACGTCCCCTCCTCGCTCGCCTTGGCCGAAAACGCGAGGCCGTAGACGTTGGCCGCGGGGTCCGTCAGCTTGCGGGCCGCGTCGACCAGTTCGGCCCAGGTCTGCGGCGGCTTGTCGGGATCGAGGCCCTTCGCCTTGAACATGTCCTTGTTGTAGTAAAGCGCGATCGTATTGGTGGCCTTGGGCAGGCCGTAGTTCTTGCCGTCCCACATAGTGGAGGCGAGGGGTCCGGGAAAATAGTTCGCCGTTTTCACCACGGTCGACTTGGCGATCATGTCGGTGAGATCGAGGAATGCGCCGCGTGACGAAAACAGTGCATGTTCCGGATTGTCGATAGCGATGATGTCCGGCGCCTGCCCGGTCGAATAGGCGCGCATTGCCTCGCTGACGACATCATCGAACTGGATCTGGCGATACTCGACCTTGATGCCGGTGTTCAGCTTGTTGAAGTCCGCTATCAGGTTCGGTGCGGGCTGGATATCGCGATCGAGCGACCAGACGCTGATCGTGACATCGTCCGCCTTGGCAGAGAGACCGAACAAAGAGACACCTGCAAGGGCGAGAGCGCCCAGGATTGCGGATCCGCGGATAGCCATTTTCTCCTCCTTTGGTTATCCCAATGCCGGCATCCTCCATGCCGGCCGGCATGCACGTCTCAGACCGGGTCGACGACAAAGTCGCCGCCCCGGCACGTCTTGAGGTACCTCAATCCATGGACCTGGCCAGTCATCTCCAGATCGTCGCGGTAGACCGGATCGTGCCAGCCTTCGATATCGATCGAGCCGGACCAGCCGGCCAGCCGAAGCTCGGAAATCACGTCGGTCCAGTTGGTGTCGCCAAAGCCGGGCGTGCGCATGAAGACGAACTTTTCCTTGCCGAAAATTCCGTGTTCGCGGATGACATCCCAGCGGATGGTCGCGTCCTTGCCGTGCACGTGGAAGATCTTCTTCGCCCATTTGCGGATCTGCGGCAGCGGATCGATCAGATAGACCATCTGATGGCATGGTTCCCATTCGAGGCCGATATGGTCGTCCGGCGTCTCGTTGAAGATGAGTTCCCAAGCGTCCGGATTATGCGCGATGTTCCAGTCCCCCGTATGCCAGTTGCCGTCCATGGCGCAATTTTCGAAGGCGATCCTTACGCCTCTGTCGGCTGCGCGCCTTGACAGCTCCGACCAGATTTTCCGGTAGCGCGGCAGACTGTCGGTCAAAGGCTTGCCGCGAAGACGGCCGGTGAAACCGGCGACGCATGTGGCGCCGAAGTGGTGGGCGTTGTCGATGCAATCCCGCCAGCCCTGCAAGGTTTCCTCGTCGACCGCGGTCGTCTCCAACGGATTGCCGAACATGCCGAGCGTGGAGATGGTGATGTCGCGATCGCCGATCGCCTCGATGCAACGCTTGCCAAGTTCGGCGAGATCCTGCCCATTGGTCGTCTGCCAGAAGAAGGGCTCGAAACTCTCGAAGCCCATGTTGGCGATCTGGCTGATGCGCTTGTCTGCGCCGTCCTTAGTGGCCGAAATCATCGTTCCGATGCGAATGGAGTTTCTGGGGTTTTTCAAAATTGGCTCCCTAGGCTGCGATGGTGACGCGCTTGCCATCCCGCGCGCTGTCGATCGCGCCGAAGACCATGGCAAGGCTCTTGATGTTGTCGCTGCCATCCGTTTCCGGCACGGTTCCGGCGTCGATGGCTTGGACGAAACGCCCGATGACGCTCGCGTGCCCGTGCGTGTCAGCACGGTCTTCGGCCTCGGGCACTGCGATCGGCTCGACGGCACGCAGGAAACCCTCGCTGCCGGTGACCACATTGGCCTCGAAGCGCTCGCCGCCATCCCAGAGCAAGGTTCCCTTGGAGCCGACAATTCGCCACGCGCTTTCCCAACTGGTGTTGGCGCCCTCTGCGCACCAGGAACCGCGATAGCTGAAGGCGACATTGTCGGAAAATTCGAAGATCGCATTGGCGGCCGCGCCGTGGCGATACCAGGAGCCCTGCGGATTGTATTCGTGGCAATAGACAGCAAGCGGCTCCTTGCCGGACATGAAGCGGGCCGCATCGAAGGTGTGGATCGCCATGTCGAGCAAAAGGACATTGTCCATCTGTTCGCGGAAGCCCCCGAAATGCGGACCGAGGAAGAAATCGCAATGCAACGCCGTCAGCTCGCCGAGGATGCCGGACTGGATGAGGCGGCGTATACGGCGGACGCCGTCGATGAAACGTCGGTTCTGCACGATCGCATGGATGCGCGAGGCTTCGGTCGCAAGTCGGCGCAACTCGCGCGCCTCTTCGAGCGTGGCTGCCATCGGCTTTTCGCTCAGCACATGGCAACCATGGGCGAGACCGGCGGCCACCACCGCACGCCGTGCCGCCGGAACGACGATGTCGAAGAGCAAATCAGCCCGGCTTTCGCGAAGAACCTCCGGCAGGTCCGTACCGATCAGGATGTCGCCGAGGTGGAACTCGGCGGCGAGCGCTTCAGCGGTCGCCCGATTGAGATCGACAAGGCCGACAATCTCCACCTTATCTTGAAGAGAGTTGCTCTCTGTCAGAGCCCTCAGCCAGCCTTTGGCCATAGCTCCGCACCCGCACAAAACGGCCCTGTGTCTCACGTGATTTCCTCCAAGAAACGGAAGCGGCAACTCCTCAATTGGCTTCCGTAAACGTTTACGATACTATGCGGCAACGGGTTTTTATGTCAAGAGGTGAGAAAATGGCCGGTCGCGGGTCTGAGGAGGAACGCGGAAAAATGAAGGGGATTCGCGAGCTTGCTGAACACCTCGATATTTCGATCGGCACGGTGTCCCGTGCGCTGAACGGCAAGCCCGACGTCAACGAGGAGACGAGAAAAAGGGTGCTGGAAGCAGCGGAATCCCTTGGTTACGTCGCGAACCAATCGGGTCGCGCCCTCCGGAAGGGAGCAACTGGCGTCATCGGCTTCATGATGCAGACCGGCACTGAAATCACCGGTCAGGGCGATACCTTCTTTATGAGCGTCTTCGACGGTGTTCAGACCGTTTTTGCGCGTCACAAGCTCGATCTGGTCGCCCTGCTCTGCTCCTCTGAGGAGGATCCGAACGACTATTTGAAGCGCGTCGTTGCACGCGGTTTTGCCGATGGCATCATCCTCTCGGCGACCCGGCGGCACGATGCCCGCTTCGAACTGCTGGCCAAGCGCAAGATCCCGTTCATCACGCTCGGACGAAGCCTGACCGATGTCGGTCAGCCGTGGCTCGACCTGGATTTCGAGGGCATGGCCGAGGCGTCCATCGACCGGCTCGTCGCCCGTGGTCACAAGAACATTGCCGTCACGCGACCGCATGACGACATGAACCTCGGCTATGTATTCGAGGATCAGTGTCGGGCAACCCTTGCCCGCCACGGGCTTCGCCTCGATGAGCGTCACGTCTTTCGTTCGACTCCGAACGAGGCCGGAGGCTACCAGATCGCCCGTGAATTGAGCGCGCTTCAGAACCGTCCGACGGCGATCGTGCTGATCAACGAAGCAATTACTGTCGGCCTTTATCGCGGGCTGGTGGAAGCGGGAATAAAACCTGGACGAGATCTTGCGATTATCGGTCGTCAGAGTCCGCATTCGCAATTCCTGTCGCCCCGCCTGACATCATTCAGCCTGTCGCTACGTGACCTCGGCATTGCACTTGCCGAATCCCTGCTTGGCACGATGCCGGCTTTCGCCCACGTCTACCCGGCGAAACCCGCACGACTGCTCTGGCCCATGGCACTCGTCCCGGGCGAAAGCGATTAAGCAACAGACATGTCCCGTCAGCAGAAACGGGCTCTATGCAGCTGTGCATCACGACGTCTTGAAGCGGTCGAAGGCCGTCAAGTGCTCGAGGCAGATCGACCTCATCCCAGCAATATCCTCGCGCAACGCAGCGATGACGGACAGGCATTTGGCCCGACTGGCGGAGGCGATCGTTCGGATAACGCCTGCGAATACTCGTCATCCCCTGAAATGGGTACAGCTCCCCATAGGACCAAAAGGTGGAAACTCAGTTTCCCTGGGAACGGCCGCTTCTAACTGGCCTGCCTAACATTGGTGTCGTTCAAATCGGTCATGGATAGATCAGATGTCTAACTCAATCTGCGAGACTTTTCCCGGGATATGCGAAAAAAGCCGCCTCAGAGGTCCTCGACCGACTCGGCTCTTGCGCGCCGCAAACGACAACCTTCTTCATGGCAACTGGTCATCGTTCGATACGTCCCTTCCCACGCTGCCTCCTGGCGGCGACGGCAGCCCTGTCATCCGATTTGGATCCGCGATCTCCATCTTAGGGTTGGTTGTTGTCACCGCGCATGCCGAGATTGGAGCCGCGGCAGAAATCCTCTTCGGGGCGCTTGGTGAACTCTTGACGAGAGTGCCAACGATTCTCTGGTAACTTCGGCATGTCAGCAAGGCCAGCACGGGCCGGCAGAGGCGGTGCGGACTGATCCTTCCGTGCGGCCGAGTGCGCGGTTCCCCGCGCCGTCGACATGGTTTAGAATCCGCGTGGCGGCACGAACAGGCAGACGGTCCGCCCGCTGTTGGAGCCGTTCACTGAACACCAATGATACTCGCCATCGGGCGAATCCCGGATCCTTGCGTCCTTGTAGGGAATAGTCTCGCCGGTCGCTTTTACGATGAAGCCTTCCGGACGCTCGCTGATGTCGGCAGCCGGCACTTCCCGACAATCGAAGTTCGAGCAGCAAGACGATGGATAAGTCCATCCACTCAGTGCGTCGTGGGCCGAAACGGGCGACGATAGCAAGCAGAGGCCGAGAATAATGGAAATCCGCATCCTGGGTTCCTCTTTTCGTCAAGCCTTCAGATTCGAAGGCCGCGAAACGGAACCACGATCGACGTAAAATGATCCATCGTTTCTGAGTGCGCCCCATTAAGCTTCATCGCGAGTTCACCCGAGTGATGCGCTTGCGCACGCGATCCAACATGTAAGACGCGAGACCTTTTATACGAGGAGCATATGGCTCTACAGGGGCTGCATTTTTCGCAAATCGCTCAGTTGCCGCTTCATCTGCTGAAAACGCGCCTGTTCCTCCGGAGAGCGGCGCATAGCAACGCTTGTAGAGAGAATATCAACGACGACGAGTGCCGCGATCCGAGAAATCGTCGGTGTATACATGTTCGTATTTTCGAGCGTCTCAACAATGAGCGCCACGTCGCAATAGCCTGCAAGTGGTGAATCGGAGCCGGTCAGGCCAATTACTTGCGCGCCATTCTCCCGCGCGATCCGGGCAATTTCGATGATGGAACGCGTCATGCCGGTGTTGGAAATTACGAAGGCCACGTCGCCGGGCTTCATCATCGAAGCCACCATCACCTGCTGGTGGGAGTCGAGCTGAGCGCCACACGGAACACCGAAAAGTGGGAACTTCTGCTGCGCATCACGGGCAACTATCCCCGAAGCGCCAAAACCGAAGAACTCGATCGAGCGGGCAGCCGCCAGAATATCGATCGCCTTGTGCAAAGCGGCCTTGTCGAGACGCGAGCGCGCCCAATCCAGGCTCGTCATGGTGTAGTCGAAGATCTTCTCGGCTACGATTTCAGGCTCATCTGTATCGAGCAAGACCGAATGAGTTGCGGGCGTTCCAAGCGCAAGGCTCTGGGCAAGCCGGATCTTGAAATCCTGAAACCCTCCGCAACCGATCGCGGTCGCGAAGCGAACGACCGTCGGTTGGCTCACCTGCGCAAGTGCAGCCGTCTCACCCACCGTGGCATTGAGGATCCGGCGCGGATCCTGCAATACGACATCGGCGACCTTCCGGTCTGACTTGCGCAACTCCGACCGCAACGTACGGATCACCTCTATGATGTTCCGGTTGGGGTTCCGGATGTCTGCGCGTGCATCAATGTCCATATCTAAGAGGTGTCTCCACATTCGTCGCGCCGGTATGCAATCCTCGCCCCTGCGTCATTCCCATGCTAACGCAAGTCGCCGGCAGGTGAAATCACCGAAGCCCGAACATCGATTTCGTTGATGAGAGGCTTTCGGCGACGTCTCACGCTTGCCAGCGATAGCAGACTCCGGTGCATGCCCGCAAAAGTTTAAGCGGCTTGACGCGCGGTATCGCAGCGTCAATCGCCGCCGGATCCTCGGTATTAAAATCGAACAGCCCATAGTGATGGGCAATCATGGTGCTGACACCGATATCCGCGGCGATCTCGGTCGCTTCGTCGAGGGTGAAGTTGCCGGGCACTCCATTGTTTGAAAGTTCCGGCCGTCGGCCATTGACCGGCAACAATGCAATCTGTGGTGCAAGCGCTCTCACCTCCGGCACAAGACCGTCAAACGGTATGCAGTCCCCCGAATGCCACAAGCGAAGCGTGCCAATGTCGATGACATAGCCGAGGAAATTGTGATGCCCCTCCGCGTCCAAATCCAACCCCTCATGCGCCGCACGGCTCGCCGTCACGCGCACGCCGGGCAGCGGCTCGATGATCTCACCGGCGTCCATCGTGATCAGCCTGTCTGCCCCCAGGCCCGAGCGTTCCAGTGCCTGAGCCCTGACGGCCCGCGGGGCGACAAAACGGGCTCGGGGGCAGGCAGCAAACAATGGGCGCAGCGTCCCGGGATCCATATGATCCGTATGGGCGTGAGTCGATAGCACGAGATCGACTTCGCCGAGATCATTGACTTTGATTGGCGGCGGCATCATGCGAATATGGGGTCGCGCCGTTCCTTTGTATTTCTCGGCGAGAGAGTCCGACAGATAGGGATCGACGAGCAACCGCAATCCTCTTACCCGCAGGAGAAAGCCGGCCTGCCCAAGCCAAAACAGCTCGCCCGTGCTGGCGGGCGTCTGCAAATATTCGGCCAGATCGCCGGAAAACTCTGTTGCAATCAGCTCTCCCATCATGCCTTCCCCATAACCATCCAGCCCGCCTAGGGATCGAGACTGGCAAGCAGATTTTCAGCGGCGATGCGCGTCGCACGGTCGACGCTCTCGCCGGTAAACCCGCCGATGTGGCTGGTGGCAATCACCCTTGGATGAGAGACGAGCGTGAGAGATGGCGGTGGCTCCACCTCGAAGACATCCGTGGCATAGGCGCCGAGCTGACCACTCTCGAGCGCTTCCAGCAATGCCTCTTCGTCTACCAGCCGTGCCCGAGCGGTATTGATAAGAACCAATCCGGGTTTAACCAACTTGATCCTTTCCCGCGAAATCAACGCCGACCCGTCACGTGGCGGCGGTGCGTGCAACGAAACGACATCGGACGATGCCAGAATATCGTCGACATCGGCATAAGAAAACGACGACGAAGGCAGATCAAGGTTCGGTCGGGCAGGATCGAACGCCATGACCTGGGCCCCGAGACCGATGACCATTCGGGCCACTTCGCGGCCGATCGCACCACAACCGATAATGCCGACCGTACGGCCCTGGATCTCGCTGCCGCGCGCCCTCGGCCAGCCGCCGGCCTTGACGCCGGCATCCGTCAGCGGGATCGACCTCAGTGCGCTGAACAGCAATCCGATGGCGAGCTCGGCCACCCCACGCGCATTGGCGCCCTCGGCAATACGGACCGCCACACCCTTGCGGGCAAGCGCCTCCATTGGCAGATTGTCGACGCCCACACCATTGCGACTGATGACCTTCAGCTCGGTTGCCGCCTCGATAATGCGCTGCGTGACAGGCTCGACGCCGGCAAGCCAACCGATGCAGCCAGGCACCAGCGCGACCAGTTCATCCTCCGTCGGCATCGCGCCGGGCGTGGAATAGACGATATCGAATCCGACGTCGCGCAGACGCTCGACTTCCGGGTGTGGGTCGGCGGTGAGCGATCGCGGTGTGACAAGAATACGCCGAACCATCATCACCTCCCGGCCGCTTTCAGGGCGATCTGGGAGATCTGTTCGAATTCCGGGCCCGAGGTGGCGATATCGATGTCGAACACCTCTGCGATCACCTGTGTCCAACCATGCAGGAAGTACGTCCAGCCATCTTCGACCTGTAGCGAACGAGTCCGCTCCTGCGCTCGCGCCTGGTCGAGAAACACGAGTTCGCCGCGGTAGTTGAGATCCCACACAACAGCGCGTTCGGGAAACACAGCCGCATTCGATAGGGGCGATCCCGGTGCATCCTTCCCAAGTCCAGTCGCGTTGATCACGAGTGAGCCGGGCTTGAGATTTGCAAGCACCGCGTCGTTGTCCTCAGGTCTGGGCGCAAGCACGTATTCCACGGGAACATCGCTTGCGATCTCGGTATGGATCCGCCTGATCTCGTCAAGTCGGTGCTGGCTGCGGTTGGAGACAACGATGCGGCCCGGTACATCCTTGCCGCGGGATCGGCGCATGAGGTGCCAGGTGATTGCAATGGTCGAGCCGCCAGCCCCCATCGAGAAGAGATCTGCTCCAGTTCTCGCAAAATAGCCGGCGCCGAGAAAGCCATCGATCGCAAGCCCCGAGGAAATCGGGTCCTTCGCATGACACACAAGCTTGCCGTCGCGTTTCGATATGCAGCTCGTTTCGTCCATCAGCCTCGCATGCGGATCGACGACGTCGAACAGACCCTTGCAAGCATTGAAGAGATCGATCTTATGCGTGGTCACCAATGCGCCCATCGAAAGTGGATCGTCACGGATGAATTCGACGGCCTCGCGATAGGCGGCCGGATCGTCGTGCAGTTTGAAATCGATCCCTTTGATCTGGGCACCTTCTAGACCAAGATGCGCGGCCCAGGCCGGAAAGACCTTCATGATCGAGCTTTTTGTCGTGGTCACGCCGATGAAATAGAGCGTGGGCATCGTTGCGGCTTGGTATAGGGTCATGCGCGCTTCTCCAGTGCCTGACGGGCCACTCTGACGGCAGATGCCGCGTTCTCGGCGATCGCCTTGAAGCGGCCTTCCCGGATATCCTCAGTCTTCGCAATCCACGTGCCGCCAACCGCAACCACCTGCGGTATCGAAAGCCATTCGCCAATGGTCGCCTCGGTCACGCCGCCGGTTGGAATGAAGCGCATACCCAGATGGGCAAAGGGCGCGGCAATGCCGGAGAGCGCCTTGGGGCCACCGGCAACGCCTGCAGGAAAGAACTTGGCAAGGCGAATGCCTTGCCCCGCGGCAAGGGTCAGATCGGTCGGAGTCATGATGCCGGGGCAGAAAGGAATCTTGGCGTCTGCCGCCGCTGCCACGACCTGCGGATCATGCCCCGGCGCAAGGGCAAAACGAGCGCCCGACGCGATGGCGCGCTCCAGGTTCGGCCTGTCGAGGATCGTGCCGGCACCGATGCAGAGTTCCGGACGGGCATCTCGGATTGCAGCCAGCACATCGGCTGCCGCCTCGGTCCTGAACGTGATCTCGGCCACCGCCAACCCGCCCTCCAGCAGAGCGTCGGCCAAGGGGACAGCGTCCCTGGCATTTTCGATGGCAATGACGGGCACCACGCCAAGCCGGGCGATGAGGTCAATCGGGTTTTCCATGTCGGTCTCCTCAAGAATTGCTGCGCGGTCAGGCATGCTGCTTCATCAATGAATTGACCGTCGTGGTCGAGCGCGGTGCATAGGCAGGATTTTCGGTGAGTTCCCAGCCGCCATCCGCCCGCGCCACAATGCGATGCCGCATACCGTTCGACGCCTCGATGATCCCGTAATCCTGGCCGCTGTCGGACGGGTAGGCGAAGACCATCACCAGATCTTCGCTGCCGACATTGATCGAGCGATGGATCCAGAACGGCGGCACGTAGCAAATGGTCTGGGGAGCAATTTCAATGATGCGCGTCTCGCCTTCGGGCGACTCGAGTTGCATCAGCCCGCTGCCCTTCTGGCCGTAGTAGATTTCCGGACGGTCGGCCTTGGCATGGATGTGACCTCGCGTCAGGAAAAATTCGCGCCCGACCCTGCCCGGGCTCATCCGGGTAACGCCGTAGATGAGGTCGCCGGACTTGTCGCCTGGGCGAAAGTCCTCAACGTCATAGACAATTGGATTGCCAAGTGCGCCGACAAGACGGGCATGCTCTTCGCCGTCTTCATAAAGCCCCGCCAGGTCCGCAAGACGCTTTTCATAGCGGCCGGTATGGCCGCTCATTCCGCCCGCGCTGACATCAACAACGCTCACTCTCGGTTCACGCAGCATTCTAACCTCCGTATTTGGTAGTTAAATTACATAAATAAACACAGACATTCAATCAAGCGTAAAATTTCACGCCAAATTGCGTAATTTCATTGCCAAAAATGTCAGAAATCGTATTGACGATCACAAATCTCGTAATTACGTTACAAATTAGCCGCTGAATTGTGGCCGCCCAATGCCATCCGTGGAGGAGATGTCTGATGTCCATTCTGAAAACCACCGCAATGAAGCTTGCCTTGGCCGCAACGGTCTCGCTCGGCACGCTTTCCGTCGCTCACGCAGCCGATTGCAAGATCGGTATTTCCATGAAGACGCTCGACGCGCCCTACTTTGCCGCGCAGGAGGTCTCGGCAAAGAAGAAGGCAGAGGAACTCGGATGTGAGGTCATTTCCGTCGATGGACAAAACGATCTCAACAAGCAAATTGCCGACGTCGAGGATATGGTTGCGCAAGGCATCGGCGCTCTGATCATCAACCCGCGTGACAGCAAAGGTCTGATCCCCGCAGTCAACGCCGCTTCGGCAGCCGGTGTAAAGGTCTTCGTGATCGACTCGACACTCGATCCGCAGGCAGATTTCGTGACCCTGGTTCAGTCTTCCAACAGCGCCAACGGCCTTCTTGTCGGCCAGTGGCTCGCAGACCAGACCAAAGGCAAGCAGTTGAAGATTGCACTCCTGTCGGGCGACAAGGGCAATGAAGTCGGTCAGGAGCGCCGCCTTGGTGTTCTCGCCGGCCTGCTTGAAGGCCAGTTGCGCAATGAAGGTCACGCCAACTTCGAGATCGTCGGCCAGGGTTGGGGCCTTTGGGGCCACGAAGGCGGGCTGAAGGCAATGGAAGATATCCTAGTTGCTAACCCCGACATCAATGTCGTGCTCGGCGAAAACGACTCCATGGTGCTCGGCGCCAAGAAAGCCCTTGAGCAGGCCGGCCGAACCGATGGCGTGCTGCTGGTTGCAGCAGCGGACGGACAAAAGGAAGCGCTGCAGATGATCAAGGAAGGTCAGTACGGCGCCACCGGCCTCAACGATCCGGCCCTTGTTGCCGCCACGGCCGTCGAAATGGCCAAGCAGGCAATCGATGGCTCGCTTCCGGCAAACACCGGCAAGGTGACCTACACCAAGCCAGCTGCAATCACCAAGGACAACGTCGACCAATACATCAAGGCGGACGCTGTCTTCTGATGATTTGATCCTCTCGACGGCGAACGGGCGTCTGACAGCCTGGCCCGTTCGCCTGCCTATTCGCGATCAGGCGCGTGCTTGGCGCCTGCCAAACAGCATGAAAAGCAACCCCATGGATCACCTCGTAGAACTGACCGGCATCCGAAAGTCCTTTGGAGGCGTTCACGCTCTTCAAGGGGTGGACTTCGCGCTCAGCGCCGGTGAAGTCCATGCCCTCCTCGGCGAAAACGGTGCAGGCAAGTCAACGCTGATGCGCGTACTTGGCGGCGAGTATGTTCCCGAAACCGGCTCCGTCACCGTCGCCGGCGAAGAGCAAAAATTCCGAACACCATCTGACGCCCTCTCGAAAGGTATCGCCATCATTCATCAGGAGATGGCATTGGCGGAGGATCTTACCGTCGCGGAGAACATCTACCTCTCCGAGATACCTTCGATCATCTCGTGGCGCGAACTCAACCGCAAAGCGGCGGAACTGATTGCTAGCCTCGGTTTTTCCATTCACCCGGGAGCTGTCGTATCGGATCTGTCGGTCGCGCACCAACAAGTGGTCGAGATTGCCAAGGCGCTGTCGCGCAATGCCCGCATCATGGTCTTCGACGAACCGACAGCTGTTCTGTCCGTTCAGGACGCCGAGAGACTATTGGGCATCATCCGAACGCTGCGCGCGCGCGGGGTCGGCGTGATCTACATCTCCCACAGGCTGGACGAGGTCTTCCGAATTGCCGATCGCATTACGGTGATGAAGGACGGTGCCTCCGTCGCGACGGTTGAGCGCAAGGATGTGGAAATCGAGGATGTCATTCGAATGATGGTCGGTCGATCGCTGAAAGCGCTCTTTGGCGAAGACGTAGCGCGGACCTTGGGCAAGGAAGTCTTGCGCGTCGAGGATCTATCCGACGGGGCGCGGGTCAAGGGCGTTTCACTTAACGTTCGCGCTGGCGAGATTGTCGGCCTGGGCGGCCTTGTCGGTGCGGGTCGCACCGAACTTGTCCGGCTGATCTTCGGCGCAGAACACGCACGCTCGGGAAAGGTCCTCGTCAACGGTGTCGAGGTGACGCCGAGATCGCCACGGGACGGCGTCAAAGCCGGCATCGGGCTGGTGCCCGAGAGCCGTAAGGAACAGGGACTCGTCCTTGACTTCCCGATTCGCGTCAATGCGACCATGGCTAAGCTCCGCCCCCTTACCAACTCTTTCGGCTTCATTCGCCGGGCCAAGGAAAGATCAACGGTCGATGCGCTGGCCAAGCGCCTGCGGCTGAAGGCAGGCAGCATTCACGATCCGGCCTCCAGCCTTTCAGGCGGCAACCAGCAAAAGGTCGTGCTTGCCAAATGGTTTCACGCCGATGGTGAGGTGCTGATCTTCGACGAGCCGACGCGCGGTGTCGATGTCGGCGCGAAAACCGAAATCTACTCGTTGATCAAGTCTCTCGCCGCCGAAGGGCGGGCCGTCCTCGTCATTTCTTCCGAGCATCTTGAGCTGTTCGGCCTTTGCGATCGCATTCTTGTCATGCGCGAAGGTGAAGTGACGGGCACGCTCGATCCTGCCGACTACACCGAAGAGAAGCTTCTCAAGCTGGCGATGGTGGCGACGCCTTCCAGGCCTGAACTCGTCTCCAAGCATTGATTGGATAGCACCGTGACCGAATTGACCGAAACCTCTCCCCGCTCCTTCAATATCAGCGCATTGCTGCAGCGCTACGGAACTGTGGTCATCCTGATTGCGCTGCTCATCGTCGCGACCTCGATGTCGAATGTATTCCTGACCGAGCGCAACATCCTCAACGTCCTGCGGCAGATATCCGGCAGCAGCCTGATGGCTATAGGCATGCTGTTCGTCATCCTGACACGCGGCATCGATTTGTCGGTAGGCTCGATCGCGGCACTCGGCAGCGTGTTGTCGGCCATCCTCATCCAGACCTTTGCACCCGGCACGGCAATCGTTGCCACGCTGATCGCGGGCGGCGTCTGTGGCCTGGTGTCGGGCGGTCTCGTCTCGTTCCTTAAACTGCCGCCCTTTGTCACAACGCTCGCAATGATGACCGTCGCGCGGGGTCTTTCGCTTATCATTTCCGCTGGTCAGCCGATCGTTATGGGCGAGCGTGGCGGTATCATAACCGCTTTTGGCGCGGGCTCCTTTGCCGGCATTCCCTATTCCGTGCTGCTCATGGCCGCCGTTTTCCTGCTTGCTGGCACCGTGTTGATGTTCACTCGGTTCGGCAGGTTGGTAAAAGCGATCGGCTCGAACGTGGAAGCCGTGCGTCTCTCCGGTATCCGTGTCGCCTGGTACACGATGTCCGTCTACGTGATTTCCGGGGTTCTTGCCGCCGCCGCCGGCATTATCTCCTCGAGCCGCACCGGCGTCGGATCAGCGACCATCGGTGTCGGCGCCGAGCTCGACGCGATCGCGGCCGTCGTCATCGGTGGCGCCAGCCTTATGGGCGGACGCGGTGGAGCGTTCAACACTTTCATCGGTGTCGTCGTCCTTGGCATCATCGCCAACATGATGAATCTTGCCCGTGTGCCCGGCTATCACCAGCAGGTGTTCATGGGCTGCATCATCATCGGCGCGATGCTGTTGCAATATGCGTCCAACTGGATCCGTCGATAAAGGAACCGCGCGCAGCAATCGACGAAGGCCAGAACAACATCAAGTTCAGAAGGTTCGAATATGACGGAGGAGATCACCCTGGCATTTGATATCGGGACGGGCAGCGTTCGTGCCGCCCTCGTCGATGCTCAAGGTCGGATCCTGGAAATGGCGACGCGCGAGCACGAGCAGATCGTGCCGTCCTTCGGCTGGTCGGAACAACGTCCTGCAGATTGGTGGGAGGGTATCGTCGCAACGATCCGTGAGGTTCTGAACCGTCGCCCGGAGGCGCGCTCGCACATCGCTGCCGTTGCCGGCTGCGGACAAATGCATGGCACCGTTCTGGTCGATGACCGAGGTGCATTGACGCGCGATACGGTGCCCCTGTGGAACGACAAGCGAACCGTCGACTATGTTCGCACCTTCGAAAAGAAGCACCGGCCCGAGAGCTATCTTGCCGAAAGTGCAAATCCACCGACGCCGGCGTGGCCGGGCTTCAAGCTGCAATGGCTGCGCGATAATGATAGGGACGCTTACGGTCGCGCCCAAGCCGTCCTCATGCCCAAGGACTATATCAATCTCAAGCTGACCGGCGAATTCGCCATGGACCGCACCGACGGTGGCGCGAGCATGCTGATGAACCCGCGCACCGATACCTGGTCGCAGGCCATGGTCGACATGCTCGGGCTTGATGCGTCCAAGCTCGCGCCCTTGCGTAACCCAGTCGAAATTCTTGGCCGTATCACGAGGCAGGCAGCTCGGGAGACGGGTTTGCGCGAAGGCACCCCCGTCCTCGTTGGCGCAGGTGACTATCCCGCCGCCCTTTATGGTTCCGGCGTCTGCCGCCCCGGCCTTGGATCGGAGGTCATGGGCACTTCGGCGATCATTACGGCGATCGCACCCAAACCGTTGCTCGATCCCGAGATTTCCAATGTCGGCACGGTCGAGGGTAATTGGGGGGCCTTCATGCTCCTTGAATCCGGCGGCGATGCGATGCGCTGGGCTCGACGCGCCTTTCATGAAAAACAGATCAGCTACAGCGATATCGTCGAAAAGGCGTCCGAAGCGCCTGCCGGGTCCGATCGGCTGTTCTTCATGCCCTATCTCGCAGGCGAACGCTTTGGCGAGCACCGCAATGCGCGCGCGCAATTCTTCGGGCTGGCTGCATCGCACGGCCTTGCCCACTTGCACCGCGCAGTGCTTGAAGGCGTCGCCTTCGGCGTCAAACGACACATCGGCATCCTTCGAGAAAATCTCCGGTCACCGGATCGAACGGGTTGTCGCCTCCGGTGGCGGCGCCAAGACAAAACTCTGGATGAAGATAAAAGCGAGCGTCTACGACATCCCCATCGTCGTCCCATCCGAACCTGAATGTGGCATCGTCGGCTGTGCGGCAATGACCGCGACCGCCATGGGTCAGTACAGGACGCTGGAAGACGCGGCGAGCGCTCTGGTACGTTATACCGAAGAGATTGCACCAGACCCGGCCTGGGCAGAGATTTACCGCCCCATGCAGTCGTTCTTCGACAAGCTCTACGCACACAGCCAGGCCCTCTACGACGACCTTGACAGGCTTGCATCATGAGAAAGCGACCAGTTCTGTTTGATATGGACGGAACGCTGGTCGACAGCGAGCCTCTGCATTTTGCGTCTATGCTGGAAGCTGTGACAGCCAAGGGTCACAGTTTTCCAACCGGTTTTGGTGAAGCGATCACCGGCAAGAGTGCGGCTGAGTGCCATGCGGCTCTTGTCGCAGCCACCGGGCTGGCGATGACGCTGCCGGATTTCGTCGCTGCGAAAAACGCGGCCTACCTGCGGGAGGCGCATCGGCTGAAGCTCAGGGACGGCGCGGCGTTGGTGCTCGATGTCATGGCACGCTCCGGGCAACCCATGGCCATTGTCTCGAACTCCGACCGGATGATCGCCGATGCCAATCTTCGCGCAACCGGGCTTCTGCGGCCCGACCTGATCAGCGTCACGCGTAACGACGTCCGACAGGGCAAACCGCATCCCGAGCCCTATCTCAGAGCGGCCTATCTACTCAATGTCGCGCCAGCCGACTGTATCGTCGTTGAAGATAGCATACCCGGCGCCGCAGCCGGTCTTGCAGCCGGGATGACCGTGATTGGTTGGCCGGAGCCGCACCGCACCGACATTGCCTTTCCGCTCGGTACGATCCTCGCGTCGCCGGACGATCTCCTTCCCGTTCTTAGTCGCTGCCTCATGGGAGAGGCCGCAGCAACAGCATGAACATGCCAAGGATTAGCTGATGTATCTCGAAAAATTCAAACTGACCGACAAGGTCGCGGTCGTCACCGGTGCTGCCCGCGGTATTGGTCTGTCAGCCGCCGAAGCCCTGGCGGAAGCCGGAGCGACAGTCGTGCTGACCGACATGAACCCGCAACTCCTAGAGGCCGCAACCAGCGGCTTGCGGGCCAAAGGCTACTCCGTCGACAGCGAGCATCTCGACGTGACCGACCCGGCAGGCGTGCAGGCCGCCCACGACGCAATCCTGTCGCGCCACGGGCGCATCGATGTTCTCGTCAATAACGCCGGCATTGCAATCAGCAACCACCCCGCCGAGACGATGTCGGATGAGGTCTGGAACAGGGTCATCGACGTCAATCTCAACGGTGTCTTCTGGTGCTGCCGCGCCTTCGGCAAATCGATGTTGGAACGGGGCCAAGGCAGCATCGTCAATGTCGGTTCCATGTCCGGTTTCATCGTCAACCGGCCGCAAGAGCAGGCCAACTACAATGCCTCCAAGGCTGCGGTCCACCATCTGACACGCTCGCTCGCGGCCGAATGGGGCGCGCGCGGCATTCGTGTCAACGCAGTCGCCCCGACTTATATCGAAACGGAGATGAACGCCTATGTCTACCAGGATGCAGAAATGTATCGCCACTGGGTTGGCGGCACGCCGATGAACCGTCTCGGGCGCACGGATGAGGTCGCATCGGTCATTCTCTTCCTGGCGAGTGAAGCGTCGAGCCTCATGACCGGATCAATCGTTCTTGCCGATGGGGGCTACGTATGCTGGTAAGCACCCCACAACCGCCAGTGCGCGGCGCCCGGTTTCCAGGTCGCTACATCCAGGGCCAAGGGGCGATCGCCAGACTTGGTAATGAAGCCGGGCAGTACGGTCGACGTGCCACAGTTCTGCTCGACAATGGTGTCTTCGACCTACTGCGAGAACAGGTCGATGCGGCATTCGCCGGATCTGCAGAGCCCGAAATCGTCCGTCATGCGGGCGAATGCTCGGAGAAGTCAATCGCAGCACTTGTGGAATCGGCGCGGGCGTTTGGCGCAGAGGTCATTGTCGGAGCCGGCGGTGGCAAGGCGCTCGATACGGCCAAGGCGGCGGCCCATTCGCTCAGCCTGCCGATAATTGTTGTGCCGACGATCGCCGCATCCGATGCGCCCTGCAGCGCACTCGCCGTGGTCTATAACGATGATGGCACCGTTGCCTACGATCTCTTCCTGCCAAGCAATCCGAATCTCGTTCTCGTCGATACGGCGCTAATCGCCGCCGCGCCCGCTCGGTTTCTCGCCGCCGGTATCGGCGATGCGCTTGCAACCTTCTACGAGGCGGACTCGTGCCGCCAAAGCGGCGCGTCTAACTGCATGGCAATGCCGGGTGTCAGCCTTGCCTACGAGGTCGCACGCTTCTGCAGGGACACGATCTTCGAAAACGGCGTTGCCGCGCTTGATGAGTGCGACGCCCGTAAGCCGGGCGAGGCATTCGAGCGTGTGATTGAAGCGAATATTCTTCTGTCCGGCATAGGCTTTGAATCTGGCGGCGTCGCCGCCGCCCACGCGATCCATCACGGCCTGTGCGAACTCGACGATGTCCATCATCACTTGCACGGAGAAAAGGTCGCAATCGGCGTTCTCGCCGGCCTGAAACTTCATGGCCGCGATGAGGAGTTCGAGAAGATCCGAAGATTCTGCAAATCCGTACGTTTGCCGACGCGTCTGGCCGATATCGGTATCACGGAAGCGACGAAGGAGAAGCTGGAGATCGTGGCCCGGCGCGCCTGCCGCGCCGGCGAAATCATCCACAACGAACCGATTGCGATCGATGAAAAGATGGTCGTTCGTGCTTTGGCGGCACTGATCTAGGTAGTTGATCATCCCGAGGAAGGAACAAAGATGCATATTGTCGAAGTGTATGCTCCGGGCGTTTTTGCCGGAAAATCCGTCGTGGTGTCAGGTGGCACCAGCGGCATCGGCCTGGCATTGGCGAAGGGCTTTGCGGACGCCGGCGCATCGGTCATTGCGACAGGCAGCTCCCAGGAGAGATTGGTAGCCGCACAGCAGGTAGCTACCACGAAGCTGTCGTTTGAGCGCCTCGACGTCCGCGATGTGATGGCCGTCGAGGCTTTCTTCGGATCACAGAGCACGCTCGATGTTCTGGTCAATTGCCAGGGTGTAGCTCGCCCGGATGCCGAGTGGGAGGAAGAGACCTTTCTCGATGTGATCGACGTCAATCTATCGAGTGCCATGCGCCTGACCCGGGCCGCCTATCCCTTGCTGAAGGCGAACAGGGGCAGCGTCGTCAACGTCGCTTCGATGCTGAGCTATCTCGCCGACGAGACAGTTCCTGCCTACACCGCAAGCAAGACCGGCATCGTCGGATTGACCCGCGCGCTTTCGCATAAATACGGCCGCGATGGCGTGCGGGTAAATGCGGTTGCACCGGGATACCACCGCACGGAGATGACCAAGCCACTCTGGTCGGTCGCCGAAAGCGAGAGCAAGATCAGTGAACGGTCCGCCTTGAAGCGCTGGGGCACGACAGACGATCTTGTTGGCCCCGTGCTGTTCCTCGCCTCACCAGCCGCGGCTTTCGTTACAGGCGTTACGCTGCCGGTCGACGGGGGGTATCACATTGGCTGACACGCGTCTCGACGATGGTTCAAGTCTCTCCCAGTGAGATAGAGCAACCACTCCTCGTGCACGACGCGGCATACCGCACGCGCTGATCACCGCCCATCAGTTGGTTCTTAGCCGCGGTGTCCGGGCACCGGTGTGCCCTTCACACGCGCGGCGTCTCTAATCCAGATGAACGCCTGGTCAGGGCTGTGTAAGAACGGCGCGCATCGTTCTGATCGACCGGGGCAGAAGAGAAGTCTGAGGGAATCAAGCGAAACCAGAGGCTGGCCCACACTCCGTCCGGGGCCCGGCTCGAACGTTGCCGAACTCAGCGAACGGGGCTTTGTACGTCTCCATTCAAAAACGCGCTGAACGGAGTTGGCCGCCTCTACACTTCAGAACTCCTGCACGATCCAACCCCTACGACTGTGAGAGAGCGCCGTAACCCGGCCGCTTATAGAGCATGCTCTCGTTGGCCGCGATTTCAGGATCGTAAACTTTTGAATCCCACTCCGCCGGTTCCACTTCGGAGATGGAAACGGAAAGGGAAGCATCGCTTGAACCTAAGATGGTTTTCGCGGCTTCGACTACTTTCGCGGCGAATTCCTGCTTCTGTTCCTCGGTGCGGCCAGGGAACATCTTTACGGCTATGTGCGGCATTTCCATTCCATTTGTTGGTAGCGCGTGCACTGATGGGGAAAAGCACGCCAAGTGTTACGCGGATCGCGTCCCGAATCGATATCTCACCTGCTCGCCGCGCGATAGCCCGTTATGGCGGTCAAAATGCTTAGAAGCGGCGAGCATGATCACCCCCAGCCAAAGCTTGCGGCACCAAAGTTCGACGCAGACGCTGTCCGCCTTGGTGTCGGTCTTCTCGTCGTTCATCCCTGCCTTGCCACCCTTCAGGGCTCATTGGCGGCGATTGGCAGAAGCGACGCCGCCGAAGGTGCGGCCCCATTCCGGCCGTGACGCCCGGAGGCAATGGTAAAGCCATTGCGACCATGCCGCTTGGTCTCGTAGAGGGCCATGTCTGCCTCTTCGATGATATCTTCGAGAGAGGCGACATCGCCGGCTGGCCGGAGCGAGACACCGACACTGATCGACAGCGGAATGATCTCATCTTGCCAATCGAACCGACTCGCAACGACAGCTCTTGCAAGTTGATCGGCGAGTGCCCGTGCGACGGCCGGTTCGCTGACAACAAGAGCAATCCCAAATTCGTCACCCGCCAGACGTCCGAGGAACTGTCCTGACAGCCCCACTATCCGTTTGGCAACCGTGGAGAAATGCTGCAAGCAGGCGTCGCCTGCCGCATGTCCATATGTGTCGTTGATGGTCTTGAACCGATCGACGTCGATGATCATGACGCCGAAGCTAGCACGGCGGCGCTCCGCGTCTGACTTCATCGTGCGCGAGGTTTCCATGAAGTTGCGACGATTAGGCAGCCCGGTAAGCTCGTCGAAGGAGGCGATTCTGGTGAGATCGGATGCCAGGCGATCTACAGCCATCAGTACAAAGCCAAGGTTCCAAACGGTTGCGCCGAAGATAGCCGCAACAAGCAGGAAGGCGGCTAGGTCATAATAGCGCTCCGTCGACAAACTTCCGGCCAACCGCATAACGTTCAGCAGCACTTCGGTACCTTGTCCGGCGAAGGCGACAACAAAGCCGAATGTTGCGGCGATCGCTCCGAGACTCGGACGTTGATATGCCTTCAGTGAGACGATCGCCAAAGCCATCGGGATGAGTTGGAACACAGCAATAGCGACATTGATGACGGGGCGGCTGTCGCCGGTCAATGCCAAGACACATGCACCCGCAAAAACAATAAGTGCGACGGCGCGCCACGCGGCAGGCTCTCCTTGAAACCGTCTGATACCGGTCCATCCCAAACAGAAGCCCAGGACCGTGCAAGCGTTAGCAGCAACGATGCACACGTGTCCGTACGTTGTCCCGAGTGCGAAGAGAACGCCGCCTAGTGTCGTCAATAGGCACGCAGCGAGCCAGTATCCGGCACCATCGATATTACGATGCACCCCGACGAAACCCGACCACACGATGCAGAGCACGACCGAATTCAACAGGATGATGAGGTAAAGCGTTTGGAAATCCAGGCTCATCCGAGTTCCATGAAACGTGTATTCAATTCGCGCTGCACGCCTCTCATGGCGACCGCATACCCACCACGATCCGTGGGGGGAGCCTCGCAGTAGCACGCTCCACTTAGATCAAGTTCAAGAAAATCGCTAAATTTAAGCCAATGGCTGGCTGGCTGAAGCCGGCCCAGCCCTCCCGCTCGACTGTATCGCCCGCCTTCAGTCGCCCGGACCTGCTCAATCCGAGAACGGTCGAGAAAATCCTCTCGATTGCAGAAGAGATCGGCTATCGGTCGAACAATATCGCCTGGGCGCTTCCACAGTCCGGACCGGCAATATCGGGCTGCTCTCACACGCTATCGCCAACCCGTTCTTTCTGCCTCGTCAAGGCCATTCAGCAGCATGCGGACGTTCATAACCTCCACCTGTTTCGGCTCATCTGGAGAAAGCGCAGCGCGGGAAAATACGCTTTTCCAGCGTCTGGCCAGCCAAACGGATGGCATCTCCCTTGCGCCATCTGTCGTGCTTTCTTGTCAAAACTTCAATGACTGCAATCGGGACTTCCAATTTAGACCCTACTAATATCTACTGACTGTAACGTGCATTGCGCAAGGCTGAAGCTCTCGATTGCGACGAACTTAAAGACGATCGGTGAAAGTCTATAGGATGAGGTCCACCCCATTGGATGCTTTCAAGCAGGCGCTCTCGACGTCTCAGAAACTGCGCGAAACCCTGAGTTTGTATGGTGATTGGGGGATTTTTCATGTTTTTGAACCGCATCGACCTAGATGACGCCGTCAAACGATGGCGCGACATCATCCTGACGTCCTTGCCGTGGGACCGACTTGGCGGCTACGTGGCGCTACGCAAGCATGATTTGACGATCGAACTCCACGACCTTGATGAGGACGGCGATCTCATCGTGTTTGCCACCGATGGAGAAGCTCTCATCGATCGGTTCCGTTCGGCTTACCCATTCACCGCCACATACGCAGGAAACCCCGGTTACCCACTGGAATATCTGGTCTGGCTCTCGTTCCACATGCAAGCGAACTTTGAGCGGTTGGGTGCCCTTGAAATGAGCGCGGCATACGAGGATGAAGACGGCGACGTCGAGAGCATGTCAGCCCTAGCGATGGGCTTCTCGCGCCAGGCCGATCTTGAGGACTTCATAACGCGGTTCGATGGCAAGGACTTAAGCAAAGATCCTATGTTTGGCTACGAGGCATACGTCTCAGAAGTCAGAGACAAAGCCGAATAGACCTCCCCGCACCTCTCGCCCTCTGCCCGCCGAAACCGGCCTCTATGCCGACCCGCGGCGCCAACTCATCGTTGGGCCGGACGCCGCGACGCGCAGCGGATACCGGAGGGCACCCACCCCATCGATGAAGCGCTCCTGTCCGTGACCATGCCGATTTCGACGGCTGCTAGCTATCCGCCGTCCAGACGCCCATGCCGTGTTCTGGCGATCCAATCCGGCCCACGTTCCAGGTGGTCTGATTTTGGCGGACGCCGTTTGGCAAACCAGAGGGCGCATTCCAGAAGACAAGCTTCGTCCGTATGACCGAGACGGAACTCATCGACAAGGAACCTGGCGACCTGGTCGCCGCCAGCAGAGTGCTTCGATAGCTGTGCTAGAAAACAGGTCTTTTCGAAAACCCGTTGCAGCAGGTCGATATCTGACGGGCTTAAGTCGCACCCCGTCTTTTCGATGAGATAATGCATTTGACGCCTCCCGCAAAGGAGCACCTATCGGCTGCGTTTTGGTACAACTCGATCAGACGGGCAGTGGGTGCCGCCGCCTTTCGACCCGAGCCGAAAGCGCTTCTGCTTACAGCCGCTTATGGGCTGCCAGGATCGGCCCGCGCGACCAATGTTCGACTGCTGTGTCATCTTCAATGGGGTTCGACTCCGCTGAGCGTGCGTCTAAGGGATACTGCGACCAGCACATCAGCATCCGCAAGGCCGCTTCGCAGCGCTTGATTGGCCCATGGTCTTCTCCTCGCCAGCGCCAACTCTGGATAACGTTGCTTGTTCCGACCTGCTCAATAATCAAATTGGGCTAGGACTGCAGTCGCTGTCGATCCCAGCGGGTTGCGGTTTGTCGTCATCGGATGACGTCCCACCAACGGGAAGATTCCGCAATGGCGGAAGAGCGTGGGAGTCGAACCCACTGGAGGGTGGCTATCGCGCTCGGTCTCTATCACGACGCGCAGATCGCCGAGGTGCTGAGCGGCGGCATCGAGGCTGTTCCGATGGGCCAGATCGAGGCCGGGGCGGCGCTCGGCCCCAGGGCGACCAGATCAGCCGGCTCGTCGTCGTGCCCCGAGCTACGCACCGTCGTTCCGCCTCTCAACAACCAGTTCGCCTGTCTACCGGCCATGGAGGTATCCTCCTTCGGTTCAGAGCGCTCTGAAAAAACACAGCACACGCATCAACCACGCGCGATTTTGACGCCGCCATTCCAGTGAAAAAGAGGCAGCGACGGCGAAGTCGCAAATCCTTGTCCTCGATCTGAGTTTTCGCCACGCTCCGCGGCGCGAGCAGCTTCAAGCATAGCCAGTGCAGCGTCTCCACAGCGGAAGGTCGCACCAGGCATGACACCATTCTCGGCGGCGGACAATGTCGCCTGAGCGGCCCGACCACCGTTACAACTGCGGCAATCGCGGTCCAGAGCCTACCACTTGGCGACTAGCTTTTCGGCAATCCCTCGGGTCTCAGGAGCTTTCTCAGCGCGGCAATGCGAAAGATGGCGTTGGCGGCTCCGTAGCCGCGATAGCCGCGCCTTTCGACAATCTCGAAAAAGAAACCTTCGCCAAAGGTCGGGCTGTAGAGCTGGAAATACTCGCCACCGTCATCGCGATCATAGAGAATGTTCTCGGACTTCAGCCGCTCGATAAGTTCCGCATCGAGACCGAACCTGGCCTCGACATCGTCGTAGTAGTTCGGCGAGATCGGCAATGCGTTGAAGCCATTTTTCCGCAACGCCTGCGCCGTCGCGAAGATATCTTCGGTGGTAAAGGCCAGGTGCTGGACGCCGGAGCCGAAGGTTTCGGCAATGAAGCGGCCCGCCAGCGTATTGCGGTTCTCCGCGCCATTCAGCGTCAGGCGCAACGTGCCCGCGTCGTTTTCCACGACCTGACTGCGAACAATGCCGGCCGGGTCGATGATGTCGACCATGGATGTTTTATGCGCATCCAGTAGCGATGTGTAGAAGAGCAGCCAGGTCAGCATCTCCTCGTATTTGACCGTCTGAGCGATGTGATCGATGGTGGACAATCCGGCCGGGATGACCGAGTCTGCGTCTCGTACCGGATCGAATTCGATCTCCCAGATCCTGGAAAGCTCGGATTTTTCGTCCAGGAAATAGATAAGCCCCCCGCCAACACCGTGGATCGCCGGGACCAGGAGTTCACTTGGGCCGACCGGCTGCTCGAACGGTTCGGCGCCAAGCGCCCGCGCCCGTTCCACGGTCGCGACCGCATCGTCCACCATGAGGCCGAAGGCGTAGGCCGACGCGCCGTGTACCAGATAGGAGGCGCTGGCAAAGCCTTCCCGCTCGGTATTGACAACCAGATTGATTGCTCCCTGGCGATAGACCACCACCTGTTTCGTCCGGTGCTGTGCCGCCTTCCTGAAGCCGGTGGAAACGAGCAGGGCTTCGAGCTCGCCTGCTTCTTCCTCGGAGGCACTGAACTCCACGAAGGCTACCCCCTTCACATCGACGCGGGGGGGCATCTTTGGAACCGGCAACGCGATATCCGCTTCGGCGCGCCTGACCTGGTCCCCGAGATAGATCAGCGAGCGATATCCGTCGACGGCAATCGCATTGGCGTTGCCGCCCCGAAATTGGTCATTGAAGATTTCGAGCGACAGATAACCGTCATAGCCGGTTGCCGCCACCGCGCGGGTAAAGTCGGTCACCGGCAAGTCGCCCTCGCCCGGCATGTTGCGGAAATGCCGGCTCCAATAAAGAAGGTCCATGTCGATCAATGGAGCGTCGGCGAGCTGGACGATGAAAATCTTCTCCTTCGGAATCGAGCGGATCGAGTTGACTTCGATCTTGCGCGACAACGTATGGAAGCTATCGAGGATCAGGCCAATGTTTGGATGATCGGCGCGCCGGACAATCTCCCAGGCGTCGCGATGATCGCTGATGTGGCGACCCCAAGCGAGCGCCTCGTAGCCAACGCGCAGGTCCCGCTTCGCGGCGCGTTCCCCGAGCTCGCGAAAGTCAGCGGCCGCCCGGTCAAGTCCACCCAGTGCCGCCGGCGACACATTGGAGCAGACGAGGACGAGGTCGGTACCAAGCTCCTGCATCAGATCGAACTTGCGCTCGGCGCGGTCGAAAGTCCGTGTCCGAAGCGGCTCCGGCATGCCCTCGAAATCACGGAACGGTTGGAACAGACTGATCTCGAGGCCGAAGTCGCGCACCATCCGCCCAACTTCGCGTGGACTCTCGTCGAAGGCGAGGAAATCGTTCTCGAAGATTTCGACACCGGCAAAGCCCGCCTTGGCGATGGCACGCAGCTTGTCCTTGAGATCGCCGCTGAGCGAAACCGTTGCTATCGAAGTCTTCATCGTTCGTTCCTCGCTGGAGTTCTCGGCGTCAGCCGGTCATCGCCTTGAAATGGTTGAGCATCCGCGCCGCGTCCGGCTCGTGCCCTGTAAACAGGCGAAAGGCACCGACCGCCTGGAAGACGGCCATTCCGCCGCCATCGAGCGTGCGGCAGCCGCGTCGTCTGGCTTCCACGAGCAGCGCCGTTTCGAGCGGGAAGTAGACGATCTCGGCGACCCAATGGCGCGGATCGAGAAGCTCGCTGTCGAGCGGCAGCCCCGGATAATTCGCCATGCCCGTCGGCGTGGCGTGGATCAACCCCGACGCTGATCGCATTGCTGCCGGGAGGTCCGTGCCGGCTGCGATATCCGCCTCGGGGAACAGGGCGGTCAGCATCTTGGCAAGCGACTGCGCCCGTGCCGGCTCGCGGTCGAAAACAGCCAGGCGCTTCAGGCCGAGCGAAAGCGCCGCGTAAGCGGTCGCGACGCCGGCGCCGCCTGCCCCGAGCTGCACGGCAAAGGAAAGGTCAGCATCTGGTAGCCCGCGCCTGAAACCTTCGGCAAACCCCCACCAATCGGTGTTGTGGCCGTAGCGCCGCCCTCCCTTGAGCACGACGGTATTGACGGCGCCGAGCCGCTGCGCGTCAGGTGCAAGCTCATCGAGATGGGCAATGACTGCCTGCTTGCACGGATGGGTGATGTTGAGGCCTACAAACCCCAGCCGTTCAGCCTCGGCAAGCAGGCGCGGCAGATCGTTTTCTGTCTCGTCGATTTCGCGAAGGTCGATCAGTTCGTACGCATAGCGAAGCCCTTGAGCCGCACCTTCGGTCATGTGCATCGCCGGGGTCAGCGACGCTTGAATGCCCGCGCCGATCAGACCGGCCTTCAAGGGACTTACAAGCGTTTCGGTCATGGTTTGCGTTTCCATCTTCTAGGCCCGCAGCAACGGGCAGCCAGCCTCCGGCCCGCCGTGACTTGCGGGCGGGCCGAAGTCTTCGCGCTGTTACTGGCCCCGTGCGGCACCAATCTCCTTGAACAGCGCCTGCACCGTCTCCGTGCCAATCTCGGCGCTGAACTTCTCGATCACCGGCTTGACGGCATCACGCAGCTTCTGCGTCTCCTCCGGGCTGAGTTCGCTGATTTCCATTCCGGTCTTGCGGATTTCCTCAAGGGCTGCGGCGTCCGCTTCGCGCGACACCTTGCGCTGATAGTCGCGCGCTTCGGTTGCAGCCGCCTGCAGGACCGCCTTCTCCTCGTCGTTCAGCCCATCCCAGAACTTCTTGCTGACGAGCACGATCTGCGGATTGTACTGGTGACGGGTCAGCGTCATATATTTCTGCACTTCGTAGAACTTGGCGTTCAGGATGTTTGCGGCCGGGTTTTCCTGCCCATCGACTGTCCCAGTCTCGAGCGCGGTATAGAGTTCGGTATAGGGCAGCGGCACTGCGTTGGCGCCGAGCGTGTTGAAGAGCTCGATCGGGATCGGGGACTGGATCGTGCGGATCTTCAGACCCTTGATGTCTTCGAGCTTCGTCACCGGATGGCGATTGTTCGTGAGGTTGCGGAAGCCGAGCTCCCAGTAGCCAAGACCGACAAGGCCGGTATCGGGCAGAAGCTTGAGAAGACTGTCGCCGAAGGCACCGTCCATCACCTTGTCCGCTTCCGCACCGCTGTCGAAGAGGAAGGGAAGGTCGACGGCGCCAAACTGCTTGACGTTATTGGCAAGAATGCCGGCGTTCAGCACCGTCATTTCGATGACGCCGCCCTGCAGCGCCGACACGGTCTGCACGTCACCGCCGAGCGTGCCGCCCGGGAAGAGCTTTACCTCGATCTTACCGCCGCTCTTGTCCTTCACGATTTCGGCAAACTTCTCCATGCCCATCACCTGCGGGTGACCCTTGTTGTTGGCCGAAGCGAACTTGATGGACTGGTCGCGTATTTCCGCAAGCGTCGGCCCTGCCGCCAGCAAAACGAGCGGCAAGGCAAGCCCCAAGGCCATTTTCGTCAGTTTCAACATGTTCTCCTCCCAGATTTGGCCGGCATTTCCACCGGCCGTGTTGAAGCGTGAAATTTCCGTCAGTGCCCGAACCAGGTAACCGGGACGGTCACCAAGGCGGGGAACAGGACGAGCAGGAACAGGACGATCAATTCGGCGACCAGGAAGGGCAACACACCCTTCATCAGGTCTTCCATAGACAGTTTCGAGACGCCGCAGATAACGTTCAGAACCGTGCCGACCGGCGGGGTGATGAGGCCGATCGAATTGTTGATGATGAACAGCACGCCGAAATAGACCGGGTCGATGCCTGCCTGCTTGATGATGGGCATCAGCACAGGCGTCATGACCAGGATGGTCGGCGTCATGTCCATGGCCGTGCCGACGACGACGATCAGCACCATGATCGCAATGAGCAGAGCGGTCTGGTTATCCATCAGCGGTTCGACAAGGGCGGCGAGCGCGCCGGGGACGTCGGCAACGGTGATCAGCCAGGCGGAGACCGCTGCACAGGCGACCAGGAACATGACAACGGAGGTGATCTTTGCAGCCGACACAAAGACATGAAAGAGCTGAGCCGGCGGCAGTTCGCGATAGACAACCATGGCGACGAAGAGCGAGTAGACGGCAGCAACAACACCGGCTTCGGTTGGCGTAAAGACCCCGAACTTCAGGCCAACGATGATGATTACGGGCAGCATGAGTGCCCAGATGCTGTCAACGAGCGCCTTGAGACGCACTGCCCCGCTCTGCCTTGGCGGCAACTCGAACTGCTCCTTGCGGGCAACGATCAGCCAGGTGACGCAAAGGGCCGCGGCAATCATCAGCCCCGGGAAAATGCCGGCGAGAAAGAGTTTGGTAATCGAGACGCCGCCGACGACGCCATAGAGGATGAAGCCGATCGACGGCGGGATGATCGGTCCGATCACCGAGGCGGAGGCAAGCAGCCCGCCAGCGCGCGCCGCGTCATGACCGCTTTTCAACATCATCGGCAGAAGCAGCGCTCCAAGCGCAGCCGCATCCGCAACGGCCGAGCCCGAGAGACTGGAAAGAATGCAGGCGGCGAAGATCGCGACGAAACCGAGGCCGCCGCGAATATGGCCGACCATCGCCATTGCCAGCGCGACGATGCGGCGGGAAAGCCCTCCAGTGTTCATAACCTCGCCGGCGAGCAGGAAGAAGGGCACGGCCATGAGCGGAAAGCTGTCGGCACCGTTCAAGACGTTCTGTGCCACGATTTGTGCGTCAAAGAGACCTAGGTAGAGCATCAGCGCGACACCGCTGATAATGAGGGCAAAGGCAATGGGCACGCCGAGCGCCATGGGTCCGAGAAGTGCGCCGAGGAAGATCGTAACGGTCATCGCAACATCCTCAGCGCTTGGCGGAAACGGAGCCGAGGACCGGCTCGGGAAGATCGTCGAGCGCCATCTCGTCCTCGCTGTCGCGCACCAGTTCGACCGTTGTCACATCGATACGGCCTGTGGCGATGGCGAAGGCGTCCGCAAGCAGGATCAGGAATGCGGGGACACCGAAGGCGAGACCGGCGCCGTAGAAGAAGCCCATCGAAAGCCCGGTCGCCGGCGCGCCGACGTGAAAATTGATCAGCGTCTGTGCCCAGCTGCCGCTAATCATCAGCCAGGTCGCATAAAGCATCAACACATGGCCAAGAAGCACCGCGGCTTTTGCTGCGGTCGGCGGCAGTCGTTTGATGAGTGTGTCAACGCCGAGGTGCCCGTGTTCGCGCATGGCGACGACTGCACCGAGGAAGGTAAGCCAGACGAAGAAGATGCGCGACAGTTCCTCGGAAACCGTAATCCCCTGATTGAAGGCATAGCGTAGGACGACATTGCCGAAGACGAGCACGACCATGCCGGCGAGCAGCAGGGCAATCGCCACCTTCAGCGCGAAGAAATAGAAATCGATGATGCGGGTCATGCGCTCCTCCCAAAGCAGAGTGCCGTCGTCGCACCCCAAGCATCTTATGGCTTCATCGGGCGGAGTCCGGGGCACGGCGCGAATACGGCCTCCTCCGGTCGTCTTCGCTTTCTACAAAATGTACGAACTAGTACGTATGTCAAGTGGACTCTCTTGAAAGGCCCCGCCAACCTCAATATGACTTCCAAGGGAGACGAAATGAGGAGGGCCCGTGGCCCGCCCATTTTAATTTGGTTTCATTGGGAAAATTTCGGCTGGTGAAAGATATCGGCCGGTGTCGGGAGTGACGACGAGAGGATGGCAGGGCGGGCGGAGGCAAGTCGAAAGAACGATCCAGAACGAACGAAGGAAGACATCCTTGTCGTCGCCACGGAGGAGTTCTCGACGCATGGGCTAGCGGGCGGACGCGTCGATGCGATCGCAGAACGGACCCGAACCTCCAAGCGCATGATTTATTACTATTTCGGGAGCAAGGAAGGACTTTACCTCTCCGTGCTGGAGCGCGCCTATCGCAAGATCCGCACGCTTGAAGAGGATCTGAAGCTTGCGAGCCTTGCGCCGGAAGACGCGTTGCGCACGCTGATTTCCAGTACCTTCGACCATGACGAGGCCAATCCCGATTTCGTGCGGTTGGTTAGCATCGAAAACATCCACCACGCAGCACATATGCTGCGTTCGGAAGCCATTCGAGATTTGAATGTCTCAGTCATCGAGACTATCGCTGGCATTCTGGAGCGCGGTATCGCCGAAGGGGTGTTTAAGCGGAAAGCCGACCCGATCGACGTGCACATGTTGATCAGCGCCTTCTGCTTCTTCCGGGTTTCGAACCGCTATACATTCGGAACGATCTTCGGCCGCGACCTCTCTGAGCCGGATACGATCGGCAGGCATCGGAGCATGATCGCCGATGCCGTTATCAGTTACCTGAAAAATACAGACGAACCGATTTGACAACAGTCGTGCTCGGTAACTTGTGCGATATTCAGCCGATGGAACGGAATCTTACCGTTAAGTGCCAAGCGACACCTTCGCGTTCAAATGTAGAGAGCATGTAGTGAACCTGTCGCACGGAGGTCTGCTGCACTGAGGGAATTCAATGAGCGCGGTAGAACCAACCGTTTATCCTAAAGGTGGAGAACAATGGGCGTCATCAACGAGACGAGCCGTCGGGCCGCGGCTGCGTCTTTTCGCTGTGAAACAACCTCCATTTTGTTGGCCTGAAAGTGATGCGGGTCCGGCGGGGAAAAAGTGCACGATCGGGCGGCAGTTCAATCTCGACCACTGAATACGACTCTCCCAACCCCACCTCTAAGTGCCGAGTGCCAGCGACGCGCCGACTTCCAGTGATATGGCCCTCGAGGCCGTTTTCGGAATCCTCAAGGAGCTCTATGTCGTGGGGCCGGAAGTAAAGGACCGCTTCACCATCGGACTCGCTTATAGCCGGCAGCCCTGAAGATCGGCCGTTGAGCCAGATCTCACCGCCTGAAATACTAACGTTTAAGCAGGTCGACTGGCCAATAAATCCGTAAACGAACTGAGACACTGGGTTATCATATATCTCGTCCGGCGTGCCCGACTGCTCGATTGAGCCGTTGTTCAGCACGACAATCCGATCGGCTAGCTCAAGCGCCTCCTCTTGGTCGTGAGTAACAAAAACTGTTGTGTATCCGGTGCGATCATGGATTTCCCGCAGCCGTCGGCGCAATTCCTTGCGCACCTGGGCATCAAGCGCACCGAAAGGTTCGTCGAGCAACAATATTGTGGGTTTGACAGCCATCGCACGTGCAAGTGCCACGCGTTGACGCTGGCCACCTGAAAGCTGAGCGGGGTAGCGCTTTTCAAGACCGGAAAGCTGCACAAGTTCGAGCAGGTCAAGCGCCCGGTCGCGGATCTCTTCTGGAGGTGGCCTTTTGTCTGAGGGACGAACCTTCAGCCCAAAGGCGACATTGTCCAGCACCGTCATGTGCCGAAAGAGGGCGTAATGCTGGAAGACAAAACCTATGTTTCTTTCCTGCACGGTCTTTTGCGAAGCATCTTCGGCGTCAAAGAACACCCTGCCGCCAGTCGGGTTCTCCAGGCCGGCGATCAGACGGAGTAACGTCGTCTTTCCCGAGCCGGAGGGACCGAGCACAGCAACCAATTCGCCAGAGTGAATGTCGAGAGAAACGTCATGGAGCACGCCAATGCGGTCAAACTCTTTGCTCAGACCTTCGATTCGAACATCCATGTAAGCCGCCAAAAATCAGCTTCACGTTTTGTGGAATCTGAACGCGCGAAAAGAGATTTTGTTCGTAAGGCTGCTAAAGTCGGTCACGATCACGGATGGGCCTGCCAGAAGAGGAAGCGCTGAACCGGCTGAGCATCAGCGCGGCTTGCAGCAGCCAGGCCATTTCCTGATTTTGGCAGGCCGCCGAGCGCCAACCCAATTTGGGGGCGACGCTCGGCTGTTAAAGATCCTCGCAGCAATGCGAGAGGGCATGTTCAAAACACCTTCCCTTCCCTCAAATGGGTGGTCGTGCCGGTCAGCAGATAGTCCCCTAGAACACGCGACTTGTGCAGGAGCGGGTTATGGTTAAGGACGGTGCGGATATTGCGCCAGTGCCGATCGAAGTTGTTGTTGCGGGAGGTCGCCGACCCGCCACCCAACTCGAACATGCGCTCGGCGCTTCGCAATCCGAGCTGGCCAAGAACGAGCTGTGCCCGCGCCGTCGAAAGCGCGCTGGCGATCAAGGCATCCTCAATCTCTACGTCCGTTCCTCTGCCGAGCGCGGCGACTGTGCGGTCCAGCGCCTCCGCGGCGGCGGCGACCACCTTATCGATGGCGAAGGAGTTTGCAGCGATCTCGCCAATGACGTGCTGGACGAAGGGATCGTCGCTTGCCGTCTCGGCGCTGCTGTGGGCGGCGGAGCGCGCCTGCTTGCGGACATAAGCAAGACCATCGGAAAGGACGTTGCGCACTGCGCCCGCCGCACTTGCCGCCAGGTGCAACTGGCGCAACGTCGAGCAATGGCGACCGACAACGTTGTCGAGCGCGCGGCGGGTAAGCTCGTGCGGAAAGACTTCGACATTGTCGAGGATCACGCCGCCACTCGCGGTCAGCCGCTGCCCCATGCCATCCCAATCGTCGAGAATGGTTATGCCTAGGCGATCGGTCGGCAGGAGAACGCCGACCGCCTCGCCCTCCTCGTCGAGCGCACTGAACGACGCAAAGTCGGCGAAGGCAGTGCCTGTGGCGTACCACTTGCGGCCATTCAGCCTGTAGGTATCGCCATGCCTGACGATCGTCGTCGTCACCTGCCCCGGGCGGGCGGTGCCCTGTTCGGTATGGGCGCCGCCGAACAGCTTTCCTGCGAGAATGAGTTCGATTGCGCCTGCATCACGCTCACGCGGGTCGCTGAGGATGACGTTTTCGACATAGTTGAAATGGGACCGGAGCGCGTGTGCGACGTTGGAGTCAGCAGCGCCGATTGCGGCGATCATTTCGATATAGTCGGCAACCGAACCGCCTGGCCCGCCGAGCGCAACCGGGATGCGCAGCGTCCCAAGTTCAAGCTCACGAAACAGTTCGAACGCTTCGAAGGGAAGCGTGCGCGTCAGATCGCGTTCGGCCGCCCCCTTGGCGACTTCGGATACGAAGCCGGGAATGCGCGCGAGAAGTTCCGCACGTGTCGGACGGGAAACAGTCAGCGCCTTGGTTATCGTCACATGTCAACTCCAACTGATGAAGAAGAGAGTGCAGCCGGATTCCACTCCGGCTGCACTGCGCCTTCGACGACTAGGTCGTGGGGATCGTTCACGATTGCCCGTCGAGATAGATGTCTGCCCCGTTGCTCCAGAGATGCTCGACACCCAGTTTCAGGTTCTTCACCCGCTTGTCGTAGACGGTGATCACGGCCGGGGTCACGATGTCGAGCGTCGGTAGATCCTCAACGACCAGCTTCTGGAACTCGTTGAAGAGTGCCAGCCGCTTCTTCGGGTCGATCTCGACTGCGGCCGTCTCGAGCAGGCGGTCGACTTCAGGGTTCGAATATTTGGAGCCGTTGGTGAAAGGCACTCCCGGCTTGAAGTTCTTCGACCAATAGAGGCGCTGGACGCCGACGGTCGGATCGTAAAGGTTGCTCATGCCTTCGATCGCGATATCGAAATCGCGGTCGGTGAAGACGCGCTTGACGAAGGTCGCGAAGTCCTGCGTCCGCGGCTCCACCTTGATGCCCACCTTGGCAAGGGCCTGTGCGATGTATTCCGCGGTCTGCTTGGGAGGACCGGACGGCTGGGTGGGATCGATGAACAGCTTGAAGCGAAAACCATCGGCCCCGCGCGCATAGCCCGCCTCGTCCAGAAGCTTTTCGGCCTTCGCCGGATCGAACTCGTATTTGGGGAGGTCCGGCGCGTAGAACTTCGCAAGGTCCGGACTGACAGGCCCGTCGAGCCGCGTCGCATAGCCGAGATAGACGGTATTGACGATGAAGTCCTTGTCGACCGCGTGCGCAATCGCATGGCGGACCTTGATGTCGGCCAGATACTTGTTCTCGAGGTTGAACTCGGCGCGCGCAATGCTCGGCGAATAGGGTGCTGGGTCGGTATCGACGACGAGGTTCGGATTGGCCTTCAGCCGGTCGATGTCGGTCAGCGGCAGATTGGCGGTCGAGACCTGCACTTCGCCCGTCTCGATCGCCGCAACGGCTGCGGCCGGGTCGATGATGAAGCGGAAGATGAGCTGGTCGAGGTAGGGCTTAGGCGAACCCCAGTAGTCCTCGTTGCGGACGAAAAGCGCGTGGCTGCCACGGACCCATTCGACGAACTTGTAGGGGCCAGTGCCAACCGGCGCGACGTTGTGCGGATTTTCCGCGATCTTCGTTCCTTCGTAGAGATGTTTTGGAACGATCGGCGCCT
The DNA here is from genome assembly GCF_056924495.1 of Ensifer sp. 38_S197. NCBI lineage: Bacteria > Pseudomonadati > Pseudomonadota > Alphaproteobacteria > Hyphomicrobiales > Rhizobiaceae > Ensifer > Ensifer sp. 38_S197. The sequence goes on along the minus strand of NZ_JBXOVZ010000001.1, from coordinate 1,641,120 downwards.
CGAAGCTGGCAAAGGCGGTCAAAAGGTAGGGCGCCGGCTTTGAAAGGATAAGCTCCACTTCATGCGAATTGAGGACGTTTGCCTCTTCCACGTGGGCAAAGGTCGCACGGCCGCGCGGATGGTTCTCCTTCAAAGCCAGGATTGAAAAGGCGACATCCTCGGCGGTGAAATCCTTGCCATCGTGCCAACGAACGCCCTGACGCAGCTTGAACCAGTAACGCAGGCCGTCTTCGCTCACCGTCCACTCCGTGGCGAGCAGCGGCTGGGGATTGAAATCCTTGTCATAGGTCAGCAGGCTCTCGGTCGCCTTGCCGCTGATGTAATAGGCGGCGCCGGCGCTATGGGCGATAAGCACCAAAACCGGCGGCTCAGTGCCGATATTGATCGAGACACTGCCGCCGCGCGGCGGCTCGTCTGCCGCCAACGAGGGCGTCGGCAGTATTGGCACGGCAATTGCGGTCGCGAGCGCAACGGAGGAGAGGAGGAACGCGCGGCGCGTCGGTTTCAAAGTCCCTGTCTGTCTTGATGTCATCTGAGTATCCCCAAGCAGGCGAAGCACAGGCAACGCCGATTTCTGCAGCACCTGGACGGGCTGTTAGGCAAACCTTATAAAATCCACTAATTTTATCGAGATAGTGCATTTCTAAAGTCTGCGGCTTTTCTGAAAAAAGCTACTCAGAGCGCTCCGTATGCCGCGTTCCTGATGTTCACACGGAGAGGTGACGATGCGGCAGTGCCGCCTCGATGGAGGAAAAGTTCTCGTTTGGACGAGCGCGCGGCAATCCATCCCAAGATCCGCGGGCAAAACGCAATCGACAAAATACATCAATTGAATAGATTATGACTTCACATGCCTGCTTTCTGAAGGAGTTCTCCATGCGCCCTGAATTCATTGGCCACACGTCCAACAGGGAAGGGTCAGACATTGTGCCCGCCTCGGGCCCGGTCATCGACAAGGCCTATATCCGCAATCACGTGCAGGCGGCGGAGGCGGCGGGCATCGATCGTCTGTTGATCGGCCAATTCGCCCAATGGCCCGACAACAACCAGATCGCGGCTTACGTCTTCAGCCAGACCGAACGGATCGGGGCGCTGCTTGCCCACCGGCCGGGCCTGATGGCGCCGACGCTCGGCGCGCGCCAGCTTGCCACACTCGACCAGTTCTCCGAGGGCCGATTGTGGGTGCATATCATCACCGGTGGATCCGACACGGATCAGGCACGCGACGGCGACTTCGAGGATCACGATACCCGCTACGCCCGCACCGACGAGTATCTGCAGGTGCTGAAAAAGGTTTGGGAGAGCGACCAGCCCTTCGATCACGAGGGACACTTCTACAGGTTCAAGGGCGCCTTCAGCCAGGTGAAGCCGTTCCAGAAGCCGCGGATCCCCATTTCCTTCGGCGGTTCGTCGGACGCGGCGATCGCCGTTGCCGGAAAACATGCAGATATTTATGCGCTTTGGGGCGAGCCGCTCGACGGCGCGCGGGAAACCATCAGCAAGGTACGGGCCGCGGCGGTCGCCAATGGCCGTGCGGCCGACGATATCCGCTTCACCCTCGCCTTTCGCACCGTCGTGGCGGAAACCGAAGACGCAGCCTGGGCAAAGGCGGCGGATATCCTCGATAAGGTCAAGGCGCAGGTTGCGCGCTCGACCGGCGGCAACGGCGAAAAGCTGCCGTCGAATGTCGGTTCCGTTCGCCTGCGGGAGGCCGCCAGCCGCGGCAAGGTCCTCGACAAGCGGCTGTGGACCGAAGTCGCGGAAGCGAGCGGCGCCGGCGGAAACTCCACAGCGCTGGTCGGCACGCCTGAGCAGGTCGCCGACGCCATCCTCGATTACTACGATGCCGGCGTTTCCAACTTCCTGGTTCGCGGCTTTCATCCGACGGAGGACACCGTCACTTATGGACGCGAAGTCGTACCACTGGTCAAAGCCGGCATCGCTGACCGCGAAGCACGAAAGGTTGCTGCCGAATGACCGCGCCGCTCGATATCGTCGACATCCACGCCCATCTCTGGCCGCCCGCCTGGCGTCCCGGTGGCAAATATGAAAAGCCAGCCGCTGCTTTCGCGCCGGAAATACACCGGAAGATCACCACCCCGCAGACGCTCGTCGATGAGCTTGAACACAATGGTGTGTCGCTTGCCGTGGTCACGGCCACAATCGAAAGCCTCTTCGGGTTGGAAGGGAGCGTGCCTCTTGCCGCCGTCCGGCAAGCCAACGACTGGCTGGCAGCGCTTTCGCGCGAATACCCAACGCTTGCCGGTTTTGCCGCCATCGATGCCTTTGCCGGTGAGGAAGCAGCCCGCGAAGCTGAACGTGCGATCGTGGAGCTCGGCCTTTCAGGACTGGTGATCGACTCTGCACGCGACGGCAAGTTCATCGCCGATGTCTCGGTCCGCCCGACGCTCGAAGTCGCGGCGCGCCATAAGGTGCCAGTTTTCGTGCATCCCGTCGCCCATCCGAATGCCGAGGGCCTGATCAAAGGCGCGGGCAATCTCGGCAATTCACTTGGTCGCGGGCTGATGAACGGCGTCGCATTCCTGTCGGTCATCCAGTCTTCTCTGCTCGACGACCTTCCGGACCTGCATCTGGTCTTTGCCACGCTCGGACTTGGCGCAATCGTGCAGGCGGCACGCGGCGGCATCTACGGTCGTGGCGAGCGGACAGCCAGGCGGCGGCCCAACATCTACTTCGATACGATGGGGTATGATCCCGACATCGTCCGCATATTGACCGGCTTTTTCGGAGCGGAACGCGTCCTCGCGGGTACGGATTGGCCGATCCTTGGGGTCCTGAACGCAGACGCGTTGCGACAGAACTTGGAGCAGGCGGGGTCGAACGATGAGGAGGCGCGCCTCGTTGCTGGCGGCAATGCCCGACGCCTCCTCCGCCTGCGGCATGATCAAACGATAGCGGCTGAGTGAAACCTGACAAAACCAAGCCGCCCCGGATCCTGGATCCGGGGCTCTTTGCACCTGGATAGCACCCGCCAAACGATGCCCAACCAGAACCTATTAGGCGACACGCTGTGAGCGGGTAAGCGGAATGATCTCGGCCTCCGCGGCGCCGAAACGCGGTTCACGTCCCTCAAGCGGGTGGCCCGGATCGGTGAAGCCCGGTGTTGACGGATGGCCCGGCGCAACCAGGCGATCGACCAAAGCCTCGTCTTCAGCGTCGAGCTTGACTCCGAGTGCGCGGATATAGCCATCCCAATGCTCTTCGGTGCGCGGGCCCGCAATGGTCGAGGTGATCAGCCGGTTGTTGAGCACCCAGGCAAGCGCGAAATCGGCTGCCGCGATGCCCTTGGCCTCGGCATGCGCGGCGATCTGCTTGGCGATCGCGATCGATTCATCGCGAAACTCGACGTCATGCATGCGCTTGTCGCCACGCCCGGCGCGCGTATCGGCAGCCGGCGCTTCGCCGGGATTGTACTTGCCCGTCAGAACGCCGCGGGCGAGCGGGCTGTAGGAGACGGCACCCAGACCATAGGCGGCAGCGGCCGGTAATTGCTCTGCCTCGGCGGTGCGGTTGACGATGTTATAGAGCGGCTGGCTTGCAATCGGCCGGTCAATCCCCAACTGGTCGGCGAGATGGGCGACTTCCGCAATGCGCCATCCGCGGAAGTTCGAAACCCCGAAATAGCGCAGCTTTCCGGCCTTGATCAGGTCGGCGATCGCCCTCACCGGCTCTTCGAGCGGCGCGTCGAAGACGGCGCGGTGGAAATAAAGGATATCGATATAGTCCGTGCCGAGGTTGCGCAGCGAGTTCTCGACCGTCTGGTACACCCACTTGCGCGAATAGCCGCCAAGGTTCGGCCCCTTCTGGCGCGAATTGACGAACTTCGTCGCCACCACCCAGTGGTCGCGATGCGCCTTGATGCCACGCCCAACCACTTCCTCCGACTTGCCGTCGTGGTAGACATCAGCCGTGTCGATGAAGTTGATGCCTTGTTCGCGCGCCTTGTCGATGATGCGGAAGGCGACGTCGTCCGGCGTCTGGTTGCCGAACATCATCGACCCGAGCGTCAGCGGCGAGACTTTGAGGGCGCTGCGCCCAAGATAGCGATACTCAACCATTCAAGTTCTCCATTCAGTTGATGTGGTCCGCGACATGACAGGCCACCTGATGGCCCGGTTTGATGGTGCGGAATTCGGGTTCGGTGACGCGGCAAAGCTCGGTCGCCAGTGGGCAGCGAGTGTGGAACCGGCAGCCCGACGGAATGTTGCTTGGGCTTGGCAGATCGCCGCCAAGGGGTGCCGCTCGCCTAGGCCGCGACGGATCGGGCACAGCTGCCATCAGGGCTCGCGTGTAAGGATGGCGCGGGTCCGACCAGAGCGTCTCGTTATCGGCACTTTCCACGATCCGGCCGAGATACATGACCAGAACCCGGTCGCAGAAATAGCGCACCACCGACAGGTCATGGCTTATGAACAGATAGGAGAGACCGAACTCCTTCTTCATTTCGACCAGGAGATTGAGGATCTGCGCCTGGATCGACAGGTCGAGCGCCGAAACGGGCTCGTCGCAGACGATCAGATCCGGATTGAGCAGAAGCGCGCGGGCAATGCCGATCCTCTGCCGCTGCCCGCCTGAGAATTCGTGCGGATAGCGATTGATGGCATCGGCAGGCAGTCCCACCTTGGCGATGATGCCGGCGACGGTACGACGGCGCTCCGCTCGGTTGCCGACCTTGTGCACAATCAGCGGCGCTTCGAGGATTTCTCCGATCGTGTGTCGCGGATTGAGCGAGGCGAACGGATCCTGGAAGATCATCTGGATCGACTTGCGGACGCTTCTAAGCCGCTTCTGATCGAGATCCGTGATGTCCTCGCCCTTGAACTCAATCCGCCCCTTTGTCGGGTCGACCAAGCGCAACAGCGTCTTGCCAAGTGTCGACTTCCCGCAACCGCTTTCGCCGACAAGCCCAACGGTCTCGCCAGGCTCGACCACGAGATCGACACCATCGACCGAGCGCAGCAGCCCGTCGCGGGTCTTATAATGGGTCTTGAGATCAAAGGCTGAGAGAAGCGGCATCGGGAACGGCCTTGATGGACGAGGTGAACGGGCAGGCGACGAGGCGGTCCGGCGTCCGCGCAATCAACGGAGGCACCTGATCACCGCAACTTGCGCGCGCCTGGCGACAGCGCGGTCTGAAGGGACACCCGGCCTCGCCCGCCGCTGAGACGATCGATCCTGGGATCTCGGTCAAGCGACCGCTCAGATAGTGTAAATCGTTCTTCAGGCGCGGCGAAGCCGAGAGCAGGCCGCGCGTATAAGGATGCAGGGGATCGTTAAAGAGATCGCCGGGCAAGGCCTGTTCAACTTTGCGGCCGGCGTACATGACGACGACCTTGTCGGCCCATTGCGCGACGACACCGAGATCGTGGGTGATCAGCACCACCGCCATCTGCAGTTCGCGCCTGAGCTTGTCGAGCAAGTCGAGCACTTGCGCCTGGATTGTCACGTCGAGCGCCGTGGTCGGCTCATCGGCAATCAGCAGTTTCGGCCGGCAGGCAACCGCCATGGCGATCATCACCCGCTGGCGCATGCCGCCCGAAAGCTGGTGCGGATAGTCGTCGACCCGCTTTTCTGCAGCCGGAATACGCACGAGCTTCAACAATTCGATCGCGCGTTCGCGCGCCGCCCTGCCCGACAGCTTCTCGTGCACCTTCAGCACTTCGCCGATCTGCCGCCCGATCGACATGACCGGATTGAGGCTCGTCATCGGCTCCTGAAAGATCATGGCGATGTCGCGTCCGCGCAGCTGCCGCATCTCGCGCGCGTCAAGAGTGAGCAAATCGCGGTCGTCGAAGATGACGCGGCCGCTCCTCACCTGTGCTGCACGCGGTAGCAGTTGCATCAGGGCGAGCGCCGTCAGCGATTTGCCGGACCCGGATTCTCCGACGATCGCCAGCGTCTCGCCCGCACCAACCTCAAAGGAAAGGTTTCGGACCGGTTCGGCGCGCGGAAAGCCGACGGTGAGGTTTGCGACCTGAAGCAGCGGCGCCATCGTCAACGGTCCTGCGTGAAGCGAGGATTGAGGGCGTCGTTCAGCCCGTCGCCGATGAGATTGAGCGCAAGCACCGTAAAGACGATCGCCAGGCCCGGGAGCGCTGTCAGGTACCAAGCTGTTCTGACCAGTTCACGGCCGGTACCGATCATCGAACCCCAGCTCACCACATTTGGATCGCCGAGCCCCATGAAGGAGAGCGCCGATTCCATCAGGATCGCGGTTGCGACCATGACCGATGAGGTGACGATGATCGGCGGCAACGCGTTCGGCAGGATCTCGCGAAAAATGATCCGTCCATGGCCAAAGCCGAGGCTGCGGGCGGCCATGACGAAATCTTTCTCCCGGATCGCTCTGAATTCGGCCCTGGTCAGCCGCGCGACCGTCGGCCAGGAGATGACGGCGATCGCAAGTGTCACCGTCATTGCCGATGGCTGGACGATCGCGACCAGAACGACGAGCAGCACGAAGCTCGGCAGGGTCTGGAAGATCTCGATGAGCCTGACCAGGAGATCATCGACCCAGCCGCCGAAGTAGCCGGCAATCGCACCGACGAAGACGCCGAAGGTAAGACCGAGTGCCGTCGCCATCAGTCCGACGAACAGAGAGATGCGTGCCCCGTGCAGAATACCGGCGAGCACGTCGCGGCCGAGCGAATCCGTACCGAGGGGGAAAGCGGGATCCTGCCCCGGCCAGAGGAACGGTTTCCCAACCATCGACAGGGGATCGTCGGGGTAAAACACGGGCGCCAGCAGGGCGATAGCGATCACGAGCGTAAGGAATGCCGTCCCGAACAGCGCATTGGGATTGGCGAGAAAGACTTTCAGGGCCCTTCGCCCATTGGTAATGGCGACCGCAGCACTCTGCTGGGAGCGCGCGTCGGGCGCCTTTACGTTGGACCAGGCCGGGCGTTCCGGCGCAGTTGCCTGCTCGGTCGTGGCGGGGGCAGCATAGGCGCCGCCCGTGACGGCTGGGAATGCTCCGAAATCGGTGGTGGACATCAGCGCGCTCCAATTCGGGGATCGAGCCAGGCGTGGACGAGGTCCACTGTGGCATTGGCAGCAATGACGAGAAGAGAGGACAGAAGCAGGATGCCGAGGAGCACGGTGAAATCCCGCCCCATGACCGCCTCGAAGGCAAGTCTTCCGAGGCCCGGCCAGCTGTAGACGGTTTCCACCACAACGGCGCCGCCGAGCATGCCGCCAATATGCATTCCGGCCATGGTCGTGATCGGGATCAGCGCGTTGCGCAGGATGTGCCGCACGGTCACGCCAAACGGCGTCAAACCCTTGGCATAGGCGGTGCGGACGAAATCCTGGTTCTTGACCTCGAGCATGGCGGCGCGTGTCAGCCGCGCATAGATCGCTACGTAGAACAGCGCAAGCGACGTTGCCGGCAGCACCATGTAGCGCGCCTTGTCGAAGAGCGCCGGGAATCCTTTCAGCTGCGAGCCGATCGTCGCCGCACCGCCGCTTGGCAGCCAGCCGAACTTGACAGAGAAAAGCACGATCAGCATCAGGCCGATCCAGAAGCTCGGGATCGAGTAGAAGAGCAGCGAGAACACCGACAGCAGCCGGTCGGGAAGCCGACCGGCAAAGGTTGCCATCAGCGATCCCAGGACCACTCCGAGCAGGATCGCAATGACGAGCGCCACCGCCATCAGCGTCAGCGTTCCGGGCAAGCGCTGGGCAATGAGATCAGCGACCGGCATGCCATAGCGCGGCGAAAACCCTAGGCTGAACTGCGCGAGGTTGCCGAGATAGACCGTCAACTGTTCGAGTACGGGACTATCAAGGCCGAAGCGGGCTCTGAGTGCTGCAACACTTTCTTCCGTCGCCGACCCCGCCTCGCCGGCCAAAACATCAGCCGCATCGCCGGGGGCGAGTTGCAAAAGAAAGAAATTAAGGATCACAATTCCGAGGATGGTCGGAACCGCCTGCAAGAACGTTCGCCTGAGCGTTCGCCCAATTCTGATCAGCGCCGGCATCGATGTCGCCTCTCCGTTTGGCTGTCCGCCAACAGCGAACCTTCACCTCGGCTCGATCTCTCGCCGCCGATGATTTTAATTGTTGACTAATTACATAGTCTTTGTCAAATCTGTTTTAGCAATTTCGCCCCGCGAAATCGAGATAGCGGGAATCGCATTTCACAATTCGCTACCGTTTACGCACATTGCGCAAATTTCACCTTCGAAAGCCGCAAAATGCGCAACGACAGACTACGCCGCCGTACTCGAGCGAAAACGCTTTCCGGCACAGCTCAGCACAGACAGTGGAGAACCCCGTGACCCGCAAAAATGCCATCTCTCAAATCTGGTACACGCGCTGCCCTGTCCCGACACCCGTGGGGCTTGCCACCCAGCTCGGCCTGCTCGACAAGGCATTTGCAGCCGAGGGCATCACGCTGAACTCCATCATCGACAGCAAGGACCGCGCTGTCCGGTCCAGCCACTTCGATCACCACCTCGACTATTCGTTTCGCCATGGCGGCAATGTTCCGCCGATCCACGCCCGCTCGGAAGGCAATCCGACGCGGCTCGTCGGCATCACCTGGACCGATGAGTTTCAGGCAATCATCACGCTGCCGGGCACCGGGATCAAAACGACACGCGACCTCGTCGGCCGGCGCTTCGGCATTGCGCGCCGACCACCTGGTATCGTCGACTTCATGGCCGCCACGGCGCTGAAGGGCCTCGTTTCCGCTCTGTCGCTCGAAGGCCTCACGCCCTCCGATGTCGAGATCGTCGATATCCCGCTATCCGAGAGCGTGCTCGACAGCAGGGAGGGGCCGCAGCTCTACGGCCTCAGAAACCGTCAGGCCTACGGGCCGGAAGTGGCCGCGCTGCTGCGCGGCGACGTGGACGCGATTTATGTCAAAGGCACGCCTGGCATTGCCATCGCCAATCTCTTTGCGGCCCACACCGTCGCGGAATTCGGCTTTGACCCCGATCCAAAGATCCGCATCAATTCCGGCTCCCCCCGGGTGCTCACCGTCGATGAGCGTTTGGCGGAAGATCGTCCCGATCTCGTCGCCAAGCTGATCACGACTTTGAAGCACGCCGGCGCCTGGGCCGAGGAGCACCCGGACGAGGTGCGCCGCTTCGTAGCCCGAGAGGTGGGCGCGTCGGAAGAGGTCGTGGCAGCGGCCAACGGCCCCGATCTGCACAAACATCTCGGCATTGGCCTCGAACCGGAGCTTGTCGCGGCGATCGGCCACTACAAGGACTTCCTGCATGAATGGGGATTCCTCGCAAGCAACTTCGACATCAACACATGGGTCGACCAACGCCCCTGGGCGGAACTCGACGCCCGCGCTGTCGCCTGAACGAGAGTGACCGATGACCGATCCTACACGTTTCGAAGCGACGATTGCCGAGGCCGAGGAGCTCGGCAAACGCTTCGCCCTGACCGCCCGCCACTACGATGAAACCGGCGAATTCCCCTTTGCAAATTTCGACGCGCTGCACGAGGCGGGGCTGCTGGGCCTGGTCACGGCGACCGAGCATGGCGGCCTTGGTGGCGGACTGACGGAAGCGCTGGCAGTGGTCTCGGCGATTGCTCGCGGAGAACCATCGACTGCTCTCGTCCTCTCGATGCACTACAATCAGCACTATTCGGTGCGAACTTCAGGCAAATGGCCGCCGCACTTGATCGACCGTGTCACCAGAGCCAATCGCGAGGGTGTTGCGCTGATCAATGCCGCGCAGGTGGAACCGCGCGTCGGTTCCCCGTCCCATGGATCGTTACCGGAAACCGTTGCGCGACGCGTTGGCGATCAGTGGCGCATCACCGGCCACAAGACCTATGCCACCGGCATTCCGCTGCTGCGCTGGGTGTCGGTCCTTGCCGTGACCGACGAACCCGAGCCCCGACTGGGTTCGTTCCTCGTGCCGACATCGGCCGACGGCATTCGCATCGAAAAGACGTGGAATGCAACGGGCATGCGGGCAACCAACAGCGACGACCTGATCCTCGACGATGTTGCGATCCCGCTGGAGGATGTCCTCGACATCGCGCCGGCGAGCGAGGGCCTGAAGCGCGACGAGCGCATGGGCGCTTGGTACTTCAGTCTCGTGCCGGCGATTTACGACGGTGCAGCCCGCGGCGCGCGCGACTGGCTGATCGACTTTACCACCTCGCGGGCACCGGCAAGCCTTGGTGCGCCGCTCTCCACCGTCCCCCGCATCCAGGATGGCCTGGGCGAGATCGAGGTCTTGCTGACGGTCAACAGCCGGCTCCTACGCTCGATCGCTGAGGATTTCGACAGCGGACGTCCCTTCGGCGCCGATGCCGCCGCGGTCAAACACACGGTGATCGCCAATGCGATCACCGTGACGACCCTTGCCCTTGAACTCGGCGGCAATCCCGGCATAAGCCGCGACAATCCGCTGGAACGCCACCACCGCGACGCGCTCTCCGGCAAGGCGCACGCGCCACAGAACAACCTTATCCGGACGATGCTCGCCAATGCCGCTTTCAGCCGGCATGCCGCGACACCTGCGGTCGCGCTTGAGCCGGTGCCCGTTCGATCCCGCCAGCAACCCCGTCTCGCCGTCGTCGGCCGCAGCTAGGAGTTTCGCGATGTCTTCCCTCTCTTCCGTCTGGTACACGCGCTGTCCCGCCCCGACCCCGCTGTCGATCGCCCATCAGCTCGGCTGGGTCGACAATCAATTTCAGAACAGCGGCGTTACCGTCCGCTCGATCCGCGACAGCAAGAATCCGTCGGTCCGGCAGAGCCACTTCACTCATGCGCTGGACTTTTCGTTCAGGCAGGGGGGCAACATTCCACCAATCTGGGCAAGATCCAGCGGGCGTGAGACACGCGTCGTCGGCATCACCACGACGGATGAATTCCAGGCAATTATCGCGCTGCCAGGTTCCGGCATCGCGGTGGCAAGAGACCTGAAAGGCCGCCGCGTCGGCGTGCCGCGCAAACCTAATTCCGACGTCGTCGACTTCCAGCGGGCCACCGCGTTGAAAGGCATCGTCTCGGCGCTTTCGCTCGAGGGGCTAGATCACCGCGATGTCGACCTCGTCTATCTCGACACTGATGAGGGCAATCTGATCGAACGCGGCAATGCCGCCTTCCTGGGCCTGAAGCGCCGGTACCCCTACGGCGACGAACTGCTGGCTCTGGCCTCGGGCAAGATCGACGCCTTCTTCGTCAAGGGAGCGGAGGGCGTCGTGCTCGCCAACCAGATCGGCGCCGTGGTTGTATCGGAATTCGGCTTCCATCCGAATGCAAAGATCCGCATCAACAACGGTACGCCGAGACCGCTGACGGTCGACGCCCGCTTCCTTGACGAGCATTTCGATCTCGTCGTCGATCTCGTCGCGACGGTTGCCAGCGTCGGCGATTGGGCGGCGTCGAACCCGGATACGGCTGTTCGGTTCATCGCCAACGAGATCGGCGTCGGCGAGGATGCGATCTGGGCGGCAAACGGCACCGATGTTAACCGCCACCTGAGGCTGACCTTGGACGACGACCAGATTGCCGCCTTCGACCACTTCAAGCACTTCCTCCTCGATTGGGGATTCATTCCCGGAGATTTCGACGTCTTTGCCTGGATCGACAACCGGCCGCTGGCGGCGGCGTTACGGCGGCCGGCAGCATGAGCGCTCGACCGATCCTCGTTACCGGCGCCACCGGCAAACTCGGACGGCTCATCGTCGAACGGCTGGTCTCCCTCGGGCAACCGGTTCGCGTCCTCACTCGACGCCCTGAAGCGGCACGTGTCCTCTTCAAAGAAACCGTACAGATCGCCGCCGGTGACTTCGGCGACCGCGCGGCCATCGACGAAGCCGTTCACGGGATTGGACGGCTTCTGCTGCTCTCCCCGATCAGTGCCAGGCTTGTTACCGATCAGATCGCCGTCGCGGAGGCGGCGGTCGCCGCGAACGTTGCCCGCATCGTCAAGATTTCAGGCTCCGATTGGACGATCGAACCACCAGGAATTTCGATCTCCGGCGCAGCGCACGCTGCCGTCGAGCGCCACCTTGGCGGGCTGCCGGCAGAGACTGTTTCGCTCCGTCCCAACGCCTGGATGCAGGTGTCACTCGCCAACACCATCAGGCAGGCAATCGCGAACGGTCAGGTCATCGCAGCCAACCTCGACGCCGGCATAGGCTATATCGACGCGCGCGACATTGCCGATGTCGCCGTGCATCAACTGCTTGCCGACCGCGTCCGCGGCCGCACGCTCAACCTCACTGGTCCGGACGTCGTCTCGTTCCGGCAGATCGCCACTCTGTTGGCGGCCGCGTTAAAAAGGCCGGTTGCAGCACTCGAAAAGCCGCCCCAGACAGTTCCCGGAGATGGCGATTTCGAGCACCGCGCCGTCGCGCAGTTCGTAAGGTTGATCGCGGCCGGCCGCGCCGCAACGACAACCGATGTCGTTGCGGCTCTGCTTGGCCGTCCGCCGCGTGCCGTCGCCGCCTTCATTTCAGAACAGCTCGCCTCGGCGGCTGCAGTCCCCGAGTATCAGCCATGACCATGCCCTTCGTCGACGTCGCCATCATCGGTGGAGGGCCGGGCGGCCTCGCCCTGGCGCAGGGCCTAAAGAAGAACGGCATTGACGCCGCCGTCTTCGAGCGCGACCCGGTCCGGTCGGACTATGTGCAGGGTTTCCGCATGCGTATCCGCCAGCGCGGGATCGATGCGCTTCGGGCCAATCTGCCGCCGCATCTCTATCAGGCGTTCCTCGACACACTTGGGCTTGCTCCAACCGAGAACCTGATCCTCGATGAGGAGTTCAACCGTCTCGACGATGCCGGGCAGGCACCCCGCGAACCCGAGGATACCCATATCGAGAAGTCGGTCAGCCGCATCACGCTGCGGCAGATCCTTTTGTCCGGGCTTGATGGCATATTTCATACTGGCAAACGGTTCGAGCGCTACGAGGCGCTGCCGGACAACACGGTTGTCGCGCATTTCTCCGACGGCTCGGCCTTGCGCGCCAATCTGCTGGTAGGCGCTGACGGGGCGGGGTCGACGGTCCGACGCCAGCTGCTGCCAGACCTCAAGAGCATCGACACGGGCGTACGCCGCTTGGCCGGCAAGATCACGCTCGACGCGGCGGCGCGCCATGACGTCTCGCCACTTCTCACCGAGTTCAACACCCATATCCGCCCACGCGACGGCCGCGGCCTGATGATCACCAGCCACCGCGTCGATCCATCCGCATATGCCCGATACGACTTTCTCAGTGCAGATGACCCGGGCCACCGCAACATCCCCGGCTTCCACTTTAACAACTCGACCAGCTACACTTGGTGGAACACGGCCTATGACACGGACGAGCTCGGGCCGGACGACATGCTGGAATCGCTCAGTGGTGCGGCCCTGCTCGAAACGCTCCTTCAGCACATCGGCCACTGGGACGAGCGCATTCTGAAGCTCATTCGCCACAGCGATCCGTCGACTGTCGCCTTTCTCAAGGTCAAGAGCTCCACACCCGGGGCAGTCTGGCAAAGCGGTCCGGTTACGCTGCTCGGCGACGCCATCCACGCGATGACTTATTTCCGCGCGCTTGGCGGCAACACCGCCCTCTACGATTCTGGATTGCTCGCTCGCGAAATCGTCGCCGCAAGGCACCATGGCAAGCCGCTGCTTGCGGCCGTGAACGACTACGAAAACGCCATGCGCGAACACGGCTACGAAGCCGTGCGGTCCTCGCTTTCCGCCATGCAGCGCAATGTCGGCGCCAATCGACCGCTCAAAGCGATACCTGCCCTCTAGTCCTCAGGAAAATCGATCATGTCCATCGTCGTATTCGGTGCTTCCGGCAACATCGGCAGCAACATCCGCAAGGAAGCTCTTTCGCGAAATCACCGCGTCACAGCCGTGACGCACTCTTCAAACCTGGAGCCTGCCGAACGTCTCACCGCGCTAAAGGCGGATATCGCCAATCCGGACGACGTGGCAAAGATCGCCGCCGGCCATGATGCGGTCATCAGCGCCTATAGTCCCGGTCTTCGTCATCATTCGGCGGAGAATGCCGCAGTTCTCATCGAGAAAGCACATGCCTCCCTTTTCGAAGGCGTCAAGCGCGCGGGCGTCCGCCGCATCATCATCGTCGGCGGGGTCGGCAGCCTCGAGGCGAGCCCCGGCGTGGACGTCGTCGACAGCGACTTTTATCCCGCCGATCATAAGGCTCACACGCTGCGCAATCGCGAAATCCTGCGCAGCTTGCAACGCGGCGAGCACGACCTTGATTGGACCTATGTCTCCCCGCCTCTCTCCATCAAATCCGGCGAGCGGACCGGCCGCTTCAGGCTCGGCGAAGATGCGTTGTTGCGCGACGAAGCGGGCGAAAGCCGGATTTCCGAAGCGGATTTCGCCATCGCTATTCTCGATGAACTCGACAAGGGACAGTTCGTCCGCCGTCGTTTCACCGCGGCCTACTGAAGGACCTTCATTCGCATGCCCCGCACGCTCAACCTGAATGTCGGCATCAATACCACCGGCTATCTGCCGGCCGCCTGGAAGTATCGCAGCGGCAACCGCCACGACATCTATGATCCGCAATACTACAGACATCTGACAGAACTCGCCCACAAAGGTCTGTTCGACGCCGTGTTCTTTTCCGATCATCCGGCATTGATGATCGACCCGAACAGCCGGCCATTCCATACCATCGACCCGCTGATCCTCTGTACGGCGCTTGCGGCACAGGTGCCTGACATCGGCTTTGTGGCCACGATGTCGTCGACCTACAATTCGCCCTATAATCTCGCCCGCCGCACCCAGTCGACGGACATCGTTTCCGGCGGCCGGCTGATCATCAACATCGTCTCTTCCTTCAACCCGAACGTGGCGGCCAATTTCGGCTCAGCGCCGCTGCCGCCGCGCAACGAGCGCTACGCGAAGGCCTCCGAATTTCTCGATGTTGCCAAGAAGCTCTGGGCAAGCTGGGATCCGGCCCGGGAAGGTCCCGTGCCCGACGAACGTTTCTGGGATGCAGAGAGCGCGCATGCGATCGACCACCAAGGCGATCATTTCACGGTCAAAGGACCGCTGAATGTTCCCCGCGGCCCGCAGGGTCATCCGGTCATCGCGCAGGCAGGCGCTTCCGAGGGCGGTATCGAGCTTGCCGCCCGCCACGGCGAGATCATCTATTGCAACATCCTCTCCCGCCCCGCCGGCCAGGCCTTCGGCAAGAGGGTCCGGGATCGCGCCGCAGCCCTTGGCCGCGACCCCAAGGGCATCCGGATCGTGCCCGGGGTGGTGGTGATCCTCGGCGCGACGAAAGAAGAAGCGTTGCGCAAGCACGAGCTCTTCAGCGGCGCCGGCTCGGAAGACGGTCTGATCGCGCGGTTCGTCAAGGAGAACAGCATCGATCCGGATGGTTTCGATCCGGATGCAGTGCTCGACGCCGAACGCTTCATCCCGGATCCCAACCGTCTGCAGGCAGTCGGCATGGGTTTGGGGCTTTCCGATCTTCTGACGCATGAAAAGCTCACGGCAAGGCAGGTGGTACGCCGCTCCGAGGGTCATCATCGGCTCCTGCTCGGGACCGCGGAAGAGGTAGCTGATGCGCTCATCGATTTATGGGAAGACGGTACAGTCGACGGCTACACGCTTCAGCCGCCACGAGCACCGGACGATATTGAGGAATTCGTGAAAAAAGTTGTGCCGATCCTTCAGGACCGCGGCGTTTATCGCAGCCGTTACGAGGAGCGCACCGTCCGCGAACGTTACGGATTGCCGTTTCCAGCAGATTGAAGATAGCTCGTGTCGACCGGCGTCCGAGGGCAAGCGGCTTGTCTTCCGATTGCGAAATCTGGCCCTCACAGCCGTTTCACCGCACATGCAGCGACGCCGGTTTGAAACGCCTGCTTTCCCGCTTCAGATTACCTGTGCTGTTACCGAATGGATCGAGTTGTTGCCGTAGCCCAGCCGGTTCCACGCAGCGTGCTCGGGTTGTGTCCGGCCCGCCGTGTCGGTGGCGCGCGCCCGCACGGTGAGTGGCCCCGTCTCCTCAAGTCGCGTGATCAACTCCCACCATTGCCAGGCAGCCCGTCGTCGTTCGCCAACGAGCCGTGCCTCGCACCACGGTCCGTCGTTCAGGCTTACATCGACCCGGGCTATGCTCCCAGCGCCCGACCATGCGACGCCCCGGATCGCGGTCTCGCCGCGCGGCAGGTTCTCTCCCTCATCAGGTGAAGATACCAGCGCTCGTACATTCATCAGCTTCACCGGCGCGCGTTCGTCATGCCCATTATGCACCCAATGGTACCAGTATTTCTCCGCTTGAAAGTACGCCTGGCAGGGCTTGTCGGTAACGATGATCTCGGTCAGCCACTTGACGGACGCCACCGCATACCAGCCAGGCACGATCAGCCGCAATGGATAGCCATGAGGTGGTGACAGTGGCTCGCCGTTCATCTCGTAGGCAAGAAGCGGATCTGTTTCCCTAATCTGGTTCAAGCTCAAGCCACGTTCGAAACGAACCGGCGCGCCGTGCCCCTCGACGACCCCGTTGTCGGCGCCGCGGAAGGTGAGTTCCTTCGCCCCAGGTCGCAGGCCCGCGCGCTCAAGCACTTCCATCAGGCGAACCCCGGTCCACTCGGCGGTGCTGACGGCGCCCAATCCCCAGGCTTCGCCAGGCACGACCGGATCGAACAGACTGCGGCCGTTGCCGGCACATTCCAGCGTCACCACGCGGCTCTCTGCGTGAAGGTTGTGAAGTTCCCTCATGCACAGGCTCAGTGGCCTTTCCACCATCCCGCTGATCGACAGCCGGTAGCTGTCACCGCCAAGGTTCGGAATACCGAAGTGGTTCCGCAAGTAAAACCGACCGTTCGGCATCACGGCACCGCCCGCAAGGTCCGGCACCGAAGTTTCGCCATTCAACGGATTAACGCTGTGAATGAGAAGGCCAGCCTCGATGGCATCCTGGCATGCGTCGGCGGGATTGAGCGCCTCTGCAGAAACGTTCACCGGGCGCCCATCACAGCCGCCGCTCGAAACCATCGCGGCGCAGGTCATCGCTGCCGTCACCTCGACCTCGCCGGCTTGGCGGAGGGGCGACAGAAAAGCCTGAAGCACGGTCTCATCCGCTGCCTCGGCAATGAAGAACAGTGAATGTGCGTCCTGTGCGACGGCTTCTCCCTTGATCAGCACACCGTGGCGGGCAGCGCTCGGCCGGCTCAAATGGTTCAACAGCATCACGCCCGTGGCCGGATTGCGCGCGGGACAGGTCTCGGGTGAGTGCCGATGGTGCACAATGAACAGAGGCATCCAAAACTCCCTGCTGGGGTCGCGTCCAACTGGCTGATCTTGGTCCTTCGGCCACTTCAGCACCTGCATGATCAGATAGAACCGCGTCGCCTCCCGGCCAGATTAAAAGCCGGAATTTTGGATGGAACATGCCTTGTCAGCCGGCCAGGAATAGGTTTGCGATTGATGTTGCGAGGCTGAAGATCCGCTTTTTTCCCCGCCTTGAGCCAATTGAACCCAAGACCCGACGCATGGGGAGTCTATAGCGACGGGGACACTGCCGCCTCAAAGGGTGTGGTCTCGCGCGTCGCGATTGTAAATCCTTTGGAAGCTGCGATAGCCGCAGAATATCCATCGAGACAGGCCCCCCCCCATCTCTTTACGGTCGCCGATCACTAATCTGGCGGATCGCCTCGATTGCCCCCTGCGGCGCCTATCGGTCAGCCGGGGATCACCCCACCGAGAAAGATGGCAGGCCTGCGCTCGCAAACCGCCTAGACCGCGCGAGCGGCCGAAAAGGCCCGCTCCAGATCCGCCTTGAGATCGTCGACATCTTCCAACCCGATTTGCAGGCGCAGGACCGGCCCGTCAGTCGGCGCGGGCGTCACCTTGCGCTCGTCAAGATTGACATGAAGCGCGAGCGAAGCAAATCCGCCCCAGGAATAACCCAAGCCGAATATCGATAAGGCATCCAAAAAGGCTTGTGCTTTCGCTTTGAACCGATCCTCACGCTCGGCGCGAAGGACAAAGGAAAAGACACCACTCGCGCCCTTGAAATCACGCTTCCAGATGTCGTGGCCCGGAAAACTCGGCAATGCGGGGTGAAGAACGCGGGCGACGTCATCGCGTCCTTCGAGCCATGTCGCGATCTCAAGCGCGCTTTTCTGATGGCGCTCTAAGCGAATTCCAAGTGTTCGCAGGCCACGCAGTACCTGGTAGGCATCATCGGGTGCAGCACAAAGACCGAGCAACCCGTTCACCTCCTTCAACCGCGGCCAATGTTCATGGTTTGCCGACACTGTTCCGAACAGGAGATCGGCGTGACCGGCCGCATACTTGGTGGAAGCCTGGATGGAAACATCAACGCCAAAGTCAAGCGGCCTGAAATAAAGCGGTGTCGCCCAGGTGTTGTCCATCATGACGATTGCTGCACGACGGTGGGAAACCGCGGCGATGGCGGGAATATCCTGCATTTCGAAGGTATTGGAACCAGGCGCCTCGGTGTGCACGAGCCGCGTATTCGGCTTGAAGAGGGTCTCGATTTCCGCCCCAAGCGAGGGGTCGTAATAATCCACTTCGATGCCAAGGCGCGCCAGCATGACGTCGCAGAACTGGCGGACATTGCCATAGACGGAATCGACAATCAGCGCATGGTCGCCGGGAGCGAGATAAGCAAGCAGTGGCACCGTGACGGCCGCAAGCCCTGAGGGCACAAGGATCGTGCCGGCTGCCCCCTCCAATTCATTCATTGCCTCACAGAGCGCATCGGTGGTCGGCGTTCCGCGCGTCCCGTAGGTATATTTCTGTCCGTGCGTTTCCATTGTCCACGCATCCGGGAAGAGCACGGTTGATCCGTGAACGACAGGAGGATTGATGAAACCGCGCGGGCTGTTCGGATCGTAGCCGGCCTTGATCAGCTGTGTCTGCGGACCCGGCGCGACGGTGACGTTTGCTTTGTCATTCATGATCGCATGCTCTTTGAAGGATGGAGGATCGATTGCGAAGCTATGGCCGATCGCCACCCAGATGGCGCTCCAGGAAGGGCAGATTGTCCTGTCCCCAATAGAGTTCACCGTCATAGCGATAGGTCGGGAAGCCGAACACGCCGCTTGCAACAGCATGATTGCGGTCATCAGCCCATTTTGCTTTGACGTCTTCATCCGCTTCGCGCCGAACGAGGGCCGCGCCGTCAAGACCCGCAGCCTGCGCAATCGCCTCGCGCACATCCGGATTGCCGATGTCCTGGCCTCGGCCCAGAAGGCATGCTGCAGCGCGCTGGTAAGACCGATCCAATCCTGGCCGTCGATTAGGGCCGCGATCACGATCAGCGATGCAGGTGTCGGGTCGGCAAGTCCGCTCCGCCCTTCGAGCCGCAACGGCTTGCCGCGCGTCCGCGCCCACCGCGCGAGGTCGCGTGCCCCATAGGCTCGGCGGACATCCGGCCGATTTCGCGAGAAAATCCCGCCGTTCTCCTCGATGACGGTGGCCAGATACGGCCTGATCTCCGCGCCATGGCGGGCGGCGAGCTCGAACAGCGTGTCGAAGCCGATATGAGACCATGGCGAGCCGATGGAGAAGAAGTAATCGATCGTCTTTGTCATTTCCATGTTCCTGTCTGGCAAGCGTTCCGCACCGGATGCACCCCTCGTTTTTTAGGCCGCCTTTTGCCCGGCCGGCGACCAGCCGAGTTCCGGCGCGATGCGGGCCACGAAGTCATGGACGATCTGCCGGTAGTCATCGTCCTCGAATTCGTAGGGGAGCTCGAGCCTGAGTTCGCGGACATGCGGCAGGATCGGGTCGGCAAACAAGCGTTCGAGCATCTCGTCCGAAGTTCCGACGAGGTCACGGGCATAAAGCGTTCGTCGTTCCCCCTGCGGCGTCAGCGTCCGCTCGGTGCGCCCGGCCGCGTAGTCGAGATAGCGCCGGCGCGTTTTCGCATCCGCGCCGTCGAGCGGAACAATCACCCGGCCCAAAGCCACTCTTCTGTCCTCGCCGCCGGCTGCGCGATAGGTCTCGAGCTGGCGCCGTTGCGCGACGAAGAAATCGTCGGTCCCCTCCCCGGTCGTCACATTGCCGATCAGGAGATTGAGGCCGCTGCGGCCAGCCCATCCTGCGGACTTCAGCGAGCCGCCGCCGTACCAGATCCGGTCCGTCAGCCCCTTGGCATGCGGCTGCAGCCGGGGACGTTGCGGGCCGAACGGCGTCTTGATGAACGTGTCTTCGTCCCCGATCGGCTGGCTGCGCAGATTTTCGACAAAGCGCAGGACACGCGCGTGGGTAAAGTCGAAACTTTCCCAGCCATCGTCGAAGACGAGATGGCCGATCAGGTCGGCATGTAGCGGACGTCCGGCGCTGAGGCCGATGTTGAGACGGCCTCGCGAAAGCACATCAACCGTCGAGAGATCCTCCGCGAGTCGATAAGGGCTCTCGTAGCCGATCGGAATGACCGCCGTGCCGAGCTCGATACGGTTTGTCCGCTGGGTCGCCGCGGCGAGAAACGCTGCGGCCGACGATATGCCGGGCTCCAAATGTCTCTGGCGCACCCAGGCACTGGCAAAACCCAGCGCCTCCCCGTACTGCAGGAGCGAAAGCGTGTTTTCGAGCCCGTCCAGCGGATCGTCCGCGGGATAGTTGCCCGGGCTCAGGAAGCCGATATGGGCAATCGATATCTTGTTCTGGGTCACGGGGCGCTCCCTAGAATTTCGGCAGGCCAGGCGGATTGGTCTCGGACTTCGGCAACGCCTCCTCTTGGAGGTGCCAGCGTTGCAGAACCTTGCCATAGGTGCCGTCGGCAATCAGACCGTTGGTGGCGATCGTCAGCGCGTTGGCGAGCCCGCTGCCCTTGCGTGTGGTGATCGCCACATCCGAACGCTCCGGCCAGCCGGCGCTCAAGGTCCCGACACGCTTGATGTTGCGGTCTCGGGCGGCGATGAAGACGAGCTGCGCATGCGGCTGAACGATGACGTCGGCGCGTCCCGAGGCAAGCGCCACGAGGCTTGTCGCCTCGTCGTCGTAATATTGCAGCTCCAACGGCTTTAGACCGGCAGCGACATTCTCGTCGCTCCATTTGAGCAGGATGCGCTCCTGATTGGTGCCGGCCCCGACAATGATCCTCAGGCCCGCCGCATCCTTCGGCTCCTTGATCGAAGTGATGCTGCTGTCGGATTTGACGAAGAAGCCATGCAGCCCCTGGCGGTAGGTGGAAAAGTCGAATTTCTCCTTGCGCTGCTCGGTGACGCCGACATTCGAGATGACCGCGTCGTACTTGCCGGAGGTCAGTCCAAGCGGCCAGTCGATCCAGGCGACGGGCACGAGTTCGAGCTCGAGGCCCAGGCTGTTGGCGATCGTGCCGGCATATTCCGGGTCGGCGCCGACGACGGTTCTAGCATCGGTGGCATAGGTCGCAAGCGGAGGGCCGCCCGGGCTCACGGCAACGGTCAGCTTGCCGGGGGTGACAAACTTGAAGTCGGCGGGAATGGCGGCGATGGCCGCCTCGTTGCGGGCGGCGTGTACCTGCCCCGGCTGTTCGGGGCTGAGATCGAAGCCGGCGTCAGCACGCGCCGGGCCAAAATGCAGAAGAGTTGCAGCGGCGGCGGCCAGAAGGCTGCGAAGGGCGGTTGAGGCGATCATGCGGGTTGTCTCCAGGTGGCATGCAGGGCTGGGACCGGCGGCGATCGCGCCGGTCCGCGGCGGTCAGGTCACGAGCCGCTCTTCGGCAGGCCGGGCGGGTTGGTCTGTGCAGCATCCACCGCCTCCGCGCCGAGGCTCCAGCGCTTCAGAACCTCGCCATATTTGCCGTTCTTGATCAGATCGTTGAGCGCGATGGTGACGGCATCGGCGAGCCCCGCCCCTTTGCGCGTCGTGACCGCGATTTCCGCAGTCAGCGGCCAGCCGCCACTGACGATCCCGACGACTTTCGTGTCGTTCTTGATCGAGGCGGCATAGGCCCTCGTCGCATTGGGATTGAACTCGACATCGGCGCGGCCCGACTGCAAGGCGAGATCGCTGGTCGCGCGGTCGTCGTAGTACTGCACCTCGATTGGCTTCAGGCCGGCCGCCACATTCTGCCGGTCCCATTCGAGGATGATCTTTTCCTGATTGGTGCCGGCTCCGGTGATTACCTTCAGCCCGGCGACGTCCTTGGGCTCCTTGATCGCATTGATCTTGCTGTCGGACTTGACGAAGAAGCCGAGTACGTCCTTGCGGTAGGTGGAGAAATCGAACTTCTCCTTGCGCTCCTCGGTCACGGTGACGTTGCTGATGACAGCGTCGTATTTGCCCGAGCTGACGCCGAGCGGCCAATCAGCCCAGGCGACAGGCACGAGTTCGAGTTCAAGACCGAAACTATCGGCAAGCAGCGAGGCGATATCCGGATCCGCGCCGACGACGGTCTTGGAGTCCGATGCGTAAGTGGCAATCGGCGGATCCCACGGGCTGACGGCAACGGTGAACTTGCCCGGGTTGACAAATTTGAAGTCGGACCCGATCGCCTTAACTGCCGCCTCGTTCTTCTCGGCGCGGATGCGGTTGGAGGTATCGGGGCTGAGGTCGAACTTTTCCTCAGCATTGGCCGTGGCGATGGCGAGCGTCGCAGCGGTGACGGCGCCAGCGAACAACAACTTTGCGGTGTCAAGCATTCTCATATTTCGCTCCTTCAATCTTTGGTTGCCGTTGTCGGCAGCCCTCGCCTATCAGGAAGGTCTGCCAGGTTCTTTCAGAGAACGCGCGCCAGAAACTCGCGGGTGCGCGGGTGCTTTGCATGGGTGAAGATCTCGGCCGGCGGACCTACCTCCAGCACCCGGCCCGCCTCCATGAAGATCACAGTGTCGGCAACCTCGCGGGCAAAGCCGACCTCATGGGTCACGATCACCAGCGTCGTGCCGGTGCGCGCCAGCTCCTTGATCACATCCAGAACTTCGCCGACGAGCTCGGGATCGAGCGCCGAGGTCGGCTCGTCGAAGAGCAGCACCTTCGGTCGGAGCGCCAAGGCACGGGCGATCGCGACGCGCTGTTGCTGTCCGCCCGAGAGCTGGCGCGGATAGGCATTGATCTTGTCGCTCAGGCCGATGCGGGCGAGCAGTTCCTGGGCAGTGCGGATCGCCTCGTCCCGCCCGAGGCCGCGCACGTATAGCGGCGCCTCGATCAGGTTCTCGAGCACGGTCAAATGCGGGAAAAGATTGAAGTTCTGGAACACCATGCCGATATCGGCTCGCCGCTTCAGGATATCCTTTTCCTTGAGTTCGTAGAGCGTGTCGCCCTTCTGGCGATAACCGACGAGTTCATCGTCGATCGAGATGAAGCCGTCATCGACGCGTTCGAGATGATTGATCGTTCGCAGCAGGGTCGATTTGCCCGAACCCGACGGGCCGAGGATGGCGGTGACGCTGCCTGGTTTTAGATTCAGCTCGACGCCGTCCAGGACCTTCAGCGACCCGAAGCTCTTGGAAATGCCATGGACATGCACGGCACCGCCGGAACGGAAGGCCTGCGCATCGCGAAAGCCGGTTTTGACCGCGGGAGCACTCGGAACTGCAACCTCGGGCAACGGCCGGCGGAAGCGCGCGATCAGCGCCTGGAACGGCAGGGGTACCGGATTGCGGACGGCCCCTTTTGAAAAATGGCGCTCGATGTAGTGCTGGGCGATCGATAGTCCGGTCATGATCACCAGATACCAAACGGTCGCGACCATCAGCAGCGGGATGACCTCGAGATTGCGGCGGTAGATGACTTGGACCGTATAGAAGAGCTCAGGCAGCGCCAGCACGTAGACCATCGACGTGCTCTTCGCGAGACCGATGATTTCGTTAAAGCCGGTGGGCAGGATCGAGCGCATGGCCTGCGGAAGCACGATGCGGAACGCCTGGCGGTGGCGAGGCAGGCCGAGCGCGGCTGCCGCCTCATGCTGTCCTTGGTCGACAGCGAGAATACCGCCGCGCACGATCTCGGCGAAAAAGGCCGCCTGGTTGAGGGTGAGCCCGAGGAAAGCCGCGGCGAAGGGTGTCAGAAGCTGCGTCGTTGGGTAGTTGAACCACACGGCGTCGGTAAAAGGCACGCCGATGCTGATTGTCTCATAGAGATAGCCGAGATTGTTGAGCACGAGCAGAAGCACGATCAGCGGGATCGAACGAAGAAGCCAGATGTAACCGAAGGAAAGACCTGACAGCAGCGGCGACCTCGATACACGGGCGAGCGCCAGCGCGGTTCCGAGAAGCGAGCCGGAAACGGTTGCCAGCGCCGTCAGCAGAAGCGTTCGTCCAAGGCCTGCCAGGACCGGTTCGGCGAAGAACCATTCCGCAAAGACCGGCCAGCCCCAGCGCGGATTGGTCAACACCGAATAGAGCGCGCCGGCGATGACGAGAGCCGCAAAGAGCGTCCCGAGCGCACGCCCCGGATGACGCGCCGGCACGATACGGTAATGGGCGTGGCCGGGGGTCGGCTCGCTGCTGCGACTGGCGCCGGACACGCCGGCGAGATCGGTCAGAACTGCCATGGAGGAATCCTCTGCTGATGTCTGTTGCGGCGGTGCTCGGCGCTAGATGTGGTTCACGGCCTGGGGCCTTGGTGGCGGCGCATCACCGATGAGCGCGAGTGACGCCAGGAGATGCGTGATGTCCTTCTCGAACGGCAGCGTCTTGTAGACTTCTGGATCGGCCTCGACGTCGAAGAGCGCGGTGTAGCCGTTGGATAGGTAGAGCCCGACAGCTTCGGGTTGGCGAAACCCGGTCGTGAGATAGATGCGCGAATAACCCTGCCGCGCTGCCTGCGCTTCGAGCTCGAGCAGCACCTTTCGTGCCAGCCCCTGGCGGCGCAGATCCGACCGGGTCCAGATGCGCTTGAACTCGGCGGTGCGGTCGTCATAGGGCTTGAAGGCGCCGCCACCGATCGCCTGGCCGTCACGCATCAGCAGCACGAAATTGCCGTGCGGCGGCGCAAAGACCTCCGGCGGGTAGCGGTTCATCTCGGCAGTTGCCCCCTCTTCGCTGAAGTAGTTGCCGTAGCGGCTGTCATATTCGAAGATCAGTTCGTCGATCAGCGGCTTGGCGCGCGGGTCGAGGGGCGTGGTGTAGAGAAACGTGTCGCTCATGTCTTTCGCCGTCCCATGGTCGTCATGCGAGAAAGGTTTCCACCAGCCGCACCCAGTAGCGGACTGCCGGTGCGATGATCGCGTCGTTGAAGTCGTATTGGGCGCTGTGGAGGGCCGCGCTGTCGCCATTGCCGATGAAGGCGTAGTTGCCCGCCTTCTCTTCCAGAAAGAACGCGAAGTCCTCGCTGGCGGTGCGCGGCTTGAAATCGGCGATGACCGTTTCAGGCCCGAAAGCCTCTAGCGCCACGTTGCGGGCGACGTCTGTCTCCGCGGGATGGTTGATCAGGGCCGGAAAGCCGAGCCGGTAGTCGACGTCGGCGCGCGCGCCGAAGCTTTCGGCCTGTGCCTGCGCCAGCGCCTGGACACGCTCGCCGAGCAGGCGGCGAACGTCTCTGTTGAAGGCGCGCAAGGTCAGTTTCAGCGAGACGCTCTCGGGAATGACGTTCGATGCCTGCCCGCCATGGATGGAGCCAACGGTGACGACGGCGGTCTCCTGCGGATCGACATTGCGCGAAACGAGGCTCTGCAAAGCGGTGATCAGCGACGCAGTTGCCACCACCGGATCGACGGTCAGATGCGGTTCGGCGCCATGTCCGCCCTTGCCGATGATGGTGACGTTTGCCTGATCAACCGAGGCCATGGCGGGTCCCGAGACGAAACCGAAACGGCCGGCCGGCACGCCGGGCCAATTGTGCAATCCAAAGACAGCATCGACCGGAAAGCGCTCGAACAACCCCTCCGACAACATCTTGCGGGCACCGGCGCCGATCTCCTCGGCGGGTTGGAAAATGAGCCGCAACGTTCCATCAAAGCGGCCTTCCGTCGCCAGGAAGCGCGCTGCCGCAAGCAGGATCGCCGTGTGCCCGTCATGGCCGCAGGCATGCATCACGCCCTTGTTGCGACTGGCATGGGCAAGTCCGGTCGCCTCCTCGATCGGCAGCGCATCCATGTCCGCGCGAAGGCCGATCGCCCTCCCGCCGCTTCCGCGGCTGAGCGTGGCGACAATACCGGTTCCGGCAATGCCACGGTTCACCTCATATCCCCAGGAGGCGAGCAGGTCGCCGACCAGGTTGCTGGTGCGCTTTTCCTGGAAAGCGAGCTCCGGGTACCGGTGAAGGTCGCGGCGGATCGCGACGATCTCATCTATGAAGGCGTCAAGGCCCCGCGCGACGACGGCGGATCTTTGGGGGTGGGTGGCGATTGCGTTCATGGGAGTTCTTCGCCGGCCCTTCAGGCGCCGACGGCCTTTGCGTGTTCAACGGCGGGCGCGGATTGCGCGTAGCGGCTTTCGCGATAGGCAAGCCCTAGATGAGCACGGAGTGTCGCGCCCTCGAGCCTTGGATCGAAATAGCCGCGGCGCTCAAGGATCGGCAGCACATGTGCGACAAAGTCGGCAAGACCTTCGGCAATCACCGGGAATCCGAGGATAAAGCCGTCGGCGGCCTGCTCGTCGATCCACCGGATGATCTCGTCGGCGATCTCTTCGGCCGTGCCGATGAATGCCGTTCTCGGCGTGGCGACATCGAGCGCGATTTCGCGCAGCGTCGCCCCGGTTTCACGCGCCGTCTTCTTGATGCGGTCCGTCGTTGCCCGGAAACTGTTCCTGCCGATATCGCCGATGTCGGGAAATGGCGCGTCCAGCGGATAGGCGCTGAAATCGTGATGGTCGAAGAAACGACCGAGATAGAGCAATGCCTCCTCGACCGTGACCAGATCGCGGATGGCGCGATACTTCGCCTCGGCCTCCTCGGCCGTCGCCCCGACGATCGGGCCTATGCCCGGAAAGATCCCGATATCGGACGTGCTGCGCCCTTGCGCCACAGCACTTTGCTTGACCTGCCTGTAGAACGTTTTGGCGTCCTCGATCGGACCGCCATTGGTGAACACGGCATCCGCATGTTTGCCCGCCAGCCGAATACCGGAATCGGAGGCACCTGCCTGGAACACCACCGGTTGGCCCTGCCGGGAGCGTTCGATGTTGAGCGGACCCTCGATCCGGAAGAACCGTCCCTTGTGATTGAGCCGGCGCAGCTTCGACTTGTCGGCATAGACACCGGTTGCCCGGTCACGCACGAAGGCGTCGTCGTCCCACGAGTCCCAGAGCCCCTTGATGGCGTCGAGATATTCGTCGGCGATCTCGTAGCGCAGCTCATGTTCCGGATGCTCGCGGCCATAATTGCGGCCGGAGCCTTCAAGCGGCGAGGTCACCGCATTCCAGCCGGCGCGGCCGCCGCTGATGAGGTCAAGCGAAGCGAATTGACGGGCGATGGTGAACGGGTCGCTGTAGGAGGTCGAAACCGTGCCGACGAGGCCGATCTTCGAAGTCGATGCAGCGAGCGCCGACAGGATGGTCAGCGGCTCGAAGCGGTTGAGAAAGTGCGGGATCGATTGTTCGTTGATGTAGAGGCCGTCGGCGACGAAGGCGAAGGCAATGCCGGCAGCTTCGGCCTTTCGCGCCGTTTCGACGAAGAAGTCGAAATTGACGCTGGCATCGGCCGGGCCGCTTGGATGTTTCCAGGCGTTCATATGCCCGCCCGGTCCCTGCAGCATGATGCCGAAAGTTACGTTCTTCTTGGACATGACAGATCCTTTCCTGAAACGATCAGGCGGCGAGAGACAGTCGTTCTCGTGCAATGAGTTCGATTGAGGCGAAGCGTTCGGAAGCAGCGAGTGAAGGCGTATCGATGACGAATTCCTTGACGCCGTAGCGTCGGTGCAGTTCATCGAGTTGCTGGCGAACCTGCCGCGCCGTGCCCGTCAGCACGCTCGGCGTCTTCTCCTCGACGCGGTAGTCGGCAATCCCGGCCTGACGGGCGAATTCGGCAGCCTGTTCTTCGCTACCGACATTGACGCTCTGGCCGTTTGCAAGCAGCACCTTGAAGATCTTCAGATCGGCAACGCGTTCGCGCGCCCGCTGCTCGCTTTCGGCCGCGAAAGCTGCGAGAGCAAGGAGCGGTCGATCGCCTTTCGTTGCGCGCTCATAGGCGTCGAAGGTTTTCTGCAGATTGTCCGGATCGCCGTTGAGATGGCCGGCAAAGACAAGCTTCCAGCCCTTTTCGGCAGCCAGCAATGCACTGTCGACGCTCGCTCCCAGCAGAAAGCGTTCCGGCGCGACGGGCGGCAGCGGCGTCGCCAGCAATTCCGCTTCAGGTCCAGCCTGCAGAAAGCGATTGAGATCGCTCAGTTGCTCCGAGAAACTCCGTCGTATTGTCGGGTCAATTCCGACCTGCAGCGCCTTGGTGGAGAATGGAAAACCACCGGGCGCCTTGCCCACCCCGAGATCGACCCGCGACGGCGCGAGGCTGGCGAGGAGGTTGAAGGTCTCGGCTACCTTGTAGGCGCTGTAATGCTGCAGCATGACGCCGCCGGAGCCGATGCGGATCCTCGACGTCTTCGCCAGGAGATAGGCAATCAGCGTTTCCGGTGCTGAGCTCGCTAGACCTGGTACGTTGTGGTGCTCTGCAACCCAGAAACGATGATAGCTCCATTCCTCCGCCTTCGCAGCGAGACTGGCCGTCGCGTGAAGGGCCTCCGTCGGTGTCTGTCCAGGGTCGACGGGGCTCTTGTCGAGAAGGCTGAGGAGATACGACATGGTTCGGGGCTTTCATCGGAGGTCACGACATAACATCATTAAATACATAATTTTTATAGACTATAGGAATATCGTTCTGTTTCTCAGCCCGAAACGAGAAAAGTTGCCGCTTACAACTACGTCCTGGGCCAAACAACACGTTCTTCGTCTGGATGGGCTTCAACGAGAAGCTCACGAGCGTCATCAGAGAGAATGTGATGAGAGAGAACGCTAGGACGGTGCCCTATCGCTGCGAAAATGACATAGGGGCACTTTCAATATGATCCCGACAATTGAGGGTTTACCGAAAAAACGCTGGCGTTTTGTGGTTAGCGCTCGGATTGTCGCGATCCCCTGTGCTTCGAGCGGCGACGATGTAGCGCAAATTCGCGGACGAACAGCGGGAAGTCTTGCGCGGGCAGCGGCTCTGAGAAAACAGAACCTTGACCTCGGTCGCAGCCCATATTTCGCAGGAGCCTAAGCTGCTCCTCCGTCGCGATACCCTTCGCAGTTACGTCAAGGTCGAGGCTGTGAGCTATCTCGATGATGCCGCGGATGATCTTCTGGTCTGTATTGTTGCGCCCCAGCCCGCGCACGAGACTGCTGTCAATCCTGATGCCATCCACGGATAATTCCTTGAGGTGCGTTAGAGCAGCGTAGCCCGCGCCAAAATCGTTTAGAACAACCTCGTAGCCAGCCTCGCGCAGCCGGTTTGCTTCCTCTCGCACGCGCGTCGATTGCTTCCCGAGGAACAATCCCTCAGAGACTTCAATCGAAATAGCGCCATGGGTCATACCCGCCGAAATCATGGCCTTTGACAATCGCTCGCAATAGTTCGCCACCAGAAAATCGGCCGCGGTCGCATTTATGGCGACCTTCCCAAAGTTGACGCCGTTCTTTGTCCAATCAGCGATCTGCGAAACTGCAAACTCCCGGACAAAATCGCCAAAGGCAGTGGCGAGCCGAAAGTCATCAAAAATCTCTGCGAATTCGTTGGAGCCTACCAAGTCGAGGTTTGGCTGTTCCCAGCGAAGCGACGCCTCCACAGCCTTCAGGCTCTCGTCGGCCAACGAGACGACCGGCTGATAATGGAGGCAGAATCGGCCATCACGCAGTCCGTTGCGCGCCTGGTCCTGCATGCTGAGCCGTCGAACCGTTGCGTCCTGAAGCGCAGGCGTAAAGAACTCGTATCGGTCGCGACCCAGTCTCTTCGCATTATAGAGAGCAATGTCGGCGTTCTTTAGGAGTTCGGCCGGCGTCGCGCCGTGATCGGGAAGGCAAGCTATTCCCATGCTCATCGAGGCGCTTAGCCTGTAACTATCAAACGCAGAAATTCCGACGGCGTCGCGAATGGAAGCCAGTAGCTGCACGAGGCGCGCGCGTGAAGGCGACGGAGTGAATACGACGGCAAATTCATCACCTCCGAGCCTCGCAACGATATCGGTCGCTCGGACCGACCGGCGGATCCCGGAACTCACTGCCTTAAGCAGTTCGTCGCCCGCGTCGTGACCGTGGATGTCATTGATGTCTTTAAAGTTGTCGAGATCCAGCAGAACCAAAGCCACTCCTTGGCGGCCGCCGGCCAAAGGATCTACGGTCTTCGCCAGCTCACTTTGGAAAGCACGCCTGTTCAACAGTCCGGTCAGCGGATCGATATTAGCGACAGCGACTAGATGCTGTTGTGCGCGCTTCAGCTCAGTGATGTCAAAGCGACATGCAACATACTGGCAAACCTTGCCGCCAGAATCGAGCCGCGGGATGATCGTGGTCGCCATCCAATAGAGCGAGCCATCCTTTGCCCTGTTGCATATCTCGCCCCGCCAGATCCGGCCGCCTCTTATCGTGGCGTACATCTCGCGAAAGAACCGCTTGCCATGGAAGCCGGAATTGAGCAGACGATGATTGGAGCCGACCAGCTCGCTCGATGCATATCCGCTGATCTCGCAGAACCTTGAGTTCGCGTAGAGGATCGTGCCCTTCGTATCGGTCACCGCTATGCTTAGAACTTTGTCGATCGCATCGATCCAGAAACCGGAATCCTGACATTGCCAGTTGGCCTCGAGCATCAGCGTTTGGGATAAGCTGTTGGTAAAACAAACCAGATCCTTGATTGCTTCAGGAGAACCGCTGGCTTGTGCATCGCGCAACACTTGATGGATTGCAGATGTGGCCGCCTGCACGGGGTCTGAAGGATATGGGGCTGGTTTCAGGCTCTTCCCCACGGGACTACTATTCATACGGCCCTCGTCGATGCCCCTGCCGCCGAGTTGAAATGCACCCTCTGCGCAGGCGGGTTCAATGAAAGGCAACGTTCCGAAGCGCTCGAAGGTGGCAATTTTGCCTTCATCAGGTCGCTGGGTTGCCGACAGCCCAGAACATAATCCCTTTGGTTGAAACGCCGATTTATCGTCATGCCTCAGCGGCGTGCGCAATATGAGCATTTACTGCTCTCCTTCGCCGAAGAAGAGACATATATGCTCAAATATCCGGTGAATCTTTCGCACGTGATCGAAAGTTGTTCACTTCACCATCGAAGTCTTTTCCGGTTTTTCTATAATAAATGTGCCGCGGCCCCTAAGCGAGAAACCCGACATATTCTCCGAAAACCAGTTTGTTAATCGAGAGGAATTCTTGTATTTGGAGGAATGGGCGGTCCAAATTCGCTCGAAGAACCCCACTTCGATAGCAGAACGTCGCAGAATGACAAATTCAAAGAGATTTCTCAGAGTCTGATTCAAAATTATCCGTTGTAATTTCATAGCCTTGCGATGCGGCGGGTGAAGAGCTGTATCGAGGCGATGAAGAGCCATGCGGTTGCCGATGCGATGGTTTGCTCGAAGTCCTTGGCGAGGCGACGGTTTCGATTGAGCCATGCCAGGGTTCGCTCGACCACCCAGCGCCGGGGCAGTAGCTCGAAGCCTTTCACAGTGTCGGACCGCTTGATGATTTCGACCGTCCACTTGCCGATCCGGCGCAGCGCCTGCCTGAGCTTGTCGCCAGCATAGCCGCCATCGGCGAAGACGTGCCGCAGCCAGGGGAAGCGCCGGATGATTTCACGCAGCACCATCGGTGCGCCGTCACGGTCCTGGATGTCGGCGGTGTGGATCACGGCGTGAACGAGATTACCATCGGTGTCGGTGAGGATGTGGCGCTTGCGCCCCTTGATCTTCTTGCCTGCGTCATAACCGCGAGGGCCGCCGCTTTCCGTGGTTTTCACGCTCTGGCTGTCGATCACTCCGGCGCTCGGCGATGCCTCGCGGCCTGTCGCTTCCCGTCCGATCAGCAGCAGCGCATGATTGAGCGAGAGCCACAGCCCGTCGTCGCGCCACAGGTAGAACCAGCGCCGTACCGTGGAGACCGGCGGGAAGCACGGTGGCAGCATCCGCCACGGCAGCCCGCCGCGCAGCAGGTACAGGATCGCCTCGACGATCCGCCGTAGCGGCCACTTGCGCGGTCGCCCGACATGCGAGGGCGGCGGAAAGAACGGTTCCAGCACCGCCCATTCGGCATCGGTCAAATCGCTTGGCAAAATCAGTTCCGCACGGGCATATTGCGCCCGAGTGGTGTCAGTCCACATCGTTGATTTCCTTCGGTCTGTAGCAAAACCGCTGAATCAACGACTTGGGCTTCCGTCAAGGATAACCCGCTGATACCACTCAACTTAATTTCGGATCAGGCTCTCAAGACTCCAGATTTGAAGTTAAGAATTATAGAAGAACGTTGTAATCTTGGCGTTTGGACTTGGGAAATTGAATCCTCAGAAGTAACCTGGTCGAATGGGTTGTTCCGTATACTTGGAATCGAACCCGCGTCCGTTGTCCCTACAATTGACCTTTACCAGTCCCTTGTGCATCCGGATGACCAACTGGATTTCAGTAATGCTGTGGGGCTCGCATCCGATAAACGACTTGCGGACAGGACGTTCCGGATCATCCGTCCCGACGGCAGCCTGAGATGGGTCCGCAGCAAAGCACAACCGCACTTCGATCGAAATGGAAGTCCGATCGCTATGATGGGCATCGTAGCGGACGTTACCGATGTCCAGGAGCTTAAAGCCAGTCTGAATGGCGAGAAGAAGCTCAATTACATTTTGTCCCGCCTGCTCGGCGGCCATATCTGGCGGGCCTACCCAGATGGCAAGCTGGTCGAGACAAGTGAATGGTCGAAGCTGACCGGTCAATCGCCAGCGGAAGCTCGCAATTGGGATGAGTTGGCCGCGATACATCCCGACGACAGAGCTACATTCCGGCAGGCCTGGGCAAGCGCGATCGCAACGGGAAAGATGTTCCGTGTAACGATGCGGGTAAAAGATCTGGCGGGACGTTATGTCAGGTTGAAGGGCCAGGCCCTTGCCGTCCGGGATGAGACTGGCGAGATTGTCGAATGGGTCGGATATACCGATTATCTTGACGACCATGTTTTGCAGCCCGCCACAGATGAACCGCTTACTCCCGGCCAGATCCGAGCGGCACGAGCTTTGCTGAACTGGACGGCGCCAGAATTAGCCAAGGTCGCCGGGGTATCATTTTCGACCGTGAGGCGCCTGGAATCGTCTACTGTTTCGGTAAGACAGGAAAACTTGAGAAAGGTGCGAAACGCGCTGGAGACGCACGGCGTTCGGTTCTTCCGCGACTTAAAGGGTGGGGTCTCGGTCGGCCTCTCAACGTCAACGGCCAACACCTGATGATTGCATTTGCCGCAGCTCAAGGTCTTTCACAGCTTTAATGCCCGCGTCTGAGGTCGAGCTAAAACATGGCGATGACCGGCAGTTCATGGCCAAGAAGATCATCGACGCCAAAAAGGAAGAAATCGAAGGTGGCCCTTCAAGAGCTCTCTCGTTTCTGGTCAGCTGGCAGGAACAATCAGCCCAGGGACTGCGACGCCAGGGCATAGACCACCGGCGCACCATTTTCTCCCGTGCCATAGCTGGCGCGTTCCTTGGTCACCATCGTCCTCACCGTGTTGCAGACGCCGAGCCCGCACTGGTGGACGAAGGCAGCAAACGCGCCCGTGTCGAAATGCGTATCGATGCGAAGAAAACGGCCGACATTGGCGGCGACATGCGGCTGGGTGACTGCAATGGCGTCCTCGTCGCAACCGGCCACCACCGGCCCGACAACATGTCCCCGCCCGAAGCGACGAAGCATCGAAAAGGCCCGCAACTGTCGGCCCTGGTAGAGACCGTAGCATATCGAACTGTCGAACAGCCGCACCAGGTGCTGGCACCGCGCCGTACCGAAGGCTGGAGCATCAAGGGCAATGACCGCATCCAGATCGGCACGGTCCAACCTCCTCAGGACAAGGTGTTTGCCAAGCGGCGGAAGCTCCATGGCGGTCATCACCGTGCCTTGACATTGATAGACCTTCCCCTTCGCCATGAAGCCCAGAGACGCATAGAGCCGCCGGGCTTCCCGGGTCGAATTGAGGCGGATGCAGCCATGACCACAGTCCGCCATGATCTGGTTCATCAGCCATTTTGCCGTGCCGTTGGCCTGCAACCTTGGCAAGGTTATCAGCATCCCGATGGTGGCGAAACCCTCGCCATGCGGGAACCACATGGCGGACGCGCCTATGCGGCCGATCTCATCGAGCGCGACATATCCCCTCCCGACATCAAGGAGGTGCTGCCAGTCCGCCGCCCGGTGAGGCCATTCCACCGAGATCGACAAAGCCTGCAACTGGGAAAGTTCGACATCCGCGATGTCGGCGAAGCGCATCTCGAAGTTATCGACACTCAACGTCCCTGGTAGTTCGCTATCCATCATTCACCAAGCCAAACGACAAGTCCTCCTCCGGGGCCGAGTGCCCGGATGTCCCGGTGGCCATGTTAGTTGAGATCCTGCGAAACATTTCACTGCTGAAGCGAAGGCCAGCACAAGATTTGACCGTATCGCTTCCTCTTTCGGCAGCTATTAGTTTCTTATGCCTCTACTTTGATTGTCAAAATCGGTTCGCCTCTCCTGCTGGAGCATGGCGGGGTGCGTAAGGACGTGACAGCGCTTGGAACGGGAACTAATGATGACGCGCGCCATGTACATCCTGGAAAAGCTGGTCAGCTTTCAGTCGGTGGTCGGCACGCCCAATGGCGACATCGTCGAATGGATCGCCGACTATCTGAGGTCCTTCGGCATTGCCCCGCAAATCCTTCCCGGGCCGGAAGGAGACAGGGCGAACCTCTTTGCCACGATCGGTCCCGCCGACAGGCCGGGCTACATCCTGTCCGGCCACATGGACGTTGTCCCGGCCGGGGAAGCGGGGTGGGACGGCGATCCCTTTGTGTTGAGGATCGAGGGCGACAGGCTCTATGGACGCGGAACGACCGACATGAAGGGGTTCCTGGCCGTCGTCCTGGCAGCCGTCCCCTCATTCCTCTCTCGTCCGCTCTCTCGCCCGATTCACCTGGCTTTCTCCTATGACGAGGAAGCCGGTTGCCGCGGAGTGCCACACCTGATCGCTCGCCTGCCGGATCTATGCGGACCGCCGCTCGGTGCAATCATCGGGGAGCCGAGCGGGATGCGGGGCATTCTCGCCCACAAGGGAAAGGCGGCGGCACGACTGACACTCAGGGGCCTTTCGGGCCACTCCTCCCGGCCGGATCTGGGCCTCAATGCAATCCACGCCATGACGGAAGTGCAGCAGGCCGCCGTCGCAACGGCGATCGACCTTGCGGAAGGACCGTTCGAGGACGAATTCGAACCGCCCTACTCGTCTTTGTCGATCGGCACGATCACCGGTGGTCAGGCTGTCAACATCATTCCTGAACTCTGCAACCTGGAACTAGAGGCCAGGGCCATTTCGTCCGTTGACCCCGAAGCGCTGCTGGCTCCGGTGCGAGAAGCCGCAGAGGCTTTGGCATCAAAGGGCTTTGGGGTCGATTGGCAGGTTCTCAGCGTCTATCCAGCGCTCTCCCTTGCCCCGTCCTCTCCCCTCGCCGCTCTGCTGAAAGACTTGACGGGAAGCGAGCCGCTCGCCGCCGTCAGCTATGGAACCGAGGCCGGGCTCTACCAGCGCGCCGGCGTGGATGCGATCATCTGCGGACCCGGCGACATTGCGCGTGCCCACAAACCCAACGAGTTCATTCTCACAAGCGAACTCGCCGCCTGCCAGTCGCTGATCGACGCACTGGGGCGGCATTGCCGCGCGGACCCTTGAACGAGCCAGGATCGGATCCGGACGATGACCTTTCTCTTCAATTCCGATGCCGCTCGCGGCCAGATATTCCGGGACACGTTTGCTCGCGAAATCCCGGACCTGCCGTTCTCGATGGACCCGACGACGGTCGATCCCGACAAGGTGCGCTATCTCATGACCTGGACCGTCCCGGAGAACCTGGCGCGCTACCGCAATCTGGAGGTGCTGTTCTCGACCGGCGCCGGCATCGACCAGTTCAGCGCCGCCAGCGTTCCTGACGACGTGAAGATCGTGCGCATGGTCGAAGAGGGCATCGTGCGGATGATGCAGGAATACGTGGTCCTCGGCGTTCTTTCACTCCATCGCAACCTGCCGGCCTACCTGCAGCAGCAGAAAGCCGAGGTCTGGAAGGTCCTGCCGCAGGCCCAGGCCGGCGAACGCCGCATCGGTGTGCTGGGGCTCGGCAACCTGGGCCAGGCCGTGCTCGAGCGCTTGAAGCCCTTCGGATTTCCCCTGTCCGGCTGGAGCCGATCTGCCCCGGAGATCGAGGGCGTCCGATGCTTCTCCGGCCCAGCGGGTCTGGAGGCCATGCTGGCAGAAACCGACGTGCTGATCTGTCTTCTGCCCCTGACAGACGACACCCGCGGCTTCCTCGACGCCGGGCTTTTCAGCCAATTGCCGAGAGGCGCTGGACTGGTCCATGTCGGCCGCGGACCGCAGCTCGACCAGGAGGCGCTTCTCGCCGCGCTCGACAGCGGCCACATGTCCGGCGCCGTGATCGACGTCACCGATCCGGAACCGCTGCCGCCCGGCCATCCGTTCTGGCATGACGCCCGCATCCTGCTGACCCCGCATATCGCCAGCATCACCCAGCCCCACACGGCCGCACTCGCCGTGATCGACAACATCAGGCGGCTGCGCGCCGGGCTCGATCCGATCGGCCTCGTTGATCGGAAGCGCGGCTACTGAAACCTCAACCCCGAAAGGAATGCCATGTCGCTCCTCAAGACCATCGAGACCAACCCCACCTTCGCACCGCGCGAAAACACGCCCGCACCGGATCGGCTGATCTCCGGCAATCCCCAGCTCAAGACCTGGGCGCAAGACGAAGCCCATGGCGAGCTGGTGCACACCGGGGTCTGGGAAGCGACCCCGGGCGTCACCCACTCGATCAAAGGCCAGACCTTCGAGTTCTGCCACCTCCTGTCCGGCCTCGTCGAAATCACCCCTGAAGGCGGCCAGCCGGTCGTCTACAAGGCGGGCGACAGCTTCGTGATGAAGCCGGGCTTCGTCGGCGTCTGGAAGACCATCGAAACCGTCCGCAAGATCTACGTCACCGTCACGCCGTGACGCACGCTCCGGTGGGGCGGCATCCGTTTCGGGTCCGCGCCGCAGAATGCGCTGTGAAGCTCTGCCAAAACAGTGACTTCCACTGCGGCCTTTCACTCTACCGGATCAACCTGTCCTGGCGATCCGGTAGTGTTGCAGTCAAACGACGGAGACATCCCGATGAGCCTGAGTTTCGATCCTGACAGCCTCGCCCTGCCGGTGGGGCATTTCATCGGCGATCGCCTGCTGGCGGCCGAGGGCGTTATCGCGATGCACCGGCCGTCCGACGGCAGGCCCTACGCCGCCTGTCCGATTGCCGACGCCGATCTTGTCGACCAGGCCGTACTGACAGCGAAGACAGCCCTCAAGGAAAGCAACTGGGGCGGGATCCGCCCACGTGAGCGGCTGAAGGTTCTGCATCGCTGGGCGGACCTCATCGAACAGGACGCCGTAACGCTAGCAAGGCTGGAGGCGGTCTCCTCAACCCGTCCGGTCGGTCACCTGGTCCAAGGCGACATCGCCATTTCGGCAGAGCAGATCCGTTTCTTCGCCGAATTCGCCGACAAGGAAAGCAGCGACCTGGTGCCGACCGACGATGCCAGTCTCGGCATGATCATGACGGAACCCTACGGCGT
Source organism: Ensifer sp. 38_S197 (assembly GCF_056924495.1). Classification (NCBI taxonomy): domain Bacteria; kingdom Pseudomonadati; phylum Pseudomonadota; class Alphaproteobacteria; order Hyphomicrobiales; family Rhizobiaceae; genus Ensifer; species Ensifer sp. 38_S197. The sequence continues at coordinate 1,603,417 of NZ_JBXOVZ010000001.1, read as the reverse complement.
CGTCGGCGCCATCACACCCTGGAACTTTCCGATCAACATGGCCGCATGGAAGCTTGGTCCGGCGCTCGCCGCCGGCAACGCGGTCGTGCTGAAGCCATCGGAGATGACGCCGTTCTCGACAATCCGGCTGGCAGAACTCGCCGTAAGCGCCGGCATTCCGGCCGGCCTGATCAGCGTCGTGCTCGGCGATGGCATGACCACCGGCAATGCCATCACAGGCCATCCGGACATCGCCAAGATCAGCTTCACCGGCTCCACCCGCGCCGGCTCCGCGATCATGGAGAACATCGCGCGCACCGGCATCAAGCCGATGACGCTGGAACTCGGCGGCAAGAGCCCGCAGATCGTCTTCGCTGATGCCGACATCAATCGGGCAGCGGCGGCAGTGACCGCGAGCATCACCAGCAATGCCGGCCAGGCCTGCGTCGCCGGATCGCGCCTGATCGTCGAGAAGAGTGTCGCGGCCCCGCTGATCGACGCCATCCTGGCGAAGATGAAGGGCGTCGTGCCGGGACCGACCTGGGATGCGGCGAGCCAGTATTCGCCGATCATCTCCGAAAGGCAGCGCCAGCGCATCGATGACATCGTCGCGGCCTCCGTCGCTGCAGGAGCCGAATGCCTGACGGGCGGCAGTCACATGGACGTGCCGGGATATTTCTACGCGCCGACGCTGGTCGCCCGCGTCGACCAGCGCTCTCCTGCCGTCATCGAGGAAATCTTCGGGCCGGTGCTGACGCTGCAGACCTTCGAGGACGAGGAAGAAGCCGTGAACCTTGCGGACCATCCGAGCTACGGACTGGCCGCCGGCCTCTTCACCAGCGATCTTTCCCGGGCCATCCGCCTCACCCGGCGGCTGCAGGCCGGCACCATCTGGGTCAACCGCTACGGCCGCTCGCGCGACCACATCCTCCCGACCGGAGGCTACAAGCAGTCCGGCATCGGCAAGGATCTCGGTCGGGAGGCCTTCCAGGCCAATCGAAAGAGCAAGAGCGTCTTGATCAGCCTCTGAGGACGAAACCATGAAGACACAGACGATAGCCCTGATCCCCGGCGACGGCATCGGCCGCGACATGACGGAAGCCGCTTGGTCCGTGTTGCAGAAGGCAGCCGCTTCGCACGGATTTGCCTTGAAGGGAACCGTATTCCCGTGGTCCTGCGCCTACTACAGGGAGACCGGCGCGATGATGCCGGCAGACGGCATCGACACCCTGCGCGGCTTTGACGCGATCCTGCTCGGCGCCGTCGGCTGGCCGGCGGAGGTTCCGGATTCCGTTTCGCTGCACGGCTTGCTGCTGCCGATCCGAAAGAGTTTCGCACAATACGCCAACATCCGTCCGCACCGCCTGCTGGCCGGCGTCGAAGGGCCGCTCAAGACGACCAGGTTCGACATTCTCTGCATCCGCGAGAACACCGAGGGCGAGTATTCCGGCGCCGGCGGCCGCATCCACCAGGGCTCGGCCGACGAAGTGGCCGTCGAGACGTCGATCTTCACCCGCAAGGGCGTCGAGCGCATCCTGCGCTTCGCCTTCGAACAGGCCCGGTCGCGGCGCCGCAAGCTCGCCTCGGTGACCAAGTCGAACGCCCAGAAATACTCGATGGTCTTCTGGGACGACGTCACGCGGCAGCTCGCGGCGGAATATCCCGATGTCGAGGTCACCAGCTATCACATCGACGCGATGGCGGCGCGCATGGTGATGGCGCCGGAAACGCTCGACGTGGTGGTCGCCTCCAACCTCTTCGGCGACATCCTGACCGATCTCGGCGCAGCCATCCAGGGCGGTCTCGGCTTTGCCGCCTCCGCCAACATCAATCCCGAGCGCAACGCCCCGTCGATGTTCGAGCCGGTGCACGGCTCGGCACCCGACATCGCGCATCTCGGGATCGCCAACCCCATCGCCACGGTCTGGTCCGGCGCCATGATGCTCGAGCACCTCGGCGAAAAGGATGCCGCCGGGGCCGTCATGAAGGCGATCGAGGCCACCACGGCGGCCGGCATCGGCACGGTTCCCGGCAAGGACCGGACGGACACCATCACCGCGGCGCTCCTTGCCGCACTGTAAAAATCGTACCCGAGGATCGGAAGCATGCGGAATTTGAAACTCCCCTCCCTGTTTCGGCAAGAAGGCTTGATCGGCGGCGCGTGGGTCGCAGCCCGATCGGGCAGGAGCGTCGACGTCACCGATCCTGCGAGCCAGGCGGTGATCGGCACCGTACCCGACATGGGGGGCGAGGAGACGCGTGCGGCGATCGGGGCCGCCGACAAGGCCTACCCGGCGTGGAAGAAGCGCACCCATGCCGAGCGCGCGGCGCTGCTCGAAGCCTGGTACGCACTGATGATCGAGCATATCGAAGATCTCGCGCTGATCCTGACGACCGAGCAGGGCAAGCCGCTCGACGAGGCGCGCGGCGAAATCCGCTACGGCGCCTCCTTCGTCAAGTGGTTCGCCGAAGAGGCGCGCCGCATCGGCGGCCAGACCATACCATCGCCGACGCCTGACCGCCGCATCATCGTGCTGAAGGAACCGGTGGGCGTCTGCGGTATCATCACGCCCTGGAATTTTCCGAACGCGATGATTACCCGCAAGATCGCACCAGCGCTCGCCGCCGGATGCACCGTCGTCGTGAAGCCTTCCGAGTTCACGCCCTATTCGGCCCTGGCGCTCGGCGTGCTGGCCGAGATGGCCGGCATTCCCGCCGGGGTCGTCAACATCGTCACGGGCATGCCGAAGGAAATCGGCAACGAGATCATGGCCAATACGACCGTGCGCAAGATCTCGTTCACCGGTTCGACGCCGGTCGGTTCGCTTTTGATGCGCGGCGCTGCCGACAGCGTCAAGCGGCTTTCCCTCGAACTCGGCGGCAACGCACCTTTCATCGTCTTCGACGACGCCGACATCGACCTCGCGATCGAGGGCGCAATCGTATCGAAGTTCCGCAACGGCGGTCAGACCTGCGTCTGCGCCAACCGCATCCTCGTTCAGGCGAGCGTCTACGATCGTTTCGCCGAAAAACTCACGGCGCGCGTCAACGCCATGAAGGTTGGCCCCGGCACGGAAGCCGGCGTTTCGATCGGTCCCATGATCAACGATGCGGCGATCGCCAAGATCAACCGTCATCTCGAGGACGCGCTCGCGAAGGGTGCCCGGATCGTCACCGCCAGGGGCGAACTGCCGGCAGGGCGGCAGTACACGGCCCCGGTCGTCCTGACCGGCGCCACCATCGACATGCAGCTTGCCAGCGAAGAGACCTTCGGGCCGGTCGCGCCGCTGTTCCGCTTCGAGACCGAAGAGGAGGCGATAGCCATTGCCAACGGCACGCCCTACGGGCTGGCGGCCTATTTCTATACGGAAAACCTCAAGCGGGCCTGGCGCGTCGGCGAGGCGCTCGAATTCGGCATGGTAGGGCTGAACACCGGCCTGATCTCGACCGAGGTCGCACCGTTCGGCGGCGTCAAGCAGTCGGGCCTCGGGAGAGAGGGATCACAGCTGGGGATCGACGAGTATCTCGAGGCCAAGACCTTTCATATCGGCGGCCTCACCTGATCCTGCCGCAGCACGCGGGCTACGAAAAAGGTGGGATTGCGATCGCAGCCCCACCTTTCTTGTTCCCGGCGACGATGACCAGTCCCCTGCGAAGCACGCTCCGCGGTTATTGGATCTTGTCGAGCATCCTGTAGTAGAGCCCGACCAGCGGCAGGAACCAGGGCTTGCCGAAATGACCCGGCACCGCCGGCCATTCGAGGCCCTTCACCGGATTTCGGTCAGGCCGACCGAGGATCGCGTCGGCAATCGCCATGCCGAGATGGGTCGAAAGCTGTGCGCCGTGCCCGGAATAGCCCATGGCGTACCATAGTCCGTCATGGTAGCCCGCCCGAGGGTAGCGATCCTTCGTGATATCCACGAGGCCACCCCAGCAATAGCCGATCTCGACATTCGACAGTTGCGGAAAGATGCGGCTGAGGCTGTCGCGAAGGATGGTGCCGCTCCTGGCATCCGAACGCTGGTCCGACGTCGCCGAGAACCGGGCCCGCCCCCCGAAGATCAGTCGGTTATCCGGCGACAGGCGCCAGTAGTTGCCGATGTTCATGCTGTTGACGCAGGTGCGATTGCCCGGCATCGTCGCGGCGATCTCCTGGTCGGTGAGCGGCCGCGTGGCGATGATGAAGCTGCCGACCGCCATGATCCGGCGGCGGAAGTAGCCGAAGTTCGGCGTCGTATAGGCACCGCTTGCCATCATGACGTTGTCAGCCGTCACGGTGCCCCTCGCGGTCTTCAATACATGCCGGGCGCCCGCCTTCGAAATGTCGATGACCGTCGCCTTCTCGGCAATGATCGCGCCGCGCCGCCTTGCCGCCTCGGCGAGGCCGACGACATAGCGCCCCATGTGCATCATCGCACTCTTCTTCGACAGCATGGCGCCGTGGAAGGGCGAACCGATTTCGCGTTTGAGATCATCGGGCGACAGCAGCGCCGTGTCCGGATCGACCTCCGCATGAACCGCCTCGAAATTCCTGGCCAGTCCCTCGAAATGCTGCGGCTTCGATGCGAGCTTGAGCTTGCCGGCACGGCGAAAGTCGCAGTCGATACCTTCCTCGGCGATGATCGCCTCCAGCGTGTCGATCGAATCGTCGAGTGCCTTGTAGAGAGCGATCGCCCGCTCCTTGCCGAGTTCACGCTTGGCGGCAAGATAGCTATGGGCCAGGCCGTTGTTCAGATGTCCGCCGTTGCGACCGGAAGCCCCGAAGCCGACCGTCTCGGCCTCCAGCACGATAACTTTCGCGCCGGCCATGGCGAGCTGCCGCGCCGCGCCGAGCCCGGTAAAGCCGCCGCCGACCACGGCAACGTCGTAATGACCTTCGATCGGACCCGAGACGGCGCTCGCAAAACGGGGCGCGGTGTCGTGCCAGTAGGAGACGTATTTCATCGGCTTCGGCCTTTCCTCAGAGACCGACGACGCCCGGCAGGCCAGAAATGTCGGAGATTTCCTCATAGCCATAGAAGGGATTGGCCGGCTCGTGACCACGATTGACCCAGACCTTGTTCTTTATGCCGAGGTCGTGGGCGGACATCAGATCGTAGCGGAAGGACGAGGAGCAATGCAGGATGTCCTCCGGACCACAGCCAAGCATGTCGAACATGTATTCGAAGGCCTGGAAGCGCGGCTTGTAGGCGTTGGCCTGCTCGGCCGTGTAGACGGCATGGAAAGGGGCGCCGAGTTTGGCGACGTTGGAGGGAATCTGGTCGTTCATCGCATTGGACAGGATGACGAGCGGGATTTCCTTGGCAACCTTGGCCAGACCCGCCGGAACGTCCGCATGGGGACCCCAGGTCGGTACCCGCTCATAGACCATCCTGGCATCTTCGTCCTTGAAGGCGACGCCGTTTCGCTTGCAGGTCCGCTCCAGCGAATTGTGGACGACGTCGGCATAGGGTTTCCAATCCCCCATGATCTCGTCCAGCCGGTAGGCCGCGAAGTTCTTGATGAACTGCAGCATGCGCGGCTCGTCGAGACGATCACCGTAGAGGTCGCGGGCAGCTTCGGCCATCTGGAAATTGATGAGCGTTCCGTGGCAATCGAAGGTGATGTATTTCGGGCGGAAGGTAGTCATGCGCTTCGTCCTTGCGTGATGGCCCATCGAGCCTTTCGGGTGAGAACACGATCATAAGACCGCTTCCGGCATCAGAGCCGACTGATTTGCCGGAATCCGAAGCAGAAAGTTCCGTATCGTGCCGCCGCTTTGGCATTTGGTTGCAGACGGCGGCCGACGTGGCCGGCGATGTGGCGGCTCGTCCCGGCGCCTGATCGCCGACGCACGGCATAAGATGCGGAACCATGCCGTCGCTTTGGCGAAAGATACCGCCACCAGCACCGCCTTCGGATAATCGTCCGGCTCTTTCACCTCGAAACTCTGGGCAGAAACGGAGAGCACTGTCATGCACGTCGGGGACATCGAAACCAGATCTTTCGCCATCGAGCACCTGGATGATGCCGTCGACCTGTCGCGCCAGGCCGGCTGGCCGCACCGCTTGCAGGATTGGCAGACCATGCTTGATCTCAGCCAGGGCGTCGTCGCTGTGAACGAGACCGGCAAGGTGGTCGGCACGGCTCTCATGACGCCCTACGGCAATGACTGTGCCGCGATCAACATGGTGATCGTCGATGCGCGCATGCGTGGCCGGGGCGTCGGCCGCCATCTGATGGACGCGGCGCTCAGCCTCGCCGGCGAACGGTCCCTTCGCCTCGTCGCCACGGTCGAGGGCCTGCCTCTCTATGAGAAACTGGGGTTCCGGGAAACCGGCGCCATCCTGCAACACCAGGGCATCGTCGGCGACGTGGCGGCGCCCGAGGGTACGCAAACCGCGACCCCCGGGGATCTCGCCGCGATCATCGCGCTCGACCGCGAAGCCTTCGGCGCCGACCGTTCGGCACTGATCGCAAGGCTGGCCGAAATCGGCGAGTTCGCCGTCCTGGGCCGCGATGCCAGGATCGCCGGCTTCGCCTGCATCCGGGCTTTCGGTCGCGGCGAGGTCGTCGGGCCGGTCGTCGCCACAGGCATCGACGACGCCAAGGCGCTTATCGCGCATTTCATGAGCCGCCGCACCGGTGCCTTTCTCAGGGTCGACACCGGCGCCGGCACCGGCCTCGCCCCCTGGCTCATCGACTGCTCTCTCGCTCATGTCGGCGGTGGCGTCGCCATGGCGCGCGCCCTGCCCGCCCGCCCTGCCGAATCGACTGTTCATACCTTTGCCCTGGCCAACCAGGCCCTCGGCTGATCCGGAGACACCATGTTCAGCAATTCCCTCATCGAACTCGATCGCGCCCATCTCGTTCATCCCGTCGCCTCCTATCGCGTCCATGAACAGCAGGGGGTACGCGTTCTCGCTTCCGCCAGGGGTGCAACCGTCACCGACGCACAAGGACGCCAACTGGTGGACGGCTTCGCCGGCCTCTGGTGTGTCAACGCCGGCTACGGCCATGACACGATTGTCGAGGCGGCGGCACGCCAGATGCGCGAGCTTCCCTACGCGACCGCCTACTTTGGCTTGGGCTCCGAGCCGGCCATCCGGCTTGCTGCCGAACTTGCCGAACGCGCCCCTGGCGATCTTGACCATGTCTACTTCACGCTCGGCGGCTCGGATGCCGTCGACAGCACCATTCGTTTCATCCGCTACTATTGGATCGCCAAAGGCCAGCCCCAGCGCGACCAGTTCATCTCGATCGAACAGGGCTACCATGGCTCGTCGACGGTCGGTGCCGGCCTCACGGCGCTGCCGAGCTTCCATGCCGGTTTCGGTATTCCCTTCGAGTGGCAGCATAAGATCCCCTCGCCCTACCCCTACCGCAACCCGGCAGGCGAGGATCCGCAGGCGATCATCGACGCGTCGCTCGCCGCGCTGAAAGAAAAGGTCGAGGCAATCGGCGCCGATCGCGTCGCTGCCTTCTACGCCGAGCCTATCCAGGGGTCGGGTGGCGTAATCGTTCCACCCAAGGGTTGGATGAAGGCCATGCGCAACCTTTGCAGGGAATACGGCATCCTTTTCGTCGCCGACGAGGTGATCACCGGTTTCGGCCGAACCGGCCCGCTGTTTGCTTGCACCGAGGACGACATCGTCCCGGATTTCATGACCACGGCCAAGGGCCTGACCTCCGGCTATGTTCCCATGGGCGCCGTATTCATGGCCGATCATGTCTATCAGGTGATCGCCGACGGCGCAGGCGCATCCGCAGTCGGGCACGGCTATACCTATTCGGCTCACCCGGTCAGTGCCGCCGTCGGTCTCGAGGTGCTCAGGCTTTATGAGGGCGGCCTATTGGAAAACGGCATCAGGGCCGGCGCCCGTCTGATGGCCGGCCTGGAAAGCCTGAAGGCCCATCCGCTGGTCGGTGATGTCCGGGGCCGCGGCATGCTGGCGGCGATCGAACTCGTCACCGACAAAGCCGCCAAGACGCCGCTTCCGGCGGACGCCGCGCCGGCTCGCCGCGTCTTCGATCGCGCCTGGGACAACGGCCTCATCATCCGCGCCTTCGCCAACGGCGTGATGGGGTACGCGCCTCCGCTGTGCTGCTCGGATGACGATATCGATGCGATTATCGAGCGTACGGCAAAGACGCTGGACCAGACCTTGGAGGATCCCGATGTCCGTCGCGCCATCAAGAGCTGAGCCGTTTGAGGCCCCAGCTGGCCGAAATATCGCAGCGGCCCGAAATTTCGGAATTATGTGCCGTAGCGCCCGGGCAATTCGGCGCAAACGGTTCGGGCCAAGTGGCACTATCGTAGCCAATAAAGGCCTCAAACCCCGGGAAATCCGGGGATCTTCTTGAAAATACGCCGAGGCCGGGGACAGCATATTCTTCCGCCGGGCTGCCGTTGCGCATCACCTGCGACTTAACTGGGGATATGGAATTGATAAAATCTCTGCCGGAATTCAAGTACATGACCTTCGACGTGGTCGGCACGCTTATCGATTTCGAGGGCGGTCTCAAGTCCTGCCTGCAGGAGATCGCCACGGAAGCCGGCGTCGAGATCAACGGCGAAGAGGCGCTCTCGCTCTATCGCGCCGCACGGTATTGCGACGACGCCGATCTCTTTCCCGACGATCTGGTGCGCGTCTATCTGGCCATCGCGCCGCAGCTCGGCTTGCCGGCTGAAGAGGCCTATGGCATTCGCCTGCGCGATTCCGCCAAAACCTGGAAGGCCTTTCCCGACAGTGTCGAGGCGATGGCGGAGCTTGCAAGGAACTATCGCCTGATTGCCATGACCAATGCCCGTCGCTGGGCCTTCGAGCACTTCTCGAACGCGCTCGGCAATCCCTTCTATGCCGCGCTCACCGCTGACGACACCGGCACGGAAAAGCCGGACCCCGCCTTCTTTCATCAGGTCTTCGACTTCGTTTCGCGTGAAGGCGCGAGCAAGGACGACATCCTGCACGTGGCCCAGAGCCAGTATCACGACATCGGCGTTTCCCGTGATCTCGGCATGACCAATTGCTGGATCCAGCGGCGCCACGCGCAGCCGGGCTATGGCGGCACCATCGAACCGGCCGAGTTCACCAGGCCTGACTATCATTTCATGTCGATGGCCGGACTGGTCGAGGCTGTACAGACAGCACACGGAAACTGACGGGATTCAGGATTTTCTAGCATCGGGCCAAACCACGGAAGATGGGTCGCCCGCCAACCAGCAAAAAGGGGAATGAAATGAACGACAAGATCACGAACTGGACCGCATCTGACGATGCCATGGTCGAGAATGCCATTCGCCGGGGCGCGACCCGCCGCGAGCTGCTGACGATGTTGTTGGCGGGGGGCGTTGCGCTTTCAGCGGGCGGCCTCGTGCTGGGGCGCGCGACCAACGCAGTGGCTGCCACCCCCAAATCGGGCGGGAACCTGAAGGCGGCAGGCTGGTCGTCGTCCACCGCCGACACGCTCGACCCGGCCAAGGCGTCGCTGTCGACTGACTACGTCCGTTGCTGCGCACTCTACAATCGCCTGACGTTCCTCGATCAGGGCGGCACCGTGCAGATGGAACTCGCCGAAAGTATCAAGAGCGCCGACGCCAAGGTCTGGACCGTCAAGCTCCGTTCCGGGGTCACCTTCCACGACGGCAAATCCCTGTCGTCGAACGACGTCGTCTTCTCGCTCAAGCGGCATCTGGATCCGGCCGTCGGCTCCAAGGTCAATGCGATTGCCAAGCAGATCACCGACGTCAAGGCTCTCGACCCGCTCACGGTGGAAATCACGCTTGCCAATCCGAACGCCGACCTGCCGACCATCCTGGCCATGCACCACTTCATGATCGTCGCGGACGGCACGACTGACTTTTCCAAGGGCATCGGCACCGGCGCGTTCAAGATGGAAACGTTCGAGCCTGGCGTCAAATCGATCTTCAGCAAGAATCCCAACTACTTCAAGGCCGGCGGCCCGCATGTCGACTCGTTCGAGTTCTTTGCCATCACCGACGACAATGCGCGCGTCAACGCCCTACTTTCCGGCGACATCCATCTGGCTGCCTCGATCAAGCCACGCTCGATGAAGCTGGTGGAAAGTCAGCCCGGCTTTGCATTGTCGCAGACGACGTCGGGCAACTATACCGACCTGAACGTCCGCCTCGACCTCGCCCCAGGCGACAAGGCCGATTTCGTCATGGGCATGAAGCATCTGATCAACCGCCAGCAGATCCAGAAATCCGTGCTGCGCGGTCTGGCGGAGATCGCCAACGACCAGCCGGTCCCTCCGGCCAGCATCTATCACAATGCGGAACTCAAGCCGAAAGTCTTTGACCCGGAAAAAGCGAAGTTCCATTTCCAGAAGTCCGGCCTGCTCGGCCAGTCGATCCCGATGATCACTTCGGAGGCGCCGACGTCGGCGGTGGAAATGGCGACGATCGTCCAGCAGTCTGGCGCCGAGATCGGCATGAACTTCGACGTGCAGCGCGTTCCTTCCGACGGTTACTGGTCGAACTACTGGCTCAAGTCACCGGTTCACTTCGGCAACATCAACCCGAGGCCGACGCCGGACATCCTGTTCTCGCTTCTCTACGCCTCCAACGCACCGTGGAATGAAAGCCAGTACAAGTCGGAAAAATTCGATAAGATGCTGGTGGAAGCGCGTGGTCTTCTCGACGAAGCCAAGCGAAAGGAAATCTACGGCCAGATGCAGGTCATGATTTCCGAGGAAGCCGGCACCGTCATCCCGGTCTTCATCTCGAACGTGGATGCGATCTCGGCGAACCTGAAGGGCCTCGAAGCCAATCCGCTTGGCGGCATGATGGGCTACGCGTTTGCCGAATACGTCTGGCTTGACGCCTGAGGCTGATCGTCGGCGGCAGGGGATGTCTTTCCTGTCGCCGAAGCGACGCCTGACAGCACCTTCCGCCTTGTCCGCGGATGTTGCCGGCGATTTCCAATTCTTCAGGCAGGGAAACCATATTGCGCACTTATGTCCTCGGACTCATCGCCAACAGGCTCGGTAGTTCCGCCCTGACGCTGCTGATCGTCTCCTTCGCGGTTTTCTTCGCCACGGCAATGCTGCCCGGCGACACCGCAACGATCCTGCTTGGCCAGGCCGCGACACCGGAAGCTGTAGCCGGCCTCAGGGCCGCAATGCATCTCGACGAGCCTGCTTTTATGCGTTTTGCGCGATGGCTGCTCGGCCTGCTGCAGGGAGATCTGGGAACGTCCTATGTCAACAATGTCCCCGTCGCGGAGCTAATCGGCACGCGCTTCGTCAACACGATGCGTCTTGCAGGCATCACGACCTTTTTTGCCGTGCCGCTGTCGCTTGCTCTCGGGATCACCGCTGCCATGTTTCGCGGCTCCGTCTACGACCGTGTCGTGACCGTGCTGACGATCGGCATCATTTCGGTTCCCGAATTCATGATCGCCACCTCGGCGGTGCTGCTGTTTTCCGTCTATCTCAAATGGCTGCCGGCGCTGTCTTTCGCCAGTGACGCGACGTCCTTCGCACAGGTCCTGAAGATCTATGCCATGCCGGTCATCACCCTGACCTTCGTCGTCTCCGCCCAGATGATCCGCATGACCCGCGCCGCCGTCATCGACACGATCAACACGCCCTACGTGGAGGCGGCGATCCTCAAGGGCGCATCACGCTGGCGGGCGGTCCTGCTGCATGCCCTGCCGAACGCGGTCGGCCCGATCGCCAATGCGATCGCACTGTCCCTCTCCTACCTGGTCGGTGGCGTCATCATCGTCGAGACGATCTTCAACTATCCAGGCATTGCGAAGCTCATGGTCGACGGCGTCTCCACGCGTGATCTGCCACTGATCCAGTCCTGCGCCATCATCTTCTGTGTCGGCTATCTCACGCTCATCACCTTCGCCGACATCGTTGCAATCCTGGCCAATCCGAGGGTGCGTTGACCATGACCATGACCACATCCACCGCCCTGTCACGCAGACCGAGCTATCGGTTCAGTTGGGTTGGAATGATCGGCCTTTCGATCATTCTCTTTTGGGCGGTCGTCGCCCTCCTGGCACCCCATATCGTCCCCTATCCAGTCGGCGAAATCGTCGACGAGGATTATTTCGGCCCGATGAGCGACACGCTCCTGCTCGGTTCCGACTATCTGGGCCGTGACATGCTGTCGCGCATCATCATGGGCTCCCGCTATACCGTCGGCATCTCGCTTGCCGCCGTCTGCCTCGCCTGTTTCAGCGGCGCAGCGCTCGGCATGGCGGCCGCTGTCATCGGCGGCTGGTTCGATACGGTGCTAAGCCGGCTGCTCGATGCGCTCAACTCCATTCCGAGCAAGCTTTCCGGTCTGGTGATCGCCGCCGCCGTGGGTTCTTCGCTGGGCGTTCTGGTTGCCATGCTGGCGGTGATCTATACGCCCGGCGCCTATCGTTTCGCCCGATCGCTGGCCGTCAACGTCAACACGATGGACTACATTACCGTCGCCCGCACGCGTGGCGAGGGCATCTTCTACATCGTCTTTTCGGAAATCCTGCCGAACATCATCGGCCCGCTGCTCGCCGATTTCGGTATCCGCTTCGTCTTCATCGTTCTGCTTCTCTCCGGGCTTTCCTTCCTCGGCCTCGGCGTGCAGCCGCCCTATGCGGATTGGGGCGCGCTGGTTCACGAGAATATCGGCGGTCTGCCGTTTGGCGCACCTGCCGTGATCATCCCCTCGCTGGCGATTGCGAGCCTCACAATCAGCGTCAACCTGCTGATCGACAATCTGCCGAAAAAGATCCGCGATCGGAGCGCCTGAATGGAAAATCTCGTTGAAATCCGCGACCTGAAGGTGGAGGCGACCACAGACGCCGGACGCCGCCTCGAGATCATCAAGGGTATCGATCTCGACATAGCACCTGGCGAGATCGTCGCCCTGATCGGGGAAAGCGGATCGGGGAAGACGACGATCGCCTTGACGATCATGGGCTATGCCCGCCCGGGATGCAGGATATCGGGCGGCAGCGTCACTGTCGCCGGCAAGAACATGGTGGCGCTGAGCGAGCGCCAGCGCGCGCAGGTCCGCGGCCTGGAGGTCTCCTATGTGCCGCAGTCGGCCGCTGCCGCTTTCAATCCCTCCAAGCGCCTCATCGACCAGGTTGTCGAGGTCACCCGTATCCACCGCCTGATGCCGCTGGCCCAAGCCAGGGAGAAGGCCATATCACTGTTCAGGGCGCTGTCGCTGCCGGATCCCGAAGGAATCGGCAACCGCTATCCCCACCAGGTTTCCGGCGGCCAGTTGCAACGCCTCGCCGCGGCGATGGCCCTGATTGCCGATCCGAAGCTCGTCATCTTCGACGAGCCGACCACCGCGCTCGACGTGACGACCCAGATCGAGGTGCTGCGCGCTTTCAAGGCGGTGATGAAGAAAAGCGGCATCGCAGGCGTCTATGTATCGCACGATCTCGCAGTCGTGGCCCAGATCGCGGACCGCATCGTCGTGCTGCGCGGTGGCGAGGTCCAGGAGGTCGGGGATACCGCCGCCATCTTGTCAAACGCCAGGCATCCCTACACGCGCGAACTGCTTTCGGCCTTTGAACCCAAGGCTCGCGGCGAAAGCGTCCTTGCCGTGGCGGAAAGCAGGCCGCTCCTCCAGGTGAGCGGTCTGATCGCCGGCTACGGCCCGACCCAGGCTGACGGTCTGCCGCTCGTCAAAGCCGTGCAGGAAGCAAGTCTTTCCCTGGAGAAAGGCCGGAACCTCGGAATTATCGGCGAATCCGGTTGCGGCAAGTCCACGCTTGCGCGCTCGATTGCCGGGATCCTGCCTGCATCGGCGGGAAAACTGACCCTCGACGGACGCGAACTCGCCCGATCCGCCCGGCAAAGAAGCCGGGAACAGCTGCGCGAGTTGCAGATCGTCTTTCAACATGCGGACACTTCGCTCAATCCTGCCAAGTCGATCGAGGAGATCCTCGGTCGTCCGCTCAAGTTCTACCATCGCATGAAGGGCAAGGCCCGGGATGCGCGGATCGACGAACTGCTGGACATGGTTCGCCTGCCGAAGTCCCTTCGCAGCCGCACGCCGGCCGAGCTCTCAGGCGGACAGAAGCAGCGGGTCAACTTCGCGCGGGCTCTCGCCGCTGAGCCGAAGCTGATCGTCTGCGACGAGATCACCTCAGCCCTCGACACGGTCGTGGCAGCCGCCGTCATCGATCTGCTGAAGGAGATGCAGCGGGAACTTTCGCTGTCCTACATCTTCATCAGCCACGATCTCTCGGTCGTCGAAGCCATCTGCGACGAGATCGTCGTGATGTACAACGGTCGCAAGGTCGAGGAAATCACGCCCGCACGTTCGAAGGTTCCGCAGCATCCCTATTCGCAACTGCTGTTCTCATCCGTTCCGAAGCTCGACCCCAGCTGGCTCGACAGCCTGGAACGCGACCCCGAACTCGTCAAAACCTATGTGCATGGGTGAGCGGGTATCCGCGCCTTGCAACAGATGACGCGTCCGCGCAGGCAGAACATCAGACAACATCTTCGGCCGACGCGGCAGGCCACGCAGCCGCCCGCTATACCATGAACAGACTGGTGAGCGGCATGTGCGCCTTGACGATGGGCGACTTCAGGACGACGAAGCTGAAATACTTGTCGATACCGATGTCCATATCGGTCAGCCGCTCCATGATCGTCTGATATTCGCCGATGCCGGCGGTGACGAATTTGAGCATGTAGTCATAACCGCCCGACACCAGGTGACACTCGATCACCTGATCGACTTTTTCGACCGCCGCAAGAAAGCGCGCGAAGTCGATCTGCCGGTGATTTTTCAGTGTGACCTCGGTGAAGACGGTCAGTGTCTGGCCAAGCTTGCCGATATTGATCTGGGCGGAATACCCTTCAATGTAACCCTCATGCTGGAGCTTCTTGACGCGCATCAGGCAGGGGCTGGGCGACAGATTGACCAGTTCGGCGAGCTCGACATTGGTGATGCGGCCGTTCTTTTGAAGTTCGTAGAGGATCTTGATGTCGATACGGTCGAGCTTCACGTGCTGACACCTCCTGCGGCCGCCGGTGGCTTGTAGCATTTTATGCCGCAAATTTTCCGGATCGGACTTTAACACTCTGGCTTTTCTTGTCTATTTCATTCTGCGCAAGAACGACCGGCACAATAAGCTGGATCATCGGCCACCAGCGGAATCTTGTGCTGTCCCGCGGGCGTGTGCGGCAACCTCCGCGCGGCCGCCACCACTATGCTGAAGCATGGTCACGACCCAGGAGATTGAAATTCATGCCAGCACCGCTCGCGCTCGTGGAAACCGACGCCGGATTGCCGCAGGCTGCGGATGCGGTCATTATCGGCGCCGGTATCGTCGGCGTCTTCGCCGCCTATTACCTGGCCAGGCGAGGCCTGAAGGTGGCGCTCGTCGAGAAGGGCCGCGTGGGTGCCGAGCAGTCGAGCCGCAACTGGGGCTGGTGCCGCCAGCAAAACCGTGACGCGCGCGAGCTTCCGATGGCGACCAAGAGCCTGGACCTCTGGGAGCGCTTCGCCGCCGAGAGCGGCGAGGATACGGGCTTCCGTCGTTGCGGCCTGCTCTATCTGAGCGACAATGAGGAAGAGTTGGCTGGCTGGGCCCGTTGGAGGGACTTTGCCCGCACGATGGGGGTCACCACCTGCATGCTCGACAGCACCGAGGCCAGCGCGCGCGGCAAGGCGACCGGCCGCACCTGGAAGGGCGGCGTGTTCTCGCCGACGGACGGTACCGCCGATCCGGCCAATGCCGCACCGGCGGTGGCCCGGGCCATTGCGAAGCTAGGCGGCACGGTGCACCAGAACTGCGCCGCACGCGGCATCGAACTGGAAGGCGGCAGGCTTTCGGCAGTCGTGACGGAGCATGGCACGATCAGAACAAAGATCGCCGTCCTCGCCGGCGGGGCCTGGGCCTCGTCCTTCTGCCGCCAGCTTGGCATCCGTTTTCCACAGGCCTCGGTCCGCTCCTCGATCCTGTCGGTCGAACCGGGCCCGGGCGATCTGCCCGATGCCCTTCACACGGCCCGTGTTTCGGTGACCAGGAGGGGTGACGGTGGCCACACATTGGCCATCAGCGGGCGCGGGCGGGTCGATCCCACGGCCCAGAACATGCGCTTCGCCGGCCAGTTCCTGCCGATGTTCATGCGCCGCTGGCGCAGCCTGTCGCCGGGAGGCCTCGAGGGCATCCGCAGCGGCCACGAAAGCCTGGCCGGCTGGCGCCTCGACCGCCCGACGCCGATGGAGCAGATGCGCATCCTCGATCCGGCCGTCGACCGCAGAACGGTCAGGCTGACGCATCAGCGCGCCATCGAACTCCTGCCCTCGATCGGCGAGCGCCGTATCACTGCAAGCTGGGCCGGGTACATCGATTCAACCCCCGACGGGGTGCCGGCCATCGGCGAGGTGGCAACCGTTCCGGGCTTCATTCTGGCCGCCGGCTTCAGCGGCCATGGTTTCGGCATCGGCCCCGGCGCCGGTCATCTGATCGCCGACATCGTCACCGCTGCCGCCCCGATCGTCGATCCGGAGCCCTACCATCCCAAGCGTTTCCAAGCATCCGCCTGGGGCAAAGTGGCGGACTTCTGATTTCCGGGTCGATACAATAGGCGCTGCCATCGAGAACCATAGGACGTCCGAATGCAGGCACGGCAACTCGAGGTCTTTTGCATGCTCATGCGGAACGGGACGGTGACCGGCGCCGCTGCCATGCTCAACATATCGCAGCCGGCGCTCAGCCAAATCCTGCTGCATGCCGAAGACCAGCTTGGTTTCAAACTGTTCAACCGAGTCCGCGGCAAACTGATCCCTACCCGGGAGGCCGAAGAGCTCTATCCGGAATGCGAGCGGATCTTTTCCGAACTCAGCGCGCTGCGCAGGCACACCACGGATATGCGTTTCGGCCGTACCGGGCTGATCCGGGTGGCGGCTTCGGCGCCGCCGGCGATGTCGATCGTGCCGAGGGCGCTCCTCTCGTTTCGCGCGTCCCATCCCGATATCGTCGTGCGTTCCCTGATCGCCCCGCTGGTCAATATCGTCGACATGATCCGCGACGGCGACGCGCCGCTCGGCCTCGTGATGAACAACAAGCCTCGCACGGGCATCGATGTGGAGACACTCGGGTATACCGACCTGGTCTGCATCATCCCCGAACGACATCCGCTGGCCGAACTGCAGCAGATCTCCTTTGCCGACCTCCAGAACGAGACGTTGATATCGTACCGCGCTGGCACCTTGCCCGGGCGACTGCTGGTCGCCGCGGCAGCCGCGGAGAAGCAGATATTCAACCCGGCAATCGAAATCGACATCTCCATCACCGCCCTTCCCTTCGTGCGTGACGGCTTTGGCGTGGCGATCGTCGACGGCCTCCTGCCGTGGGAGCAGTTTCCCGGTC
The DNA here is from genome assembly GCF_056924495.1 of Ensifer sp. 38_S197. Lineage (NCBI taxonomy): Bacteria > Pseudomonadati > Pseudomonadota > Alphaproteobacteria > Hyphomicrobiales > Rhizobiaceae > Ensifer > Ensifer sp. 38_S197. Next base: position 1,586,087 of record NZ_JBXOVZ010000001.1, on the reverse strand, counting down.
TCGTCCGCCGGCCGCTCCAGCAGAAGATTTCCGTCCCGATCGCCTTGCTGACGAGCCGAGACCGCCCGCTGACGGGAAGCCATCTCGCCATGCGCGATGACCTTCGTGCGGCCTGCGTTGCGGTCCTGAATGCAGAAAATTCGATGCCGAAGGCGCCCTGACGCTACCCGGTCAGGCATCGCGAACCCATGAGCCGATCGGCAATGGCCTCACCGGTGCCTGTTCGCGCAACCGTCCTGCGTCGCAGACTTTGATCCCCGCCTTGCCGGCAATCAACTCGGCGCCGGCGAGCTGGCAGTAGCGCCCCTGGCAGCGCCCCATTCCAACACGAGCGAGCGACTTGACCCGGTTCGCTTCACCGCCGCCATAGGTGACGCTCTCGCGCAACTGGCCGGCCGTAATGCCTTCGCAACGGCAGACGATCGTCTCGTCCGGTACGGCGCGGACGGCTTCGCCCGGCCAGGGAAAGGCACGTGCCATGGCGCGGGAAAAGCGCTCACAACGATCCAGCCGGCGCAGGTCGGCCGCCACGTCCGGCAACGCCAGGCCCATGTCCGCAAGACACGCTGCCGCCGCTAGCCGCCCTGCGACTTCTGCCCCGTCCGCGCCCAGGATCCGCAACCCGTCGCCGGCCAGATAGAGCCCTTCGGCGGCACGGCCCATCCGGTCGGTGCGCGGCAGCCATTGCGCCCAGTTCCCGTCATAGTCGAATGTGCAGCCCGCCAGGCCGGCAAGCTGCGTTTCGGCGCGCAGGTGCCACCCGAGCCCGACCATGTCGCATTCTGTGAAATGCGTTCTGCCGCGCGCGTCCCGCCAGCGCATGCCGACCGGCTCGCGCTCGTCCGTCTCGATACCGTCAAGCCTGACACCGGCGTGATAGAGCCGGCCGAGTTTCGCGCGCATGAGAAGGCCGCGCAGAACCAGGCCGGGCCGCACCATCATGCCTGGTAGCCCGGCCATCTGGTCGCCGAGCGAGGATGTGTCAAGGATTGCAGCGATTTCCGCGCCGGCCTTGAGCAACTGGGTTGCGACCAGTGTCAGAAGTGGGCCGGATCCGGCCAGCACGATCCGGCGGCCGAGCGCGATACCCTGGGTCTTTAGAGCGATCTGCGTGGCCCCGAGGCTGTAGACACCGGGCGCCTGCCAGCCGGGAACTGGCGCCAACCGATCCATGGCACCGGTCGCGAGTATGAGGCGGTCGTAGCTGAAGTCCCTGCGGCCGCCGGAGGCTAACGCCTGCAGGAGATTGCCGGCAATCGCCAGCACCGAGCTCTGTGGGTAATAGTCGATCTCGCCAGCGGCGACCATGCGGTCGAACAGCGTGTGAAGGGTGACAGCCTTGCGGGCTTCGGATCCGTAGAGCTTGTCGGGCGGCCGTGTAAACCCTTCCGGTGGCCTACGATAGATCTGGCCCCCGGCCTTCATGCCCTCGTCGATTACCACCGGCCGGATTCCGGCATTCACCAGCGTTTCGGCGGCGCGGATGCCGGCCGGACCGGCACCGACAATCACAACAGTTTCCGCTCCGGGCACCATCATTGCCAATCCTCAGGCGGCGCGGTCCGCAGTTGCATACCATCGGCGATCAGCGTCGAACAGGCGCGAAGCCGCTCCCCGTCCTCCTGCCAGAGCCAGCAGTCCTGGCAGGCTCCCATCAGACAGAAGCCCGCCCGCCGCTCCGGTCCGAATTCCGACTGCCGGACCGCAGGCGCCGAAACCAGCACGGCGGTCAGCACCGTATCGCCGGCGAGCGCCTCGCAATAGGCACCGTCCAGCCAGAACCGGACCTGCAGCCTCCCCTGTTCGGCAAGGCGCACTATTCGCCCTGCCTGCCGGGCGCCCTGCGGTACGGATGTCACTCGGCAGCCTCTTTTCTGTCGCGCGCAGGCTCGGGCATGTCCCTGAAGCGCGCACGGACATCCGCAAAAGCGGCTGCCACGCCTTCGGCTCCTACACGCCCCTTCATGCAGCGGAAGATTTCCGTCTTGGTGAAGAAGCGCCAGTGGATGGGCAGCCCCTGCAGAATGTCCGTCAACAGGTCGTAGGCTGCCGGTGTCCATTGCGCCTCGTAGCCCTCGCGCTCAGGACCATAGTGAAAGTGAGCGGAAGATACTGCGCGGGCCGCCCTGAGTTTTTCGGTTTCCGCCTCGTCCACCGCGCCGTTTCGGATGACCACCGCGTAGTCGCGTTCCGCGGCCTCTGGTGAGACGTAGCCGCGCGCGACGTCCTGCGCCACGCGCCAGGTCTCGCGCTCGATCGGATTGCCGCGCCCGCCGCCACCGGCGGAGCGGATTTCCAGGACGTCGCCGGGCTGCAGGATCGCGGTGTCGATGTTGCCGAGACGCCGGTAGTCGTCACGGCCGGAATTGAGGACCATGTCCGACAGGCCAGCAGCCTTGCCGCCCAGCGTGCCCCAGGGACGGAAGAAGCTGCGGTCGCGGTTGCGGGCGGTGATGCGGCTGCCGGGCGAAAAGACCCGAAAGGCCATTTCGGTGGCAAGGCCGCCCCGCCAGCGCCCGGCGCCGCCGCTGTCCCTGGCGAGCCCATATTTAACGAACTCGATCGGCACTTCCGTCTCGGTGATCTCGATCGGCGTGTTCTTGAGATAGGCCGCATCGGCGCCGGAGCCGTTGGTCCCATCGCGATGCGGCATGCCGCCGCCACCGCCGACCACCGGATTGACGGCAGCGATCACTGTGCGGCCGTTCCGTTCATCCGTGGTCATCACGTTGACGATGCAGTTGTTGCCCGCGGGCGCTGCCGGCAGCTTTTCCGGCACGGCCTGGTTGAAGGCGCCGAAGATGACCGAACGCAGGCGGGCGCAGGTCAACGAACGCATGCCGACGGCGGCCGGTGCGACCGGGTTCAGCACGCTGCCTTTCGGCGTGATGCAGGTGAAGGGCCGCGTCAGCCCGGTGTTCAGGAGGATCTTCGGGTTCAACGTGTAGAGCACGTAGTAGACGCCGACCAGAAGCATGGTGTGGCGCGGGTCACCGCCCGAGGGAACGTTGAGCGAAGAGCCGAGCTGCGGGTCCGAACCGGTGAAATCGAGGAGCGCCTCATCGCCGCGGATCGTCAGCGTCAGCTTCAGTCGGCACGGGTTGGCTTCGACGGAATCCTCGTCGGCATAGTCGACGAATTCCCAGGTTCCGTCCGGCATGGACCGCAGCAGAGCGCGCGCCTGCGCTTCCGCGTGGTCGAGCAGGACTTCGGTGCCTTCCAGGAAGGTCTCCTTGCCGAATTTCTCGACCATGGCGAGGATCTTCCGCTCCCCTGTATTCAGGGCACCTACCAGGGCCTTCATGTCGCCGATGTTGAGATCGGGTTTGCGGACATTGGTGGACATGATCTTCAGGATGTCTTCATCGAAAACCCCTTCGTTGACCAGCTTCATGGGCGGGAAGCGGATACCTTCCTGATGGATCTCGGTCAGTGCCCGCGACAGCGAGGCCGGCACGGCGCCGCCCATGTCGGTGTTATGGATATGGCCGCCCGTCCAGGCGATGATCTCGCCCTCGTGGAACACCGGCTTCCACAGATGCGTGTCCGGCGCATGCGTCGCGACGAAGCAGGAATAGGGATCGTTCGTGAAAGCGACATCCCCGGGCTTGTAGTTGTCGATCATCTCGATTGCCCGGGTGTAGGTCAGCCCGGGATACCAGGTTGCGCCCAGCCCCATCGGTACGCCAAAGGTCTCGCCCTTGCGGTTGATCAGCATGACCGTGAAGTCTTCCGTCTCCTTGACGAAGGCGGAATGCGCCGTCCGCTGCAACGTATAGGCCATGTTCTCGGCGGCAGCCCGCGTATGGTTGGCGAACACCTGAAGGTTCAAAGGATCGAACATGGGCTGTTACTCCGAGAAGGTAAGGTGCAGGTTGAGGTGACGGTCGACTTCGACATGCGTGCCGGTCGGGATTGCAAAGGTCGTATCTTCCTGGGCAACGACCGCGGGTCCGGCAAAGCGGCTGCCGGGTCGCAGACGTTCGCGCCGGTAGAGGCCGATCCATTCGAAGGACTCACCTGTAAAGACCGGGATCTCACGCTCCGGCTCCGCCGTCTTGCCGCCTTCGCCGGTATCGACCGGGAATTCCAGCGCCGGCCCGGCGCCGATTGCCGAAAGGCGCAGGTTGACGATCTCTATCGCTCCGTCCGGATCATGGAAGTCGTAGAGCCGGGCGTGCATGGCGTGGAAGGCTTCTTCGATCGAGCCAAGCTTGTTCTCGGCGATCCAGGCCGCCTGGATCGGCACTTCGATCTCGAAGCTCTGGCCGACATAACGCATGTCGGCAGAGACATTCAGCGTCGCGGCGCCGGCATGGCCCTGCCTGGCGAGCCAGCCGCGCCCCTCCGCCGCAAGCGACTCCAGCGCCTCGCGCAATTGCGGTGCCGCGGCGTCGGAGAGATGGGTAAACACCGTGCGGATGAAGTCGCCGCGCAGGTCGGCCACGAGGCCGCCGAGCGCCGAGACGACGCCGGGCCGCGGCGGGCCGATGACCCTGGCCATCTTGAACTCGCGGGCAAGGAATCCCCCGAGCATCGGTCCGCCGCCGCCGAACGGCATCAGCGTGAATTCCCTGAGATCGACGCCGGCTCGTGAGGCCAGCTTCTCGACTTCCACGAACATTTCCGAGATGGCGATATCGAGGATGGCCTGGGCGGCTTCCTCTGCCGTGCGGCCGATCTTTTCCGCCAGCAGCGTGACCGCCGCGCGGGCCAGGCCGACATCGATCTGCAGCTGTCCATAGGCCATCTGGCTGTGGCCGAGCCACCCGCAGACGGCCATGGCGTCGGTGACCGTGGCTTCCATGCCACCGCGCCCGTAGCAGGCAGGTCCCGGTGTCGAGCCCGCCGATTCCGGTCCGACCCTCATGACGCCCTGCGCATCGACGCTGGCGATCGACCCCCCGCCGATGCCGATCGAACTCACCGAGACGGACGGAATGTGCAGAGGGAATTCGCCGATCAGTTCGCCGGTGCCGAACTGTGGCTCGCCATCGATGATCAGCGCGAAGTCGGCCGAGGTGCCGCCAATGTCGAGGGTCAGGATATGCTTCTCGCCGGCCCGGCGGGCGAGCCAGGCCGCGCCGATCACGCCCGAGGCAGTGCCCGAGAGCAGCATCTGCACGCAGGACCGCTTGCCCTCGTCGGCATTCATAACGCCGCCGTTCGACTTTGTGAGCAGCGCCGGCGCCGTCACGCCCCGCGAGAGCAACTTTTCCTCGAGCGCCGCCAGATAGCCGGAAACGCGCGGATGCACGTAACCGTTCAGAATAGCCGTGGTAGTCCGCTCGTATTCGCGGATAACCGGCCAGACCTCGCAGGAAGTGAAGACGAAGAGCTCGGGAGCGATCCGGGCGATTTCCTGCTTGACCGCCGCCTCATGGGCACCGTTGCGCCAGGAGTGCAGGAACGAGACAACGATGCCGGCAGCGCCGCCGGCCTTCGCCTTTGCGACGGCCGCTGCGACCGCTTCCAGATTGGGTGCCTCCACCTCGCTGCCGTCCGCCCGCAGGCGAGCTGGGATCCCGAAGACCATGTCGCGCGCGACAAGCTGGTCCGGCCGGGAGCAAAAAAGCGAGTAGACGTCGGGCATTCTCAGGCGCGCCAACTCGATCACGTCCTCAAAGCCCGCATTGGTCAGCAGTGCGAGCGTTACACCGCGCCGCTGGATGACAGTGTTGATGCCGACGGTGGTGCCGTGGACGAAGCGGGTGACAGTTGCGGGGTCGAGACCCTCCCTCTCACCGAGCAGGGTGAGGCCCGTCATCAGTTCGGCGCCCGGATCATCCGGGGTCGTCAGAACCTTCAACGAGGCGATCCGACCCGAACGGGTCTCCAAAGCGCAGAAATCGATGAACGTTCCGCCGATATCGACGCCAATCTTCCAGTCCTGTTGGCCGAGTTCGCTCGTGGCGGACGCTGACATACTGACCATTCCGGTTCCCTTTCTCCGTGATGCCGGAAAGCTGGCACGAATGGCACGGCAGGGTCCAAGATCGAAACGGGCAGCAGCCATAAGGTCGACTTATGCAGATCGGATCCGGCCATCCCATAGGCTTGACTTATGGACGAGGCAAAACCTCGACTTTGACTTCTTCCCGTCGGATCGCGCAGGCTGGAAATCAATTCAGCAACGCGGGGAACCGATGGACGCGATCGTTCTGGGCGGCGGCCTGATGGGGGCCGCTTCCGCATATTTTCTCGCCCGGCGCGGCGTGCGGGTGACGCTACTTGAACGCAACCGGGTCGGCAGCGGGGCGACGGTCGCATCCTTCGGAAACATCCGCCGCAGCGGCCGCCATATCCCCCAGCTCGGCCTCGCGGGCCGTTCGCTGGCGCTGTGGGGAGAGGCGTCGAAGATGCTGGGCCGGGACGTGGAGTTTCGTGCCACCGGCCACCTGAGGCTGATCTTCAGCCAGGCCGGCCTTAACGAGATGCGCGCCTTTGCCGAGGCAGCCAGGCCGTGGGGCGTCGATCTCGAGGAGCTAGGGCCGACCGAGATCCGCAGCCGCTTTCCGGGCCTTGGCCCTGAAGCGATCGCGGCGTCCTTTTCCCCAAAGGACGGGAGCGGCAATCCCCGCCTGATCGCGCCCGCCTTCGCCGACGCCGCAAGGCGTCTGGGGGCGGAGATCGTCGAGGAAGCGGACGTGACGGCGATCAGGAGGTCTGCCTCCGGCTTCAGGATCGAGACCTCCAGGGGAGCGTACGCTGCGCAGACAATGCTCAACACGGCGGGAGCCTGGGGCGCGCGCATTGCCGCCCAGTTCGGCGAGAATGTCCCGATCGTCGCCAAAGGTCCGCAGATGGGGGTGACGGAACCGCTTCCCTATCGCATCTTGCCGGTCGTCGGAGTGTGGGCGCATGACCATGGCGGCGGCTACCTGCGCCAGGTCGAACGCGGCAACATCGTCTTTGGCGGCGGGGCGGAGAGGACCGACGTCTCGCTGGACAGCGGACATGCCAAGGCGGATCCGGCGCGTCTGCCCGGACAACTGCGGGCCTTGCTGCCGATCCTGCCGGCCCTCTCCAATGTCGCCGTGATCCGGACCTGGTCTGGTTGCGAGGGCTATGTGGGCGACGGTCTTCCGGTGATGGGGCCCTCCGCCACGACACCGGGCCTATTCCATGCCTTCGGCTTCTGCGGCCATGGTTTCCAGCTTGGCCCGGGCGTCGGCGACGTAATGGCAGAGGTGATGACCACCGGCGGTACCGACATCTTTCTCGACGATTTCAGGATCAATCGATTTGAGGCTTTTCCGGGGATCGCTGACCGGCCTCGGGGTTCCGCGCTGCTCTGAGATGACCCGCCGCGATCAGCATCGCCGTGGCCGATTCGGGGTCAATCTGACGAATGCCGCGGGTCTATAGGGGGCCGCATTTAACCGGATTCATCCAAGGCTGCATATGCGAATTCGGCCGTTTCCGCCGCCCAGGTGACAGACATGCCGAATTGCTCGACGACCGCACGATCGAAATCACGTTCGCACACCACAACGGCGACGAGGCCATATTCAAGGGCAAACACGAGACTTCTTCATCAGCCTGCTCGAGCCCGATCCGGTGGCTGCTGGGCACTTGCGGGATTGAGTCCGAAGAACGGCCGTGGTTGATCACATCGCGCGTTCGATGAAGGCCGCAATATCTTTCCTTAAATCCGATCCAGGATTTGCGATGTCAGCACTATAAAAGTCATGCGGCTTGGCAGCATAGGTTTGCGAGCAGCTTGGCACGGCGTCGTTCCAAGTATCATCCGGCCTATTCGGATCGCATTCTCCCCAAATCACCAAGGTCGGTATATGGAGCGGATATACTTCGAAGCGCAGCCTCGTCGAAGAAATGCAGATCAGAGCTTGCAAGTTCAAACCCGCCTTGACGGCATGCCATAAAGCGGTCCCACCGGCGCTGAAACCTATCCCGAGGCAGGAAGGGCCCTCTTCACGAAGGCTCTGGACGGCCCGCTCTAAACCATCGCCCTTAAAAAGATGGTTGTGAAGCTCCTCTCCGCTCAGATCCGGGCGTCCACTGACGTCAGCCAGTTGCAGATTTCGGTGTTCGAAGCGAACAAGCGTTTCAAATACCTTTGGACAACCACGAATGTCTCCAACCACCAACAAATCTCGTATCCTGGGCATTGATCAAACCTGGGCTCGTCAGGGCGGTAGCTTTGCACCGCTAGAATGCTTGCGATACCTAAGATGGCCATTTCAGTCGATACATTGTGCGACCCTGGCAGCACAGCACGAGAACCAGCAAGAAACCTTCGGTGCGACAGTCGCTTAGACAACGCCCATGAACGCTGAGTTCGGAATTTTCTAACTCCGCTCAGGTGCATATCTGCCAGCCGCCGCCTTTGCAGGCTTCTCATCGTCCGCTCCAGCAGGCGGTGCATTTCGATGCGAGTGAGTGCATCCAAAGCGCCGAAGTGCCTCACGCGCACCACGATTTGCGATTCTGCGAAAGGCGCCGAGGAGTGTCGGCACTAGACGCCTGAAAACACACTCGACCAGTCGTTTTCCCGGACCTAACTCCCTTAGGCTCTCTGCTCTTCATAGCGTCGGATGGAGAAGTCTCGCGCTGATTTACTGAGCTAATTGTGCCTTCGGGCGGCTTCGCGGTTCTGGCGAAGGCTGCGGATAGCATCGATGTGTTCCGGCCCGATACCGCAGCATCCGCCCACAATCGTCGCCCCGTCCAGGCCGACCTTGAAGACTTTATAGCGCGGTTCGATGGCAAGGACTTGAGCCAATATCCCTTGTTCGGCTACGACGCATATCTGTCTGAGGTGGGAGAGAAAGTCGATCGAGGATCCTTCTTCAAGGAATGGCTCCGCTTCCGCCCCCGTTAGATTGCAGCGCACCTCGCCAAACCAAACCCGACCAGCAAATCTTCCGCCTTGAGTGAATACGAACCATGGCCCACCAATAGCTTCGATGGGAATGTCCAAGCGGTCAGTGATTGTTCGGCTCCAGCATCCATTGCGGAATGTCTTGCTTGGCATGTAGCACGCGCCACACATCGACATGATCTGGCTGGTCGCGATAGAAAACGAGATAGGGATATCGCTTCAAAGAGACGCTCCGCAGGTCAGGCAATCCCAATTCGTATGCATACCGCAACGATCCGGCCTCCGGATGGCTTGCGATCAAAGCGTACGCCGCTTGAAGTGCGTCAATAAATCCGAGGGCGACCTCGGTTCCTGCTTCGCGTGCATAATAGTCAATGGCCGCCTCGACGTCGCTGCGCGCCAACTGCCGCGGGATAACAGTCTTATTATTCACTTGCTGTGCTGACCACGAACTCGATCGCGCAGACTGGTGAAATATTCCGCGTCGATCGGCTCAGTTGGTGCGGACGAGGCTCCGTCAATCAACAGCCTTCGTAACGCGAGGCGATCTTGATCTCGACGTATCAACTCCCGAATATACTCACTACTTGTCCCATAACCCCGTCCGGCGACTTGCTCATCGACGAAGCTCTTAAGATGGTCCGGCAGGGAAATGTTCATTGTGCTCATGCAAAGTGACCATACCGGCTTTGGCAAAAATTGGCAAGATCGTTCGCTTTCCCTTCAACAACGAGACCGCGCCGCAATGCCGAATCCGCGGCTTGCCAGTGACGGCATTCGCCAACATTACGGCAATCGCGACTGCGATGGTTCTGTTTGGACTGTGGCATATCTGGCCCTATTGGATGCGCATTCGAGCACGCAAACCGTGAGGTGTCGAAATGAAGAGCGGGTACTTAAGGCAGCCACGTCGAGACGAAGTCCGAATGGCATCACGTTTTTTTTTGCCGACTAAAGAGCGTAGGCCGCTGGTCGTGTCATTTTCCGTTGATGCCGCTATGGACGCGCAGGCAAACGAAAATGACATGGTCGCTCGGTCCAGGGTTCGGCATTTGCCCTGATTGCGTGAGATCGTCTCATCGAACCTTCAAAGCCACGCACCGAAATCACGTTGACGCGGAGCTCGATGCGGATGATAGATCGCCGCGATAAAGAGAGGCGCGGAATATGACAGAAGAACAGCACGACGCTGCCGAGAACCTTCAAGAACCTGGGCTGCACGCCCTCGGCAGGCCGGAGGAGATCCCCCGAAGATCAAGCCGGCGCACGTTTTCGGGGCTTTGGTTTTATGTGACTATTGTACCCCAAGCGACCTCCTGACCTCAATCACAACTGGATAGTCCTCGTCGTCCCACTCCAAATAACCGCCGGCAAAATAGTAGATGTGTGTGTAACCCCAGGCGATCGCCTTGGCCGACGCGTAGGCTGCATAGGTGCAACTCTTGCCCTGACAATAGAAGGCGACCTCGCCTTCCTTCCGCGCTACCTTGGCAAGGCTTTCCTTGGATAGGCCGGTCACGAGCGATAGGTTGACGGCCTTGGGGATATGGCCATTGTCATAGTTGAGCGGAGCCCGCACATCGATGAAGGGCACTCCACGTGCGAGGAGCGCCTTTGCTTCTATCACATCGACCTTTATCGTTCTGTCGATACTGAGTTCGCCTTTCCTCAGCGTCAAGAACTTCACGTAATCGTCAAGGGCGAGGTCTGTGCCTGCCCCCTCAGGCAATCCGGCCTTTCGGAGCCCTTCCTGCAGGCGCGCAATGTAAGGCCTGTGGTAGCTGAGCACGCTACCATACCAACTGAACCCGCTCTCCTGGACGGTGAGCGGATCGCCTAAAGAAGACATAGCTAACTTGTTGTACTTGTCGACAAGCGCCCGAATGCCGTCGATGCGTCCGAGGTGTCCATAGCTCGCAATCAGAGTCGCGTAATCCGCCAACAGGTCGGAATTCCTTTCGACCAGGCGTTCAAAGGTGTCCACGGCTTCGTCGTATTTTCCCTGGGAGAAAAGCGAGATTGCCAGCATGCGCAGCGTTGCCTGCGTGGGATGGGGATCAAGCCTCATCGCCAGGCGGGCCTGCTGTTCCGCCTCCGCCGCGTGTCCCGTCGCATTAAGTATCTGCGCCATTCTGACATGATTGTCGGGATCATTCGGCGCAAGCTTCATCGCCCGGTCGATGGCAGCGAATGCCTCATCATAGCGCCCCTGCTGCGCAAGCAATTGCGCCGATATCGCATAGGCAAGCGGCGTTGGTTTCTCCATGGCCTTGGCAAGATTTCTGGTCAGGTTCCTGGAGGCGCTCTCCCTGCGGGAAAAATTCCAAGATAAGACGCTCGCCCGCCAGTTTGCTGCCGCCAGCGATGCATAGGCGCGGCTATAGTTCGGATCGATGACTATGGCCTTCTGGAAGAACGCAGTGGCCCTGACTGTTTCCGCCTCGCTGTCCCGACGAAGATGCTCCCAGCCCCGCAATAAAGTGTCGTAGGCTTGCGGATTCTCCGTTTCAGGTATCGCTGCGACGTTTTGTTCGGCATTCGTCAGCTTTACGGAGAGCGTCGACACGATCTGACCGATCACCCTATCCTGCAGCTCGAACACGCCGCTCATTTCACCATCATAGCGCTCAGCCCAGAGGTGGTGTCCGTCGATCGCATCGATCAACTGGGCATTGATCCGAACATGGTTTCCTTCTCTGCGCACGCTGCCCTGCAGGATGTAATGGACGCCCAGATCCTCGGCCACCTGCTGTACCTTAGTGGGCCTGCCCTTGTAGGTGAAGGTCGAGTTGCGCGCGATCACGAAGATGCCGGAGAGTTTCGAAAGTTCGGTGATCAAGTCGTCGGTCATTCCGTCGGCGAAATAGCCCTGCCCCGCATCGGAGCTCAGATTGTCGAATGGCAGAACGGCGATCGAGGGCGATTGGGGTAGCGGAAAGGCCATCCGCGCAACGGACGCCGCATCGGCACTCTCGCGCCTCTGTGCCAGCCACGCTACCGGAACACCTACCAGGAGCACGAGGACCAAAGCTGCCGGGATTTTCCACTGGCCGAAGCTCTTGCGGTTGAAGCGCCGAAACCGTGCATTTCCCTCGAACCTCACCCGGTAGACACGGACGGGCCGCTGGATGTTCTTCACATGCTGCTCGCCGATAAACTCCAGTGGCAATTCGAATTTGCCCTGCAAGTGATCGAAAGCAGTGCCGGATACGAACAGGCCTCCCGGTTCACACATCTGTTCAAGGCGCGCCGCGACGTTGACGCCATCGCCAAGCAAATCATCCCCGTCGACAACGACATCGCCGAGATTGATGCCCATGCGGAGGAGAAGTCGGCGCTGGATTGGAACATCCCCTTGACGTGCCGCGGCCTTGTTTTGTGACGCGACCGCGCAAGCCACGGCATCGACGACGGAGCCAAACTCCACGATCGCACCATCGCCCATGAGTTTCACGATGCGTCCGTGATATTCCTCCATGAAGGGATCGAAGATCTCGGAACGCCATGCCTTGATCGCTGCTAGGGTCCGGGCCTCGTCGGCTTCGATGAGTCGTGAATAACCAACAATGTCGACGGCAAGGATCGCCACCAGCCGCCGCTCTACGCGAACTGCTTCCATAACCACCTCTCCCTAAGGTGTAGAAGGCTTCGCTATTTGCGTCGGTAGAGGCGGAACTCCCAGCCTCCTAAGCTCCGAAGCTACACTTGTTTCCTCTCCCGTGCCAGATTTATTGCCTAGTTCGCGACGTTGCGGGCGGTACCTCGCAATGCTGACGATACAAGTTGGAGTCGAATGGTTCTGATGTGCGCACCGCCAGCGGGTTAACTGAAGCTTAACGGTTACGGTCTTACCTTGGACCCGCAGACCTTGAAGGCTTCGATTGGACCAGCCATGCCGATTGCGAGCCCGCCGGCCCGCAATCAGGGCGACGGCCGAGGATTTCTTCGATCGCGGCCAGACCGTTGGCCCTAGCTTGGAAAGGAAATGGCCTCGTCTTCGCGACGAACGGCCGGTTCCCGCCGGGAGTGGGAAAAAGCTGGGGGTTAGGTTGCGAGATTGAGTTTTGCCTGTTTGAGACGGCCGTCCGCGACGGCGGCTCGGACTTGAGGAACCCGATGAGCGCCGATCGGTGTCCAACGCATTTGCCGCTTCTTACTCATACGGGCATTGACGAGGCTATTGGCGGCACTTTCAGCCGGCGAACTGGATTATCGGCTGACCGGACCAGTAGCGCCGACAGTAGTTGACGATCGAAGCTGCGTTCTGCCCCAGGTAGGTGCCAAGATTGTTGATCAGCTCGTATAGGCGCCTGATTTTGCTGGGGGCGTCGCGAAATCCGGGATGCTGATCCAATGGGACGAGCATCTACTTCACGGCTTCGCTTGCCTCTCGGACATATCCGCTCCAGAGGAGATGCCGAGCCTGGACGCGTGGACCGCGACGTTTCGCAGATAGACATCCAGATTTTGCAGATGCCTGGCGCCCTCCCAGGCCTGCCCAATGTGCCGCAGCCGCATCGATAGATGAAACCAGTCGAGAATATGCGTGACGGGCTGGCGTGTTGCGCTAAGGACGATGCTCTGCAGCCCGATCTCTCCGTCGCTAAAGACAGTGACATCTGGGCCAGGCAGACATGCTTGCGCGCGCATCGCCGCGCGAACGATATCGTGTTTGCCGGTAGCGATATTCGGCCCACCGGCAAACTGACGCGGTGCTTGGCCTTGCGCAACAACGCGTCCCATCGCCATCTCGAAATGCCAGCTTTGACAACCGGGAACCGCGCGAATATAGGCGCCATCAATGAAAACGGAAACGGGAGATTGCCGGCGCGACTGATACAGAGATAACAGCAATGCTCGCCGGATACGACTCCAGGCCTGCTCGGGCCACGTCTTCGGCAAGACAAAAGCCTTTGTTCAGGCGCCAATTTCAGGACGGACGCTCCACCATCCGCGTCAGCTCCTGCTTTCACTCGTCGCGATGTTCTATTCTCAACCCGGCTCGCGTTCAATCAGTCCCCTCAGGATCGACCGCGGCGACCAAACGGCGACACGCGTCAACCAGGTTGGACTCTTGGAGCAGCGCACCTCCGACAAGATACATTACGTCCCGTCCGTAGGCTTCGCGCATCTCCGGTACACACTCAAACGTCATGCCGCCGCCGGGCGCGGCTACGATTGCCTTCGGCCCACCCATGTCAGCGGCACACGCCCTAGCAATCGATAGGCACTCCTTGCGCGTGAAGCCGAAGCGCCCGCCGAAATTCGGGTAGATCACCGCGTCCGCACCCATGAGGCGATGCAGAGTGCCGAAGTAGGCCCGGTGAGAGAAGCCGCCATCGGGTGAGACCACGTTTGTACCGGAGAAAGCCGGGTGCGTGACGATGGGGAGCGCGAATTCCGGATCGGCCGCAAGCGTGCGAATGACGTCGTAGCCGGCCAGCGCCGGCGCCACCATCACCGCGCCGGCACCAGCCGTCTGGGCTTCTTTCGCCCGGTCAAGTACGGCATTCGCCGGCCCCGTGACATTCGGCACAAAGCTCGCCTTGCCCCCGCTTTTGGAGTTCGCTTCCCCGACCACTTCGACGCAGGCTTTCAACCGTTCGGCAAAGGGCGCCGTCTTCTGGTCGACAAGGCCGTGATCGTCCTTGATGAAGTGCATGCCGCCGAGCGCAAAATCACCGGCAAGGCGGGCGAGCGCCGACGTCGAAAGCCCGACGGGTTTGATCGCCGACATGAGCAGCGGGCTTTCGCCAATGCCTGCCCGGGCGCGCAGCCCTGCGATGCCGTGGCGAGGGCCCTTGCAGAGCTCGAGGATTCCGGGTGAGGGAAGAATATCTTCGACCCTGAGACCGGGCTTGATGGAGCTGTTGCCGAAGACGATGTTCAAAAACTGAAGGAAGTCGCCCCCGACATCATCCTCTGAATAGGAGATGGAGGCGAGGTAGCCTTCGCGGCCGTTTAGATCCTTTTCAAGCGCTTCTAGCCGGCCGAGGATCTCGTCTTCAACGTAGCCTTTCGGAACCGCATTGCGCGGGATCTCGACGGTCTGCTCAAGCGCGATGTCGAGCGCGCGCGCCTTGGCCTCAGCGGCGTCCTGGGCGCGGATGAAATAGGTGACGGTGAAACGCGGAGCCACTAGAGCGCCTCCGCTTTTTGCGCCGAATGAACATGGTCGATCCGGACCTCCACCAGTTCATCCTCGGTGATCACAAGCGGCTTGCCTATGAGGTCGCTGATCGCGGCGACGAGTGCCCCTGCGTCGAGCCCATATTTCTTCATGAGGTAAGGCTTGGAGGCGCCATGCGCGAAGGTATCATGGAGGCCCAGGCGCTTCAGGCGGACACCCAGGCCCTCTTCAGCAAGGATTTCCGCAACCAGCGAGCCAAGGCCACCGACGATGGTGTGATTTTCCAGCGTGACGATCCCCTTCTTGCCGCGCGCAGCTTTCAGCAGGCCCTCGCGGTCGAAGGGTTTCAGGGTCGAAGCGTGGAGGTGGGAGATGCCGATCCCATGCGCTTCGAGAGGCTGGATGGCGCGCAACGCTTCTTCCGTGCAGACCCCTGAGGATACGACGAGAATGTCGTCGCCTTCGGACAGGACGCGCAGCTTGTTGAACTCGAAAGGTGTCGAGAAGAGACGGGGCACCTCGCCGCGAAGCACGCGGACATAGACCGGCCCCTCGATGCTGTCGGCCACTTCGAGCACCGTTTCCACCTCGGTCGCGTCGCCGGTCTCGAGGATCGTCATGTTGGGCACGGCCCGTAGAACCGCAACGTCCTCGATCGCCTGGTGGGTGATGCCGCCGGGGGTGGTGATACCCGGCAGGAACCCCATTAGCCGTACCTTGCGATTGGAATAGGCGATGGAGTTGATGAGCTGGTCGTAGGGACGGCGGTAAAGGAAGACCGAGAAGGTGTGGATGAACGGCCGGTAGCCCTCCATCGCAAGCCCGCCGGCGAAGGACAGCATGTTCTGCTCGGCCATGCCAAGCGAGAGGAACTGCATCGGATGCCGGTCGCGGAAGCCGTCGACTTCGCAGGAGGAGGTCAGATCGGCCGATAGGCAGATGACCTCGGGCCGAGCGGTGGCAAAGGTCTCGAATGCCCTGGCGTAGGGACGATTGACGATCTCGACCATGTTCAGGCCTCTTCCATTGTTTCGATGTCGACGCCGAGTTCGGCTGCCAGCGCCGCCTGCATTTCGAGCCGCTCCTCAGCACTTTTGAAGCGGACGTAGTGAAGGCGCGGGAAGCGTTTCTTGAGGAAATCCATGCCCTGATAGGGCGACGTATTGGCGAGAATGACCAATGGCTTGCCAGGTTCGGCACTCGCGGCCGCCATTCTAAGCGCGCCGAGGTCGTGGCCGTCCACTGATCGGCAGGTGACGCCGAAGGCGCTGATGCGAGCTTCGAGATCGCCAAGGTCCAACACGGAAGACATCGCGCCGTCGCATTGCTGGCGGTTCACATCGACGATGACGCGGATGTTGTCGATGCGGTGATGGGCCATCGCGGCAAGGCATTCCCAGGTCTGTCCCTCCTGGAATTCCCCGTCCGACATGTAGACCCAGACCTTGCCCGGCTCACTTTTTTGCAATCGCGCAAAGGCGACACCGGACGCCATGGAAAGACCCTGCGCGAGCGAGCCGGTCGTCACTTCCATTCCGGGGCTGTGTTCGGCGCCGATCATTTCAACCGAGCTGCCGTCCTTGTTGAAGTGATCGAGCGCGTGTTCGTCCATGCGCCCCATTTCGATCAGCGCCGAATAGATGACGAGCGCATAGTGGGCGGGCGAGATGAAGAAGCGGTCGAATTGCGGACCGACCGATCCATGATAGCCGGCGCCGGTGAAAGCATCGGGATTGTGGGCTGAAGGCACACCACGGAAAGGCAGCGGCACCTTCGGCAGCGTTGGCGCGCCCAATGTCAAGAGCTCGTTATAGAGCAGCGCAAGACTCTCCGCGGCCGAACAAGCCTGGCTGAGATAGCCGCCATTGTTCTTCATGGTGTGGAAGAAGACGCGCCGACGAATGCCGAGCGCGATATCCTCGGTGGAATTCCGGTTCGAAAGGGTCATCGTCTCTCGCTCCGTTCCGGGAAAAGCGCCCTCAGGCCTTCAGGCGACGGCGTCGCGATGCCGCGCTCGGTGATGAGGCCGGTGATGAGGCGGGCCGGCGTGACATCGAAGGCCGGGTTTGCCGCGGGGCTGCCTTCCGGCGCGATGCGCACGCTGGCAATCGTTCCGTCAGCGGCGCGCCCCTGGACGAAGCTCACTTCGTCGGCGGTCCGCTCCTCGATCGGAATTTCCTTGACCCCGTCATGAACCGTCCAGTCGATCGTGGGAGAGGGAAGGGCAACGTAGAAGGGTACGTCATTGTCACGCGCGGCAAGGGCCTTCAGATAGGTGCCGATCTTGTTGCAAACATCGCCATTGGCTGTTGTCCGGTCAGTGCCGACGATCACCATATCGACGTCGCCGTGCTGCATCAGGTGCCCGCCGGCATTGTCGACGATGAGCGTATGTGGCACACCGTGACCGTTCATTTCCCAGGCGGTGAGGTAGGCGCCCTGATTGCGCGGTCGAGTCTCGTCGACATAGACATGCACCGGAATGCCTTCTTCGACCGCCATGTAGATCGGCGCCGTCGCAGTGCCATAGTCGACGGTCGCGAGCCAGCCGGCATTGCAATGGGTGAGGATACGGACGGGTTCGCCGGGGCCCTTTTTGGCCGCGATCTCGCGGATGATCTTCAAGCCGTTTGCACCGATGGCGCGGTTGAGTTCGATGTCTTCCGCAGCGATCTCCGCGGCGCGTTCATAGGCCGCCTTGGCGCGCTCGTTTTCCGGCAGTGGACGGAGGTGATCGCGCATGGCGTTCAAGGCCCAGCGCAGGTTGATCGCGGTCGGGCGGGTTTCATTGAGCTCTTCCCAGACCGCGTCGAGATGGGCGTCCGAGGGATCGTTCGCCATGGCGATCGCAATGCCATAGGCGGCAGTGACGCCGATCAGCGGTGCGCCGCGCACCCACATGTCGTGAATGGCAACGGCCACATCCGCGACGGTTTCCAAGGTCACGACGCGAAATTCGTGCGGCAGCCAGCGCTGATCGATGATGTCGACGGACCGGCCGTCCTCGTTGAGCCAGATCGTATGGTAGTGGCGTTCTCCGACTTTCACGCGAGTGTCTCCTTCTGAAGGCGTTCCGCGACTGCGCGGATGTCCTTGAGGCCATGGATATGATGCCGGTTGACGGCGAGGTGACGCCCGAGCTTCAGCGCCTTGGTTTCGCAGGCGGCACGACGGTCGGGGTCGGCGATGGCTTCGAAATCGGCGTTGTGGGCGAGGCCCAGGATGCGGCGGTGCATCTCGACGCCGGCGAAACCGAGCATCTCTCGCCAGATCTCGTCCATGACGATCTCAAGCGCCTGTTCTGCGCCGAAGGGATCGTTACGGTCCTCAAAGAGGCTTGCCTGGTAGAGAATGCCCTTGCGCTCCGTCCGCCACAGATTTGCGAATTCGGCACGGAAAGTCTCCCAGATCACTTCGATCGTATCGAGCAGATAGGTACGCATGCCGTCCCGGGCGCTGGCTGCGTTCTCGTGCCCGCCTTGCGAGAAATAGCTCATCCAGAAATTGGCGAGCAGCATGCCGACGTCAAAGCTGATCGGTCCGTAGAAAGCGAATTCCGGATCGATGACGCGGGTCTCGTCGTCGGTGACCATCACCGAGCCGGTGTGGAGGTCTCCATGGCAAAGTGTCTCGGCCTTGGCCGAGAAGAGGTGCTTCAACCTCTGTGCCTCGACCTTGAGATCACGGTCGGCGCGAAGCGCCGCAACGATCGGATCGAGCTGCGGTGTCGTGTGCCGATTGAGCTTGGCCTCGAAATAGGGATCGGAAAAAACGAGGTTTTCCGTGATGTCGCACAGTTCAGCGTTGTCGGCAAAAAGTGCGAGGTCGGCCTTCTTCTCGCGTGTCGCCATGGAAAGATCCGAGCCGCGAAACAGTGTACGTGCGGTAAAGAGGCCCAGATCGCGGCCAATCTTCGGCAGCTGCCGGCCGTCGATCAGCGCACGCCTGAGGATGACGTGCGGCGTCAGGTATTCCATCGCGATGAGGGCTTGCGCCTCATCGAAGAAGAAGATCTCCGGCACGAGACCCGGATCGCGCGCTGCTTGGCGCACCAGCGCATGGTATTCGAAGAACGAACGTTTCAGCGGCAGAGGCCAGCTTTCACCGACGAGGCGCACATAGGGAAGCGCCTGCTTGATGATTGCCGCGCCCTTGTCGCCTGTCACGATGAAGACGAGATTGAGGTTGCCGTCGCCGACTTCCTTGACCTCCCAGCACGTGGAATCCGCGCCGATCTTTTCCCGAAACACAGCATTGCCGCCGAGCTTCAACGGCAACGTCTCGGCGCTCAGCGCCTCGAAGACTTGCTTGTCCATGTCGTCCTCCTCCAACGCATGGCGCCGCCTCCACTGCGCGCAGCCATGCCGTGTATAGGCACAACTAATGCGGCATTCAGTCAAATGTCAATGGCCTTGACATTTGACTGAAGTCCGTCTTAACCTGCCTTCATCGGGAGGAGAGAATGAGCGAACAGGCAGTGTTTCGCGTTGAGGGCGTGCGCAAATCCTTTGGGCCAGTACCTGTGCTTAGAGGTGTGGATCTCGACCTCAAGGCTGGAGCGGTTACCGTCCTCATGGGCGCGAATGGTGCTGGAAAGTCCACGCTCGTGCGCATCTTGAGTGGCGTCTACACGCGGGATGCCGGCACGATCGTGCTGGCCGGTGCGTCCTTCGAGCCCGCGACGCCCGCCGAGGCGATCCGCGCCGGTGTCGTGACGGTGCACCAGAACATCAATGACGGCGTCGTGGCCGACCTCGACGTCGCGACCAATCTCACGCTCGATCGATTGAATGGAAGTGGCGCACGGCTCTTCTTCAACCCCCGCCGCGTGCGGCGGGAAGCGGCTGCGGTTGCTTCCCGAATGGGCCTTGCGATCGATCTTGGCGCCAACATCAACGACCTGACGCTCGCAGACCGCCAGATGGTGGCGATCGCCCGCGCCATGGCGCATGAGCCGAAGGTGCTGGTCCTCGACGAGCCGACCTCATCGCTGTCGAGCGCCGAGGCCGACCGCCTTTTCGATCTCGTCGACCGGTTGAAGGCCCGCGGCGTCGCCATTCTCTATATTTCGCACCGCATGTCGGACATCCGCCGACTTGCTGACAGCATCGTCGCGCTCCGCGACGGCCGCATTAGCGGCCGTTTCGAGGGACCGGAACTTGACTACGAAGGCGCCGTCAACGCGATGCTCGGCCGCAAGGTTTCGGCAGGCGCCGTTGCCCTGCGCAAGGCCGGTATGCCGATCTTCAAGGTGCGCGGTCTCAAGCTATCGGAACAGTCGCGTCCGTTTGATTTCGACCTCGGCGATGGGGAAATTGTTGCGGTCACCGGCCTCGTGGGAGTCGGCAAGACGGCGCTCGCCGAAACCTTGTTTGGAGCGCGCGCACCGTTTGCCGGCGATATGGCTCTCGACGGTGCCGGCTACGCACCGAGGAGCACCGGCCAGGCTATTGCCCGCGGCGTCTTCCTCGTTGCTAAGGACCGGAGCGATAGCGGCATCGTGCCTGACTTCAACATCTACGAGAACATCAGCCTGCCGTTCCTGCGCCGGCTCTCCCGGTTCGGCGTTTCGAGCCGGCAGGCAGAAAAAAACAAGGCGCGCCAGCAGATCGCATCTCTTGGTGTCGTCTGCCGCAACGAACGTGATGAGTTGCAGACGCTTTCGGGCGGAAACCAGCAGAAGGTGATGGTCGCACGCTGGCTTTCCGAGCCTTCGCGCCTTCTTATCCTCGACGAACCCTTCCAGGGTGTGGACATCGCCGCCCGCCGCGACATCGGTGAGAAGCTGCGCGCGTCCGCTGCCGGGCGGGCCACAATCCTGTTCCTGACGGAACTCGATGAAGCCTTCGAGGTCGCCGACCGCATCCTCGTCATGTCGGAACAGACGATCGTTGGCGAACATCGCAACTCCGACATCGACGTCGAGCGGCTGCTGTCGGAGATCGCCGGTCAATTCTATCAACAGGTGCATGCGTCATGAGCAGTGAACAGAGCAAATCCGCAGCTCCGGTTGCGGTCCTTTCGAGTGCGTCGGGCTTCCGGGAGGCGGCGATCAAATACGGCTTCCTGGTGCTTCTGGCCGGGCTGGTCCTCTATTTTTCGCTCGTGACCGGCGGGTTCGCTTCGCCTCAAAGCGCTGTCTTCATCCTACAGTCCGTATCGATCACTGGCATTCTGGCACTGGGCGTGACCGCGACGCTTGTGGTCGGCGGTTTCGACCTTTCGATCGGCTCCGTTGCGACGACGGCGATGATGGCCTCATCCTATGTGATGGTGGTCATGGACGGGGATGCGGTAACGGCAACGCTCGTCTGCCTCGCGATCGGCGTACTGGTCGGTCTCGTCAACGGCATCATCATCGTCTACATGCGCGTGCCGGATCTCCTGGCGACGCTTGGCATGATGTTCCTGCTGCTCGGCCTTCAACGAATTCCGACGGAAGGCCGTTCGATCGCCACCGGCATGACGATGCCGGACGGATCCGTCGCTGACGGCGCCTTCAGCCCGGCCTTCCTTGCACTCGGCCGCCATCGCTTCGATTTCATTCTGCCCAATCTCGTGCCGGTCTCGGTCGTGGTCCTGATCGTGCTGGCGATCCTGATCTGGTTCTTCCTCGAATACACGCGTTTCGGCCGGATGATGTATGCCGTCGGTTCCAACGAGCGCGCTGCCGGTCTCGCCGGCGCCCCGGTCAATGCCTACAAGATCTCGGCTTACATCATCTCCGGCGTCTTCGCCTCGATCGGCGGTATCCTGCTTGCCGCCCGTCTTGGCCGCGGCGACATCGCCTCCGGCAACAATCTGCTGCTCGATGCCGTTGCCGCCGCGCTGATCGGCTTCGCAGTCCTCGGTGCCGCCAAGCCGAACGCCTTCGGTACGGCCATCGGCGCGCTTTTCGTCGGCATCCTTCTGCAGGGTCTGACGATGATGAATGCGCCCTACTATACGCAGGATTTCGTCAAGGGCGCGGTGCTCGTCATCGCCCTGATCTTCACCTTTGCGCTCTCTAAAAGAGGCAAACGCTGAGGGAGTGTCCTTCGGCGGATAATAAAAGTTCACCAGTGGAGGAGACTGACATGAACATAACTCGCAGAAGCCTGGGCGGGTTGACGCTCGGGTTATTGGGTACGGCCGCATTCGGCGTGCCGTCCTTTGCCGCCGACATGCCGAAGCCGTTCGACAAGCCGGGCGACGTGAAAATCGCGCTCGTCCGCTACCTTTCGACCGGCGACTTCTTCCAGTCCTACCTTGCCGGTGTCGAGGCCCAGGCCAAGGCGCTCGGCGTGCAGCTCCAGGTCTTCGACAGCCGCCAGGACGCCGCATTGCAGGCCGACATGGTCGACCAGGCGATCGCGCTTGGCGTGCAGGGCATCATCATCCAGCATGGGCTTACGGAATCCATGAAGGAAGCCGCGCAGCGCGCCGTTGACGCCGGCATCAAGGTTGTCGCCTTCGACGTCAACGTCGAGAACGAGAAGATCCCGCAGGTCGAACAGTCCGACCGAGACCTCGCCCGTCTTGCGCTCGAGCAGGCCGTCAAGGACAACGGCGAGAGCTTCAAGGCCGGTTACGTCTATGTTGCCGGCATCGCGCCGCTCGATCGCCGCGATGAGACGTGGAAGGAATTCAAGGCGAAGTACTCCGGCATCGAGGAAGCCGCCCAGTTCGGAACGATGGACAATCCGATTGCCAATTCGGTCGCCAATCAGGCCCGCGCGGTCATCTCGGCGAAGCCCGACATCACCGTGATGTTCGCGCCTTACGACGAATTCGCCAAGGGTGTGAAGATTGCGGTCGACGAGGCCGGGCTTTCCTCGAGCGTGAAGATCTACTCGGCCGACATCTCGACGTCCGATATCGCAGCCATGCGTGAATCTGGTTCGGCCTGGACCGCGACTGCTGCCACGAATCCGGCCGTCGTCGGTCAGGTATCGGTTCGTTCGCTCGCCATGCTTCTCGCCGGCGAAGATCCTGGCCGCCAGGTCATCGTGCCGCCGACGCTGATCACCCAGAAGGACCTGAATGATCAGGACATCAAGAACATGGAGGAACTCGGCGTGAAGCTGCCCCAGTTCGCCCATGCAGAGGTTGCCATGCCGGCGTGGATGCCGAAGCCCTGATTTTGCGAACGGCGGAATGAGGAAGGGGCGGCGAGTGTGCCGCCCTTTTTGTTATGGAACACCTTCGACGCGGGCCCTCCATCAGCACAACGGGAAAGGGCACATTCTCCGGTATCGGGATCATCACGATTGTTAGCCGCTTCAGCCCCATACCGGCGTGGAAGGATTCGACGTTGAAGCTGGCAAAGGCCTGGAAACGCGATACGCCCTGCGCCGACGCCGCGCGACAGCACTTTTTGAAGATCAGGCGGCCGACACCCTGCCGCGCGCACCGGGGTCGATGGCGAAATGGCTTCGATGCGCCAGCCCCTCGCTTATCCGCCCGGAGTCCGGCTCACCAAACGTCCAGCCACGCCGCGCGCGTCGCCCGCATGTTCCACCAAGTAGAGTGCTTTCGAGGTCAGCAGGTCGAGTTTCGCCTTTGTCATCAGAAGCAACGCCACGATCAAACCGTCCTTTTCATAGGCCGTTGCCATCACGGTGGGGTCGGATCGGCCAAGGCGGGTTTTCGCCTGGGAAGCATCCCCTGCGATGGTCTGTCTGATCTTCATTTTCCGCCCGTTCGAGTTGCCCTTGCCGGTCGGCGAGGGGTCGGAGCACATTTACATGCACTCCGATCCCAAGACCAAGGCGCTCAGCGCATCGCTGCCGCGATATTGCCACCATCCACGGTCGTCACGTCCGCAGTGGTGCGCTCCGCGAGGGCGTGGTGTACGAAGGCGCGAGCCACATCCTCCGCCGTTACTTCGAGGCCGAGCAGGTTGCCGCCCATGTAATCCTTGACGGAGAGGCCGCGAGCCGCTGCTCTGTTGGCGATCATTTCGTCGTTGAGCAGGCCCGAGCGGATGCGATCGGCATTGACTGCATTGACGCGAATATGGTCGGCGCCGTGTTCGAGCGCATATTGCCGCGACAGGAACAGCGTGGCCGCCTTCGGCAATCCGTAGGCGCCGAACTTTGCGCCCGGATTGACCGCCTGCTTGGAAGCGTTGAAGAGCAGTACGCCGCCGGTCTTTTGGGCCTTCATGATACGCACGGCATTCTGCGCTACCGATTGGTGGGCGAAGAAGTTCAATTCGAAGCTGCGGCGCAGCAGGGCATCGTCCATCGTGGCAATCGGGCTTTCCCAGGCAGCACCAGCGTTGGAGACGACGATGTCGACACCGCCAAAGGTCGCAACCACCTTGTCGAAGGCGGCGCGAACGGATGCGGGATCGGTGATGTCGCAGGCGAGGCCGATCGAATTGTTGCCGGCGGATTTCGCGACCGCGGCGGCTTTCTCTCCATCGAGATCGAGCACGACCGCATGGGCGCCTTCCGCAACGAAGGCCTTGACGATTGCCGCGCCAATGGCGCCGGCACCGCCGGTGACGAGCGCGACCTGGCCGGTAAACGGCTTCGGCTTGGCGCCGGCGAGCTTCGCTTGTTCCAGCGACCAGTATTCGAGGTCAAAAAGATCCGGACGGCTCACCGGTTCGAACCGTCCGACGCTCTCGGCGTCGCGCGCCGCCTCGATCCACATCTCGCCGACATCGACCGCAATCGTCGCGTCCTTGTAGGTCCGGCCATGGCCGAACATGCCGAGCCCCGGCACCAGCGTCAGCCGCGGCATCGGATCGAGCATTATGCGCTTGACGCCGTCGCGGGCGTCGTTGCTGCGGAAATACTCGGTGTAATCAGCGGCAAAGGCGGCGACGCGCTCGTCGATCACGGCCCGGTAGCTGGAGAGATCGTCCTTGGCCGTCGCCGGAAGCACCATCGGACCCGTCTTGATACGGATGGAAAGGTCGGGCGTTGAAACGCCCCTGGCGGCCATCTCCTGAACCTGCGCCGCGTTGACGAAGTCGAGGATTTCAGGCGAGGAACGGAAGACGCTCACCATCCGCTCATAGCGGCCCTCGCCCTTGTCGACGGCAACGGCGCCGCGCAGCATCGGCGCAATGTCTATTGCACTCGGAAGGTTGGCGGGTAGGGCAGCCGGCGTGAACGGGTTGCGCCCCTTCGCCTTAACATGATCCTCGGCGACGCCGACATAGTGGATCATGCGGTCATAGGCTTCCTTGGCCGTCTCGCCGAAGGTGAAGATGCCGTGCTTGTCGAGGATCAGACCTTCGACCGTCGGGTCCCGATCGAACACTTCGGCCGCCGCCTTGGCGAGCGCAAATCCCGGCATGATGTAGGGCACGAAGCCCATCTTCTTGCCGAAGAGCTCGCCGCACATCTCGCGGCTTTTCGCCTGGTCGGCGATGGCGAGGATGGCGGTCGAATGCGTGTGGTCGACAAACTTGTGCGGCAGGAAGGCGTGCAGCAGCGCTTCCACCGACGGATTTGGAGAGGCGGGATCGATGAGATTGGCGCGCAACAGCGTCACCATGTCTTCGTCAGAGAGCTTTTCGAGCTTGCGGCTCTTGAGCAAGGGGGTGATCTTGACGGCAGGCAATCCTGCCGGCTCGATCGTGCCCATGTCCCAGCCGCTGCCCTTGACGCAGAGAACAGTGTGCGTGTCGCCGACGAGGTCGGTAATTTCGGTCTTAACCGAAGTGTTGCCGCCGCCGTGCAGAACGAGGCGTGGCTCGCCGCCAAGCAGGCGCGTCGTATAGGTGCGCAGCGCCAGATCGCGGTTGATGCCCTTCGCCAGATAGCCCGCAACGACCTTTTCCGCCTCGTCGTCGCGCCATAGATTTTCCATATATTCAGCCTCCCGATAAACCGGCCAGCCGGTATCGGCGGACCCAAACACGAAGCTCAGGCCTTGCCTGAGCCGCTCTTGCCAAGCCCTTCGCGGCTCCAGCGATCCAGCACACGCCGCGCCATCGACTCCGTGACGACGAGGTGCGAAGCAAATCCGCCCTTCAGAGCCGCCATCAACGGTTCAAACTTGCTGTCCTCCTGCACCACCAGCATGCGCTTCTTGATTGCGCGAATGGAATCGAGGTCGGCCGAGATGCAGCGGCGATTATGCTCGCAGTCCATCCATTGACCGTCGCGATCGATGAGCTGCCCGGCGATCACGCCGGCCGCACCCTTTTCGCCCATCGCATGCATGTCTGCTGAAGAAAGCGCACCGCACTTGACGAGATGGCTGTCATCCTCAATGCCACCGACGGAATAGAGTGCGAGCCCACAGTCGGAGATAGTGCCAAGCTGCTCCTTGATGACAGGTTCGCCGCGAAGCTCCTGCGCAAGCCGCTCTGACGAAAGAACGAGCGGCGCATAGAAGTTTATGCCTTCCGCGTTGAGGCGGCGGGCAATTTCAGTGGTGCACTGGTCGGGACGGTAGGAATAGGGTGCGCCGAGGTTGCCGCAGAGCTGTACCACCGTGACGCCGCGCAAATCGGCAAAGGGCATGACGTCGGCGATGTTGTAGACGGTACGGCCCCAGGCAACGCCAACACGGTCGCCCTTGTTGATGAGTTCGAGGAAGATTGAAGCCGCGACAACCGGCATCTCGGCGGCCGGATCGATGACCTTGTCCTCAGGCACGAGCCAGGCGCTCGTGAGGCCTATTGCATCCTCAACCTCGCGTGCAAGAACATCGTGAGAAAAGAGTTCCGTCGAGGTCGCGATCGTAACCATACCCATCTCACGGGCCTTGCGCAGATAGAGCGTGACGGATGCGCGGGAAATATCGAGCCTATCGGCCACTTCGTCCTGGCGCAGTCCATGCGCATAATAGAGCCATGCGGCCCTGTGGATGAGCTGATCGGTGGCACGGGGCGGCATGACTGGTCTCTCGCAAGGTTATTTTGACATAATTCATCAATGATGACAAAAGTCAACATGATAGTGCTGTGGACCCCAGAGCCCGTGCCGGATCACCTCTTCCCGTCAGGATCGATAACAATTAGCAGATCACAGCCGTGACATGGCGCCTGTTGCACGGACGTGTTGATCGCGCCATCCGGGATCTCGAGGGGGCTGTTGGCACGGCTGAGGCCCTCGCAGCAAGAAGGCGTTTACTCGCTCGCAAGGCTTCACAGCCTCGGTTCGCAACTCTATCCGGCCATCTTAGCGAATCGTCGCTCTTGTCCATCATCTGAACGCGCTGCCACGCAAGTGCCTGGGTTACCGCAGCCCGCCGAGGTCTTCATGGCGCATTTGCGCGAGGGAGTTGAAGTCCGACGAAGACGATGTCAGTCCTGTCCCTAACGCCTTGAGTAGACTTGAACCAGACACCCCGAATTGCACACAGAGAGATCAGTAACCGCCAACGATCGGCAGGATCTCGCCGGTGATGTAGCTCGACATTTGTGAAGAGGCGAGAAAGACGTAGGCCGGAGCAATCTCCTCTGGCTGCGCGGCACGCTTCATCGGCGTATCCGAACCGAACTTCTCCACATCTTCCGCCTCCTTGTCCGATGGATTGAGAGGCGTCCAGACCGGGCCGGGCGCGACGGCGTTCACGCGAATACCTTTGGACACGAGCTGTGCCGAAAGAGCACGGGTGAATGCATGAATGCCGCCCTTTGTCATGGAGTAATCGAGAAGCTCCTTCGACCCGGTGAGACCCGTGACCGATCCTGTGTTGATGATTGCCGAGCCGTTCTTCAAATGAGGAATCGCGGCTTTTGCCATGTAGAAGTAGCCGTAGAGGTTCGTTTTCAGCGTTTCGTCAAAGTGATCGTCGGTAAGGTCCTCGATGCCCTCCGTGTGAACCTGAAACGCGGCGTTGTTTACGAGGATGTCGAGGCGGCCGAGCTGCATCACGGTCTTTTCCACTGCCTTGCGGCAGAAGCTTGCATCCTTAATGTCGCCTCTGATCACAAGGCACTTGCGTCCCTCCTTCTCGACAGCAGCCTTGGTGTCCTCTGCGTCCTGGCGTTCCTCGAGATGCACGATTGCGACATCCGCCCCTTCACGAGCAAAAAGGACCGCTACCGAGCGACCAATGCCGGAGTCGCCCCCCGTGATCAGTGCCACCTTGTCTTTCAGCTTGCCTGAGCCCTTGTAAAACGGGGCATCATACATGGGCGCGACAGGAAGATCGGCCTCTGAGCCTGGCTTGTCCTGATGCACCTTTGGAAACGGCGGCTCCGGATAACGGCGAGCACCCGCCTGCATGGCTCCGGAGGTCTTCGGCTTTTGCTTCTTGTCGGCCTCTTCCACCTGCTTCTGGATTTCGCGCTGCTTGTGACCGGTTTCGGACTTCATTGGAACCTCCTTTGATGGAACAGGTAAAACGTTGGGCGGGCAAAAAGGTTTGGACGAGGTTTGCTCGATCGCATGCTCGACGTCCTCGCTTAAGTTTGCGAACGGCAGCGTTGTGTCCGCATTTCGGACGTCAGGGGCATGCGGGAAAACTCTCAAGAGCCTTGGCGGGGACCGCGACGGCGACAGACGTTAACCGGATCACAGAAGAACGACCGTGGCAAAACTCTTTCATCCGCTTCGCCTGGCATCGGTGCTGGCGTTGGCGGCCATGCCAGTCGACGTTACCTTCGCCCAGACACAGGCGTCCGCGGAACAGGCGCCGACGGATGAAATGGCGGCAGACCTTGATACCTACGCTGCCGACGAGGACCCACCGATCTTCGATGATCCCGCCAAGGCGGTAGACGAATTCAAGGCGAAGCTCGCCGCCAATGAGTCAAGGCGGAGCAGCTGAGGGCCGGTGAAGAGGCGATGGATACCTTCGCGCTCATTCACCGTTGCTCACGCGCCCGTCAGGCGGCACGCAGGAGTGGTGGATTGGGTTTGAATATCGAATGCATGTTCGGTTCTGGCTATCGGAACCGTGTCCTCAAACGATCGTGAAGTTCGCCGTTCAGCGCGGCCGTCCGGACCTGCATGAGCATGTGCGCGCCGTGGTGCGACTATCGCATCTGCTGTCTCTTGACCATCCACTTGCCAACAAGGGAATTTACCGCCGAGTCGGCGAGAGTCGTAGCGACGCGAAATCCGGCTCGGTAGCGCTCCATCGTTGATGATCGCACCTGCCGTCGCGGCCCGGATCCCGCCGAGACCTATTGGACGCTTCCCCGATCTCCATGGCTCTGGAGACAGCTCTGAAGCAGGCCCTCTCGTTGTCGATGAGTATGCGTGCCCGGCGCGGAACCTTCCGGCCAACTCGCGCCGCGTTCCTATGCCTCATTGTAGTCAAGCCAAGTCGGAGGCTCAGCGTGTCTGCTGGAGTGCTTCGAACAAGAGCACGGCCTGCCGAATATCTTTGGCACGCTCAGCTGTGCTCTGGCCATCGGTGTGGCGACGCGACGATAAACTTATGGATGACGTAGCGCTCCAGGGCTGGGACTGTCTCAGGAACACCGGACTTGCAGAGCAGGATCGTTCGAATGGGGTAACTGATCAGGAAATCGGGGATGCGCAGCCGATCCGCACCTGCGCTGCCCAGGGCAGGCATCCTTGCGTGCTTTCAATATAGTCGTCACTGCCTCTGTTCGAAGTAAGAAACTCCACCCGATAGCCGGAGCTGCTGACAAGGCGCACGAAGCCACAGCTCCCGATCGATGCGGGACGGGCCGGAAATCGGATAGACCGATCGCAATAGGTCGACGATCGGCGGCAGGTGACGTATGAAGCCTTCTCTGCGTGGGTTCTACGGAGCCTTTCCACTCCAACGACATCCACGAAACCGTCCAACGTTAAGGACGAGCGAGCAGCACGGTCATGCCAGGCTCAAGGTCGTTCGTGGGCATATCCGCCTCCAAGCGAACGCGGAAACTGTTGAGGTCGTGATCTGCGACGGCACGCGCCGCTCGCCATGTCGCGAATTCGCCCAACGGCCGAAGTTCCGTCACATGTGCGGGGATAGACAGCCCGTTCGGCGTCGCAAGCGTTACGGAGGTGCCCACCGTCATGCCGTGGAGATCGTCCTCGCGCACCGTGAACGCGAACCACGACCGGTCATCGACATCCATCGTTACGACAGGTTTGCCCGGCCCGATGATCTCTCCAATTTCGGCGACGCGGATGTTGATCGTGCCATCGGCT
Organism: Ensifer sp. 38_S197; assembly: GCF_056924495.1. Lineage (NCBI taxonomy): Bacteria > Pseudomonadati > Pseudomonadota > Alphaproteobacteria > Hyphomicrobiales > Rhizobiaceae > Ensifer > Ensifer sp. 38_S197. Next base: position 1,556,044 of record NZ_JBXOVZ010000001.1, on the reverse strand, counting down.
GGCGCAACGAGCCGCGTCTTGTCGAGCTTCGCTTGAATACTCGCCACCGTCGCCTCGGCAAGTGCGACCCTGGCATCCGCGAGCGCCCGCTCTTCAACAGTAGGGCCCGCATTCGCCGCTTCCGCCTGAGCGCGCTTTAGCTCTAAATCTGCCTCACCCTTGGCGAGTGAGGCAGCGGCTTCGTCGGCCTTTTGTCGACTTGCGAAGTTGCTTGCCGCAAGCGCCGTTGCCCGATCGTTCTCCTGTCGTGCAAGGACAAGGTTTGCCTCGGCCGTGCGCACGGCCTCCACTGCAATATCAACCTGTTCGCGCCTGACGCCGGAATAGATCCGGTCGCGCTCTGCCTTCGCGCTCGCGGCCGCCGCCCTCGCCTCTCCGACAATCGCCGACAGATCTGGATTGTCCAACACCGCAATTATGTCGCCTTTGCGCACCTTCTGTCCGGGTTTTACGGCAACGCTGGCGAGGCGGCCGGATGTCTCGGGAGCGATGCGGATTTCCGTTCGTCTGACCATTCCGGCGATACCCTCCCTGCCCGCCCCCGCGGCAAACGACGCGGCAAATGCCGAGAGGGCCAATGCGGTCGCGGCAACGATCGGTAGGCACATGGATCTAGCGTTCATTGACGCCCCTCCGTGAAGTGACGAACCGTGCAGAAATCATGGCCAGGGCGGCATAGATGAACGCCAGCATCCAGAGCCGCGCCCAGTCCTTGAAAACATCGCCGAAGGAGGCCCCCATCTGGTTTGCCCGAACCAGCGCATCGATCCCGGACGTGCTTGGAAGGGCGTAGCTCGCGGCCCGCAGTGCCGGCGGGATCGCCTCCGGTGGCCAGGCGACGCCCACAAGGAAGAACAGCGGCAGGCTGATCGCTATGAACAGCAAGACGGCGGTCTCTCGGCGCTTGAACCAGCTACCCGCAAACTGACCCAGGAAGCTGACCGAGAGAATAAAGGGAACAGCGAGCACGAAGAGGTCAAGCACCCGATCAGTGGCGGAAAATCCATAGACTCTCGGCAGGACGACGAGGAAGAACGCGTAGGCAGGCAACGCCAGCAGAAGATGCGCAAGCGCCTGGCCGAGAACTGACTTTATCGCACTACGGCTTCGCCGCGCCTCATGCCCGCCGCGTTCGAACGCAACCCCACCAATCGTCGCCGTCCCCATTAGCAAGGTCTGCTGCAGGATCAGGACAAAGGCAGCCGGCACAATGTAGCTGCCATAGCCGCCCGTCGGATTGAATAGCGGCTGGTTGAGAACCTCGACCGGCGAACTGACGGACAAAGCTGCCCGATAACGGCTTCCTTCGGCGCGCGCGCTTTGCGTGGCGAGGTCGGAGCGAACCGAACCGACAGATTCCTGAATGCCCTGAAGCGTCCGGCTGTAAAGCAGGAAATATGTGGAATCGACAAAGGCCGGCAACCGCGCCGCGGCCCCCTTCATCACCTCGCGCTCGGTGCCGGCAGGAATATTCAGGATACCGAACACCTGCCGTCGGGCGAGTGCCATCTGCGCTTCGGCAAGGGTCGTTGGGCGGGCTGCAACTTCGAGCGCTTCGTGTCCATCCAGGGCCTGGACGATCGTGAGGCTGACGTCCGAGTGGTCGTCGTCGACGACCGCGATCGGAATGTTTCGGATGAGTTGCCCGACATAGGGCTGGGGATAAAACACACCGTAGATGATCGGACCAAGAACGATGAGGCCGAACGCTCCGCGGTCGCGCAGGACGCGGCCATATTCGTCCGCGAGCGAGCGAGCGACGCTGATCCTACCTGATCGCCGTGGTTCGACCGCCTCTTCCACGGTGGGGACAGGTTTATTCGCGATCGCGCGCAACCGAAGCCATGCGAACAGGAAATAGAGCGCTGCGAGAGCGCCAAGTGCCATGAACGGCATAATCGAATCCTGCTCAGGTATGCCGCGGGCCGCCTGGTCGAACAGGACCTGAATGTACCAGCGCAGCGGCAGCAACATCCCCCAGCTTTGGGCGAAGGTACTCATCGCCAGGATCGGGAAGCCGACTCCGGCATAACCGAAGGCGGGAGAGCAGAAGATACCGGTCAGGCTGAGGCCGGCGGCGAGGTTTCTGACGAGCAGTTGAAAGAGGGCGCCGACCGAGAGATAGGCAATGATGAGAAGGCATGCGGCCGCCGCGACCAGGATCGGATTGCCGCGGAACGGGATTTCGTAGAGGCCGTGAATGATGCCGAGCACCACAGCCATCATCAGCAGAAAGATCGCCAGATAAGGCAGCAGCTTGCCGACGAGAGCGGTGAGGCTGCTGCCTCCGGCCGCGGCAAGCCATTCGTTCATGCTGCGCGATCCGAATTCCGATCCGACTGCATATCCGCCCGCGATCGCGACCACGACATGAAGCACTGTCGGCAATATGGCGCGAAGCAGAAACTGCGCGTAGTTCAGGGCCGGATTGGTCAGGACATATTGCTCGACGACGAGCGGACCCGGCCTGAAGGCCGGACTTGCCGGGCCGCGTGGCAGGTCAGCGATCGCCGCCGAAACCGCCGACTGCAGGGAGGTCGCGGCCACGTTCCCGGGTGTGAAATACTGCTTGTTATAGAACAACACGATCTGCGGCCGCCGCCCGGCCAGGATGTCACGCTCGAGATCCTCGGGAATATAGACGGCAGCAATCGCCTCACCCGATCGCACCGCGTGCATGGCGCCGCTAAGATCAAAGGACCGCCTGTCGACGTTGACCCCGGGGGCGGCGCTGACTGCCTGCACAACGGTCATCGAGGTTCTCGACCGATCCCGATCGACGACGTCGACGTGAAGATTGCGGATGACCGCATTCCCAAAAGTTGCGGCAAGCAGAGAGAAAGCCAGAAGCGGAATGCCCACCACCAGAAGCAGAGCGACCTTGTCCCGCCAGATCCACCGGACTTCCCGGGCAGCAACCGCGACGAGCCCGCGGGGCTGAGCGGCCGTCGTCACCGTGCGTCCGCCCAGTCGGCATAGGCGCTCATGCCCGGCCTCAACGTGGCAATCTTTTCGACCGGATAGGCCCGAACTTCAAAGGTTCTGAGGTCGAAATCACCGGTCGCCCGAGTTGCCCGCCAGCCCGCATATTCACCGCGCGTCGCAATCGTGCGGACCTCGACTTCCACGGGGCTGTCACCGAGCGCTGGAATTTTTACCTGGAAATGGTCACCCACCTTCAGGCCCTTCACGAGGTCCTCTCGCAGGTCGAAGCGCAGCCAGATATCGGAAAGATCGACGAGCGAAAGCAAAGGCACGCCAGGCGAGACATACTCCCCCGGTTCGGTGGCAATCTGGTAAACCTGCCCGGCGATAGGCGCGGTCACTGTCAATTCCGCGATCTGTGCTTTCAAGGTCGCGACTGCGGCCTCCGCCTTCGCCACGGCCGCCTTCGCGACACCGCGCTCCTCTGGGGTGTAACCGGCCACGGCCTCGTCGTAGGCGAGTTTCGCCTGCTCGTTCGACCGTTTGGCGACATCGAGATTTGCCGTTGCCTGGTCGAGGTTCTGGACCGACGCGTGTTCGCCCTTCGTCAACTGCAGAGTGCGATCATAGGTCTGCTGCGCCAGCGTCAGGTTCGCCTCGCTGGCCGCGACCGCTGCCTTGCGTTCCGCCACCACCTCTGCCCTTGTACCAACTTCGATCCGATTGAGGTCCTCCACCGAGACGGCGCGAGCGGCCTCGGCCTCCTGCAGCTTCATCAGCAGCTCGGGATTGCTGATCGAGGTAAGCGTCTGTCCAGCCTTGACATCTTCGCCGCGTGACACCGGTCGCTCACCGATGCGCCCGTCCACACGGGCGGCGATATCGATGCGGGTGGCGTCCGCCTCTCCCTGCACCAAGAGCGGCTGCGGCTGGACGAGGTACCAGAGCGACAATCCGACGATCGCCAGCGTGGACACCGTGACGATGAGCGCGGCGGCGATCGGCGGCTTCCCGCGCAGGCCGGACTCGGCCGCGTCGGAAGGAACATTTTCTGGATTGTCGGGCCCACCAAGCTGGACGTTCGGGTCCACCGCCTTGTTTCGTTCCGTCGTCTTTTCCGTCGCGCTCGTCGCGCCATCGGAACTGCGGTCAGTTTCTGAAATACCGTTGCCTGCGCTGCGTGACGTATCTACCACTGCACCGTCTCCAATTCGGCTTACCCGCAGCTCCAAGCACGGCACCGCCCTGCTTCGTCCGCTCTGGGCCCGCGTCTTGAACAAACTGGCCGCCGGGACCTTCGCCCGAGGAGCAAATGGTGCCCGCGTGATGTCGGAGACGTCAACAGGAAAAACCGGTCAAGCGCCGATGATATGCTTGCACGGCAGAAATGGAGAGCGATGGTTTTCGCCGCGTCGGACTCACCGGAATCGCTTTCCTGAACTCAAGGCCATCCCGTCACCGATCAGGAAGGCGGTTGCGGGTTCGCATGGACGCATATCCAGCTAAACACCCCAAACCACGGCCTGTTCTTCGATGGATAGGTGCTGAAGCTGGAAAGCGGAGACGACGTGTTCGCAAAACAGCGAATATTTAGAATATTTTATCTATGTAATTTATATATTATTCGCTTCCATAGACCTGCCGATCTAACGATGAACCTCCCAGCGCCCGCCGAATGTCGCGAGGGCGAATGCGAACTGCTGACATTTATCCAGATTAACCAGGAGATTTCCATGAGCAATCGAGTTCTCGTCAATCAGATCATTCCAGACTCCGATGTCGAGCTGCTGACCGGCCGTGTGGGAGCCGAGATCAAGGGTATCCGCCTCGATGGGGACCTCTCGGACGCAACCGTGGCAGCCATCAATCAGCTTCTCCTGAAACACAAGGTGATCTTCTTCCGCGATCAGGGACATCTTGACGACTCCGAACAGGAATCGGTCGCACGCCGCCTGGGAGACCTGGTGCCTCATCCAACTCAGGGGCCGGTGGCAGGCACGGCTTCCATCCTCAGTCTCGATTCCAGCCGCGGCGGCGGCAGGGCGGATCAATGGCATACCGACGTCACCTTCGTGGATGCCTATCCTAAATTCTCGGTCCTTCGCGGCGTCGTCATCCCGGCAGCAGGCGGCGATACGATCTGGTCCAACACCCATGCCGCCTACGAAAGCCTACCGGCGCCTCTCAAGTTGTTGGCTGACAGCTTGTGGGCCATTCACAGCAATGCCTATGACTACGCAGCCGTGCGCCCTCGCGCCACCGCTGAAGAGAAGAAGCATTTCGAGGAGGTTTTCACGTCGACCGTCTATGAGACGGAGCATCCAGTCGTGCGAGTCCATCCCGAGACCGGCGAAAGATCGCTGCTGCTAGGCAATTTCGTCCAGCGCCTGGTCGGCTTGTCGAAGAGCGACTCCGCCAAACTCTACGAGGTGTTCCAATCCTACGTCACCGCCCCGGAAAATACCGTGCGCTGGCGCTGGAAAGCCGGTGATGTCGCGATCTGGGATAACCGCGCGACCCAGCATTATGCCGTCAACGACTACGGCGACCAGCACCGGGTCGTGCGCCGCGCAACCGTTGACGGCGATGTCCCCGTCGGTGTCGACGGCCGCCGCAGCGTAACGCACGTCAAGGCCGCGAAATCGGCGGCGAAAGCAGCCTGAGCGCATCGGACAAGAAAAGATTATGATATCGTCGCGGCGCTTGCCGTCCTCACGCTGTTCGACAGCCTGCCGGACAAAGCGCTGCTCAGCGTTTCGCATCGGGATTTCTATGAGGATAGTGCCTTTGAGGCGGCTGCGTCAAAGCAGCCTCTCTCGTTCGAAGATCTTAACTCGGATGAGGCGGCGGAATCCGCAGTACAACATTCCGGAATGTCATCCGGCGGGTGGCATTCAACCGAAAGCTCGATCTTCCTCGAACGTCCCTTTTGAACATCAATCCGACTTGGTTAGAGCAGGTCGTTCGCTGCGGTTTCGGCGAAAAGGCATCGGCGTTTGACCGTCGCGCAGAGCGCGGCGTTTTACTGTGGCACTTGAGGTGATGCTTCATCAGCATGATATCGTGGAGGTAATCCTGCTTTGGCCGAAACTCGTAATCCGGATCGATATTGGTTGCGGGTAAAGCACTCGAACAGATTGATGCCGTCCCAGGTGTGTCGACTGCCCCGAACCGATCCGGTGCGGTATCCCGCGCGGGGGAACGCCATGAGCGACCCCGCCTATCTTACGTCAAGCCGCTCAAGCATCTTTCGAAGCAGGATGTTCTCTTGCCGAAGCCGATGTGCCAGCAATCCCTTCAGCCGGCGGTTCTCCTCCTCGAGCGCGACAAGGTCGTCGGGAGAGGCTTCGGCTTCGGTAGCAGCCTTGGTCGCCACTCGACCTTTTCGAAGAATGTTGCGGGTGCTGCGACGGCGCTTCGGCGCTGTCGCCAACGCCATCTTCGGGCTGTCCGTTTCCAGCGGAGAGATGGAAGCTTCTTCGATCCCGGCGACCGTTCCTGTCAGGTCAGCGGATTCCGCAATTTGTGTGGTGTCGCCCGCGCTGGTACTGTCATTTGCGCGGATCTCTACACTTTGCGCCGGAGAAAGCTCGTTCAGCCCCTCAGCCGGTTCGAACAGATGTGGAGCCTCGGTCTCAGCCTTACGCACGAGTGCCTTAAGATCCGTATCGCCCCAGATGGAGGCTGGCCTGATCGTCGAGCGCCGGCGAGCCGATTTAACTTCAACGATGAATTTTCGCTGCTGTGGTTTCATAGGTATCCAATCGTCAGGAGCGCGAAACTGCTCACTATGCGTCGTACCGCTCTAGCATTTGCTTGAGTTGCGCGTTCTGCAAAAGCAATTTTTCTGCCAGTTGGCGTCTCAATTGCCTGATTTCCGCATCCAGTCCAGCAACATCATCGAAGAATGTCATCGGCGGCTGCGCAACGATGGAGCTTTCGACTCCATATTCGACGGCGTAGGTCACCGCAACATTCTTGACATTCGTTTTCCCGCTGCGCCTACGCCTTTTCGCCGGCAATGGTTGGGCTGGATGTGCGCGTTCCGGAAGCACCGCGTGATCGTCGGTAGTTGACCGATCGACCGTCGCAACGGCCGCGCTTTCACTGCCGGAAACTTCGCCGATAGCGGTCTGCGTGGTTGTGGCATCGAGATTGCTAACCGCATCGTTCGAGGCTCCCACTGTGGGCTCTGCACCGTTGCTAGTGGGAACGGACAGTGCTGCAGTGAGGGCTGGCGGCGCGTCCGGTTTCGCGGCCTCGGCTTTCCGCGAGCTGTCGGGCTCCTTCGTTCGGCCGAGAGACGCCAGTTGCATCAAATATTTCCATGGCGATTTCATAGTGCGCCGTCACCCCGAGCCCGCACCAGCATCCATTACCACAGTCCGTAGGCACATCGAGCAAGAATGCGATGATGAGGGCCGATCGCGCAAGCCGATCAGCCCTTCACCAAATGATCAAGCAAGACCAAGCCGCTTGCGCAGATCAGCGTTCTCTGCCCGCAGCTTTTCAGCCAGAGCCTTGCGAAGCCGCGCATTCTCTTCTTCAAGCTGAAGAAGATCCGCGATGTCGTCGAGGATCGGAGCTGGAGCCGGGGTTTCTATGGTCTGTTTTGCCACACGGGTTTTTCGGGTGCCCTTGGCGACATTTTTTGCCTTGCCCCTCGAACCGGCCTGCGTCTTTGCTGAGACCGTCGCGTCTGCCGGCTTGTCTGCGCGCTTCCTGCGTCCCCCCACGGGCTGAGCAGCAGCTGCCTCCGGTGTTTCAGCCGATGCTTCCGAGACTATATTCTTCGGCCGCGGCCCCCGGCGCTTCTTGGGCGGCGCTATCTCTGTGGGCGGAGTCGCTTCCAAAGCGTCTGTATTGTCCTGCGTATTGTTCTCGTCTGCCATAAGTTGTTTTTCCTCTCCAATTGTTGGCCTTTTTCCAATGGGCAGAGAACAGAGTCAATATTCGTGCGTAGCACCCACATCGAGACATCGGCGATCCAGGCCGGTGTTGCGTGAGGCTGTCTCATGAACGACCCCGAGTTCTTGGCTCGTCTCCGGCATCGGAATCGCGCATGGCTTGTCGGGCGCGGCCGCGGGCCCTTTGGCAGCCCCCGTGAATCGGGCGCCAGCGGTCCATGGTGAAACTCGTCGCCACGCCCGTGCGGCAGCGGGAATCTGGCGTCGCGATCGCCGACGCTCGCAAGCTCTGCGGATAGATCAGTCAGCCGAGGGGCTACCAGGTGGACCACCTCTCCCTCCCTCCGGATCCGGCCATAGATTCCGAGCATACCGGCGCCCAGCACGACGCGGCGGTACTTCTCGACGGTCTTTGCCCAGACGACGAGATTGGCGATCCCGGTGTCGTCCTCGATGGTGATGAACATGACGCCCTTGGCCGAGCCTGGCCGCTGGCGAACGAGCACGAGGCCGACGGCCTCCAGCCATCTTCCGTCGCCCGCCTGCATCGCATCGCGGCAGGTGACGATTCGGCGCTTCGTCAGATCGGCACGCGGGAACGAGAGCGGATGACTGCGCAGCGTCAAGCCGACATGTCCGTAGTCCTCGACGACCTCGCCCCCTGATGTCATGGGCCTCAGCGCGATCGATGGTTCGTTGGACTCGGCCACACTCCGACCCTCGCGCTCCGACGCGGCGGCAAACAGCGGCAGAGATTCGTCGCGAAGCGCCTTGATCGCCCAGAGCGCCTCGCGCCGAGCAAGGTTCAGCGACGGCCTGAAGGCATCGGCTTCGCCAAATGGCAGGACCTGTCGCCCGCGGCCGCTTTTGCCTTCAAGACGCTTGATGCGCTCACGAAGTTCAGAGACGACTGTGTTGTCGACTGGACGGGCCATTTTGCAAGGAACAGCTCCTTGGGGCTATGCATTAGTGCTTCCAATTGGTATGTTCTCTATATGTTCCTACTCGAATTGCGAGTCAACGACCTCAAGGGCAAGAAGCTCTCAAGAATGCAACCTAAGGGAAGACGAGTATGACGTCGGACGAAGGCCGCCAGTGTTCGTTGGTGAACTGCAGCGGATTGGAAGCGGGGAGGACTGAAAATGTGCAACCCTCTACAACATCACGACCACGCGTGACGCCGTGATGCAATTCACGAGAGCTTTCCGCGACGAGGCCGGCTGGAATGAGCCGTCTCTGGACATCTATCCGGGCGACCGAGCACCCGTCGTGCGCGTTGGCACGGACGGCCAGCGCGAGATCGCACGCACTACGTGGGGCATGCCCTTCCCGCCCGAAGTCGTAAAGAACTACGACCCCGGCGTCACCAAGATCCGCAATCTCAATTCGCCGCATTGGAGACGCTGGCTCGGTCCTACCAGCCGCTGCGTCGTGCCGTTCACCTCCCTTGCGGAGCCCGATCCCGCAAGCAAGGTGACCGGCCGTCAGGTCATGGCGGCCTCGCCGAGGTGACGGCTATGGAAACGCCAGGCCGACCACGCAAGATCATCCATGTGGACATGGACGCCTTCTATGCGTCCGTCGAGCAACGGGACAATCCCGAGCTGCGCGGGCTCCCGATCGCCGTTGGCCATGGCGAAGCGCGCGGCGTCGTCGCGGCGGCAAGCTATGAGGCGCGGAAGTTCGGCGTCCATTCGGCGATGCCATCGGTGACTGCCAAACGCAAATGCCCCGAGTTGATATTCGTGAGACCGCGCTTCGGTGCCTATCAAGCGGTGTCTCAGCAGATCCACGCGATCTTTGCGGAATACACGCCTCTGATCGAGCCGTTGTCGCTCGACGAGGCCTATCTCGACGTGACGGAGAACCTGAAGGGAATGGGAGTTGCAACCGAAATTGCCGAGGAAATCCGTGGAAAGATCAAGGCACGGACCGGGCTGACTGCGTCCGCCGGCGTTTCCTACAATAAGTTCCTCGCCAAGATGGCATCCGACCAGAGGAAACCCGACGGCCTCTTCGTCATCACGCCGAAGAATGGTCCGGCCTTCGTCGAGGCGTTACCCGTCAAGAAGTTCCATGGCGTAGGGCCGGCAACAGCCGAGCGCATGCACAGGCTCGGTATAGAAACCGGCGGTGATCTCAAGGCTTGCGATCTTGCCTTCCTGCAGCAGCACTTCGGTAAATCGGGACCGTACTTCTACTGGATCGCCCGCGGCGTCGACGAGCGACGGGTGAAACCCGATCGTGTGCGCAAGTCGATCGGAGCGGAAGACACGTTCTCGGCCGATATTCACGATTTCGAAACGGCACGCTCGGGGCTGCAGCCGTTGATCGAGCAGGTCTGGCGTTATTGCGAGGTAAACCGCATTCAGGCCAAGACGGTCACGCTGAAGGTGAAATGGGGTGATTTCACGCAGATCACCCGGAGCAAGACCGTTACCGCCCCGATCGCAAGCGCCGGCGAACTCGCCGACGTCGCGATGCTCTTGCTCTCGCCGCTTTTCCCGGTCGCGAAAGGTATTCGGCTTTTGGGCGTGTCGCTATCATCGCTCGACAGCGCAAGCATCGAAGACAAACATCAACTCGCGTTCGCGCTTTAAGCTTGTCCGGCCGGAACCGTCCACCCTGGCCTAATGTCGCTCTTTTGACATGTTGTGCGGCATATCCTCACGGAGGACTTTGCCAGATTGCTGTAGGCACGAACTTTGACACGTCAGAAGCCTTCCATATCGAAATCGTCGCGAGAAAGCAGCGGGCCGGTTCCAGCACGCAAGAGGGAAATAACCAAGGCCGAAGAGATCAATGCTCTCCTCACACGGCCGATCGCAATCTTGCCGATAAAAGTTGGCGATCCAATCCGGCCCTTTGCCTTGGGCCTATGGAATGAGATCCGATGCCTTCTGAAGCCGGAGATCAGCGTGTCAACGCTACGCAAGGCGACGGGGGCCTATATCCATTCGAGAAGCTATCAGATCGCGGTTGCGCGGCAGGATTCGTCCCGACATGACATTAACGGCGTGCCGATCGATTTCGTATCCGACGCCGATCGATTGGATGCTCACCAGAAGTACGAAAGCTTCAGGATACGCGACGGGAAACGCAAGCCAAGCGTATGTCCCCCTCTCGCTCTTCCTGCACCGCCTTCAAAGACAGAATTGATCCGCACGGCCCGTCTTGATAGACGCCGGCCTCCTAAGACCGGGTAAGCCCATGCCAGAATTGGCGCGGTTCAAAGACAGCTTCACGCCGCCTTGAAGCGGTCGAAAGCCGTCAGGTGCTTGACAGGCGGATCAGCCTCATCCCAGCGATAGATATCCGAGCGCAGGTATCGAAGCTCGTCCTCGAGAGCATCCTCGCCAACTTCGATCCACCATGATTTCGGGCGCCCGTCGCTTCCGTCCGACCAGCGATAGCCGCGTGCCTTCAAATGGTCTTTCATGTCGAATGGACTGTTCTCCGCAAACACACGAACCCGAGATCGCTGGCTTGCCTCATAAAGTTCGGCAAACGGCGTACGGCTCGCGCCGTCCTCGCCCTTTGCCAAGACCTCCAGGAGCGCGAAGCAATCATCGACGGCTCGATGTCCATCGTGGAAGTAACCCGCCTGCCCGATCAGGTAACCAAGCTTGGTGCCTTCAAAGCCGCGAGACACCCAATCAATTTCGGAGACAGAGCAAGCCCAGGCCTTGCCCGCGAAGAGAGGAGAAAAGCCTTCGCAGAAGGGGCGATCGAAACCGGCGTTGTGTGCAACGATGAGATCCGCAGGCTCGATGATCGCGCGCAATAACTGAATGTCGATCATTCGGTCAACAACCATCTCGTCCGTAATTCCGGTCAGGCGCGTGACCTCAGGCGGAATCGAAACGCTTGGTTGCTGCAGCCCTGCATAAACGCCGGTTACATCGCCGATGTTGCCGGCCTCGTCGAACGTGAACGCGATGGCGCCAATCTCGATGATCTCGTCCTTGCGATGGTTGAGTCCGGTCGTTTCCGTATCGAGGATGACGCCTTTCAAGGGAAATTCGGCGCGCAATGCAGTCCCTATGGGGCGCGGCTCGAGTTTCGTGAGTATCCGAAATCGACCTGTAGCGCGTAGGTGTCGGACCATCTCCTCATCGCTGAGGCCGGTTGAAACCTGTCGCTTCATACTTAATGGACGAGCAGCTTTGGAGGGGACCGGCTTATCGGGAGCAAATAGGTCGAACTGTTGCGTCATTCGTTTCCTCGAAATCGTTCCCGAATCTGTTTCCCGAATCCAATGCCCGGAAGCTCGGATCTAAGCCATACGCCTGAACGAACTCCCCGGAAATTGCGGAAGCGATGGAAAGCAGCGAACGCAGCGATTTTACACAATGATAAGCGTAACGTTCCCTGGATCTCGAATTCACGGAGCAAAGGCAAATACTCGCCCCAATCCCCCTGAAATGGCTATAGCTCCCCTCGGGAAGCAAAAGGTGGACTTCAGGCCTGGCAAGGACAAGGTGAGGCTTGGGCAAGTGGGACGTCGATCGTTCCTCACTATAGTTCCCCTGGGAACGGCCAGTTCTAACGGACTACCTAAGATTGGTGTCGTTCAAATCGGTCATGGATACGTCAGATGTCTAAATCAATCAGCAAGACACTTCCGCGGATTTGCTCAAGAAGCCGCCCTAGAGGTCCTCGGTCGCCTCGGCTCTTGCACGCCGCAAACGACAACCTTCCTCCTGGCAACTGGCCATCATTAGACACGTCTATTCCCATTGTTGGCGGCACTGCTCTATGCGATCGGTACGATCCTTGGAAAGAAACTCGGTGACCAGCGTCCGGAGGTCACGACGCTAATGCAGGCCGTCATCGCCGCCGTGCTGCTTCTCGCCGTGCCGGAGGTTACGGAGTCCGTACCGGCGGCATAGTGGAAGTGGCTGGTCTGCCTCGGCGTCATCCATACCGGCATGCCTACACCCTGATGTTCTGGGCGCTGCCGAAGCTCTCGACCCCGACCATCGGCGTTCTAGCCTTCGTCTTCCCTCTGGTAGCCATCATCGTGGACTGGCTGTTTTACCAGCAGTCGCTAGACTAGGTCCGCTTCAGGCAGCTGGAATGGGCCTCATTATGCTCGGCACGCTCGGCGTGCAACTCGGATGGAGTTTGGGAATGCACAAGGAAACCGTCGCGACCTGATAATCGGGGCTGTGTCCGTTGCTGTTTCCGCGCACCGCTGGTACTTCCCGCAGTTGGTGTAGGCTTACACGTCAGCAGAAAGGGACTTGCCATAGCGGTGGAGCAGCTGCGCGACGTCGCTTTGCATGGCAGTCAGGGGATGCGTCGTCTTCACATCGAAGGCGATCGGCTTGCGCTCGAAGACAGCGTAGCAGACCTCGCCGGGATCGTGTCGAGACAGATAGGCAATGCCGTCAGGCTCCTCCGGATGGTCCCAGAGTGCATCTGCCCATGCACCGCACGGCTCGTAGGGGCCAGTCGAGATTGAGTTATCCGTGCCGAGGATCTGCAGCCCGGCGCCGTGCATCGTCACCATGCGCAGAGCCGCCCGGCTGGTGAGCTCCGTTACCGACCGAGTGACAATTTCGCGTTCTGCAACCATCAGTCGTTGCGGATTGCGCAGGATCGTCTCGGCGAACGCGCCTGCGAAGGCGTGGCCGATATAGAGCACGCCGAAGCGTCCGCTCGCGCTGTCGAACCGATAGACCGGATCGTTGCCGGCTCCCGGTCCGTAAAACACCGGATCAAGGTTCGATCGGTGAATCCGGTGCAGCACCTGCCCGGCCGGAACGGTCGTGATCGGCAAGTTCGAGTTCTTCAGCCAATCGGGCGGCTGCGGCGCCGCCCCGGACGGTCCTCGCACCGGCGGGGCCATCAGGTGAAGCCGTCGCCGGTATTGGCGCGGACTAGCCGCTCGACCGCGCCGAGATCACCCTGGCGCAAAGCCTCCAACGGCGATCGGCCGCCGAGCGCGCCGTCCTGCGCGAGCAGGAAATCGAGCGTCGCCCAGGCGCCTTGGTCTGTGAGACCGCGAACGACCTCGGCTATCCCTGGCAAAACCTCTCCGTCCCGGAACTGGCAGGCTGGATATTTCCAGTCGCTTCCCTCCCGGACACCGAGGATCGCGTTGCCGCGTCGCCGTTTGTCGATCGCCTGGCGGGTTATGCCCGCAATCTTGCCGGCTTCTTCGGCGGAAAGGAGGCCGCCGGCACGTTGGAGCAGCTGGTTCCGATGCTCGACATTGCGCGCGAGCGCCGGGACCATCGGGTCGAGATTGCTCACCGCCTCCCCGATAAACTCGGGATGGCTGAGGATTTGCGCGAGTGTTCCTGCGCCCGTCGGCGCACCGAGAGCCGCCGTCAGCGCCTTCGACGGCGTTGTCGCGGCAATCCGTTCGAGTGCCGACATGGCACGGCGCAGAAATGCGGCCTGGACGGAATCCGGGTCGGTCTGGAAACTCAGCACGAGCTCAGTCGAATGCGGGGCACGAGGCATAGCGGCCTCCTTTGGTTGTCGTAGGATTAATATAGGAGCGAAAACTACTACGTCAACTCACTTGATGGGGACTGGATTATCCACGTCATCGATCAGAAACGAGGGTTCGTCCGCATTGAGTTATGGGCGATCCCCCTTCGGGGTGCGGCGCTATCTGGCCGCCACGCTCACCGCCATCGTCAATGGCCACAAGCAAAGCCGAATTGATGAGCTTTTACTGTGGAATTTTCGGCCTCAAATCGGATAGCCCGGCCGCAACAATGCGCCTGGCCCAGCCTCCCACCAAGACAAAAGACGACTTTTTCTTACGGCATCGGATTGGGTGGCAGGCAAGGGACACTGGATGGCAGACGCCAACCCATCCACCAAGACGGCATAGCTTCAGTCCCGAGCGTTTACTTCGCAGGCTCGACTTTGCGTCTACGCGTCAACTGGGAACAATCATGACAATTGAAGAGGAAGCGCGGCGATTCGTCACGCATATGATTGCCCCGACACGATCATGCAGTTGCGTGGTAGGCGGTTAGTCGGAGCTACTCGTTCGCTTAGTACGCCGCTGACGTCCCGCTGACACTGGGTGAAGGCGCCGGCGATTGAGAAGAACAACCGGCCATTGGGACAGTAACGGCGACGGCAAGGCGGACCTCACCGGCTGCAATCCGGGTTGGGGGTGTGAGCGGGAGATCGAGCATCAGCTTGACGCCTACAAATTGCGTGATGTCGTCAACCACGACCAGGGAAGCTATTTTGCTCTGATCGCAGATATGATCACCCGTCACGAGGCCGGCCATCCGATCTTTTACTATACGTGGACGCCGCAATGGATCGGTGCCATCCTCCAGCCTGGCAGGGACGTTGTTCAACTGGATGTTCCGTTCTCGGCATCAACGGACGGCAGCGACACCGCGCAACCAGACGGGTCAAATCCGGGCTTCAAGACCAATGACATCGTCTTTCTCGCGAACAAGGCGTTTCTCTCGTCCAATCCCGTGGTGAAGCGCCTTTTCGAAGAGATCGCAATCCCTCTCGACGACATCAATGCAATGATCCTGCGCCAACATGATGGAGAAAATCAGCCTGATCAGATCCTGGGCCAGGCGCGGGAATGGGTTTCGAAACATCAAGCCCAATTTGACGGATGGATAGCGGATGCCGCCGCGGCCAAGTGATCCGGCGTGATGACGCCAAACAATCCGCAAGGGAAGGAGCCCTTTCGCAGGAAGCTATGCAACGGAGAATGAGGAGCCTGGCAGGAATTCGGCTACGCTGAACCGCGCCAGGTTTGCCGGAGGCTGTTTCGTTTAAGTCATGCGGCCATCGCTGGTCAGCATGGCGTAATACTGCTCCTCGGCTTCGGCTGGCGGATTTCTCAGATGTTCAGTCATTGGCCGCCAGGCCGATCGAACTGACGATTCTTCGGGCGGTAGGCTAAGGGGCGTTTTTCCGGCCGGTAGCTCTAGTCAGTCGTGCCAGCCTCGGCTGGCACGCTCTTTCTGATCGCGATCACATAGGCCCGCTTTTGCCCTGTTCGAACCGGGCAGCCGCTACGTGAACGGCGGCCATCACGCCACGCTTACGATGCTCCAGCCGATACATTATGCGATCCTGAACGCACAGAACGGGACACCCTGGCAAAGCACGTCCGTTCCTGCTCCATCGCAGACGGCATCGGCCCGGGCAAATCAAGAAAGCTAACCTCACGCATGACTTCCTGTAACGGAGCAGGCGCATTAGAAGCGTGGCCTTCTTTGCTCTCGAAACAGTTCGTCATCCAGCGTGACCTCGCCCGCGTGGTGCGGCTCCCCTCACGATAGGCTTGAAACCTCTCGCGTGGAATTTCGTTGCTGCCGGAACGTCGTGGCGTGGAGGAAGGTGGGCGGCAGGTGCTTGCAGGGGCGAAGGGGGCGGCGCCCCATATGCGCTAACTTAAGGCTCGACACGAGGAATCGTTGTGTGATTCCTCAGTGAGATGCGAGCAACTGATTCCATCGAAACGGACTGGCAGTCTCTGGTCTCGAGACTGTCGAATGTTATTGACCTCGAGGCGACAGCACGTGCGTCGGGCGCACTTGTGCGGCGTCGCTGCATCGGTAATTCGTCGACTTTGCTGCGACTGGCGTTAGCCTATGGTCCTGGCGGGATGAGCCTGCGTTCGGCGGCCGCATGGGCGGGGTTGAACGATGTGGCGAAGCTTTCCGATGTCGCTCTTTTAAAACG
Organism: Ensifer sp. 38_S197; assembly: GCF_056924495.1. Taxonomy (NCBI): domain Bacteria; kingdom Pseudomonadati; phylum Pseudomonadota; class Alphaproteobacteria; order Hyphomicrobiales; family Rhizobiaceae; genus Ensifer; species Ensifer sp. 38_S197. Next base: position 1,539,521 of record NZ_JBXOVZ010000001.1, on the reverse strand, counting down.
CCTTCGGGGGTCAGCCGAGTGGCTGGGAAGCATTGCGGGGGCTCTTCTCGCAAACGTTTCCAGAACAAGCCCTTCGATGACGGGTCGCCGCTTACGTATCACGGACGGCAGTTCGATCTCGTGCCCCGGTAGCGCTGGCACGGACTTTCGGCTTCATGCCACATACGAGCCTGCACTTGCGCGTTTCACGCATCTGGAGCTCACCGATGCTCATGGCGGCGAAGGTTTCTCTCGCGTTCCAATCCATCAAGGCGACATCATTATCGGGGACAGGGGCTATGCCCGCGCCCCATCGCTGGAAAAGGTGGTTTCGGCTGGAGGCGACTTCATCGTCCGCACGGGTTGGGCGAACGTACGGTTGACAACACTGGATGGTCAACTGGTGGATTGGGACGCTATTTACAAGCCGATGCAGCCCGGAGAGGCTTGCGACATCGACGTTCTCGTCGAGCATGCAGGGCGCAAAAGCAAAGGTTGGGGTAAGCCGATCTTCCAAGCTCGGCTCATTGTCATGCGTAAGAACGCGGGGGCGACCGAGAAGGCCCAGAGGGTCGCCAGAAAGGGGTTTCAGCGACGCCGAAACAACGGAGAAATGCAACCGATGACCATGACAGCGGCCGGCTTCGTCATGTTGCTGACGTCTATCCCTGTGAAGGAAATGGGTGCTGAACATATCCTTCAAACCTATCGGATCCGATGGCAGGTCGAGCTTGCATTCAAGCGGCTCAAGAGCGGATTGGGCATACACAGGCTTCCAGCCCGCGATCAACGCCTCGGCCGAAGTTGGCTGATGGCTCACCTGATCCTGGCGCTGATGATTGACGAGACCATGAACGAGGTTCTCGACTTTCCCCCCTGTGAGGAAGACACAGGAAAAAACCAGAGTACCTTCGCTCTGGAGATTGTTTAAGCTGCTGAAGTGCACAATCCTCGCAGCCATTTTACGCCCCTTGCGGCGCAGGAAAATCTCCGTGCTCTTGCCTGATATAATTCGTCATCTTTGCGATCCGCCACGAAAGCGAAAAAGCCAGTTCGCTGCGGCCATCCCAGTCAGACAACCCTTAAGTTAGCGCATATGGGGCGGCGCCCCTCGGCCCCTTCCCTTGAAACCGGCGGTCGCGGGTTCAGCCGCGTCACAAAAAACTGACCATGCGCCCAGAAATGTTCGCCGCGACGCACTCGCGCCGCGGGCGGCTGTTCCACGTTTGCCCAGATGCGCCCGCGCCCCAAGTTGCAGATCGCCGAGAAAAGCAAGACCTCGTATCGAGGCCGACGGCTTGGGGCGGGCCAGCAATTTCGGCGTATACGCAGTGCGGGGGGTAACTCATTGAATAAGCTCAATGGTATTGTGAAGCCTGGTCAACTGACGAGGACGTCTGCTTACCTGTTCGGAGGTGCTTTGATGGGCGACAGCGCTCGGACGGTTGCCACCGTCCTCCCGAAGCCTGTCGACATCACCTCGCGGTAGCCAAGAGCGCGGAGCCTGACCTCCTCGCAGGAGGAAGCAAGGCGCTGACCGAACAAACAGCACGCCATAGAGCATTTGGCTGTTCCTCGATACAGCGGACCTCAGAGGGTGGTTGGTCCGCACGTGTTGGGACTTCTGCCGGCCGTTGCCGGTCCCCAGCCAGAGGCTGAGGGCCTTGGGAATGGTGCACGCGGACGCCCGATGACGATCGCACGACATGGAACGACCGTCGCGCTGGCAGCGTTGCTGGTATCTGCCGCGGCTCCGGTCGTGATCAAGGCAATCTGGGAAGTCCCCGGATACTCCTCATAGGAACCCAAGGCCCTCCGAGCGTTCGACTTCACAGAGCCGCACTGTAGTCAGCGACCATTGTCGAGCGCAATCAGATCAGATGCTCAATGCCCAGCATTCGCCCGCCAATAGCGCGCAAGTTCAGGATCTAAGTCAAGGTGCTCCTGCCACGCGGCCTCTGGGACCTGCCCCGATCGGTAAGCTTCGATCAGCAGGCGCTGGTCATCGTTTAACTGCGGCTCTTCCGCATGGTGCAGATGAAACAGACCTAGAACCGCCTCGCCGATATCTCGCATATGGATGGACACTTCGAAACCTCGCTTCGCTCTCTGATATAAACGCGCGGGTGCGGATCATGTTTCGAGGCTGCCCATACAGGATTGTGCTGATTGGAATGCCTTCGCGGTCCTGCCGGTGTCTGTCGCGACAGAGCAGCTTACCAAGGCGCGTACGGGAACTGGCGCCGCCAGGGTTGCCATCCAGCAAATGTTAGCCTGCCTATTCGGAGACGAGGTTGGCGGTCAGGGACATCTACTCCCCACAGCTTGATACAGATGGAGGGAGGCGGTGTGGTGCCTCAGCCCCCCTTCTCTCGGCTTACGCGCCAGATGACGTTGCCGACGTCGTCTGCCACGAGCAGTGCACCGGTCTTATCGATCGCCACGCCGACCGGACGCCCCCTCGCCTTGTTGTCGCTACCGATAAAGCCTGTGAGGATATCTTGCGGCCGTCCACTCGGCTTGCCATTGCGGAAGGGAACGAAGACGACCTTGTATCCGTTGTAGGCGCTCCGGTTCCAGGAGCCGTGCTGGCCGACGAAGGCGCCGTTGCGATAAGGCGGGCCGAGTGAAGCGCCTTTGGAAAACGTCAGCCCGAGCGAGGCGGTGTGCGAGCCCAGCGCATAGTCCGGCTTGATAGCCCTGGCAACGAGATCGGGCCGCTGAGGCTTAACCCGGGTATCGACGTTCCCGCCGAAATAACTGTAGGGCCACCCGTAAAAGCCCCCATCACGGATCGAGGTCATGTAGTCGGGGACGAGATCGTCACCGATCTCGTCCCGTTCGTTAACGGCGACCCAGAGTGCGCCACTCTGCGGGTTCCAGGAGAGTCCATTCGGATTACGCAGACCAGAAGCGAAGACGCGTGTATGGCGGCTTGCGCGATCGACCTCGAAGAACAGCGGCTCGATTCGTTTCCGCCGCTATACCGTTTTCGCCGACATTGCTGTTCGAGCCGACCGTCACGTAGAGCTTGCGCCCATCGGCGCTGGCGATGACGTCCTTGGTCCAATGGTGGTTGATATCGCCCGCGGGCAGGTCGACGATCTTCTGCGCCGGGGCGGTTATTCGAGTGCGACCACTCCTATAGGGGAAGGCAACGAGGGCATCGGTATTGGCGACATAGAGCTCCCCGTTCGACAGCGTCATGCCGAAGGGCGAATTGAGCCCTTCCAGAAATGTCCGCCGCATATCGGCGACGCCATCTCCATCGGTATCCCGCAAGAGCGTGATGCGATTGGCGCTCCTGGTTGCCGCACCGGCGCGCTTCATTGCTGCGCCCATAACAACCTTGCGAAGACTGAAGCCGCCATCCTTCTTTTCCGGCGCATTGCTTTCGGCGACCAGCACATCGCCGTTGGGCAGGACGTGCAGCCAACGCGGATGGTCGAGATCACTGGCGAAGGCATTGACCCTCAGTCCCTTCGCCGGTGTCGGCGCCGTGCCGCCCTGCCAACCTTTTGCCTCGGCGATCCGGATCGTGGGTATCAGCGTCGATCGCGGCTTTGGCAGCGTCGGGTTCGGCCCGTAGCCGCCATTGCTCGCGATTGCCCCTGTCTTCTCGGAGGAAATGGCGACACAACCTGTAACGACCGCCCCTATCAGGGTGACGATGATCGAGAATCGCGGGATGCCGGTATTCATCGGATGTCCTCCGAACGGAATGGATCATCGCCGGTTCGGATGTCGGCCTTCCTTCGCATCCGTGACCACATCATGCCTCATGACCAAGATGGTCTCCCGGGGATCGCCGCATTTCATCGTCCCATAGATGAACCGGCATGTCGCCAAGCCCGAATAATGTCCATGCTTGCAGCGGGTACATGCAGGGTCGAGCGTCATCCGGGAGAACGCGCCTCACTCGCCTTCATTGTCTCGTCCAGAACTCCTTTGGTGCCTTCGATTGCCCCTTCTGCTGCGGCATCGGCCGTGGCCGCGAGGTGATCGCGAACTCTGTCCGACGCCTCGCCGGCGGCCACATCCTCTAATTCGGTTGCAGGCAGCGCGGCGCCGATCGCGGCACCGATCGCAAAGGCAAGTGCGCCTCCAACCAGGGGCTGGTCGCGAAAGTTCTTGAGAATGGCCGCATTCAGTTGCGCGCCTCGGGCTTGTGCCGTCTGGTGAACATCTCGTGCACTGTCTGCCGCGGACCGGCCGGCGTCCGCAACGGTATCTGAAATGCCGCCCGCCACGCTCTTCATCTCGCGCCACGTTGCTGACGCCCAGCCGGAGGCTTCGTCGAACAATTTGCCTTTTTCATCACGGATATCCTCGATCGGCCGTCCGGTAACGTCGGCGAAACCACGGTAGACTGTGCCACTGGGATCGACGAAATGACCGGCTCTGTGGCCGGCGGCATCGGTACGAGCTCGAAAGCGACTGCCACTTTCGTCTTCGAAGTGGCTGTACCGCTCGCCAAAATTCGCCTCGACCGGGCCAACGCGCCGCAAGTTGCCATTCACGGACGCGAGTGGATAGTTGTCGAAACCATCGTCGGGGGCTGAAGCATGAGGTGCGCGGGAGGCGGGATCCGCGAGTAGCCACGCAAGGCCGATGCCCGTCAGAGCTACCGGGATAGGATTTGCCTTCATCGCGCCGCCGAGATTGGTGAGAAATTCAGCTCCTCCGCTCCGCCTCGCATAGGCGAGAAGTTCATCCATCAATTCGCCAGGGGACATCCGCTCCTGGATCGTGTGAAGCTTCTCTTCGATCCTTTGTCGATCGGCTTCGATCTCCCGTTGTAATTCGGCAGGCGAATGCGTCTCAGCGGTCATCGTACGACCTCCTTAGCCACATCGAGGTCACGTTGGAGGGACGCCGTCGTCTTGTCGAAGCGTATGCTGCGGCTTCCGAGCCTCGCGAGGCTGCGCGAAATCATCGCCCAGGCCAGGAGACCGACGAGGACACCGACGGTAACGGCTGACAAGGCGTGGGCATCTGCTTCCCTCATTCCTTGCGCGACGAGGAAGGCGCCGAGACCCTGCACAACAGCACTCAAGAGCACGCCAATGGCCGCAATGGCGAAGATAAGCCCGACAAGAAGCGTCTCGATCCTGCCGATCGCTCGATCAAAACTTTCGCTCGCCTCGGCCTTGGCAAGATCGATTTCCTTCCGGAAAAGTCCGGATATGTCTGTCACCAATCCTGCCACGAGGTCGGATAGGGAGCGGTCGTCACGAGAGTTAAGCATCGCGCAATTCCTTCTCAAAGTCCCAATCGCCTTCCTTGTCAAAGTCCCAATCGCCTTCCTTCTCGTTTGTCGGAGAGGAATTCGATCGAGCATCATCTGAAGTGTTTTGGGATCGCTGGGCCGAGGCAGACAGGAAGCGACTTGCCGCCAATCCCGCAATTGCTGCCATGCCGAGGAAGGCGAGGGGTTGCCTTCGCCCGAAATCTTCTGCCATTGCGGCTATTTCGCCGAGCTCGCGGTCCTCACAGTCGCGCGCCAGCCGCCCGATGGAGGTTCCCATTTGCTGCGTATAACGCCCAAGGACCGGTTGCTCTGAGTGGCGAAGTTCAGTTCCGACCTTCTCCATGGCGCCTGCAAGACCGCGTAAATGGCGGGCCAGCGCGTTCTTTTCGTGATCGATGGCCCGGGCTGCGGTTACCTTCGCTTGGCTGGCTTGATCATCACCACGTGAATTTCCGTCAGCCCGGGCTTCATCCGGGCCCTCGGGGAAACCGTTCCCGGAGCTTGTCGCGGACCGGCCGTTCTCCTCGGACGACGACAACCTTTGCTGTTGCTGGGGTCTACGGTCCCTTGGATCGTCGATCATTTGCGCCTCCTCTTCGATCGGACGGCGGCCCGATTCATTGCACATCAAACCAACGAATTTGATCCTTGTTCCTCGGATAAGGCGTAGCCTGGATCGCTCGACCGTGTCGCGATACTCGCCCCGGGAAATGGGTCTGCGACCGAGCGTTATCGCCACAAACTGCCTCGCAGGAAACCGCCCATCTGGATTTCACCAGGCAGCATCGATAGCTCTCGATGCCCTGCGAACTTGCGCCGGTGTGGCGCCCAGAGCCCCTTCGCGCGCAGCCTCAGCGGCTAAGAGTTGCCGCAGAGGGTTCAACTTAGCGCCCGCCTGTCATCGAAGACGAATAACAAGCCGGTGCAACATCCTCACTTGAAATCCCGCGTCTTCATTGATCGCCTCGAGATTGAGATAGGGATCGTTGATGTCGTGCGGCAGCGGGCCCTTTGGCAGACCCCGTGGATCGGGCGCCGGCGCTCCATGATGAAACTCGTCGCCACGCCCGTGCGGCAGCGGGAATCTGGCGTCGCGATCGCCGACGCTCGCAAGCTCTGCGGATAGATCAGACAGCCGATGGGCTACCAGGTGGACCACCTCTCTCTCCCTCTGGATCCGGAGCTGTGATTGTTCGTCGTCCCGTTCTCTTGAAAACCGGGCCACGAAGTAATACTTTCTAGAAATCATTCCTTACAATGGCTCGACAATGACGACAACGGTGACAGCGAAGGGGCAGATTACGATCCCCAAACCGGTGCGCGACCTCTTGGGTATAGTGCCCGGCAGCAAGATTGATTTCCGCCGTGCACCGGATGGGAGCATAGTGCTCGTCCATGCCGCTAAGAAACAGCAACCCAGCCGCTTCGCACAATTGCGGGGGCACGCCGGCAAAGGGCTGGATACCGACGCGATCATGGCCCTCACGCGTGGCGAACCGTGACATTCGTAGACACGAACGTTCTTCTCGACATTGTAACAGATGATCCGAAATGGGCCGATTGGTCCATAGCGCAACTCGAAACCGCAAGTCTTAGGGGGACACTATGGATCAACGATATCGTCTATGCAGAACTCGCCGTTCGCTACGATCGGATCGAAGAAGTCGACGCGCTCCTTGATCGAGCCGGGTTAGAACTCGCGCCAGTCCCGCGGGCGGCTCTCTTTTTGGCAAGCAAGGTTTTCACACGCTATCGCAAAGCAGGGGGAACGAGAGCTGGCGTTCTCCCGGATTTCTTTATCGGTGCCCATGCGGCCGTCAGCGGGCTACCATTGCTCACGCGTGATGTTGCTCGCTATCGAACCTATTTCCCGACACTGACATTGATTGCGCCGGATTTGCCGACCGAACCTGATTGAGGCAGATACGGTGGCGTCGCTATGAATCCCACTGCCGCTGGCAAAGGGAAGAGACTGAAGCCCACCCTCTGGCCGCGAGCAGCACCGGCACGTGTTGCGTGCGGAAGTGAATTCCGCCGGTCGACAGTGGTGACGTGGCACTGTGAACTGCCGCCTGATCCCTTAAATCGGTTCTAATCCAAGGGATCATCTAGTAGACCATCATGCAAAGATGGAGGCTACGACCCTGCGGTGCATCGATTGAGTTGGGATGCCAGGTTTTTCGCGCGCCCCGCCTTCGAGGTGGCAGCGGACTTGATCGGCGCCGAATTCGCGGTGTCCGGCATCGGCGGCATTATTGTCGAGACCGAGGCATATCTGCCCGATGACGCCGCGTCGCACAGCTTCGCCGGCGCCACCGACCGAAATCGAGCGATGTTCGGTCCGCCGGCGCACACCTATGTTTATCTCTCCTATGGCCTCCATTGGTGCCTCAACTTCGTTTGCTTGCCCGGCAGCGCCGTCTTGATCCGCGCGATCGAGCCGAAGTGGGGCATCGAGGCGATGCAAGCGCGGAGGGATGTTCGTAAGGACAGGCTCTTGTGCTCCGGGCCGGGACGCCTCGGCCAGGCGCTGGCGATCAATAGAGCGCAGGATGGCTTGCCGCTCTGGCAGGAGCCATTTCACCTCCACCTACCGGCTCAGCGTCCGCCGATCTCCAGCGGTATCCGTGTGGGAGTTACAAAGGCGGTGGAACACCTGTGGCGTTTCGGGCTCGCCAACTCGCCCTTCATCAGCCGTAAATTCTAGCGCGGAAACGTCTGCGCCGTTTTAGCCTGATCCCGAGGCTCGACTTGTCGGAATCGATCGCGTTCAATGGCTCTCGGGCCCCGACCCAGATTCATCGTGATCTTGATAGCCAATCAGTGGAGGCGACCAAATGACAAAATCAAATGTGGGCTTCATCGGGCTCGGGCTGATGGGTCAGGGCATGGCGGCGAATATCCTGAAGAAGGGGTCGCCGCTTTGCGTGACGGCGCATCGCAATCGCGCGCCGGTCGACGCGCTGGTCGCCGAAGGCGCGACGGAGGTAGCAACACCGCGCGATATGGCCGAGCGTTGCGACATCATCATCCTTTGTGTAACCGGCTCGCCGGAAGTCCTCTCGGTGATTGAAGGCCCGGACGGCATCGCTTCCGCCGGCAAGCCGCTCACCATCGTCGATTGTTCGACCTCCGATCCCTCCGTCACCACAAAACTCGCTGCGAACCTCGCCGGCAAGGCTATTACCCTCATCGATGCGCCGCTCAGCCGTACCCCGGCGGACGCCGCCGCCGGTACGCTCGATGTGATGGTCGGCGGCGCGGACGAGGACGTGCGCCGTGTCTGGCCCGTGCTCGAATGCTTCGCCGGCAGAATCGTCCACACAGGCCCAACCGGCACCGGCCACACGATGAAGCTGCTCAACAACTTTCTCTCGATGGGCTATGCGGCGCTCTATTCCGAGGCGCTGATGCTCGGACGCAAGGCGGGGCTCACCCCGGAAGTCTTCGACAGCGTCATCCGAGGGGGCCGCATGGATTGCCCCTTCTATCAGACGTTCTTCCGCTGGGTGCTGGAGCGTGACCCGAACGCCCACAAGTTCGCAATCCGCAACGGCTTCAAGGACATGAGCTATCTCGCCGGCTTCGCCAATGCGAGCGGCGTCGCGAACCCGATCGGGGCCGCAGTCAGGAATTCCTTCGCCCAGGCGGTCGCAGCTGGTCGCGGCGAGGATTACGTGCCGATGCTATCGGATTTCGTCGCCGAGGCGAACGGCATCAAGTGAGAGGCGGCTGCTAACGGCGCGGCTTTCTCCGACGTCGAGCATGACATCGAAGCGTCTATGCGCGCCAGCCATTCACGTCGGCAACAAGGACCCGGGGCTCCGATTTTTGTAGGCCGATCAGTTCCGGTTCACCGTACCTCCCCAATCTCCGTTAGCGGACGATACGTGCTTCTTTCCGTCGCGTGGATTATACGTGCGTTTGACCACCGTCGCGGAGCAGAAACGTCCCGAAATCAGGCGATAATCTGATCGGCCCGCAGTGCCGCAAGTCCGGCCGAACCGAGAACATCTTCACCGCGTTTGGAGCGGCGAAAATTGTCGAAGTAGAGTGTCCATTCGCTCTGGGCTGCCGACCGGTAGGGGCCGAACTTGAAGTACTGCCGCGAACCGAGCCCGTGTTCGTCATGTCCGATATGGCCACGGACCGTGACGACCCAGCGGTCGTTGGCGAAGAGTTCAATATGCCCTGTGCCGTCCGGTCCGGGTCGCGTCATAACTGCAAAGTCAATCCATCCGCTATCCGGCGCTGGCAGTGAATTCCCCCTGTTGACGACCGTGATGCGATCCGTATAGGCCGTGAATAAGTGCCCGTCCGCCGGCCTCCAGTCAGGGTCCGTGGCAACCAACGCTCGCATCTGCCGCTTTCCCGGCCGAAGCCAAACAGGCGTGAGACCAGCTGTCTGGGTCGACGAGAGAACGGGCCCAGGGATCACCGGAAATGTGGTTTCGACCGTCGCAAAGAGCCGACCACGCACAAGACGAAGCGCGAGGAAAGGGCTGTAGTCCCCCCTTGCCTCGGGACCGATCTCACGCTTCCATTGTGCGATCAAATGACGATGGTCAGCCTGCGGAATGGGATCGGCAAACCTGACCGAAAAGCCGTACCAGACAGCCTTGTCAAAAGGGACCCGGAGGCTGGTGCGTTCCCACACCTCCGCCCGCTCACTTCGATCTTCCTCGCCCTGCCAGAGTGGCCGGACGCTTAGCTTTAACGCGCCCGCACTGCCAAACGTGACGTCGCTCTGAAACTCAACGGAACCCGCCCGTTGCTCGGCATTGTCACGATAATAGAGCCCACCCCTGGGCGAGAAGCTGTCGCCCTCGAAGCCGTCAAAAAGGTTGGCTTCCCAGGACAGTGGCGTCGCGCCGCCGACCTCATCAGATGCTTCACCAACGGTGTCCAGCCCCCTCTCCTCCATGGTCTTAGCACTCGCTTACTATCCTGCGACTGTCCATCGCAAGCTTGAGATCAGCGATGTGGTCGTCGCACCGAGTTAGGTAACGGCCGTTGTTTGACATCAATCGACCGACACCTCCGCAGACGTCGCAGGTGTGGTAAGATCGGCTGGCGATCTCGTGGTAGATCACGCCAAGGGCGGCGGCCTTTTCTGCCGACAAGCGATAGCCGTTCGCTGGCGTCAGATAGCAGCGGAGACCGCCCCATTTTTCTTCTATTTGCCGAACGTAGACCATGGATAGCAGACCGTGTTGGACCACGAACTCTTCGACGCGCTGCAAATACTCTTCAATCAGTGCGTTCCAACCGGTGTTTGTGGTCAGGAAATCAGGCCACGCCTCCAGGCTCGTCCTCGGATCGAAGAGTCCCGCATACGTCTGGCGAATGTGCGCGACGAACTCTGCATCGGTCATACGGAGGCTACCCTCGCATGAAACCAGATAATCCGATGGAGCCTTTCCAACCGCTCAAACACTACCCTCCTCAATTCGATCCGAGGCGTCAGTCGAAGAGCGTCACCGGCAGACCGGACTGGCGAAGCGCCTTGCGCCTAAATGCCAAACTTGTCGTGGCAGATGTGCTGCCGGGGAACGAGACGGGCCGAACCTGTCCCTGTTCCCCGGAGCGCAATTTCAGCTCACATTTCTCACCGGTGGGATCGTCCACGTGCCGTCGATGATGGAAGGATTGGCCTCATTGGGCCAATAGAGGCGCATCATCAGGATAAATTTCCCCTCAGGCGCGGGCAGCCAGTTTGATTCCATGTCCGCTCCGGGAGATTCATGCTGGATCAACAGGTCGATCGAGCCGTCCGGGTTGGCCTTGAGCGGCTCCCTTGCACTGATCGAATAACGGTTCAGCGGATTGTCGACAAAGAAGTACTGCGCATCATACATGGTCAGTGACCAGAAGCCCCCAACCGGCGGCGTCAGACCTTTCTTGAATGTCAGCACATACTTCTCGGAGCCATTGTAGGCCCGCTTGATCAGACCCCCGCCGGACTTCGTCGACGTTGGGTAGATCGCGTCCTGTGGCCGGTTTGCCCCAAGACCGATCGCGGTGACCAAGGCACGCTGCAGGTAGTTGGTTCCGTAGACGCCGGTCTTGGTTGTGAAGCCCCAGCCGTCGATGTCCTGAACGTCGCCGTCGCTGAACTTGAAATGCATCATGATGCGGGCGAAACCGGCCTGGGGGACACGCTTCACAAATGCTGGATCGAATTTGCTTTTGTCAAAGTCCTTACCGGGAACGATCCCCAGCTCGGCGAGCTTGGCGACCATCGGTGCGTCCGCATCAGTCGGCGGATTTCTTTTCAGGAGCTCGGCGAATAGAGTGAAGTATTCGACGGCGTTCATGCTGTTGACTTGCTCGCGCACGGCAGTCTTCATGTCGATCGCCGGGTCGACCTTGCCTTCGGGTGCCGTCCAGTCTTTCCCCCAGGCACTCAAGGGGTAAAGCTTGACCTCATCCTGCAGCTTATGGACTTCTGCATAATCCTCTGGTGTGCCGGTGCAATAGATGCGACCGAGCAACCAGACGATGCTTGTCGGCGACTTGTACTGCTTCAGTCCATCCGGCAGCGTACCTTCCCAACCGGGACCGGTCACCACGAAGGTCTGCGCACCTGTACCGGTCGTCCGCTTTCCTGGAACGTCGAACACCGTCGTCCAACCATCCAACATGGGGAACAGCGCATAACGATCCTTCAGATCCGGTAGGCTGATCACCCAGGGCTCGTCACCCACGTCGAAGAATGCGGTCGTGTATAGTGTGTCGGCATTCGGCGCGGTCACATCGCGGAACTTAGCGTCCGGATACTGCCGCAGCTTGATGACATGCCCCATCGGGCCGCGGGTGCCCTTCGACTCGGCTACGTTGGTGATTACACGCCGAGTTACCTCCATCGTCACAAGCGGATAAGCGTAAATATACGCTTCGACCGCAAGTGCGAATTCGTCGAGACCCTCCGGCAAATTTGCCACCAGCCCGTCGTTGGCGTTCGACGTCGACCCCATAGATCCGGCGGCCATCAGCCCTAGACCAGCCACCGTCAGCTCACGGCGCGTAATATCCATTTTATCCTCCGAAAAAACGATTCATGACGAAATGTATGCAAAACGCGGACATAGACTTCTAACGCCGCAATCCACGACCGCAGAATGAGAACCGAGGCAAGAATTGGGCTATTTGGCGAGACCGAGATTAATCAATTGGACCCGCCGGTTCTCCGCCGCTTTCGGGTTGGCTGCATCGAGCGGCCACTCCTCGCCCACGCCGATCGAATACAAGCGGTCTGGTGCGATCGCAAACGTGGTCGAAAGCGCCTCGGTTATGGCGTTGGCGCGCTGCGCGCTAAGTTCGAGATTGTGTTGCGCGTCTCCCGTCGAACTCGTGTGACCGACGACGAGAAATTTGTAGCGCCGCAGGTTGGGATGATGCAACGCGTCGGCGATCAGGCCGACCGTACGGTAAGATTTTGGCTCGATGGCGACGGAGTCGTTTTCGAATTCGATATCTACGATCAGTTGCGACAACTTGGAGAGTTTCTGCCAGTTCGGAAGGTTGGCGACACCTTTGCCGGCACTTGCCGATGCCTCTTCTACAAGAAGCGCAACGTCGATCGCAGGCGCAGTACTTTCCAGTCTGCCGAGCGTACGGATAAGTTGCGTGTCACTGATTTCCTGCGATGCTACTTCGCCAGCGAACATCGTGAGCCCGATCGTCAGCAACGCGCCAAGTTGGATTCTCTTCATCGTCTTGCCTTTCGTCCTCAAGAAGGCCTCAACGCCATCCGGCGTCGATGATGGCCTGGCCGCATTGCCCTTCGTTCACGCGCGTCGCCTTGTTCAGACAGGAGAGAACATTGCCCTCGCCTTTGACGCTCTTGCAGTACTGGGCGATGTCGTGCTTACAAGTCGTCGCAAAGGACGACTGCGCTGCCTGACGTTGACTTATCGACGTGATCACGTTCGCCAGTGTCACGGTACAGGCCGGGGAGACTTTGCCCTCGTTCTGCTCGAGACAGGTCTGAATTCGGCCGCCGCCGAGATTGAGCCCCTTGCAGTATTTCCGGATATCCGCGCCACAATCGTTGGCGAGCATGCTCACCGCGTCGGCATAGCTGATGGTTTCCGCCCGACCGATGGTGGCGAGGGCAATAACCGCAAGAAGGATCGTTCCTCCGAAAACTCCAAGTCTGTTCGCCATGGCATATCCGATCGAAAACAGCGTTGAACTCGACTGCCCCAGCCGACTGGCCAGGCATTAGCTAGCAATGACATGCTCAATGCGGCGGCCAAAAGAAAAGTAGCTTACAGTATCCAACACCCTCGTTACGGCCGCATCGCTGTTCTGCCACCATGGCGAGCGCGATCGCGTTGCCGTATCGGACGCTCTTCGCACTCTCGACGGCTGCGCTGGATCGATGCGCCGGCGTCACCGCCGAAATCGATAAACACGCCTGCGCACCAAGTGCAGCTTCCAATTGCGTGCGGCAATATCCCCAGAGAGTCACCTCGGTAGCGCCGACATACGGCGTCCGATACTAAGAACCTACCAGTGGCTACAGGCGCACGACCGAGAACAGGCGTAGATTTCGAGAAGCAACATCTCACAGGAGCGATTTATGAAGCGCATCTTCGCCATGGCGGCTGCATTGACGATGACTGCAAGTGCCGCCCACGCAGACGATCTCATCGTCGGCAACTGGAAGACTGAACTGGGCGACATTGCTGCCATCGCACCTTGCGCTGAAGGCTACTGCATAACCCTGAAATCCGGAAAGCACGCAGGCAAGCAGATCGGAACGTTCCACGGCAAGGATGGAAACTATTCGGGAAAGATCACGGATCCCGAGGCGAACAAGACTTATGATGGCTCCCTTTCCGTTTCAGGTAACGCACTGAAGATGAAGGGGTGCGTTCTGAGGGTCGTATGCGAATCTCAGACCTGGCCGCGGATCTGAAAGCGGGATTTCCCTCGCCCAAAAAAGAGTCTCCGGCAAGACGTCGCCCGCCACGAGATAATCGCAAAAAACTGTCGATCACCCGCCCTCAGCGCATGAACATGGCTATGGATGCGCTCTATGAGCCGCATCCGAGCCGGCCGCGCCCAGAGCGTCGCTACCAGCTGTGACAGCCCCCGCACGTCCGCGCGAGGCTTCACCAGTCACGCGCTCAATCGCGATACTCCTTCAAGTTTTTTCATGAGAATCCGTTTGAACCGGATCGGCTGGCCTTTTCGTGCGCCCGATGCTCGGACACGGGAACTTCACCGCAGCATCAAAATCGCTGTGTTGGTCCGGTGTGCTTTCTGGACGAGCACACTTTTTTGCAGCATAGGTTACAGAAAGGGCGCTAACTAAATCTGTAATTGTTGCATTTGCGTAGTGGGGGCGATCGATGGGCACCTTTGTGGCAAAGGGATCAAAGGACGCGGAAGAACCGCCAGGATCTGCGCCAAACCCAGCCGATATCCGGGACCAGCTCGCGCGCATCATCTCCAGCCCAGAGTTTCCGCAGGCAGGCCGCGGCCCTGCTTTCCTTACTTTCGTCGTCGAGGAGGCCCTTGCCGGACGCGCGCAGCGCCTGAAGGGCTACACTATCGCGGTCGAAGTGTTCAAGCGTAGCGAAAACTTTACCCAGGACGACCCCGTCGTCCGTATCGAAGCCGGGCGGCTGAGGCGGTCGCTCGAGCGCTACTATCTTGTGGCGGGACGGCACGATCCAATCAGGATAGATATTCCAAAAGGACGCTATGCACCTTCGTTCGCCTGGAATGTTCCGATACCTACCGCCGCGACATCTGTTCCCGCCGAGACCGATGGCGATGAGAACCGCCAAACGAGGCGAAGGAATTTGTGGCCGATCCTTGGCCCTGTTGGCGCTTTTGGGCTGGCCGCGCTGATTTACTCGGCAAGCGAACATATAGACAAGGCCGCGACCTGGCGCGGCGCCACGAAATCGGCGCACGAGCCGACGCTGGTGATCGCACCTTTTGCCAATCTGGGAGACGGCCCGCAGGCCGATCTTTACACAAGCGGCCTCACTGAGGAATTGCTCACCGCGTTGCCGCGATTCAAGGAGATCATGGTCTTCGGTCGCGAGACGTCGAAGTCACTTCCCCCCAATGTTGAGGCTTCTGAAATTCGTGGTGGTCTCGGCGCTCGCTATCTGCTTGCAGGCGGTGTCAGGGTGTCGGGCTCCAAGGTCCGAGTGACGGCACGTCTGTTGGACACATCCGACGGTGCTATCCTCTGGTCGCAAACCTACGACGATGACTTGTCCAGCCGGGAACTTTTCGTCATTCAATCCGACGTCGCGAGCAAGGTCGCGACAGCTATTGCCCAGCCATACGGAATCATCGCTCAGGCCGCCATGGCAAGCCCGCCCCCCGATGATCTCGGAGTGTACGACTGCACGCTCCGCTTCTACGCGTACCGTTCTGAGCTGAGCCAACAAACGCACCTGGCCGCTCGAGAGTGTCTCGAAAGCGTCGTAGCGCGTTACCCAACGTATGCGACCGCTTGGGCAATGTCGTCCATCGTTTATATCGATGAGGACCGCTTCCGCTTCAACCTCACGCCCGGCCAACCGACGCCGCTCGAGCGAGCGTTGCGCTCCGCCCGCCGAGCGGTTGAACTCGAACCTGGAAATACCCGGGCGCTTCAATCTTTAATGATTGCACTGTTTTTCAACCAACAACTCGCCGAGGCGCTTCAAGTTGGCGAGGAGGCTCTGGCAATAAACCCGAACGACACCGAACTGTTGGGCGAGTTCGGAACGCGGCTGGCAATCTGTGGTCAGTGGCAACGCGGCGCAGATCTCCTTGACCGCGCGCTTGCGCTTAATCCCGGCGGCGCAAGTTTTTATCACGGAGCGAGAGCGCTCGCCGCCTACATGCTGAATGACAATGACAAAGCTGTGAGCCTGATCCGGACAACAAAATTGCAGACGTTCCCGATGTTTCATCTGGTCGCAGCCGCAATCTACGCGGAGGCCGGCTTCCTGGACGATGCGAGGCGCGAGGGCGAAATCTTCATGAAAATGCGCCCGGACTACATTCCCAACATCATGGAGGAACACAGGAAGCGCAACATCCAGCCACGCGACAATCTACGGATGATTTCGTCGCTTCGCAAAGCCGGACTTCCTGTGCCGAGCGCAGAGGAAGTCGAGGCGTCGGTATCTGCCTCCACTACGTCCAAAATCCCCTGAAGCTTGCGACGACAGACAGAGCCTACGGTCTGGTCGCACAGAGCCTACCAGACGTTACGAGTGTTTGGCTTCTCCGATGGTTACAGTTTTCCAATGACAGTCGCCGGCCGGCGCCTGTTTCATGCCACGGACCGAGAGGCATAGACAGATGTTTCATGGGTATAGGAAAACCGCCCTTTCAGGCGCTGCGTTCGCGTTAATGTCGGGACTGATGCTGCAAACACAGGCCGTGGCGGCAGAAGTTGACGCCAAGAACCTCCTTAAGGCGATGTCAGACTACGTCGCTTCGCAAAAGGCGATTTCCTTTGGCTACGACTCAAACCTGGAAATCGTCACAGCAGATCATCAGAAACTACTGCTGGCGAGCTCCGGAAAGGTCGAGGTGGGGCGACCAGACAAGCTGCGCGTCACGCGGTTTGGCGGCTTTGCAGATATCGAGATGGTTTTCGACGGCAAATCGGTAACCCTCGTCGGCAAGGAGAGCAACCTTTATACCCAGGTAGAACTCCCCGGCACGGTAGAGCATCTGATCGACGAGATGCGCGACAAGCTCGGTAGACCGGTTCCCGGTGCGGACCTGCTCCTGCCCGACGCCTACAACAAGCTGATGGAAGGCGTAACCGACATAAAGGATCTCGGCAGTGGCGTGATCGGTGGCGTTGAATGCGACCACCTCGCGTTCCGGGCGAAAGACGTCGACTGGCAGATCTGGATTGCGCAGGGCGAAAACCCGCGTCCCTGCCGTTACGTGATTACCGCCAGCCAGGTCGATCAGGCTCCGCAATACAGTATCCAGATCAGGGACTGGAAGACGGGCGTCGATGTGGCGGCGGAAGACTATAGTTTCATCAACAAGACCGACGCCAAGAGGGTCGACCTCAAGGATCTTGCTGACACAGACGAGCTACCCGATCACCTGAGGATGGGAGACAAGAAATGACCGCGCACGCGCGACTGAGGACTGTCCTGCTTGTTGCCGCTTTGTGGCTTCCTGCAATCGATGCCGCTGAGCAGCTGACGACTTTTGGGCTCTACAGTCTTTTAAGGCCCGCCGAGGCTCGTGTCGGTCGCCCGTTGACGCCGGTCAGCGTCGCAGGCGTGGCTCGACGAACCGTGCGGCGCTGCGCCGTTGGCGTCTATTACTGCTAGGGGCTGGTATCTGGTGAAAGTTGGAAGCTTTTTGATCGATTCACCCACTCGCGAAGCCTGCCTTGGTTCTTATTTGTGTCGCCTGCGAGGGATGATTCTTTTCCTGACGCTAGTCACCATTTCGGGATGCGGTGGCCATCCGAAAGGCGTGTTGACGCCGGTCGCCGAGACGCAAGCCGACGCAAGCCGGGTGGACATGTTGATCACGACAACCCGTGATCGCTCGCAAGTGCCCGGAGAAATGTTCACGGGCGAGAGGGCGCGTGCGCCAACGTTCGCCGACATCACAGTATCCATCCCCGCTGTACGGAAGGTGGGTGACGTGGCTTGGCCGAAGAAGCTACCCCCCAACCCGGCCACCGACTTTGCGACCCTGAAGGCGGACGAACTGACGAAGGACGAGGCTAAGGCTTGGCTGAGCACTTCGGTCCAGAAAAGCCCTGACCGCAGCGTGCTCGTGTTCATCCACGGGTTCAACAATCGCTTCGAAGACTCCGTCTATCGTTTTGCCCAGATCGTCCATGATTCCGGCGTCAAAAGCGCGCCCGTTCTGGTGACCTGGCCGTCGCGGGGCAGCCTGTTGGCCTATGGCTATGACCGTGAAAGCACCAACTATACCCGCAATGCGCTGGAATCGCTGTTCCAATATCTGGCTGCGGATAAGCAAGTGAAAGACGTCTCAATCCTTGCGCATTCCATGGGGAACTGGCTGACATTGGAAGCGCTTCGCCAAATGGCAATCCGTAATGGACGCCTACCGACAAAGTTCAAAAACGTGATGCTCGCGGCGCCTGACGTCGACGTCGATGTGTTCCGCTCGCAGATCGAGGACATGGGCAATCAGCACCCGCGGTTCACCCTCTTCGTATCGCAGGATGACCGGGCGCTCGCTTTCTCGCGCAGGGTCTGGGGGGACATCCCCCGGCTGGGATCGATCGATCCGGAGCAGGCCCCTTATAAGCAAGAGTTGGCGGACCACGATATCACCGTCATTGATCTGACGAAGGTGAAGGCCGGGGATAGCATGCACCATGGCAAGTTCGCGGAATCGCCGCAGGTGGTCCAGCTAATCGGCGCCCGGATATCAGAGGGCCAGACGTTGACCGACAGCAAGATGGGTCTTGGGGATCATCTCATCGCTGGAACGACGGGGGCTGCAGTCGCGGCGGGCAGCGCTGCGGGTTTGATCCTCGCTGCTCCGGTCGCTGTTGTCGATCAAGCGACACGCGAAAACTATACTCACCACCTCAATGGATTGGCGGGTCGGTCGGGCGCTGAGCAGGAGTTCACGGTCAAGGACTGCACGTCAAAACAACGGGTGGAACCTAAATCAATCTGTGACGCTCATCAGAATTGATGGACAGCCCGTGAAAACGGACCGAGCCTTTCGGCATCCCTCAATGGAGAAGCCCCTAACGCGCCGGTTGCGGCCATCGCCTGACGGCCATTCCGCTTACCACTGAATTGGACTTCTCGAAAACGGAGCATTTTATGAAGAGACTAATTACGGCTGCCGGCGTCGCGAGCGCCCTCGTGTGCGGGCCGCTGATGGCAGCCGACCTTGATGCTAGCCGCGCAGCGAACGACATTTCTGCGATCGAGGAAAGATGGTCTTATTCGATCACGCCCTACTTCTGGGCGGCAGGTCTATCCGGTGAGACCGCACAGTTTGGTCTTCCCACGGTCAACATGGACGCGAGCTTTAGTGACATTTTCGACAACCTTGATTTTGGCGGAATGGTCATAGGAGAGGCGCGGAACGGACGATTCAGCGTTTTCGGCGACCTGATCTACACCAAGCTTTCCGCCGGCGATGACACACCACGCGGCTTGTTGGCGACGAGTGTCGACGTCGACACTCAAACTTTCGCCGGCCTTTTCGGCGTGGGTTACTCGGTCCTTGAAGGATCTGAGGGCCGCCTGGATGTCGTGGGCGGCCTGCGGGTGTGGTCAGTGGAGACCGAGATTTCCTTCAACGGCGGAATCCTCGGTGGGCGCAGCTATACTGACAGCGCCACATGGGTCGATGGCCTAGCCGGGGTGCGCGGCACCTACAACTTCACGCCCAATTTCTACGCCATTGGATGGGGCCTTGTCGGTGGTGGCGGTGCCAACATCGATTGGGATGTCATGGCAGGCCTTGGCTACAACATCAACGAGACGGTTTCTGCGACGCTTGGTTACAGAGCACTCGGCGTTGATTACCGTGACAACGGCTTCATCTTCGATGTCGTGCAACAGGGCCCGATCGTCGGTTTCACAATTCGCTTCTGACGATGCTTGCAACTGCTTGGAATACCGCGTCAAAGACACCTGAGCCGATCAAGACACGACTTTTCGGAAGGAACGTCTTCCCGTGCAAATGAACATCCGCTCTTGGCCAGCGGTCGGGCGAAGCGCTGTGTTATTACATGTAGCAACTGTGATGGGCCTGCTCCTTTTCGCAATCCCACAGTCCGTCTTGGCGGAAACCAATCACACGGTTGGGTTAACACCCAACGTCGAAGAGTTTCTGGACCTCCTCGGCAAAAATGACGTTCAGGATTGGCTCCGCGCCCGACAACAAGCCAGTGGCGGCGCCGAAATTCGCAAGGGGCTGCCCTCCGATGGTTCCTTCGGAAAAGCTCTCTCGGAACGTCTAATGGCGATACGGGTGCATCTCAACGCCCTTTGGCAAGTTGTGCCACGTATGAATGACGAGGTGGAGACGGCAACGCGGCGACTGCGGATCGCGAGCGGCGGCGCGGGCTTTATCACAATCTTTGCTACGGCCGGCGTGCTGGTGGGTTCGGGACTTGCAGCCTTGTTCCTCGTCAAGAGCCGGCTAAGCATCGGCTATCCGGGCGAGGGAGGAGAAGGTGAAGCGTCTCTGGCCCATCGCCGCCGCGTAATAGGACTCTCCCTCGTGCAAGAGGTGGCCGGAGTCATCGCATTCTGCGTCGCCTGTTTCGGTCCGCTTCTCTTCTACGAACGGGCGCCATTGGCTGATCCGATCCTTTTGACCCTTTTGGCAGCGGTCACGGCATGGATGCTCCTGCGTGGGGCCTTACGAGTGCTTTTCTCAGTGAGAGGAGAGCAAAGAGAATGCCTGTCGGCACCCGCCACCCAGGGTTGGGCTTGGCGCAATCGCAATCCTTCCTGGCCGCTCACAGCGGCCGGGTGGTTCTTCTTTGGAACAGCACTCACCGAAACATCACGGCTGAGCGGCATGGACCCCTTGGCTACGGAGCTAATCTCCTACGTCGTGGGGTTCGGTTTGGTGGCGATCGGTATCACCGTCATCTGGCAAACGCCATCGCTGGAATCCGCAAGCGATCTCAAAACCGCAAAGAGCGGCCTGATGGGTCGGTGGGCCGCGACGTTCCTTGTCGTCGGCCTTTGGTTGATATGGGTTGCTGGGGCGGTGCATCTCTTCTGGTCACTTGCGATTGGTTTGTTGACCCCGATTTCGCTTCGCTTCGTCCGGACGCTCACGGGATATCTTTTTGTGGACGAGCGGGGTCAGGCAGACGATCAAGAGTTATCCACTTCCATGGTGCTGATGGACACGCTGACACGGGCACTCTTGATCGGCCTCGCCTTGTGGGTGCTTGCCAGAGTGTGGGGGATCGGATTCCCGCAGTTGGCGACAAGCGACGATGCGATCTTCAGGTTGACCCGCGCGTGTGTGATTGTTCTCGCCATCCTTTTTACTTTTGATGCGTTGTGGCAATTCGCACGCCTTGCAATAGATGCAAAGATTGCGCGGGTTGATAAGGCCGCTTCAGCGGGCGCCGAGGTGAGTGCGAAGCAAGCGAGATTGCGAACACTGCTCCCGGTCGCGCGGAATTTCGCCATGGTGATATGCGCGACCCTTGCTGTGTTGATGACACTGTCTACGCTCGGGGTCGAAATCGGACCGCTGATTGCGAGCGCCGGGGTCGTCGGTTTGGCAGTTGGCTTTGGAGCACAGACCCTGGTGAAGGACATCATCAGTGGGGTCTTTTATCTCCTGGATGACGCCTTTCGCGTGGGCGAGTACATCCAGTCAGGCAACTACAGTGGGACCGTAGAGTCGTTCAGCCTGCGCTCCGTTCGTCTGCGGCATCAAAACGGCCCTGTATTCACAGTTCCTTTCAGTGCATTGGGCGCGGTGCAGAACAGTAGTCGCGACTATGCCATCGACAAACTTCTCGTCACTGTCGCTTATGACACCGATCTTGAAAAGGCGCATAAGCTGATCGACCGGATCGGCCAGCAAATGATGGAAGATCCCGAGCTCGCGCCGATGATCATTGAACCTTTGAAGATGAATGCAGTTGGTGAATTCGGGGCTTACGGCATTCAACTCAAGCTCAAAGCGACAACGAAGCCAGGTTTCCAAAGCATGGTGCGCAAGCGAGCCTATCCGCTGATGAAGAGAGCTTTCGACGACAATGGAATCGAATTCGCACCCACCCAACGGTAAGCTCTCCGAATGGGCGTTGTTGTCGGCCAACGTCGGCGCGACGATGAAGCCGCGGACACTCAGCGACTGGAGGCTCGCAAGCAGGGAGACCTCCTGCCCAAGCTCCTCCTCGCTGCTGCCGATGATGAGGTTGTGCCCACATTCGCGGACAAGAACCTCGATGTCGTGCGCGATGCGGGCGAAAAACGGGTTCTGTATACCACCGAGGATGCAGCCGACGATCGGCAACGGCCCACTGCGCCACGCCTGTGCCAGGCGGTTGCCGCGATAGCCGAGCTTTTCCGCGGCAGCGTGAACCTTCTGCGCGGTTTCGTCGCCGACATAGCCATAACTGTTCAGGGCGCGGGCAGCCGTTGCACGCGACACGTTCGCCAACGCCGCCACATCTTTCAAAGTCGCCGGTTTCCGAACCATTTCACCCCTCGCCATCGCACATGCAGGATCCACCACGATCCTCCTTGTGGCGCCGGCTCGCATAGGCATGCCGCTGCGGAAAGCGACATGCCGTCTGCAACCGCCGGTCCTGGCCCCGAGCGGACGGGCCCACCGCCTTACTGCGATGCGAAGCGTTCAGGTCGGAACGTTACGAGCATCGGATGCTCCGCACCGGTCGCGATCTCGTAGCCCAACAACTCACCCATGATAAGACCGAGCGTCGCGCCGCTGTGGCTGAAGACGACGTAGGCGCCGGGAATGGCTTTGAGGGCGCCGACTACGGGCTCGCCATCACCCGGGATCGGCTTACCGCCGACGCCAATGGAGGCGATCTCGAGCCGGGGATTGCCTTCCATCACCCTTGAAGCCTCCGCAAGCAGGGCGTCGACGACGGCATCGTCGATCTCGTACCCGCCGTCCTCGCGCATCTTCACCCCTTCGTCCGCAGCCCAGTCGGCATCCAACGAGAACGTGCCGCCGGGTGCCGGGCGGACGGCAACGCGCGGCGTGTTGAGAACAGCGCGTAAGGGATGGGCGAGTGGCTTGGTCTGCACCAGCAGCGCGATCGGCGTTCCATCACCGATTGACTGTCCCGCGTCCGCCGCCATTTTCGGTACAGCCGGGCCAGTGGCAAGGACGACGGCATCGGCCAGGATACGGCCACCCGTTGCCGTCTCGGCACCGACAGCGCGGCCGTCTTCGACCATGATCCTTGCTTTGCCCTGATCGGTGACGAGCGAGCCGCCGAGTTCGGCAAACTCTTCGAGAAGCAGATCGATGAGGATCGGCAGGTCGACCCAGCCCTCGCCCGGGTTGAAGATTGCCCCTTGTGGCGTGATCGCCTTCGCATCAAGGCCTGGCGTCACTGTCGCGACATCAGCGGCCGAAACATGCCGGGCATCATAACCGAGCGAAACCTCGTGGCGGAATGCAGCATCAATCTCGTTGCCCTTGTCGTCGGCATCCCAGGTCAGGCCTCCGTCAAAACGAAGCCAATCCGTTTCGGGGTGTCGCGCGAAAAGCGTGCGGTAGCGATCGATGCCCGCCATCCGAAGGCGATGATAGGGGTCCGAGCGCATGCGCGCCGAGTTCAGCCAGGAAAGCGAGCGACCGGAAGCGCCATTGGCTGGCGGGCCATCATTGAGGATCGTGACGCGTATGCCGCGCCGCGCAAGCTGAAGGCCTGTGGAAACCCCGAATATGCCGGCGCCAATGATGACGGCCGATGAGATAATGTTGTCGGTCATGGGATGTCTTTCAGTCGGTTGATCATGCGGATGGATAAAACGGTCAGGGCACTTCCCAGTGGCCGCTGGCGGCGGAGCGGAAGAGCGCGTCGATGACCTTCATGTTGGCGACTGCATCCTCCAGCCCTATTTCGAGTGGGGTGCCGAAGAGAATGGCTTCGGCGAAGGCATCGGCCTGCTCGCGGTACTGGTCAACCGGCTCGATGGCGATCTCCTGGCGCCCGCCACCTGCGAGGTCGCGGCCGTCGTCAAGCACGAGCCGGGTTGGCGCGTCGGCCGGCGCATTGAAGGGGATGGGAATTTCCAGACGCCCGCGCGTTCCGAGCACCGTGACCGCCTGCGTAAGGGCCAACTGCGTGGAACAGGTGAAGACGAGCTGCCTGCCTTCCGGGAACTCCATGAGGCCACTGGTCAGGCGGTCCGTATCGAAGGCCGGGTCGCGTTCCAGAAGCGCGATGGCCCGCAGCGGCTCGGAACCGAAGAGAAAGCGCGCCGTGCTAATGGCATAGCATCCGACGTCGTAAAGGCCCCCGCCGCCGATACTGGCCTGGTTGCGTACGTTCTGGGGATCGTCGAGATAGTAGGAAAAGATCGTCTGTATGGCCCGAGCCTCGCCGATCCGCCCTTCAGCGACTAGCGCCCGCGCCCTTTTCCACTGCGGATGGTGACGGACCATGAAGGCCTCGGCGACGGGCAGGCGCGCTGCTTTTTGCGCGGCTGCTAGCCTTATTACCTCGTCGGCATTAAGCGCGATCGGCTTTTCGCAAAGGACCGGCTTGCCGTGCTCCAGCGCCATGATCGTCATCGACACATGCAGGTGGTTGGGCAGCGGGTTGTAGATCGCGTCGATCTCCGTGTCGGCCAGCAGCGCCTCGTAGCTACCATGGGCTCTGGCGATGCCGAAGCGCGCCGCCATCTCCCCCGCCCTGCCTGGATCACGCGAGGCGATGGCCTCGACCCGTCCCAGGCGGCTGGATTGAATGGCGGGAATGACGGCCTTGGCGGCGATGCCCGCGCAGCCGAGCACGCCCCATCGTATCGTTCGTGTCATCTTTTTCTCCTGTCCCCCTCAAAGCACTTCCGCAAGGAAGCGCTGAAGACGCGGGCTCTGCGGGTTGTCGAAGATCGCTGCCGGCGTGCCGGCTTCGACCACGCGTCCCTCGTCCATAAAGACGACCTGATCGGCGACGCGGCGGGCAAAACCCATCTCATGGGTGACGACGACCATCGTCATGCCGCGCTTGCCGAGGTCGGCCATCAAATTGAGCACGCCCTTGACTAGTTCCGGGTCGAGCGCACTCGTTACCTCGTCGAACAGGATGACTTCCGGCTCCATGGCGAGTGCGCGGGCAATGGCGACGCGCTGCTGCTGACCACCCGAAAGGCCACCCGGACGGTGGTGCTGCCGGCTGGCAAGACCAACATCGGCAAGCCTGGCCTTGGCGATATGCTCTGCCTTGTCCGCTGGCAGCCCCTTGATCTTCGTCAGCGACAGCATGACATTTTCAAGCGCAGTGTGATCGGGGAAGAGATTGAAGTGCTGGAAGACCATGCCCACCCGTCGGCGCAGGCGCTCCGGCTTCATGCCAAGGATGCTGTCGCCGTCGAGAAGTATGTCGCCGCTCTTCGGCTCGACCAGCCGGTTGATACAGCGCAGCAGTGTCGATTTTCCGGAGCCCGACGGCCCGATGATGCAGGTGACACTGCCGGGCCTGACCGAAAGGTCGACCCCCTTCAGCACGTCGAGCTCACCATAGGCCATGCCGAGATCGCGGATGTCGAGGCTGCCACCCTTGAATTCGGCCTGCGAAGCGCGGCTCGCTCCATCGAGTTCACTGACCTCCTCCAGCCCGCTGGAGATGGTGGCCGGACGCTGCTTGCCGATCCTGAGCCGGTTGTCGATGGCGTTGACG
Source organism: Ensifer sp. 38_S197 (assembly GCF_056924495.1). NCBI lineage: Bacteria > Pseudomonadati > Pseudomonadota > Alphaproteobacteria > Hyphomicrobiales > Rhizobiaceae > Ensifer > Ensifer sp. 38_S197. The sequence goes on along the minus strand of NZ_JBXOVZ010000001.1, from coordinate 1,513,923 downwards.
ACATGGGTGAGCGGCACAGTGATGACGAGATAGAAGACACCGGCAAGAAGCAGCGGCGAAAGATTGCCGGTCACAACCGCCTGATCCTGGCCGACGCGAAAGATCTCGCGTTCGGCAGCAAGCAGACCAAGGAAATAGACGAGGCTCGAATCCTTCACATTGCCAATGAACTGGTTGACCAGCGCCGGCAGCACGCGCCGCACGCCCTGGGGCACGACGATCAACCGCATCCCCTGGCCATAGCTCATGGATAATGCCCGGCAGGCTTCCATCTGACCGCGATCGACGCTCTGAATGCCCGAACGAAAGATCTCGCCGATATAGGCGCCGGCAATGAGGCTGAGCGCCAGTATGCCGAGCGGATAGGGTGAAGGGCCGAACAGTTCGCGGCCGATGCGCGCAAAGCCCTGGCCGATCAACAGGATCGTGACGATGGCCGGCAGACCGCGAAAGATGTCCGTATACACGCGGGCCGGAATGCGTAGCCAGGGCGAACGAGAAATGCCCATGATGGCGAGCACCATGCCGATGACGACACCGAGCACCGTCGAGGCCGCCGCAAGGATCAGCGTATTCTTGAGGCCGACCGTGATCATCGTCGGCAGCACTTCGGCCATCGCGCTCCAGTCGAGGAAGCTGCGGCGCAGATTTTCAAGCCAGTTCATCAGGAGGTCCCTTGGAAGAAAAACCGGTCCGACCGGCGAGGCCGGACCGGCAAGGTGGCATCACTGCTTGGGAAGATAGGCGTCCGGCATCGGCGTGCCGGGGAACCACTTTTCGTGCAGGGTTTTCCAGGTACCGTCCTGCATGGCGGCCTGGAGGCCCTTGTTCAGTGCCTCGCGCAGCGCGTCATTGCCTTTGCGGACGACGAAACCGGCCGGCGCGTCGAAGCTCGGGATGTTGACGGCGACCTTCAGTTCGGGGTAGCGCGCCGAATAATCCTTTGCCGCCTCGTAATCGAGGAAATGCGCATCGACAGTGCCATTGTTGAGCGCGGAGATGGCGGAGTTGTTGTCCGGGAACTTCACCAGGTCCGCACCCGTGAAATTCTTCTCGGCATAGATTTCCTGCAGCGTACCCTGCACCACCCCAAGACGCTTGCCCTTGAGGCCGGCCGCATCGGTGATGCCGGCATCCGGCGTCAGCACGGTGAGAAAGCCGGCGAGATAGCCGTCCGAAAAATCGACGGTCTCCTTGCGCTTGTCCGTCGTGCCGATCGCGGCGGCGGCGACGTCAAAGCGGCTGTTGGCCACCGAGGGCATCAGGGCGGAGAATTCCTGTCCGGTGAAGATCACCTGCTCCTTCTTGAAGCCCAGGCGCTCGGCGACGTTGAGGAAGAGTTCGACGTCGAAGCCGCTGAAACTGCCGTCAGCGGTGGTGAAGGCATAGGGCTTCGCATCCCCCATCGTGCCGACGCTAATCACCGCCGGATCGATCAGGCCGAGGGAATTATCCTCCGCTAGGGCCGGTGCCGTTACGCCTGCCACGACGCTGAGGGCGATTGCGACGGCTATAGCCCGCATGCGGGCAAGGGGGGAAGTGATGGCTTCTGATAGTCTCATCGATTTCGTCTCCTCTGGTGGTGTTGTCTGCGATGTTTTCAAGCCGCACGGGTCCCACCCGGACGACGGCACGAACCGCTCGTCCGGCCCATGCCATCGCATGCCGGGATTTCGCTATTCTTATATTGAGACCGGTCTCAAATATAAAAGAGACCGGTCTCTTTGACTTTTCTCAATTGTTATCTTCGCATTTGCCAGTCGTCAATATCTCTTGTATGGCTAACTTCCATGGACCAAAGCCCACCCAGATCATCCTCCGCCACGGTCGCCGATGTTGCCCGCAAGGCAGGTGTCTCGAAGGCAACCGCCGCGCGTGTGTTGGGAGGGTATGGAACCGTGAGCGACCATGTGCGCGATACTGTGACCGCGGCCGCCCGCGCCCTCAACTACCAGCCGAACGAACTGGCCCGTAGTATGACGACGGGGCGCTCCGGCACGATCGGTGTGGTGGTGGGCGATATCGAGAATCCCTTCTTCAGCTTGGCGATGCGAGGTATCACCGATGTCGCTCGGCAGGCCGGTTTCACCGTTGTGCTGATCAATTCTGGCGAAGACGCCGACACGGAAAGAGCCGCAATTCGCACCCTGCTCGCAAAGCGGGTGGACGGCCTCATCGTCTCCCCGGCCAAGGAGAGCGACGCCGACCACTTGCGTGAAGCCGCCCGCTCCGGTCGGCCACTTGTTCTCCTCGACCGCGGCAGCGAGACGCTCGACGTCGATACCGTGATCGCCGACGACCGGCACGCTGCGGAAGACATCACACGCCGGCTCATCGCGCTCGGCCATAGGCGTATCGCCTACCTCACTGCCTGTGACACCCCCGACCACCGCTTCCGCACACCGGCCGACATCAATACCGGCTCGGTGCGCCGGCGGATCGAGGGTTTTCTCGATGTCTGCCAGAGGGCCGGGCTCGAGCGAATGGAAGACTGGGTGCATGTGGGCGCCGTGACATCGGAATACACCCACCGTATCGCCACCGTCATGCTCAAATCCTCGCGGCGTCCGACAGCGATCATCGCATCTGACAGTGTGATCGGCCTCGAAGTCTTCAAGGTCTGTCGCGAACTTGGCCTCACCATTCCAGACGACCTGTCGCTGGTGTCGTTTCACGACGCGGACTGGACGTCCGTCACAACACCACCCGTCACGGTCGTGCGCCAGCCCGTCTACGGCCTTGGCGAAGCGGCGGCCAAGCTATTGGTCGAGCGGCTTAACGGAAACAGCGCGGAGGCAACGCGCGTCGTCCTGAAGACGGAAGTCGTCGAGCGCGCCTCCGTGGCCGCCGCGCCCACATAGACATTCGGCGCCGCCAGAACTGTACCCCAAGCCGCAGGGCATCCAGCATGGCCGCATGAACCCATCGGCTACGTGCCGCGGCGCCGATCTTGTGCAGTCAATACCGGAGGGCGGCCGGGCACGCAGAGGCGTTGAACCGACCAGTCTTTCGATCTCCGTGACGCCATCATTCGCTGAGAGCGGCCGCAATTTATCGAAGAGGTCGTTCACCGGGATCGTCCCATGCTCGACAATAACCTGGGCGGGGGTCTCGCGAATTTCCCGGTGAGTCAGCAAGTGGCGCAACACCACCTAGGTGATGCTCTATTTCCGGCGCGATGGAGGGTCGCGGGCGACGAATGTCGCCCTCTTTCCCACTGCAGCGATTTCCGCGGCGGCCGGTCGCGTCATCGACAATCTCTGCCGGATTGCCGAGCGCATCGAAGACGCTCACGCAGAGCTCGCTGCCTGCAACCGGACCGAGTCCGGAATGCCGCCGGTGGCGGTGAAGATGAGATCGGGTTCTTCGTCATCTGATGAGTCGCAGTAGGCGGCTGCGACGGAGATATCATTTTGGTAGATTCTTGCTGGGCTCGTGGGCGCGCCAAACACGTCTCTCGTCCTGATAAGCGCCGCTCATGCACGCATGATACCTACTTATTTGCGCCACAGCATGCCGCAACATAGGCTTTCCTTATAGCCCGCAAGCAAGACGGGCACTGCGACGGGTACGTCAAATCTGTCTCCAGAGAGGAATTTCCATGTTCAGAAAACGCATTGTTCTGGCAGCGACGACGCTCGCCTATGGTTTGGCGTTCCTGCCGGCATTCGCTGCCGAACCACTTTCCGTAATGAGTTTCGGTGGCGCCTATCAGGATGCTCAGCGCAAGGCCGTGTTCGGCGCTTATGCGCAAGAAACCGGCCGGCAGGTCTCCGAGCAGGAATACGGTGGCGAGATCGCCAAGATCAAGGCCATGATCGACAGCGGCAACACGACGATCGATGTGGTTGACGTGGACGCGCCGACCCTGCTCCAGGGCTGCGACGAGGGCATTTTCGAGATCATCGACTGGGAGAAGATCGGAGCGAAATCGGATTGGCTTTCCGGCACGACGTCGGACTGCGGTGTTGGGACGATCGTTTATGCGACGATCCTTTCCTATGACGGGGACAAGCTGGCAAAGCCGCCGACGAAGCTTGCCGACCTGTTCGATCTTTCCAGCTACCCCGGAAAACGCGGGCTGTGGAAGAACCCGGCGACCAATCTTGAGTTTGCGCTGCTGGCCGACGGAGTGCAGCCTCAAGACGTCTATGCGACGCTCGCAACACCCGAAGGCCTGGATCGAGCCTTCGCCAAGCTCGACACCATCAAGAAGGAGATTGTCTGGTGGGAAGCGGGGGCACAGGCGCCGCAACTGCTTGCCTCGGGCGAGGTGACCATGACGACGGCGTGGAACGGCCGCATTTTTAACGCCAACAAGGAGGGCCGTCATTTCGGCATCGTCTGGGACAACCAGATCCTTGATTCCAACTACTGGGTCATTCCCAAAGGCGCCAAAGACCTGGAAAGCTCGCTGGCCTTCATTCGCTTCGCCGTTGAACCAAAGGTACTGGCCGGCATCGCCAAATACATCCCCTACGGCCCGGTTCGCACGAGCGCGGCGGCGGAAGTGGCGCCGGAAGACGCCAAGAACCTGCCAACGAGCCCCGAGAACCTGACAACCTCTCTGACGCTCGACAACGCCTTCTGGGCAGATCATGGCGATGAGATCCGCAAGCGCTTCACCACCTGGCTTTCCAACTGAGGGGCGCGCAAATGAATACCGTCACATTGGAAAGGGGGCGCCTCGACGGGGCGCCGCCAACCACATCCGCCGCGCAGGCCATGGTCGCGTTCGAGCGCGTGCAAAAGACCTATGACGGGCGCACACTTGTTGTCGAGGACCTGAACCTCACGGTGCGGCGCGGCGAATTCCTCACGATGCTGGGGCCTTCCGGTTCTGGCAAAACGACGACGCTGATGATGCTCGGTGGCTTCGAGCAGCCGACTGCCGGGCGCATTCTGCTCGAGGGACAAGCGGTGGAGCGCCTGCCGCCCGAACGCCGCGACATCGGATTCGTCTTCCAGAACTATGCGCTGTTTCCGCACATGACGGTCGCCGAGAATGTGGGTTTTCCGTTGCGCTATCGCGGCGTCAGGGGTGTGGAAGCCAAGCGTCGGGTTGAGGATGCGCTTTCCATGGTCAGGCTTTCCGGTTTCGGCGAACGCCGTCCGGCACAACTTTCCGGCGGCCAGCAGCAGCGCGTGGCACTTGCCCGCGCCATGGTTTTCAACCCTAAACTCATCCTGATGGATGAGCCGCTTGGCGCGCTCGACAAGCAGTTGCGCGAACACATGCAGGTCGAGATCCGACGGATTCAGCAGAGCCTCGGCATCACCATGGTCTATGTAACGCACGACCAGTCCGAAGCCCTCACGATGTCTGACCGCATCGCGGTTTTTCACGAGGGCCGCATCCAGCAACTCTCCGATCCGGTGACGCTCTACGACCGGCCGGAAAACCGCTTCGTCGCCGGCTTCATCGGCGACAACAATACGCTTTGCTGCGAATTCGCCGGCACGGAAAACGGCATCTGCGTGGTTCGGATGGCAGATGGAACGCGGCTCTTCACGACCGGACCTTTGGGCCAGGTCCGCTCGAACCTCTCCGTATCCATTCGCCCTGAACGATTGAACCTGGAAAGCGCCGGCAGCAAGGGTGCCGAAAACCATATCACCGCGCGCGTTGTCGACAGGATCTTCCTCGGCGACCGGGTGCGGCTGACGCTGGAGGCCTTCGGCAGCGAACGTCTCGTCGCCTCCGTGCCGGCAGCCGAGGGCGCCGTGATCTTGCCGGGGGGCCACATTCGCATGGCCTGTTTTGCCGCCGATTGCCGAACACTGACGAGGTAGCCATGACACGGACCCTGTCCCTCACCGCTCCTGCTGCACACGCCAGCCTCGACGCGGCGCTACGCCGCGCCGAGCGGCCTAACCGCCTGCGGGCATTCGCCCTGGCTCTGCCGGCTCTGATCTTCCTCATCGTTACCTTCGCCGCGCCGATCGGTCTCTTCCTCACCGCGGCCGTGTTCAATCCGGAGGTTCGCACCGTGCTGCCGCAGACCCTCGTCGCTCTTGAAGGCTGGAACGGGCGTTCGACACCCGGCGAGGAGGCCTTCATTGCGCTAGCGGCCGACCTTGCCCGTGCAAAGAAAGACAATACGGCTGCCGCGCTCGGCAAGCGACTGAACTACGAAAGCGCCGGCATGCGCAGCCGCATCATGTCGGTGGTCCGCCACCTCGGCAATTTCAAGGACGGTGCCCTCGCTCCGCAGTTCGCGGCCCTCGACCCCGTCTGGGCAAGCCCCGATCTCTGGACAATCATCAAGCGCAATGCGAGCCCTCTGACAGCCTACTATCTTCTGACGTCGGTCGACCTTGGGCAAGACGCTTTAGGCGGTGTGGGACGGGTGGAAGAAAGCCAGGCGGTCTTTCTCGACATCCTCGGTCGCACGCTCTGGATTGCCGGGCTTGTGACCGTTGCAACGCTGGCTCTCGGTTTTCCCACGGCCTATATCATCTCGCTGGCACCGGCACGGACAGCCAGCTTCCTGCTTCTGCTGGTGCTGCTGCCGCTCTGGACCTCACTACTGGTGCGCACCACCGCCTGGGTCGTGCTGCTGCAGACGGATGGCGTGATCAACCAGGCGCTCCTGGCGCTCGGCATCACCACGCAAAAGCTCCAGCTCATCCTCACTCGCTTCGGCACGGTGACCGCGATGACGCATATCCAGCTGCCTTTCACGATCCTTCCGATCCTCAGCGTGATGAAGGCGATTCCGGAAGGACAGATGCGGGCCGCACGGTCGCTTGGTGCGCCGCCGCTCCGTGCGTTCTGGCGGGTTTATGCGCCGCAGACCTTGCCGGGCGTTGCCGCCGGCTGCCTGATGACCTTCATCCTGTCGCTCGGCTACTACATTACACCTGCATTGGTCGGCGGCCCACGCGACCAGATGATGTCGAACTTTATCGCCAACTACATCAATCGCGACCTGAACTGGGGGATGGCTGCTGCGCTCGCCTGTCTGCTCCTCGTCATGACGCTTTCCATTTACCTCGTGTTCCTGCGTCTCGTCGGCGCGGAGCGCATCAAGCTCGGATGAAAACCATGTGGCTTCCCGCTTACGCGACCCGCAGCGAACGGCTTTGTCGCTTCGTTGTCGTCACCTTCGCCCTCGCCGTGCTCGCCTTCCTGATCGGGCCACTCTTCGTCGTCTTTCCGCTCTCCCTTGCGAAGGATCCGTTCTTCACCTTTCCGATCCACGAATATTCGTGGCGCTGGTACGCCGATTTCTTCGAGAATTCGCGCTGGACGCAGAGCCTGCTCAACAGCCTTGTGGCAGCGCTTTTCAGTACGACGCTTGCCACCGTTCTCGGCACGCTTGCAGCACTTGGCATCAGCCGGCCGGGTTTCCCCGCCCGAAAGGCGGTCATGGCGCTGATGATCTCGCCGATGATCATGCCAGTCGTCATCGTCGCCGTCGGTGCCTACATGTTCTTCGGCGCGCTGGGCCTCACCAACACGCGCACAGGGCTGGTTCTTGCCCATGCGGCCCTTTCGGTTCCGTTCGTGGTTGTCACAGTGCTTTCGGCGCTTTCAACCTACGATGCCAATCTCACGCGGGCAGGCTCGAGCCTCGGGGCGGGACCGGTCAGCGTCTTCTTCGCCGTCACGCTGCCGCTCATCCTGCCTGGCATCGTATCGGGCGCATTGCTTGTCTTCGCCGTCTCCTTCGACGAAGTGATCGTCGCACTATTCCTGACAGGCGCCGAGCAACGCACGCTGCCCGTGCAAATGTTTTCCGGCATCCGCGACCAGATAAACCCGACGATCATGGCGGCGGCGAGCCTGCTCACCACCGTCTCCATCGCATTGTTTCTGGCGCTGAATCTTGCCCGCCGGGTGCGGCGGGCCTGAACGCAGCCGTTTCCCTGCAGTGCTAGCGGGCGTCAGGATTGGCGCCCGCTGAAGCGTTTCGAGAGAAAGAACAAGTGCACTATTCCGCTCGCGTATCAGCGAGAAAGGCGTCGGCGAAATGCGCCGCGAAGCTCTCTGCAACGGGAGAGCGCTTGCGGTCAGAACTCAGATAAATGCCGACGACGACGTCCGCCAGCCTCGGAAGACCAAGGGTATCGTCAAGACGGACCAGCTTGGGCGGGACGATACGACGAGCGAGCACCGTATTGCCGAAGCCGGACCCGACGGCCGCCTCGAGACCTGAAAGGCTGGGGCTGGTATAGACGAGATCATAGCCGCGCCCGTCACGCTGCAGGGCAGTTAGCATCGCTCGTCTGTAAAGGCACCCCTCCGGATAACAAACAATGCGCAGGTTGGCGTTCTCATCCGTGACCACTGAGCTCGCCCGGTCGCCCACCCATGCAAGCGGCTCCTTCCAGGTCATGAATGCACCTTCTGCCGGTCCATCGGGCGTCATCGCGACGACGATGTCGTAAAGGCCGTTGCGCAGTCCCTGCAAAAGGACATGCGACAGGTCGCAGACCACCTCGAAGCGAAAGTCATGGCCGCTGCTGGCAAGGCGGGGCATCAACTTCGGCAGGAAATGGTCTGCATAGTCGTTCGGGATGCCGAGGCGGATCTTTCCGTGCTGGTCACGCCGTGAGAGGCGCAGCATCATTTCGTCGTTCAGTGCCAGCATCTGGCGTGCATAGCTTGCGACAAGCTCACCGGCCTCGGTCGGCTGGGCGCTCGCGTCTTTGGCGAAAAGAGAAACGTTGAGCAGCTCCTGCAGTTTCTTCATCTGCAGGCTGATGGCCGGTTGAGTGCGACCCAGCTGTTCGGCAGCGCGCGTATGACTGCGCAGGTCGATAACCGCGAGGAACGTGCGAAGAAGGTCGGTCGGTATATTTCTCACGTCGGTGGCATCGCTTCCAAAAGGAAACGGGCCGATCAGACGGCCCGTTTCAAGTTGCCCGCGGACGGGTCAGGCGGGAAGAATATTATGCTGCGGGCCGAAGGGGAAGCCGGTAATGTTCTCGCTGCCGGTCTCCGTCATCACCAGGATGTCGTGCTCGCGGTAGCCGCCTGCACCCGGCATGCCGTCGGGAATGGTCAGCATCGGCTCCATGGAAACGACCATGCCAGGCTGAAGCACGGTGTTGATGTCCTCGCGCAGCTCGACGCCCGCTTCGCGACCGTAATAGTGCGAGAGCACCCCGAACGAGTGGCCATAGCCGAAGGAACGGTAACCGAGCAGGCCATGCTCGCGGTAGATCTCATTGAGCTCTGTCGCCACGTCGCCGCAGCGCGCGCCGGGCTTCAACAGTTCGAGACCGCGGCGATGCACGGCGCAGTTGATCTCCCATATGCGCAGGTGCTCGTCGCTGGCATGGTCGAGGAAGAGCGTGCGCTCTAGCGCCGTGTAATAGCCCGAGATCATCGGGAAGCAGTTGAGCGAGAGTATGTCGCCCTTTTGAACGCGGCGCGACGTGACCGGATTGTGGGCACCATCGGTGTTGATGCCAGACTGGAACCAGACCCAGGTATCCATGAGCTCGGCATGGGGGAAACGGTTGGCAATATGGCGTACCATCGCCTGCGTGCCGGCAAGCGCCACTTCATATTCCGGAATGTTTTCGCGGACCGCCTGCGCCACGGCCTCCCCGCCGATATCGGCTGTTGCCGCCCCCTCCTTTATCAGGGCGATCTCTTCGGCAGACTTGATCGTGCGCAGCCACATGGTCGGCGCACCGATATCAACAAACTCAACGCGCGGAAACGCGTCCTCCAAAAGCCGGCGCAGATCGAGGTTCACCTGATCGAACTCAATGCCGATGCGGGAAACCTTCGGCAACAGCGTTTGCAGCGCATGAAAGAAGTTGTCACGCTGCCAATCAGTGTAGGTGATGTTGTCGCCAAAGGTGCGGCGCCACGGCTGTCCTGCATCGATGCCCGCAGAAATCGACGTCGCCTTTTCCGGTGTGATGACAAAGGCGTAGCGGCGACCGAAGGAGCAGTAAAGGAAATCGGAGAAGTAGCAGATGTTGTGGTAGGAGGTGAGTATTGCCGCGTCGACCTTCAGCTCCTCAAGAATCCGGCGCATGGCGTTCTGCCGCCGCTCCATTTCGCCCACCGAGAATGTCGGCTTCACCTTTTCGCCATTGTGCATCTCCTGCAGCCGCAGAAGCTGGTTCGGCATCCCTCGTGCATACATGTTCATGTGAAATCTCCTTCCCGGCGGCCAGCCGCACTGTTTGACAAGCGCAGGGTAAGAACGTTCTCGGTCGCAGCAAAATTAGAAGTTCCAATGCGGCCATAAGAGATCCGAGTGGTTCGCATGCGCACCGCTAATACCCGCATTTGCGTTCGTAACTTCCGTCCCAATCGACGCAGGTGTATGCCTGTGTCGCTTCACGGCGCGGACCGCCGGCGACACGGAGGCAAGAACCGTCTGCTTTGGACGTTTCTCCACCGCGATGCGCTGCCCGCGCATGCCGGTGAACACGTGCGCGGCGAGATAGGTTTGCTATGACGACGACCATGAGATCCAACGCAGCGGCGACGAACCGTCTCGAGATCGGCTTCGTACTGGCGCGATCGTTCACGCTCTCGGCCTTCGCTCTCTTCATCGACACGCTTCGGCTGGCCAGCGACGAACTCGACAAATCGGGCCGCGTGCACCGATCTGGTTGACAGACGTGGATTTCGTCACCAAATGGTGCTACTTGTAACACCACACTTAGGATTCAGGTCATGCGCTCAACGATCAACCTCGACGATTCTCTCGTGGAGAAAGCCAGGTCTTTGACCGGCACGAAAGAAACCGCTGCCTTGGTACGTCAGGCGTTGGAGACACTCGTTCGTGTGGAATCGGGAAGACGCCTTATTGCGCTTGGAGGAACGATGCCGGATGCAGAGGCAGCGCCACGCCGCCGGAGCGCAGTGGCCAAGTGATACTCGCAGACACGTCGATCTGGATTGATCATTTCCGGCATCCCGATGCTGAACTGCGCAGGATTGTTGAGGAAGACCGTTTGCTGTGCCATCCAGCTGTGATTGGCGAACTGGCACTTGGCAGCCTTCGAGATCGCGGTAGCGTGATAACCTTCCTGGCGGCTCAACGCGAAGCCCTCGTCGCGACACATGACGAAGTCATGATGATGATTGATCGTCACTCCATTTTCAGTATGGGCATTGGCTATACGGATGCCCATTTGCTAGCTTCCGTTCTCCTTGATCAGCGAACGTCCTTGTGGACCAAAGACAAACGGTTACGGGCAGGGGCCGAAAAGGCGGGAGCGGCATTGCACGCGCCCCGCTACGCGCCAAACTAACCTGCTGAAGCCGAGGGCCGTACCACAATGGCAGCGATCCTGTGCATACCGACGGTTTCCCCGAGAATGGGGATCGACGCGAGGGTCACGACGATGGGGGTGAAGAAGACGATCGCGTAGACGTCCGCCAATGGCAGGGTCGAGAAGACGTAGAAGCCGCAGAGCGTGTTGGCGCCGGCAAGCACCGCGAGATCTCCATCTTCGGTAAACTCGGCAAACATGCTCTCATTGAGTCCACCTTTGGTGGAATATTCATGTCGCAGGTCCTCCAGCGGAGTAGCAGGTTTGCGGAACGCGACCGTTGAAAGGCTCAGAAAATGCTGTGCGAGATACCTGCGCGCGCCTTCCTGCGGCAGTCCTCCCTTGGACTGCATCCAACCGACAACGTGATCCATAATGCCGAAGTAAGAGCCCATCAGCGCGCTTACGACATTTTCGCCGGCGGCGTAGGTGTTGCGGCTGGAGGCCATCTTCACGATCCATTCCGCCATTTCGACGGGCTCGGCGGCGCGGCCGAGCGCGCTTGCCTTGGCAAGCTCTGGCAGGAAGCCGAGTTCCTTGGCGCGGTCGGTGGCAAAGCCGGCGGGTGCGACCGAGTTCACCAGAATCTGGTCTGCGGCGCATTCCTGCGCGAAGGATTTGGTGAGAGGCTGACGACGGCGGCCTTGGTAGCGGCATAATGGGCGTTCTGCGGATGCGCCTTGAAGGCATCGACCCTGGCTGCCCGCCCCTGCAGGAAGTATCGGGAAAGCACCGTGAGCGGAAATGGTACATTTGGATGCTCCGAAATTATGAGAGTGACGCAGAGCACTAAGGAGAGGCGTATTACTTGGTTTTGAACGGATCGATACGTAGGCGGAAAAGGGCGGCGGAACCGGCCACCACCAACAAGACCCGGGTAATGTGGTGAAACACCACGAAGGGGACTTCTACCTCGAGGGAAAGCGCCATCAGACTCATCTCTGCGACCCCTCCCGGTGAGTACGCGAGTACCGTTCCTACGAAGCGATCATCAGTCATGGTCGAGATAAGCAGCGCGAACCCAAGCGAAACTGCAAGTAACAACACCGTCGAACCAACGGACAAACCGATAACCCTAAGGATCAACTCAGGCGCGGTGCTCACAAACCGGCAGCCCACCGTGGCCCCGATCACCACCTGCGCCGCCGCCAGAAAGGCGCTGGGAAGCTGGAAATCGGAAACGCCCGAGAGGTGCAGTCCCGCACTGACAATCATCGGTCCGAGCAGATAGCGCGCGGGAAGACGAAGGAATATACCGCCCGCCACACCTATCCCTATAGCGGCTGCAAACCAGGCGAGGTCCTTCGCCTCGATCGCTGCGAACGGGACGTAACTTGACCCGCTTCGACCTATTTCTTCCCCCGTTATCAGTTGAATGATAAACGGCATACAGAGAACCACGAGGAAGATGCGCGCCGCGTGGATGAGCGAGATCATCCTCTCGTCGCCGCCCCGTTCCGCACCCAGCGTGACCATTTCGACCAGTCCACCGGGCATGGCCGAGAAAAACGCCGTCTGATGGTCGAATTTCCCGACCTTACGAAAGTAGACGTAGGCGACCGAGGCCGCGGCAGCGATAAAGAAAACGAGCCCGGCGAGAGACACGAGCCATACGCTCGCGTGTTCGAAGACTGCCGGCGAGAACGACGTCCCCAACATTGCTCCGATCGTCGCGGTCATCGGAGGGCGCGCAAACTTTGGCGTGGCAAGGCGAAGTCCCGCCAACGCCGCAAGCCCGCAGAAGATCATCGCGCCGAGAAGCCAGGCGAGTGGCATATGGAAATGCCACATCACCCATCCACCGACCCCTCCGATTGAAAGCGTCAGCAGAAACTTCGCAATGTCATGCATCTTCATTCTCGTCACTCGGGCTGTATCGGGCCGTAGACGAAGAATGTGTCACCACCGGTGGGCTGTCGAAGAACGCGCCGACGAGATTTCGCCACTCCTGGAAATCGTCACAACCACGAAAATCGATGAGATGATTTTCGATGGTCTCCCATTTCACGAGGAGGCGATAAACGGACTGGTTCTCCACGACTCTGTGGAGTGAAAGGCCGTGGCAACCTTTTGCACGAAGGAAAAGCGGAGCTGCTTGCTCGACCCCCTTTTCGAAGTTCGCTTCCTGACCGGCTTTCACCGTGATTTCAGCAAGCTCGTAGATCATTGGAACTCATGACAGCTTGTGACCGTGTTCAGCGTCGATCGACCGTTCCTCGCCAGTCGCGATCATCGTGCGGGTCGCATCGACGGACGCATATATCCAGAATATGCGCATGGGCTTATCGGTTGGGTTGATGAAGCGATGCGGCACATTTGCGGGAATCCACGTCGTGTCATTCGTGTCGAGATGATGCTGGACACCGTCGATCTCCGCGATCGCCTCGCCTTCGATGACCATCACGCATTCTTCGCAATTATGCTTGTGCAGCCCGATCGCAGCACCCGGATTAAAGGCGGTGATGCCGTTGATCATGCTGGTCGATCCACATTTGCGCGTGACCAGAGGCGTAGTGCGCGCACCACCGCCACGGTCGTTGGCCGGCAGTTCACGCGGGCGAAGTATTGCTGCTTGGGTCATCAAAGCCATTCCTTACTTTGCCGCGACCGCCGGACCGATCCAGACGGTCTTGATGTTGACGAACTCGCGAATGCCATAGACCCCGAGTTCGCGGCCATAGCCTGAGCGCTTGATGCCACCGAAGGGATAGCGCGGATCGGAAGCGACCATGCCGTTGATGAAGACCGCACCGGCATCGAGGTCGCGGGCGAGCTTTCGCGCCCGCTCGACGTCGCGGCTCCAGATCGCCGAGCCGAGACCGAATTCAGTCTGGTTTGCCAGGCGGATCGCCTCCTCGGAATCTCGTGCCCGGATGATCGCCGCAACAGGTCCGAAGGTTTCCTCGTGGAATGCCGTCATCTCCTCAGTCACATGGTCAAGCACGGTCGGGGGGTAATAGAAACCGTCGCCATCGATCGGCTTGCCGCCCAGCTTGAGTGTCGCACCGGCCGCGATCGTCTTTTCCACCTGCGCATGTAGGCCGCTCAGGAGATTGGCGCGCGCCATCGGCCCTATATTGGTATCGCGCACAAGGGGATCACCGATCTTCAGCTTCGCGACGCCCGCGCAGAAAAGCTCGACGAAACGATCGGCAACCGCCGCCTCGACGATGAAACGCTTGGCGTTGACGCAGGACTGTCCGACATTGATGTAGCGCGCCTTGACCGCGATCTTTGCCGCCTCTTCCAGATCGGCGTCGGCAAGCACGATGAACGGATCCGAGCCGCCGAGCTCAAGCACCTGCTTCTTCAAGGCCTTGCCGGCCTGTGCGGCGACAATCGCCCCCACTTCCGTCGAACCCGTCAACGTGACGGCAGCGATCCGGTCATCGTCGATAATGCCGGCAATCTTCGACGGCTCGATCAGAAGCGTAGCAAAGAGACCTTCAGGGCAGCCGGCTTCCCGCATCACCTCTTCGATCGCGAGCGCGCATTCCGGAACATTGTTCGCGTGCTTCAAGATTGCGCCATTGCCTGCTGCAAAGGTCGGGGCCGCAAAGCGGAAGAACTGCCAGAACGGATAGTTCCACGGCATGATCGCCAAGACCACCCCGAGCGGATCGAAGGCGATGGCGCTCTCAGCCGCGTTCGACGCTACCGTTTCATCCGCAAGGTACTTCGGCGCATTCTCGGCATAGAAATCGCAGTTGTAGGCGCACTTCTCCACCTCAGCTTCGGCTTCTGCGATTGGCTTGCCCATCTCGCGTGTGATCATGGCGGCATAACGGGACTTTCCGGCCCGCAGCACCCGCGCCATGGCGGAAAGTAGCCTGCAGCGCTCAGCGACTGGCACTCTTCGCCAGCCGGCCTGTGCCTTCGCCGACGCGCTCAACGCCTGGTCGACATAGGCATCGTCGTGAA
Organism: Ensifer sp. 38_S197; assembly: GCF_056924495.1. NCBI lineage: Bacteria > Pseudomonadati > Pseudomonadota > Alphaproteobacteria > Hyphomicrobiales > Rhizobiaceae > Ensifer > Ensifer sp. 38_S197. The sequence continues at coordinate 1,498,749 of NZ_JBXOVZ010000001.1, read as the reverse complement.
GGTCGTAGCGCGCAAGCTCGCGGCCGTTGGCCGGATTGATGGAAACGATCATACTCTTCTCCTGATTTCTGATCTCGCCCGCCAGGAAGCGAGAAACGTCAAGCTCTCGACCGAGTTCGTCGAGGGTGTAAATTCGAAGCCGATGGCACCCTGGAAGCGCTGCGCTTCAAGTGCCGAAAGGACAGATTCGAAATCAATCGTCCCGGTTCCCGGCTCCTGCCGACCCGGATGGTCGGCGATGTGGATGTGCCCGATCCTATAGGCATTCGCCGCGATCCACTCAGCCGGATCGATGCCGGTCGCGCACCCATGGAAGGTGTCGAGCAGCAGCGAGAGATTGCCGGGACCGAAGACATCCTGCACGCGGCACGCCTGCTCGAGTGTGGAGAGCGTATAGCCCGGCACCGACCGTTCACTGATCGCCTCGATCAGGATCTTCACCGGTGTGCCGGCCGTTCGCTGGACGGCGTAACGCAGGTTCTCGAAGTAAACGCTTTCAGCGTCTGCATCGCGAGGTGGAATGCCGGCCATCGGGTGAAGGTAGGGCGCATCGACGGCGCGCGCGAACTCAAGGGCGCTATCGAAGGCTGTGCGAAACTCGGACTGTCGGCCCGACAGCGCGGCAAGGCCTTTTTCGCCCTTCGCGAGGTCGCCGTATGCGCAGGAGAGCTGCGCAAAGCGGAGACGGTGCTTCTCTAGAAGACCGCGGATGATCGCTGGCTCGAACGTCTCTAGATAAGGGTGTTCGACGGCATCAAAACCCACCGCAGCCGCCGCTTCGAAGCGTTCCTCGAAGGGTAGCTCCCTGAACAGATAGCCGATATGGGCCGAGAACATGGACTGCACGGTCACCGCACTATCCCCTCAGCGAAGATCGCGGTCGCTGAGGAGCACGCCATCCGCATCCGCGTAGAGGTAGGCGCCGGGCGCGAACTTGACGCCGCCAAACTGGACGGGAATCTCGAGTTTGCCGGCGCCATCCTTCACGGATTTTTTCGGCGTGACCGACAGGCAGAAGACGGCCACATCCATCTCGCCGATCTCGGCACTATCGCGTACGGCGCCGTTGATCACGATGCCAGCCCAACCGTTGTCGCGAAGGATCATGGCAATCTGATCGCCAAGCAGCGCGACACGGCTCGAGGCGCCGCCATCGACGACCATGACCCTGCCCTCGCCTGGCTTCTGCAACTCGGCCTTCAGCAGGGCATTGTCCTCAAAGCATTTGACGGTCGCGATCGGACCGCTGAAGGACTTCGTCTTACCGAGTTTCAAAAAGGGAAGATCGCAGAAGTGCACTTCCTCCCCATGCGCATCGACGAGATCAGCCGTTTTCATCGGTGTTTCCTTCAATAGCCGGCGAAGACGGCCTTTAATTCCGTGACGTTTTCAGGGGAAAGCATGCGTTTCGGCGCATCGCGCAGCAGTACCAACAGCTTCGCCGTTTCCTCCAGCTCCTCAACTGCGTAGACCGCCGATGCAATGTCCTTGCCGGTAACGACGGGGCCATGATTGGCAAGCAGCACGGCGGCATAGCGACCACCGAGTTCCCGGATCATGTCGCCCATGCTTTTGTCGCCCGGCTTGACGTAGGGTAGCAGCTTCACTTGCCCCACGCGCATGACGACGTAGGGAGTGATCGGCGGAACGCAGTCGTCCGGATCGATGTCGGCGAGGCAGGAGAGAGCCGTGGCGAAGGTCGAATGGAGGTGGACCACCGCGCCCGTCTGCGGCCGTGTTTCGTAGAACGCACGGTGCAGGAACACTTCCTTCGACGGCTTGTCCCCGGAGATGTGCCGGCCGTCGCGATCGAGCTTCGAGATGCGTGCCGGATCGAGAAAGCCGAGGCACGAATTCGTCGGGGTCATCAGGATCCCGTCCTCGACCGCAGCGCTGATGTTGCCGGCGGAGCCGACCGAGAAGCCACGGTCGAACAACGACTTCGAAAGCCGGGCGATCTCGTCGCGTATCCTGTTTTCAGCACTCATCTGCCTGCGAGCCTTTCCAGTGCTTTGACAAAGAAGTCGGGGGCGCCAAAATTGCCGGACTTCAGCGCCAACGCCACAGGTTTTGCCCCACCCGACAACAGCACCGGCACCCCGGGATCGATTTCCGACCCAATCGTCAACGCGCCGAGGTCGAGTGCCGAGACGACCGCCCCGGACGTTTCGCCACCGGCAACGACGAGGCGGCGGACGCCAGCCTTGACCAGTTCCTGAGCCGTTTTCGCAAAGAGATCATCGAGCGCCGCGGCAACCGCTTCCCGGCCGAAGCGCGCCTGGACCGCCTGGACCTCGCCGGGTGTGCCCGAGGAACAAACGAGCGGCGCCCTGCCCTCGTTCGCGAGCAGGAAGGATGTCAGCTTGGCGGCCGTCACCGAGCCCGCCATGACGCCGGCAACGTCGATGGCAAGCGTCGGGTGGTTCTTGCGGTGGATCTCGACCTGTTCGCGGGTCGCACCGGAGCAGCTTCCGGCGAGAATGGCCTCCGGCCCATCGACGCCTGCTGCGCTGGCGCCGGTTCCGGCAGCAAGGCCTTGCTCGATGAAGTTTGCGGCAAGACCGATTGCGATGCCGGAACCGCCGGTGACGAGGCGGTCACCTGCCGCCGCACGACCGATGGCGACGAGATCGTCATCCGCGATTGCATCGACGATGACGAGCGTGCGATTGCGCTCGCCATTCTCCCGCAGCGCTGATTTGATTTCAGTCGGCCCTTGCCGCACGATCCCGATATCGACGTGTCCTACGTCGGTGGTCGATTGCAGCCGTAGCCACCGGCGGATGTCTGCATCGGTCATCGGATTGAGCGGATGGTTCTGCAGTCCGGACTCGCTCAGAAGCCGATCCTTCACGAAGAGGTGGCCCTGATAGACCGTTCGGCCGGCACCGGGAAAGGCAGGACAAGCAATCACACCCGTGACGCCCAGAGCCGCGGCAAGAGCTTCGGCAACCGGGCCGATATTGCCGGCCAGGGTGGAATCGAAGGTCGAGCAGTATTTGAAGACAATCTGCTGGCACCCCTGATCGAGCAGCCAGCGCAGGCTCGCCAGCGACTGTTCGACGGCCGAAGCTACATCGATCGACCGGCTCTTTAGCGCAATTACCCCAGCCTCCACCTCGGCCTCGGCCTTTGCGCGAGGGATTCCAAGGTATTGTACCGTGCGAAGGCCGCCCTGCCCCGGCAAGCCCTTGGCGAGCGTATTCGCGATATCGCTTGCCCCTGTAAAATCGTCTGCAATGACGCCAAGCAGCATCGAAGGTGTACTCCCGAAAATCATGCTGCGCCGAGAAGGCGCTTGAGTTTGTCGATGGCGGCATCCGGGCTCGACAGGACCGGTATGTCCGTCACAGCCCGCACCGCAGGTACGGCGCGTGCCGTTGAGAAATGCGCAAGCACGATGCTGTCGAAGCCACGCAAACCCGCCGCCGCTTCGGCGACGAGCCGATTGTGCGTCTCTACATCACCCGCCCGCACCGCCTCGATCGCGCCATGCACCAGGAAGCTCTCCATGGTCGCGGTCGGATCGATCCTTTCGGCCTCCTCCTGAAACTCCGCCTCCATGCCGTTGCGCGCAGGCGGGAAGGTGTAGAGCATGGCAGTCCTGCCGCCTTTCCGGATTGCAGCCTCGAACATCGCCTCGTTGGGTTTCAGCGCCGGGATGTCGACGGTCGTCGCCGCCTGCTCGATCGCCCGCCCGAAGGCCGAGCAGGTGAAAAGCACCGCCGCACTCCCGATCTGCCGCGCATATCGGGCCAGAGCCTCGATACGCGCCGTCAGGGCTTCGGTGATGTCGATACTTGCGGCACGGTCGGGCGAAAGGCTGTCTTCCAGAAGGTTGACCACATCCGCATCCGGCCAGGCCGTTGCGAAAGCAAGTTTGATCGGTTCCATCGCGATCGGTGTCGCATGGACGAGCGTTATCCGGGGCTGTCTCGACATGAAAATACCTTTGAACGGGGCGGCCGCCGCGAGGAACGGCGGCCGTCAACGACGACCTTCGCTAATGCTGGCCCGCCGAAAACACCCAGACGCTCTCAGACGGAATCCGTGCCCAAACAATGCCGGTCGCCAGCTGCCGTGCGCCGTGTGCCTTGGCGACGAAATCGCCGCGACGCAGACGGTATTCCCAGCGGTCGCCGAGATAGATGCTGTCGTCGAGGTTCATCTCGAGCCCGCCCGCCTCGGGCTGGTCGCTGACGCTGATCTGCTCGACCCGGATCACCGCACGCGCGTCGTCGGATGCGTTGACGCCGGATGCCTCGCGCACCGTGCCATCGAGGCTCCAGTTGTCGCCGCCGATGACCGCGCTGCGGCCGTTGATCGACTTGACCTTCGCCTTGACGATATTGTTCGCGCCCAGGAAGTCTGCCGAATAGAAGCTGTTTGGATTGGAATAGATCTCCTGCGGTCCGCCTTGCTGGACGATGCGACCGTCCTGCAGCAGGAGAATGTTATCGGCAGCGGCCAGCGCCTCGCTTTGATCGTGCGTGACGAGGATGGCGCAGATCTTCGAGATCGAGGATCAGCTTGCGGATCCAGTAGCGCGCCTCTTCTCTGAGCTTCGCATCAAGATTGGAGAGCGGCTCATCGAGCAACAGCACGCGCGGCTCATAGACCAGCGCCCGGCAGATGGCGACGCGCTGCTGCTGGCCGCCCGACAATTGCGACGGGAAGCGATCGGAAAGATGGCCGAGGCCCATGCGTTCCAGGATCGCCTGTACGCGCTTTTCCATATCGGCCTGCGTAACGCCACGCAGCTTCAGCCCGTAGCCGACATTCTCCTTGACGGTGCGATGAGGCCAAAGGGCGTAGGATTGAAATACGAGGCCGATGTTGCGCTGCTCAGGCGGAAGCGCGAGCTTCCTTTCGCCATCGAGCACGGTCTTGCCGCCGATGACGATCTGGCCAATCTCCGGCTGTTCGAGCCCGGCGATACAGCGCAACAGTGTGGTCTTGCCGCTGCCTGAGGCACCAAGCAGGGCGACGATGGAGCCGCGCTGCGCGGTGAAGGACGCGCCTTTCAGGATCTGCAGACCGCCCAGCCACTTCTGGACATTGCTGACAACGAGTTCAGTCATGGATTTTTGCTCCCAAACGGAGGGCGAGTGCGAGACCTGCGCCCGTCAAGACGATGCTGATGAGGGAAAGAGCGGCGATCGTGTTCATGGCGCCGGTCTGAAGAAGCGAGACCATCAGCGAACCGATGACTTCCGTGCCGGCCCCCATGAGGTAGACGCCCGTCGCATATTCGCGAAGGAAGATGATCATGATGAGCGCCCAAGCACCGGCCAGACCCGGCCGGACGATCGGGATCACCACATCCTTCCAGGTGCGGCCGATCGTGGCACCCGTGGTGCGGGCGGACTCTTCGAGTTCCGGGGCGACCTGGATCAGCGTTCCTTGCAGGAGGCGCAGACCATAGGACAGGCCGACGACCAGATAGGCGACGAAGAGGCTGACCAGCGTTGGCCTAAGTGGCGTGAGCAGCGGCACGAACAGGAAAACCCAGAAGAAGGCAAGGCCGACGACGAGGCCCGGAAGGGCACGCGGCAGGAGGACGATATAGTCGAGCACCGTATTCGACATACCCCAGTTGCGGTGACCGGCCAGGCCGACGGCGAGATAGATCGCCACGGCTGCAGCACCACCGACGACCGACAGGATGATCGTGTTGACGATGCCATTGTAGAGGCTCGGCACTTCGAGCATGCGGCTGAAGTTGGAGAGGGTCAGTTGGTCGAAGAGGTTGACGCCTTCGCCCCAGGCATCGACGAACGCGCGCACCGTGATGCCGCCGATCGGGAGAACGACCGAGACGAAGAGCCAGAAACCGATGACCGAAAGGGCAATGACCTGGCCGCTGGTGCCGAGTTTCAAGGTGGCAACGCGGGCACCCTTGCCGCCGAGTGCGGCATATTTGCGGGCATTGCGCAGCAGTCTTCGCTGCATCCAGACCAACGGCAGCGTGATCAGCACCAGCACGACTGCGACGACCGCCATGAGTTGATAGGTCGGCGTGCCGAACAGCGTCGTCAGCTTATAGATGTAGGTGGTCAGCACCATGATCCCATTCGGATCTCCGAGAACAAGCGGGATGCCGAAGGTCTCGAAACCGAGCAGGATGTTGAGGGCCGCCGCAAAGATCAGCGCCGGCAGCACCATCGGCAGCGTGACGTCGCGCGAGACCTGCCAGATGGATGCGCCGGTGGTGCGGGCCGCCTCCTCGAGATCCGATGGCAGATTGCGCATGGCCGACGAGACATAGAGATAGACGTGCGGAACGTGGCTGAGGCCGGCTATCAGGATCATGCCCGGCAGGCTGTAAATGTTCCAGGGTACGAAGCCCAGCACACTGCGGACGAAGAGCGAGACGAAACCGGTCGGGCCGACCGACACCGTGTAGCCAAAGGCAAGCACGATGGAGGAAATGAACATCGGCACGAGCACGAGGATCTCGAGCAGGCGTTTGCCCTTGATGTCGGTGCGCGTGATCAAGAAGGCGAGCAGACCGCCGAGCGGCACTGCGATCGCCACCATGCCGAAGGAGAAGATCGCCGTCGTGCCGAGAGCGCGATAGAAATTCTTGTCGGTGAAGACGTATTTGTACGCATCGAGGCCGAAGTGCGCACGGGGGCTGAAGAACGCAGCCGTCAGAAGGCTCTGGTAGATGATCAGGCCGACCGGCGCCAGAACGGCGACCGCGAGCAGACCGATGACGATACGCCGATAGAAGTTTGCATTGCCGTGCCGCGGCATCTTTGCCGGATACTTCTTTTCGGCTGCGGCTTTCGTCAGGGGGACTGCAGCCTGTGCTTGGATGTGGGTTGACATTCTATGCCTCTCGCAAACGGTGGCGGAACCGCGGCGCCGGAGCGCCGCGGTCGGCTAAGCATCAGCGGCCGAGGGCGGCTTTCCAGTCGTTGAGGAACTGAACGCGCTTCATCTGGTCCATGTATTCCAGGACTCCCTCGTCGACGGCGATCGGCTTCAGGCCACCACCGACACGCTCGTTGAGCGTCTTGATGTTGAGGCCGGCGGTCACGTCTTCACGGATCGACGGCAATCCGCCTTCCGCCAGAAGCGACTGGCCTTCGGACGACAGCATGAAGTCGACGAAGAGCTTGGCCGCGTTCGAATGCGGAGCATCCTTGGTGATCAGCGCCAGACGCGAGAATGCGGGCGTATAGTCCGTCGCGAAGTGCACGCCGAGGTTCGGGCTCTCCTTGACCCAGTCGAGCGCGTAGGAGCCGATGATGTTGATGGCGATGACGTTTTCGCCCGAAACGACCGTTTCCTTCATACCGCCGGAGCTGGAATAGATCTTAGCACCATCGTCGCCCATGGCCTTGGCAAGATCCCAGAAGTCCGGCCGGTTACGCGCATCGTTGGAGTGGTGCAGGAAGCCGGAACCACTCTTTTCCGGATCGAAGGTCGCAACCTTGCCTTGAAGCTCGGTCTTGTTGTCCTTCAGGAACGTGATCATGTCGGCATAGGTCTTCGGAAGCTTGTCTTCAGAAAGGGCCTTGGTGTTGTAGATCACGCCGATCGGCTCGACGGTGGTGGCGTAGAGCGTGTTCTTGTAGTTTGCCCAGTTCGGAAGGTTGCCGGCTTCTGGTGAAGCGTAATCAGCCGCATAACCATCCTGGACCAGCGTCATCTGCAGGTCCATCGCCGAGCTCCAGACGATGTCGGCGGTGGTCTGGCTGGCGGCAGCCTCTGAGATCACCTGGTTATAGGCACCGTTCGTCCCGAGATCGTTGTAGGCGATCTTGATCCCGTATTTCTTGGTGAAGGCATCCTGCAGCTTCTGCGACTGCGCCGCATCGGTCGAGGTGTAGATCGAAACGGTACCTTCCTGCTTGGCCTTGGCGATCAGGTCCGCATAGTCGGCAGGATAGCCTGCGGGTACGTCTTGTGCGTGTGCCGCAAAAGCCGTCATGAACGCGGTGACCGCAACGGCCCCAAGGCGGCCGGAAACATGCTTGTTCATTCTCTCTTCTCCCAAAAGACGCCCGGCTCCAAATCTCCTCCGGGCAGTTCCGCGAGGGCCGTTGCCGCCCTCGCGCCTCCATGTCCGTACTTTGGCTTTTAAATATCCAAAGTACAAACTCCCATCAGGCGTTCGCGAGCTTGCGTTCACCTTCACCGCTGCGAACGGCCCGTGCCACTAACGAACCGAACGCGTCCGTACCGATGCTGCCGCCGAGGTCGCGTGTGCGGGACGCGGGGTTCGCAAGAACTTCGTCGACCGCACGCTCGATTTCCGCACCCGCCGCTTCGAACTGCAGCAAGCCGCGCTGCTCGCCGAGCCAGCTGAGCATCATAGCTGCGGACAGGATGAGCGAAGTCGGGTTGGCGATGTTCTGGTTCTGGATATCGGGCGCCGAACCATGCTGGGCTTGCGCGCAGACAAGGCCGGTTTCGGCATTGGCGTTGATCGAGCCGGCAAGGCCGAGGCTGCCGGAGAGCTCGCTGGCGAGATCCGACAGAATGTCCGAGTAGAAGTTCGTCGCGACGATCACGTCGAAGCGCGAGGGGTCGCGAACCAGATGGGCGGCCATCGCGTCGATGATGAATTCGTTGAGCGTGACCTCGGGGAATTCGGCAGCGACCCTGCGTACCTGCTGAAGGAACAGGCCGTCGGTGAGGATGAAGTTGTTGGCCTTATGAACTGCGGTTACCTTCTTGTTGCGCTTCATGGCGAGCAGGAAGGCCTGGCGTGCGATGCGCTCGCAAGCAGACGCAGTGATCTTGCGCACGGAAAGCGCCACGTCCGGCGTCGGCATGAACTCACCCGTACCGGCATACATGTTGCGGTCGGGATAGAAGCCTTCCGTCGCCTCGCGCATGATGACGAGGTCCATCTTCTTGGCGTCGTTTAGGAACGGCCGGGAGCGCGCCGGACGCACGTTCGCGTAGAGGTCGAGCTTGACGCGGAAGCCTGCAGAGACGTTGACGCCACCCTTGTCGCGGGCAGGATAATCCAAGTGCGACTGGGGCCCGAGGATAATGCCGTCAAAGGTGCGGGCGCGATCGAGCGTCTCGTCGCGAAGCGTCGAGCCGTACTTCTCCAGGCTGGTGAAGCCGGTGTCTTCGAAATGGTACTCGAGGCCCAGACCGAAGGCCGCGTCGGCTGCCTTCAGGACCTCCATGGTTGCCGCAGTGATCTCCGGACCGATCCCATCACACGGCGTCACGAATATTTTCATCAGCTAATCTCCCATGAGGCGACGAGCGAAGTCGTCGCTCTACGTCACGGGCGGATTATTGGCTTTTTAAATCTGAAAATGCAATCTCTATTTTTCGAGATTGTCTTTTTCATGCGCTTGGTGCGACCAGGACCAGGTAATCGGCGACTTCTTCGACAGCGCGCCCCCAAGGTGTCGACGCATAGCGTAGGAAGCCTCGACGACCTCGCCGCGCTCAAGAAGATCAAGGATTTCGAGGTGTTCCTGGCATTGCCGTACCGTACGGCTGCGGTCGACGCGGGAGCGATATTCGAGGAGGCGTCGCATGCGGTTTACCCGCACCAGCGAAATGTGGAAGAAGGGATTGTTGGCCATCTTGATGAGCTCTTCGTGGAAGAGCGCGCCATTGTGCAGCAGGCGCTCGGCCGGCAGACGCTCGATGTCGGTGTCTAGCATGCGCATCTGAATCCGGCGTTGTTCCTCGATGATCTTGCGGTCAAGCCGGAACTCCGGCTCCAGCATCGCCGCCGGCTCGATCAGCATGCGGAAGCGATAGATCTGCTCGAACGCCTCCGGTGTCTTGGCAACGGGCAGGAAGCGCCAGCCATAGCCCTGCTTGCGCTCCGCCCAGCCCTCGCGGGTGGCACGCATCAGGATGTCGTTCAACTGAGACTTCGTCAGTTCGTAGCGCTCGCGCAGCATCTGTTCCGTGACTTCGGCCGGTATACGGTCGGTCAGCCAGTCCTCCGCCAACCGTTGATAGTCATTGGCGACCTCGAAGGGTTCGGCATCATCGCGCACCTGTTCGACAATGCCACCGACCGCCTCCCGGACGAAGAAACCGCGATTTTCCTTCTGTTCCAGCAACCCCTGCGTTGCCAGCATGTCCATCGCCTCGCGCACCGGCGAGCGAGAGACACCGAAGCGGTCGGCCAGTTGCTGCGTCTTCAGGTGATCCCCCACCGAGAGCTCACCGGATGTGACAAGCAGCGTGATCTCATTGGCGATGGTCTGGGCAAGCTGGCTGGAGCGCATGAATTCTATCCGGTCTTCTGAAGCGATGACCGGAGGTTATTCCATGGCGGGCGCAAAAGAAACACGAGACCGCAATTTTGCATATCTACCGAGTTAAAAGCCAATGATCGGCAAGAATTCCGTTGACACTGTGCATTAATTGGTTTTTTACGTACACAAAATCACTTCGGAGGATAACAAATGGCTTTGTTGATCGAAACCGGGACAGGGCCGGTTGAAGCCATTGATCTCCGCGCGGCTTTCGACGAGGTCCAGCGCTTGCCCTTCGTCCTGCGCATCCTGCTTGAAAACGTTGCCCGCCGCGACCCGCCGCGCCTTCCCGCTTTCACAAATGCTCTGCGGGATTGGTTGCGCGCGGGCACAAGTGAGGCGGAGATCGATTTCCACCCATCACGCATCCTCATGCACGATACGACCTGCGTACCGGCCCTTGTGGATATTGCCGCCATGCGCGACGCGATCGCGGAAGCCGGTGGCGATCCCTCAAGGCTCACGCCCGTACTACCCGTCGATGTCTCGGTCGATCACAGTGTCGCGGTCGACTGGTATGGCCGCAGCGATGCCCGGGACCACAACATGCGGCGCGAGATGGAGCGCAACAGCGAACGGTACCGCCTGATGAAATGGGCAACGACGGCACTGCCCGGTGTGCGAGTGCACCCGCCCGGTACCGGCATCATGCACACGCTGAACCTCGAACAGCTCGCCACCGTCATAGAGACCGTGGAGCGCGACGGTACCCGCCGCGCCGCGCCGGACACGCTGATCGGCACCGACAGCCACACGCCGATGATCAACGGTATCGGCGTGCTCGCCTGGGGCGTCGGAGGCCTGGAGGCCGAGAGCGTCTTCTTCGGCATGCCGGTGACGATCCGCCTGCCCGATGTCATCGGCATCAGACTGACCGGCCGGCTCGGCGCGGGGGTGCTGTCGACGGATCTTGCGCTTGAGGTCACGCATCTGCTCAGGAAGCATGGCATTGCAGGAGAATTTGTCGAGTTTTTCGGCGAAGGCGTTTCTACACTCTCCTGCGGTGATCGCGCCGTCGTCGCCAATATGGCGCCCGAGTACGGGGCTTCGACCGGCTTCTTCCCGATCGACGGGCAAACCATTGCCTATCTGCATCGGACCGGCCGAAGCGCCGACCACTGCACCTTCGTCGAAAGAGCGGCGAAAAGCCTTGATCTCTGGTTCGATCCGGCGGCGGAACCACGCTACAGCCGCGTGATTGATCTCAACCTTTCGGCAATCGAACCGCTGCTTGCCGGCCCTCAACGCCCGCAGGATAAGCTGCCGGTCGCTAAAGCAGCCGAATTGTTGGAGGCCGCGACCGGCAAACCCTTTAAGACCGGAAAGACGATTCCGGACGGCGCTATGGCTATCGCCGCCATAACGAGTTGCACCAACACCTCCGACCAGCGTCTTCTCGCCGCAGCCGGGCTCGTTGCCCGCAAGGCGCGGCAACTCGGTCTTCGACCTCCGGCCTGGGTGAAGACGTCGCTGGCGCCCGGCTCGCCCGCCGCCGCACGTTTTCTGGGACGCAGCGGCCTACTCACCGATCTGGAAGCACTCGGCTTCGGCATTGTCGGCCAAGGCTGCACGACCTGCATCGGCAATTCCGGCCCACTGCAAGCGGACATGGCCGCGGCGATCGCGGACGGAACGGTCGCGGCGGCCCTCCTCTCCGGCAACCGCAACTTTCCGGGGCGTGTCCATCCGAGCCTCCGGTACGGTTTTCTCGCGGCTCCGCCGCTGGTTGTCGCCCTTTCGCTGATCGGCCAATTTGTGCCCGATCCGCTGAACAGCGTGATTGCCCTTGGTCCGCAGGGAGAGGCTATCCGGCTTGGCGAACTCCTCCCGGCCAACGAGGAGGTCGATGCAATCGTCCAGAGATTTTCCGACCCCGCCGATTTCGGCCGTGCTTTCACAGAGGCCACCGCCAACGAGGAATGGCAGGCATTGGACGCCCCCTCTTCGGCGCAGTTTCCATGGGACACCGCATCAACCTATATCCGCCGCCCGCCGTTCGCTTCAGCGCGAACGACAACCCGGCTCGGCGCTTATGAGGCCCATCCTCTGCTCGTTCTCGGTGACGACATGACGACCGACCACATCTCTCCAGCCGGCCAGATTGGCAGAACCAGCCACACCGGCCAGCATCTCATCCGTCGTGGTGCCACGGCCGACGACCTCAACGTCTATGCGGCCCGTCGCGGAAATTGGGAGGCCATGGTCCGGGGCCTCTTCGACAACCGCACCGCCGGCAATCTGCTGATCGGCGGCCGCTCAGCCTCGCGCACGATCCATGCACCCACGATGGAGGAAGGCACACTATGGGAAATCGCCGAGCGCTATCGGCAGGAAGGCCGTTCGGTCATTCTTGTGGCCGGCGAACGTTACGGTGCGGGCTCTTCGCGCGACTGGGCGGCGAAGGGCGTGGCACTGCTCGGCGTGCGCGCTGTCGTCGCGCGCAGCTTCGAACGCATCCACCGCACCAATCTCATCGGCATGGGTGTGCTTCCCATAGTAGTAGATCGCGACACGCCGCTCGCCGTAGAACCGCGGGACCGGATCAACGTCGATGCGACCGCGGTTACGCCTCGAGGGAATATCAGCTTGACTATCCGCCACGGCGACGGAGAAGACCGGCACCTTATTGGAACTGTCGCAGTTGAAACCGAGCGGGAGGTGGAAATCCTGCTCGCTGGAGGCATGATCCAGGCAATCTTGTCGGGCGAAGACTTCCGAATGTGAACTGGCGACTAGATCGTTAGCCGCCGACGCATTCACTCTCGCAATCGTTGATGGCTTGAAATCAAGGGATACCTACGCCGCGGCAACTAGTACGCGAGCGCTCTTGATCTCTTGATCGCCTGCCGGAAAGAAAGAGCACTTCGTTGAAGCGTCTAAAAAGTCCTCTAAGGAATGGCAAAAAATACAAGGTCCGCCGCCTAATCATTAACCTCGCTTCGGCCGGATTTGGACCTGGGGCCGCGTGCCCTCAACTCGACCAGGACGTCCGCTTTCGGGAAAGTCGAGGAGACGTCGGACGGCTCGCAATCTCCTCGCCGACGTGGGCCGCCGCCCTCGGATTTTCGCTTTCAATGTAACTGAAGATAGCGTCTCGATCATCAAGCGCATACCGCGCCCAGACAAGCCTCATCAGTCGCCAGCCCCTGCCTTACGCAGAGCTGTCGCCCGGCGCTCGCGGAAGCGAGCCTCGACATCGGCATTGTCAGCCCCGTGTTCTGTAGGACGGCGGTGGCGCGGTCCTTAATGTCGGCATCAATCCGCGTAGACGAAGCAGTCACGTTCCTCGGCTTGTCGACGGTCAAACCGGGGAGCGCCAGCAGGCTCTAAGCAGCCTGATAAAGACCAATTGAGCGCCTTGAAGGGATCTGAACCGGAGATCGACCACGTTGAGACCGCGTATACAGGAACGCGATTGCGAATCTGTATCGTGCAATGATACATATTGGTTGGACTTCCACCAGTATCACCATATGATACAAACATTAAGAGCCAGGCGTGATCAGGTCATTTAAGGATGCGAGAACCGAAGCCGTTGCCCGCGGCAAAGCGCAGAAAGGCTCTCCTTCAGACATCGTGAGGTTGGCCGTCCGCGAACTGACAATCCTGAACAGCGCTGCAGCTCTTGAGGACCTGCGTTCTCCTTCCGGCAATCGACTAGAAGCGCTTAAGGGGAATAGAGAAGGCCAACATTCAATCCGGATCAATGATCAGTGGCGAATATGCTTTGTATGGACTGATGCCGGTATCGAGGACGTTGAAATAGTTGACTACCATTGAGAGCCAATCGTGGCACAGAAGGAGCTTGAGATGACCCATATTCTTCCACCGGTCCATCCGGGCGAAATCCTCCGCGAGGAGTACCTGCGTCCTCTGAACATGAGCGCCGGTGCATTGGCGAAAAAGCTCAATGTTCCTCGCACCCGCATCGAACGCATAGCGGCCGAGCAAACACCGATAACCACGGATACCGCCCTGCGGCTCGCCAAGTACTTCCGCACAACGCCGGAGTTTTGGATGAACATGCAGACCAGCTTCAACCTCAAAACAGAGGAAATAGCGCTTCATGGCGAACTGGAGTTGATCCCAGAAATCGATAGAGCGGCGTAGCCGGAGTCTGCGCAAAATGGCGCCTTCCAGTCGATACATCATGCGATCATCTTGGCCTAAAAGGTGAACGTACTCGCAACAACCCGTCCACGGCACTCGTGACCTTCTGCTCAGGGCCGATTTCGCTCAAATCTTAACCGAAGTGCATGATGCCAATCGGCAAGGTGGCACCGCCTTCTGGCAATATGCAGCACTTCGCTCGGCTTCCTGCCGTGGTGCGTTTCACCGACCAGGCAGCTTTACGTGGCGCTCAGCCCATTCGCTCTGGCGCGTAGGAGCCCGGAGATGCACGAAAACACCACCGTCTTGTTGCCGTCGATAAATACACGCCCGTGGATGTGGTTGTGGATGCGAGCGAGCACCTGGCTTTCGACATCGCGCCCGGGGGCACACGTAGTCCTCGCCGCTCCGCGCATGGGTGACCCGAACGATGTCCTGTTCAATGATCGGCCTTTCGTGCAACGTCGCGCCAATGAGCTTCACGCCCCGCTCATACGCTAGGATTCGCCCCTTAAAGCTTGGCAGGAAGGAGTGATGGATGTTTATGATGCGGCTGGACATCTTGCGGCACATCTCGTCCGACAGAACCTGCATGTAACGCGCGAGAACACGTCGGTGGCGATCTGGCGGTCTGCATCACCACCGACGCAATCAATTCAGAAAGTTTTCAGTTATTGCAGCTATCGGCCATAGACACCATATTGACGATCAAGGAGAAATCGCCATGGCCAGCCAGATCGTTCATTTCGCCGGATTGTCCGATCGCGACCGGGAGACAGCCTCGCCGTTGCCGAAGCTGGTCGCCGGCGATAGGCTGGAACTTCATGTTCGTCACGAGGGCGGCAAGGAACGGACGCTCTCGATCCCGCCCTCGGCCGCCGCGGCAGTTGAAGCGCTTTTGGCGCATATGCTGCGCGGCGAGCGAGTCGCCGTCCTGGCCGAAGATCAGGAATTGAGCCCGACCGAGGCGTCGGCCATTCTCGGCATTTCTCGTCCGCTCGTCGTCCTGCGCATGGACCGAGGCGATCTGCCGTTCCGCTATGTCGGCAAACACCGCCGTGCCCTCCTGAAGGATGTGCTCGCGCTGAAAACCAGGCTCGACACCCGGCATGCCGCGATGGACGCGCTTGCCGAAGACACCGAGGATTTGATCCAGGCCCATGGCCTCTAACCCGCCCGTCGCGGTCTACGACGCCTGCGTCCTCTATCCCTTCCACCTGCGCAATGTCCTGATCCAGCGCGCCTTCGATGGCCTCGTCGAGGCGCGCTGGACCGACGACATACATGATGAGTGGATGCGCAATCTCGCCGCCAATACTGATGCCTTACTCATAGAACGCCTAATAGCCACGCGTGACAGGATGAAGGCCGTCCTACCGGAAGCCGACGTGTCGAACTATCGCCCATTGATCACGGACCTAGAACTACCTGACCCTGACGATCGGCATGTGCTCGCCGCCGCAATTGCCGGGAAAGCCTCCGTCATCGTCACCTGGAACCTCAAGGATTTTCCTGCACCAAACCTCCTCCCGTACGGCGTGGCCAGTCAGTCTCCGGATGATTTCCTGACCGCTCTCCATGCGGCGCATTTCCCGACGCCCTTATCTCCAGCGTCAATCGTGCGCGGCGCAATCTGCGCAAGACAACGCCATCGGTTGAAGCCTTCGTCGACGCGCTTGAGCAAAGCGGATTGAAGAAATTCTCGGTCGTGCTTCACCGCAACATCGCCTCGCTGAACTGAGCTGATGGGGTCTAAACAGAGCACATCAACCGAAATACCCTGCATACATAAGGCGGCACCTTACTCCCCATCAACTTCCGCCTCGCGCGAAAGAGGCTCATTCTGAACAGCCTGCCGACTGAGATGCGACCGCGGTTACGCCTCGAGGGAATATCAGCTTGACCATCCGCCACGCCGACGGAGAACACCGACACCTTATTGGAACTGTCGCAGTTGAAACCGAGCGGGAGGTGGAAATCCTGCTCGCTGGAGGCATGATCCAGGCAATCTTGTCGGGCGAAGACTTCCGGATGTGAACTGGCGACTAGATCGTTAGCCGCCGACGCATTCACTCTCGCGATCGTTGATGGCTTGAAATCAAGGGATACCTACGCCGCGGCAACTGGTACGCAAGCTTCCTTGATCGCGTGTTCCTGTCGGCGTATAGCGCCGCCGGCGCGAGTTGGTGGCCTGTGTTCCACGTCAGGCGATATCCTCCGGCCGAGTTGATAACGAGATCGGCGACCTCACCAAAGTGGCGGCTCCACAAGCCTTCCCACAATTCGGTGACAGCTTTTGACGAGATCACAGTCGTGAAATGGCGCCTGTGGCACGGCCGTGTTGATCGCGCCATCCGTGATCTCGAGGGGCTGTTGGCACCGCTGAAACCCTCACAGCAAGAAGGCGTTTTCTCGCTCGCAAGGCTTCACAGCCTCGGTTTGCAACTCTTGACCTATATTCGTTCGAACCGTGGTGCGATCGTCAACTATGGACAGCGCTATCGAGCCGGGCTTCGTGTCGCCACCACCCTCGCCGAGTCAGCGGTGAACTCGTTGGTCGGCAAGCGGATGGTCAAGAAGCAACAGATGCGCTGGACGCTCCATGGCGCTCACATGCTCATGCAGGTTCGGACGGCCGAGATCAATGGTGAGCTTCGTGATCGATTGCGGGCACCGTTTCGAGAGCCAGGGCCGAAAGTGCCATCCCTGTTCAACCCCAAACCGCCGCTCCTGCGCGCCGCCTAGCCCCAGACAAGTTACCGGTCTCCACACGACGCATGTGCAACTCCTGTCAGATCGAGTGATGGGAGACGCGCGCTCGAAGTTCCGTCGCGAGTTACGGGCCTTTTTTGCCCCGTACACCATGCCACTTCATAAGCAGATACGACGTTTAATCAGATCAGCGTTCGGGCAATCCCGCCAGCCTCAAGGCTTCGGCCACCTTGTCTGCCCATTTCGGCATGTGCCGAAAGAAAGGCAGCGACAGATATTGCTCAATCGTGAAGCTTGGCTGAAGGGCCAAAAGCTTGCGAGCCGCCCAGCGGGCGGTCTCCAGGTCTTCGCTCATTGCTGCCCAGGCGGCGAGGTATCGATAGGACATGAGGATGTCAGGATGGCTGGCGATCACCTCACGGGCGATCGCGATAGCCTGCGAGAGAGAACCGGCCTTCGCCATCGAGGTGGCCACTCCCAATCTCATGTTGAATGCGAGCGGATCCCTCGGACTCAGCGTCATCGCCCGTTGAAACCGTTCCGTCGCACCCAAGGCGTCGTCCCTGTAAATTGCGATCCAACCAGAGCGGGCCCATGCCCAGGCATTGTTCGGATCGAGCGCAAGCGCCTTTCCGATGAAGCTGGCGGCACGCTCCTGATCGCCGTAAATGCTCATTGCCGAACCGGCGGCGGTCAATGCGATTGGATCGTCGGCGATCGAGCCCGCGGCTTCGACCGCCGCCAGCGCCTTTTCCAGTTCCCGATTCGGTTGCTCGGTCCAGAGATAGGCGGCACTCGAGGCATGGCACCACGCCTTCAGTGCATGGGCGCGCCCATAAGTCGAATCGTCGGCGATCGCTTTCCGCAGCAGCTCGATCGCCTGTTCGTTGGCATCCTTGCGCCGTCCCCAAAGATGGGGGTAGGCGCGCATGACGAGGTCATAGGCCCGCAGACTGGTTGGCGGCCTGCGCTTGGCCAACTCGATCTCGGCGCTGCGGATGGCCGGATGGATGGCACCGGCTACCTGGGCCGCGATCCTGTCCTGGAACGCGAAGACATCTTCGACCGCCCCCTCGTAGCGCTCGGACCACAATTGTGTTCGCGTCTCGGCATCGACCAATTGAACGGAAATGCGCAGACGGTCGCCGCCGCGGCGAACGGTGCCTTCGACCACGTAGCTGACGCCGAGTTCCCTGCCGACCTCACGCACGTCGACGAAACGCCCCCTGTAGGTGAAGGCCGACTGGCGGGCGATGACGAAGAAGTCCCGCACGCGCGAGAGCGCGGCCGTGATCTCCTCCACGACGCCGTCCGCAAAATACTCGTCGTCAGTTCCACCCAGATTGTCGAACGGCATCACCGCCACCGAGGGCTGGTCCTGGGACCTCGCCGGGACGAGAACGGTCTGCGGCAGCGGCGATGCGGCTTTGTGCATCGACGCGGCCAGATGTTGCCCGGCACGTCCCCGCAATTGCAGCGACGCCGCCAGGGCATTCGTCTCTGCCTCGGGTTCGACGTCCAGATGCTTCTTCAGCAGCGCGCGACAAGTTTCGAACTGGCGCAATGCCGCGTTTTCGTGGCCCCTGAAGGCATGGATACGCATCAGCGCGCGATGGGCTGCCTCAGCGGTCGGATCCGAGGCGAGCAGCCTTTCAGCAAGTCGTGTGCAAGCCGCTTCGTCCGCGGATCCGGTATCGGGCAATGCGAGACTTAGCCGCTCCACCAGTTGCAACGCCTTCTGCCGAAATCGCGTCTGATGCGGGCCGAACCATTCGTCGAGGCCGTCGGGGATGGCTTCGCCCGCCAGGAGATCACCGCGGTAGAGGTCAGCGGCAAAGGCAAGGTTCGCTGTCCCGCCTTCGGCGAGCTCCCGCTCAAAGAGCCAGACATCCCCTTCCTCCGGACTGGCTATCAGGGCGACCGTTTCCTGATCTCCCTCGACAGAAACGGCGGCATTACCGCCGGCGGGAAACCACCGCCTGATATCGGCAAGAGCCTGGCGCAGGCTGTTGCGCGCCTGCGCGTCGCCGCGTCCGGGCCAAAAGCTTTCGGACAGCAGTTCACGGTGGTGGCCGCGGCGACCTGCCAGGACGAGAGCGGCAAAAAGCAGCGAAGACTTGCGCGTCGCGAACCGGACGGGCTGGCCCTCTCCGGAAGTGATTTCAAGGCCGCCAAATAAACGGATGCGCACATCTCGTCTCCTGATTTCGGTCGCGACCCAAGAATAGCATTCTCGGCAGTCGATTTAACGCGGATTTAACGGCGGCTCGCCGGACTGTCGCTCGTGGTTCACAGGTGACTGAACAGCCACAAGTCATCCGCGTGACAAGCTTCACCTTCATCTGGAATGGGAGAGCAAAAATGGCTTACACGGTAGCTCGCGCGGAGAACCGCACATCGAACCGGCCGCTGCTCGGGGTAGCGCTGAAAAAGCTAGCAACTATCGTCACCGCCTTCACAGCGTGGCGACGGGCACTTGCAATGCGCAGGGCGATGGAAGGGCTGACATCCGATCAGTTGGAGGATATCGGCTACTCAGAGACCCCTCGCCGCAAGCTCGTCATCAAGGCTGGCCTGATCACGAACCTGATGTCGATGCGATAAGGCTGACAATGATTTCATCGCGCATCGCTGCGCCATCTGGATCGAGCACCGCCCCCGCGTCCCAAACTAAACTGAACAGCGTCCAGCCGCTGCGGAAGTTGTTGACGACTGCCACGGTGCACCTGGCCCCAGTATAGCTGGTCGCTCGCCCTCTTCTGAGCCAGGGTCTTGTGGCTCCCACGGATGGTCTGAATTCTGTCGATTAGGTTTCGCCGACCTGATCCCTCGGACGGCCAGAGCCCATGTGCGGTTCAAGGTGCAGTGGCATGATTGGCCATAGGCGCATCGGACTAGATCCAATCCCTGAAGCAGGCCAAGTGCCAGTCGATACATTATGCGATCCCAAACTCCCAACCGGAAACAAAGCCGGCACTTGCGGCTTGAAGGGGTCGAGGTACAAATACGCTCGACCCCTGCGCAGGTTGCCTCGCGTGCCTGCCCGCAGGTCATGCGAAGCGAGAACGAGTTGCCCGGCGCCATAGCTGATCGAAGAAGCTTGACGGAAGCCCAAAGCTGAAAATAAATCCTGATTCAGGATCAAGGAGTTGCCCGCGAAAGCGCTCAGTCGGGTGCATTTTTGCCCCCCCGCGTTGTTGCATTCTTAACGAGTATGGGCCATATCACTCATTAATAAGACCCGCCACGCCTCGGACGAAACTTCGGTCTCGGAACTGCGCACCCAGGCGGGTTTCTCTTTTCTGGAGCTTCGAATCCGCCTATGAAATGGCATGAAGTTCAACAAACCTTCCGTTTCAATAGCTGATCAAATTACTCTACTTGAAGCGAGGGGCATGGCCGTCCCCGATCCGGCACACGCCGCCCACTGCCTTCAACACATAAGCTACTATCGTCTGCGCGCCTACTGGCTCCCCTTTGAGGAACCAGCGCCAGCTGACGGAGAGCACCGGTTTAAGAATGGCACCTCCTTCGATGACGTGTTGGCGCTGTATGCCTTTGATAGGCGTCTTCGATTGCACGTCATGGATGCGATCGAACGCATCGAAGTCTCGCTACGGGGAAGCTGGGCACATCACCTTGCTATGAAGTACGGGCCCCACGGCTACCTCGACCCTGCGCATTATGATCGCGCCGACTATTATGCCAAAGCCTTTGCCAACCTCATGGAGGAAATCGAGCGCTCTAAAGATACTTTCATCGTTCATTATCGGACAAAATACGACGATCCCGAACATCCACCGATCTGGATGACAGCTGAAGTCATGTCGCTTGGACAACTTTCAAAGTGGTTGGGCAACCTAAAGCTTCGCGCCGATCGCCGGGCGATAGCCAAACCCTATGGGCTCGACGAAAAAGTTCTGGTCTCCGTTGCGCACCACCTCACATATGTCCGTAATATCTGCGCGCACCATGGTCGTCTTTGGAACAAACAGTTTACTGTGACGATGATTGTGCCGAACTCCCCGGCATCGTTGAAGCTGGCGATGAACGCCGCGTCCGCGAGGAAGCTTTACAACACACTGGCGGTCGCCGGCTATTTGATGGGGATCGTCGCGCCTGGGACACAGTGGCGACAGTCACTCATAGAGCTGATGGATTCTTGCCCACTCGCCGAAGAAGCTGCAATGGGCTTTCCGCCCAGCTGGAGAAACTTGTCGGCATGGAAGCCGCCCACAATACAGCAATGAGACCGGCTGAAGGGAACCGGCAACACAATGCCCAAGCTAGGCGACATCGCGCTGCGCGAGTCGCGCGCCTGTGAGGGATTCGAACCGCAAAAAGTGGATGCCAGCTAACGGCCACTGCCCCACGGGCCGTGGTGGCTGTCGGCGCCGTCGACGCGGTCGAAGCCGTGGGCGCCGAAGAAGTCGCGCTGCGCCTGGATGACGTTGGCCGTGCCGCGGCCGCGGCGGTAGCTGTCGAAATAGCCGAGCGCCGAGGCGAGTGCCGGCACCGGCAGGCCGCCGAGCACCGCCGCCGAGACGACGCGCCGCAGCGCCCCGTCGGTCTCCTTGACCATGGCGGCAAAGGCCGGCGTGACGATCAGGTTGGCGGCATCCGGCGCCTTGGTGAAGGCGGTGGTGATCTCGTCGAGGAACTGCGAACGGATGATGCAGCCGGCGCGCCAGATCTTGGCGATCGTCGGCATCGGCAGGTTCCAGCCGAACTCCTTCGACGCCGCCGACATCACCGCAAAGCCTTGCGCATAGGCGCCGATCTTGGCGGCGAGCAGCGCGCTTTCGAGATCCTTGATGAAGGCGGCCCTGTCGGCGACCTGGAAGTCACCGACCTGAGGCAGGCCGAGAATCTTTTCGGCCGCCTCGCGCTCGTCCTTCATCGAGGAGATGCTGCGCGCGGCAACCGCCGCCTCGATGCCGGTCGCCGGCACACCCATGTTCTGCGCCTCGATCACCGACCACTTGCCGGTACCCTTCTGGCCGGCCTTGTCGAGGATCATGTCGACGATCGGCTTGCCGGTCAGCGGGTCGGCCGCCTTCAGCACCTTCTCGGTGATCTCGATCAGGTAGGAGTTGAGGCGGCCCTTGTTCCAGGCGCCGAAGACCTCGCCGATTTCGGTTGCCGACATCTTCAGGCCGTCGCGCAGGATGCCGTAGATTTCGGCGATCATCTGCATGTCGGCATATTCGATGCCGTTGTGGATCGTCTTGACGAAGTGGCCGGCGCCGTTTTCGCCGAGCCAGGCAACGCAGGGGTCGTTGTCGTATTTCGCGGCGATCGAGGTCAGCACGCTTTCGACCCGCTTCCAGGACTCTTCCGTGCCGCCGACCATGATCGACGGACCGTGACGCGCGCCTTCCTCACCGCCGGAAACGCCCATGCCGATGAAGGTAAGACCGGAATCCTTCAGCGCCTCGAAGCGGCGCATCGTGTCGCGGAAGTTGGCGTTGCCGGCATCGATCATGATGTCGCCCTTGGCGAGATAGGGCTTGAGGATTTCCATCTGCTGGTCGACCGGCTCTCCGGCCTTGATCATGATGATGATCGGGCGCGGCGGACGGATGGCGGCGACAAACGCTTCAATGGTGTCGCAGGGCACGATCTGGCCCTGGAGTTCGCCGGCCTCCGCGTAGAATTTGTGCGTCGCCTCGACGGTGCGGTTGAACACCGCGATCTTGTTGCCCTTCTCAGCGATGTTGAGCGCCAGGTTCGAGCCCATGACACCGAGACCGATTAGGCCGATTTCCGCCTGTGACACGTGATTGCCTCCTTAAGGAGATTGGACGCGAGATGATGTTTCAGACCGCTCTTGGCGGTACTCCCGACGACCGCAGTCGCGCGGCCGCCTGGAGCATTGGAGCTAGAAGGCGAGTTGCACCTTCATCGAACGATTGCGGTCGCCAGCCGTCTCGAAGGCCGTCACAGCCTCGTTCAGCGGGAAGACGCCGGTGAGAAGCGGCTTGAGGTCGACACGTCGCGCATTGATGAGATCAACGGCCAGCCCGAACTCCTCGTGGAAGCGAAACGTGCCGCGCATCTCGATCTCCTTGGCCACCACCAGGTTCTGCGGGATGGCAACATCGCCGCCGAGCCCGAGTTGGACGAGCACCGATCGGGGTTTCAAGACCTCAAGGCCGGAACGCACCGCCTGCGCATTGCCCGAAGCCTCGAACTGCACGTCGAAGGTGCCTTTGTTGGCTGCATAGGCTGCGAGATGATCGGGAGCGTTGGCAACATTGATCACCCGGTCGGCGCCGATCGTGAGCGCCTTGTCGAGCACGCCGTCCATGACGTCGGTCGCCACGATCTCGCGCGCGCCGTGAACACGCGCGGCGATGATTGCCAGCGCCCCGATCGGCCCGCAGCCGGTGACGAGCACCCGCTTGCCGGTGAGCGAACCGGCGCGCGCCACGGCGTGAAGCGTCACGGCAAAGGGCTCGGCCATCGCCGCTTCGTTGATCGACACGCCATCAGCGACCTTGTGGCACTGCCACGCCTCGGCGACCAGACGCTGCCGGAACGCCCCCTGGATATGCGGCATCGGCATGGCGCTGCCGTAGAAGCGCATGTTCAGGCAATGGTTCTGCTGGCCGCGCTGGCAATAATCGCAGGACCCGCAGGGACGGCTCGGCGACACCGCCACCCGGTCGCCGACGGAGAGACCGGAGACACCATCGCCGAGCGCCTTGATCGTGCCCGCGACCTCGTGGCCGAGGATCATCGGCTCGCGCAGCCGCACCGTGCCGAAACCGCCATGGTTATAGTAGTGAAGATCCGATCCGCAGATGCCGCCGGCTTCGATCTCAATCTCCACCTGGCCCTTTCCCGGCGCCTCCGGTTCCCGCTCCTCGATCCGCAAATCCTTGGCGGCATGAATGACAACGGCTTTCATCTTATCGCCTCAGATGACGGGGGTAATGAGCGCTTCGCCGGCAAAATGCGCAGCGAGGTTGTCCCGCACCAGCTTGCCCATCGCCTTGCGGGTTTCGATCGTGCCGGAGGCGTGATGCGGCTGTAGCAGGACATTGTCGAGCTTCAGGAAGCGCGGATTGAGCTTCGGCTCGCCCTCGAAGACATCGAGCGCCGCCGAACCCAGCGCACCGCTTTCGAGCGCATCGAGCAACGCGTGCTCATCGATGTTGGAGGCGCGCGAGATGTTGATCAGCATGCCCTCCGGACCGAGCGCTTCGATCACCGCTTTCGAGACAATGTGGCGGGTCTCGGCGGAGGCCGCGAGCGTGACGAACAGCACATTCGAGCGTTCTGCCAGAGCGACGGGATCGGCGATGAAGGTCAAACCGTCGGCATAGGGTTTTTCCGAGACGTCGCTATAGGCGATGTCCATGTCGAAGCCCTTGAGGCGCTTGGCGACCTCGAAGCCGATGCGGCCGAGACCGAGCACGCCGGCCTTCTGCCCCCAGACCCGCCGCTTCAGTGGATAGAGGCCCTTGGCTGCCCAGCTGCCGTCCTTGACCCAGCGTTCGGCGCCGATCATGCCGCGCGACTGGCAGAGCATCATGGCGACGCCGAGATCGGCGACGTCGTTGGTCAAGACATCGGGGGTGTTGGTGACGCGAATGCCGCGCTCGCGGCAGGCGGCGAGATCGACGGCGTCATAACCGACGCCATAGACGGAGACGATCTTGACCTGTGGCAGCCTGCCGATCAGATCCGCCGATGCGCCAAGTTCGCCTCGGGTGGCGATCGCTCGGATCTTCGGGCCGTTTGTCGCCAGGAAAGCGTCGCGATCCTCGGCCTCGTAGATCTTGTGGACGGCGTAACGCGCCTCGAGCTCCACCAGGTCCCACTCCGGATAGGGACCCATCAGCAGGATGTCCGGTTTCGTCATCAGTTTCCTCCCGTGGTTTGTTCACTGGCCGCGCGCTCGGCGCGGATCGCCAGCATGTTCATCGCCAGCGCAACGATGCGCTCCAGCGACTGGTCGATTTCGATGGTAATGACGTCCGCCTCCCCCGAGGGCAGTTCGAGGGTGGCAAGTTGGCTGTCGAGCAGCGACAGCGGCATGTAATGGCCCTTGCGCTCTCCC
Organism: Ensifer sp. 38_S197; assembly: GCF_056924495.1. Lineage (NCBI taxonomy): Bacteria > Pseudomonadati > Pseudomonadota > Alphaproteobacteria > Hyphomicrobiales > Rhizobiaceae > Ensifer > Ensifer sp. 38_S197. Next base: position 1,473,603 of record NZ_JBXOVZ010000001.1, on the reverse strand, counting down.
AGCCGCGCCGCCAGCAGCGCCCGCGTTCCCTGCAGGAAGACGAAGGTGATCGGTTGCCAGGCGACGTCCCTCAAGCGCTCGCGATAGGCGCGCTTCAAGGCCGAGCACGACACGACGGTGGCAATCGGGCTCGCCAGCCGGCTGCCGATCGCGTCCAGCCAGGGCCAGCGGTCCGCATCGGTAAGCGGGATGCCGCTGCGCATCTTCTCGACATTAGCGGCCGAATGCAGGCTGTCGCCCTCGATGAAGCGCGCACCGAGATAGCTGGCGAGCCGTTCGCCAACCGCCGACTTGCCGCAGCCGGATACGCCCATGACGACGACCGGGCCGAAGCCGCGGCTGACCTCAGAGGCTGGTGGTGATGCCGCCATCGACATAGAGCGTGTGTCCGTTGACAAAGGAGGAAGCGTTGCTTGCCAGGAAGACCGCGGCCCCTACCAGCTCTTCGACCTCGCCCCAGCGGGCCGCCGGCGTGCGCTTTTCCAGCCAGGAGGAGAACTCCGCGCTGTCGACCAGCGCCTGGTTCAGCGGCGTCTTGAAGTAACCGGGGGCGATCGCATTCACCTGCAAGCCATATTTTGCCCAGTCGGTGCACATGCCGCGCGTCAGGTTCTTCACCGCACCCTTGGTCGCCGTGTAAGGCGCGATCGACGGGCGCGCGAGTTCGCTCTGCACCGAGGCGATGTTGATGATCTTGCCGGCGCCGCGGCCGATCATGTGGCGCGCCACCGCCTGACCGACATAAAAGACACTGGAGACATTCGTCTTCAGCAGCTGCTCCCAGCGTTCGGCGGGAAAATCCTCAAGCGGGGCGCGAAACTGCATGCCGGCATTGTTGACGAGAATGTCGATGGCGCCGACATCCCGTTCGATCTGATCGACGCCGCCCTTAACCGCTTCTGCGTTCGTGACGTCGAAATCCGCGACATCGACCAGGTGGCCGGCATCCCGCAAGGCGGCAGCCGCCGTCTCCAGCTTCGAACGGTCGCGACCGTTCAAGACAAGTGCAGCACCATGCTCGGCCAGACCACGCGCCAGCGCCAAACCAATGCCCTGCGATGAGCCCGTCACCAAAGCCCGACGGCCCTTCAGGTCGAAAAGTGGAAATGACAAACCTGTTCTCCTTAACCGCCGGACGCCTCGCGCGAGATGCGCCCGGACCTTGGTCAGCCTTCGACTACGAGCCCTTTTGCCTTCAGCACCGGCTCGAGCTTGCTGACTTCGATGACCGATTTTCCTGCCTTGTATGCGGCAATGTACTCGGCTTCGGCATCTTCGCGCGCCTGCGACAAACTCGCGACCTCGAAAGCCTCCTCCCGCCTCACCACGACCAGGCCATCAGCGTCGCCGACAATGATGTCGCCGGGATGGACAAGCTCTCCGCCGATGATGATCGGGTCGTTGGTGGCGGTCAGGGTTTCCTTGACCGTGCCCTTTATGCAGACGCTGAGCGAGAACACCGGAAATCCGAGCTCGCGCAATTGCAGCGTGTCGCGCACGCCGCTGTCCGTCACGAGGCCGCCAATGCCCTTCGCAAGGCAGGCATTGGCAAGTACGTCGCCGAACGATCCAGCCTCTTCGTATTCACCGGCCGAAACGACGATGATGTCGCCCGGCTGAGCGTAGTTGATTGCAAGCTGCAGCATGATGTTGTCGCGGGGCGCGCAACGGACCGTGAAGGCCGGGCCGCAAAGCTTCATGCGGTAGTCGACAGGTTTGATGCGGGAGGACAATGCCCCCCGGCGTCCCTGCGCCTCATGGATCGTTGCCGGCGAAAACTTGGCGACCGCTTCCACTTCGGCGGCACTCGGACGAATGGGCATTTTCTTGATATGCGTCATGATTTTTCCCACGGGTGGTCGCGGCGGGCGCGACGCCCGCCGTTTGCGTTGTTCAAAACATTCGAAAAACGGGGGTCGCTTACGCGAGACCCGGCCCCATCAGGGGATCGGGTCGAATTTCAGGTCGGAGAGCGGTGCAACCTTGTCGGTGCGCGCCATTTTGTATTCGGTATTCGGGCCAAGCCATTTATCCCAGATCTGGTTGATCTCACCGCTATCATCGAGCTTGTGCAGCACTTCGTTGATCTTGGCTGTCAATGCCGGCTGATCCTTTGCCATGCCGACGCCGATCGGCTGGAACAGCATGGGCTCAGGGATCATGCGCATTTCCTTGCCGCGGGTCTTCGATTCGTTGACCAGTTTCGTGGTCGTCATCGTGTTAGCGACCATGCCGCGCGCCTTGCCCTGCTGCACGGCGAGGTAGGCTGATGCGGTATCCTGGAAGGTGAGCGGCTCAGACTTGTTGAGCTTGATTGACATTTCCGAGGTCGAACCCTTGGTGGAGGCCAGTCGCTGGCCAACATAGTCAGCCTTTGCCTTGCCAGCATCATCCGCCGGCACGATCAACATTTCCTTGGCCAGATAATAGGGGTCGCTGAACTGGATCTGTTCGGCACGGCTCTGCGTGTAAGCGAGGTTGGCGACGGTGATGTCAACGCGCCCAAGCTTTACCTCCGGCACGCGGGCTTCGACCGAAACCGGCTTGATCTCGGCTTTCACGCCGAGTTCGCGGGCAATCGCGCCGCAAAGATCGACGTCGAACCCGACCATTTCGCGCGTCTTTGCGTCCGGCGCAGCGAAGGGCGGCACGTCCGCGAAGGTCGCGCAACGCAAAGTCTTATTCGCGATGATGTCTTCGAGCTGATCAGCCTTTGCCGGACCTGCGAGCGCCGCCGCCGCAACGCTCATTCCGAGAATAAGATGACTGCACTTCATTGCTGTTCTCCTTCGTTTGTTGGCTTTTCTCGTTTTAGTGGCGCAGGTCCGCGAGGAAGCGCTGCGCACGCGGATGCCTGGGGTTCTTGAAGAACTCCTCAGGCGTCGCGGTCTCGATGATCTGGCCTGCATCGATGAACCAGATGCGGTCCGCGACATCACGGGCGAAGCCCATTTCGTGGGTGACGCACATCATGGTCATGCCTTCGGCGGCGAGAGACTTCATGACATTCAGCACTTCGCCAACCATTTCCGGGTCGAGTGCACTGGTCGGCTCGTCGAACAACATGACGGGCGGCTCCATGGCGAGCGCGCGCGCGATCGCCACGCGCTGCTGCTGCCCGCCGGACAATTGGCCCGGATAGGCGTTGGCCTTTTCACTAAGGCCGACGCGCTCGAGCAGCTTCAGCGCCTTCTCGCGAGCCTCCGCCGGCGCCACACCTTTCACCCGGATCGGGGACATCGCGACATTGTCGACCGCGGAAAGGTGCGGGAAGAGATTGAAGCTCTGGAAGACGAAGCCGATGCGGCTGCGCAGGCGGTTAAGGTCTCGCCCGCTCATCGGCGCATGAACGTCCTGCCCTTCGAAGAAGATCGAACCACTGTTGATCTCCTCAAGTCGGTTCACCGTGCGGATCAACGTTGACTTGCCCGATCCGGAAGGGCCGCAAATGACGACCACTTCGCCCCGTCCCACCGTCGCGTCGATCCCTTTCAAGACGTCATAATCGCCGTAGCTCTTGCGGACATCGGCGAGCCGGATCGCCTGATCCTTTGCGAAGGTGGAGGTTGACGCGGTCATGGCTGCTCCGTGGCGTTCGGTGTCAGGGAAATCGGCAACTGCCCACGGCGTTTCGGGGCAACAAGGCCAGCACGCCGGCGTGTAATGCGCCGTTCGACGACACCGGTGAGCCAGGTGAGCGACCAGCAGATCACGTAGTAGGTCAGCGCCAGGATGAGGAAGACCTGGAAGGGCTGCGTGAGGAGCTGGTTGTTGACCTGACTGGCAGCGAAGGTGAGGTCCGGCACGTTGATAACGTAGCCGAGCGTCGTGTCCTTGATGGTTGCGACGAAGGTCGACAGCATGCTCGGGATCATGTTGTAAAGCGCCTGCGGCAGGATCACGTAGCGCATCGCGCTGAAATAGCTGTGACCGAGCGCGCGAGCCGCATCCATCTGGCCCTGCCCCAAAGCGACGATGCCTGCGCGGATGATTTCGCTCAGAAACGCGCCCTGATAGACGACCAGGGTCGTCAGCATGGTGAGGAAGCTCGGCACATCGGCGCCCGTCAGAAGCGGCACGAGGAAATAACTCCAGAGCACGAGCATGAGCAGCGGCACGCCGCGGGTTACGTAGACGAGCACGGTCACCGGCCAACGCAGGATCCAGTACTTGGAAAGCCTGCCGAAAGCGAGAAGGATGGCAAACGGGAAGGCAATCGCGATGCTGAGCGCCGAAAGGATCAGCGTGTTGGCGAGGCCACCGAGCGGACCGTTCGGGTACTGCCCGATCAGAAGCAGCAGCCAGTATTCATCGACGATGGTGATCAGGTCATGGATCATCGTCTCGCTCCATGCGCCGGATCAGCACGCCATGTGAGGTAGGCACCAACGGCCATTATGATCAGGGAGAAGAAGAGGTAGAGAATCGTACCGATCAGGTAGATTTCGAAGGTCCTGAAACTGAGGTTTTCGATTTCCTTGACCGCGTGGCTGAGCTCCGGTGCACCGATCACGATGGCAAGGCTGCTGTTCTTGAACAGCGAGACGCTGTGATTGACGAGCGCCGGCAGCGCGTTGCGGACCCCCTGCGGGATCAGCACGAAACGCATCGCTGAGAGATAGCCGTGGCCCAAGGCACGCGCCGCCTCCATCTGGCCAGGATTGACCGAGCGCAGGCCGGAGCGCAGATCCTCACTGAAGTAGGCCGCCTGGCAGAGCCCGAGCCCGACGACGGCAAAGATCATTTCCGCCGAATGCGCCGAAAGCCAGTCGGCCAGCCCAGAGGGCAGGATCGAATAGATGCCGAAATACCAGAGCATGAGCTGCACGAGCGTCGGTACATTCCGGTGGTAGGAAACGTAAGCTGCGACCGCCGCATTACCGGTGCGGCCGGGAGAAAACCGGATCGCGAGCAGGATGATCGCGAGCGTCATCGCCAGAGTCCACGAGCACACGGCGATGATGAAGGTCATCTCGATGCCATGCAGCAGCATGGCCACGTATTCCGGGTTCCCGAGGATCGCGGCGAGTTCAAAGCCCTTCACGACCGAGGTTCCTTCGTCTGTGGCTTGGCCGTTTGCAGACCGCCCATGACCTGAAGAGTCGGCGTGATTTCCATGTGCCCGACGTTGACCGCGACGGGTGCGGCGATCGCAAAGGCAATCGCATCGGCGATGTCGCTCGCCTGCGGCAGTTCAAAACCGTCGATGAAGCGCTCACGGATGGAAGGATCGGTGCCGTGAACATGATTGAAGATGTCGGTCGCGACCCGGCCCGGGCAGATCTCGGTTACGCGCACGCGTTTACCGAAGGTATCGATGCGCAGCTGGTTGGAGAGCATGCTGACGCCGGCCTTGGTCGCGTGATAGGTAGAGTTACCACCGAAATTGTAGTTGCCGGCAATCGAGGAGATGTTGATGACATGGCCGCGGTCGCGCGCCGCCATGCCAGGCACGATCAGCCGGCAGAGATGGAGGACGGCACGCAGGTTGACGTCGACGAGAAGATCGATGTCGCCATCCTCCGCCTCGAGAAATTTCTTGGGCCGGTCGACGCCAGCATTGTTCACCAGAATGTCGAATTCGACTTCGCCGGCAAGCTTTGCCAGAGCGGCGCGGTCCGTTACGTCGATCGCGTGGGAAATGCAGCCCGTGCGCTCGGCAAGTGCCTTCAACGCATCGGCACTACGGGCAACCGCATGCACTTCGAGGCCCTCGCGGCGCAGCCGCTCGACGACCGCAGCACCGATCCCGGAGGATGCACCGGTCACGAGTACGGTTCTGTAATCGGAAAAGGACATTTTGGTTCCCCTGTTGTTGAAAGAGAGAGTAGCGAAGGTTTTCAGGTCTGAATAAGACCGTTTGAATCTGGATGGATAACGAAGGCTTATGACTTGCGGCGAACCCACCGGACTGTAACATTTGCGCCGAACAGGCAGGCAGGGCATATGGATACCAGGCGTCTTAAATCCTTCATCGTCATCGTCGACACCGGGAGCATCACACGTGCGGCCGACGTTCTTCACATCGCGCAGCCGGCCCTCAGCCAGCAACTTGCCGCGCTGGAGGACCATTTCGGCCAGAAGCTTCTGATCCGCAGCCAGCAGGGGGTCTCGATGACGGAGGCCGGCAAGGCCGTCTATCGTCACGCCCAGATCGTCCTGCGGCAAATGGACCAGGCCCAGGCAGACGTGAAGGCAGCCGGCGCCACGCTTGTCGGGCGCGTCTCGGTCGGTCTCGTACCCTTCTCGAGTGCCGCCACGCTCTCCGTCGACCTGTTGACAGAGACGCGCAAGCGGCACCCAGGCATCCTGCTGCATCTGACCGAAAGCGTCGGCCAGACCTACAGCCAGATGATTATGAACGGCCGGCTGGAAATGGCGCTGATCCATGGTACGGGACCAATCAAGGGCGTACGATTCGAACCCGTCTTCGTCGAAGAGTTTCACCTCGTGGCACATCGCGATTTCGGCATCGAACCGGGTGACGCGCCGCTACCGTTGAGTGCGCTCAACGACATTCCGCTGCTCCTTCCGCCACCATACAATTTCGTGCGCCGGGCGATCGACCTTGCTTTCACGCGCGCCCGCCTGTCGCTCAATGTCGTGGCCGAGGTCGAAATCGTCCGCACACTCGGGCGCGCCGTCTCAAGTGGCGTCGGCGCGACCATCATGCCACGCGCGATCGCGGAACGGATCGTTGCAGAATCCTCCGAGCCTCTGGTTTCACGCATGGTGGCGCCGAAGATTGAGGAGACCCTATCGCTCTGCGTTTCCGATCAGAGCGAACTATCAGAGCCAGCACTGGCGGTGAGGTCGATCCTCATGGAACTCACCGCCCGTCTCAAAGACTGAGTGCTCACCGAAGACCGGCGCAGAATTCGGCGATGCGACCGCAGGCCTCATCGAGTTGCTCCATGCTGGTCGCGTAGGAGATGCGGAAGAACGGGCTCATGCCGTAGGCCGCGCCCTGCACGGTCGTCACGTGATGTTCGTCGAGCAGCGCCAACACAAAATCCGTATCGTTCTCGATCCTGCGGCCTTTCTTGCTGGTCTGGCCGATGAGTTCAGCAATATTTGGGAAAACGTAGAATGCGCCTTCCGGCTTATGGCAGCGGATGCCTTCGATTGTACTGAGCCGCTCAACCACGAAGTCGCGCCGCTTCCTGTAGATCGTCGCCCGTTCCTTGAGGATGTCCTGCGGCCCGTCAAGCACGGCGGCAACAGCGGCTTGGGTGATCGTCGACGTGCCGCCGCTGTTCTGGCCGTTGACGTTGCTGATCGCCTTGATCAGGTCCTTCGGGCCACCGCAGAAACCAAGACGCCAACCAGTCATCGCATAGGCCTTCGATGCGCCGTTGACCGTCAGCACGCGATCCTTAAGGAGTGGTTCGACTTCGGCAATCGTGCAGAATTCGAAGTCGTCGTAGATCAGGTGCTCGTACATGTCGTCGGTCATGATCCAGACATTGGGGTGCCTGAGCATCACATCGGCAATCGCCTTCATCTCGGCCCGCGAGCAGGCAGCACCCGTCGGGTTGTTTGGGAAATTCAGAAACAGCCACTTGGTGCGCGGCGTGATCGCGCCTTCGAGGTCTTCGGCCCTGAGCTTGAATCCGTTCTGTTGCGGGCAATTAACGGGAACCGGTACCGCGCCGGCGAATTTGACGATATCCGCATAGCTGATCCACGAGGGCGAAGGGATGACGACCTCGTCACCGGGATTGCAGGTGGCAAGGACAGCGTTGAAGATGATCTGCTTCCCGCCGCCGGCCACGACGATCTCGGAGGGATCGTAGTCGAGGTTGTTGTCCCGTTTGAACTTCCGGGCAACGGCCTGCCTGAGTGCCAGCGTCCCATCGAGCGGCGGGTACTTCGTGTCGCCGGCAAGTGCCGCGGCATGTGCCGCCTCGACGGCGTTGACGGGCGTCGGAAAATCCGGCTCGCCAGAGGAGAGGCTGATAACCTTGACGCCGTTTGCGGCAAGATCGCGGGCACGCTGGGTCATTGTGGCGGAAGCGGAAACGGAAACATTCTTCAGGCGGTCGGCAATAGCGGGCATGATCGTTGCTTTCGATAGGGGCGGAGAAGGCTTTGCGGTGTGCGGAGGTCAAGTGAGGAGCTTGGAGACGGGCGTCACCTCGCCGCCAGCTGTCTCGATTTCGCTGCGGACGACACGGGCAAGCTCGAGTGAGCCCGGCGTATCGCTATGCACGAGGATGGAACGAGCCCGCATGGGGATCACGGTCCCGTCGATGGCGGTTACGGTCCCATCTATCAAAAACTGCCGCACCCTTGAGCGGACCGAGACCTCGTCCTTGACGAGGGCACCGGGTTTTCCGCGCGGCACGAGCTTTCCTTCGGCATCATAGGCGCGGTCCGCAAGGAAGAGGGTCAGCGTCTTCAGCCCAGCATCGAGCGCCGCGCGTTCAATGATGCTGCCGGACGTACCGAAGACGATCAGTTCGGGATCGACGACACGGATCGCCGCCATCATCGCAGCCGCCAGGTCGGGATCACGATTGACCATGTTGCCCATTGCCGCGTGAAAACTGACATGGGAGACCCGAACATCTTCCACGCGGGCGATCGCAATCAGCGCGCCCAGTTGGTAGAGCATCTGCTGGCGCAGTTCATCAGGGCCGAAGGGCAATTCGCGGCGGCCAAAACCCTGACGGTCAGGCAAGCCCGGATGCGCACCGACGTCAACTCCCCTTGCCCGTGCGAGTCGCACCATCCGGGCCATCGTCTCCGGGTCGCCGGCATGAAAACCACAGGCGACGTTGGTGGAAGTCACGACATCCATCATCGCTTCGTCATCGCAGAGCGAATAGGGTCCGAAGCCCTCGCCCATGTCGGAATTGAGATCCACCTTCATCAATGTCCTCCTAAGCCATAGCGGCGAGCGCCTTGCTGACGAGACGCGCGGTATTTCTGATGTCTTCGACATAGGCGGCGAGCGCCTTCTCGATGGCCCGAGCCTCGGCGTGCGTCGCCGGCAAGAAACGCAGCGTCGAACCAATGCGGGCCTGTCCCATCCGCCAGAGATCCGCCTCGATGACGCCGGCGATCTTCGGATAACCTCCGGCCGTGTTGGCATCGCTCATCTGGACGATCGGTTCGCCTGCAGGTGGCACCTGGATGACACCGGGCACGACGCCGTGCGAACGCATCTCCACCACCTCCACCGGATGGATCGGATCTCCGCTGAGGCGATACCCCGTGCGGTCGCTGCGCGCCGAGATCTTCCACGGTTGGCGCCAGAACCGGTCCGCGTCGGACCCGAAGAGATCATGTTCGCCGGCCGGCAGTGCGCGAATGAGAAGCGCCCCACCTTCGTCGACAGGAAACACATCTTTCAAAGCAACCGTTGGCGGCACAACGCCGAAGCCGCCCTTCGGCAGGACTGCGGGTTCGGCTGGACCGGTCGCGATGTCGTCGCCGACGGCAAGCGTTCGGCCGGACAGCCCACCGAAGTTTCCGCGCAACGACGTGCTGCGCGATCCCATCACCTGGGCCACATCGACCCCGCCAGTCAGGCTCACATAGGCTCGTGCATCGCGAAGCGGTGGAAAGAGCTCCAGCACCTGACCGGTCACAGCTTGCATAGCCCACCAGGGTGGCAGGGCGACGCCGTCGAGCTTCGCCCCGCAATCAGCACCGGTAACGGCGAATGCGCCGCCTTTCACAAAACGTAGCCGGAAAGGAAAAGTCTGTACCTCGATGACGGCGGCACCCTGCGGATTGCCGAGGAGAATGTTTCCGACCTCCATAGCCAGCGAGTCCATCGCTCCTGAGGCCGTGACTCCGATGTTGCGATAACCCGGCCGCCCCAAATCCTGGACGGTGTTCAGCGGACCTGTTTCGACGATCTCGATCACAGCTCGATCCTTTCGGGGCGGAAGCGCACGACATCGCCAGGCGCCATCAGAGCGGGCGTTGCGGCCAAGGGATCGAACATCTGAAGTTCGGCAAAGCCGATCGAATTCCATCCATTCGGGCCGGTCAGCACAGCCACACCGGTCTGCATGCCGCCGATCGTTACGCAGCCCCGCGCCATCTTGAGCGAGGGCACGGTCTTTCGCGGCATGTGTATGCGTGGATCAAGCCCGTGCAGATACCCGAAGCCCGGCGCACTGCCGAGGGCGAAGACGCGATAGATGCCTTCGTGGTGAATGCGCACGACTTCCCGATCACTAAGGCCGCTGAGGTCACAGAGCGCCGGAAGGTCGGTGGCATGTTCGCCGCCATAGATGACGGAGACATCAATTTGCCGACCGGCAAGATCGATGCCCTGCGCGCGCTGCCATTCGTCCTGCAGTTGTTGGACGACCGCTTCCGGATCGTCTGGGGTCTCCTTCAAGATCATCAGCAGGTTCGTCATACCCGGAACGATCTCGGCGACGTCTTCGTGCGCCTCGAGCGCGCGGGAGAGCGCCCAGATACGCCTCTGGTTTGGCAGGTCGAAGGCGCCGGGTGCCTCGAGCAGAAAGGCACGCGCACCGATGAAGGAAATCTTCGCCAACCCCTCGGTATTCGGGACGATTGAAGTCGGCGTCGGAAATGGCGTCTGTTGCAGGACACTCATTGGGCGTGTTCCATCGTCAAAACGGGATCGCCGTAGCCAATCAGCTCTCCGGCACGGGCATGAACTCCTGCCACGAGAGCGGTTGCCGGCGCGATTACCGGAATGAGGATCGGCCCGACCTCTACAAAACCGGCGATATCGCCCGCCTCAAGCGTACGGTCCTCGCCGGCAAGCGGTCCAGGTCCGAAGCCGCCGGGATGCCGGTCGCGAAACACTCCGGCAAGCGGCGCCTTGACGGCCCGACCTTCAAGGACCGAAGAGGCGGCGTCCTGAGCCTCGTCACGATGCCTCACCGGGCTTGCGTCGGGGGCCAGCACAATCTTCAAGGCGTGCCCGTCCTTCGTGCTGATCTCCAACTCGCTCGCGCCGGAAGCGCCAAGCCAGGTGGTGAGAGTGGAGATTAGCGCCGGATCGGAGAAGTCACCGATCCCGGATCTGCCTGACGATCGGTCACGCCTTGACACAGGCTTCCTCCCTCAAACGTTTTTCAAGATGATGAATATCGACGCAGCCCTGCATGAAATCCGGATCGGCGAAGATTCTTTCGTGCAGCAGAAGGTTGGTGGAGATGCCCTCGATCCTGGTTTCCGCAAGGGCGACCTGCATGCGCCGGATCGCCTCGTCGCGGGTCGGCGCATGGACGATCAGCTTGGCGATCAGAGAATCATAGTATGGGGAAACCCGGTATCCGGCCGAGACATGGGTATCGACGCGAATGCCCGGTCCGCTCGGAAAACGAACCGCTGATATGCGGCCCGGGGCAGCCATGAAAGTGGTCGGGTCCTCCGCGTTGATGCGGCATTCGAAGGCGTGTCCCCTCGCCTCGCCGTGAAAGCGGCCCATGTCGAGCACGTCGCCCTGGGCAGCACGCAACTGTTCGTGGACCAGGTCGACGCCGGCTGTCGCCTCCGTCACGGGATGTTCGACCTGCAGCCGGGTGTTCATTTCGATGAAGTAGAACTCCCCGTGCTCGTACAGGAACTCGAAGGTACCAACGCCGCGGTAGCCGATCTGCCGGCAGGCCTCGGCGCAGCGCGCGCCGATCCTCTCTGCGAGCTCCGGCGCGATACCGGGTGCCGGAGCCTCCTCGACGACCTTCTGATGCCGTCGCTGAACGGAGCAATCGCGATGACCGACCCAGACCGCATTGCCGTGATGGTCGCAGAGTACCTGGAACTCGACATGGCGCGGGTGCTCCAGAAACTTTTCCATGTAGAGCTCAGGCTTGCCGAAGGCGCGGCGCGCCTCCTCACGCGTAATCGCGACCGCGTCGGCTATGTCGGCGCCATCGCGCACGACGCGCATGCCCCGCCCGCCGCCGCCACCGGCCGCCTTGACGATAACCGGGTAGCCAATGGCCTCGGCAAGAACGCGCACGGCCTCGACATTATCAGGGAGAGGTTCGCCCGGTCCTGGCACACAAGGGACGCCGGCAGCCATCATTGCGCGCTTCGCCGCGATCTTGTCGCCCATGATACGGATCGCCGAGGCCAGGGGGCCGACGAAAACCAGCCCGGCCTTTTCGACGGCTTCGGCGAAATCAGCATTCTCCGAGAGAAAACCGTAACCCGGATGGATCGCCTCCGCGCCGGTCACACGCGCGGCAAGCAATATGGCCGCCTGGTTGAGGTAACTCCTGGCCGGTGACGGCGGCCCGATCGAGAGTGGACCACCTTCGGTGGGCGCTGCCGCTCCGGCCCTATCCGCCTCGGATGCAACAAGGATCGCGCGAAGGCCGAGTTCCTTGCAGGCCCGTTCGATCCGGGCGGCGATTTCTCCGCGATTGGCGATGAGGACGGACTGGAATGAGTGGCCGGTTTCCCGGGCGGCCTGGCAAGACGCGTCCATCAGCCAATCTCCACGAGCGGGTCACCGAAGGCAACCTCCTGGCCGTCCTCAAAGAAGATGCGCGTGACGATACCGCCGAACGGAGCCGATATGGTCGTGAAGACCTTCATCGCCTCCACGATGCAGAGAGCCTGCCCCACTTCTACCGCATCGCCTTCCGCCACGATTGGAGCAGATCCGGGACTGTTTGACCGATGTATGATGCCTGACATCGAAGCGCGGACAAGCTGTGTTTGTGCCCGGTCATCCAACCTAGCCGGCTCGTCCGTCGATAGTGCCTGTACTGCGGTCGCAATTTCTTGGTTGGCTGCAGCATCACGAACCGGCTTACGGATGACGACGGTCGTCTCCGCATCGCTGACTGCCAACTCAGAGACGCGCGAACGCCCGACAAAATCGAGAAGCGTCTTGATCTTCTGCAGATCCATTGTTTTCCCCATGGAACAAAGATCACCGGGGTGCGGCCCTTAGAGCCGCGATCCGTCCGGCATTCGGGGGAATCTTACACAGCATCCCGATTGATGGGGGCAGACAAACTTTGAATAGAGAAACCACGGCCAGGTCTAAAAACTGCGGCGATGAACGAATGGAGCGTCCGAGGCAGCGGCCGCGACATCCTACCCGAGCCCTTCGACCATGTCCTCTTCGCTCAACGCAGTTGTGGGATGTCGTTTCGCCACCGACGAGCCCGTCACATTCTGAGGTGCCGTCTCGGTCGGCCGCTGCCCCGCACGCCTTGAAATCGAAACAGCACTCGATATTGGCCCCGGCGAATCTGCTCGGCCGCACCACGTTCGCGCTTTACGACAGTCTGGCAACCTGGTCGGTTACACGGCACTCTGCCCGCTCAATCACAACGTCTGAGGCGCTCGGCGAAGGCCATCATCAGTGGTCCGACGCCCTTGGCGTCATCCGCCACTACCTTTTCGGTGAGGTAGTAGCCGGGTGAACCGTCCCGATAGTGGCCTTCGAACCCGCCGAGGCCGGCAACGCCAACGATCGTCGTCAAGCGCGTGACGCCCTGGTCGTCTGTGTCGAGACGTCTCGACAGGAGTGCGTCGAGGGCCCTGTTGCCGACAGAAACTGCGCGGTCGGGCTCGGCAAGACCCAGCCTCGCGGCGCGCAGCAACGCGTAGGCAAACATCGCGGAAGCCGATGTTTCCTCGTAATTATCCGCAAGATCGGGCTCGTCGAGTATCTGCATCCAGAGACCGGACGACGTCTGGCGTGCCGTCAGTTCGTCCAGCAGACGGCGTGTCCGCTGACGTAGCGCTGTGGTAGCCCCGTCTTCGGACAGAAGCGCCAGCGCATCGACCAGAGCCATTGCCAGCCAGCCGACGGCGCGCGCCCAAACCGCCGGTGACTTGCCCGTGGTCGTGTCGGACCATCGTTGCATCCGGCTGTCATCATAGCCGTGGACGTAGAGACCGCCCTTAGTCGCAGTGAACACCAGCGCCGTCGAAAACTGCTGAAGCGCGTCAGCAATCAGCGCCGGCTTGTCATTAACGAGTGCATACTCGATCTGGAATGGCAGCCCCATGTAAAGCCCATCGAGCCAGACCTGGTGCGGGTAGCGGTTCTTGTGCCAATAATTGCCCGCAAGAATTCGCGGATGGTTTTGCAACTGGCCTGCGAGATGATCCGCGGCCTTGCTGTAACGAGGATCCCCTGTTTCTGTTGCGAGCGGGAACAGGACGCGTCCTGCAAGGATGTTATCGATATTGTACTCGGCAGGATCGTACCCGAGCAGTGTGCCGTCAGAAGCGACCTGCCGGTCGATAAGCCGGTGCAGGTGCTTGTTCCAGCGCACCTCGCCGGTCGCCTCGAAAAGAAGGCGAAGACCGCGATAGACGCAGCCATCCTCGTAGCACCAGCTTCCGCCCTTGTAGGGGGTGTAGCGTTGCGCGAACTGATCGAAATAGTCGGTCGGGTCCATCGGATATCTCATTCAAGGGAAACGGAAATCGGGGCTCCACTCAAGAGCGCAGGTTGTTCGCAGTCGATCTCGGCGCACTCGGCGACGATCGTCTCGTGCCGCATCGGTCGCACTCGGTCCGCCATGATCGGAGGCGTTGCGGTCGTGTCACCGCGATAGGACGCGATCTTCAAGCGGCGAATTCTGATGTTGCGGATCGGTGCTTCCGGCAGTCCGAGAAATGCCCCTGCCGCGTGCGAGAGCTTGCGGATTTCCACGTCCTCGATGGTGAGGCCATCGATGAAGGGTGTTCCCGCATCTACCAGGGCCGGTTGGCGCGATTGCACCCAGTCGTCGTGACCGTCGGCATCACAGTGGTAATGAGCGTTGGCCGATAGAGCGGTCTCGACGCCATCCATGAGAACCCGCCGCATAGTAATGTTCGTGACAGAGCCGCCGCGACCACGCCTTGTCTTCAGACGCAGGCCGCGATCGGTACCGACCATTTCGCAGTCCTCCACCGAAACGTCGTGCACGCCGCCCGACATTTCCGAGCCGATGACGAGGCCGCCGTGGCCGCGCTCCATCAGGCAGTGGGTGACACTGATGCCGCGCGTCTCTGCAAGATGATCGTCTTCGCCATTCGGCCCGCGCTTACCCGCCTTGATCGCGATACAATCGTCCCCCACGGAAAATCGCACGCCGGTGATCGTAGCGTCGCAGCAGCCTTCGGGGTTGAAGCCATCGGTGTTCGGACTGTCGGGCGGGGCGGTTACAGTGAGGCCCACAGCGATCAGCCGGCGGCAGCCCTGCGGATGGATCGTCCAGGATGGCGCGTTGCGGATGGTAAGGCCTAAGAGCTTCACGTCGACACAGGAAACGAGGTGCAGGCCGCGCGGACGGCGGGCCCCCTCACGGGTTTCCTTCGGCCAATTCCACCAATCCCCCAGGTCTCCCGACCCGTCGAGCGTACCCTCGCCCTCAATCACCAGGCTTTCAGCGCCGATCGCATGTATTGGAGCGGCGAAACAGGCGGCTGGCAACCCTTCCCAGCTCCCGAGCATCCTGCCCTCCATGTCGCGGGCCTCAAGAATGGGCCAGCCTTCGCGAACCGAAGGCGCCCGAAGGATCGCTCCCTTGGAAAGATTGAGGGTCATGCTGCTCTTCAGCCGAACCGGAAAAGCCGTCCAGTCTCCCTCGGGCAGACGCAGAGTGCCGCCGTCAGGCACGGCGCTTACAGCATGCGCCAAGGCGGCAGCGTTGGCTCGCGCACCCTTGAGGTCGTCGTGACGAATGTCTGGGACAAAGCCAAAGGTGGTAGGATCGATGAGACCGGCGCAGGCTGCCGTTTCGAACTCGAGTGGCTGGAACCCGTCGATCTCGATTCGGTAGCGACAACTGGGCTGTAGATCATGCAGAAGGCTAACGACCGTCGACGTCTCGCCTTCCCGCATTTCGTTGTCGCCCGTCAGCGACGACAGCTCCCAGCTAATCCGCTCAGGCAGGCGATAAAGCGCTCCGGCTTTAGGCAGGCAAAGCGCTGCCGTTCGCGCCGATAGCGCGATGATGGACGGTCGGATCATGATCTCTTTCTCTTGGTTGTTATTCCGCCGGGGGCGGACCCGCCGCGGAAACCGCGGCGGGAAATCTGACGATCAATCGAACTCTGCGAGCACGTCGTTCACCGTATCAATGATCTGTGCGGCTGCTTCATCGGCCGTGAGTTGGCCATAGGCGTACTCTTCCAACGTATCGATGAAGGCTGCGCGCACTTCCGGATGCTCGTTAAACGGCGAGACGGCCGGGCCGCTTGCGGCGACTACGATCGCGTTTGCGGCCCGCACTTCAGGCTCGCCCTTGTCACCCAGGCGGGCAGCGGCTGCCTTCGACGCCGGCAGGCCGCGCGATGTGCCGAGTGCATCGATGCCCTCCGGTTCGTTCAGCAGGCAATTGACGATCTGAGCTGCCGCCTCCGGATCCTTGGAATTTTTGGAGATGGAGAAGACCATCGAGGGCTTGCGATAGACGCCTTCCGTCACGGCGTCCGGAAGCTTCAGCATAGCCACGGGCTTAAGAACCTGACCGTCCTTCAACGGGTCTGCATATTTCGAATAGGTCGAATCCCATTCGTAGGAGCCGGCAACCTTGCCGTCGGCCCAGGCCGGCTTTTCAAACAGGTTGACATTGCCATCCGCCGCCTCCTCTTTCTGCGATCGGATTGCGCCGGTCTCGACCAGCTTGCCCAGGAACGATATGCCCTCGGCAAGTTCCTCCGGCGTCCAGGCAACGCGATTGGTCGCGGGATCGACGAGATCCTTGCCAGTCTTCTGAACGACAGCCAGGGTCGTCAAAAGCTGCGCCGTCTCCTTGACGGCATTGAAGGTATAGTAGTCCTTGCCGAGCTTTTCCTTGATGGTTGCCGTGGCCGCAAAGAACTCGTCCCAGCTTTTCGGAGTGGCAACGCCTGCCTTCTCGAAGGTCGTGGCGTTGAAGAAGAAGACGCGGCCCGTAGTCGAAACGGAAAGCCCCTGCAGCACCCCGTTCATCGAGCCAGCCGACAGGTCCGCTTCGGTCCAGTTGGAAAGATCGATCGCCTTCAGCTTGCGCAAATCGGCGAAACCGTCGCCATTCTTCGAGAACAACGGCAGCCAGGGCCAGTTGACCTGGATGATGTCGGCTTCAGTCTTGCCGGCCATCTGGGTCGTCAGCTTTTCAAGGTAGCCGTCAAAGCCGGTGAATTCGCCCTTGACCGTGTGGCCATGTTTTTTGCCGCAGGCGGCGATCGCCTTCTGCGTGGCGACGTGGCGGCTCTCACCGCCCCACCAGGCCATACGCAGTTCGGCGGCCTGCGCTGCCGTGCCAAGGGCCAGAGCGCCATAGGCGACGCTGGCCAGTGCTGCGATCATTCTCAATTTCATCGAACTTCTCCTCCTTGGAATGGGGTCGAACGCTGCTCCTCACAGCGAGACGTTGCGGCCGTCGGTCTTGTCGAAAACATGCAGGTGGTCAGGATCCGGGCGCAGGCGAATCACGTCCGACTGGCCGAGCGCCTCGAACTCGGCAGCACCGACGACGCTCACCAGCTTGCGCCCTTCGAGATCCGCATGAAGATAGACCTCGTGGCCCATGAACTCGGCATTGGTTAGCCTTGCAGCGAGCCCCTGCCCGTCGGCGGCGAGCGAAAGATGCTGCGGGCGCATGCCAAGGACAGCGTCAGCAGGGCGGGCCGAAAGCCTGCCTTCGAGATTGGTGCCAAGCGCCAACCGCTGGCTGCCGATCTGGAGTTCGCAACCCTCAAGCGTCGCATCGACAAGGTTCATCTCGGGGCTTCCGATGAAGCCGGCGACGAACAGGTTTGCCGGACGATTGTAGAGTTCCTTGGGCGTTGCCACTTGCATGATATGGCCGGCCTGCATGACGCAGATCCGATCCCCCATGGTCATGGCTTCGGTCTGGTCGTGCGTCACGTAGATGACTGTCGAAGACAGGCCCTCGGCCTTCAACTGGCGGTGCAGGTCGGTAATGCGTACCCGCATCGAGGCGCGCAGCTTGGCGTCGAGATTGGAGAGCGGTTCATCGAACAGAAAGACGCCCGGCTTCTTGATCAACGCGCGCCCGAGAGCTACGCGCTGGGCCTGGCCGCCGGAGAGCTGCTTCGGCAGCCGGTCGAGCAACGGCTCGATCTCCAGGATCTTGGCCACGTGATTGATGGCCGCCTCGATCTCGGCCTTCGGCTTGCCCGCGATCTTCAGACCGAAGGCGAGGTTGCCGCGCACTTTCATATGCGGATAGAGCGCATAGTTCTGAAACACCATTGCGATCGAGCGCTTGCCGGGCGGCAAATCGTTGACGCGCTGGTCGCCGATCAGGATTTCTCCGCCTGAGATTTCCTCAAGCCCTGCGACCATGCGCAGCGTCGTGGATTTGGCGCATCCGGACGGGCCGACGAAGACCATGAACTCTCCATCCTCGATATCGAGGTTGATGCCGTGGACTGCCTTGAACGCGCCGCCATAGACCTTTTCGAGGTCTTTCAATTGAACCTTTGCCATGGTCAGCCTTTGACTCCCCCGGAGGAGATCCCTTCAATGAAATACCGTTGTGCAGCGAAGAACACGACCAGAGCCGGCGTGATGGTCAGCACCGACATTGCGAGAATGCGGTTCCATTCGAAGGCTTCTGTGGTGTCGATGGAGAGTTTGAGCGCGAGGCTCACGGGATACTTGTCGACCGACGAAAGGTAGATCAGCGGCCCGAGAAAATCGTTCATCGTCCACATGAACTGGAACAGGCAGACCGAGATCAGCGCCGGCGCCAGCATCGGGACGACGATATAAACCAGTGTCTGCAGACTGTTGGCTCCATCGACGCGCGCCGCCTCTTCCATGTCTGCCGGCAGCGAGCGCAGGAATTGCACCAGCATGAAGACGAAGAACGCGTCGCCGGCA
The DNA here is from genome assembly GCF_056924495.1 of Ensifer sp. 38_S197. Taxonomy (NCBI): domain Bacteria; kingdom Pseudomonadati; phylum Pseudomonadota; class Alphaproteobacteria; order Hyphomicrobiales; family Rhizobiaceae; genus Ensifer; species Ensifer sp. 38_S197. The sequence continues at coordinate 1,454,807 of NZ_JBXOVZ010000001.1, read as the reverse complement.
AAGGCAGAAGGCACCCAGAGCGGCAGGAAACTGTCGAGCCAGCCGAGATCACGAAACAGAATGTATTGCGGGATGCGCGTCACCACGTTCGGCAAGAGCAGGATCGCGATCACGGAAGCGAAGAGGATCTTCTTGAACGGGAAATCGAACCGCGCGAAGGCGTAGGCCGCCATGGTACAGGAGATCGCCGTGCCGATTACCTTCGGCAGAATGATCAGGAACGAGTTCCAGAAGAAGCGGCCAAACGTGTAGGGCGTCGACGTCTGCCAGCCCTTGATGTAGCCGTCGCCAGTCGGATCGTTCGGCAGGAAGCCGGCGCCGGCGAAAATCTCCGAATTGGTCTTGAAGCTCGCGCCGACCAGCCAGATCAGCGGATAGAGCATTACGAAACCGACTGAAAACAAGAGCACGTAGCGAACTGTTGTCGACAGCAGACGGAGCCTTGCCCTGCGTGCGGCCTGCCGGTCGTTGAAAGTCTGGAGATCGACCATGGCTCAGTTCCTCTTGTCGCCGGCGTAGTAGACCCACTTCTTCGAGGACCAGAAGGCCACGAGGGTCAGCACGGTGATGATGATGAAGAGCACCCAGGCAATCGACGAGGCATAGCCCATGTTGAACTTCTTGAACGCCTCGTCATAGATGTAGAGCGGCAGCAGGTAGGTTGCCTTCAGCGGACCGCCCTGGGTGATGATGTAGGGGCCGTTGAACTCCTGGAATGCCTGGACCATCTGCATGATGAGGTTGAAGAAGATGACCGGGGTCAGCAGCGGCAGCGTGATCCAGAAGAAGGTCCGCACCTTGCCCGCACCGTCGATGGCCGCCGCCTCATAGAGCGACTTGTCGATCGATTGCAGCGCCGCGAGAAAGATCACCATGGCCGAACCGAACTGCCAGCAGCGCAGAAGCGTGATGGTGAAGAGCGCGTTGGTCGGATCGCCGAACCAGTCGATCGGGGCGAGCCCCAGCGTGGCAAGCGCCATGTTCGCCAGCCCCTCCGAGGCAAAGACATAGCGCCACAAAACGGCGATCGCGATCGAGCCACCGAGGATCGACGGCACGTAGAAGGCGGTGCGGAACAGGCCGATGAACTTCAACCGGTAATTCAGGATCGCCGCGATGAAGAGTGCAAAGGCGAGCTTCAACGGCACGGTCAGGAACACGTAGAGCAGCGTGACGTTCAACGACTTGATGAAGGTGCGGTCACGGGTAAACAGCCGCTCGTAGTTGGCAAGCCCCGTCCAGCGTGGCTCGCTCATCAGGTCGTAGCTGGTGAAGCTCAGGTAGAACGAGCCAATGAACGGAATGGCCGTGAAAATCAGAAGGCCAATGATGTAGGGCGCAAGATAGCCGAGCCCGAGAAGACGCTGCCCTTTCATGCCCTTCCTCCCGGATGGCACCGAAAAGCTGCTTTCATAGATACAGTTTCGTACAAATTACGCTCCCGGAATGGCACGGGCGAAAGCAGGATTTTCCCCTTTTTCGCCACGAACCATTCCCTCCTCCCAGACGATGCGGTGCGCATAAGCGGTTTATGCGATGACAATCACCCATCTCTCCGGCAGAATGAATTCACAAAGGCGAGGAAAAAGATGGACGAAATTGAAGGTGGTATTCTCTCTGCGATTCCGCCGACGGCACTGACCCTCAATCTGACGCGAGCGGCGATCCGCATGGAACACTCGCACACCTGGCGGATCGACAAGTCCAATGAGGTCGATGACCTCGTGATCTGCCTCGAAGGACGCGGCCATTACCTGATAGACGGCGAAGCGGTGATCATGGAACCGGGCGATGCGATGCTGATTTCGCGCAGGCAACGTTTCATCGGATGGAATGAAGGGCGGGAAACCTATCTCGGTGTCGCGCAGCACTTCACGCTCGATATCTATGGGCGCCATAACCTTATTGCGCAGATGGATCTGAAACCGAAATTGCGCCTGTCGCGCTGGCCGCTTCTCGAACCGCTGGTCCGCCACTATCGGCAGAGCGCTCCCCCCTCCTCCGTTACCCTCGGTCAGCATCATCTCTTCATGGTGCTGCTCATTGCCTTCATCGAGGATGCGTTCATCGGCTGGCGCGACCACGCCACCTACCAGCCCGAGGGCGCCGATGCGATCGACCTTGCGGTCATGAAAGCGGCCACTATGATTTCCGCCAACCCGCTCGATCCGGAAATTGCGACGCGGGCGGTCGACGCGTCGCCTTACAATCGCGACTACTTTTTGCGCGAATTTCAGAAGCGGGTGACCCGCACGCCACGTAAATACCAGGAACTTAAACGCATGGAGCGCGCCATGCATTTCCTGGAGGCTGGTCTTTCCGTGGCGGCCGCCGCCACGGAAGTCGGCTATTCCGACCCCTATTACTTTTCGCGGATGTTCAAGCGAACTTTGGGACTTAGTCCGCGCGATCACCTGAACAAGGTTCGTCAGAGCCGGGACGGTGGCTTGATGCAACTCGATGAGCCCGAACAGGCACGGGTGTTGTCCGCACAATTCGGCATCGAGAAGCCTTCATCGAACGATGCCTTCGAGAAGGGCGACCGTCACGGTGCTCCCTGACATTGGCGGACTTGAAAATCACTCGGCGCCATCCCGGAGGCGCCGTTTCATGACGAACGACGCCTCCTCCCATCAAGCCGTCACACCTTGCGCTTGTGACTGCCGATCAGCGCCTCGAGCATCTCAACTTCTGCGCTCGTCAGGTCGGTGAGCGGGCTGCGCACCGGACCGGTGCTGAACCCTTGCAGTCGCACGCCTGCTTTGACCGCCGAAACCGCATAGCCCTTGGCGCGATTGCGGATCGCCATGAACGGATAGAAAAAGTCATTGAGGATGCGTTCGCAGGTGGCGCGATTTCCGCTTCGAAGGGCTGCATAGAACTCGTTGGCAAGTCCCGGCACGAAATTGAACACGGCGGACGAATAGGTGGTGAACCCGGCACCGAGATAGGCCTCGGCAAAAAGCTCCGCCGTCGGCATGCCGCCGAGATACATGAGCCTGTCGCCCATCTTGGCGGTAACCTGACGCACGAGGCCGATGTCGCCGGTGCCATCCTTGAAGCCGATCAGGTTCGGGCACTCGTCGCAAAGCCGGGCGAGTGTGTCGGGCTGCAGCACCGAGTTGTCGCGGTTATAGACCATGACGCCGATGCCGACCGACTGGCAGATCTTCTTCACATGGGCATAGAGGCCTTCCTGCGGCGCGTCGATCAGATAGTGCGGCAGAAGCAGGATACCATCGGCGCCGACCTTCTCGACGGAGCGGGCGATATCAACGGCCATCTCCGTGCCGTAACCGCAACCGGAGACGATTGCCGTCTCTCCGGAAGCCTCCTTGGCGGCGGCAACGATGCCGGAGATTTCGTCGGGCTTTAGCGAGAAGAACTCGCCCGTACCACCGGCGGCAAACAGCACCGGCGCCTTGTAACCTGCCAGCCATTCGACATGGGCCTTGTAGCTCTCCGGCGCGAAACGGCCCTGCGCATCGAAGTGCGTCACCGGAAAGGAAAGCAGGCCCGATCCTAGCGCGGCCTTGATCTGTTCTGGGGTCATTTCTCTTGGTCCTCAACGTGTTTTCAGAATAAAAATGGCGGGGTACGGCCCGGTTCTGTATCAACTCATCATATAGCTAGTATGATGAGTTAGCGGTCGGCGACAGCGTCAACGGGCCAGCCAGCCACCGTCCACATTGAGTATTGCGCCGTGAACGTAGTCGGCAGCAGACGACGACAGGAACACGGCAGCGCCGGCGATGTCTTCAGGCTTGCCCCAGCGGTTGGCGGGGATGCGATCGAGGATGGCTTTGTTGCGACCAGGATCGTCGCGCAGTGCCTCGGTGTTGTTGGTCACGATGTAACCTGGCGCGATCGCGTTCACATTGATACCCTTGGATGCCCACTCATTGGCAAGCAGCTTGGTGAGACCCGAAACGCCATGCTTGGATGCCGTGTAGGAAGGCACGCGGATGCCGCCTTGAAAGGAAAGTAGCGATGCGACGTTGACGATTTTTCCGGGTCGGCCCTTCGCCAGCAATTCCTTGGCGAAGGCCTGGCATGTGAAGAAGAGGGCTTTGACGTTGACGTCCATGACGTCGTCCCAGTCGGCCTCGGAAAACTCGACCGCATCGGCGCGGCGAATGATGCCGGCATTGTTGACAAGAATGTCGTAGCCCTTTCCGGCAAAGACGTCGCGCGCAGCCATCGGATCGGCAAAGTCCAAGGCAAGCGGTGCGGCGATCCCGCCCGCGTTTGCGATGATTTCAAGTGTTTCCTCAGGCGCGCGTCGCGCCGCGCAAGTTACCTCGGCGCCAGCCGCAGCAAGGCCAACGGCAATCGCCTGCCCAAGCCCGGTGTTTGCGCCGGTGACGAGCGCCTTATGTCCCTGAAGGGAAAAGGGATTTGTCACTTCAGATTCCCCGGTTGGACGAACTCCATGTCGGTATAGTCAACATTGTCGCCGGCCATTGCCCATATGAACGTGTAGGAGCCGATGCCGGCGCCAGAGTGAATGGACCAGGGGGGAGAAATCGCACCTTCCTCGTTGGAAATGAAGAGATGGCGCGTTTCCTGCGGTTCACCCATTAGGTGCAGCACGCGGGATTTTTCGTCCATGCCGAAATAGAGATAGGCCTCCATACGGCGATCATGGACGTGCGCAGGCATGGTGTTCCACACCGAGCCATCTTCAAGCGTGGTGTAGCCGAGGACGAGCTGGCAGCTCTCCATGACCAGCGGGTGGATGAACTGGTTGATCGTGCGCTTGTTGGAGGTTTCGGTCGTGCCGAGTTTGACTTCCTTGCTGTCGGCAATGGTGACAAGCCGGGCGGGCAGGCTGCGGTGGGCCGGGCAGGAAGTGATGTAAAAGCGCCCCTCCCCGGAGAAGGTTACGGCCCCCGTACCGATTCCGAGATAGAGAACGTCGCCGCGCTTGAGCGTGTAGCTTTCCTTCTCGGTGGTGACGATGCCTGTTTCGCCGACATTGACGATACCCATCTCGCGCCGGTCAAGGAACGACGGCGTCTTGGTTTCTTCAACCTTGTCGAGCGTCAGTGGCTTGCCCGCGGGAACGGCGCCGCCCATCACGAAGCGATCGTAGTGGGTATAGATCAACCGGATCTCACCCGACCGGAACATGTCCTGAGCCAGGAAATGCCTGCGGAGACCCTCCGTATCGAGTGTCTTTGCATAGTCCGGATTGACGGCTTGCCGCGTTTCAACGGTCAGCATGAAACTCCTCCTTCGGTGATTGTGACCAACATATAATATGTGTTATGCGTATTTGTATGATATGTCTGACAAGGTCAATAGGCAAGCACCAACCTTGTCTTTGTTTGCGGTGTCTGAAGGGGGCTTGGAATGGAACGTCTGCTCATTACCGGCGCGGCGGGTCAGCTTGGGCGCGTGATGCGTACAAAGCTCGCCGGGCTTGCTGACACGGTCCGGCTTGCAGATCGTGCAGGTCTAGGCACCCCGGCTGACCATGAGGAGCTCGTCCAATGCGATCTTGCCGACACTCAAGCGGTGAACGCCATGGTCGCCGGCTGCGACGGTATCGTCCATCTTGGCGGGGCGTCGACCGAAGGGCCGTTTGAGGGGATCGTGCGCGGAAACATCTCCGGTCTTTACAATCTCTTCGAGGCCGCCCGCGCCAATGGCCGCCCGCGCATCGTCTTTGCCAGTTCTAACCATACGATCGGCTATTATCCACAAACCGAACGGCTCGCCCCCGATGTTCCGTTCCGCCCGGATGGACTCTACGGGGTCTCAAAATGCTTCGGCGAGGCGCTGGCGCGGATGTATTTCGAGAAGTTCGGGCAGGAAACGGCGCTGGTGCGGATCGGCTCCTGTACACCGGAGCCAACGAACCACCGGATGTTATCGACCTGGTTTTCTCATGAAGACTTCGCGTCGCTTATCGAGGCGGTTTTCCGCGTACCGGTTTTGGGCTGCCCCGTCATCTGGGGCGCATCGGCGAACGATGCCGGGTGGTGGGACAACACCCATCTTGGCTGGCTCGGCTGGAAACCCAGGGATAATGCCGAACATTTCCGGGCGGGTTCGCGGAGGCCGTGCTGCCGCAGCCTGGCTCCGACAAATCATGGCCCGCTTTCAGGGCGGTGCCTATGTCGACAATCCGATCTTTAAGGAGTGATGAATGACTTTCAAACCGCATGGCAAACATCTGGTCGCAGGCGAATGGATCGCAACTGCGCAGAAATTTACGAGCGAACCGGCAAGTGGCCCTGCCTTTGAATTCTCCGTCGGAACGGTGGAACTGGTTGACCAGGCGGCAAAAGCCGCAGAGAACGCCTTCTGGACCTATGGCCACTCCACTCGGGAGGAGCGCGCAGCCTTCCTCGAAACCGTCGCCGACGAGATAGAGGCGCGCGGGGCGGCGATCACCGAAATCGGGAGCTCGGAAACCGGGCTGCCAGCCGCCCGGCTCGAGGGCGAGCGTGCCCGAACCACCAGCCAACTTCGGCTGTTTGCCGCCCACATTCGCAAGGGCGAGTACCTCGACAGGCGACGCGACGAGGCCTTGCCGGACCGCAAACCCCTGCCCCGCCCCGACATTCGCCTGATCCAGCGCCCGATCGGTCCTGTTGCCGTCTTCGGCGCCTCCAACTTTCCGTTAGCGTTTTCGACCATGGGCGGTGATACAGCCTCGGCTCTTGCCGCAGGCTGCCCCGTCATCGTCAAGGGCCATTCGGCACACCCCGGGACCGGCGAGATCGTTGCGGAGGCTGCCCTTTCTGCCATCAGGGCGCATCGATTGCATCCAGGTGTATTTTCATTGATCCAGGGCGGCCGCCGCGATGTTGGGACAGCACTCGTCACGCATCCGCTCATCAAAGCGGTTGGGTTTACCGGTTCACTCGCCGGCGGTCGGGCACTGTTTGATCTGTGCGCGGCGCGACCGGAGCCTATTCCCTTCTTCGGTGAACTCGGCTCGGTGAACCCGATGTTCCTCCTGCCCGACGCAATCTCGAAGCGAGGCGATGAGATCGCCAAGGGGTGGGCAGGTTCGCTTACCTTGGGCGCTGGGCAGTTCTGCACCAACCCAGGTATCGCGGTGATCCTTGCCGAACAGGCCCTCGCGTTCGCGGAGGCTGTTCGCTCCGCACTTTCGGAATTTGGTTCGCAGGTAATGCTCACCGACGCCATTGCCACGGCCTATCGCGACGGGCGTGACCGCATCACGGCGGGAGCTGGCGTACGCAAAGTCCTCGGGTCAAGCTGCGAGGGCCGCCACGCAACGCCCAGTCTCCTTCTCGTTGCGGCACGGGATTGGCTCGACAATCACGCCCTTTCGGAAGAGGTCTTCGGCCCACTCGGCCTGATCGTCACAGTCGAAAGCGCCGAAGAGATGATTGAGGTCGCGAATTGCTTCGCAGGACAGTTGACAGCAACCCTCCATCTTGAAGCGGGCGACACCGATCTCGCTCGCAAGCTCATGGTGATCCTTGAACGCAAGGCGGGCCGCATCCTGGTCAACGGCTATCCGACAGGCGTCGAGGTCTGCGATGCGATGGTTCACGGTGGCCCGTACCCGGCCTCGACCAACTTCGGCGCAAGCTCGGTCGGAACCATGGCCATTCGGCGGTTTCTAAGACCCGTTTCCTATCAGAACATTCCTGAACGGCTGATGCCTCGGGATCTGAGGTCGGCATAGCGACGGATTGCGCCATCACCCCTTGATAGCGTATCCACAAACGGACCGACAGTGATCTTGGAAACGGCCTATTGCATGATGACAGCGACGACTTCCGATCCCTCCGCCTCTCAGGGCAAGACGCTCGTGGCGCAGGTTACGGATGCTCTTCGTTCCCAGATATCCAAAGGGCGTTACAATCCTGGAGACCGCCTGCCGTCTGAATCAAAGCTCACCCAGGAATTCGGCGTGAGCCGCACAGTGGTGCGCGAGGCGATTGCGGCCCTGCGCTCCGACGGCTTGGTTGAGCCCCGGCAAGGAGCGGGCGTTTTCCTTTTGGACCAGGCTGCGTCCGCGCGGGGACCGTTTCAACAGGTCGACCTCACGCGGGTGTCGTCGCTGATCGAGATGCTGGAGCTTAGAACTGCAGTCGAGGGCGACGCGGCGGCACTTGCGGCCCTTCGCCGCTCGCCCGGTCAGGAAGGCAAGCTCATCGAAGCCTTTGACGCCTTCAGGGTCTGCGCGGCTGCAGGGAAACCGACCGCGGAGGCCGATTTCGCCTTCCACGTCGCGATCGCCGAGGCAACCAACAATCCGCGCTTTGGCGAGTTCCTTAGGGCGCTTGGACCGGCTCTCATCCCCCGTCGCGCCATCGCGGATAACGGCGAGGAGGCTGTTCTTGCCTCCGACGAACTCAGCCGTCTCGTTGACGAACACGAGGCAATTCTCCTGGCCATACAGAACGGCGACGAGGATGCAGCACGCGCGGCCATGCGCAACCACCTCAAGAATAGCCAGATACGCTATCGCGCCATGTTGCGCACTACGCGCTAAGGACGCGAACCCGCGGCCGCCCTTGCAATCGAACAGATAACGGCTAACATGCCAGACAGGTTCGAAACAGGAGTGGAAATGGAAGCCAAAAACAATCACGTTCGCGGCACGTCGCTGGCGGCAAAGATCAGCACTGCACTGCGCCGCGAGCTGATGGAGGGTGTTTTCCGTCCCGGCGACAGGCTTCCAAGCGAAAGCGCGCTGACCAAAGAGTATTCGGTCAGTCGCACGGTCGTGCGTGAAGCTATCGCAATCCTGCGGGCTGACGGTCTGGTCGAGGCGCGCAAGGGCGCCGGCATCTTTGCGCTGGAAATCCAACAGGACAAGAACCAGCCCTTCAGGGATTTGACGACCCAACGGATTTCATCGGTGATCGAACTGCTCGAACTCAGAACGGTTTTCGAGGTGGAATCAGCAGGACTTGCGGCATCCCGCCGTTCGGCGGCACAGATCGAGGCGATCCTTGAGGCCCATCACCATGTGGGCGAATGCTTGGCGACTGGGTCGCCCACGCGAGACGCAGATTTCGAGCTTCACCTTGCAATTGCCGAGGCCACACAGAACAGACGGTTCCCGGAGTTTCTTCAGCTGATCCGTTCGGGTATCATTCCCCGCGGCGAACTACAGGGATCGGCGCCCGGATCGCGTCCGAAAGACTATAATCTGCACCTTCAGGAGGAGCACGGCCAGATCGTCGACGCGATCATCGAGGGGAACGCCGAGGCCGCACGCGAACGCATGCGCGCCCACCTTCGGGGGAGCCTGGAACGCTACAAGGTGCTTTTGCGGTCGCGCACCACGGCAACCGAAGAAAATTGAGCGACACCGTAGTTGTCATACAAGCACAAGAACATGTATGGTGATGATGTTATACAACATCATCGAGGTTTACATGGCTCTCCCCACCTTCCCCGCCGTATCGTCGGACGCGGGTGTCACCCGTCAGGTCCTTTCCGATTCCCCGGATCTCATGGTCGTGTCTTTTCGCTTCGAATCCGGCGCCAAAGGCAGGTTGCACCGCCATCCGCATGTACAATCCACCTATGTGGCACGCGGCCGCTTCCGCTTCTTCCGCAATGATGAAACCTATGATTTGCAGGCTGGCGATAGTCTCGTCATTCCAGGCGGCGCCGAGCACGGGTGCCAGTGCCTTGAGGCGGGCGAGCTCATCGACTGCTTTTCCCCCCGTCGCGATGACTTCCTATGAGCGGTTTGGCTTGACAGCATGGCAAGCCTGTGACAGGTTCGCTGAAGTTGTCATACAGGATAGGGGCCTGTACCGCCTTTACTTAGGCGAATGACACACGGAGGAACCATGTCACTACGCCGCATCCGCATCTATGGCGCGGCCGGACAGATCGGGACCATCGCGGTCACGCTGCTCGGCCTGCTTCTCCTGACCTTTTTCATCGGCCGGCTGATGCCAGCCGATCCCGTCCGCGCCATTGTCGGAGAAGATGCGACCCGGGAGACCTATGAGCAAGTCTACCGCTCGCTGGGTCTCGACCGGCCGCTCTGGGAACAGTTCTTCTATTATCTGGGAGACGTCTTCACCGGCAATTTCGGTACCTCCATTCGCACCGGCCAGCCTGTTATTCAGGATATCCTGCATGTGATGCCTGCGACGATCGAGCTTGCCACCTTCGCGATCCTCATCGGCGCGGGGCTTGGCGTTCCGCTCGGCGTCCTTGCCGCCGTCAACAAGGATCGCTGGCCGGACCATGTCGTGCGCGTTTTCAGCCTCTTTGGCCATTCCATGCCGATCTTCTGGACGGGCATGATTGCACTCATTGTGTTTTACGCCCATTTCGGCCTCGTCGGCGGCAGCGGGCGGATGGATCAGTTCTATATCGGGCTCGTCGAGGAGCGCACCGGCTTCCTGCTGATCGACAGCCTCATGGCGGGTGAGATGGACGTCTTCTGGTCGGCCGTCAATCACATCATCCTGCCGGCTGCCCTGCTCGGCTATTCCTCATCCGCCTACATCACGCGCATGACGCGCAGTTTCATGCTTGATCAGCTAGGTCAGGAATACGTAACGACGGCGCGCGTGAAGGGTCTTTCGCGCAGCCAAACGATCTGGCAGCACGCCTTCATCAACATCCGTGTCCAGCTGGTGACCATCATCGCGCTTGCCTACGGATCCTTGCTCGAAGGGGCAGTGCTGATCGAGACGGTCTTTGCTTGGCCAGGCTTTGGCCAATATCTCACCAGTAATCTCATTACCGGCGACATGAACGCCGTCATGACCTGCGTGCTGATTGTCGGCATCATCTTCATCGGACTGAACCTCCTGTCCGACGTTCTCTACCGCATCTTCGACCCGAGGACACGCTGATGGACACACGCGTTCAACCCACTTTCCGTCTGCCGGCACCGCTTCAGTCCGTGAAGAACATCGTACTTTTCCTTCTGAAGAGCCCGACGTCGACCTTCGGGCTCGCTGTTCTGGCACTGCTTGTCCTCATTGCTGCCCTCGCACCGCTGATCGCGACCCACGACCCCTATGCGCAGAACCTTGCCAACACCTTGCAGGCCCCGGGCAACGGCCACCTTTTCGGAACCGACGAGCTTGGCCGCGACATCTTCAGCCGGTTGGTCTTCGGCGCGCGCATCACGCTCACGATCATCTTCCTCGTCTCGATCGTCGTCGGCCCGATCGGTCTCGTCATCGGCACGACTGCTGGCTACCTCGGCGGCAAGGTCGATACTGTGATGATGCGCATCACCGACATTTTCCTGTCGTTCCCGAGCCTCATTCTCTCGCTCGCCTTCGTCGCGGCACTCGGGCCGAGCCTCAACAACGCGATCATTGCGATCGCGCTGACCTCCTGGCCGCCCATCGCACGGCTGGCGCGCGCGGAGGCGATGACATTCCGCAAGGCGGACTACATCTCGGCAGCGCGACTGCAGGGAGCGTCCGCGACCCGCATCATCTTCAAGTCGATCATGCCGATGTGCCTGCCTTCGGTGCTCATCCGGCTGACGTTGAACATGGCCACCGTCATCCTGACCGCCGCCGGCCTCGGTTTCCTCGGACTGGGCGCGCAACCTCCGCTTCCGGAATGGGGCGCGATGATCGCGACTGGCCGCAAGTACATGCTGGACAGCTGGTGGCTGGTTACCTTCCCGGGCATCTCCATCCTTTCCGTCAGCCTCGCATTCAATCTGCTCGGAGATGGCCTGCGCGACGCGCTCGACCCCAAGCAGATGAACCGGAGATAGCCCCCATGGAAAAGACCATTCTCGAGGTCGAGAACTTGCACATCCGCTATGGCGGTGCTCCGACAGATGCGGTGCGCGGCGTCTCCTTCACCCTTGGGCGCGAGCGTCTCGGGATCGTCGGTGAAAGCGGTTCCGGCAAGTCTACGGTCGGACGCGCGCTGCTGCGCCTGCTGCCCGGCGCAACGATCACCGCCGACCGGCTTCGCTTTGCGGAACTCGATCTGCCGTCGCTCTCCGAAAAGGAGATGCTGAAGGTCCGCGGAAGGCGCATGTCGATGATCCTGCAGGATCCGAAGTTCTCGCTGAACCCTATCCGCCGCGTCGGCGACCAGGTGGCGGAAACCTATCTGCGGCACTTCAGGTGCTCGAAGGCCGAGGCGCGCGACAAGGCCCTTGCCATGCTTGAAGCGGTGAAGATCCGCGACCCGCAGCGTGTCTACGATCAATATCCGCACGAGATATCCGGTGGCATGGGCCAGCGTGTCATGATCGCGATGATGCTGCTTGCCGACCCGGACCTCGTCATCGCCGACGAACCGACTTCCGCGCTTGATGTCACGGTGCGGCTGCAGGTGCTGAATATTCTTGACGGCCTGGTTCGGGATCGCGGCATCGGCCTCATCATGATCAGCCACGACTTGAATCTCGTACGTAACTTCTGCGACCGCGTCCTGATCATGTACGCCGGTCTCATCGTTGAAACCCTGGCGGCTGCGGACCTCGACAAGGCGAAACATCCCTACACGCGCGGCTTGCTCGCAGCACAGCCGAGGATCGGCGGCGGGCGCGCCCCGCTTGCCGTGCTCGATCGCCGTCCTGAATGGCTGGAGGAAATTGCCTGATGTCCGTTTCAGTCGAATGCCGCGATCTCGCTATAACCTTCGGCGCGGGCCCAACGGCCGCCAAGGTTCTTCCGGGCGTTACCTTCTCGGTGCAGCCGGGCGAGTGTTTCGGGCTCGTTGGCGAAAGCGGCTCGGGCAAATCCACGGTCCTGCGTTGCGTTTCGATGCTTACAGACATTTGGACCGGCGACATTCTCATTGACGGAAAGCCGGTGCGCGACATGCCGCTCATCGACCGCTGCCGCATGCTGCAGATGGTGTTCCAGGATCCCTATGGCTCGCTGCATCCGCGCCAGTCGGTACGCACCGTCCTCAACGAGCCGCTCGTGATCCACAAGCTTGGCGACCGTGAGGAACGCATGCGCAAGGTGATCACCGATGTCGGTCTGCCGGTCTCGTTTCTCGACCGTTTCCCTCACCAGCTCTCCGGCGGTCAGAGACAGCGCGTTGCCATCGCCCGCGCCCTGATCCTCGAGCCGTCGCTGTTGCTGCTCGACGAGCCGACCTCGGCGCTCGATGTCTCAGTGCAGGCGGAAATCCTCAACCTGCTTCAGCGCCTGAGGGACGAACGTGGCTTCACCTACATTATGGTGACGCACGACCTCGCCGTGGTCGACCATATGTGCGACCGCTTTGCCGTCATGCTCCATGGCGAAATCACCGAAGTTCTGCCGCGCGAGGCGATCCTCGGAAACTGCGCGACCCATCCCTATGCGCGAGAACTGATCGGCGCCTCGCTGGAATACGAGGGCGCGCACTGAAGTCCCGCCTCTCAAGACCGCTCTTCCCAGCTTGCGGTCCAGGACAAGGTTTCTCCCCCGACTTGCCCGGCCCAGTGCCGGGCATTTCTTTGCAGCAAGGAGACTGAGTTTTGAAGCGAATTGGCAGGCCATCAAGACGTCCCTCGCCGAACGGACGCCACGTACCCGGCAAAGCGCGCACCACATCCGCAAAGCTTAGCGTTGTCGCTCTCCTCGCAATGCGTTCGATCGTCGATGGGATCGATACCGGGTCAATGGCGATGGCTGCGCTTGCCCGCAGGTCACGGACCAACTTCCACCCCGACTACTTCACACCGTTGCTGGCGAGGCGATCACGCTTGTACGTTCCGGGCTTTGCGGTGTCTGACAGGCACCGCCGCAACGGCGTTGTCCGGCCTATGAAACCTGCACCGGTCCCAACAGCAAAAAGGCGCGCCGGGCGACGCGCCTTTTCAGATTCGCTGAAAGCAAAGCCTGGGGTTATCGTTCCTTATTCACCCCTTCGAAACGCGACAGCCAGGGGCTAACGATCATCCCCTTCACGTCGCTTCGGAAGGCTGCTGTGTCGACGACTTCCGAGAACGGCTGGATCGACATGACAATCTCGTCCATGTAGGTCTGGACGCCTTCGTAGAGCTTGATCTGCTTGGCGGTGTCGCGCTCGACCAGGGCCTCCTCGATCATCTTGTTCAGCTTCTCGTCAAAGAAGCTGGTGCGCCAGCTCTGATAGTTGGTGAGCTTCGCGTCATCGGAATTATTCGAGTTATAGGCAACGGACCTGAGGTTGTTGTCCGGGTGCGGTTGCTGGCCGCCGCCGCCGCGACCGAGCAAAAGTTCGAACTTCCGTTCGCGCATGGCACCGTAGATCTGATCACCCGAACCGCTGATGAGCTCGGCCTGAATTCCGGCCTGGCCGAGCGTGTTCTGGATGGCGGTCGCCGCCTTCATGAAGGGGTCTTCGGAAAGGACGCGCAAGGTTGTCTTGAAGCCGTCCGGATAGCCCGCCTCTGCAAGCAGGGCCTTGGCCTTCGCAACATCCAGCTTGTAGCCTTCGTCCGGCAAAGCGCCAAGCACACCCGTCGACAGCGGCCGCTGGTGCAGCTTGCCGTAATAGGGCATCACCGCCTTGTCGAGACCTTCGTAGTCGATGAGATAGCGCAGCGCCTCGCGAACCTTCTTGTTGGCGAACCGTTCGTCCTTCATCGAGACGCTGAGATAGTAGAAACCCGATCCAGGCGTCGATTTAATCGTGATCGCCTTGTCGGCTTCCAGCGATTTCAGATCCGGCGCCTGAAGTGAATATGCAACGTCGATGTCGCCCTTTTCCAGAAGCAGGCGCTGCGACTGCGATTCCGGCAAGTGGCGAAGCAGCACGCGCTTCATGCCAGGCGCTTCGCCCCAGTATTCGCGGTTGCGGGTCAGGATGATGAATTCGTTCGATTTCCACTGCGTCAGCGTGAACGGACCGGAGCCGGCGGAGTTGAGCGTCAACCATGCGGCCCCGAGGTCGCCGTCCTTTTGGTTCTCAAGCGCCGTCTTGCTGTCGATGATCGAGCCGGGACCGTTTTGCGCGAGGATCATCAGGATCAGGTTCGGGTCGTCGGCTTTCGGCAGATGCAGCACGAAAGTGCGATCGTCTTCGACGGCGAACAGCTTGTCGGCCGCCTCGAGCGTAAAGCCGCGAGTCTTCAGGAACGACGATTGCGCCAGATTGCGCGCGAGCAGACGTTTCAGGCTCCAGGCGACGTCTTCGGCTGTAACCGGATTGCCGGAGGCAAATTTGGCGTCGCTGCGTAGATGGAAGCGGATCGACATGCGGTCGTCTGCCACTTCCCAGCGTTCTGCCAGTCGCGGCTGAACGCTGCGGTCCTCAGGCGAGAGCACGACCAGCGTGTCATAGATGTTGTTCAGCACCTGGACCGTCTCGCGGCCGGTGATAGCGGCCGGGTCGAGGGTGAGAATGTTGCTCATCGTCGTGGCGACGACGAGCTGATCCTCCGGCGTTTCGGCCAGGACGACATGGGGCATCGTGGCGACGAGAAGCGCACCAAATGCGACCGTTGCTAAAAAGTGTTTCATATTTCCTCCTTTGCGGCCGTCCACGCGGGATCCGACCTTCCTATCACAAGATCCGCCGGCCTGTTCCTCCACAGGCGAAGGCCAGATCAGCCAAGAATTTCGCTGACGGGAACCGCGAGCGCCCGTCCGATCGCCGCCGTATCGACGGCCTCAAGATGAACGCCATCGGTCGTAGACGCGCGCGTCACCAAGCCGGCATCAAAGAACCGATGGCCAAGCTCATCCGCGAGCTTGCCGTAAAGCGGAGACAGCCGTTCGGATTCAGCGACGCTGCGACCCGCCGCCGGGTTTCCATCGGGACCGGGCGAACAGGGGGGCGGCGCTACGATCAGAAGTTTGGGTATTGCCGCCTTCGGCTTGTAGGGAAAGGTTTCGACGATCTGTGCCAGCCGGCGCATACCGGATACGGCTCCCTCCGCCCGCCCGCCATGGACAGGCTTGATGTCGTTGGTACCGAGCATGACGATGACAAGGTCGAGCGGCATGTGACTGGCGAGCGCCACTTCCAGCGCCTTGGCTCCGTTACGGCATGCCGGGCCGGCGTGGTCGTCGTAGCAGGTGGTTCGGCCGCCGAGACCTTCCGCAATGACTTTTGCGCGATCGCCCAACGCTTTTCCCAGTACCTCAGGCCATCGCCCCTCTGGCGGATGGCGCAGGCCCGTCGCCGGGTCGGCGCCCCAGGTCAGGCTGTCTCCGAAGGCAAGAACGGTCTTCATCACCAACTCCCGCCCGTTACCGCACGCGATTGTTTTCGATGAAATTGAAGTCGATATCCTCGCCAAGACCTGCTCGATCCGGCACGTGTACATAACCCTCGTGATCCATGGGGTCGGACAGCGACTTCAGGTAATCGGGCCCATCGTCATATTCGAGGAACGGATGCAGCAGGCCACGCTCGTACCAGCGGCAGTTCTTGGTGGCGGCCACGACATGCAGGTTCATGGCGGTGTTGCCGTGCACTTCGCACTCCATGCCGAAGGCCTCGGCAAGGTGCATCGTCTTCAGCGCCGGCGTGATGCCCCCGACGTCGTTAACGCCTGTGCGCAGGATGTCGCAGGCGCCGGCCTTGATCCACTCGGCGCGATGCCAATGCTTGCCGGCTGCACTTTCCGGGCCGACGACGGGAATGTCGAGATTATCTGCGAGCCACTTGTAGGACGAAAGCGACTGCTCATCCATCGGTTCTTCGATCCAATTGAAGCCAAGCTTTTCGAGCCCGCGCCCAAGTTCAAGCGCGTCTGTTCTGGAGTACCAATGGAAGGCATCAATCATCAGGTGGATATCCGGTCCGACCGCCTCGCGCACGGCCGCACATGCCTTGATGTCCATCTTTACGTCGGGAGCCCAGCTCACCGGTGGCATCCAGGTGTGTAGCTTGATGCCCTTGTAGCCGCGCTTGACCAGCGTTTCGGCGAAATGCCCATAGTCCTCGGGTGTTGCAAGACCACCCTCAAGTTCGTCCCCGCACATGATCGAGCCGTAGGCGAGCACCTTGTCGCGGTATCCTCCGATCAACTTGTATACAGGTTGTTTCAGGGTTCGCCCCGCCAGGTCCCACAGCGCGCAATCGACCACGGCAAGTGTGCGATCGGTCAGCTGCGCTGCCGAGCCGCGTTGCCAGTGCGCGAGGTCCTGCCAAAGCCGTTCGCGATCGCGATGGTCCTCTCCGATCAGGACCTTTTTCACAAATTTGTCGATGACATGCGGCCGGACGATTTCCGGCGCAGTGAAGGAATGACCCTCGTGACCGTCTTCTGTGCGAATGGTCAGCAACGCCTGCTCGACCTGATGCGGCGGACCTGGATGCGCATGACCAGCACTATCCGAGTGGCGGCGTGTGGTCGTGCGGAAAACCCGCACTTCGGCGTCGGTGATGATCATTGGTCCTCCGATATGCGAAATACGCGATCTAGTCGCGCCAACTTGTCTAATGTGAACTTACACAGATATCAGCCATGTTGTCAAACATGTATGACAGATTATGCAAAATGCCTGATAGGAGCTGAAGCGGTTGCCCTCATCATATTGCTCATGCCCGGGCTTTCCCGCCTTTCCCGCCTTTGCCTCGTGGCAAATTGGCCACGAGAAACCGGGCTTTGCCATATCGCGAACGAGTTTCTTCATCGCGGAACACAATATGGCACCCCTTGCCACGAGGGGTTCTGAGGGGCCGCGCAAAGGAACATCCTGCAACCGAATTCGGCATCTTGCGCTTTCGCCACGCTGGTCGAAGATGCGAGGGCAGCAAGACCCAACCTGTCCTGAAGTCGTCTCGACCTTGCTGCAGGCCTGTCCCGCTTCGCCGGAGAAAGCTTTAACCTTGTCGCGCGCGCTGTGAACCGCGGGAGCCCGTGATCCGTGCAAGCGCTATTGACGGTACAATCAAAGATGAGTATAGCACCACATATCTTGAGTCTTAGACTCAAGATATGTGCAATGCAAAAACCGAGCGTGAGGCCAGACCGCATGGAATATTGCCTTCTCCCACCAGCACGTTTGATCCCAACAGAAGAGGTGAACCACGACAGGGTGGATGCGCTTGAGGCCCAGATCCTCCGCGCGGGCAGATGGACCGCGCCGATAACAATCGAGAAGGACGCGCTGTTCGTCATGGACGGTCATCACCGTTTGACGGTCGCACTTCGTCTCCGCCTCGCCGCCGTACCGGTGGTTCTACTCGACTACGATTGCGTTCAAGTCGAGGGCTGGCGTCCCGGAGAGACGATAACGCCCGCAGCCATCTTCGCCATGGCGCGGAGCGGTCGCAAATTTCCCTATAAGACGACACGGCACCTCTTTGAGCGGGGACTGCCGCGATGCGATGTGCGGTTGGCACTTCTGCGCAATCCCGCTCCCGTACCGTCAGCCCAGGCCTGTGTTGCGGAGGCGTTCCGATGACGCTTTTCGGTCACAAAATCGACGCCGGCCTGCCGCCGATCCTGCGACCCGCAACCGCAGAGCTTCTCGCCCGAAGGGGCTCGCGTCTGTTCGACTGGGTCGCTCGCCATGGCTCACCGCTCAATCTCGTCTGGTCGGATGCGTTGCGGGAGAATCTTGCCGCGCTCAACTCCGTGCTGACGGAGCACCACGTCGCCCACGCGATCTATTACGGGGCGAAAGTCAACAAGTCGCCCGGGCTCATGGCCGCAGCGCTTGGCGCCGGCGGCGGACTCGACGTCTCCAGCCTCTACGAGCTGCGCGATGCGCGACGGCTTGGGGCGGATGGTACAAGGATCGTGGCAACCGGGCCGGCAAAGTCGCGCGATTTTCATCGAGAACTCCTCGATTGCCGGGCCTTGGTATCGGTGGACTCGCCGGAAGAACTGGAGGACCTCATCGCCACGTTGCCAGCAGATGGCGGTCCGCAGCCGATCCTGTTGCGCCTGCAGCCGCGGGACCAGAAAAAGAGCCGCTTCGGCATGCCGGCTGACGCCATCATCGGTTGCCTCGCACGCCTCGCCGGTGACAGCCGGCTGCGCTTTGACGGGCTGCACTTTCATCTCAGCGGCTATCGGTGGGAGATCCGTTTGGCGGCGCTGAACGAGGCGGCCGATCTCATCGCCGAAGCCAGGCGCATGGGATTTTCGCCGACGATGATCGACATCGGCGGCGGCCTGCCTATCCAATATGTCGATGAGGTCGAATATCAGGCGCATCTGGCGTCACAGACGCCGGAAGACTATCGCACCGGAAGGCTGCCTGCCTCCTTCTACCCCTATGGCGGCGCGCTTTCGGCGGCCGACTGGCTGCGTGCGTTTCTGCAAGCCGGGATGAGCGACGGCCGTAGCGTCGCGTCCTATCTCGCGGCTGAGAACCTGACCCTGGCGATGGAGCCCGGTCGCGCGCTCGCCGATCAGGCGGCGATAAGCGTCTTCCGGATCTTGCGGGTCAAGGCGCTCGGTCCGGACGCGCATGTCATTTTTGTCGAAGGCAGCAGCTTCAGCGCCTGCGAGACTTGGTTCGCCTCCGAATACTTGGTCGATCCAATTCTCGTGCCGGCCACGCGCGTGGCCGCGCCGTCGCCGCCGGTCCGCGCTTATCTCGCCGGCCACAGTTGCCTTGACGAGGACGTTCTCAGCAACAGGTGGCTGACCTTCCCGACTGCACCGCGGGCCGGCGACCTGCTGGTCTTCGCCAACACCGGCGGCTACCAGATGGACCTCCTCGAAAACGAGTTCCATCGCCATCCCATGCCCGCCCGCCTCTGCGTCATTGAAGACGCGGAAGGGCGGCCCACGCTCATTCCCGACACAGTTGGAGAAGTTTAAATGCTGCATACGACCGTAACGCAATTGATCGGCCAGACGCCGGTCATGTCGATCGACGTACCGGACCGCAACGCCACCCTGGTGCTGAAAATCGAGAAGAACAATCCGGGTGGTTCGATGAAGGACCGCATGGCGCGCAGCATGGTGGTGGCCGCGCTTGAGGAGGGGCGCCTCGCCCCCGGTGGCACTATCGTCGAATCCTCTTCCGGAAACACGGGCACCGGGCTGGCGCTCGCGGCGCTGGAGTTCGGGCTCAGTTTCATCGCCGTGGTCGATCACCATGCCGCGCCCGACAAGATCCGTATGATGCGGGCGCTCGGCGCCGAGATCCGCTATGTCGAGGGCGATTTTCGCGAGGACGAGGTCGCCGTCGTCGAGCGGCAACGCCTTGCCGCGCAACTCGGGGCGCAGCTTCCAGGCGCCCTGTTCATGAACCAGTCCGACAACCCGGCCAATCCGGAAGGCTACGCCGCGCTCGTGGACGAACTGCTTGATCAGCTTCCGGATGGCATCGACGCCTTTGTCGGTTGCGTCGGGACCGGCGGCTCGATGACCGGCATCGCCCAGCGATTGAAGCGCCACAATCCGGCGGTGCGCACGATCGCTGTCGAGCCGGCCGGCTCGATCGTCTTCGGCAAGCCGGGGCATCCCTATTTCCAATCCGGCACGGGCACGCCCGCCGGTGACGAAGTCGGCAAGGTGCTGGACTATGGATGCATTGACGAAGGGGTGCAGGTGACCGACGCGCAAGCCTTCGAGACGGCGCGCTACATCGCCCGGCGCAAGGGACTGCTCGTCGGCGGCTCGACCGGCGGCGCCATCTTCAAGTGCCTGGAATTCATCGCCACAGGCAAGCTGACAGGCACGGTCGTAACCACGGTTGCCGATGGTGGCGAGAAATACTTGGGCACGATCTTCGACGACGAATGGATGGCCAAGCGCCGCCTGCTCGATCCGGCGATCGCGGCCCAGCTGGATGGTTGGCTCTTGGGGAAGGTGCGCGCAGCATGAAGGTGACCATTTGCGGCGCGGGCCGCACCGGCCATCTGAACGCGGTCCTCTTCAAGCAGAACCCGGGTATCGAGGTTTCCGTCCTGACGTCCTCCGCACCGGTGGCGGAGCGGTGGGCACGTGGCGACGATCTTTGGCAGGCGGAAACGCGAGACGATCGCGTCCTGAACGCCCGGCCCGACTATGTCGGAACGGATCCGGGCCGGGCCCTCGAAAGCGCAGACGTCGTGATCATAACGCAGCCGGCCCAGGCGCGGCCTACGCTGCTGTGCGACATCGCGCGGCATTTGCCGAAAGACAAAAGCGTCTATGTCGGAGCCATTCCTGGTTTTTGCGGCTTCGACTGGCTGGCGGCAAAGGCCCTCGCGGGACAGGACAATGTCGTGATATGGGGCATGAAGGACGTGCCCCATATTGCCTTCGATCTCATTGCCGGCAAGCGCGTGCGCATGGGCGGAGCCAAGGCGGAGCTTTTTGTCGCGCTTCATCGCCGCGAAAGTGCTCAGAGCGGCGCGGCACTCGTCGCGATGCTCAACCGCCTCTATGAAGCGCCCGTCACGCTACTCAAGGACTATCTCGAAATCACCCTGACGCCGGGCAACGCGCTGATGCACCCTGCCGTGCTCTATGCGCTCATCGGTCCCGGCGCCCCCTTCGAAACCGCGCCCTTCGACGAACCGCTATGCTGGTGGAGCGATTGCCCGCAGGCGGGCGCCGAACTGCTCGAAGCTTGCGACGCGGAAAACCAGGCGATCCGCCGCGCCAGCGAGGCGCGTCTTGGCATCGATCTCTCCTCCGTTAAGCCGCTTCAGCAGGAACTGATCGAGGCCTATGGGGATCAGATCGCCGACGATCGGACCATGTATACGCTGCTGCGCACAAACCGCGCCTATGCGGGCATTCGTGCGCCTCTCGTCGCCAACCCACATGGGCGCGGGCTCGTCATCGACCGCGAAAGCCGTGCCTTTCACGAGGATATTGCTTTCGGGCAGGCGCTACTTGTCTCGATGGCAGAACGGCTCGACGTGCCGGTTCCGGCCATCGCCAAGACCTATCGCTGGGCCCGCGACTATCACGGCGGGTTGGCCGACGGCGCACCTGACTATGTGCCAACTGAATGGCCGGAGGCAGCATGATGGACATAAGAATTTCCCCGGCAGCGGATCGCGCCTCTGCCACTGATAAAGAACTTCGGGCGAATGCGGCATCCAACGCCATCAACCGCCTCGTCCGTTGCCTCTTCGCAGAACGCCTGATCGATCCGGAGGGATTGCTGTGGGCACCCGACGGCCGCCAGGCCTGGTTGCCGCTCTGGTCGTCGCGCCGCGTGCTGCATTTTGCCGACCTCCGCCGGGCGCCTGCCGGCACCCTGCAGAACCGCGGACCGATCGAGGTGCTGGACGGCGACGGCGCACGGCAGCGGATAGACGGTCCGGCTCGGTTAATGAGGGAGGTTGCCCCGTCTCTGGCGGTCGACCCTGCTTCCGACGGATTGGAGCTCCTGCTCCGCGACGTAGAGAACAGCATGGACAACGACATCCTGGTCCGCCGCCACCGCGAGACCTGGAGCGCCGAGCTGCGTCGCAACATTGCCGACGCGCATGCGCCCGGCTTCTTTGCCTATCTCGAAAGGACCCTGCCGCCGCATCTGGCCGCCATGAGCCTCGACCAATGGGGCGCGCTCGAAGGACACCCCTTCTACCCGACTTGGAAGGCAAAGCCGGGCCTCGTGCAGGAAGACGTCGCGGCACTCTCGCCCGAGTTCGGCGCGCGGGTGCCCCTGCGCATCGCGGCGCTGCGCAGCGACTGGGCCTATATCGAGAAAATGCCGCATGTCGGCAGCTATTCGGAATGGTTCTGCGAAAACTTCCCGGAATTCTGGCGTGCGTGGGCAGAGGGCCTGAAGGCGCGGGGCAAGTCACCAGAAGATTGGCTGCCGCTGCCGATTCATCTCTGGCATCTCGAAGAACTTCGTACGGCGCGAATTCGCGTCCGAGATTGAGTCCAGCGTTCTCGACCCCGAAGGTCCCGAGATCGTCACCCTGCCGTCCATGTCGTTCCGCACGATGTTGCCGGAGGCCGAGACGCCACGTCCCTTCATCAAGCTGCCGGTCGCGATCTGGATGACCAGCGAACAACGTACGCTGCAGGCAAAATCGATCCATATGGGTCCGCGCCTCAGCACGCTGGTTTCCGACATCCTGTCGAAAGAGGATGGCATCCGATGTGGGCTGGAGATCTTCACCGAAGAACTCGGCGCGATACTGCATCATCCGGAAACGGGCGATGAGCACCCCGGTCGTTTCCTATCGGTCGTCTATCGCAATTGCGATGCGCTCGCGCGCAAGGACGGCCTGCTGCCCGTCACCGTTGCCGCGCTGCTGACGGCAAGACCGGCGGATGGCCGTCCGCTCATCTGCGAGCTCATCGCCCGAACTGCGGAGGATGACGGCGCGAGCGTTGAAGACTTCTTCCGCCTTTATGCCCGGACCGTGGTGCGCCCGGTGCTTGCCATGTATCTCTTCTATGGGATCGCTTTCGAAGCGCATCAGCAAAACAGCACGGTCCTCTTCGATGATCGTGGGCGGGCACGTAAGCTGCTGATCCGCGACTTCGGCGACGGCCGCAGTTTTGCCCCGCTCTTCAGGGAGCGCGGCTATAAGCTGAAGCCGTTCAGCCGCAAGGGCATTCTGCCGACGACCTTCGACGACGACATCAGCCTCGTGCGCTCCTTCGTTATCGACGCCTGCTTCGTTTGCCATCTGCACGAGATCGCGCTTTGCCTGACAGAGCAGTACTCGCTTCCGGACGACCGCCTGTGGCGGATCCTGCGGGAAGAGACGGAAGCGGCATTCGGGGCGCTCCGGCCGCGCATGCTGTCGGACACGTTCTGGATCGAGGAGCGCGAGGCTTTCCTCGAACGGCCCTGGCCGACCCGCTCGGTTCTCCGGATGCATTTGGAACGCTACCGCGACTACCGTCTCGAGCATCTGTTGCCCAACCCGCTGGCGAGCGCGAAATGACCGGTGCGGTCGCCGCCCTGCGCGGCTTCGGGCCTGTCTTCGCGCTGCTTTTTGCCCTGCAGTTCATTTCCATGGGCGCCATGGAAATGAGCGGCCCGTTCTGGCCGATCCAGATCAAGGCGCTCAGCCCGTCCGAGAGCGCCTTTAGCCTGGCGGCAATTGGCGTCTACATCTGCCCCATGCTCGGCGTGTCGCTGACGAGTGCCTTCTGGGGGCGCATGGGCGATCGCTTTGGCAACCGAATGATGATGGTCAGGGCGCTCGCCGGTCTTGCCATCACGCAATTGCTCGTCGCCTTCGCCCCTGATGTCTGGACCATCCTGGCACTGCGCTTCCTGCAGGGCGCCTGCGCCGGCTACATCGCTCCGGCCCAGGCCTATGGCGTGCAGGTTACCGGCGGCCGAGACCGGGCCAGCCTCTTTGCCTGGCTCCAGGTGGCAACGAATGTCGGCTCGCTGGGCGGCGCTTTCCTCGGGGGCCTCATCCTCGATGCCCTGCCCTTTACGGCCGTCAATCTCACCGCCGGCGCGGTCTGCGCCATCTGTGCCGCTATCGCCTGGGCAAGCCTGCCGGCGCCACCGCACGGGTCAGCACAAGGAGCAGGCGGCGCCAGCCCCGCCCGGGCGGCCGCCTTATCCGAAGCGCCGACGATCCGCTTGTCCGTTCCCGGACTGCTGTCGTTGATTGGATTGCTGCTTGCCAGCCGGATGGTCCTGCAGGTTCCGTTTTCCCTCTACATGGCAGAAGTCTATGGCGCCCAGCATTGGATCACGGGCTTGAGTTACGGCCTGCTGGCCTTCGGCTTTGTTGTCGGAGCTCCCGTTTGGGCCAGATTCTTCGCTGGGCGCCCCCCGTCCTTTGTGCTGGGCTGGAGCGTGCTGATCGCGGCCGGTTGTTTGGCCGTAACCGGCCTTGCTGGCTCGGCCCGTGTCATCGGTCTCTTCGCGGCGCTTAATTTCACCTGGGGTGCGCTTCTCGGAGGAACGACGCCGGCGCTCCTGGCACTCGTTTCGGCCGCCACACGAGGCGATCGGCAGGGTTCGGTCCTGGGTCTCGCACAAAGTTGCCAACAGGGAGCATCGATCATCGGGATCATCATTGGCGTCGTCGCGACGCAACGCTTCGGACTCGCCACTGCCTTCCCCCTCGTTGCTGGCCTTTATGGTCTTTCAAGTCTCGTGGCGCTCGGCCTCTGGCTCAAATCGCGCGCCCCCACAATGAACAAAGGAGAACTGTTTTGAGGAGAAAACCTTCGGTGCTGCGTGCCGTGATCGCGGCCGTGGCCTTGATGGCGCTGAGCCCATCGATGGCATCTGCCAGCGAGCCGGCGGCCGCACCGCAAACACCAACCACCGTCACCGACATCACCGGCCGCGAGGTGACCGTGAACCTGCCGGTCAGGCGCATTCTTCTCGGAGAGGGACGACAACTCTATCTCCTCGCGTCGCTCGAGCCACAAAACCCGCTCGCCAGCATCGTCGCGTGGCGCAACGATCTGATAGAGGCCGACCCGGCCACCTACGCCCAGTATCTGGAAGCCTATCCGGAATTGGCAAAGCTGCCGGCTTTTCCGGGGCAGGAGAATGGACTGATCGATATCGAGTCGACCATTGTGCAGAAGCCAGATGTGGTGCTGCTCAATCTCGAGGCGATGCGGGCAAACGAGGATGCCCAATACATCGAGAAGCTTGCGGAGCTTAAGATACCGGTCCTCTACATCGACTTCCGGCACTACCCGCTGAAGAACACCGAGCCGACCATTCGCCTGCTCGGCAAGATCCTTGGACGCGAAGCACGGGCCGAAGAGATCATCAAGTTCCGCCATCAGGCCATGGCCCGAGTGACCGACGTAATCGCCCGTGCGAAGCCGGAGCGCCCCAAGGTCTTCATCGAACGGATCGGCGGCTACACTGACGATTGTTGCCTTTCGTTCGGCGCGGAAAATTTCGGCAAATATGTCGAGCTTGCCGGCGGCCACAATATCGGCAGCGACTTCCTGCCGAGCACCTTCGGACAGCTCAATCCCGAGCAGGTTGTCGTTTCTAGTCCCGAGCATGTGGTCGTGACCAGTGCCAACTGGCAGGCCTACGTGCCGGGCGGCCACTGGATCCCGCTTGGCCCCGGCGCCGATCCTGACGAGATGCGCAAGAAACTCGAATGGTTCACCACCCGCGAGGCCTATACCGGGATCGCCGCGCTGAAGACGCGGAACTTCCATGGCATTTGGCACCAGTTCTACAATAGTCCTTACGAGTTCTTCGCCGTCCAGCAATTGGCGAAATGGTTCCATCCGGACCTCTTCGCCGATCTCGATCCGGACGCGACGTTCGCCGAGTATCACCGCCGCTTCCTGCCCATTCCCTATAAGCCGGGCTATACCGTCAGTCTTGCCGACAAAGACTGACGCGGCAATCTCGCTCGAATGACGGGGCGTCAGGGCAGTAGCCGGAACTTGAGAACTATCGGAAGGCGGGGTTCGACAAGGGACCCCGCCTTTCGTTTCTGTTGGAAAAGCGAGCGGAAGTGTTGCCACCAAGTCCCGGCAGATCGCCGATCGGTCCTTCGGAAAGCGCGTGGCACAGCTATCAAACGACAGGAGACGCCTATTGGCGCCTTCCCTTGGCATCACTTGCCGTGTCGTCGCACCGACGACGACGTTCGCGAGGTCAGAAATCGGTCGTCATCGAGACCTTCACGGTCAGCGGCGCACCCTGTGAAATCGTGCCGAAGCTCGCGACGCCGGACCAATAGTCGAGGTCGAGGACGTTCTCGACCTCGGCTCGGAAGGTGACCGGCGTTTCGTTGATCTTCGTCAGATACCTGGCGCCGAGATCAAGCCTGGTCCAGGAGGGGATTTCCTGAGTGTTGGCCACGTTCACAAACTGCTCGTCCGTATGGATGACGTTGCCGGTAAGCGTCAGGCCCTCCACGAACGGTGTATCCCATTCCGCACCAAGGTTGACCTGCACGGCTGGAACGCCGATCGGTGTGTTGCCGCGGGTTGCGGCACTGTTGGTTTTCGTCAGTTCGCCCTGAATGAAGGTCACGCCGCCAAGCAGGCGCAGTTCGGATGTCACTTCGCCGAAGACGTTGATTTCCAGGCCGCGGTTGCGCTGTTCACCGCCCTCAACGAAGACGAGGCCGCTGCCACGTGCTTCGAGTTGGCCGAAGGGTTTTTCGATCTGGAAGGCGCTGACGGTTACCGCCATCTGGCCCAGGTCCACCTTCGTCCCGAGTTCGTACTGCCTGGATCGGTAGGGGGCAAGCGTTTCGCCGGCATTGATCGCCGTCGTCGGAGCGCTATCGCCAACGCTCAGGCCCTCGACATAATTGGCGTAGAGCGCGACGTTATCCCACGGCTTGACGACGACGCCGACGAGCGGGGTCACTGCCGCCTCATCCGATGAGGTGGTGACATTACCCGTGACCGGGCTGTAATTTTCGGTATCGATGTGCTGCCAGCGGCCGCCCAGCGTCAGTTGCACCCGCTCGTCCAGCATCGACATCGTGTCGGAAAGGGCAAAGCCGTAGAATTCGTTCACGGAGACCCTTGGCACGTGGGTCGGACGCGGCACATTTTGCTCGGGGCGATCACGCGGGTCAAAGAGGTTCGTCAACTGCGGGGTTCCCGAGTTCGACCCGCGTGCCAGGCGCTGCTGAAGGCCACTGACCTGAAACGTGACCGTGTGATCCACCTCACCGGTATCGAAGTTTGCGCGCAGGCCAGTCTCGGCCGTCAGCCGATCGACATCGAAGATGAAATTCTGCGGCGTGATGCTGGCATCGCCAGCCGAGGTGAGAATAGTCGGCGTGCCGAAAAGCCGCTCGATGCGCGAATTGCCGCCACCGATGGCACCAAACACCGTCACGCTGTCGGTCAGGTCATATTCGACACGTCCGAGCCACGACAGATCCTCCCCGGTCGACCATTCCCAGGGCGCTTGGACATTGGACCGCCCGTCCGGCGCATCTGGAATCTCTATGCCGGCAACCGGAAAGAATGGCCGCTGAGGCGCGTCGAGATGTTCCCGTTGACCGATGACATCGAGCGTGGCCCGGAGCCCCTCGCCTTCATAGTCGAGTGCGAGCGCACCGACGGCCACTTCGCGTGACTGGTTGTCGATCGCCGCGTCGCCGCCATGGAAGCTACCGTTGAAGCGAGCGCCGAATTGACGCTCTTCTCCGATCCGACGGCTGAAGTCCACATGGCCTCCACCGTAGAGATCAGAAACATAGTCCGTCGTGACCCGCGTCAGGTCGACGTCTCCTGCGCGCTTGGGCACGATGTTGATGGTGCCGCCGACGCTGCTGTTCGGCGAGATACCGTAGAGCAGTGCGGTGGGACCTTTCAGAACCTCGACCCGTTCGGCATAATCAGTAAAAACGCGGTAGGTCGGCGCCACACCAAAGACGCCGTCGAAGGCGATTTCGCCGAAGTTTCCCTCATTGAGAGGGAAGCCTCTGACGTAAAAGGAATCCAGCATCCCGCCGGAGGCATGGGTGCTACGAACCGACGGATCGGCCGCCAACACGTCGGCCAATGTCTGCGCTTCCTGATTTTCGATCGTCTCCGCGGTGTAGCTCGTGATGTTGAACGGCGTATCCATGAAGTCGCTGTTGCCGAGCAAGCCGACGCGCCCGCCACGCGCCACCTGTCCGCCGGCATAGACCTCCGGCTCATTACCGATCGTCCCATTTGACGAGCCGGTCTTCACCTCGATCCGCTCCAGCACGGTCGCCTCCTGCGCCAGTGCAATACGGCTCACCGTCGCCAGCAAAACCGCCAGTCCAACACGTAATCTCATAAATAGCCCCCTGTAACACCTTGACCAAAAACACTTTGGTTGGCCCAGCAGGGCGCTGAATGTCATTGGCTCGAAGGGTGCTAAATAACATGACTATGATTGTCAAGATATTCAAAAAGGCGGTGCGGAAGTGTCCTTACGTCGCTGCTCTCGACGCCGCGAAACGTCCGGGTTTCGAGGGTGCCGGCGTGGCGCGGCAAACCACAATCCCGGTAGTTGGGGCCTCGACGCCCATTCCAGTCGATACATTATGCGATCCCGACCGCGAACATTGACTGAACTCGGGGTGCGTGCCGTCGCTGTATCCCACGTGAAAGGCGATGTCGCTGCGTGAACCGCTTTGCGGAGTAGCCGAAGGCGTCACTGCGATGCCGATGGTCTAGGCAAGTCCTCAAAATCGACCGCGGCAATAAGACGTTGACAGGAGAGTTCACCGACAGGGAGTTTCGCACGGAAGTTGCAGTTCCGGTCAGTTTTGTGCGAGAAGACGATCGCACCGAGCGCAGTGCGTCTCAGCCATCTCGTTCGACCATATGAGGTATCCAGGCAGTTGAGCAACCAGCGCTCCGACATCCAATCCTTGGCACGTCAGCTTTACAGGAAAGCATAAAAAGGTGCTGGACCTCGTCCGGGAGCATGGTCCCGGCCCGGGCTTTGAGCTCGCGGTTAATCGAAGACGGTATAGTCGCTAATGGCTTACCTCGTGCTCTGCTGCGGTCCTGATCAAGTTCGCGGTTCAGGGCATAGCGATGCGGCCCTGGATCTTCCCTCCCTGGTTTACTGTAGCGTTCCGACGAACAGTTGGGTCATGCCTCTGCCGTGGCGCCTGCCACACTGCACTTGCAAGTGGATAGTAGGGGCAGCCGGTTTCACGCCTTCTTAACCATGACTTGTGAAAATCCACCCAGCCGGAGGCATGATGCCGACCGTTCGTTTGGGGTAAAGAGTGCATGCGTAAGCCGCAAGATCAGAAGCTGTCCTCCGGCACCACCATTTCGGAGTCCCACTATGTCGTCTCTCGCCGCGCCGTGCTTTCGGGGCTCGGTGTCATGACGCTGCTTGGTGCCTCCGGCTGTTCGCAGGCGCTCGAACTCCCGTCGCTGGGACCGCTCGAGCCGTCCGGTCGCATGCCGCCTGTGGGTGTTGACCACATGTCGACCGGGGCGATTCCACCGATCAGCGTCGACAGTAACATCACCGACAACAGCACGATGTATGCCTCGCTGATCGACAATGGCTTCGTGATCCCGGCAGTCCCATTCCAGAAGGTGAGGCCGGAATTCCGGCGTCAGATCGTTATCGATCCGACCGGAGAGGCGCCGGGCACGATCGTGGTACGGCTCAACGAGCGGCATCTCTATTGGGTGCAGGAAGGCGGCGAAGCGATCCGTTACGGCGTCGGCATCGGCAAGGCTGGCTTCGAATGGAGCGGGCGCGCGGAGATCCAGTACACGAAGGAGTGGCCGACCTGGACCCCGCCCAAAGAGATGATCGCGCGCAAGCCGGAGTTGGTGAAATGGACGGGCGGTCAGCCAGGTGGTCTCGATAACCCGCTCGGCGCCCGCGCCCACTATATCTACAAGGACGGCCACGACACGGGTTATCGCGTGCACGGCTCACCTGAATGGTGGACCATCGGCACTCAGGCCTCTTCGGGTTGCGTGCGCATGATCAACCAGGACGTCATCGATCTGTACAACCGAGTCAAGGCGTCGCCGACTAAAGTCCCGATCGTGGTAGCGTGAAGGCCTTCCAATCGGGGTATGGTCGAGGATCGCACCTGCCCCGGGTTCAGCGTTGTCTCGCTTTACATTTTAGAAAGCTCGCATTTCTGCGAACTGCGAACTTGGAATCCGCTCGTGTCGGGCGAAATGAAAAACTGGGGGGTCCTATTGCCTCACCCACGAATGTTACCGAAGTTTTGTGCGCTGAGATGGCCGTTATCTTCTCCTGCCGCGGCGGGAGAAGATAACGGCGCGCGCTTCATCCAGTCTCCATCGAGAATAATCTGCCCGGCTGTTTCGATACGCCAAGCCTTGACGGCCATCTGCACCGTCCGCAGGCTTTTCTGCGTGAAGCGTGACGGATCGGCGCTCATCAGACGCTGCAGGACCGAGGCTGCCGAGAGCGCCGGATCCGCCTCAAGCCACGCTCGAATCTGGGGCTCGAATGGCTCCAGCATGCTCGGCCTTTTCGGGTAAGGCTTGGTCCGACGATATGGCCTCCGATGTGTCGGCCGTTTCTCCCCAACCTGCCAGGCTGTCTTCAGGCTCAAGGTGAAGCGTTGCAGATCGACGGCGAGCGGTTCTTCGGATCTGGCGTTTAGGCCACGCCGATCGACCCGCCTTCCGAGCTCCTCCTGGGCGGCGCGGATCCCGGCAAACAGTATCACTGGATCCGCCCTTTCCAACATCGCCTGCAGCCGCTCCTTGTCGGCCTCGGCCACACCGGAATGGGCCAGCACCCGCGCAACAGGCGGCACGGGCGGATGGTAGCGTTTGATGACACGAGCGCCGATCCGTGTCTTCTCCCGCAACTTGAACGAAGGTTGGAACAGGTTGCCATGCAGACGTACCGCCTCATAGAGGCGAGCCAGTGCTGCCGTCGCCTCCGCGCCGACGAACCTTCCGTAACCGACAAGCCTTCGCACGATCGCACCATTCTTCTGCTCGACCCAGGCTTGATCGTTCTTTCGATAGGCGCGCGAACGCGTCACCTCCAATCCCTGGCTCCGACACCAGCAGACCACCAGTTCGTTCATGAAGGCGCTGTCATTGTCGAAGTCGACGCCAAGCAGCGGAAATGGAAACTGCGAGCGGGCTTGCTTTATGGCAGCGATCACGAGACCGCTTTCGCGCGTCCGCACCGGCACGCACTCGGTCCAGCCCGTAGCGATATCGGTCAGCACCATCGTCTGCGCGAAGCTGCCGGACGAAGAGGTACCCGAATGGGCCACGAAATCGACCTCGACATAACCGGGCAGCGGATCGTTCCAGTCCCCGAAAGTGCGCACCGGGACCGACCGGCGTACCGCAGAACTCATTCCGGCACGCCGACGCTGGCCACCGCGAGCCACCACACGTACCTCTGACAGCAACCGATCCATCGTCGCTGCACTGACGATTAGCAGTTTATCGCGAAGCTCGGTGTTCAGCTCGAGCCGGCCATGACGCTCAAGGGCTGGCAGTAAAATAGGAATCAGCGGCTTCAGGCGTTTCGAGCAAAGACGATCGGACGCTTCCCACAGAGCCACCAGCGCTTCCCGAACCTCAGGACCATACCGGACAGCATATTGCCGAGCGCAAGGCGGCTCGGCCTCACTAGGGCGGAGCACTCGGATCGCATGCTTGCGGTGATATCCGGTAACCGCGACGAACTCATCTAGGATCCTTTGCTTGTCCACCCGACAGCTCGATCGATATCGTTCGATGATTGCCTCGACCAGTTCCGTCCGTGTCGCCATGCTGATCCGCCGTGTCATCCATCCCCCGAGCCGGGACAGAGAACCATGACCATCCCATCGGGAGCATCAACACTATCGGTAACATTTTGCTTGAGGCAATGCGGGGGTCAATTCTTCGATTCGCTTGACAGCTCGAAAACTTGGTCTGGAGGTGGGCACTCGCTTTGATTGCCACCGTCGCATAGTACGAGTGAACCACGGCCCAGGAAAACGCGCTTCTCTAGTACCGCCCGGTGTTGATACAAAGCTATGTCAATGGCGAAATTCTGATGGCACTTCGTTATTTGCTTTGATGCGACGGTTGCACAAACGATCCTTTACGCAACGGCCATATGCCATGCTCAGCCTCCAAAAGGCGGAAGCGTTGTCCCGGTCGCACGCGCGAGGACGATGAGCTGTCGCATACGCCTCGATGCTGTGATCCCAATTCGTATGCATACCGCAACGATCCGGCCTCCGGATGGCTTGCGATCAAAGCGTACGCCGCTTGAAGTGCGTCAATAAATCCGAGGGCGACCTCGGTTCCTGCTTCGCGTGCGTAATAGTCAATGGCCGCCTCGACGTCGCTGCGCGCCAACTGCCGCGGGATAATAGTCTTATTATTCACTTGCTGTGCTGACCACGAACTCGATCGCGCAGACTGGTGAAATACTCCGCGTTGACCGGCTCAGTTGGTGCGGACGAGGCTCCGTCAAGTAACAGCCTGCGTAACGCGAGACGATCCTGATCTCGACGTATTAACTCCCGAATATACTCACTACTTGTCCCATAACCTCGTCCGGCGACTTGCTCATCGACGAAGCTCTTAAGATGGTCCGGCAGGGAAATGTTCATTGTGCTCATGCAAGTGACCATACCGGCCTTGGCAAAAATTGGCAAGACCGCTCGCTTCCCTTCAACCACGAGACCGCGCCGCAATGCCGAATCCGCAGCATGGCAATGACGCAGGTTCCCGACGATACATTATGCGATCTTCGTGGCCCAAAAGGTACATCCTAGCAACACGCCGTGCAGCGGCGCGGTAAACCACAGTTGTGCGAGCGACATCGGAATTCGAGCTTGCCCTCGACGCTCGGGCCATGACAGCGCGGCAAAAAGACAGTTGACGGGATACCACCCGAAGGCTCTCTTTTTGAGCGTTCTCCCAATCATGCGAGAAAAGTTCTTGCTTAGGTAGAGCAGCCCGCGCACTGGATTCCGGAATGATGTGTCCAACTCAATGCTTGCGCATCGGACGCCGAAGGACATATCGATGATGGAAGCGGTTGGCGTTGACGGTGCAGAAAGATATGAGCGATCCAGTCAGTATATATGACGCTCACGCTGATGCCTTCGTCACCCAATATGAAAGTGTGTCTGCCGAGGCGGTGCACTCTGCATTGCTCGAGTATGTTCGCCAAGATTCCAATCTGATTGCCCTGGATGTCGGTGCGGGGTCCGGGCGCGATGCAGCATGGCTTGCCTCGCTCGGCTACGAGGTAGTCGCAGCCGAGCCGGCAACGCGCATGCGCAGCGAGGCACAGCGACGTCACACTGACCCTCGAATTCGGTGGGTCGACGACCGACTACCAGACCTGGCCGTCGTGCATCGCTTCGGCGTTGCATTTGATTTGATCCTCCTCAGCGCCGTGTGGATGCATGTGCCTCCGTTTTCGCGCGAGCGCGCTTTCCGGAAACTCGCCACCCTTTTGAAACCCGGTGGCGTAATCCTGATGAGCCTGCGCGAGGGGCCGTCCGAGCCGGACCGACCCATGTGGCCGGTGTCGACAGGCGAGGTAGAGGCGCTCGCACGCAGGCACGGACTTGCCGTCCTGCGAGCCGTCGCCAGCGACGATCAACTCGGCCGCAGTCAAGTTCGGTGGACTGCAATGTGCCTGCGACTACCGGATGATGGGGCCGGCGCTCTGCCTCTGCTGAGAGGAGTCATCCTTAATGATGACAAGTCCTCCACCTACAAGCTCGGCCTTCTCCGGTCGATAGCAAGGGTCGCCGACGCGACACCCGCTCTCGGCGTTCCTCATCCCGAGGAGGATGTGGTCGATATCCCCCTCGGCATGGTCGCCTTGAATTGGCTCCGCATGTATCTGCCGCTCACCGGCGCCGCGCTACCGCAAATGCCAGGCAACTCGGGACCCGATGGCTTGGGCTTCGCCAAGGCAGGTTTCCGTGAGTTAATGGCCTACAATGTCGTAGGCCAAGACCTGCGTATCGGGGCGCGTTTCTCTGGCGACCGTGCCGCCGCTGTCGCCCGCGCACTAGCAGAAGCTCGAAGTACTATTGTTAAAATGCCGGTCAACTTCACGCGGTTTCCGAACTCAGAGGCTAGGGTTTTTCGGACCACGTCCGCGACCGCACCTCGGATCAGGGGCGACCTGACGTTGGACCGGGATATTCTTGCTGCATATGGGAGCCTTTCTGTACCCGGCCATATCTGGCGGACGCTCCAGCGCCTCGGGCCGTGGGTCGAGCCGGTATTGGTTGATGAGTGGGCCCGCCTTGTACGCTCTTACGGCGAGAGAATGGGTCGCTTTGTAGCGCCCGGCGAAGTGGAAGCTGCCCTTGCTTGGCTTGACCCGGCCAGGGACACTCTGCTCGCACGACTGACAGCTCAGCGCGTGCTCAAGGACGGGCAGCAGATCACCTGCGTCTGGACGGGTGTGAAACTGGATCTAGGAAGCCTGGACATCGACCATTGTCTACCGTGGTCCGTCTGGCCTTGTGGCGATCTCTGGAATCTCCTCCCAGCCTCACCGCGGGTGAATCAACACCTCAAGCGGGATCGCCTCCCCTCCGCGTCCGCTCTCGCAGCGGCGCGCGAAAACATCATTGGGTGGTGGGAACAGGCCTGGCTTCCAGACGATGCGCTTCGGCCCCGGTTCGAGAGGGAAATCGTGGCGGCATTACCGGTAACCGCCGGTGCCTCCCCTGAAGACATCTTCGCAGCCCTTGAGTGGAGGCGTCTGCGTCTGCGTCAGGACCAGCAAGTTCCGGAGTGGCTGGGCGTTCGAAAAGGGTCTGGCGAAAGCCTCTCGTGACTCCAGCTGCGCGGGTTCCTCTCGTGGCACTCGCACTAACTCCACTCAGATGGCCATTTCTTCCTATGTCACTCCTTGTTTTTTCCAATCTCCGTCTGCCTGTGTGTCCTACTTCGTCACAATCGCGAGCGAAACGCTTCAATCATCGCCTTTGAGACATCACCGGGGTAGCAGATTGGAGCGGCACCTCCCGGTTTCGAGTACGCGCTCCTACGCCCGCATCGCCGCCCAGCCCGATCGCGACTCTCCGGGCATGGGCACGAGCCACTATACCCGGAAACCGACTCGGCGATGATGCGCTGTACGATTGTTGAATCGGAAATCCGCGGGACTTCGATCGGATCTTCGCGTGCTGATTCTCCGGATGCGGAGCTATCACGCCTTGGCTCCGACCCCGGCTTGTCGGAACTTAGGAGATGCGATGCGATCCACCCCGCTCTTCGTGTGAGGTTGTCTTGGACACGCGACCATTCGCCATCGACTGCCAGGAGGCGGACCGGCCGGCCCACATTATAGCGATCCAGGATTGGATAATCTTTACCCGGTCCCTCTCGTAAGGCGACCCGCTTACCGCGCACGAAAGCTGTGGCTATCACCTCCTCAGTGCCGGGGTCGCGAACCGGCGCAGAGACTTGGCCTTGTAGAGGCGCCGTCCCGAAGACTTGGGTCGCGTCTGCGGACGCGGATTTCCGCTCTTGAACGACATTTCCGGCTGAAGGCAGCTGCGTTTCGTTGATCGTTGCCCGTTCGCCGCTGTTCGCGCCGAGCCAGTAAATCAACGTTACAGCTATGGCCGCACCAACAAGAAATCGTCGCACAACACTTCCCCGCCCCTGGGTTGTATCATTTAACGCTTTCCGAGAGACAGCAAGCCCACGAAATGGTCATCCGGATCGTGACTGAGATTCCACCATCACTTCACCCACGGACGTCAGTTGAGCATTGCGATCATTTGTCCTTCTCAACGTTAACCGTTGCGGCTTTTTTGTGTTGCAACTTCAGTTTGATCAATGTTCTTTGAATATAAAAGAGCGTGGGAGTATCAGGTCTTGCCGAGTTTTCCGTTCGGCCTCAGTCGCATCTTGGCATTCTGCTTGGCCGTCTCGCTTCTGAGTAATGTCGCATTCGCCGCGACGAAGAAATTTGGTCCCTTTTCGTTCGAGGAGAGTGACCCGAGCGTTATCACGCTCACCGGCGAGATCGACCTTTATTCTGCTTTGAATTTCAGGCGAGCACTCCATGCTTCCCAAAAGGCTCGGCTGCTCGTCCTCGATAGCGTCGGCGGCGCTGTCCAGATGGCACTGCTGATTGCTGACGACGTGCACGAACGGGGCCTCTCCACCTTTATTCCGAAAGGAAAAGGCTGCTATTCGGCCTGCGCCTTCATTTTTATGGCGGGTGCCGAACGCCAGGTCGACGGTGAGCTTGGTGTTCACCAAATCTCCAGCGAAACGAACGACCTCGTGAACGCACAGCTGTCGATTTCCGATATCATCGATATGCTAGCTCGCTTCGATACGCCGGCGGAAGTCATGACAACGATGTTCAAAACGCCTCCGTCCCAGATGCATGTGTTCTCGAGCGAGGAAATCGATCGCTACAAGCTCAACCGTAAAGCCGCGTTGACGGCCTCGAATGGGCCGATCCCCACAACGGCGGCCGTCTTTCTTCAGGGTGCACCATCGTCGACGACAAATTCGACCGAGGCCCCCGCTTCCGATCCAAATAGCGAAAAGGTTGCCTCTTCTAGTCCCTCGCTGATTGATCCCGGCCAAAGCGGGAAAATGTCGGCGATCGAGGAGTTTGCCCGGAAGCCGACGCGTATTGCCGTCTACACTGGCCTCGACCTATTTGGCGATGACCTCACTTCGAAAAGGACGGCCGACGTCGCCGAATGCGCCACGAGCTGTCTGGAGATGAACGGCTCCTGTAAAGCGTTCACCTTTAATGCCAATCCGAAGATTGTGCGCGGACCGAACTGTT
Source organism: Ensifer sp. 38_S197 (assembly GCF_056924495.1). Classification (NCBI taxonomy): domain Bacteria; kingdom Pseudomonadati; phylum Pseudomonadota; class Alphaproteobacteria; order Hyphomicrobiales; family Rhizobiaceae; genus Ensifer; species Ensifer sp. 38_S197. Next base: position 1,417,827 of record NZ_JBXOVZ010000001.1, on the reverse strand, counting down.
TCCTGAAAGCAAACGAAGGTCGAGCCGATGGCAACTTGGTCGCGATCTCGGGAAAATTCCTGGCGAGCGCGGACCCCGATCCAACGTCATTTAGCATGGGCACGATCGACCCAAAGAAGGCGCTGTTCGAGGATGTGGATCTGCCTGGAGGCGATCTCGGCGTCCGTGCGTCGATCTCTAATGCAACGCCTTTGCAGTGCCGACTGGCTTGCATCGACAATGACCGGTGCGTCGCCTTCACCTATATCAAAAAGAAGCGGGAGTGCTGGTTGAAAGGCGCCGTCGGCACACCTCTCTTCAAGTCCGGCATGATTTCCGGAGTGAAGAGTTTTCAAACGTTCGCACCGGCGAAAGTCATCGGACTCGATTGACCATCTGCACAACGTGCCGATTCCCACGCCTTGAGCGGAATCGAACCGTTGGCACCGCTTTCTGTGGCCCCATGGGTCGCGGCTCGGGAACCATTAGAGACGACGCGCCAAAGCCGAGACACTATCTGTGGGCGACTGTTGAACGGCGAATGTGGTGCAACCATCAACCTCAAGAATTTCCACTGGCGGCTAGTCTTTCAGGACCAGCTCATCGTCCAAACCTTCATTCCTCCCTGAAAGCGCGGGCGCAATCAACTGTTACGATTACGCTCCGGTGCCTGTCGTTTTCTGCGATCCCGTCCGCAACCGATCTCCCGCGCGCCACCGCCTGGCTGTCGCTAGCATGAAACGCTCCGACGTGATCGCGATTGACCGTCCCAAGAAGATGAATGTGAAAGAGGTATCGACGCATCTTCGTACTCGAACACCGGCATGGCTTTCTACTTCTTAGCAGTTTCTAACGTTCTTTGCGCGTGACAGTTGCGTGACGCGCCGCCCCGTTGCCCTGTTAGGGCGCTATCATCCGTTCATCTGTCTGGTTGCAAGCGGGCTCTGCGTTCCGAAATGGTTCGATACCAGAGGCTGGACCTCTGGCGGGACCGACCGAACCTCTCTCAAGTAACGCTCCATGGGTGTCTCGAGGCCCTTGGACGCTTGGCGGAATCACCACCATCACGCAACCGTTCGAAGAGCCTGGAATCTTACCGGGGATGTCGATCCTATCCTTGCCTTGAAGGGGGTCGAACCAACGACCTGTTGTTCCAATTCCCCATTTCAGCTGGATTCTGTAAGGTGTCGCTTGAACTTGGCTTGTTGGAATGACCCCTGTGGAGCGTTAGCCGGCGGACTGCTTTCGGGGAGCAGGCGCTGAAAGCGCCGAAGGTCTGGCCTCATGCCCAACCGGCCATGCGGCCGGCCGGGCATGCGAGATCACGTGTTGAGCGATCTCACGAATGGCATGACGCGGATCCGCTTGCCGAGCGCCCTGTAGGCGGCGTTGGCGACTGCCGGGCCGATGGGCGGAACGCCGGGCTCGCCGATGCCGGAAGGCGGATTGGCGGAGGCGACGATGTGAACTTCGACCTTTGGCATCGCATCTATCCTGAGCGGTGTGTAAAGGTCGAAATTGCCCTGGTCGACCTTGCCGTCCGTCAGCGTGATCTCCTCGCCGAGTATCGCCCCCAGCCCAAAGCCGATTCCGCCCTCCACTTGGGCGCGGACCTGGTCCGGATTGATCGCCAGACCGCAATCGACAGCGGCGACGACGCGCTCGACCTGGATCTGTCCGTTTCCGTCAGTAGAAACTTCGGCGATCTCGGCCACAACGGAGCCGAAGCTCTCGGCGATGGCAACCCCTCGGAAGCGCCCCTCGGGCAAGGGCTTCTGCCATTCCGCCTTTTCCGCCGCCAGCTTGAGGACGGTCGCGTGGCGCGACTGCGGGTCAAGCATCGAAAGCCGGAATTCTACCGGATCTCGTCCTGCCGCCTCGGCCACCTCGTCCAGGAAGGTTTCGGCTGCGAAGGCGGTATGGGTCGAGCCGACGGAGCGCCACCACAGAACCGGAACGCCGACCTCAGTTGTGGTCAAGCCCACCGTCTGGTTCGGGATGGCATAAGGCAGATTGTTGGCCCCTTCGACCGAGGTCGGGTCGACCCCATTCTTGACCATTCCGTCAAACGCAGTCTTCGCCATGATGGACTGGCCGACAATGTGGCTGCTCCATGCAACTAGCTTTCCGCTTTCATCGATGCCCGCCTTGAGGCTATGCACATAGGCGGGCCGGTAGCGCCCCGCGCGCATGTCATCCTCCCGAGTCCACTGCACCTTTACCGGCGCGCGGAAACCGAGGGCCTTGGCCACATGCACCGCCTCGACGACGACGTCACCGTCGAACACGGCCCGCCGGCCAAAGCTGCCGCCAGTCTTCATGACGTTGAGCCGTACCTTTTCGGGGCCAATCCCAGCCACTTGTCCGGCAAGCATCTGGTATACGTCCGGGAACTGATGCCCACCCCAAATCTCGAGCGTGCCGTCCTCGTTCATGCGCGCCACCGCATTCAGCGGTTCCATGGCGGCATGCGCGAGATAAGGGAACTCGAAATTTGCCTCGATTACCTTCGTTGCGCCCGCGAAGGCTGTTTCGACGTCGCCCTCGTTGCGCGCAAGCGTGGCCGGCGTCTTCTTCGCAAGGTCCCTATACGCAGACATCAGCTCAGCCGTGCCGCGCTTCTCCGCCGCCGTTTCGTCCCAATTGGCGGTGACCGCCTCGCGGCCTTTGATTGCCGCCCACATGTTTTCACCGACGACGGCAATGCCCCGAGGCGTTTCGACGACGTCGACCACTCCCTTGACGGCGCGCGCGGCTGAGGCGTCGAAGGACTTTGCCTTGGCGCCGAACAGCGGCGGATGGATCATCACGGCGGTCAACATGCCGGGAAGCTTGATGTCGATCGTGTACTGCTCCGTCCCGTTTGCCTTGCGGGCGCTGTCGAAACGCTTCAGCCCGGCATTGCCGATCAGCTTCCAGTCGCTCGGCTGCTTGAGTGCCACGTCCGTGGGCACCGGCATTGTCGCCGCCTTTGCGGCGAAGACGCCGAAGCCGCCGCTCTTGCCGGATGGATGGGCAAGAGTGCCGTTCTCGACGGTGATCTCTGCCGCGGAAACACCCCATTCGGAGGCAGCGGCGGCGACCAGCATGGAGCGGGCCGCGGCACCCGCCTTGCGATAGCGCTCCCACGAGGACGCCATCGACGTGGATCCGCCGGTGCCCTGGAAGGCGCCGCCAAAGGCGAGGTTGCCATAGGCCTTCACGTCGCCGGCGGCCCCCTTCACTTCGATCGTGGACCAGTCGGCATCGAGTTCTTCCGCCACCAGTGTGGCAATGCCGTTATAAGAGCCCTGGCCCATCTCAAACTGTGACGAAAGGACGGTCACTTTTCCGTCGCCGTCGATCGTGACGTAGGGGGAAAAGGCATGTGAAGCGCCGGTCGTCGCTGCCTCGCCCGCTACCGCCGGGGACGCGGACAGAAGGCGAAAGCCGACGGCTATGCCAGTACCTGCAGCAAGGGCACCAATGAGGAACTGTCGCCGCGATGCCTGCGCTTTCGCGGCCGGAAGGAAAACCGATTGCATGAGTTTGGGTAGCATGGCTTCAACCCTCCAGACGCTTAGCGGCTTCGTGAATGCCGGCTCGGATTCGGTGATAGGTGGCGCAACGACAGAGATTGCCCGACATGGCCGTGTCGATGTCCTCATCGCTCGGCTTCGGATTGTTCGCCAGGAGGTCTGTCGCCGACATGATCTGCCCCGACTGGCAGTAGCCGCACTGCGGGACGTCGAGATCGGCCCAGACTGCCTGAACCGTTTCCGCGACCTTTCCCGTGAGGCCCTCGATGGTCGTGACCTTTGCGCCTTCGATGTCACCGACCAAGGTCTGACAAGACCGAACCGGCGAACCGTCGACATAGACCGTGCAGGCACCGCACTGCGCCATGCCACAGCCGAACTTCGTCCCTGTTAGTCCAACCAGATCGCGGATCACCCAAAGAAGCGGCATATCCGCCTCGGCCTCGACCGTGTGTTCGACGCCGTTGATCGTTACAATTGCCATGATGCTCTCCTCGCGTTCGGGCGCGTGGTCTCGGGATACTTATCCGGAAACCCCGCTTCACGCGCCGCGGCCATTCGCCAGACCACGGCTGCAGCTTAGAAGACCATCCTGCACGCTGGTAGGTTCGATCCTGTCAGATTATTGCCCATTCCTCTTGGCCTGACGAAATTGTGATCATGACAAAAGATGCGCAAGCGCACCAACGGGCGCTCCACTTATGTTCGGCAGCACGTCAACCGACGGAGTCGCGTCTTTTCGAGTCGCTGGCGCTGAGGATTGCCTTGATGTCTCGGAGCGGCGGATGACCGAAGGCGCGCCGATATTCCCTGTTGAACTGTGTCTGGCTTTCGTAGCCGACGCGCAGCGCGGCGGTTGCGGCGTCGAGCGATTCCGAAAGCATCAGTTCCCGCGCATGATGCAGCCGCAGGTGCTTTTGGAACTGCAGCGGGCTCATGGCTGTCATCGCGCGGAAATGGTGGTGCAACGTGGACATCCCCATGTTCGCAATCTCCGCGAGTTCTTCGACACGAAGCGGCCGCGCATAGTTTTCTTTCAGCCACGCGACGGCCTTCGCCACCCGGTTACTGTTCGTGCCAGCGAGCGCGAAACGCCGCAGCCGCGCGCCTTGCTCGCCGGTCAGCAGCCGATAGAGGATCTCGCTCTGGATTTGACTGGCCAGGAACGGGATGTCCGCTGGCCTGTTCGCGAGCGAAATCAGTCGCAATAAGGCGTCGAACAGTTCCGGTGTGGCAGCGCCAACCGCGACGCCGAGATCGCGTTCGGGTGCATCCGGCGGCTGTATGTCGTAATCGGAGATGATTCGACGCAGCTTTTCGAGATCGAGGCGCAGCGTGGCTGCCACATAGGGCTCACTCTCGCTCGCCTCGCAGATCTGGCCGGTCATCGGCAGGCCGATGGCGGTCATGAAGAAGCAGGATTCATCGTAAACGAGCATTTCGTTTCCGACATGGGTACGCTTGCTTCCCTTGATGATGAGCGCCACGCTTGGTTCGGAGACGCTGGAAAACGGGCCGGCTGGCTCGATGATGCGATAGAGCGAAAGTCCCGGAACAGGGTGGCCATAGCGAACGCCGTCCCATGGCAGTTGCGAGAGCATGTCGAGAATCCGCGCCCGAAGGGGCGCGGTTTCCTCGCGCAGGTCGCGTTGCTGCATAATCGTCTCGCTCGTTGCCATGCCCTCGCGTCCCTCCGACCGGCTCATCAAATTGGCGTCTTATCATATTATTTTGACCTCGACAGGAATAGGCAACCAGAACGCCGGAGCGCGCGGCGAAGCAGCAATTGACGGGAAGGCTACGGTCAGCAGCGACAATTGTGGGCGCATGGGGCGCTTTATTGAAACCGCTGGCTGGTGAACGCATCAAGGCCTTTTTGCCACCTCCCTGCCGAATCCGCCAATTGCAATCACTGGCCTGCTGGGCTGTCTGAGCGCGGCCGGCAAAAGCGCTAAGATCGCGGTCGCGGAATCTCCTGGTCGGCATCTTTGGATCCTGCGCGAATATCTAACTTTGGCGCCGGAGCGCTTCCTGGCGATTGTTCGTCATCCAATTCTCTTGAAAACCGAGCCGCGAAGTAATACCTTCGAAAAATCAGTCCTTACATCGGTTCGACAATGACGACGACTGTTACAGCGAAGGGGCAGATTACGATCCCCAAACCAGTGCGCGACCTCTTGGGTATAGTGCCCGGCAGCAAGATTGATTTCCGCCGTGCACCGGATGGAAGCATAGTGCTCGTCCATGCCGCTAAGAAACAGCAACCCAGCCGCTTCGCACAATTGCGGGGGCATGCCGGCAAAGGGCTGGATACCGACGCGATCATGGCTCTCACGCGTGGCGAACCGTGATATTCGTAGACACGAATGTTCTTCTCGACATCGTAACCGATGATCCGACATGGGCCGATTGGTCCATAGCGCAACTCGAAAACGCAAGTCTTGGGGGGACACTATGGATCAACGATATTGTCTATGCAGAACTCGCCGTTCGCTACGATCGGATCGAAGAAGTCGACGCGCTCCTTGATCGAGCCGGGTTAGAACTCGCGCCAGTCCCGCGGGAGGCTCTCTTTCTAGCAAGCAAGGTTTTCACGCGATACCGCAAAGCAGGGGGAACGAGAACCGGCGTTCTCCCAGACTTCTTCATCGGTGCCCATGCGGCCGTCAGCGGGCTACCATTGCTCACGCGTGATGTTGCTCGCTATCGAACCTATTTCCCGACACTGACATTGATTGCGCCGGATTTGCCGACCTAATCGCAGCTGATTGAGACGACGGTCGCACCGGGCACCCACTCCGCTTGCGCTCTCGTATTGGACGACGGCGACCGAGACAGTCCTGACGGCAGCTTTCAAGGCGCGTGGCTGGAAGGACTCCAAGGTTCTGACCTACGAAAACCTCGAGAAGCTCTTCTCCGCCCTCAACTCCGGCCGTTGCAACGCAATGAGCACCGACAAGTCCGCGCTCGCCGCCTGGGCCGGAAATGCCCCCACGCCCACCGACTATCTTATCCTCCCAGACACACTGGATAAGTCACCGTTCGGCGGCTTCGTCGTCGCCAACGACTCCAAGTGGCGCAACGCCCTTCGCTGGATTGAATACGGTCTCTTCCAGGCTGAAGAATCCGACATCTCGCAGGCCAATCTCGCCGAGAAGCTCAAGAGCGAAGACCCGTTCATCCAGAAGTTCCTGGGTGTGGACGGCGGCTACGGCAAGGACTTCGGTCTCTCCGACGACTTCATCGCTCAGGCGGTCAAGGTCGTCGGCAACTACGGCGAAGTCTACGACCGCAATCTCGGTCCGAAGACCAAGATGTATCTTGATCGCAAGGGCACGCCCAATGCGCTCTGGACGCAGGGTGGAGCAATCTACTCCCCGCTCTGGAACTGATGCACGCCGAGGGGTCGGGGCTCAAGCTCCGGCCCTCAGGCACTGGGAGCCGAAAATGACAATCCATGAAACGAGTGCGGTCCGCGGCATGGTAGACCATGATCACCAGAAGTCACGGCGCCTGCGCAACCGAATACGGCACGAAGCAATCCAATTTGGCGTCATCGCCATCGTCGTGGCGCTCCTCGGACTGCTGGCTTGGGCCGTCAAATCCGGACTCGCCGAGAAAGGCATCCGGTTCAGCTTCTCGTTCCTTGCGAACACGGCGGGCTTCGACATCAGTGAAGGTTGGACGCTGACCTCCGGCGAGAGCTTCCTTCCCCATTTCACGCTCTTTACGCCCGACATGACGGTTGCATCGGCTTTCGTCACCGGCATCTTCAATACCGCGAAGGTCGCGATCCTTGCAATCATCCTCAGCACCGTTCTCGGCACAATGCTCGGGGTCGGCCGCCTCTCGACCAACTGGATCGTGCGCAATCTCTGTTTCTGGATCGTCGAGTTCGTACGCAACACACCGCTGCTGATTCAGCTCGTATTCTGGTATTTCGCTGTCGTTCTGCGCTTTCCGCCCATGGCATCGGCCGCGCATTTCTACGGTCTGATCGTTAGCCAGCAAGGCGTCTACGTCCCTTCCCTTTCATGGGTTGGCGGCGATTCCATCCTTTCGATTGCCCTAGCCACACTCATTCTGGTTTCCGTTGTCGGAGCCATCTACGATCCCACCAAGGGCCCACGGCGCGTCAGCGTTGCCGCAACCGTCATCTGCTTCGCACTCCTCTTCGCCACGGGCGGCGTAGAACTGAACTTCCCGGTTGCCAACAAGTTCAAGGCCAGTGGCGGCACTAGCATCAGCCCGGAAATGGCGGCTCTCCTCCTCGCGATCGTCGTGAACAGCGCTTCATTCATCGCCGAGACTGTCCGAGGTGCTATCGACGCGCTGCCTAAATCGCAATGGGAGGCCGCAGCTTCGCTCGGACTGAGCCGACGCTACACCGTGAACGACATCGTGCTTCCCCAGGTGTTCCGTGTGGTCCTGCCGTCGTTCGGCAACCAGTACATCAGCCTGACAAAGAACACCGCCCTGGGCATTGCTGTCGGCTATCCCGATCTCTTCAACATTTACGGAACGATCGCCAACCAGACGGGCCATAGCCTCGAAGGCATCCTCATCGTGATGGCATCCTATCTGATCCTGAGCTGGATCATCAGCACGCTCGTCTACTGGGCAAACCGCCGTCTGAATCCAATGGGAGATCCGCGATGATCGCCACCTCAATCAAGTGGACCCGTCACAACCTTTTCGGCAAGCCTTTAGACGTCGTCCTGTCTCTGCTTGTGATTCCGGGCGTCCTCTGGCTCGCCTATTCCATAACCGACTGGGCATTTGCGTCAGCGAAGTGGGACATCGTCGTGCAGAGCCTTCGGGTTCTCATGATCGGCGTGCTTCCGGCAGACCAGGCGTGGCGAGCCTGGACCGCCTCGGCAATCATCGGCGCAATCCTCGGCGCGGGACTCGGCTGTGTCTTCTCGTTCAAGCCGCACCACGGCCTTGTTCTCCTGCTGGTGCCGCTTCTGCTGCTGATCGTGAATGACGGCCTCACAAACACACTGCCGGCTACCGGTATCATCGCATCGACCATACTTGGCTGGGCACTGACATCCTCTCTGCCATTGTCCCGAAAGGTCCTTCCGGCCGCAGCATTTACAGGCTTCATCGTCATCGTGGCCGTGATGGCTCCTCCGGGTGTCGGACTTTGGGGTGGGCTGCTTCTCAGCGTGCTTCTCACGCTCGTCACATCGGTTCTTTCCCTGCCGATCGGAATCCTTCTTGCCTTTGGTCGCCAGAGCCGCCTGTCGAGCCTGCGGATCATCTGCACCTGGTACATCGAAGTGATGCGCTCCGTCCCTCTGATCCTGGTCGTCTACTGGATCTGGATTCTGATGCCGGTATTGGCGCCCCAATGGGGACTGGCCGACGTCGCGCGGGGCATGATCGGCTTCGCGATATTCTACTCTGCATACGTGGCCGAATACGTTCGAAGCGGCTTGCAGGCAGTGCCGCGGGCGCAGACCGAAGCGGCGCGTTCTCTTGGCATGAGCGAGTTCGATATCAACCGCTCGATCGTTCTGCCCCAAGCGCTCCGGGTCGTCGTCGCCCCGCTTGTCGGCAACGTGCTCGACATCTTCAACTCGGCACCGCTGGTATTCATCATCGGCCTCACGGACTTCCTACGCGCCGGGCAGATGATCCTCGCGAACCCGCAGTATGGGGATCGGACGTTCGAAGTCCTCTCGTTCCTTCTCGTCACCTATTTCGTCATCGGCTCGATGATCACCTACGCGGCGAGAAAGCTCGAAGACCACATGGCATCGGGCACCCGCTGATCCGATGAACAACGGAGACTCAACGATGAACGCCATCGTCGAAATGAAGAGCATGAACAAGTTCTACGGCACTCACCATGTGCTCAAGGACATTGATCTCGCCGTCACCCGCGGCGAAGTGATGGTCATCCTCGGAGCCAGCGGATCCGGTAAGTCGACACTGATCCGATGCGTCAATGGCCTCGAGATGTATCAGCACGGCAGCCTCGTCGTGGACGGCTTCGAGATGCCGGTCGAGGCGGATCGGCGGCTTGGCGGCGAGCGCGAGCTGGCCCAGATCCGCAAGGGCGTCGGCATGGTGTTCCAGCAGTTCGGTCTCTTCCCGCACAAGACCGTGCTCGACAACATCACCATTGCTCCGATGCGCGTCCGCAACAAGACGCGCGAAGATGCGGAGGCGACGGCGATGAAGCTTCTCGACCGCGTCGGCCTGAGGGCTCATGCGCAGAAGTACCCGGGGCAACTGTCTGGCGGCCAGCAACAGCGCGTGGCGATTGCCCGCTCGTTGGCGATGGAACCGCACTTGATGTTGTTTGACGAGCCCACGAGCGCACTCGACCCGGAAATGGTTGGCGAAGTCCTCGATGTCATGCGCGAACTCGCCGCCTCCGGCATGACGATGATGGTCGTGACGCACGAGATGGGTTTTGCAAGGGAAGTCGCTGACCGCGTGGTCTACATCGACCAGGGGTCAATCCTCGAGATCGGCAAGCCGGACGAATTCTTCGACAACCCCAAAAACGATCGCGCGCGCTCCTTCCTTGCGCGTGTCCTTAAGCACTGACGGGAGAGCCATATGTCCCGATCCACGAACACATTGGAAATTGACATGAACGCGATACTGCCTGCCGAACCTGCGCGCGACGACGTCCTCGCAGCCCGCCAGACGCTGTGGCTCAATCCCCTATACAGAAAGCAGGCGATCGTGTCCTCGCACCTGCCGATCTCGACAGCCGACGTTGAGCAGGCTCGGGCAAACTGGCAGCGCCTTGCACCCCTCCTCGCCAAGTGCTTTCCGGAGCTGGAGTCCTCTGGGGGTGCTATCCGTTCCGAACTGGTCGAACTCAGGGAACTCCGCGAAGCTCTCGGCTACGGCCCACCGGAATTCGGAAACGTGTTCATCAAGGCCGACAGCCACTTGCCCGTCGCCGGCTCGATCAAGGCCCGCGGCGGTGTCTACGAAGTGTTTCTGTTTGCGGAGACCCTGGCGAGTGAAAACGGGCTGTTTTCCGGCAGTGAGGACATCCGCAAGCTGGCAACCGAAGAGCTTCGGACGTTCTATTCGAAATATACCGTCGCCGTCGGCAGTACGGGCAACCTGGGCCTGAGCGTCGGGATCGCTGCGCGTTCTCTCGGGTTCAACGCCACCGTCCACATGTCCTCGGACGCCAAGGCCTGGAAGGTCGAGCGCCTCCGGAAACTGGGCGTCGAGGTCATTCAGCACGAAGCGGACTATACGACTGCCGTGGAGAACGCCCGCGACATCGCCGACGCCGATCCGACCATCTATTTTGTCGACGACGAGCAGTCCAAACACCTGTTCCTCGGCTATAGCGCGGCCGCATCGGAGCTGGCGACGCAGCTCGCCGAACGCGGGATCGCTGTCGATGCCGATAAGCCCCTTTTCCTCTATCTGCCCTGCGGCATCGGTGGTGCCCCTGGCGGGGTCGCGGCCAAGGCGATCTTCGGCGACAACGTGCATGCCTTCTTCGTCGAACCCGTGCAGTCGCCCTGCGCCCTCGTCCACATGATGTCCGGCTCGCAGGAACTGGTTTCGGTCTATGATGTCGGACTGACGAACAAGACGGAAGCTGATGGTATGGCCGTCGCTCGAATGTCTGCTTTTGTGGCGATAGTGATGCGCGAAATGCTCGCGGGTGTCTTCACCGTCGCTGACGACGAACTGCTCAGGCTGGTTCAGATAGCATGGACGGTTCAGGGGCAGAGATTGGAACCCTCGGCTGCAGCGGCGCTTTTAGGGCCACGGTTTCTGGTCGACCACAAGGAGGGCCAGAGGTTCCAGGATGAGCAAGGCCTCCGCGTCAAGATGGCGAAGGCCACGCATGTTCTTTGGACAACGGGCGGCTCGTATGTTCCCGAAGAACAGTTTCAAGCCTTTCTCCTACAGGCGGCAGCGCTAGGGTAATAGCTTCAGCCCTTGCAATCATCCGCTGGGAACCGGAAGCCGATCACCAACCCTCGTCTTGAAGGGTGATACCCAGAACCTTGACCCCTGGGCCGGGTGACCATTTCAATTGCGTTCGCATCCCCGCAGATAGCAGTCGAAGCGTTAACCCTCTGTTAACCACAGAAATTCAGGAAGAACCCCGAAAAGATCCTGCTGAATCTCGACAACGTAGAACCGTGCCAGATTGCCGGTTGTATCGACACGTTCCAGATAGATGTCTCTTGCGCTGCTTGTCATGCGCCGAGTATCGATCCATGCGTCGGACACGTCCAATGAGTTCCATGAATCGGATAGCTGCCATCGATTCACGACTTTGATGGGTCACTCCGAACGAGAACTGGTGCTGACGGCTTCTAACGCTCCCCGTGTTGGCGAACGGTCCCGCGCGCGAAGAACGGACTCAATAATTGACCGCAAATCAAAAATATGATTTACGATTTACGGCATGATGATTTCGCGACCTCGTATCGAAGCTGCCCTTGAGCGTGCCTTGGCACGCGCGCCCGTCGTCGCGCTGATTGGCGCACGACAGGTTGGCAAGACCACGCTTGCCCGCAAGCTTGCGGATCGAGCGAAAGGCACACTCTATCTGGATCTGGAACGGATAGCAGATCGCCGCAAGCTGGAGGATGCAGAAGCATTCCTTCAAGCCCAGGCTGGGCATTTGACGGTGCTGGACGAGGTACAGCGGCTGCCTGAGTTGTTCGCCGAATTACGAGGGATCGTTGACGATCGGCGCGCCGGAGGCGAGCGATCCATGCAATTTCTGTTGCTGGGCTCAGCATCTTTGGACCTGATCCAGCAGGTATCGGAAACGCTGGCAGGGCGAATTGTATATCTTCGAGATGCCACCGATTGGCGCGGAAGAGGCTGTAGCGGCTTCTATTGATATCGACCGGCTGTGGCTGCGCGGCGGCTTTCCCGATAGCCTGACCGCGGCAACGGACGAGGACAGCTACCTCTGGCGGCAGGCTTTTGTCCGGAGCTACCTTGAGCGCGATGTCCCCATGTTTGCTCCGCGCATGCCGGCCGCAACGATCGGTCGTCTTTGGACGATGTTGGCCAACGGACAAGGAAATACACTTAACAGCGCGCGGCTCGCCCAGGGCCTGGGTGTGTCGGCGCCCATGATTGGCCGGTATATTGATCTTCTTGTTGATCTCATGCTGGTTCGGCGCCTCCAGCCATGGAGCGGCAATCTCGGAAAGCGCCTCGTGAAGTCGCCCAAGATTTACGTCCGTGACAGCGGGCTTGTCCACGCTCTCCTGGAAATCGGCACGCTCAATCAATTGTTAGGACACCCCGTTGTCGGGCCAAGCTGGGAGGGGTTTGTAATAGAGACGCTTATCGACGCGGCTGGGCCTGATGTGGCTCCTTTGTTCTACAGAACGGCCGACGGTGCAGAGATCGACTTGGTGTTTGAACAAGCTGGCAAGCCAATGGTGGCGATCGAGATCAAGCGCGCCAGCGCTCCGCAAGCCGAGCGCGGGTTCTTTGTCGCCTGTGACGATCTTGACATAGAAAGCAGAATTGTTGTTGGCGCAGGTGCGGATGATTATCCGGCGAAGGGCGGGGCCAAGGTACGCACGCTGCTATCGGCGGTCAAAGAGGTCCGCGAAATTCTGAAATCACCCTTTGCAGCGTAACCAGAATTATGGAACTGGACGGTCATTTTGGAGGTGTTGCTTTTCTGGCAGAGCCGAGTGCGCACGAAGCCCCGTTCTTCCTGAAACTTTGAGGATAGGGCGAAAACGAAAAGGCAACAAACAGCCTATTTCCGATCCTGCAACAGCCAATCCTATGCGCAAGGTCGCCAAAGCATTGTCTTGCAAAGCAAATCGTTCACTCACTCACCCAACTTCACCGCCGAAACCGCACTCTCTGGAACTGTGACGAATCTAAGCCTCTCTGGCAAGGAAATCGATGAGCGTCCGTGTCGCTGTCGAGAGGCGGCGGTGCGGAGCGAAGATGAGTGAAAAAGGCCGGGAACGGCCGCTCGCGTGCTCCAATATATCGACGAGACGTCCCTGTTCGATGCGGTCCCGCACGATAAAGTCGTAGGACTGGCAGATGCCCAGACCGTTTTCTGCCAGTGACACCACGCCCAGTACGTCGTCGAATACCCGGATCCGACCTGGCGGAGTCCAGTCTACGTCGCGACCGTCGACACGAAACAGCCATGGTGCGCACCGGCCCGTGCTCGGCATCACGAACGGCAGACACTGATGTTTCGCTAAGTCTCCAACCGCCCGGGGTACGCCAGCCCGACTGAGATAATGGGGAGAGGCGACCAGCCGTAGCGACGCATCCTCAAGTTTACGCGCCACCAGCCCGCTATCGGGCAAAGGACCAAGGCGGATTGCCAGGTCGTAACCTTCCGCTACAAGATCGACATTGCGGTTGGTGATGCTCAATTCGATCTGAACTTCCGGGTAGGCCTGCGTGAAGCGGTCCAGCATCGCGGGCAGCCGGTAATGACCGTAGGTCGTTGGCACGCTGATGCGGACATGACCCGTCAGCAACGCGCCAGTCGGCCCCTGAATCGCTCGTTCTGCATCGTCGATCATCGAAAATGCGGCGCGTGCCTGTTCGAGGTAGGCACGGCCTTCATCCGTCAGGCTTAAACGTCGGGTGGTCCGGCGCATCAGTTGAGCGCCAAGGCGGGTTTCGAGCCGCGTAATCGCCCTGCTGAGAACCGAGGGCGTCGTCGAAAGCGCAACCGCCCCTTCGGTCATCGAGCCTTTTTCGGCAACGATGACGAATGCCTCCACGTCGCCCAAATGATCAAACCGCCGCCCCATTTTGGCCCCTTGCGAATAAGTCCGTTTCTTCCGAGCAGGTTTATCCCCGATTTTGGCATCAATAAAGTGTTTTAGCCCTCTCTGTCCGGAGGAGGCCGGCTTACGCACTTATTTCCAGACACCACCCCGGCCACAAAATCGAAAGGCAGTCCTTATGACCGAACAACGTACATTTCTCGTGACCGGCGCCAGCAAGGGGATTGGCCGCGCCGTGTCTGAACGGCTTGCCGCGGCGGGCCATCGTGTCATCGGCGTTGCCCGAAGTGGGGATGTCGACCATTTTCCGGGTACTCTCATGTCTGTCGATCTGGCGGATCGTCAGCAGACGGAAAACGCGTTGCGCGATATTTCCGAGCGGTATGGCATCGAGGGGATTGTCAACAATGTCGGACTCGTGCGGCCGCAAGCGCTTGGTGATATCGAACTCGACGCACTCGATGCGGTCCTTCGCCTGAACCTGCATCCCGCCATTCAGGCCGTGCAGGCGGCGTTGCCTCAGATGCGTGCCAACGGCTGGGGCCGTATCGTCAATATTTCCAGCCTCACCATTCTTGGCATCGCCGAGCGGACTGCCTATGCGGCCGCAAAGGCGGCCTTAGTCAGCTTCACCAGGACGTGGGCGCTCGAACTCGCGCGAACAGGCATTACGATCAACGCTGTGGCGCCCGGCCCGATCGAAACAGAACTGTTCCGTGCCAACAACCCCGCGGGCAGCGAGGGAGAGAAACGGTATCTGGCCGGCGTCCCCATGCACCGGCTAGGCAGGCCGGACGAAATCGCAACGGCAATCCAGTTCCTGCTGTCGGAAGATGCCGGTTTTATCACCGGCCAGACGCTGTTTGTCGACGGCGGTGCATCGATCGGCAAGGCAATGCTCTAAACAATTCGCATCAGATGAACGGGAAAAAAGGACAGCGAGCTCGTTCGCCGTGGCGCCGCAGCGTGCTGTTCACCGCCATTCTGTTCTCTTGCGAACAAATGAATTCCCCGGCGGCCCATTTATCCGCCCCACCAGCTTTAATACATTCACATCATCGAAGGCGACCCAACGTCATCCCCGATTTCAGGAGCAGATCATGACAAGCGCAACTCAGGACGTCAAACCGGTTCTCTTCATCCTCACCAGCCATGGCGTCAAAGGCGAAACCGGCGAACCCACCGGCTTCTACCTCGGCGAAGTCACCCATCCCCTCGCCGTCCTAGATGCCGCCGGCATCCCGGTCGAGTTCGCCTCGATCGATGGCGGCGAGCCGCCCGTCGACGGTCTCGACCTCAACGATGGGACCAACGCCCGCTACTGGAACAGCGAAGGCTTCCGCCACGCCATTCGCAACACGACGCGCCTTTCCGACGTCGATCCGAAAAACTACGCCGCCATCTTCTTCGCCGGCGGTCATGGCGCCATGTGGGATTTCCCAACAAGCCCGGCCGTCAACAACGTCGCCCGCGATATTTACGAGGCAGGCGGTGTCGTCGCCGCCGTCTGCCACGGCCCCGCCGCACTGGTCAACATCACGCTGAGCAATGGCGCGCATCTTGTCACCGGCAAGAATGTCGCCGCCTTCACAGATAACGAGGAGCGAGCCGTCAAGTTGGACAAGGTTGTTCCGTTCCTGCTCGCCAGCACCCTTTCTGCCCGTGGTGCGCATCATCATCCGGCCGCCGATTGGACGGCCAAGGTCGTCGTCGATGGAAGGTTGGTCACCGGTCAGAACCCGCAATCTGCCACTGGCGTCGGCGAGGCGCTCCGCGACCTCTTGACCGCATAAACGGGAATACCCCGACCCGATTACACCCGCCAACACGTGATAGAGCCCTTCCCTTCCAAACAGGATCGGGAACGGCCTTCGCATGGAGAAAAACATGAAACTCATCCGCACCCTCGCCATCGCACTTGCTCTTGGAACGAGCACTTTCAGCGCACAGGCAGCCAATGTACTGGTCGTCCTTTCGGATTCCGATCACCTCGATCTAAAGGACGGCAAGGTTTTCGAGACTGGCTTCTACCTCAATGAACTGATGCAGCCCCTCAAGGCGCTGCTCGACGCTGGTCATGACATCACCTTTGCAACGCCGAATGGTACCGCCCCTACCCTCGACAAGTCATCGGTCGACAAGATGCATTTCGGCGGCGACGTCGCTGCCATGGAGGCGAGCAGCGCGCTGCTCGAAAAGCTTAACCTGACGTCGAAGGAGAAGTCGCCGGTCGTCAGCCTCGCCCGCGTCGAGCAGATCGGCTACGACCATTTCGACGCGGTCTATGTGCCGGGCGGTCATGCCCCGATGCAGGATCTTCTGGTCAGCCAGGAAATGGGTAAGCTGCTGACCGATTTCCACATGAAGGGCAAGACCACCGCCCTTGCCTGCCACGGCCCGATAGCGCTGCTCTCGGCATTGCCGGATGCCAAGGGCTTCACAGGTGAGCTCGAAGCAAACGGTACCGCAAAGACCCAGGACTGGATCTATGCCGGATATCAGCTCACCGTCATCAGCAACCAGGAAGAGGAAATGGCCAAGGGCCTGCTGAACGGCGGCGAGATGAAGTTTTACCCGCAAACGGCGCTGGAACAGGCCGGCGCCCGCCACGTCAGCAACCAGACACCGTTTACGCCAAATGTCGTCACGGACCGCGAGTTGATCACCGGACAGAACCCTCTGTCCGCCCCGCGCGTTGCCGAGGAATTGCTGAAGCGGCTGAGGTAAACCGCTGTCGGCAGTCGGATGCCGGTCATCCGCCAGCAAAAATGCAGGCGGATAATCGGTGAGCTACCCCCCGCCGTCCGGTTCCTGAAGCCGCGTTCGATCACGCGAGAGCCACCTACACCGGTTCTCGCGTGATCGAAACTCGACGGAAAGTCGGGCTGTAAGCCCATAACAAAATCCGTGGCGAAGTCGAACGGCTGAAGCCGCCAGGCGGGCAGAAATGGCCTGATAGCGGAAATTATTTCCGGAATGCTTTTCCGCAGCATTGGCTACCCTTCGAGGGAAGCGCCTGCCATCTAGGAACAACAACTCGCAACCGGGTTGCTTAACCACAGCGAAGGAGACTGCGATGAAGACGATTTCTTCCCTTGGGAAGTACATTCCAATGAAGGCAACGCTTGGGACGATGGTGGTCGGAGCTGCGCTTTTGGGTATGACGCTGTCGGCGCCTGCCGCCGACGAGTCGGGCGAGAACATTATCTTGAAAAACCCCGGTTCGCTGAAATGGGAAAAGACCATTCCGGAACTGGGTGACCGGTCCCCTGAATACGCCATCCTCTTTTCTGACCCGAAGACGAAGCTGACGACACTGATGTTCCGCACACCCATCCCGGTGCACATTCCAGCTCATACACATGACCTGGCCGAAACCCATGTCATTCTCGTCGGCGGCACCCATACGTTCGATTCCAGGGGCGTGCGCTACAACATCGAAAACGGCGGCTTCTTCCGCGCGCCCGGTGGCGTCGTCCACGAAGCCTGGCTTCCCGCCGGTTCGCAGACGCTCAACATTCTGGAAAGCGGCTGGGCGGTGAACTGGCTGCGCGAAGGGCCGAGTGTGGCTGACGCCGACCAGTATCCCCCGAAAGATCCGCAGGGCAACTAAGATGCAGAACTCCCTCACCATCGTCGCGCATGCCCGGGCAAAGCCCGGATTGGAAGACCTGATGATCAGCGAGCAGACAAAGCTGGTCGAGGCGACTGTGCGAGCGCCTGGATGTATTCGATACGAACTGCATCGCTCCAACACCGATCCCAGGCTGGTGACGTTTGTGGAAGAATGGGCCTGCGCCGACGACTGGCATAAACATATGCAAAGCCCGGCTATTCAAGCCTTCAGGGCAAATGCTGGACATTGTATCGGCGATTTCTCGCTGTTTGAGATGCACCGGATCGCATAAGTCCAGAACATTAGCAGATCTGGTTCCCCAGTCTGCCCGATCTGACTGACGGTCTCCATCGTCAGTCGCAAAACTCATCCTCAGCTTCACCGCGAACCGGTCGAAATCGCCCGCCGTAGTCCTGGCGCAGCCAGCACTGTGCTGGATCCGGCGATGTATCTTCGATGTTGCTGAAATTCTCTACGAAAAGAGGTAGATGGCCATGACAAAACTCAACTTCGGAATTGTCGGAACAGGCTTCATTGCTGGACTGATCGCACCGGCAATCCAGGGATCAGAATATGCCCGCCTTGCGGCGGTATCGAGCCGGTCGAAGGAAAAGGCCGAACGTTTCGCAGCCCAATACCCGGGTGCACGGGCCGTGCAGGGACTGGACGAACTGCTGGAGCAGTCGGACGTACAGGCCGTCTACGTCGCAGCGCCGACATCCGCCAAGCAAGATATTGCAGCGCGGGCACTGTCTGCCGGCAAGCATGTCCTGATCGAAAAACCGCTGCAGTCGAAGGACGTCGCAGAACGACTGGTTGCGATCGCACGCGAAAACAACGTCGTCCTTATGGATGCCACGCATTTCGTCCACCACACACGAACGCTTGCGATGCGCAAGCGTATCCCCGAACTTATTGGTGAGCCGCGCTCGTTGCACACCATGTTCTATTTCCCCTTCTCCGACCGGGAAAATATCCGCTTCGATCAGAGCGAAGAGCCGATGGGTGCGATCGGCGACATGGCATGGTATTCCGTGCGCGCGGCCGTGGAGTTCCTGTCACCCGGGCAACTGAAGGATATCCGGGTATTTGCAGAACTCGATGCGCAGACCAACGCGGTTATCCGGGCCACCGGCCTTCTCGCCTTCGATGATGGAAAGACAACGACGTTCGACGTTGGCTACACCACCGGCACGGCCATGATGGACCTCACCCTAGGCGGGACCTCCGGTGTGGTCGCTCAAGATGATTTCGTCCTCGACTGGAACAGCGGCTTCGCATTTGACAATCCCGATATCCCGACAGGCTTCACACACCGCACTGGCATGGCAACTCGCAAGGATATCAGCTTCATTGCAACGCCCGGCAGCAAGCCGCAGCATGCCTTGATGATCGACACCTTCGCGCAGCTCGCGCTCGACCCCGACTTCGGGCAGCGCTCGCACTGGATGGATGCCACCATTCAGACTCAGGCCTTGCTCGACGCCGTCTGGCAGGCAGCTGAAACGGCGTAAGGGAGAGAAGATGACCTCGCTTTTTGACTCTTACAATCTATCGGGACGCCTGTTGCGCAACCGTGTCGTGATGGCTCCCATGACGAGAGCACGGGCCACCGAAGGCCATGCGGACGGCGAAATCGCCCGTTATTATCGCCAGCGGGCCAGCGCAGGGTTTATTGTGACTGAGGGCACGCCGATCTCCCAGGGGGGACAGGGCTTTGCTTTCGTACCCGGAATCTGGAACGCCGACCAAATAAAGGGGTGGCGGAAGGTTACGGACGCCGTGCATGAGCAAGGCGGTACGATTTTTGCCCAGATCTGGCATGTCGGCAGAATGTCCCACGTTTCTCTGCAAGCCGAGAACAAGGCGCCGGTGAGTTCTACAGCAACACCAGCCCGGGACGACATGAGCAGGGCCTTTGCCTTCGGTCATGACGGCCAGCCTTCATTTGTCGAGACCAGCATTCCGCGAGCCTTGACCACCGAGGAAGTGCCGCGCGTGATCGCGGATTTTGCCAACGCGGCCAGCAATGCGGTCGACGCAGGCTTCGACGGCGTGGAATTGCACGGTGCCAACGGCTACCTGATCGAACAATTCCTCAACCCCACTGTCAACGACCGCCCGGACAGATACGGCGCTAAAACACTCGAGGACCGTACGCGGTTCCTGTTGGAGGCTGTTGACGCCGCAATCGCCCGCATTGGCCGTTCACGCGTGGCAATCCGGCTGTCGCCATACGGCCAATTGTTCCAGATGGCACTTTATCCGCAGATCGAGGAAACATACCTGCACATCGCAGCCGAGCTTGGCAAACGCGATATCGCCTACATTCATATCATGGACCAGGCAAGTCGCGGCGCCTCGCCGATGCCGGAGGGCTTCCTCGAAAAGTTCCGCCGGGCCTATTCCGGCACGCTGATCCTCGCGGGAGGTCTTGATCAGGCACGAGCCGAACAGCTTCTTAAGGACGGTTTGATAGACCTCGCTGCGTTCGGCCAGCCTTTCATTGCCAATCCCGATCTGGTGGAACGCTTTCGCCATGATTGGCCGCTTGCCGATGCCGATAGACGGACATTCTACGGCGGCGATTCATACGGCTATACCGATTACCCGGCCTATCAGCCGGCACCTGTCGCCGCGCAGGGATAAACGTCGACGGTTCGTCGCACGGGCGGGGATTCTCTCCGCACCGGCGGCATCGTCATCGCACAGTGGACCGGTGCCTCAGCGGCTCCGCTCCTTATCCAAACTCTCAAGGAGTCATTGCCGCTGGCTGGGCTCGTCGCCGGCTCTGCAGGGGTTTAATCCAATCGATCGCTTGAAACCTAGGAAAGCCCATGGATAGCAGAAGCGGGGAAATGTTAGCCTTCACCAGGGTGGTGGAAACAGGCAGCTTTGCGGCGGCCGGAAAAGGCCTCGACATGACCGCCTCCGCCGTCAGCAAGGTCGTGACACGGATCGAGCAACGCCTCGGCGTGCTGCTGTTGAAGCGTTCGACACGGGCGTTGAGTGTGACGGCGGAAGGCAAGCAGTTTTACGAAAATTGTGTCCGGATCATTTCCGATATCGACCAGGCTGAAAGCGATCTGGCTTCCAAGACGGCCTCCCCCCGCGGCGTTCTGCGGGTAAACGCGTCGCTTCCGTTTGGGAGCCATTGGTTGCTACCACTGCTGCCTGAGTTCAGGCAGCGCTATCCCGAGGTCGTACTCGATATCTCGCTGACGGATGCAATCGTCGATCTCAATCGCGATTCGGTCGACATCGCCGTGCGCATGGGACCATTGGCCGACGCTGATTTTCATGCCCGGCTCCTGGGACGCAGTCGTCGAGCAGTGGTCGCTGCGCCATCATATCTGGAAAAACACGGCTATCCGGCCGAGCCCGGCGAGCTGGCCAGGCATCAATGCTTCAATTTCAACTTCAGGCGCTCGATGGACGAATGGCCCTTCGTCGTGGACGGGGAACATGTGAACGTCGCGATCCGCGGAAGCACGTTGACCAATAACGGGGAGACGATGCGCCAACTCACCCTCGACGGGCTCGGTATCGGCCGTCTGGGAATGTTTCATATTGCGAAGGACCTTGAGAGCGGACGCCTGGTGGAGCTCTTACCGGACTACAATGCCGGCGACATTGAAGAGATAAATGTCGTCTACAGCAGCCGGCGCCATATGCCGACTCGAACCCGTGTGTTCATTGATTATCTGGTCGAGAAACTGCAGTCCGTGTTGAAGCTCGATCAATAGCTTTCGGCCTTTTCGTGCGCCGTCGCGCTGCGTGATCCAGCTTGCGCCGGAAACATATATGAACGCGAGCAACAGGGTTTGGCGTCGCACCCCTTCCGTTCTGGGGTCACACTTATGGAACGGGTATGCAACTGAGGAGGTACGATACGCATGAGTTCGGGTAAAGACGTTATAGCGACACCCAAGGGCGCCTGGCCGTCACAGCGTCACCCTGTGCTTGAGTGGCTCATGCTCGATACGCGGCAAGATCGCTTCCTCGACAATATCCTGGTAGAACTATGCGAAAGACTTCGCGAAAGCGGAGTATCCGTCGCGCGATCGACCGTACATATCAGGACCTTCAACCCTCAATGGCTGGGCGCGCGCCTACTTTGGCGCAAAGGACTGAGCGTAGCCGAAATAACCACCTTCGAATACGGGATCGAGGAAGCACAGCGCTACCAGAACAGTCCTGTGCAGGAAATCATGAACGGTTGCGATTTTTTGCGCCGGTCCCTTTGCGATGGCACCCACGGTGCAACCTATCCTCTCTATGTCGAATTGCGCGATGCAGGTTACACCGATTACGTCGCCTGGCCGATCAAGCACACGCTTGACCGCAAACACATCATTTCGTTCGCCAGCGACAGACACGGCGGTTTCACACAGCAAGAGATCGATCTCCTCGAAGACATAGTGCCAGCCTTTGCGCTGGTAAGCGAAATTCGGGTCAAAAACCGCCTGGCTCGAACCCTGCTTGAAACCTACGTCGGACCTCATGCCAGCGAACAAATCCTCGCCGGCGCGACGACCCGCGGTAGTGGTGTAACGGTTAGAGCGGCAATCATGGTCTGTGATCTGCGGGACTTTGCCACAATTTCGGAACACCGGTCCCGCGACGATGTAATCGATCTGCTCAATCGCTTTTTCGACGCGATGTGTGAGCCGGTCGAACGGCATGGTGGTGAGATCCTGAAGTTTATGGGGGATGGTTTTCTCGCTATTTTCCCACTCGACCGGGACGACGCGTGCCTGCGACTGGTTACCGCGGTCAACGCGGCCCAGTTGGCGTTATTCAAAATGAATGCTGAGAACGGCGTGCGCGGTATTGATCCTCTCGGTTATGGGATCGGTATACACTTGGGCGATGTCATGTATGGAAATATCGGGTCGCGAACACGGCTGGATTTCACCGTCATCGGACGCGCAGTGAACATCGCCGCTCGCCTTGAAACTCTTACCAAGCAGCTTAGCCGTTCCGTCCTCATGTCCTCGGATTTCATCACGGCTGTCCCGTCGATGCAGGTGGAGGTCTTGGGGACGTACAGCCTCAAAGGTCTGGAAAGCCCTCTCGACGTTTACGCGCCTCGAACAGTACCTGCGTAACCTGTCATGTGAGGGCGACGCTGGTGAAGGACGCAATAATCGACGGTTTCAGTTCGTTAATTAGCCGAATAGAGGGACAGGCCAGGTCTGGCGGTTGCTGACGAACGGCTGAAATCCGGCCTTCATGAAGGTATACGTCGTCGCTTCTGATCTCAGGCCCCAACGGTTTTCCCCGAGACTATCATCGTCGTCCGCCACCCTTCTTAGCGCCGCTGCTAATGAGTGACCGAAATTTCGATTTCATCCACACGACGAATGCCAGAGTGGCCCAGGATCTTGAGTGCATCTGGCCCGTCGGCATAATCTGGGATGAATCGAGAGGAAAGCGGCAAGGGCTTCTTCAAATTCGATTCTTGCCAACGCTCCGCCCAGGCGGCGATGGCGGAGGCCGCTTGGTTTAAGTTATGCAGCCAGGACTGGTTCGTCCCAGCATAGCGTTATGGGGTATGCGCCGCCTCCACCCCATTGATTTTGCGTGTTTGTGACCATTGAGGTTTCTGCCTTTCTGCCAGAATGTTTTCGGCAAGAGCTGGAGATTTGGCATGGCGGATGGTGAAGGATTTGTCGGACGATGCGAAGTGGTGGAGCCTCGTCGGGGAAACCGACGCTGGCCCAATGCTGTGAAAGCGCGGATTGTTGCGGAGAGCCTTCAGCCTGGAACCCGGGTCGCTGACGTAGCGCGTCGTTATGATCTCGTTGCACATCAGCTTTCGAGCTGGCGACGACAGGCGCGTCAGGGTCTTCTGGCGCTGCCTGCTGAGCTGCTGCCGGTCATGCCGGCCTTTGCGGACGGATCTATCGAACCTGCCTTCGTGCCACTGGCGATTACGACGGAGCCGAACATGACTTGTGATGCTTTGCCGACCCCGGAGCCGGTCGCGGCCGCTTCGCAGATCGTGACGGTAGAAATAGGGGCAGACCTCGTGATGCGGGTTCCCGGCGATGTACCGGTTGATCGGGTGGCGGCCTTGGTGCGTGCGATGCGAGCGCCGGCATGATCGTCGCGGGCCAACGCTTGCCGATCCTGATCGCGACGCGGCCGGTGGACTTCCGCTGTGGCCATCAGGCGTTGGCCTTGATGGTGCAGACCGAGTTAAAGCTTGATCCGCATTCCGGGGTGACGGTGATCTTCCGGTCGAAGCGCGGGGATCGTCTGAAAATCCTGGTATGGGATGGCACCGGAATGGTGCTGACCTACAAAGTCTTGGAACAGGGCAGCTTCGCCTGGCCCAAGGTGCAGGATGGAACGATGCGGCTGTCGCGGGGACAGTTTGAAGCCTTGTTCGAAGGGCTTGACTGGCGACGCGTGATGGCGCGGCGAGTGGTGCCCCCGGCTGCGGCAGGATGACTCACCAGCTTAATTTTGGCATTGTTTTATTGGGCTTTTCTGCTTCGCTTTGCTATGAAGACACATGTCGAAGCCGATCGATCTCAGCCAGTTCCCGGACCTCCCTCCCGAGGTATTGAATGCCTTTGCGGCAGTGCAGTTCGAGCTTTCGGTCGAGCGTGCGGCACGCCAGCATGAGCAGGCGGTGGTGGCCGAAAAGGACGCCTTCATCAGCGAGCTGAAGCAGCTGATCGAGAGGTTGGAGAGCCAGGTTCAGGACTATCGGCGCACGAAGTTCGGGCCGAAATCGGAAAAGCTTGATCCGACGCAGATGGAACTGGCGCTGGAGGACCTGGAGACGGCGATTGCCGAAACGCAGGCCCAGATCGCCTTCGTCGAGGAAAAGATCGCGGCCAGCGCCGTTGATCCCGCAAAGGCTGTTCCTCGCAAGGAGCGGAGGCCACGCGCACTGCCCCAGAGCCTGCCGCGGGTCGAGCGGGTGATCGAGCCCGACAGCATTGTCTGTCCCTGTGGTTGCGGCAACATGGTTCGGATCGGCGAAGATCGGACGGAACGGCTCGATCAAATTCCGGCACGCTATCAGGTGATTGTCACGGTCCGCCCGAAATACGCTTGCCCCAAGGGGCGCACGGGCGTCGTTCAGGCCAGAGCGCCGGCGCATTTGCTGGAGGGCAGCTGGCCGACCGAGGCCCTGTTGGCGCAGATCGCCGTGTCCAAGCATTCCGAACATATGCCGCTGAACCGGCAGGCCGCGGTCATGGCCCGACACGGAGTGCCGATCGACCGCACGGTCCTGGCAGATTGGATGGGTCGGACAGGTGCTGCGGTCGCGCCGGTGGTCGACCACATGGCCAAACGGCTGATGTCGGAAAGCGCGCGGCTCTATGTCGACGAGACCACGGCTCCGGTGCTGGATCCCGGGCGAGGCAAGACGAAGACCGGTTATCTCTGGGCCGTGCTGCGCGACGACCGCGGCTGGAACGGATCTGCGCCACCGGGCGTAGTGTTCCATTATCGACCGGGGCGTAAAGGCGAATATGCAGCAGAAATCCTCGACGGCTTCAACGGCACGATCCAAGTCGATGCCTACGGTGGCTACTCGCACCTGGCTACGCCAGACCGCACGGGCGGGGACCCGTTGAAGCTGGCCTTCTGCTGGGCGCATGGTCGCAGAAAGCTGATTAAGGCCAAACCCAAGAAGGGGTCGCCCATCGTCGACGAGGCGCTGTTGGGCATCGCCGCCCTCTACAAGATCGAGGATAGCATCCGCGGTTGCGATCCCGATCATCGCCGGGCTGTCCGCCAGAACCTGTCCCGTCCGCTGGTGGACGAGTTCTTCACCTGGTTGGCAGCTCAGGCCAAACGCGTCTCGCGCAAGTCCGACCTCGGCGAAGCCATGGCCTATATGCTGAGACGTCAAGACGGCTTCCGACTGTTCCTGGACGACGGCTGCGTCGACATCGACTCCAACCTCGTCGAAAACGCGATCAGAAGCCCCGCCATGAACCGCCGCAATGCGCTATTTGCCGGGCACGATGAAGGCGGCCGTAATTGGGCCCGTTTCGCCAGCCTGATCGGCACATGCAAGATGATTGGTGTCGAGCCCTATGCCTATTTGCGCGATCTCTTCATCAGCCTCGCCAACGGCCACCTCGCCAAAGACATCGAGGCCCTCATGCCCTGGGCCTATGCGCAACGCAGCGCCTCACAATGAGCTCGTCCGGGACTCCCCGATGAGCTCACAGGACCTTCCGCAAGCGATCGACATCGCCGTTGCAACCGCAAAATCAATGGGGCGGAGACGCCGCATACCTTCTGAGCAATCGGCGGTAGGCGTTGTTGTCGCTCGTGGTCTGATCAAGAATTTCTCTAAGCACCGCATGGTCGTTTGGCGTTAGATAACACTGAAGTCGATTGCTCATGTCATAACTCCTCGGAGCAGATCTGCTCCGGCAAAATTAACTGGATCACAGTTTCCCTGGCCGCTGGTCTCATGGCGCCAGGGTCACGGTCCTGAAATGGAGCTACCGCCTTGAGCCAGAAAACGACGGAGTCGTTGAGAAGGCAGGATGAAATCCGGGTCGTCTGCAGTTAGCAGACGATGACACCCGATGCACCGTCAGCGCTGCATCGCTTCCCTAGACGAAGGCTTGTCACACTCAACGCAGGCTTTCTGGACGTTGCGTATCCACTCGGGCCAGGATTTTTCACTTCAAACAACTCGCATAATTTGCGTCACCAATCCTCTCCGGTTCGCTCGAAGACGAGCCACTCGGTTCCCTTTTTGGCCAGCCGCGCCCTGCGGGCCTCCTGAATTTGCTCCGCCCGTCGTTTGGTGAACGGCCCCATGGGCTGGGTTTTCTTTTCGCCGCAACGGACCTGGCAGTACCAAGTGATGCCATCGTACGAGAAGATATCGACGGAAGTAGACGTCTCATGCGGCTCTTGCTTGGCAATCTCGTCGATGAAGACGATCGACCTGGAGTAGTGCTTGGCGGGCGTCATCTTCTGCAAGCCAGGAGCCGGATTGCGCTCGGGCGACGTTGACATGGCAGAACCTCCTTTTTTCGCTGCGGCGGTGCGAGCCTGGCATCTGCCTCGTCAGCAGACGACTTTCTCATGCTCCATTGCAACCTCGATCATCAGATTCTCGATGTCACGGGATATCGAAGCGGCAGCCAGTACGCGCCCGTCGCGCTTGAAGCGCAGCAGACAGTCCGTGCCGGAAATGTCGCCTTCGACCATGATCTCGTCCCATCGCTCGGCATAGCCGACATAGTTGATCCTGACGTCGTAGTGCTGGCTCCAGAAGAACGGCACGGCTACGAACTTCTCGCTCCGGCCGAGCATATTGAGCGCCGCGGTCTGCCCTTGCCTCTCGGCCACCACCCAATGTTCGACGCGAATGTTCTCTCCGCTATGGGGGTCGGACCAGCGCGCGATGTCACCCGCCGCGAAGATCCCGTGTTCACTGGTTTCCAGAAAGCTATTCACGACGACGCCGCGGTCCGTTACCATTCCTGCCGTTTCAGCGAGTTCCGTCCGTGGTCGCACACCGATGCCAACGACCACGAGGTCCGCGGCCAGCGTGTCGCCGCCGCTAAGTTTCACTTTGCTTCCATTGATGCTGCTGGCAGTCTCCTCAAGGTGAAAAACGACCCCGTTCTTCTCGTGCAGGGTCCGGATGAAGTCGCCCATCTGCGGACCCAGAACCCGCCCCATTGGGTGCTTGCCGGGGGCGACGACATGGACTTCGATGCCGCGAGCGCGCAGGGCCGCGGCGACTTCGAGGCCGATAAAACTCGCTCCAAGCACGACCACCCGGCGGGCCGTCGCGGCCTGCTCGATTATGGCCCGGCAGTCGGCGAGCGAGCGCAGCATGTGGACATGGGGTTGGTCGGCACCCGGAATCGTCAGGCGCACCGGCTCTGCGCCGGTCGCGAGCAGCAATCTGTCATAGGGGATCGAACCACCGCCAGCGAGGATGACCTCGCGGGTCTGCGGCTCGATGCGAACCGCTTGCGTCCCGAGACGCAGGTCGATCTGGTTATTCGAATAGTAGCTCTCCCCTCGTAGCGGGACCCAGCTCTCCGGCGCCTTGCCGGCAAGATAGTCCTTTGAAAGGTTCGGCCGGTCGACAGGCGCCGCCTCGTCGTCGCTGAGCATGACGATGCTGCCGCGATAATGCTCTCGCCGCAGCCTCTCAGCGGCGGCAAAGCCGGCCGCCCCCCCGCCAACGATGACGATCTTCTCAGGCATTCCTTCCACGGCACGCTCGCTCGTCGTCAGTTCGCCGCGCTTGCGCTTGCCGACGACGAAGATATGGCCGTCGCGCTGTTCCACCCACCAGCATGCCAGCGGCCTGAAGGCGGGCGCGCTCAGGGCCTCCCCGGTCCTCAGGCTGAAACATGCGTGATGCCATGGGCAGCGGACGGTATCACCGACCACCAGCCCGTCCGCGAGCGGACCGTTGTAGTGCGTGCAATGCGCGTCGACGGCGAAAATCTCCGCCCCGCGGCGCACGAGCAGCACCTGCGCATCGCCGCAATGGCCGACCAGCTTGCTGCCGTCAGGAAGATCGGCAAGTTTGATTCCTAGCGCCAGATCGGGCCCAGTCATGCTGGTGTGTCCAGGAGCCATTCGTTTCTCCTTTCGCTATCGAGATGCGGTTTCGCCGTGACTGCTGATAGCGTCTTTGCAGGTCGGGGCATTTGATCTCAGACGGCAGTTTGTTACCGCTACGTCTATGAAGCAAACGAATTTAATCGCCTGTTGTGTGCAAATTTTCTGTTAGATTGGAAGCGGCAACAGGACATCTAAAGTATGGCTTGCCCGGTCCTGCCCCAATCGGCGAGGAAGGACGCCAGTCCCTTCTCTGTGAGCGGGTGATTGCTCAGATTCCGAAGCACTCCCGGTGGCACCGTCGCGATATCGGCGCCTGCGATTGCAGCCTGCGTAACATGCAGCGGCGTGCGAATTGAGGACGCCAGAATTGCGGTATTGAAGGACTTGTCGTTGTTGTAGATCGCTCGGATTTCCCGGACGACTTCCATGCCGTCGAAGCCGATATCGTCCAGCCGTCCGACGAAAGGCGAAATGTAGGCCGCGCCGGATTTCGCCGCGAGCAAAGCCTGGTTGGCCGAAAAGCAAAGAGTCACATTGACCTTCAACCCGCGTTCGCTGAGGGCCCGGCAAGCCCTGAACCCATCCCAGGTGGATGGCACCTTGACGGCCACATTGTCAGCTATGCTGGCCAACTGCATCCCTTCGGCGACCATGCCGTCGAACTCAGTCGCGGTGACCTCCGCTGAGACCGGGCCCTCGATCGCCTCGCAGATCTCCTTGATAACCTCCCGGATCGGTCGGCCGGTCTTTGCGATCAACGACGGGTTCGTCGTCACTCCGTCGACAACGCCTGCGGCGGCAAGCCCGCGGATTTCGACAATATCGGCTGTATCGACAAAGAACTTCATCGTTTTTCTCCTGGCATGGTCGCATATGCATTGGCGACGCGATCTCCGAGGTGACTTGGTCGTAGCAGATGTGATCGCCCGCCCTATCTCTGTGAGGGCAGGGCAGCAGAGAGCGACGTGCATGAGCGCCAAAATCTCCGAGAAGGACATCAAACTGAAGCGTGCCTATGAGAGTCCGACGGACAGTGACGGCAAGCGTGTCTTGGTTGACCGGCTGTGGCCGCGCGGAGTGAGGAAGGCCGATGCGGCAATTGATTATTGGGCGAAGGAACTGGCGCCAAGCACTGAGCTGCGGAAATGGTTCGCTCACGATCCCTCCCGATGGGCGGAATTCCGCCGGCGGTATGCTGCGGAGATCAAGGAGCATCGCGAAGAATTTGATCGGTTGCGTAACCTCGCGCTTAACGGTCCCATCACACTTGTCTACGCGGCCCGCGACGAGGCGTACAACGATGCTGTTGTCCTCAAGGAGATCTTGCTGGCACATCGATAAAATGCCCTTCCGAGAGTGTCGGCATTGCCGACGATCGACGCGGGTGTCAACCGTGGCGCGGCCACGCCAAATGGCGTCCGGCAATCCCCGGCCCAGTGCTCACTGCCGGCGCAGCCACGCCGAGTTGATAGACTGGCTACCCGGCATGCAGCGCTCGACTGAGGATTTCACTCCATCTTACGGACCAGCTAATATACATCAAACGAATTTGATTGACATTTAAACGCAACTTTTATGCTATACTTTGATGGACATCGAACTCGCCCGTACTTTCTTGGAAATTGTTTCAACGGGAAGTTTTATTCGAGCCGCGGAGCGCTTGAATGTTGCGCAGACGACGGTCAGCGCGCGGATTCGCCATCTCGAACAACTGCTCGGCCGGCCGCTATTCATTCGGAACAAAGGCGGCGCGTCCCTGACGCCGGCAGGCGAGCAGTTCCTGCGTCACGCGCCAACGTTTGTCCAACTCTGGCAGCGCACTCGTCAACAAGTCGCGGTGCCGGCAGGGCGCCGGGCGGTGCTGACGGTGGGCAGCGAAGTCACTCTTGCGCAACCACTGCTGCTGAGCTGGGTTGGGTGGATACGCCAGTTTCTTCCCGATATTGCGGTTCGCGTCCATGTCGACGTGCCTCAGGATTTAATCAATCAGGTCGCCTCGGGAATGGTCGATGTGGCGATCATGTATGCTCCGCAGCATCGTCCCGGCTTAAGAATTGACCTGCTGATGGAAGAAAAGCTCGTGCTTGTAACAACCGATCCGGAAGCGAAGCGCCTTGAGGAGACGAGCTACGTCTACATGGATTGGGGACCGGATTTCGGCCGGCAACATGACATGAACTTCCCGGACGTCGCACCGGACCTCTCTTTCGATCTCGGTCCCCTGGCTCTCAGCTATGTCCTTGCGAGCGGCGGCTCGGGCTATTTCAGAAAGAGCGCGGTGGAGCCGCATTTAGCGGCGGGTGAGCTCCATCTCGTACCCGACATGCCGCAATACTCCTATCCGGTTTACTCGGTGCGGTCGGCAAATGCCGATGAGAGTGTCGTGGGACCTGCCCTTGCCGGCTTGCGCGCGATCTCCGAAGGCAACATCGAGGCCTAAGTGGCCGCGTCCGTCGATGGAAACAGAAGATCGGCTGTGGTTCCGTTCCCTCGCTCGCTGGCAATGTGCAGATGGCCCCCGACCATCTGCATGAAAGTGCGCACCTGCGCTAATCCCATTCCGGTACCGTCCTCGCCCTTGGTCGTGAAGAACGGGTCCAGGACCTTTTGCAGAACGTCCGGTGACATGCCGCAGCCGTGGTCCTGGACGCGAAGCCGGGCGTAGGTTCCTGGCGCGGGCCGGCCGGGCGCACAATCGGTCTCAACAATCCGCTCCGTTCCGATGCAAATCTCGCCGCCGCCTGGAATCGCATCCCGAGCGTTAAGGACAAGATTAAGGACCGCGGCTTCAAACGATGCTGGATCGATCAAACAGCTTGGAATGTCGGAACCAAGTTCGAACCTGACGCGGACGTCAGGGCCCGCGCCATATCTGAGAAATGGCCCGGAAGAGCTGACGCACGCATTCAAGTCGCCCACTTTGAGGTCGAGTTCTCTGCGATCGGCAAAAGCAAGCAACCGCGAAATCAGTTCGACACCCCGATCGACGCCTTCCCGCGCCGCCGCAATATAAGCCCGCACGCTCTCCGGCTGGTCGGCTTTTCGGTCGGCGAGCCTCAGGCCGGAATCAACAATCGCCAGGATGTTTCTGAGATCATGGGCAATACCACCGGTCATCTCTCCCAGAGAGGCAAGTCGGCGCATTGTGCTTTCGCGCTGTTTGGAGGCCTGTAAGCCGCCGCTGCTCTCCGCCTGCGATGGCTCTAAGAACTCTGGCCGAAACGCCATGTTTGTCATGGTAGCCCCTCATGGTTGCCGGTGCCGGCCGGACACTGCGGTCCCGCGCCATCGTCCTAAGTTATTCGCGTTGGCTGACCGGCGCCCGAAACCCGCTCTCTAAACTCGGCGGACTATCCGCTTCGCCATTATTTCTTCGACCCTTGGAAAGGCCTTGAGGATCTCATCCGGTAGGCCGCCCCCTGCAGCGCCCGCCTCCATCCAACCGCCATGCGCTGGTTCGCCGACTACGATGCGTCCGACCATTCCCGCCTGCTCATGTGGAACGCAACAGTAGTCATAAACCCCTTGCTCGGTGAAGGTTACCGAAAAGCTCTCGTCGGGCAGGAGATAGCCCGAATCCCAGGATTTTGCCGTTTCAGGAATGCGCCGCGGCCTCCCGAAGTTTGCCGGATGATAGGCGGTTGTCGTATGCGAATTGCCGGGATTGAAGTTGGTCCAGCGGACCATCTGACCCGGCTTGATCAGAACACCGATCGGGTCGAGCCATACATGTGAGCCATCGGCGCGCCCCTGCATCCTGATCTCCAAGACCTCTTCGGCCCACACGTCCCGCCGGAACAGGGAAAGGACGGCGGCGAACCCGCCCCATAGACCCAGCACTTCACGCCGCGCGACCTTCATTTGGCGACGCTCGCTTCGCCGTCCGCGGGAACATGCCACAGGACCACATGGACATGCGGCTCTTCCACGCCTGGATGGCCGGCGTTGTAGTAGACGTCGACATGGTCGACGCTGCCGCCGGGCGCTACAAGGTTATCGAATGACTTGTCCGGATTGAGATCCTTTGTCGGCAGCATATAGATCGTGCTGACAAGCTTTCCGTCGTGGTCATATGCGAGGAACGGACCGGCCGGCAGGGTCGCCGGATCGACGAAGAGCTGGCCCATGCCGGGGAGGAAATCGGGTAACTTCACCAGCTTGCTGACCTGCTGATAAGGTGCGGCCGGCGGCGCCTTTACGACTTCATCCGCCGCCATGGCACCAAGCGTGCTGGCCAGTGTCAGGATAGATCCGAGGAGGAGTTCTTTCATCGGGGGAGATCCTTTTCTCGTTCAAACCCGCGGTCGCCGAAATTCCGGCAGCCAATGACTGTTCACGACCTGCCGCGTACAGACATTCAACAGCCCGGCAGTAATATTAGTCCAATGAAATTAACTGGCATTTCAGTGCAGTATTTCTGCATTGCTCCGTTTCCGGAACTTCCGAGCTATCGCATAATTCCGCGCGGTCATGTTCGTTGCCGCGCGCTTGATTTCAAAAATTCCGTCCCCATGTTTCAGTAATCATGGATATTCTGGTGACACAGCGAGAGCCCCAGCGCCTCAAAGCAGGCCTCTAGCCCGGACGCGAACTCTACTGGCTTCGCGTCCGGGTAAGCCAGTTTTCAAACCCAATGCGAGACCGCTGCAGACGGAGTGCCGAACGCACTTCGCGCGTATCGCGTGTATCGGCTGAGAGGCGACCATGATGATCTTCAGAAACCTGTCGAAAGACGATATTACCCTTGATCTTGCGACAAAGGGAAAGCACTCGGCGCTGGCGAAGATCGCCGTACAAACGGCTGCGAGAACCGGGCTCGATGATCGGAAGGTTCTTCGCGGCTTTTGGCGGCGCGAGAGGCTCGGCTCGACCGCCATTGGTCGTGGCGTCGCCGTCCCGCACGCGTTGCTGCGCTCGATCACGGCGCCTGTGGCATCCTTTACGCGACTGGCTCCTCCGATTGATTTCAACAGCCCCGACCTCGATCCCGTCGATCTCGTCTTTACCTTGCTCTGGCCGCGCTCTCAGACTCGCACCTTCTTGCCCGCGCTTTCGCAACTGTTTCGGCTGGTGCGGACGCCGCTGATCCGCGAGGGGCTGCGGCTGGCCCGGTCGGCCGAGGAGGTGATGGCGATCCTGCAGAGCGAGGCATGCCGCCGAGCTCCTGCGCCTGCCGAAACGTCATCCAGTAGTTCGAACTGTAGCCGCGCTCTGCCGCCGTCATCCAGAGCAGAACCAGGTTGATGCCGCGATAAGCAATCCCGTTGTGTCGCAGCGGTCTCACCGGCGTGCCACCGGCGCCCCAAGGCTGCATCCACGGCCGTGTCCCCGCCTCCAGCTGCTCGACGATGCGTGCGGTGATCCGCTCATAGACGTCACTGACGGTGGTGGTCTCGATAGCCTTTGCCTTAGCCATTTCCTTGCCCTTTCCCTGATCTCGCGAAGCGGGAGCCCTTCGCTCCTGCTTCCGAGCTCGTGCGGAACAGCGGGGGATTGGGGTGCAAGCGGCTGCGCGGGGACCCGGCTGCACGCAGCGGCACGTCAGTGGCGTGGAGGAAGCTGGGCGGCAGGCGCTTGAAGGGGCGAAGGGGGCGGCGTCCCCATATGCGCTAACTTAAGGCTCGACACGAGGAATCGTTGTGTGATTCCTCAGTGAGATGCGAGCAACTGATTCCATCGAAACGGACTGGCAGTCTCTGGTCTCGAGACTGTCGAATGTTATTGACCTCGAGGCGACAGCACGTGCGTCGGGCGCACTTGTGCGGCGTCGCTGCATCGGTAATTCGTCGACTTTGCTGCGACTGGCGTTAGCCTATGGTCCTGGCGGGATGAGCCTGCGTTCGGCGGCCGCATGGGCGGGGTTGAACGATGTGGCGAAGCTTTCCGATGTCGCTCTTTTAAAACGCCTTCGGGGGTCAGCCGAGTGGCTGGGAAGCATTGCGGGGGCTCTTCTCGCAAACGTTTCCAGAACAAGCCCTTCGATGACGGGTCGCCGCTTACGTATCACGGACGGCAGTTCGATCTCGTGCCCCGGTAGCGCTGGCACGGACTTTCGGCTTCATGCCACATACGAGCCTGCACTTGCGCGTTTCACGCATCTGGAGCTCACCGATGCTCATGGCGGCGAAGGTTTCTCTCGCGTTCCAATCCATCAAGGCGACATCATTATCGGGGACAGGGGCTATGCCCGCGCCCCATCGCTGGAAAAGGTGGTTTCGGCTGGAGGCGACTTCATCGTCCGCACGGGTTGGGCGAACGTACGGTTGACAACACTGGATGGTCAACTGGTGGATTGGGACGCTATTTACAAGCCGATGCAGCCCGGAGAGGCTTGCGACATCGACGTTCTCGTCGAGCATGCAGGGCGCAAAAGCAAAGGTTGGGGTAAGCCGATCTTCCAAGCTCGGCTCATTGTCATGCGTAAGAACGCGGGGGCGACCGAGAAGGCCCAGAGGGTCGCCAGAAAGGGGTTTCAGCGACGCCGAAACAACGGAGAAATGCAACCGATGACCATGACAGCGGCCGGCTTCGTCATGTTGCTGACGTCTATCCCTGTGAAGGAAATGGGTGCTGAACATATCCTTCAAACCTATCGGATCCGATGGCAGGTCGAGCTTGCATTCAAGCGGCTCAAGAGCGGATTGGGCATACACAGGCTTCCAGCCCGCGATCAACGCCTCGGCCGAAGTTGGCTGATGGCTCACCTGATCCTGGCGCTGATGATTGACGAGACCATGAACGAGGTTCTCGACTCTCCCCCCTGTGAGGAAGACACAGGAAAAAACCAGAGTACCTTCGCTCTGGAGATTGTTTAAGCTGCTGAAGTGCACAATCCTCGCAGCCATTTTACGCCCCTTGCGGCGCAGGAAAATCTCCGTGCTCTTGCCTGATATAATTCGTCATCTTTGCGATCCGCCACGAAAGCGAAAAAGCCAGTTCGCTGCGGCCATCCCAGTCAGACAACCCTTAAGTTAGCGCATATGGGGCGGCGTCCCCTCAGTCCCTCCCCTAGAGATCAGATGTCGCGGGTGCACCCGCGCCGGAAGAACCTTGTCGATAAAAGGCGATGGACGAACGGGAGATCCGATGCGCGCTCGACTTCGCGACCACCCGCCCTAGCATAACCCGATTGCGTGATTGCGGGAGGCAATTCCGGTGAATAAGCTTCGCGGCATTGTGCAACCTGCTCAACTGACGAGGGCATCAATGGCGATCGGTACTGTGAAGTTTTTCAATCAGGACAAGGGTTACGGCTTCATCTCTCCGGAGAACGGCTGTCAATGCCGGGTGAAATTTCCCCAAAAGTGCCGAAGTAAAATTCCCCAATTATGCCGCCCCGGATGACGTGGAGAATTGGGTATTTTTCGGTGGCCTTCCGCGAGGGCGTTGCGGCGGGGCGAAGGACGGCGGGGTGATCAAAGCCTTGGATCTCACGTGTTCAGGCATCAATTCGGCATGTTGGCGCAGCCTGTAACTTGATCCCTCGATTTGAACGGCGACGGCATGATGCAAAAGTCTGTCGAGCAAGGCTGTGGCGACTACGGCGTCTCCAAAAACATCGCCCCATTCGGCAAAGCCGCGATTGGATGTGAGGATCATCGCGCCTTTCTCGTAGCGAGCGTTGACGAGCTGGAAGAACAGATTGCCGCCGCCGGCGATGACCGGGAGATAACCGATCTCGTCAACGATCAGGAGACTGGGCCTGCAGAAGAAGCGGATGCGTTCTTGCAGCCGTCCTTCGCGCTCGGCTCTGGACAGGGCCGCAATGAGATCGGCCAGTGTGCAGAAGTAGACGCTCTTGCCTGCTTTGACAGCTTCGACGCCGAGCGCCACGGCCAGATGGTTTTTGCCGGTTCCCGGCGGCCCGAGGAAATGGACGACCTCATGGCGGTCGACAAAACCCAGTTGCGCAAGCGTGAAGATCCGATCTCGATCGAGTGAGGGCTGGAAAGAGAAATCAAAGCCAGCGAGCGTTTTGATGGTTGCCAGGCGACCCATCCGAAGCGCGGTCTTTATGCGGCTGTTCTCCCGCAGGGTCAGCTCTTCGGAAAGTAGGATATCGATCGCTTCGAGTGCCGACAGCTCGCCGTGCTCCAGGCGCCGGACAATATGGTCGAGTGCTTCAAGGGCACGTGGCATCTTCAAGCCGACAAGGTCATGGCGAATGCGGTCGATCATCGACGGCACGGAATCGAGAGCGGCGCTCATGTGCGGTTCTCCTGTGCCATAGCTCTGGCGACAGCGTCGTAGAAGGCGAGCGGCCGCTGTGTGACCCTGTCTCCGGATCCATGAAGAATGATCTCGTCATTGTTGACGTGTGGTCGCGATCGTGGCTGTGAGCGAAGGGTTCTGTGTCCTGGTTCGACGCGGCGCTGATGACGACCCTCCAACACTGGATGCACCGCAATGAGGGTGCCTTCCTCGAAGATCCGAACTTCATTGGCCAGGGTATGAACCTCGACGAGACGTCTCCTGGTGGCGTCGGGCACGCTGTAGGCGTTTTCCACCAACGCTGACCATTCCGTCTCGAGAGATCCTGCGCTCCAGTCTCAACACGGATCGGAACGGAGCCAGTGGCAAGGGACGCAAATGATGACGCTCCTCGGCGAAGGCCTCCATGACGACACGCTGCGTTGTCGCGTGCACGCGCGGATTGGCAACTGTATCAAGCCAATACCGCAGTTGGCTGTTAAGGTCGTCGAGGTTGCGAAACGAGCGTGCCAGGAAGAAGTCTTCGCGGATATAGCGGAATGGTCGCTCGACCTTTCCCTTCGTCTTGGCGCGATAGGCTTTGCAGGCCTTTGGATGAAAGCCGTAATGGCGGGCAAGATCGAGCAGAGCACGGTTATAAACAATGCCCCCGGTTTCCCCTTCGCCGATGACGGCAGTCTTCATTCGGTCGTAGAGAATCTCGCGTGGAACACCGCCAATTGCATCGAACGCGGCGACATGGCATCGCAGCACCGTCGGAAGATCCTGATGCATGGCGAAGCGGCCCCATATGAGACGGCTATGGCCCAACACCATGGAAAAGAGCCAGACGATCCTGGGCGTTGACGGCTCATCGGTGAAGATGACCTGAAACTGGGCGAAATCCACCTGGGCCTGTTCGCCGGGAGCTGTTTCGAACCGAACTTCAAATCCCTGTTCTGAGGTTGGGCGAACATCTCTGAGAAAGTCCGTGACGGCCGTGTAGCCACCCGCATATCCCCGATCCTTCAGCTCTCGCAGGAGCCGCCGGCCGCTCAGGCCGGGATAGGCAGCAACCCGTTCACGTAGATAAGCCGTGAACGGATCGATCACCGTCGCCCGTGGCTTGCGTGGTCCATAAGCAGGCGCTTCGAGACCCCGCTCAATATATTTACGAATTGTCTTTCGATCGACGTTGGTTTGTCTGGCGATCGCCGACACCGACAACCCCTGCCGGTGCAAATCTAAAATCATGACTATCTCCCCGAGTTTGACCACCGACATTCCCCTCTCGACCATCGAGAGCAGTATCGGTGATGACGCGCCGCCGGTCTTCCGGGGCGCGCCCCGGAAGACCGGCGGCAACGCTAAACTGGGGAAGATTCAAACGGCACTTCTGGGGAGTATTGATCCGGTATCGACAACGGCGGAACGGACGTGTTTGTCCATATGTCAGCAGTAGTCGCCGAGAGGCCGCTGCAAGAAGGCCAAAGGTCAGCTATGAGATTGGCCAGGATCGCAAGACTGGAAAGTCGAGAGCCGAAAACGTCAGGTCAGTCTGAACCGCGCCGTCGCTGCGCAAAGCCGGTTATGCGGGCGAACGACTGGCAACAGAGCCATCGCGGTGACCAACAGATCAGCGCTTGACGACCAGCCTTGCAGTCAGGGCGCCAGGCACGCTTTACAGATCCCACAGCCGTCTGTGTCCATGCTTGTCGCTCAGCGCTGCTCTTGACAACAGAGGCAACTGACGGTGTTCCGCGCGCTTCTGTCGACTTGTGCGATATGGCTTCGATTTGATGCTCGCAGAAAGCTCAAACGTCCTTCGGTTTGGAAAAGCGGACCCCTGCCCCGCCCCCGTTTTCGGGGATGAACTCCAAGCCAGCTTATTCAAAAGCAGTCTGGATGGCATTTACGGTTCATAGAGAGCCCGGCTTCACACAATCGGAGGCAGGATTGAGCGCAGCCGTTACCTTCCCACCCGTCGGTCCCGACGGAGCGGTGGATCAGAGACGAAGTTCACGCGGCATTTTCCGTCAGCGCTCAAGAATCACCTTCCAGCGTGATCCGCAAAGCCTGAATGATCTCCGCGGCATCGAGAAGGGTATCCCTCGCGTCTTCAGGTGAAAGGTCTCGGGCCCGCGACGATGCGATTTGCAGATCGATCAGCACATCCCTTGCACGACGATTACCCGCGATTTCCGTCTGCCCACGCAGATCGCGGATGGTGTCGACGGACCGGTCAAGAAGACGGCTCATCTCACGCGGGGTCAGCTTCTCGACCTCGTTGGCGGCTCTGATCAATTCGCAGATGAAGGCGTGAATGGCAGACATGGTGGGAAGTGGTCTTGCTATGTGATTTCAATGTTACGTTGGCGTGAGGGGCCGAATTTGATCAAGGGCGAGCGCTCAGATCACGAGGCGTCAAAACGCTTCAACAATCTTTCAAGCTGCTCGTTCTGCAATCGCAGCTTGTCCGAGAGCTGCCGTCTCAGCTGCCGGACCTCTTCATCCAAAGCAGCAACTTGCTCGGATAAGCTCGGCGCCGGTCGCACAGCGACCGGCGCTTCATCGGGCTCAATCTCGACAACCACAGCAACGGGTTTCGCGCTCGTCTTCCTGGCGCGCCGCTGCACTCTTTTCGGTTGCGTCGACGGTGCGCGTCCAGCGCGTGAGGGCTCGTTGCCACCGATCGGTTCCTCAACAACGGGAACTGTTTCGAGTAAACGATCGTTTGCCGATTCATTCGCCACGGTATCCGCGGAGGTAACGGCCTCATCAAGCGGGGCTACCGGCGTTTCGACAATCGGGGCCGGGAGTTCTTCCGGTTTCTTGGTGTCGATCTCGGGCGCGTTTTTTGCGTGCTCGCCGGCTGCCCCTCGAGACG
Organism: Ensifer sp. 38_S197; assembly: GCF_056924495.1. Classification (NCBI taxonomy): domain Bacteria; kingdom Pseudomonadati; phylum Pseudomonadota; class Alphaproteobacteria; order Hyphomicrobiales; family Rhizobiaceae; genus Ensifer; species Ensifer sp. 38_S197. The sequence goes on along the minus strand of NZ_JBXOVZ010000001.1, from coordinate 1,378,308 downwards.
CCAGATCACGCAGAAACTTCCATGGTGATTTCATAATGCTTCGTCACCCCGGACTTGAGCGGCCCGTCCTTGCGATGTGATGACGAAGGCCGATCGCCGAAGCGATCGGCCTCTCACGATATGCATCAGGCAAGCCCGAGCCGCTTGCGGAGATCGGCGTTCTCCGCCCGCAGTTTTTCACTAAGCGCCTTGCGCAGCCGCGCATTCTCTTCTTCGAGCTGAAGAAGATCGGCGATTTCGTCCAGGACCGAAACCGGCGCTTCTGCGGACGAAGTTGGTGCAGAGCGCTTTCCCGTGGCTTTCGCAACGCCCTTGGCCCGGGTCTTGGAAACGGCCGAAGACGGCCCGGCGACCTTCAGGTCAGCCGGCTTTTCCTTGGGCTTCCTGCCTCTCTTGACCTTCGGCGCAGCACCTGCCTCTTCTAAGGCCACATCCGACGCAACCTTCTTCGCCCGCGGGCCGCGCTTCTTCGGCGCCGCCACTTCGGCCGGCGTGGTCGCTTCGGCGACGACAGCGCTGTCGTCCGGTTTGATTTCGTCTGCCATAAGTTTTCTTCCTCTGTAAGCCTGCACAGTTTTCCGATGGGTGAAGCGCAGTGTCAATGATTGCACTGGCCAACGCCGGGCATCGGCAATATCGGTGCTACATTGCGTGGCGCTGTTGCAGACGAACGACCCTGCGCCAGCGCGCATGCGAGAGCGAATGGAAGACAGATGACGAACCGCAAAGACATCGCCGATCGCGTTAGTGCCAAGTGGCACGATTTCGGTTTTCCGATTGACGATCACCCCGAATTCCAGGCCCTTTTAAAACTCTGGATCAATGGTGACGTATCCATTGACGATATCCGGCGTCGATATGTGAAATTACTCGAGCAGCGCATCCGTAAAGGCAAGTCCGAGTAAACGCGACTGACATCCGCCAAGCGTCGTTCGCCGCGGGCCTGTATGCGCAGGAAAGATCTGTCCCGCGCCACATTCCAGTTTGCCGCTGCCCGCTTCCGTCGGGCACAGATAACTGAAAGCGCTCTGATCAAACGGGCGCCGGCCCGGCGGGGCCGGGATGACGCGCGGTTTCGGCGCTGGTTGACACGAGGTGGAGCCATTGGTGGTGAGTGGCGCCAGACCGAGAGAACCATCGCCGGTGAGGTCGACGGTTCTCGAGGGCCAGGAACTTTAAGCGCGTTGTGGCAGTCCCCCTCCATTTACGGGGTTTGCACGGTCGCCCTGGGGCGGGCCGCGTTCTCAGATTGTTCCAGTGCCATTTCGAGACAACTTCTCTTGCTTTTCAACCGACACGCGCCCACGACATCTCGATGCGCCGATTTTTCCAATAATCCGAACGGGTTAGAAATCCACTTTCGTACACGCCCCGTTCTCACGTCGTTCGGCGCATATTAGAGTTTAAACTTTCAGTAGAAATTCAGGGTTTTTGGCGCAATAGATCTACGCGTTTTCTCGCACTGGCACATAGGAACGGGATGCAGCTTCGAACCCTTTCTCGCAACCAGTTCCACGAGAACTTCGCACAAACCTGCGAGTCCGGCCGCTGCCGCTGAAGAAATGTCGCCGAAGTTTCTCACGCTCGAGACTGGTGGTGCTATTGGGGAGTTTGCGTTGAACCGCGAAATCACAGCAGGCCTCGCACGGCTTCCGGAGGACCCTTCGCTTTACTTCGACCTGCGCGAAGCACATCTTCTTATTCCACTCGCGCACCTGGTTAACACGCGTGCGCGCGAACGAGGCATGGTCAATGCGAACCGTCATATGTTGGCGGCGGCCAATGGCCGACAGGAAAAACGGAAACCTCTGACGGTTCGTGCTCTCGGCAACGAGCTGTGGCTGATGGTCGATGGGAATTCGACTTTGCTCAATGCGCGTCATTCCAATTGGCGGGCGATCCCTTGCAGCGCCAGGTGAGCGCCCACCGTATTAACGTCGACTGGGAACGGTTGCGGGCGCAAAAATCACATGATTTCGGATGAGGCCACGATTGTGCTGTGGAAATCGTCGATATTTGGTCCGTGCTCGCGAGGACCCCAGATGACAACAGAGAGCCGCTCGGCCGAGAATTCCCGCGTCATCAAGAGGGGAAAACAATGACAACGACCAATGAAATCGCAGAAAAGATCGCGACCGAACATGGCTTGACGAAAGTCCAGAGCAAGGCGGTAGTCGAAGCGGTCTTCGCTGCCGTGACCGCCGCTGCCACATCGGGCGCTGAAACGTCGATTCCAGGCTTCGGCAAGTTCAAGATTAAGAACACGCCAGAGCGCGATGCACGCAACCCGGCAACTGGTGCGACCATCAAGGTTCCGGCTGCAAAGAAGCTGACGTTTGCGCCGGCCAAAGCGCTGAAGGACGCGCTAAACGCTTGATGAGAACGGCGGGGGCGGGCGTAAATCGCTAACCGGAGCGCACGCCCCCGCCAGCCGCCCCAGGTTTGTGGCTACGGCACTTCTCCGCGGCATACCGCAGCCAGGCTGTTAGGATTCTGTATGTCTGCAACTTCGATCACTATCGAAGCTCGTCTCATTCAGAACCGGCGAACCTGTGGACAGCCCTAAATCTGTCTATGCGCTTTCCGGATAGCCCGCTTGATGGATCGAAAATGGTGCGTTTTGTCCGGCAGGTCGGGGGTGCATAAAGCCCTGTGGTTTACTTCTCCGGTTGTGATAGAGCGCCGTAACCTGGCCGCTTATAGAGCATGTTCTCGCTAGCCACGATTTCCGGCTCGTACACCTTTGCGTCCCACTCAGCCGGTTCCAATTCGAAGATCGAGACGGAAAGGGATGCATCGCTTGAACCCAGGATCGCTTTCTGCCCGAGCAACTCTTCCGTCCCTCGCGATTGTAAAGTTATTCGATCAAACAACCGCACCTTGCTGAATACGGGGCGGATGTGGTCGCCTGATCGTTGGGACTACCTCGGCGCTGTCGAACGACAGAAAATGGCTACCCGGTCGCTGCTGGAAGACCAGAATCCTACCGCCACAAAATCGATAATCAGTGATCTCGTTGAGGCGCAGATGGCTCGAGAGCTCGTCTTGTCACCTGCAGAGGAACTGAAATTTGACGGCGTGACGACAGACTAACCCCGGAGCATTGACCAATGCAAAAAATACGGAGATTTGCTTTAGCAATATCGCTCTTAGCAGGTGTTCCCTCCGCAGTGAGCGCTCAGGAGCGGGCGCTTAGGGAGGCGCAATATAGGTTTGCTTCTTCGCATCCACTACGCATAAGACAACGGAGTCAGGGGTTGCAAATTCGAAGGTTAAGGTAATGCTTTACGATCAACGGCCAACTGCTGCGATAATAGACACTTCAAAGGTTGCGTCTCCGGGCAAGGAGCTCACCCCGATGGCAGCCCGACTAGATACGCCGTCGTTGGTATGTTCTTCCATGAACCTTGAAGCAAAATCAGCGATCCTGCTGTGAAGCGTGTAGCCCGCGGGTGCGTTGACGTAGACCGTCAGGCTAAGAACAGAGAGTATCTGTTCTCCGCTGACCAGTTGGGATTTTGCCGCCGTCAGAGCATTCTTCGTCGCGAGTTCCATCGCCCTCCGGTATGTTTCAACCGGCGCTTCCGGCACCACTTGCCCTATATGAAGAAGCTTGCCGTTTTCTCTCGGCGTCATTCCCGAGACAAAGATCATATCGCGGTGGCGTCTTGCCGGGACGTAAAACCCCTGTGGTTGAGGTGCGCTTCGGTGAATCATCTGTCCTAGCTCCGATAGCGATTGACCATCTCAACGATGCGCTTTCCAGCTTCAACGGTGGCCGAATGGTCCTGTGAGAAGTTCAGGCGAATGCTATTGGGATGGGGGCCGAACTCGGTTCCGGGCGTGACAATTACGTTGGCCTGATGCCGAAGGAGCCGAACGAAATCCTGAAGGCCGACGGACAACGGAGGCAAAGTCGGAAACAGATAGCTTCCCGCCTGCGGTGTGCGGCTCTCCAGCCCGCCGCTGCGGAAGACTTCGAGCAAGTCGTCTCTGATTGCCTGATGCAGGCGGATGCGCTCATCCATCCATCCTCCAGGCTCGTTGAACCAGGTTCTGAATACCGCCTGGTTGTAACCTGCCGCGCGCAGCGAAACGATGGCCTGCAGCTTTTCCATCCTGCTTATAATCGTCGGGGAACCAAACGCGACTCCGAGACGGTAGCCGCTGAGCGACTCCGTTTTCGAAGGTCCCATAATGGTGATCACCTGTTCGGTCGGCAGACCCCGTGCGCGAATGTGGGTGTACTCCTCGCCTTCATAGCGCAGCCTCGAATAGAGCTGATCGGCGATGACGGTGACACCGTAGTCTCCAGCAAGCTGGACGATCTGGTCAATCTCGGCTTCTGAGTACACTACGCCAGTGGGGTTGTTCGGATTGGAGAACAGGAAAGTCTTGGCCCCCGCCTCAAATGCGGCACGCAACTGAGAGAGATCCAAGCCAGCCCCAGCCGCGGCGTTCAGATAGTTCATCGCAACCGGCATCACCTGCCCGCCGAAGAACTGCACCAGTTTTCGGTTGGCAAAGTAGTCAGGCTGCACAATAGCAACTTTGTCACCGTCCGAGACAGTCGCTGCGACTGCTAGAAACAGTGCGCCTTGCGTTCCCGGAGTGAGAATAACGCCCTCGTCCCCAGAGACAGGCGCCCCGGTGAACGTTGCAAGCCGCTGCGCCAAGTCAGTACGTATGTCGGCCGAACCGCGATATTCGGTATAAGCCTGTCGGCCGCCGGCATCCACCGCCTCGAAAAAGCGCTTCGACGAGCCGGGCGTCGGAGTGAAAGCATCGACGTCCCCGTGCGAGAAATCGACGAGCGTGCCCTGGAGTTCATCGCCGCGCATCAGCTCGCGAATGTTGCCGGCGCTTTGCCTGACCTCCTGGCCGGGCGCGTTGTCGGTGGCGAGAGTGGCGAACTTTTCTATGACGGAAACCATTTTAACCTCTTGAACTGATGTTATTGTGAAAGCGATGGCGTGTGGTAGCCATCGAGGGCTTCCTTGAATACCGAAGGCTCAACGTTGCCTCCGGAGACAATTACGATCACGTTCTTTCCGCGGACGGACTTCGGATCGTTCAGCAGCGCTGCGAGTGCAATCACACCTCCTGGCTCGGTCACCAGCCGCAGCTCCTCGAAAGCATACCGGATGGCGAACATGACCTCTTGATCGGAGGCGACCTTCACCTGTGAAATACCCCGGCGGTTGATCGAAAACGGCAGTTCGGCCGGTGTCGGCGCGAGGAGTGCATCGCAGATGGAGCCACTCAGGGCAGGATTGGTTTCACGCTTCCCGCTCGCCAATGACCGCTTGGTGTCGTCGAAACCCTTTGGCTCGACGGCCCAGATCTCCGCGCGCGAATCAGCCGCCCGAGCGGCCAGCCAGGTTCCTGCAGAGAGTCCGCCGCCGCCGCAGGGAACCATGATGGCATCAATCGCGACACCTGCCGCCTGCTCTAACGCTTCGGCGACAACGGTCCCTTGTCCAGCTATGATGTATGGATTGTCGCCTGGCGGTATGATTGCGACCGGCGCTCTTTCCGCAATCTCAGCGGCGATCTGTTCGCGGGATTGGGTCTGGCGATCATAAAGCACGACATCGGCACCGTTTTCCCGCGCCTTGTTAATTTTGATCGCGGGCGCATCGCTGGGCATGACGATGGTGGCCGGTATACCAAGCATCCGACCAACTGTTGCGATTGCCTGTCCGTGATTGCCGGTGGAGTAGGCAACAACGCCACCAGGATAGGCCGACCGGTCCAGACGCGAAAGGCAATTGAATGCGCCTCTGAACTTGAATGCGCCGGTGCGCTGCAGGTTTTCGCACTTGATGAAGACCGTCGCACCGGTCATCTGATCGAGCTTCTCGGACCGCAGCAACGGCGTACGGACTGCGACGCCGTCAAGCGTCCGTCGAGCGTCGAGGATGTCGTCGTATGTGGGAGTAATCAGACCGTTCATTTCAATGCACCAGAATACGAGAGAGAAAAAGACGCGCACGCTCGGAACTCGGCTCAGCAAAGAAACGCGCAGTTTCCGCCTCCTCGACAATCGCTCCGGTATCCATAAAGACCATTCGATCGGCGGCAGCTTTCGCAAAGCCCATCTCATGGGTGACGACGATCATCGTCATGCCTTCCTTTGCAAGCTCGGTCATGACGGCGAGCACTTCGCCGATCATCTCCGGATCGAGAGCTGATGTCGGCTCGTCGAAGAGCATGGCAATCGGGTCCATCGCTAGGGCGCGCACGATGGCGATGCGCTGTTGTTGGCCCCCGGAAAGCTGGGCTGGATATGACTGCTGTTTATCGAGGAGCCCGACCCGCTTAAGTAGGCCCTGGGCTTTGCTGACTGCTTCATCGCGGCTTCGTTTGAGGACATGGACCTGCGCGAGGCAGATGTTGTCTAGGACGGTTAGATGCGGATAGAGCTCGAAATGCTGGAATACCATTCCGACACGTGCACGAAGCTTTGCTGCCTCTTTACCCTTCGTGGCCAGAGCCTGACCGTCGATCGTCACGTGCCCGGACTGGAATGGTTCAATCCCGTTGAGGCATTTGACGAAGGTGCTTTTGCCTGACCCTGAGGGGCCGCAAACGACGACGACTTCTCCGCGCTGGATGGTCAGGCTGCAATCGTTCAAGACCTTCATTTGACCGTAACTTTTGGAGAGATTTTCAACCCTGATCATTTCACGCGAAGACATTGTGGTATCCAGTCGTAGGTTAAGAGAACCGCCGCGCCCATGCCGAGCTATCAAGCAAGGGTGGGATTGCGTTTCAGTCGCTCAGCGAGCGTGCTGCCAAGCGTACAAAGGATGAAGTAGACAACCGCTGCGAACACATACATCTCAACCATGCGGTTCTGCGTGTTCGCAACGATGCTCGCCGAGGTCATGAAATCGTGCAGGGAGACGACGTAGACCAACGACGTGTCCTGAAAGAGGATTACCCCTTGAGTTACCATCAACGGTACCATCTTGCGGAGCGCTTGGCAGATGGAGCTCAAGGACACCGCTCTGGTTTCCGTCACCGGCCTCGTCGAGCTGATGCGGACGATCGATGTCGGCGCCGGCTCCACGCGCAACCCGTTCCAGTTCTACCTCGTGGCCATCGCCCTTTTTCTGGTCATCACCGCGGCATCCAACCGGCTGTTCGAGCGTTCGGAGCAGCATTTCACGCGGCATGTAGCTCAAGGGGTACGGCCGATGAGGTGGGACGTCATCCTTAGAATGGCGAGCACGACGCCCGCGCCGACGGATGACACGGCAAGCTCCAAAGTTACTGGGACGACGCGAACCAGCTCGGGGAGGCAATCATGAACGCGGGGGATCGACCGCAATGCGCCGCGCAGAACTTCGGCGCTATAGGCGGCCGCGACGAGGATGATCGCAGAGATGCCGCTGACATGGAAATCACGGGCGCGGATCGAATTTGGATCGAAGCTGCTGAAGCGATCCACGGGATTTGGAAGAGCCTAGCTCTCGATGCGGCCGAGAGACAGCAATCGTTTGGGACCATTTCGCTGGATGTTCGAGATGCATCGACTGACGGTTCGGTAGCTCCCGTAAAGATGGGAAGCGGGCCAGCGGCAGAACCCGAATGAGTCGCCTCAAAAATAACCCCTTCTCTGCGTGAAGGGGTTAATAAGCCGCCCCGGGGAAGTTCTTGGGTCTAGAAGAGGGACGGCTTCCCATTATGGCCCAACTCGGCACTGCAATCAAACCGAGCGAGGATAAGCCCCACCTCCCCGTCTACCGTATGACTGGCATATCGTCAGCGCGAGCTCGTGCGGTCCGCACCTTACTTCGGATCGCGTTCTTGAAGGTGCTTGGGGCTTGAGTGCGGTCTGCCGGGCGAGTCCGACTGCGGAGCCCGGATGGCTTGCCGCTCTCTGCCGGATCCGTCGGGGGGCTGCAGCAGCTTGCGAAATTCATCCCGTTTCTCGTGAATCGATGCGATCACCCGGCCCATCGGGATGCCGATATCAACGGGCACTGCTTGCGAGAGCTGGAGGCTGGCTTCGATGGTCTCCGGCACTGCATCCGTGACTTTCAGCTCGTACAATTTCGTTGCGTGCAGCGCATCCCGCGCGCGGGCGACAATGGTCAGATCCGGCCGCTCCGCGCGTGCAGCGCGGACGATGGATTCGATCGCGTCGGCATTGTCCAAGGTCACGACAAGCGCGCGGGCGCTCTGAATTCCGCAACGTCGAAGCAACTCGATCCGGGTGGCATCGCCATAAAAGATCGTATGACCCCGCTCTCGCTCTCTGGCGACCAGCAGCGGATCGGCATCGATCGCCAGGAACCGTAGTTCGTGTCGTGTGAGCATTTCAGCGACCAATTGTCCGACGCGCCCATATCCGACGACGATCACCCGCTCCAGACCGTCGTGATGGTGAGGCGTCAATCCTGCGAAAGCAGCTTCATCCATATGGGCGTATGCGCCGCCGCGGCCGAGCATGCGGATCAGCAGCGGAATTCCCACCATCGTCAAAGTAGCCGCGACCGTGGCAGTGGCGCCCGCGTCACCAGGGACGACGTTACCTGCGACAGCCGCACCGATAAGGATCAGTGCGAACTCGCCGCCGGGCGCCAATACCACCGCCAACTCGCCGGCCCCCCGGTTTGGCAAGCCCATCAGGCGGGCGATCGGGAACAGGAGAACCGCCTTGATGGCAAAGAAACCGATCGCGACACCCACTGTTGGGATTGGGTTGGCAATGATCGCCGAAAGGTCCAGGCGGGCTCCCACCGAGACGAAGAAGAGGCCAAGCAGAAGGCCCTGGAAGGGCTGGATCGTCACCTCGATCTGCCGGCGATACTCGGTTTCGGCCAGCAGCAGCCCTGCGATGAAGGCGCCCAGGGCCATGGACTGGCCGCTGAGCGCCGTGACAAGGCCGGAGCCGATCACCACCAGGAGGCATGCAGCGACGAACAGCTCGCTGCTCCTTGTTGCCGCGACGAGCTTAAACAGGGGGCGAAGAATGAGACGGCCCAGCCCGGCCATTGCGATGATCGCAATGGCGGCAGGAGCCAGCGCATACAGCAAGCCGGCGCCGACCCCCGTCCCTTCACGTGCACCCAACATCGTCACCATGAACAGGAGAGGTGCCACAGCCAGGTCTTGGAAGAGCAGCACGGCGAAACTTGCGCGTCCAGCCGTGGTGTTCAGCAGTTTCCGCTCTACGAGCGAGGGTAGAATGATCGCCGTCGAAGACATCGCGAGCGCAGTGCCGAGCACCACCGCTGAAGCCGGAGTTTGACCGAGCAGGTACGTCACGGTCGCGAGGACCGCCGTCGAGGCGAGAACCTGCAATCCCCCCAATCCGAAGACCAGTCTGCGCATCAGCAGCAGACGCTTCCATGACAGCTCGAGCGCGATCATAAAGAGTAGGAATGCGACCCCGAATTCGGCCAGATGGGTGATCTGTCCGACATCCGTGATGGATACTGCAGAGAGCCACGGAACGTCTGGGGCGAGAGCGCCGAGACCGAAGGGGCCGAGAATAATGCCGGCGGCCAGAAATCCAAAGACCGGGCTCACCTTCAACCGCCCAAACAGAGGCACGATGACGCCCGCAGTCGCTAGAAACAGCAGAAGCTCCTTGTAATTTTCTGGTCCCGGCGTCATCGACAGCTCTCAAATTCCACTCAATACGAAAAGTCCGCAGCGCTTGTTCCCCGTGCCGATCCGTACCACCGCTCGCAACATCACACTTCGTCTCCTCTGGCGGATTCTACTCTCGTTTCAGGGGATAATGTCTCCGGTGCGATGACAGGTAAACTCGCCCATCTCCGAGACGGCAAGAACGACCGAGTCCATCAGACGCCGCAGGCGGCGCATGGCCGATTTCCGCCATACAACGGCACGTGCACCTTGTAGGCGGCAAGGTGCGACCCAACCGTCACCCGGGTGCAATCAGCACGCCACCCGCCGCGGCGACGAGCACGACGATCCATGATGGTGCTTTCCACGCCATCAACAGCACGAAGCAGGTGAGTGCGAGGGCGAACTGGCGCGTACCGACCACCGCGCTGGTGAACACTGGATCGTAGAGCGCCGCACCGAGAATACCGACGACGGCGGCATTGGCGCCCCTCATCAAGGCCTGCGCGCCTTGGCGTTTGCGAAAGCTGTCCCAGAACGGAACCACGCCGAGCAAGATCAAGAACCCCGGCAGGAAGATGGCAATCAGGGCGATGCTCGCCCCGACGAGACCGTTAGGCCCCGGCTCCAAAATTGCTCCCAGATAGACGGCGAAGGTGAAGAGCGGCCCTGGCACGGCCTGAGCCGCGCCATAGCCGGCCAAGAATTGGTCGTGACCGACCCAGCCGCTTCGCACCACCTCGTTTTCGAGCAGCGGCAGCACGACGTGGCCACCGCCGAAGACCAGCGAGCCAGCGCGATAAAACGAGTCGAATATTGCCAGCCCATGCAAGGACGTGGAGGGTGCGATGACCGGCAGTCCAAGCATCAGCGCGAAGAACAGGATGAGCGAAACTGCCCCGACCTTCGGTGAAACAGGGAAGTTGATGTGTCTGGTGATCTCTTCGTGGTGATGGCGGCAGAGCAGAGTGCCTGCCGCCGCGCCGGCGGCGATCGCAGCCACTTGACCGAGCGCGCCCGCCACGAGGACGACAATCAGCACCGCACCCAGCGCAATTGTCGCCCTTTCGCGGTCCGGACACAGGTTCCTTGCCATGCCCCAAACCGCCTGCGCCACGATCGCGACGGCGACGATCTTGAGACCGCTGATGATGCCGGTTCCGACCGACCCACCAAATGCCGCGGCGCCGTAGGCAAAGAGAACAAGGAGGATCGCCGATGGCAAGGTGAAGGCCGTCCACGCCGCAAGCGCGCCAAGCGGTCCGCCACGCAAAAGTCCTAAGGCAAAGCCCACCTGGCTTGACGCTGGGCCGGGCAGGAACTGGCTGAGCGCCACGAGATCGGCATAGCCCCTTTCGTCGATCCATTTGCGCCGCAGTACCAGTTCGTCGCGAAAATACCCGAGATGCGCGATCGGACCCCCGAAGGAGCTCAGGCCAAGCTTGAGAAATGCCACGAAAACCTCGGCCGCCGAGCCTCTGCTATGGCTTTCTTCGCTCGTCGCCCTGTCCGTCATCGCTTCATCACCTCTCCAGTAAATTCACGGATGCGCTCCTTGGCCAAAGCAAGGCCCGCGCGTCCCTTGTCGGTAATGGAATAGAGCTTGCGTACAACGCGGCCGTCGCGCTCCTCGCGCGAGGTGAGGTAGCCGTCACGCGCCATTTTGTGCAGCAACGGGTAGAGCGTGCCGGCCGACAAGCGATAGCCATGGCTTGCCAGCTCATCGATCATCCATTGGCCGTAGATCTCATGCTCGGCTGCATGATGCAGCACGTGCAGGCGCACAAGTCCGGAGAGGAGATCGTGGTGCTCCATTTTCAACGAACGCTTTTTCTCAGGCGCAACGTTTTCCGGCTGGGTCCTGGTCATGCCCGTTCCTTGATTCGTGGAGCGATCGGTTCGCTCTATCGATATACGATAGCGAAAATCGAGTATACTATACAGACGAAGATAGGGAATTGTTTTTGCTCGGCACTGTGGCCACTACTGACCGCCGGTGTGACGCTTTTCTGACGGGCCACTCCAGTGCCGGTCTTCCCAGTTCTGCCGGCAATCGCTGCCATAAAGCTGTTTAACTGCAGTACTTGAAATGTGATCTCGAGAAAGAAGGCTCGGAAAGAGCGAGGGCCTTCGCGAAGTGATGGCCCTTCGGACAAAAATACTTCGCAAGACCTTTTATCGAAGAAGATGCCATAAGGAGGACCGGCGAATGAAAGGTGTGCTCGATTTCGGCGGTTCGTCCGCACTCCGCTTCGTCCTCATTATGGGGGTCGTCAATCTCTTCGGCGACCTCACCTATGAAGGTGGCGCGGCGATCAATGGCCAGTTCCTTGGAATGCTCGGGGCAAGCGCCGCGGCAATCAGCGTCATTGCCGGCGCAGGGGAATTCCTTGGCTATGCGTTGAGGCCCGTCGCCGGCTGGGTCGCCGACCGGACTCGCGCCTATTGGGCGGTCACCTTCGCCGGCTATGCGATCAACCTCTGCGCCGTACCGGCGATGGCGCTGGCCGGGAGTTGGGAGCTTGCGGGAGCCCTGATCATTGCCGAACGGGTCGGACGGGCAATGCGCAAGCCGACGGTCGACGCGATGATCTCCTATACGACCGGCGAGCTCGGGCGAGGCTGGGCCTTCGGCCTCAACACTGCCCTGGATGAGGCGGGAGCGACCTTGGGGCCGTTGATCGCCGCTCTCATTCTATTCCTGCGCGGAGACTATCGCACCGCCTACGCCCTTTTAACCATTTCGGTCGTGCTGGCAATCATCGCGCTCGTCGCTGCGCGGCTGACGTTCCCGCTTCCCGAGCGATTGGAGCAGGGCCGCACCGCCACGGCGTGGAAGCTCGGCTTGCCCTATTGGCTTTACATGGGCGCCGGCGCGCTGTTCGCGGCCGGGTTATTGAGCTACGAGCTCGGTGCGTATCACCTTGAGCGGACCAGGACTGTTCCGTCCGAATGGATCCCGGTCCTGCTTGCCTTCGCCACCGGGTCAGGGGTGCTCGCCAACCTTATCCTCGGCAGGCTGTACGACTGGTCGGATAAGCTGGCGCTCATCGCGGGAATCGTGCCGTCGGCCTGCTTCGCCGGTGCTGCTTCAGGGCGGTCTCGCCGCGGCGCTCATCGCAATGCCCTTATGGGGCATCGGTTATGCGGTCCAGGACACGCTGCTGAAGGCGATTATCGCCGGGTTGCTGCCGGAAGGCCACCGCGGCTTGGCCTTCGGTTTATTCTATACGGCCTATGGCGGAGGTTGGCTGTCGGGCAGCATCGCGATGGGCTTGCTGTATGATCGATCGACGCTGGCGCTTGCCGTCTTCGTGGCCGCGGCGCAGCTTGCCTCGCTTCCGATGTTTCTCCTAGCGAGAGCCAAAACGAGCCATCAGACGCGGTCAGACCTCTCGCACTAGCGAGATTCCGACCTGCCAGTCTCCGCCAGCCTGGCGGTCACCGGACCGACGAACCGGCGCATGACGCTCGGCAACGTCAACGTGGTTTACGGTCCAGTGCCGCCGCTGACAGCACCTGGCCTACAAAGTCACGTGCTGCCAGAAAATCCTCGGCCGCATCCAGCCTTCGCGGGCACTTGTCGACCGGGGCGCGGGGTCGCTATCAGAAGAAGTTCACACCGTGCGGTCCGACATATTCTATCTTATATCCCCGCGCTCGCGCGTTTCCCATGAACCCGTTCGCACCGATCAGATCGGTTCGGAGGACATTTTCAAGGGAGAATCCGGATGGTAATTGGCTCGCAGCCATCTCACGGCGCGATCGGATAAGGCTGAGATTTCCCACGAACGGTCAACCGCCCTTTGGACGCGAAAATCAACACCCTCGGTGCGTCGCGTAGCAAAGTCGCTTTGATGGCCACTATCGGCCCGCGCCTCGCTTGAACCGACTGAATGATCCATGATTCTCCTCCACGCCTTCTTTGGGCTTTTCCTCGTGAATTTCCTTGAGAGGCACTTCGATGTGAGCGCATCCGCCCTTTGAACCTGCGAGCAGGCGCCTGCGACAGTCATCCGGGTGCGTTTGTGCAAATGGATCGCACATTCACCAATTCTATACTACCGTAAATGGGTGAGGGTCTGGGCGGATTCATCGTCTAGGTGCGGCCTGCGCCCCGTGATTGAGGAGATCGACGGTGGCGGTGGATTTGCGATCGCTGTCGGCCAGAAGCTTGTCTTCCGGATACGCACCGTGTGGGATCAACAGCGTCACAAAGCCGATCCTGATGGAGCGGAGTTTCGCCGAATTCAGCCTTGGACAGCGGCCCGTTGAAGTTCTTGATTAGAGAGGCAAGGGCGGGCTCATCGACGAGAAGCGCTGCATCCTCCTTGGATAGCCAGGCCAATTTCCTCTCGCCCTTTTCAGGCCAGCTTGGCCGGTGCTTTTTCACCTCCAGCGGATAAACAAGCACTTGAAGCCGTTCAAATTTCCCGTCGCCGCGCTTCCAATATGTGTAGTTTCCAGTCGGCTTGCGCGCCACTTTGCCGACAACGCCAGCCTCCTCGTAGGCCTCCATGGCAGCAGCGTCTGATCGCTTCTGGCCCTTCTTTCGCCATCCCTTCGGGATGATGAACCGGCTGGTCTCGCGCGAGGTGATCAAGAGGACTTCAATAAAATTGGAGTCTGAAATGCGAAACGGGAGTGCCGCCACTTGTTGTCGCAGCGTGGACTCGTCCGTTGAGCGATTCTTCTCTTTCTTTGCCATTCGCGGGAAACTTTAATGGAGCGAACCAAGCGAGGCAAACCCTTGTCTGATGATGGAATTGATGCCTCCCGACGGGGCACATAAGGTGGCCATGCCCCGAGGACCCGACGATACATAATGCGATCTTCTAAAAACGGACTGGTACATTCTAACTTGAAATGCGACATGCCAATGATTTCAATGGTTTCACTTTGGACATTTTGGCATGTCCCGACGCTATTCGCAGCTGAATCTGGCCGATCGACGCCGCCTCCTCCACTTTGTCGAACGCAAGCTGCCACCCAAAGAAATGGCGCGCGAACTCGGTCGTCATCGATTCGACGATCTATCGTGAGATCCGACGCAACCCCTTCCACGACCGCGAGCTGCCCGACTATAGCGGCTACTTCCCAACGGTCGCTGACGGTATCCGCAAAGAGCGGCGGCAGCGTTTAAGGAAGCTTGTGCGGCCCCCGCATTTGCGCGAACTGATGATCGAGCAGCTGAAGGCGCTTTGGTCCCTGAAACAGATCGCCGGTCGTCTGCTCGCCGATGGCGTGAGCCTTGCAAGGAGGGGCCGTCCACATATGTCCGCAGTCGGCGCTGGGCCGCTGCTCTATGGGGTCTGCTGAGGACCGGTTGGCCAATCCTTTAGAGGCGCCGTCACCGCGTGCCAATGATCAGGTGTCTTCCGCCGAGAGCGTCATCAGCGGCAAGTCACACACCATGTATCGAACTGTGCTGCCGCACCGCTCATTAAATCAAATCGGTAACGCCCATCACTGTCAGGCCGCACATTCTTGCCCTTGTCTGATCCGCCCCTAGATGGCCAGAGCATGGATACACGACGAACATCAGGCGTTTCACGCGCGAGCGAGTTTCAGCGCCCGCCCAACGATTGCCCCCGACGGTCGTCAGCGAAGTCGATCGTCTTCTTGCGGGACGCACACGCGATATTCGCCTTAATGCGGAACTTGCCCGGCTCTTCCACGCGCGGTCGTGGCCATAGGCGTCGAAGATTATCCGTGCCTGGATGATGTGGGTGGTGGTCCTCGACGTCCTGACGCTGGCAGTCAAGGCCGCCTTGCTTCAGTCTGAAGTCGTCATGAAGATGCTTCTGCCGGCGTCGATTCTGCCCCCCGCAGCAATCCTCACTGCGATCGTATTTCAGAAACCGCGCGGGACTTGGATCGAGGGCGTAGCGCTCCACGTTGGTGTGTTTTTGATCCTGCTTTCGGTCGCGCTGGTCGGCGTAAATACGGGAGGCGAATATTACGAGCGACACCTTACGATCATGCTTTTTGTCGCCGTGACCGCGATCATCATATTCCCCGTCCCGCTCGAACGGTCGATTGCAATCGCCGTCTTCGCGCTCGGTCTTTATCTTGTCTTCCAGATGCAAAATCCGGAAATTACCGCCGAGAATGCTCTGGCCGGTGCGTTCTTCTTCGCAAGCGGGGTCGTCGCGACCGTTATTGCGCGCAGGACTGCAGGCATCCTGGCGCACAAGACCTTTCTGCTCGAACTACGCGACCGGTCTCGTCTTGGCGAATTGACGGACGCAAATTCGCGGCTCGAGCTGGTGGCCCGAACTGAGGTGGGGATCAAGCTGCTTGGCGTCAGCAGTTGTTCGAACCGGAGGCGTCAACGTGTTGGCGCTGCCCGCGCTCTGGATCAAGGTATATCAAGTGACGACGAAACCTGGCTAACCCGCTTATGGCGCCAGGCATCCGCCCTGCGGCCGAGCCCGCCGGCCTCGGTCCAGAGTAGACTGCGGCCCAAGCCTCAGTGCATCGGGAACTCGCCTTGAACGCTGCGCCACTCGCTGGGACCGATCAGCCGCCGGTGGGTATAACGGACGGAATATAACGGGCCATCGAGGTTGGATCACCAAAATCCAGAAACTTGTGCATTTGGGGGAAATCAGGGGCTATGCCGTAGTCCTGCCAGACATAGGTCTGCAGAACGCTCTCGTAATCCGGAATGCGGTAAAGGATATGCGCGGTGGTAAGACCATAGCCGGCAAGCTCACGTTCAAAATCCGATGAAAATCGCATGCTTCATCTCCGTTTGACTGCCGCTGTGAAGATCACCCAAGTTTTCCGAATATTTAATTCGAAATCAAACGACGTAGCCGCAATTGTTGTTCCTTTTCCGAGCGTTAGCCGCCACCTCGTGAGAGTGCAAATTTTTTCCACACGCCCTCTTGCTTATCCCGGTTGCCGCACTGTCTGGCTGACAGAACGCTGACGGAAAATCTTGTCGTTCTTCAGGTGGTCATCAGGACGGCGGGGCATTCTTGCAACCGTAGATGATGGCAACCGAGGAGTTGAACCCATGAGAAAGTCTATCGTAATGCTCGCCTTGCTGGCGGCGCTGCCGGCGGGTGGGGCCCTGGCCGGAGAGACATGCGACGTCGCGCCCGAAAAGAGGCAATCCTTCGAAGCCCTGGCACGGCTTGTAAGCGACTTCGAATGGACCGTCGACAAGATGAAGATCGACGACGGCTGCTACGAGCTTCGAGTCACTGATGCGAGCCGCAACGTTCTCAAGGTAAAGATCGACCCTGTGACGTTGGAAGTTGTCGATGGGACAGTCAAACGCTTCGGCAATGATCCCGACGCGGCTATCAGCAGGACAAAGCATAAGGCCGTGCGCAACTGAGCAGGTTCAATTATGCGACGAAGGCATTCATGGTGATGCGTGGATGCCTTCGTCAATCACCAGATGGCAGCACGGCAGTTCTGAGATTCTCTACTTTCCTGCGGAGAATCTGACCTCAAAACCGTCCTGCCGCCCCTCTCTAGGTGAGTTCAGTTCGAGCTTGCCGCCCGTACCGGTGGTGATCGCCTTGGCGATAGCTAGGCCGAGCCCTGCGCCGTCCGCCTGGGAATGGCCCCGCTCGAAGGGCTCGGACAGGCGCGACAGCATCTCCGCCGACACAGCCGGCCCGGCATTTGCGACATGTAGCACTCCCTCGGCCGATAGCGCCACGCGGACCGGTTCCGCCGGATCCCCATGCTTTAGAGCGTTTTCGATAAGGTTGCGCGCCAGAACGGCGAAGGCATCAGGATCGATAGCGGCAGGCACCGGTTCGTCGGGAATCGTCAACTCGATCCGGCCGGCTGTATTTGCATGTCCGCCGAATTCACTGACGACCATGCGAAGGATGGCGGCGATGTTGACGGGCTTCTCCGCCAGAAGGCGGCCGCCTTCGGCTCTTGCGAGCTGCATCAGCTTCTCGGCCAGCCTTGAAAGACGCCGCAAGGCGCTTTCCATATCGCTCGCTCGCTCGCGGGCAGTTTCGTCTGGAGCCTCGATGATCATCCTTTGCGCCTGTGCCAACGCAGCGGCGACAGGCGTTCGCAGTTCATGAGCGGATTTTGCCGCCAGCGTTCGTTCGGCCTGCAATGTCCGCTTCAACCGCTCAAGAAGCCGGTTCACCGACTGAGCGACGGGTTCGATCTCCGAGGGCAGATTGTCGACCTTCACGGGGTTGAGATCGCCGCCGCGCACTTCGATTTCTGACCGAAACGATCGGATCGGCGCCATCGACAGCCGGACGATGACCCAGACACCGACGAGGCTGAGAGGAACGATTAGGCCGAGCGGCAGAGCGAGGCCTAGCGCGGTGTGCTCGGCGACCATTCGGCGAATCGAAAACGGCTCGGCGACGGTGATCGTAAGGCTCTCCTGCAAAGCAGAGTCAGAGTAGAGGCGATGCGTCGGCGTATCGGTGAACCCCATCTCCGAGAATGGCGGGAAGATCGTAGGGTCTGCTTTGTGCGAGAGCAGCAGCACCTTACCCGACGCATCGCGCACGACGTAGGTGAAATATTCGTCATGCTGGCGAAGTGTCGCGACGCGCTGATCCGTATCGCCGGCATCACGCGAGAGGATTTCGAGCGCAGCAAGCGGCAGAATCCGTTGGGCGGTCTCCTCCAGCGCACTATCGAAAACCTCATCCATTTCATGATGCAACCTATAGGCGGTAGCCACGGCAGCGACCGTCCAGAGCATCGTGATGCCCAGGCCGAGCCAGAGCGAAAGACGCCATTGCAGGCTGCGCGGGCGCATTATCGCGCGCTTCCGAGGCGGTATCCGATGCCGCGCACCGTGTCGATCACCGAATGGCCGAGCTTCTTGCGCAGCCGGCTGACATGGACCTCGATCGTGTTGCTCTCGACCTCAGCCCCGAAAGCATAGAGCCGGTCTTCAAGCTGGGTTTTGGTCAATGCGATACCGGGCCGTTGCAGGAATGTCTCGAACAGCGCCCATTCCCGGCCGGTCAGTTCGACGCTGTGTTCGCTGCGTTTTACGGTTTTGGCGGCGAGATCGATGCGCAGGTCGCCGATCTCGACGAGGGGATTGGGATTGCCGCTATACCGCCGCGCCACTGCATTCAGCCGCGACGACAATTCCGAAAGATCGAACGGCTTGATCATGTAGTCGTCAGCGCCCGCGTCGAGCCCCTCGATGCAGTCGGATATCTGGTCGAGCGCCGTCAGGATGATGACCGGCGTGACGCTTCCCTCCGCGCGCAGTTTTCGCAGGAAGCCGATGCCCAGGCCGTCGGGGAGCATCAGGTCAAGAAGAATGAGGTCGTAGGCGGTGCTGTTGATATGATCGCGTGCGGCGTCGAGCCGTGTCACCCAATCGACGGAATGTCCGGCGGCGATGTGGTCACGAACGGCTTTTCCGAGGATTACATCGTCTTCAACGAGCAAAACACGCATCGTGCGATCGGCCTCCTAGTCTGTTGTGTTCCTAAGATCTGAAGCTGACGAGCTGCTGAAGGAGCATTTCCCGCTCCTTCAGCAGTTCGTCAGATTAGCATGCCACTTTCGCGGTCAGATCACGTTGATCAGGAACAATCAGATGTTAAAGCAGATGGCGG
Source organism: Ensifer sp. 38_S197 (assembly GCF_056924495.1). NCBI lineage: Bacteria > Pseudomonadati > Pseudomonadota > Alphaproteobacteria > Hyphomicrobiales > Rhizobiaceae > Ensifer > Ensifer sp. 38_S197. The sequence continues at coordinate 1,359,118 of NZ_JBXOVZ010000001.1, read as the reverse complement.
CGGCGGTCCTCTTTCTGGCTTTTGCCGGAGCAGGTATCGCAAGCGCGGACGATGATTGCGGCGTTCCGATGGAGCAGTGGCAGCCACGCGAGGCGGTGCAGACGATGGCCGCCGGCGAGGGGTGGACTGTCGCGCGGATCAGGATCGACGACGGTTGCTACGAGGTGCGCGGAACGGACAGAACCGGTAGCGCCTTCAAGGCCAAAATCGATCCGGCAACGCTCGAAATCGTCACGTTCCGCCACAAGGATCGGGATCACGATCGGCACGGATCAAGGCGCGAATGAGTCCGGAATAGGGAAGCGGACACTACCGGCGAGGCACCTGCGGACGGTCTGCTTGAGACGAACACGCGGAAGCAATCCGTTTTGAAGTAACCAATTTGCCGCTCGTCCATTTTGGATGCGGCTTGTTCGAAGGAACCTCGACATGACCGATAATTCCCAGCGTTTTCCCATGAGCGTGATCGTCATCCACTGGCTAACCGCCGTTCTGGTGCTGGCCGCCTGGTTCACAGCCGAGGGCGGTCGCAAGATCGTCGAGAACCCGCCTTTGTTGCATTTCACGCTTGGGCTTTTGGTTCTCTTCCTGGTGCTGCCCCGGTTGGTACTGCGGCTGACTGGCGGCACACCGCGAGCCGACACACAAGGTTGGCTCGCGTTGGCTGCAAAAGCCGGCCACGCTCTACTTTATCTGTTCCTGATCGCGCTGCCGATCACCGGCTGGTACGCCGCATCGCGCATGGGCATTCCGGTATCGCTGTTCGGCTTGGAGCTTCCCGCGCTTACGGCAGCCGTTCAGGGGCGGCCGGGCCTGATCGCCGAATTGCACGAAAATGCCGGCACCATCATCCTGATCCTCGCCGGCCTGCACGCCCTGATGGCCGTCTGGCATCAGTTCGCCCTGCGGGACGGGACATTGCGCCGGATGTCTCTGCGTTGAGTGAAGAGCGTCGCAAAGAAAGCCCTGCCGTTCCTGGCGGGGCATACTGACAGGCTCCGTCTTAGATTGCAGCAGCCCCTCTATTGTCGCGAAAGTGCCGAAACCTGCCACACCCTACCGGCGCGAATTATTCTCGATTACAGGCAAAACAACCGGGCAATGCTGCTCCTTCTTCGTCTGGAATATATCCGCATGCACTTATCCAGCGTCGTGCGGTTGGCCTCATAGACCCATCCGGCCGTCACAATGTCCTGCGGCCGGCGCTGACGCGATCCTTCCCCATGACGGGAGTGGGAAAAAGGTGGGGGTAAGAAGTTTCGGGTAAGCAAGTGCCTTTTCTGAAGGGGCATTCTTCGGCGGTCGCAATTAAAGATGATCATCACGGTCGAGCTTGTTGGCATTGACGGCGTGTCGCAGCGTTGCGAAATTGCCAAGGTCGACCGATCTCTCGATGGGGCCCGTCTCAACGATTTTGGCCTCTCCCTCGAAGAAGCCAAGGAATAGCGCACATAGCCGTCAGTCGCGGCTTCTACCTCGCTGAGCGCGGAATCGAGATCCTGCCCGGTCAGCAACCGCCCGTCGGTCTCGACCGTGAAGGAGAGTGCCAAAGGCAGGCCAAGGTCGCGCGCCCCGTTGATCATGCCGATGGCCTCGCCGGGATGGGTAATGGTGAAGGCGGACACGATGTCCACAGCTTCCTCGGCAAAGGTCTCCAACTGGGCGCTGTGCAGGCGGGCCGCTTCGGTCGGGGTCAAAAGCTGCTCAGGTGCGTAGCCATCGCCTGCCGGCCCCAGCACCCCCTCAATCAGGATATGGTCACGCCAGGGATGGGCGCTCCGCAGATCGCAGGCAAAAGCGATGGCGCGTCGGTTGACGTCCCGAATCCCGGCATCGTCGAGCCCGAGCTTCGGCCCCAGCCGCCGTTGGCACGCCAGGTCGGCGTGCCCAACACAAAGTCCCGCGCCACGCCCTGGGCCAAGTCGAAGTACGAAACCGCGTAGCGCCGAAGCATCTCGCGTCCCTCTGAGCTGTCGAGCAGGACGAAGGAGGCGAACAGCGGCATTTCGGCGCCTTCGTGGAAGATCAGATCCGCATCCATGCCCCCGTCGCTGATGAATGGGTCTGGCGACGAAAACAGGCGATCAAGAATACCCATGATATTCACCCCCGAAGAAAACCACTGTAGCAAACTCTGACGGCGCGGGCGAACTTCGTGGCGGGGCGCGGCCGACGACCAGACGTCGGACTTATCACTGGCCCCGAATTCCCGTTAGACGGCCTCCGTCGAAGGGATACAAATCACGCGCAGGCAAAAACGGATCAAATGCCGGCCAAAACGTCACGCCATTTTCCGGAGTGAACGCAGGTGGTTGGCTAACATCTGCCTTCACAATTGCTTTAGTGCCCCGAATTCGGCGTGACTGACGAGGGTGAGCTAGTCGCGCGAGTCGGACGGTGAGCGCCTTTACCTAGGCTGCCCGCTTCGTCGCCAGCCGGTTGAACAGCCCCTTGAGCTCGGGCTCGGCAACGAGCGCGGCAGCCTCCGCTGGCGGAAGCCATGCAAGCTTTCTCTGCCGGCGTTCCGGGAAATTCTTGCTTGTCCGCTTTACCTTCACAAGGTGGACTTCGACGAGCGAAGGCAGCTTGCGACCGTCATCCAGAGCCTTGATGTAGCTGAAGTAGCCAAAGACTCGCTTCTTGGCGCGTCCCTTGACTCCGGCCTCCTCCCAAGCCTCCTGTTGGACAACCTTGTGAGGAGCGCGGCCCTCCATCGGCCATCCCTTCGGAATACTCCAGCGTCGGGTGTCGCGCGTCGTAATTAGCAAAACCTCGCATCGCCCGGCGCGATCTTTTCGTATACAGATTGCGCCAAACTGCTCGATCGCGCCCCCACTAATTATGGTCTGCACGTGCTGCGTCAGTCGGGAGAGGTGTCTCAGAGCTCTCTTCATAACAACAAATCTGGAGCCAATAGTGATTCTCGGCAAGAGATTGGGTAGCCCTGCTTTTGGCGGATGAGAACCAGCACCCTCCGCGCTAGACAAATCATCTAACTCGCCCTGCCAAGATAGGGCTGGCGCTCGATTTCAGCCAACTTCTGGGACTGCCTGAGCCGAAGGATATCCTTTCGCGTCACCAGACCCAGCAGGACGCCGGAAACCGGATCGGTGATGGGAACGCGCGCAGCGTCGCTCGTAATCATGATATCGGCGATATGGCCGACCGTGTCGTCCGGGTGCCCCACGGGGATCGATGCGTCGGATATTCTGTCTTTCAGCAGCTCGGGTCCGACCTCCGGCTCCCGCTGCCACTGCAGCACGTCACCGCGGGAAACAATGCCGATCAGCACGTTGCCCTCCCCGACAACCGGATAGGTTCGGTGCGCGTTTTCCAGAGCAAAGTGCGAAGAGACCTCGGCCACACTCATGGTCGCCTGGAACGTATCGACGGCATTGACCATGATGTCACGGGCACGGGTGGCCTCGAACGGATCGACGCCATATTCGCGGCTGATGTGCTGGCCACGACGGGCAATCTTCTCCGTCAATATCGAGCGCCGTAGCAAAAGGACGGTCACCGCGTAGGCCGCGATGGTCGCGGCGAGCAAGGGGATGAGGGTGCCGAGATCACCAGTGATCTCGATGGCAAAGAACGTTCCGGTGAGCGGCGCCCGCATCGTTCCGCCCATCATCGCCGCCATGCCAAGGAGCGCCCAGAAGCCAGGATCACCCGGCAGCGCCAGGCCCACAAGCCATCCAAGCGCACCACCGAGGATCAGCAACGGTGCAAGCACGCCGCCTGACGTACCGGAGGAAAGCGCGATCAGCCATATGGTGGCTTTGACCAGAAGGATGGTGACTACGGTCGATGCCGGCAGGCTGTCATGCAGCAAACCTTCGATGACGTCGTAGCCGACGCCAAGAGCGTGCGGTTCGAACAGTCCACCGAGCCCGACGGCGAGACCACCAAGGGCCGGCCACCACATCCAATGAACAGGCAGGCGCTCGAACAGATCCTCGATCTTATAGAGAAGGGTCGTCAGCAGGCCGGACTGAAGCCCGGCGACGATGCCGACTCCGGCACACAGGGCGATCCCCCACCAGGGAAGATTCAATTGGAAATGCGTGGGAAACAGCGGGCCTTTGTCGAAGAGTAGCGGGCGCCAGGAAATTGCGACGCAGGCGGAAACGGCAACGGGAATGAAACTGCGCGGCTTCCATTCAAAAAGCAGCAGTTCGACTGCAAGCATGACGGCGGCAAGTGGAGAACCGAAAATTGCCGTCATGCCCGCGGCCGCGCCGGCAACCAGCAAGGTTTTCCGTTCCGCGGCGCTCATGTGGAAGAACTGTGCAAACAAAGACCCTATCGCCCCACCGGTCATGATGATCGGCCCTTCGGCGCCGAACGGTCCACCCGTTCCAATCGAAAGCGCCGACGACAGGGGTTTCAGAACCGCGACCTTCGCCGACATTCGACTGCCGCCGATGAGGATGGCCTCGATGGCTTCCGGTATGCCGTGACCGCGGATCTTTTCCGAGCCAAAGCGCGCCATAAGGCCGATGACAAGCCCGCCGACGACAGGGATGAAGATCATCCAGGGCGAGAAAACCACCTCGGCAATTCGCGCTTCCTGGATGCTTATCCGTCCAAACCAGACGGCATTGGTTACAAGTGCGATCAGGTTGACGAGGAACCAAGCGGCAAAGGCGCCACCGCTTCCAACGATCACCGCCATCCCGATCAGCAAAAGCACGCGCTTGTCAGTGGTGAAGTCGCCGGCTTCGCGGCGCGCGAGGCCGCCCATGAAATCGTGCTGGCGCGACGGAGAGAGTTTCATTCGCATCAAAAGAGACCTGAGGTGAGGGAACCGTTGATTTTCGACATCGCAAATATATCGCATCACGATATTAATCAAGCGACGTTGGCAGACCCGGCCTTCGACGGTATGGAGGTAGCCAGCGAAACACTTCTGGTGCCGATGCCCGTGACAAAAAAACGAGACGCCCTGACAGAGGCAGACTACGAGGCGCTTGCGAACCTGCGCTACATCCTGCGTCGGTTCACGGATTTCTCGACATCCGCTGCGCAACAGGAAGGCTTGCCCAGTCAGCAACACCAGGCCCTGTTGGCCATCAAAGGCTATCGCGGCGATGCTCCCATGGCGGTCGGGATATTGGCCGAGCGTCTGCTGATCGCGCCACATACTGCCTCCGAACTTGCCGAGCGGCTGGTGGCCGCAGGCTACGTCACACGCGAGCCTGACCCAGCCGACAAGCGCCGGCAGACGCTCGCTCTCACCGTTCGGGCCGAAGACCTGCTGCGACGCTTGAGTACCATTCACTTGACCGAGATTCGAGACATGGCACCGCGTCTGATTGAGCTGCTGACCGATCTGCAGAGCGAAGATCTGTTTCCCAAGGCTTGATTGCAGACAGCGTCTCCGCGGTCTGGTAGCCGTTGCGCCTACGATTGAACGAGAACGCCTAGCGTCCCTCCGGCTTTATTTATGTCGCATTACGATATATATTGGGATCGGGCTGATTGCGTTCAGAGACCCATCGGGCGCATTCCGCCAAATGGAGCAACCCGACATGATCGAGAATCAAACGACTTCGGAGCCTGGTGTAGCTTCCGACATGGCATCGCGACCGGACCCATCCGTTAGCTTGGACTTCTCTTCGCCGACAGCAAAGATGGATCTGCTTCGCGCGCAGCTTGCAGCCTATGGCTGGCCTACAGAGGGCATGAGTTGGAGACTCCTGATTTTGGAATGGAAATACGATCTCGTTTTACTTTCGATGCAACTCGGTGGTTGGATGACGAATGTCGATCAACGGTTCCGCCGCTTGCCGAGCCGCGAGCATTAACGAGGCGACGTCGACGACTCGCGGTTGATCTCGAAAAAGACCCGCTGGCGGCGATAGCCCGAACAATGCTCGCAGCAAGGCCCATTGGGATTGCGGTCTCGTGAAGACGACCTACCCACCAATTCGGGCTGCTGCCGTGGGGAGTGTTTGTGGCGCGGAGTGATCAAAGTCTCGGTGGCGCAGGTTCGCGAAAGGGCTTCGCCGAGGTATCGAGAGTAACCAAGCAGGGCGCCGGAGGCACAGTTCCAGCGACTGTGCCCAGACCGGCGAGAATCGAATGGGTCGTGATCCGCCAAGGGCGCCCTCGCTTTGATCGTCTCGGCGCGGCATTCGATTTCATCCTCGCTGCTGGTTAAGCGAAGGTTCTTGATCAGGGTGCCTCTGCTCGCGCCCGCGCTTGTGTCGAGGCGGCGAGGCCGGCCAACGCCCGCAAGGCCTACGCGTCGGACTGGAAGCACTTTTCCGCTCGGTGTCGGCGTCAGAACCTCGCCCCCCCGATCCGAACGTCGTCGGCCTTTACATTTACGTACTTCCTGCGAACGTCATCGCAGCCTCGCGGAACCTACCCGTCGCACTGACCGCGCATCTGATCGTTGTCATCGGCGGACTGATGTGTTCATACAGGCCCATGGCACCAACCACAGACATCGGCATTTCCGCCGTTACAGATGATACATTATGCGATCCACTGAACGCACAGAACGGGAATACCCTGGCAACACACATCCGTTCCTGCTCCATCGCAGACGGCATCGGCCCGACAAATCGAGAAAGCTAACCTCACGCATGACTTCCTGTACGGCGCAGGCGCATTAGAAGCGCAGCCTTCTTTGCTCTCGAAACAGTTCGTCATCCAGCGTGACCTCGCCTGCGTGGCGGCGAGGGCTTGCCGGCGGCTCCCCTCACTATAGGCTTGAAACCTCTTCCCCGGAACTTCATTGCTTCTTGTTATCAGTATCTGATAACATAGATAATATGAGTGTAGAACGAGATGAGGGGCTGGACGCCCTTTTGGGATTGGACGGTGAAACGTTCTTCGTCGATGCGAACGGCCATTATCGCGTCAAGTTCGTAGTGAAACGCGTGAAAGCCGACGAGCGCAAGCCGCATGGCCTAAATTACAGTCTCACCCTGCATGATAAGTCGGGCGAGCGCATTGTCGGATTCGATAATGCCCATCCAGTTCCCACCCAGGGGGGACCGGCTGGCAAGAAACGCGTCGTGAACGACCACAGGCACCGGTTCAAGACGATCCGCCCATATGATTACAAGGACGCAGCCACCCTGCTTGAAGATTTCTGGGCACAGGTGGATTCCGTCCTGAAAGAGGAAGGAGTCATATCATGACGACGCTTAAAGTAGGTATTGCTTCGTACGAGGACTACAAGAAACGCACGATGGCGGTCGCGCGGGGGCAGATCAAGCCCGGCGCTGATGAGCCTAAGGTGTGGTTCACGTCCATGGAGAGCTTCGCGAAGGTTCTCTCTGATCGGAACAGGGAACTGCTTGCGCTAATCGCGGCCACAAAGCCCAGTTCAATGAATGAGCTAGCGGAAAAGACAGGACGGGCTCCGTCCAATTTATCACGCACTCTACGCACCATGGAGCGTTTCGGGTTAGTCCGGTTCGAAAAAGGCGCGGGTAAAACGTGGGCCCCGCGCGTCGATTATTCAGACATCATTCTCGATGTGCCTTTGAAGCGTGCTGCTGAACGGCTGGCAATGTGAAAAATGCATTAACGACGGCGGCTCCGACTTGCTTCCCTCTTAGCGCCGGAGTTGCGAAGGAACTGGTCGCGACCGGAGCTTGATCAATCGGTTTGCTGTCCCTCGAAACCTTTCTGGTGGGCCTGTGGCTCAATGGTAATAGCCGTGGGTAATAGCCGTGGGCCATAACCGAATGGTTGCAGGTTCGAGTTCTGCCGGGCCCGCCATACTGATCAGGTCGTGTCACCGCTGTCTGGAACCAATGGACAGAGCAACCTTACAGTCAGGCCCAACACACGCGCAGGTGCGCCCTACCTACCGGGTGCGCATTTGCCTTGAGCGATCGGTCGGCGCTGTACGGCGTCGTGATGGGATTCTCATCAACTGCGCCACTTTTTTCGCCTCGAAAGGATACGGACCGGGGACACTGTCATTTTTTGCGACCCGTTAGACGGCGACTCCAGCGCGACGTAGCCCGTAAGTCCAGAGGTCGGCGTCCTCCTTCGAGGCGCAGACCTTCGCGGTGATGTGTGCATAGAGGGCGGCATCAAAACCGCTGGGCAGTTGGTTCAGGGCACTGCTTGCCTCGTCCGTCCTGCCAAGCTGCGCAAGGCACGCTGCCTCGTTGAGCCGAAAGAAAGGCGGAGGATCGATGAGCGATCGATAAGCCTCCAGGGCCAGCTCAAATTCACGGGAAAGATAGCAGCAGTCCCCCAAGCTGGAGACAAACGTCGGTGGCAACAAGGGCTCGAAGCTACATGCACGCTGGACGAGGGAGAGCCCTTCGTCGTGGCGGCCCGCGTAGGAAAGTATCATGCCTCTCGCCACCTGAACATTGATGTCGCGCGGGCTCATGGCAGCGGCGATTTCAGAGTGGCGCAACGCGTCCTTGATCGCGCCGGCCAATAGAAAGCATGCCGCGACGCTTGTCAGCACAAAGGGATCGCTCTTGCCGCTTATCAGTGCCCTTTGGGCGTACTGAATCGCAAGCTGCTTGCGTTCACCATCCGTATCCCGCGACGGGCGTACATCAGCGCAAGTGAGGCAAGAGCCGTTGCGTAGTGCGGATCGATCGCAGCGGCATTTTGCATGTGCTGGCGTGCAGTTACCTCGTCACCATTGCGCCAAGCATCTCCGGCGCGAAGCCAGCTCGTATATGCGGATACGCTCGTTGTGGGATTTCTGGATCGCACGGCGCTCGCGACAGTCTGCAAATTGAAGAACAACCGTCCGATGATAGCGTCGACTATTTCGTCCTGCACTGCGAAGATGTCCTCGACTCGTCGCTCGAATCGCTCTGCGAAGACCTCATTACCTGTGCAAGTGTCGACGAGTTGCACCGTTACACGAACGCGCTGATCCGCCAGTCGCACGCCTCCAGTCACAACAACGTCTGCCCCGAATTTCCGGCCCAGTTCGGCGGCATTTACCGGCTGGTCTCTGTACGCGAAGGCGGTGCTGCGAGCAACGACGGACAGGTCTCGATGCTTGCTGAGTTCCGTCACGATGTCTTCAGTGATGCCGTCTGCGAAATAGCTCTGGTCGTCGCGGCCCGACAGATTGGCAAACGGCATAACCACGATCGTCGTGAACTCCCGAGAAGCATTAGGCGCTGAAGCGAGAGACGCAGGCGAAGCCACGGAGCTCGATGCGTCGACGGCATATGCTCTGACAGGAGTTCGAATGTTCTTGAGCGGTATTGCCCCCAAGTCGCGAACCGGCGCGATGATCTTGCCCTGGATCTCTTCGAACACCTTACCTGAAATGCAAATGCCACCGGGATCTGCGAGCTGTTCCAGACGAGCAGCTACGTTGACGCCCTCGCCATAGATATCGTCACCCTGACCGATGATATCGCCGAGATTAATGCCTATTCGGAAGACGATCTTCCTCTCGTCCGGAAGGGTGGAATTGGCGTCCTTCATCTGCTTTTGGAGGCGCATCGAGCAGTCGACGGCATTTATAACGCTGGCAATTCGATGAGAAGGCCGTCGCCGAGAAGTTTGACGATCCGGCCGCGGCACTCCCGAACGAGCGGTTCGACAGCCCTCTCGCGGATTTCGCTGAGAGCATTAGTGTTCCGCTCTCGTCTGCCCCCATCATACGGGCGTAGCCGACGACGTCGGCAACGACGATGGCAGCCAGGCGACGATCAATCTGTTTGGTCGAAGACGACTCTTCCATTTTCCTACCGATGGTTGGCTAAGGACCTTCCGGCAGAATATATCACGGTTCCAGTGGTCCTCTTCGTCCGGGGTTCGCCGCGACCAGGATGTTGGCGTCCCCGAAGATACATTATGCGATCCTTCTGTAACCGGCGGGAGAACAGGTTTCGAACGCAAGCTTTATCTGGGACCTGGCGATCCGGAAGCCGCGGGCTCACCGTCTTCAAAGGCCTACGTCTACTGGTACGTACGTCTTCAATTTCATCCGCTCGGGCAGTCTGAAGCAGTCGTCGGGGTCGTGCTGGTGCATGGGTTCTGGTCGATCAGCCATTATAAACTGATCGAACCCGGCTGGAACTACGTCGTCCGGCTTGCCAGCCCCGCTCCAACATCCTCAATGGGCGTTGGAAGTTCGCCGAGGCAAAACCCGCTCATACTCGACCGGCAACATTGCCGCATCCCTTACGAAGTATCTGGCACATCCATTGATCGAAGGCGCTGGTCGGAACATCTATCGGCGTCTGACGTGGCGACTCCACTTTTATGATGGAAGCCGCCGAGTGCCGCGTGGCTGCCAGTTCACAGGTCGATATCGACCTGACCTCACCACACGCTTGGTGTTCGACGAAATCGAGCAGCGCGGGTTTCGCAATCGTGCGCTTGGTGGCATCGTGGCGAACGTCAATCTACGACGTTCGGACCTTGCCGAGGCCGAATGATTTCCGCAGACTGCCATCGACCGCGTTTGCTGGCATGAACCTGCGCAGGCGGCTTAGAAGGGTTGCTTGCCCGCCAACCGGCTGACGCAGTTTGTAGGGGCCGTTGATCACTGCCAGAATTTTTTCAGCTACCACCTGCGGGGAAGGCGCGGACTTGATTTGAGCCGCGACGGCCGCGACGCTCGCTTTCGTCTGAGCCTCATAGACTCCCAACGGCGCCTGCGTATGCGCAGCATTGGCGTCGAGCTTCGTGTTCGTGAACGTCGGTTCGAGCAAGACCACACGGACGTTGAAATCTCGAATTTCATGGTCGAGGGATTCGGATAAGCCCTCAAGGGCATGCTTGCTGCTGGCGTAGATGCCCATGAACGGCGCAGGCAAGAAACCCAAGACCGAGCTTATGTTGATGATAAGCCCGCTTCGTGCTGTCCGCATTGGCGGCAGAACGGCCCGGATCATGCGAAGGGGACCGAAGACGTTTGTGTCGAAAACGGACGTGGCTTCGGGGATCGATGTATTTTCGACTGGCCCCACGAGGGAAATACCGGCGTTGTTGATTAGAATGTCGATCTTACCGGCCTCGGACAGAACCCATTCCACAAAGCTGGCAACAGATGTCTCATCTGTCACGTCTACGGCCCCGAACATTACCCCAGGGATCGGATTGGCGCGTCCTGGGTCACGGGCGCCACCAAGAACGCGGTGACCATTCTGCGCGAGTAGACGGGCCGATGCCTGGAGACATTCACCGAACATTCTATGCCCTGTCTCGCCAGATCGGTCTGCGCGGGATGGACGACAGCCACGGCCCGCGTCTGCACGACATGAGACATGTGTTCGCGACGAACACGCTGTTGCGTTGGTATGAAGCCGAGCAAGATCCCGAGCGGCTCCTGCCCATTTTGTCGACCTATCTCGGTCATGTCCACGTGGCCGATACGCAATGGTACCTTAGCGCCTCGCCCGAACTGATGACAGAAGCAATGCGCCGCCTTGAGCGCCGCTGGGAGGATTGGACATGAGCAAACATGCGAGCTTGGCGCCACTCTTGGAGCGCTTTTTCATCCAACGCCTGATGCAACAGCGGCAGGCAAGCCCCCATACAATCAGTTCCTATAGGGACACATTTCGGCAGTTGCTGAAGTTTGCCGAGCGGAGGTTGCACAAGCCGCCGTCTCGGCTGAGCTTTGAGGAGATCGATACCCCGCTGATCGCCGCCTTCCTTGATGATCTTGAGACCAGCCAGGGCATCAGCGTCCGCAGCCGTAACCTGCGCCTCACCGCAATTCATTCCTTCTTTCGCTTCGCCGCCTTCGAGGCACCCGAGCATTCCGCCCAAATTCAACGCGTGCTAGCGATCCCCAGCAAGCGCTTCACTCGAACGCTCGTTAGTTTCCTGACACGCCCGGAGGTCGATGCCTTGCTAGCCGCACCGGATCGATCGACCTGGTCCGGCCGACGCGATCACGCGTTTCTCCTGGTCGCGGTGCAGACCGGATTGCGGCTATCGGAGATCACCGGTCTCAAGCGGGATGATCTGTTCTTCGGAACGGGCGCCCACCTGCGCGTCATTGGCAAAGGGCGCAAGGAACGCTGCACCCCATTCGCCAAATCTACGACCGCAGTCTTGAGAAACTGGCTGAATGAGCCTCAGCGGGGAGACCAAGGTATCCTGTTCCCCAGCGCCAGAGGTGAGCGGCTAAGCGTTCATGGCGTGCAGTACATTCTAAACAAACACCGCCAGACCGCCTCTGCCATGTGCCCGTCCTTGAATGGAAAGCGCGTCACTGTTCACCGTCTGAGGCACACAATGGCAATGGACCTGCTGCAGGCCGGCGTCGATCGCGCCGTCATTGCCCTGTGGCTCGGCCATGAATCGGTCGAGACCACACAGATCTATCTCGAGGCGACGTTAGCGATGAAGGAGGCGGCGTTGGCAAAGACGTCCCCTTATTCCGGCAGGTCATCCCGCTTCCGTCCCGACGACAATCTGTTGGAGTTCCTCAACAGCCTGTAGATCGCGCCGACTATGTCGGGTGGCCCGGGTGTCTCTGCGGAAAATCTCTTTATTCCTCAGACGTTTGCCGTTGCGGTCAAAGCTACCCGACATAGTCGGGCGGGGTAGATAGTGCCGCAGGACATGAGGCGACACCCGCTTCGAGCGAAGGGAAAGGCACTGCTCGCGCGCTTTGACAACATATTTGTTCAGCAGTGCCTGCACGCCGTCAGCACTGAGCTTGCCACCGTGCATGTTCGGAAAGAGCGCCGTTGCGCTTCGCTTTCTGGGCTCCTTGAGCCAGTGACGAAGGGCTTGCTGTGCAACCTTTGTGAGTGGCGTACATCGCTCTTTGCGGCCCTTGCCAACGCATCGCACATGTGCGCCCTGGCCGAGCATTACGCAGTCTCGGTCCAGGTTGACAATCTCCGAGACCCGCAAACCGGTTTGCGCGGCCAACAATAGCAGAGTGTAATCGCGGCGTCCCAGCCACGTGCTTCGATCCGTGCAGTCCAGGATCGCTTCAATCTCGGGCCTGGTTAGAAACTGTAGCTGCCGCTTGTCACATCGCTTGCTGGGGAGCGCGAGCACACGCTGAATATGGGCGCTATGTGCGGGTTCCTCGAACGCTGCATACCGAAAGAAGGATCGGATGGCTGTGAGGCGGAGATTCCGGGTCCTCACTGAGGCGGATCTCGTCGTCTCAAGGTCTTCCAGGAATGCGCCGATGAAAGGGGCGTCCAAATCCCGCAGTGTCAACTGAGATGGGGACCTCCCAAGGCGCGCCTGTGCAAACGCAAACAGGAGTCTGAAGGTGTCGCGATAGGAGGCGATGGTGTTGGAACTTACACCTCGATGCTTCATGAGGCGATCTGTGAACCACCGCTCGATCAGCACGGCCAAGTCGTTCGTGCGTCTCATGACCGAGCCTCCCAACGCTTATCCAATCGCCGGACCGCATGGTTCATCAGTTCCGGCGCGGCGGACAGGTACCAGTAGGTGTCGCGAACATTGGTATGGCCGAGAAAGGTCGAGAGAACCGGCAGTTCGCGTTCCACATCTTCGCCAGCGCGATGCCAGTTGATCAGGGTCTGGACGGCGAACCGGTGACGAAGATCATGAATCCGTGGGCCATTGCGATTCCCCTCCTGCCGTAATCCGATTTGCCGGGATAATCGCCAGAACACGCGGTGCACGTATTGATGCAGCAATCTGCCGCCCTGTTCGGCGACGAAGAAATAGGGACTGCGCGGCGTACCAAGGTGTGCATCGCGTCGGGCGGCATAGCCTGAAAGGACGGCGATTGTCGTGGCATGCAGCGGCACCAGCCGTGACTTACCAAACTTAGTCTCTCGAATGGTGAGGATGCCCTGGTCGAGATCAACGTCGGTTCGGAGCAGGCCGAGCGCTTCGGAATGGCGCAGTCCGGTCACCGCTATCAATCCGAACAGGCAGTTATATGTCCATCGCCGAAGCGCGCCGGCCGGCGGCAACGACAGTGCTGCTGCCAAAAGCGCCTGAATCTCGACTTCACTATAGATGTAGGGCTTTGTGCGCCGTGCCGGCGGTACAGCGTCGCTCGGTAGTACTTCTGTCAGCGGATCGAAATGAGCCAGGTTCTGGGCAAAGCAGCGCACGTCAACCAGGCGGATGGACCAACTCGGCTGCCGGCCCATTGAGGTGACCCACTCCATTGCAAGGTCCGTCGTGATGGTCTCGGCGCTGCGGGATTCCATGAAAGCGACGAACTCCGACAATCGTTTTGCCGGACCGTCATATTTGTATCCCAGCCCTTGGCGCATGCCGACGTAGCGCTCAAGCGCGGTGCGAAGCCGGCTCATTGGACACCTCCCGGCCAGGGCAGGCTCAGTTCACGCAGCTTCTCGATATCGAGCTTGGCATAGATCCTTGTACTGTCGATGCTTCGATGGCGGAGCAGTTGGCCGATCTCGGCAAAGCTGGCTCCTGACCGCAAAAGGTCGGTCGCAAGGCTGTGGCGGAAAAGATGGGCACCGTGATGCGCATAGCCGTCAATGCCTGCCCGTTCGAGTGCCTGCTTCGCGATCATCGTGATGGCGCAGCCGGAGGCAAAACCTACGTGCGGCGCAAGAGTTCGCAAGAAAACTCGCCGACAAGTCGAAGCGGGCCGCCCATGCCGGATATAAGCGACGATAGCTGTTCCGACGTCGTGACGTAGCGGCATAGTCGCTTGCCGCCGCCCCTTTCCATGTACGAGGAGCGTGCCGCACTGCCAGTCGATATCATCGAGATTGAGGGTGGCAACTTCGCTGGCGCGCAAACCGAGCTTGGCAAGGATCATCAGAACCGCATAGTCCCGATGACCCATTGCCGTCGTCCGATCACAGGCATCAAGAACCTTCTGGACCTTCTCTGGCGGTAGGAATGTCGGAAGGCCGGCAAGTCGCCAGCGGCGGATGGATGGCACGCAATCGGCCAACGCCGTCGAAATGAAGCCCTTCAGATGCAAGTAACGCAGAAAGGCACGCACCACTCCGCACATTGCTTTGCCACTGTCGGCGGAGCCATCGAGTGCATGTCGCTCGACATAACCGATAACGATCTCCGGGGTGAGCGCTGCAAACCCGTCTGCGCCAGCAGGACAGACCTCCAGCAGAAATCGAAGTGACAGTAGCTTGTGGCTTTCCACCGTCGAGGCAGCGAGTCCTCTCTCATTCGACAAATATGCCGCGAATACATCGATAATCTGCTCGTGCTCTGTACGCTCAACCGGGAGGGCAGTCGGTATTAAGCGCTCTTCCCGTAGCGCGGAGAGTAGGCGTCGGAGCGCTGATCGGTCGCCCGTGTCAGGGCTCCAGTGTTCGAAACGATGCTCAAGAAAACGATCAACATCAGCTTCGCTTAAATCCTGCGGATGATGTCCATTGCCAACATACCAGTCCATGAGGTCTCGAAACAGGCTCAGCGATCGCCGCGTGCAGTGACGACCCAAACCTTCGTTTGACATCTTGGTGGCGTAAACGCGCGCAAACTCCCGATATGGACCGTGGACCAGCTTCCGATACAGTGCGCTGCGCTTCAAATAGTCACTTGCGATCATATGTCCTCTCCTTCGCGTCAATTGCGACGGAGAGACGCTACGCTATGCCGATCAGGCTCCCGCTATGCGACCGAAAACGTTGGAAAAAATTTGCTTAATTGGCATAGTTCGGCGCTCGGCATAAACATGCAAGATGAACGGCGTTGAGCCCTATGCCTATTTGCGCGATCTCTTCATCAGCCTCGCCAACGGCCACCTCGCCAAAGACATCGACGCCCTCATGCCCTGGTCCTATGCGCAACGCAGCGCCTCACAATGAGCTCGTCCGGGACTCCCCGATGAGCTCACAGGACCTTCCGCAAGCGATCGACATCGCCGTTGCAACCGCAAAATCAATGGGGCGGAGACGCCGCATACGGAAGACCTTGATCTCTTGTCTCTCGAAGCTTTGCCCTGTGGCGCGGCAGTGCCATCGCCAGTCGAGCCCGACCCAAGTGCACAGTCCCATGCTGCTCTCTAATCCGTAGTGCGATCCAGCTTCCAGGTTACCTCGAGTTTGCCACGACCGGCCTTGGAAGAACGATGCCGACGCTTTCGTCCGGGCTGTTGGTGAACGCACTTTCCACCAGCAGGAAAGCGCCAATCGCCAGCATCAAGAGCAGCACCATTCGAAGCGGAAGACCTGTCGAAAATTTCCGCTCTGGTGCGCCGTAGCTGTATCGTTCGTAGTGTGCCACTTCCAAAACCTCCCGTGAGGCAACGACGCGAGAGGGTCTTGTGCGAACTGGAAAAGATACCTCTCGCGTCGTTGCCGCCCATGTCATCCGCGGGCTGGGATGTCATGGGCTACTAAGAAAACTAAGGTGGCCGGGCACACCGTCAACGCAGCTAAGACCTTTGCGAAGGGCTTCCCGGACTGAAGTCCCATGGAGGAACTTTTCCCGTCGCCCTAGGTTCTGAAACGCCCTTCGACCTTTGCTCGCCGCGGGTTGTTGAGGCCATGCCCTTTGTCTCGGGAAGCCGTGACCACCGTTGTTAACAGGCGCCGACATTGCTGCGCCTTTCTTCCTGAAAGCCCGGAGGAAAATTCATCCCTCAGCGCGCGCTTGCCGATGTTGCCCGGGATCCGCCACCTGAAGTCATAGCCCACGCACCGACAGGCGTGCGGATATGCGCGGGCAAACCGGAACCGGTTGCGACACATCCGTTCACGTTGCGCAAGACACAATCCGCTCCTTCGCGAAGAACAATGGCATCCTCGTGAAAGCTTCCGCGGTTCTGGCCGTGGATGATCAAGGCAAAGTGCGGCGAAAGAACCTCACAAGAGGCTGCAATTGCGGTGCTCGAGCCAAAAACGGCCAGCGGCGACTGCTTGGGCGCGGGCGCGGCGCCTACCAGGGTCGGACCTGGCTGCCGATCACCGGTGTGCGCACGGGTTTTGCCAGTCCGAAGAAGACGACGAAGCCGTTGCCGCCGCAGCGTGTAGATGCCGTTTCGTCAGGGACCTTTGTCAGGCAGGTCTCATCCATCAGATCGATGTTGTTGGCGGCCCACACGTTGCCCGCCGGATCAACGACCACGCCGGTCAGAAACTGCATCCCTTTGCCAGCGTAGCCCGTCTTGGGCGGCGAGATCGGATCCCCCGTCTTGAAGCCGGGCGGGCATGTCTCGGTGCGCACGCCGCAAAGCTGGGTGAGCGTCTTGCCGAAGCCGTTGGCAACCCAAACGTGGTCGTTGCCGTCAACCGTGATGCCCCAGGGTCCGCTGATGCTCGCTCCTCCATCAAACGGCGAGCCCGGCATTTGGGTCCCGTCGGGGCGGATCACGCTAACACTGCCGCCGGGGAACTCTTCGATGATGCGCACCAGGGCGATGAATTTTTCCACCGTCTCATCACCGCCGCCGGCTGATGTCAGCTTGCTTTCCAAGCTGCTGCGCACCTTGGTTCGCAGGAGGTCCAGCTTCTCTTTGACACTTGGCTCCCCCAATGTGTTTGCGACCCATGCATTGCCTTGGCTATCGATAGCGATCGCATGCGGGCTGAACCCGACCTTCAATTCTTCAGCCTTGCTCGGATCATCAGCCGGAAAGCGCGTGACCGTATTCGAATTGGCGTTGGACACCAGGATGCGGCCCTGCAAGTCGACGGCGACGTGGAACGGTCCTTTCACCTGGCAGCTGCCGTCGACTGGCTTGCCGTCGACAGTACGGCAGACGATGCGCGCCTTGGACGGATCGCCTTTCGGGATGTGGACGATCTGGCTCTTGCTCGAATCGAGCGCCCAGACATCGCCTTCAGGGCTGGTGTTGACGCCCTGCATGCCGCCGAGCTGTCCGTCGAGATTGTAACCCTTCGCCGGCGACAAGGGCTTTCCGGTCCCGTCAAACACCGAGATCGTCTTGCCGGCAATGCTGGTGATCCACACCTTGCCATCGGCTGCAATGGTCAAGCCCCAGCCGGGGAAGTCCACGCCGCCCCCGGTATAGCCGGTGGTCATCGGCGAGATCGGACGGCCGTTCGCTGCGAGCTCGGACAGCGTGCCGCCGATCCCGCCATACATGGTCGATTGCGAGCCTGCCATCTGATTGTTTGCCGCCCAGGCGTCGCCATCGCCGTCAATGCCGATGCCTCCGAGGCCGCTCAGGCCGCCACCGGCGTAGCGAAGCGCAATTGTCCAGCTGCCAGGAGCGAATAGCAGATAAGGCCGGAAGGGCACGGCGCGAGCGCCGGTTCCCTCCTCGGCCGGGTAGAAATAATCCAGCAGCGCAAAAAGCTTGGCCGGCTCATTCCAGGGATGCCGCGCGATGGCCTCGGCCGCAGTCAACGTGTCTGTCGGAGCAGTTCCTCCTGGCGGTGTCGTAGCCTCAAAGAGCCTTTCACAAGCATCTGCCTTCACCCGCGTGATGCAGCCAGCCAACAGGCCGCCGACGGTGTTCAATGTCGCCAGAGAGGTGGTCTGGGTGCTGTTGAGAGGGTCCTGAATCGCGGGACCCAATTCGCCAGTGGCCAGATCCACCAGGTTTGGCACATTGCCGGAAGCAATCTTCAGCCCAAGCGCATATCCACTCAGCGTTTCGCCCTTTAGGAATTGCGCGCCCGTCCAGGCCGATGCCACGGTCGTCAGTTCGTTGATCGTCACTTCCTTCGGCGCGGTGGCGCCCAGGATCGCCATCAAGGCGATGGCCGGGTTTTCGTCCTTCGCGTCGCCGATCTTCGGCGCGCCGCCCCTTGCCGTAAGGTAAAGCACGGCTCCGTCCGCTTTGGCGAAATCGAACTCGAGGCGGAAGGCGCCGTCATCACCTGTGCTTGAATCCGAGAGCTTGGTGGGGGCGCCCTCGCCCGCAGTCCATAACGTCACCGTGGACTTTGCGATCGGCCCGCCGCCACCGCTCACGCTGCCTACAAGTTCCTCGGCGGAGGCGTGCTGAGCAAGGGCAGTTGTAAGGAAAGCGAAGGCAAGAAATGGCAGACGCATCACTGTCACCCCAAATAACCGCACTGGCTAGTTCGATATCACGTCGCGCTAATACATGTCAAAATTGTATTCCGCCTTCAATATCTTCTTCGTTCGGGCGCGGCCGTGACTCCCTTCACCTCGGCGTCCTTAACGTCTCATTACGTTTTGCTTTTCCGTCTGGACGGCGATCCCGACCTTCGAGGTGTAAGGCAAGAGGGTCTTCAAAGGCTTTCAGCAACTCGCGCGCGCCGCGGGTGTCGTGACCGTCTCTTTCGAGTTCGTGGATAATCTGTCGCTGGGAACCTACGTGCCTCAGACCATCCGCGACGTGCCGTTCAGCTGCAGCGAGATGGCGCTCAATGGTTGCAAGTGGCTCGGCATTTGCCTATCCTCTCCGGGTAACGACTTCAGCGGTCAGCGGTTCTGAGGAGGAACGATCCCGAAAAGGCAATTGGCCTTAGGTTTCTACGGGCGTTGTCGCCTCCAATTGGCTTTCCCGGACAATCACGCGTGCCGTGAGTCCTGACGCATCAAAGTCGACGGCGACGGAGCCTCTTTCAGCCGATAAACAGCTGTTGAGCAGCCGGCTCCCAAAACCTCGCCGCTGCGGGTTCGGATCAACCTGCGGCCCGCCCCTCTCGCTCCAATCAATCACCAGCGATCCTCTATCCGTGGAGGCCGCTACGTTCACACTGCCTGCGTCCGAGCTAAGCGCGCCGTACTTGACGGCATTCGTGCCGAGCTCATGGAAGATGAGGGCAAGTCTTGCAGCCACCTCGGGCGTTATACCGGCCGATTGTCCATTCACGTGGATGCGATCGCCAAATGGGAGCAACACGGTCTTGATCATGGACAATGCGTCCTGATTTCCATCCGGGGTCATCGGTGCGGTCAAGGCCGAGCCGAGAGCGACGAGCCGGGAGTCGAAAAGGCGTTTCTGCTCCTCCGGGCACCCACCCTCTTTGAAGGTCATGCTGGCGACGGCCTGGACGAGCATCACGAGATTGGCAGTGCGGTGTACCATTTCACGGGCATAGAGCTGCGACGTATTTTCGGCCGCCTGGGCGCGACGTGCGGTCTCGTCCAACCTGTGCATTAACAGAATGAGCAGGAGGGACAGGAAGGGCGTAAATTGCTACGGTGAGCCACCCATGGCGATCGAGCATCAGTGACTGAACAGGCGGAACCCAGAAATATGCGGCGAGCAACCCGCCGGCCACTGTCGTCGCTACGCCTGCCATAGGTCCCGCAAGATAAGCTGCAACTGCAACAGCCGGAAAGAATGTGATGAAGGGAACGCCTTCTACGACCGGATTGATCAGCGCTCGCAGACCAGTCGCCACAACGATACATACAAACGCCACCAGCGCATTATAGGCGGAAGAGCGTTCCCTTTCAGATGGAGGAAGCATGTGGCGCACTAATTTCATTGCCACCTCCTTTTCAAAACGGTAGCGCCGAAACAGGGCGGCCGACGGGTTCGTCAACAGGCGGCTCGCGCGCGCGGCCTCGATGGTCATGGGTTGCCGCGCTTCCATCACGGCCCCTCTGCCCTTCGCCCCAGAGGTAGGTTGCGGAGAGCCCCTGGAGGAAACGTGTAACCTGCAACTGCGGCAGCCGATCCAGCGTAGAGAATACCTCTTTCGCAATTGGAAACAAATCCACCCTGGGGAGCTATTCGAATGGGCTACATAATGCAGAGCGTTTTTAGCGTGGCGTCGCGTGTATGCACGTTGACGGGTACACCGAGGCCGAGAGCGACGGTGCGCTAAAAACGTGTTGGGCTAAGCCGCGGGCGCGATTCAGGTTCTATGGGTATTGAATGGTGCGGCTCCAAGGAAGGGCGTCGCAGGGGCGGTATTGAGCTGCGCCACCGCGGGGAGCACGGGACGGAAGCCGCGCCGATTTCGAACTCGACAAGGGTAAAGATTGGCATTGTGACCTGCCGGAAGGAGCTGGTAGGCGCGACGGCACGCACGTCCGCGGGACCGACCGGTTTCCGGCGGAACGGTGCGACGGTGACGATGAAAGCGGCGCGCTTCTTTCATGACGTGTCCCAGCATCGCGGCGGTCCGCTGGTGCCGTCGAAGGTCTCGATGGTGATCATCTGGCCTTGACGACAGGCCGGGCATTGCCTGAGGGAACAGCCGGTAAGTTCCTCGTAGCGGCCGCGGTAGTCCTTCGGAGCCTGGCTCGGTGATGGCGCGGGAACCGGCATGCCGAGCAGGTCGCGGCAATGGGCAAGCTTTTGTTCACGGTAACGATTGCCGAGGAAACCGTAATAGCGGATCCGATGGAAGCCCTCGGGCAGGACGTGCAGCAGAAAGCGGCGGATGAATTCGTCGGCGGAGACGGTCATGACCTTTTGCCGATCGCCGTGCCGATAATCCTTCCAGCGGAAGCGCACCGCGCCATCCTCGATATCGACGAGGCGGTTGTTGGATATGGCGACGCGATGCGTGTAGCGGCCGACGTAATCGAGCACCTGTTCGGGTCCAGCGAACGGCGGCTTGGCGTAGACCACCCAGTCGGCCTTTCGCAGCGGCGCCAGATAGCGCCGGAAAGCGTTGCGGTCGCTGAGGTGCAGCTGGATCGCCGTCATGACACGGCGCTGAGCGGTCGACAGCGATGTGTGCTGGGCACGATAGGCCTCACCGTAGCGACGGAAGATGTCCGCCACTTCCGGCCCCGAACGGACCATCGGCAGCTTAGAAATACTCAGGCTTGGCAGGCGGCGGCGGGGTGGGCGCTGGATGTGGCAGCAGCTCGAAAGGGCTCGAGGTGGCGCAGACCTTGTTGGTGGCGATGCGCAGGTAATGGGCGGTGGTTGCGAGGCTGCGGTGACCGAGCAGCAATTGGATGGTGCGCACGTCGACGCCGGCCTCGAGGAGATGAACGGCGAAGGCGTGCCTCAGGCTGTGCGGTGTCACCGGTTTGGACAAGCCGGAAAGATCGTGCGCTTTTGCGCAGGCTTGCCCGACTGCATCCCTGCCGATCGGCTGGCCGGCGCGATCTCCGGGAAAAAGCCACGCCTCTGGCCGCCGCACCCTCCAATAGTTGCGCAGGATCTCCAGGAGCTTGGGCGACAACATCACATAGCGATCCTTCTGGCCTTTACCCTGCTCGACACGGACGACCATTCTCTGGCTGTCGATGTCCGTGGGCTTCAGGTGCACCGCTTCGGAAATGCGTAGGCCGGCGGCATAGCAGGTCGTCAGGATGGCATGGTGTTTGAGATCGGCCACGCAGCCGAGAAAGTGCTGTACTTCCTCCGGACTGAGGATGACCGGCAGCTTCTGCGGCTTCTTGGGAAGCGGCAAAACCTCTGCAGGCACCCAGTCCCTCTCGAGCGTGACGCTGAAGAAAAAGCGCAACGCCGAAATGGCGATATGGATTGAGGTAGGCGCCAGTTTCTTCTCGTTGGCCAGATAGACCTGATAGGTTCGAATATCCTCGCGGCCGAGCAAGTCCGGGGCTTTGCCGAAGTATCGTGCAAACAGCGATACCTGCCGCAGATATGAGAGCTGGGTATTGAGCGAAAAATTGCGCACCTGCATGTCCTCGCTCATGCGCTGGCGAAGTGGGGTCATGACGAGCTCCTCTGGCTGATGGAATAGGCTGCTAAACAGCCGTCCCATCGTCGCGCAGTCGGGGCTCCTACTGAATACCTGACCTCCTTCCCGCTCCGGCGTAGCGGAGCGGGTTAGTCCAACCAACATTAACATCAAAAGCGGGGACGTAGCGCGCTAGACCAGCGGGAACCGGTTCCATTTCCAAACTGTTTGCGAAGGCCTTTAACAAGAAGGGCGGTGACCGGCTTATTGGTGAACTTTCAGAACGGAGGTTCTACGGCCGGCTCTCTTGCCGTATCGTGGCAGATCGCCTCAACAGTTGTTGGTAGCTGAACCAGGCGCGTTGGTCGGTCGCTGCCGAATTCAGGTCGCAGTTACAGCGCCGAGACACGCAGCCGTTGCCTCCTGAACGTACTTTCGTCATACCCAGTCAACATCGCCGCGGGGGTGCGGTACGTGCATTCGGCCTCGTCACAAGCGAGTCGGCGGCTCGCAAGGCCAGAATTCCGCCACGCCTCGAACCGACAAGAGGCTTTGGCATCGATGCCCCTCCCCGCACATAGCCGAGCATCACCGTGGTGGCCGATGTCACCACGCCGATGCTCGCCTGAGGCTGTGCCTCGTCAGCTGGCCCTTGCCTCAGGTTCGGTTTGCCGCAGCGGCGATTGGCGCGCGCCCTGCGCGGCACCCACCAAAACCGAAGCGCTGGACATGTTTTCGAAGCAGAGTTGCCAGCCATCCGATCCGGATCCAGCCGAACAGTTGAACTCGACGCCAGGATACCAAGAACCACCGCCATCAAAGGTGCTGATGGTCAATATCGCCCCATCATCGAGATTGCAGGTCAATACGGGCTCGTCCCCCGAAGCCAGTTGCCAACTGCCCGACGCCGACTGGTTGATGTCGGGAAATGGTCGACCCGTGATCACCGCCGACACGGAGCATGTCGCTGGCGTCAACGCAACCTCGATCTTGATGGTGCCCTGTCCCGACCCGAGGTTAAAGTGGTCCCACTGAAACCCACCTGCTATCGTCAGTGTGTTGGAGCTTACCGACACCGTTGGTACCGCGCCGTTGTCGCCGTCATTGTTCATGCTGTGCCAGGCGGCAACGTTGTAGAAGTCGAACCGGCCAGTATCGCCGTTTGGCAATGTCGGGACGATGCCGGGCATGTAGACAGCAGAGTTCGACGCCCAGAATGGCGTCCCGGAATTGTCATAGTAAACGAGATTGCCGTCGTCCTGGACTGCCAGATAGGCGGGCGAGGGGTTTTGTGTGTTTGAAGCCCAAATCGGATTCGAACCGTTGTAGATTACGAGATTGCCGTCAGTCTGCACATCGAAGACAAAGGGGACGTCGTAGTCTGTCTGCGATGCCCATATCGGGTAACCTTGAAAGCTGGAATTCGGCGCCGGCGGCGCCCCATCGACTTGGTATAGCACCAAATTACCGTCTGCCTGCATGATCAGCACATACAGGCCATTCGGGCTTATCGCCCATTGGTTCTGTTGAAGGCTAGTGGCAGCCGGTATTTCGCCATTGGGTAATGCGATTTGATCTCCAACGGAAACAGCAATAGCGCCCATGTGACCATCCTCCTCTAGATGCTCGCGTGAAAAATGCGGCGACGTACAGATACGGATCGCCCCCGTCGCCGCGCGGCGGGCTACCGCATTTCTGGATTGAATGGGTGCATCCTCTCGACCGCGTCGAGCAATCATGGCGTGTCGCGGAAGGCTTCATGCTCAGTAGCACCCGCTCAATACAACCGCGCGCACTCCAAAACAATCCAGAGTTTTATGGGGTTTCGCCCACGGCAGTGACGAGTTGAGCAAAACTCTTGAATGGATGATCCAGGCAAGCGGGAATGCTGGATGATAAGCGCCACGCGCCTCTTCAAGTCCGGTATGATTTCGGGAATGAAGAGTGCTCAAGCCTTCGCACCGGCCAAGGTCATGCGACTCGACTAACAATCGGCAAATCGGCCGCCTTAAAAGGACTGAATCCAGGAGATCATGTCAAGGAACGGCGCCTACTCCAGTTGTTCGGGTATAAAGCCGCCCGTCTGTCGTTTCCAAAGGCGGGCGTAGAGCCGGCCGGGTCCAGTCTTCGCAAAGGTGGCTCGGGGAGAAGAGCGGAAATACCGGGCGAGACTTTCACGACCCGGAAATCGCGGCTAACGCGCCGGCTCTTTAACTTCGGGTTAGATAGACCATCCTAATGTGCCAACCGCAGCGCCTCGCGGGCATGATGCCTTTCTGCAGTTCCGACTTTGGAACATGCTGAAGTTTCATGGGCGAGGGTTACAGTCGGTGCAGAAGTTCGTCATCTCGGAGGATCGCCGCAGACAGCTATCTGTCGTTGCTGTGGCAACAGTTTTTATCGTCGTCGCCGCGGTATTGGCAGGTCTGGTCGCGGGGTCAATCAACAAGCTTACGACTACAGCCGACGCGATTGATGACAGGCGTGCGAGGCGCGCTGCTTCCGCAGCATTGCAGTCCCTTCGCCAACAGCTCGGCGCGACGGTCCGCGATAACGCCTATTGGGACGACGCGTTCGAACAGGTCAACTCGGAAACGCGCGTGGAGTGGACCATCGAGAACTGGGGTTCCACAAGCGCTGACTATCCGCTTTACGACACCGCGATCGTCGTCGACAGCCACGACCGGCCCGTTATTGCTTATCGCAACGGAATATCGATGGGTGTCCCGCCCGCACGATTCTTCGACAGTTTCGATGCTCTCTTGCAAGCAGCAAGACGAGTTGGCCCGTCTGATCCTGTTCCTGTGCACTTCGTTCATTCATCCGCCGGCACTGCCTTGATCGGAGCGGCCGCCATCCAACCGTTTGAGCGCGACCCTTTGCTGAAGCCCGACGACTTTTACGTTCTCGTGTTTGCCAAGCACATCACACCCCAGGTCGTCGCCGAGATATCGGACAGCTTCAGCATTGCCGGCCTCAGCCTCGACGCATATCCAATACCGGGAAGATTGGAGGCGACACTCACAGACGTCATGGGCAACAAAGTGGCTGTGTTCACCTGGCCTCCGGAAGCACCGGGAACGAAGAGCTACGCAATGGTTGAAGGCGATTTGCGGACAGCAGGCACCATTCTTGTGCTTTTCCTGTGCGGAATCGCCGCCGCCGGAGCCGTTACCGTCCGCAGCCTGAAAGCGAGCGAAAGCCGTTCACGCTACAGGTCGCTGCACGACGCACTCACCGGCTTGTTGAACCGCGCGGGCTTGCTCGAGAGTATTGCCACTGCTTCGGCGGCGGTTAACCTCGATGCAACGGCTGTCAGGCTTCACTTCATCGATCTCGATGGTTTCAAGGCAGTTAACGATGCGTGGGGGCACAATGTCGGCGACGAACTCATCATCGCGGTTGCGCACCGTTTGACCGACGCCCTCCCGAAAAACGCGATCATTTCCCGATTGGGCGGCGATGAGTTCGCGGTTGTCACCCTGGAAAACCCGCTCGTCGTCTCCACCTCCGATGTTGGCCACCGAATACAGGCTGCCCTGGCAAGGGTATTTGAGATCGGCGGCCGAACGATCGAGATCGGCGCCAGCGTTGGCGTGGCAACCTCGCCACGCGGTGAGATTGAGACGGACGAGCTTATACGCCGCGCCGACATCGCTCTCTATCGGGCGAAGGATCTCGGCCGTGGTGTGACCGTGGAGTTCGAGGACAGTTTCGACGACGACACCAATAGACAGGCCGACCTCGAAGCACAATTGCGGACCACTTTGGCGACAGGCGGCATCGACGTTTCGTTTCAGCCCCTTGTCGATGCGAAATCGGGCGCAATTTGCGGCGTGGAAGCGTTGGCCCGCTGGAACACGGACCGTGGAGACAGGATCAGTCCCGATATCTTCATCCCGTTGGCAGAGCGGTCGGGTCTTATCGACCTGCTCGGCCTGCAGGTACTGCAGAAGTCTCTCCAAGCGGCGTCCTCTTGGCCCGACATTGGTTTGGCGGTCAACGTTTCGCCGCTTCAGCTCAAGAACCCCAAGTTCGTGAAACAAGTAACGGATGCTTTGGAAGCGGCCAGGTTCGAGCCCGGCCGCCTGAGCATCGAACTCACGGAAGGGGTGTTGATCTCCAACCCGGATCAGGCCCGCCGTGCCATCGATGGCCTGAAAGCTGCGGGTATCAAAATTGCTCTCGACGATTTTGGATCGGGATACGCGAGCATTGGGACGCTGCGCCAGTTCGGTTTCGACCGGATGAAGGTGGATCGCTCGCTGATCGTAGCCCTCGACCACGACCAGAACGCGGGTGCGGTTCTGCACGCAACGATCGCTCTCGCCAATGCACTTGATATTCCCGTCACCGCAGAAGGGATCGAAACCGAAGCGCAGGCCAACGCTCTCAGGCTATCTGGTTGCGACGCCTTGCAGGGATATCTGTTTAGCAGACCAATCAGCGCCGAGCAGATGACGGAGGCTTATTTCAGCAGCGATCATGATCGCAGTGACGGCCAGTCAGCCGCGTAGCCGAACTGGAGGATGACGGCCTGGTTCGGAGACCGTTGAACGGCCTGCTCAGACATGATGCGTAATCCGAGGATGCCGGACGGTAAAGAATTGTTGATGAGCACTAAAAACTGGAGCTTCTCTAGCGCATGGAGGGCGGTGAAACCGTTAGCAAGTTGGCAGATGAAGTTGGTCGCCAACGTCTTTACGGGTCGCGTTCCACCATACCTTCAGACACGCGTCAGATCATGCCGCGAGATGATCTGCCACTCCGAAATCGGAATGCTTTGCGCTGAAGCTGCCACTGCCACAGAGTCGAATGTGATAGGACGACCGCTCATTTCGCGCGAAAGTGCGGCAATCGTCGTATTCTTCTCGTCTCCTGAAGGAGCGCCATAGGCAAGGGAAACATGGGGCTGAAAGCTTTCGATGTCTCCGTTGCGAAACAAGTCGATGGCACGCCGCTTAAGTGAAATTAGATCGGCTCGGTTGGGAAACGCGGCATAGAGCGACCGATAGAACAACGTCGTTCCGACGATCTTTTCGATCGGGCACGCTAAGGCTGGGCGGCCGGAGACCAATTCCCTGACCAGTTCGGAAAGATCCATACTTGGTCGCCGCATGTCCTCCACCAGTGTCAGATGAGGGCAAAACACCTCCGTCCCGAAATGTGCACCGAGACGGTTTACGATATCGCGGAAATACTGAAGGTCGTCTTCGGCTGGCATCAGCCAGATGGAATGGTAGGCGGACATGCAGGTATATTCCTGAAACGAGGCGCGAACTCTCGGATGGAGCGCCTCAGAGTGGCTTGACGGTGTTACGGAAAATTAGCGGCAGATCGAGCTGTCTCACAATTGATGGCGCGGCCGGATCATTCAAACGCGCCTCAAGCACGCGAATGATCTCTGATGCCAATCTGTCGGCATCCTGTTGGAAGGTGGTCAATCGATACGCTCCCCAGCGCGCCTCCGGCACGTCGTCAAAACCGATGACCGAGACATCATTCGGAATCGAGATGCCGACATTTCGGGCATAGTCAATGAAACCAAAAGCCATCAAATCGTTGATGCAGAAAACACCTTCTGTCGCGCGCGCCAGCAGCGACGAGGCCGCGAGATAGCCTCCGTCATAATCAGTGCGCTCGGAACGCTCGACCAGGACCTCTATCCCGAGTTCGCGAGCGCGCTGAATGTAAGCTTGCTCTCGCTCTACCAGGTTTGGGCTGCCTACATGTGACGTAGCAAGGCCGATGCGGCGCATGCCACGTGCCGCAAAGACCTGAACCGCCGTTTTCGCTGCCTGAGCGTTGTTGATGTGTACGTGATCAACCCCTTCTTCATTACGCCCCACGGCGATCAGCGTCTGCCCATTTCGCTGTGCGAGATCGATGAAAGCCTTCGATGGCATGCCAGACAGAACAATTGTAGCCTCCGCCCGATAGCGCAGCAGCGTTGCATGCGACGCCTGCGAAGCCGCCTCCGAAGTATCGGTCGGGATAAGGACCGGTACACGTCCTCGCTCTACCAGTTGACGCGACAATGCAGAAATTTGCAGGGTCCGAAACGGTGTCTCGGGGTCGGAAGCGATCATACCAACCAGCTGGCTTCGATTGGCGAGCAAACCACGTGCAAGATCATTGACATGGTAGCCAAGTTCCTTGGCCGCTTTCATTACCTTTTCGCGGGTAGCCTTCGAAACGCTTGCTCCGTCTGTGAATGTTCGCGATACTGCAGAGCGGGAGACACCCGCTCTTTCCGCGACTTCGTGTGCGCTGATATAGCGCGGAAGACCATCGTCTTCCGCACCGTTCGTTCCATCGTTCATCGGCCTACTTTCGACAATACGTCCGCGCGGAGGAACCGCTCTACCACGAACATGAACGCGATCGATGGCACGAGCAAGATAAGGGCGGTGATCGACGCTATCTGGTAATTGCCACCGGAGCCTGCCGTATAGAGCAAAAGCGGCAAAGTCGAAATATCCGGTGCTCCAACAAAATAGGTGCCTGTAAATTCGTCGAGCGATTCCAGGAACACGAAGATAGCGCTGGCGAGCAAACCGGGCGCCGCGATCCGAAGCGTCACATCAAAAAATCCTCTCAAAGCTGACGCTCCTATAGACCGAGCGGCCTCCTCCAGCTCTCTGTCTATGGCCGAGAAGGCAGCCGTGGCGATCCAAACGGCATAGACAAGCCCGTGCGTGACGTGGACCAGGACCACACCAAGCACCGTTCCGTTCAATCCGATCTGATAGAAGATACGGGCAATGTTGACGTAGACCGGCAAGTTCGGAAAGGCTTGCGGGATCAACAAGATCAGCAAAATGAGCCCCCGAAACGGCAACCGAAGCCGTGCAAGCGCATACCCAGCCGGGATGGCAAGACCGATCGACACGACGACCGTCAACGACGCAATGATAACGCTCATGATCAGCGACGTTGTCGCATTACCCCTAGGCGAAAAGACACTCACCCAGTAGGAAAAGCCGTATTGCAGCGGCAATGCATGCGGAAAATACCATCGCTCAGCCACCGCCCAAAGCAAGAGGTTTGTCAGCGGACCGAAGATTGCGAATGCCAGCAATCCAAGGCCGAGGCCACGTGGTATCCAGTAGAGATCGAAGCGGCGCTCCATTAGCGGTGCTCCTTCATTGTTTGTCTAAGATAAATCCAGGCGACTGCACTGGTAATCAGCAAGGAAATCACGCCGAGCGCATTGGCCGCTCCGTAGTCGCCGTAGGCATTGATGCGGAAAGCCATATTCGCTGTGATCATGGTCGGTGACTGTGCATTGATCATCATTGGCACCGAAAGCACCGACATCATTGTCACGAAGCTGAGGATGAGCCCCACCATCAAGGTTGGCATGACCTGAGGGAGGATTATCTCGATGAGTATTCGAAGCCGGCCTGCACCGAGGTTACGTGCGGATTCGATGGTGGACCGGTCAAGTGAAGCCATTGCACCGGCAAGCAGCAAGGTCACGAAGGGGGTCTGTTTCCACACGAAGGCGATCACGATGCCGCGCCAATCGAGAAAACTCATTGTCTGTGAGGCGGTGAGAACCCCTGTTTCAACCAGCATGCTGTTCATCAAGCCGTTCTTGGCAAGAAATGTCCGCAGCACCTGACCGACAACGATGAACGGAACGAAGAGCGGCCATCGATAGAGCCAGCGGAGGATAGTCACTGCGCGCGGGTTCGCGCCGAGCGTCAAGTACCCGCCGATTCCAATCGAAAGGACGCCAATGAGCGCGGACGAGAGTGCAACAATGACGAGGGTAAACAGCACGTCACTGCTATAAAGTTCAAATGCCTTGACGAAATTGCCCGATCCGAAGCTGCCTGCGACATCGAACGCACCGGTGATCGAACTGAAGAGCGGCACGATGAACAGCAACAGCACGACGGCAAGCGTCGGCGCGACGAGAAGAAGACCAATGATAGGGATCGGCATGTAGTCACCCGATTTCGGATTCGCAGTGCCCCATAAGAAAGACACCGATGGGATGAGGCGAGAGGCGTCGCGACCGGTCGCCGCGACGCCCAATCGGTCAGTTGCCGACCTGCCGCTCATAGGCCTCTAGGATCGCCTTGTTGTACGATGCAATCGGAAACGCCTTGCCATTGGCGGCGAGGTCCTCGGGCGAAATGTCCGTGAACAGCTTCGCCCATGTTTCCCTGTCGAGTTCGGCTTCGACATGCTTGGCGTCGATGCCCGGATACCAGTTGAAGCGCTTTACGATCCCCTCGGCCTGGACCTTCGGGCTGGTTGCAAGGTCGACGAACTTTTCGGCGAGTTCCTTGTTGGGACTCTTGGCGGGGATTACGTAGTGCATCGGTTGCCCGGGCATACCTGGGGACGGAAGGACAAGCTTCATTTCGGGGGGCAGTTGACCGTTGGCCTTCCAGGAATAGAACATGTCAACCCAGACCGGACCGATAGCGATCTCCCCTCGGCTCAGCATATCGAGGGTTCCGGCATTGCCAGGCGTCAGAGTTGCATTGGTTGAGAAGTCTTTGAGTTTGGCAAAGGCGTCGCTCCACTTTGATGCTTCGGCTTCGTCAAAAGGACCATTGATCAGCTTGTCGGCATCGCCGCCAAACGCGTAGAGCCAACCCATAACGAAGCTGACGCCGGAGGCACCGCCCTTGATGCCGTTATAGCCGAACTGCTTGGGGTTCTCCTTGGCCCATGTCACCAGTTGTTCATAGCTTTTCGGAGGATTGGCAACGAGAGTTGGGTTGTAGGCGAGCGCGGTCTGGCTATTAAACATCGGCATCACGAAACCGTCGACGTTCGCACCGAGGGCCATTTTGGCATTGCCGCGGGTTACGAGGACGCCGCTGGCAATCTTGTCTCGGTACTTCTCCAGAAAACCCTGTTCGACCATCGGGCCGGCGAACTTTTCGTGGACCACCGCGACGTCGGCGTCCCAGGTTGCCGTGCCCGCTTTGGACTGAGCTTCGAATCGTTCCAGGATCTTCTGTGAACCCGCATCTCCCGGTCCGGTCCCAACGGCGCGTACCGTATTCCCGGGGTTTTGCGCCTCAAATAGCGGGCCGAGATATTCGTTGATATAGTCGACCATGTTCTGATCGCCAGCAGTGATCACTGTCAGCTCCGCCGCCATCAGCGGCGAGGTGGTCGCGGCAAGGATGGCCGTTGCACTAAGAAACGCTTTCATTTTGAAACCTCCCATGTGTGATGTCTGTTCCAGTCCCGTGGCGATCAACACGCTGGACACGACGATCGCTTCTCCCAAACGGGGCAAATCGGCCCCGTCACTCCCGTGTCGCGAAGGCCTCCCGCCTACGCACGCACGCCTTGCCGCTAATGTCTTGCGAACAAGAACAGCGCCTCTTCCGGAACCCGCACATGCACGGGGCTCCCGATTTCGAATTGGCGTTCCGCGTCGACGATGACTTTGCTCGTACCGAGCAAAATGACATGCCGCCATACGCCGCCTGGATAGCTCGATTGCTCGACGATGCCTTTCAGCAACAATTCGCCGGTGGTTGCCATTAGCTCCGTACCGTCTGCCGCGGTAAGGCTAATGGCCTCGCTGCGAAACCTCGCGATCGCGCGCCCACTGGAAATCGTACGGCCTTTGGCCGAAAGAGACGCTCGACCATTGTGCCCACTTTCGGCCACGTCGATCCGCTCGCCACTCACATGAACATCAAGGTCGATGATATTTTCAGCGCCCATGAAGGCCGCGACGAAGTCGGACGAAGGACGATTATAGACTTCCTGGGGCGTTCCGGCCTGCGCTATCTCTCCTCCGTTCATGATTACGATCCTGTCAGCCATCACCATAGCCTCCTCTCGATCGTGAGTGACGTGGACCGCTGTAATCCCGAGGCGGCGTTGCAATGCGCTGATTTCGTGCCGAACGGTCAGCCGGATGCGCGCATCGAGATTTGAAAGCGGCTCGTCGAGCAGCAGAATTTCAGGATTGATTGCCAGTGCCCGACCGAGAGCGACGCGCTGACGCTGACCGCCCGAGAGCGCTCCTGGCTTACGCTGGCCAAGCGCTTCTAGTCCGAGCAGTGCTTTCATTTCGCCGACACGCGCAGCGGCAGCCTGAGGCGGAGTCCGCCTGAGCTTGAGACCATAGCCAATATTTTGGTCCACCGTCATGTGCGGCCACAAGGCGTATGATTGGAATACCAAGGCCATGCCCCTTTTATCCGGTGGCTGGCGAGTGACGTCGCGGCCGCCGACTTTAATCGCGCCTGCCGCTGGCGTATTGAACCCGGCGATTGTACGCAAAAGAGTCGTCTTCCCGCACCCCGACGAACCGAGAAGCGCAACGAATTCGCCCTTGGCAACAGAAAGATTGATCCCTTTCAGGACCTCTACTTCGCCATATCGAACACGGGTTTCATTAATCTCCAGAAATCCGCCCATAGCCTCCTCCTAGGTCAAGCGCTTTTTGCACAGCCGTGCAATCACATATAGGCACCGCTTGACTAAGTATGCAAGTGAAAAAATGTCGTCGCCGCACAATACTTCGAAAATAACTCGGGCAGTTTTTCTGAAGGATCAAGTGCTCCCTCACAAGCACTTTCAGACAGCAGAAAATCGATGAAACCGCCATCAAAGGCCGACGTTTGCGCCACAAGCCTCGTCCCACGCCAAAGAGCGCACGCCACTATTGACCGAAGCCAGCAGTGTATTTGGAACCCCTTGACGCCGCTCATCGGTGGCAAACGACAGGATATGAGTTCTGCGACCTATTATCGTCGTAAGTGCACAGCCGTGCAAATCCGATCCATCGTCTGTGCGCCATCGCGATGGTCGCCCGGCGGTGAGCGTTTAGGAAGCCGCCTGCCGGATGCGGCTCTCGAGCAACAGTCCGCTCTGATCGAGGATCGGGTGGGCAACAGAGGCGATATGCGCATTGATGCGCTTCAGATCACGCAGCATGTCGAGATGAAGCGAACTGGTCTCGACGCTGTCCGCGCGTCCGTCGCGCAACCGCTGCAGATGCTGTTCGGCCGATTGGCGCTCCAGCCGGCGAACGTCCTCTTTCGCCTCGACAAGGCGCCGCGCCATGGTGTTGTCGCGCGTGGCAAACACCGCCTGCGCCATGCGCAGATTGTCGATCGTGATCGCGAACAGCCGCGAGAGCTCTTCGTGGCCATCGCGGGAAAACGTCAGGCCCCGGGTGATCTTCTTTGCAAGTTCAGCCAGCAGACCCTTTTCGATGATGTCGCCGATGTGCTCGAGATTGATGGCATAGTCGACGATATCGGTCGCACGCCGGCGATGCTGGTCGTCGATATCGAACTGGCCGACACGCGAAACGTAGACCTTGATTTCGTGCTGCACACGATCGACCCGCCCTTCAAGGGTGCTGATCGTCGAGAGCTTGGAAAGGTCCGTCTGTAGTAAGGCGTCGTTTGCCTGAACGAGCATGCGCTCGATCATGTCACCGACGCTGAGGACCTCCCGGCTGGCTCCGGCAAGGGCCGCAACCGGCGTTTGCAGATCGCCTTGCTCCAGAAACGACGGGCCGTCCTCGGCTTTCGCCAAATCCGGCAGAAGCCGCGCGGTGAGACGAGAAAGCGGCCGGGCAAAAGGGGCAGCCAGGACCGCCAACGCGAGATTGAAACCGAGATGCGCGTCGACCGGCAGCTTGTCATGCGACAGGGGCAATAGCTCGACCAATTGGGCGGAGTAGCCGGCCAGCGGCAGTGCCAGAAGGCAACCGAGTGCCCGGACGATCAAATTTCCAAGCGCGACACGCCGGGCGCTGGGCGCCGCATTGAGAGTTGCAAGAACCGGCGGCACGGCCCCACCGAGGTTTGCGCCAAGAACAAGTACGATGAGTAGCCCGGTCGAAAGCTGGCCGGACGCGGTAAGCGACAGGATCAACACCACGATAGCGAGGCTGGACGAGGCAAGGACAGCAAGGGCCGCAGAGATCACCAACGCAACCGGCCAGGCATTATCAAGCAGTGCGAGGAAGGCAGAAAGTGCCACCGACGTTCGAAGCGGTTCGGTCGCCGCGCCGATCAGATGCAACGACAGCAACATCAGCCCAACGCCGACGAGCGCGGCACCTGCCCCCTTGCGGGCATTCGAGCCTCCGCGCCCGACGACTACACCGCAAATCAGCAAAAGCGGCGAAAGCCATCCCAGGCCCAATGCGACGATCCAGGAAGTCATTGCCGTTCCGACATTGGCGCCAAGCAATACCACTTGCGCCATGCGTGGCAGGATGAGGTCGCGCTCGACGAATGATGCCACCATCAGGGCCGTCGCGGTCGAACTCTGCAGCGCAACGGTCGCGACAAGGCCGGTGAAGAAGGCGCGAAAGCCGTCGCTCGTTCCGGCCGCAAGGCCAGCCTTCAGCCGTGCGCCGAAGGCGCGCTCCATGCCCTCGCGCACCTGGCCGAGACCGAAGAGGAGCAGAGCCACGGCGCCGAAGAGATTGATGCTGACGATCGCCGATTCCACGGTTCCCTCCCCTTGAGCAGCCCTACTGCCGGCCCCGCAGCAATTCCGCCCGGAACAACTGCTGAAAGGCAGCATAGCTTTCGAAGCCGAGATCGTTGACGAGGCGCATCACCGTCGTCGTCGAGACACCGCTGCGTGTCGCCACTTCGCGTGCACTCGCAAAGGCGACATCAAAAGGGTGGGCAAGCACGAACTTCGCAACCTCCAGCCGCCCGCCCTTCAACCGCCATGCGGCGAGGCGACAGGACTCCCGCAGTCCGATGAAGGTCGCCGGGGGCGCGATAGGGGTACCCTGAACGGAGAATTGATGCATCTGTGCGTCCTCCTCATTCGCGGCCGCGCCAAGGGAGGGTGTCTCCCCACCGGCTGTTTGAATTTTACGGATTTTATCAGACATGATCGCCACCTCCCTTACGCTATGCACAGCCGTGCACGATCAGCCAAAGTTTTTTTACAGGGCTGATCCCCAAACCTCTGCG
This sequence comes from Ensifer sp. 38_S197, assembly GCF_056924495.1. NCBI lineage: Bacteria > Pseudomonadati > Pseudomonadota > Alphaproteobacteria > Hyphomicrobiales > Rhizobiaceae > Ensifer > Ensifer sp. 38_S197. The sequence continues at coordinate 1,323,747 of NZ_JBXOVZ010000001.1, read as the reverse complement.
CGCGCGCCGTCGCGAGAACCGTCCTCAAGCCCGCCAAGCGGGATTTCGGTTGCCCGGCTGAGCACAGACGAAATTCGCGGAGCCGCCGCGAGGACGGGCCCCCCAGCTTCGAGCGTGCCCAAGTGGAGAAAGGGGCATACATGGCCGCCAGCCTCCTCGACCAGCAGCAGGCCGGCCAGACAATCCCAGCTGTTCATGTGAATCTCGGCGTATCCGTCGCTCCGCCCATCTGCGACGTATGCCAGCCCGAGCGCCCCCGAACCAGCCCGGCGAGCATTAAAGCCGCTATCAAGCACGGCACCCAACACCCTCATGTAGGCGATATTTGGGATACGTCCCGACCAACCGAGTTCGATCGAAGCCGCTTGCGGTAAGAGCGTTTGTGCTGCGTGGATAGGCCGGCCATTGAGAGTCGCTCCCATGCCACGGCGCGCAAGGTACAGTTCATCGAGCGCTGGATTGTAGATCGCCCCTATTTCGGTTTTCCCGCAGGAGACGAAGGCGACTGAGATGCAGAAGTGCGGAATATTACGAGCAAAATTGGCGGTCCCATCGATCGGATCCACTACCCAGACATTATCGCCTGCCTGACCACCGGTCTCTTCGCCGAAGAAGGCATCCTCAGGATAGGCTGCGGCCAGTTGGCTTCGAATGTACGCTTCACATTGAGCATCCGTCTCCGTGAGATAGTCCTGGGGACCTTTCATTTCCAGTTGTCGAGAGGATCCGAAACCTTCCATCACCACCTTGCCGGCCGCAAGAATAAGGTCGCGGCAAAAAGCTGCCCTCGTTTCGAGACTGCTAGAACTCAAGTGCATCGGATATTCTCTCTCATCAATTTGGTCGCCCTAGACTGCACAGCTGTGCAAAGAATGTCAAGCTTGGACGAGTGCCGTGGGGCGCCGCGCGCAACTCCCTTGGCATTCCCGAAATCAACGCCTTTGTTCGGCGGATTCGGCCGGGTTCCCGTGAATACAATTGGAGACCTTCTGTAATTGGTCAACGGTTTCTCCGTTCCTGTGTACTCGTCGTCTGCGGGTTTCACGCTTCTGTTCGGGGTCGGCGCGATGGACGCCCCACTCTGGGCGGTTCGAATGGTGAGATTGAATGCTGCAAGCTCGAAAGCGTGATCGGCAATGTCACGAGGACTCCAACGCAGTCATTCAGGCCCACACGCTCTCCGCATTCTCACGACGAGACGTGATGGACGATCTCGGTCAGGCGTTCATGGTGATCGGCCTTTCCATCGAGAATTCGGTTCCGTCGCACCACATGCGATGCAGCACCACGGCAAGCCGGCGTGCCAACGCGACCTTTGCCTTTCGGGCTCCGCGGCGACGGGCGATGGCGAGCGCCCAGGACTTCAGCCAGTTGTCCGCCCTGCAGCGGGTCATCATGACATTGGCCGCCTCGTAGAGCATCGCCCGCACCATCGCGTCACCGCATTTGGTGATGCGTCCGAGTTGCTCCGTTTCACCGGAAGCATGCACGCGCGGCGTCAAGCCGAAGACGGCAGCAACCAGCCGCGACCTATCGAAGCGCCAAGGAGCGTCGATCCCGGTGCGGAAGGTGAGCGCCGTCACCGGTCCGACCCCCGGCACAGTCATCAACAGACGGCAAACCGCGTCCTTCTTCACAATGTCGAGCACCATCTTGTCGATCCTCGCCAGGGTGCGCAGGCCATCTTCATAGGCGACAAGCAGCGGCTCGGTCATCGCCAGCAGGACGGCATCGTCAACGGCCTCACGAACCCGGCGTGCATAGAGCGTGTTCTTGCCGCCGCCGGTTCGGATACCGAACGCCTTCAGCGTGCCGCGCACGGTGTTGATGAGATCCCTGTTGCGGCGGACCATCGATTGCCGATGCCGGAGCAGCAGCCGGATACGCTGGCTATAATCAGTCTTCACATGCGTCGCCTTGAACAAGCCGGTCCGCATGGCTTGGGCGATCAAGCGGGCGTCACGGCGATCCGTCTTGACCGGCGAGGCTTTGGCGAACGCCTTCATCTGGCGAACCTCGATGCAGAACACGGGCAGGCCATGGTCCACCAGGCCACTGTAGAGCCACGGCGCCAATGGCCCGGCTTCGAGCCCAACACGCTGGATTGGCCCGGCCAGTTCGGCAAGGCAGGCGCTGATGTCATCAGGGTGGCTGACAACGCTACGCTCCATGACGACCCGGCCATCTTCATCCAAAACGCAAACGGCCGTCTGTTCCAACGACACGTCCAATCCGACAGAGTAATGCACGGCGGCTTCTCCTTTCGCCTCTCTCATCAGTGAGCGATCCTATCGCTCAACAAGGAGCTCCGTCGCCTCGCAAAGCCAGATTATCCCAGCTCGAATTACCGCTGAATTGGTGATCGGCGGCGCGGCCTGATGGCTGTTGGCGGCATTTGCCTCCGATTTCGGGCTGGATCTCGTGGTGTCATCGCCCCTTTCGGGGCGGCCAGCGTCACGCGGCGGCACGGCGTCCTTCGTGGAAGACGTATCGCAGCATGTTGTAGGCGATATTGGCCATACCGATCTTCACCGTCGCCCTGCTGATGCCGATCGTGCGGATGAAGAGTTTCATCTGGTCCTTTTGCCGGGCGAAGACATGCTCGACGGCGGACCTGATCTTTGATCGTCGTCCGTTTGCCCGCGACATCGTGTCCGGCATTGGCTTGCCCTTTGGCTTTCGCTGATGAATGTCCGACTTCAGGCCATTGTCCTTCAGCCACTCCTCGTTGGTCTTCGAGCGGTAGGCACTGTCGGCCCAGACGGTCGAGGCGGTGTTGTCCTTGGCGACGACGTTTCTGAGTTGAGCGCCGTCATGGGCGGCCGCGCTCGTCACCGTCCATCCCCGGATGAACCCATGCGCCCGGTCGATGCCGGCATGGTTTTTGTAACCGAACATCGGAATGGCGATGTCGTGCTGCTTGGTCGCGGCTGAAGTCGGCGTTTCCGTCGGCTGCTTCGCCTTGGAATACTTCACCGTCCAACGGGCGTCTCGATCCTTCTGGGCAAGCTTGGCGGGCTTGTCCTTCCACTCGTCCGGGATCTCGCCCGCCTTGATCGCCTCTTTCTCGTCCTGGCTGTTGTGCTGCCTGGGCGCCTGGATGATCGTTGCATCGACGATCTGGCCGCCTTTGGCCAGGTAGCCGGACCGTGAGAGATGTTTGTCGAAACGGGCAAACAGATTATCGATGGCACCGGCTCGTACCAGGCTTTCGCGGAACAGCCAGATCGTCTTGGCATCCGGAACCTTGTCGGAAAGGCCGAGCCCGAGAAACCGCATGAACGACAACCGGTCCTGGATGACGAACTCGGCCTGGTCGTCAGAGAGATTGTAGAGCGCCTGCAGCACCAGGATCTTGAACATCAGCACCGCCGGAAACGGTGGACGTCCACCCTTCGATCCGTCGGAGCGCTTCAGCGCCTTGGCCAACGGCTTCTCAAACACACCCCAGGGAATGATGCTGTTGAGCTTCTCCAGAGGGTCGCCGACGGCACTCAGGCGCTCGTAACGCTCGTTCAAATCCCAAAAACCCGGCTGCCCACGCATCATCCGTTCCCTGCAAATCACGCAAGCCGGATTGAATCACGAAAACAGGCTGAAGGGGAGGTTTTTAGAGCTGGGATAATCTGGCTTTGCGAGGCGACGGAGCTCCTTGTTGAGCGATAGGATCGCTCACTGATGAGAGAGGCGAAAGGAGAAGCCGCCGTGCATTACTCTGTCGGATTGGACGTGTCGTTGGAACAGACGGCCGTTTGCGTTTTGGATGAAGATGGCCGGGTCGTCATGGAGCGTAGCGTTGTCAGCCACCCTGATGACATCAGCGCCTGCCTTGCCGAACTGGCCGGGCCAATCCAGCGTGTTGGGCTCGAAGCCGGGCCATTGGCGCCGTGGCTCTACAGTGGCCTGGTGGACCATGGCCTGCCCGTGTTCTGCATCGAGGTTCGCCAGATGAAGGCGTTCGCCAAAGCCTCGCCGGTCAAGACGGATCGCCGTGACGCCCGCTTGATCGCCCAAGCCATGCGGACCGGCTTGTTCAAGGCGACGCATGTGAAGACTGATTATAGCCAGCGTATCCGGCTGCTGCTCCGGCATCGGCAATCGATGGTCCGCCGCAACAGGGATCTCATCAACACCGTGCGCGGCACGCTGAAGGCGTTCGGTATCCGAACCGGCGGCGGCAAGAACACGCTCTATGCACGCCGGGTTCGTGAGGCCGTTGACGATGCCGTCCTGCTGGCGATGACCGAGCCGCTGCTTGTCGCCTATGAAGATGGCCTGCGCACCCTGGCGAGGATCGACAAGATGGTGCTCGACATTGTGAAGAAGGACGCGGTTTGCCGTCTGTTGATGACTGTGCCGGGGGTCGGACCGGTGACGGCGCTCACCTTCCGCACCGGGATCGACGCTCCTTGGCGCTTCGATAGGTCGCGGCTGGTTGCTGCCGTCTTCGGCTTGACGCCGCGCGTGCATGCTTCCGGTGAAACGGAGCAACTCGGACGCATCACCAAATGCGGTGACGCGATGGTGCGGGCGATGCTCTACGAGGCGGCCAATGTCATGATGACCCGCTGCAGGGCGGACAACTGGCTGAAGTCCTGGGCGCTCGCCATCGCCCGTCGCCGCGGAGCCCGAAAGGCAAAGGTCGCGTTGGCACGCCGGCTTGCCGTGGTGCTGCATCGCATGTGGTGCGACGGAACCGAATTCTCGATGGAAAGGCCGATCACCATGAACGCCTGACCGAGATCGTCCATCACGTCTCGTCGTGAGAATGCGGAGAGCGTGTGGGCCTGAATGACTGCGTTGGAGTCCTCGTGACATTGCCGATCACGCTTTCGAGCTTGCAGCATTCAATCTCACCATTCGAACCGCCCAGAGTGGGGCGTCCATCGCGCCGACCCCGAACAGAAGCGTGAAACCCGCAGACGACGAGTACACAGGAACGGAGAAACCGTTGACCAATTACAGAAGGCCTCCAATTGGAATAGACGCACAAACCGTAAACAAAACCCCGCGCGTGGACCCGAGGCCCCCTTAGGCACGTAGGGCTTCCGCTTCAGGTCGCTTGGCATCTTTCATCGGGTGGGCGGAGTGTAGCAGTCGCTTCAGCAAGTCGATAGCGCACAGCCTGGCGGTCGGCTCCCCCGAGGTCATCTCGCCTTGATCGAACCGTGGATTGGCCACCTTCCGGTGCGTAAACAGGATCGCAATTGCGAATCCGTATCGCGATATGATACGTACCAATTGACTTTCTCCAGTATCACCGTATGATACAAACATGAAGAGCAGGACGTGATCAGGTCATTTAAGGACGCCAAGACCGAAGCCGTTGCCCGCGGCAAAACACCAAAAGGCTTTCCTTCGGACATCGTGAGGTCGGCCGTCCGGAAATTAACAATCCTAAACAGCGCTGCAGCTCTTGAGGACTTGCGTTCTCCTCCGGGCAATCGATTAGAAGCCCTTAAGGGGAATAGAGAAGGCCAACATTCGATCCGGATCAATGATCAGTGGCGCATATGCTTCGTATGGACTGATGCCGGTGTCGAAGACGTTGAAATAGTTGACTACCATTGAAGGCCAAGCACGGCAGACAGGGAGCTTGAGATGACCCATATTCTTCCGCCGGTCCACCCGGGCGAAATCCTCCGCGAGGAGTATCTGCTCCCCCTGAACATGAGTGCCGGTGCACTGGCGAAAAAGCTCAATGTTCCTCGCACCCGCATCGAACGTATAGCGGCGGAGCAAACACCGATAACGACGGATACTGCCCTACGACTCGCCAAGTACTTCCGCACGACACCGGAATTTTGGATGAACATGCAGACCAGCTTCAACCTCAAAACAGAGGAAGTAGCGCTTCATCGCGAACTGGAATTGATCCCGGAAATCGATAGAGCGGCATAAGGCGGCACCAACCTCGGTACGGCGCCTTCCAGACGATACATTATGCGATCTTGGACGCACATACCATGAACATTCGGGCAACTGGCCGTGGATCGCGTTCGTCAAGTACGGGGCCCTTCGGCTCGAAAGCAAACTCAGGCCATCAAGTGCAACATGCCCCGGTGGCAGAAGGCCCGCAGCACCGCTTTTCCACTGACGCCGACCCAACCAACCAACGGTCCCGCGGCTTGCAACTGGCGGGGCGCGGCGTTAGCGCAACCTCCAGGGCGCCGTTTTTCGAAACAGGGTCGTTGGCACTGAACAACTGTATCGGGCGGACGCCATCGCTGACTTCAAAGGTCAGCTTGGCGGAACCGTCGAGACGGACGTGTTCGGAAACCTTGCGGACGATGGCCGAGAACTTCCCCGCGGTCATATGGGTTCGATCGCCCTCCTCGACATCCCACAGCTGCACGAAGATTTCCGACCAGGCTTCCGGGTTCGCCCCGCAATCAAGCGCGGAGAACTGACCCGCCTTGACCTCGGTCACGTGATAGCCGGGCTTCACGGGCCTCCCGTCATACAGGAACACCAACGGCAGGTCCGGTGTCTCGGCGGCTCTACCCAGCAACTCCCCGAGCGAGATATCGGTTTTGTCGGATTGGCTATTGTCGATCGCGATCATTTGCGGCTATCCTCTATTTCAATTATTCAAGGATTATTGAAATATGGATGACCGTCAAGCCCTCTCTTCTTTCGCCGCGCTTTCACAGGAGACCCGGCTCTCCATCGTGAGGACCCTGGTGGTCGCCGGCCCTGAAGGTCTGGCCGCAGGCGCGATTGCCGAGCGCATGGGCGTCTCTCCATCGAATGTCTCGTTCCACCTCAAGGAACTCGAGCGCTCCGGTCTGATCTCCCAGCGTCGGGAGTCGCGCTCGATTGTCTACACCGCAAGCTATGACACCCTCGCCGAGCTGGTGACATTCCTGATGGAAGACTGCTGCGCGGGACATCTAGGCATCCGTGGCTCGGTCGAGCGATCCACTGGTTGCTGCCCGAGCGAAGCATAGGCCGTCAAGGAATACCTCATTGCATACGACCAAGGTTCCAGCGGGAATTGTCTCCGCCCTCGGTGTCACGCAGATAATCGGCTACGGCACTCTCTACTATTCCTTCAGCATCCTCGCGCCTGGAATGGCCAAAGACCTCGGCATCAGCCTGGAATGGGTCTTCGCCGTCTTCTCGGTCTCCCTGTTCATCGGCGGCCTGTCTGCTCCGTTCATCGGCAGGCACATGGACAAGATCGGTGCGGCGACGGTGATGACGCTAGGGTCGGCCCTTGCGGCGTTCACCCTGGCGCTGTGTGCGTGGTCGCCGTCCGTATCGCTCTTCGTCCTTGCGATTGTCCTGCTCGAGGTGTCCTCCGGCATGGTCCAGTACCAAGCAGCCTTCGCCACGCTGGTCGAAAGCGAACCTCGTACGGCGTCCCGCAGCATCACCTACCTCACGCTCATCGGCGGCTTTGCCTCTACCATCTTCTGGCCGATCGCCGCGACATTGACCGGATACCTGTCCTGGCGGGAAATCTATCTGTTGTTCGCCGCCCTGAACCTTCTCGTCTGCATGCCCCTGCACTACTGGATCATGCGTGCCGGAAGGGTGGGATCGAAGACGGGCGAGACGAGAACCCGCCAGGTCGTGGTTGGCGCTCTCGAGCCGCAGGCACGCCGCCGCGGTATGTTGCTGGTCTCATGCGCCTTTTCGCTGACGGGCTTCACTCTCGCCGCGATCCTTGCCCACATGGTGCCAATGCTCGGCGCGATCGGACTTGGCAGTGCGGCGGTCGTGATCGGCTCCTTGTTCGGTCCAGCACAGGTTATGAGCCGTCTGATCAACATGGTTTTCGGGAAGAGACTGTCGCCGCCGGCGCTTGCGATTGTCTCCGCGGCGCTGATGGTCGCCGGGGCGGTGATACTCGGGGTGTCTGGTGATTGGCTGCCTGGTGCGGTGGCCTTCGCTATCTGCCTTGGGCTTGGGTCGGGGATCAACAGCATCGCTCAGGGCAGCCTGCCGCTCTATCTCTTCGGGTCCGCTGGCTACGGCGCGATCACGGGCAAGATGGCGGCGGCAAGACTGGCGACTGGCGCGGCCGCCCCGTTTGCGTTCGCGGCTGCGATGAACCACGTAGGGACCACCATTTCCCTTTTCGTCATCGCTGCCCTGGGTACGCTCGGAATCCTGGCATTCGTCGCCGTCGCTTCATCGGTGCGTAGCCACAGCGTTACCTGATGACGGAAGAACGAACATATGCCCAGGGATCGCAGCCATTCCCCTGCTCGCAATGATCTTGTTGCTGTCAGCCGTGAACCTCTGGCGGCACGGCTGACAGCATTTCGCCTTAGATCGACTTGAGGTGCACGCGCTTCTCCAGTTCGACCGAGTGCTCCTTCCGCTCGCTGTAGCGGTCCGTTAGATGAGCCGAGGCGTCTCGTGTCAGCAGCGTGAACTTCACCAGCTCCTCGCAGACGTCTACGACCCGGTCGTAGTAGGAAGATGGCTTCATCCTGCCGTCGGCGTCGAACTCCTGGTAAGCCTTTGCGACGGATGACTGGTTCGGGATCGTGATCATCCGCATCCAGCGACCGAGCACGCGCATCTGGTTCAAAGCGTTAAACGATTGGCTGCCACCGGAGACTTCCATGATCGCCAGCGTCTTTCCCTGCGTTGGCCGGATCGATCCGAGCGACAGCGGAATCCAGTCAATCTGAGCCTTCATGATGCCCGTCATCGCGCCGTGGCGCTCAGGGCTGACCCAGACCTGGCCTTCCGACCATTGCGACAGTTCGCGCAGCTCCTGCACTTTCGGATGGCTGACCGGAGCTTCGTCGGGAAGCGGCAGCCCCATCGGATCGAACATCCGAACCTCGCATCCCAAGCGTTCGAGAAGTCGTCTGGCTTCATGCGCCAGCAGTCGGCTGTACGACACCTCCCGCAGCGAACCGTAGAGGATCAGGATGCGGGGCTTATGCGTCGAAAACGTCGGACGCAACGCGTCGAGGTCAGGGTGGCGAAGATGCCGCTCCTGCAAGGCGGGAAACGTCTCAGACAATGCGCTTTCCCTCCTGATCGAGGACCTGCTCACCGTCTTCCTTGAAGAACGCTCCCTTGAAGGCATCCGGTAGGATGTCGAGCACGGCCTCGGAGGGCCGCGCCAGCCGCGTTCCGAGTGGCGTGACGACGAACGGTCGGTTGATGAGGATTGGGTCCTTCAGCACGGCGTCGAGCAACTGATCATCCGTGAGCTTAGGGTCGTCGAGACCCAATTCCGCATAAGGCGTGCCTTTCTCGCGGATCGCCTGGCGAACGGTCAGCCCAGCATCGGAGATCATCCTGGCCAGCTCGTCTCGCGACGGCGGCGTCTTGAGATACTCGATCACGGTCGGCTCGATCCCGGCGGCGCGGATCATCTCCAGAGTGTTGCGGGACGTGCCGCAGGCGGGGTTATGATAGATGGTGACGTTCATTGTCATGTCCTTTCAGTAATGGTGTTCCGGGAGACGGCGGGCGCGGCCTCGTACCAGCCTTTGGTGCGGTTCACGGCCCAGACGACCGTGAGCATCACGGGAACTTCGATGAGCACGCCGACGACGGTCACCAGCGCAGCTCCTGACTGGAAGCCGAATAGGCTGATGGCCGCGGCAACAGCGAGTTCGAAGAAGTTGCTGGCCCCGATCAGTGCCGAAGGCCCGGCAACGCAATGGCGTTCCCCCGACATACGGTTCAGGAGATAGGCCAGCCCCGAGTTGAAATAGACTTGGATCAGGATGGGGACGGCTAGCAGCGCAATGATCGTCGGCTGCGCTATAATCTGCTCGCCCTGGAAGCCGAACAGAAGAACGAGCGTCGCGAGCAGGGCGACAAGCGAAAGCGGCTGCAGCTTCGCCATCATGGCGTCCAGCGCCTTCGTCGTGTCGTCGGCGGTCAGCCGCCCTCTCAGAACCTGGGCGATGATGACGGGGACGACGATATAGAGGACGACCGACAGGACGAGCGTGTCCCACGGTACGGTGATGGCCGAGAGTCCGAGCAGCAATCCGACGATCGGTGCAAAGGCGACGACCATGATCGCATCGTTGAGCGCCACCTGAGACAGCGTGAACAGCGGCTCACCGCGCGTCAGGTTGCTCCAGACGAAGACCATCGCGGTACAGGGCGCAGCCGCAAGGATGATCAGACCTGCGATGTAGGAGTCGATCTGGTCGGCCGGCAGATAAGGACGGAACAGCCAGCCCACGAACAGCCATCCGAGCAGCGCCATGGAGAACGGCTTGACGGTCCAGTTGATGAACAGGGTCACGCCAATGCCACGCCAGTACGTGCTGACCTGCGCCAGCGAGCGGAAGTCGATCTTGATGAGCATCGGGATGATCATCAGCCAGATCACGATGGCGACGGGCAAGTTCACCTTCGCGACCTCCGCCGCACCAATGACCTGGAAAACACCGGGCATCAGATGGCCGAGGGCGACGCCTACGACGATGCAGAGGAAGACCCAAATGGTCAGGTAGCGTTCAAACGTAGACATCAGGCCGTCTTTCCCTGAGTTCCCGTCGAGCCGTCCATCGCACCGATCTGGCTGAGCTTGGTTTCGAGCGACAGGCGGTCGATCGATGCCAGTGGAAGACTGACGAAGGCCGTGATGCGGTTCTTGAGGAAACGGGCCGCCGTCGCGAAGGCCCGCTGGATTTCGGTGTCGGAACCAACGACCGCAGCCGGGTCCTCGACACCCCAATGCGCCGTCATCGGATGACCGATCCATACCGGGCAGGCTTCGCCATGCGCGCTATCACAGACGGTGAAAATGAAATCCATTTGGGGTGCACCACGTTCGGCAAAGACGTCCCAGCTCTTCGACGAGAAGCCAGTCGCGGGATAGCCGAGCGCGTCCAGTTCCTTCAGGGCATGCGGATTGACTTCGCCCTTGGGCTGGCTGCCCGCTGAGAATGCCCTGAAGCGCCCGCCGCCTTCCTTTGAGAATGGATTCTGCGAGAATAGAACGTGCGGAATTGCCCGTACACAAGAAGAGCACGTTGTAGGTCTTGTCGGTCATGGTCGTTTTCCGTGTTTAGGTCGGAGGTCTGTTGAATTTCATGATCGTTGCCGATGCCGGGCAGATGCCCGACAGCTGACGGGTCGCGAGAACGGCGGGCGGCACATCTGCGCGCTCGATCACAGCGAAGCCAAGGCTTTCGAAGAACGGTGCGGCGGAGGTCGTCGCCAGGAAGACTGCCGAGCTGACATTGACGGCCTTCAGTGTTTCCCTGGTCAGCGATTTGCCAAGTGCCTTGCCGCGATGTTCGGGCAAGATGACCATCGACCTGAGGAGCACGTCGTCGCCGCACGCCTCGATGCCAGCATAGCTAACTGTGCAGCCATCGGAGGAAACCGCCCTGAAAAACGAACGCCCTGTGTCTTCGAGGTCCTCGGTTGGAAGACCGGAAGCGGACAGCGCCAGTTTCAATTCCGGATCGCTTCCCGGGATTGGGTCCAATCGGATGTCGCTCATGACGGCTTCACCTCGGGTGCGCAGCAAGGCGTGAGTTCGGCGATTAACGGCGCGCAGAGTTCGGTCGAGCCGCCGCAGCAGTCCTTCAACAAGAAGAGAGTCAGGTCGCGCAGCCCCTGAAGGTCAGCCCGATAGATGATCGAACGGCTCTGCCGTTCACTCGACACCAGGCCCGCACGCGACAGGGTCGCCAGGTGCGCGGACATGGTGTTCTGCGGGACATCGAGAAGGCGGGCGAGTTCGCCGGCGGGTACGCCATCGGGTTCTTGCCGGACGAGAAGCCGAAACGTCTCGAGCCTGGTAGACTGGGCGAGTGCGGCAAGAGCCGCGATTGCGGTTGAGTTATCCATATATCCAGACTAATAGATATATTAAGCTTGTCAATAGGTCCGCCGTTGTGTCGTAAATCAGTTGTGGTCGCATTCTGGATATCGCGGCGCGCGGCGAGCCGAATGCATCCACGAACCCTTGGAATGCGTCCAAGCACCACCTTTGTTTGCAGCTATCCCATCAAGGGCGAGAGGCGCGCCGCCGCTTTTCCAAAGATAGATTCTGCAATTTCTCTCGCCCACGAAGCGAATATCTTCGCATCAAGCTGTGTGTGGCCCTCGCATGATACCCCTACATTTGGTGCGTTGTTATTCGAGACTGCTACTCATTTCGGAGAGAGGCGGGGTCAGAAGCCCGGCAGCTTGCGGCCGGCCTTGCGATGCGCGGCGATGACGGTATTAGCCATTAGCATGGCGATAGTCATCGGGCCGACACCGCCTGGGACCGGCGTCGATGACCGTCGCGCCCGGCTTTACCCAATCGGCCTTGACCATCTCGGGGCGACCGACGGCGGCAACGAGGATATCCGCATTGCGGCAGACGGCGGCCAGATCCCTGGTGCGCGAATGGGCCGTCGTCACGGTCGCGTTCGCAGCAAGAAGCAGCGCCGACATCGGCTTGCCGAAAAGGTTCGAACGGCCGATGACGACGGCGTTCAGGCCGGAGAGGTCATCGCCGTGGGTTTGGCGAACGAAGACCATGGCGCCGGCGGGCGTGCAGGAGACGAGACCACCTTCGAGGTCGCCGGTCGCAAGCTTGCCGGCGTTGACCACGTGAAGGCCATCGACGTCCTTTTCCGGCAGGATCGACTGGATGATCGGCTCGGAATTCAGATGCTTCGGCAGCGGCAGCTGCACGAGGATGCCGTGGATGGAGGGATCGGTGTTGAGCTTTGCAACGAGTGCGGCAAGCTCCTCCTGGGTGGTCGCCTCCGGCAGCGTGTGCTGGATCGACAGGAAACCACACTCCTTGGCCATCGTCGCCGACGATGACCACCGCGAGACCCGCGCGAACTCCGGCATCGGCCTCAAGCGCCTTGGTCGCGGCTTTCACAGTCTCGATCACCGAAGCGGCGACTTGTTTCCCATCGATCTTTGTAGCGGTCATCACTCAGCCCATGCGCTCGGATTTGTAGGAGTCTGGGCTCGGGGCGAAAACAATGGTCTTGTTGCCGTTCATGAAGACGCGGTTATGGATGTGCGCATGTACTGCTCGCGCGAGAACCTGGCTCTCGACGTCCCGGCCGATTGAGACATAGTCATCGGCCGATTGCGCGTGCGTGATACGGGCGACATCCTGCTCGATAATCGGGCCCTCGTCGAGGTCCTCGGTGACGTAATGCGCCGTCGCGCCGATCAGCTTCACACCGCGCTCATAAGCCTGCTTGTAGGGGTTGGCGCCTTTGAACGACGGAAGGAACGAGTGATGGATGTTTATGATGCGGCCTGACATCTTTTTGCAGACCGCATCGGAGAGGACTTGCATATAGCGGGCGAGCACGATCAATTCGGCGCCGGACTGCTCGACCACGTCCATCAATTTGGCTTCTGCTTGCGGCTTGTTTTCCTTCGTCACCTTGACATGGTGAAACGGTATATCGTGGTTGACCACCACCTTCTGGTAATCGAAGTGGTTGGAGACGACGCCGACAATGTCGATCGGCAGCGCGCCGATTTTCCAGCGATAAAGCAGGTCGTTGAGGCAGTGGCCGAAACGCGACACCATGAGCAACACCTTCATGCGCTCTTCGCTATCGTTGAAGCGATACGTCATGGCAAATTTCTTTGCGACCGGCGCAAACCCCTCGGTGATCGAGGCGCGATCCGCCCCCGTTTCTGACAGAAACGTGAGGCGCATAAAGAAGAGACCTGTCTGCAGGTCGTCGAACTGCGAACTGTCGATAATGTTACAGCCAATCTCCGCTAGGTACCCTGTCACAGCGGCGACGATTCCTCGCGTGGACTTACAGCTGATGGTCAGTACGTATGAGGGCATGACTTTCCTCGGGATATTTCTATTCGCGGGTGCTTAACGGTGTTTAGAGCGCCTTCTGCAACTCGGGCAGTGCGTCGAAGAGATCGGCAACCAGACCGTAGTCGGTGACCTGGAAGATCGGTGCCTCTTCGTCCTTGTTGATCGCGACGATGACCTTCGAGTCCTTCATGCCGGCGAGGTGCTGAATAGCACCGGAGATGCCGCAGGCGATGTAGAGATCGGGGGCGACCACCTTGCCGGTCTGGCCGACCTGCCAGTCGTTCGGGGCGTAACCGGCGTCGACGGCGGCGCGGCTTGCACCGACGGCAGCACCGAGCTTGTCGGCAACCGGCAGGATGACTTCCTGGAACTTCTCCGAGGAACCGAGCGCACGACCACCGGAGATGATGATCTTGGCCGACGTCAGTTCCGGGCGATCGGACGATGAGAGGGCGTTCGACACAAAGGTCGAAAGCTCCGAAGAAAGGGCTGCCATCGAGATCTGCTCGATGGCAGCAGGTGGGCCGTCGGAGGAGGCCGGGGAGAAAGATGCGGTGCGCACGGTGATGACGCGCTTGGCTTCCGTCGTCTGCACCGTCTGGATGGCGTTGCCGGCATAGACCGGACGCTTGAAGGTGTCAGCCGAGACGACCTCGATGATTTCCGAGACCTGGGCGACGTCGAGCAGGGCTGCGACGCGCGGCAGCACGTTCTTGCCGACCGAGGTGGCGGCAGCGACGATCGTGTCGTAGCTGCCGGCGAGCGAGACGATGAGAGCGGCCAGCGGCTCGGCAAGGTTGTTGGCAAGCGAAGCGTCGTCGGCAACGAGCACCTTGGCAACGCCAAGAAGTTTGGCCGCCTCAGCCGCCACGGCACCAACGCCAGAGCCTGCGACTAGCACATGAACTGCCGGCTCGATGAGTTTTGCCGCGGTCAGCGCCTTGGCGGTCTGATCGGAAAGGTGGTTGCTGTCGTGGTCAGCCAGTAGAAGAATTGCCATGTTGATATCTCCCTTCCTTAAATCAGAGGACGCCGGCTTCGACTTTAAGCTTTTCGACGAGCTCGGCGACCGACTTGACCTTGATGCCGGCCTTGCGGCCCGACGGCTCCTCGGTCTTCAGCACCTTGAGGCGGGCGGCGGTGTCGACACCGAAGTCGGCCGGCGACTTCTTGTCGAGCGGCTTCTTCTTCGCCTTCATGATGTTCGGCAGCGAAGCGTAGCGCGGCTCGTTGAGGCGCAGGTCGGTGGTGACGACCGCCGGCAGCTTGATGTCGATGGTCTGCAGGCCGCCGTCGACTTCGCGCGTCACGGTTGCCTTGCCATCGCCGATCTCGACCTTGGAGGCGAACGTCCCTTGCGCCCAGCCGAGGAGAGCCGACAGCATCTGGCCGGTCTGGTTCGAGTCGTCGTCGATTGCCTGCTTGCCGACGATGATCAGGCCCGGCTGTTCGGCCTCGGCGACACCCTTGACGATCTTGGCGACGGCGAGCGGCTCGACCTGGTCTTCGGTCTCGACCAGGATGGCGCGGTCGGCGCCCATGGCGAGCGCGGTCCTCAGCGTCTCCTCGGCCTTGGCCGGGCCGACGGAAACGACGACGACTTCCGCGGCCTTGCCGGCTTCCTTCAGCCGCAGCGCTTCTTCGACCGAGATTTCGTCGAAGGGGTTCATCGACATCTTCACGTTGGCGAGCTCGACGCCCGAACCGTCTGCCTTCACGCGGATCTTGACGTTGTAGTCAACGACACGTTTGACCGTAACCAGAATCTTCATGGGTTTGCCTTTCGTCAATTCGTTACATACGACCGCGGAGGGCTTCGGGGTCATAGGGTGATTCCGGGATAACACGTGCTTTGCGCATCTCGCCGAGGATCGGCACCTCTAGTCGTGTCCCGGGCGTGCCAAGGTCCACTGGAAGCAGCGCGAAGGCAACGTCATATCCGAGCGTATAGGCGTAGCTGCCCGATGTGATGCGCCCGACCAACTTCCCCTCGTGGTAGACGCCCTCGTGGATTAGTGAGCTTGCATTCTCCGTGTCGATGGCAATCGTCACCGAACGGTTCCTGACACCATCCTGCTGCTGGCGCACCAGCGCCGCCTTTCCAATGAAGTCGCCCTTATCGAGCCGGATAAAGCGGTCGAGGCTGCTTTCCCACGCCGTCAGTTCAGGGTTCATGTCGCGATACATGGCGCGGTAGGACTTTTCGAGGCGCAGCGATTCCAGAGCGTGATAGCCAACAAGGCGCAGGCCGTGCGGCTGGCCCGCCGCAAGGATCGCCTGCAGCAGCTGCCGCTGATAGGGCAGTGGATGGTAGAGTTCCCAGCCAAGCTCGCCTTCGTAGTTGACGCGCAGCATCCGCACGTCGGTCGCAAGGCCCACCGTGCCCGACTTCACGCCAAACCACGGGAACGCCTCGTTGGAAAGATCCGTCTCGGTGAGCCCCTGCAGCACGTCGCGGGCCTTCGGGCCGACGACGGTGAAGCAGCCGCGCTCGTTGGTGACGTTGCGCAACTGTACGCCGCCGTCCTTTGGCAGGAGCTTCGACAGGTCGTCGAAATTCCAGCGCTCGGCGCGCGGCGTCGAGATCAAATAGAAGCTGCCGTCCTCAAGACGCGCCACTACATATTCGGCCTGCACGCCGCCGGTTTTCGTCAGGTGATGGCTCAGATTGACACGGCCGGCCTTCGGCAGGCGATTGGCAAGGATGCCGTCGAGCCAGGCTTCCGCACCGGGGCCGGACACTTCAAACTTGGTCATCGGCGTCATCTCGACGAGGCCGACGGCGGTTCGCACCGCCTTTACTTCTTCGGCGATGTAATGGCCCTTCTGCGTCCAGCGCCAGCTGTACTGATCTTTGGCCTCCACGCCTTCTGGCGCAAACCAGTTCGGCACTTCCCAACCATTCAGCACGCCCCAGACGGCGCCGCGCTGCGACAGGATATCGTAGGATGGGGCGGTCTTCTGCGGGCGGGCGGCGGGCATGTCCTGGCCGGGATAATGAAGTTCCGCATGGGTGCCCCAGCTTTCCCTGACTTTCTGACGCGTCCATTCCTTGTTGGCATAGTTGCCGAAGCGTCGCGGATCCAGTTCCGACGTATCAAGGCTGTTGGCGCCTTCGACGATGCGCTCGGAAAGATAGTAGCCGATCGCTCCGCCCCACAGGATGCCGCCCGGAACACCCTCGGCGATCCAGACATTCTCCAGCCCCCAGGCGGGACCAACGAGCGGCAGCTCATCCGCCGTCATCTGGAACGGGCCTCGAACGTTGGCCTTGATGCCGACGCGCCCCAAGGCCGGAACCATCTCCATCGCGGCTTCCCAATTCCACGCCACTGCGTCAAAATCCTCTTCGACCAGATCGGCACCAAACCATTCCGGCACGCCGTTTTCGGCAAAGAGCTTCAGATGCTCGGTCTTTTCATAGGGGCCGAACATCAAACCATCGCCTTCTTCACGCAGATAGCCTTCGAAACCTTCGTCGCGCAGGATCGGCATTTCGGGCAAACCCCGGCGCTTGCGCTCCACGATCTCAGGTACAGCGTCGGTGATCCAATACTGATGCAGGATGGGGATTGCCGGGATTTCGAGGCCGAGCATCGCGCCTGTCTGGCGGGCGTAGTTGCCGGTAGCGGAAATGATATGCTCGCAGATGATCGCGCCGTTATTTGTGATGATCTTCCACTCACCGCCGGCGAGGCGCTCAAAGCCCTTCACCTCGGTGTTAAGATAGATTTTCGCACCCCGGTCACGCGCACCCTTTGCCATCGCTTGCGTCACGTCCGCCGGCGCGATGTGGCCGTCATCGGGATGGTAGAGCGCGGCCAGCATGTCCTTATTGTTTTCGAGAAGCGGCCAGAGGTCACGTGCTTCCTGCGGGCTCACCAGCTCAGCACGGATCCCCTGCACCGCTGCGACGCTCATGTAGCTCTTGTATTCGTCGAGGCGATCGCGCGTATTGGCGATACGCAACTGACCGCATTTGTGCCAGCCGACATGTTGGCCAGTTTCCTCTTCGAGACCTTCATAAATCTCGATCGTCTTGGCGATCATGCGACCGATGTTGATGCTGCGCGCATAGGAGGGGATAAGGCCGGCAGCGTGCCACGTGGATCCCGCCGTCAGTTGGGTGCGCTCGAGCAACGCGACGTCAGTCCAGCCCCGCTTAGTAAGCCCATAAAGAATGGCGGCGCCGACGCAACCGCCGCCGATGACTACGGCGCGAGCATGTGTTTGCATGGAGAGGTTCCCTTAAATTGGTTCGACCCACCGTACAAAGGTCGCATGCAGCTGTAATCTTGCTAAAAATTGTCGAGGGGCATAACTTCAGATTATGCACCGACTCCGCTCTCTCATCCCCTCCGCCAACTACCTGTTTTGCTTCGAGGCTGCTGCCCGCAGGCGCAGCTTCACAGCCGCCGCCCAGGAGCTCAATGTTAGCCAGCCCGCGGTAAGCAAGACGATCCGGCTGCTGGAGGAGGCAACGGGCCTGAAACTTTTCCGCCGCGATCACACGCGGCTTGAGCTGACAGCGGATGGCCAGCGCCTCTACAAGGAAACGCAGGAGGCGTTCGATCATCTGCACATGGTCATATCCTCATTGCAAAAAAAGCACTCTAGCGACGTGGTGCGTGTATCGTTCTCGGCTTCCTTCGTGCAGCTATGGCTGCTGCCACGGCTGAGAGATTTCAAGGCCAAGCATCCGGACGTCTCGCTGCGCATCGAGGAAAGCAGCCGCGATGACCAGGACCTGGTCGAGGAGGATATCGACCTCTCGGCTCGCCTGGGTAACGGCAAATGGCCGGGCATCCATTCCTGGCATTTCGTAACAGAAGAGATTTTGCCGGTGTGCAGCCCGGATTACCTCAAGGAAAACGGCCCGATCAACGAGCCAGCCGATTTACTGCAGCACACATTGCTGAATTTTGAGGAACGCCACCGCACGCGCCTTGCCTGGCGCGAATGGCTGGAGCGACATTCGGTTCCCGTCGCGCGGCTGAAGCAGGATTTCGTTTTTACCGACGCGCTTGGCTCGATCGAGGCCGCGGTACGCGGCCAGGGTGTTGCACTCGGCTGGAAGCATCTAGTGCACGAGCATCTACTGGCGGGGCGGCTGGTCGCCCCATTGAAGGAGACCTATCAGTCAGGTCAATCGGTACACCTCATCATGCCGGCGCAGCGTCCGCCGAAGCGGGGCGCGGAACTGTTCCGTGACTGGCTGATGGAGCAGAACGCGGATGCAAGAATCCCGATCTGATTGCCGCTAAAACCGCTCGCTGGCAAAGTGCGCAATCTGCGCGCCAGCCTCGTAGTAGAGTTCCTTGACCGGTCGGAAAGCCGGAGCCTTCGGATCTGTTTGCGGCAGCGGCAGGTCCGCCTCACCGAGGTCGCCGAGCACAAGCTGTGCCAGCGTTCGGCCGAAAACCGTGCCGGGCGCGATGCCGCGGCCGTTGTAGCCCGAGAAGCCCACAACATTCTCGGCAAAGCGATGAAAGCGCGGCAGGGCATTGTCCGTCATGCCGATCTTGCCGAACCACTCGCATTCGAATTCGACCGGCCCGAGCGCCGGGTAGAGGCGCTTCAACGCCCGCTTCGCCCAGGCGACATGCACGGCTCGGCCGGCATTGCGTAGTGCGCCAACGCTGCCGAAAACAAGCCGGCCGGCCCGATCCATGCGGAAGGACGAGAGGATTTCCTTGGTATCCCAGGCCCCTTCGCGTCCCGGCAGGATCATGGAACGGATATCTTCCGGCAAAGGGTGCGTTGCAAGATTGAAATAAGGCAGATGAACCTGCTCCTGCCGCACGCTTTCCCAAGCCCCCCTACTGTAGGCATCAGTCGACACGATGACCCAGGACGCCGTGACGGAACCTGCATCCGTCCGTACGGTCCATTCGGAACCCGAACGCGTATAGTTCGTCACCCGAGATCCGGTATGGATGGTCGCGCCCGCCGCAAGGGCCGCCGTCGCCAGACCGCGCACATAGGCAAGGGGCTGCAGGGTGCCAGCGCGCATATCCAAAAGAGAACCGGCATAGGCACTGGTTCCCACCCGTTTTGCCGTCTCGGCCGCATCGAGCAGCGTCACAGGTGCGCCGCGCCGGCGCCACTGGCCTGCGCGATCGGTGATTTCCTTCAGGCCGGCCTCGCCGACGGCGCAATGCAATGTGCCGTTGCGCTCCAGCTCGCAAGCAATGCTATGCCGTTCGATCAGATCCATGACGAGCCTCGGCGCATTGCCGAGCATTTCGAGCAGACGCTCGCCATGGATCTCGCCCAGCTCGCCGGGAAGATCATCTGGCATCACCCACATTCCGGCATTGATGAGTCCGACATTGCGGCCGGCTCCGCCAAAGCCGATTTCGGCGCCCTCGAGCACAATGACCCGTCGTCCCGCTTCCGCAAGATGGAGGGCTGCAGAAATACCCGTGAAGCCGCCCCCGATGATCACGACATCGGCGCGCCTGTCACCCGCTAGCGCTACCGTTGCCGGTGCTGCTGGCGCAGTCTTTTCCCAAAGCCCGTGAGAGCGTGCATCGTTGAGCATTCCCGCATTCCTTTCAGCGCGCCCGTTCGTTCCGGCAGCCTGATTACATGTTGCCCGTATAAGGCCGGCGTGTCGTACTCTGCTGCACGTAATTAATCATCGTTATGAAATCGAAGACCGGCCTACCGGTGGCGGCCTGCACCGCGTGAGCATAAGGCGGCAGATCGCTGCATTCGAGCAGGATCGACCTGACGTCGGGGTTGTTGGCCACGAGCTGTCGCGCGACCTCGGTCACTTCCCCCTCGATCACGGCGGAATCAAGTGTGCCGCGTTCTTCGAGGATTGCCTCACGAAATTCCGTCTGACCTTCCATGCCGGCAACCGCCAACGGAACATGATCACCGACATTGCAGGCCGCGAAATGACGCGAGGTCAGCCGCGAGGCATTCGCGGTGATCACACCAACCCGGCCACCGCAGAGTGCATGCATGAAGGGTATCTGCATCAGGCTGGAAAGGAAGACCGGAATATCGACTGCTGCCGCCACCTCTTCCTGAAAATAGGCCATGAAACCGCAGGCTCCGGTGATCGCCTTAACACCGCGGTTCTGCAACTCGATGGCCGCCTCGACAAAGACTTCTTTCAGCGCTGGATCGCGCTGGTTGAGCAGCCGGTCGATCGAGGCACCGCGTACTTCCTGAAAGCGCACCGGGTAGTCATAGGTCGTTGCGTTGCCGACATTTCCAGGCACGCAAGGATAGGCCGCATCGAGGATCAGGATGCCGATCTGCTCGCCGTACCATGACTGCGTCTTGCGCGTGACCGTATAGACAGTCATCGTTTTGTCTCCGATTTCCATTTCAGGGGCTGTGCGGGGGAACACCCTCCCCCGCGATAACCGTTTACTCAACGAGGCGCGGTGCGCCGGTGTCTGCCGCAGTGCCGTCGAGACCGTACGATTTGAGGACGGTGACAATCGTGCCGTCAGCCTGCATTTCAGCGATCCCAGCATCGAGGGCGATGCCCAATTCCTTGGCGTTAAAGGAATAGGGGAAGGCCGCCTGTGCTGCTTCCTTGGTTGCCTTCACGCGATCATCGGGTGCCGCGACATTGACCTTGATGTCGCCGAGCGCGCCCTTCTGCGCGGCGATCACGCCGGTCGAATAACCGTCAACGGCGACATCGATACGGCCGGACTTCAGGTCCTGCTGCATGTTGACAGAATTCGGGTAGAGCTTGAGGGAGCCACCAAGCAGGGTCTTGAGGTCGGCGACCCAGAGATAACCCTGCACCGTGCCGACCTGCTTGCCTTCGAGATCGGAGACGTTCTTGAAGTCTTCCTTGGAATAGATGCCCATCTGGTCAGTGTAGAGCGGTGCGGAAAGGCTCATGACCTTCGCGCGCTCCGCCGTGCGGTACCAATCGCCGGTCGTGATATCGGCCTGGCCGGAGAGTACATACTGGATGGCTGCCGCCGGATCGACGGCGACTGCCTTGACTTTCAGGCATTCACGCTTGGCAAATTCCGCAGCAATGTCGCCGTCGATGCCTTTCATGTTGCCACTGTCATCAATGAAGGAATGCGGCGCATAGGTCGTCACGGCAACTGTCAGCGTGCCGGCCTCGACCGTGGCGAACCGGTGTTTGGGCGTGCAATCTTGCGCAGCAGCAAGCGGCGCCGAGATCAGGAACCCGGCAATGCCGGCAAGAAGAATCTGCGTAGTGGTGGTCATGCTGGTCATGCAGGCATCCTTTCAACTGAGGTTCAACGGTGGGCGTAAAGGCTCGCACGCTTCTCGACATGATTGACGAGGAGGGCAGCGGGGATGGAGATGCTGGCGTAGAGCGCGCCAGCCGAAAGCAGCGCCGGGAAATAACGGAAGGTCGTGGAGCCGATCTCGTAGGCGCGGCTCACCAGTTCCGGCAGCGCGATGGTGAAGCAAAGGGACGTGCCCTGGAAGATCAGGATCGAGAAGCCGAGCAGTGCCGGAAGGGCAACGCGCAGGCCCTGGGGCAGCAGCACGTAGCGCAGTTCGTCAAGCCGGTTGAGACCGAGGGCGACCGCAGCCTCCCGCTGACCATGGGCGACTGATTGCAAGCTGGCGCGGATGATCTCGCTGGTGTAGGCGCCGGTGTTCCAGGCAAGCGCGATCACCGCGGCGGCATAGGAGCCAAGCGTCAATCCTGTTGTCGGCAGGCCGAAATAGATGAACTGCAGGAGCACCAGTGCAGGCGCGCCACGGCCGATCTCGACCAGAAAGAGGCTGAGGCCTTTCACCGCCCTGCTCTTTGCGAGGACGCCGAGCGCCAGAACGAGACCGAAGGGAATACCGATCAGAAGGCTCAGCGCTGTCACCTGCAGGCTGATCGACAGCCCGCTAAGGAGATCCGGCAGCCAGCCGGAGATTTCGTCGTATGTCGGAACCATCAGCGCGCCACCCTTGCCTGGAGATAACCATCGGCGATGCGTGAGAGCCAGGCGATCGGCAGGCTCAACAGTACGTAGAAGAGGCCCACCAGCGCGAACACTTCGAGGCCGCGATAGGACAGTTGCGAGAGCTGGTTGCCCTGATAGGCAAGCTCTGAGACGCCTATGGCCGAGGCGACCGCCGTCTCCTTCATAAGGCCAATGAGGTAGCTCGCCGCCGACGGCAGCGCGACGCGGAAGGCCTGCGGCGCGATGATGTCGCGGAAGACCGACCAACGGCCAAGATCAAGGGCCTTGGACGCCTCCCACTGGCCCTGGTGGATGGAGGCTACAGCACCGCGATAGATCTCCGCCATGTTCGCAGCTGCGATCAGCCCAAGGCCAGTAAGAGCGGCGTTAAAAGGGCTGATCGGCATGAAGCCCATGCCGAGGCCAAAAAAGATGATGAAGAGCCAGAGGATGGGCGGGACGGCGCGCACGATCTGGATGACGACCATGGCGATAAAGCGCAACGGCAGAAGCCGGCTCTGGCGGGCCGCAAGCAGCGGCACGCCGAGCACGGCGCCGATGAGAAACGCCCCGGCCGTCAGCGTGATCGTCCAGGTCAGGCCGCGCAGGAGTGGCAGCAGGTCCGCAATGCTCATCGATCGTGCACCGCACGGAGGAAGCGCTTGGTCCGTTCCTGTTGCGGATTGCGCATTACCTCCTTTGACGGCCCCTTCTCAACGATATGGCCATCGGCCATGATCATGACGGTGTCGGAAACGTTTTCGGCAAAACCCATCTCGTGGGTAACGACGATCATGGTCATCCCGCTTTCGGCAAGCTCGCGCATGACGGCG
This sequence comes from Ensifer sp. 38_S197, assembly GCF_056924495.1. Lineage (NCBI taxonomy): Bacteria > Pseudomonadati > Pseudomonadota > Alphaproteobacteria > Hyphomicrobiales > Rhizobiaceae > Ensifer > Ensifer sp. 38_S197. The sequence goes on along the minus strand of NZ_JBXOVZ010000001.1, from coordinate 1,300,243 downwards.
AGAACCTCGAGGCCGAGTTCCGGATCGAGGGCCGACGTCGGCTCGTCGAACAGCATGATTTCCGGATCGAGCGCGAGCGAACGGGCAATGGCAATGCGTTGCTGCTGGCCGCCGGAACACCGCACGGGGAACTGTGCTGCCTTGTCGGCAAGGCCGACGCGCCTCAAGAGCTGCATGGAGCGCTCGTCGGCTTCCTTGCGGCTGCGGCCGAGCACGCGCTCTTGGGCGAGGCTGACATTGCGCAGCACCGACATGTGCGGAAAGAGATTGAAGGATTGGAAGACCATGCCGACACGCCGGCGAAGACCGGATAGCTCCGCCCTCGCCACAGGCCGTGTCGCGTCGATCGTGGTCGCACCAATCGTTATCGTACCGCCATCCGGCGGCTCGAGATAGTTGATGCAGCGCAGAAGCGTGCTTTTGCCCGAGCCGCTCGGCCCGATGATGGCGAGAACCTCACCCGAACGCACCTCAAGATCGATACCATCGAGGACGGTGTGACTTCCGTAGTGCTTGCTCAGGGCCGAGAGACGAATGAGCGCGTTATCCGACGTCGTCGTCATCGCAGGTTGCGCCCCGCCCAATTTAACGAGCGGTCGATCTTCGCCTCCGACGTAAAGGATGGCACCGTCCATATCATCATGTTCCCCATGCAACAGCAGTCCACCCGCCGCTTTCGCGGGCTGGTCGTTCGCTTGAACCGCTTTCGTGTGAGTTAGCCGTCGGAGTTTCCGAATTCCGGCCGTGTTCCCGTTGTTATGCCAGGAATGTTAGCATTCTGGCGCGCGCTGAGCAGGGCGAAAAAATTGCCGCCCTGCCAAACCTGAGGTTATGCAATTTACGAGAGGAAAGTTGCGACGAAATGCTGGATCCGCCCCCCCTTGTGGACAACAAAGGTGCCGGTGCTGCCAGCCGCTCCCGCGATTACCCCATGTTGATAAAGGCCCGATACATTATGCGATCCCAGACGCACAGAACCGGAACAAAACGGCACAATGATCGTCATGCGCTCCTTTCGCGACTGAAACCAAGATTGGGCCAACCGCTCTGAAGCTTCCAGGTTGCCGTCGAAAATTTGCGCTCGCGTCTGATCTGTCTGGCAGTGATGGGAAATACCGACCGAGTTGCGGGCGGGACCTGGCCGCGCGACGACAGCGTTGGCAACGATATCGCGTTGCGGCATGCTGGCGCCCGGAAGGAGGTTGATGCAAGGTCATGATCATGCGTTTAGATGAGCCGTAAGCGGTCCACCTAATAGAAAAGACGGGTTTTGTTTGGTCGTGACTAGAGAACCTGCGGCCATCGCTGGTGAGCGTGCATGACCGTGAGGATCTCGACGTCCCGACTCACTCGGTAGGGAATGATGTAGGGAATGTCGGCTAACACGAGCTCACGCGTGCTCTTGATACGGCCAGGCCGCCCACTGGCAGGGTACTCGGCCAACGCATCCACGGCAGTGACAATCCTCGCCACGACGCGAGCGGCCGCATCCGGATTGTCTTTCTCGATATACGCGCCGATCTCATCAAGCCGCCGCAACGCCCGAAGCGTCCAGCGAATACGTTTCACACTCATTATTGACGGGCAGACCTGACGTACTTCCCAACGACTTTCGCCACATCTTCATCGCGGGCGAACTCACCCCGGTCGGCCTCGGCCAACCCGGCTTCAATCTCGGCGAGCTGCCATTCCTGCTGCTCAACGAAAGCCTCGATGGCTTCGGCAGCCATGTAAGAACGGGACCGATCCAGTTTCTCAGCGAGCTGATCAAGCTTGCTCGCGATTTCATCTTTTACACGCACGGTAAACGCCGCAGTCATGGGACCTAACTTTCATTGGTTCACTTTGATTATTAGTGAACCGCTCTGGTGCGTCAAGGTTCAGCAAGGCACTTCAATCGGTTGTTGTCATGGCCAAGCTTCGACATCTCGCGTGACCAGTAATGAGCACTCCCGCAGGCCTCCATCCCTATCGAAGTATCTTGCAGGGCCATAAACGCGCGAAAATGCACTTAACTCCTCCGGAAAAGCAAAGCTCCAAAGACCTGAAAAACGTTCTTCGCTAGATCGACCCCAATCATCGTGTTGTATGCCATGCCGCCATCCTTCCAACCCGACCATCCTCTGATAGGACGTGCCGGGTGGGTAGAGCGGCAACCACTCTATCTATTCACATTCCAAAGCTCCTGTTCACCTGCACGCGATCATCGCTCATTCGCTCCCCGCCTGGACTGGATTGGGACGTCTCTTCTCAATGGCGTGCTTCAGCAGCGCGGCGCAACGGAAGATGCCGTGGGCGAATTTTCCGTAGGGCAGTGTCACGAAGAGACCCATCACGAAACCAAGATGAACTGCGAGAAGAAGCGGCATCGCCGAGCTATCCCGCCAAGCAAGCAATACCAGGCCAGTGAGGCTGATGAAAAACAGCAAGGCGATGAAGCCACGGTCCATCGACTTCTGCCTCTCGTCCATCTGCATCGGGTTGCGCCGCATATTCAGCCAGAAGAGCCCTGCTGGCCCTATGAGTAGACCGATGCCGCCAAGGGTGCCCAGGATGACAGGTAGGCTGAAGATCGGATACGGAGCTTCCATACCGAAGAGATAATGGTAGAGCGTCGCCACCGACGTCGAAGCGAAGCAAAGCATGAAGCCGTAGAAGGTAAAATGATGGAACCGTCGACGCCAGTGGGTGAAAGCATCATCCTGGTTGTTGCACCCATCGCCATGGCCACCGTCCAAGTACTGCAGTGTAAGGGCGGATTTTGCCGCCTCCCCGACTGCGTTCGGAAGCGGAACGGGTTTTCCTGGCTCGGAAATCTGCCGCCAGAAGCGGGTGATGCCAACCGCCAGCGCGATCACGGAAAACAGCGATGCTGCGCCGAACACGGCCGCAAGGAGATTATGGGGGAAGATCGCATAGAACTGGCCTTCCAGGCCATGTACGAACAGGCTTCCCTTGATCATGATGGTTGCGATCAGAAACGCAGCGACGCCAAGACTCACTGCCATGGCAATCGTCAGTCCATTGCGGCGATACAGCTCCCCAAACGCCTTCGGAAAGGCATACTCGATGTAGGTGTCTTGGCGAACCTGCGCCAAAGTCTTTGGGACGTTTACACCGAACTCGTGTGGTGGCGCATACTGACAGGCATAAAGGCAGGCCGAACAGTTGTGGCAGAGATTGGCGAGATAGTGCGCGTCGGCGACATTGAAATCCAACCTCCTGGTCATTGCGGGGAACACTGCGCAGAAGCTTTCGCAGTATCTGCAGGCATTACAGATGTGGAGAATCCGGTCGACCTCCGCAACATTGCCATCCAGTTCCCGTTTCGCCTCGTTGGCGAGATCCATCAGACTATCGATGGCGACCATCTCAGTTTCTCCCGATCGTATGGCCGGCGCGCGCCGCCGCGGCGAGACCGGTAACTTCTCTGGGGTGCGCACGAACTGTTAGTGCCGGCTGGGCCATCTTGGTTGCTTCAATGAAGGAGGCAATGATGGCAGTGGAATGGACGATCACGATCGAGGGCAAGAATGAGTTCGGTGATATTTGCCGAAAGGAGGTTCGCATCGACAAGAGCTGGGAGCGTTTGTTTGATGGTGACCTCGGCCTGTCGATCGAGGACGGCAAGATAATTATGGAAGCGCTGCAGAACGCCGTCGTGAATCATGAGGCCGAGACCTATTCCCTTTTTCGCCGGGTCTGCCCGGACTGCCACACGTTCCGGGCGGTCAAGGATTACACGACGCGTCGCATCAGAACCGTCTTCGGCATGGTGAGGGTTCGCAATCCTCGCTGGATGCTGTGCAGCGATTGCTATCCAGGCATGGCAGGTGCCTTCGCGCCGCTGAAGGAAATCTGCCCCGATCGGACGACAACTGAGCTGATGGAGTTGACGGCGCGATTGGGAAGCGTTCTGCCCTACCGGCAGGCAGCGAATTTGCTCACCAGATTTCTGCCTGTTGAGCCAACCGAGACACACGCGACCGTGCGCAAGCGTACCATCAGGGTCGGCGAGCGGATCGACGATCAGATTGCAAAGGAAGAATGGCACGCAAAAAGGGAGATGGAGGAGCGGCATCAACTCGAAATGCCGCTTCCCGGTGATCGACGCAGAGAGTTCGTCATCAGCATCGACACGGCCCATGTCCGTAGCGCCGAGCGCAATTCAGCGCGCTGCTTCGAGCTTGTTGTGGCCCGATGTGGTCGCGGTGGTAGGGGCGATGCCGGCGGCCGCTATTTCGCTACCGCCAGCACAGAGCAGAAGGCGATCCGAGATCGAACTCTGCATGCGCTTCGACGGGAGGGGTATTGCGGTTATGGCGACGTCACCGTGCTCTCCGATGGCGCTGAAATCCTCAAGCGCCTGCCGCGCGCCATGCCGAAACCGACAACCCATATTATCGACTGGTTCCACATTGCCATGCGGGTCCAACCCATGCAGCAGATTGCGGACGGCATGGTACGATCCCAATCCGGTCTCTCCGAAACTCTTTCGTCCATCGACAGGGAGATCAAAGCCGTCAAGTGGCGCCTATGGCACGGGCGTGTTGATCGCGCCATCCGTGACCTTGAAGGGCTATTGGCACGGCTGAAGCCCTCACAGCAAGAAGGCGCCTTTTCGATCGCAAGGCTTCACAGCCTCGGTTCGCATCTCCTGACCTATATTCGTTCGAACCGTGGTGCAATCGTCAACTATGGAAAGCGCTATCGAGCAGGGTGTCGCGTCGCCACCACTCTCGCCGAGTCAGCGGTGAACTCGTTGGTCGGCAAGCGGATGGTCAAGAAGCAACAGATGCGCTGGACTCTCCATGGCGCTCACATGCTCATGCAGGTTAGGACGGCCGAGATCAATGGCGAGCTTCGCGATCTTTTGCGGGCACCGTCCCGGCAGCCAGGGCCGAACGTGCCTTCCCTGTTCAATCCCAAACCTCCGCTCCTGCGCGCCGCCTAGCCCCAGACAAGTTACCGGTCTCCATGCCGTCAAGTTCGGCGGCGATATGGCCCTTCAGGCGCGAGTCGACCTTCTTGAATAGGCGCGTTCCAGAAGGCAAAGCGGTGAGAGCCTCGGATGCCGACTGCTTCGCCGTTTCGGCAGCCAGCTCGCGCGAGCCGAGGTTGATCGAAATGACGTCAGGCTTTTGCCGGAGGGCACCGTCAATTGCCTCGTTTACCAAAGCGACCTCGACATGCATGCCCCGCGCTGCAAACGGCGCGGCTGCGTCGAGCGCTCCCGTCAAATCATCAGCGACAATGGCCAACATGGTCGAGATCCGGAAATTTGTTGTTATCTTTATAACTACACGAGACATTGAAATGTCAATATTTTTTGCACATAAATGACAAATTAATGGCGGGCAAGTGGAACACCTTGTTGCCTTTCGACGAGATCCAGATTCCCTGGAATTCGTCTCTACCGTTCAGGCAGAGTTCGCAAGGAAAGCTTTGCGACGGCGTTTGGAAGCAATCAAGGAACAGATGAGCGTTTACGGTCACGCCCATGTGAGACCGATTCTCTCCGAAGATGCTATCGCCTGCGCCAGGTCACAACAGCGCCGTGCCCGCTTGGCGCACAGGCAATCTCGTCAGGAAATATTCGACACGTTTCAAGCTTTGCGTCACCAGGGCCTCACCCACAGCGAGATTGCAAGGCGGACCGGATACGAGCGCCGCGGCATCGCGAATTGGCTTACTACCAGCGCACCTCGAGACAGAAACCGGGCAGCATTGAATCCCACATCGCCACTGTATTTTGAAGCTTTCCTGGCTGAGTGCTGGAAAAGTGGAAACCGGGTTGGGCGCCATCTGTTTTAGACATCAAGAACCGCGGTTACACGGGCAGCCGCTCCAATCTGGAGCGCCTGTTGAAGGTGTGGCGTGAAGTCGAACACCATCATTGTGAGGGACGACCACCGGCCCTTCAAACCTGGCGGGCCGGGTTCCGCCCGTTACACCATCTTCCCAGCCCAAAAGGTGAACATCACAGCAACAAGCCGTGCGAGCTCGTGTCAGCACATTCTGTCTGCCCCTTAGGCGACGTCCACGCTCACGTATGTGAACGGCCGCTTTGCGCCCTCATTCTGACCATTGTAGCTGCCACGTTTGTGGTCGCCACTTCTGCAAAGCGCAAATGCGCTGACCCTGCCCCGCTCTGCCCGGCATTTACGTTGCGGGAAGACGCGGATTTGTCATCCTGAATTCATGGGATTGATTTTTATTTCGGGTGACGCATCTTACCGTAGATTGTGTTGGGGGACGCAGGATGTCAGAGCTCGTTCAGCAGCAGCCGATTGAAAACCGGCCACGGTCACGGCGCGCGGAGCTCTTCACCTTCCTCGTGCTCGCCTTCGGCATCTGGCCGATCGTCGCCGTCGGCGTGGTCGGCGGCTACGGCTTCCTGGTCTGGATGCTGCAGATCGTCTTCGGCCCGCCCGGCCCGCCCGGGCATTGAGGCGAGCCATGGGGGCAGAACCTCTCTCACGCCGTGAACTCTTTACCGGCCGCGCTGCCGCCAAGCCCGTGCGCATCCGGCCGCCCGGTGTTTCGGAGTTGAGCCTTGCGGCCTGCACCGGCTGCGGCGCCTGCACCGAGCGATGTCCCACCGGCATAATCCGTCTTGCCGACGGCCTTCCTTTCATCGACTTCGCGCGCGGCGAATGCACCTTCTGCGGCGCCTGCGAGGAGGCCTGTGCGGAGCCCGTATTCGCCGAGAAGGACGTGCGGCGCTTCCCCCATGTGGCCGCCGTCACCGACACGTGCCTGGCGCGCCGCAACGTCGCCTGCCAGTCCTGCGGCGAAAGCTGTCCGGAGCAGGCGATCCGCTTTCGCCCGCGCATCGGCGGGCCGTTCCTGCCCGAGATCAACGAGGCGAAATGCACCGGCTGCGGCGCCTGTCTCGCGGGCTGCCCGGTCAGCGCCATCGCGGTCAAGGCACCGGAAGCGGAGGGGGCTCATGTCTGAGGCCGCAACGGCAAAAGCGGGAACGCCCTATCACATTTCGAGCGCCGTCGTCGCCACGATGCCTGACAGCACCGAGGCGGTGATCGCGGCGCTTCAGGGAATGGAAAACGTCGAAATCCACGGCCACGGCGGCGGCAAGATCGTCGTCGTCATCGAAGGCGGAAGCACGGGCGCGCTCGGCGAATGCCTGTCGAGGATCTCGCTGCTTGATGGCGTGATCTCGGCCAACATGGTTTTCGAGCATGTCGAAATGGAAGAGGAAAGGCAGGAGCCATGAGCGGAGAACTGACGCGGCGTGACATTCTGAAGGCCCATGCGGCCGGCATCGCCGCCGCTACGGCCGGCATTGCGCTGCCTGCGGCCGCACAGCCGGTGCCGGGCGGTGTCAACGCGCTGGAGATCAAATGGTCGAAGGCGCCGTGCCGCTTCTGCGGCACGGGCTGCGGCGTGATGGTGGGCGTGAAGGAGGGCCAGGTGGTCGCCACCCACGGCGACATGCAGGCGGAGGTCAACCGCGGCCTCAACTGCATCAAGGGCTACTTCCTCTCCAAGATCATGTATGGCAACGACCGGTTGACGACACCGCTTTTGCGCAAGCGCGGCGGCGTCTACGCCAAGGACGGCGAGTTCGAGCCGGTGACCTGGGACGAGGCCTTCACCGTGATGGCCGAGCAGGCGAAGAAGGTCCTGAAGGAAAAGGGGCCGACGGCGGTCGGCATGTTCGGCTCCGGGCAATGGACGATCTTCGAGGGCTATGCCGCGACCAAGCTGATGCGGGCGGGCTTCCGCTCCAACAATCTCGACCCCAATGCCCGCCACTGCATGGCGTCCGCCGCCGTCGCCTTCATGCGCACCTTCGGCATGGACGAGCCGATGGGCTGCTACGACGACTTCGAGAATGCCGATGCCTTCGTGCTCTGGGGCTCGAACATGGCGGAGATGCATCCGATACTCTGGACCCGCGTCGCCGATCGGCGCCTCGGCCAGCCGCATGTCCGCGTCGCGGTGCTTTCGACCTTTACCCATCGCAGCATGGATCTCGCCGATATCCCGATCGTGTTCAAGCCGGGCTCGGATCTGGCGATCCTCAACTATATCGCCAACCACATCATCGAGAGCGGCAAGGTCAACGAGGACTTCGTCAACAAGCACACCAAGTTTGCCCGCGGCGTGACCGATATCGGCTATGGGCTCAGGCCCGACAATCCGGTCGAGGTCAAGGCCGCCAATTCCAAGGATCCGGGCAAGACCGAGCCGATCGACTTCGAGGCGTTCAAGGAATTCGTTTCGGAATACACGCTGGAAAAGACCGTCGAGCTGACCGGCGTCGAGCCGGAATTCCTGAAGCAGCTTGCCGAGCTCTATGCCGACCCCAACCGCAAGGTCATGTCGCTCTGGACCATGGGCTTCAACCAGCATGTGCGCGGCGTCTGGGCCAACCAGATGGTCTATAACCTGCATCTTCTGACCGGCAAGATCTCGGAGCCCGGCAACAGCCCGTTCTCGCTGACCGGCCAGCCTTCCGCCTGCGGCACCGCCCGCGAGGTCGGCACCTTCGCGCATCGCCTGCCGGCCGACATGGTGGTCACCAACCCCGAGCACCGCAAACATGCGGAAGAGATCTGGCACATTCCGCACGGCATCATCCCGGAAAAGCCCGGCTATCACGCCGTGCAGCAGGACCGGATGCTGAAGGACGGCAAGCTCAATTTCTATTGGGTGCAGGTCAACAACAACGTCCAGGCGGGACCGAACACCTCGAACGAAACCTGGCAGGGCTATCGCAACCCGGACAATTTCATCGTCGTTTCCGATGCCTATCCGACGATCACGGCGATGAGCGCAGACCTGATCCTGCCCGCCGCCATGTGGGTGGAGAAGGAGGGGGCCTACGGCAATGCCGAACGGCGCACCCATGTCTGGCACCAGCTCGTCCAGGCGCGCGGCGAAGCGCGCTCGGATCTCTGGCAGATGGTGGAATTCTCCAAGCGCTTCGTAACCGACGAGGTGTGGCCGAAGGAAATCCTCGACGCCAGCCCCGAATATCGCGGCAAGACGCTGTTCGAGGTGCTGTTCAAGAACGGCGAAGTCGACCGCTTCCCGCTGACCGAGGTCAGCGCCGAGTACGACAACAACGAGGCCAAGGAGTTCGGCTTCTACATCCAGAAGGGCCTGTTCGAGGAATATGCCACCTTCGGCCGCGGCCACGGCCATGACCTGGCGCCCTACGACACCTATCACGAGGTGCGCGGCTTGCGCTGGCCGGTCGTCAACGGCCAGGAGACGAAGTGGCGCTACCGCGAAGGCTTCGACCCCTATGTGAAAGCGGGCGAGGGCGTGAAGTTCTACGGCCAGAAGGACGGCAAGGCGGTCATCCTCGCCGTGCCCTACGAGCCGCCGGCCGAATCCCCTGATGAGGAATACGACACCTGGCTGGTGACCGGCCGCGTGCTCGAACACTGGCATTCGGGCTCGATGACCATGCGGGTTCCGGAGCTCTACAAGGCGTTTCCCGGCGCGCGCGTCTTCATGAATGCCGAGGACGCCCGCAAGCGCGGCATCAACCAGGGCATGGAAGTGCGCATCGTCTCGCGGCGCGGCGAAATCCGCTCGCGCGTCGATATCCGCGGCCGCAACCGCATGCCGCCCGGCGTCATCTTCGTTCCCTGGTTCGACGCCAGCCAGCTGATCAACAAGGTTACCCTCGACGCCACCGATCCCATCTCCAAACAGACGGATTTCAAAAAATGCGCGGTCAAGATTCTTCCCGTCACCCTCTAGGGTTTTCTCGGCTGAAGCGGATTTGCGGAAACGTCCTGTCTCGTCGTTTCGCGGCCGTTCCAAAACCGCTTCTGAGCGTCACTGGCCCGACGCGATCCGTCTGGATGGCGATCGCGGCCGGGCTGATGGTGTTCGTCACGACTGCCGCCGTGGCTCAAGTGGTGGAAAAGCTGGTGCCGCAGCTCGAAGGGCCGACGCCGCAGATGGCGACGGAGGCGGCAGCACCGCTGCCGAAATGGGTGGTCGACGACAAGCGCAAGATGCGCGCCTATCCCGACCAGCCGCCGGTTATCCCGCATTCGATCGAGGGCTACGAGCTTTCGGTCAATGCCAACCGCTGCCTTTCCTGCCACAAGCGCGAGTTCACCCAGGACTCCGGCGCGCCGATGATCAGCGTCACCCATTACATGACGCGCGACGGGCAGATGATCGCCGACGTTTCGCCGCGGCGCTATTTCTGCACGGCCTGCCACGTGCCGCAGGCGGACACCAGCCCGCTGGTGCCGAGCAACTTCAAGGATATGAGTGAGTTGGGTTTCAAGCCGGCCGGAAGCGAGTGACGACATGATCGCATGGATCAGGAAAGCCATCCTCTGGGCCTGGGGGATCATGACGACGCCGGCCGGCACGCTGGGCCTGGGCTTCCTCACGCTCGGCGGCTTCATCGGCGGCGTGATGTTCTGGGGCGCCTTCAACACGGCGCTCGAACTCACCAACACCGAGAAGTTCTGCACCTCCTGTCACGAGATGCACGACAACGTCTACCAGGAGCTGACGCGCACCATCCACTTCTCCAACCGCTCCGGCGTGCGCGCCACCTGTCCGGATTGCCACGTGCCGCACCAGTGGACCGACAAGATCGCCCGCAAGATGCAGGCCTCGAAGGAGGTCTGGGGCAAGATCTTCGGCACGATCAACACCAGGCCGAAATTCCTCGAGAAGCGGCTGGAACTGGCGCAGCACGAATGGGCGCGCATGAAGGCGAACGACAGCCTGGAATGCCGCAACTGCCATTCCTCCGTCGCCATGGACCTGCAGAAGCAGACGCAGCGGGCGGCCGAGATCCACACCCGCTACCTGCTTTCCGGCAAGGCCACCTGCATCGACTGCCACAAGGGCATCGCGCACGAGCTGCCCAACATGGAAGGCATCGACCCCGGCTGGAAGATGCCGCCGGAGCTCGAGGGCAAGAAGATGGCGGGCCAGACGCCGATCGACGATCTCCGGCAGGCGCTGGCGGAACTGCACACGCAGGCGCAGTAGAACGCATCCTCCTGGTTGCGCTATCCGCGCGTTTGGAGCTTGCGAAACGACTGGCCGAGCTTCTGACCAACCGGACGGAACTCCCCTGGCACTCGGCACCGTCCAGGCGGAACTCTCGATTTCGGCGTTCGCGGCAAATGGCTGGTGCGCTTCCTTATCCTGTTGCCATGGACCGCGCCAGTCTCGCTCAGCGTCATCGGCTGACTGTGGATGCTCGAATCCATCTTCAGCCCCAGCGCAGCAATCCAACAGTCAAGCCGTGAGGAGATAATTGCATGATGCGAGCACGGCAAAACTGTAGTGCCCCGGAATGTCGCGGCTGACGCAAGCGGAGCGGTTCCACGCCCGCTGGCGGCCTGAAGCGTCGCTCATTATGCGGCGCCTTATCGAACGCTTACGGTGACGATCACGCACCGACCGCCTGGAGGGGTCGGCAGCCCGGATGCGGCGCTGACCCAGTTCCGGACGATACATTATGCGATCTTCGAAGCACAAAACGACAACAGACGTGAACGCCGGCTCCTCTGCCATGCATTTCTCCTGTGCCTGCGCCTTCCGCCTAACTGAGGAAGTATACCTCCGCAGTCGCTTTCGACCCGAATAGATTGAACTTGGTTCGGACCGAGTGCTGCATTTCAAGCGTGCCTTTCGACATCGAAGCCAAGGAAACGCAATCCTTTAATTGTCCGGCTATTGAACGGGGGTCGGTCGGGCGTGGCCCAGCCAGTCAACTCCATGACGCAGGATTCCCCGAACCGTCCAAGGCGATAACGTTCATCAAAAATGCAATCGTATGCGCGCTGGACCACATCACCTGGCCCTCTAACCAAGTATTCGATTGTTTGCTTAATTGCGGCCAGTGAATTTCTTTTGGCAAAGTCCTTCCGCAATCCTTCAAGCCCTCCCTCCGTGAATCGCAGAAGCTCTAAAAAGGCGTGGCAGCCAGTTAGCACGTCGAATAGATCATCATAGCTCAGAGCGAAGAGGCGCTCTCGATCGCCAAGCTCAAGTCGGATACGTGCGATATTGGTGATCTCCCTGTCAGCCTGGAACATATCGCCAGCGACAATGTCGCCTGCCTCTTTCCAAAAAGAAAGATAGTCAGCCACCCTGCCTTCAAGCTCCCGACCAGCTAATACTGGCGCCTCACGCCATCCTTCCCCGGCACCATGAATCAAGCGAACCCAACCCAGGAAGCGTCCGATTTCGATCTGAGGATCAACATCTGCAAATTCCGGTCGACCAAATGCACCCCGGGCCAGGATTTCAGCCACTCGACGCTGCGCTGGCACCAGAACTTCATCGTATTTTCTACGGAATGTCTGCAGGAATGACCTTTCACGAGTGACTTTGTCGCTACCCACGCGAATTGTGGGAGGTGCACAGGGCTTGATGAACTTATGGATGTACTTCTCGAAGTCCTCTTCATCGCTAGGCCGTCCCGGAGACCGATACGCCTTCTCATACGCCCGAAGCACGTCAACGCTGAGTACATCGGCGTAATCCCAGAGTGAGTCGAAGATGCCTGGCAACTCAACGAACGCAGCGTCTCGTGACCGGTGGAGTATAATGGACACCTCCCGATTGGCGTACATGCCCGCATCGGTGAGATTGGCGGAGCCTACCATCGCAACATCATCTACTACGTAGACCTTCGCGTGGAACCGCCGATCGGTGAAGTATCTAACCGCAACGTTGGGGTCATTTACGGCAAATTGTAGTGCACCCGGTGTCGTTGCGCTGCTCAGTCGCACCAAAAGCCGAACTTGGCATCCTTTGAGAGTCAATGCTTGAATAGGCTTGTAGGTATCGTAGAAAGGACTGGCCAGCAGGGCATCGCGCGCCCCAGGCGCCGCTAACTCAAAGAAGTCGATGGAATGACCGGTGTGGGACGTATTTCCATACAGGCTTCTCAGCTTCATTTCGGTCCCCATAGCAATCTGTTGTGCCTGCCTGCCAGCATAAGTAGTCGCCGTTAGCAATTCGTCATCGGTCCCTTCGGTTCCGATTAGGGCAGGTACACCATAGCGAGTTGGGATTGGCGCACGATGTGTGAGGCAATAGAGAGGTGATAATCTGCCGCCTTGATGGGACCTGAAGTCGCGACCCCTTTGTTTAGTGGCCGCATCTTTATCAAACTTCGCAATCGTGGCAGCTACTTGCTTTATGGAATGGCAGGTCATTGGGCCGTCTGGTCCAGCCCGACAGGTTCACTCCAATAAGGGGTTAACATTCCGAGCCGATTGACATACGTGCCGCTCCAATCTCCGTATATGGAATGCCAGCGCCGCGGAAATTACATTGACTATATTGACAAAACAGTTGGATGCGCCCTAGTGTCCTCAGTCCTAGGACAAAGGACAGGCGCAATGAAAAGTCAGGATATTGTCGTCCTGCTGAAATTGATCAGCTTACAGGACCAAGAGCTCGAAGAAGGGCTCAGAGCGACTGCGATCGGAATCGATCGGCGGGGATCCCTATGCTGTCCGAAATCTGGAAAATCTTACGGGCATTAGCAAAACAGAAATTGCCCAATCCATCAAGCGAAGCGTAGCATCCGGCATCGCGCGAAAAGACAACGCGAAAAATGAGCCACGCCCACACCGACGAAACCTGTTCAATTTCATCATTCACGGTTTGAGGTTCGTGTTCCCCGCAAACCCGGGACCCATGCAACGCGGCATCCCGACGGCGTTCGCGGCCCCTATGCTGGAAGGATTGCTCGTCAGCGGCGGAAGCTACAACTACGTGTGGCCATACGCCGAAGGGCGAGAGATGGGGCAATCGGTGGAACCACTGTTCAAGAGCGTGCCGGAAGCATCCTTGAAAGACCAGCACCTCTACGAATATCTGGCTCTGGTAGATGCCATCAGACTTGGCAACCAGCGCGAGGTCGGACTGGCAAGCGATCACCTCAAATCAAGGATGCTTGCGAAATGACCGAGATCCGCGAGCAGCTGTTGGAGATGCTGAAGGCCGTCGCTACCGCACTTGGCGATGACCTCCGAAACCGTCTCGTCTTTGTCGGAGGATGCACAACTGCGTTGTTCATCACAGACCTGGTGACGCTGGAAGACGTCAGGTCGACGGACGATATCGATCTGATCGTCGATCTTGCCGGACGACATGAATGGGCAATGCTCCTGGGAGACCTGCGCGGCAGAGGTTTCGTAGAAGCTGCGGACGATGATGTGATCTGCCGGATGTGCCTCGGCCGGCTCAAGGTCGATTTCATGCCTGATGATGAAGCGATCCTCGGGTTCAGCAATCGTTGGTATGCGACCGGGATCGAAACGGCTCAGCCGTACATCCTCGATGCGGGCCTAGAAATAAAGGTGCTGACACCACCCATCTTTATAGCAACCAAACTTGAGGCCTTCCGGGGACGCGGCAACGACGATCTATACTCCAGTCGCGATGCGGAGGACTTGCTGCTGATGGTCGACGGTCGCGAAGAGTTGCTAGCTGAGATTTCTGCCGCCCCCGATGAAGTGCGTCAATTCACCGCCGACGGGTTCCGCGCACTCCTCGCCAACAGTGACTTCGATGACTTTCTCGAAGGAAATCTCCGTAAACAGCCTGGCCGTCCAGCCATCGTGAAAGCCCGTTATGTTGCGATCAGCCAGTGTGATGGCCAAAATGCGGGCTGATCTCGAATGGCGCACGCTGAAGGGGACCCGCACAAGCGACAACCGGGACAGCGCCGGCGTCAGCATGAATGCGCAGGCTTCGCTGATGATCGTCACCGACGGATCGACGGCCGGGGAGAGCAATGGAGACCTTGCCCGCACGCTGGTCAAGGAACTGGTCGACTGGTTCGCCACGACTTCTCTGGTTTCAGCTGAGACCCTACGCGACTTTCTACGCGGTCTGCATCGTGAACTTGCGCCACGCTTCCCAAGAGGCTCTGCGAGCTATCTTATTGTGATCTGCGGAGTGCAAGGCTGTTTTGCGGCCTACGCAGGAGATTGCACATTGGGCATCATGGATGCGGATGGAGCAATATCCTGGATAACCGTCCCACACACCCTGACAAATGCAATAAAAGACCTCCCGCTTGCTGAAATCGCGAAATCGAAGGCGCGGCATCTCTTGACGTCAAGCTTCCGCTGCAGGGAATTTACTTCCCCCACGATTGAGCAAATTGAAGGGTCCGCAACGCGTCTGATCATTGCAACCGATGGCTTTTGGGCCGAGTTAAGTCCCGATCAGCAGACATTATTCCTGAAGAACGGCAGCAGGGAGGTGTCAACCAATCAGGACGACTGCAGTGCCCTGTTGATCAGCCTTGCCTATACGGAGAGCGTGAACGAACTCCGTCTCATGGAGGGTGGCTCGGACGGACTCTACATTCGAAGGCTCGACTGACCGTCTGTCGGTCGTCTGTCGCGATGCTTACATGCATCTGGACGACGCGATCCATCCTCGGCACTAAGTGTGCCTCCGCAACAAAAGGGGATTGACCACCGCAAGTTGTCAGGTACGTCTTCGCCACGGCGACATTGCGGGTCTCCGAGGGAACGCCGCCAGCGTCCCCGGGTGCGCAGTCGGCCTGTCGGCTATTGCCGGCATCGGAAACGGCATATCGAAGGAATGGCAAGTTTGGATTTCCTATGCAGCTTCGCTCATCGCTTCCCATTCCTGGCTGCCGGAATTCTGGATCGAGATCAGCATAAGCGAAGAAACTTTCGTGAAGAAACGATCACCGACATACTGATGGCAGGGCTCGTACCCTTCGAGCCGTTCGGGATCCGCGTCGATTTTCCCCGTGATGAGTCCATAACTGGCGAGGACATGGACTGGGAATTTGTGAATGAAAAGGCGACCGATGGGCGTCGGTATCTCCGCCTCCACATCCAGGCCAAGCGAGCCATCTCCAACAAGGGCAAAAAGCCGTACTGGTTTTATCGGGAACTCGATCATGCGTTGGTCCCGCCTGTAACAAGTGGAGGCAGCGGTGCGACCGGCGCCCCGGCTACGCCTCCACCAGCCAAACAGTATGGGTTGCAGCACACGGCCCTCCTAAATGAATCCGCGAAGATCCCAGGCTGCGTGCCGATATACATGCTCTATAATCCTGGCGCAGCGGAAGATCCGAAAAGCGGTGCATTACCTGCGGTCGAAGGAGTAAATTGGATCTTCGCCGACAAGATCGCTAAGAAGGTCACTCCGGGCCGATGGCCGGTAGAGGCGAAGAAACTGACGACGTTGCGGCCGCATTTCCATCCGCTGTCGAAGCTTCTGTGCTCTGGCCGCTCCAATTTCATGGCATTCCCATCGAACGCACGACCACGCTTCGCGCTGATTTTCGATCAGCCAGCGTGTCCAACACCGGGTGAGCTGAGCGATCGGCTAAATGAGCTGCGCCCTCTCGCGGACGGGGCCAAAGTTGATCTACCGCCGGTCGAGGCCGTGCAGGATATCCCTTTAATTACTCTGGAGGCGATTCGCTCAGCCGGTGGTACAAGCAAAGGGAGAGCGGAAATCCCAAGACCACGCATCATTTTCAACTCCGGCGAATACTAGTGCGCTTAACGCCCGTCAATCCAGGGGCATATTGGTGTGAGCAGACTGAAGAAAGCACTCGCCGGGCCACTGTCAATCGGCGCGGAATGTTGACCCCTTATCGGCGTCCAATCTTCACCCCCCTGTAGACGATCAGCGCTTGGCCTGCCCGGCGCTGGCCGGAGTTGCAGAGGGTAGGCCAAGTGCGGGTGATGGGTATCTTTGGCTTTAGCTTTGAGAGCGGTTCTTGAAGCGCCAGGACTCGTTTCCTGTTTCCACGATCTCGCAGTGATGGGTCAGGCGGTCGAGGAGTGCCGTCGTCATCTTGGCATCACCAAACACCGATGGCCATTCGCCGAAGGCAAGGTTCGTGGTGACGATGATCGAGGTGCGCTCGTAGAGCCGACTGATCAGGTGGAAGAGGAGCTGGCCCCCTGCCTGCGCGAACGGCAGATAGCCGAGTTCATCGAGGATGATAAAGTCGAGGCGTGTAAGGTAGTCCGCCGTCCGCCCTTGCTTGCCGTTGCGCGTTTCTGTTTCCAACCGATTGACCAGATCGACAACGTTGAAGAAGCGGCCACGTGTGCTGTTGCGGATGAGAGCACGGGCAATCGCGATGGCCAGATGGCTCTTGCCGGTTCCCGTGCCGCCGACGAGGACGACGTTGCGCTGGTCGGCCACAAAGGTGCCGGTAGCCAGTTCTCGGACCAGGGGTTCATTCACGGGCGTGTCGGCAAAGTCGAAGTCGTCGATATCCTTTGCCAACGGCAGCTTAGCTGCGGGTTTCGGTAATTCGCGGACAGCGATTCCATTAAATCGCGGACAGCGTTTTCGCTAAATCCGGGACAGGGATTTCGCTAATTCCCGGACAGCGATTTCGGTAAATCCCGGACAGTTTTCTCGGCGACAAAAGATCGACTTTCGCCCGCGCCGTCTTTGTCATTCTGCACCTCGATTTGAGCGAGGTGGGGTGAATGGCGAGACGGAAGCAGGCGAGACTTACGAGTGTGAAGGACATTCGATCGATTTTGAGACTGGCGCACGAACAAGGGCTTTCTGTTCGGGCGATATCGGAACGGCTGAAGATCAGCAAAACGACCGTGTCGACCTACCTTCTGCGGGCTCGGGAAGAGGGTCTGTCATGCTGGCCCCTGCCGCCCGGCCTTGATGACGACGCCGTTTTGCAGCGTCGCCTGTTCCACCGCCGCGGGCGGCCGCCGCAGGATCTGGACGAGCCCAGTTGGGCGAACATCGCCAGCGAGCTGAAGCGCAAAGGGGTGACGCTGACACTGCTATGGCAGGAATATCGCGAGCGGCACCCGAATGGCTATGGATACACATGGTTCTGCGAGCGGTTTGCCGCTTTCGAACAGCGAGCCAATGCGACTTTCCGCAATCGCCACACCGCCGGCGCGGCGATACAGACGGATTATGCCGGACAGACCGTGGCCATCATCGATCCTCTAAGCGGCGAGATCCGGCCGGCGCAGATCTTCGTCGCGGTGCTGCCGGCGTCGCTCTTGACCTTTGCCTATGCGAGCTTCAGCCAGAGGCTGCCGGACTGGATCGAGGGCCAGCAACGGGCGCTGAGCTTCTTCGGCGGCGTGCCGAAAGCCATCGTCTGCGACAATCTGAAGGCGGGCGTTGCCAAGCCCTTGTGGTTCGAGCCGACGATCAACGCGACGTTTGCGGCCTTCGCCGAGCATTACGACACGACGGTCCTGCCTGCTCGTCCAAAACGGCCAAAGGACAAGGCGAAGGTGGAAGGCAGCGTCCTCATCGTCGAGCGCTGGATCCTGGCGCGGCTGCGCAACGAGCACTTCTTCAGCCTTGCCGACCTCAACATCCGGATCAGCCAGCTTCTCGACGATCTCAACAATCGGCCGATGCGCCGCATCGGCAAGTCCCGGCGTCGGCTCTTCGAGGAGATCGAACGCGCGGCACTTGCGCCGCTTCCGGCAACCGCCTTCGAATATGCCGAATGGAAATCGGCGAAGGTCCATCCCGACTACCATGTCGAGGTCGATAAGGCCTTCTACTCTGTGCCGCATCGCCTGATCGGCCGGCAGGTCGAGGTTCGCTTGACCTCCCGGATCGTCGAAGTCTTCCACGATCACAAGCGTGTCGCCAGCCACCGCCGCACCTCGCAGCGCGCCGGGCACGTCACCGTCAGCGAGCACATGCCGAAGACGCATCAGCACTACGCCAACACCACGCCGGCGAGCCTGATCAAGCAGGCCGCGAAGGTCGGCGGCAATACGGCGATTCTGGTCGAGCGGCTGATGCGCGACAGGCCGCATCCGCAGCAGGGATACCGCGCCGCGCAGGGCGTTCTGTCACTCTCGCGTCGCTACGGCCCCGAGCGTCTCGAGGCGGCATGCGAACGGGCGCTGACGATCAATGCGCTCAGCTATTCGTCCGTCAGCACCATCCTCAAATCCGGTCTCGATCAGGCTCCGCCCGCCGCCGAGCCGGTTAAGCCCGCTCCTCCACACAACAACATCCGCGGCAGCTCCTATTACCAGTGAAGAAAGGAAGCCTCTCAATGCTCACTCATCCAACCCTCGACCAGATGATCGCGCTCGGCCTGTCCGGCATGGCGACAGCTTATCGCGAACTGAGCGACCAGCCGCAGGGCAACGATCTCAGCCGCGATGAATGGCTCGGCCTGATGCTCGACCGGGAGATCGCCGTTCGTGCCGACAAGCGCCTGACCAATCGGCTGGTAACCGCCAAACTGCGCTTCCCCGACGCCTGTATCGAGAACATCGACTTCGCCGCAACACGGGGGCTCGACCGTCGGCAAATCCTCTCGCTCGCGCAAGGAGCCTGGCTCAAAGCCCATGAACATCTGATCCTCACCGGACAAACGGGAACAGGCAAAACCTGGCTCGCCTGCGCCATCGGACGACAGGCCGCGCGGCTCGACTATTCCGTTCTCTATGTCCGCATGCCCAGGCTCTTCGAAGATCTGGCGCTCGCCCGTCTCGACGGCCGCTTCCCACGACTGGTCGACAAGCTCGCCCGCGTCCAACTGCTGATCCTCGACGATTGGGGCACGCATGCCCTCACCGATCAGCAGAGGCGCGATCTCCTGGAAATCTTCGAAGAGCGCTATCGCAGGAAATCGACCCTCATCACCGCGCAACTGCCGGTCGCCCAATGGCATGAGATGATCGGCGAGCCGACGATCGCCGACGCTATTCTCGATCGTATCGTTCACAACGCCCATCGAATTGCCCTCGAAGGCGACAGCATGCGAAAACCAAAATCACGGCTGCTCTTGACCACAACGCAAAACGACGAAATCAATAGCCGCTGACATCAACCAGGCGGACGAAAGTCGATCCCGTGAAACTGTCCGGGAATTAATGAAACGACTGTCCGCGATTTACCGGAATCGGTGTCCCGTTAATCCGAAATCCGCAGCTTAGCGATGCTGAGCTGGTAGCGGATGGATCGGGCCTGCTTCTCGGCGATCTCCGACTGCAGGAGATCACCGACGATGCGTGGCGGTTCGTGCTGCCGTTTGATGCCGTTGCCCATGACCTCATCATAGGCGCTTCGCATTCCGTAGAGCTTCAGCGTGCTCATCAGTTCGAGAACCTGCGTGCGTTCCATCAACTTACCCTCCTGAGCCTGTCGTAACGGGCGCAGTCGGCGACCGGCTCATGGGCAAGCCGAAGCGCATCCGGGATTTGCAGGGGTGCAGCAGGAGCCGGATCGCGGCTTCGCGCCAGAATGTTGATGATCACCGAGGCCGAGCAGACGCTGTGATCGAGCGCTTCCTGGCAGGCAGCCTCAACGGCGGTAAGACCATCAGCAGGAACACATCCGAGTATGCTGACCATCTGCCGATCACCATCATCGACGCTCTTCAGTCGCTTGCGAACCTTTTCCATCGCGGCAGGCAAAACCCATTCCCGGAACGGAGCGCCGTTGCGCAAGGCACCGGGTTTGCGAGCGAGGACAGGGACATAGTGCCAGGGATCATAGACGGTCTCGCCACGGCCGAAGCTGCGTTGGTGCTCAGCGACCGTCACTCCATCCTGTTTGATGACGACCCGATCAGCATAGGCATGGACCTCGACAGGGCGGCCGACGGCAGTCGATAGAACCGAGTATTTGTTGTTGTCGAAGCGGACGGTGCAGGTTTTGGATACTGACGCTGGCACACAATGGAAGCCGTCGAACGGCCCCACATAGCGCACGAGGCAGCCGCGTTCGGCCTCGAACATCTGCCAGATCGTCTGTCCCGTCTGTTCGGGATGGCTATGGGCCTTGGCATAGGCAACGCATTTGTCGAGCAGCCAGACATTCAGTTCCTCCAGGCTTTTGACCCTGAGGCGTGGTGTGAAGAACCGCTCGCGCACGAGGCCGACCTGGTTCTCGACCTGTCCTTTCTCCCAGCCGGATGCTGGCGTGCAGGCTACGGGATGGACGAGATAATGGCTGCACATCTGCAGGAAACGGCGATTGTAGAGCCGTTCCTTGCCGATAAAGACGGACTCGACCGCCGTCTTCATGTTGTCGTAGATCCCGCGCGTGCAGGTGCCACGGAAGAAGTCGAAGGCCTTGTCGTGCGCGTCGAAGACCATCTCCTGGCTCTCACGCATATAGGCCCGCGCGAACATCATCCGACTGTGGCAGAGCCGTACATGGGCGACCTTCACCGTCGTCGTCACGCCCTGGATCAGGACGATCTCATGGCTCCAGTCGAACTGATAGGCTTCACCAGGTGCATAATAGAGCGGCACGTAGGCTTCCGCCGTCACGGCACCCCGGTCCTTCGACCATCCCTTCGCATAGCGCCGGATCGCATCGTAGCTGCCGTCGTAACCCAACGCCCGAAGCTCTTCGTAAATCCGGATCAGCGTCAGCCGTTCACGAGATGGCTTGCCTTCATTCGCGGCCAGGAAGCGCTCGATCTCACCTTTCCACCGACCAGTTTTCGGTAAAGGTTGCCGCTCTCGCTCGTAGGAAAAGTCCGTCTCATCAGATCGCAGTATCTTGCGGACAGTGTTGCGGGAAACATGCAGCTCCCGGACGATCTTCTTCACTGACCAGCCCTGCACATGGAAGGCCCGGCGAACACGCGCAATCGTATCCACTCGCTTCAACTCCCCCTCCATCCGTCAGCAAAAGACGGATGGTCAGACGAAACAGGTGGGGGGTCAAAATTGGACGCCGGTCACCCCGCCAGAGGGGTCAATATTCCACGCCGAAACACATGTTCCGCTGCGGATGTGCCGAAAAGCCTCTTTCAGGCCAATTCACGGGAATGCGCCGGTTTCAACGAGTGGTGAGCAGTCAATATCGATTGAGCGGAGGACAACTCGTTCCTATGTCGAGAAACAACAACTAACCCAGCATCCCGAGAGACATGGGCTTCGGCCGGTTGGGGCAAAAAGCCGGCGCAAGCCGGTTTTTTCATAACCGACGCGGCTCGATCAGGCGATCAACGTCGGCTTCTGGCGGAGAATGGCGGCGAAGTCGACCAATCCCAGACGCGCCAAAGCGTCGATGAAATCGTTGACCGATGGCAATGACGTTCGAAGGTTGCGCCGGGCGCGGGCAGCGCTGTCGGTCAGAGCATCCGGATGTCGAGCATAGAGGTCGACAAGGAAGGCGTCGGGCGAGATGCAGGCGATGCCATGCGGCTTCAGGGCTTTCGCCGGGAAATCCTTCTTGTTCCAGCTCACGATGAGCGTGGCCTTGCCGGCGATGGCAGCGGCCAGGACATGCCGGTCATCGGGATCGGGTAATTCGAGGCCGGCAACAAGGGGTTCGTAGCCGCCGACATCGGCCTCGGGCAAAACTTGCTTCATCCGATCCCGCGTCGCCAGGAGCCGGCCGACGGTTACGCTGGGCGCGTTCGCGACGAGATTGCGAATCCATTCGGCATGAATCTCGTCGGTCCAGCGCGCATCGAAGAGACCGTCAAATGCGGCTTGGATAAGCACGTTGCGGAGGTGAAAGGGATAGAGAACGCAGGCATCGAGGACCGCGACGAGCGGTTTAAAGGCCATGGGTGCCGATCAGATCCTCTGTATCCGCCGTCAAGGCATCCATCGTCTTCTGGCGGGTATCCAGTTTCGCCTTGAGCGCCAGGACATCCTTGAGCGCAGCACGCCGATGCTTGCCGACATAACGGAAGGGAAGATCGCCGCGATCCATGCGCAAGACGACGAGGGGCCGCGAGAGACCGAGGATTTCGGAGGCTTCGGTCGGGCTGAGTTCCTGCTCTTCGGTGAGGACAGCGACGCGCTCCCCGCGGAGTAGCCCTTCGATCAACGTCTCGACCGCATCGGCGGCGACCGGCGGCAGGGGCATCAGTTGATCCTGCCCGTCCTGGCGTCGAACATGCAGCTCGAAGCGATCGCCAGCCGCCAGTTTCGGCAAGTTCGCGACTTTTTTCCGATCCCGGTCGGACAGACCGGCAAATTTAACGACGTGGCTGGCCATGGTTCAATCTCCTGACCGCCAATATAGGGAAGAGCCATCCTAACTGCAATAACTGAAAATTGTCGCCTGAAAGATAGATCTATCACCGCCCACATTCCGAAGCTGCCGGGTGGGAAGGGAGCGCGAGGGATGGGGCTTTGGGGCATCCTCGTCCTGGTCCGCGCCGCTCGATGCGGCAAGGGACAGGCAAACGGCAAGCGCCGGCGATCCGCCTTAAGACCTCACAAACATGAAGGGTATTGCGCCGCCTCTTTCGGCGGCGCATTGGCCTGCCTGCTCACGCCTTCAGCGCCGCCATTCTTTCGCCGAGCAGCCAAAGGGCCTTGTTGAGCTTGATATCCTGATCGATGCCGTTGACGGCGCGGGACTTCACACGGCGCGGCCTGCCGAGATCGTCGCGGCCAACGCCTCTCAACCCGCCTTTGACGGCGTTTTCCTGAACCACGTTCCAGACGGTCCAGAGATCGTTTGCACGATCGTCGTGGCGGCGGGGCACAAGCAACTGTTGCGCCTTGATCGGCGTCGTGGTCTCGCCTTCGTTGTCTCCGAAGCGCAGCACATGGGCGGCGTCGGCGAGAATGTCGGCTTCCTCATGGTTCAGTCGCAAGGTTGACCAATCCTGCGGCGCGGCAAGGGTTCGCTCGGCCTCGCCGAGAACACGATAGGTGCCTTCGATGACCTTGTGCTGGACGTCGCCGGAATGGCGAACCTTGATCGCGTCGATGGTGCCGGTCTGCGTCACCAAGGAATTGAGGCAACGGACGCGAAAAAGCCCGGCCATGAGCTCGTAAGCGCTCGTTCCGTCATTGGCATTCTTGAGCAGGATTTCGCAAACGGTGTCTCCGACATTGTAGACCTTGCCGTCGTCCATGCGGCGCAGGCGGATAAGGTGCTTGGTGAAATCTGCCTTGCCCTCGGTACGGCTGCGCGACTGCTTGGCCCCGACCGGCATGAAGCCTTCGTTCATCAGGCCGCGCAACACCTCGATGGTCGGAATGGGTTTGAAACGCTCGGACCGGCTCTCATGGGCGGTCACGGCAAAGATCGACGGCGCGGCGCGGCGCATTTCGGATTCCGTCATGGCACGACCGGTGTCGAAACGGGCGGTCTGGGTGTAGATGCTCATTTTCTGTCTCCTGATGTTCCCATTTCCCGAAGGGAAAGGCCCCTTTCGGGCGAAGCCTCCCCGGTCTTCCGGGGGAATGGCCTCTGACATTCCCCGGGACAGAGGGGGGAGGGCATAGCCCGCCCCACGGCGGAGAACGGGACTGTCAAGTGGCGTGGCGCGGAAGGTGGGGGATCTTCTCGGGTCCGCTCGCGGACTGGCGCGGAAGATCATCCACCTTCACGGGCCGCTTGACCGGCCGGTTACTGCTGTCATGGGGGCGGAAACATATAGAGACGGTTCGGGACGAACCTCAGAGCCGGGGGCGTGAGCCACCGACGGGACAAGCGATCGTTACCGGAATTGGCGGAGACGGCCGAAGGCTGGCTCCGTGCCCGCGGCATAGAGCGCGGCCGCCCAGCCCGGGCGGTGGCTCGGGAGAGCCGATACCAAGCTAATTTCGGTTTGTTTGTTATAACATACCTTCTCCCGAGCCGCACCAGCGACCACCGGAGCGGACCATCCACAGCAGCGCGCGTAAGAACAGCCGGTTGTTCTTACCCGGACGGCGCTTCCCTTTCGCGCCGCCTGGCACAAGTCCCCTGAGACGTTCCCACTCATCATCCCCAAGCGCATCGCAACCCATGGCCAATCTCTGAAATTAGCCTTGATGAGCGCCTCCGGCGGGAACCCAAATCGTTAAATCGTCACCCACCCTCAAACGTGCGACCCTTGTTGGCTGAAGGCGGGCGGGGCCTTGGCCTATTCACAAGCGTCGAACCAAGGTGCAATCCACTTAGCGTAACCTTATCCGTTTTCCGTACCCCTCCGCATACCTTCCCTGGCGCTTAACCCTCTGTTCAGGAAAAACCACGTTGGTGGTCAGCGCTGCTTTGTTCGCCATTGTGATTTCGGGGTCGGATGTCCGTCCACTGGAGCAGTGACGTGGCAAATGCGATCGGCTCAATTGCCGTTCACACCTGCGGAATGAATCCGCGGTTTTCCATTACCTGTACTTCAATGCTTTGGCGCTTCGCACCCCGAGTAGGTGCGTGGCTGGCCACGCATTCGAATCCGAACCCCTCCGCCAATGTCGCGGAAATTCCTCCCGTTTTCCGAGGCGGAGGAAACGGAATGAATTCTTGATTAATCGCGACCCAGACGTCTGCGCTTACAGTTTGGAGGTAGTTATAGTGAAACGACCAAGTGTGAAACTTTCCCTCATCGGTTCTGCTGCCGGGATGGTTCTCTTAACCGCGGTCCTCTCTTGGGTATCCATCCGTTCGCTCTCGGCGATCGACGTCAAAAGTGACGAGATTGTCGACAACTGGATGCCAAGCATCGAGCGCTCGAAAGAAATGGATACGGCACTTTCCGATTTGAGAGTGGCCTTTAACCGCAGAGCTTTGGCCGCCACTGTTCAGGAAGAGGGAGAGGCCGAGAAGCTGGTTGAGGCGGAGAAAGCCCGCTTTTCCAAGGTCGTCGACGACTACGCAAGCTTGGCGACCGAGCCTGGCGAAAAGGCGGAGCTGTCGACGATAAGGGAAAAACAGACCACGCTTTTTGAAGCCGGGACCAAGCTCACGGCGGCCATGATCGAAGGCAATAGAGACATTGCCAAGCGGATTCTGGTCGAGGAAATGAGGCCTTATTTCTTGGAAATTGCCAAGGCGATCGATATGATCGTCGCGGTCAACAAAGAGGGCGCGGCCCGCTCTGGCCAGACGATTCAGCAAATGCTGGAGGAAGCTCTGCGTTTCGTCTATTTCCTCTGCGGGATCGCTCTCGCTATCGGAATTGGCGCCATCGGCTTTGCTGTAGCCGGTATCGCCAACCCCATCAGCCGCATTACGGCCGCGATGCGCAATCTTGCATCCGGCGATGCCGCGTCGATGATCCCCTTCGCCGGCCGCCGGGACGAAATCGGCGCGATGGCCGAGGCCGTCGAAGTCTTTCGCCAGAACGCACTCGCCAATGCACGCATGGAACAGGAAGCGGCCCAGTCCCGGAGCGCGCAGGATGCGGAACGGGCTGACGTTCAGCGTCGCACCGAGAGCGAAGCCGAGGCTCTGCGATTTGCATCGGAAAATCTGGCCGCCGGCCTGAAGCAGCTTGCCGGTGGCGACCTCGCTTTCCAGCTCAATGAGGCGTTTGCGCCGGACTTCGAGCCGCTACGCCAGGACTTCAACCAGTCGGTCCGCCAGCTCGGCGCAGCACTTGGCTCGATTGCCGAAAGCATCGGCACGATGGACAACGGCACCCGCGAGATCGCGGCTGGCGCACAGGATCTCTCCAAGCGGACCGAGCAACAGGCTGCCTCGCTCGAGGAGACCGCAGCGGCTCTCGACCAGATCACCGCCAATGTTGGCTTGTCGACGAAGCGGACCGAGGAAGCGCGAACCGTCGCAAGTCAGGCGAACCAGAGTGCCACGAAGTCGGCCGAGGTGGTTTCCCATGCGGAGGAGGCGATGCGGAGGATTGAGGAAAGCTCCCAGCAGATCTCCAATATCATTGGCGTCATCGACGAGATCGCCTTCCAGACGAACCTTTTGGCCCTCAATGCCGGCGTCGAGGCGGCACGTGCAGGTGACGCCGGCAAAGGATTTGCCGTCGTCGCTCAGGAAGTGCGCGAGCTTGCACAGCGTTCCGCCCAGGCTGCAAAAGAAATCAAGGGGCTGATCCGCAACTCAACGACCGAAGTCGAAAGTGGCGTGAAGCTCGTGCGCGATACCGGCGAGGCTCTGAATGTCATTGGCGGCTTCATCGGTCAAATCAACGGCCATATGAACGCAATCGCCGTTTCCGCGAAGGAGCAATCCACGGGGCTTGCCGAAATCAACACGGCGGTCAATTCGATGGACCAGAGCACGCAGCAGAATGCGGCCATGGTGGAGCAATCGACCGCAGCTGCGTCGAGCCTGGCGCAGGAGGCGACCAAGCTCCGCGACCTTATCGCCGGCTTCAAGCTCGATGGGGCGTCTCGGCCACGTGCCGCGAACCGTACGAGCGTACCTGTCGCCTCTCCGGCGCACGTTCTCGGCAACAAGGTGGCCCGCGCCTTCGGCGGCAAGGGAGCAGCGGCGGCTGCCGTCAATGAATGGGCGGAATTCTGATGAAAGTGGACACCGTGGCTCCCGGTCAGGCAACGGCGCTGGAAAACATCGCCTTCCACCTCGGCGATCAGCAGTTTTGCATCAAAACGACCTCGATTAGGGAAATCCGGGGATGGGCAGCGGCTACGCCGCTGCCCCACGCTCCGTCCCATGTCCTTGGGGTGATGAACCTGCGCGGCTCCGTTATCCCGTGATCGACCTTGCGGCAAAGCTCGGTGTCAACAGCGCCGTCGATACGAGCCGGAGTGCGATTCCGACATCCTCTCGATCAGCAGCAACAAAATACTATCTGTGCCGGAATTCGGCACCGCCTCCGATCCACCTTTTCGCACGGCATCATCCCCCTGGAACACGGCATGGTCTGTTTCATCAACCTCGATCACATGTTCGCCAGCCTCGATAACACGGCGAGTGCCGCCTAGATCGCCCCCGGCGTGACCTCTCCCTCATTGTAAAACCAAATAGAGAATTAACAGATGTCCCATCAAACAGCACTTCCACCTCGTGAGAGAATACACATGACCGGTTCAGTTGAACTCTCAAGGGTACTCAGCGATGCCGAGATTCACGCGGCGTTGGAACGCGAGCGTGAGGACATGCGCCAGATAGCCAACTATCTGGAGGCACTCTGTGCCAGGCTCGCTCGGGACGCCAACGGCGGACCGCCTTTGTCGATCGTCGCGGAAAGCCCGCGGACAAACGTAGCGCAAACGGCATAGGCCAATCTTCGCCGCCACGGACGCCAGATATGTAGCCCCCGACCTGCCACTCCTATTTCCGGACTCTTTATGTCGTTCAACAAGACCCCCAAACGCGTCCGAGCGCAGACCTATTCCGTTATTGCGGTGACGGTTTGTTTCGTCGCTGTCGCTCTCGTGCTCACCGCTTTTGTGGGGCGTGTCGTTACCAGGATGACTAACTCTGCAAACAAAATCGATGATGCCCGCGCCAGCCATATGACCAACACAGTGGTCGCTGAGCTATCAGAACGAATCAGTACCGCTACAAGGGACAACGCTGTCTGGAACGTTATCTCTCCCGCCATTGGTTCTAATAGCGCCGCAGACCTCGCCTACGAGAACTGGGGAAAAACGAGCGAGAATTATTCGTTCTATGACGGCGAGATTGTAAGCGGACCCCATGGCGCCATTGTCTCCGCGCACGCGAAGGGGCAACCAGTCCAGCCGCACGATTATTTCGGGGATGCCTTCAGACGGCAGGTCGAGCTCGCCGCAGATCCGGGGCAGGAACCGGTGGTCAATTTCTTCAAGACAAAAACTGGTGTGGCGCTGGTCGCCTCGCAGGCACTCCAGCCCACTGAAGCCAACTCCAAACTTCCTAAGCTCAGCGTCTTGAGCCTTTACAAGGAGCTTACACCGGACGTCCTCGACGCACTCGCGGAAGAGCATGAACTGGACGGTCTGCGGCTTCAATCAATGCCCGAACCCGGTCTTCTGAGCGCCGTTATCAAGGATAGGCAAGGCGTCGCCATTTCCTACCTCGTCTGGCCGAGTAGGGCTCCTGGAAACGCCGTTTTCAACGAGGTCTATCCCGACGTGGTTTCCGCGGCCGGTATCCTGGCCTTGTTTCTGGTGGCTGTCCTGCTGGCCGGCGTGTCTGAGGCGAGACGTCTGCGCCGACTTGTAGATGCAGCCCGCTTTGAAGCAACTCACGACGGCCTGAGCGGCTTGCTCAACAGACACGGGGTACTCAGTACACTGGAGCAATTGGAGAGTGACGCTACAGTTTGGCTTTATCTGATCGATCTCGATGGTTTCAAGGCCGTCAACGACGCCTGGGGACATGCGGTTGGGGACGAGTTGATCCGCATTGTCGCCAACGCGCTACAGACTTGCCATCCGGATGTCCTGGTTGCCGCACGGCTTGGTGGCGACGAGTTCGCACTGTTGCAGGTTGGATCGGTTGGCCGCCGCGAGATAGAAGAAGCAATCCTCGCGCTCTTTGTCGCGCCGTTCAGAATTGAGGGGCGGACAATCGAAGTTGGGGCAAACATCGGAGTGGCGGCTCGAATCGGGAATGTAACGCCGTTGGAGCTGCTTCGCAGAGCCGACATGGCACTCTACCGCGCCAAGGAGAACGGCAGGGGCCAGGCGTCTGCGTATGATTTGGAGCTTGATCGAGAACGGCAGCGCGTCGCTAAGCTGGAAGGCGAACTGAGAACGGCCATAGAAAACGGAGCAATCGAGCCTCTTTTTCAACCGCTTGTTTCCGCTTCGACTGGTGCAACCATCGGCGTTGAGGCGCTGGCGCGATGGCGGAGCACGGCCGGCAGCATCAGTCCGGAGGTCTTCATTCCGCTCGCCGAAAAGTCCGGTCTTATCGATGCGCTCGGCACCCACATGTTGCGAACCTCGGTCCGCCATGCAAGGAGCTGGCCGAATCTAACCTTGTCGGTCAACGTCTCGCCAATTCAGTTGTGCAATCCGGACTTTGCCGCGCACGTGAGTGCGGTGCTCCGGGAGGCCGATTTCGATCCCAAACGCCTTACTCTGGAGATAACCGAGGGCGTACTAATGTCAAACCCCGAACAGGCGCGCCGGTCGATAGACCAGCTCCGGCAGGTTGGTATCAAGTTCGCGCTTGACGATTTCGGCTGCGGCTACGCAAGCATCGGCGCCTTGCGCCAGTTTGGCTTCGATCGCATGAAGATCGACCGCTCGCTTGTGTCGGGCGTGGAGGAGAGCGCCAATGGGATTGATGTTCTTCGGGCGACGGTGGCCTTGGCAATGGCCCTCGACATCCCCGTTACCGCCGAGGGTATCGAGAACACGCACCAGGCATCGATCTTGCGGGACACCGGCTGCGACCAGTTACAGGGCTATCTCGTCGGCAGGCCGATGTCCGCCCAGGAGATTTCGAGAAAGCTAACGCAACAAGATTTCGATAATTGCGACCGGGCTGCGGTAGGCGGCAAAGGTGATTGAGCTTGCACATAGAACGTGACTAGACAATTTTATCCGATACAACAGAAAACTAAATTGTCACGCGGTTCCAAGCTGCCCGAACGGATTGTTGGTTTGCTCAATGGCTTCTGAACTTTTTCCAATGAGTTTGCTGCGCCGATCTGCTCTACTCCAAACTTCCCGGCTTTCCTATGAACAATAATTCCCACACCACAGAGCGATGCACCGGTACAAACCTCCAAAGCATGGTCGATACATTGGCTGGAGTTGCTCGGCTTGAGGCATCGCCCGTTGCAACGACTGAAGGCTTTAGTTGGGCCGGTGATGGATGGTCTAACGGAACAGTTACGTTTGCCGAATTGGCATGTAATACCGAATTTTACTGTCGGCCAACCTCAGACGCCCCGGCGTGGCTTATGGTTTACGTTCCCCGCGACGGTGTTTGCGGCATGAGGCGGGGGGACATCCAGGCAATAGCGTCGCCCGGCCAAATACTGCTTGGACACAATCATGAGTCAAGCGACTTTCTCGCGGGAGGAATCCTTCACAGATCAGAGACGCTTTCCATAGATTGGAATTTGATTTCAAAGGCATTCGTAGAATTCTTTGACGCTCCCTTGAGCGGATCGCTAGGCCTGCCTCCGGTGATCGACGACTCGAGCATGTCAGGCCCTCTGTTCAGAAATTTGGTTGAGACGTTGACCTCGGGTTTGCGTGAAGACGGTGGCTTGCGCCACTCGCCTTTGGCGATGGCGAGTCTCACCGAGGGATTTGCTCATTTGCTGATTGGGTCGATGCAGCACTGTTATTCCACACAACTGGAGCAGCGGAAATTCACACCAGCGCCGTGGCACGTTCGCCGCGCCGTAGATTTCATGCAGGCGCATATCGGAAAGCCGATCACGATTTCCACAGTGGCTCAATCAATCAATGTCTCAGTTCGTGCGCTAGAAAAGGGATTTCGTACTTTCAAGGGCACGACACCGGCAAGTTACCTGAGGGCATTGCGGGTACAAGCCGCCAGGAAAGACCTTCTCGACCCGTCAAATCGACAGAGCGTCAAGGCTATTTGTCTGAAATGGGGCTTCTTCCATGCTGGTCGCTTTTCGGCATTCTACAAGTCTGTCTACGGAGAGACACCGCAGGCTACGAAAGAGCGGCAATCTCGCAAATAGCGGCTGTGCTGGTATTCAGGAGTCAAGACGCCACTCACCGTCGGCCAACCAGTTCCGGCGAGTGTGAAGGAAAATATGCAACGCCACCGTAAGAAAAATCTCTCGGTCACAATCATCGAGTAGACAAGCCCTGACTGATCGAAACTGTATTTGGCGCGCTTTCGTTGATTTCGCCTGTCATCGTTGATGTGTCATGTCAACGATGACAGTCAAAAGCTTCAGTCGGCGAGGCAAAACAGAGAAGCTCGTGGCCATCAAGAAGGATCGAAAACTGAGAGCTCTTAGTCTGCCTTAGCGGGATCTATAGTAAGCGGGTAGGTCACCCCACGTATCTTTAAGGCCGCTGAGCGCGCATTCTCTGCATGAGTCATGCGGAGAAATCTATGAGCGACAGTGTGAATCATCATCGAACATTCGAGGTCCTGACGGCCGAGCCGGTGCGGTCTCGACGCAAGCCGCGTCATTGGTCGGACGAAGAGAAGGCACAGCTTGTCGCCGAGGCGCTCACGCCGGGGGCCAACGTGTCGGCGATTGCGCGGTCTCAGGGATTGGACCCGTCGCAGCTCTATGCCTGGCGTCGTAAGGCGCTCTCGTCGGGAATGGTCGCGCCATTAACGGAGGGAGCGCACGCACCAGTCAAGTTCACGCGCTTTGAGGCGGTGGCCGGTTCCATGGTGGAGATCGTCGTGGGCGATGTTGTGGTGCGCGTCGGCGGCGATGTCGATGCCGATCACCTGACCAAGATACTCCGGGTGGTCCGCACGGCATGATCGCTTCCGGTGTGGTGGTTTACGTGTCGTGCCAGCCGGTCGACTTCCGGTAAGCGCGCATTTCGCTGCGCGTTATAAGTGGGCTTGAGCCGGCGGTCAGGCAGGCTGCCTTTTGAAGTTGAATGGTAGCAGGTCATCGATGTCGGCGTTGTCGGGACGCTGCGGCAGTTCGGTTAGGACGTGGCGCAACCACGCGAATGGTTCGACGCCACAGGCGCGACAGGTCAACATCAGGCTATAGATGACGGCGCTGGCCTTGGCTCCATCGACGGTGTCGCTGAACAACCACGATTTTCGCCCAGTGGCAAAAATTCTAATGTCGCGCTCGAGTAAATTGTTATCAATCGGCATCCTACCGTCGTCGGTATAGCGGGTCAGATATTCCCATTGATTGCGCGTATAGGAGACGGCGTCGCCAAGCTTGGTGTCGGGCACGACCTTTGGAGCGATCGCGTCGAGCCACGCCTTGAGGGCGTTCAGGACTGGGACGCTGTGTTTCTGGCGAAAGCGCCGCATATAGTGATCTGGCGTTTCACCGTCATCCGGCCTCTCGTCCCGCACCTGCCTTTCAATTCGGTAGAGCTGGTCGAAGAACTTGATGGCTTGTGCCGGCGGCCCGCCGGGTTTCTTGCGCGCCTTGAGAGCATCGACAAACTTCCGCCTGGCATGGGCCATGCAGCCGACATGCGTGGCGCCTTTCAACGTGCGCCAGGCCTGATAACCGTCACTCATCAGGATGCCGCAGTAGTCGCCAAGGAAGGCCTGCGGATGCTCCTGCCCGCGGCCGGGCTGATAATCGAACAGCACGATCGGCTGTTTGCTGTCCTCGCCGCTGCGAAAGGCCCACATATACGACGTGCTGGTCGCTTCCTTGCCCGCTTCCTTCAGCACCTGGACTGTGGTCTCGTCACCATGAATGACGGTCTGCGATCGAAGCCGCAGCCTCAGCCTGTCATAGATACGAGACAGGTGCTTTTCGCTCGAACCGATCACCCAGTGGCCCAAAGCGCCGCGGCTGACAGGAACCCCAGCGCGCTCGAAGGCCTGCGCCAAACGATAGAGCGGCGTGCCGTCGACATATTTATGAACGAGCGCGAAGGCCAGCGTTGAGGCCGTGGCGATGCTACCCGGAAGCGGCTGCTTCGGCATCGGCGCGATGATAACAGGCGTGCTGATCCCGGTGCGGTCACAGTTACGGCACGCATATTTGGCTCGCGCATTCTGCAGAACCGTGGCCTTCACCTCGATGTGAAGCTGCTCGGTAACGAGCTCGCCCATGCGATGCATCGGGTGGCTGCAGCACGGACAGACCTTCTGGTCGTCGGCAAGGTCATATTCGACGCGCTGGCGCGGCAGGTTCGCCGGCAATGGCCTGCGGCCGGGTTTCCTGCCCTCCGGCTTTTCGATCTCCGGCAATCCCGTGTCCGGTAGAGCGACGGCATCATCGGCGTCTTCGCTGTCCTCGTCCCCCTCAAGGGCAGCCTGCTCGGCTTCGTTGAAGATGCGATCCATGTGCTTTTCGCTGCGAGGAGCAAAACGATGCAACTGCGCCAGCGCCAGTTCTTCCTCAAGCTTGAAGACGCGCTGCGCGAGGATATCCTTCTCGGCCTTCAGCGCGGCGATTTCTGCAGCATTCGCCGCCAAAAGCGCCATCAATTCCGCAACATCAGGGGTGTCGGCTCGAGTCATCATAGTCTTGAATCTGAGCCGTTCCCTTACGTCAACGGCAAAGTTCAGCCGACAAATTCATATTGCCGCACCGGATGGCGCACCATCGCGTCGAGATCAATGCCGTCGAGCAACCAGTGCAGTTGTTCAGCGTCAAGCGCCACCACCGCCTCCTGCCGCCGCGGCCAGCGGAACTTGTCTTCCGACAGCGCCTTCAACACGAGCACAAAGCCAGACCGATCGAAGAACAGCAATTTCATCCGGGTTCTGCGACGATTGCAGAAGGCGAACACCGCGCGCTCGAACGGGTTGAGGCCCATAGACTGCTCCACCAGGATCGCAAGGCTGTTGATTCCCGCACGGAAGTCGATCGGCTCCCGGTGAAGATAGACGCGCAGATCATCAGCCAGCCGGAACATCGCAACGCCCCAGTGCTTCGATCATCGCCGACAGAGCCTCAGCATCCGCATCTTCAAGCTCAAGCCGCACACCGTTCGGTAGTGACGCCCTCAACCGCAGCCGTGGCGATGTCGGCCGAGCCGACGGAGCCGGCGGTCGCGCAATCGGCGCGGCCGCAACCACCGGAACGAAGGCCGGCGGCGCGCTGTTCGGCAGAACCGTCAATTCCTTCTCGCTCGCTTGCCGGCGTCGCCGTAGCGCCACCCAATTGCGCAACTGATTGGCGTTGACCCCGTGCGAAAGCGCAAGCCCTGCAATCGATACTCCCGGCTCAAGGGCCGCATCGACCAAGCGCTCCTTCTCAACCGGATCAAATCGTCGCTTACCGTTGCCAAGAACCCGAACCACTCGAAGCGGCCCTGATCTTCCCGCGCCATCCAATGTCATGTGTCCATAGTCTCCGTTGTGGACACAGAATCCCTCACTGCCACGTCTATGAACAGGTGCGGCGAATTCCGCGCTTACGACTTCCGCAAGGGGGCCGCGTCTTTGATGGCGCTGGTCCGAGACGGCGGTCTCGACCCATTCAATGGCTCGCTTTACGTGTTCCGGTCGAAGCGGTCGGACCGTGTTCGCATTGTCTGGTGGGACGGCTCAGGCGTCTGCCTCTATTCGAAAACCCTGGAGGAGCAAGGCTTTTGCTGGCCGGGTATCTCGGCGGCGCGGATGCGTCTCGACCATTCGCAACTGATGGCGCTTCTGGCGGGGCTCGATTGGAAAAAGATCCGGCCGGCCAAGATCAGGCGGCCGTTGTCGACGGGCTGAAACCGGCCTGCGGCAAGATGAATCATGTGGCTGTAATGATTGGGAAAGCGGCTGTTCTTGTGCTCTATTGCCTCCATGGATTTGCCCGTTTCCGATCTGCCAGACGACGTCGATGCGCTGAAAGCGATGATCCTTGCGATGGCGCGCGAGCAGGCTGCGAACGAGACCCGGCTTGCGGCCGCGGCGGCAGAGGTCAAGCGGCTGAAGGCCGTCGAAGTGAGCGCCAACGAGCGGATCGCCAACCTCACGGCGATCCTGAAAGTTTTGCAGCGCACGCAACATGGCAAGCGATCCGAGCGGCTGCGCCTGGCCGTCAATGACGAACAGGTTTCCTTTGCGTTCGAGGAGGTCGAGACCGGCCTTGCAGCAATCCAGAGCGAACTCGACCGCGCGGCCGGGGACAAGCCGAAGCGTGCGCCGCGTCCGCGCAAGGGCTTTGCCGCTCATCTCGAACGCATCGAGGAGGTTATCGAGCCGGAAATCCCGGCCGACTGCGCGGGGCTGGAAAAGGTTCTGATCGGCGAGGATCGCTCCGAGCGGCTGGACGTCGTGCCGCCGAAGTTCCGGGTGATCGTGACGCGCCGCCCCAAATACGCTTTCCGGGGCCGCGATGGTGTGGCCCAGGCCCTGGCACCGGCACATCTTATCGAAAGCGGCCTGCCGACGGAGCGGCTGCTCGCCTATATCGCCGTGTCGAAATACGCCGATGGCCTTCCGCTTTACCGGCAGGAGGCGATCTATCTGCGCGATGGCGTCGAGGTCAGCCGGTCGTTGATGGCGCAGTGGATGGGGCATCTGGGCTTCGAATTGCAGATGGTCGCCGATTATATCCTCGAGCGGGTCAAGGAGGGCGAAAGGGTCTTCGCCGACGAGACGACCTTGCCCACGCTTGCCCCCGGTTCCGGGAAAACCACCAAGGCCTGGCTGTGGGCCTACGCACGCGATGATCGACCCTACGGCGGAACCAGCCCGCCGATGGTTGCCTATCGCTTTGAGGACAGCCGGGGCGGCGATTGCGTGGCGCGTCATCTCGCCGGATTCAGCGGCATCCTGCAGGTTGACGGCTACTCGGCCTACACCAGCCTGGCCAAGACGCGGGCCAAAACCGGCAGCAATGAACCCATCCAGCTCGCAGGGTGCTGGGCACATCTGCGGCGCAAGTTTTACGATCTGCACATCAGCGGGGTCTCTCAGGCCGCAACGGAATCGATCGTCGCCATGACCGAGTTG
This sequence comes from Ensifer sp. 38_S197, assembly GCF_056924495.1. Classification (NCBI taxonomy): domain Bacteria; kingdom Pseudomonadati; phylum Pseudomonadota; class Alphaproteobacteria; order Hyphomicrobiales; family Rhizobiaceae; genus Ensifer; species Ensifer sp. 38_S197. The sequence continues at coordinate 1,264,060 of NZ_JBXOVZ010000001.1, read as the reverse complement.
TGGAAGCTCGAGGACAAAGTCCGCGGCCAGAATACCGAGAGCCGCGCGGCGCGACGCCAAGAAGAATCCGCGACCATCGTCGCCAGCCTCTTCGAGCTTTGGGAAAAGGAGCTTGGCAAGGTCTCGGGAAAATCCAAAACCGCCGAGGCGATCCGCTATGCGTTCACCCGGCGAGAGGCACTGGAATGCTTTCTCACGGACGGTCGCATCGAGATCGACTCCAACATCGTCGAACGGGCGATCAGACCCCAAACGATTACGAGAAAGAACAGTCTATTCGCCGGCAGCGAGGGCGGTGGACGAACCTGGGCGACGGTGGCCACCTTATTGCAAACGGCCAAAATGAACAGCGTCGATCCGCTCGACTGGCTCTCGCAGACCTTGACCCGCATTGCTCAAGGCTGGCCAGCATCCGAAATCGAAGCGCTCATGCCCTGGAACTTCAAGCCCGACGTTATCGGCTGACCGCTTACGATCGATTTGGTCCGCTTGAGAAAAACCGATCGAGCATGGGTGGTGTTGCAAGGCGTTAGGTTGGCCGCTACGATGCAGGAACAGATGCCTTCGTCCTGCCCAACTCATCCTGAATGATTGCTAGCTTGGCGAACACGTCCTGGATTTGCTTAAGCGCCGTTTTCATGGCCTCCGTTTCAAATACAAAATCGCGTTCGCTCAATTTCGAAGGGTTGCCGGCATAGCCCCGAGGGAATGCAATAACATTGCTCATTAGAACTCCTCCCATTGCTGCGTGGCGGACGCGGTTCTGCCGCCAAACGCCGCTGAGATTTTCTGAATCATATTTGAAGGCACTGATGGCCTTGGCAGGGACGTCGGAATGGTCGAGCGGATCAAGGCGACCTCGGCTCCGTCGAAACGGAATTTGGCAAGCTGCGCCGAAAGTGCCGTTGCTGCTGATGCCAGATTTTGCCCGGCCGCCGACGTCTCCTCGACCATGGCGGCGTTTTGCTGTGTCGACTGATCCATCGCATTGACAGCGATGTTGATTTCCCGCAGCGCTGTAGATTGTTCTTTTGCCGATTCCACGATCGAATCGACGTGGCGATTGATCTCCTGCACCTCCAGAACGATCTCCGTTAATGCCTCTCCCGTTTCGTCGACTAGCGCTACACCGGAGCGCACCTGCTCGGCAGAGGTATTTATCAACTGTTTGATTTCCTTGGCGGCTGTTGCGGAACGCTGGGCCAATTCCCGCACCTCCTGGGCTACAACAGCAAAACCCTTGCCGGCTTCGCCTGCACGAGCCGCTTCGACGCCGGCATTGAGCGCCAACAGATTCGTCTGGAAGGCGATTTCATCGATGACACTGATGATGCTGTTGATCTCACTCGAAGACTTCTCGATCTGTCCCATCGCATAGACGGCGCGCTTAACCACGTCGCCGGATCGCTCGGCATTCTCCCGCGTCTTGGCAACAACGGTGCGGGCTTCCTCGGCACGCGCAGTTGAGTTGTTGACGGTTGCCGTGATCTCGTCGAGCGCGGCTGCGGTTTCTTCGAGCGAGGCCGCCTGCTGCTCGGTACGGCGAGCCAGATCGTTGGCTGCCGTGCTGATTTCGGCGGCCCCGGCGTCAATCGAAAACGCATTGCCGCCGATGGCCTTCAGTGTCGATTGCAGCTTGTCGGCGGAATTGTTGAAATTCACACGTAGCGCGTCCAAGGCCGGGCCGAATGACCGAGCAAGGCGGAAAGCGAGATTGCCATCAGCCATGGCTTCGAGCGCCTGACCAAGTTGTGCGACGGCATCGTTGGTTTCTGCCGCTGCGGCCTCGCGCTCCCTACCAGCGCGTTCGAGTTGTTCGCGTTCTGCAGCGGCACGTCTCCCTTCACTATCAGCCCGCCGTACTGCCTGTTCGTTGAGCGAATCGCGGACGGCGCCGACAGCGCGCGCAAGATCGCCAATTTCGTCGCGGCGCGTATCGAGGCTCCCATCAACTTCGCTGCCTTCTCCGCCTACCATATGGTGAAGAGCAGACTGCAGTTTGGCGATGGGCCTCGTGATCGAACGGCTGGCCAGAAAGGCTGCGGCGATCGCCAAGATGATGGCAGCCGCCAGCGAGCCGAACGCCAATGTCTGGAAACCACTGGCGGATTGACGAACCTGCCCGCCGACCGTCTGGTTCAGAGCCTCCTGGTAGTCGATGAACTTGTTGATCGCCCCCAGCCAGGCGACGAACAGCGGCCTTGCCTGTTCAAGCAGGATTTTCTTCGCTTGTGCCGCCTCGCCTTTTGCCTGCAGATCGATGATCTGGGCGACGAGTGGATTGGTCTTCGCCTGAATATCGGCGATTTCGGCAAGGATCGCCCTTTCTTCAGCCGAAGCGCCTGCAGGAGAGAATACCATCTCCGCCATCTTCTTTTCGTTGACAGCGTAGGCATTGGCCAGTTTCGCAATGAGGTCTACGGCCGCCTGCCGATCTGTCATCGTTTCGACCAGCGTAACATCCCGGATCGCAATCGCCCGGTCATGGACGCTACCACGGTAGTTGATTGCGAAGCGCTGCTTGACACTATTGACGTCATTGATCTGGCCGAGATTGCTGTTGATAGCGTTGACCTGCGTGACCGAATATTGCGTCAGCCCCAACATCAACAGGAGCAGAAAGCCAAAGCCGATTCCCAATCGCGTTCCGATTCCGAAGGTTAAAAGAGTGCGTTTCATGTATATGCTCCCGGAGATGAGTTATGTGAGGAAATACGGCGCGAACGTTTGGGGGATGCTTAGGATGACGCCGGCCAGGGACATTTCACTTCGTCGTTTCATTGTTCTCACTCAAAATCTTGATGCTGAACTGATCCGACTTCCAAAGAACTTGTGTTCCATATTGCGGACAGTGATATTCGGCTTGCATCAAAGAGAGGATTGCGCGAGGACACCTCCGACCACTCGTCCGGGAAGGTTAACAAAGACTTGACTTCACCGAAGCGCTATCTCTTGACCCCGCAAAACGGACACGTTGGCGAAAAGCGGATATCAATCTATCCGATGGTTGGAATGTGGATGACTGAATGTGGCCGTCGTCAGCATCACTTTTGCAATAGAGAACAGATCAGTCGCCGCTACCTGATACATTGACTGGCAAGTTGTTCTTCTCAGAGCTTAGTGGCTGGCACGCTGATAGGTTCGTGTGCCGGACTGCGTGGGCGATAGAGTGCGGCGGGCTCCGCTCGCTTCGGTGGTATACGGAGTGAATTAGAATAGTTCCGTCTGTCCGAAATTAGTTTCTGGCATCCGATTGGCGAAGCAAAGTTGAGAACCGCAACACAGACCCGGCCCGGTTAATGGTCCATTAACTGAGCATTCCAAATTTGGGGTCAATCGAGAGGGTGATTGAACGCCAGGCCGGCATGACGACGGGTTTCGATGTGATTGAGGCACGTGCCCAATCGCCGTTTCAGCCCATTGCCTCTGAGGTCGCGAATGTCGAGCCACTCTTCCTGTTCGGTCACGCGCTATCCGCTTCCAGGGCGAAGTATTCGAGTTCCGAGCGATGCAAAGTTCCAGCTCGTGTCGCTCCGATCGCCCGAGCGCGCATTTCAATTAGCAGCGCTGATCCTCTGACGCTGCGCGATCCCCATACACCACATCCATCTTATCGAGCGTTGGCTCCCAAGGAGAGCTTGGACCATGAAAACCTTTCATCATCTAATTTTGCGGTGGAGCGCCGATCGCCATGGCGGCATAGCAATCATGGCGGCGATATGTCTGCCCATTATCATTGGTTTTGCTGCACTGTCCGTTGAATATGGTTACGGATTGCTGGTGCGCGACGAAAACCAGCGCGCCGCTGATCTGGCATCTTACGCGGGAGCGCTCGCCTACAGCGACACGAATTCGCAGGACCGAATGAAATCCGCTGCGCTTCATGTCGCGAAGCTCAACGGGGTGGACCCCACGAATGTCGCTGTCTCACTCACCTCTTCGCCAAAGGACGCTCGGCTTCAGGCTGTGCATGTGGAAGTCAAGACGACGAACACTTTATTTCTGGCGCCGGTCCTTGGCGTGAAACCTCAGCTTGACGTGGCGGCGGCGGCCTATTCGTCGTTTGGTGTCGCCGAAAGTGCCTGCATCATCGCACTCGACAAATCGGGTTCGGGCGTGAAGCTTTCAGGCGGTGTTCAGGTCGGTGCGCCAAATTGCTATGTGGCTTCCAACTCCGACTTGATCGCTCCTTGTGGGACCAAGATCACAGCCGAGAGCGCCACTTACTTTGATGGTTCTTCGCAGCCCTGTCCGTGGACCGCGAACATTGTGAAAGGTGACGGCAGCGAAGCTCCCGTCAACAAGCAGTACACTTCCGATCCTTTGGAAAACCACGCAGGTGTGGCGGAACTCAATGCTCGCCTCGACATAATTAGGAAGGCGTCCTGGCCGGCCGAAGCTTCGGTCACCAAAGGCAAGGACATCGAATTCGGTGGCAACACCTCACCCCCGGACACTGCCGCCGCCCTAAAGTCGATTGGATGCAGCTACGACCCGGCCAACTACAATCAGTACTGGATGGACAAGTGGGATGTGAGCTGCACGGGTTCAAAGATCAGCATCGGTTCTCTGCTGGTCCACGGCAACGTGCAGGTGAAGTTCAACATCTCTGGAAGCAAATCGACGGTCTATAACTTCTCGGGCAGGATTCAGAACGACTTCGGCACGAAGCTGGAATTCGGCGACGGCACTTTCAACGTTAAGGACGGGGTCTACGGTGCGAACCTGACGTTCGGAGCTGGTTCGTTCCATTTTGGCATGGGAGGCGAGAAATGCGGCGATGCGCGCTATAGCCTCTGTGCGTCGGGCAAGGTTACCATTGATGGACCAAGCACCTTCGTGTTCGACGCAGGTTTCTACACGGGTGCCGGCGCTACACTCAAACTCGGGGCCGGTACGTCCAACAGCTACACCATCGGGAAATCCAGCGGCGATAACGCCATCGGGCTTGACGGCGGCTCCATTACGTTCATGGCCGACGCCAGCACCGGCAAGGGCGTCTTCCGCTTGAACGGCGATATGAACGGCGGTGGTGGCGGTAGCTGCATCACCATCCCCGCAAGCGCCGAGCATGACATATCCGGAAACGTCAATCTGGCAGGTGGCGCCCGACTTGGCGCTGGTACCTATACCGTTGACGGGTATTTCTCGGCCAATACCGGCGGCTCCGCATGCAGCGACAACGTCGCGGTCTCCGGCAAGGACGTCACCATCGTCCTGTCAGGTATCGAAACACCTTCCGATTGGGAATGTGGCGGAAAGTCATTCTGCCTGACTGGCGGTAACGCCATCACGCTCAACGCCCCGAAATCCGGCCCCTATGCGGAATTGGCGGTTATCGGTCCGCAGTCTTCCAAGAACACGACAGGCGCTGAGATCACCTCTGGCGGCAGGGCGAAAATCTCGGGCGCGTTCTATTTTCCACACGGCATGATCGATTTTGGAGGGGGCGGCCAGCTTGGAGATGCAGGCAACGGCTGCCTGCAATTGATCGGCACAAGCATTTCGTTGTCCGGCGGTTCCCAGGCGATGTCCGAATGTACGCAACTGAGTGGAACCGGCAAGGTGGCCTTGGTCCAATGAGGAAGTCCCTGAGAATAATGATCCTGCGAGGACGCGCCGGCATCGGCCATGCTATCAATGTTTTGAGGGATACAACGGGCAATGCCGCAATCGAATTTGCCTTGGTGGTTCCCATTTTCGCTCTCGTGTTCGTGGCAAGCGTCGATCTGGGAATGCTGGTGTTCTCGCGATTTCAGCTGGAGGGGGCCGTCTCGGCGAGCGCCAGCTATGCCATCGCGCATTCAGACCAGGTCGATGGCAGCAATGGCAGCGAGCTAGCCAAGAATCTGGCCCTTATGATCGCCAGCAATTATCGCGGCGATGCTACCGCGGTCATTCAGATCAACAATGGTCCGCAGGCCAGCTACGACGGAACGAAGATCAAGATCGGCGGCGTGCCCGCTCAGGCTAATGCCTGCTATTGTCCAAAGGGGAATGCGGCATCTCTTGAGTGGGGCGCGCAATTCACATGCAACTCGTCTTGTCCTGACGGCGGACGTGCCGGGCGATATGTTGCCGTGACAGCCACGCAGGCATACACGCCGTTCTTCAAGATGTTCGATGTTGTTCAGGACGGCTTCATTGCTGCCAACGCAATGGTGCAGACGAAATGAGGCATTCCATTAGCAGGTACGTTCGTGACCGTTCCGGCGCCAGCGCCGTTGAGTTCGCGTTGGTCGCGCCGGTCTTTTTCTTGTTGCTGTTCGGTATGATTGAATTCGCTCGATTGTTCTGGACGACCCACGCTCTTCACGAGACAGCAATCGCTACGGCCCGCTGCATGGGCATCCCACAGCTAGAGTGCGAAGACGGGGGAACCTACAGCTCGGAAAACGCTAGCGCTTTTGCGAAGGCCAAAGCGGCGGGGTGGCTGATCCAAATTGACCCGACCGCGATCACACTCGATCGGAATGCCAGTTGCAACGGCCTGGAGGGTCTTTCGAAGGCAAGGATCGAATATCAGTTCACAACCGTCGTGCCAAATCTCCTAATGTCCCTAGCGGGCGGCACTCAGCTGGAAGCCGAAGCATGTTACACCAACTACTGAATCTGTCGCCGAACGGTGCATCGGTACCACGATGCGCGTCTCAACGGTTTGATCTGCCGTGGATGAATGGCGGGCGTTCCTAGGATGCGCGCATTCAGAGGCGCATGTATCATTTACAACGGTGCCGCCACAAGGGGATTGTGCAATTCGCAACTTGTCCTCCGGGCGAGGACCATGGCAAAGAAGCCGGCTATCGCCAGCCCATTGTCCTCCCACAAACCGAATTTCGCCTGCTCAACATCTTTGACGCGACGCGGATACCTACGTCGAATATATTGGCTGGCGAGGCGGACCCGACGCCGATCTGATAGAGGCTGTTGATGATCGGCCGTTCCTTATCCCTTAAAGTCTTGGCCGATCGAAGCTCAAAAGATGGAAGTTCCGCAAACCGGGCCCGATAGTTGGCAGCAAACCGACCTTGGTGGGCAAAGCCCTATTTGCGTACGATGTTGCCGGTTGTGGCCGGTACGGCAAATGTGTGAGCGTGTTCCTAAGAACGGTCTGGTCGATTCCGATAACGAGGTGCGCCATAGCCCCGCCACGTCATACAATCGAGACGGCCGCTGGGGCGTGCACATATAAATGGACCACGCTCAATTCACCCCGAGATGCGGAAATCGTCGTGTCAACTCTTGCAGCCACCTATCTCACCTCCGCAATTTGGGTTCAAATTGGGCAAGGGCGACCGGAAAATCGGCATGGATTCAACATTCATACGAGGCGCAATAATCTCGCTGCGTTTTTGGCTAAGATGTTTTGGACGTTACCTGCTCCGACCCAATCGGAAAGCCAGCTCAGGCAGTCAGCGTAGGTGTGTCGGCCTTCAAATTGAGTCCAAGGCCAATCGCTTCCCCAAATGACCCTCTCTGTTCCGACGGTGTCGACCAGGATGGCCGCGCAATCTTTCCCTGCCTGACTGCCGAAACGGTAGGGAGCGGAAAACTTGAACCAAACATCTTTCCGTCGGGCGACGTCCAAGAGGGCGTCAAACCCACCGCTGCCATGTGTGACCGGAGTCCGGCCAAAATGATCGATGACGAGCTCACACGGTAAATCGGAAAGCCTGGATGCCATGTCGTTCCACTGGTTGCCCTCCGCCTGAATTTCCAGAAACAGATCAAGGTCCGCGAGAAGGCGCGCGAACTTGCGGTAGGTGGCCGACTCAAGGTCCGGTGCCAGGCGGCCGATCGCGTTAAGGCGAACGCCGACGATACCACCCTCTGCGAGATGTTGCATCGTTTCCCGATCGACAGAAGGATCGATGACAGCGACGCCACGAAACCGGTTGGGATAGCGAGCAAGAGCATCGAGGAGGTAGGTATTGTCAGTGCCGAGAAAGCTTGGTTGCACAATCAACGCCTTACCAAGGCCATGCTCCGTCAATGTTTCGATCAGTGCTTCCGGCGTGGCCTCATAGTCAGGTTGGTAGCGGCGGGATGGCGAGAGCGTCAGGTCACGAGTGAAGATGTGGACGTGGCAATCCACGGTGTCCGCCACGAACGGGCTGCTGATTTTCTCAAGTGTCATCATAGCCTCTTGCCATGTCTTATAGAGTTATATAAGACTATATGTATCGAAGTTGCGAAGGAGGCGCAAGTGCAGGTTTCATTTTCAAAAGACGGTGCGGCGAACTCGGCGCTGTCCGATCTGCCGGCGGTTCGTGTGGATCGGATCAACAAGTACTTCGGAGCGCATCATGCGTTGCGAGATGTGAGCCTCGACATTGCTCTCGGGGAGGTCGTGGTCATCATCGGACCTTCGGGTTCGGGGAAGTCTACGCTCTGCCGAACACTCAATCGGCTTGAATCGATCGACAGTGGCCAGATCCTCATTGAAGGTCGTCCACTGCCCCAAGAAGGCGAAGCGCTGGCCGCTATGAGGGCTGACGTCGGCATGGTGTTCCAGTCCTTCAACCTGTTCGCCCACAAAACTGTGCTCGAAAACGTGACGCTCGGTCCGATCCGAGTGAGGGGTGTGCCTCGTGCGCAGGCCGAACGGGATGCGATGGAATTTCTTGCCTCTGTCGGCGTGGAAGAGCAGGCCGCAAAGATGCCGGCGCAGCTTTCCGGCGGACAACAACAGCGCGCCGCAATCGCACGCGCATTGGCGATGCGTCCGAAGATCATCCTATTCGATGAGCCAACTTCGGCGCTGGATCCAGAAATGGTTAGCGGCGTGCTCGATATTATGCGCGATTTGGCTGAACGGGGCATGACGATGGTCGTGGTGACCCATGAGATGGGTTTTGCCCGATCAGCGGCCGACCGGGTCGTCTTCATGGATGCCGGTCAAATCGTCGAACAAGGATCGCCGGAGGACTTCTTCGCTGCGCCGAAGAGTGCTCGTGCACGAGATTTCCTATCGAAAGTACTGCAACACTGACGGAAACAACTATCCATCTGGGAGGATATGATGAAAGCTATTATCGCAACCGCCCTGGCGCTGAGCTGGGCTTTTTCTGCCGCTCAAGCACAGGCCGAAAAGTCGACCTTTGCGGTCAAGCCGGGTTCGAGCGTCGAAAAACTTATGCGAGCGGATCGCATCCGCATCGGCGTGAAGTTTGATCAGCCGCTTTTCGGCCTGCGCAATCTGTCAGGCAAGCCGGTGGGATTCGACGTCGAGATCGCGAAGCTCATCGCTGGGAAACTTGGGTTTACTGAAGACCGTATAGATTGGCTCGAGACGTCGTCGGCAAACCGCGAGCCCTTCCTCCAGCAAGGCAAGGTGGATTTCGTGATCGCCACCTATGCGATGAACGAAAAGCGCCGCAAGGTGATCGACTTTGCCGGCCCCTATATCGTCGGCGGCCAGGGACTTCTCGTCACGAAAGATAACCCCGCTTCTATCCAAGGTCCCGACACTCTGGCTGGACACAAGGCCTGTGTGATCAACGGCAGCGAAGGGCAAGCCGTGCTCACCTCAAAGTATCCCAAGGCCGAGGTTGTCCCCTTTGACGTCATCTCGAAATGTGTCGAGGCGCTCAAGAATGGATCGGTCGATGCGGTTGTCACCACCAACTTGATCGAGGCTGGCCTTGTCAGCCGCAACCCGGATACGCTGGCGTTGGCCGGTTCACCCTTCACAGTGGAACCTTGGGGTGTCGGGCTACCAAAGTCCGACTCCGAGATGTGTAAGTTCGTCTCACATGTGCTCACCGAAAGTGGTCGCGACGGCACTTACAAGGCAATTTACGACAAGATGCTCGCAGAAATCCTCGGGGGCGACGGCGCACTCCCTGAACTCGATCAGTGCCGGTGACGCGGCCTCGTCCGGCGAAGGGAGCTGAGAAACCACATGTATGCCATTCTTGATAATATCGACGTTTTTTTCGCCGGTTTCGTGACAACGCTCTGCCTGGCGGCGGTATCCGTCGCTGTGGCCTTGCCGGCGGGAACCGCCCTTGCGGCCATGCGGGTTTCATCGGCGCCGGGGTTGCGAATCGCTGCTGTCGTGTACGTCGAAATATTGCGCAACACGCCGATCACCGTCGTATTCTTCTTCTCAGCCTTCGTCCTGCCGCAGCTCGGCGTTCGGCTTCCCTATTTCGCTTTCGCCGTCTTGGCACTCATTGCCTATTATGCTGCGTTCTTTTGCGAGGCGGTTCGGTCAGGGATCAATGCGGTTCCCGTCGGCCAGGCGGAGGCGGCCCGCGCGATCGGCCTGACGTCAACTCGAATCCTTTCTGAAATTGTCCTGCCGCAGGCATTGCGCGCAGCAATTCCACCAATCATCAACGTGGTTATCGCACTCGTTAAAAGCACAGCGGTGGCTTCTGCCTTCGGTGTGGCCGAAGCGCTATCCACGATGGAACAACTGGCGAACCGCGAAAGCTCAGCCGTCATATCGGTTCTCGTTGGGACTGCCCTTCTCTATCTGGCAATTACCATCCCGCTCGGTCAAATTGCGGGACGGATCGAGCAGAAAGTGAGATTTGCAAAATGAACGACACTCTTTTCGATGTCGCCGGTCCGCGGGCCGCCAGGCGCGACCGTATTTTGACGCTTGCAACCTTGGCATTCGGGGTGGTGATCCTGATCTGGGCAGGAAGCACTCTTGCGCGCAATGGAAAACTCGACGCAACGCTCTGGACGACATTGGCGAACCCGGAACTTGTCGTCCTGCTGGCGTCAGGGCTCGCTGCGACCTTCAAAGTAGCCTTCGTCGCGCTCGTCCTTTCCGTCGCTGCAGGGACAATACTCGCATGGGGTCTTCTGTCCAAAACCGCTTGGCACCGCATCCTCCTCAAAGGCTGGATCGAAATCTTTCGCGGATTACCGCTGCTGCTCCTGATTTTCTTCATTTTTCTGGGAGGACCTGTGGTCGGGGTCGAAGTTTCGACGTTCTGGTCCCTTGTCCTCGGCATTGTGCTCTATAACAGCGCCGTCATCGCCGAGATTTTCCGCGCCGGAATCCAATCGCTACCGAAGGGGCAAGAAGAGGCGGCGCTAGCCATCGGTCTCGGCGAAGGCGAAACGTTTCGGATCATTCTCCTCCCACAGGCTGTGCGCCGGATGATGCCGGCATTGGTCAGCCAGATGGTCGTACTGATCAAGGAAACGTCCCTCGGCTTTGTGATCGGCTATACGGAATTCCTTCGGGATGCCCGCACCGCCGTCGAGTATCTTGGGGGCGAGTACTCGCTGCCTATCTACACACTCGTCGCCGTTGTCTATATCTCCATCAATTGCACGCTGTCGTTCATTGCACGGCTTATCGAGGCGAGAAGATAGGACTGACCCTATGGCTGCAGGAAGACGAGAACAATCGGTGCAAGCGGAATCAGGGCCAACCAGCCTTGATGGAGACGTACACTTGCCGCTCTATCGACGACTTAAGGTGACAATCGCGCGGAAGATCTCGAGCGGAGAGTACAAACCCGGCTTCGCTCTGCCAGCCGAATTGGAAGTTGCCCGCATATACAACGTTGCTCCGGGAACGGCGCGCAAGGCAATCGAGGAGCTCGTGAGTGAAGGGCTTCTCGATAGGAAGCACGGGGCCGGGACATTCGTCAAGCGTCCCGATTTCAACAATAGTATGTTGCGCTTTTTTCATTTCCGCGATGTCCGCGGGGGGGAACTGGCCCCTGAAAGCCAGATCGTGTCGCGAACGGTTGAGGCGGCATCGGATTCGCTGGCTGCCCACCTCGCGCTATCGCCGGGTGAAAAGGTAGTCCATTTGCGGCGTCTGAGGTTTTGGGACGGCAAGCCGCGACTCGTCGAGGATATTTATCTACCTTTCACTCTATTCAATCCCATAATCGATCTCACGGAGGAAGCTATTGGACCTCTCCTGTATCCCGCCTATGAGGCTCATTGCGGGCAACTCGTCAGCTTCATCAAAGAAGAAATCTCGATTACCGACGCGGATGTTGACGACGCGGCGGTACTTGGGCTTCCGCCTACCGACCTGCTGGTCATAATCGACCGCTTGGCCATGAACCCGTCGCACACACCGATCGAATGGCGCCGTTCACGGGGAGAAGCGCGCCGCTTCCACTATGTCGTCGATATTGCATAGTCCCTGGTTGCGAATAGGTTGACAATTGCGCAAGGGCGTTCTCGGGAAAGCAACGCCCTCGGCACCTTGTCAGCACCGAAGGATTTGTTAGGTGTTAGGTTCAGGCGCCACCACAGCTTGATGCTTGTCAATGAGGAAGCATTTTAATGAGTAAGACGAACGACAATAGGCCGGACGGGCTGGTCCAGCTTCAAGCGATGCTTGCCGCCGACCGTCGTGCACCCATCGGTGAGACTTTGAACTTCCACCTGATCGAGGTCGAGCGAGGAAGAGCTGTGTTCGAGGGCACATCCGACCGCAGCGTCTATAATCCGCTGGGCGCGGTGCATGGCGGCTATGCCGCCACCTTGCTCGACAGCGCCTGCGCCATCGCCGCGTATCCGACCTTGGTGCCGGGGCGCGGCCATACGACGCTGGAGCCGAAAATATCCTACCTGCGCGGGCTCGGCGCCGATAGCGGAACAGTGCGCGCCACTGGGCGGGTGGTCTCCTGTGGGCGGCGCGGCGCCTTTGCCGAGGCCGAACTGTACGACGGCGACGCGCGCCTGCGCGCGACGGCGACCTCGACGCTTCTGGTCTTCGACGTCGAGCCGCGCGCGCGAGTCGGTGGCTTCGACGCGAGGTGACCGATGAAGGCCTACGCCCTCGAACGCTACGGCGCGGCGCTGACACCCCACGACCTGCCCGAGCCGATCGCCGGTCCGGGCCAGGTGGTGGTCGACATCGCGGCGAGCAGTGTCAACCCGCTCGACGAGAAGCTGCGCACGGGCGCCTTCAAAGCGATCCTACGCTATGACATGCCGCTGATCCTTGGGCACGATCTTGCCGGCATCGTCGTTGCCATCGGCGAAGGCGTTCGGCGTTGGCAGGTTGGCGACCGGGTGTTCGCCTGCGTCGGCGGCGACCGCATCGGCACCTTTGCCGAGCGGATCGCGGTCGCCCAAGCGGACCTCGCCTCCATGCCGGCGAACCTGGATCCGCCCGCAGCCGCGGCGCTGCCGCTAGTGTCGCTCACTGCCTGGCAAGTGCTGGTCGAACGCGCGAAGGTGCGGGCGGGACAGCGAGTGCTCGTCCATGCCGGTTCGGGCGGCGTCGGCACGGTGGCCATCCAACTCGCCAAACATCTGGGGGCCCATGTCGCGACTACCGTCGGAACCGCCAACGTAGCGCTCGCCCGCGACCTCGGCGCGGACGAGGTAATCGACTACCGCCAGGAGTCGTTCGAAGAGCGGCTGAGTGGTTACGACATGGTGTTAGATACGCGCGGCGGCGATGTGACGATCAAGTCCCTCGGCGTACTCAAACCAGGTGGCATGCTAATCTCAATCGTCGGGCCGCCCGATCCCGCCTTCGCTCAAACGATTGGTGCCAACTGGATAGTCCGCCAGCTGATCAGACTCGGCAGCTTGTCCATCCGCCGTAAGGCGCGAGCGCGCGGCGTCGATTACGGCTTCCTGTTCATGCGCCCGGAGGGCGGCCAGCTGGCGGAAATCAGCAAGCTGATCGAAGCCGGCGCCCTGCGGCCGATCATTGACAGCGAATTCGCGTTCGAGGACACCCCCGCCGCGCTGGAGAGATCGGCGTCTCGCCGGGCGCGGGGAAAGGTGATCATCCGGCGAACCGTTGACGGGTGAGGTAGGGCACCGTTCTGGTTTCCAAGAGCGGGAAATGTCGGGTCTATTGCGGTCCGCGGAGATGACATTAAGCACACAGTAGGTTGACGGTCGTTGCGGTCAAGGGGCTGAGGCCAACTCAAAGAAAGCCTTCAAATGGCGAGCGTTGCGGCGATCAACATCGAGACAACCGCGAACGTTTCGACACGGGCATTGGTAACGTTGCACCCGCATAGCGAGCGCGAGGTTGATGTCGTGGGTTCTGTGCGGAATCAACACTTCGACGAAAGCTGCTTGATCCTGTGACGAAGCCTGGAACACGACATCGATTGGCCATGCGGCCCAGGCCTCGTATCAGCTAAGTGTTCGGCTGAGGGATTGCCAGCCCATCCACCAGAGTGGCAATGGCGGCCTCCAGCGGCGCCGATCCGACCTTTTCTGGCACCAGAAGTCCATCGATCGCGAGCAGGGTGATGCCGTGAATGAGCGCCCATGCGGCGGTCGCCTGTCCCCTGACTGGCCGCTTGCGAATGGTCTCAGCAGCCTGACCGCGTCCGAGCATGTCCAGCACCACCTCGAATACCGCGAGCGCCCTTTGATCGAGATGCATTCCTACGGCCCGCCCCTCCTCCGCGCTGAACATCAGGCGATATAGGGCCGGGTTGTCGGTTCCGAACGCGACATATGCCAGAGATATCGGAGTGATTTCCTCAAGCAGCGATTGGGGGGCTTCGGGTTTCGCCTCCGCCAGTGCCTCGCGTAGTCGATCGAACCCAATCATGGCGAGTTCAACGAGCAGAGCAGTTTTGTCGGGAAAGTGTTTGTAGGGCGCAGCGTGGCTGACGCCAGCCCGGCGGGCCAGTTCGCGCAGCGTAAATTGCCAGTTCTTTTCCGCTCGAAGCATGTCCAGAGCGGTTTCAATAATTACACGACGGAGATCACCGTGATGATAGGGGCGTTGGGATGCGGTCCGCATGGTAGCTCAAAGTTTCTCATGGATACATTGTTGACAATGGCAACTTAACCGTCTATGTAAGGACATATGTTTCTTATGTCTACATCAACGTACACCCAGAAAGCTATAGAAAAAATACCTACGCCGATCATGTGAGCAGTCTTCTCGCAGGCCATGCGCCGGTACCATCATGCATCTCGGGCAGGACGACTTGCCTTTGGGCGGAGGCGACGCCAGCTGCCTATCACGGCGTAGAGGGATTCAAGCGACCAAGCCATACCAAAGGCATCTATAAGTGGGGACCGCAGAACAGCGTCAAATTGTTCCAACCCCAATGCGGAATGCTGACTGAGCGCATCATGAACCTCATGCTCCGCCGAACGTTCGAATTCTGCACGGGCGAGCAAGGCCGACATCGTGCCAGCTCCTCCGAGAGATCCACGTAGTTAATAGGAAAACAGATGCAACACGTTGCTAACTCGGAAACGCAAACGTCCTTCGTAGGAAAATTGAATGGTGCCACTGGGAAGCGGGCCCTGATCACCGGCGCCTCCAGTGGCCTTGGTCTAGAATTTGCCGAACTTCTGGCAGCGCAGAAGATCAATCTCGTGCTCGCAGCTCGGAGAAGAGAGCCAATGGAAAAGCTCGCAGCCGAACTTCGAAGCAAGCATGGTGTCGATGTCGTTGTCGAGCCGATTGATCTTGCCGCACCCGGTGCCGCGGCACGCTTGAAGAGTAGCCTGGACGAAAAGTCGCTGCGGATCGATATCTTGGTGAACAATGCCGGATATGGATTGCACGGTGAATTTCTGAAGACCCCGCTTGAGCGCACCATAGATATGATACAGCTCAACATCACGGCGTTGACCGAACTAAGCTTTGTGTTCGGGCGGGATATGGCAACCCGTGGGTCCGGAAAAATCCTCCTCATTGCAAGTCTGTTGGCATTCCAGCCCGTTCCCACATTTGCTGCTTATGCTGCGACGAAGTCTTATGTGCTGTCTTTTGGAGAAGCTCTGCACGACGAACTCCGCCCTCACGGCGTGGTCGTCACCAGTCTCTGCCCAGGGCACACCGAAACGGGATTCGATGCAGCGGCCGGCGCTCCCGTCTCGCCCTTGCTGCGGCTTCTGACGATGAAGCCTCGTCCCGTCGCCGAAACTGGTCTTCGCGCGCTGTCACATGGGAAAGCGTCCGTGACTGCGGGGTTCATGAACAAGGTCGCTGCATTTTCAAATCGCCTGACACCGCGTTCAATGCAGCGAGCCATCATGAAAAACGTTACGGGGGCTTAGAACTGCAATCGGCCGGCAACCGACGCGCTCGTTGCCGGCCTGCTGGTCTTGGCAGCCAGTCTGCCTTTTCGGGAAGGTCTGCCTCCGGATGGCCGGCGAGGACAGGGAGGACGAAGTCGCGCTTGGAAAGGGCGAATTGCAGGCGCTCGATGCCGCAATCCAGTCCAAAAGCTGCCAATGACATATTCGGCACGGTCCACATCAGACCCGGTCGCGGTTGGCTTTCGAACCAATAAACATCAAACATCTGGAGACAATATGTTGACTTTCAAATATGCGGGCGTGCTCGCAATCGCCCTCGTTGCCACCGTCATGTCTTCCGCCGCATGGGCGGACAACTCTTCGCCGGTTGGCGTGTGGAAGAACATCGATGATGTCAGCGGGAAGCCGAGGGTACTGATCCGCATTACCGAAACGAACGGCACCCTGCGGGGCACGGTCATAAAAGCCTTCCCCGGCCCGGGTGAAGATCAGAACCCGAAATGCGGTAAATGCGAGGGCACGCTCAGAAACACGCCGATCGTCGGCCTCCAAATTCTCTCCGGGCTGAAAAAGGATGGCGACGGATATACAGGCGGAGAAATCCTCGATCCAGAGAATGGCGAGGTCTACAGCAGTAATTTGCATCTCATCGACGGCGGCAGGAAACTCCGCGTGCGCGGCTTTATCGGTGTATCATTGCTCGGCCGTTCACAGACTTGGATACGCCAGGACTAGGGAGGCCACCGCACACCTCCCCTAGCCGGCGGAAACTTGGAAGCAGAATGCCACGCTTGAGAACATAGCATGAAGCCCTCTTCATCGATCGCTACGGCAAAAACAGCGTTGCTCAAATCGGCGAGAGACTGGACCCGCAGCTCATGGACAATGAGGTGTTGGTCCAGGTCCATGCCGCCGGCGTAAACCTGCTCGATTCCAAGATCAGGGATGGAGAGTTCAAACGGGCTGTGCGGAAGGGTTTTGGCTTTTCCGGTAACTGGAGCGTCAACGATCAGAACGATCTGCTCGTGCGCCTCTTGGGGTCGTTTGCGGCAGGAGGCGAAATACTAAGCGATCTGGCGTGTCAATCGGCGCGGAATGTTGACCCCTTATCGGCGTCCAATCTTCACCCCCCTGTAGACGATCAGCGCTTGGCCTGCCCGGCGCTGGCCGGAGTTGCAGAGGGTAGGCCAAGTGCGGGTGATGGGTATCTTTGGCTTTAGCTTTGAGAGCGGTTCTTGAAGCGCCAGGACTCGTTTCCTGTTTCCACGATCTCGCAGTGATGGGTCAGGCGGTCGAGGAGTGCCGTCGTCATCTTGGCATCACCAAACACCGATGGCCATTCGCCGAAGGCAAGGTTCGTGGTGACGATGATCGAGGTGCGCTCGTAGAGCCGACTGATCAGGTGGAAGAGGAGCTGGCCCCCTGCCTGCGCGAACGGCAGATAGCCGAGTTCATCGAGGATGATAAAGTCGAGGCGTGTAAGGTAGTCCGCCGTCCGCCCTTGCTTGCCGTTGCGCGTTTCTGTTTCCAACCGATTGACCAGATCGACAACGTTGAAGAAGCGGCCACGTGTGCTGTTGCGGATGAGAGCACGGGCAATCGCGATGGCCAGATGGCTCTTGCCGGTTCCCGTGCCGCCGACGAGGACGACGTTGCGCTGGTCGGCCACAAAGGTGCCGGTAGCCAGTTCTCGGACCAGGGGTTCATTCACGGGCGTGTCGGCAAAGTCGAAGTCGTCGATATCCTTTGCCAACGGCAGCTTAGCGATGCTGAGCTGGTAGCGGATGGATCGGGCCTGCTTCTCGGCGATCTCCGACTGCAGGAGATCACCGACGATGCGTGGCGGTTCGTGCTGCCGTTTGATGCCGTTGCCCATGACCTCATCATAGGCGCTTCGCATTCCGTAGAGCTTCAGCGTGCTCATCAGTTCGAGAACCTGCGTGCGTTCCATCAACTTACCCTCCTGAGCCTGTCGTAACGGGCGCAGTCGGCGACCGGCTCATGGGCAAGCCGAAGCGCATCCGGGATTTGCAGGGGTGCAGCAGGAGCCGGATCGCGGCTTCGCGCCAGAATGTTGATGATCACCGAGGCCGAGCAGACGCTGTGATCGAGCGCTTCCTGGCAGGCAGCCTCAACGGCGGTAAGACCATCAGCAGGAACACATCCGAGTATGCTGACCATCTGCCGATCACCATCATCGACGCTCTTCAGTCGCTTGCGAACCTTTTCCATCGCGGCAGGCAAAACCCATTCCCGGAACGGAGCGCCGTTGCGCAAGGCACCGGGTTTGCGAGCGAGGACAGGGACATAGTGCCAGGGATCATAGACGGTCTCGCCACGGCCGAAGCTGCGTTGGTGCTCAGCGACCGTCACTCCATCCTGTTTGATGACGACCCGATCAGCATAGGCATGGACCTCGACAGGGCGGCCGACGGCAGTCGATAGAACCGAGTATTTGTTGTTGTCGAAGCGGACGGTGCAGGTTTTGGATACTGACGCTGGCACACAATGGAAGCCGTCGAACGGCCCCACATAGCGCACGAGGCAGCCGCGTTCGGCCTCGAACATCTGCCAGATCGTCTGTCCCGTCTGTTCGGGATGGCTATGGGCCTTGGCATAGGCAACGCATTTGTCGAGCAGCCAGACATTCAGTTCCTCCAGGCTTTTGACCCTGAGGCGTGGTGTGAAGAACCGCTCGCGCACGAGGCCGACCTGGTTCTCGACCTGTCCTTTCTCCCAGCCGGATGCTGGCGTGCAGGCTACGGGATGGACGAGATAATGGCTGCACATCTGCAGGAAACGGCGATTGTAGAGCCGTTCCTTGCCGATAAAGACGGACTCGACCGCCGTCTTCATGTTGTCGTAGATCCCGCGCGTGCAGGTGCCACGGAAGAAGTCGAAGGCCTTGTCGTGCGCGTCGAAGACCATCTCCTGGCTCTCACGCATATAGGCCCGCGCGAACATCATCCGACTGTGGCAGAGCCGTACATGGGCGACCTTCACCGTCGTCGTCACGCCCTGGATCAGGACGATCTCATGGCTCCAGTCGAACTGATAGGCTTCACCAGGTGCATAATAGAGCGGCACGTAGGCTTCCGCCGTCACGGCACCCCGGTCCTTCGACCATCCCTTCGCATAGCGCCGGATCGCATCGTAGCTGCCGTCGTAACCCAACGCCCGAAGCTCTTCGTAAATCCGGATCAGCGTCAGCCGTTCACGAGATGGCTTGCCTTCATTCGCGGCCAGGAAGCGCTCGATCTCACCTTTCCACCGACCAGTTTTCGGTAAAGGTTGCCGCTCTCGCTCGTAGGAAAAGTCCGTCTCATCAGATCGCAGTATCTTGCGGACAGTGTTGCGGGAAACATGCAGCTCCCGGACGATCTTCTTCACTGACCAGCCCTGCACATGGAAGGCCCGGCGAACACGCGCAATCGTATCCACTCGCTTCAACTCCCCCTCCATCCGTCAGCAAAAGACGGATGGTCAGACGAAACAGGTGGGGGGTCAAAATTGGACGCCGGTCACCCCGCCAGAGGGGTCAATATTCCACGCCGAAACACACCTGGAGAAACAAGACGCAGTCGTGAAGAGTTCGTAGCCGAGCGTCGCGGTGGTAGCCCTGCAGCCGACACAACATGCCGGACAGTAAAGCGGCCCGGCCCAGAACGTCCGCATCAGGCGTGAACACGCGATGGGCCGGCATCGCCTTAACCGTGGCTCTGATTTGTTGAATAGCTGTTTTCGTCCCTTTGTGCGCCGGGTCGAGCACGCCAACGGTATGCATCAACTCCTGGACGGCGATTGTAGAGTGATTGCTGTGGCGAATATCAAGCAAGTCCGCCACAAGCTCTGGGGCTCGCCCTTGCAGTCCATCAATGTAGACGCACGTATCGAGTAGCAGCTCCAGCCCGGCTTCAGCGGGCTCGTCGAGGAAGGGCAGCTCATTGTCGCTGCGCCTTGAAAGGGTCCGTCCGGGATCGAGCCTTCCCCAGCGAACCGCGCCGTCGAAGTCAAAATCCGACAAGTCAGAAACCGAGTTTCAGGTCAGGGTCGACCGTTCCGCGGGTCTTGCGAAAAGCCGATCCAAAATCGTCGTCCAGGGCGACGGCGGCCAAAGCGAACTCGATCAAATCAGTATCGGTTTTGATGCCCGTGTGCTTCTTGGCTTGTTCGATAAGAGCGGGGCTGATCCTACCGCCGATCCTTTTACTCTTTTCGCCCAGCAGGCCGGAATGCTCAGCCGCTTTCATGACCGCATCAATCCGCGCCTTGCTGCTAGAAGTAAATTTGCCGACTTTCGCATCGCGCACAGCCTTTGCAAGCAACGGCTCTTTTGCCACTGACCGTTCTCCCATTCCACTGTGCTTTCCCATAACGACCTCGTGTCTGACAAAATGTAATTTCGTCCAACATAGTGCCGATCCTCTTCGATATCAAATTAGAGCGGCGCAGCGGTGGTGTGACTTCTGCGACCCGCACCACACACAAAGCCAGACCTGTTGGGGACCGCGAACGAATAATGAACCGAAGCGCCATGACCCCAGGTGATCGGAACAACCTGGCGCAGGAAACGGCAGAGCTTTGGCGACGCTGCTCTTTCCGCGCCCCCTCGCCACGAGGCATCCGGCTCCTAATGGATCCGACGCCGCACTGCCGGTGAACTGACCAAAATTTCCACCCAAAAACTATGGCCAGTGCTTCGGCTGTGAAGCGTCGAGGAGCGCGGTGAGCTCACCAATGACCGGCGTGCGTGGAATGCGGCAAACGAGCAGCTGTCAATAGAGTAATCGAGTTCGTATCGTTCCAGGAATTTCGCGTAGGGACTGAAGAATCTCCTCGGCATTTGCGGAAATTCCTTCGGCCTCGATCACAACATAGCCCGTGTCGCTATACGTCTGAAGGAACTCAGCCATGATGTTTAGCCCGCGCGACGAGAAGATCTCGTTGAGCTGGATGAGCATGCCGGGGCGGTTTTCATGCACGTGAATGAAACGCGTGCCGTTCGGGCGTTCGGGCAGCTGTACCTGCGGAAAGTTGACGGCGCCCATCGTTGAGCCGATGTCGGAATACTCGACCAGCTTCCTTGAAACCTCCCCGCCGATGCGCTCTTGGGCTTCCTCAGTGGAGCCGCCGATATGCGGCGTCAGAATGACATTGTTCAAGCCTTGCAACGGCGTCTCAAAACGCTCGTTGTTCGATGCCGGCTCCTTGGGGAAGACGTCGACGGCCGCACCCGCTAGATGCCCGTCTTTCAGGACTTTCGCAAGCGCATCGAGGTCGACCACCGTGCCGCGAGAATTATTGATGAAGATGGCGCCCTTCTTCATGCGGCGCAATTCGGTCTCGGTGATCATGTTATGAGTCGATGGTGTTTCGGGAACGTGCATTGTCACATAGTCAGAAATTTCGAGAAGGTCACCGAGCGAAGCCATCGACTCCGAATTGCCCCGGCGCAGCCGATCGGAAAGATCGAAGTAACGCACGACCATGCCCATGCTTTCGGCAAGCGAGCTGAGCTGCGATCCGATATTGCCGTAGCCGACAATCCCGAGCGTTTTGCCGCGGACCTCCCGGCTGCCGACAGCGGACTTCTCCCACCCACCTTGATGCGCCGAAGCCGAGCGCGGAAAGATCTGCCTTGTCAGCATGATAATCTCGCCGATCACAAGCTCGGCCACCGATCGCGTATTTGAGTAAGGTGCATTGAACACGGGAATGCCGCGCCGCCGCGCCGCATCCAGATCGACTTGGTTCGTACCCACGGAAAAACAGCCAACGGCGATCAGTTTCTTGGCGGATTCGAAGATCTCGTCCGTCAGCTGCGTGCGGGAACGAATGCCGATGATATGAGCGTCGGCGATGTGGCGCCTAAGATCGTTGTCGTCGAGCGCCTTCGGCAAATGAATGAGGTTGGTGTAGCCGGACGACGAAAAGTAGTCCACCGCGGTCTGGCTAATGCCTTCCAGCAGAAGCACGGAAATTCGGTCGCGTGGGAGAGAAAGTTGGCGGCTCATAAATGTTGCTCCGATTTCCGAAAGGCCGATGTGGCTTCGGCGCCTATGAAGGTTTAAGCGGCCAGACAGGCAAATATCAACGCCTTGGTACCGCGAACAGATCTCAACGTACCGCAGTTTTCCATACTCTCTACCCAAAGGTTGGCAACAAAGGATGACCTAGGATTCGCCAGCTCGCCACTGGCACTCCCCTCCCTTGGCTCGCGCCCGAGCCTGCTGCTCAAATTCGTCGGCTACCAACTCTGGGATCCGGTGAAGCGCGCCGAGGATCCGACCCACGGCATGCCGGCGGAGGTGGAAGAGCGCCTGGTGGACGTGCCCGATCGGGCTCTGCTTCTCGTCGCATTCGCCTCCGGCGGCATCGACGGTCCGAATTGGCAGCACTGCACATCGAGGACCTCACTGACGAAGAGCCCGTCCGTCCCGATCCTGCCGATCAAGACTCCCCTCTCCTCCCCTGCCTCTCCATCCGCCTGGGCCGAACGAAGACGACCGCCAGCGACGACGACGAACATGCGCTCCTGATCGGCCGGCCGGTATCGGTGCTGAAACGCTGGCTCGATGAAGCCAATATCCAGGACGGCGCGGTGTTTCGGCGCATTGATCAATGGGGAAACATCGATCGGCGCCCGCTGACGCCGCAATCCGTCAACCTGATCCTGAAAGGCCGCTACAAGCAGGCCGGTCTCGATCCGGCATTGTTTTCGGCACATGGCTTGCGGTCGGGCTACCTGACCGAAGCTGCCAACCGCGGCATCCCCCTCCTCGAGGCCATGCAGCAGTCGCTGCACAAATCGGTCAGGCAGGCGGCGAGCTACTACAACAACGCGGAGCGCAAACAGGGACGAGCGGCAAGGCTCATCGTCTAGCCTGCAGGGTTAATCGCGGACGAATTCAACAAAGGACAAGTCAGTCCGGATCATGCGGCGAACACAGTCGCGAACATCACCACCGCAGCGGAAAATACGGCTAGGCTTACGGCTTCACAGATGAGCTTCATGGTGGTCTTTCGAGTGTCCAGTTAGAATTTTAACGCGTAGCCGGGGCTTAGTGTGCCGGATCAAACGATCGGCTGACGTGCTCGGACTTCGCTCCGCAGTTGTTTAACTGTTGCAAACAGCATGACAAAAAACATCAGAGCCGAAAACAGAACCACTTCTAGATCCATTTCATTTGAACGTTTAGAACTGACGCTCAATTAGCATTCGTCTTTAGCGGGAACTGTTTCCCAGGAAACAAGTCGGGTTCGGAACATGTCCCCCTCGTTCGCGGCTATGCCGGGCTTCGCGAGCCTATGACGACACGCAGCGATCAGCGGAAGTCGATCGCATGCTGGTGGCTGATTTGATGAAGGACACCAGCGTGCGGCGAACATAGGACATATTTGTCGCCGCTGGCGTGCTTTGCGGTGTCGCTCATCAAGCGGGGCGTTGGGCGTCGGAGCTACCGATTGTGCAGCGACTGCTGCATCACTTCAGGGGGAAACACCTCGGCCTCGGTCAGAAAGTCTGACCTTACGCCGTGTGCCGCAATCACGGCCGGCGCGAGCCCGCCTCTCATCCCAAGCACGGCGAACTCCAACAACCACAACAACACGGAGCGAAAGGCTGAACGATCAGCTCGTCTGTACGTCTCAGCGACTACGCGCCGAAGAACGAATCGGCTCGCTTCTCGAACGACTGCCATTCTTCCGGTTCTGCTTTCGCGTCCGATGTGTCGCGTTGGTCGGCGGCGGACGCTGTCTTCCACCAGGCTTCAGCACGTTGCAACAACGACACCATCTCTGCCTTCAAACGATGCGAACGCTCCAAGTCAGCGGCGTGCTCGGCGTTTTTGCGGAGATCGTAGAACACGTCGATCGCCTCGCTGCGCGCCTGTCGTGCCGCTTCCAATTGCTCTTTCAAGCTCTCCAGCTCAGCTTTCGCCGTAAAATACTGTTTCATAACCGCGATAAGCTCGCGGTCACTGACGCTCTTTTCCACGATCCGTCCTCCTTCCAATTCCGCGGGCAAAGCCTAGCCTATCGGAAACCTTATCGTTTCTCGATGCAAAAGGCATACCCTCCGCTCTAGTAACGTCGTCAGGTTGAGGTAGTCTAACGGCACGATCCGTGAGCGGGGGCGCATCAAGTGCAGGTTCAGTCATTAGCGTCGCATTTCGTGCCGGTGCTTTATGCGCTTTTGCTTGTCTTGCTGTCATCGGCGATCGCGCCGACGCAGCAAGCCGATGTGGTGCTGGCGGTCGGCACAATCACCGATGACAGCTATCCCGGCCGAGAGTTTGCCGGCAATGGTCTGGCAGAAGCTATCCTGCACCACACCGTCACCATGCTGGGCGACGGCGGGGAGGCTGAATGGTGCGCGGGCAAGGTCGTCGAATGGCGGCGGATCGACGAGGTGATCAAGGAACAGAAGTTTCAGCAGTCGAAATATGCTGACCCGACCACGGCGATAAAGAAGCTGGGCACCGAGGCCCCCGACTTTCTTATTGGCGGCCGCATCACATTCGGCGCCGGGAAAGCCAACTGGACCATAGAAACAAGAACCAACCCCGGCGGCGACCTTGTTGACAGCTTCTCCGGCTTCTCGGACGACGATGGGTTTCTCGACGAGGCTGCCCGGATTGCCGAGCACGTGCTGGACAAGCTTTGCCCCGGTCCGTGGGCGGTCACCGGCGGCGGCGCCCGGATCAAGGTGAGCGGAACCGTGGCGAAGTTGAGCGAGCCGTTCGAGGTCGTCGGCAAGTTCCCCGGTGGCACTGCGGATTTCGTCTACACGCCAACGTCGCGCTCCGGCGGGACTGTGAAATATGTGCTTGCGGGCGGCGGTTTTTCAGGCGCTGGCAGCGGCACCTATACCATCGGTCCGTCGGGCGACGGCTCTACGCTGACGATCAAGCAAACCACGAAGGGCTGCATCAACGGCGTACCGGGTTCGTGCAAGACCAACAGCGAGGTGCTGACCCTGACCCCGGTTTCGCGCTGATGGTCCGCTGTGGGGCGAGGCGCCTTTCAACAGGCCCCCGGATACCGACTGTCTTTCGTTCGATATCCCGACCGTACGCAAACTCAGCCTTCGCGAGCGCGTAATCTGGATGTTGCCGTACGCCATTGTGAGGCAACCGAGATCGATCGCAGACAAGGTTTCACCAAGAGCCTAGCCGCAAGACATTGGCGTGACCCGAAAACTCCGAACGCTTGCTAGACCCCATTTGGTCAGCTCTCTGCGTTCCCGATAGAAACGCGGAGGACAGGCCGCAAACCGCGGCATTCCACTGCCCGAGGCCATGTAGCAGTCGCTGCACAGATCGATCAGCCAGGCTGCGCGTTACTATGACTATGCGAAGCGAAAACAGGAGCGGGCGGCGCGCTTGCTTGTCTAAGAGCCGCCGAACCCGGCGGCGCTACAGTCAAACGCCGAACAGACTCTTATCCCAGCAGACGGTTGGTGAAGGCTAACGCCGATCGCCGAATATTCGGGATGAGCAGGAATGATGAGAATATTGCTGTCGAGCCTTGCGACGATGCTTGGCATAATCAGAACCGCACTCCGCTTTTGTAAGCGCCATTCCTCGCCAAACTGCTTGCAGACGACTGCCTGCATGGTGTCCCCGCCCGTATCGCGGTAGGGCTGACGGAAGCCGCCAATCGCGGCATTCCCTCCCGAGGCCATGCAGTGGTCGCGGCATAAGCTCAGAAACCCGTCAGTCTGGCAGCTCCCGAACTGGAGTCTTTGGCGAACACCCCCGTCGCAGAGCTGTGGGAGCCCAACATCGAAAGCTTATGAGTTCGAACTAGATATCAAACGAGAACCACTTGCTTTTCACGGAGGTTCCTAATGCCCTCCAATCTCATCAGGCGGGCCGACTACGATCCGCAGACGCGAACACTTTCAGTCTGGCTAGTAACGACACAGAACCGATACGACTATGAAAACGTGCCGCCAGAGACATACGAGGCTTTCCGACGCGCCTTCTCTAAAGGTCGGTTCTTCAACCGTCATATTCGCGATCGTTTTCGCTATCACGTGACGCCGCTCGGATAAGCAGTCCAGTCGGCTCAGTCCGCGCAAGCGCAAAACCGAGAACAAAAGAACGAACGAGCAGCCCGGATAATCGGCTAACAACGCCGTTTCCGATGAGAGGGCATAGCGGGGGCTTCCCACCGCGATGCACCTCAAATGGCGAAGAATTCCATTGCCCGGCAATTCTAGACAAGATCGCGCCGGCATATGCGAGGCTGTCGCATCATTGCGGGCGCCGAGGCTTCATGAAGCGCTGACTTGCGCAAGCGAGGCGAGGAGTTAGGTCGCGGCCGCTGCCCTAGCCAGTTCGCTCAGCCGCTCCTGACAGATCGTCTCGATGAGACTGAGGAGATGCTCGGTGCGCTCGAGAAGCCAGCTGAGCCCTTCCTCGGTGATCTCAAAGTGCTTGGAGTAGCGTGCTTTCACATAGGCTTCGTTGAGAATGTTATACCAGGCGGCATAGCGGTGCTGATCGCGCGGCCAGGCCTCGACCAGCCGCTGGTCGCGATCCTCGGCGAGACCGCGGAGAAATTTGAGATTGTGTGACGGCGGACTGTAGTTGGTGAGGGTGAGGAGCACGCAAGAATAGGCAGATTCTACGGCTTGGTGCAGCAAAAAGACAGCTCGTTTCTGCCAGCGATGCTCAATGGCATACGCGGCGAGTTGGTGAAATTCCGTAGTGCTTTGGGACTGCCTCTCGAAATGCTCCTTCGCCACCCTGAGCGCATCGCCAGGCGAGAGCCGTTTCGGCTCGGCCAGGGGTCGGTCGTCGAGCTCGTAGAGCACGACGCCCTCGCGCAGGATATCGACGAAGAAATACTGTCCGTCCGCAAGGAAGTTGTTCACCTCCCGGGCGCCATGGACGATCAGCCCAACCGGCGTCGACACTCCTTTGTCCCACATCAGACGGTCGGTCGCCTTGTCCCAATATTGCGGTTCTGCGAGCTTCTTCGAATTGACGATGACGAGGATATCGTAATCGGAGCGATAGCCCTTCATCGTATGCGGCTCGTCGACAAAGGTGCCGCGGGCATAGGAGCCGAACAGGATGATCTTCAAGATCCGCCCGCGCTTCTTGAAGTCGGCCGAGCCACCCTCGAGCGCATCGGCAAACTCCTCGTGGATGATCTCCACGACGCGGGCAAGCTCGCGCTGCTTCTTCTCGGGAAGATGGTCCAGGCTCGTTTTCATACTCAACCGATAGGATAAAGACGACTCCTCGTCTACTACTGGAATTATGAGTGAGCCGGCGCCTCTGACGCACGTCCATGATCCTGCGTCGCTTGCTTCCGGCGAGCTCGCGATCCGATCCGACCGTTCGCACTCAGGCTCTGGGAATGGAGCTCATTACTCTCCGAACCCGGAAATCAGCGTGTCGGCTCCGCGCAAGATGATGGTAACCACTGGGCCTAGGACGCCCAACGGATCGACAGTCGAATAAGTCGCCACTTAAGTCCCGCTAAGACCTGCGGCAGCGAGCAAATTCGACCGGATGCGGCATTGAGTATAGCGCGACAATCAGCATGATACCCTCGTGCCGACCGCGACATAAGAGTCTCATCCAGATTGTCGCCGCCGTATCGCGGTAGGGACGCCCATTGCTGAGCGCCCCCCGCACAGATCCACGCGGGCGGGTTTCCCGCACGTGGCTCTTACCTCGGGTGATTGACGGCGAAACGTACATTCGGCCATGGATGAAGGATGCAAGGCTTGGGTAGGTAGTCGTTGGCTAGTTTCACGATCCTCTCCCACGTGACGTCGGCCCTCTGACTGCGCCGCTGTAGGCATCGCCGCCAGAGACCAATCACCCGATATCGGAGCGCGGAGAGCGCCCGGAGGTTCGTTGGAACCGCGAAGTAGGCGAAGTGTCCGCCGACGATCTGCCTCAGCCACTTTCCCTGTTGGGAGATTGGCCAGTGCATCCGCCGCCGCAGGTCCGCCTTGATGTCCTTGAGCTTCGCCCGCATGCGGTCGCCTCGGGTCTTCCGCTGAAGCTGGAAGTGCCCTTTGCGTGTTTTCCCGCAGATGAACGTGAACCCCAGGAAGGCGAAGGTCTCCGGTTTGCCGAGCCCGCGTTGCTTGCGGTTGACCGCAGCGAAGCGACCGAACTCAATCAAGCGGGTCTTGTCCGGATGAAGCAACAGCATGAACTCCTCAAGCCTCGCGCGCATCGCAGCGAGGAAGCGACGAGCGTCGCCCTCGCGCTCGAAACCGACGATCAGGTCATCAGCATAACGCACGATGATCATGTCGCCGGTGGCCTCGCGCTGTCGCCAGCGTTTGGCCCACAGGTCGAGCACGTAATGCAGGTAGATGTTCCCGAGCAGCGGTGAGATCACCGAGCCCTGTCCCGTTCCCCTGTCATCTACGGTCACGATCCTGTCTTCGAGGATGCCCGCCTTCAGCCATTTGCGGATCAGGCGGATGATGCGCTTGTCGCCGATCCTGTGTTCCAAGAAGCGAACCAGCCATTCCTGGCTGACCGCCCCAAAGAAGTTCTGGATGTCAGCGTCAATTATCCAGCTCATCCTCCGCTGGTCGATCGCCACGCATAGGGCATCCAATGCATCATGGGGTCCTCGCCCGGGCCGGAACCCGTAGGAGAAACCACAGAAGTCGCCTTCGTAGATGGCATTGAGCACCAGTACCGTTGCTCCTTGGACGATCTTGTCTTCCAGAGCTGCAATCGCCAGCGGCCGCTGCTTCCCATCCGCCTTCGGTATATACGTTCGGCGTGACGGTTGCGGGCGGTACGCTCCCCGTTGGACCCGTATGTGCAGATCCTCAAGCCGAGGCTCAAGGTCCGCCTCGTAGTCCTGCCACGTCATGCCATCTACCCCGGGAGCGGCCTTGCGCTTCAGCGCGTAGAAAGCCGTCCGAAGTGTATCGACGTTGATATGGTGGAGAAGCGCAGTGAACTGATCCTTTTTCCTCAGCCTTGCGGCCTTCCGTACGCGGTCCAGCGACTGGGACATGCGATCCCGGCTCTGTGTCCGGTGCGTGCGTTGCTGTTCCGCGCTCCCCTTGGTCCCCGGCCTTGGCTCCACCAACTCCGCCGCCGGTCGTCCGGCTTTGTTCGTTGGCTTCGCAGCTACTATGCCGGAGTCTGACTTCTCCTGTCCGTCCATCATCGGCTACGGCTCCTCGCCTTTCCGATGCGGACCGGCGTGGCTGACGCCACCCGGCCAGACAGGAGATCTCCCAGGTTCCGACGCGTTCCTTTCATGCGTGGCATGGCCCTAGACCCCGGCAGGGCGACGGCGCCTCGCGTATCGGCTCCGCCCATGTTGCCTTCGACGGATGAGAAAGTCTCGGCCCCTGCGATCTGATCATTATCGTGGCTCACTCCCATACCCCGCATGATTGCTGTGTACGCTTCGCCGTGGTCGTCACCGCCCACGCCGCAACACTCACTATCGGGCGGGAGCTACCCCTTACCCGAGCCGGACTTTCACCGGCTGGAACGCGCCAGCTTGTCCTGGCGCACCTCATCCTGATCGCCGCGCAGCATTGAGGTCACCAGAGCGCGCTGCCAGCAGGTTATCGTCTAGATGTAGAGACTAAGGGGCGTCTCCGCCTGGTCGGCGTGAAGCTGACAAAACTCGGCGCCGATCTCCGCTTGAATGGAAATCGGCCTTGAATGGGTGGAAATCCACCCGTGCGATCGGCCGCATGTTTCCAAATCCACCCAAATCAAAGCCAAAGCCCGACAAATGCATTCCCTCGCCCGGCTAAACCGTTGTCTGTGCTATGATTGCGTTTGCAAATGGGGGCACCCAGAACCGGCGCGGGAGGAAACCTTGCCGGCTGGCCGATATTTCATCCGGGAGGAAGAGATGAAGACCCTGAATGCCCTGCTCGGCGCTGTTGCCGCCCTTTCGCTTGTCGCCGTTTCCGCCAACGCGCAGACCTACCCCGAACGTTCGATCACCATGGTCGTGCCTTTCTCTGCCGGCGGGCCGACGGATACCGTCGCGCGTCTCGTGGCCGAATCCATGTCCAAGGATCTCGGCCAGCAGATCATCGTCGAGAACGTCGGCGGCGCGGGCGGCACCCTTGGCGCCGGGCGCGTCGCCCAGGCCGATCCCGATGGCTACACGGTGCTGCTGCACCATATCGGCATGGCGACCAGCGCCACGCTCTATCGCAAGCTTGCCTACGACACGCTGAATTCCTTTGAGTATGTCGGCCTCGTGACCGAAGTGCCGATGACCATCGTCGCGCGCAAGGATCTCGAGCCGACCGATCTCAAGGGCCTCGTCGACTACGTCAAGGCGAACAAGGATACGGTGACGGTCGCCAATGCCGGTATCGGCGCTGCCTCGCATCTTTGCGGCATGATGTTCATGAGCGCCATCGAGACACAGCTGACCACCGTGCCTTACAAGGGTACGGGCCCGGCGATGACCGATCTTCTCGGCGGCCAGGTCGACATCATGTGCGACCAGACGACCAACACCACGAAGCAGATCCAGGGCGGCACGATCAAGGCCTATGCGGTCACCTCGCCACAGCGCCTCAAGGTCTTCCCCGATCTACCGACAACGACGGAAGCCGGCCTGCCGAACCTTCAGGTTGGGATCTGGCACGGCATCTACGCCCCGAAGGGCACGCCAGCGGAAGTGACCGAACGCCTGTCCAAATCGCTGCAGGTCGCGCTCAAGGATCCGAACGTTGTCGCCCGCTTCGGCGAACTCGGCACAGAACCCTCGTCGGACGCTGATGCGACCCCGGCCGCGCTGAAGGCGAAGCTTGAGAGCGAAATCGCCCGCTGGAAGCCGGTGATCGAAGCAGCTGGCCAATACGCCGACTGATCCGCCGCTCGTCTCGCCGCGCTCCGGCTCGCCCGGAAGCGCGGCGGTTCTGACATTGGGACACCGCGACTGTGCCCGGAAAGGTTAAACGCCGTCAACCGCCGTTGACAGCTGTCAACTTTCCGCCGCCCAATGCGCGAACCGGCATTAGGCCGGCAATGCCAATGCGGGAGGCCGCTAGAATGCCTCGGCCGGCTGCCCCGCTAGCACAAATGGGGACACGATGAAATCACTCTCCTTCGATACCACCAATGCGCTCTGCGGCGGGATATTAACGGCGGTCGGGCTGTTCTTCGCCTGGCAGGCCTTCAACCTCGAGCTTGGCACCGCCTTCCGCATGGGTCCCGGCTACTTCCCGCTCATGCTCGCGATCATTCTGACGCTGCTCGGCATCGTGATCCTCGTGCAGTCAACCCGCGTCCAGGGCGAACCCATCGGCCCGATCGCGCTGCGCGGCATGGCTTTCATTCTGCCGGCCCCCATCTTCTTCGGCCTGACGGTCCGGGGCCTCGGCTTCGTGCCGGCGCTGTTCTTCACGGCGTTGATCGCCTGCTTCGCTTCAGGGCGGATGAAGCCGCTCATGGCCCTGGCGCTTTCCCTCGCGCTGACGGCCTTCTCCGTCGCGGTGTTCAGCTATGGCCTTGGCCTGCCCTTCCAGCGCTTCGGCCCCTGGGTTCAGTTCTAGGAGACGCGCGATGGACCTCTTCAGCAATCTTGCGCTCGGCTTCGTAACCGCCGCCTCCCCTGCCAATCTGCTCTTCTGCCTGATCGGCGTTTTGCTTGGCACCTTGATTGGCGTGCTTCCCGGCATCGGGGCCACGGCGACCATCGCCATGCTGCTGCCGATCACTTTCCAGCTCGAGCCGGTCTCGTCGCTGATCATGCTCGCCGGCATCTACTACGGCGCCCAATATGGCGGGTCGACCACCGCCATCCTGATCAACATGCCTGGCGAATCCTCCTCGGCGGTCACGGCTATCGACGGCTACCAGATGGCCCGCAAGGGGCGCGCCGGCGCAGCACTTGCAATTGCCGCTCTCGGCTCGTTCTTCGCCGGCACCGTCTCGACCTTCCTCGTTGCGGTCTTCGCACCGCCTTTGACCGAGATCGCGCTGCAATTCGGCGCCGCCGAGTATTTCTCGCTGATGATCGTCGGCCTCGTCTCTTCGATCGCACTTGCCCACGGGTCGATCGTCAAGGCCTTGGCGATGGTGGCACTTGGCCTGCTGCTCGGGCTGGTCGGTACCGACATCTATTCCGGCACGCCGCGCTTCACCCTCGGCATCCGCGAATATGCCGATGGCCTGAATTTCGTGGCGCTTGCCGTCGGCGTCTTCGGAATTGCCGAGATCCTGCGCAACCTGGAGAATGAACGTACCCGTGAAGTGCTGATGGCCAAGGTCACGGACCTGATGCCGACGCGGGATGATTTCAAGCGCATGTTTGCACCCGTCGTGCGTGGCACGATCATTGGCTCGGCGCTCGGGATTCTACCCGGCGGCGGTGCGATCCTTGCGGCCTTCGCCTCCTATACGGTGGAAAAGCGTGTCTCGGACCGACCCGAGGAATTCGGGCATGGGGCGATTGCCGGTGTTGCCGGTCCGGAAAGCGCCAACAATGCCGGCGCACAGACCTCGTTCATCCCGCTCCTGACCCTCGGTATTCCCGCCAACCCCGTCATGGCGCTGATGATCGGCGCGATGATCATCCAGGGTATCGTGCCCGGCCCGAACGTCGCCACCGAGCAGCCCGCACTCTTTTGGGGCATCATCGCCTCGATGTGGATCGGCAATCTGATGCTGGTGGTCCTGAACCTGCCGTTGATCGGGCTTTGGGTGAAGCTGCTCAAGATTCCCTATTATGTCCTGTTCCCGATTATCATGGCGTTCTGCTCGATCGGGGTCTACAGCGTCAACTCCAACGTCTACGACCTCTATGCCGTCGCCTTCTTCGGCCTGGTCGGCTACCTGCTGTTGAAACTACGCTGCGAGCCGGCACCGCTGTTGCTCGGCTTCGTGCTCGGACCGCTGCTGGAGGAGAACCTTCGCCGCGCCATGATCCTGTCGCGCGGTGATCCCACGACCTTCGTGACCCGCCCGATCAGCGCCATCCTGCTCCTGATCGCCGCACTCGTGCTTGTCGTCGTGTTCCTTCCGAGCGTAAAGGCCAAGCGCCAGGAGGTTTTTGTCGAGGAGGACTGATCTCTGTCGCC
The DNA here is from genome assembly GCF_056924495.1 of Ensifer sp. 38_S197. Taxonomy (NCBI): domain Bacteria; kingdom Pseudomonadati; phylum Pseudomonadota; class Alphaproteobacteria; order Hyphomicrobiales; family Rhizobiaceae; genus Ensifer; species Ensifer sp. 38_S197. The sequence goes on along the minus strand of NZ_JBXOVZ010000001.1, from coordinate 1,231,026 downwards.
CGTTTTTGCGGTATTAGCAATATTAATCAATGACTTAATGTGCCGCGCGTCCACTCGATCGCGCGGCATTTTGCTGCCATGCGGCATTCTGCCCCTGCGCGGTTTGCCACATTGAGCTTTGTCAATCCCCTCGCCTATTTCTGGTTCATCGAAGAGACGCGAGGACGAACCTGAGCGATGACGTATCGCACGAAATCAAGATGGGACAGAGCTTTGCGCATCCTGTGCGCCATGGCCCTTTGCCTGCTCGGTTTCGCTCATCTCGGCCCGGTACTCGCCGCTTCGCTGCCTGCGGCCGAATATGCCCGCTATGCCCTGCCTGATGGCTCATTGCCGGATTTCTGCCAAGCGGGCAGTGATGAGAACGGAAAGGAAAAGCCGGCCCCCGAACATGTCTGCAGCGCCTGCCGGTTCTTTTGGGCCCTATTGGCGCCGCCAGGCGATTCAATCGGGGAGCGCCTGCAAGGAAGCCTCTCGTCCGCCGTTGCGGTGACGGCCGCGCCCCCAGCGATCCAGGTGCATTTTCCAAACTCCAGCCCGCGTGGACCACCCGGAGCCGTTACCCGGCTTTGAAACTGCGTTGACAGCTGTCAACGCTCCTCCTTCGACGTCGGATGTCAGCGAGGCGCTGTGCCTCCTTGCATCCGCAACGCGGACATTTTCCATGCCAGAAACCCAATCCGCTGCCGCCTCTACTGCGGGTCCTCCCCTCGCGTCCTTCGCGAGACCGGCGCGTTTGCCCGCCCGCAGCCGTGTGGTCGGTGAAAACTTCACGCTGCTTTTTGAGGGTGGCCGCAACCGCTCGCTCTTTCGCGTGCTCGACGGTTGTATCGTTCTCTCTCAACTGCTCGACGACGGGCGCAGACAAATCACCGATGTGCTCGGCCCGGGTCGGCTCTTCGGCTTCACCATCGATGGGCGCAACATTGCCACGGCCGAGACTCTAAGCATTGCGCGCATCGAAGCCCTGGGAGATGCCGAACTTCTCGCGAACAATTCGGCGATCGCCAGTGAGTTGAAGATGACACTGCACCGGCTGCAGGCGCATGCCACCCTGCTTGGTCGCAAGACCGCAAGCGAGAAGGTGGCAAGTGCATTGGTCGAACTGTCGCGCATCTTCAGTCACAGCGGTCGCCACGGCAATCCTGCAAGACTGGGCTTTCACCTGCACCTCACGCGGGCAGATCTTGCCGACTGGCTCGGCCTCACGGTCGAGACCGTCAGTCGCTGTCTCAATCGTTTCAAGCGGGAAGGGCTGATCGATTTCAACCATCCGAAAACCATCCGCTTGCTCGACCCCGAACGCCTCGAAGCTACCGCCGGCCTTACGCGCCAACGGTTGGCAGGAATCGGACGTCCCCGGAACTGAACGCCTCTCAACAGTCCCCCCCACCCGGACGCCCCCAAGGAAAGGAAGAAGAATGATTGCAAGACTGGTTTACAACGTGCCGATATTTGGCTGGATGCTGAAGGAAGCGGTGCAGGGATCGCAGACAGCAAAGGTGCTGTTTCTGATCAACTGCGTACTGATATGGTTGCTCGCGATCGTCGCCTTCGGCTACCCGGCGATCATCATTCCGGCGCTGGTTCTCGTGCCGACGGTCTTCGTCGTGTTGATCCTGATCACCATGGGCTGACATCAAGGCACCTCACCTTAGCGTCTCCCGTGGCGACGCAAGCGCCGCCCTGTAGCTAAAGCACCCCCCAGCCGCGGTAGCGTCCGCGGCCGGTCATTTCACGGATGCCGAGTTCCCGTATGAGGTTCAACGCACCACGCGGCGTCACCCCGGCATGTTGGGCGACGAGCGCAGCAGAAACGATCGGACGGGACAGGAGGAGCTCGATCAACGCGGGCAGGCTGCTGTTGGAACGGCGATCGCGGATACGCATCTCCATCTGGGTCTTGGCGAGCGACAGTCGGTCGAGCTCTTTCAGGCCGAGTTCTGCGGTTGCCGTCATCACTTCGAGGAATGCGCTCCACCGTGTCACCGGATCCTGCGCGCGCCGCCGTTCATGGCGAACCGCTTTCTGCCCGGTGTTGAAGGCGAGAAGATGCGAGGTAACCTTGCCGCGCGATCTCAGATAGGCGCTAACGAGCAGCGAGCCCAACCAGTGTTGGCGACGCAGCGGCTCGAGCCGTTCCCAGGCGTCGAAGAGAAGCGCAGCGCCGAGAGTGGCTGGTAGCTGATCCGCGGTCGTAACGGCATGGCGCCATTCGTCAATACGTGCATCCTCGTTCCATTCCTCGTCAAAGAGCAGGCCCAATTGCCCGACAGGCTCCTTTGCGGTTACACGGGCCACCCGTTCGGCGATTTCAAGGCTGTCCTTGTCGTGGGCTTCGAGCAGTTGCTGCGAACGGGCAATGGCCGCATCGATGGCCGCAAACTCGGCGGCCATGGGATTTCCCTCTTCTTCCTCCTCAAGCTCAGCACTATCGTCTGACGTCGATGGTGGCTCAGACCGAGCAGTTGCGAGCACGTCGCCGGCGTTGGCGACGTTCCCCTGTTCGCCTCGAAGGGCAGCGAGGCCCGGCAGCGAAAGCGCCCAGACCGGCTCGGCCAGCCAGATACGCCGCCGCGCCCGAAGAATCGAATGCGCTATCGTCAGTTCGTGCGTGGGGGCACGCGCATCCATATGGGCATCGTGCAATACCAGGTCTTCGACATGGACGAGTTCGCCGGCCACCCAAAGGGCCGCCGCTGCGTCGAAGAAGTGACCACGCTCACGAAAGCCGTCTTCGACCGCATGGCGGCTTGCACGTTCATCGAGTCGCGCCAAGGCGTCTTCCGCCGAAATCATAAGCGGAAGCAGCGCCGGATGATATGGATCGGGGATCTGGTATCTCATTTCAAACTAAGGATGTTGCCGTCGAAACGGAACGTAACACGATAATCATTTCCGTCACAGAGGCGACCCCTTCGGGGTCAGGTCGTCCAAACGCGGCACAGCCCAAGGTGTCGATCGAGGGAATAGGATCCGGCAAACGCGCAGGGCAAATCCTCGGATCTCAGTTCACCGGCCTGGGAATTCGATGCGTATCGATTGTTGACAGCTGTCAACGCGTGTCACCGCGAGCAAGGTCGCGACTCGGAGACGCCCCACGAACACGTCAGGCGGGCCGGAACGATTGGCCATCAGACAAGTTCGTTTCCGTGGCCGGACGCGGCCAGATACTTCCAGGATTGGCAATTGCTTCGCAGATCGTCTGAGCGGTCAACTCCGGCGTTCTCTGTATTTGGAACGACCTGCCCAAGCAGATGCAGGTTGCGTTCGATCGCCTGGTATGTCCGCAACACCATATCCCCCAATCGCTCGCGCTCAACGCGGTTTGCTTACCGATCGATAACGCGATCGATTGGTGCCCAAAGCGTGAAGACAGAGACGGGTGTCTTATCGGGTAATCCGCTGCAGAACAGATCAAGCATTTCGGCGTCGTCGAAAATGTATTCGAAGAGAACCTTGGTAGCTCCCATTGTCAGATAGGCAGTGGTGAGTGCCGCGCCGGCCCTGTAGGTGGAACCAGGCCCCAAGGTATGTCGAACGTCTTCAGGGGCGAAATGACGCAAAGCGTCGCCGGCAATGTTGATCGCACCGGGATGGCGTCTTGCCAGAATCCGACTCACCGTTGTCTTCCCGACCCCGGCCGGTCCGTTGATAACGATAACATGTGACATCGATTGAAGGCCTCTGCTGTTTGGTGCATCAACACTATTGTCAGAAGCTCATCGGTGTTGATGGCATGCACGTTTCGCTAAGAGGAAGGGCTAGATTTATAGTTGGGACAGGTGCGTTGCTGGCGGGACTTGGGTCCTAGCCGTTTGGCTCAGAATAAAACCTATCGCCTCATGCGGTTGACAGCTGTCAACATAAGAGCCGCGTTCAGTCCGAAGCCAGACCATCTGCGCCGTTCCCGGACCCGCCTAGCGTGCGAAACCTAGGCAATAGAACTGATCTTACGCTGGCCACTCCGCTTCGCTGAGAGCCAGCCGCTCTCACCTTCGCACCCGTCCAATAGGGTTTACCGCACGGTCGTCCGAGCGACGGAAAAAATCAGCCAATTTCCTTCCGTAACGGGTGAAAACATCAATCTTTTCTTGGAGATGGCGGGAGGCTGATTTGAATCCCGAGCGTTAGATTATCCCAAAGATATCAACGAATCCCTTCACAGCAGTTTCCCGCATTTACGCGCCTTAGACAAGATCACGCTGCCGACTATCGAAGAAGCACCGGCTGCCGGAAGATCGGTCTCAGCTCCCAGCGTGGCAATCATCCATCCATTGCTGCAACCGACGTCTGGGCGCGTAGGCGTGCCGCCAACATCGCGGAGACAGCAAACGACTGGGTCTTCGCCCGGCGCGTCAGATCCCTCAGATAGGCGCCTGCTGAATGAATGTGCTCTGCTCGTTCTAGAAGGCAGGCAAGCACGGTGGCGGTCGTTTCTGGGCCGAGTGTGGCGCAGGCTTCGTCATAAGCATCAGGGCTGATCGCAAGCATGTTTTTGACCACAGTTGCAGCCGTCAGAAGATCGCGCCAGTTGTCGATACGACCGGATGGGCCGTAGTCACGGATCTGCGGGCAGGCCTTCAAAACGAGCGGCAGGGGCACTGCGCGGTTCAGGGAAGGGGTTTCCCCGCGATGCTGATGGAGCTTTTGCACCGCAGATGGTTCGATCTTTGCGGCTTTATCTATATCCTGGCTGAGTTCCGGGATCCCTGTTGAAGGCTTGCGCGACGATTCCATCCCAACTCTTTCATCAGCCGGTTCAGATTCAGAAAGATAATCGGATTCTGAATTCTGTATGTGCCGCTCATTTTGGCGTTCATTGGCAGCCGTATTTTGCGTTTTCAGTAGGTTTTCCAGACGATTAGTGAGTTCGTCCTGCAGTTGGGCAAGAACGGGAAGGACGCGCTCGATTTCAGCGATGGAAGGCTTGCGCGACAGCGACATATAAACGGCCTGGCAGCGGGCTTCCGCCTGCTCTGCATAGGCGAGGTCAGAGGAGCGCAGCAGATCGACCAGCTTCGCAACGTCGCGGCGGCTGAGGCTCATGCGTTCACGCATCACCTGAAGATAGCGCCGTTCCGCTTCGAGACGCGCAGCCTCCGCTTCGAACTCGGCCATACGGGCGAGCAACGGAGCAAGGTCGAACCCGAATGCCTGGCCGATTGCGCCTTGACGGTCGCGCCGAGCGTAGCGTTTGCCGTTGGGGCTGTCGCGCCGGAGAATAAGGCCGGCCTCGATCAGGGTAGCGAGATGCCGCCTGAGCGTTGTCTCAGCCATACCGTGCGTTCTCAGCGAAAGCTGAGCGTTGGAGGGAAACACGACGAGGCCGTTGGCCGCCGCAAGTTCCGTCTTCGGGTAGAACGATAGCAAGGCGTTCAAGACGGCAAGTGACCGATCAGAAACCCCAAGGCTCGACTTGGCGGCGCAGACCGTTCGAAACAATTTCCATTTGTCGACCTTGCCTTCGTCGACGGCCGAAGTGCTGGAAAGTTGGTGTGCCAACATTCCAAGCGACATCGCCCGCCGCCCAAAGGGCGTCGTGACAATCCCACAATCCATTCGTCTTCACCTTTTTCAAGGCAAAAGAAATCCGTTCGCCGAAACGACGTTGAAAACTCTTGACACCGATTCGCGGAAATGGGATTCTCTAGTTGCTACACGAGAGAAGGGTTTCCGCAGCGCTAGTCGTTCGGAAGCCTTTTTCTTTTGCTCTGTTTAGTCTCCTGTTTCCTCTTGGTATTCGAGGTACAGAGATTTGAGCCTCTGCCTCACGAAATCTGCAAAGCCCGGCGCCTGTCTCCTATTGAAAGACAGCGTGGTTTCGCCGTCCGTTTCACGGATCCGGACCGGGGTTGTATCATCGGGCGCTACCCACGAGATGGCTTTGGCGCGCGCCTTGGGAGTGTTCAGGAAGGCACAAAGCGCATCAAAGCGCTGATCGCTTCCTGCCGCCTGGAATTGTTTGTCCTGCACGAAGACGTTGGCAGCCTCGCTCTTTCCACCTTGTGCCAGCAACTCGGCGAGCTCGAGCCAACGACGCCGGCCGACCGACGGTGCCGGCCCGACAGCCTCGATCAGTGCGATCGGTAGCCGACGAATGATGGAAATCATCTTTGACAATGCCGCCTTGTCGACACCAAGCGAAGACATGATGATCTCACGGGAGAAACCGCGATCCTCAAGCCGCGCGGCAAATAGCGCCCGTTCGATGAAGGACAGATCCGTGCGGGTGTTGTTCTCCTGCCCTTGCGAGACGACCAGTTGTTCGTCGCTGAGATCGCGGACAACCGCGCGAACCTTATTTCCAAGTGCGCGAGCGGCTTCTAGCCGGCGATGGCCATAGGCAACCTGGTATCGCCCATCGGCGTCAGGATGCGGCCGAACGAGGATCGGAACCTGTTGTCCGTGTTCGCGGATTTGCTCCGCGAGCGCGGATTGTGCATCCGCAGTGATCTCAAGGCGGTCGACGATGAAGGAAGCGTCGATAAGCGTCGGGTCTAAATCGACGACGACAAGTCCTTCGGCAAGTTGGCGCTCCAATTCCTGGGCGCGCTCAACTTTCTGAGTGATGTTCGACAGCGAACGGGTGATGCCGCCGACAGCGCTTGCAGGCCGGGCGCCGACGCTCAGGCCGGCGATCGGTCGCGCTGTGGTCAGGCGTTCCAGAGCCACTTCGGTGCCGTTTTCGAGTTGGTCAGCGGTAATTCCGATCAGATTTTTGCGGGCCACGGCTTACTTCCTCCCCCAAACCTGGCGGATCAGTTCTTCGATCTCGCCATTGACCTGGTTCAGCGAATCCATGGCGCGGTCGTAGGTGCCGCGGACGAATTGCGAGCGCTCGACTTCGTAAAGTGTCTGCTTCGTCACGCCGGCATCGGAAATGGCCGTCGATTTCACCATCGCGCTCTGCAGCATGCGATTGCCGAAAATGGCGCGCATGAAACCGGTCATCTGGCTTTGTGGACCGTCATTCGGCTCGAAACGCGTGCCGAGATAGCGCATCCAGTCGTAACTGGTGCGACCGCCGGCCTTCTCGACGACGCTCATCAACTCGCTCGTCATCGACAGGAACTGCGACATCGACATGACGTCGAGCATCTGTGGATGCACCGTTATCAGGACTGATGTCGCGGCGCAGAGCGCCGACATGGTCAAAAAGCCGAGTTGCGGCGGGCAGTCGATGACGACGATATCGTAGAAACTCTCGATTTCCGACAATACGTCGCCGATGCGTGCGAAGAAAAGGGTCTCGGCAGCACCACCCATCATCATTGCCTTCGGGGTCTCGTGCTCGAATTCCATGAGCTCGAGATTGCCGGGAATGAGGTGAAGATTGGTCGTATAGGTCGAACGCACGATGTCGGCGATCGGCCGCGGCTCGTCGTAGCGGATCGCACCGTAAAGCGTCTCGCCTTCGCCAACGTCTAGTTCCGGCTGGTGGCCGAAGAGGGCGGAGAGAGAGGCCTGTGGATCGAGGTCGATCGCAAGCGTCCGATAGCCGCGCAGCGCCAGATATTGGGCAAGATGGGCAGACGTCGTCGTCTTCGCCGACCCACCCTTGAAATTCATGACCGATAGAACCTGCAGCTTCTCGTCGCCGCGGCGGTGTGGGATGTATTTCCCGGACTTTCCGCCTTCGTCGAGAACGCGGCGGATGCGTTCGATGTCCTCTACGGCGTACATGCGACGACCGTTTGACAAGGGAGCGGGCCCATGGCCCTCTGAGGCAACCTGCCTTAGATAGCCTTCACCGATTCCAATGAAGGCGGCAGCTTCGGCAGGACTAAAGAGGCGCATTGCCTTCTCAGCTTGCGGAGGGAAGATCTTCTTTTGATGCTGCTGCAGCTGATGCGCCAGTTCCAAAGCGTCGGCAGCCAGAAGCGTCGGCAGATGCTCCTGTACGTCGTGACCTTGAATTTTCTGTTGCAACATTGAGTTCCCCAAAAACTGCGCAAAAATCGTCAGATCGCAACAATCTGCGCAGCTGCACTATGCTCCGATTCGGTTCGGTTTTACAAATGCCTAGCGAGTTATACCCAATGCCCCATTTTGCCGGCGAATGAACGCCCATTCCCGGCCAGTTGTCCGCGGACAACTGGCGTTTTCTGTTCCGGGGCGTTAGGGCTGTCGATGCGAATTCTCTGCCATCGCGAGAAGATCTGAAAGAGTATAGAATTTATAGACTATTGACAGGTGAGCGGATTGTGTCACCATTGCCTCCATCAGAGACGTGACGCGAGAAGGTTCGTTATGTTCTATCTTGGTGGAATGACCCTTGGCTATCTGGCGCCGCCGCCACCGAAGGCCGCACGGCAGTCGAGAGTAGAGATCGAGCCGGCACCGGTTGAAAAGTCCGACTGCGAAGAGTCCGATCGCAATCAGGAATGGGCGCGTGCATTCCTGACGCCCTGGCATCTCCTCTATTGACGATCAAGTGACAAGCGCTTGGCCGCACTGCGGTTGTTGACACCTGTCAACAGTGCGCCGGGACATCCGCCGCTATGGTGGAAAAGCACGAAACAGCGAGAGAAGGGCTGTTTCGCCGCCGGGAAATGATTAAGTTCGGTGTCATGGACACCAAGCAAGACCGAACCGTTTCGAACGATCAGCCCGACGATGCCGTCGACAATCAAGGGCAGCCCTTGTCTTTGCATCAGCGTATTCTCGGGGACGTGGAAGGACGCATCCTCTCCGGCGAATGGCCGCCGGGCCATCGCATCCCGTTCGAACACGAACTGACGGAACAGTATGATTGCTCGCGGATGACCGTGAACAAGGCGCTGACCGAATTGGTCAAGCGCGGCTTGATTGAGCGGCGTCGCAAGTCGGGTAGTTACGTCACCTTTCCCCAGGTGCAGTCGGCGGTCATGGAAATCCACGACGTCAAGCTCGAGGTCCAATCGTTGGGCCTCGATTACAGTTTTCGACTGGACGAGCGAAAGATCCGCAAGGTGGAAGGCCGGGACGTCGAACGCCTGGATCTTCCGGCATCGGCAAGACTGCTGGAAGTAACGTGCCGGCACTTTGCCGGCGGTCGTCCTTTTTGTTTCGAAGAACGCCTGATCAGCCTCGCGGCGGTGCCGGAGGCGGAGGCGGAGTTGTTTGAGGCCGCCGCGCCCGGTTCATGGCTGCTCGGCAAGGTGCCGTGGAGTACGGCCGAACATCGCATTCGCGCTGTCGCGGCGAACAAAATCGCAGCGCAAGCGCTCGACATTTCGACCGGCACTGCCTGCCTGGTCATCGAGCGCCGCACCTGGAGCGGGCGCGCGCCGGTCACGCATGTGCGGTTGACCTATCCAGGCGACCGCCACGAACTCGTGGCCCAGTTCGCGCCGAGCCAAATCGGATAGCCGGCTAACGCTCCTCTGTCCCGCTGACGTCCCGGCAGTTGTCCGCGGACAACCACTATTCTCCGACCGCGCGCAGAACCGGTGCCGGGCCATTGCCGGAAAAGGCGAAGACCTCGATCGGCTCGCCAATTCCTCTGACCGGATAAGAACCCAGATGCTCCATGCTGGAGGCGCAGCCTGCCAGTTCCACGAACGCCCGGGACAGAAGCACGGGCCGCTTTGTTTCCTTGGTCAGGCTCTCCAGCCGCGAGGCGATGTTGACGGCGGGGCCGATCACCGTGAAGTCCAGCCTGCGGCGCGAACCGATATTGCCGTACATGACATCCCCGACATGGACGCCGATCCCGTAGCCAAGGGGTTCACGACCCTTTTCGAGGTTATCCTTGTTGAGAAGGGCGATTGCCGCTTCAGCCTCACGGATTGCCTGCAGCAGATTTTCGGCGGCATTGGCATTGCTGAGCGGAAAGATTGCCAGCAGGCCATCGCCCATGAATTTGAGGATCTCGCCCCCGTGCCGCTCGATCGGCTCCGACATCGCGTCGAAATAGGCATTGAGCAGATCGATTACGTCGTCACGCGGCCAGAGGTCAGAGAGTTTCGTGAAATTGCGCAGGTCGCAAATCAGGATGGCGGCACCGACCGTGACGCCGCTGCCGCGCGTCGTGGCGCCGGCGAGGATCTGTTCGCTGGCATGCGGGCCGACATAGGTTTCAAGCAGCGTGCGCACGAACCGGTTCTTCAGTCGGATCTCGCTGACCAGCGCCAAGGCGGGTAGAAGATCCGACAGAAACGCGACGTGCTCATCCTCAAAGCCGCCCTTTCGGTCGGTGGTGAAGGTCACGACGTGGCGTTTGCCGAGCGTGTGTTCAAGCGGCCAGGCAATGTATTCCGTCAGCCCTTCAGCCTTCAGGTCGACATAAAGGGAGTTCTGAGCGTGCTCTTCCGCGAGCGCTTCCAGGTTCGTGCGAACCTCGGTACCGCCGTTGTTGATCACATAGAGCGGGCTGTTGAGATAGAGCGCGGTGTTTTGGACCCCATAATCGTAGAGATCGATTTCAGCCTCCGCCAGGCCCTTGCGCCAAAGAATGCGAGCACCAAGCCACTGCGGATGATTGATCCGGAAATGCAGGGTCGCACGCGCAACCGGCACACCTGCCGCCTGGAGCCGTTCGCACATTTCAACAAGGATGTTGTCGATAAACCGTTCGTTGCGCGTTTCGATGATCAGCCAGTCCAGCACGCTGCGGCGTCGAGTGGGCCAGCTTCCTTCCTCAAGCGAAGGGGAGGGGACCTGCGAAGACATCTGCATTTGCAATTCTCCATTCTGGTCGAACGCTCAGCCGCTCTTCGGCGACCGTTCGCGATGCATCGCTGCAAATGTGGAGCATCAGTGGCGCCTTGATAAGAGGGAGGCGGAGAGCTTTTGAAGAAAGGCGATGGCTACCGCATGTTTCCTTTGATCGTCGCTGGTCAAAGAAGAAAATCATGCAGCAATTCAAAGTTCTGCGGCGACCTTTGTGCATGTGGTAGACGCGCGGCGCCGTAGGGCGTGGTCACACGGATGCCGGCGTCGATTGCTGCGCCGGGCAGCCTCCGTCGAGAAGCGGCAATTGCAGCCGTACGCGCGCGCCCTGCCACGGGCCGACAAGAATATCGATGCGGCCGCCATGCAGGCGGGCGATCTCCCGTGCCAGATTGAGCCCCAGGCCGGCACCGGTGGATCGCGGACGCAAGCGATAGAAAGGTTCGAAAACGCGTTCGCGCTCCTCGACGGGAATGCCGGGCCCGTCGTCGTGGATTTCAAGGCCGCCCTCGGCATTGACCAGCACGGTGATCGTGCCGGTGCCGCCGCCATGTTCGATGGCATTGCGCAACAGATTGGCGACGGCCTGTTCGATCTGGCGTGGCCGGGCGCTGACACGCGCCGTCGGCACCTCGGTTTCGAACGCCAGTTCGTAGCCGGCTTCGAACGCTAAAGGCGCAAAGTCTGCAGCGATGGCTCTTGCCAGAGCAACGAGGTCCACCACCTCGAGCGCGCCACCGGCATGCTCGAGCACTTGTCGGTCGAGGAGCTGTTGGGCGAGGTGAGACAGACGTTCGATATCCAGCCGTAGACGGGTGTTTTCCGGAGCCTCCTGGAGAAGTTCGGCCCGGGTCCTCAAGATCGCAATCGGGGTGCGCAATTCGTGGGCTGCGTCGGTGAGGAAACGGTTGCGCTGATCGTATCCTTCGCCCAGCCGCGCCAGCGCCTTGTTGAAGGCGCGCACCAACGGTGCGATCTCGGTCGGCACCTGTTCGGTCTCGAGCTGGACCGCTCGATTGTCGATATCGATGCGGCCGGCCTGATCAGCCGTCGATATGAGGCCCGCCAAGGAACGCCGAACGACCGCCGGCGCCGTGACCAGCGTGGTCACGCCCATGACCAGAACGATCGGTAGCAGAAAGCATAGGATAAGCAGTGCGATCATTGGAACGACCTCGGTCCAGGTCGTCGTGCCGTCGAGGTCGCGCGCCATGTCGACATTGATGCTGATCTGCACATCCAGCGGTCCGTTGTCGCGTCGCGAGGAAACGGTCGAGGCGATGATCTGGACGCGGCCGGCGTCGGTGTCGGCATTGTGGAGGACCGCGTCCGGCAGCGTTCCGCCCTCATCGAAAAGCAGGTTCGCGCCCTCCACGCGTCGCAGCAGGTCGCCACCGCTTTCGTCATAGGGAGGAGGAACGTTTCCCTGTCGCAGAACCTGACCGGCGTCGTCGCGGATGATGAACCAGAGATTGGGGTAGGACTGGCGCAGCTCACGAAGGTCTTCGGTCTCACGGACAATCAAGGCGCCGCTCGCATCGCGCCCGACGGCGCGGTCGAGAACATCCACCGCCGCTTCGTTGTCGACGAGAAGGCGCGGCTGGACGATGAACATGGCCAAAAAAAGCAGCCCGATAAAGACAAACAATGTCGCGGCCTGCAGCAGGATGAGGCGGCGCACGAGCACCCATTGCAGCGAGCGGGGCCGAGCCTTCGTCATGTCGTTGCGCGCAGGAGATAGCCGAGGTTGCGGATGGCCCTGATCTCGACCCCGGCACCGACATCATCGAGCTTTCGACGCAGGCGCGACAGATGCGAATCGAGCGCATTGGATCCGATCTCGTCTTCCATGGCGTAGACCGATTCTTCGAGCGTCGCCCTGAGCACGGTGCGACCCGGCCGACGCATCAAGGCTTCGAGCGCAAGGCGCTCTCTGCGCAAGAGATCGAGCGGCTTGTCGTCGACGGCCGCTTCGCGGTAGTGGAAGTCGTAGATCAGGCGTCCAACCTTGGTTTGCTCGGCTTTCAATGAGACCGGGCGGCGGGCGAGCGCCCGCAAGCGGGCCATGAGTTCTTCAACGGCAAACGGCTTGGAAAGATAGTCGTCGGCGCCGGCATCGAGACCGGCGACCCGATCGTTGATCGACCCCAATGCGGTCAGCATCAATATGGGCGCCGCGACCCCGAGGTTGCGCAGTTTCGGAATGAGGTTCAGCCCCTCCCCATCCGGCAACCGGCGATCGAGCACGACGACGTCATAAGGCCAGAGCTCGGCGACGGCTTCGGCATCGGCCAGCGTCGAGACGTGATCGACGATCACCTGACGCCGCTCCAGCGCCGCCTTCAGGGCCGAAGCCATTTCCGGCTCGTCTTCCAGCAGCAGGATGCGCATGCAATTTCTCCCGATTAAAGGTATTCCTGAGCCGATCAATCAATGAAAAAAGGCATAAATTCAAACACTTATAGCAAGTCTCGTGTAATCCTGTGCGCCTTGCCGAAAGCGGCGGAAGCCGTCACTCGCATTCCAGCTTCGGCTGGCGGAAATTGGTGATGTACCAACGGCCCTGCTGCATCCGGGCATAGAAAGTGTAGAAGCATTCCTGTTCCTCGACATAGCCCGGCGTCGTGTACTCCTCGTAGCGCATTCCGCGCCGGGTGTCTCTGATTTCACCGCTCGACGTGCCTGAGACGACATTCGTCGAGATCTTGCGCCATTGATAGGCTCGCTCGTTCCAGCCGAGATCGAGAATGTTCGTCGGCGGGCCGTAGTCGATGATGACGGATTCGACCGGCTGGCCGATGTAGGTTTTCATCGTGTCGGAAGCGCAACCGGTCAGGAAAATGGCGGCGGCGAGGCATGCGAGGGCGCGACGCCCATTGCTGAAGAACATGACGGATCCCACTTTGCGCGCGGTGTGCCGCGCCACCCGGACGCACAACTGCGGTCGTTCATTGACTTGCCGCTTCCTCTGATCGATCGCGAGTCCGGAGTGGTGCAGCGCGAGACCGGGTGCTAAAGGCGCAAGATTACAGGGACATTGCGGGATCCGCGGCATCAGCGCAGGACGTAGGCGCGCTGCCATCGAACCAGAGCCGAATCGGAGAAGATGCAGCGGCTGGCGATGGGCAAGACGATGCAAAAAAGTTGCGGGCCTACGAACCGATGTTGCGCGTGCTCGGCGTCGTTCTGAGAGATCAGGGCCAACGAAAACCTACTGGAGGCGCAGATGCTTGCGGACGGCTTCCGTTCCGGCCGATAACTCCAGTGGATTCACTGCAGAGGTGATCGAGGTCAAAGTCATCGCACGGGCAGAGCCAACGGCAAATAGCCGCAATGTTCAGCTCTGCGAGACGAAAATGGCTGAGACATTGAGCCAGTCGACGCCTTGGATCGTGCGCTATGGACCATAAACCGGTAGGCTGCTGTCAGGCTGCGCGGTCCGCTTCGTTCGGCGTGGCACTCTCTTTCGTATCCGCCGCGTAGACGAGACCGGGCAGCACGATCCATTCGCCGGAGCGAAGTGCCAGCACGTCGAAACCGCCGCCAGGCAGGCGTGGCGCCACGCCGACGAAACGGTAGCACAGGCCGTCGCGATCGGTCACGGCTTCGCGGATGGGGCGGCCGGCGAGGTAACCGATGACGCCGCCTTCGAACGCGATATCTGCGAGCACGAAGTATTCGGTCGGCAAGCGGCGGCTTGCCTTGGAGGTGAGTTTGAACCCATTCCTGAATTTCATTGTCTTGCTCGTTGCGAGGCGCCTCGCGAAACCGGGGGAGGGCCGGTGGTGGCGGAGGCTGCGCTCTTTTCTGCTTTCGCGGCCCGCGGCTACGGCGGATACCCGCCAACCGAAACCAGGCCGATTTCTGTAAAGGTGGAACGTGCCGAGGGCTCCAAGGGTTCCGGGCGGCACGGCGCGTCTGAAGCCATCGAAAAGCGGCGCCATAAAGGCGAAGCCATTCATGACACCGTTGGCATTTGCTCGCGATCTCCTGTTAGCGCGAATGGAGGTAGGAAATCGCTTGGGAAGATTGGCCAGGCGAATAAGGAAAACGTAAGGGCTGGTGCACCGGGCGACGCTTGGGGGTACAAGATCGCTGGCATTTGTGAGGGCGCACCTTGGGCCAACCGCGTCAAAAAAATTCTGTTCCCACCGTTGGATCGTATCACTCGGCCATATTCTCGACACCGAGATTGTTGACCTCTCCGGCAGGCTGGGGACCACCCGGCGCTCACCGAGCGCCCGCTCCCGCTTCCTATCGGGGAAGCAGGAGCGGGCGTTTTGCGCCTATTGAAAGATCATCCACTTGTCATTCGACAGACCCTCCGGGCACGTCACGAAACGAATCGTGCTGCACTTTCCGGGCTTTGAGCCCTTGGACGCCGTCAAACATCAAGCGCGCTACAAGCGATCGGCGGTGAAGACCGCCACTCTTCACGATATCGAGGTCCAGGTGGGACCGGTGCAGATCGAAGGGCCCAGCCGCTACTTCGATGTGAACAGTCAAGGCGAGGATTGGCGAACGACGAGCCGCGTCTACGTCTTCGATCACGACGAAATCGTCAAAAGGCTGAACGGCCGGTCGACGCTGCACAGAATGGTTTCGGGGTATTTGAGTGCTGCGCGGGTCGTCTGGGAAGGTGGCGCCTTGTCCTACTTCAAACATGCGTGGCGCTTTGGTCTGTTCTTCCTGTTCCCGTTCCTGCTGGTGGCAATCGGCCTCGCTCTGAGCGTGCTGACCGGCACGGCGCCCTATTGGCTCGGACTTGACACATCGCTTCTGATCTTAGGCGCAATCGTCGCATATGTGGTCTTCTTCCGGCTCTTTCTTCCCTGGTCGGACAGATGGCACACGCTGCACCTCTTTTCCGATTGGGAGCTGGCGGTCGCTGTCGCCAGTCTGGAGAAACCCTATTTCAAGCAATGGGTTGAAGATAGCTTGGCGTCCGTACGCGCTGCGCTTGCCGAGCCCGCCGACGAATATGTCATCAGCTCCCACAGCATGGGCTCCAGCATCGCCACCCAGGTCATCGGCACTTTGGTGGAAAGAGAGCCCGGCCTGTTTGCGGGAAAACGCATCACCTTCGTCACCCTCGGCGGCGCGATTCTGCAATGTGCGCTGCTTCGCTCGGCCGAGGTCTTGCGGGCACGCGTCGGCGCCATTGCCCGTATGAAGGAGATCTTCTGGTTCGATGTTCAATGCCTGACCGATGCGATCAATTTTTACAGATGCCAGGTCGTGGCGCTCGCCGGACATCATGATGCACCTCAGCCGCCGATCGTCTTCATCCGGCTGAAGCACATGCTTTCACCGGAGCGCTATCGCAGGATCAAGCGCGATTTCCTCCGAGTTCACCGGCAATATGTGCTCGACGCCGACGTCCGAGCGCCCTTCGATTTCACGCTGATGACGTCCGGACCACGCCCGGCCGCCTCGTTCGCCAATCCGAGCTGATAGAGACATCTCAGGATTTCAGCAGGGAGATGCCGCTTTCCCGGTCAAAGAGATGCAGCCCTTCGGGTTCGACCGCGAAAGCGACGGCGTCGCGCGGCCTTGGGCAGGCGCTGGCCTTGACCAGCGCGCCGATTTCCTTGCCGGCAAAAAGAAAGGTCACCAGCGCGTCATTGCCGTGAAATTCGACGAGATCGGCGATGCCCGAGATAAGATTGGGCCCTGTCTCAGCCATCTTCAGATCGGCCGGCCGAATCCCGAGCATCAGCGACTGGCCATGGCGCAAGGCGAATTTTCCATCCGAAATAGAGAAGCTGCCACCGGCGCTGCGCAGCAACCACCCGCCTTCGGTCTTCTCGGCGGTGACATCGATGAAGTTCATGTTCGGCGTACCGATGAAGCCGGCGACAAAAAGGGTGCGTGGCCGCTCGTAGATCTCGGCGGGCGTGCCGACCTGCTCAATTGCGCCGCCTTTCATGAGCACGATCCGGTCGGCAAGCGTCATCGCTTCCAGCTGGTCATGCGTCACATAGATCGTCGTGGTCTTCAGCTTCTGGTGCAGCCGCGCGATCTCGACGCGCATGTGGTTGCGGAGCTTAGCATCGAGATTGGAAAGCGGCTCGTCGAAGAGGAAGACCCGCGGCGTCTTGATCATCGCGCGAGCGATCGCCACCCGTTGCTGTTGACCGCCCGACAACTCGGTCGGCTTGCGCGCAAGATATGGCTCGAGCCCGAGCGTTGCGGATACGGCGCGAATGCGCGTGTCGATTTCCGCCTTCGGCACCTTCATGCGTTTCAGCCCGAAGGCGATATTGTCGTAGATCGTCATATGCGGATAGAGCGCATAGTTCTGGAAGACCATGGCGACGCCGCGCTCGCGCGGCGGCAGGTCGTTGACCGTCCGGCCGCCGATCGACACGGTGCCGCCGGAGATGTCCTCGAGGCCGGCGATCATGCGCAGCAACGTGGATTTGCCACAGCCGGAAGGCCCGAGAAACACGATGAATTCGTGATCGGCCACATCGAGGTTGAAACCCTTGATGACATCGACGGCACCGTATTGCTTGTCGACGTTGGAGCAGACGATATTCGCCATGGCTCAATCCTTCCCGCTGTCCATGAGGATCTGCAGCTTGATATCGGTCGGCCGCGCCGAGGCGGCGCGTTCGAAGGCCTTGATGCTGTCTTCGAACCGGAATGTGTCCGTGATCAGTGGTTTCAGGTCGACCTTGCCGGAGGCGATCAGTTGCAGAGCCCGATCGAAGATGTTGGCGTAGCGAAACACCGTCTCGATGCGGACCTCCTTCGAGATCGCCCCCGGCACGTCGAATTGCACCGCTTCCACCGGCAAGCCGACCAACACGATGGCACCGCCCGGTCGGACCAGATCGAAGATCCCCGAGAACGCCTTGGCGCTGCCGCTCGCTTCGAAGACGACATCGGCACCCCAGCCGCCGGTCTCGGCGGCAATCACATCCGCAAACGAGCCCTCGGCGATGTTGACCGGTGTGATGCCCGGATATTGCGCGGCAATCGCCAGTTTCTCGGCGCTGAAATCGGAGATGAAAACGCGGCTGCAGCCGCCGGCAAGGGCGGCGAGCGCCACCATGATGCCGATCGGGCCGCAACCGATGACTGCGGCGACGTCGCCGGGCGCTATGCGTGCGCGGGCGGCTGCCTGCATGCCGATCGCGAAGGGTTCGACCATGGCGCCCTCGGCAAAGGAGACGTTGTCAGGGAGCTTGTAGGTGAAGGCGGCGGGGTGCACGGCGAACGGGGCGAGTACGCCATGGACCGGCGGCGTCGCCCAGAAGCGTACCTTCGGGTCGACGTTGTAGATGCCGAGCTTGGCGGCGCGTGACGCCAGATCGGGAATGCCCGGTTCCATGCAGACCCGATCGCCGACTTCGAGCGTTTCGACATTGCTGCCGACGGCGACGACAGTGCCGGCCGCCTCATGGCCGAGTACCATCGGCTCGCGCACCACATAAGGGCCGATGGCACCATGGGTGTAATAATGCACGTCGCTACCGCAGACGCCGACGGTGTGGATGGCAATCTTGACGTCATCGGGGCCGAGCTCCAGGGGGAGATCGATCTCCCTGATCGCGAGCTTGCCTTTTTGCTCGAGGACCAATGCTTGCATGTGGGACTTCCTTGTTTTTACCAGGTCTCGGTCTTCATTGGGTCTTGCGCTTGAAAGCGCTGTTGAGCATGCCGCTGAGAACCCCGATGAAGAGCAGGGGCGGGATGGAGAGCAGCACGACGGAAGCATTGAGGATGCCCCAGGGCACGTCGCGGCCGAGCTGGGTCAGTTCCGAGGCGACGATCGGCAGCGTCTTGGCGTCGGACGTCGTCAGCATCAGCGCGATCAGGAACTCGTTCCAGACGAGCACGAAGGCAAAGGCGACGGCACCGATCAGCGAGCGGAGCGCGATCGGCAGCGCGACCAGGAAGAAGACCGCGTAGGGGCCATAGCCATCGACGCGCGCGGCCTCCTCGACCTCCTTCGGCACGCGGGCAAAGGCCGGGACGCTCAGCCAGATGATGGTCGCTAGCGTCAGCAGCGAATAGGTGACGATCATCGACAGACGCGTGTCGTAAAGCCCGAAGTCGAGCCAGATCACCATCAGGGGAATGGCGATCGCCACCGGCGGCAGGAAGCGCAGCGATAGAACGAAGAACTGGATGTCGCGCGACCAGCGGTTCGGATAGCGTGCGATCGCATAGGCCGCCGGAAGCCCGAGGATCGCGCCGATCAGCACCGAAGCGCCCGATATCAGCAGCGAATTGATGAGACCGGCAAAGACGCTTTCGCGCCCGAGCACGTAGGCGAAGTTGTCAAGTGTCGGCTCGAAGATGAAGAGCGGCGTCGGTGTGACGATGTCGACGCGGTTCTTGAAGGCGTTGAGCGTCGTCCAGAACATTGGAAACACGGCAGAGAAGGCGGCGATGCCGAGGATCAGCCGGCCAACGAAGCGGCCAAGAGTGTGGGCGGTCATCACTGCACCCTCTTCCAGATGAAGGTGAAGGCGATCGAGGTAGCGATCATCATCAGAACAGCCATGCTGGAGGCATAGGAGATGCGGCCGGACTCGATGAAACCTTGCGAGAAGGCGTACATGTCGAGCGTCTCCGTCGCGATGCCGGGGCCGCCGCGGGTCATGACATAGATCAGATCGAAGGCGCGCAACGACTCGATCATCTTGACGAAGGCGAGCGAGATCAGCGGCGCCTTCAGCATCGGCAGCGCGATGAAGGCATAGATTTCGAAGGTGCGGGCATGGTCGAGCCGTGCTGCCTCGAAAGGTTGCGGCGGCAGGGTTTCCAAGAGCTTCAGCACGATGACGGCGAAGAACAGGCCCCATTGCCACACGTCCACCAGCGCCACGGTCGCAAGCGCCGTCGTCGGATTGGAGAGCAGATCGAGCGGCTCGCCGGTTATCGCCTTGTAGGGGTAGGTGGCGATGCCGTAGAGCGGATGGAAGGCAAACTTCCAGACGAAGGCTGCGGAAACGCGCGGCAGGATCACCGGTACCAGAAACAACAGCGCCAGCAGGTTGCGCATGCGCGGCGAGACGCATTCGAAGAGCAGGATGCCGAGGCCGACGGCGATGAGGAGGGTCATGCCGACCGTTACCGCTTCCCAGGTCAAGGAGACGCCGATCGCGTTGATGAAGCGCCGATCCGAGAAGAGGTCGACGTAGTTGGCGAAGCCGACAAAGCTGCCATCAGGGCGGCTGAGCTCCCGGTTCTGGAAGGATATGTAGATCGCATAGGCCGTCGGCACGAGAGCCAGAACGGCAAGGATCCCCATCGCCGGGGTGAGAAATACCGCCGGCAGGCTGTTTTTCTGTTTCATATGATGATGTCCTACGGCTAAGCGCGACGCGCTCCCGATGGTGCGGGGCCACCGGCGAAACTCACGCCGGCCGGTGGCCCCCTTGGGAGGAAGCGGCTTATTGGCTGCGGGCGACCAAGTCCTTGGCAAAGCCGTCGAGTTCGTCGAGACCTTCCTTGATGTCGGTGCGCGTGCCGGTGATCAGCTCTTCGAGGATGATGCCCCAGCGGTCGCCGAGATCAGGCCATTGCGGGCTCTGCCAGAAGTTGACGGCGGTGACCTTGCCGGTGTCGGCAAGTGCCTGGCCGAGATCGGGACCATAGAGCTCAGCGAATTTTGAGCTGGTCATGATGCTGGTGCGGTTGAGTTCGCTGAACTGGTTGGCTTCGAGCCGGCGCGCCTCGTTTTCCTTCGAAGTCGCCCAGGCGATGAAGAGACCGGCACAAGCCTTGGAGGCCTCATCCTTATTGGCTTTGGTGCCGATTGCCAGGCCATGGCCATAACCGCCGCCCGTCAGCGGTGCCGGGGGCGGCAGGTAGCCGACCTTGCTGGCGACCTTCGAGGACTTCGGATCGATCGCCATGCCGACGAGCGGGGTGGATTCGATCAGCATCGCCACCTGTCCCGAAGTGAAGGCGCCGACCGCCTCGTCCCAGCCACCGGTCTGGCTGCCCGGTGCCGAATACTTGAACAGTTCGAGATAGGTTTCGGTCGCCTTGACCGCTTGCTCGCCATCGAAGACGGGCGTCTTGCCGTCGAACCAGTTGCCGCCAAACCCTTTGAAGAGCGGCATCCAGCGCCAGACATTGGCACCCGAGCCACGCTGACCGCGAAGGGCGGTGCCATAGATGCCCTGGTCGGGCTGGTTGAGCTTCTTTACGGCCGCGATGTATTCGTCGAGCGTCTTTGGCGGCGCGATGCCGGCTGCTTCGAGCAGGTCCTTGCGATAGACCATGAGGTCGCCGCCGCCGGTGATCGGTGCAAACCAGACCTTGCCGTCATAGGTCGCGACCTTCTGCCGGCCGGGATCAAAATCGGCGTAGTCGTACTCTGCAGGATAGTAGTCCATCAGCGGCGCGACCCAGCCGGCGGACGCAAAGAGCGCCACATTGGCTTCATCGATGTAATAGACGTTGTATTTGCCGATGGTCGAGGCGTCGGCCTTGGTCTTGGCACGCCGGTCGTTTTCGTTGAGATAATCGATCTCGAAGGATGCGCCGCCGGAGAGTTTCTCGAATTCGGACTTGTAATCTTCGAGCAGCGTCAGGCCGTCACGCGGCTGGGCGAGCACCTTGATCGTGCCGGAGCATTCGGCAGCAGCTGCCAGCGTCGTGAGCCCGGTGGAAAGAAGGCATGCGAAGGCGATGCTCGAAACGAGCGTCTTGGCTTTTGTCATGTGAAGGACCTCCCCAGGTCTGCGATGCGCGCTGGAAACTCCTCAGATCCGGCGCGTTTTTCCGATAGCGAACCGTTTCGCTGATCCCGATGATAGGCGCAATGACGTGTCGAACTAGCGTGCGCGATGCGGCGATTCTATACTTTCATGCGCTATTGCAAGCTCGATCGATCTATTTGCGGTGCAGCAAATGCAAGGATTCATTGTTTTGCTATCGCGGAAAGGATCTAGAGGCGTGCCGGTCGACGTTGTCCCGTCAGCCGCCGATAGGCCGACGGCGTCATCTTGTGCTGACGCAGGAAGGTGCGGTTGAAGTTGGAGATGTTGAGGTAGCCGACTTCGAAGCAGATGTCGGTGATCGGCATGTCGGTTTCGGCAAGCAGCTTGCAGGCCTGCCAGATGCGCAGCTTGTTGACGTGGTCGGTAAAGGTGTTGCCGGTGTTCTTCTTGAAGAAGCGGGAAAATGCCGTCTCGCTCATCCCGGCGCGTTTGGCGAGGTGGGCAAGGTGGATGTCGGTGGCGATGTTCTCGTAGATGAAGGCGAGTGCGCCGCGCAGTACGTCGAGCGATTGCGCCTCTAACTCCGGCGCGAATTCCGGCGAAGAAAGCAGCTCGAACTCGTCGGTGTTGACGAGAAGATCGAGGAGCTGGATGAACAGCGAGAAGCGTGAGAGCCCCTTGAGATCGCCCATGCGCTCGATCAGCTCGGCACCTTTTGCGCGGGTCTCACCATGAAAAACCAGACCGCGTTCAGCGCGGGAGAAGAAGGCCTCGAGTTCGGCAAACTCCGGTAGGGCATCGATGATCGCGCGCATGCGATCCGGATGAAACTGGATGACGATGTCACGCCCTTCGATGATCTCGTCAGGTTCGGTGGCCGTTACCCAGTCGTGCGGCAGGTTGCTGCCGATGACCGTGAGATAACCCGGGCCGAACTCTCCGATGTGATCGCCGACGAAAGCAAGGCCCGAGGCCTTCCGGATGAGATGGATCTCGATCTCCGGATGGAAATTCCAGACGTTTCGCTCCCAAGGATAGTCGTCGAGACGCCAGAGAAACGTTTCGTCGACGTTGGTGACGATGTGCTCGAACGTCGGCGGATTGGCTGCAAGCGAAGCGGGCCTTGCCGGCGCGCGCCTGGTGCTTCGCGTCGTGCTCATTGCCCAGCCCCTGTTCGTGCCGTTCCGATCGCTCGTCTCCCTCGCAGAATACTTGCCTTAGGCGCGCTCCGCCCAGATCTTTGCCAGTTCGACGAGCGTCTTGACGCTCCTCTCCATGTCCTGTCGGCTGACCCACTCGAGCGGCGAGTGGAAGGCATGGCCGCCTGCAAAGAGGTTGGCCGAAGGTAGGCCCATGAAGGAGAGCCGCGAACCATCGGTGCCGCCGCGGATGCTGCCGCGTACAGGCTGCATGCCGGCGCGCCGGATTGCCTCGATCGCGTTCTCGACGATTTCCGGATGGCGGTCGAGAACGGCCTTCATGTTGCGATACTGCTCCTTGACCTCGAAGCTGAAGGTGGAGCCGGGGTAGGCGCTCATCACGTCCTTGACGATTGCTTCGAGCATCGCTTCTTTTTGGGCAAGTCCGGCCTCATCGAAATCGCGTACGATGAAACCGAGCTGGGCCTTGTCCATGGAACCCGTGACACTCGTCGGGTGCACGAACCCGTCGCGGCCTTCCGTTCCTTCAGGCGACACGTCACGCGGTAGCCGGCTGATGATTGCGCTGGCGATCTTGATGGCGTTCTCCATCTTGTCCTTGGCAAAGCCCGGATGGATGGCAACGCCGTGGATGACGATCTCGACGCCATCGGCGGAGAAGGTTTCATCCTCGATATGGCCGGCGGTTTCGCCATCGACCGTATAGCAGAACTCAGCGCCAAGCTTGTTCAGGTCGACCTTGTCGACACCGCGGCCAATCTCCTCGTCGGTGGTGAAGAGCAGCTTGATCGTACCGTGCTTGATATCGGGATTGTCGACGAGGATCTGCGCGGCCGTGACGATTTCGGCAAGGCCGGCTTTGTCGTCGGCACCGAGCAGCGTCGTACCGTCTGTCGTGATGATGTCATTGCCGATCTGGTCGTTCAGGACCGGATGGTCGCTGACGCGGATCACCTGTTGCGGATCGCCCTTGAGCTGAATGTCGCCGCCCGGATAGTTGCTGACGATCTGCGGCTTGACGTTCGTACCGGTGAAGTCAGGAGCCGTGTCCATGTGCGAGCACCAGCAGATGACCGGCACCGGCTTGTCCACGTTCGAAGGGATCGTGGCATAGACATAGCCGTTTTCGTCGAGATGGGCGTCGGCAAGCCCGATTGCCAGCAGTTCCTCGACAAGCACGCGGCCGAGGTTCTTCTGCTTCTCCGTGGAAGGCTGGGTCTTCGACCTGGCGTCGGACTGCGTGTCAATGACGACGTAACGAAGGAAGCGGTCGAGAACGGTATCGGTCATGGCGGGAATCCAATGAAGGTGGGCTTGGAACCGCTATACCCCCGCCACATGATTTCTCAAAATTGGAATTGATGCAGACGTGGGCGCGATGGCTCAGTTGATGCCGATGGTTCATCGATCTTCGCGTGTATGCCAGATACGAGGTATGTGGATCGTCGTCTCATGAGTGTCATAGCGCATCTCGTAATGCCCAACGAGCGGAGCCGAACTTCGCGAGGTGCAAATTCGTCAAGCCGCTCGCCGAGACGAGGCTATTCGATCAGCCGGTCGGGGCGCTTACCAGGGATTGGACGGTTCGCGCCGCCGCCTTCCTGTTGACGGGCGCCAGAAACGCGAAGAGGCGTGTGCCAGATCGGTAACGCCTTTTTCGTCCATTTCAGTCCCATCATTGCGGAATGGAAAGCGCCGTGTCGCTGTCGAGGCTGTCCGCCCAGGCCTGCACGGCCTGGTGATCGATAACACCTCCGGCATCCACATCGGCCAGCGCTTCGAGCGTCAACCGGCGCCGCTCTTCTTCCTGGTCCACCCAAGCGGGAAAACGGAGATGGTTCATGGGTTGGCTTCCGTCTGCTTCTGATGCTTATTCAGCGCGGCAGCGACTTCGATGATGACTTCGAAAGCGGTTTCTGCGTCCGCCTCCGTCATGTCGAACTGACCCGCCTGGAAGCGGATCGCGACGCGACCGTCGACACGGGTTTGCGTCAGATAGATGCGGCCGTCGTCGTTGATCGCGTTGACGAGCGCGATGTTGTGGGCGTCCGGATCCCCTTCACTGCGGTGGCGGAACGAAAACAGTGACAACATCGGCAGAGTCACGACTTCGAAGTTCTTGTGCTCCGCAAGCCGTTCCGCCAGTTGCTCCGACCAGCGCACATGGTTGCGGATCATTGTCTGCAGACCCTCCAGCCCGTGGAAGCGCAACAGGAACCAGAGCTTCAGCGCCCGGAAGCGCCGGCCGAGCGGGATCGTCCATTCGGAATAGTTGATGATACCGTCGCGGCCATGGGTTTTCAGATATTCCGGCTGGATCGCCAGCGTCTTGACCAGATCATCCGGGCTGCGAATGAAATGCGCCGAGCAATCGAACTGCGCGCCCAGCCATTTGTGCGGATTGAAGACGATCGAGTCCGCCTGCTCGACGCCGGTCCAAAGTTGCCGGAATTCCTCGCAGATCATCGCGGCACCGGCCCAGGCGGCGTCGACATGGACGTAGAGACCATGGGCGTGCGCGACCCGTACCACCTCCGCGATATCGTCGCAGGCGCCGGTGCTTGTGCCACCGGTGCAAGCGATCACGCCGGCCGGCAGCAGGCCCGCCGCCTTGTCTCTAAGGATGGCAGCTTCGAGCGCCTGGCAGTCCATGGCCCGCCTTGGACCCTTGGCCGGGATGCGCACCAGGTTTTCCTCGCCAATGCCAGAGACCCAAATCGCCCGGTCAATCGAGGTATGCACCTGATCGGAGGAGTAGATGCGAAGCTGCGGCTGGCTTGCCAGCCCCCTCTTGTTGCCCTGCCAGTCAAGCGCGCGCTCGCGCATGACCAGCACGGCCGAAAGCGTCGCCGAGGAGGCAAAGTCCTGGATCACCCCGCAGAAGCCGTCCGGCAGGCCGATTGCCTGGCGCAGCCAGTCGAGCACTTTCGTCTCAAGTTCGGTTGCCGCCGGTGAGGTCTGCCAGAGCATGCACTGCGCCGCCATGGCGGTGACGAGATACTCGGCAACGACGGAAACCGGTGCCGCATTCGCCGGGAAATAGGCGAAGAAACGAGGATGCTGCCAGTGGGTCATGCCCGGCAGGATGATCTTCTCGAAATCCTCGAAGATCGCCTGCATATCCTCGCCCGTTCGCGGCGGCCGCGATGGTATCTGCGCGGCAATCGCACCGGGTGCCGTCCTTGCGCGCACCGGCCGGTCGCGCAGCGAAGCACGATAGTCGGCACCCCATTTTGCGGCCTTTAGTGACCACTCACTGAAACTCTTCTGGTCCATTTACTAACTCCCGTTCGCTCCGCCTGCACTAGCCTTCGGTTTGGTTGGCATCCTCTACGACCGGACACTGCTCGGCAAGGACCTGACCGGCAGGCCGCGACCTGGAGATGGTGTCGGCGAGCCTGTTGCTCAGCTGGCCCGGCTGCAAAGCCTCTTCGGCGATTTCGAGGGCTGAACAGTTTCGGTAAAGGCACGCGGCCGCGCGGCACCTGCGGAATATAAGCCAGCCCAATGTCGATCAAGGCCGGCTGCCCTCCGAGGAAGAGTTCGCCGATGTCGACCCCGAGCCTCCTCGCGATAGCATCCAAGCGCGCTTTGCGGTCGCCGGCTAAAGACCGGGGGATGGGATCACGGCGCTATGTAGCTGCGCCAGAGAACGTAGAGGCTGACGGAAAAAATGATGCCGCGGAAGATCTGGGTCAGCGCATCGCGGTGGGTCGACAGTCGGGTGGAGACGATCGTGCCGACAATCCCGCCCGCAATGCCGCCGGTGATGAAGTAGCCGGCGACGCGCCAATCCACCAAGCCCGAGGATGCATAGTTGATCGCCGTCGTCAGGCCGAAGGTGCCGACGGCGAGAAGCGAGGTGCCGACCGCGTTGATGAGCGGCATGCCGGTCGCAAGCAGTAGTCCGGGAACGATGAGGAAGCCACCGCCGATGCCGAAGAAGCCGGAACAGGTGCCAGTCAGCAAGGCCGTCAGGCCGGTCTTGCCATGGGTGAGCGCAGAGAGCGATTGCGGCGTGCTGGCCGCCTGGCCCTTCGCCTTTCGCATCGCGAAACTGACGAACATCATCACGAGGCCGAAGAGAAACAGCAGCCGCTGTCCATCGACCAGCTTGCCGAGGCTGGAGCCGAAATAGGCGCCGAGCGAGCCGGCGACGGTGAAGATCAATGCACACCGCCACCACAGATGGCCGCGAAGCGCATGGCTGATAAGGTTGAGATAGGCGTTGGCGGAAACGGCAAGCGCACCGGTGCCGAGCGCTGTATGCACGTCGCGGATGCCGACGACATAGATCAGCAGCGGAGTTGCAAGGATCGAGCCGCCGCCGCCGATCAGGCCGAGCGTGAAGCCGGTCAGTGAACCGGAGCCGATCGCGAGCAATATTTGCTGGAAGGGGTCCGCCACGATGCCGCTACCCCCAGACCGAACCGGGAAGGGCGTCGAGCGGTATCTTCAGGTAGCGCCGGCCGTTGTCTTCGGCAGCCGGCAGTTCGCCGCCACGAACGTTCACCTGCAGCGCATGCAGAATGAGCTTTGGCATCGGCAAGGTCCGGTCGCGCGCCTCGCGCAGGCTGATGTAGTCCGCCTCGGTCTTGCCGGTGACGTGCGGGTTTGTGGCCTTCTGCTCCGCTACGGTGCTTTCCCAGCGTGCCTCGCGGCCGCCGTGGCAATAGTCGTGGCCGGTGAAGAGGCGTGTCTCGTCCGGCAACGCCAGGATCGCCTGGATCGAACGCCAGAGATCCCTCGCACTGCCGCCGGGAAAATCGGCGCGGGCCGAGCCGCTGTCGGGCATGAACAGCGTGTCATGGATGAAGGCTGCGTCGCCGATTACATAGCTGATCGATGCCAGCGTATGGCCGGGAGAATGGATGACTCGGGCCTTGAGTTCGCCGATCCGGAACGTCGCGCCGTCGACAAACAACCGGTCCCATTGCGAGCCGTCGCAAGCAAAATCCGGCCAGTTGTAGATCTCCCTCCAGATCCGCTGCACGCCTTTGACGTGTTCGCCGATCGCCGTCGGGGCGCCGGTCCGGCTCTTCAGATAGCGCGCTGCCGAGAAATGGTCCGCATGGGGATGGGTGTCGAGGATCCACTCGACCGTCAGACCCTTGGCGGCGATATGGTCGAGCATCGCGTCGGCATTCCACGTGGCGGTCGAGCCGGACTTCTCGTCGAAATCGAGTACCGGATCGATGATCGCGCATTTGCCGGTCGCCGGATCGGCAACGACATATTGTATGCTGCCAGTGCGGGGATCGTAGAAGCCGGTAACATCGGGCTTATGCATAGGCGAGGGCCTCTTCAGCCGTGGCGCACGGGAAGAAGATCGCGCGGGCGGGGTCGAAATCGTAGTCGGCTTCGAAGGCGGGCGCGTCCGCCGCGAGCTGCGTGACGCAGTCGAGGATGTACTTCACCTTTTCGTCCGAGAGCAGGACGCTGAAGTTCAACCGCGTGAAGCCGGGCTTCTCGATCTCCTCGCCGGCGAGGATCGCCTGGCGGATCTGTTCGGAATGCGCCGCATCGATCGATAGCAGCCGGTGAACGTAAGGCCCGGCACAGGCACAGCCGCCGCGCGCCTGAATGCCGAAGCGGTCGCTGAGCATGCGGGTGACGAGCTGCTGGTGGACATAGCCGCCCTTGCCGTTCCTGATGCGGAAGGAAAAGATCGGCAGGCGATCCGGCTCTTGAAGACCGAGCAGCTCCAGTTGCGGCACGGCCTTCCAGGCGGCAAACGCCTGCCTGGACAGCGCGCGGTTGCGGCTCGCGATCTCCTCAAGCCCGATCGCATGTTTGACGATGAAGGCGAGTGCGGCACGGATGTCGCCGACGACGTTCGGCGTTCCGGCTTCTTCGCGTGCCTCAAGGCTGCCGCTGTAGTCGTGCGTATCGGGCGAAACGAACTTGACCGTGCCGCCGCCCGGCCAGGTCGGCTTGTTCGTGGCGACGCCGTCGCGGCGCACGATCAGAATGCCGGAGGCACCCGGGCCGCCGATGAACTTGTGCGGCGAGATGACGACGGCGTCGATCTCTGCTCCGGCGGCTGGCGCCATCGAGACCGGAACGTAAGGGCCGGCGCCGGCATAATCCCAGATCATCTTGGCACCGGCAGCTTTGACCATCTTCGTGATCGCGACGACGTCGCTGGTGATCCCGGTGATATTCGATCCGGCCGAGAGGGTGCAGACCGTCAGCTCAGGCGAACCGGCATTGAGCGCTTCGCTAAGTTCAGCAAGATCTGGCCCGCCCGCCGGGCACTCGGTCAGTTCGATGATCTCGGCACCGCTTTCGCGCCAGGGCAGGATGTTGGAGTGATGCTCGTACGGGCCGATAATGACCCGGACCCGTTTGCCTGCTGCTGCAGCTTCGGCGACGCCGAACAGCTTGACCAGGCGGTTGATGCCCGAGGTCGCGCCCGACCCGGTGAAGATCACCGCGTGTTCTGCCGTCGCATCGCAGAATTCGCCGATCAGCGCGCGCGCTTCCCGGCGCATCCGGGTCATGAAGCCTCCGCAATAGGAGGCCTCCGTGTGGCTGTTGGCGTAATAGGGCAGCACCTCTTCGAGCACGAAGTCTTCGATCACACGCAAAGCGCGGCCCGAGGCGACATAGTCCGCGTAGACCAGGTCCTTCATCCCATAGGGACCGGCGATCTTCGCCTTGGCACCGACGAGACCGTCGCGAAGGTCGGCAACCACGTCCGGGCCACTCAAAGCCTGGCGGAAACGGGAAAGGGGGGTAAGGGCCTCTAAGGGCTGGCGGTGGACGGCAGGCACGATCATCTCGCTGACTCCTCGGAGCGAACATTGACAGCAATTGTAATCTCGTCCACGGTCGAAAAGTTCACCTATTTTCTGCAGTTTCGGCCATGGATTGTTTCAAATGATCGAATCTTCGTTCAAAATCGATGGCTTCGATCTGAACATCCTTACCGCATTGCAAAAAGATTCGTCGCTCTCGCAGCGCGACCTGGCTGAAAAGGTCGGCTTGTCACAGAATGCATGCTGGCGGCGCCTTCAGCGTCTGCAGTCGATCGGACTGATCCGGGGCTCGCACGCAGACATCGATCTGAGTGCGCTGGGGTTGGATCTGACCGTGTTCGTGATGATCCGCACCCGTCATCACTCCAAGGAGTGGAGCGATGGTTTCCGACAGCATGTCGAGCGGCTGCCGGAGGTGATCGACTTCTATCGGATCGGGGGTGATTGGGACTATCTGATCAAGGTGGTGACCAAGGGCATGCGTGGCTACGATAGTTTCTATCAGAAGCTGATCACCAATTTCGACCTCGCAACCGTCACCGGCTTCTTCTCGATGGAAGCGATCATCAACAATCGCCCCGTGGACCTCAGCCGGTTGAAATGAGGCGCCGGCGCTCCCGGCGCTCCACATCGATCACATGACGCCGAAACGCTCGAACGCCTCGACGGTGCTCATGCCGGCCTCGATCGCGAGGCGAACCTTGTTTTCGGTTTCGGCCTTTTCCAAAGCCAGCGCGATTGCTTCCCGCTCAGCCTCGCGCGGAATGACGAGCACGCCATCGCGGTCGCCGAAGAGAATGTCGCCCGGCCGGATACGGATGCCGCCGATCTCGATCGGAATGCCGTAGTCGACGACCTTGCCGCGCGGGCCCTGGTCCTGTGCATAGGATCCGTAGCAGAAGGTCGGGAAATCAAGCGCAAGAATACCGGCGCTGTCGCGGCAATAGCCATCGCAAATCGCACCCGCCGCCTTCAGCTTCAGCGCCCGTGTCGACATCAACTCGCCCCAGACGGCATAACGCGGCGAGGAGCCGGAGCAGACATAGATCTCGTTGGGCTTCAGGCTATCGAGCGCGTGGAACATCAGGCCGAACGGCTTGGCGCTGAACGCCGAATTTCCACTTGTCTCGGCGGCCGCGAAGAAATCGGCCTCGAGCACCGGCATTGCCCGCCCGACAGCGACCATGTCGTCGCGAAGCGCCCGGATTTGCGGTGGCAGGAACTGATGCTGCAGGCCCATGGTGTCCAGGATATCGCCGACCACGGCCGTGAACAGCCGACTGCGCATGGCGGCAAACAGTTCGGTATCGTCTTCAAAATGGTTCATTTCTTCCCTCAAGCCTTGTGCGCCATGGCGGTTGCGATGCCCTGCATGACGCCTCTGATTTCCGCGAGGCCCTTCAGCCGGCCGATCAGCGAATAACCGGGATTGATCCGCTCCTTGCCGATATCGTCGGCCAGCAGGTGCCCATGGTCCGGCCGCAGCGGAATCTGCCAGTCGCGGCGGCCGTCGCGCACACGCCGTTCCTGTTCCTGCATCAGCGCGAAGATCACCGCCGGCATGTCGCTCGATCCGCCGAGATGGTCCGCCTCATGGAAGGAACCGTCCTCCTCGCGCTGAACGTTGCGCAGATGGGCGAAATGGATGCGCGGGCCAAATTCGCGGACCATGGCCGGCAGGTCGTTTTCCGCGCGGGTTCCATAGGAGCCGGTGCAGAAGGTGATGCCGTTGGCCGGACTGTCGACGGCGGCGAGGATTTGCCGGACATCCGCCGCGGTGGAGACGATGCGCGGCAGGCCGTAGAGCGAAAAGGCCGGATCGTCGGGGTGAATGCAAAGCCGGATACCGACTTCCTCGGCGACCGGTACGATCTCCCTGAGGAAGTGCGCCAGGTTGGCATGCAGGTGATTGGCCGTCACGCCATCGTATTCGGCAAGGGCGGCTAGAAAGCTCGCCCGGTTGAACTGGCGCTCGGTTGCCGGCAGGCCGGCGATGAGATTGCGCTCGATCCGGTCGATCTTCGCCTGGTCCATCTCATCGAAGCGCTCGCGGGCGGCGAAAATCTGCCGCTCGGCGTAGCTATCCTCGACATGCGGGCGCTTCAATACGAAGAGGTCGTATGCGGCAAAGTCGACCGCATCGAAGCGTAACGCGTAGCCACCGTTCGCCAAGGGCTGCATCAGCTCGGTGCGCGTCCAGTCGACCACCGGCATGAAGTTGTAGCAGACGATGGTTATGCCCGCCCGCGCCAGGGCGCGAAGCGTGTCCTTGTACCAGCCGATGTAGCGAGCGCTTTCGGCGGTGGCGAGCTTGATCGAATTGTGCACCGGAATGCTCTCGACGACGCTCCAGCGCATGCCCGCGGCTTCGATCAGTGCTTTCTGCTCCAGGATCGCTTCGTCGGGCCACGGCGATCCGTCGTAGATGTGGTGCAGCGCCGATACGATCCCTGTCGCGCCTGCCTGCCGGATATGGCTGAGCGGCACCGGATCGTTCGGCCCGTACCAGCGAAAGCACTCTTCCATCAGTCTCATGCAGAACTCCTACCCGCTTCCGTGTCTATTGTTGGACCACGTTGATCAATAATGTCCGATTGGTCCAACAATTCAAGCCGTGAAACGAGGATTTAGCCCAGTTATCATGCCGTGATGCAGATTTTTCGAGTTTGCGCTTGACTGACGCCGCAATCTGGACCAACAAATAAACATCGCAGGGAGGATGGCCGGTGAGCAGTTCGGTACGGGAAGATGCATTGTCGGGGGTGGAGGCGGTCGAGCCAGGCAAGACCTCGGCCGTCGATCGTCTCGTCGAGCAGATCCGCGACATGATCTCCGAGCGCGGCCTCGGCATCGGCGATGCACTGCCGACCGAGCGCGATCTCGGCGAGCAGTTCCAGGCCGGCCGCAACACCGTGCGCGAAGCGCTGCAGGTGCTGCGCGCCTATGGCATGGTCGAGACACGGCCGAAGGTCGGCGCCGTCATCAGCGGCGGACACGGCGAGGCGATCCGGCGGCTCTTCGCCTTTCACAATGGGATTTCACCCGACTCGTTCCGGGATCTCCAGGGCTTCCGGCGCATCATCGAGACAGGCGTCGGCGAGCACATCATCCTGACGGCTGCCGATGACGACTTAGCCCGGCTGGATGCGATCAATGCGCGGATCCTGGAGGCCGAGACCGTCGAGGATGCGGCGCGCTGCGACTACGAGTTTCATTCGGCGATCGTCGAGCTCTCAGGCAACCGCACGACGATGGCCGCCTACCACATGCTGCGCTCGGTGATCGAGGAGGTCATGCGGCTCGGCAAGGCTGAGCGCACGGTGCATGCGGAAACCTTCGAGGCGCACGCCGAGATCATCCGGGCGCTCAAGGCTCGTGACCGCATTGCCTATGTCTACCTGATGAGCCGGCATCTGGAGTTCGGTATCCGCTTCGTCGATGCCGTGCCGGGCGGTCAGCAGGCGCGATGAACACATTGGAAATTTGAGCCACGCCGCCTTGGCGGTGCTGGCGGCCGTTTGCCGGATCCACTCGCCCGTTGGTCCGGCGGCACGCACAGGGCACTTGGGAGGAGAACCAATATGAGCAACATGAAACGTCTGGCGCTTGCCGCGCTACTTGCCACCGTCAGCTTTGCGCCGGGCGCGGCCTTTGCAGGCGGCAAGGCGATCGCCGGCATCGTCTTTCAGCAGGACCAGTATTTCCGCGGCATCCAGATCGGCATGGAGAAGGCAGCGGAAGCGGCCGGAGACGAGCTCCTTGCCGGCAATAGCGACAGCAAGCTGGAGAAGGAAGCCCAGCTGATCGACACCTATATCGCTCGCGGGGTGAACTCGATCGTCGTCGCGCCGCTCTCGGCCGATGCCTCGGTGCCGGCGCTGAAGAAGGCGCGCGACGCCGGCATCACGGTCGTGACCTATGGCACATCTGCCAACGGTGACGTCGCCCAGGCGACCGTGACGAGCTCGGACCGCGATATCGGCATCGGCACCGGCAAGGCTGCGACCGATTTCTTGAAGACGCTCGGCAATGGCGAGAAGGTCAAGATCGGCACGCTCGCCTTCAAGGCGCTGCTGCCCGAACAGTCCAATGCCCGCGTCGAGGGCTTCTTGAGCGTCGTCAAGGATCAGGTCGACATCGTCGCTCAGCAGGACGCCTGGCTTGCCGAGAAGGCCCTCGCTGTTGCAAGCGACATGCTGACAGCCAATCCCGACATCCGGGTGATTTATGCCGCCAACGAAGGCGGCACGATCGGCGCCGTTCAGGCGGTGAAGAAGGCAGGCCTCGAAGGCAAGGTCTTCGTCTTCGGCACCGACGGTTCCGAGCAACTCGCCAACATGCTGCTGAATTCCGACAATGTGCTGCAGGCAACGACGGCGCAGCAGCCGCTCGAGGTCGGCAAGCAGGCGATCGAAGCCGCGCAGAACCTACTCGACGGCAAGAAAATAGAGACGAAGGTCAACGTGCCGGTTCTGCCTCTGACCCGCGCCGACGCGGAAGGCGTCGCTGCCTACAAGGAAGGCCTCAAGGCCTTGAAGTAAGGGCCCGGAAGTGAACTGGCGGCGGGAGCCTTGTCCCGTCGCTCCTTCACCGCGCACAGTAGGAAATCCGCATGAGCTATCCGCAACCAAGGTCAGCCGCGTTGCAAGGGATTCAGGGACGGCTGGACTTTCGGGCCGTGACCAAGCGTTACGGCCCGACTGTCGCCCTTTCCGAATTCACCCACAGCTTCGCACCCGGCCAGGTGCATGCCCTGATGGGCAAGAACGGCTCGGGCAAGTCGACGCTGGTCAAGCTTCTCGCTGGCGTCACCGAGCCGACATCCGGCATGATCAGCGTCAACGGCGAGGACCGCCACTTCACCTCGCCGCATGACGCCTTCGCCGCCGGCATCGTCACCGTGCATCAGGAGCTCTCGCTGGTGCCGGAGCTTTCGGTCGGCGAGAACATCTTTCTCGGCCGGCTGCCGCATCGGCGGCGCGCCGGCTTCAGCGTCGTTGACTGGGCGGGCCTGCACCGGCGCGCTGGCGAACTGCTCGCCGACATGGGGCTTGCGCTCGATTCCCGCCAGCCGGTCTCCGCCCTCAGCGTCGGCCAGCAGCAGGTCGTGGAGATCGTCAAGGCGATGTCCTTCAACCCGTCGATCCTGTTGCTCGACGAGCCGACCTCGGCGCTCGCCACCCGCGAGGTCAAGCAGCTCTTCGCGCTGATCGAACGCTTACGCGCCCGCGGCGTGACGATGATCTATATCACCCACCGCATGAGCGAACTCTTCGAGATCGCCGACACCTGTACGGTGATTCGCGACGGCCACTACATCGGCTCGGTTGCGATGAAAGAGACGACGCCTTCGGCCATCGTCGGCATGATGTTCGGCGATGCAGCGCGCGCCACGCGTCCGCCGCGGCGCGCGCTCGATCGCACCAAACCCGTGCTCGAAGTGCGCGAGCTCAGCCGGTCAGGGCATTTCCACGACGTCTCCTTCGACCTCTATCCGGGCGAAATCCTCGGCATCGCCGGCTTGCTTGGCGCCGGGCGCACGGAACTGATGCGCGCGATTTTCGGCGCCGACCGGGTCGACGGCGGTTCCGTCAGGTTCGATGGCCGCATCATGACTGGCGCGAGCCCGCGCGATATGCGCAAGGCGGGGCTCGGCTACACGCCGGAAAACCGCAAGGAGGTCGGGCTCGTACAGTCGCTCTCGACCGCCGACAATCTCTGCATGGCCAGCCTCGGCCCGATCTCGAACAGGGGCTTCATCTCGCGCCGGCGCGAACAACCGCATGTGCGCCGCCAGATCGCCGATCTGCATATCAAGTGCGGCGACCCGGAAATGCCGGTGTCGTCGCTTTCCGGCGGCAACCAGCAGAAGGTGGTGATCGGCAAATGGCTGAACCGGCAGCCCTCGGTGATGTTCTTCGATGAACCGAGCCGCGGCGTCGATGTTCAGGCCAAGCGCCAGATCTTCGACATCATCTGGCAGAAGGCGGCCGACGGCCTCGCTAGCATCTTCGTCTCGACGGAACTCGAGGAGGTCCTCGAAGTCGCCGATCGCATCCTGGTGATGCACCACGGCGCTGTTGTCGCCGAAGTCGATCCGACGAAAACCGATCTTACCGAACTCTACGGCCTGTGCATGGAAGGGGCCAAGCAATGACACTTGTGAGCCAAACGACCGAGGCCGGCGGACAGAACACACCGCTCAAGTTCCTCAAGACCTATCCGATGGAGATCATTCTCGCGGCGCTGGTGATCTTCCTGATCCTGGTCGCGCCCGGCTTTGCCTCGACCAGCAACGTCTTGAACGTACTGCGCACGGTCTCGATGCTCGGCATTATCGCCTTCGGCATGACGGCGGTCATCATCAGCGGCGAGATCGACCTTTCGGTCGGGGCGGGCGCGGCCCTTGCCGGCTGCATCGTTGCCTGGTTTGCCGACCGCTTCACCGATGCACTCGGCGATTGGGGCGCGGTCACGGTCGGTTTTGCCGTGGCGCTGTTGCTCGGCTTCATGCTCGGCTATCTCACCGGCCGTTTCCGGCAATGGTTCAACGTGCCGACCTTCATCACCACGCTTGCGCTTTTTGCGGCGCTCCGCGGGGTCGCCAATCTCATCACCGGCGGCTTCCCGATGTCGTCCTTCCCGCTCGGCTTCGATTTCCTCGGCGGCGGCTATCTCTTCGGCATCCCGTTCCCCGTCTATATCTTTGCGCTCACCTTTGCCGGCATGCATTTCCTGATGAAGTATACGAGCTTCGGCCGCGAGGTTTATGCCGTTGGCGGCAACATGGAGGCAGCCCGCCTCTCCGGCATCGATATCTGGAAGGTAAAGGCGCTGACGCTGGGGCTCACTGGCGCGCTCACCGCCGTCTCCGGCACGCTGATTGCCTCGCAGATCGGCGCCGGAACCGGGACGACGGCAACGGGCATGGAGCTCGACGTCATCGCGGCCGTGATCATCGGCGGCACCTCGCTCTTTGGTGGCAAGGGCCGCATTTGGGGCACGCTGATCGGGGTCCTGTTCCTCGGTTGCATCTCCAACGGCATGACGCTGATGAATGTCAGCGAATATTGGCAATACGTCGTGCGCGGCGGGATCATTCTCGGCGCCGTGCTCTTGAACCAGGTTCTGGAACGGGTGCGCTGAGACCGGCGCGGGGTGCTCGCATCCCGCGGCCCTCACGAAAATCGATCACGCTTATGATCTTGGGTCGCCGCCGATCCAAATCATCGCGATCCATCGCGGAGACAATCATGACTGAATTCAAAGGAAAAATCGCACTCGTCACCGGCACGTCCGGTATCGGTCTCGCCTCGGCGATCCGCCTGGCCTCCTCCGGCGCAACCGTGCTCGCCTGTGGCAACGACCTTGCGACCAACGAGACATTCGACAAGATCGCCGGCGAGCGCAACCTGCCGATGTCGACGCGGCTGACAGATGTCTCCGTGGAAGCCGAGGTCGAAGCGGCGGTCCGCGAGGCGGTGCTGCGCCACGGCGGCCTCGACATCATCGTCAATGCCGCCGCCGTCCATCCCTATGGCACGGTGCTCGATACCAGCGCCGAGACCTTCGCGCGCTGCCTGTCGGTCAATGTCGGCTCGATCTATCTTACCGGTCGCTTCGGCATTCCCGAAATGGTGAAGCGTGGCGGCGGCGCCATCGTCAACATTTCCTCGGTGCAGGGCCATGCCTGCCAGCAGAACGTTGCCGCCTATGTTGCCTCCAAGGGGGCGATCCACGCGCTGACCCGCGCCATGGCGCTCGACCACGCGGCGGTGAAGGTTCGGGTGAATTCGGTCAGCCCCGGCTCGGTGCGCACGCCGTTATTGTCGCTCGCGGCTCGCACCTATGGCGGCGAGGGCGTTAGCGAGGCGGAAGCCTTTGCCCGCTTCGGTGCGGCGCACCCGATCGGCCGCATTGGCGAACCGGAGGAGGTGGCCGAACTGGTCGCCTACCTCGCCTCCGACCGCGCCGCCTTCGTCACCGGCTCGGATTTCCGCATCGACGGTGGCCTCACCGCTGGTATCGGCGTCAAGTAATCAGACAGGAAACGTCAACATGAAGATCGGCCTTGGGCTCTACCGGGAGCAACTCACCCCGGATAATTTCCAATTTGCGTTGCAGGCGGGTGCGACCCATGTCGTCGCGCATCTGACCAATTATTTCGCCGGCAAAGATCCGAAGATCGACAGTGGCGATCAGGGCGGCTGGGGCGATTGCTCCGGCGATCGGCTCTGGTCTTTCGAGGAGCTGTCGGCGCTGGTGAAGGATGTGCGCGCCGGCGGCCTTGAGGTGGCGGCGATCGAGAATTTTTCGCCGCGCTTCTGGCATGACGTGCTTCTCGACGGACCGGAACGGGCGCAACAGATCGAGGGCCTGAAGCAGCTCATCCGCGACGCCGGCCGCGCCGGCATCCCCTGCATCGGCTACAATTTCTCGCTCGCCGGCGTCTATGGCTGGACCCGCGGG
The DNA here is from genome assembly GCF_056924495.1 of Ensifer sp. 38_S197. Classification (NCBI taxonomy): domain Bacteria; kingdom Pseudomonadati; phylum Pseudomonadota; class Alphaproteobacteria; order Hyphomicrobiales; family Rhizobiaceae; genus Ensifer; species Ensifer sp. 38_S197. The sequence goes on along the minus strand of NZ_JBXOVZ010000001.1, from coordinate 1,193,292 downwards.
CCCTACGCCCGCGGCCGTGCCGAGTCCGTCGGCTTCGGCGTCGAAAACAGCATTGCGCCGGCCCCGGATGCGCCGATCCCTGACGGCATGGTCTGGAACATGCGCTATCGCCGCGGCGTCGCCGGCGCCATCCCCGTTTCCGTCAGCTCGGCGGAACTTTGGGACCGCCTCGGTCGCTTCCTGAAGGAGGTCGTGCCGGTCGCGGAAGAGGCGGGTGTCGTGCTGGGCGCCCACCCCGACGATCCGCCGGCGGAGGAACTGCGCGGCACGGCGCGGCTCGTCAACCGCCCGGAGAAATACGATCGGCTGATGGCGATCGTCGACTCGCCCTCGAACGGGCTGGAGCTCTGCCTCGGCTCGCTGCAGGAGATGCCGGGCGGCGACATCTACGATCATGTCCGCCGCTTTGCCCGCTCCGGCCGCATCGGCTACATCCATTTCCGCAACGTGCGCGGAAAGATGCCGCGTTATGTCGAGACCTTCGTCGATGAGGGCGACATCGACATGGCCGAGATCATCCGCATCCTGCGCGACGAGAACTACCAGGGCGTGATGATCCCCGACCATACGCCGGCCATGACCTGCGGCGCCTCCTGGCATGCGGGCAAGGCTTTTGCGCTCGGCTACATGAAGGCGCTGGTGCAGAACGCCGAGGCGCTCGGGCCATCGCGCTCGATCCCTGCAAGCATGGCGGCGGAATAGGAGGCAGCGATGGCCCGTAAGCTTGTCTGTGTCGCGCCCGTCGGCGACCGCTGCGGTGAGGGCGCCGTCTGGTCCGCGGACGAGGCGGCCGTCTACTGGACGGACATCAACCGTTTTCTCGTGCACCGCTACGACGAGGCAACGCAAGCGGTCAGAACCTGGCTGTTCGACGAACCGGTGGTCGCCATCTCGCTGACAAAGGATGCCGGCCGCCTGCTCGTTGCTCTCGGTTCGAAACTCGTCTGGTGGTGGCCGAAGGCCGACCGGCGCGAAGATCACGGCTTCCGCCTGCCTGGCGCGCCGCGGGTACGGCTCAATGATGGCCGTACCGATCCCGCGGGCAACTTCTGGGTTGGTTCGATGAAGAACAACGTCCTGCCCGATGGTGAACTTGGCGAGGCCGGCCCGGACGAAGGCGTTCTCTACCGGATTGCGCCCGATGGCGCCGTCACCGAGTGGTGCCATGGGCTCGGCATCTCCAATACGCTCTGCTGGAGCCCGGACCGGCGCACCTTCTACTTCGCCGACACGTTGGCAAACGAAATCTATGCCTTCGACTATGACGCAGCCGAGGGGGCGATTTCAGGCGAACGGCATTTCTTCGCCGGATTCGATCGCGGCTCGCCCGATGGCTCGACGATCGACAGCGAAGGCTTCCTCTGGAACTGCCGTTTCGGCGGAAGCTGCATTGCCCGGATCGCGCCCGATGGCCGCCTTGCCGAAGTGATCGACATGCCGGTGACCAACATCACCACCTGCACCTTCGGTGGTGCCGATCTGAAGACGCTCTATATCACCACCGCCGGCATTCTTTCCGGCCCCGGTGAACGCCTCGCCGGCAGCCTTTATGCCATGCGCGTCGAAGTTCCCGGCCTCCCGGAAAACCGGTTTGGAGTGACAACCAGGTGAGCACGGAGACGAAACGACGCGCGCTTGCCTGGGCGCATGGCTGCCTCTCGGTGCAGTCGCTCGGCGGAATGCTCGGCCCCGTGCTGTTTTTGCTGCCGAACGGGCGGCAGGTCAGTCCCTTGCATGTGGCACCTTGGGGGAATGATCTCGAGCGCGAGGCGCTGCCCGAAATCCTGCAGGAATTGCGCGGCGAATGGCCCTGCGTCCCCTTCGGCGGCGATGCCGATCGGGCGCTTCCCGCAGGCTGGTCTGCGACAGGCGAAAGTTTCGATGGCGCCGGCGTGCCCCATGGCCATAGCGCCAATGCGCACTGGGGTTGGGGCGCTTGCGACGACCATCAGATCACCATGGAATGCCGTTACCCGGAGGACCATCCGATCGGCCTCTTGCGGCGGAGGATTATGCCGGATCCAAACGCGGCCGCCGTCGACATCACCCTGGAAATCGAAGCGCGGCGGCCATGCCGCCTGCCGATCGGTTTGCATCCGACGTTCCGGCTGTCGAGCCGCCCGGGTTCGGTCACTATCGAACCCGGTGCCTATGATGGCGTCTGGAGTTTCCCCGGCGACGTCGAACCGGGCGCGGCCTTGTTCTCGCCCGATCGGCAATGGCCATCGCTCGGCGAAGTCGAGACGCGCAGCAGTGCGACAATCGACGCCTCGCAGGTGCCGCTTAACGAAGAAACCGAGGATCTGCTGCAGCTCTTAGGTGTCGACGGCAGTCTCGCGCTCCACTACCGCGACAAGGGGTTTCGCGCGCGGCTCACCTGGCAGAAGGATCATTTTCCGAGCCTGCTACTCTGGTTCAGCAATCGCGGCCGCAAGGCCTATCCCTGGAACGGGCGCCACGTGGCGCTCGGCGTCGAGCCGATCGCTTCTGCCTTCGATCTCGGACCGGCGGTCTCTACGGCGGCCAACCCGCTGGCGTTATCGGGCGTTGCAACGGCGATTGCGTTCGAGCCGGGTCAGACCTTCACCACCCACTATCGGCTTTCGGTCGAAGTCGCTCCCATCAGCAATCCTGCCGGGCACGCGGCCGCGACAAGCCTGGCTGCAGTTCGACAAGTTTAGTGGTCACTGCTGGCCGACTAATGCCTGGCCGGTCAGCATTTTTCATTGGGGCAAGTCATGTCTCGTCTTGCGTGCATACTCGGGGCCGGAAATGTGGATCCCGCCATTCTCGAATTCCTTCACAGGTCCGGGCAGGTCCAGGATGAGCAGGCGTGGGCGATCGAGCCGCTGACCGGCGGCGTCGCATCGGACATTTGGAAGGTCACGACGAATGAAACGAGTTTCGTCGTCAAGAAGGCGCTGGCGAGCCTGCGCGTAGCCCAGGACTGGAAAGCGCCGGTCACGCGAAACGCCAGCGAGGTCGAATGGATGCTCGAGGCTGCAAAGGTCGCTCCGGATGCCGTCCCGCGCATCCTTGCACATGATCCGTCGCTCGGTGCATTCGCGATGACCTATTTCAATCCTTCCGAAAACCCGGTCTGGAAGGAGGAGCTGCGCAATGGGCGCGTCGATGTGACGTTCGCGCGTCGTCTGGGGAGCGTTGTCGCGGTAATTCATGCGGCGACCGCGCACTCGCAAGATATCGGCCGCCGCTTCGCCAATGACGAGGTCTTTCACTCGATCCGCCTTGAGCCCTATCTTGAAGCGACGGCGCAGGTGCATCCTGATCTTGCAGCACCGCTTCTTGCACTGTCGCGGGACGTGATGAACACGAAGACCGCACTTGTTCACGGGGACGTCAGTCCAAAAAACATTCTGATTGGCCAGGACGGCCCGATCATCCTCGATGCAGAATGTGCCTGCTATGGCGACCCATGCTTCGATCTTGCCTTCTGTCTCAATCACCTGCTGCTGAAGTGTATCTGGCGACGGCAAGATGCGGCGGAGCTTCTGTACAGTTTCGAGGCTCTCGTGAAATCATATCTCGCGGGAGTGACCTGGGAGCCGGCAATTGTGCTTGAGGCCCGGGCTGCGAGGCTTTTGCCAGCTCTTCTGCTGGCGCGCGTCGACGGAAAATCGCCGGTCGAATACATCACGACACGCACGGACAAGGACTTCGTCCGCCAATTTGCCCGTAACCTGATCCAGTCACCCCCAGCCACCCTGGCCGATATAACGCGGGCCTGGGCCGAGGAACTCTGCAAATGAAAGACACGCAAATCGCCGGGATAAAGGGCCGGCGCGTTTGGGACTCGCGGGGAAACCCGACCGTCGAGGCCGAAATTACGCTTGCCAGCGGAGCGCAAGGCCGCGCGATCGCACCGGCCGGCGCCTCGAGAGGAACCCGCGAAGCCACCGACTTGCGTGATGGCGGCAGCAGCTTGTGCGGCAAGGGCGTTGCAAAGGCCGTGGCAAATATCGACGAGCCGATTGCGAGGGCGCTGATCGGAAGGGACGTCTTCGATCAATCAGGAGCAGACGCTGTCCTCTGCGCGCTCGACCCGTCGCCATCAAAGGCGGTTCTCGGCGGTAACGCCACAGTCGCCGTGTCACTTGCGGTGTTGCGCGCCGCTGCTGCGGCCGCCCGCGAGCCGTTGTGGCGCCGTGTTGCCAGCGCATATAGCCGGCAGGCGTCCATCCCTCTGCCCGAGATCCAGATATTCGGCGGAGGGGCTCACGCAGGCAGGCGCGTGGACGTGCAGGATTTCATGATCATGGTTCCGGGCGCCTCGAGTTTCGAAGAGGTGATGGAGATCACCAATGCCGTTTACTTCGCCGCCGGCGATATTATGGCGAGAAAAGGCCGGCTTGCGGGGGTGGCGGACGAGGGCGGATGGTGGCCCGCTTTCGATAGCAACGAAGAGGCGCTCGAGACGTTATGCGACGCTATCGTGAAAGCGGGCGAGACACCGGGCGACCGGGTCGTCATCTCGCTTGACGTTGCTGCCTCGGAGTTCGGACGGAGCGGCCGCTACAAATTGGCGCTGGAAAATCGCGAACTGGATTCGGGCGAGATGATCGACCAGCTGGGCCGATGGCTCGATACCTATCCGATCGCGTCGATCGAAGACCCTCTGGCCGAGGACGATATCGAAGGTATGGCGGCATTTACGACCCGCTTCGGGGGGCGTGTCCAGATAATCGGCGACGACTATCTCGTGACAAATGCGGCTCTCGTCCGCGATGCAGCCAGCAATGGCGCCTGTAATGCCGTGCTGATTAAGGTCAATCAGGTAGGAACAGTCACGGAAGCCGTGGAAACCTATCTCACCGCCGAAAGGGCTGGTTGGCGATCGGTCGTATCGGCACGTTCGGGAGAAACGGAGGACGTATCCATCAGTCATCTCGCCATAGGGCTCGGCGCCGGCCAGCTGAAGGTTGGCTCTTTCACGCGATCGGAGCGGATGGCCAAGTGGAATGAGTGCATTCGAATCCAGGAGCAGCTCGGTGCCAGCGCGTTCGTGGCCGGCGCGCCGCTGCACAACACCTGGTGGTCTAAAAAGAACAATAGGACAACGGTATGAAATTGATCCGGATAGGCGACATCGGTCGCGAAAAACCGTGCATACTCGACAAGAACGGCAAAGCACGGGACGTATCCTCGTTGATCGAGGACGTCACGCCCGAAACGATTGGAACTGTAAACGCGCAGCTGGCAGAGGCCGATTTCGACGCACTTCCCGAGGTTGCGCTTTTGTCGACGCGTATCGGCGCTCCCATCAAACAACCGCGCAACATTTGGTGTATCGGCCTCAACTATTCGGACCATGCTGCTGAAGCCGGGCTGCCGGTGCCTGCTGAACCAATCCTCTTCAACAAGGCGGCCGGTACCTATTGCGGTCCGAACGATCCGATCCTCCATTCGAAGACGATGTCCAAGCTCGACTGGGAGGTCGAGCTCGGCATCGTCATCGGCAAGCGGGCATTGAATGTTTCGCGTAGCGAGGCGATGGACCATGTCTTCGGCTACACCGTTGTCAACGATGTCTCTGAACGCGCCTGGCAAATGGAGCGCGGCGGCCAATGGGTGAAGGGCAAGAGCTTCCCAAACTTCTGCCCGACGGGTCCGTGGCTCGTCACCCGTGACGAGGTGCCGGATCCGCAGGCGCTTTCGATGTGGCTCGACGTCAACGGCGAACGCATGCAGGCAGGCACGACCGAGCGCATGATCTTCGATGTCGCGACCATCGTCTCCTACATGAGCGAGTTCTGCGTGCTTGAGCCCGGCGATCTCATCTGCACCGGCACCCCGCCAGGCGTCGGCATGGGCAAGAAGCCACCGCGTTATCTGAAACCCGGCGACGTGGTGGAACTCGGCATCGACGGGCTCGGCCGCCAGCGCCAGATCGTTCAGTCACTCTAGGCTTACAGAAAGGGCTCACCATGAATCGAAAGACGGAACGTTTGGCCGGACGCGTGGCCGTGGTCACGGCGGCCGGCCAGGGTATCGGCCGTGCCGTCGCCGAGCGGCTGATGTCGGAGGGCGCCGAGGTTCACGCCAGCGACATCAACGCCGACCTGCTCGCCACCCTTGACGGCGCCGCGACGACGCGGCTCGATGCGACCGATCACGCAGCTGTCGCCGCCTATTTCGACACCTTCGCACGGATCGATATCCTGGTGCATGCCGTCGGTTATGTGCATCAGGGCACGATCGAGGAATGCTCGGCTGCCGACTGGCGCCGCTCGGTAAACATCACCCTCGACAGCGCCTATAACGTCATCGCCGGTGCGGTCCCGAAGATGAAGGCTGATGGCGGCAGCATCATCACCATCGGTTCGGTCGCCTCCTCGATCAAGGGCTTTCCGCGGCGCGCCGCTTACGGCGCCGCCAAGGGCGGCGTCATCGGCCTGACCAAGGCAGTCGCGGCGGATTACGTGTCGGAAGGCATTCGCTGTAATTCGGTCTGCCCCGGAACGGTCGCCTCGCCCTCGCTAGAGGACCGCATCGGCGAACTCGGCGAGAAACTCGGAAGCCGGGACGAGGCTTACCGGTCCTTCATCAGCCGACAGCCGGCCGGGCGTTTCGGCACGGTGGAGGAGGTCGCTGCCATCTGCGCCTTTCTTGCTTCCGACGAGGCGGCCTTCATCACCGGCCAGGCGATCAACATCGACGGCGGCATCACGATCTGAGGCGATACTGTCGCTCAAGGCGTCAAACGCAAGACACCTCCGGATGCGCTCCGGAGGTGCCTGTTTGTCGGGTGGTGGCCGGCGCCGGGCCGGTGCCATGCGGCATCGTCCGCTGATCAGGCCGACAGCGCCTTGAACTCGGAAAGGATGGCGTCGCCCATCTCTGTCGTGCCGACCTTCCTCGCGCCTTCGGCCATGATGTCGCCGGTGCGGATGCCCTGGTCGAGCACATTGGCGATCGCCTTTTCGAGATTGTCGGCCTCCTTCGTCAGGTTGAAGGAGTAACGCAGGCACATGGCGAACGAGGCGATCATCGCGATCGGGTTGGCAATGCCCTTGCCGGCGATGTCCGGGGCCGAGCCATGCACCGGCTCGTAGAGCGCCTTGCGCTTGCCGCTGACCGCATCCGGGGCGCCGAGCGAGGCCGACGGCAGCATGCCGAGCGAGCCGGTCAGCATCGCCGCCACGTCCGACAGCATGTCGCCGAACAGGTTGTCGGTGACGATGACGTCGAACTGCTTCGGCTGGCGCACCAGCTGCATGCCGCCGGCGTCGGCCAGCATGTGCTCGAGCTGAACGTCGGCATATTTCGCCTTGTGCGTCTCGGTCACCACCTGGTTCCACAACACGCCCGACTTCATGACGTTGCGCTTTTCCATCGAGCAGACGCGGTTCTGCCTTGTGCGGGCGAGCTCGAAGGCGACGCCGGCGATGCGCTCGATCTCGTAGGTGTCGTAGACCTGGGTGTCGATGCCGCGCTTCTGGCCGTTGCCGAGATCGACGATCTCCTTCGGCTCGCCGAAATAGACGCCGCCGGTCAGCTCGCGCACGATCAGGATGTCGAGGCCTTCGACGAGCTCCGGCTTCAGCGACGAGGCGGCCGCCAACGCCGGATAGCAGATCGCCGGGCGCAGGTTGGCGAAGAGCTCGAGGTCCTTGCGCAGGCGCAGCAGACCGGCTTCCGGGCGGACCTCGTAGGGCACCGCATCCCACTTCGGACCGCCGACGGCGCCGAACAGCACCGCGTCGGCGGCCAGCGCCTTCTTCATGTCCGCTTCCGAGATCGCCTGGCCGTGGGCGTCATAGGCCGACCCGCCGACCAGGCCCTCGTCCGTCACGAAGCCGGCGCCAAGCTCGGCATTCATGTAGGCGATGATTTTGCGGACTTCCGCCATGGCTTCCGGGCCGATGCCGTCGCCGGGAAGGATGAAAAGCTTACGAGCCATTTCGGCACTCCTGTGATTTCAGTCTGATTTAAGCGGCATGGCCGCGTTGGGGTTCGTTGAGAGTTTTGCCCGGCTATGAGGCCGCGGCGCCATGTTCAAAGCTTGACAGCGGTCGAGCGCCCTCGATTTGCGCGATGCGTTCCCTGAGCGTGTTGGCTATGGCGTGCGAAGCCGAGGACACGGCGATCTTCGAGGTTCGCCTTGCCTCCATCCACCTCTATGGCGAGCTTGGAAACGCTGACGCCGAGTCGGCGAACGATGTCGAGCAGACGGGACACGATGTTTTCCAGGTCGCCGTTCTCGATGGTGTAGCGCATCGTGTCGCTCATCATGCGACCTTCGGCCAAGGCCGCTGCTCAGGGCGCATGGTTTCAAAGGCGTGTGCGAGACGCAGCACACCGATGTCGTCGAAGGACTGGCCGATGATCTGCAGACCGATCGGCAGGCCGCCCGAAGTATAGCCACAGTTGATCGAAATCGCCGGTTGCCCGCCCATGTTGGCGGCGACGGTGAAGGCAATATGCTCGAACGGTTTTTGCGGGTCGTTGATGGGCGACGCCCATTCGGCCGGATAGGACGCCGTCGGTGCGGTCGGCGAAAGGATGAAATCGAAGCCGTTAAGGGCCGCATGCAGCGCGTTGCGCATAGCCTCGATCTGGGCGAAGCCGGTATAGACTTCGCGACCGGAGAAATTCTCGGCCGTTTTGATCCACTCGAAGATGTAGGGCAGGATCTGCGCCTGTTTTTCCGGCGAAAGGCGCGACACATCCTCCCAGCCGCGCGCGCGCCAGAAGCGGTCGAGGCCGTCGATCATCTCGCGGCTGAGGAACGGGCCGACCGGTTCGATGATCGCGCCGGCATCGGCGAAAAGCTTCGCCGCTTGGCTGATCGCCTGTTCCGTTTCCGCGGTAACCGACTGGCCAAAGCCGGCGTCGAGCCAGAGACCGATCTTCAGGCCCCTCATGTCGCAATCGAGGTCGAGCCACGGGAGTTCCGCGTAGGGCAGAGCCATCGTGTCGCGGGCATCGGGCTTTGAGAGCACGGACATATAGAGCGCGGTGTCGGCGACCGTCCGGGTCATCGGTCCGGCGACGCGGCCGATGAAGGGCGGATTGATCGGGATCCGGCCCGCCGAAGGTTTCAGGCCAACGATGCCGCACCAGCCGGCCGGCAGGCGGACCGAGCCGCCGATATCAGTACCGATATGTAGGGGGCCATAGCCCGCGGCGGCCGCCGCTGCGGCGCCGGCGCTTGAGCCACCGGGATTGGCCGAAAGATCCCACGGGTTGCGGGCAAGCTTGTGGAAGCTGGAAAGGCCGGAGGAAAGCATGCCGTAGTCGGGCATGGTGGTCTTGGCGAGCAGAATGCCGCCCGCCTCTCGGGTGCGTGCGGCCGGCGGCGCGTCAGCGGCGGCCGGTGTGAGCGTTACGGCGGCGCAGCCGAGCGGGACGGCTGTCCCCTTGGTTGCGATGTTCTCCTTGATCGTCACGGGCACGCCATCGATCGCGCCCAGAGGAGCGCCTTTCGCCCAGCGTTCTTCCGAGGCCTTTGCGGCCTTCAGCGCTTCGGCCGGGTCATAGGCCCACAGCGCGTTCAGTTTCGGTTCCGAGGCGTCGATGCGGGCGATGACGGCTTCGGTGACCTCGACGGGGGAGAGCTTTTTCGAGCGGTAGGCCTCGACAAGATCGACGGCGGAGAAATCGGCAAGTTCGGACATGGGATCAATTCCTAGGCGAAATGGCAGCGGGCGGACCAGGCCGGCGTCACCGGCTTGGCCTCTGGCGTTCGGGTCAGGCAGATCTCCTGCCTCATCGGACAGACGGCGGCATAGGCGCAGCCGGCTGCGGTCGTTGCGGTATGGACGGGCGTTTGCACCGGTGCATCAGAGCGGATCCGCCTGCGACGGCCGGAAAACGGTTTCGGCACGGCAGCGACCAGCGCCTGGGTATAGGGGTGGCGCGGATTGTCGAAAACCTCGGCCGTCGGTCCCTCCTCGACGATCCGGCCGAGATGCATGACCGCGACGCGATCGGTGATGGCGCGCACCACGCCGAGATCGTGGCTGATGAAGAGATAGGAGAGGCCGAGCTTCTCCTGCAGGTCCATCATCAGGTTCAGGACCTGCGCCTGGATCGAGACGTCGAGCGCCGAAACGGGCTCGTCGGCGACGATCAACGCCGGCCGGGTAATGAGCGCGCGGGCAATGGCGATCCGCTGGCGCTGTCCGCCGGAGAATTCGTGCGGATATTTGTCGGCAGACGCAAGCGGCAGGCCGACGGCTTCCAGCACTTCGGCGATGCGCTTGTTGCGCTCCGCCATGCCGGTGCCGCGTTCCAGCGAAACGATCGGCTCGGAGATGATCGTGCGGACCGTATGGCGCGGATCGAGTGAGCCGTACGGATCCTGGAAAATCGCCTGGAAACCCTTGCGCGCTTCGCGCAGTCCGGCGCGGTCGAGCGCATAGATGTCCTTGCCGGCAATATTGACCTCACCCGATTGCGGCGGCTCCAGTCCCATAACCGCCCGTGCCAGCGTCGATTTGCCAGAGCCACTTTCACCGACGATGCCGAGGCTCCGGCCGGCTGCGAGTTCGATGCTCACGCCGTGCAGCACCCGCAGGCGGCTTTGCTTCGAAAAGATCGAAGGGCGCGGCAGATCGTATTCGCGCACAAGATCAGTGGTTTTGAGAATAACCTCGCTCACGGTGCCACCATCCTTTCGCGCGGATGAAAGCAGGCGGCGCGATGCTCGACATTTTCATCGGTGCTGATCAGATCCAGCGCCGGGATCGCCCGCCGGCAATCCGGCTGAACGTAGGCGCAGCGCTCAGCGAAGGAACAGTGGAGCGGCCGACCGAAAGGATCGGGAACGATGCCGGGGATAGCGTTCAGTCGCGGCCGTCCTCCGCCCGCTTGGCGTGGCGCAAGGGCTGCGCCATGTGGCGAGGCGGCAAAGAGGCCGCGGGCATAGGGATGCGCCATGCGCGCGAAGACGTCGTCGGTCCGCCCGGTTTCGATGATGCGGCCGGCATACATGACCGCGATGCGGTCGGTCATCTCGGAGACGACGCCGAGATCGTGGGTAATCAGCATCAGCGCGGTGCCGGTGTCTTCGATCAGCTCGTCCAAGAGGTCGAGGATCTGCGCCTGCACGGTGACGTCGAGCGCGGTCGTCGGCTCGTCGGCGATCAAGAGGTCTGGTTCGCAGGCGATCGCCATGGCGATCATCACGCGCTGCCGCTGGCCACCGGAGAGCTGGTGCGGATAGAGATCCAGATCGAAGCGCGGCGCCGGCAGACCCACCCGGTCGAGTAGCGCGCGGGCCCGCTTTTCAGCATCGGCCCTGGTTTCGCCGAGGTGAAGCCGCCGTCCCTCGGCAATCTGCGCGCCGATCGATTTCACCGGGTTCAGCGCCGTCATCGGCTCCTGGAAGATCATCGCCATGCGCCGGCCGCGATAGCCGCAATAGTCGGCTTCTGGCAGCCCCGCGAGATTGCGGCCGTCGAAGGAAAGTTCGCCCCGCACCCGCATGCGTTGCGGCAGCAGGCCCATGACGGCAAGCGCGGTCATGGATTTGCCGCTGCCGGATTCGCCGACGATTCCGAGGCGCTCGCCACGTTTGAGCTCGAGATCGATGTCGCAGACGATATCGACCTGGCTCGTGCCTGCCGTGAGTTCGACCGACATGCCGGTCATTCTAAGCAAGGGTTTCGTCATCGTTGCCGCCTCACGCGCGGGTCGAGAATGTCGCGCAGGCCATCGCCCAAAAGGTTGAGGCCGAGCACGGCAAAGGTGATCGCCAGCCCCGGGAAGATCGCGAGCCAGGGCGCCTGGTAGATGAAGGTCTGGGCGTCGTTCAGCATCTTGCCCCAGCTCGGCATCGGCGGCTGCGTGCCGAGGCCGACATAGGAGAGGCCCGCTTCGGCGACGATCGCCAAGGCGAACTGGATCGTCACCTGGACGAGCAGCACGTGGTTGATGTTGGGCAGGATGTGCAAAAGGGTGATCGCCACGTCGCCGCGGCCGGCGCAGCGCGCCGCTTGCACATATTCGCGCTTCCAGAGCCCCATCGAGGCGCCGCGGGTGACGCGGGCAAAGACCGGGATATTGAAGATGCCGATCGCGATCATCGCATTTGTTGCACCGGGGCCGAAGATGGCGGTGATGATGACGGCGGTCAGAAGCGCCGGAAAGGCGAAAGCAAGGTCGCTCATGCGCATGACGAGGCCATCGACAAAGCCGCCGCGTGCGGCAGCCCAGGCGCCGAGCGGCACGCCGATGCCGGCGCCGACGAGAACCGCGACGATCGAAACGCTGATCGAGTTGCGGGCGCCGACCATGATCATCGACAGGATGTCGCGGCCGAAATTGTCGGTGCCGAACCAATGGGCAAGACTCGGCCCCTGCAGCTTGTCACGGAAGTTCATCGCGGTCGGCGAATAGGGCGTCCAGACATAGGAGACGATCGCCATTGCCAGGAGGATGACGGTGACGGTGGCGCCGATCGTCAGGCTTCTGCTGCCGATGAGCTTGGAGATTATGCCGGGTTCGGAGGCAACTGTGGGACTGGACATCAGTGACCTCCTCGCGACAGCCGCGGATCCAGATAGCCGTAAACCAGATCGACGAGGAAATTGATGGTGATGACGGAAGCGGCGAGCAGCGTCACCAGCGTCTGCACCGTCACCAGGTCGCGCTGGGCGATCGCCTGGAAGACCAGGCGGCCGATACCCGGCAGGTTGAAGACGTTCTCGATGATGATGGTGCCGGCAAGCAGGAAGGAAAACTGCAGGCCGATGATCGTGACGACAGGGATCAGCGCGTTCGGAACCGCATGCTTCCACAGCGCGCCGGACCGGCTGAGCCCCTTGGCGCGGGCGGTGCGGATGAAATCCTCGCCGAGGGTCTCTATGACGGCCGAGCGCGTGACGCGCCCGAGAATGGCGGCAAGCGGCAAGCCGAGCGCGAAGGCCGGCAGGATCAGCGAATGCAGGCCGTTCCAGATGCCGCCTTCCCAACCGGCAAAGCCGGAGGCCGGAAACCAGGCAAGCTTCAGCGCGAAAAGCAGGATGAAGAGCAGCGCCAGCCAGAAATTTGGAATGGCGACGCCAACCTGGGCGATGCCCATGACCACCGTGTCTGCGGCCTTGCCGCGATTGGCGGCGGCATAGACGCCGATGGCGATGGCGACGACCACGGAGATCGCCATCGAGACCAAAGCCAGCGGCAGCGTTACCAGGATGCGCGGACCGAGCAACTCGCGGATCGGCACGGAATAGGTGAGGCTCATGCCGAAATCGCCGACAACGAAGCCGCCGATCCAGTGGAGGTAGCGGATCCAGATCGGCTGATCGAGGCCCAGTTGCCTGTGCAGCGCCGCAATCGCGTCCGGGTCCGCGTTCATGCCAAGCATCAGCACCGCCGGGTCTCCGGGCAATACCTGCATCAGCAGAAAGACGATGACTGAGGCGACCAATGTCGTCAAAACCAGCGACACGAGGCGACCGCCAATGAAGGAAATCACATCAACCTCCCGGAAAGAGCGAGCGTTGACCGGCGCCGGGTGCGGCGGTCAACGGCAGATCTGCAACCGCCCTTCCCGACGAGGAGGGCGGGATGCCGGAGCGGGGTGCGGTTTCCGCCCGCATCCCGCTCATTGATAGTCGATCAGTTTTCCCAATAGGTTTGGGTCTGATCGTCGGCCGGTACCGGCATGTTCTTCCACAGCCCCTTTACCTTCTTGTTCCAGACGCCGATCTTTGGCAGCGCATAGAGGAAGACGTTCGGTTCGTCGGCTGCCAGCTTGCGCTGGAGTTGGCCGATGAGGTCCATCTGCTCGGCTTCGGTCGAGGCGAGCGTGTAGGACTTGTAGAGCGCCTTGTATTCCGGGTTCTGGTAGTTGAAGTAGTATTTGTCGCGGGCATAGATATCGAGGTCGCGGGCCTCGGCATGGGCGATGATCGTCGCGTCGAAGTCCGAGTTCTTGAACACCTGATCCAGCCATTGCGCGAACTCGATCGGGACAAGGTTCACCTTGACGCCGACTTCGCTGAGCATGGCCGCGATGATCTCGCCACCGCGGCGGGCATAGGCCGGCGGCGGCAGCATGATGGTGATCTCAAGACCCTGGACGCCTGCTTCCTGCAACAGTTGCTGCGCCTTGCCGGGGTCATAGGGGTAGGTCTCGTTCAGATCGACATAACCCGGTTCGACCGGCGAATAGTGCGAGCCGATCGTCGTGCCGAAGCCGGAATAGGTGCCTTCGACCAGCGCCTTGCGGTCGATTGCATAAGCGAGCGCCTGACGGACACGCACGTCGTCGAACGGCTTCCTTGCATTGTTGAGGGCGAGGACCACCTTGCCCGAGGTACTGCCGACCTCGACCTGAAGGTTCGGATCGCTCTGGAACTGGCTGACGAGTTCGGCCGCCTGGAACATTGGGAAGGCATCGACATTGCCGGCGAGAACGGCAGCCGCGGCGGCGGAAGGATCGCTGATGAACTTGAAGGTCACTTCGCTGAGCTTGGCGGGTTCGCCCCAGTAGTCGGCGTTCTTTTCGAGTACGACCTTGTCGCCCTTTGCCCATTCCTTGAACTTGAACGGACCGGTGCCGACAGGCTTGGTCTTGTTGTCGGCGGCCGATGACGGCGCAATCATCACCGCGTCGCCCCAGGCCATGTTGAAGAGGAAATTCGACGCCGGGCGCTTCAGCGTCACGACGGCGGTGGCCGGATCCGGGCATTCGGTCTTTTCGATCGGCTCGAACAGGCCCTTCTGCGCATTGGTGGAGTCCGCCGCGACCGCGCGTTCATAGGAGAACTTCACGACCGAGCAGTCGAACGGCGTGCCGTCATGGAACTTGACGCCCTGGCGAAGCTTGAAACTGTAGGTCTTCTGGTCGCTGGAGACCGTCCAGCTTTCGGCAAGCAGTGGCTTTACCGTGCCGTCTTCCACCACGCGCACCAGGCCCTCGAAGAGGTTGCCGTAGGTGATATAGCGGATCGGTGCTGCGGCACCGGCGGTCGGGTCGAGGCCCGGCGGCTCCAGCACCTGGCCGACGGTGATCGTGTCCTTGGCCATCGCCGCCGTCGTCAGCGACGCGGCGAAGAAGCACGAGGCAAGTGCCCATTTCGTCAAGTTCATCATGGTTCCCCCGCTTTGCGGTTTCGTTGTATATGGTCCCAGTTACTTAGATCGAGCGTCCGCCGTCCACATCCAGTGCGACGCCGGTGATCATCGAGGCCTGCGGCGAGGCGACGAAGGCAGCGGCCTCGGCGAGATCCTCGGGCTTCAGCAGGCGTCCGAGCGGAATGGAATCGCGGAACTTCTTGCGGATTTCCTCGGTGTCTTCTCCCATGAAGGTCGAAAGCAACGGCGTCTCGCCGGCGACCGGATTGAGCGCCACCACGCGGATATTGAACGGCGCAAGTTCGATCGCCAGCGCCTTGGTGGCGGAGACCACCCAGCCCTTGGTCGCATTGTACCAGGCCAGATTCGGCCGCGGCCGGTTGGCGCCTGTCGACGCGATGTTGACGATGACGCCGGCCTTATTCGCCTTCATGTGCGGCAGCAGCGCCCGGGTCATCAGGTAGACGCCGCGCACGTTGACGCCGAGGATGCGATCGAACTCATCAGGCTCGACCAGTTCGGCGTTCTGCGGCTTGTGGCCGATGCCGGCATTGTTGATCAGGATATCGACGCGGCCGAACGTCTCGATACCGACCGCAACGGCGGCTTCGACATCGGCCTGCTTGGCGATATCGGCAACGACGGCAATCGCATTGTCGCCGAGTTCCTTGGCAACGCGCTCGGCGCCGACGGCATCGCGGTCGACGACGATGACCTTGGCGCCGCCTGCGACGAAGCGTTTCGCAATGCCCTCGCCGAAGCCCGAACCCGCGCCGGTGATGAGAGCGACTTTACCTTCTAATGACACGTGTTCCTCCAGGGGCAAGCTTGGATCAGAAATGAGAGCGGGATGTGGGCGGAAAACGCCCACGGTTCCTGGCTCTAGCCATGGTAGACAGAAATGGTTTTCATGCTGGCAAAGCCGTAGAGGGCCTCGAAACCCTTTTCGCGGCCATGGCCCGATTTCTTCACGCCGCCGAAGGGCAGCTCGACGCCGCCGCCCGCGCCATAATTGTTGATGAACACCTGGCCTGCGTGCACGGCGCGCGCCATGCGCAACTGCCGTCCACCGTCATTGGTCCAGACGCCGCAGACGAGGCCGTAGGCGGTGCCGTTGGCAAGGCGGATCGCCTCCTCTTCGCCGTCGAAGGGCATGATCACCTGCACCGGTCCGAAGATCTCTTCCTGCACAGTGCGGTGTTCGTGCGGCACGTCGCGCAGAAGCGTAGGGGCGACATAGGCACCCTCGGTGGGTGCGTCAGCGACGATCTCGCCTTGAGCCGCGATCTTCAGGCCATCCTTTGCAGCGTCGGCAAGGAAGCCCTCGACGATCGCCTTCTGCCGCTGCGAGACGACCGGACCGACCGAGAAATCGGCGCCAGCCGGGCCGACCTTGAGCGCACGATATCTCTCGCTCATGCGCGAGACCACCTCCTCGTAGACCGTCCGCTCAACGAGAATGCGCGACGACGCCGAGCAGGTCTGGCCGGCGTTCTGAATGCCGGCATTGACGAGGAAGGGAATGGCGCGGTCGAGATCGGCATCGGCAAAGACGATCTGCGCCGACTTGCCGCCGAGTTCCAGCGTCACCGGCACCGCATTCTTCGCGGCCGCCGCCTGCACCATCTCGCCGGTGCGGACCGAACCGGTGAACGATATGTGGTTGACGTCAGGATGTTCGGAAAGGGCTGCACCGGCCTCCGCGCCGAAGCCGGTGACGATGTTCAGCGCGCCCGAGGGCAGGCCCTCTTCTTCGGCGATGCGGGCAAATTCCAGAATGGTGAGGCAGGCTTCTTCCGCCGGCTTGACCACCGCCGCATTGCCCATCGCAAGGGCGGCACCCAGGCTACGGCCGAGGATCTGCATCGGGTAGTTCCAGGGGATGATATGGCCGGTAACCCCGTGCGGTTCATAGACCGTCAAGACGGTGAAGCCGTTCTGGTAGGGGATCGTGTCGCCATGCACCTTGTCGGCGGCGCCGCCATAGAATTCGAGATAACGGGCGAGCGCCACGACGTCGGCGCGCGCCTGCGTCAGCGGTTTGCCGACATCGCGCGCCTCGAGCTCCGTCAGCAGATCGATATTGCGCAGCACTGCCGCCGAAATCCGGCTCAGCGCCCGCCCGCGCTCCGTGGGCGTCATGCGCCCCCAGTCGCCGGTAAGCGCCGCGCGTGCAGACCGCACAGCGAGATCGATATCCTCCCGGGTGCCCCGGGCAATGCGCGCGAATTCCTGGCCGTTGGAAGGGTCTCTGACGGCGATGAACTCTCCGCCGGCTGCATCCTGCCATTTGTTCGCGATGAAATTGCCGTAGGTCTTCACGATCATGCCTCTTTGTCAGTCTCGCGCTCCTCGAGGAGCGCTTTCAATCTCGTTGCGGTCGCGTGGATATGCGCGCGCGCCAGCTTCTCGGCCTCGTCGAGGTTCCGTGCCGCAATCGCCTCGACAATCAGCCCGTGTTCGGCGACGGCCGCGCTAGCGCGTTCGCTCGAAAGCGAAAAGGCCGGCGCAAAGACCTGTGAGGTCATGCGCAAAAGCGGGCCGAGCGGTGCCAGCGACGCATTGCGTGAGGCGGCGACGATCGCCTCGTGAAAAAGGACGTTGGATTGGGTGTAGGCCCCGGGATCCCAATTCTCGACGATCTTGCGCTGTCGCTCGACCTGCTTTGCGAGATCCTTGATTTCGGCCGATGTCGCGCGCTCCGCGGCGTTGCGCGCCGCGACACCGTCCATTGCCTCGCGGACAGCATAGGCGTCGAGAAGTTTCGGCAGGTCGGCAGTCGCGACCCTGACGCCGCTGCCCGGCTTGTTGACCACGAGCCCGTCGCGCTCCAGCACCCGCAGGGCTTCGCGCAGCGGCGTTCGGCTGATGCCGAATTCGGCAGCGATCCGCTCCTGGCGGAGCGTCGCTCCGGGGGCGTAGACACCGGCATAGATGCGTTCGCGAAGCGCCTGCGCCACTTCGTCGAGTAGGCGCGATTGGCTTCGCCATTCGAAGGACTGGTTCATCGATCCCTCCCAAGACCGAGGCAAATTGTATCCAGGATACAGATCGTGTCAATCCGTCGATGAAACGTAAGTGGCTGGGGTGTTCAATCCGCGAGGCCCGCGACCCCGCCCATGGTCAATCCCGACAACGCCGACGCGTTGACGAGTCGCGCGTCGCGGCTTCTATTAGGAATAGCTGTGGTGGGAGGCTGGCCGTGCAGATGCTTGATTGGATTGCGATTATCCTGTTCCTCGCGACCTGGGTGGGATTGGAGCCGATGATGGCACTTGGCTGGCCGCGTCGAACGGACAGCCTGATGCTGGACATGGTGCGTATCCGGCGGGCCTGGATGCGCGAGGTCCTGACGCGGGACACTAATTTCATCGGTGATGCGGCCATCCTTGGCCACACGATCAATTCGGCCTCGTTCTTCGGTTCGGCCAATCTCATCGTCATTGTTGCCATGAGCAGTGCGCTTTTCATCCAGCCGACGATCGGCCTTCAGGCGGGGATCATCGCGATGTTCGCGCCAATCGAGCCGCTATGGCTGTTTCAATGCAAGGTGCTGCTCGTCATGGCGACACTGCTGCGAGGGCTTTCCGAGTTCATTTGGGCTGTGCGGCAGATCAACTATTGTCTCGCGGCGATCGGAGCCAGCCCGTCGCGGGATGAAGTCCGAGACATCACTGCCTGGACCCACGCCCTGTCGCTGATGATCAATCCGGCGCTTCGCTCCTTCAGCCAGGGCGTTCGCTCGTACTACTTCACAGTTGCCGCGGCTCTGTGGTTCCTGGGCCCGGTCGCGTTTCTCGTCGGCATCGTCGGCTCGGTAGGACTTCTCGTCTGGAGACACAGCTGGTCGGATACGGCCAAGGGCGTGATGGAAGTGCGTAAGCTGCTCGACGAGAGCAATCCACCCGCCGGCGTGCCACAGCCAACCACAGCGATCAGTTCTCCGGCCGCGGATAGCTGAGGACGAACAGCAGTGAGGACCTGCGAATTCGGTATGTTCCGCTGTCCAAGGCGTAGCGGCTACTTTTGGCTGGATGGGTTGGAATTCGCCGACAAGGCAACCATCTAGAGATGACCAAGGTTTGAAAAAGGCGGCGCCTATGTCCGACAATCAGATCAAGATTCCCGGCCCCGATCATCCGATCAGTATCGATCGAAACACGGCGCGCGTCGTCGTCATGCTCGATGGACGCATCATTGCCGACACCCGCGACGCATTGACGTTGCGCGAGGCGTCCTACCCGCCGGTTCAATACATTCCGCGTGAGGATGTCGACATGTCCTTGCTTCAGCGCACGGATCATGCGTCGCATTGCCCTTACAAAGGCGAAGCCTCCTATTACAGCATCCCGCTCGGCGGCGAGCGGTCGAAGAATGCCGTTTGGACCTACGAAAACCCGCATGCGGCGGTGGCCGAAATCAAGGGCCGCCTGGCCTTCTATCCGGAACGGGTGGATATGATCGGGGAATTGTAGTTAGTCACCTTGCCCGTCCGCCTCATGGGTTGCCGAGGCGTCATGGCACGATCGTCGTTCTTGAGGCCGGCCATTGCTCAGTCCGAACACGGAACGTCTCGCGCACGGCCTTCAGGAATTGCGCCACTTTCGGCAGATCGCCCAGTTGCTGATGATAGAGGTAGTAAAGGGTCGTGGGCGGCCCTGACCATTCGGCGAGAACCGGAACCAGCCGCCCCGTGGCGACCCCGTCGGCGGCGAGCGCATCACTGAGCAGACCGATACCGAGGCCCTCGGCAATCACGCGCTCCCCAATGGCAGGATCGTCGACCACGATGGATGGTGGGCGCTCCAATGTGAAGTGCCGGCTGCCGTCCGACAGCAGCCAGTGGGCGAGTTCCCGCCGCATGCGCGTCCGATGCGCCACCAGGGCGACTTCCATGAGGTCTTCGGGTGACGACAGGGTCAGGCCGCTGGAGTAGGCCGGGGCGGCGTAGAGGCGCTGCGCGATCGTTCCGATCTTCCGGTAGATCATCTCGCTGTCGACCGGCTCGCCCATCCTCAGCGCCACGTCGACGCTTTCGCCGATCAGGTCGACATTGTGATGCGTCGTCTGCAGGTCGACCTGAACGTCGGGGCAGAGATCTGCGTAGCGCTTGAGGATCGGCGGCAGGTAAGTGCGCGCGAAGGCCACCGACGTTGCGACCCGCAGCCGCCCGCGGGCCGTTCCGTCGGCGGGGCGGAAACCGGCAATGCCGCGATCGATCAACTCCACTGCTCCGCCAATCGACTCCAGCAGCTGCTTGCCGGCTTCGGTCAGGGAGACGCGGCGCGTCGAGCGCAACAACAATGCGACGCCGAGCGCAGTCTCTAGCTCGAGCAGGCGTCGGCTGACCGTGCTCGGTGGAAGGTGCAGGCGAAGTGCTGCGGCGGAAAAACTCTCTGTGCGGGCGACCTCGAGGAAGATCCTGAGGCTATTGAGATCGGGAGACTGGGGGGATTTCATGCGTTTCCGGAACAATCACTTCCATGATCGAAGGATAATCGACGAAGGGTTGAATTGATAGCTTCATCGCATCCAATCGAAGGAGCAGATCATGACCACCCGCAGACAAGCTTTGGGTCTTCTCGCCGCCACCGCCCTGTTGCCACTCGCGCCGCGCCTGGCCTTTTCCGCCGCGCCGTTCTCGACCGTTGCCAACGCCGGTTTCTACCGCTTCCGCTTCGGAAAATATGAAGTCACCGCGCTGTCGGACGGCACGCTGGCGCTGCCTATGGCGACGATCTATCAGAACGAACCGGTGGACGACCTGCAGCGCAAGCTCGACGACAACTTTCTCGGCAAGGAGCCGCATCTGTCGATCAATGCCTATCTGGTGAACGACGGCGAACGCCTGGTGCTGATCGACGCGGGGTCGGGTGCGCTGCTCGGCGCCGCTGCCGGCAAGCTCCTTCGCCACCTGGCGGCCTCCGGCTACGGAGCCGATCAGGTCGACGCCGTGATCCTGACGCATGTGCACGCCGATCATTCGGGCGGCCTTACCGCCGATGGCAAGCCGCAATATCCGAATGCCGAGATCCATCTCGCCGATCGCGAATATCGGTTCTGGATCGGGCGCGAAGGCGTGACGTCCATGACCGAGGCACAGAAGACCGACTTTCAGCGTGCCCACGATGCTCTCGCTCCCTATATAGCCGCCGGAAAGGTGAAGCGTTTCGCCGACAACGCCGACGTTTTGTCGAACATCGGTTCGATCCTCAGGGCCGGGCATACGCCCGGACATTCATCGATCGTGTTGAAATCCGATGACGGTCAGCGCCTCGTCTTCTGGGGTGACGTGATCCACGGCGACCACATCCAGTTCGATGCACCCGACGTCTTCGTTACCTTCGACGTCGACGGCGCTGCGGCGATTGCAACTCGCGCCGTAGCACTTGCAGATGCGGCGGACGGCCGTTACCTCGTCGCCGGCGCGCACCTGCCGTTTCCAGGCATCGGTCACGTGGCCAGGGACGAAACGCTCTATCGCTTCATTCCCTGGAATTACGTCGAGTAGCGCGCGCTCTCGCCGCTGCCTGAGGCGACGAGATCACCTCGAAACGAACGGTTTCCCTCACGCGGCGAAACTGCGAAGGGAGGCCGGTTCGCTTTAAGGCTCGATATCCAGCTCGCGATAGCGACGGAAGATGCCGTCCTCGTTGAAGGCCAGCCGTCGCGGCGAAGCGAGATAGGCGCCAAGCCTTGGCCTTGCCTTGACCGAGGCATGCAGCTTCAAGAGGTTGGGGTACAGGTGCTCATAGTGCCGCATCGCCCTGGGAAAGGCATAGCGCAATCCTTCGATCACCTGGAACAGCGAGAGATCGACATAGCTAGCGGCGCTGCCAACGGCGTAACCGCCGCCCTCAGGGTTCTGCGCAAGAACGCGCTCGAAATAGCCGAGAAACTTCGGGATGCGGTTCGTGACGAATTCGGACGCGCGGGCTTTTGCCTCTTCCTTCTGGTCTTCGTAGTATTTCGACGTTGCGATCGGGTGGTGTGTGTCATGCACTTCGGCGACGAAATCGGTGATGGTGAGCTGCAGGCCGTTGGCGTACCAGCGCAGCGTCTCCTCGTTTGGTGCAAGGCCGAGCTTGGGACCGAGGTAAAGGAGGATGTTCGCCACATGCGAAATGATCTGGTCGCCGTCTCTTAGGAACGGCGGCGCGAAAGGGATGTGTGCGGCGGTGGTACTTCCCATGAGCTTCATCATCTCGCCGGTGCCGCGGTCAGCGACGCGTGTGACATCGACGTAAGCGGCACCGGCATCTTCGAGCGCCAGTCGTACGAATTCGCCACGGCCCTGAATGCCGTTCCAGTAGTACAATTCATAAGTCATGGAAGCCTCTGTGGTTCTTGGGGCATCCGGTTGATATAGGCCATCGGTGGTAAGCGGCGAGGGTAACTGAGCAATTGCGGCGCGCACGCTGTCGAACGGGCTGCGCCGCATGCTATGGCGCTGTGGAGATGCATCGGAAATCCAGGCGAGGGATGCTGGGGTGAGCAAACCGAACTATCGCGATATCGCCAAGCTGGCAGGCGTCGGAACCGCGACGGTCGAGCGGGTGCTGAACGGGCGCGGCGGCGTTCGCCCGGATCTGGTCGAAAAGGTCGTCGTCGCTGCCCGCACGCTGAATTACCCGCGCACGCTTCCCGATACCCATCGTGGGCTGCTGCGCATCGATGTGCTGATGGTGCGGCCCGAAACCACGTTCTATCGGCGGCTGTCCCAGGCGTTCCAGCGGATTGCCGAGACGCTCGATCCGCTCGTCGTCGTCCAGCGCAGCTTCGCCGAGGAAATGAAGCCGGAGGAGATTGCCGGGCGGATTCTGTCGAGCGAGGTGCCGCGTGCCGGCCTGATCCTTGCAGTGCCCAACAGTCCGCTGATCAGCGCCGCGGTCGAAGCGGTCGTCGCGCGCGGCGTGCCGGTGGTCCACGTCGTCACGCGGGCGTCCGAGACGCTCGGAGAGTTCGTCGGGATCGACAACCATGCGGCCGGAAGAACGGCGGCCCTCTTCATCGCCCGCATGGCGCGTCGGTCCGGTCCTGTCGTTGCGCTCTGCCATCCGATCTATCAGGTCCATCGCGATCGTATCAGCGGCTTTTCGGCTTATTTCCGCGAACACCCGGGCGAACGCCGGTTCGAGTGGCTGGGCTTCACCCGCGATGAAGAACTCTACGGCGCCGAAGCGTTGCGATCGGCGCTCGAGATCTATCCCGATATGGCCGGTCTCTATAATGCGGGCGGGGCCAACGCCGCTCTGATCGACGTGCTTCGCCGGCATCCGCGCGGCAAGGAGATCTTTTTCGTCGGCCACGAACTCACCGACTATACGCGCAACGCTCTTAGCGACGGCATCATGGACGTCGTGCTCGATCAGGCACCTGAAGCTCAGGCCCGTCGTGCGCTTGATATTGTGCTCCGCCGGATGCGCCTTAGCGAAATGGAACCCGACAGGGCGCCCATTCGCTTCATCACCGTCACGGCCGAAAGCCTTTGATCTGATTTGATCAAACTAGGTTTCGTCGTTCAGGCCGTCTCCTGCTAGATTTTGTCAAGAAGGAGGCCGGGCTCCAGCGGCGAACCGGAATCGGCAAAAGCGCCGAAGGCGCCTCCTCCATCATTGAAATTGTGCGGAGTGCAGGCGGTCCGCCGGGAGGAGAGTGTCATGGATGATCTGAAGTATGGAACGCGCAACAAGCGCGGCGACTGGGCGCCGAACCAGCCGATCGAGACGGCGCCGCTGTTTGCCTTTCCACCGAGGCTCGTCGCCCTGATCAAATGGCTGCCGCACTATTTCTTTCCGTGGAATGCCATCTTCGCCGCTTCGGCGGTCGCCTATTGGGCCTGGGTGATCCCGCCGATGGAAGCGATGCAGACGCTTGGTATCGGCTGGATCGCCTGGCTTTATGTGGTGAACGCCGTCTGCGTGTTCCTCTTTTATGGCGCTTTCGAACTGCATCTCTATGTGCTGAAGCGGCAGGAAAACCGCTTCAAGTACAATGGCAAATTCCCGGCCGAGCAGAAAAGCAAGGCCTTCTGGTTCGAGAGCCAGAACCTCGACAACATCCTGCGCACCTTCCTTTCGGGCGTGACCATCTGGACTGCCGTCGAGGTCATCATGCTCTGGGCCTATGCCAATGGTTATGCGCCATGGCTGAGCTTCGAGGAAAACCCCTGGACGCTCGCCGCGGTCGCGCTCGTCGTGCCCGTGATCCACGAATTCCACTTCTTCTGCATCCACCGGCTCATCCACATACCGTTCCTCTACAAATGGGTGCATTCGGTCCACCACAATTCGGTAAATCCATCGCCGTGGTCGTCGCTGTCGATGCATCCGGTCGAGCACCTGCTCTACTTCGGAACGGCCTTCTATCATCTGATCCTGCCGTCCAACCCGATCCTGATGCTCTATCAGCTTCACTATGCGGGCTTCGGCGCCATTCCCGGCCACGTCGGCTTCGACAAGGTCGAGGTCGGCGAAGAGACCCTCGTCGATAGCCACGCCTATGCGCATTACCTGCACCACAAGTATTTCGAGGTGAACTACGGCGACGCGCTCATCCCGCTCGATCGGTGGTTCGGCACCTGGCACGACGGCTCGGCCGAGGGTGAGGCGCGGATGCAGGAACGCTACCGCAAACGCAAGGAAAAACTCGCAGCCCGCAAGGCACGCAACACGATCGGGGAGGCCGCCAAATGAGCAACGTGATCACCTGGGTACCAGCCTGCAGGCTTGAGGACATCGAACAGGAAGGGGCGATCCGCTTCGACCATGCCGGTCGCACCTATGCGGTCTACCGCGGCCCGGACGACAGCGTCTATTGCACCGCCGGCCTCTGCACCCATGAGGCGATCCATCTCGCCGATGGGCTGGTCATGGACTTCGAGGTGGAATGTCCCAAGCATTCCGGCGCTTTCGACTATCGCACCGGCGAGGCCCTCAGGCTTCCCGCCTGCGAAAACCTCAAGACCTACCCCGCCGAAATCGTCGACGGAGAGGTCCGCGTGGCGCTCGGCTAGAGCCGCCTTCGGCGCCGCCGTGCCACGATTGATCGGGCCTGCCGGCCTTCCGGATGCGATCGGGTGATCCGGCACCCATTCGGAGGATATCATGAAATCCATGTACCTGGCGGCAGCGCTTGCCGTTTTGCGGGAAGTGCTGCCTCGGCGGAGGAGCAAGTCATGAACGGCATCGTCATCATCGGCGCCGGAGAATCCGGTACCCGCGCGGCCTTTGCACTCAGGGAAACTGGTTTTACCGGCTGCGTCACGCTGGTCGGCACGGAACCGCATCTGCCCTATGAGCGCCCGCCGCTGTCGAAACCGCTTGATGGTGCGGTGCAGATGAAGCCGATCTGCGGCGCTGAAGCGCTGGAGGTTGCGGGCATTGGCTACCTACAGGGTGTATCAGCTTCGCAGCTCGATGCCGATGCTCGCTCCGTCACCTTGAGCGATGGGCGGACGCTTGTCTACGACAAGTTGCTGCTGGCCACCGGCGCCCGCCCGCGACGGCTCAATTGCCCAGGGGTCGACCGTGCGCTCGATTTTCGCAGCTATGCCGATGCGGCGCTGATCTTCGCCCGTGCCGAAGCCGGCAAAAGGATTGCGATCATTGGCGGCGGGCTGATCGGCATGGAGCTTGCGGCCGTGCTGCGCGGCAAGGGTATCGCCGTCAGCGTCATCGAAATGGCGCCGAAACCGCTTGGCCGCGCCGTTCCTGCGCGCTTCGCTACAAGGCTCCACGCCCGCCATCAGGATGAAGGTGTTGTGTTTCATCTCGGGCGGGGTATCGCCGAAATCACTGACGATGCGATTGTTCTCGCCGATGGCGTTGCGTTGCCGGCCGATATTGTTGTTGCAGCGATTGGCGTTCAGCCGGATATCGCGCTCGCCGGGGCGGCGGGGCTTGCGACAGGAAACGGCATTCTGACGGATGGTCATCTGCGGACCAGCGACCCGAATATTTATGCGGCTGGCGATTGCGCGGCCGTGGCGCAGCCGGGTGGAGGGCATATGCGCTTTGAAAGCTGGCGCAATGCGCGCAGCCAGGCGGAGACGGCGGCTCGGAACTTAGCCGGCGGCCAAGAAACATTCATGGCCATCCCCTGGTTCTGGTCCGATCAGTACGATCTCGGCCTGCAGGTGGCGGGCTTGCCACATCCAGACCATCAGAGCGTCACACGCCAACTGGACGGCGGCGAACTCGAATTCTACCTGGATGGCGGGCGTCTCGTCGCGGCTGCAGGCCTCGGTCTCGGCAATAGTCTCGCCAAGGATATCAAGCTGGCGGAGATGCTGATTGCCGCCGGCGTCAGACCCGACCCTGCCGCACTCGCCGACGCGAGCGTGAACCTCAAGGCACTGCTCAAAAGCGCGCGGGCGGCCTGATGCAGAAGCTGCTTGTCTTTCAATCACTCTGGGCGATGGAACGCCGGCATGCCGACGGCTACGAGCGCAGCCTCGAAGAAAACATCGCTGATATCGTCGCGGCCGGGTTCGACGGCATCAGCGCACACTACACCAGCCGTCGCGACGTCGTTCGCCTTAACGAAGCGATCCGGGGCACCGGCCTGAAGATCGAGGGCGTCTGCTTTCCACGGACTGTCGAGGACCTGCGGCTGACGCTGGAACTGGCGACGGAGTTTCCCGTCAGCCACATCGATCTGCAGGCGGATGTCCGTCCGCGCCGCATCGAGGACTGCCTGCCGCTTCTCGACGGGTGGATGCGGCTCGCAGAGGAGACAGGCGTTCCCGTCTATATCGAAACCCACCGCCACCGGATCACCAGCGACCTGTTGTTCACGCTCGATCTCCTCGAGCATCGACCCGATCTGCCGATTCTCGCCGACCTTTCGCACTATCTGGTTGGTCGCGAATTCGCCTTCCCGGTCGAAGAGGAAAGCCAAGCGCAGATCCGGCGCATCCTCGACAACGCCGAGGCCTTTCACGGCCGTATCGGTTCGTGCCAACAGATTCAGGTCGAGATTTCCTTTCCGCACCATCGCCCCTGGGTCGATCTCTTCTGCGGCTGGTGGAGCTATGGTTTCGCCAACTGGCAATCCCGTGCCCCTGCCGATGCCGAACTGGTGATGACCTGCGAACTCGGTCCCAGGCCCTATGCGATCACCGGGGCGGACGGCGAAGACTCCACGGACCGGTGGGCCGAAGCGCTTGCGCTTCGGCAAATCGTGCGGCAGCTATGGGGTGAGAGCAAAGGCGCGTCGGGCATCCTGTTGCCCGACGCTCGAAGGCCGAACCTCATCACGTAACGAAGGAAGGCCGGAACGGGAGATTGTGCTCGAGGCCGAGCCAGGGCGGGTTCTCCGCATACATTTCCTCGATCAGCTTCTTGATCAGCTCGATATGGCGCGAATTGTCGCCGACCCGATGGTTGAGGATGACAGGCGAGGTCGCGCGTTCCCCCTCGATCATGCGGTAGTGGAGATCCGAGCGCACCTGGCGCGCCGAGGAGGGGACAATGCAAAGACCCGCTTCCGAGGCGACAAGGCCAAGGGCGCTCTGGATCTCGCGCACTTCCTGCACCTCGGCCGGGCGCACATCGTGGGCGTGAAGCAGGCTTAGCACGTGGTCGGCATAGCTCGGGCGCGGCTCCTTCGGATAGACGATCAGCGTCTGGCCACCAAGCGCACTTAAGGGCAGGGGCGACGTTTCCTCGGCCAACGGCGTGCCCTGGGGTATCGCCAAGGCGAGGCGTTCCTCACGCATGAGGATGCCAACGACGTTGGGATCGCTGTGGTGCAGCCGGCCGAAGCCGACATCGATCCGTCCTTCCTTCAACGCCGCGATCTGCTGCACCGACACCATCTCGAGCAACCGGATATCGAGCTCGGGCGCGTTCTGGCGCAGCTTGCGCACGAGCGTCGGCAAGCCGCCATAAAGTGTGGAGGCGACGAAGCCGATGGACAGGACGCGGTTCTGGTTGAGGCCAACGCGCCGCGTGGCCTCAACCATCTGCTCGACTCGTCCCAGAACCTGCATCGACTGTTCGTAGAACAACCGGCCAGCCTCAGTCAGCCGCACCGGCCGGCTCTTGCGGATGATCAGCGGGACACCCAGCTCTTCTTCCAAAAGCTGGATCTGCCGGCTGAGCGGGGGCTGGGCGATGTGCAACTGCTCGGCGGCGCGCGTGAAATTGCGCTCACGGGCGACGGCGACGAAATAGCGAAGCTGGCGCAGATCCATGGTCGAGCTCCCGATATTTTCCTACTGTTACGGTATGTTGCGATGCGGCAACTGCCTGAATACCTGAAATCTTTGTTATACTATATCATAAAGGTATCATAGCGAACCTAATTGGTGTTGGACGCCGGCGGGTCAGCGGCGCACAGTCACGCCATGAACAAGATCCTTGCCCCCATTGCTCCGACCGCAGCCCTTTCTCCCGTTGTCGAACGGGTCGAAACGATGCTGGTCGACCTGCCGACCATCCGGCCGCACAAGCTCTCGGTTGCGACCATGACCGGCCAGACGCTGATGCTGGTGAAGGTGCACTGCAGTGACGGCACGGTTGGCATCGGCGAGGGCACGACGATCGGCGGTCTCGCCTATGGGGGCGAGAGCCCGGAAACGATGAAGCTTGCCATCGATACCTATTTCGCGCCTGTCATGATCGGCGAGGACGCGAGCCATGTCCGCGGCTTGATGATCCGGATCGGCAAGGCGGTGAAGGAAAATCGCTTCGCCAAGAGCGCGGTGGAAACCGCCCTGCTCGACGCCCATGGCAAGCGTCTTGGCCTGCCGATCAGCGAACTGCTGGGTGGGGCATTGCGCAAGCGGCTGCCGGTCGCCTGGACGCTTGCCTCCGGTGATACCGCAAAAGACATTGCCGAGGCCGAGACGATGCTCGACCTTCGCCGCCATCGGATCTTCAAACTGAAGATCGGCGCAAGGCCTTTGAAGGACGATATCGCCCATGTGGTGGCGATCAAGCAGGCGCTGGGTGACCGCGGCGCCGTGCGTGTCGACGTGAACATGGCCTGGAGCGAATTCGAGGCGGCCTACGGCATGGCGGCGCTGGCGGAGGGCGGCTGCGAACTGGTCGAACAGCCGGTCGCTTCGACGGCGGCGCTCAAGCGCCTGGTCCGCCGTTTCCCCGTCGCGCTGATGGCGGACGAGTCGCTCACCGGTCCGGAATCTGCCTTCGAGATGGCGAAGAGCAAAGGCGCCGACGTTTTTGCCGTCAAGATCGAGCAGAGCGGCGGCCTCTTCAATGCCCAGCGCGTTGCGACGATCGCCGATGCCGCCGGCATCGAACTCTATGGCGGCACGATGCTGGAAGGCGGCGTCGGCACAGTGGCGTCAGCCCATGTGTTTTCCACCTTCGCTCATTTGCAATGGGGCACGGAACTCTTCGGCCCGCTGCTTTTGACCGAGGAAATCCTCACGACGCCGCTCGATTACAGCGACTTCGAACTGGCGGTGCCGGATGGACCGGGCCTCGGGATCGAACTCGACGAAGACCGCCTGAAGTTCTTTGCGCGCGATGGGCTGCGCAAGACGATCAGCGTTGCAAAGTGAGGAGCAGGTCATGCTGTTTCACGTCAGGATGGACGTCCGCATTCCTCATGATTTCCCCGCCGAACAGGCGGCCGAAATCATCGCTCGGGAAAAGGCCTATTCGCAGGAGCTGCAGCGCAACGGCAAGTGGCGGCACATCTGGCGGATCGCCGGTGCGTACGCGAACTACAGCGTCTTCGACGTAAAGGACAATGCCGAGCTGCACGAGGTCCTCTCCGGCCTGCCACTCTTCAAGTTCATGGAGATCCAGGTCACGCCGCTGCTTCGGCACCCGTCCTCGATCCGTGAGGACGATAGCTGAGTATTCGTTCGGCCGTCGCCGGGAGGTTGGTAGACGGCACCCGATTTCAAACTGATCCAAGTGGAGGAATTGATATGAGCGTGAAGATTTTCGACCGACCGGAGACCCAGGACTTCCTGAAGATCTTAAGCGGCCTCGACAAGGACGGCGGTAACCCGCGCGTCAAGCAGATCGTGCACCGGTTGATGTCAGACCTGTTCAAGGCGATCGACGACCTCGACATCACCCCGGACGAATACTGGACGGGTATCGCCTGGCTGAACGAGATCGGCGCGGCCGGCCAGGCCGGCCTGATCTCGCCCGGTCTCGGCCTTGACCACTTCCTCGACGAACGCCTCGACGCGATCGACGAAGCGCTCGGCATCCAGAACCCGACGCCACGCACCATCGAAGGGCCGCTTTATGTCGCCGGCGCGCCGGCATCGGAAGGTTTTGCCCGTCTCGACGACGGCCGGGACACCAATGGCAAGACGCTGATCATGCACGGCACCGTCTATGGTTCCGACGGCAAGCCGCTCCAGGGCGCGACCGTCGAAGTCTGGCACTGTGATACCCGCGGCTTCTATTCGCACTTCGACCCGACCGGCCTGCAGGCACCGTTTAACATGCGCCGCACGATCGTGACCGATACCAAGGGCTGTTATAAATTCCAGAGCATCGTGCCGCATGGTTACGGCGTCCCTCCGGGAAGCCCGACCGAACAGTTGCTCTCCGCGCTTGGACGCCATGGCCAGCGCCCGGCCCATATCCACTTCTTCATCAGCGCCGATGGCCACCGGAAGTTGACGACCCAGATCAACATCGCCGGCGACCCGCTGGTCAATGACGATTTCGCCTATGCGACGCGTGATGGCCTGGTGCCTGATGTCACCGAGCGGACCGACGAGGCGAGCATCAAGGCCAACGATCTCTCCGGCCCATTTGCCGAAATCGAGTTCGACATCCACCTTACCGCCTTGGTGAATGGCGTCGACAACCAGATCAACGAGCAGCGCAAACGCGCTGCCGCCTGATCCTTTCCAGCGGCGGCCAAATGAGCCGCCGCCCCCGACACCGACATTGTTGCAATCGCCGAGCCGAACACGGGTCAGCCGTTTGCGGGAGAAGAACCATGTCTGCGATTATCGATAAAGCTGAGGCCCTCGACAACCTGCTCGCGACCGCAGTCGAGGATGATCATGAGGCCGGCACGTTCCGCTGCCGTCGCGACATCTTCACCAACGAAGACCTCTTCGAACTGGAGATGAAGCACATCTTCGAAAGCAACTGGGTCTACCTCGCCCACGAGAGCCAGATCCCCGAGAACAACGACTATTACACCACCTATATCGGCCGGCAGCCTGTCGTCGTCACCCGTGACAAGACAGGTGAGCTACATGCGGTCATCAATGCCTGTGCCCACCGCGGCGCGATGCTCTGCCGGCGCAAGCACGGCAACAAAGGCAGCTTCACCTGTCCCTTCCACGGCTGGACCTTCTCCAACACCGGCAAGCTCTTGAAGGTGAAGGACGAGAAGACGACACAATATCCGCCGCAATTCGGCAAAGACGGCTCGCACGATCTGAAGCGTGTCGCTCGTTTCGAGAGCTACCGCGGCTTCCTGTTCGGCAGCCTGAATCCGGACGTCTCGTCGCTCGAGGACTATCTCGGCGAAACCAAGGTCATCATCGACCAGATCGTCGACCAGGCCCCTGGTGGTCTCGAAGTGCTGCGCGGCAATTCCTCCTACATCTACGACGGGAACTGGAAGCTGCAGATGGAGAACGGCTGCGACGGTTATCACGTCAGCTCCGTACACTGGAACTATGCCGCCACCATGGGCCGCCGCAACGAAGAGGGCACCAAGGCGGTCGACGCCAGCAGCTGGAGCCGCTCGATCGCCGGCGTCTATGGCTTCGATAATGGCCATATCCTGCTCTGGACCAATACCATGAACCCGGAGGTTCGGCCGATCTTCCGCCATCGCGAGGAGATCAAGGCGCGCGTCGGCGAGGTCCAGGCGGATTTCATCGTCAACCAGACGCGCAACCTCTGCCTCTATCCGAATGTGTTCCTGATGGATCAGTTCAGCACGCAGATCCGCGTGACCCGCCCGATCAGTGTCGACAAGACCGAGATCAGCATCTTCTGCTTCGCGCCGAAGGGCGAAAGCGCTGCCGATCGCACGCTGCGCATCCGCCAATATGAGGATTTCTTCAACGTCTCCGGCATGGGCACCGCGGACGATCTCGAAGAGTTCCGCGCCTGCCAGCAAGGCTATGCCGGCATCACCGCGCTCTGGAACGACCTGTCGCGCGGTGCCCCGCTCTGGATCGATGGTCCGGACGAGAATGCCAGGCGCATGGGTATCGAGCCGCTGATTTCGGGCGAGCGCAGCGAGGACGAAGGCCTCTTCGTTCGCCAGCACGAGTATTGGGCGAAGGTGATGCGCGCAGCGCTCGCCTCTGAAAGGAAGGGAGCGGTCGCATGAGCATCTCCTTTGAAGCCGCCTGCGCCTTCCTCTACCGCGAAGCGCGCCTGCTCGATGACCGGCAATGGGACGAATGGCTGACCTGTTATGCGCCCGACGTCAGCTACTGGATGCCGGCCTGGGACGACGACGATCAACTGACCGAGGATCCGCAATCTCAGATTTCGCTGATCTATTATCCGAGCCGCGACGGCCTGGAAGATCGCGTCTTCCGCATCAAGACCGAACGCTCCGGTGCGTCGACGCCGGAGCCGCGCACGAGCCACAACGTCACCAATGTCGAACGGTTGGCTGATCGCGGTGAGGAGGCGGACTTCCGCTACAACTTCCACACGCTCAACCACCGCTACAAGGTCACCGACCATTTCTTCGGGACCATGTTCGTCACGCTGCGCAAGAGCAGCGCTGAGCTCATGATTTCGCGGAAGAAAATCGTGCTGAAGAACGACTACATCCGCCAGGTCATCGACGTCTACCACATCTGATGATCGTCGCCTGACAAGCCAGGAATGGGAGGAGCAATCATGGCCAGCTACAGGATCGCTTTGAATTTCGAGGACGGCGTCACTCGCTTCGTCGAATGCAGGGACGATGAGAAGGTGCTCGACGCCGCCTTCCGCAACAAGATCAACCTGCCGATGGACTGTTCCGACGGTGTATGCGGCACCTGCAAGTGTCGCGCCGAAAGCGGCGCCTACGACCTCGGCGACGACTTTATCGACGATGCGTTGACGGCGGACGAGGCTCAGAGCGGACTGGTCCTGACCTGCCAGATGAAACCGTCGAGCGATTGCGTCATCGCGGTGCCGACGACATCGGCCGCCTGCAAGACGGGGCAGCAGACGTTCTCGGCCACCGTGGCGCGCGTCGTCCCGCACAATGATGCGGCGATCGTCCTCGAACTGGACGTGGACGCGGCGCCGGCCTTTCTGCCGGGTCAATACGTCAATATCGACGTGCCGGGCAGCGGCCAGAGCCGTTCCTATTCCTTCTCGTCAGCACCCGGTGAACAGCGCATCGGCTTCCTGATCAAGAAGATCCCGGGCGGCCTGATGAGCACCTGGCTGGACCGTGCCGAAGTCGGCGCGAAACTCAACCTGACAGGCCCACTCGGCAGCTTCTATCTGCGCGAGGTCCATCGTCCTCTCTTGCTTCTGGCTGGCGGCACCGGCCTTGCGCCGTTCCTGTCGATGCTTGAACAGCTCGCCCGCACAAACGCCGAGCAGAAGGTCCATCTGATCTACGGCGTCACCCGCGATCTGGACCTGGTGCTGGTCGATAAGATCGAGGCCTACGCCAAACAACTTCGCAACTTCACGTACGCGACCGTCGTCGCGGACGCCGCCACCAGCCATCCGCGCAAGGGGTGGGTCACAGAGCATATGCCGGAAGAGCTGCTCAACGGCGGTCATGTCGACGTCTATCTCTGCGGTCCGCCGCCGATGGTCGACGCGGTGCGCAAGCACTTCGACGAGAGTGGCATTACGCCCAACAGCCTCCACTACGAGAAGTTCACGCCGAATGTCGTGGCGAAGGAGGCAGCATGAAAACGGTCCGCTTCGCCGACCGTTTCGCCGGCAAAGTAATCGTGGTGACCGGTGCCGCCCAAGGCATCGGCCGTGCCGTGGCGCTCCGGGCCGCGGCGGAAGGCGGCAAGGTGCTGTTCGTCGACCGTGCCGATTTCGTCGCCGAAGTGGCGGCGGAGGCCGACAGTGAGCGGGCGGCCGCTTTCGAAGCCGATCTCGAAACCCATGAGGGGGCGGCAGCGGCGATGCGCTTTGCCGCCGAAAAGTTCGGCGGCATCGACGTCCTGATCAACAATGTCGGCGGTGCGATCCGTATGCGTCCCTTCGAGGAATTCGAGCCGACGCAGATCGACGCGGAGATTCGCCGCTCGCTGATGCCCACGCTTTATTGCTGCCATGCCGTGCTGCCGCATCTCTTTGCCCGTGGCGGCGGCACCATTGTCAATGTGTCCTCAAACGCGACGCGCGGCATTCATCGTGTGCCCTACTCGGCGGCGAAGGGCGGCGTCAATGCCATCACCCAGTCGCTGGCCATGGAGCTTGCGGAGCGCAACATCCGGGTCGTCGCAACAGCGCCGGGCGGGACAGAGGCGCCGCCGCGCCGCATTCCGCGCAATGCGGAGGGTGACAGCGAAGCCGAGAAGGCCTGGATGGGAGACGTCGTTGCCCAGGTAAAGAAGTCGAGCTTCATGAAGCGCTACGGCAGCATCGAGGAGCAAGCGGCGCCCATTCTGTTCCTGGCCTCGGACGAGGCCTCCTACATCACCGGCAATGTGCTGCCGGTCGCCGGCGGCGATCTCGGCTGACGGTTCCTTGTTTAAACGCGCAAACACCTGGGGAGGAGACGATGCGCACGATCGATGTGAATGAGGCAATAGACGGGAGCCCTCTCGGCGGCTTCCAGTGGATGGTGGTGGCGCTCTCGGCGCTGCTCTTGATCGTCGACGGTTACGACGTCTTCGTGGCCGGCACCGTGCTGCCGACACTGATCGCGGAATGGGGCCTGAGCAAGCCACAGGCCGGCGCGCTGCAGGCCTGGGCGCTCTTCGGCATGATGTTCGGCGCCCTGATCTTCGGCCCGCTTGCCGATCGGGTCGGCCGCAGGAAGGGGATCGCCATCAGCTTCTTGCTGTTCACGGTCTCGACCCTTTTAACCGGCTTTGCCAATTCGCCGGAGCAGTTCAAGATCTTCCGTTTCTTCGCCGGTCTCGGCTGCGGCGGGCTGATGCCGAACGCGGTGGCGCTGATGAACGAATATGCGCCGAAGCGCCTGCGCGGCACGATGGTTGCGCTGATGTTCTCCGGCTATTCGGTCGGCGGTATGGTGGCCGCCGGTCTCGGTATCGGCATGATACCGTCCTATGGCTGGAAGCCAATGTTCTTCATCGCCGCAGTTCCGCTGCTGATGCTGCCGGCGATCTTGTGGAAGCTGCCGGAGTCGCTCGGGTTCCTCATCCGCCAGGGCAAGCAGGAAGAGGCGAAGCGGATCTATGCCAAAATCGCTCCCGCTTCACGGCTGGCTGCTGCCGACAGGCTGGTCTTTTCGGAAACGAAGGGCGCTTCGGCATCGGTTCTGGAACTCTTCCGCCACCAGCGGACACTACGAACCCTCATGCTCTGGATCGCGTTTTTCTGCTGCCTGCTGCTCGTCTACCTGCTCTCCTCCTGGCTGCCGAAGGTGCTGCAGGAAGCCGGCTACGCCGAGAAGGCGAGCTTGCTCAGCCTGTTCTCGCTCAATTTCGGCGGCATGGCGGGCGCCATTGCCGGCGGCTGGCTCGGCGACCGCTTCGGCCTGCCGAAAGTGGTGGTCGGCTTCTTCGTCGCGGCAGCGCTGTCGATCGCGCTAATCGGCTTCAACCCGCCGGCGGTGTTCCTGTTCCTGATGGTGTTCGTCGCCGGCGCCACCACGATCGGCACGCAGATCCTGCTCTATGCCAGCGTGGCGCAGCTCTACAATCTCTCAGTTCGCTCGACGGGGCTGGGCTGGGCCTCCGGCGTCGGTCGTATCGGCGCGATCGTTGGGCCGACGCTCGGCGGCGTACTGCTGGCGCAGGAGTTTCCGCTGCAGCAGAACTTCCTGATTTTTGCCGTCCCGGCGGCGATCTCGGCGCTCGCCATGCTGGTGTTTGCGATCAGCAATGCCCGTAGCGTGGAGGTCGGCCAACTGGCGACCGCATAGATGGCAATGGTAGCCGGATTACGAAGAGTTCGGCCGCCACCCCTTGAGTGCGTTCTGTCGCTATCTACGTATGCAGCGCACAAGACACCTGAGCCGTGGTGTCGCCAGCAACATCGAAGCCGCCATCGCCGGCGGCTTTCCCGATCGGAGTTCCTGTCTCATGGCCTATCTTCGAGTTACCCAGCCATCGCCTTCATTACCGCATCGACGGTGATCAGAATGGCAGCGCGCCATGGCTGCTCTTCTGCAACTCGCTCGGCACCGACCTTTCGATGTGGGACGCCCAGATCGAGGCGCTTTCGCCGCATTTCCGTGTGCTGCGTTATGATCGTCGGGGCCATGGTCGTTCCTCCGCACCGCCGCCACCCTATACGCTCGCCGATCTCGGCCATGACGTGCTGTCCCTTCTGGACGCCTTGGAGATCGAAAAGGCGCATTTCTGTGGCCTGTCGATCGGCGGGCTGACAGGACAATGGCTCGGCGTGCACGCGGGTAAGCGGCTCGACAAAATCGTACTCTGTGCGACAGCGGCCCGCATCGGCACGCCCGAGGGCTGGGCCGCGCGCATCGACGCCGTCAGGGCGAGCGGCCTTGAGGGCTTGACCGCCGCTACGGCCGAGCGCTGGTTCAGTCCGGCATACGCAGCCAGCCATGGTGATGCCGTCGATCGCGTCATTGAGAGCTTCGGCGCCACCTCGGCCGATGGTTACATCGGCGGCTGCACCGCGCTGGCGGCTGCGGATTTGCAGGAAGAAATCGCAAAGATCGCCAATCCCTTGCTGGCGATTTCCGGCGAGGGGGATCCGGTATGCCCACCGGCGGACCTCAAAAATATCGTCACGCGCGTGCAGCGCGGCCGGCACCTGTCGCTGCCGGGCCGCCATATCGTCAACGTCGAGTCCGCGGCCAGGTTCAACGCGGCGCTGCTCGAATTCCTTCATGCCTGAAGGCGCCTTCGCATGGCGCCGCGCCGATCTACTTGACGGGAACAAGAAGCGGCGCGTCCTTGCTGACGATGTAGGTCGCGAGTTCAGACGCCTTGGTGGTGCCAACGTTCTTCGCCACATGGGCAACGCCAGCTGGAATGAACAGCGCCTGTCCCGCCTGAAGCGTCACCGGCGCACGGCCGTCGAGCTGGTATTCCAGCGAACCTTCGAGCACATAGGCGATCTCTTCGCCCGGATGCGAATGTTTGATCGAGGTCGTGCCCGGTTCGATGTCGACGCGGACCTGCACGGCTTCGTGCCCGGGCACGCTGAGCTCGTTCTTGATCAGGTCCGTGCGCTGAATGCCCTGCATCTGCTGGGCCTGTGCTAGGTGAAGTGTCGTCACGCTGCCGGCGATCAGTAATGCGGCGGCGAAGATGCGGGTGGTTTTCATAAGATCCTCCGAGAGTTGGTCGCCTGTGTGTCGTTGAAAGCACGCTCATTTCAGCGGAGGCGTGTATTGGCGGTGTGTCGGCCGGGCGGCGCTTTTGTAAGCCTTTGTATTCTGCGGCATCGGGTTCGGAAGAGGGCGGCGGAAGGCGGAGCTGCCTGTCCGGGCGGTGATGCGTATCGCTGCTCGCGTTGCGATTTCACCAGCCGCTAATCGCCGAGGCTCTGCTGCAATGCCTCGCTGGCGAGCTTGATGATATCGGCGTGGACGAAGTCCAATTTCAATCGCGAGTTCCGCCGGGTGACGGCTCTCAGTCCCGCGGCCTGGCGGGAGCAGAGCCGGATTGAAAAGATGGCCGGCTAAATGCCGGCTGGAAATTGCCCGGCCGCGAGGCGGCCGGGCAGTCGGGATCGCGGCTCGCCGCTATTGCCGATCCGCAGCATTGCTGCCGACGGTGATCGAGAGAGCCTTGGTCTTGCCGGTGCGCCAGACGCTCAGGCTCTTCGGCGTGCCGGGCGCGAGGTCGGCAACCATGCGCGAGAGATCGCGCGGTGATTTGACCGGGTTACCGCCGAAGGCGGTGATGACATCGCCGGCCTTGAGGCCCGCCTTGGCAGCTGGCGTTCCGCCGTTGACGCCGGCGACAAGCGCGCCTTCAGCCTGGGGGAAGCCGATCGCATCGGCGATGTCAGCGGTCACCGGTTGAATTTCGACGCCGATGAAGCCGTGCTGGATCGAGCCGTCCTTCATCAGTTCGGCGACCACCTTCTGGGCCTGATCGGAGGGAATGGCGAAGCCGACGCCGACGCTGCCGCCGTTGGGCGAGTAGATGGCGGTGTTGATGCCGACCACGCGGCCTTCGGCATCGACCAGCGGTCCGCCGGAATTGCCACGATTGATCGGCGCGTCGATCTGGATGAAGTCGTCATAGGGACCGCTGTTGAGATCGCGGCCACGCGCCGAAACGATGCCGGCCGTCACGGTCGTGCCGATACCGAACGGGTTGCCGATCGCCAGCACCTGGTCGCCGACCCTGAGAGTGTCGGAATCACCCCAGGCGACGGTGGCAAGCGGTTTCGTGGGCTTGACCTTCAGCACAGCGAGATCGTTCTTTGGATCGGCGCCGACAAGCTTGGCGGGCACTTGCGTGCCGTCGTCGAGGGTCACCGTGATGCTCGACGCCTTGTCGATGACATGGTTGTTGGTGACGATGTAGCCATCGGACGTTACGACGAAACCAGAGCCGAGCGCTTCGGCCCGTTGAGTCGGGCGCCGCTCAGGCGCCTGGTCCGGCAGCGGAATGCCCTGGTCGCGGAAGAATTGGCGAAACTGCTCGTCGAAGGGCGAGTCTCCGCTGAGTTGTGACGTTTCGTCGTTGTCGGCCTTGATCACGGTCGTGATGGTGACGACCGCCGGCTTGTCCGCCGAAACGATCGGGGCGAAGGAGCCGGCGGATGTGGCCGGAACGGCAACCGCAGCGCCGGGCGCGGCGGCCGCAGCCACGTCACGACCAACGAAACTTGCCACGGACAAGGGCGCGATGATGACGGCTGCGCCGAGGAGGGCGGCAGCACGATATCTCTTCAGACTGTTTGACATGATCTTTTCCTTTCGCTGCCAAAGCCGAGCGATCCCCGCCGAGTGCCCGTCATGGGCGCTGAACACGGCTCATTGCTTCGAT
This sequence comes from Ensifer sp. 38_S197, assembly GCF_056924495.1. Classification (NCBI taxonomy): domain Bacteria; kingdom Pseudomonadati; phylum Pseudomonadota; class Alphaproteobacteria; order Hyphomicrobiales; family Rhizobiaceae; genus Ensifer; species Ensifer sp. 38_S197. Next base: position 1,154,177 of record NZ_JBXOVZ010000001.1, on the reverse strand, counting down.
CGGCTTCGTGCAAGACTTGTGTTGATTGCCGAGGGACCGGGCTCGATGAGCGAACCCGGCGCCGTCAATACGCTCACCCGCAAGCCGGGTGAGACGGTCGGCCGATCAGGCCATTCGGGCAATGTCGCGGTCGAGGTGCCGAACTTCCTTCTGCAACCGCGCATAGGATTGCGTCGGCAGCATGCCGTGATGGGCGGCGGCGGCCCTGACCGCCTGGGCGCGGACTGCGCCGTCTTCCCGCTCGAGCTTCCTGTAATTTGCCGCGGTCAGCTTGCCCTGTTCGCGATCGGCATGGATTCTATGATTGTCGACCCGGAGTTCGTGCAGAACGCGGTCGAGCCGCGACGACGCCATGTGAGTGGGTGCGCGGTAGGCAGGCATGGCCGGGGCCGTCATGTCGTCCTGGGTGAAAATGCCCTGGTAATAATCACCGGTATAGGCGCCCTTGTCATTGTCGCGACCGAAGTCGTGGTGATCGGCCGCAAAGGCACCACCGGCGAAAACGACGAGGGCAAGAGTTGCAATGGCAGTGGTCTTGAGGGGCGAGCGCATATCTGCTTCTCCTTCAACTCGGGAAGCGGGAGGAGCTTCCCTGCGAGGCCGTCTCCTATTGTCGCGTCGCGGCCAAAGCGGTCGCCGGCAATATTCAGCCTCGGCTCGAAGGTAATGCTGCCGTGGGTCGTCGTCACGTTAATATCGTGTAATATTACCTCGAAGTTTATCTGAGGTTGGCGTCCATTAAATTTGTGTAATGAAAGTCGATTTGCGCGTGTATTGCGGATTTCTTTGTGCGAATGGCGTGCGGCTTACTGGAGGTTCAGCTTGTATGCTTGCGCTGCATGGCGGCTTACGAGCCGGCGTAGTGCGCGCGGGGACGGATCAATTCACCGCTTTCCACTTGCTCCATCGCGTGGGCGAGCCAGCCGACGGTGCGCGCAAGCGCGAAAATGACGAGGGGCGCGTCTGGCGGAAGGTCGTATGTCGCCGCCAGCGCGGCCAGCGAAAAGTCGAGATTGGCGGGCTCTCCGAGCAGTTCTTCACCGGCTTCGGCCAACGCGGTATAGAGCGCCGGCACATCGAAGCTCGCCATGATCGCCTTGGCGCGCGGATCGCCATCGGGATAAAGGCGATGGCCAAAGGCCCTGACCACGCCCTCCGAGGAGAGCATTCCCCGGATCGCCTCGCGGACGCCGCTCGTCGCCGCCTGTTCGGCCAGGCGCGTGACGCTGAGCCACGCACCGCCATGTCTCGGCCCGGTCAGCGTGGCAAGCCCCGAGAGGGTGGCGGCGGAAAGCGCAGCACCCGAGGAGGCCGTGACCCTGGCCGCGAAGGCCGAAACATTGAGTTCGTGCTCAGCGGTCAGCACCAGGCATTTGCGGATCGGTTCCGCCGCCTCCGGCCGCCCCCAGCCCAGTGCCAGCCGCTGGTGCAGCGGCATTGGTTCTCGTGACGGCGCCAGCCCCGCCGCGGCGGTAGCAAGCACCTCGGCGGCTTCGGCCTTGAGTATCGCCGGCCGTCTCCCGAGTGCCGGTAGGTCGCTCTCGATCCGTGCAGCCAGGCGTCCGAATGTTGCGGTCAGGCGCGATTGACTGCCACCATGGTCATCGGCGGGAACGGTCACTGCCTCGAATGATTGCCAAAGCAGTGTGGCAATCTCCTCCAATGTCGCGTCGCCGGAGAGTTCGACCGCATCGCGGCCGCGATAGAATAACCGTCCGCCAGCGATACTGGAGATCGTTGTCTGCAGAACCGGTTCGCCCCAGCGGATCGCTTCGGCGGCAACGACCGCCGCCTGCCGCCGCCCGGCATGGCGTTCGGCCAACCGGTGCACGTCGTCTGCCTGGTAGAGGCTGCGGCGCGGATCAGTCGGGTCGGGCTTGGCGCGAATGCGCCCGCGACTGACATTGGCATAGAGCGTCTGCCGCTTGCTGCCGAGCCGGGCGAGCGCCTCTTCGGCGGTGATCCAGAGTGTCTTCATATTGATCAATTGCATCAAGATTGACGTCAATAGGTCTAGGTCGGATCATCCTTCGCGTAAAGGAGAAACTGATGATGAAGAACGGACTTGAAGACGTCGTCGCCGCCGAGACGCAGCTTTCCCATGTCAACGGTGAGGCCGGCGAATTGATCATTCGTGGCGTATCGCTCGATCACTTGGTCGGTTACGCCAGCTATGAAGATGTCGTGGCCCTGCTAGTCGACGGGTTGGTGGGGAATGCTCCAGATCGCACCGAGCTTGCCCGGGGCCTCGGACAGAAGCGTGCAGAGGTGTTCGCCCATGTCGGCGCGATCGACGACGCGCTACTGGAACTGCCGCCAGTCGACATCATGCGCGCGCTGATCGCCCGGCTTCCGGATGGTGATGATCTCGATACGGCGCTGCGCTTGCTTGCCGCCCCGGCCGTTTTCCTGACGGCTGTGCTGCGCCTGAAAAGGGGTGAAAGCCCGGTTGCGCCGAGGCCGTCGCTGTCGCACTCCGCCGATATCCTGGCGATGCTCGGCGCAAAGGTGCCGATGAGGCAAGAAGTGGCGGCGCTCGATGCCTATCTGGTGACGATTTCGGACCACGGCCTCAACGCCTCCACCTTCGCCTCACGTGTGGTCGCGTCCACGAAAGCCGGCCTCACATCTTCGGTGCTCGCTGCAATCAGCGCTCTCAAGGGGCCGCTTCACGGCGGCGCGCCGGGTCCGGTGCTGGACATGCTCGATGCGATCGGAACACCGGAGAATGCGGAAATCTGGCTCACCCGAGCACTCGACCGCGGCGAGCGGCTGATGGGCTTTGGCCATCGCGTCTATCGTGTCCGCGACCCCCGTGCCGACGCGTTGAAAGGCGCATTGAGACAACTGATCGCCGCCGACCCAGCGAACCGTAATCGTATTCAGCTGGCCGAAGCGGTCGAACGGTCGGCGCTCGCGATCTTGAAGGTGCGCAAGCCCGACCGTCCACTCGACGTCAATGTGGAGTTCTATACCGCGCTTCTGCTCGATGCGCTGAATTTCCCGCGCGAGGCCTTTACCGGCGTTTTTGCGATCGGCCGCACTGTCGGCTGGGTCGCCCACGCGCGCGAGCAGGCGCTCGAAGGCCGGCTTATCCGGCCGCGCTCCATCTATGTCGGGCCTCTGCCGCAACAGGCGGCCTGAGCGCGGGCGTGCTCTACGGTGAGACGGAGACCATCAGCGTATTTCGCAGGTGTCGTTGAAAGAACACCTTCAGGTCACGGAAATCGTCGAAACCGAGGACGGTCGCAAAACGGGCGACCGTCGTCGGCGAGACGGCGCAGGCAAGCGCGATCGAGCGGGCGCTGCCGAAAGCGACGAGGTCCGGCTTCGCCAGCGCGACCAGGGCGACCTGTTCGAGCTGCGGCGGAAGTCTGAGCGCTCGGGACGCAAACATCCCCTTCAATTCCCTCATGTCGCCGGGGCGCCTTTGCGCCGCGTTCGTTTCGACGACCGCATTCTCATGGCTTGTCGACATGGTGGTGCTCTCCATCGCAATCCTCCTCACCGCGCCTGCGTAGGCAGGGCGAGTGCATCCTCTCGAAGGCGGCCGGACTATTTCCCCACCGTCCTGATCGCTTCCACGATTTTTCACTTTACTGTACCGTCCGGACGGTATAGTAAGCATTTATCGCTGATCGCAACAAAACGTTTTCTGGGGAGGAGACGAGAATGCGTTGGATGAAGTGCTTCAAGGCGGCCGCCATGGCCGGTGTCGCTTTTGCCGCCATGCCGGCGGCTGCAGCCGAAGTCTCGATTTTCTGCAGCTCGGCCGGCGCCGAGCTCGAGCTTTGCCAGTCGGCCTCCGAGGCCTGGGCCAAGGAAACCGGCAACACCGTCAAGATCAACAAGATGCCAGCCAACTGGGGCGAGGCGCTGCCGCTCTACCAACAGCTGCTCGCCGGCAAGTCCGGTGATGTCGACGTCCTGACCCTCGACAACATCTGGGTCGGAACGCTGGCGCCGCATCTAGTCGACCTGCGTGAAAAGGTTCCGGCCAACGAAATCTCCGCCCATTTCGAATCCTCGCTCGCCGACGCCACCATCGGCGGCAAGCTTCTGGCAATGCCCTGGTTCGTCGATGCCGGCTTGATGTTCTACCGCAAGGATCTGCTCGAGAAATACGGCAAGGGCGAACCGAAGACCTGGCAGGAGCTCACCGAAACGGCGAAGTTCATCCAGGACAAGGAACGCGCCGGCGGCAGCCCCGACATGTGGGGTTATGTCTGGCAGGGTCGCGCCTATGAGGGGCTTACCTGCGACGCGCTCGAGTGGGTCGCTTCCTTCGGCGGCGGCAATTTCATCTCGCCGGATGGTACCATCACCGCGAACAATCCCGAGGCCGTCAAGGCGCTCGATCTCGCCCGTTCCTGGATCGGCAACATCAGCCCCGAGGGCGTGCTGAACTACGACGAAGAAGGTTCGCGCGGCGTGTTTGAGGCCGGCAATTCCGTTTTCCACCGCAACTGGAGCTATGTCTGGGGCACGACTCAGGCCGAGGATTCCTCGCTGCGTGGCAAGATCGGCGTCATGGCGCTGCCGGTCGGGGCGGAAGGCCAGAAATCGAGTGGCTGCTACGGCGCCGGCCTGCTCGGCGTTTCCAAATATGCCGACGATGTCGATGCGGCTGTCAGCCTGGTGCGCTATCTGACTGGCGCCAAGGAGCAGAAGCGCCGCGCGCTGCAGGCCTATAGCCCGACCTTGAAGGCGCTTTACGAGGACAACGACATCCTCGCCGCCAATCCGTCGCTCGCCTTCGCCGAGAAGGCCTATGCCGAAAGCGCGTCGCGGCCGTCACAGGTGACCGGTGCCTCCTATAATCGCGTCTCGCAGCGGATATTCAACGGCGTTCACAATGTGCTGAGCGGCAAGGAGAGTGCTGCGGACGCGCTCGCCAAGGTCAGCAGCGATCTGGAGCGGCTGAAGGCGCGGGGCTGGTAAGTCCGCCTCGACGACACGGGGGTCCGGCGTGACGGATCCCGCCACAACAGGATCTGAGGAAACCGACGTGAATATTGCGATCGCACCGTGCTGCTGGGGCATCTATTGGCCCCAGGGGAATGCTCTCGGCTGGACCGACTATCTCGACCGCACCCATGCGGCTGGCTACCGGCACACCGAGCTCGGCCCCTATGGCTACTTTTCCACGGACGCCAAGGTGCTTTCGTCCGAGTTGGCAAGCCGCGATCTCAAGGTCGTCGCGGCGGCCCATGTCCATACCCTTGCCGATGCATCCACCTGGCCGGTGCTTGAGGAAAAGACGCAGGCCGTCTGCAAGCTGCTTTCGCAAATCGGCGGCACGCATTTCATCCTGATGGACGAGTCGGAGTTCTACCCAAAGGACCGCATGGGCGTCGTCGATGGGGCCGGCTGGTGCGCGATGATCGACCAGACGAACCGGGCGGCGGCGATTGCCCGCAGCTATGGGTTGCAGTTCAGCTTCCACCCGCATGTCGGCACCTGCGTCGAGCTTGAGGACCAGATCGAGCGGCTACTAGCCGACACCGATCCCGATCTCGTCGGGCTTTGCCTCGATACCGGCCACCATGCCTATTGGAAAACCGACCCGATCGCCTTCTATCGACGCCACCACGGCCGCATCAATTCGGTTCATCTGAAGAATGTCGATGGTGCCTTTCGCGAGCGGGTGCTTTCCGAAGGCATCCACTCGGACCGCGCCTTCGAAGAGGGCATCATGACCGATCTCGATCGCGGCGTCGTCGATATCGCCGCCTTCGTGTCGGTGCTGCGCGAGACCGGTTACGATGGCCCGCTGGTGGTCGAGCAGGATCTGGCGCTGAACCATCCCGATACGCCGGAAACGATCGCCCGTCGCAACTATGACTTCGTCTCGACGCTCCTTGCGAACGGGGCCGGCGCATGAAGATCGAAATCCACGATACGCCCGTCGCCATCGGCGATCGCCTTGCGGCGCGGATTATTGCCGGAATTCGCGAAGCGACTGCCGCAAGCCGCAACTACGTTCTCGGCTGCCCGGGCGGCCGCAGTCCGTTGCCGGTCTATGAGGCGCTCGGACGCCGTCTTGCCGGCGAGCCCATCGATTGCTCGCGGCTGATCATCGTCATGATGGACGAATATCTCCGTCCCGCGGAAGGTGGCGGTTTTGCCCCGCCGCCGTCTGAGGCGCATTATTCCTGCCGTGGCTTCGGTAAACGGGAGATCGTCGGCCGCATCAATGCGGCGCTGCCGGACAACTTCCGCATTCCGTCCGAAAACTTCTGGATGCCGGATATCGCGGCACCTGGCGGCTACGATGAGCGCATCGCTGCCGCCGGCGGTATCGATCTCTTCCTGCTTGCTTCCGGCGCCGGTGACGGCCACATCGCCTTCAACCCGCCGGGCTCTGCCCGCGACAGCCGCACGCGCATCGTTGCCCTTGCCGAACAGACGCGGCGCGACAATCTCGCGACCTTTCCGGATTTCGCCGGCATCGACGACGTGCCCTCGCATGGAGTGACGATCGGCATCGGCTCGATCGCCGAACAGTCGAAGGCGGTGGCGATGATCGTCTGGGGCGAAGGCAAGAATCACGCCTTCTATCGCCTGACCGGTACGCGCGTCTATGATCCGACCTGGCCGGCCACCATCGTCGTCGAATGCCAGGGTGCAGAACTCCATGCCGATGCGGACGCTGCCGGCGAATGGGGAGCGCGGTGATGGGCCAGCATGCCATCGGCATCGATGTCGGGGGAACGAAGACCAAGGCCTGCCTTGTACGTCTTGCCGACGGCGCCGTGATCGCCGAACGCACCGAGCCGAGCCATTGCCAGGGGGGCGGTGCCGCCGTGCTCGAACTGGTGGTGTCGCTTGCGGAAACCATTCGCCGCGAAGGCGAAGCGCTTGGTGTCGAGACGACAGGGCTCGGCGTTTGCCTGCCGGAGCTGGTGACAGGTAACGGCGAGCCGGCCTCCGCCTGGAATTTCGATTGGCGCGGCCTCGACTACCATGGCCGTCTCGGCGGCTACGGGGCGCTGCATGTCGACAGCGACGTGCGCGCCGCCGCCTTCGCCGAAGGCTGGATTGGCGCAGGTCGCGGTATCGATCCCTTCGTCTACGTGACTATCTCCACCGGGCTTTCGCATTCGTTGGTCATCGGCGGGGCGCCGTATGCGGGGGCGCGTGGCTTCGCGATCCATTTCTCCGGCAGCGATCTCGTCGCTTTCTCGGGCGAAAGGCGGGACCAGGCGGTTCGCCACAACCTCGAGCTTTTTGCGAGCGGGAAGGCCTTGGGCGAGCGTTACGGCCGGTTGATTGGCCGACCGGACGCAAGCGCGCTGCAACTCTTCGAAGCCGAAGCTGACGACCCGCGGGCAGCACGGATGGTGGCCGACGGTCTTCTGTCGCTCGCCTCCTATCTCGGCCAGCTGGTGAACACGCTGGATCCGGCCGTGCTCATTCTCGGCGGCGGCATCGGCGGCGACCCGTCGGTCAATGCGCGGCTCGCCGCGCTGACGCGGCCGTTCATCTGGGCCGACGGTGCGCGCGACATGCCGATCGTTCCAAGCCTCCTCGGTGATGCGGCCTGCGCCATCGGCGTTGCCGCGCTTGCAAACAGGACTGCCAACCAGACGGTGCGCCAATGAGTGGAATTGCCCTTACCAATGTCGTCAAGCGCTTCGGTGCGCTGACCGTGATCGACAAGGTCAACCTTTCGGTTGGAGAAGGCGAATTCGTCGTCTTCGTCGGCCCCTCAGGCTGCGGGAAGTCGACGCTCTTGCGCATGATCGCAGGGCTCGAGGAAATTACTGACGGCGAGTTGCAGATCGGCGGCGCGCGCATGAACGAAACGCCGCCGGCGCGTCGTGGCATTGCCATGGTGTTCCAATCCTACGCGCTCTATCCGCACATGAGCGTCGAGCGCAATCTCGGCTTTGCGCTGGAAACGGCGCGGCTTGCCGGCGGCGAAATCAAGGAGCGCGTGGCGAAGGTCGCCCGGTTCCTGAAGATCGAACATCTGCTCGCGCGTCGTCCGGCCCAGCTCTCCGGCGGCCAGCAGCAGCGCGTCGCCATCGGCCGCGCGCTCGTGCGCTCGCAGAAGCTCTTCCTGTTCGACGAGCCGCTGTCTAACCTCGACGCCGATCTGCGCATGGAGATGCGGGTTGAAATCGCCCGCATCCACCGCGAGCTCAAAGCCACAACCGTTTATGTCACCCACGACCAACTGGAGGCCATGACGCTGGCGGATCGCATCGTCGTCCTGAAGGACGGCCGCATCTCCCAGGTGGGCACGCCGATGGAGCTTTACGAGCGCCCGGCCAACAGATTCGTCGCCAGTTTCATCGGCGCGCCGCGCATGAATTTTCTCACCGGAAAGCTTGCCAATGACGGCGGCGGAAGCCGCCTCGAAGTGCTCGACGCCCGCCATGGGCTTGAGGATCTGGGCTATGAAGGCGAGGTCAGCGTCGGCATCCGGCCGGAAGACCTAATCCTTGGCGGCGGCGACGTCCGCCTGCCGGCGACCGTGCAGCTTGTCGAGCCGCTCGGTGGCGAGGCGCTCGTCCATGCGCGGCTCGGCAACGGCCAGTCGCTGGTCGTCAAGGCGCAAGGCAAACTCGATCTCAAGCCGAATGCCGACATTACCGTCGGCTGGCTGACTTCGAAGGCGCATATCTTCGGTGCCGACGACCTGGCGCTCTCGGCCAAGGGAGCGTGAGATCATGACGTCGGCTTCACGATCGACGGGACTGCGGCAGGCGCGTGTTCGTACCGCCTGGCTGTTTCTCGCGCCAAGCCTGCTCGTCCTGACCGGCGTGGCGCTCTGGCCGCTGGGCCGCACCTTTCTCTTTTCCTTCACCGATGCCCTGCTGACAGAGCCGGACTTCTACAGCTATGTCGGCTTCGACAACTATTACGCGCTGTTCGAGGATCCGCTGTGGTGGCAGTCGGTCCGCAACACGCTCTATTTCACCGTCATTTCCGTTTCGATCGAAACGGTGCTCGGCCTGACGATCGCGCTGCTCCTCAACTCACATATTGCCGGCCGCGGCATGATGCGGGCGATCATCCTGATCCCCTGGTCGATCCCGGTCGTCGTCAGCGCGCGCATGTGGCAATGGATGCTGCATGACCAGTTCGGCATCGTGAACCATGTGCTGAAGCTTGCCGGCGTGATTGAAAGCGGCGTTGCCTGGACCGCTAACTCGGTGCTGGTGATGCCCGTGATCATCGCCGTCGATGTTTGGATCACTACGCCCTTCATGGTGCTCCTGATCCTCGCAGGCCTCACGATGCTGCCGCGCGGTATCTATGAGGCAGCTTCGATCGACGGCGTGCCGGCATGGAAACAATTCATCTCGCTGACCTTGCCGCTGCTGGCCCCCAGCATCGCCGTCGCCGTGCTCTTCCGCCTGCTCGATGCGCTACGCATGTTCGACTTGAGCTACGTGCTGTCCTCCAACAGTGACGACACCAAGACCGTCTCGATCTATGCCCGCGAGGTTCTCGTCAATTTCCAGGATATGGGTGTCGGCTCGGCGGCCAGCACGGCAGTTTTCCTGATGATCGCGCTGGTTACCGCTATCTACGTTACCGTCTTCCGTCTCAATCGCCGCCTCATGGGAGTTTGACATGGTCAGAAGCAACACCGGCAAGCACCTGCACACAATAGCAATCTACTCCCTCTTCGGCATCGTTGCGCTCTATACGTTGTTTCCCTTCTATTGGATGATCGCGTCGTCGCTGAAATCCGGGCAGGCGATCTTCGACGTAACGTTCTTCCCGGATCTGAAGTTCAACAATTACGCGGCGATCCTTTCGGACGGGGTGTTTCTGCGCTCGCTGCTGAACTCGCTGATCGTCGCCTTCTCGGTCGTGGCGCTGTCGCTGATGCTCGCGGTCGGCGCGGCCTATGCGCTCGGACGCATCGAATTCCGCGGTCGCTCGCCGATCATGCTTTTGGTGCTGGCCGTCTCGATGTTCCCGCAGATCGCGCTGCTCTCGGGCCTCTTCGAGATGATCCGCTGGCTTGGGCTCTACAACACGATTGGCTCGCTGATCTTCGCCTACATGATCTTCACGCTGCCCTTCAACATATGGGTGCTGACGACCTTTATGCGCGACCTACCGAAGCAGATCGAGGAGGCGGCGATCATGGACGGCTGCTCGCCGCTGCGTATCGTGTGCCGCATCTTCCTGCCGATGATGGGGCCGGCGCTGATCTCAACCGGACTGCTCGCCTTCATCGCCTCGTGGAACGAGTTCATGTTCGCGCTGACCTTCATTCTCACCGACGAGAACCGCACCGTGCCGGTGGCGATCGCGCTGATCTCCGGATCGAGCCGCTACGAATTCCCCTATGGTGCGATCATGGCCGCCTCGACCATCGTCACGGTGCCGCTCATCGTTCTCGCTCTCATATTCCAGAAACACATCGTCTCCGGCCTGACGGCCGGCGCGGTCAAGGGTTGATTGCCTCGGTTAGAGGCGGAAAGGGTACTCCCATGCGTGTCGTTCGCGTTGGTTTGATCGGGCTTGGCGAGGTGAGCCAGCTCATGCATCTGCCGATCCTGGCCGATCACCGCCATCTCTTCGAAATAGCCGGCGTCTATGACGTTTCGCCGAGCCTGACGGCCTATTGCTCGGCCCGTTATCCCGGCGCGAGAAAATTCGAAACTGCGGAGGACCTTGTCTCTTCGCCTGACATCGACGCGGTCTTCATCCTGACGCCGGACCAGACGCACAGTTTCTATCTTGAGATGGCGCTGAAGGCAAAGAAGCACGTCTTCCTCGAAAAGCCCGCCTGTCTCACGCTCGGCGAAATCGACGCCGTAGCGCCGCTGGCGGAGGCCGCCGACCGGCTGCTCTTCATCGCCTATATGCGCCGCTATTCGCCAAGCTTCCTGCGCGCCAAGGCGATGATGCCGGCGCAGAGCGATGTACGCTATGTCCGCGTCCGCGACATCATCTGCGAAGGCCCGTTCTTCATTCGCCAGACCCGCAACATCTTCTATCCCACGGATCTCGATCAGGCGTTCCTGGCGGAATCTCGTGCGCAGACGACGGCGCTTTTGAAGCAGGTGGTCGGCGGGGATGCGCCGGCTGACCTGATGCGTGCCTACCAGGTGCTGACCGGGTTGTCGTCGCACAGTCTGTCGGCGATGCGCGAACTGATCGGCCCGCCGAAGCGGGTCATCGCCGCGCACCACAAGGCCAATGGGGAGTCGATCGTCGCGCTCTTCGACTACGGCCACTTCACCGCGATCTACGAGGCATTGATCGACAATGTTGCCCGCTTCGACGCGCGCATCGAGGTGCTGTCCGACCGTCGCCAACTGCGCGTCAGCTACGATACGCCCTATATCCGCAATCTGCCAACTTCGCTCGAAGTGATCGATTCCACCGACACCGAGACCGAAACGCGGACCTTCGGCCCGGACTATAGCGACCCATTCGCTCTGGAGTTGCGTGCCTTCCACGACCATCTCACCAACGGCACGAAACCAAAGACGACACTTGCCGACTCGCGCGAGGACCTGGCGCTGATGACCGAGATCGTCGGTCGCCTGCGGGAGAGTTCAAGGCTATAGCAGGACGATATTTCGAACACCTGGATTGACGACATGGCAAAACGCGAAACTGCACGTGACCGCATCCTGACCGCCGCCGAAGCGATCGTCGTCGGCAAGGGCGTGTCATCTCTCACCTTCGACGAAGTGGCGGAACAGACCGGCCTCAGCAAGGGCGGAATCCTCTACCATTTCGCCAGCAAGGACGCGCTAGTGAGGGCGATGGTCGAGCGTTTCGTCTACCGTTTCGAGACTGGGCTGGCCGGTCTCGAAACCGCGGACGAGGATCCGCATGGCCGCTACACCCGCGCCTATGTGCGTGCCACTCTCGGCGAGGCCGCGAGCACCGGCGATCAGTACGACCGTCTCGGCGCCAGCATTACGGCAGCGCTTTCGAACTTTCCCGACCTTCTGGAGATCGTACGCCAGCAAAACATCCGCTGCCAGGCGGCTGTCGAAAACGACGGCCTCGATCCGGTCGAGGCGACAATCACGCGCCTGGCGGTGGAGGGCATGTGGCTGGCGGAGGTCTTCAATGTCATGCATCTCGACCCGGATATGAAGCGCGCCGTCACCGCCCGGCTCCTCGAGCGGACGCACGCGCCCGCACCGCCGAAATAGCGCGCTCCGCGCGCGGACATCCCCACATCGGCGCGCCGCTTCGCGCCCAGAACCAAGGAGTTTTCCGATGGGATACAAGCCGTCGCCCCGTCCCGTTTTCGATCGTCCTACGCCCATCCCCTATGCGAACGTCACGCGGCATCTCTGGGGCGAGGAAAATGCCGGTCTCGTCGACGACTGGATCTATGCCTCGACGGAAAGCATCCACCAGATCGTCTTCGGCATGCAGCCGGGTGGCTGCTTCAAGCACACGGAAGCTTTCCGTACAATCTTCGGGGCGGACGAGGTTCTCTACGTGCTGAGCGGCACACTTGGCCTTGCCAATCCGGAGACTGGCGAATTCTGCGTCGCTCGTGAAGGCGAGGCGCTGTTCTTCCGCAAGGATACCTGGCACCACGGTTTCAACCTCGGTAACGAGCAGGTCCGCGTCCTCGAGTTCTTCGCACCGCCGCCGGCCAAGGGCACGTCAGGCCCCTACGCGCGCACCAAGCCCTACCTCGAGATCGATCAGTCGCGTTATGGCCAGAGCGAGTTCATCGGCCGCTGGCCGATGAAAGCGGAAGAGCAGCGCAAGGCCAGGACAATCCATCCGATGCGCGATGCCGATCTGCTCTGGAGCCTCGACCAGCAAACGCAGGGCGCCTATACCGGCCTCTATTGCGCCACCGATCAGCTGACCGTCGGCAAGACGACGCTGCTTGCCGGAAAGCGCACCGGCATCGAGAGCCACAAAGGCGACGAGTGCCTTTACATCGTTTCCGGTACGCTGAACATCCACGTGCCGCAAGCGGAAGGGCAAGTCTGGTTCGAGCTCAACCCGCGCGACGGCTTCTATATTCCGGCGGGGACCGACCACCAGTATTTCAACATGTCGGGTGAGAAGGTGGAGTTTGTCTTCGGCGTCGCGCCGGACTTCTGATAACCGGCGAAGAGGTGGCAGTATCCGCTGGGTACTGCCACGCCGAAATGCCCGGAAACCGTCAGCGACGACGTTGCTTCCGAAAATAGTAGGCGGCCGTCAGGCCGCCTTCTTGGCGTCGAACGGGATCTCGATATCGACTGCGAGCGTCGAGACCTGGGCGCCGCGCTCCATCGTCACGCGGACCTTTTCATCGTCGATCTGCATGTGCTTGGAGATCGCCTGGAGGATTTCGTCGCGCAGCTTGGTGACGAGATCGGAATCGCCGGCGGATGCGCGCTCGTGGGCCAGCAGCACCTGCAGCCGTTCGCGGGCGGCCGGAGCTGACTGGGAGCGGGAGAAGAAACGGAACGGGTTCATGCCGCCTTCCTTCCGAAGATTTTGCCAAGGAAGCTGCGCTTTTCACCGGGAATGGTAATCGGCAGGGCTTCGCCCTTGAGCCGGCGTGCAGCGTCGAAATAGGCGAGCGCCGGGGCTGAACGGTTGTCTGCGAGCGTGACCGGCGAGCCGACGTTGGAGGCGCGCAGCACGTCAGCGCTTTCCGGGATGATGCCCATCAGCGGGATCGACAGGATCTCCAAGACGTCGTCGACCTTCAACATGTCGCCACGCTCGGCGCGAAGGGGGTCGTAGCGGGTGAGCAGCAGATGCTTTTCCATGCGCTCGCCGTTCTCGGCCTTGAGCGTCTTGGAATCGAGCAGGCCGATGATGCGGTCGGAGTCGCGCACCGACGAGACTTCCGGGTTGGTTACGACGATGGCGATATCCGCATGGCGCATGGCCAGCGTCGCGCCACGCTCGATGCCGGCGGGGCTGTCGCAGATAACCCAGTCGAAGGCGTTCTGAAGGGCGGCAATGACCTTCTCGACACCTTCCGGCGTCAGATTGTCCTTGTCGCGGGTCTGGGAGGCTGGCAGCAGGTAGAGCGTCTCCAGGCGCTTGTCGCGGATCAGTGCCTGCGACAGCTTGGCCTCGCCTTGGATCACGTTGACCAGGTCATAGACGACGCGCCGTTCCGCGCCCATGACTAGGTCGAGATTGCGAAGACCGACGTCAAAGTCCACGACGACGACCTTCTCGCCATTCTGCGCGAGGGCGGCGCCCAATGCGGCGCTGGACGTCGTCTTGCCGACGCCGCCTTTGCCCGAAGTAACCACGACTACCTTGCCCATTCGTCTCTCCAAGTATCTAGAATTCGCCTTCGCCTGCGTCCTGATGATTTCGGCCGGATTGACCCAAATCATCAGCGGGATGCGGGCGGCTGCCGCCCGCACTCGTCCTCGTCTCGCCCTAGCCGAGAGTTCCCGCCTTGAGCGCTTCGCCGTCGAGCCAGATCTGCACGGCCTTGCCGCGCAGGTTTGGCTCCATCTCGTCGGCCGTCTTGTAGAAGCCGTCGATCGCAATCAGTTCCGCTTCGAGCTTGCGGCAGAAAATCCGCGCAGACGCATTGCCCGTGGTGCCGGCCATCGCCCGGCCGCGCAGCGCGCCGTAGATGTGGATCGAGCCGCCGGCCACGACCTCCGCGCCAGAGGCGACCGAACCGACGATCGTCACGTCGCCTTCGGGGAAGAACAGCGATTGGCCGGAGCGCACCGGCTGGGTCACGACGATCGATGGCGTTGCCTTGGCGGCAAGCGGCTCGGCCGTGATGACGGCTTGTGTTGCCGTCTCCGGGACCTCGGCCGCTCTTTCGGCCTGCTCCGCCATCTTCGCTTCGTAGTCGGCTGCCGGACGCCCGTCATTCATCGCCGGCGGCAGATCGGCGCCGAGCAAAGACTGGCGTGCGCCTTCGATGCCCATGATCCGGACGTTGCGTTTGCCCAGTTGATCGACGAGGTCGCGCAACTGTGAACGATCGATGTCGAGCCCTTCGACATCGAGCACGACCGGCCGTCGCAGGAAAAAGCCAGCGGAGCGGGAAGCCAGATCGTCGAGCCGGGTGAGCCAGTCCTCGAGAGGCAGCTCGGGGGTTAGCGCTAGAGCAAGGAAGGAGCGCCCCTTGAGGCGGATCGGCCGGGATTCAGTTAACACGTCGTTCATCTTGGTAAATTTTCCGTTGCTTCGGTGTACCGAGGAAATGGTTAACAAAAGGTTAATTCGGCAATGCGAAGGTTAATGAGGCAGGTCCCGCGACTAGCCCGTCGATATTGAAAAACAAGGGAAATCGGTCTCTTGGAAGAGGCATATCTTTTGACTGTTGGTGCCTTGGCGATGGAGGACTGATTGTCTGCCGGCCGCTGAGGGGAGCGTGAATCGTCGAGCCCCGGCGATCGCGATTCGGCCGGTTGCCGCGAAGGGAGTTGACATGGGAGTGCTAAAATAAGAACATAACGTGAACAAATGGAGGTTTCCCATGAGCCGGACAGAAACCATGACCCATACGGAAGAAGTGATCGAACGCGCCATGGCTGCCGTCGCAGCCGCCCGGAAGAAGCGGGAACGCGAAGCCGAGTGGCGCAAGCGCACCTTCGGGCGCATCGACATGACGCCGCCTCTGCCGCGGTTGAAGCGCGGCGGCGTGCAGCTTTCCCTACGGCTCGACGGTTCTGCCCGGTGATCGAAGAAACGGTTACTCATGGGATTGCGGCTCTGACGACGATGCAAGCGCGTTGGCCGGGACGCCGACTACTGTAGCCGTCCATAAGCCGCGGCTGACTGCACGATAGGGATCGGACGAAGCTTCGAGAGGACTGATTATGAGGCATCGTCGAAGCATCGATCTGATGCCGCGCGAAAATGCTGCCGACTACGGCTCGACGCTGGAACTGTTGCCGGAATGGTATGTGCTCGTGGCAAAATGCGCAAAGTGCCGGCATCAGGGGCAGGTTGATCGTCGGCTGGTTGCCAGCACATGCGGATCGGGCATCCGCCTCAATTCAATTGGTCAAACGCTCAAATGCTCGCGCTGCGGAAACAGGGAAGGAAACAAACTGCTTCTTGGCAGGTTGCCCCGCGACTAAGATGCGTCGCGATCGTTCAGGTTCGCTCCTTTTGCCCTAAGTTCCTGATATCGCGCATGTCGTAATTCCGAACTGCTTGCATTACGCGACATGCTCTGCTGGGCCGTCAGAAACGCAAGCGGCCCGGCGATTTACTCACAGCGTTCGCAACTCAATCCAGATAGAAGACTTTTGTGCGTTGGCCTTGAGGCCGTCCAGCTCGCAGCTGAAGACGGCTGCATACTGCCGAACGGAGAAGCCATCCTCCGCTCCTTCGACAACGAATGAGATCGTCGTGAACGGATATATTCCTTGTTTGCTGCGTTCGAGGTTCCACGCGGTTGCGTCGAATTCGTAGTTGTCGAGAGCCGCGCTCGGGAAGCCACCCAACGGCATGTCGAGGGCGGTTCCCATGCCTGCGAACTTCTCGAGTTCGGTTGGCGAATAGTAAGGAAAATGGTTGGCGAACGCGCTTGAGCGGATATCCATCAGCTGATCCTTGCAGGAATCGACCAGCTTCCTAAGCGTCCCCGGATCTGCGTTCAAGGCGTTTCGCCTGTCCTCGTCCTCCTTCAAGGACAGCACTTCAGCGAGGCTGAAGGTGATCTTGCCGTTGATCTCACGGCGCAAGAGGCGTCTGGCTCTGACCCGGCGCTCCAACAGATCGAGATCAATACCGAGGATTTCGGCAGCTTCCGCCGGTGTGATCTCACGGCCAGCCATCGGAGGCGGCGGGCCGTCTGTCCCGAGCAGCCGTTCTCCCTCTCCGAATTCGACCTTAAGGCGTCAGTTCGTCTTGGTAGATGAACCATCAGTTGGCGCGATACAGCGACCATGCAATGTCGCGATCGATGGGCCGTGTCGGGTTCTGTTCCAGCACAGGCTCGCAAGGCCGGGGAAGTCCGCGGGCACTATTTCCGCTGTCATGTCGCTACCCTTTCCCGAGATCGTTCACTTCCACACCGAGGGCGTCCGCTAGCGCCTCCTTGCCCTTGTCAGGCATCAGGGCGATGCCTGCCGCAAGGCCTTCCTGCCACGAGGCCCCTCGATCCCATGCCTCCTGGTATGCGTCTGCCAAGACGTCGCCCTGCCGGGTTTGGATTATGGCCTCGAAGAGTGTGGCTGCTTGCAGGAGGTCTTTGTCCCGTTTCGCTCGCCCAAGCGCGTCCGTGAGCCGCCTAGAGGCCACAATGAGCTTGTGGACGGCATACCGTTCGGGAGCGGGGACATTGACGCTCACGCCTTCCCGATGGAGCAGCACCGTTCGCACAGGCTCGTAGATCAGGAAATCAAGGAACCGCAGGTTTTCCGCTGACGCACCACCGAGGGCAGGCATGGGGGAAGGCTTGCCCGTATACTCGTCCGATCCCCGATTGCTCGTCAAGAATTCGACCCGGTAATTGGTCTTGTTGACGAACGCCGTCACGCGCGCCTTGTCGGCCTGATGAGGAACGGCCCGGAACGAGGGATCGACTGCCTCAAGGATACCCAAGATCGGCGGCAGGCTGTCATCGACCTCCTGCGAGATCGCGAAATCCATAGCCAGGTCGGCATCGCCCGTCTGCATTGCCGTCGTGGGCAACCTGACGCCAAGAACGCCCGAGTAGCAGCCATAGGCAACCGAGCCGACGAGAACACCACGCAGGCGAAAGAACCCCGCATCCGCGAGCGCCTTCGTGACATCGCCGGCGAACCGATCGGGAGCCGACATGCCGCCCGAGCGAATAAGCGTGGACACCAATCGTCGCCGCTCCTTGATGTTGTCCTTGATCTCGCGATGTCGCCGGACACGCGCTGCGATCTCTGGATCAGCTGCGGGGCCAACATAGCTCCGCTTGTCCTTGCCCTCGGGAGTAGGGATGTCGAAATAGATATAGTCTTTGCCCTTCACGGGGACCGTGACAAAGCGGCCCTCGAGCGGAAAGTCCGATTGCCATTGCGCATCAAGGGTCTGCTGGGCGAGTTCCGCGAACATGGTGCGGAATACAAGGTCTATATCTCTCATTTTCCTCGACGGCCTCGGTTATAATGTTTGCGCGAACTCATTATAACTTCGCTCGGTTATAATGACCCTGCAAAAACATTATAACTCGCCTGCCGTCTGTCAAGGCAGATGGCGAGAGGACCGCGGCAAGGCGGATAAAAAAATCCGGAAAAACGAGTAGGTTAAATGCACGTCGTTCAGTTCAAGGCGCTGGCTGTTCGGCCTGCCTACCGGCCTCCACAGCTATATCCACCATATGGTACCAGAGGAACGCGTCGATGAGGTAATCGGCATAATCCAGTGTCAGCGGCATCCTGGAAAAAATGGTTGTCGATGCAGTCGCCAGGGTCGCACAGCTTACGGGTCAGGGCTTCATTCTCGGGCTCGATCCGATCCACGACCTTTTCGAAAACGCGGTTTGCAATCTGTATGAGCGCGGCCCTTTGATCTCCGTTTAGAGGCAGCGTTTCAATCACGGCACGGGAATCCGTGTCGGTTATCCTTTGAGGATTTGGCGGAATTGGTCATCAGCATTTTCCGATCGCCAACCGATGCTGGTTCTTAGCTTCGCGGTCTGTATTCCATGACGCCAGGCGGCCGCCTTATGCTCACATGCGCGAGTGTAGGATATGCGCAAGCGCATCCCGAGCGGCGGAAACCCGCTCGCGACTCAGTGACGGCCGGCGCTTTGAAATGAGTCCACGCACGCCGGTCGAAAAATGAGAGTAAGGTCATTGCCAATCCAAAGTATCTGTCTCAGTTTCTGGTGAGCGAAAGGCATACTTCACATCTGGCTCGAGAATTCCCGAAATTATTAACAAAAGTTATCAAGCGTGATGCAAAAGCAGGAACCGCAACCTGGAACATTTTATTATCCCTTTCGTTGAGTTGATGATCGAACGAAAGGATGAGATCATGAAGAAGCTTGTAATCACGGCGGCAGTTGCTGCTCTAATGGCAGGCTCCGCCTTTGCTCAGGATACCAATAGGGAAGCCGGTACGGCCGCAGGCATGGCCGGTGGTGCGGCAGCGGGTGCTGTCGTCGGTGGCCCGATCGGTGCCGGTGTCGGCGCCGTGGTGGGTGGCGCGCTCGGTGGAGCGCTGACGCCTCCGCCGCCGGAAGTGGTCACCTATGTCACGCAGCAGCCGGCTCCGCCGTCTGTCGTCGTTCAGGAACGGATCGTGGTCGGTAAGCCGATCCCGTCGGCCGTCGTCCTGACGCCGGTTCCGGACAACCCGCGCTACGCCTATGCGGTCGTCAACCACCAGCGGGTGATCGTGGAACCGCAGTCGAGAACAGTGGTGCAGATCGTCAACTGATCCACACTGCAATAATCTCTCCCCTGGGGCAGCGTTCACGCGCTGCCCTTTTTGCGGTTCCACCCGACCGTCGCGGCCAATTCTGGATTGCAGTATTGTTGCTGTGATATCTAATATATATTTCAAACTAAATTGCCGATATTTGGCAAACTTATTTACTGTTGCTTTGAATCTTTATTCGAATACATTCCGTTCTAGTTAAATTTATTCGTGGTAGCGCGGGTATTGATATAAATCGGCCGAAGTGGATGGCGATATGGCGAAGATCGCAGGTTCGTACTCAGACGATGTTTTGAAAGGTTCGGAGGAAACC
The DNA here is from genome assembly GCF_056924495.1 of Ensifer sp. 38_S197. Lineage (NCBI taxonomy): Bacteria > Pseudomonadati > Pseudomonadota > Alphaproteobacteria > Hyphomicrobiales > Rhizobiaceae > Ensifer > Ensifer sp. 38_S197. The sequence continues at coordinate 1,134,556 of NZ_JBXOVZ010000001.1, read as the reverse complement.
GACTACATTTGGGGCCTTCCCGGTATCGATACGATCGATGGCGGCGGAGGCGACGATTTTGTCGATGGTGGGACTGAAAACGACATCCTGACGAGCGCGAGCGGTTACGACCGGATCGACGGCGGCGCCGGTGATGACCAGATCACTCTCGCCGGGACCGGCGCCGCGGTTACGGGAGGCACGGGCTATGACGCTCTCGTCGTCGACTTCTCGCAAAGCGCTGACCGGATGGTCTTCAACGGCGCCGGGGGCCATGGCTATATCGGCGACCCGAACGCCGCCAACCGGCACATCTTCTTTCACGATATCGAGTGGTTGCGGCTCTTCGCCGGCAGCGGTGACGACAGGATCATTGGGACTGACGGAGGCGATCGGATCTCGACCGGTGCCGGCAACGACGTCGTCAATGCGGGCGCGGGACACGACATCATCACCAATACGGGCGGTCACGATCGTCTCGACGGCGGCGATGGAACTGACCGCTTTGTGCTTGTCGGGACGGGCAGCACCGTCTTCGGGGGGGGCGGAGACGATACGTTGGTCGTCGATCTTTCTGGATCGGCTGCTCCGGTCGTGTTCAACCTGGAGAATGGTCACGGCATCATTGGAGACGGGACGCCGGCGGAGCGGCACCTTTTCGTCCAGCATCAGGACGTCGAGCAGGTTGAGCTGATGACCGGACGCGGAAGCGACCATGTTATGGGAAGTGCGCTTGGCGACTTCATCAAGACAGCCGGTGGCAACGATGTCGTCGATGCCGGCGCGGGCGACGACATGATCACCGATGGGTCCGGTGCTAACCGTCTTTTTGGCGGCGACGGCAGTGATGGGATCATCTCCACACTCTACTCCGCCGAGATCGATGGCGGTGCGGGCGAGGACTGGCTCGCTATCAGCGAGATGGAGCGCACGAGCGATCTCACCGTCGATTTCGCTGCTGGCAAGGTTTCGACCGGCACCGTGCTGCGCGGCTTTGAGCAGGTGAGCCTTGCGCTCGGCAGCGGCAATGACCGAGTCATCGCGGGTGATCTCGGCTCTCTCGGGGTCGATGCCGGCGCCGGAAACGATCATCTCGAAGGTGGCGCCGGGCGTGACCGGTTCGATGGCGAGGGGGGAAACGACACCATCGATGCCGGCGCCGGCGACGACATGATCGAGACGGGCGCCGGCGATGACGTGGCCTTTGGCGGTGATGGCCGGGATAGGCTCGCCAATGACGGCGGCAGCGACGTGCTCGATGGCGGCGCCGGTGACGACTGGCTGCAGGACAGCGTTCCTGACAGCGGCGGCCTTGGCGTCGCGTCGATCCTGCGCGGCGGCGCGGGCAACGACACCATCAATGCCCGTTACCTCGGTGAGGCCGATGGCGGTGAAGGGCGGGATCTGTTGTCCCTCAATTATGGCGGCTTGCGTGAAGCGACGGATTTCGATGCGGCACGCGGTGTGACGCATACCGGACTGACCTTCGCCAATGTCGAATATTTCAACATCACGACCGGGCGCTATGCCGACGTGTTGCGCGGCGCCGACGACAACGACACGCTCAATTCGCTGGGCGGCAATGACATCCTCGACGGACGCGGCGGAAACGACGCGCTATACGGCGCCACGGAAAACGACCAGCTCTTCGGCGGTGACGGTGCAGATATCATCGACGGCGGTGCGCACAATGACCTTCTGAGCGGCGGCAACGGCCCCGATCGGCTGACGGGTGGCAGCGGCGCCGACACGTTTCTCTGGTCGTCGGAAACTTCCGGCCACGCAGGCCTTGATCGCGTTGTCGACTTCGCCCGCTGGCAGGGCGACCGGATCGCCTTTTCCGAGGAAGCCCAGGATGCCACCGGCATTCACAGCTATGCCGATTTTCTCGCTGCCGCGCATGATACGGCCGACGGCGTGTTCGTCGCCTTCAACGGTTCCGATGCCGAGGGCATCTGATCGAGGACGTTTCGCTTTCGGTTCTGACGGAAAGCGAAATCCTCTTCGGCCTCGGCTGACCTGTTCGTCGGGGGCGGCTAGGTTTCCGGGGCCGCGCTGTCGCCCCTGGTCATTACCTTGTCCGTCTCCGTGGTCAGGCGTCCATCGATGAGATCAATACGCCGGTCCATGCGCGAGGCCATGTCGAGATCGTGGGTGACCGCCACCACGGTCTTTCCCTGCTCGCGCACCAGCCTTTCCAGAATCTGGAACACCTGTTCGGAGCTCTTGCTGTCGAGGCTACCGGTTGGTTCGTCGGCGAGGATCAGCGGCGGATCGTTGGCCAGCGCGCGGGCCACGGCCACGCGCTGTCGCTGGCCGCCGGAGAGCTGGTCTGGCCGTTTGTCGAGATGATCGGCAAGGCCGAGTGCCGCAAGCAGGTCGCTTGCCCTCTCGCGCATCTCGTGCCGCCGAAGACGATCGAGCTTGCGCATGGGGATCTCAACATTCTCGCGCGCAGTGAATTCCGGCAGCAGGAAGTGGAACTGGAAGACGAAGCCGATATTGGCAAGCCGCGTGGTGGCCCGCTCGCCCTCGTCCATCCGGGCCGTGTCTCGGCCGCGGATCATGAGCGTGCCGCCGGTCGGTCGGTCGAGGAGGCCGAGCAGATAGAGAAGCGACGATTTGCCCGAGCCGGAGGGACCGGTGACCGCGACGAATTCCTGTTCGCCGATACTGAGAGAGATGTCCTTTACCAGGGTCACCGGCACCGTCTCCCTGAGGACGCGTGTCAACTCCCTTGCTTCGATCAGCGTGCTCATGTGGCGCCCCTGATGATGTCGACGGGGTTGGCGCGGGCCGCCCGCCTTGCCGGCAGATAGCCGGCGACGGCTGCCGATCCGAGCGCGAAGGCCGCGGCGATCAGATAGTGCAGCATGCTCCAGGAGATCGGTAGCCGGGTCATTTCCTGGCCGGTTGCCGATATCTCGAAGCGCACGAGCGAGAGCGCATAGACCATTGCGAAGCCGAGCGCCCAGCCGAGGAGCGTGCCGGCCGTGGCGATTGCCACACCTTCGAGCACGAACAGGATGCGCATGTCCGTCTCGGTGAAGCCGAGCGACTTCATGATGGCGATGTCGCGCGCCTTCTCGTGCGTGATCGTCGAGATGATGTTGAAGATGCCGAAGCCTGCGACCAGCATGATCGCCGCAACGACCGTGTACATGATGACATTGCGCACGACGAGCGCCTCGAGGATCGACTCGTTTGCCTCCTGCCAGGCGACCGCCTTGTAGCCGAGCTCGGCCTCGATGCGGCGCGCTACCGTGGGCGCTGCGTTCGGATCGTTCAGCTTGATGTTGATCTCGTTGATCGCGTTCGGTCGGGCTGAGAGGATCTGCGCGTTCTTCTGCAGCACATAGGCCTCGCCTTCGTCGCGCGCCGTGGTGCCGGTATGGAAGAGGCCGACGATCTTGAAGCGGCGACTGAGACCCTCGGAAGAGACGGCGGTGATCGTATCGCCGAGCTTGGCGCCGAGCCTTGAGGCCATGGTATCGCCGATCACCACATTGTTGCCGCCTGCGGCAAGTGCGGCGAAGCTGCCTGCCTTGAAGTCGTCGATGATCGGCGAGACGCGAGGCTCTGCCTGCGGATCGATGCCGATGACGGCGGCGCCGACCTCCTGGCCGGAATAGCGAATGACGCCTTGCGCCTTGAGGGTCGCGGCAAAACGGCCCGGAATCCAGCCATCGAGCCAGGAAAGCGCCGCGGTGGGATTTATGATGCCGCGGCGGTCATCGCGTGGTCTTAGTCCGGAAATGGCGGCGGTATCGAAAAAGTCTTCCGCCGGCTGCCGCCGCGCGGTGCGCTGCTCGTCGGTCATCTGGACATGCGGCATGGTGTCGACGAGCTGGCGGACGAAATCGTCCTGACCACCCTGCATCAGGGCTGCCATGGCGATGGAAAAGCCAACGCCGACCGCCACGCCCAGCATCGCAACGATCGTCTGCCGGCCCCGGCCGGAGATGTGGGTCAGTGCAATGTCGAAGATGAGGCGCATGGCGAACTCATTTCCCTGGGGCAGGCGTGCCCTTGACGCGCGTATTATCGGCAAGGCCGGTCGGGAAGGGCGAGACGACGCGCGCTCCATCCTCCAGTCCCGAGAGGATTTCGACACCGCCCGCGCCGCGTATGCCCGTTTTCAAATCGCGGATCCTGGCACGATTGCCGTCGATCACCACGGCCTTCGTCCCTTCCAGCGCGACGGTCGGGATGATCAAGGCGTCATGCGCTACCCGCACGATGATGTTGACGTCGGTTGACATGCCGATCCGAAGGGGTGTGTCCTCGGGGAGGCGGAAGCGGACGCGATAGGTCTTCGTCACCGGGTCGCCCTTGGGGGTGATGCTGTCGACGGTTGCCTCCAGCTTTCGGTCGGGGAAGGCATCCGATCGCAACAGCGCGCGCTGACCGACTTCGACGCGCGGAATGTCCTCTTCGTTGACGTCGGCCGTCACGATCAGGGGCTTCGGTTCCCCGACCCAGAAGAGCACCGTGCCGAGATCTGCGACCTCGCCGATCTCGCCGTCCTGCCGGAGCACCTGGCCAGCGCTCGGTGCTCTCAGCACATAGGTCGCGAGCCGCGCCTGACGACCAGCGACGAGGGCTTCGAGCTGGCCGAGTTCGCTGCGTGCCCGGTCGACTTCCTGTTCACTGATCGTGCTGCGCTCGGAGAGCGCCAGCTTCCGCCGATACTCTTCCTGCGCCAGTGTCAACCGCGCCTGGAGTTCGCCGAGGGCTGCCCGCGCCTCGGTGTCGTCGAGACGGGCGAGCACATCGCCCTTGGCGACGCGTTCGCCTTCGCAATTGCATTGTTCGACGATCCGTTCGGAGACCGTTGGCGTAACCTTCGCCCAGGTGCGCGGCTCCACGACGCCATCCGCGTAGATGATCTCCGCCGCGTCGCCACGCTTCGGGGCGATTGTGGAAACGGGTGTCGGACGAAACAGATACCAGGAGCCGGCCGCGCCGATGGCGACGATAACCGCCGCTCCGATTGCATAACGAGCCATCCGCACGAGACTCTCCTTGAATGCTTCCAGTCCGTTCGGTATAAATAGACCGACGGTCGGTTTGTTTCAAGGATGCGTGTCATTCTTGCCGTCGGGGCGACGTGGACCGCACAGTGAGCCCCGTGCCAAGTGTTTTGGGAGAGCTTATGGTCAGAACGAAGAAATCGCCGGAAGTCCGATCGAACGAACTGATCGATTGCGCCGAGCGGCTGTTCTTTCAGCACGGCTATGAGAACACGACGGTCAACGACGTCATCCGCGAAGCCAATGTCTCGAAGGGTGCCTTCTACCACTATTTCGCCTCCAAGGAGGCGTTGCTGGAGGCGGTCGCCACCCGGCTGGCGCAGCGGAACCTGAAGGAATTGCAGCCGCTCTTCGAAGACCCGTCGCTTGACGCGGTTGGGCAGTTGAATGCGCTTTTCGCCGGTTCGCGGCGGCTGAAGCTCGATTTGGCGCCGCAACTGAAGAACACCTTCAACGCCCTCTTCAAACCTGAGAACGTCGCTCTCTACCACCGCATCGACGAAGCGCTTCTCGCCGTCAGCCTGCCCCTGGTGGCGGAGATGCTGCGGCGCGGGCACGAGGAAGGAACCCTCGATGCGCCCGACCCGGAAGCTGCGGCCATGATGCTGCTGCAACTGCGCCTGAGCGTCGCCAAGGTGATGCACAAGGCGCTGCAGCGCTACGAGGTTGGCGATCTCGATGGTGCGGCAGCGATGCTCGACGGCTGGATGCGAACCTACGGCACCGCCATCGAGCGCTTCCTGAAGCTTCCGGACGGATCGATCGAGGTGACCGAACCGGGCTTTGCCCGCGCCTTCCTCGAGGCGTGAGCGGCTGCGGCAAGTGCGTCCTCAACCGCCCTTCTGCGCGGCACGCAGGGCCGAAGCCGGATAGCGCAGTGTCGGGTCGAAGGGGTTGAGCTTGCTGCTGATCGCCTGCGCTTCGGCTTTCAAGAGATCGGTGATGGTGCCGCTTCGCGTTTCTGTCAGGCGCGACGCCAGGGTGCCGATGCTTAAGGAGGCGACCGCGATGCCGTTGCGGTCGAGGACGGGGACGCCGAGACCTGCCATGCCCTCGATCATCTCGAAATTCATCTGCGCGGCGCCGATGCGTCGAACCTCCTCGATCTTGATCCGCAGGTCCACCTCGTCGATTGCGGCCCGGTCCATGATGCGCGGCATGTTGAATTTGATGATCGCCTCACGTTCCTCCTCCGGCAGGTGGGCCAGGATGGCGATGCTGCCCTGGCCGATGCCGAGCGGCACCTTGCCGCCGATGTCGCCGGTAAAGGAACGAATTGGGAAGGGGCCTTCGACACGGTCGAGACAGATCGCATCGAAGTTGCTGCGCACCAGCAGGAAGACGGTGTCGTTGAACGTGGCGGACAGCCTCAGTAGCGACGGCCTGGCGATGTCGAGGATGCCTTCTCTTCTGCGTGCCTGCGATGCGATCGAGAAGAACTCCAGCGACAGGCGATAGGATTTTCCTTCCGGCATCTGCTCGACGAGGCCTTCGGCAATCAGGCTCTTCAACAGTCGATGCGCCGATGGCTGGGTGAGATTCAGCCTGCGCGCGAGATCGATCACCCGCACACCTTCGCTCGCGTTCTCCGCGAGGTCTTTCAGGATGTGGATCGCCTTGGAGAGGCTGGAACTTCCGGCATTCTCTAATTCCGACATTTGCGTGCTTCTTTCGAAATTCACATGACAGGATTCCGTATTTCGGATTTTTCTAACAAAAAAATCCGAAATAGAAAATTGCGTTTGTGTTTTTCGTCAATTTCCTGGAGTTAATTCACAAGCCTTACTCAGGGGTGAGCGTGCACAACGTGGATAGCCGATCCGGCTGTCGCGAACGCTAAGCCGCGTCTTCGCCGGATCGTGTCGCCTGAAGCGAGGTTTGATGGTTGACGACGTGTCGTCGCCGCCGGGATCGCCGACAAGAAAACGGGGCAGGCGATCCCTGGGGGCAGCGACCCACGGGAGAGTGAGCATGAGTTTCCTGAACCTCGAGAAGGTCTCCAAGTTCTATGGATCGGTTGCGGCCGTTCACGATTTCGACCTGGCAGTCGAAAAGGGCGAGTTCATCTCGCTGCTCGGGCCCTCCGGCTGCGGCAAAACGACGACTTTGCAGATGATCACCGGGCTCGTTCGTCCCTCGGCCGGCGCGATCACCATGGGCGGCCGCGACATCACCCACCTGCCGCCACCGCAACGCGAGCTCGGCGTTGTCTTCCAGAGCTACGCGCTTTTCCCGCACATGACCGTCGCCCAGAATGTTTCCTTCGGCCTGGAAATGCGCAAGGTCGCCAAGGCGGAGCGCGACAGGCGCATCAAGGAGATCCTGGCGCTCGTTCATCTCTCGGCGCTGGCGGATCGCTATCCGCGTGAGATGTCGGGCGGCCAGCGCCAGCGCGTGGCGATCGCCCGCGCCCTCGTCATCAATCCGCCGGTGCTGCTGCTCGATGAGCCGTTGTCGAACCTCGACGCGCAGCTTCGCGAGGAGATGCAGTTCGAACTGCGCCGTATCCAGCAGACCGTCGGCATCACCACGATCATGGTGACCCATGACCAGGCGGAAGCGCTGTCGATCAGTGATCGCGTCGTCGTCATGGAGAAAGGACGCATCACCCAGGTCGACACGCCCTACGAACTCTACGAACATCCACGCAACGACTTCATCTCGTCCTTCGTCGGCAAGTCGAACTTCCTGCGCGCGACGTCAGCCTTCAACGGCAAGGGTGCGTCGATCAGTATCGACAACACGCCGATCCGCTTCAACACCGATCGCCGTGAGCCGGAGGGCAAGGTCTCGGTCTTCATCCGTCCGGAAAAGCTGCGGCTGACCGTGCCCGGAGAAGGCCAGATTCAGGGCAAGGTGACGACGCGCTATTTCATGGGCAGCCAATGGCTGGTGAGCGCCGAGACCCCGGCGGGCGTTCTCGCCGTCGCGGTTCCCAATCTCGGCGCGCCGCCGCCGATGGAAGGAGAAAGCATCGGGCTCGCCTGGCAGAATGGCGATTGTCGCGTTCTGGCGGGAGCCGCCAAATGATGGGCGCTCAGACTTCCGCCATCAAACCGCGTCTGCTGGCAGCGTTTGCCCTTTCCGGACCGGCGACCCTGTTCTTCATCGGCCTCGTACTGCTGCCGCTGCTGTTGACGATCATTCTTTCCTTCAACACATACGACTATACGGCCGGCATCCAGAGCGACTTCACCTTCGCCAACTACCTGACGGTGCTGCGGGACGAATATTATCTCTCGACCTTCTGGCGGACGCTGCGCCTGGCGCTGCTGACAACGGTCATCACCGTGCTGATCGGCGTGCCGGAGGCCTATGTCCTCTCGAACATGCGCAAGCCGTGGCGGTCGATCTTCCTCTTGGTGATCATCGGTCCGCTACTCGTCTCCGTCGTGGTGCGCACCTTCGGCTGGAGCATGCTGCTCGGCAAGAACGGCTTCGTGAACGGCGCGCTCGCGATCGTCGGCCTCGATCCGGTCCAGCTGCTCTATACCGAAACGGCGATCGTCATCGGCCTCGTGCATATCATGCTGCCATTCATGGTAATCCCCGTCTGGACGGTCCTGCAGAAGCTCGACCCGACCGTCGAGGCGGCAGCACTCACCCTCGGCGCCTCACGTTTCACGGCTCTGCGCCGCATCGTCTTCCCGCAGGCAGCACTCGGCATCCTCTCGGGCAGCCTGATCGTCTTTGCGCTTTCGGCAAGCTCCTTCGCCATTCCCGGTCTGCTTGGTGGCCGGCGGCTGAAGATGGCGGCGACGCTCGTTTACGACGAATTCCTGATCGAGCTGAACTGGCCGCTCGGCGCGACCATCGCGATTATCGTGCTCGTCGCCAATCTCGTGATCATGCTTGCCTATAACCGCCTCATCGAGCGGCAGGCAAAGCGCAAGCTGGGTTGAAGCCATGCAGAGAAACGGACCCATTGCTCTCGCTTTCCATAGCCTCGTCGTCGTCTTCATGCTGGCGCCGATGGTTGTGGTCTGCCTTGTGGCCTTCACGCCGGAAAACACGCTGGCGATGCCCTGGAATGGGCTCTCGCTGCGCTGGTTTGAGGCGGTCTTCCATCACGGCGACTTCATGTCGTCCTTCGGCAACAGCGTCCGGCTCGCTCTGCTTGCGGCGACTATCTCGACGCTCTTTGCCGTGCCGGCGGCACTGGCGATCACCCGCTACGAGTTCCGCGGCCGCGAAGCGCTCAATGCCCTGTTCCTGTCGCCGCTGATCATTCCACACCTGGTTCTCGGCGTTGCCTTCCTGCGTCTCTTCTCGCTAATGGGTATGGGCGGTTCCTTCGGCTGGCTGGTCGCCACCCATGCGATCGTTGTCACGCCCTATACGCTGCGCCTGATCCTTGCGTCTCTGACCAGCATGGACCGCAACGCCGAGAATGCGGCGCGCACGCTCGGAGCTTCGGAGTGGACGGTATTTCGCCGGATCACCATGCCGTTGATGCTGCCGGGGATCAGCGGCGGCTGGCTGCTCGCCTTCATCAACAGCTTCGACGAGCTGACCATGTCGATCTTCGTCACCTCGCCGTCGACCGTCACCTTGCCGGTGCGCATGTATATGTATGCCAGCGAATCCATCGATCCGATGATGGCGGCCGTTTCGACGCTGATGATCGCGCTTGCCACCGTCACGATGATCATTCTCGATCGCCTCTTCGGTCTCGACCGGCTTCTGGTGGGCAAGGGCTGAGATCTGATGTCGATGCATCCGTTGCTCCGGCGGCGCTACCGCCAGGACGAGACACCCGTGCCCTTCATGCTCAACGGAGCGCCCGAAACCGGCCGCCGCGGCGACACGGTGCTGACCGCAATCCTTTCGGTCAGCAGCCGCCTGAGAACGAGCGAATTCAGCGGCGAGGACCGGGCGGGCTTCTGTCTGATCGGCGCCTGCCAGGATTGTTACGTCATGTTGGCGGATGGCAGCCGCGTCAGGGCCTGCAGCACGGCATTGCAGCCGGGCATGGCCTTCATCACCAATCTCAGCGCGATGGCGGAGGCGGCCCATGAGTGAGCCGCTGCAACCGGTCATCGTCGGCGCCGGACCGGCGGGTATTCGTGCCGCTGAGCGCCTCGTCCGCGCTGGCCTCAGGCCGATCGTGCTCGACGAAGGCCAGCGCGCCGGCGGCCAGATCTATCGCCGCCCGCTGATCGAGGACGGGCGTTCCTATAGCAGCCGCTATGGTTCGGAAGCCGGCAAAGCAAGAAAGCTGCACGAGAGCTTCGAGGCGCTCTTGCCCGAAATCGACTACCGGCCCGAAACGCTCGTCTGGAATGTTTCCCCGCCTGAGCGTGGCAATCAGCTCGATGTTCTCTCGTCGGGTGTGCATCGGCAGATCGGCTTTTCGCAAATGATCCTGTGTACCGGTGCGACCGACCGCGTGCTGCCCTTCCCGGGCTGGACGACACCCGGCGTCTATACGCTCGGCGCCTCGCAGACGGCATTGAAGGCGCAGGGCTGCACGATTGGCGATCGCATCGTCTTCATGGGCTCCGGGCCGCTGCTCTATCTCGTCGCCTGGCAATATATGAAGGCCGGCGCGCAGGTGGAAGCGGTCCTCGATACAGCGCCCTTCGCATCGAAGCGGCACCTGCTGTCGCTTGCCGTAAGCGCACCCCGGATCGTCGGGCTCGGCCTCTTCTACGGGTTGCAGCTCCAGCTTGCCGGTGTGAGGATCCATTACGGCGTAAGGCCCGAGGCGGTTTTCGGCAAGGGCCAAGTCGAGGGTCTGCGTTTCCGCCGGCGGACGCTCATGGGCGTGGCGAGCGAGACGATTTCCTGCGACGCGCTCGCCTATGGTTTTGCGCTCCGTCCGGAAACCCAGCTTGCCGACCTTGCCGGCTGCCGTTTCCGCTTCGACGAGCGCGACCGTACCTGGCTGCCGGAACGCGACGCTCTGGGCCGCACGAGCCGGCCGGATGTCTATGTTGCCGGTGACGGCAGCGGCATTGCCGGCGCCGATGCGGCGGAGATTTCGGGCGAAGTCGCGGCGATGGCCCTTCTTGAGGATAGGGGGCAAGCATCGGCGGCGGATGCGGCGCGCCTGGTAGCGGCGCGCGACACGATCCTGCGTCAGCGCGATATCCTCGAACGCGCCTTTCCCTTCCCGGACGATTGGTTCGAGAGCGTGCCGGACGAAACGACGCTCTGCCGTTGCGAGGAGATCACCATTGCCGAAGGACGCCGAGCCATTGCGAGCGGGTCCCTCACCGAGATCAACCGCCTGAAGGCGCTGAGCCGTGTCGGCATGGGCCGCTGCCAGGGGCGGATGTGCTCTGCTGCCGCGGCCGAACTCTTGAGCGGCACCTGCGGTACCTCCGCAGGTAAGGTCGGCCGTCTGCGTGCACAGGCGCCGGTCAAGCCGATCCCGCTCGGCTTCGGCGATGGCCTTGAAACGGAGGGGCGTTCATGAGCCGGCGTATCTCCGTCGACGTCGCGATCATCGGCGGCGGGCTGGTCGGCAGCTCCGCAGCGCTCGCGATGCGCCAGGCCGGGCTTTCCGTCGCGCTCGTCGACAAGGGCTATTGCGGTGCCCAGGCCAGCGGCGTGAACTATGGTGGCGTACGCCGGCAGGGTCGCCTTCCCGAGCAACTGCCCCTTTCGCAGCGGGCGCACCGCATCTGGCCGCAACTGAAGGCGATGATCGGCATCGATGCCGAATATATGCGCTCCGGCCATCTGAAGCTTGCCCGCACCGAGAAGGATTTCGCCAAGCTCGAAGCCTATGCCGAGACGGTCAGGGACTATGGCCTTGGCCTCGAACTCATCGCTGGTTCGGCGTTGGAGCTTCGATTTCCCTGGCTTTCGGCGAAGGCGGTCGGCGCGTCGCTCTGCCCCGAGGACGGCCATGCCAATCCGCGTCTCGTTGCGCCCGCCTTCGCCCGAGCCGCTGAGCGCGCCGGCGTGGCAGTGCTGGAATTGACGCCGGTGCGCGACGTCGTAGCGACCGGCAACGGCTTCGAGATCCTTGCCGGCGACGGCATCGAGATCGGCTGCCGGCAACTGGTCAACAGCGCTGGCGCCTGGTCCGATCGTTTCGCGGCCCAGTTCGGCGAAGCGGTGCCGCTCACCCGGATCTATCCGTCGATGGTGGTGACCGAACCACTGCCGCTACGCCTGCCTGTCAGCATGGGCGAGCAAGGCGGCAGCTTCTATGGCCGGCAGGTGGCACGCGGCAATTATGTCATGGGCGGCGGCCGCGGCCTGCCGCTGGCCGACCCCGATTATTCACGCCCGTCGGTGACCGCGGCCTCCTCGGTCATGCAGCGCGCAATCGCGCTCTTTCCGCACCTCGCCCATGCCCAAGTCATCCGCTTCTGGTCCGGCACCGAGGCCGAGATGCCCGACGGCAACCCGGTGATCGGCCCGAGCGAAACGACATCAGGCCTCTTCCACGCCTTCGGCTTCTGCGGCGCCGGGTTCCAGACCGCGCCCGCCGTCGGCGCGGTGCTTTCGGAACTCGTCACAAAGGGGCGGAGTACCACGCCCATTGAAGCCTTTTCCATTGGCCGCTTCCGCAAGGTGACGGCCGAGACTGCAGCCTCGTTGTAAACAGAAAGGGGAATACCATGTTCGACCAACGGCTTACCAAAACCACCGCACTCGCGGCTCTGGCCTTCGTCCTGCAGCACAACGCTGCGTCAGCAGAAACCAAGACGCTCTATATCGGCATGAACGGCGGCAACTTCGAGCGCGCCTATACCGAACACGTGTTGCCGCCGTTCGAGAAGGCGAACGACGTCAAGGTCGTCATCGTGCCCGGCACCTCGGCCGACATTCTCGCCAAGGCAACCGCCGCCAAGGACAATCCGCAAATGCATGTCATGCTGCTCGACGATGGCGTGATGGTACGCGCGATCGGCGGAGGCCTCTGCCAGAAGATCGCCGCCGATCCGGTGCTCGACCAGATTCAGCCGGCCGCTCGCCTGAAGGACGACATGGCCGTGGGCGTCGATATGGGCATGACCGGACTCGCCTATAACAAGAAGCTTTTCGACGAGAAGGGTTGGCCGGCGCCGACCTCGTGGATGGACATGGCCGATCCGAAGTTCGAAAACGCCGTCGTCTTCCAGTCGGCTTCCGCATCGAGCTTCGGCCTGCACGCCTTCCTGATGTTCAATCGCATCCAGGGCGGCGACGAGACCAATGTCGAACCCGGCTTCGAAAAGTTCTCCGACACGATCGGCAAGAACGTCATCGAGTTCATCCCGAGCTCGGCCAAGATCTCGGAGATGGTGCAAACCGGCGAGGCCGCGATCTTCCCGTTGACCCCGACGGCCGTCAACAACCTGAAGGACAAGGGCATCCCGGTCGAATACGCGCAGCCCAAGGAAGGCTCCGTGGTGCTCGCCGTCACCGAATGCGTGATCGCCAACAACAGCGAACCGGAACTCAGCCAGAAGCTCGCTCACTACCTGCTTTCGGCCGAGGCGCAGAGCCTGGCGCTCGACCATGGCAACATCATCCCGTCGAACATCAATGCGAAGGCCGGCACGGATGCGGCGAACGAGAAGCTTGCAACCTTCAAGGCCAACATGCAGACCGCCAAGGTTCTGGATTGGGACGCGATCAACCAGAACCGGCAGGAATGGAATAAACGCTGGAATCGCATGATCGAAAGGTAAGCATCGTCTAACCTTTGTTTGCCTTTGCGCTCGCCCTCGCGGAAAACGCGGGGGCGTTGCCGCATTCCGGGATGGCGCATCAAAGCGCGCCGTCGATCGGAGAACTGTCGCGCTCGCCCGCGCCAGCCGATGACGGAAAGAGCTGGGAACCGAAGACCCCCTGGCTGCTGATCTCGGGAAAGCCGACATCGGCGATCTCGAAATCGGGCATCAGCGCAAGCATCGGGAGGATACGCTCGAAGACGGCGCCGCCAAGCGGTACCGCGTTCCATCCCGACGTGCGGAAACCGTAGGTCTCCGGTAGGCCCTTGGGTTCATCCAGCAGGGTCAGAAGCAGATAGCGCGGCTTGTCCACTGGAACGATGCCCATGAAGGATGTGACGTTGAGCTCCTTTGAGTAGCGGCCGCCGATCACCTTCTCCGCCGTGCCGGTCTTGCCGCCGATGAAATAGCCTTTGATCTCCGCCTTTTTCGCCGAGCCGGTCTTGGCATTGAGCCGCAGCAGATAGCGCAGCGCCTCGCCGGTCTCCGGCTTGATCAGGTCGTGGGCCAGCAGGCGATCTTCGAGCGGCGCACCCTTGATCAGCGTCGGCCTTATGAGACGACCGCCATTGACGAGCGCCGCAACCGCGATGCTCGCCTGCAGCGGCGTGACGGCGATGCCGTGGCCGTAGGAGGCGGTCGCCGTGTCGATCTCTCCCCAGCGCCGCGGCAGTTGCGGATGGGCGCTTTCCGGCAGTTCCGTCGTCAGCCGCGACATCTGGCCGAAGCGCGTCAGGAACGTACGCAGATTTTCGGGACCGATCGCGATCGCCATCTTCGCCATCGAGATGTTCGACGAGTAGATAAAGGCCTCGGGCAGCGTCAGCGGCCGGTTCTGGCCGCGGTAGTCGTTGATGCGGAAGCGGCCGAAGGCGAGCGGCTTGCTGGCGTCGACGACGGAGCGAAGGGTGAACCTGCCGGAATCGAGCGCCATTGCCGTCGTCAGTGCCTTGAAGGTCGAGCCCATCTCAAACGTAGCGGCGGCGATGCGGTTGATGCGGTCGGGTTTCATCGCGTCGACCGGTAGGTTCGGGTCGAAGTCCGGGTAGGAAGCGAGCGCCAGGATCTCGCCATTGCTGACATCGAGCACCAGCCCGGCTCCCGCCTTAGCGCTGAACTTGACGATCGCCTTGCGAAGCTCGGTCTCGAGCGCATGCTGGATGCGGATGTCGAGTGTGAGGCTCACCGGCTCGAGGTTGCGGTGGGAGAGATCCATGCCGCTCTGGCGCAAGACCTCCAGCCCCTGTCCCTCGATCCAGCGCTCGATGCCGGCGATGCCGATATTGTCGATGTCGACGGTGCCGAGCACGTGCGCGGCGAGCGAGCCGTTGGGATAGAAGCGCTGCTTCTCGCGCTGGAAGCCGATGGCCGGAATGCCGGCGTTCCAGGCCGCCTGTTCCTCCGCCGGCGTTACCTGACGCTTGATCCAGGCGAAGGCCGCGCCGCTCTTCAGCCGTCGATAGAGGTCACGCCGGTCGATGTCGGGGAAGATCGCGGTCAGCTTCTCGACGGCCTCGTCGACATCGACGATCAGCCGGGGTTCGGCATAGAGCCCGGAACTCGGCACGTCGATCGCCAGGAGATCGCCGTTTCGGTCGAGGATCGATGGACGGCCGAGGCTGGGTGGGGGCGGAATGTAGCCGGTTCGCTCGTAGTCTGCGACGCCAAGCTGGACAAGGCGCGCGAGCATGAGCCCGAAGACGAGCGCGAAAGCGCCGATGACGAAGAGCAACCTGCCGCGACGATCCGGGCGGAGCTGAACCTGGCGTGTCATGTCAGTAGAGCCCGTTGCCGTTGGTAAGAAGCTTTTCACGCAGTTCGGGCGAGAGGTCGGCGTCGGCGGTTGCCGACGTGCTCGCCGTCTCGAAACCGTCGATGACGGGGCAACCGCCGGCGCAGGGCGCAGTTCCCGGCTTGAACGCCTCGAGAATGGCCCCGGGCGTGTCCCCAGGCACCGGTTGGCCGCTCTTCCTGTCGATTGCCTCGACCGTCATGCCTGCCGGCGCCTGGAAATCTGCCGCCGGACGTCCCTGCAGCGCCACTTTCATGAAATCGATGAAGATGGGTGCGGCGAGGCCACCGCCGGTTTCGCCGTAGCCCATCGGCTTCGGCGTGTCGTAGCCGAGGAACACACCAGTCACGATGTTCGGGGTGAAACCGACGAACCAGACATCCTTTTCGTCATTGGTGGTGCCGGTCTTGCCGGCAATCGGTACGCCGAGGGTGCCGACATTCCTGGCCGTCCCCCGCTCGACGACGCCGCGCAGCATCGAGGTCACCTGATAGGCCGTCATTGGATCGAGCACGTAGTCGCGATCGTCGACCGGGACGGGCTCTCCCTGGCTGGCCCAGTCGGAGGCGTTGCAGTCGTCGCAGCGGCGCTGGTCGTGGCGAAAGATCGTACGGCCATAGCGATCCTGGATACGATCGACCATCGAGGGCGTAACTGCCTTACCGCCATTGGCGATCACGGCATAGGCGGAGACCAGCCGCAAGAGCGTCGTTTCGCCGGCGCCGAGTGACATCGGCAGGTATGGCTTCAGATCGTCATAGATACCGAAGCGCTTGCCGTAGTCTGCCACGAGATCCATGCCGAGATGGCGGGCGAGGCGCACCGTCATCAGGTTGCGGCTGTTTTCCAGGCCCACGCGCAAGGTCGAAGGACCGCTGAAGCGCCCGTCATAGTTCTTCGGCTTCCATGTCCTGCCGGCGCCGTCGGCAAGTGCGATCGGCGCGTTCATCACCAGCGTTGTCGGCGAATAGCCGTTGTCCAGCGCCGCGGCATAGACGAAGGGCTTGAACGACGATCCCGGCTGGCGATAGGCCTGGGTCGCGCGGTTGAATTCCGACTGGGCGTAGGAGAAGCCTCCGGCGACCGCGAGCACGCGGCCGGTGTTCGGATCCATGGACACGAGTGCACCCTGAACGAGCGGCGGCTGCCGCAGGACATAGCCGTTCCCCTTTTTCTCGACATAGACGACGTCGCCGGGCGACAGGACGCTGTCGATCCCTGTGGCACAGTTCCGTTTTGCCTTGATCGAGCGGCAGAGCGCCCAGGCGAAACCCTGTTGGTCGAGACGGATCATTTCTGCCGCAGTGGTCCCGTTTGACGGTGCGGCCTCGGGACGGAGCCCGATTTCCGCGTCCGCGTTCCCTGCGGCAAGGACCACGCCCAGCCGCCATTCCGCTACGTCGGAAAGCGGCCGGAGCTTGATGAGCGCGGAAGCCCAGTCCTCGGTTGCGGGGAGCCTGGCGACCGGGCCGCGGTAGCCTTTCGCCTGGTCATAGGCGATGAGCCCCCTGCGCAGTGCCTTCATCGCAGCCTCCTGCAATCGCGGGTCGAGCGTCGTGCGTATCGAAAAGCCGGCGGTGTAAAGGGCGGTCTCGCCATATTGGCCATTGAGCTGGCGGCGGACCTCTTCAGTGAAATAGTCGGAACTCGAGATCGCGGACGAAGGCTGGCGTTGCTGGACGCCGAGCGGGGCGGCGGATGCCCTGGCGGCAGTCATGGCATCGATGACTCCATTCTGACGCATCTGGTCGATGACCCAGTTGCGGCGGCCCATTGCGCGTTCCGCCTGGCGATCGGGATCGTAGTTGTTGGGTGCTTTCGGCAGGGCTGCGAGGAAGGCTGCCTCCGAAACCGAGAGCTCGCTTACCGGCTTGTCGAAATAGGTGAGTGCGGCCTGTGCCACGCCGTAGGCGCCGCGCCCAAGATAGATGTCATTGAGATAGAGCTCGAGAATGCGGTCCTTGGAATAGGTCTGGTCGATCCGCAGCGAGAGGATCGCTTCGCGCAGCTTGCGTTCAACCGTGCGGTCGGAAGACAAGAGGAAATTCTTGGCGATCTGCTGCGTGATCGTTGAGCCGCCGATCATGCGCCGGCCGGAACCGTAATTGGCGAGATTGGACAGAAGAGCCGTGCCGATGCTCGCAACGTCGATACCGGGATGGAGGTAGAAATTCTTATCCTCCGCCGAAAGGAATGCCTGGCGGATACGCGCGGGGATCGCGCCAATCGGCAGGAAAAGCCGGCGTTCGCGCGCGAGTTCTGCGACCATCGTACCGTCGCCGGCATAGAGGCGAGTGGTGACCGCGGGTTCCCAATCGGCAAGCGTGCGGTGATCGGGCAGATGTCGCGTCAGTGCCGCGACGATGGCGGCCGCTGCGAGCGCAACGACGGTCGCGAGATTGAGGGATGTGCCAAGCAGACTTGCGATGAACTTCATAACGGCGAAATGGACCTTTGCGGCAAAAGCAAAGCCCGGCCGGCACGGATGCCCGTGCGGCGCGCGGCCAATCTGGAACGGCATTTGGATTCGCCGGCATCCGAGATGCCGGCTGTGGCGACGATGCGAGCGGGCGCTATGGCCAGGCAAGACGACACATGGGACCGATCCCCATAAGCGGCGCGATCAGCAGCATCTTCCCGAGCTGCCGAGCGACAGCGGCGTCAGTCGATGAAGTTCACCGTAAAGGGATTGTGCTGGAGCAACAAACCACGTTTATTTGCGAGACCCATTAGATGATTTAGGGCATTCATGGTCAGGCCATATCTTCCGCTCAATGCGTTGCGCGCCTTTGAGGCATCGGCGCGCCATCTAAGCTTCACCCGCGCGGCGATCGAACTCTGCGTGACGCAAGCCGCGGTGAGCCATCAGGTCAAGCTGCTCGAAAGCCGACTGAACGTCACCTTGTTCAAGCGTTTGCCGCGCGGACTAATGATCACGGCAGAGGGCGAGGCATTGCTGCCGGTGCTGCGCGATTCTTTCGACCGGATGGCGGATATGCTCGAGCGCTTCGAGGCTGGACATATTCGCGAGGTGCTGATGATCGGCGCGGTCGGCACCTTTGCCGTCGGCTGGCTGTTGCCGCGGCTTGCCGACTTCCAGGCCAAGTATCCGTTCATCGATGTTCGGCTTTCGACCAATAACAATCGAGTCGACATGGCGGCGGAAGGCCTGGATTTCGCCATCCGCTTCGGCGGCGGCTCCTGGCACAATATAGAGGCGACCCGGCTGTTCGAGGCGCCGCTTTCCGTGCTCTGCATTCCTGAGATCGGAGATCGGCTGAAGACACCCGCCGATCTCCTGAACGAAACGCTGCTCAGGTCCTACCGGGCCGATGAATGGGTGAACTGGTTCGACGCGGCCGGCATTGCCTATCCGGCGCCGCTGCTGAAAGGCATCGTCTTCGACAGTTCGCTGGCGATGATGGAGGCGGCGGCCCAGGGGATCGGCGTCGCGCTCGCGCCGCCGCTGATGTTCTCGCGGCTGTTGTCGAACGGCACGATCCGACAGCCGTTCGGCGTTCACACCTCAATGGGAAGCTACTGGCTGACACGGCTGAAATCACGGCCCATCACACCGGCGATGAAGGCGTTTGGCGAGTGGCTCTCCGCCGCGGCGGCGCAGGAGGCAGCCGCCTTGCCATCGCCTCCGGGACAAGAGCTGCTCGCTGGCTGAAGCCGAAGATCTGTTCCTCCTACAGCGCCGCGCGTCTTATGAGACGCGCAAAGGTCGCTGTAGCACTCTGATTTACTGCATGTCTTTGTCCTTAAATCGAAGTCGATTTAAAGAGACGTGCAGTAGGCGTAAGCCGGGTTCCGCTCCGCGGAGCGGCTTCACCGCGCTGGGGAGCCCCGCAAGCCATCGAGGCCGTCACAAGACCAAATAATTCTAATGTCTGCCCTGAGTTCTTGTGATGCCCGTTTTGATGGCCCTCCCGGGCGCCTTGGCCGGCACCAGCGGCGAAAAGCCGTTCGCGTCTTGCTCAGGCGTTTTTTGCCGTCGAACATTCATACACTGTGCGCCCCGTTTGCGGGTCGACGCCGGCAAGGCTGACTTCGTAGCCCCAGAGGTGGCGTACATGACGCAGCGTCGCGTCGCGGCTGCCTTCCTCGAGCAGGATTCCGCTCTTCACATTGTGTTGCAATCGAAGATGCCGGTCGCCGAGGAGATCGACGTCCATCACCTGGATGTCGGGCTGGTTGGCGCCGAGGTCGTAACTGTTGGCGAGGGCAGAGCGAACGGCCGAATAGCCGCGCTCGTTGTGGATCGAAGCGACCTCGACAAAACGCTCGGACGCACGGTCTGCGAGGTGGAACAGCCGGAATTTGCGTATCACCGCCGGGCTCAGATATTGCAAGATGAAGGATTCGTCGCGGTGGTTGGCCCAAGCGTCGCGCAGCGTTTCCATCCAGTCGCCGTTGCCGGCAAGGGAAGGGAACCAGTCGCGATCCTCGTCCGTCGGCTCGGTGGCGATCCGCTGGATGTCCTGCATCATTGCGAAGCCGAGCGCATAGGGGTTGATGCCTGGATAGCGCCGGTCGTCGAAATCCGGCTGGAAGACGACGTTGGAGTGGCTCTGCAAGAGTTCCAGCATGTGGCCCTCGCCAATCCGGCCCTGGTCGTAGAGCCGATTGATGATGGTGTAGTGCACGAAGGTGGCGCAGCCTTCGTTCATGACCTTCGTCTGGCGCTGCGGGTAGAAATATTGTGCGATGACCCGAACGATCCGCAGTAGCTCCCGCTGCCACGGTTCCAGGATCAGGCTGTGCTTCTTCGAGAAAATAAAGCAGGTTCTCTTCCGGCAGGTTCAGCACTTTCTTGCGCTCGGAAGCGTCCCGCTCGGCGTCGGCCGGGTCATGGCTCTCGGCCGTCTGCGGTAGCGTCCTCCAGAGATCGCTGTAGGTCTGTTCCTCATATTCCAGCCGTTCCCGTGCCCGTTCCCGAACCTTTTCGGAGGAGAGCCGCGGCGGCCGGCGATAGCGGAAGACGCCCTGGTCCATCAGCGCGTGGGCGGAATCGAGGATCGCCTCCACCGCGGCGGTTCCGTGCCGTTCCTCGCATTTGGCCACGTATTTCTTGGCGAAATCCATGTAGCTCAGAATGGCTCCGGCATCGGTCCACTGGCGGAAGAGGTAGTTGTTCTTGAAGAAATGATTGTGGCCGAAGGCCGCGTGCGCCGTGACCAGCGCCTGCATCGCCATCGTATTCTCTTCCATGAGATAGGTGATGCAGGGATTGGAATTGATCACCAGCTCATAGGCAAGGCCGCGGTGGCCCTTGCGGTAGTGGTGTTCCTCATAGGCGAAGCGCTTGCCGAAAGACCAGTGCTGGTACATGAGCGGCATGCCGACCGAGGAATAGGCGTCGAGCATCTGCTCCGAGGTGATGATCTCCAGCTGGTTCGGGTAGACGTTGAGGCCCATTTCCTCGAGCGCAACTTGCTCGATCGCGTCATAGGCACGGGAAAGTGTCACGAAATTCCAGTCCGAGCCCTGGAACAGGAGACCTGAAGTCGCACGTCGAGCCATCCGGTCGTCCCTCATTTCCGGGTGCGTGTGGCCGGCTGCCGGGCAAAGAGCCTGCGGAAGACCGGGTAGATGTCCGCGGGCTTGGCGATCCGGGTCATCTGGAAATTCGCCTTCTCGCCATCCACCGTGCGATAGGCGCGCCAGAGCGCGGTGCCGTTGTCCGTCGATCCGAAGATTTCCGTCTCGCGCTCGTCGATGATCTCGACATAGGCGTAATACTGGCAGAGCTTCGTCAGCTTCTCCCGGAGCAGCGCGGCGCAGTGCTCGCTGTCGCCGATGATGTTGTCGCCGTCCGAGGCCTGCGCCGCATAGATGTTCCAGATCTGCGAGGGGTAGCGCTCCTCGATGACCCTGATCATCTCCTCGAGCGCGGTCGAGACGACCGTGCCGCCGCTCTGGGTGCTGTAGAAGAACGTCTCCTCGTCAACCTCGCGGGCTTCGTCCGTGTGGCGGATGAAGACGATGTCGATGCGTTCGTAACGCCGCTTCAGGAACAGATGCAGAAGCACGAAGAAGCGCTTGGCGAGGTCCTTCTCGCGTTCGCCCATCGAGGCCGAGACGTCCATCAGGCAGAACATGACCGCGTTGGCGTTCGGCAGCGGTTGCGCTTCGAAGCGGTTGAAGCGGATATCGACGGGGTCGACATAGGGAATGCGACGTCGCTTGCGCTCGATCCTCTCCAGTTCGCTGCGAAGCTCGCTGAGCCTTTGGCGGTCTTTCGGTGAAAGCTCCGGCGTCGCCTCCAGTCGCGCGATCTCCTCGGCGATGGCGGTCAGCTCCTTTTCCTTCGGTCGATGCAGCGCCAGGCGTCGGCCGAAGCTGTTGCGCATGGTCCGCCCGACATTGATGTTGGTCGGCGTGCCCGCGGTGGCGAAGCCTGCGCGACGCGGTTTGAACAACACCGTTTCCTTGAGGCTGAGCTTGATCATGTCGGGCAGTTCCAGATCCTCGAAGAAAAGATCGAGCACCTCTTCGCGTGAAAGGACGAACTGGAAGTCGTCTTCGCTTTCTCCGGTCCCGGGACGTCCCCGGCCGCCTCCGCCCCCACCTGCTTCCGGCTTCGGCAGGCGGTCGCCTGCCGAAAACTCCTTGTTGCCGGGAAGCACATAATTGCGTTCGCCGCTGCCACGGGCCGGCTGGAACGTCGGCTCAGTGGCGCCATCCGTCGGCATCGGCACGCCATGGGCGGCATCGACGTCGATGATCCTGTCGGTTTTGACCTGTTCCTTGATGACCCGCTTGAGTTCTTCGCGGGCCCGTTTCAGAAATCGCTGTCGGTTGCCGAGGCTCTTGTCCTTCGGATTGAGCCGCCGGTCGATGAAATTCGGCATATACCAATCCCCTGCTTCGGCATCGTCAGCCCGCCTTGTTGACCCGCATGTACCAATCGACCAACCGCCGGACCTGGCGCTCGGTGTAGCCGCGCTCGGTCATGCGCTGGACGAATTCGGCATGCTGCTTCTCGGTGGCGCTGTCCTTCTTCGAGCCGAAGCTGATGACCGGCAGCAGGTCTTCGACCTGGCCGAACATGCGCTTCTCGATCACGTCGCGAAGTTTCTCGTAGCTCGTCCAGGAGGGGTTGCGCCCATGATTCTTGGCGCGGGCGCGCAGGGTGAACTTCACGACCTCGTTGCGGAAATCCTTGGGATTGGCGATGCCGGCCGGTTTTTCGATCTGCGACAGTTCGCTGTCGAGGATCTCGCGATTGAGGATCTGCCCGGTGTCGGGATCCTTGAAATCCTGGTCTTCGAGCCATGCGTCGGCATAGGCGATATAGCGGTCGAACAGGTTCTGGCCGTATTCGCTGTAGGATTCGAGATAGGCCTTCTGGATCTCGTGACCGATGAATTCGGCGTAACGGGTGGCAAGCTCGGACTTGATGAAGTCGAGATAGCTCGCTTCGGTCTCCTTCGGGAACTGTTCGCGGCGGATCGCCTGTTCCAGGATATACATGAGGTGCACGGGATCGGCCGCAACCTCCTTGGTGTCGTAGTTGAAGGTCTCGGACAACACCTTGAAAGCAAAGCGGGTGCTGATGCCGGTCATGCCCTCGTCGACGCCGGCGGCGTCGCGATATTCCTGAACGGACTTCGCCTTGGGATCGGTGTCCTTCAGGTTCTCGCCGTCGTAGACGCGCATCTTGGTGTAGAGCGGCGAGTTCTCGTGGCGGGCAAGGCGTGTCGATACGGTGAAGCGGCTAAGGCATTCGAGAACTTCCGGTGCGCACGGGCTCTTGGTGAGCTCGCTTTCGCGCAGCAGCTTCTCATAGATCTGCCGTTCCTCGGTGACGCGCAGGCAGTAGGGAACCTTGACCACCAGGATGCGGTCGAGGAAGGCCTCGTTGTTCTTGTTGTTCTTGAACTGCAGCCATTCGGATTCGTTGGAGTGCGCAACGACGATGCCCTGATAGGGAAACGCGCCGAAGTTTTCCGTGCCGTTGTAATTGCCTTCCTGTGTCGCCGTCAGCAGCGGATGCAGGACCTTGATCGGCGCCTTGAACATTTCGACGAATTCGAGCAGGCCTTGCGTCGTGCGGTTGAGGCCGCCGCTGTAGGAATAGGCATCCGGATCGGCCTGGCTGTAGTGTTCGAGCTGGCGGATATCCACCTTGCCGACCAGCGAGGAAACGTCCTGGTTGTTTTCATCACCTGGTTCGGTCTTGGCGATCGCGACCTGGCGCAGGCGCGAAGGCGTCAGCTTGACGACGCTGAACTTGGAGATGTCGCCGTCGACCTCGTCGAGCCGTTTCGTTGCCCAGGGAGAAATCAGGCCGGTGAGACGCCGCCGTGCAATGCCGTATTTGTCTTCGAGCAGGTCGGCCATGCGGTCGGGATGGAAGAGACCGAGCGGCGATTCGAAGATCGGGCTGATCTTGCCGCCAACTGCGAGCGTGTAGATCGGCTGCAGTTCCATCAGTTTCTTGAGACGTTCGGCGAGCGACGACTTGCCGCCGCCGACCGGCCCGAGCAGGTAGAGGATCTGCTTGCGCTCCTCAAGCCCCTGGGCGGCGTAGCGGAAGTAACCGACGATCCGTTCGATCGTATCCTCCATGCCGTAGAAGTCGGCAAAGGATGGATAGATCTTGACGGTACGGTTTGAAAAGATGCGGCCGAGACGTTCGTCCGCGCTGGTGTCGATCAGGGTCGGATCGCCGATGGCAGTGACCATCCGCTCTTGCGCGGTGGCATACATGCTTTTGTCGTCGCGACATGCGAGAAGGTATTCTTGAAGGCTGATTTCTTCCTGCGCTGCACTCGTGTAGATCTCGGAGAAGAGATCAAAGACATCGCATTCACTCTTTTGCATCATGCTCTCCCGCGGCCGCTGGCTGAGACGGGGATCGCTGCTTATCGGCTCGCTCATTCGAATAAACGGCGTCCCATGCGCAATGTTCCCTCAGATTACTCGCTTTCTTCTGATTCTCGAAGGGGTTGCTTTCAAGGATTGAAAGATCGTGACCGCAGGCTCACGAAATCCTGATCCGGATCGTCGTGCTGGCGCGCTGGCGGAACGTTTTTCTTCTTTTTCTTCGGACAGGAGCCGCGACGGGGTGGTGATCCTGCAACGTGCGTAGAGGGCACTGTCCATGGGTCTCGATGCGACACGCACCGGCGTCGAGCATAGCAGCAGCACGGAGCGGTGGGCGGCGAGCGCCTACAGCGCCGCGCGTGTTATCAGACGCGCAAAGGTCGCTGTAGCACTTTGATTTGCTGCATGTTTTTGTCCTTTAATCGGCTACGATCAAAGGAGACATGCAGTAGACCCGCGGCAAAGTCGTCAGGACAGCCAGGCCGGCAATCGCGCCGGCACGCGTCCCGTCAGCGCCGCCTCGACGCAATCGGCAAGGCTGCCGAAGCGAACGGTGCGGCCGGAGAGGCCCGGTCCGTAATGGGCATATTTGCCGGAATTGGTCATCAGCGCCCGGGTCTTCGTCGGGAAGACCGGCTCCGAGATCGAGCACCAGCAGAGATCGGGCAGCACCTGAATGCCGCTTGCTTCAAGGCGCGAGAGCAACCCTTCTTCCTTCGCCTCGGCGATCGCGTCGCGTCCGGCCGTCACGATGACGGCGACATCGCCGTGCCGCTTCCGACCGTCGAAGGCTTCGGCCAGCGCGCGGCATTCCTCAAGCGAAGCGTGCGGGCTGCCGATGGCGACGAGCTCGACTTCCGCAGGGCCTTCGTTCAGGAGAGACCAAGCTTCGGCCATGTCGGCGCGCGTGATCTTCGTGCGGTCAGCGTCCTTCGCTGCAGTACCTTCTGCTTCCGGGGTCACGCCCAATACATGCAGCATGGGAGATGCTGAGGTCGTGCCGAAGGCGGCGCAGAGCGCCTTGAGGTCGTCGCGCGAGGGTTTTGCCGATGCAAGACCACGCAACAGCGGGATGCGGTCGGGAGCGGCCTTGCCGGCGAGGTAGCCGATCAGCGGCCAGAAGGCATCGTCGACGTTCTCAGGCAGTTCCACGTCGATGATGCGCTTCGCCTTGCGATGTTCGTCGAGATAGACGCCGGACAGCGGCGCGCGTCCCGTGAGCGCAATGCACAGATCGAGGAAGTCAGGATGCTTTGCCGTGCGTGCGCCAAGCACCGTGTTGGCGAAGATGACGGCGTTGGACTCGGCCCAGGCAATGGATTCGCCCGCCTTCGGCGCGCTGTCGAGCAGATAGGGCGAGCAGGTGAAGGTCGGGCGGCAGCCCATGCGCACATAGGCGTCGGCAAGCCTTGCAGCCGGATCGCCGAAGCTCTCCGGTACGCCCTGTGCCTGCCAGTTGGCACGGTCGACCGAAATCGCGTTCATCGTCGTCGGCACACGGACCTTGGCGCCCATGTCTGCCATCTTCTCGGCGAAGGTGAGGTTCGCCGGGCTTGCATAGATGCAGCCGTCGATGTGGCCTTGCACCACGTCCACGAGCTTTTCCGCACCCTGCTGCGCCGCCATCGCCGCGATGATGCGCATCGCCTGTTGCACGGCGATGCCGTCACGACCGTCGAGCATAGCGCGATCGTCGTCGGTGAGGTCGAGCGCCGTCGTTGCCGGCGGAGCGACCGGAATTGTCATGCCATCGGCTTCGATTGCCGTATCGCTGATGCGCGCGGTCTTTGCCTGCGAGAGCGCCTTGAAGGCTTCGCGCGAAAGCCTGAGCACCGGCAAGGATTTGCCGAACATCTCAGCCGCAATCAGCGCGCCGAGTGTCAGCACGTCCTCGGCTTCGGAAAAGACCAGCGCGGCGGGTGCACGGCCGGTCAGCGCCATGTCGAGCAGCACGCCCGACCCGGTGCAGGAGCCGCGGCTCGACGGCATCATCAGGATGCCGCCGGTGAGACAGAGGCCATGCAGCGGATGGTGCACATCGATCACCCGGCCCGTAGCGGGGTCGACCCCACCCCAGAAGCTCAGCGCCTCCTCGGTGGCGATTACAGGGCCGTCGGCGGAGCCAGTAAGAATGCTGCGGGCGGCGATCGATTGGGTCATTTTACGATAAATCCGTGGGCGAAGGGGTCGCGGTCATCGATGAAGATCGTATTGATGCCGGTCATGCGGGCCCAGCCGGCGATCGAAGGAATGATGGCATCGCGCTCGGCGACCTTGGTCGCTGCCTCGACGCGGCCCTTGAACAGCGAGCCGATGATCGATTCATGCACGAACTCGTCACCGACCTTGAGCCTGCCCTTGGCAGCAAGCTGGGCCATGCGCGCCGAGGTGCCGGTGCCGCAGGGCGAACGGTCGATCGCCTTTTCGCCGTAGAAAACGGCGTTGCGCGCGTGCGCCTCGGCCTGCGTCGGCTTGCCGGTCCACTGGATGTGGCTGAGGCCCTGGATCTCCGGGTGCTCCGGATGGACGAACTCGTATTTGGCGTTCAACGCGGCGCGCAGCTTCGGGCTCCAGCCGATGAGTTCGCCGGCCGTATGGTCGGCCATATCGCGGAAATTCTTCTGCGGCTCGACGATGGCGTAGAAATTGCCGCCATAGGCGACGTCGACGATGATCTCGCCGAGGCCCTCGACCTCCGCCGTCAGCCCTTCGGCATAGAGGAAGCCGGGCACGTTTGTGAGGCGCACTTCCTCGACGAAGCGGCCCTCCTGGCGATAGGTGATGTCGACCTTACCGGCCGGTGCGTCGATCGAGAGCTTGCCGGGCTCGCGCGGGGTGATGAGGCCATTCTCGATCGCCATGGTAATGGTGCCGATCGTGCCGTGGCCGCACATCGGCAGGCAGCCGGAGGTTTCGATGAAGAGCACTGCCACATCACAATCGGCGCGCGTCGGCGGATAGAGGATCGAGCCGGACATCATGTCGTGGCCGCGCGGCTCGAACATCAGGCCGGTGCGGATCCAGTCGAACTCACGCAGGAAATGGGCCCGCTTCTCCAGCATGTTGGCCCCTTCGAGCCGCGGTCCGCCGCCGGAAACGAGGCGGACTGGATTGCCGCAGGTGTGGCCGTCGATGCAGGAGAAGGTATAGGTGGCCATGGTCGATGCTCTGTCAGAACCTTTGAGGCGAGAAGGATTGGATATCGATCGCCGGACGCTGGCCGGTCAGCAGATCGGCAACGAGCCGCGCAGTGCCTGCCGATTGGGTCAGCCCGAGATGGCCGTGGCCGAAGGCGTAGACGACGCGGCCGGTCGCGCGGGCGCGGCCTATCGCCGGCAAGCTATCGGGCAGCGACGGACGGAAGCCCATCCATTGTACGCCACCTTCGCTCTTGAACCCGGGCAGGAAGGTCTGCGCCTTCTTCAGCATCGCGTCCGAACGGCGGTAGTTCGGCGGCAGCTTCAAGCCGCCGAGTTCGACCGCGCCGCCGACGCGGATGCCGGTTGAAAGCCGCGTGACGACGAAGCCGTGGCCGCCGAAAGTGACCTGCGTGCGCAGGTCAAAGGCATCCTGTGGAAGCGTGGTGTTGTAGCCACGTTCCGTTTCCAGCGGGATGCGTTCGCCGAGCGTGCGGGCGATCTGGTGCGAGAAGGCGCCAGCCGAGAGCACGACTTGGTCAGCACGCCGCGTCTTGCCGTCCGCCGTCAGCTCCACCCCGCCCTCGACCGGCTTCAAAGCCGTAACGTCGGCACGCTCGATCGTGCCGCCCTTGGCGCGGAAGTGGTCGGCAAGTGCCAGCGTATAGAGCTTCGGATCGGCGATCGAGTACCAGCCGGGGGTGAATGTGCCATGAGTGAAGCGCGGCGCCAGACCGGGCTGGATGTCGGCCATTTCGGCCGCACCCATATGACGGAATTCGATGCCGTGCTCGGCCCGGGCCTTCCAGCCGGGAAACGAGGCCTTCAGTTCGGCTTCGCTTTCATAGACCTGGAGATTGCCTTCCTTGCGCAGCATCGGCAGCGTGCCCGTCGCGGCGAGGAAAGGTTCGAGCTCCGTTTTGGAGAGGTCCATCATCGCCGTCTGCGCGGTCGTCGAATGGGCGACGCGGCTTGGCGAGCAGGCGCGCCAGAAGCGGAACATCCAAGGGGCGATCTGCGCAGCATAGGCCGGGGGGACGCTCAAGGGCCCAAGCGGGTCGAGCAGCCACTTCGGCGCCTTCTTGAGGATGCCCGGCGAAGCGAGCGGCAGGATGTCGGTGAAGGCGAAGGCCCCGGCATTGCCGGCGGAGGCTCCCGCCGCCGGACCTTCCCGGTCGAGCACGGTGACGGAAAGCCCCCGTGCCTGGGCGGCGATTGCCGCAGAAAGGCCGACAACGCCGGCGCCGATGACAATGACGTCAGGCTGAACTGCATCCTTCATGATCGGCTCAGTGCGTTGCTGCCAGGAACTTCTTGAGTTCCGGATCCTTCGGCGCGCCGAAGAGCGCCTCGGGTGCCGCGATTTCCGCCATCACGCCCTTGTGGAAGAAGGCGACGCGATCGGAAACTTCGCGGGCAAACTTCATTTCATGGGTAACGCAGATCATCGTCATGCCTTCGGAGGCAAGCATGCGCAGCGTGTCGAGCACTTCGCCGACGAGCTGCGGGTCGAGTGCCGAGGTCACTTCGTCGAACAGCATGTATTCTGGCGACATGGCGAGTGCGCGGGCAATTGCCATGCGCTGCTGCTGGCCGCCCGACATGCGGGTCGGGTAGACCGAGAGCTTTTCGCCGAGGCCGACATGGGTGAGCTGCTTGACGGCGATCTCCTCGGCTTTCTCCTTGGAGAGTCCGAGCACCTTGCGCGGCGCCAGCATGACGTTTTCGAGCACGGTCAGGTGCGGGAAGGCGTTCCATTGCTGGAAGACGATGCCGACTTTGGCCCTGAGCTTGTTGAGGTCGGTCGACTTGGCGTGGACCTCGGTGCCATCAACCAGAATGCGGCCGGCATCGATCGGTTCGAGGCCGTTGATGCAGGTGAGCAGCGTCGACTTGCCGGAGCCGGAGCCGCCGATGACGGTGACGACTTCACCCTTGTTGACGGTGAGGTCGATACCTTTGAGAACCTCCAGCGAACCGAAGGACTTGCGGACGTTTTGGATCTCAATCATTGGACCACCGTTTTTCAAGGTAACCGCCGAGCCGGGCGATTGGGAAGCTGATGAG
The DNA here is from genome assembly GCF_056924495.1 of Ensifer sp. 38_S197. Lineage (NCBI taxonomy): Bacteria > Pseudomonadati > Pseudomonadota > Alphaproteobacteria > Hyphomicrobiales > Rhizobiaceae > Ensifer > Ensifer sp. 38_S197. The sequence goes on along the minus strand of NZ_JBXOVZ010000001.1, from coordinate 1,105,038 downwards.
GAAGTAGATGGCGCCGCAGATCATCAGGATCAGCAGCGGTTCCTGCAGGCGTGTGACGAGCACCTGCGAGGCGCGCAGCAACTCGATCAGGCCGAGCCAGAGGACGAGGGCCGAGTCCTTCATGACGCCGAGCGTCAGGCCGATCCAGGACGGCAGCGAAACGCGGGTGGCGAGCGGTGCCACGATGTAGCGCATGTCCTGCCACCAGGTCATGCCGAGCGAACGGGCCGCGCGGCGCGTCGTCGGCGGTACCGACGAGATGCCGCCGCGTACGATCTCGGTGCAATAGGCGGCCGTATAGAGCGACAGCACCACGCAGGAGGTCGTGAACGGAGCCCAACCAAGCTTGGCAATCGCCTGGAAGGCGTTGGCGAGGACGAGTTGGATCAACAGTGGCACCGAGCGGAAGACGTCCAGCACGAAGGTCAGTGGTGCGCCCCAATAGGGGCCGACCTGGTTGCGCACGACGCCGAAGACGATGCCGAGCACCGTGCCGGCGGCGACCGAGACGGCGGTGACCGCAAGCGTCATCAGGGCGCCTTGGAGCAGGAAGCCGAGATCTGCGAGGGTGAGGGCGGTATTGAACATCTCTCACCTCTCCTTAGTAGCGGAACATGCGCGCGGCGAGCAGACGTGCCCCGAGCGTCACGACCTTGGCGATGACATAGTAGATCACCGCGGCGATGGCGAAGAATTCGAAGGTGCGGAACGAGCGGGCGTTCAGTTCCTGCGTGATGCCGGCAAGGTCGGTGTTCATGCCGACGGTGACGCCAAGCGACGTCATCAGGATCGCCCAGACCATCTGGTTGGTAACCGGCAGGAAGGCGATGCGCAGCATCTGCGGCAGCACGATGTAGCGGAAGGCCTGCACCGAGGTCATGCCCAGCGAACGGCCGGCACGCGTTTGGGTATCCGGAATGGCCTTGAGGGCGCCGCGGAAGTTTTCTGCGAGATAGCCGGCATTATTGAAGGCGATCCCGGCGAGCAGCGCCGTATAGGGGCTCAGATGAATGCCGAAATTGCCGAGGCCGAAATGGGCCATGTAGATCTGGAACAGCGCCGGCGTATTGCGGGCGATCTCGACCCAGGCGGTGGCAAAACCACCGAGGATGCGATTGCCGGACAGGCGGCAGGCCGTCAGCGCCAGCGCCAGGGCTAGGCCGATGACCATCGAGAGCAGAGCCACCTGCAAGGTGACCAACGCTCCATCGAGCATCTGCGGCAGAGCCTTCAGCGCCTGGTTCCAATGGAAGGTATAACTGAACATTGTTCGTCTCACCTCTGCGGAAACGAATAGCGGCGCGAGGCCATACCTCGCGCCGCCAGATGGACGGCCAGATTAGCGGTAGACGCCCTTAGCCGTAAGGTCCGGAAGTTCGCCGCCGACCCACTTTTCGTAGAGTTCTGCGTAGCGGCCGGTGCGGACCTGCTGGTTAATGAAGAGGTTGAGGAAGTTGATGAAGCCGTATTCTTCGCGGTTGGTGAAGAGCGCGACGTAGTCGGTGTCGAACGGAGCCTTGCCGACGACGGAGATGCCGGCGAACTTGCCACCCTTGACGTTGGCCTGGGCAACCGTCGAGGTCGAAACCGTGGCGTCGATCTGGCCCTGGCTGAGCGCGAGGAACACGTCGGCCTGGGTCTGGTACGGGCGGAACTCGCCGGCGCCCCATTCCTTGACCTGCTTTTCGAGCGCGATCGCTTCGAAGGTGCCTGCGGTGGCGCCGACAACCTTGCCCTTCATGTCTTCAAAGGACTTCACGCCCGACTTGTCGTTGGCGGTCACGGCCATTTCGAAGGCGAAGTAGGGGACCGTCATGCCGACGGTCTTGGCACGCTCAAGCGTATCCGAGGTCGAGGCAACGCCGACGTCGACACGGCCCGACATCAGTGCGGGAATGCGCTCAGGGAACGGGGTCTCGACGATTTCGGCGGTGACACCGAGTGCCTTGGCCAGATCGTTGCAGTAGTCGACGTCAAAGCCGATCGGATTGTTGTTCTCGTCGCGAGAACCCATCGGCGGAAAGTCGAGTACGACTGCGCAACGCAGCGTTCCCGAGCCGATAACGTCATCCAGCTTGTCGGCATGGGCCTGGCTGGTCAGAGCAGCGGCCGCAACGAGGCCGAGTGCGAGCACCGAAGTCTTCATTCTCTCTCTCCCTGAAATGAGTGCCGTAAGAGGCTGAGCCACTATTTCGTTTTAGCGAGCGCAAATCAATAGAAAAATACAACTAGTATACAAAAAGTATAAGTTCATAACGCAGGATGTGCGCAAGGTTCCCATTTGTTTCGCCAAATGGGCTCCTTGCGCAGCGATCTGTCGTGGCTCACTGGTGAGAACGGGATGCGGGCGGAAGGTCGCCCGCACTTTTCCGCACCCGGCTTTAGCCCCGGAAATCCTCAGGCAGCAGGTCTTCCGGCATGTTCTGGTAGGAAACGGGACGCAGGAAGCGGCGGATCGACATCGTGCCGACGCTGGTCGCGCCGAAGTTGGTCGAGGCCGGGTAGGGCCCACCATGCACCATCGAATCCACCACCTCGACGCCGGTCGGGAAGCCGTTGACGAGCACGCGGCCGGCCTTGCGCTCGAGGATCGGACGCAGACGACGGGCGGTCTCGAGGTCCGCCGGATCCATATGGATCGTGGTGGTCAACTGGCCCTGGAAGCCGCGGGCAAGCTGTTCCATTTCGGCGGTCGAGCCGACGCGGACGACGAGGCCAAGCGGTCCGAAGACTTCTTCGCCGAGCGCATGGTCGGCCAGGAACTGTTCGCCTGAAGTCTCGAAGAGATTCGGCGAAGCGGATCGGCCCGAGGATTCGGTTGTCAGCAGCGGCTTCACGGTGTTGCGGCTTTCAAAGCGCGCCTGCCCGTCGTGATAGGCCTTGGCGATGCCGTCGGTCAGCATCGTCTGCGGCGCCACCTTGCCGAGAGCTTCGACGGCCGCGGTGGTGAAGCGATCGGCGTCAGCGCCTTCGACGACGACGGCGATGCCGGGATTGGTGCAGAACTGGCCGGCGCCCATGGTCAGCGAGCCGGCCCAGCCCTGGCCGAGCGTTTCGGCCCGTGCCTTCAGTGCTTCCGGCAGCAGGAACATCGGGTTGACCGAGCCGAGTTCGCCGAAGAACGGGATCGGCTCGGGACGCGCGGCGCAAAGGTCGAACAGGGCGCGGCCACCGGCCAGCGAACCGGTGAAGCCGACGGCCTTGATCAGCGGATGCTGGACGAGTGCGTGGCCGACCTCGCGGCTGCCGCCCTGGATCAGCGAAAACACGCCCGGATGCATGCCGGTCTTGCGGATCGCGGCTTCGACGGCTTGCGCAACGATTTCACCGGTGCCCGGATGAGCCGAGTGTCCCTTGACGACCACGGGGCAGCCGGCGGCAAGGGCGGCAGCGGTATCACCGCCGGCCGTCGAGAAGGCGAGCGGGAAGTTCGAGGCGCCGAAGACGGCGACCGGGCCGATCGGCCGCTGGATGAGCCGGATCTCCGGGCGCGGCGCCGGCTGGCGCTCGGGCAGAGCCGCATCGAAACGGCGGTCGAGATACTCGCCCTTCTCGATGTGGTCGGCGAAAAGGCGGAGCTGGCCGGTGGTGCGGCCGCGTTCGCCCTGCAGGCGGGCTTCGGGCAGGCCGGTTTCCTGGCTGCCGATCTCGGTGATGGCCTCGGCGCGTGCCTCGATCTCATCGGCAATCGCACGCAGGAAAGCGGCGCGTTCAGCCCGGTTCGAATAGCCGTAGTTCAGGAAGGCTTCTTCGGCGGCCTCGGCGGCGCGATTGACCAGTGCGACGGTGCCGGTGGCAAACTGATGGACCGGACCGTGCGCAGGCGCCGAGGCGAAGGTGCCCGCTCCGTCGAGCCATTCGCCGGCGACCAGGTGTTTTCCTTTGGGGGTGAAGGCCATCTGCGGATCCTTTCTTTCGATCCCGGATTGCCTTTTGTGGCAGAGGGGATCATGGCTGAATTGCACTCGTGGGATCTTTGTATACTATATGTATGCAGAACATCAATCGCCTGACTGGCCCATCTGGATCAGGCGCAGCATTTGAGAGGGAGAGAGAGATGAGCGAGACCAACACCCTGACGATCGCAGCGCTTTTCGAGCGCGTCGAGGCGATCTTCCTGAAGGCGGGGCTCAACGCCGTCCAGGCCGGCGCGCTTGCCCGCGTGATCGTGGCCGGCGAGCGGGATGCCTGTAAATCGCATGGCATCTACCGCATCGAAGGGGCGCTTCGCACCGTCAAGGCCGGCAAGGTGAAGCCGGATGCCGTGCCGGAACTCGATGCACAGGAAGGTTCCGCGATCGTCAAGGTCAATGCCAAGGGCGGTTTCGCCAACCCGGCTTTCGAACTCGGCCTGCCCGTTCTCGCCGAGCGTGCCCGTTCGCTCGGTCTTGCCGCGCTCGTCATCAATGATTGCACCCATTTCTCCGCGCTCTGGCCCGAAGTCGAGGGGCTGACGGGAGAAGGGCTTGCCGGCCTCGTCATGTGCCCGAGCTACGCGACTGTTGCACCGACCGGCGGCAACAAGCCGCTGCTCGGTACCAACCCCTTCGCGTTCGGCTGGCCACGAAAGAACCAGCCGCCCTACGTCTTCGACTTCGCGACTTCGGTTGCCGCACGCGGCGAGATCGAGCTGCACCGCCGCGCCGGCAAGCCCTTGCCGGAGGGCTGGGCAATCGATGCCGAGGGCAATCCGACGACGGATCCGGAAGCAGCTCTCGCCGGCGCCATGCTGCCCTTCGGCAGCCACAAGGGCTCGGCGATCGGCACGATGATCGAGCTTCTCGCCGGCATCATGATCGGCGACCTGACGAGCCCGGAAGTGCTCGACTACCTCGGTACCACGACGCTGGCACCCTTCCATGGCGAGCTGATCGTTGCCTTTTCGCCGGAGAAATTTGCAGCCGGCCGACCGGGCAATCCGTTTGCCCGCGCGGAGGCTCTATTCGAGGCGATCGTCGGTCAGGGTGCCCGTCTTCCGTCGCAGCGCCGCTTCGTTGCGCGCGCCAAGTCGGAGGCCGAAGGTGTCGTGCTCAACACGGCCGAAATGGAGCAGCTCGACCGACTTCTCTCGCTCGGGCTCGACGCCGTCGCGTAAGCGGCGGCTCACCCATGCAGCGGTCGTTCGGCGCATAAGCGAAGCCGCCAAACAAAAAAAGGCCCTCCAACCGGAGAGCCTTTTCTCTTGTGACCGATACGGGCGATCAGGCCTTGTACTTCTGGACGGCGCCCGGAAGCTTGCTCCACTCGGCGTACCAGGTGTTGAACAGCTTGAACTGGGCCTCGACGTAGCCGCGCTGGCTTTCCGAAAGCACGTCGCTCTCGTTGAAGTGCAGCGTGTATTCCTTGTCGCCCTTCAGCACCATCATGTGCTTGAAGTAGAGAACGAGGTCCGGACCTTCGTCGAAGGAGGAGAGCACGGCGAGTGCCTGCTCCAGTTCCAGCGCGCGCTGACGTGCGTCGACGTCGCCTTCGGCGGCGGCGCGCGACAGGTTGCACATGTGGATGACTTCCTTTGGCAGCACGCAGCCGATGCCGGTGATGGCGCCGGTCGCACCGCAGTTGACGAAGCCGTGGAAGACCGCGGTGTCGACACCGATCATCAGCGAGACGCCGTCGTCACGGCTGGTGATGTTCTCGGCCGCATAGCGCATGTCGGCGGCGCCACCGAATTCCTTGAAGCCGACGAGGTTCGGATGTTCGGCACGCAGCGCGAAGAACAGGTCGGCGCGGGTGGCGAAACCGTAATAGGGGCTGTTGTAGATGACAGCCGGCAGGTCCGGAGCAGCCGAAAGAATGGCCTTGAAGTGGTTTTTCTGGGCGGCGACGACCGATCCACGCGACAGCACGCGCGGGATGACCATCAGGCCCTTCGCGCCGACCTTCTGGGCATGGGCGGCATGGGCAACGGCCGAGGCGGTGTTGACGGCGCCGGTGCCGACGATGACCGGGATGCCGGCCTTGACCAGGCGCTCGACGCCTTCCATGCGCTGCGCGTCGGTCAAGAGCGGCCAATCACCCATCGAGCCGCAATAGACGACGGCGGACATGCCCTGAGCAATCAGCTCCTTGCCCTTGCGCACCAGCGCGTCGAAGTCGGGGGTGCGGTCTTCCTTGCAGGGGGTCATCAGCGCCGGGATGACGCCGGTGAAAATCTGAGCCTTCATCTGAAACTCCTCTCGGCTTTGGCTTGGGGCAACGGTGCACGCGCGCCCTTGCCTTTGATCTAGACAATAGCCGTTTGTATTTTATTTGTCGACAAGAAAAATACAAAGTCTGCTACAAAGCGATGTCGAGCTTGTTGTTGCGGGCAAAAAGTTTTTGCACCTGCTCGACGATCTGCTCGGCATGAGCCTTGCCGAGACGGTCCGCCGCCTCGACGTCGCGCGCTGCGATCGCGGCGATGATTTCCGCGTGCTCGTCGACGAAGCGCTGCGGGAACTGCTCCTCGTAGGACTGGTAATAGAGACGCAGGATGCGCCGCCCCTCGTCGAGCAACCGGCGGAACAGGGTGGTGAAATAGGGATTGCGGCCGGCCTCGGCGATTGCCGCATGGAAAGCGGCATTGGTGGCGATCATCGTCAGCGCGTCGCGCGATTGAACGGCCGCTGCATAATCCTCGTGGAAGCCGCGAATAATCGGCAGGTCTTCTGGGCGATGGTTCTGCGCCGCAAGCCGTGTTGTAACCCGGTACATGAGCACCAGCGCGTCGAAGAACGGATTGAGATTGAGGAAGTCGATGTTGGCGACCATCGTCGAACGGTTCGGCAACGTGTCGATAAGTCCCTCGCCGGCGAGGCGCACCAGTGCCTCCCGGATCGGCGTGCGGGACATCTTCAGCCGTTCGGCGAGCTGCACCTCGTCGATCGGGCTGCCAGGCGGCAACACGAGGTCAAGGATCTCGTCGCGCAAGAGGTCATAGACCATCTTCACGCCGGAGCCGCGCTTGCGTTCGGGGGTGGGGCTGTTGTCGGTGTCGGTCATCTCAGAATCCTTTGTCGACAAAAGAAATACTTGTCTCCGTCGCGCGGATCAACAGCTTCCGTGTCAACGATTGTGCGAGGCTTACATATTCAGACGCAGTGCATTGCCCGCTGGCGCTTTGTTCACGGTCACCCGCCGGCGCGGTCAGGCCCGTCCGGATGGCGTTGCGGCAATTCTTGCTGATCTGATGCGAGCAGAAGGGGGCTCGGCAGCCGTCGTAACGACCCATGCATTTCCCACATGGGAGCGCTGACTTTTGAGCGCTGCAACTTACCAAAGCCCTGAGCTATAAGGTGTTCATCGAAGCGAAACGAGGCGCCACGGACTGGCTGCCAGGCTTCGAAAGCCCATTGAAAGGGGGATCAAGATGAATATCGCACGCTCTTTTAACAACTGGCGCAAGTATCGTCAGACGGTCACCGAGCTGGGCCGCATGTCCAACCGGGAACTCCGGGACCTCGGCATCGAACGCGCCGACATCGACCGCGTCGCACGCACGGCCTTCGCCCGCTAAGGCGATCTACAAGACTGACTAAATTGCCCAAGCGCCTGCATCTCCTGCGGGCGCTTTTGTTTTGTGCGGCCTTTTTTGCGCCATCGTCTTCCTTCACTTCAATCTCGCTTTTAATTAATCGACTAGTTTATCCAATTAAAGCGCCGTAGCTCCTGCCGATTAAGAGCTTGCGCGCGCTCGACAAGGTTTGGCTCCATGCCCTTATTTTCCTCGACGATTACCAGTTACTGGCAGGCGACGTTTTCGAGCGGCAATGTCGTTCTAGGTGACAACGGCTTCACCGTTGCGATTACCCCTGATCTGGATGAGGAATGTGCGGCGACGGTGCTGAGGACTGCCGATGGGAGGGGCATGGCTGCCGTCACGCCTACGCTCTCCGAAAAACTGGCACTATCCGCTCGGAGCAGCCTGTCCGAGCCGGTCTTCCGGCAAATGCTGCTCGAGGCGGGCATCACGCTCCACGACGCCGACTACCTCTACTATTTTGCGGAAGCCGAGAAACCGGCGTTGCTCGAGGAGCAGTCGGCGGGACTCGTTCGTCTGTTGACGGCGCAGGATGCGGCGGCTTTCGCTGAATTCCAATCGTCCGCGTCGGCGGAAGATCTGGATGCTGCCTATGTCGAGCTCGATCATTGGACCGTGTTCGGTGCCTTCGAGGACGGCCGGCTGGTCTGTGCTGCGAGCATGTATCCTTGGCAAGGCGACAGCCGGCTTGCGGATCTCGGTGTGCTGACCTTGGCGACGCACCGCGGCAAGGGCCATGCACGCGGCGTCGTGCGCGCCATCAGTCGGTACGCGCTCGGAAAGGGGTATGAACCGCAGTACCGCTGCCAGCTCGACAACCATACATCGGCCGCGCTCGCCAAGGCCACGGGCATGACGTTGTTTGGCGAATGGGAGCCGGTCTCACCGGCTTCGGACAGCTGATTGTGAGCAAAACGGCATAGAGGCGGCATGTCGCTGCGACAATGCTGACAGAATCTGGCAGGGGTCGCGCGTAAAGTGTTCCCATGATCAGAGATCGAGGGATGACCGATGTCGGCGCAGGATATGTTTCAGGTGGGCGTAGGAAGCAGACCGGGCGAGCGCAACTTCTGGATCGGCGTGGTTGCCGGCGATGACGGGCAGCATGCATCGCAAGGCGGCTTCTCGCAGTTTGGCTACGGCAAAGTTCAATCGTTGACGCGTATGAAGGCGGGCGACGGTTTTGTCGGCTACGCACCCAACGCCGCCTTCCGAGGGCGCGGACCTCTCCCATGCTTTACCGCCATCGGTGTGGTCAGAGAGCGCCTGCCCTATTTCTTCGGCATGAGCGGCTTTGCCCCGCACCACGACGACATCGACTGGGCCGACAGCATAGAAGCTCCGGTTCGTCCATGGCTGGACAGCCTGGAATTTGCCGAAGGCAACCGCAACTGGGATCAGAAGCTCCGCTTTGGTCATCTTGCCCTCAGCGAGCGCGATTTTCGCGTCATTGCCCAGGCAATGCATGCCGATCTCGGTTTGATCTTTCCGAGAGTCCAGGCTTTTCCCCAGCAACTGGCCGTGTAATCGCCAGCGTTTGGGACCCTTGCCGGATACCGCGTGATGAAGTCCTGCGCAGACGACCATGCGCGCTGTCCCCGGAGAGCGTATGCGCCAAGATTGACCGCAACCAGACGGACCGAAACCAAGCTGCAGCCTCTGCAGCTCGACCAGGATCGTCATGTATTGACCGGAATGGACCAGCGCCGGGTATTGGTCGAGCAAATGCTGGGCTTGTTATTTCAACCTCCCATGCTACATGTAGGTTAGTACCTACATGTAGGGTGACCCATGAGCATTACGACCCTTTCCAGTCGAGAATTGAATCATGATGTCAGTCGTGCCAAAAAGGCGGCAAAAGCCGGTCCTGTTATCATCACGGACCGCGGCAGACCTTCCCATGTCCTCATGACCTACGATGATTTCGAACGTTTGAGCGGCCGGCGTCGCAGCCTAGTCGAGGCTCTTGCCATGCCCGGGCTCTCGGAGATCGAGTTTGAACCGCACCGCGTCGAAATCGGGTCGCGCGAAGTAGACCTGTCTTGAAATACCTTTTGGATACAAACATCATTTCGGAACTGCGCAAGGTCGGTGACGGCAAAGCTGATGCCAATGTGGTAAAGTGGATAGGACGAGAAGATGCAGCCCATTTCTTCATTTCGGCCATCACGATTCTTGAATTGGAGCGAGGAGTGCTGGGCGTGCAGCGCCGGGACGCTGCGCAGGGCGCTCGGTTGCGCTCTTGGCTAGATGGCCAAGTCCGACCGGAGTTCGCAGGTCGTATCCTGGCGGTTGACGATACGGTTGCGACCCGCTGCGCACACCTGCATATTCCAGACCGGCGCACCGAAGCCGACGCGCTCATTGCCGCGACCGCTTTGGTCCATGATATGACCGTCGTGACACGCAATGTCAGAGATTTCGAAGGCACCGGCGTCGTTGTGGTCGATCCATGGCGGGGCTGACGATCGTCTCTTTAGCCGGGCCTAGATAACTCCTCCTGACATCAAAATCGAACTCGGTTGCTCCAGTCCGAATCCCAAGAGAAAGATTGTTTGGACAGTACGCCGATTGGTGGAGGTGCTCTCGCTCGCCGACGGTGCATATTCGAAGATCGGCTGCATCCCGCCGATCTGGTCGGGCTAGGGATCCCGTGTAGCAGGCTGCGTCCTCATGTGAAGAGCGGCTCGCGCTTCTAACTCAGGTTCTCTCAGGACGGCGCCTTGATGGTTAGCGCCTATTGTTGGGTTTGACCTCACCGCGCACGGCCCAGAACAAGGTGGTAAAGGCGCGTGGGCCGTCCGCCATTCCACAAAGATATGCTGCTTTGACATGGCGCTCCAATTCGCTCCGGTGCGCGTCTTCGAGGTTGGTGACATAGCTACCGGTCTTTCCCTGCCCCGTGAGAAAGCCAGACCAATAGTCTCCGAACGATCGATACTCGAACATCGCGCTGAGTTGTTCTTCCACTACATTCGCGAAACCAACGGCACCGAACAGTCTCGCGAGCCCGCCATGCCAACCCAGCGGCTTGGACACCATTTCGTCGCGCATCGCTGCGCCATCAGGGTCGAGCACCGCTGCTGCGTCCCAGACCAAGCTGAATGGCGTCCAGCCGCAGCGGAAGTTGTTGACGACCACCGCTACGGTGCCGGCCGGCTGCGTGACCCGCTGGAGTTCGCTTAAGCCTCGGGCCGCGTCGGGAAGCAAATCCAGAGCGAGCATAGACAACGCGCGTTCAAAAACATCATCCGTGTACGGCAGATCCAGGGCATCACCAACGTCAAACGTGACCGTCTCGTCGGCGGTCGCGCGTCGCGCGAAATCGACATAGGGCAGTGACAGATCGATGCCGGTTGCGCGTGCGTTCGCTGCTGCGATTGCACGTGTCAAATGCCCCGTGCCACAGCCGACGTCCAGAACGCGTTCATTGGCTGAAACACCGGCGAAGCGCACGAAGACAGGGGCGAGATGCTGACTGCCCCGCCCAACATACGCTTCATAGGCTTCGGGGTTTGTTGCCACGAACCCAGCCATGTCACACACCTCACCAGGAATTGACTGATCATTTCACTGCCGTCGCTACGCGGTCAAGGCGCAGCCAGTACGAGAGCGCCGAAAGCAAGCTACGGTTTCGGCGTGGTGCAACCTGTTCGAGCGCCCTTTGCGAAGCGATTGGTCGAAAGGCATGCAAGGTTCAGTCATCATTGTTCCTTAGCGATCTTCATCTTGAGCGCGTATGTCTGTGGTGATTTTCTATACGCATCCTCGCAGAGCGGTGAGCAGAACCAGAGGCCTTCGCGAGCTGCGCGCTTGTAAGCTGAATAGGGCGCGTGCATTTTACAAACCGGATCGACCCATCCCGGGTCGGCTGACGGTGCAAGCTCGATCTCAAACAGTTCAACTTCGCTTGCCACGGAGCGCAGTGCCTTAGGACCGAGGTTCTTGATCATGACGCCTCTTGCTTGAGCGGCCTCGGCGATCGGGCGGGTTGCGAGTAACTGGCCCGGGGATGCAAGAGCGGCAACACGGGCTGCGATATTGACCGTCGAGCCGAAAATGTCGTCATCCCTGCGAATGACCGGTCCGTGATTTACGCCAGCCCGCGTCAGGGGCAACCGCGAATCCTTCCGGCACGCCTGCAACAACGTGCCAAGTGCCTGAATTGCCAGGTCTGGATCCGGAAAGGCGAGCATCGCCTCGTCGCCAATCCATTTGAGCGGCGGCTGGTAATCTCTAAGAGAAGTACGAACCATGTTCTCGAAAAGTTCGAGTATGTAAATTGCAGAAGCGTCGCCATAGACGTCGGCAATTGCACTGAACCCGGCCAGGTCGACGAAAGCGACGGTGGTAGATGCGTTGGAGTATGTCCCGTTCCGTCTCATGACGCTTCCCACCGCTTCATGTGTCTTGTCGCAGTCTAGCCCACCCAGCAGGGTAAACCCAACGTCCGATTTTGACGATGCGCGATCACTTCGGGGCGGTGGCACATAGCTATCGTCGTTCAGTTGCCCAATCGGCTGAAACGGCGGTCAACTTTTGCCATCCAATTACTGAGGTGGATCGAAAGAGCGAGGAGATCCCACTTCCACTCCAGAATGATCAGCCTAAGGCTCATTCCGTCAGCGGAGAATCCGTATGCTGCGAGTTGAGCGCGAAGCATGTCCATCTTTGCCGAGGGTGAACAAAATTCGAAGCTCTCGTGAGCGGCGCATGCGAAATCCACAACCCGGTCCGGGTAGGGCGCTGAAATTGCTCGATCCTCGATCATCGCAACCGGTAGGTTCGCTCTTGCCACTCCTGGTCTCCACATGGATCGAGCGATCTGAACGGTCAGGCAGGCCGGGGCTCAGTTGTCCTTTTTGCTCCTACTGGCGGGTAACCGTACTTGCGCGAGAACGCTCGAGAGAAAGCGGCGGCGCTGCCAAATCCCACCCGCGCCGCTGCCGTTTTCACGCTGCTGCCTGCTTCGAGCGCGGCTCGCCCCAACGCCAGGCGCCATGCGGTCAGATATGCCGTCGGCGTCAGACCGACCACGTTCGTGAAGAGGGCGACGAAATGGCTGCGGGACATGCCCGCAAGCCGAGCAAGGACGTCGGTGCGCCACTGGCGCGCCGGGTCGTCATGCACAGCGACCAGGCAAGGATGAAGTGTCGGATGGGCAAGCCCAGCCAATAGCCCCGCATTGACTGTTCCCTGGTCAATCGCTCGCCGGACAGCCAGTACGACAATGATCTCACAGATGCGGTCCTGGACGGTCCCTCCGCCACATCGGCTGTTCTCTACCTCGGCGACCAAGATGTCGGCCAATCCGCGCATCTGTGGTTGCTCTTCCAAAGAGAAGACCAGCTCTTCAGGCAGCGCGCCAACGAGCGGATTGGCCGCTCCGCCAAAGTCGATCTTGGCGGCCGCAAGAATGGCAAGGCCGCTTCTCTGCGAGGGACCGCCCAGGACCCGGAAGAGGATATGCGTGGGACCTCCGGCATCGCTATCGCCGACCACGAAAAGGTTGGCAGAGTTGGTGCCAACGGTGTCTGCGCTGGAGACCGCACGCAAACCAAAAGCCTTGAGGAAGGCGGTCAATCGATCATGTTTCTTTTGAAGCGGCGGTGTTTCGATCATGCATTTACTCAAAATAATGATCGCTTTTATGCGACTCTGAGCCCCATGTACAATTGGGAGCGGCGCTGCCCTCCAAAATCTGGAAAGGGAAGCCATGGCCGTGGATGCCGCGGAAAAATTCGATGCCTCACGCACCGCCGAATATGAAAGACAAAGCAGGATTGCGCTCGCCGGCTATGACGCCTGTCACGAACTGGCTGCATGCATGCTCGCCGCGTCCCTCGGAGCCGACTCCAGCGCGACCATCCTGGTCGCCGGCGCCGGTGGCACGGCGAGCGAAATTGTCGCTGCCGGCAGGCTCGAGCCGAGCTGGAGCTTTGTTGCGGTCGATCCATCGCGTTCCATGCTGGACTTGGCCTTGTCGCGCGTGGCGGCTGCGGGCCTTCTGGAACGCACGGAACCGGTTCTGGGTGTCGTCGCGGACCTGCCCGCTGGCCGGCTTTTCGATGCGGCGACGCTCATCGGCGTATTACATCACCTTCCCGGTCAGGACGCCAAGCAGTCGATCCTTCGCGACATCGCTACGCGGCTCAAGAGGGGAGCGCCGCTGATCCTCGCGGGAAACCACTACGCATATGCCTCGCAGCCTCTGATGATGGCGGCTTGGGCGGAGCGCTGGCGCATGAACGGCGCGAGTGGAGACGAGATCAAGGCCAAGCTCGGCAAGATCCTGCAAGGTGCCGACCCACCGGAATCCGAGGATGCCGTGGCGGCCCTGTTGATCGCCGCGGGGTTCGAAAAGCCGCAGCGCTTCTTCTCGAGCCTGTTCTGGGGAGCCTGGATCACTCGGCGCATATGAATAGGCGCCCCTCCGTAGGAGATCGCGCAGCTTCTACCTCTTTCAGCGGTGCTGTTCGCCCAAGACCGATGCGGAACGTTTGCCACGGGCGATCTGACTCGATCCGCATTGAGGAGGTCCTTGCCGCGTGAGCGACGCTGCCCTTCCAAAGCACCGGGGCTGGCATGCGGGTCCGAGGTGCAACGAGCACGGAAGTGGCTAGGCCAGCTTCGCCCGGTCCGGCTGTTGGTTCGTGTCCACCGGCGGGCTCTCCACCGAGCCCGTCGGCACGCTTGCATACATCCCGGTCGTACGGAATTCGGTCGGACTCAAGCCGAAGGAACGACGGAAGACCTTCGCGAAGTAATTGGGGTCTTCGAATCCCGAGAGGATGGCCACTTCCTTGACCGGCAGGCTCGCCGTTTTCGTCAGCAATTTCACGGCCCTCTGCAATCGCTTCTGCAACACATATTCGGCCGGGGCCATGCCTTCGCTGGCGGCAAAGACGCGAGAGAAATGGGCGCGGCTCAGGCCCGAGACGCGCGCCAGTTCCTCGACAGGCAGCGGGTGCTGAAGGTTGTTCATGATGTGGTCGACGACCCGGTGCATCGTTCGGTGCTCATGGCTGAACACCGGGTGCGAGCCAAAGACGTCGTCATAAAGCGCCATCGCCGCCTCGTAAGCGATCGCGGAAGCGCGCCCCGGCGTCTCGCCGCCGCGGATGAGCCGCAGGCTGCAATCGGCGAGATGCTCGATGGTTTCCGGCTGCAGCTTCAGCACAGGCCCGGTGACGGCGAGAATGGCGCGGTGGATGCGGAGCGCCTCGTCGCCGTTCATCGAAATCCAGAAGAACTCCCAGCGCCCGTTATCCTCCAGCCAGTAGCGATGATTGTGCGGCACGAGCAACAGCAGCGTCTCGCCCTCGCGCACCCGATAGCTGCGGTTCTCGTAGCGCAGATTTCCGGCGCCGGCGATCGTGTGCTGGAGCACCGTAAACGGCGTGTTGCCGCGCTTTCTTCCATCCCAGTCGTAGGTGGCGTTGGTGCGGATTTCATAGCCGGTGCTGGTCGGCATGGTGTGCAGGCTCTGGCGTCCCCGCGGCAGCGAAACGGTCCGCATGACCGGGCCGTTATTGATTAAATCTTGCAGCATAAAATTACCCATGAAAGCACAATACCGCTCTGGCGGGGTCGGTAATTATAAACATAATGACGACCAATCGCGCAATGGCCGGCGCTTTCGGCTGAGCCAAAAGCCGGAACCGCGCGGAAGTTGCGCATAGCAGCGGGGCAAATCCGTGAATTGATTTTACCCTTCTTATGAAGGGGCGCAGTCCAGGAGGAGTGAAAAGGGCATGGCACGTTTCAAGATCGCCATCATCGGCGCCGGCAGCATCGGCTTCACCAAGAAGCTCTTCACCGACATTCTCGCCGTGCCGGAGCTCACCGACATCGAAGTCGCGCTCACCGATCTCAGCGCCCGCAATCTGGAGATGATCAAGGCGATCCTCGACCGGATTGTCGCGGTTAACCGCTTGCCGACGAAGGTAACGGCTACGACCGATCGGCTGAAAGCGCTGGAAGGTGCGCGCTACATCATTAGCTGCGTTCGCGTCGGCGGCCTCGAAGCCTATGCCGACGATATCCGCATCCCGCTCAAATACGGTGTCGATCAGTGCGTCGGCGACACGATCTGCGCCGGAGGCATCCTCTATGGCCAACGCAACATCCCGGTCATTCTCGATTTCTGCAAAGACATTCGTGCCGTCGCCGAACCGGGGGCCAAGTTCCTGAACTATGCCAACCCGATGGCGATGAACACCTGGGCGGCGATCGAATACGGCAAGGTCGACACGGTCGGTCTTTGCCACGGCGTCCAGCACGGCGGTGAGCAGATCGCCGAAATCCTCGGCGCCGGCGAGGGCGAGCTCGATTACATCTGCTCCGGCATCAACCACCAGACCTGGTTCGTCGATGTCAGGCTCAAAGGCCGTAAGATCGGCAAGGACGAACTGGTCGCCGCCTTCGAGGCGCACCCGGTGTTCTCCAAACAGGAAAAGCTCCGGATCGACGTGTTGAAGCGCTTCGGCGTCTATTCGACCGAGAGCAACGGTCATCTCTCCGAATACCTCCCCTGGTATCGCAAGCGCCCGGAGGAAATCACCCGCTGGATCGACATGTCGGATTGGATCCACGGCGAAACCGGCGGTTACCTCCGGTATTCGACCGAAACTCGCAACTGGTTCGAGACCGAGTTTCCGCAGTTCCTGGAGGCAGCCGGTCTGCCGCTCGACCCGAAGAAGCGCTCGAACGAGCATGCGAGCCATATCCTGGAGGCGCTGGAAACGGGCCGGATCTATCGTGGCCACTTCAACGTCAAAAACACCGGCGTCATCACCAATCTGCCTGCGGATGCGATCATCGAATCCCCCGGTTTCGTCGACCGCTTCGGCATCAACATGGTTTCCGGCATCACGCTGCCCGAGGCCTGCGCCGCCACCTGCCTTGCCTCGATCAATGTCCAGCGCATGTCGGTGCATGCGGCCATCACCGGCGATCTCGATCTCTTGAAGCTGGCAATGCTGCACGACCCCTTGGTCGGCGCCATCTGCACGCCGGAGGAAGTCTGGCAGATGGTCGACGAGATGATCGTCGCGCAGGCCCAATGGCTGCCGCAATACGCCGACGCGATCGATGGCGCCAGGGAGCGCCTGAGCCGCGCCACGGTCAAGACGCGTGAGTGGAGCGGTGCCGCACGCCGCCAGGTCCGTTCGCTCGACGAGTTGCGCGCCGAGCGGCAGGCCCGCGTAGCGGGCTGATCTTTTTGCAGCACGTGTCCGCGTGAGGAGACGCCGGCCCGTGCTGCGCAACTGCAGACTTTCTAAGGAGGAGGCCGCGCTCCGGCGCGGCGAAAGAGGGAGAATCTGAGCCAATGACCAGCCACAGACTGACGAAGATGGCGAGCTTGCTGCTCGTCGGCATCTCGACCTTCGCGCTTCAGGCGGCGGCGTCCGAACCAACCGTCGTGCCCGAGCAGCCGCCATTTCCGGCGCAGGGCAAGATCACCTATGTGCCACGCGACTCGATCGCCGAGTTCAAGGCCCTGCCGGAATATAAGGAACCGGCCTGGGTCACCGAGAAATACGTCAAGACCGGCAAGCTGCCACCGGTCGCCGAGCGTCTTCCGAAGGAGCCGATGGTCTTCAAGACCGGCAACATGCCTGATGGCGTCGGCGTCTATGGCGATACGCTGCGTCACGTCATCGGTGGCCGGCCGGAGGGCTGGAACTACTCGGCCGGTCAGAGCCAGGGCTGGGGCGGCATCGACATCGGTATGTCCGAATGCCTGACCCGCACGGCGCCGCTCTTCCAAGTGGAAGCCAAGGACGTCGAACCGCTGCCGAACCTTGCCAAGAGCTGGGAATGGTCCGCCGACGGTCACAAGCTGACGATGCACCTGGTAGAGGGCGCCAAGTGGTCCGACGGCGACCCCTTCGATGCCGATGACGTGATGTTCTATTGGGAGGACAATGTTCTCGATCCGAGCGTGACGCCGCTGAACGGGGCGACGCCCGAGACCTTCGGCGTCGGCACGACCCTGAAGAAGGTCGATCAGTATACGGTCGAATGGACATTCAAGGAGGCCTTCCCGCGCCAGCACCTCTACGCCATGGCCTATGGTACCTTCTGCCCCGGCCCGTCGCATATCCTCAAGGCCAAGCATCCGAAATATGCGGGTACGACCTACGACCAGTACAAGAACGCATTCCCGCCGGAATATATGAACATTCCCGTCATGGGCGCCTGGGTGCCGGTCGCCTATCGTCCCGATGACATCATCGTGCTGCGCCGTAACCCGTATTACTGGAAGGTCGACGAAGCCGGCAACCAGCTCCCCTATATCAACGAGCTACACTATAAGCTTTCGACCTGGGCCGACCGCGACGTTCAGGCGATCGCCGGCTCCGCCGATCTTTCCAACCTCGAGCAGCCGGAAAACTTCGTCGAGTCGCTGAAGCGTGCCGCCCAGGATACGGCACCCGCGCGGCTTGCCTTCGGCCCGCGCCTCATCGGCTATAATCTGCACATGAATTTCTCGGCCAATGGCTGGGGCGAGCCGGACGAACGTGCCCAGGCCGTGCGCGAGCTCAACCGCAACGAGGATTTTCGCAAGGCGGTGACCATGGCCGTCGACCGCAAGAAGCTCGGCGAAGCGCTGGTCAAGGGACCGTTTACGGCGATCTATCCGGGTGGTCTTTCCTCCGGCACGAGCTTCTATGACCGGCAGTCGACGGTCTATTATCCCTACGATCTCGACGGCGCGAAGGTGCTGATCGAAAAGGCGGGCCTCAAGGACACCGACGGCAACGGCTTCGTCAACTTCCCGGCCGGTACCGCCGGCGGGCGCGATGTCGAGATCGTGCTTCTGATCGATAACAGCTACAACACCGACCGCAACCTCGCCGAAGGCCTGATCGGCCAGATGGAGAAGATCGGCCTTCGCGTCGTGCTGAACTCGCTTGACGGCAAGCAGCGCGATGCCGCCAACTATGCCGGCAAGTTCGACTGGATGGTTCATCGTAATGCGGCGGAATACGCCTCGGTCGTGCAGAACACGCCGCAGCTTGCGGCGGCCGGACCGCGCACAAGCTGGCACCACCGCGCACCGGAGGGCGGCCAGCTCGACCTGATGCCGTTTGAACAGGAACTCGTCGACATCATCAACAAGTTCATTGCCACCAATGACAATGCCGAGCGCGCGGACTTGATGAAGCAGTATCAGAAGGTCGCCACGACGCATCTCGATACGGTGGGCCTTACCGAATATCCGGGCGCACTGATCATCAACAAGCGCTTCGCCAACGTACCGACCGGAGCGCCGATCTTCATGTTCAACTGGGCCGAGGACACGATCATGCGTGAACGCCTCTTCGTGCCCGCCGACAAGCAGGGTGACTTCGAGCTCTTTGCTGAACAGCTTCCGGGCAAGCCCGGTGAGAAAGGCCTCAGCAATTAACGCCAAGCGCTCCTCCGACTGCAGGTCGGAGGAGCGCTTCATCACCCCAACCGACAGAAGGAAACGGCATGTTCAGGTTTCTGCTTGTCCGCATCGCCTCTGCCATCCCGGTCCTTTTGGTCCTGAGCGTGGCGACCTTTGCCATCATCCAGGCGCCGCCCGGTGACTACAGCGACTACATCCGCTCGCAGCTCATCAACCAGGGTGGCGCTTCCTACGAGGAAGCGGAAGCCCAGGCGCAGGCCTATCGCAAGGAACATGGCCTCGATAAACCGCTGCCGGTGCAATACGTCAACTGGATGACCGGCATCCTGACGCGCGGCGATTTCGGACACAGCCTCTACTACAACAAGCCGGTTGCCGATGTCGTCGGCGAGCGCCTGCCGCGCACGCTGGCCCTGGCGCTCGTCTGCCACATCCTCGCGTCTGTCATCGGCATTTCCTTCGGCATCATCGCCGCAACCCGGCAATATTCCTGGATCGACAGCCTGCTTTCGACCGTGTCCTTCCTCGGCATGACGGTGCCGCGCTTCCTGATGGCGCTGATCATCGTCTATGTCCTCGTCTTCCATTTCAATGTCAGCGAGATCAACAGCTTCCACTCGGCCCGCTACGGCGGCGCGCCCTGGTCCTTTGACAAGTTCGTCGACCTCGTCAAGCATGTCTGGCCGGTCGTTGCGATCGCCACCTTCGGCGGCCTCGCCTACAATATGCGGGTGATGCGCGGCAATCTGCTCGACACGCTGAATGCGCAATATGTCGAGACGGCGCGCGCGAAGGGCCTGAGCGAGGGTGCCGTGGTCCTGCGCCACGCCGTTCCCAACGCGCTGCATCCGCTGATCATGTACCAGGGCGTGGTGCTGCCCTATATGCTGACGGGCGAAATCGAGACGGCGATCATCTTCGCGTTGCCGACCGTCGGGCCGGCCATCGTCGGCTCCATGTGGGTGGGCGACGTCTATGTCACTGCCACCTTCATGCTGGTGCTTTCGGCCACCCTCATCCTCGGCAACATCATCGCCGACATGCTGCTGGCCGCGCTCGATCCGCGCGTGCGTCTGGGAGGAGCCCACGCATGACCGTCGAGATTGAGACAGCCCTTCCGCTCACCGTCGAACCCAAACAGGAGCATCACAACGAAAGCTACCAGGCGCTCGTCTGGCGCCGGCTGAAGCGTTCCTGGACCGGCATGCTTGGCCTGGTTCTCGTCGGCCTGCTGATCTTCATGGCAATTTTTGCCGACTTCCTTTCGCCGGTCGATCCGAAGGCCACGGGCGTCGCCTTTGCGCCGCCGCAGGCGATCAGCTTCACCGACAAGGACGGGAATTTCGTCCTGTCGCCGCGCAGCTACCCTTTGACCGAGGGTGCAGAGCTTGATCCGATCACGTTCCAGCCGATCATCGGCCCCGATTACAATAATCCGCAGATCCTCGGTTTCTTCGTCAAAGGGGCGCCCTACCGGCTCTTCGGCCTGATCCCGTCCGAACGGCATTTCTTCGGCGCGGTCGACGGCTCGCCGGTGCATCTGCTCGGCACAGACAAGTTCGGCCGGGACGTGCTGTCGCGCATTCTCGTCGGATCACGCATCTCGCTGATGATCGCCCTCGTCGTCGTCTCGATCGTTACCGTCGTCGGCACGACTGTCGGCATGGCGTCCGGCTATTTCGGCGGCCGCTTCGATGTCTGGACGCAGCGCTTCGTCGAGCTGGTGCTCGCCTTCCCGCAACTGCCGCTCTACCTGGCACTGACCTCGCTAATCCCGGTGACGGCGCCGACCAATGTCTTCCTCGCCTTCGTCATCATCGTCATGTCGGCGCTTGGATGGGCGCAGATGTCACGCGAGGTGCGTGGCAAGACGCTGGCGCTAGCCCGCATCGACTATGTGCGAGCGGCGATTGCTGTCGGCGCCAGCGACCGGCGCATCATCTTCCAGCACATCCTGCCGAACGTGATGAGTCACGTGATCGTCGCGGTCACGCTCTCGATCCCGCAGGTGGTGCTGCTCGAATCCTTTCTTGGGTTCCTGGGCTTTGCGGTCAAGCCGCCGCTGATTTCCTGGGGGCTGATGTTGCAGGACACGTCCACCTATTCCGTCATCGGGTCCTATCCCTGGATCCTATCGCCCGTCGCCTTCGTGCTTGTCACAGTCTTCGCCTTCAATGCCCTCGGCGACGGCCTGCGCGATGCCATCGACCCCTATTGAGGAGGATGCTCATGACAGAAACTATCGACGTCCTCTCCGCCGCTCCCGCCGAGAGAAAGGATCTTCTGGAACGGAATGGCCGGCCGATCATCGACGCGCGCAACGTCGCTGTTCGCTTCAAGGTCGAGCATGGCACGGTGGATGCGGTGAAGGACGTGTCCTTCCAGCTCTATCGCGGCGAAACCATCGCCATCGTCGGCGAGTCCGGCTCGGGCAAATCGGTGACGGCGCGCAGCGTCATGGGGCTTCTCTCAAAGCGGGCCACGATCGCCCGGCAATCGCGTATCGAATTTGACGGCAAGGATGTGCTCAAGTTCTCGTCACGCGGGCGGCGGGCGCTCCGCGGTGATCGGCTGGCGATGATCTTCCAGGAGCCGATGAGCTCGCTCAATCCCGTCTATACGGTCGGCGCGCAGATCATCGAGGCGATCCGGGCACATCGCAGGATCAGCCGGCGCGCAGCAACCGAACGCGCGCTCGAACTGCTGCGCCATGTGAAGATCCCCGATCCCGAGCTCCGGCTCAACCAGTATCCGCACCAGCTTTCCGGCGGCCAGCGGCAGCGCGTGATGATCGCCATGGCGCTTGCCAACGACCCGGATGTGCTGATCGCCGACGAGCCGACGACGGCGCTCGACGTGACCGTCCAGGCGCAGATTCTCAATCTGATCCGCGACCTGCAGCGCGAGCTCGGCATGGCGGTGATCCTGATCACCCACGACCTGACGGTCGTGCGCCAGTTCTCGGACTATGTCTATGTCATGCAATATGGCGAGGTGAAGGAGCACAACACCACCGCGGCGCTCTTCGCCAATCCCTTGCACCCCTATACCAAGCGGCTGCTTTCGTCGGAGCCTTCAGGCGCCGCCAATCCGCTACCGGACAATGCGCCGATCGTCCTCGATGGACGGGATGTGAAGGTCTCCTTCATGCTGAAGAAGGGCGGCCTGTTCCGTTCGCAGTTTTCCGAGCTGGTCGCGGTCGACAAGCTCAGCCTCAATCTGCGCAAGCATGAGACGCTCGGGCTCGTCGGCGAATCCGGTTCGGGCAAGACGACCTTCGGCCAGGCCCTGATCAGACTGCTCAATGCCGATGGTGGCGAGATCTTCTTCGACGGGATCCCGATCCACAACAAGGACCGCACCGCAATGCGGCCGCTGCGTTCGCGCATCCAGATCGTGTTCCAGGATCCCTTCGCCTCGCTCAATCCGCGCATGTCGATCGGCCAGATCATCGAGGAGGGGCTGGTCGTCAACGGCATTGGTGCCAATCGCAAGGAACGGCTCGACCGGGTGGTCGATGCGCTGACAGCGGCAGGAATGCCCGGCAACATCCTGTCACGCTTCCCGCATGAGTTTTCGGGCGGCCAGCGTCAGCGTATAGCGATCGCCCGTGCCATCGCGCTCGAGCCGGAATTCATCCTGCTCGACGAGCCCACTTCGGCGCTCGATCTCTCCGTTCAGGCCCAGATCATCGAACTGCTGCGCAAGCTGCAGGACGAGCGGGGCCTCAGCTATCTCTTCATCTCCCATGACCTCAAGGTCGTGCGCGCACTCTGTCACCGGGTCGTGGTGATGCAGCACGGCAGAATAGTCGAGGAGGGGCCGGTGAGCGAAATCCTGTCCAATCCCAAGACCGCCTACACCGAACGGCTTGTGAAAGCCGCCTTCGATGTGGCCGCATGACACCAGAAAGCAGAGGCAATCCATGACCAGACAACCCAAGATCACCTTTATTGGCGCTGGCTCCACCGTCTTCATGAAGAACATCATCGGCGACGTACTGCAGCGCCCGGCGTTGTCAGCCGCGACCATCGCGCTGATGGACGTCAACCCTCAACGTCTCGGCGAAAGCGAAATCGTCGCCGGCAAGCTGGTGCGCACGCTCGGCGTGAAAGCTGATATCGAGACCCATTCCAACCAGAAGAAGGCGCTGGAGGGTGCCGATTTCGTCGTCGTCGCCTTCCAGATCGGCGGCTACGAGCCCTGCACCGTCACCGATTTCGAGGTGCCGAAGAAATATGGTCTGCGCCAAACGATCGCCGATACGCTCGGCGTCGGCGGCATCATGCGCGGGCTTCGCACCGTGCCACATCTGTGGAAGATCTGCGAGGACATGCTCGAAGTCTGCCCCAACGCCATCCTCTTGCAATACGTCAACCCAATGGCGATCAACACTTGGGCGATCGCCGAGAAATATCCGACGATCCGTCAGGTGGGCCTCTGCCACTCGGTCCAGGGCACGGCCTACGAGCTTTCGCGCGATCTTGATATCCCGGTTTCGGAAATCCGCTACCGCGCCGCCGGCATCAACCACATGGCGTTCTTCCTCAAATTCGAGCACAAGCAGTCAGACGGCAGCTACCGTGATCTCTATCCGGATCTCGTGCGCGGCTACCGCGAAGGCCGTTTCCCGAAACCCAGCCACTGGAATCCGCGCTGCCCGAACAAGGTGCGCTACGAAATGCTGACGAGACTCGGCTACTTCGTCACCGAAAGCTCGGAACACTTCGCCGAATACACCCCCTATTTCATCAAGGACGACCGGCCCGACCTCATCGAGAAGTTCGGCATTCCACTCGACGAATATCCGAAACGCTGTGTCGAGCAGATCGAGCGCTGGAAGGGGCAGGCGGCCGCCTTCAAGGAGGCCGAGACGATCGAAGTGGCCGAAAGCCATGAATACGCCTCCTCAATCATGAACTCGGTCTGGACCGGCGAGCCCTCTGTCATCTACGGCAACCTCCGCAACAATGGCTGCATCACCTCGTTGCCGCAGAACTGCGCCGCCGAAGTCCCTTGCCTGGTCGACGCCTCCGGCATCCAGCCGACTTTCATCGGCGATCTGCCGCCGCAGCTCACGGCGCTGATCCGCACCAACATCAACGTCCAGGAGCTGACGGTGCAGGCGCTGATGACCGAAAACCGCGAACATCTCTACCATGCCGCGATGATGGATCCCCACACGGCGGCCGAACTCGACCTCGACCAGATCTGGTCGCTCGTCGACGATCTGCTCACAGCCCATCGTGACTGGATCCCGGAATGGGCGCGGGTGTCGAAGAAGGTCCAGGCGGCCTGACATTTTCTCCCGGTCAGGTCGCGTCGAGCCCCGGAACCTCATGTCTTTCTCCCTATGTCCTAGCCGATTCAAGGGCAAAGCAGGCAGCAGGTTCCGGGGCTTGTTCTTTTCAAACCGAAGTCGTCGCCTCCCGCGGCAGCACGATGCGCATGCAGGCGCCGCCGGACGGCGCGCGGGCGACGTCGACATAGCCGCCGTGCAACTGGACGATCTTCTGCACCAGGTTGAGGCCCAGGCCCGCGCCCTTGCCGTCCTTGCGAAGTCGCTGGAACGGCTCGAAGATCCGGTCCGTTTCGCTGCGCGGGATGCCGTCGCCGTCGTCGCATACATCGATCGCGCCTTGCGGGTCGACCTTGACCATGATCGTGCCCCGTCGGCCGCCATGGTCGATGGCGTTTTGCACGAGATTGGTGAGCGCCCGCTCCAGAGATGCTTCGTCCCCCGTTACCATCACGGGGCGTCGATCCGCCTCGAAGGTCACCTCGTAGCCGGCGCCAAAGGCAAGCGGTGCGAGCGCAACGATCACCCGTTCGGCAAGGGCCGCGAGGTCGACGGGCCTGAATTCGTCCTTCTGGGCGTCGAGCCGTTCGAGGTCCAGAAGCTGACCTGCCAGGATTGAAAGGCGCGTCACGTCCTCGTTGAGGCGGGTCTTGTCTGGTCCCGGTGGCAGCGAGGCGATGCGGGCGCCAAGGATGGCGACCGGTGTGCGCAGCTCATGGGCGGCCTGTGCCAGGAAGCGCTTGTGCCTCGTATAGCCTTCGTCAAGGCGTTCGAGAGCATCGTTGACGGCCCTCACCAGCGGCAGGAATTCCGAGGGAACGCCTGCGACCGGCATCTGGATGCCGCGCCGGTCGTATTCGATATGCGCCGCATGCGAGGCGGCATGGGAGAGGCCCGACAACATTCGCCGTACGACGACGGGCGTAACGATCACGGTCGCAAAGGCGAGCAGCAACAACATCGGCACGAAGATGGTGAGGAAGGCGCCGGTCGTGCTGAGCAGCAGACGGCCGAAGGTCAGTTCCCCCTCGGTGCCGCTGAAGATCTGGACGCTGCCCGCTGGCGACTCGAGCCATTTGACGACGGCTTCGGGGCGCGCGTTCTTGTCCGGTGAAAGCCTGAAACGGGCGTCGTTCATGTGCTCGAGGCCGGTGATCGCAAAGGCGAAGGCTTCGGGCACCTTGCCCTCGGCGAGGCTCTGTCCTTGCTTGTCGTGTACGATGAACCAGATATTTGCCGCCCGCTGGCGCAGCCGGATCAGGTCAGGCGTTTCCTGAAGGACGAGCTTACCCTCGGCGTTGCGTGTGATCGCATCCTTCAACACGTCGACATTGCCGTTCTCGTACCCGTCGATGAGATAGCCGGTCACCCAGAGCAGCCCGACGGCAATGGCGATCACAACCAGCGTCGCGACCGTTTCGAACAGCACCAGCCAGCCGACGAGGCGCCATTTGAACGAATGCGGGGCTCTGCCGCTCATGAATCTTCCCTGAGGAGATAGCCCACGCCGCGGATGCCATTGATGATCACTCCGGCATCCGCATCGGCAAGCTTGCGGCGAACGCGCGAGATATGGGTGTCGAGCGCGTTCGACTGGATGTCGTCATCGAGGCCGAAGACGGCTTCCATCAGGGCGGCGCGCAGCACCATCCGGCCCATGCGCCGGGTCAGCGTCTCAAGCACCAGAAGTTCGCGCCGCGGCATCTTCAGCGGCGCTCCGGAGATACTTGCCTCGCAGTGCGCAAGGTCGAAGGAAAGACGCCCGACGGTGACGATATCGGATTGCACGGGCACGGGACGCCGCGCCAGCGCCCGCAGCCGCGCGAGCAGTTCCTCGAAGGCAAAGGGCTTGCCGATATAGTCGTCCGCCCCGCCATCGAGCCCGGCAACCCGTTCTGCGAGATCATCGAGCGCGGTCAGCACCAGCACCGGCACATTGTTGCCGCGCGACCGGATCACCGGAATGAGCGAGAGCCCGTCACCATCGGGCAGCTTTCGATCCAGCACGACCACATCGTAGACGGCATCGTTCAGGATCAAGGCGGCCTCAGTGAGGTCGCGCGCATGGTCGGCGACCATCCGGTGATGGCTCAAGGCGGCCCTGAGCGCTCCCGCGAGTTCCTTCTCATCCTCGACCAGCAAGACCCGCATGAATGCTTTACCTCGTACAGTGTGCTCACGCGCGCGATCCTGGCGCCGCTTCATTGAGGGAACCTGTCATCCTGCCGCAAAGTAATCCCGATCGCCGCTGCCGTACAATCTTTCGTTGCGAATGTCGTTCATGACATGCTGTCTCAATGTAGATCCTTAGGCTGGGCGGCAATTGCTCGCGAACGTCAATTCTTGCGGGCAAAGCCAACCTGGATCAGGGCGCATGAAGGTCAGCAATCGAAAGCGACATTCAATCAAGGAAAAAGGAGAAGGGGCTGCTCGCCGCCACACCGTGCGGCAGGGTGTGGTTGCGCACACAAAGCGGCTCCTGCGATATGGAGCGCTGGCGCTTGCACTTGCTGCGGCCGGCTGCGCCGGCCCGGATGTGACGCCGACCAACAAGCGGCTCGAACTGACGACCGGAGCCGTGCCCCGGCAGCAGCCAGTCTCGGATGCCGGCGACACCGGTATCGTCCTTGCCTTTTCCGGAGGCGGTGCCCGCTCTGCCGCCTTCGGCTACGGCGTGTTGTCGGCGCTGGCGGAAGAGCCATCTCCGGCGGCAAAGGGGCGCCGTCTTGCGGATGATGTCGCTGTCGTCGCCGGTGTTTCCGGCGGCGCGGTGCTTGCCTCTTATTTCGCCCTCTACGGCCGTTCGGGCCTTGAAGATTTTCGCAAGCGTTTCCTCGGGCGCGACGTCGAGGCCTCGCTTAGGATGTCGTTTTCGCCGGCGAATATCCTGCGCGGCTATCGCGGCGGGGTGAACGATCTATCCGGCTTTCCTGCGTGGCTCGATGCGAACCTGTTCAAGGGAGCGACACTTGGCACCGTTGCACGCCCGGGCCACCCGCGCCTGGTGATCCATGCGACCGACCTCTATAACCGCGCGCCGTTCATCTTCGATCGAGCGTCCTTCACCGCCATTTGCAGCAGCTACGACGACTATTCGCTCGCCTATGCCGTCGCGGCCTCGGCCGCAGTCCCGGTGGTGTTTGCGCCTCTGACCTTAAAGAACTTCCGGACCGGCTGTGAGGCTTTGCCGGAAGTGCGCGCAAAGGCGGCGCGATCGCAGCCGCCGGGCTCGCTCGTCGCGCGCGAATACGCCGATTCACTCAGACGCTACGAAACGGCGAAGGATCTCAACTACCTCAAGCTCTACGACGGTGGTCTGGTCGATGGCGTCGGAACGCAGAGCCTGCTGCATCTGATGGGGCGGTCGGCGCCCGAACCGATTCCCGAGGAACGGGCCCTGCGCCTCAGGCGCCTGATCGTCATCGTCGTCGATGCCTCGACCCGGATCGGAGGGGATCTGTCGCAAACCGTCGACAGCCCCAAGGCGCCGGATGCGATCGTCGCGGCCATCGACGCGATGATCAACATCCCCAACCTTCAAAGCTTCGATGCCTTGCGCGACCATCTGCCCGCCTGGCGCAACAAATTCGTGAAATGGCGTTGCAGTATGGAGGGCGCAAGGCGAGGCTGCGGCAATCTTGATGTCGATGTCATCCGGCTGGCCTTGACCGATATCGTCGACCCGCCGGTGGCGCGGCGGATCATGAAGCTCCACAACAGGCTGGCATTGGATGCGGAAGATGTCGATTTCCTGTCGGGCCTTGGGCGGCGATTGCTCATCGAGCATCCCGGATACCAGCGATTCCTGAACCGCATCAGGCGGGGCACGACGGATGGGCATATCAGCGCCTTGTCGGCGCTCGCGCAGCCTCAATAACAGTAAATACTAATGCAACCTCTCTGAATAAGCCTTTTGATGTGATAAACTCATCGCGGGAGCAACAGCCGGCTAAGGAGATGCCGGCCTCCATTTCATCTTGCTGTTCAATTGTTTGTGGATGTCGAGGCAGCGTCTCCACCATGCCGGGCAAGGTCGGGTCCATTGCGAAGTGGCCTTTGACCAACAACTCGGATTGGGAGGTGTACAATGGTTCGCAAACTGTTTCTCGTTTTGGCTGCCGCGGCGTCTGCACTTGCGATCAACGGAGCTGCATGGGCCGATTTCACAATCCTCGTGCCATCGAGCAGTGAAGGCGACGGCCTAAGAGCCGCTGCCGCCGACTACTCGAAAATGAAGAGCACGAAGGTGGAGATCGTGCAGGCGCCTTATGCCAATGTGTTTGAGCAGGGCGCCAATGCAGGAGCGACCAAATCCGGCGTGTTCGACATCATTCTGATGGATGACCCATGGATTCCGTTTTTCGCGGAGAACGGACATCTGGAGGATCTGACGCCGTTCTTCAAGAAGGCGGGCTTGGAGGGGCCGGACACCGATTTCCTCTCGAAGTCGCTGGCAATATGCCGCAACCCTTACAACACCGGTCCCTATGTCTGCCTGCCCTATGTGGGAAACGCGCAGATGTTCTTCTACGACGCCGCGAAATACAAGGAAGCCGGTGTTGACGCCCCGAAGACCTGGGACGACGTCTTGAAGGCGAGCCAGGCCCTGACCAAGGAAGGCGGCGGTCGCTATTTCGGTTACGTTTTCCGTGGCGGCCAGGGTAACCCGGTCGTCGCCGATTTCATGCCGATCTTCTGGTCCTACGGCGCCAATATGTTCAACGAGGATCGTACGAAGGTGACGATCGATACGCCGGAAGGCGCGGCCGCGATGAAGACATTCATGGCGCTCCGCGACGTTTCTCCAAAGGGGATCGAGAGTTATAACGCCAACGAGGTAGGCACTGCGCTTGCCGCCGGCACCGCAGCGTCGTCAATCAACTGGCCGAACTGGGTTGCGACCTTCGAGGATCCGACCCAATCGAAAATGGTCGGCAAGATATCCTACAGTCCGATTCCGGCGGGCACGAAACCGGGCAGCTCCGAAATCGGGCATTGGACCATGGGCATCATGTCGGCTTCCAAGAACAAACAGGAGGCTTTCGACTTTATGATCTGGGCGACCTCGCCCGAGCAGATCAAGATCTCCGCCGAGCGCGGTAATCCGCCGGTCCGCACCTCAGTCTTCACCGACCCGGAACTGACCAAGCAGGAGAAATTCCGCCACTACCCTGTGCTGATGGAGGCGATCCAGGCCTCGACGCCACGGCCGCGCCATCCGAAGTGGCCGGAGATCGAAAATGCCTTCGGGATCGAGCTTTCCAAGGCGGTCGCGGGCACGATCACGCCGGAGGAGGCGCTGAAGAACTCACAGAAGGCGGTCGAAGAAATCACCGGCCTTAAATAGGCGGACGCCTATAACGGTAGGGCCACAGGCTCTGCTCCCGCGGCCGCACCGGAACCGACCGGTGGGCCGCATCCGACGTCAGTAGCGAGAGCGCCCGACGTCTTATCAGGGACGTAACGGTCGCTGTCACATTTTGAATTGCTGCATGTTTGCATCCTTGATTGGGCTACGGACACATGCAGTAGCGCCTGCGGGAGGAGCCAATGTTGAGGCCCGACAAAGGCATGCCGATGGCGCCGCCCAGAGGTGGCGCGCTTGAGCATTGGACCGAGCGTCACCTGCGCTACCTGATGCTTGCGCCGACGATGATCGTCCTTCTGGCACTGACGATCTTTCCCAGCTTCTACATGTTTTATGCGGCGGTCCACCGGATCAGCCCCAATCCTGATCTGCCCTGGGAATTCGTCGGCTCAGGCAATTTCGCGCGGCTGTTGACCGACGCCCAGTTTCACGTCGCGCTGCGCAACACCGCGGTGTTCACGATCGTGGCGGTGACGTTTGAATTCTTGCTCGGACTGGGCCTGGCGCTGCTGCTTGATAAGTTCATCCGCCGGCTGACCTTTCTGAAAACCGTCCTAATGATCCCGATGATGCTGCCGCCGATCGCCGTCGCGATCACCTGGAAGATCATCTATGAGCCACAGTTTGGCGTCCTCAACGAGATCATGTTCCGTCTCGGTCTTCCATTGCAGGCCTGGGCGGGCGACGTGAATTTGGCGATGTTTTCAATCATCGTTGCTGATGTCTGGCAGTGGACGCCATTCATATTCCTCTTGATGTTGGCGGGGCTGGCAAGTCTGCCGGTCGAGCCCTACGAGGC
The DNA here is from genome assembly GCF_056924495.1 of Ensifer sp. 38_S197. Lineage (NCBI taxonomy): Bacteria > Pseudomonadati > Pseudomonadota > Alphaproteobacteria > Hyphomicrobiales > Rhizobiaceae > Ensifer > Ensifer sp. 38_S197. Next base: position 1,074,652 of record NZ_JBXOVZ010000001.1, on the reverse strand, counting down.
GGCGGCGCTCGACGGCGCCTCGTCCTGGCGGCAGTTCTGGGATCTGACGCTGCCCTTCCTGAAACCGGTCATCGCGATTGCCGTGCTCCTGCGCGTCATGGATGCGCTGCGCCTTTTCGATCTGGTCTTCATCCTGACGGGGGGAGGTCCGGCGGATCGAACGAAGGTCCTGAGCCTGTACATCTATCAGGTCGCCTATCGCTTCGCCGATCCCGGCTACGCGGCGGCGATCTCTCTCTTCGTGCTGTTCGTGACAATCGTGCTGAGCACCTGGTTCATGAAGCGCATGCGGCTGGCGGAGTGAGGCGACGATGGCGACGATAAGAACACGCAGCCGCGGCAGCGAAATGCTTCTCCGCCTGACCGCCTATCTGACGATCCTCGTCGCGCTGATCCTGACGCTATTTCCCGTTTATTGGATTGCGGTGAATTCGTTCAAGTACGACATCGACATTTTCGCCGTGCCGCCCGAATGGCTGCCGCGCAACCCGACCTTGAAGCACTATGACGAAGCGTTCATCCAGCGCCCGTTCCTGCGCTACGCACTGAACAGCTTGCTCGTCGCGGTCGGAACCACGATCATTTCCGTTGGCTTCGGCACGATGGCTGGTTATGCCTTGGCGCGATTCAGCTATCCCTGGCAATGGCGCAAGCAGATCTCGTTCTGGATTCTTTCGACGCGGATGATGCCGCCGATCGTCAGCATCATCCCGCTCTATCTGTTCTTCAACGCCTTCGACATGCTCAACACCAAGTCGGCGCTCATCATCGCCTACACCGCCTTCAACCTGCCGTTCGCCACTTGGATGATGAAGAGCTATTTCCAGGACTTGCCCGTCGAATTGGAAGAGGCGGCGATCGTCGACGGTGACACGCAATGGGGCGCCTTCCTGCATGTCGCCTTGCCGCTGGCGCGCCCAGGGCTCGCGGCTACCGCCATCTTCTGCCTGATCATCTCCTGGAATGAGTTCCTGCTTTCCCTGATCATCACGCTCACCGAGCAGTCGCAGACGCTGCCGATCGGCATTGCCGGGCGGGTGACGCAGTACAAGACCTATTGGGGGGAAATCAGCGCCGCCGGGTTCATGGCCTGCGTGCCGATCGTCATCTTCGCGTTCATCGTTCAGAAGCATCTGGTCCGGGGGTTGTCTCTCGGGGCGGTCAAGGGGTGAGGCCATGGCGTCCGTGACGTTCAACAACGTCTCCAAGAAATTCGGCGAATTCGTCGCGGTGGCCGACTTCAACCTGGAGGTCAGGGACAAGGAGTTTCTCGTCCTGCTTGGCCCTTCCGGTTGCGGCAAGACCACGACGATGCGCATGGTCGCTGGCCTCGAGGAGGCGACCTCCGGCGATATCTACATCGATGCGGAACGCATTAATGGCGTCCTGCCGAAGTATCGCGACGTCGCGATGGTCTTCCAGTCCTATGCGCTCTACCCGCACCTGACCGTCGAGCAGAACATCGGCTACCCTCTCAAGATCCGCAAAGTGCCACCCGAGGAAAGCAAACGGCGCGTCGCCGAAGTCGCGCGTCGGGTGGAACTCGAGACCATGCTGTCACGCCTGCCAAGGGAACTTTCGGGCGGCCAGCGCCAGCGCGTCGCGCTTGCCCGTGCGATCGTGCGCACGCCGCGCGTCTTTCTCATGGACGAGCCGCTCTCCAATCTCGACGCGAAGCTGCGCACCCAGATGCGCTCGGAGCTGAAACATCTCCAGCATGAGCTCCAGGTCACGACGATTTACGTCACGCACGACCAGATCGAGGCGATGACGCTGGCGCATCGGGTGGCGGTCATGAACAAGGGGGTGATCGAGCAATTGGGTACGCCGCGGGAAATCTACAGCGATCCGCGTACGCTTTTCGTCGCCGGCTTCATCGGCTCGCCGCCGATGAACCTCATTCCGGGCGAGGCGCGGGACGGCATCTTCACCAGCGCTGGGCTGAGGGTCGGCGGGCTCGGCCAGGCAAGCGCTCCCCACGCGGTTCTCGGCGTTCGCCCAGAAGACATCCATGCGACGGGAGCCGGGGGGCACGATGCCAATCTGGTCGCCCCAATCTATTCGGTCGAGCTCACCGGAGAGAACACGCTTGTCAGCCTCAGGCTCGGCGCCCAATTGCTGACCCTGCGGGCAGACAAGAATTTCGTCGGTCAGATCGATCAGCCGATTGGCATCAAGGTCGCGGCCGATCGGGTGTTTCTGTTCGATGGCGAGTCTCAGCGTCGTGTCGACTTCTGATCTCCGGATGATGGCTGTGGCGATCGCGCTGACGTTTGCGCCGGGGGCGGCCACCGCTGATGACGGTCCGATCGCCGGCAATCCGCTTATCGACATTCCCGCCGGCACTTTCGTGTTCGGCCGTGACGACGGCCCGGATAACGAACGTCCGCGCCGCCTGGTGTCCGGCGACGCCTTTGCGATCAACCGCACCGAAATCACCAATCGGCAATATCGGGCCTTCGTGGAAGCGACGGGCCATCGTCCCGCTTTCTACGCGGGGCATCCGATTCTCGGTTTGGACGATTATCCCGTGGTCGGCGTAAGCTGGGGAGACGCCGATGCCTTTTGCCGTCATTATGGCCTCACTCTCCCTTCGGAACAGCAGTACGAGAGGGCGGCGCGCGGGACCGAGGGGCAGGCGTTTCCATGGGGTATTGCGCCTGCGGATGACCGCCGCGCCAACGCCGGCGCTGCGAATTGCTGCGCTGGCGACGTGAGCGATGGCTATCCGATGACCGCCCCCGCCCTGTCTTTTGCCGATGGCGCAAGCAGCGAAGGGGTACTCAACCTCGTCGGCAATGTCTGGGAATGGACGAGCGATCTCTATGCGCCCTATGCCGCCACGCCCGCGAGCAGCGGCGCCAAATCGTATCGCGTGCTGCGCGGCGGGGCCTGGAACAGCGATCCCACACATCTTACCACAACCTATCGTTTGGCCTATGATCCCAACTTCCGGTTTTCGGGGAATGGCGGTTTCCGATGCGTCCGTTCCGGCAAATGACGATCCTCATCGTCTTCCTGCTTCTCGCAGCAGGTACCGCTGCCGAGCCGGCGGTCGCGCCGGGCTACCGGCTTGAAAGCTTCAGCAAGGCCGGTGCTGCCTTCGGCGGCCTTTCTCGCGACGGCGAGGCTCTTCTCGTTACCGATCTTGCCAGTGGCCGGCTCTATCGGCGGATCCCCGCGGGCGACCTCGAAGCGTTCGGTCCGGTCTTTCCCCATGGCCTCGACGTGATCGGCGATCCGACCGGTCCCTATCGGGTGCTTCGCGCCGGCGACAAACTGGTCGTCGCCCAAGGATGGACGCCGGCCAATGCGGATGCCGGGCCTTATGACCATGCCCTCATCGCGATCGACGGCGCCGGCCGGCGCCGCGTCATCAACGCCGACTTCTGGAATCCTTTCGACCTCGTCGCCGCCGCGGATGGCTATTACGTCGTCGATTCGGCGCGCAACAGCGTCGAGCGACTTGGAACCGACGGTCGCAAGCAGCCGCTCATGAGGTTTCGTCGCCTGCGTCAACAGGCGGCCGCGCTGGAAACACTCTCTCCGACGGAGTTCAACAAGGGAAGCTACGAGGTCGATGCCGTGCCGACCGGGATCACGCTTCGCCAGGGGCGTCTCTATGTTGCGCTTTTCGGCGGCTTTCCTTTCCTCGCCGGTGCTGGAAAGGTCGTTTCAATTCCCGAGAAGAGCGAGGGCGCCGAGCTGCGGCCGGAGGTTGATGGCCTGAATGCACCGGTCGCTATTGCCTTCGACGAAAAGGGACGGATGCTCATTCTTGAACACGGCCTGTACGACCAGCAGCAGGGGTTCCAAGCAAACAGCGGGCGGTTGCTGCTGTTCGATAATGCGACGGGCAGCCGGCAGACGGTGGTCGACGGGCTGACGCGACCGGTCTCCGTCCTCGTGTGGGACAACAGGCAGATCGTCATCTCCGAACTCGGAGGCACGCTGCTCTTTCTGGCCCGCCAAGAGGGGCGGTGAAGGCGCAAGGAGCGCCGCGCGCCTTATCAGACGCGCAAGGGTCGCTTTAGCACGTTGAATTGCTGCATGTTTTTATCCTTGGACCGGCGACGATCTAAGGAAACATGCCGTAGCGGGCCACTCGCGGCCCGTTGCTGCCGGCTCAGTTCGCCCGTGCCTCCAGCCAGTCATACCACTCGTCTTCGCTACCGTGGAAGACGTTGAGGTCGATCTTGCCGTCGACGCCGTGCGACAGGCCGGAGCCCGAATATTGCCAGAAGAGCCATTTGCGGTTCGGGTAGACCTTGGATGGATGCTGGGCCACTGCGCGCAGCCAGAACGGATATTTCTGGAACGCGCCCTGCAGGTTGTCGGCATAGAAGTCCGGCGCCGTATAGATGATCGGACGCTGGCCGTAATGCGCCTCGAGCTTGTCCATGAAGACCTGCATCTTTTCGCGCACGCGTTCGGGTGACAGGCGCCGCTTGCAGCTGGATTCGCCGTTGTATTCGACGTCGATCACAGGCGGCAGCGCGCCGGGTTCGCGCGGCACGTTGCGGATGAACCAGTCGGCCTGCTCGCCGGCGGTGCGGCACCAGTAGAAGAAGTGATAGGCGCCGCGCCGCATACCGGCTGCCTTGGCGGCGCGCCAGTTCTTCTTGAACATCGGGTCGAGATGGTCACCGCCGTCCGTCGCCTTGATGAAGGCGAAATTCGCGCCCTGGGTGCGCAACTTCGACCAGTCGATCTCGCCCTGCCAGCGCGATACATCGACACCGTGGACGGCCATCTTTCGCGGATTTTTGGCGCGGCCGAAATTGATCGGCTTGGCATCGCGGAAACGGTGGCCGTAGATCCGCGAGCGCCCCTGCGGCATCGCCTGTGTGACCGGATTGGCGGGGGCCACGAAGGCGACCGGCCGAGCGCCGGGGACGGGCATGTCCATGGTCGCCGTTGTCGTCGTCGTATTGGCCGCTGGCGTAAAGGCTTCAGGCTCCGGAACCGGGCCGGCCCAGGCGAGCATCTCCTGCGGCGGTGCGGACTGGACGGTCTGCGGTGGCGTTACCTCGGAGACCCTTGCGCCGACATTGGCGGCGGGTACCGGTGCGGCAGAAAGCACGACGGAGCTGGTCGTTTCACGCGAGGGCCGCGGTGCTATGGTGTCCAGGCTCGAACTGGAAGTGCAGCCCGAAACAAGGCCGGCAAAAATGATTGCGGTCGCAGCTGAAAGACGCATGGGCACCCGTACGCAGAACAAGGTCGACGGCAATCGCCGGCCGACAGGTGTGAATAGCTAACGGAAGCTTACCCAAAAAGATTGAATCCAATCTTACCAACCCGACCCAACTTCACGCACTGGAGGTTGCAGTGACGAGAGCACATTGACGCAGTTGCCGGAGTGTTTCAGCCAGGGGCGTGTTCCATGCCGGTACCGGTCCGCCGCCGCTGGCCGGCGCGGAATTCGAGATTGCGGGCAATGGTCTCGTCAAGCGCGCCCGAGGCGTCGGTGATCATCGTCGGCGCAAAATGCGAGCGGAAGCCTTCGCCGACCCGGAAAGCTGGCGTGTAGAGCGGTCCGAGCGGCTGCGTCGTCGTGACATAAGTGAGATTGTCGTCGCTCCCCGAGCGCATCGGGAGACCATGGCGATGCATGACCGAGGGCAAGGCAAGTCGCAGGCTGTTGGCAAGCAGGTGGATCATCTGCCGGCCCGAAAGCGAACGGCGGTAGTTGCGGTAGAAGCCGAGGCAATGGCGCAGGATTAGGGCGCGATTGCCATCGAGGCGCGACAGCTTGCGGGCAAACAGGGCGACATCGTCAAGGTTGTCGAGGGGGCGGGTCATCAGTGTGAACCCATCCATGTCGCGCAGCTTGGCAGAAGGAAGGAAGCGACCCTCTGCGGCGCATTCGTCAAACAGCGGGGTGCCAAGCAGTGGGATCGTCAGGCTCAGGAAGGCCGGCAATGGCATTCTGCTCTCGCCGGTGATGAAGGCCAGCTCGTCCTGCATCGCCTGCATCGTCTGCGCTGCCGGATCGAACATCAGTCCGTATTGGAAGGCGACGCCGGCCTTGAGACAGGTCTGAATGGCTTCCAGTTGCGGCACCACCAGGTTCTGCTTCTTCTGGTAGCGCTTCAACTGCGCTTCGTTCAGCGTCTCGACGCCACTGAAGAGCCCGAGACAACCGGCCGCGCGCACCGCTTCGAGATTGTCGGGGTCTCGGAAGAAATCTCCGGTGACGAGCGCGAACCAACCCTGAAACAGACCCTGGCGCCAAAGCGACCGGATCAGCTCGAGCTTGGCGTGGAAGGCGTCCTTGCTGTTGCCGTAGAAATTGTTGTCGATGAACAGCACGTATTTCTTGGGCGGGGCATTGCGAAGTTGTGCTTCGATGTAGCCGAGATCGTAGCCGTGGTAGCGGCGGCCTTCCGCGGTGAGCGCGCAGAAACTGCACTTGAAATTGCAGTAGCGACTCGTCTCGACGTAACTGACCGGGCTGCCCCAATTGGCGAGGTCGAAGCGTGGCAGGATCGTTTCGGAGACCGCCCATTCCCCGAAGACCTCTTTGATTACGGCCTGCATCTCCTCGACGTCGCCTTCGCAGGCGTAGTCGAAGGTTTCGGCGCTCGAAACCGGCAGATTGCGGACGACCGGTCCACCGGCGACGATGACGCAGCCTGGCGATTTCGTGCGGGCATAGGCGGTCAGGTGGCGCATCCGGTCGAAGGCGGCGGTGACCCCCGTCAGCACCAGCATGTCCAGTTCCGCAAAAGCCGTCTCGTCGACGAGCGGCCCGTCGTGAAATTCGCTGTAGGCGCGAAGGTGCACGCGATTGCGGGCAAAGGCGCCGGCCAGAAACAGGTGGCCGGTCCCCTGCGGAATGAAATCGGGGCGACCTTGCGGATTTCTGGTCTCGTCGAAATGGGCAAGCACGATCAGGACGCGGGGCACTCGAAACTGGTTCATGCATGGCCTCCCTCGAACGCAACGATCGGAAGATGGGTCTGGAACTCGGCCTGATCGAGTTGGAGCACCTCGCTCCAGGTGTTTTGCCGAACGACAAACATTGTCTCCAATGCCTGCCACGCCGCCGCATCCTTCGGCCCGGCCGGATGGTGCAACGAAGCGAGCGCCACCGCCGGCATCTCCAGCCGGATCGCCTCCGCGAAGGCGTATCGCGCCACCCGCTCGGCGCGGCGCTGCTGGCCGCGATGCAGGTACAGGGTCGCCTCGCCGAGCGCTGCCGCCGGGCGACCGATAGGATAGACGCGCGCGAAGCGCTCAAGCTTTCTGAGGACAAGCTGCGCCGCAGCCGGGTCACCACCGTCCGGATCGCTCGCCACGTCGAACAGGCGGGCAAGTGCCGGCAGGGTTCGCGTCTTCATTGCCGGGTTGAGCGTCTGGCACCAGGAGAACGCGCGCTCGAACCAGGCTCTTGCTGCGCCCGTGTCGCCCTGCCGTCGCGCGGCTTCCGCCAGAAGAGACGCGCCCTCGATGCAATGTACGAGTTCCAGCCCGTCGGCCTTTGCGGTGATGATCTGCTTGAGCTCATCGAGATCGGCGTCGATGGCAGACCATCGGCCAAGGGCCGTGTGACCCCTGAGACGGCCAAGCAGGCCGCAGCCAAGCACCTGGATGTCGCCGCGCCTGCGGCCCTCTTCGCAGATCCGCTGAACCAGAATCTCCCAGGGAGCAACGCCTTCGAAAGCCGAGGTCAGCAGCCAGGGACCGGAAATCGTCTCCAGGCCAACGGCCACTTCGCACCACCGCCTCAAATCGCCGACGGTCGAGGCATTGTTGAGGCCGGCCTCGAACGCTTGCTTGCCTTCGCGCCAATGGCCGATGCCGATCTGATACATGCCCGACAGGAGGTCGACACGCACGCGCGTTCCCAACTGGTCGACGCGCTCCGAAAGGGCGGCGGCCAGGCGGCTGTAGTGCTCGGCCTGCTTGTGCAGCGGGATGACGCCGCATATGGCGCCGAGGCTTGCATAATTGGTGGCGGTCGTCGGCGAGACGTATTTGTTTCTTTCGGCAAGGTTCGTCGCGCGAAGCGTCGCATGGATCAGCCGCAGTTTCTCGCTGGTGAAGTAGTAAATACGCGTCAGGTCCTCATGCGCCTTTGCCGCGAGGAGGAAAGGATCGGACGGCGATCGCGAGATCTCCCGTACCAGGATCCAGTCCTTGTCTCCATGGGTAACGCGGCGCCACACCTGTTCTGCAAGATCGAGAAGCAGATGCAGTGCGAGGCCGACCGAGGTGCGTGGAAGCGGCAGGCCGGAAAGCCGCAGACCCTCCTCATAGGCATGCCGCGCAGCTTCGGCGCGGCCGAGATTGAGATTGGCTTCGCCGAGCAGGAAACAGGCGGCCGCCCGCCGTGCCGACGTGATCGTGATTGAGAGATCGCGCGCAGTTTTGAAAAAGCGCTCGATCAGGTCGACGACGGCGGCATTGTCGAACTGGCGCAGGCGCAGTTCGGCGACGCGGTCCAGATAGTTGAATGCAAGTGCGGCCTCGCCGGCGCGCTCCCAATGGCTCAAGATGCGTGGCAGGTTTTCCGCATTGTCGGGCTGTCTGCTTTCCTCCATCGCTTGCGCGATCGCACGATGTGCCTCACGTCGCTGTTCCGAAAGCATGCTGTCGTAGATGGCCTGGCGGATGACGGCGTGGCTGAATGTGAAGCGCCCCGGGCGGTCATCCATGGGCTTGATCAGATGGGCCGCCTGCAGCCGCTCGATGCTTGCCTCGATGTCCAGGGCGGACTTCCTGATCGGCGGAAGCGCCTGGAGTTCCGCGGCGGAAAAAGTCGCGCCCATGGCGCTTGCGATCTTCAGGAGCGCCTGGAGCTCGGCCGGGAGCTGGTCGGTTCGGGCAATCACGGTGACCTTGGCCGTATTGAGCAAGGTCGCTTCGTTCGAATGGGCTTCGGGGAGTGACAGGGGCGCTTGGGTCTCTGTGGTCTTCGGCAATCGCCGTTCGCCGATCATCCGGCAGATTTCGTGTATGAGCAGCGGGTTTCCGGCCGACTGCGCATAGACCGCTTCGCAAAAGCCATCTGCCGGGGAACTGCTGCCGATCGATGCGCGTACGAGTGAAATCGTGCCCTCGAAATCGAGTGGCAGGAGATCGAGTGTCTGCGCACCATTGTGGTGTTGTCCGGTCCATCGCGTCAGGTCTTGTTGCGTCCTGGCCGTCCGGGTGGAAACGACGACCGGGATCGGTGCCGGTCCGCAAACCAGGCGGCCGAGCAACTGGCCGGATGCCTCGTCCAGCCAATGGACATCTTCGAGCACGACGAGACCGCGCCCCCAGGAAAGGCTGTCGGTCATGAGATCGCGCAGCAATTCACGCAGGCGGTGGGACCGCCCGTCGCCCGACATCGCCCGGGTCTCGGCCGTGTCGGTCAAAGTGAGGTTGATGGCATCGTTGAGCAGCGGCGCCAGATGAGCGAGTTCGGGTCGGTGGGCGAAGAACTGCATTACCTGATCGGAGGCATTGGCGCCGCGCAGGTCGCCGATGCCAAGCAGGTCGCGGATCACCCCACGCCAGGCGAAGTAAGGCACGTCACTTTCGATATCGTCGGCATGGCCGACCAGAACCTGGCTTCCATGGTCACGGCATGTTTCGACGAAGGCACGAAGCAGAGCCGATTTGCCGACGCCGGAATCACCCTTGACGATCATCACCCCGGCCTGTCCTCGGCCCGCGCGCTCCACATAGGCGTTGAGTGCCGCGAGTTCGGCGGCCCGGTTGAAAAGAACGGGAGATTTGGTGTCGATCGTCGCGACGGTCTCGGCAATCGGCGCAAACGCGACCACGCCACCACGCATGCCGGGCACAGCAAGTGTCCAGGGACCGGAAAAAGCAATCTGGCCGGCGGTTTCCTTCGCCGTTGCCTGGTCGACGAGAATGCGGCCTGCGGCGACGCTCGCCAGCCGTGAGGCCATGTTCACGGCAGCGCCGACGACGGTGTAGTCGGCGCGATGGATCGTACCGAGTGCGCCGCAGAAGCTCTCGCCGGTCGAGATGCCCGCCGACAAGCCGAGATCCGGTTCGTCGAGTTCGTTCGACAGGCGCAGGGCAGCGATGATCGCTCGGCGCGCATTGTCGGCGTGCTTCTTGCCGGGCAGGCCGAAGACGGCGAAGACTTCGAGCCCGCCTGAATGGAGCGCTGTGTGCAGGATCTCTCCGCCGGTGCGGCCGACGACGGCGATCGAGCGCGCCACGAGCTTGTTTAACCGGTCGAGATCCGTATCGAGGTCGCGGCCGACGATATGCACGAAAAGCGCGGTCACGGTCCTGAGGTCCGCGAGCCATTGCGAAAGCGGTGAGAGCAGGCGGCTGCGCAACGAAAGGGGGAGATAGGCCTCGAGCCGCTCGGATGTGGCGCCCGGCTGGGTACGGGGCGCTTCCTTCGTGGTCGAGCAGGGTTCGATGCTATCGAGGCGCGCTGTCCCTTCGCGGTTCAGCCCGCCCTTGGCCCGCTTGCCGATCAACTGCCACACGGCATCGGAAACGAGAATCTCGCCGGCGTCGCTCAATTGGCCGCCATGATCGGCCTGGGCCAGGCAGTCGCCTCCGACGATCAGCCAACGCTGGTCCGCGCGGGGGAGCAGATGCAACAGGGTGATGGCGCCGGCGCCGACGGCGATGCGCAACTGAAGGGCATCTTCGAGATTGCCCGGCCCGCCGATTTGCTCGCGGATCCGTTCGGCGCAATAACAGCTGCGCCAGGCCGTCAGTTCGAGATCTTCGGCAGACGACGCCCGCCAGCCGGCAATCAGGCTGTCGCCGGCGAAACTCAAGACCGTACCGCCATGCTCCTCGATATGGCTGATGAGCTCGCCCATGAAGGCGTTCAGAAGCAGGCTGACGCGTTCGGCGCCGGCAGCGCGGTCACTTTCGGACCATTTGGCGGTCAGGCGCGTAAAGCCGGAAATGTCGGCGAAAAGCAGCGAGCCGAGGAAGTCTTCGCGTGCCGGGGCAGCCGATTCCGTCGCTGCCGGGGAGGACCATTGGACCAGGGCTCCGGACAGGTAACGTTGGAACTCATATTTGCCGGCGCCACCAACCACGCAAAATTCTCCCCAAGATTTTAGAGTAACACGCCTCCTGTCTGACTGAAAGACGACTCACGCTGATCTTCGATCTTCCAGTAACGGCAAGTAAATACCTGTTTCGCGAGGTGGCAGGACGGAGTAATGTTTGCCCGATTGTTCGAGGGGGTCTCGCAACAGGAGGGGACGATGGGGGTCGACTGGGCTGGTCCGGTTGCCGCCGTGGCGCGCCGCGATTTCTTGCGGCTGGTTTCGGCGGGCGTTTTTGCAAATGTGCTTTCCGGATGCCGGCATCTGCCTTCGCCCGGCGCCTGCAGTCTCAGTCATCCGATCATCGACGTTCATTGCCATTTCTTCAACGCGGCCGATGTGCCGGTGGACGGTCTGGTTCGCTACGTGGCGTTGCGGGAGAAGATGCCGGAGAAAAGGCTCTCTTCAAACGCGCAGGAGGCGAAGGGGCTGGAAAATGCCTTGGTGGTCTTTCTCGTTACCGCCCTTGGCGACGTCGCGCCCAAAGCCAAGCATGAACTTGCCGTTCTAAAAAAAAGGGAGCGGCGTCTTTCAGACACCGAGCTCGCACGGCGCAGGGATGAGCAATTGCGCGTCGCGATAAAGGATCTTGTCGCGCGCGCCAACGAGCAACGCTCGACATTCTCGAGGCGCAACTTTGGTGAATCCCCTGATTATGACGGTCTGTTGCGCCAGCTTGGCGGCACGCCCAATCTGCCACAGACATTCCAGAGGCGTTTGGACCAGCGGAGCTCCGGCGGCGGCATGAGTGACGAGGAGGTCGATACCCTTGCCAACAACGCAAAGGCGCACGACCAGATCGGAACCTATCTTTCCTTTGTCCGGCTGATGCAGGACTACCGCGAAAATCTGGCGGAAGCCTATGTCAAGATCTTCGCGTCCAAATGCCGGCTTTCGCTGATCACGCCGAGCATTCTGGACTTCGACAAGTCGCTTCACGGGACATCATCGCCGCAGCGCGACCAGATCGACGTCATGGACGAGGTCCAGCAGATCGTCACCAGGAAGCACGGCATCCGCATGCACAGCTTCGTCGGCTTCGATCCGCACCGGGAAGCGCAAGGGCCGGGTTCATCGCTTGCGAATGTCCAGTATGCGATCATGGAAAAAGGCTTCATCGGCGTTAAGGTCTACCCGCCGATGGGTTTCAAGGCTTGGGGCAACGCGGATCCGGCGATCGATGCGGCGCTGAAGCGCCTTTACGTCTGGTGCCGCGACAACGACGTGCCGATCATGGCGCATGCGGAAAACAGCATCGGCGCCGGCTGTGGCTATGGCAATCTGGCAAGCCCTGCCTATTGGAAGAAGCTGCTCGATACGAACCAATACGACAAGCTGCGGATCAACCTGGCGCATTTCGGTGCCTTTGACGAAATCCTGCGCCCCGGGGCACCGACGGGCGTCATGGTCTCTTGTCCCCAGGACAAGTTTTCCGGGCCGCCGAGCTGGGAGGAGATCATCGGCAGAACGATCGACCACGAGCGCCGCCCGAACCTCTTTGCGGATTTAAGCTATCTCAGTGAGCTGGTCAGCAGCGACGACAAAACTCTTCACGCCGAGATCCGTCAATTGCTGGACAAATGGCTGGCCGCCTACGATCCCGACGCCCGCCATCTGATGTTCGGGACCGACTGGTCGATGATGGCGCTCGAGAAGGATTACAACGCCTATGTTTCGCGGATCGCCGAGCAGCTGACGCTCGCCAGCGTCAGCGACGAGCATCAGCAGAACATCCTCTGGAGGAACGCTTCCCGCTTTCTCGGTCTCGATCGGCCAGGCAAAACGCGCGACCGGCTTATGGCCTATTGCCGCAAGCGCGGCCTCGATAGCGCCTGGCTCGCGGAACTGGCGTTCGCCTGAGATGAGGTCGTAGCACCTGCCACGTCACGGAGACTCATCGCCAGCGCGCCGTGCGTGCAATCCATTCGCGCGTCCGCCCTTCGGGATCAGCATTCAGCGTGATGTCGGTGACGACCGCGGCACTGTCGGCGCCATGCTCGAAGACGCCGGCAATCCGGTCGGTATTGAGCCCACCGATCGCAATGAGCGGCAGCGGCGTGACGCGCTCCCGCCAGGCGGAGAGGCGTGGCAGCCCTTGCGGATCCCATTTCATCTGCTTGAGGATCGTCGGATAGATCGGCCCGAGCGCGACGTAGTCGGGCCTGGCGGCGAGGGCCGTCTCCAGCTCGGCCTCGTCATGGGTGCTGAGGCCGAATTTTAGGCCTGCGGCGCGGATCGCAGCGAGATCGGCGCCGGCGAGATCCTCCTGTCCGAGATGGACGAAATCGCAGCCCTCTTCGATCGCGAGGCGCCAGTAGTCGTTGACGACGAGCTGGCAACCGTGGCGGTCACAGATCGCCTTGGCCGCGCGGATCTCGTCGCGAAGCTCTGCATCCGGACGATCCTTGACGCGAAGTTGCACCAGCTTGACACCGAGCGGCACCAGCCGCTCGATCCATGCCGCGCTGTCGACGATGAGGTAGAAGGGATCGAGCTTCACGCGAACACCGCCTTTCCGATGACGGGCGTGGAGGGGACGGCAAAATCGCGCGGTTCGAGCATGCCTGCCTCGAAGGCATCGCGTCCGGCATCGATCGCCCGGGCGAAAGCGGAAGCCATGAGGGCCGGCTTTGCCGCCCCGGCGACGGCAGTATTGAGCAGCACCGCATCGAAGCCGAGCTCCATCACCGCCGTTGCGTGCGACGGGCGGCCAATGCCGGCATCGACGATCAGCGGCATATCCGGAAAATGGGCCCGCATGGCTCTCAAGGCGGAGATGTTCTGCGGTCCCTTGGCGCTGCCGATCGGCGCACACCAGGGCATCAGCACCCTGCATCCGGCTTCCACAAGGCGCTCGCCGACCACCAGGTCGTCGGTCGTATAGGGGAAGACCTCGAAGCCTTCGGCCGAGAGGATGCGTGCCGCCTCGACCAGCCCGAAGACATCCGGCTGCAGCGTATCCTGATGGCCGATGACTTCGAGCTTGATCCAGTTCGTGCCGAACACCTCGCGGGCCATCCTGGCGGTCAGCACCGCCTCCGACACCGAGTGGCAGCCGGCGGTGTTCGGCAGCACGCGCACGCCGAGCGCGCGGATCAGTTCGAAGAAGGCGCCGCCTTGTTTCCCGCCGGCGGTTTCTCGACGAAGCGAGACCGTGACGACCTCGGTTGCCGACGAACGAACCGTGTCTTCGAGGGAGGCAGGCGAAGGGTAGCGGGCGGTGCCCAGAAGCAGGCGGGAATGCAGTTCCTGTCCGTAAAGCGTCAGCATGTCTCAGCCTCCTTTCATCGGCGAGAGAATTTCGATCCGGTCGCGATCGTTGAGGGAATGGGCCGAACGGTCGGCCCGGTGCACCAGCTCGCCATTGACGGCGGTAGCAAGCCAATCCCCTTCGAAGTCGAGTGTCGCCAGAAGCTCGGCAAGGGTCGTGACTGCGAGGTCGTGATCCTCGCCGTTGACAATCAATTTCATGCGGCGTCTCCCTTCAGGTTCCAGGCAAGCGCAAGGTCCGCCGCTTCCTCGGCCAAAGCCGGCGAAAGCAGGAAGCCGTGGCGGTAGAGCCCGTTGAGCGCGATGGTATTTCCGGCGCGGTTGATGCGCGGCAGGTTGTCTGCAAAGGCCGGTCGGACGCCTGTGCCGGTTTCCAGAAGGCGCGCCTCGCCGAAGGCAGGGTGCAGCGCATAGGCGGCATTCAGCAACTCCATCAGGGAGCGGGCGGTGATCGGACCGCTGTCATCGGTTTCGATCATGGTGGCCCCGCACATGAAGAGGCCGTTGCCGCGCGGCACGATGTAGAGTGGGATGCGCGGGTGGATGAGACGAACCGGCCGCGACAATTCCACTTCATCGCTCTGCAGGTAGAGCATCTCGCCACGCACCCCACGCAGTCCGGCAGTGCTGTTGATTCTTGCCGCGCCTCGGCAGTCGGCGATTAGATCGTAGCCGCCGTCGCTATCGGTCTCACCGATGAGGGCGACACCGCGTTCGACGAGCTTTTGCCTCAGCAGACAAAGCGCTCGGCGCGGGTTAAGATGCGCCTCGCTCGGAAAGAACAGCGCCTCCCGGAAGCGCCCGGCAAGTGCCGGCTCCAGCACTGCGAGCGCCTCGGCATCGAGCCACTCGAAGCCGGAGGTGCGCGAAGCGAAGCGTTTGAGTTCGCCGGCGTCGCGTGGCGGGGCGACGACAAGGGTGCCGTTGCGCGATACCTCTCCGGGAAGCACCCGATCCCACCAATCGATGGCGGCGATGCCGCGTGTCAACACCGGTTCCTCGGCGCTCTCGCGCTCGCACCAGGGCGCAAGCATACCGCCGGCAAACCAGGACGCGGCCCCGGAGAAGTCTGGCTGCCGCTCCTCAACCGTCACTTCGACGCCTCGGGCGGTCAATTCATGGGCGAAGGCCAGCCCGACGACGCCGGCGCCTTTGATGAGGGCGCGCATGGTCAATGCGCCCAGTCGCGGCCAGCGGGACGTGTTGTGGGAAAAGTCGCGGTGAAGATACGCATTGCCGAGGCTCCATGGTTGGAGACCCAGTTCGAACCGGAAGGGAAGGAAGGACGCCTTGCCAAAGTCTGTCCGCGCGAACGCGATGATTGCGGCAGCGATGTCTGCACCGTCCCTACGCCAGTATGAACTGGATCAGGTTCAACGGGTCACTGCGCCGCGCAAACCGCCTAGCAGAATCTCAGCCCCTTGCCGGGACACCCCTGGTGAATGTTTCAAGACTGACGGGCTGGACCAGTTTTTGTCAAGAGCCGCCGTCGCGCACATCGCGTGTGGCCGTTCGGATTGGGTTCGGACCAAAAATTATCTATAAAATTGAGATGACCGCACATTTCGGTGTTGCCGATTCACTGCTGATAGTGGACGGATAGCGGGTATCGAATGCCTGACAGAGGCATGGATAGCGGACCTTCACTTTTATCGTCCTGCCTTCTGCCGGGAGCGCTGTGGTTCTAAATCGTGGAAATTATTTGAGTTCTCTCCCACACGACGTCGAGCTCGGCTTTTGTCTATTCGCTCTATGGTTGCACTTTTGTCGAGTCTCTCCTTTTGAATGGTTGCCCGGGGTCACTTCGAAAGAAATTATAGATAATATTAGATTCTATCTATTATGCCTTGCTGCGAATAGGGAAATGAACGCGCATGCTGGATGCAAACAGTACGATCGAGCCGACTTCGGTTGCCGCCAAGCCCGCCGAAACCGCGTGGGAATTGGCCAAAGCACAAGAAATCTATCATTCGCCCTTCAACGATCTGCTGTTTCGAGCGCATTCCGTTCACCGCGTCCATTTCGATCCGAACGCGATCCAGATGAGCAGACTGCTCTCGATCAAGACCGGCGGCTGCGCTGAGGACTGCGGCTATTGCAGCCAGTCGGCGCACTACCCGACCGGACTCAAGGCATCGAAACTCATGGAGGTCGAACGGGTCCTTGCCGAGGCACGGAAGGCAAAAGCGGGCGGTGCGACCCGCTACTGCATGGGTGCCGCCTGGCGCAGCCCCAAGGAGCGCGACATGGAGGCGATTGTCGCCATGATTAGCGGCGTGCGGGCGCTGGGCATGGAGACCTGCATGACGCTCGGCATGTTGACGCCGCAACAATCCGAAAGGCTCGCAGACGCCGGGCTCGATTACTACAACCACAATGTCGATACGTCGGAGCGTTTCTACGGCGAGATCATCACCACCCGCAGCTTTGCCGACCGGTTGGAAACGCTTGCCAATGTCCGCGACGCCGGCATCAAGGTCTGCGCCGGTGGCATCCTCGGCATGGGCGAAACCGTTGAAGACCGGGTATCGATGCTGGTGACGCTCGCCAATCTGCCTGTGCCGCCCGAAAGCGTGCCGATCAATATGCTGATCCCGATCCCGGGCTCGAAGCTCGCCGACGCGGCACCGGTGGATCCGATCGACTTCGTCCGTACGATCGCGCTTGCGCGCATCCTGATGCCCAAGTCCCACGTCCGCCTCTCGGCCGGCCGCACCGACATGAGCGACGAGATGCAGGCGCTCTGTTTCTTCGCCGGCGCCAATTCGATTTTCGTCGGCGAGACGCTGCTGACCGCCGACAACCCGGGCGAGGACCATGATGCGGGCCTCTTCCGCCGCCTCGGGTTGGAGCCGATGGCGCTTGCCGCAAAGCAGGACGCCGAATGACCGCGAGCCTCATTACTCGCCACGAGAAGACGCTACACGGCCTCGAACGCAAGGGGCGCCGCCGCGGACTTGTCGCCGGGGGCGGCATCGACTTCACCTCCAACGACTATCTGGCGCTTGCCGGGTCACCGCGGTTGAAGGCCGCGATTGCCGCTGCGATCGAGCGCGGCGTGCCGGTCGGGTCCGGCGGTTCGCGGCTCCTGCGCGGCAACCATGCGGAACACGCGGCGCTGGAGGCGCAGGCAGCCGCCTTCTTTGGCGCGGAGAGGGCACTCTTCTTTGGCAGCGGCTATGCGGCCAATGCCGCCTTGTTTTCGACGCTCCCGCAGCGCGACGACATCATCGTCCACGACGCCTTGATCCATGCGAGTGCCCATGAGGGTATCGCCGCAAGCAGGGCCGGCGCGGTCGCGGTCAAGCACAACGACGTCGACGCCTTCGCCGATGCGATCGGCACATGGCGCAAGCGCGGCGGCACGGGGCATCCCTGGATCGCCGTCGAAAGCCTCTATTCGATGGACGGCGACCGGGCGCCGCTTGCGGATCTTGCGGCACTTGCCGCGCGGCATGATGGATTTCTGGTCGTCGACGAAGCGCATGCGACCGGGGTTTTTGGACCGGACGGCCGCGGTTTGGCCGCAGAATTGGAAGGCCGACAAAATCTCGTCGTGCTCCACACCTGCGGCAAGGCGCTCGGCGTCTCCGGTGCGCTGATCAGCGCAAATGCGGTCCTGTGCGACTATCTCGTCAACCGTGCCCGCAACTTCATCTATTCGACGGCGCCTTCGCCGCTGATTGCCGCCGCCGTCCGGGAGGCTCTCGTGACGCTCGTAGATGAGCCTCGGCGTCGAGCAGCGTTCGATGATCTCCGGACCTTCGCCAATCGCGCGTTCACCGACACCCTCGGCATCGAAGGCAGTGGCTCGCAGATCCTTCCGGTGCCGATCGGCGACAACGGTTGCGCCGTACGGATTGCCGCGCGCATGCGCAAAGAAGGCTTCGATATCAGGGCCATCCGTCCGCCGACCGTCCCAGAGGGGACCGCGCGGCTCCGGATCGCGATTACGCTGAATGTCGACCGTCCGACGATCGCGAATATGCTGGAGCGCTTGGCGCTCGCAATGGCGGAGGAGCGGCCATGATGCCCCGTTTCGTCGTCACCGGCACGGACACCGGCATCGGCAAGACGATATTCTCTGCGGCGCTGACCGATGCGCTTTCCGGCAGCTACTGGAAGCCAGTGCAGTCGGGGCTAGACGGCGAAACCGACAGCGAAGTCGTAGCGCGGCTCGGCAGGGTCCCACCCGAACGGGTATTGCCCGAGGTCTATCAACTCATGACGCCGGCCTCGCCCCACCTGTCGGCGCGGATCGATGGCGTGACGATCTTGCCTGAAGCGCTCTCTCCGCCGGCAGCGAACCGACCGCTGGTCATCGAAGGGGCGGGTGGGCTCCTGGTGCCGCTCACCGAGCGGGTGGTCTTCGCCGACGTGTTTGCGCGCTGGCAAATCCCGGTGGTCCTCTGTGCCCGCACCGGGCTCGGTACGATCAATCACACCTTGTTGTCGCTCGAGGCGCTGCGCCGCCGTGTTATCCCGGTCCTGGGAGTGGCCTTCATCGGCGACGAGCAGGCGGACAGCGAGGCGATCATTGCAGAACTGGGGGAGGTTCGGCGGCTTGGCCGGCTGCCGCGGCTCGATCCGTTGACACCGGATCGCCTGCAACAGGCCTTTCGCGAAAACTTCGACATCGGCTGCTTCCATGAGGTGACGGCATGAGACGATCCCCGGTATGGCACCCCTTCACCCAGCATGCACTGGAACCGGCAATGCGACGCGTCGTCGGGACCGAGGGCGCCTATCTCATCGACGAAGACGGGGCGGCGATCCTCGATGCGATCTCGTCCTGGTGGGTCATCACCCACAGCCACCGGCATCCTGCCATCATGGAAGCGATCCGTGCTGCAGCGCAAACCTACGACCAGCTCATCTTCGCTGAGTATACCCATGCGCCAGCGGAGGAACTGGCGAGCGGGTTGATCGAGATTGCGCCACCCGGCCTCGCCCATGTGTTCTATTCCGACAGCGGCTCGACGGCGGTCGAAGTCGCACTGAAGATGGCACTTGGTTTCTTCCACAATCTCGGCCGGCCGCGCAACCGCATCTGCGTCCTCGAAAATGGCTATCACGGCGACACGATCGGCACGATGTCGACGGGAGAAAGGGGCGTCTTCAATGCGCCCTACGCGCCGCTGCTCTTCGCCGTCGATCGGCTGCCGTTTCCGGAGGCGGGTGAAGAGCAGACGACGCTGGATGCCTTCGAGGCGGCCTGCGTCTCCGGCGCGGTCGCGGCCCTGTTGATCGAACCGTTGCTTCTCGGTGCGGGCGGCATGAAGGCCTACCCGGCTTCCATCCTTTCCGAGTTGAGACGGATCGCCGAGCGGCACGGCGCCCTGCTGATCGCCGACGAGGTGATGACGGGATGGGGAAGGACGGGCAGCCTGTTCGCTTGCGAGCAGGCTGGCATCACGCCCGATATCCTTTGCACCTCGAAAGGGCTGACCGGTGGCGCGCTGCCGCTGGCGGCGACGCTCTCGACGGCCGAGATATTCGAGGCACACCTCTCGACGGATCGACGCAAGACCTTCTTCCATTCGAGTTCCTATACGGCCAATCCTATCGCCTGCGCTGCAGCCGTCGCCAATCTCGCCGTCTGGAAAGAGGAGTTTGTGCGAGAACGCATCGACGCGTTGACGGCGCGGCAGCGTCGGCATGTCGCGCGCTTTGCCGAAGATCCCCGCTTCAGTGATACCCGCCAGCTTGGTACGATTGCCGCCCTTGATCTCAAGGTTCCAACCGCCGGTTATCTTTCCGAAGCCGGCCCGCGGCTCAAGGCGTTCTTCCGCGAGCGCCGATTGCTGATCCGCCCGCTGGGCAACGTCATCTATCTTATGCCGCCCTATTGCGTCACGGATGCCGATCTCGACCGGGCCTATGACGCGATCGACGAGGCGGCGTCGCTATTCGTGGCAGGACGGCTGTGAGCGTCGCGCGCTCATCCCGCCTTGTCGGTTTCGGCCATGCGGTGCCGGCGCGGCGTGTTGAAAACGCTGAGATCGAAACGCAGCTCGGTCTCGATCCCGGTTGGATCGAGCGCCGTACCGGCATTCGCGAGCGGCGTTGGGTCGAGGCTGGCGAGACATTGACGGGACTTGCATCGAGAGCCGGTGCGGCGGCACTCGATGATGCCGGCATCCCGCGGGACGATATCGCCCTGACTTTGCTCGCGACCTCGACGCCCGATCATCTCCTGCCACCTTCGGCGCCGCTTCTTGCCCATCGGCTCAGGCTAGGCCGCTCGGGCGCGATCGATCTGGCCGGGGCATGCTCGGGCTTCCTCTACGCCTTGACACTCGCCGATGGCTTCGTCCGTTCGCAGGGAAAGCCTGTGCTGGTGGTGGCGGCCAACATTTTGAGCCGGCGCATCAATCCGGCGGAAAGGGCAAGCGCCGTTCTCTTTGCCGACGCGGCCGGCGCCGTTGTCGTTATGCCTTCCGATGATCCGCGGACCGGCTTGCTTGGTGTTGATCTTGCCGCCGACGGCAGCGGCTACGATCTGATCTCGATCGCCGCCGGCGGCAGCAGCCAACCATTCTCGCCGGGCATGCCGCCCGAGGATTTCCTGATGACGATGCGCGACGGGCGGGAAATGTTTGCCCGGGCGGTGGAGATGATGGCGACGTGTGCCGTCCGCGCCATGAACGTCGCAGGCTGTACTGCGTCGGAGATCAGCCGCTTCGTGCCGCATCAGGCCAATGCCCGGATCTTCGACGCCGTCTGCGATCGTCTTGCCATCGCGCCAGCAAGAACCGTGCGCACGATCGCGAACTATGGCAACTCTTCCGCCGCGACGATCCCGTTCTCGCTATCGTTGGAGCGAGAAGAGCGGCCGTTTGAGCGCGGCGAGAAACTGCTGCTGACGGCGGCCGGTGCCGGGCTCACCGGAGGCGCGGTGGTGCTTGGTTTCTAGCTGGCTGAGAGCACGGACGCTTTCATGCAGTCGGGGCTTCGCCGGCAATCGGTACCTTGACCCACGCCGCTCCCGTCTGGCCGTGGTGGAAGCCGTTGGAAAACGGGATGCCCGGATAGACGGATTCGAGCCGTACCAGGCTTTCCCCGATGGTGCGCCGGCCGGCAATCGCGTCGTCGTAGATTTCGGCGACGGCGACCATGTCGCAATCCTGTGGCGACAGCCGGATCCGGGAGACCCCGGCGGCGGCCAGTTCAGGGAGTTCCTGCATCAGCGCCTGGCAGGTGTGCGACATGGTCTGCACGCCGTTGAGAGCAAGGAAGGGCTGGCGGTCGAGCGTCTCGACTGTCAGGCCATCCGTGTCCTCGCCGCAGATGAACTGGCAGTTGTCCTTGATCAGGCCCTTGGAACGGGCATGGGCGCAGCGCGCCGAGATCGCCAAGGGTACGCGGCCGAAGGCGAAGACCTCGAAAGCGACGCCGGGATTGTCCTGAATGATGTCCCGCACCGATGCCATCGGCAGCTCCGGCGGCAAACAGATGCTCGCCGCCCCTCGTGATGCCAGCAGTCTTGCCGTGGCGCCGTTGTAGATGTTGACCAGCGGTCCGATCGAATGCGGCTTGCCGGCAAGCAGGTGCAGGGCGGATAGGTCGTTGGCCTCGATCGGATGGGCGCTGTCACGTACCAGTCCGCGTACAAGTTGGCTCTCTCGCTCCAGCGTCACGAGCGCCAGCGAGGCGAGGCTCACCTTTTTGCCGGCGCTTTCCAGCCGTTCGATGACATCGCCGATATGCGGTTCGATGAAATGCAGTCGCTTCGAGCAGACGGCCTCGCCGATCGTTACGTGGGCGATCGGCGCTTCGTCGGCGATGCGGAAGTAGAAGTCGCGCCACTTGGGGCCGTCCCAGAGATAATAGACCGGGCCGAGGCTCAAGGCCGGTTTGGATGGGCTGATGGACGTGGTCATGGGCCGGTTATCTCCAGCGCTTCTCATAGGCGCCTGTTGTCGTCTTTTGGCCTTCGCTCAGAGCTTTCAGCCGCGATACAAGCGCGGGCCGTTCGGCGGCGCCGGCGGTCAGCGCCCGCCGCATGACCGAGACGACTTCGGCAACATAAGCCTTGCCGCGTTGTCGTCCCTCGATCTTCAGTGCGCTGACGCCGGCGCTGCGCAGCGCATCGATATGATCCATGACGTCAAGCGAGACCGGATCCTCGAAGGCGTAGCCGCGTTCCTCGGCAATGTCGAAGCGCCCCTTGCAGAGCGTCGGATAGCCCGCGGCCTCGCCGGCCGGGAAGCGGTTGATCGTGTAGTTGCCGAGCTCGGAGACGAGTTCGCGCCCGTCCTGGCGGTAGCGCACGTGGCTGGCGGGCGAGCAGACGCCGTTCATGTTGGGCGACTTGCCTGTGGCATAAGAGGACAGCGAACAGCGCCCCTCGGCCATCACGCAGAGCCCGCCAAAGGCGAAAACCTCGATCTCGCAATCGATCTGCTTGGCAAGGCGGGCGATGTCGGCAATCGTCAGCGTGCGCGGCAACACGATGCGTTTTGCCGCGAAAGCCTCGACGAGGAACCGCACGGCATCGGCATTGGAGGCGGAGGCCTGCACCGAGACGTGCAGCCGCTGCTGCGGATGGCGCTCTACCGTGTAGGCCATTAGGCCGAAGTCGGCGAGGATGACGGCATCGGCACCGAGTGCCACGGCGTCGTCCACCGCCTGGTGCCAAAGCTTCTCCTGGCCGGCGCGCATAAAGGTATTGATCGCGACGAAGGTCATCACCTTGCGCTGCTTGGCATAGGCAATGGCCGTTCGCAGTTCCTCTCGCGAAAAGTTCAACCCGGGGAAATTCCGGGCGTTGGTCTCGTCGCGAAAGCCGCAATAGACGGCGTCGGCGCCGGCATCGACGGCTTCGCGGAAGGCGGCCGGCGTGCCGGCGGGGCAGATCAGTTCCATTGGGAAGCCTCCTCCTTGAGAACGCGGCCAAGTGCGCGTTCTCGGATCTCCTCCCCGGCGCGGCGTATGAGTGGCGCGAGCGGCCCGCTCATGCGCGCGAGATCGTTTGGAAGATCGATTTCGCAATCGTCGAGGGCATTGCGCAGCGCCAGCATCGCCTCCATGTCGCCGCTGACCGTGAGATCACGGGAGAAGAAGACGGCGTCGCCATCGATGCGCCCTTCGAGCAACGCCAGCAGCAGGACGAATTCGCCTTCCATGCGGGCGTCTGACGCGGGCGCGCGCTCCTTGCGATGGACGGAGATACGCCGCACCGACGGCTCGACCAGAAAGCTGATCGGCAGATCGGACGGCAGGAAGGCGTAGCGCTTGGCGGCATGGTCGGCGAGGCGATCGAAGAGGCCGGGATGGGCCGCGATCACGCGGGCAAAGACCCGTTGCACCACGCTTTCGATGGCGACGATGGGAACGAAGCTGAGGGGTGCGGTGATCGCGAGCGGAAGGGTCATTTACTACCTGTGGGGCGGGCTGCGGAGCGACGGAATCGGACGATGCGGCGCATGCTAGACGCCCGCCGCCGGCGGTTGTTTGCGCCACATCAAAGACAAGGGCCATTCGCCGCCACAAAACAGGCTCCATGAACAGGACCTTTCGCCCATCTCAGGGCTTCGCAACGCTTCGGGATTTTGTCGATACGCTTGAACGTGAAGGCGACCTGAAGCGCATCTCGCGACCCGTTTCGCTGGTGCACGAGGTGACCGAGATCCACCGCCGCGTGCTCGCGGCCGACGGGCCCGCGCTTCTTTTCGAGCAACCGGTCGATGCCTCTGGTGCCGTGCAGCCCATCCCGCTTCTTGCTAATCTTTTTGGGTCGGAACGCCGGATCGAACGTGGTTTCGGCCTGATGCAGGGAGGACTCGATGCGCTTGCCGGCGCCTTGGCGGAACTGCGCGATCCACGAGCGCCGCAATCCCTGCGCGATGCCTGGGACAGGCTGCCGCTGTTGAGATCGGCGATGTACATGCGGCCGCGAAAGGTGGCGCGTGCGCTTTGCCAGGAAATCGTGTGGCGCGGTCAGGAAATCGACCTCGGCCGCCTGCCGGTTCAATGGTGCTGGCCCGGCGAGCCGGCGCCGCTCATCACCTGGCCGCTGGTGATCACGCGTGCGCCGGATGATCCACTGGATGTCAATGTCGGCATCTACCGCATGCAGGTGCTAGGCCCTGATCGCGTGATCATGCGCTGGCTCGCCCACCGCGGCGGCGCCCGCCACCATCGCCTGTGGCAACGCTTGGGTCAGGACATGCCGATCGCGGTCGTCATCGGCGCGGACCCGGCGACCATCCTTGCCGCCGTCATGCCGCTGCCGGACGGATTGAGCGAACTGAATTTCTCGGGATTGCTCAGGAGGGGCAGGACGCCGCTCGTCACGGCGAAGACCGTGCCTCTTTTGGTTCCGGCCAATGCCGAGATCGTGCTGGAGGGCACCGTTTCGGCAGCCGAAACGGCGCAAGAGGGCCCCTATGGCGACCACACCGGCTATTACAATTCGATCGAGCCGTTCCCGGTCATGCGCCTGTCGGCAATCACCATGCGCCGGACCCCGCTCTATCTCTCGACCTACACCGGCCGGCCACCGGACGAGCCTTCGCGGCTCGGTGAAGCGATGAACAGGCTGTTCGTACCGCTGGTCCGCAAACAGTTTCCGGAGATATCCGATCTCTGGCTGCCGCCCGAAGCCTGCTCCTACCGGGCGATGGTCGTTTCGATCGACAAGCGCTATCCGGGACAGGCCAAGCGCGTGATGATGGGGCTTTGGTCGATGCTGCCGCAATTCAGCTACACCAAGCTGATCATCGCCGTCGACCCGGACATCGACGCGCGCAATTGGTCCGACGTGATGTGGGCGCTTGCCACTCGCTTTGATGCCAGCCGCGACGTGACCGTGATCGAGGGTACGCCGATCGATTATCTCGACTTCGCTTCGCCGCGCCCTGGCCTCGGCGGCAAGCTTGGGCTCGACGCCACCAACAAGATCGGTAGCGAAACCGATCGTGAATGGGGGCGTGTTCTGGCGATGTCGCCGGAGGTCATCGGTCGGGTCGACGCGATCTGGACTGATCTCGGGCTTGGAGACCTGACGCGATGAACAGGATGAAGGTCGTACTCGGCGTCACCGGCGCTTCCGGCGCCGCGATCGCCGTGCGTATTGCTGAGCGGCTCAGCGACATCGAAGGCGTCGAGCTGCATCTCGTCCTGTCGCCTGCGGCGAACCGCACACTCGCACACGAAGTTGGCGAGGAAGCGCTTCCGTCCTTGTTGCGTAAGGCCGCGCGAACCTATGACCACGCAGACATAGGCGCGGCAATTGCGAGCGGGTCGTTCTCGACGGCAGGCATGATCGTCGCGCCATGCTCCATGCGCACGCTTGCGGCGATCGCCAGTGGCATGGCCGACAATCTCGTGGTTCGTGCCGCCGACGTGCATCTGAAGGAGCGGCACAGGCTGATACTGATGGCGCGCGAGACGCCGCTGCATCTCGGCCATTTGCGCAACATGTGCGCCGTCACCGAAATGGGGGCGATCGTCATGCCGCCGGTGCCGGCCTTCTACCATCGGCCTGAAACCATCGAGGCCATTGTCGATCATCTGGCGGCCCGTGCGATCGATCTCCTGGCGTTGCCGATCGCCCCATTGGCAAAGGCCTGGCAAGGCGAAGGCTAAGATTTTCCGGGAAAGGCGGAGCCGCTCCGCGAAAACTCTGTCAGCAGAAAACTGATCACATGAACCCGGGATTTCGCGGCAAATACTGCGTCCAGTCGCCATAGCCGGGCGACGCCATCAATAGCATTGGAAAGGTGATCCGCATGCCTTGGCTAACTGCGAGGCTTAAGACGCCGTCGCATGTACCTGGCAGGAACGCCGATATCGTCGCAGCGGAGCCATTTGCCGCCAGCTTCAACGCCGTCGCAAACGCATCTCGAAGAACGTCACGTCGCGTGACAGCGAGAGGACCGATGTGCCCGTTGGCGCCGATATAGCCGTAGCCGACAGGCATGTCGCCAGCATAGAGCAAGACTCCTTTCGTTGCCGGGTCGCCGAGCAGGTAGCGATGATGTTTCTGCCGCGAGACGCCGATGGCGCGGGCGTCGATCTCGGCGAGCTTTGCCATGGTCGCAGCGTCGCCGTCGATTGCGACTGTACGCAGCGGCGGCTCCGGCGATGCCAACGCCACCCGTTCGCGCGAGACGTTGAAAAAGTAGATCGGCATCCTGGGAAAGAGGCCGTGTCGCATGTAAAGCCCCTGCGAGACACGATTGAAAGTGAAAGTGATGAGTGCCTTGTGCGCTGCTCCAGATTTCCGCGCGTGCTCCAGGGTGCGTTCCAATAGCTGATTTCCGATGCCATGGCCCTGCCGGGCGGGATCGACGAATAGCTGGGCGAGGAACCAGACATCCCCACAAACCCAACTCCACGCAAAGCCCAGAATATCCCCACCGTCCTCTGCAATCCAAAGGCCGTCCGGATCGTCTTTCAGCGAAAACAGTTGAAAGCTGGGAGGGCTGGCGGTTGCCATCGGGCCGAAGCCATGCCGAACGGTAAGATCGTTGATGCTGGCAACCACCAGAGCATCGGTCGCAGCCAAGTCGTCCGCCTGCGCGGGTCGGTAAACAAGCGACATCGGTACCTCCAACAGGGAATCCGGGCAAAGCGCCGACAGCAGAAGGCAACATACCAGTTCCCGTGACCGCGGTCTTGGCCACCACGGCTCACGTCACATTCAGAGGTCCCCTTTTTGAACGCCGATGGTCTAGAGCGGGATGCGCCCACATGCGTTCGTGCCGCCGCCGTAACCAATTGTTTTTGCTGAATTATCACGACGTCAGGTAATTCCACCTGACTGCAAAAATACTCTAGTCGAGCACGGTAGCCTGGAGCAGGGGGTCGGCTCCGAAGAGGACCTCGTGCCCGCCGAGCAGCAGCCAGACGGCAATCGCGACGGTCGCAAAGGCGGCGATGATCATGACGGGGTCAGCGCGCAAACGGGTTTCGCCCCGGATTACCGCTGCAAAGGGCCAGACCGATGTTCCCTTCGAGGCTGCCCGCCAGCCCTCACCGAGACGCCGGCGGGCGCGCTTTTCGAGCATGAAGAAACCGCCGACGGAAAAGAGCGCGAAGCCGCCGAAAAGCACGAGCGAGCGCAGGTCGCCATTCGGTACGATATGGCCGGCGGCCCAGAGCAGGAAGCCCCAGAGCACCGGATGGCGGGTGATCGTCACGATGGCGCCGGGCCGTTCGTTTCCCTGGTAGATCGAGATCGACAGCGCGTTCTCGCTGAAGAGGCCGGCCAGCACGAGAAAGATCCCTAGCGGCGCCAGAACGAAGGTCACCCAGGCCTGCCAGGCGGCCGGGTCCCAGAGCGGGATGAAATCGAGCTGCAGCGCCGCGTGAAAGACGAAGCCGAGGGCGAGCACGGAGAGCAGCGAATAGACCGCGAAATAGGTCGAGCGGCCGAGCTGGTCGATCAGGCCCTGGCGAAGCGCCGGCCAGGCCGGCACGAGATGGAGCAGGAGGAAGACGACGAAGGCGAGGAGAAAGTAGGTCATGTCGGTCGCCTCACCCGTGGCGCCATAGAAGCAGGCGCTCCGTTGCCACATGGCGGCGAACGGTTTCGAAAAAGCCCCGTAACATATAGCCGATCGCGTCCCAATTGAGCGATGCCCTGTTGTCGAGAACTGCTCTCAGCACGCGCACCAGTTCGATAGCGGCCCGATCGTCCTGGTCATGCTCGGCGCGCAGCCGCGCGATCAAGGCGCCGCGATCTTCGCCAGCCCGCTGGTCTTCGACTGCAGGAAACAGGATCATTTCCTCCAGCGCATGGACCCGCCTGAGCTTTTCCGGCAGTTCCGCCATGATCACGCGGCAACTCGCCGCGTCGATGCGGCGCGGAATGGAATCGGCAAGTGTCTCGAGGCGATCACACAGAGAAAGAAGGTCGCGGTAAGCCTGTCCCAGCTCGTGGTGTTCAGAAAATCGCTGCTGCATAGAACCTGCTCCATTGGGTGTTGATGCCTCAACTACACCCGCTGAAGGCGGCCATCTTTGACATTTCTCAAAGTCTGCGGCGCGACCCCTCGCCGCTTCGGAGAACCTCTGCGGCTACTGGCAGGGCGCGGCAGAGCGCATCGAGGACCAGGTCTGGACCGAGAAGTCCAACGCGTACTGACAGTTCCACCAGGACGCTATTGATGGTTTCACCAGCATGCTATTGACACTTTCACCAGATTTCCATTGAGACTCTTCACGCTACGCTATTACAACTTTTGCCATATCGGTTTGCTGAGAAAGTGACCATCATGGACGAAAGCTCGTGAGCGCATGACGATTGCCGGATTTGTTGTGGATCACGGACGCGGGCTCATGCGCTCGAGCCATGCGGTGAGCCTCGATCTCTCCCGGACCAGACCATGCTGGTTGAAGTGGTGAACGCAAAAATGTGCCCATGAATCGTCGAACGCCATCTCCATATCCCCGGTGATCGAGGTCGTACCGAGTCCGATCTCTGCATAGGTGAACTCGAAGCTGCCACTCGGACGCGCCAGCGCAATGTGGAACGGCTGACCGGTAAACTCGTTGATCATCGGCCTGCCGCGGCTCACCATGACGCCGGGTATCTCTACCCTGGCGGTTCTGAGCTCCAAGTCCGCTTCAAGCTGAATCGGCAGGAACAATGTCTTGCAAAATTCGGAGCATGTGGACGCGAATATGGAGAAGAGATTGCTCAAGGGTTCGCCGGCCTCGCCGGAGATGATCGCTTCAAGCGCGATCCGTTGAGCTTGGTTTGCGCGCTCGTCGATAACGATCTGGCGTCGGCCGTTTCCGTCCTTGATTTCGCCGGGCCACTTGTAGATCGCTGCCCAGTTGAGGCCCGCGATCGGCGTATCACCGTAGTAGCCCTCAACCAGGTTGCCGACGAAGGCCGACTGACAGTAGCCGCGTGTGCTCGGCAGATTGAACTGGCAGCCGCAATTCATGGCGCAATTGCAGTTGTCGTAGGTCTCGCTCTTAAACAGCCATTGGTCGACCATCCCTCCAATCCTCCTCTTGAGCGGTCGCATTTGTGAGAGGGCATTTCTTCCGCTCAGCGCCTCGATGCCGTGATCGTCCTCTCAAGGAGGCATACCCTGACCGACTTTGTCTGCGGCGCGAATGGTAGTATCGCCCCGCGCCTGCTTCGGTCACGGGACCGCTCCTGTTTGGATGCGGAAGAAACGAATTTTAGCAGTGTCGAAAGGTCGCTTCAATCGGCACCGCCCGGCACGAAGGGCGAACTCCACGGGGTCTCCGGCATCCGATCGCGTCGGCGACGCTGCGGGCTCAGCGGTCGAGGAAGAGAACGATGGCGATCGCGACGGAGGAGAGGATCGCCGACAGCGTCGCGCCGCGCTGCAGCACGCCCATGCGATAGAGCACGAGGGCGAAGACGATGATGATGGGGGTGGCAACGGAAAGGCCGATCTGTGCGTCTGTCATCGGAGGGCTCCTTTGTCACCGCCAATAGCGCGGCCCCCTGCCGCCTTCTTTGCTCAATCGCAAAGACACGGTGTGCGCTCGCGCCTAGCTCAAGCCTCGAGTTTTTGAAGCGGGATGAAAAACGTGTGCTGTTTTCCGGCCGCTTCCCGCTCCAACCCATGAGACCTGACGGAGGCGCTGACATGGATGCCCGCAGTTATCCGATTGCCGGAGCGGCGGAAGAGGACACCACGGACACCCTGCTGCTATGGGCACTCGTCTGGAGCGAACTTGCTGCCTTCGGCATCCTGCTCGTCGGCTTTCTCGTTGTCGGCCTCCTCCAGCCGGATGCGTTTGCTGTCGCTCGTTCGCATCTCGATCCGCTGCTTGCCGGCATCAACACGCTCGTTCTCCTGACCAGCGGCTGGCAGGCAGCCCTGGCGACAAGGCCTCGGGCCTCGCTCGGGCAGCGTCGGCGGGCGCTGGTGAATGCCGCGCTCTTCGGCTTTGCCTTCGTCGCGATCAAGCTCTTTGAATACAGCGCGGAAGCAGGTGTCGCCGGAGATCCCGCATTCGGCTCCTTCTTCGAGCTCTACTTCCTCGTTACCGGCTTTCACCTGCTGCACGTGGTCTTCGGCGCCCTCGTGCTGTTCATCGTCGCCTGGCGGCCGACTCCCGGCAACGTCGCGCTCATCACCACGCTCTGGCACGTGATCGATCTCGTCTGGATCGTGGTGTTTCCGCTCGTCTATCTCGTGTAAGTGCTATGACCGACCGCAATCCCAGACAATTGTTCAACACCTGGCTCGTGCTCGCCGCGATCGTGATCTCGAGCATGGCGCTGATGGCGGTCGCCGGGCCGACGGTGGTCGTCATCGCCGTCCTGCTCGGGCTCGCCATCGTCAAGAGCCGGTTCGTCGCGCTCAATTTCATGGGGCTCAGCCATGCGCCATCTGCTCTCCGCCTGGGTCTTTTGATTTGGCCCGCAGCACTCGTCCTGCTCGCTGCCGCGAAACTGGTGCTGGGCGCCGTTCTCCTCATCTGAGGTCACCCGCCGACTTGTTTGCCGAAACGCAAAGAAGCCGCTGCCGATTTCCCTAGACATGGGGTCGCCCCGATTGTTGCCGACGCCACACGGGGAGGGGATCAGATCAGCCAGCCGCGCTCGTTGCGGCCATCTGAAATCGAAAGGACCACGTGATGGCAGAACGCCTCACCAAAACCGGGGCCCGTAACGTCTTTTACGGCGGGTCCTTCTTTTTCTTCGCAATCTTCGTCGGGCTGACCGCCCACAGCCACTACTATATGCGGACGACCTCGACGGACGAAACGACGCTGACCGACTCGGTCGCGCGCGGCAAACACGTCTGGGAAAAGAACTCCTGTATCAACTGCCACACATTGCTGGGCGAGGGCGCCTATTTCGCACCCGAGCTGGGCAACGTCTGGAAGCGCTTCGGCGGCGAGGCCGATCCGGATGGCGCCCGCGAAACGCTGAAGGCCTGGATGGCCGCCCAGCCGACCGGCATCGAAGGACGGCGGCAGATGCCACAGTTCAATCTCACTGAACAGGAACTCAACGACCTCGCCGACTTCCTGGAATGGACGAGCCGCATCAAGACCCAGGATTGGCCGCCGAACGAGGCAGGCTAGGGCGCCGTGCGTTCAAAGAACGCACTAAGGACGCCCTCCTTTGAATTCAGAGCATCTTATCCGCCAATCGGCGGGATGCTCTGTGAAGCGATCGGAGTGTGACACCATGAAATACCAAACCCAAAAGGTCGCGATGCTCTATTTTTACGGAGCGCTCGGCCTGTTCCTCGCCCAGGTGCTGTTCGGCGTGCTTGCCGGTACCATTTACGTCCTGCCCAACACGCTCTCCGAGCTCCTGCCTTTCAACATCGTGCGCATGGTCCATACCAACGCACTGATCGTCTGGCTGCTCATGGGCTTCATGGGTGCAACTTATTATCTGCTGCCCGAAGAAGCGGAAACCGAACTCTACAGCACGAAGATCGCCATCGCGCAGTTCTGGATCTTCCTGATCGCCGCGGCCGTCGCCGTCGTCGGCTATCTCATGCATATCCACGAGGGCCGCGAATTCCTCGAACAGCCCTTCGCGATCAAGGTCGGCATCGTCATCGTCGCGCTGATGTTCCTCTACAACATCACGCTGACGGTGCTGAAAGGCCGCAAGACCACCGTTACCAACATCCTGATCTTCGGGCTCTGGGGTGTGGCGATCTTCTTCCTCTTCGCCTTCTACAACCCGATCAACCTGGCGCTCGACAAGATGTACTGGTGGTACGTCGTCCACCTCTGGGTCGAAGGCGTCTGGGAACTGATCATGGCATCGGTGCTCGCCTTCCTGATGATCAAGCTCAACGGCATCGACCGCGAAGTCGTCGAGAAGTGGCTCTATGTCATCGTCGGCCTGGCGCTCTTCTCCGGCATTCTCGGCACGGGCCATCACTACTACTGGATCGGTGCGCCGGGTTACTGGCAGTGGATCGGTTCGCTGTTCTCGACGCTGGAAGTCGCACCCTTCTTCACCATGGTGATCTTCACCTTCGTGATGACCTGGAAGGCCGGCCGCAAGCATCCGAACCGCGCAGCCCTCCTCTGGTCGATCGGCTGCTCGGTCATGGCCTTCTTCGGTGCCGGCGTCTGGGGCTTCCTGCACACGCTGTCTTCGGTGAACTACTACACTCACGGTACCCAGGTGACCGCGGCCCACGGACACCTCGCGTTCTTCGGCGCCTATGTGATGCTGAACCTCGCAGTCATGGCCTATGCAATCCCGGAGATCCGCGGCCGCGCCCCCTATAACCAGTGGCTGTCGATCACGAGCTTCTGGATCATGTGCACCGCCATGTCGGTCATGACCTTCGCGCTGACCTTCGCCGGTGTTCTCCAGGCGCACCTGCAGCGCGTGCTCGGCGAAAGCTACATGGACGTTCAGGATCAGCTTGCGCTGTTCTACTGGATCCGCCTCGGCTCCGGTGCCGTCGTCCTGATCTCGGCGCTGATGTTCATCTGGGCGGTTCTCGTGCCCGGCCGGGAGCGCAGCGAGAAGCTCAGTGGCGTGGTCCAGCCCGCCGAATGACCAATCAGCCGGCGCGGTTCCCCGCGCCGGCACCCCCAAGAATTTTCAGCATGGAGACTTGCCATGAGCCCTGTCCAAACTGCCGTCAGTCGCGCGGCACTCGATATCCCCGCCTATAGTCCCTCCGGCAATGAATGCGCGCTGTTCGAAAGCGCCTGGGTGCGGCAGCTGCCGCTGCTCCTCAAGGGACCGACCGGTTGCGGCAAGACCCGTTTCGTCAGCCACATGGCAGCGAAGCTCGGCCTGCCGCTTTCGACCGTTTCCTGCCATGACGATCTTGCCGCCGCTGACCTCACCGGTCGCTATCTCCTGAAGGGTGGCGACACCGTCTGGGTCGACGGCCCCCTGACCCGCGCCGTGCGCGACGGCGGCGTGTGCTATCTCGACGAGATCGTCGAGGCTCGCAAGGATGTCGCCGTCGTCCTGCATCCGCTAACCGACGATCGCCGCATGTTGTCGCTCGAACGCACCGGCGAACTGCTCGAAGCCCCCTCGAGCTTCATGCTGATCGTCTCCTACAATCCCGGCTACCAGAACCTGCTGAAGAGCCTGAAGCCCAGCACCAGGCAGCGCTTCGTGGCGATCGAATTCGATTTCCTGCCGAAGAACCAGGAGATCGCCGTCGTTTCCCAGGAAAGTGGATTGCTGGAAAGCCAGGTGGCGCCGCTCGTCAATCTCGCGCAACGGCTGCGCGCCCTCAAGGGGCATGACCTGGAAGAAGGCGTGTCGACCCGGCTGCTCGTCTATTGCGCTTCGCTGATCGATGCCGGCATGCCGGTCAAGGACGCGGTGCGGGCTGCGATGATCGAACCGCTCACCGACGAACCGGATGTACGCGCAGCACTTCTCGAAGTGGCCGGCTCGCTGATCGCCTGAGGTGAGCCATGCTTGATTTCCTCGAGCTCGAAGAGACCGTCGGACGGGCGTGGCACCGTTTCGTCGGCAACACCAGAACCTGGCGGCGCTATCCGGACGAAGCGGTGAAGCTCACCGACATGATGCCGGTGCTCGGCGTCTCCTTTCGCGGACACGGCGGCGAGGCGGCTGTGCAGATCGTGCCGGCCCGTGGTCGAACCTCGACCCATCGATTGCGGTGGCGGCAGCGCATGGGGCTCGGCGAAGAGAAGCTCGTGCAGCCCGCGCGCGACCACGCATCGCTGATGCTGCCCGGCGAGATCGATATCTTTCCGACGAAGGACCTCAACCGGGATCTCTATCACTGGCTGGTTGCATACATGGCAACGATGCCGGTCGACCCCGTCAGTGAAACCGATCCGCTCCGCCGCGACCTGGCGCTCGTGTCGCGCGCCCAGGAAACGGTCGAGGAGGTGTTCCAGCGGTTTCCGGGACTTCGGCGGCGCTATCGGCGCCTGGCGGAAGCGACGCTTGCCGAGCGGCAGCGGGGCGCGTTGCCGACGATCGAGCAACATCTCGAAAACCATATCCTGCGCCTCCTGCGCAAGGCTGCAGGTCAGGCGGATGCGACGCTGCCGGTGATCTTCCCGCATCGCGCACCACCCGGCTACCTGCCGATGCTGCCGATGCCGCTCTGGCCTGACACGCTGTTGCGTACGGAAACCACGACCACCCGCGACGAGGATGTTGCCGCGACGCCGGGCACTCAGGCCGCGGTTACCGAAGTCGAACGCCATATCGCCGTTCGCGAAAACCCAGAAAACCGCAAGGGCGAGCGCAGCCCCTTCATTCTCAACCGCTTCGAGAAGATCCTGGCCATGGCCGAGATGGTCAATGTCGACCGCCCCGGCGATGACAGCGACGACCACGACAGCAAGGCTGCCGAGGAACTCGACGACATGACGCTCGGCGAGCGCAAGGGGCGGCCCTCGGCGCGCTTCCGCTTCGATCTCGACTTGCCGCCGGAAGCGGTCGATCCGATGCCGCTGACGGCCGAGCTCACCTATCCCGAATGGAATTACCGGACAGGCCAATATCTCAAAGACCATTGCCGCGTGCTGGCGATGCCCGCCTCCGGCCACGAAGAGCGCCCTGAACTCACGGATGAAAGCAAGAGCCTGATCCGCCGCGTGCGACGCCAGTTCGAAGTGCTGCGCCCGCGGCATGAGATGCTACGCGCCCAACTCGACGGCGCCGATCTCGATCTCGACGCGGTCGTGCGTGCCCGCACCGACCTCGCCGCCGGCGGCCAAGGTAGCGATCGCATCCATTTGATGAGTCGGCCGCAGGTGCACGATTTAGCGGTGACGATCCTCGTCGATGTGTCGCTGTCGACCGACTCCTGGTCCGACAACCGGCGGGTGCTCGACGTGGAGAAAGAGGCTCTGCTCATCCTTGCGCACGGGCTTTCCGCTTGCGGCGACAACCACTCGATCCTGACCTTCACGTCGCGACGGCGCGACTGGGTGCGGGTCGAAACGGTCAAAGCCTTCAACGAGGCGATGGGACCGCTGGTCGAGGCGCGTATTGCCGCGCTGAAGCCCGGCTATTACACCCGCATCGGTGCGGCCATCCGCCATGCCTCGGCCGAGCTTCGCCGGCAACCGAACCGCAAGAAGCTTCTCCTGGTACTGACCGACGGCAAGCCCAACGACATCGACCATTATGAGGGACGCTTCGCGCTTGAAGACAGCCGCCGGGCGGTCACGGAGGCGCGACGGAGCGACATCAACACCTTTGCCGTCACGGTCGACCGCGAGGCGAAGTCCTACGTGCCCGCCATGTTCGGCCAGAACGGCTACGCGGTCGTGGGCAACATCTCGCGGCTACCCGCGGCGCTGCCGGCGATCTACCGCAACCTGGTCGGGTGAGGCGGTCAGCCAGTCAGGAAACAAAGGCCCGGCAATCGTCGGGCCTTTTGGGTTCAAGGTCAGGGTATGCGGGCGCCCATCGTCTCCCGCGGGTTCGAGCCGCGGATCCCCAAACTTCGCGTTCGCGGCGCCCCTGTGAGCAGGGGCTGCATCGGGATGCTCGGGGCAAGCCCGATAATGACGGAGAGAATGGGCGCTCGGTTGACTTCGTATCGGCGCGAAGGCTCCCGCATTCGCCAGTGTTGGTGGTCGCTGAAAACAGTGAAGCGATCGGCTTTTAATGCGAGGCAGCCCAAACGCAATCACCCTCGCCCCTGAGGCGAGGACCCAAGACGCGATGCCCGGACGTATGTGAGGAGATAAAGAGGGGTGAGCCGGAGCAGTACGGCGGCGCTCCGGCCTGCGTTGATTACTGTGACAGAAGACTCGGCAATGGCCGAGCCTTCCTGGCGAAAGAGCCCTCAAGCAGCCTTGCTGTGCACTCGCTGAGTTTCATCGATATAAGCATCGAAGGCCGCCGCCACCGCGCGGATGACGAAGCGGTGCTGGGGCCTGACCGTGATGACGCCATTAGCGATATCGATCACACCGTCCTGTTGCAGTTCGGCCAATTTGCCGTTGCCTTCGATGAGCGACTGCCAGTCCCGGCCGTGCGCCGCGGCGATTGAGGAAATATCCGCGCTGAAATCGCACATCAATCGTTCAATGATCACGGCACGCAGCCTGTCCTCGTCGGTCAGCCGGTAACCCTTCGTGGTTGCGAGCCGGCCCGAGGCGATGCGGCTTGCGTAAACACCCGGCGGTACCTCGTTCTGGACATAACCGTCGCGCGAGCGGCCGATCGCCGAGGCGCCAAAACCGATCAGCGTCTCGCAATTGTCGGTCGTGTAGCCCTGGAAGTTGCGGCGAAGCCGTCCGGCTGCCTGGGCGGTGACGAGATCGTCATCAGGCAAGGCAAAATGATCGAGGCCGATCTGCCGGTAGCCGGCCTTGACGAGCGCCTCGCTGATCGCCATCGCCTGTTCGGCGCGGGCGCTACTGTCGGGCAGTGCCTTCTCGTCGATCATGCGCTGGTGCTTCTTGAAGCTTGGCACATGGGCGTAGCCGAAAACGGCGAACCGTTCCGGATACATCGCCACGGCCGCTTCGACCGTCTCGACGCAGGAGCGAACCGTCTGATGCGGCAGGCCGTAGATCAGGTCGAAATTGATCCCGCCAATGCCGGCCCTGCGCAGATGGCCGACGGCCTCGGCCGTCTGCTTCTCGCTCTGAATGCGATTGATCGCCTTCTGCACGACGGGATCGAAGCTCTGCACGCCGAGGCTTGCGCGCCGCACGCCACCTTCGCCGAGCGCCTCGGCCATGGCGAGCGTCAACCGGCGCGGATCGATCTCGACGGCGACGTTGGTCGACGGAGTGAGAGCGAAGCGTTCGCGCATCAATGTCATCAGCGCCAGGAATTCGCGCGGCTCGATGATTGTCGGCGTACCGCCGCCGAAGTGCACTTCCGCCACCGGCAAGGGGCGTCCGACGGTATCGGCGACCATGCGGATTTCGTCTCTCAGCACGTCGAGATAATCGAGGATCGGATCATCCTTCTTGGTGATCGTAGTGTGGCAGCCGCAATACCAGCACATCGATCGACAGAAAGGGATGTGCAGATAGAGCGACACATCCTGCCCCTTTGGTATCGCCTTCAGCCAGGCGCCGTAGGTTTGCTCGTCGACCGCTGCGGCAAAGCGTGGCGCGGTCGGGTAACTCGTGTAGCGCGGCAGGCGCATTTCACCGTATTTCAGGAGCGCGGAAGCTAACATTTCGTCCTCATCTGGGTGGCGATGGATGCATCCTTCTAGGCTGCGTGGCCCGGTAACTCTTTGCGAAAAGTCAAGGACGGGGGGTGGTCTCGGGCAAACCGGGATTTGTTTGCGCTTCGACAAAATGTCGCGGTGCGGTCGTCGTTAGGTTGCGGAAATCCGGGGCGTGTGCGCCGGCGTTTCCCGGATCATCAAGCAACGACGGCGACTAGAGCGGATGACCATGAGCATTGCAGAGACCGACAAGCCCTTCATCGACGTGCGGACGATCCCGCCGGTGGAGCGCCATCCCAAAATCTTCGGCATGTTGAACGCGCTTGCCGAGGGCGGCGCCTTCATCATCATCAACGATCATGACCCGCGTCCGCTGCACTACCAGTTGGAAACGCGTTATCCGGGCGAATTCACCTGGGAATATCTTGAGCAGGGACCTGATGTCTGGCGTGTCGAAATCGGCCGGCAACAATCCTCCGGCTGCGATTGCTGCTGCGGCGGGCACTGAGCCCCGTCGGTGCGCCTCAAGAGCGGGACGAAGAAAAATCTGGGCGGTCTTCCGCTCACATCCCGCTCTAACTTACGAGAATCGATCACGTTTATTGGTTTTTGATCGGCTCGGCCAAAACCCATCGTGATCTAGGGGATGAACCGCCATGTTCGCAGCCACGCTATCCCGCTGGACGATGTCCTATTTCGCGGCCGCGCTGATCTTTCTCGTCCTTGGCGAGATCATGATGGTTCTCGGCTACGGCTACCCGGTCTCGGCCCTTGAGGCGCCGGAAACGCTGGCGCTCGTCCATATCGTTGTCCTGGGCTGGTTGAGCTTGCTGATGACCGGTGCGTTGCTGCAATTCGTGCCGGTTCTCGTCGGCCGGCCGCTGTCCTTCCCCAGCGTCGCCCTACCGGCACTCCTGTTGCTCATCGGCGGCATCGCCAGCCTGACGCTCGGCTTCGTCAGCCTCTCGGGCACGATCTATCTTCCGGTGACGCTGCTTCCTCTCGGAGCGGCGTTCTCGATTGTCGGGTTCTCAGTGCATGGCTTCGACTTCGCGGCGACACTCTGGCATGCGCGCCCGCTGCCGCTCCCGGCCCGCTTTGTCGCGGTCGGTCTCGCTGCGCTCTTCGCCACGATGCTGCTCGGCGGCGTCTATGCCTGTGTACTTTCGGGCTTGATCGATGCGGAAGGCGCGATCGACCTGACGATCGACGGACTGTCACTTCATGCTTCCCTGGGCCTTTGCGGCTGGTTGAGCTTCACCACCATGGGCGTCAGCTACCGGCTTTTGAGCATGTTCATGCTGTCGCCGGACAAGGAACGCGCAGGCAGTCGGCTCGTCTTCGTGCTCGGTACGCTTTGTCTCGGCCTTCTGGCCGCAGCGGTCCCTGTCATTCTCGTGGGCACATTCGGCCGTGTGCCGCTTCTCATCTTTGCCGTCGCTTCCGGCGCTGCGGTGGTGGCGATCTATGTCGGCGATATCCTGCGCATCTATCGGCAGCGCCGACGCAAGGCGATCGAGCTCAACAGCCGCGCCAGCATCGGCGCCTTCGCGTCCCTGATCGCCGCGAGCCTGCTCTTCGTGGCGCTGCTGGCGCTCGGGCGTCTCGATGCGGGCACCGGAGCCGTCACCTATCTCGTTACCTTCGGCTGGCTGACGGGCATGGGGCTCGCCCAGCTCTACAAGATCGTGCCGTTCATGACCTGGCTCGAATGTTATGGGCCGGCACTCGGGCGTATGCCGACGCCGCGGGTCCAGGACCTCGTCGTCGAGGCCGCAGCCCTTCGCTGGTTTCAGCTCTATTATCTGACGGTTGCGGTCGCGACGCTGGCCCTGCTGATCGGTAGCGCGATCCTGTTTCGCTTTGCGAGCCTCGGCCAGTTGATTGCCGTCAATGCGCTCATCCTGGAGTTCGTGCAAACACGGCGGCTGATCAATGTTCCGGCCGAACTTCGACTGCCTGGCGGACTTGTTCGACCAGGCCTGTTTCTGCCATCCATTCCTCACGGAGGTTCCCATGAGCCAAGATCCCTTTGAACTCGACGTTCGACCGCTTTTACGCGGCGGCAGCGATCCGTTTCAGGCCATCATGAATGCTGTCGATAGCCTGGCGCCAGGCCAGGCGCTGAGGCTGATTGCCACCTTCAGGCCCGTTCCGCTCTTCAGCGTCATGGCCGGACGCGGTTTCACGCATCAGGACCGCCCGCTCGACAACGGCGACTGGGAGGTTCTGTTCACGCCCGAAGGAGAGGTCGACGGGATCCGGCTTTCGGCCGGCGAAACGGATCTGGACACCTGGCCGGATCCAAGCCGCCAGCTCGACCTGACCGATCTCGATCCGCCCGAGCCGATGGTGCGCATTCTGGCGACCGCCGAGAAGATGACAGAGGGCGAAGTGCTCTTCGCATTGCTCGCGCGCGAACCGCTGTTCCTCTATCCGGAGCTCGCCAAGCGCGGGCATAAATGGGCCGGCAATTTCGATGCGACCGGCGAGACCTACCGGATCCTCATTCGCATCGGCGGAGGACGTACCCATGCCGGCGCCTGAAACCCTGGATCTCGAAGAGAAGATCCGCGATGCGCTGCGCATCATCATCGATCCCGAAATGGGCAAGAACGTCGTCGATCTCGGCCTGATCTATGACATCGACGTTCAGGAAGGCGGTATTGCCCGCGTCACGATGACGACGACGATCAAGGGGTGCCCGGCGACGGCCTTCCTCAAGGAAGCGGTGCAGAACTGCGTCTGGTATGTGCCGGGTGTCGAGTACGCCGAAGTGCGCCTGACCTACGAGCCGCCCTGGACCCCTGAGATGATGGCTGACAGTGCGGTCGAATTCGCGCAGGGCAGCATCTTCTGAGAGTGGTCTTGCAGGAAAAAAGGCGCCGCTGATCCGGCGCCTTTTGCTTTGGGTTCGAACGGGCCGTCAGGATGACGCACGAGGCGACCGGCGTTCGCACACCAGCATCGGCCCATATTCGGCTGTGAACAGCGCGAAAGCGGCGATCCACAACGCACCCGAAAGCGCGATCAGGTGGTGATAGTGCGCAGGCAGCACCTCTGCCAGTGGACGGATCAGTGCTGCGGTCATGATCGCGACATAGGAGGCGTTGGTGAGCGCCGAGCCGACCAGCGGCCTGCCGGTGTGGCCGCGGCTGGCGCGGGTCATGACGGCGAGCATCATGGACGCTATGACGCCGACGGTCAGCACATGCATGACCGGGTATTCGCTCAGAAGTTCGATCGCACCGGCTGCTATCGCGAGGAAGCCGAGCGGCACGAAGGCATAGGCCGCGTGCAGCACGAAGAGCAGCTTTTCCGGCCAGGTCGCCAATCCGCGCCAGCGGAACAGCCGCACCGTATGGAAAGCGCAAGCGACGAGCGCGATCGCCGCGGTGACGATGTGAACAGGTGCGAAGGTCCAGGCGGCAAGCGCCGCGACGCCGATCAGGATCGCCGCCGTGTCGAAGCGGTTATAGGGCACTGGGAAATTGGTGCGCTCGACCTTGTTCAGCCAGTTGCGCGTGAAGCTTGGCACGATGCGCCCGCCGACGATCATGATCAGCATGGTGTAGGCGCCAATCGCCAGCCGCGCTGCGGCATCGACGTCGAGCTCGCTGAGAACCGAGAGATGGAACCAGATGTTGGCGGCGGACAGAAGCACCAGCCCGCCGATGACCTTTAGGTCCTTCCACTTCCGGCCGACAATCACCTCGCGCGCGCAGATCAGCAGGAGCACCGGCAGGAACAGCGCTTCGATACCCGCAGCCACGGGCAGGCCGATGACTCCGCTCGACAGCAGCGCGACCCGACCGACGACCCAGAGCCCGAAGAGGGCGGCGAGCGGGCGACCGGAAACCGGCAGCCTGCCGGTCCAGTTCGGGATCGCCGTCAGCAGGAAGCCGCCGAGCACGGCGGAGGAGAAGCCGAACAGCATTTCGTGAGCGTGCCAATGAGCGGCGCCGTAGTTGCCGGCAAGGTTGATCCCGAGAATCAATGCGGAGATCCAGAGTGCCATGGCGCCGATCGCCCAAAGGGTGGCGCCCAGAAAGAACGGCCGGAAACCGTAGGAGAAGAGCACCGGGCCGGTGGTCGAGAGCCCGCGCGGAATGCCGCCGCTCGGTTTCGGTCTTATGAGTCTGTCCAACATGATCACCGTCCTCGTCGTGCGTGCTTGCGGGATTGCGGATGAGGCTTGATCTATCAATGGCTTCGGAGGCGCTCTTTGCGAAAACGCAAGTACCGTTACCCCGCTTCGCCATGTGTGTTCATGCGGCGGCAAAGAAATGCGCTCTCCGCGAAAGGATTTGTTCCAAGACAAAGACGCGATTCGTCTCTGGTTCTACTTCTCTTGTGACTGCTGGGGGACCGGTGGTCGAGACCGGAGGTGAGGCCGCCCAAGTCGGCGTCGCCCACCCTAACTCGTTGAATACAGGCGCGTTTCGCAGAAGGCCAATCCCGGCCGCTGGAGTGCGCCGAAGGAGAGCAAGATGACTGAACAACTTCAGATGACCCGCCGGACGATGCTTGCCGGTGCTGCCCTGGCGGGCGCGGTTGCGCCGCTTCTCCATACCGCGCAGGCTAAGGCGGCCGGCGCCGCCACGGCAGCGGGTGCTGCCCCCGTCGATGTCTCGACCCTGCCGCGCGTGAAGGTTGATCTCGTCAAGCCGCCTTTCGTACATGCCCACGAGCAGGTCGCCAAGACCGGACCACGCGTCGTCGAATTCACCATGACGATCGAGGAAAAGAAGCTGGTGATCGACCGTGAGGGCACCGAGATCCACGCGATGACCTTCAACGGCTCGGTGCCTGGCCCGCTGATGGTCGTGCATGAGAACGACTATGTCGAGCTGCGGCTGATCAACCCGGCGACCAACACGCTGCTGCACAACATCGACTTTCACGCCGCGACCGGCGCTCTGGGCGGTGGCGCGCTGACCCAGGTCAACCCGGGCGAGGAGACGACGCTTCGCTTCAAGGCCACCAAGCCCGGCGTCTTCGTCTACCATTGCGCGCCTGAAGGAATGGTGCCCTGGCACGTCACCTCGGGCATGAACGGCGCCATCATGGTGCTACCGCGTGAAGGCCTGAGGGACGAAAAGGGCCAGCCGCTGACCTATGACAAGATCTACTATGTCGGCGAGCAGGATTTCTACG
The DNA here is from genome assembly GCF_056924495.1 of Ensifer sp. 38_S197. NCBI lineage: Bacteria > Pseudomonadati > Pseudomonadota > Alphaproteobacteria > Hyphomicrobiales > Rhizobiaceae > Ensifer > Ensifer sp. 38_S197. The sequence goes on along the minus strand of NZ_JBXOVZ010000001.1, from coordinate 1,032,096 downwards.
TGCCGAAGGACGAGGCCGGGCACTACAAGAAATACGAGACCCCCGGCGAAGCCTATGAAGATGCGGTAAAGGCGATGCGCACATTAACCCCGACCCACATCGTCTTCAACGGCGCGGTCGGTGCGCTGACCGGCGACAATGCCCTGACCGCGGCCGTGGGCGAGCGCGTGCTCGTCGTCCATTCGCAGGCCAACCGCGATACGCGGCCGCACCTGATCGGCGGACATGGTGACTATGTCTGGGCCACCGGCAAGTTCCGCAATCCGCCGGACCTCGACCAGGAAACCTGGCTCATTCCTGGCGGAACCGCGGGCGCTGCCTTCTACACCTTCCGCCAGCCGGGTGTGTACGCCTATGTCAACCACAACCTGATCGAGGCGTTCGAGCTGGGTGCTGCCGGCCACTTCAAGGTCACCGGCGAATGGAACGACGACCTCATGACCTCGATCGTCAAGCCGGCGTCGATGTAGCCTGAAGCAAGGTAACCGTGGGGCCGCGGTCTCAGCGACCCCACACGCGAACGAGGGCACGCGCCTGCCAGCGCGTGCCGTTCCCCCGGAGACCTCCCATGCCCAGCAAAAAGAAATCTGCGATTTCGCTCCTGTCGCTCGCAGCGCCGGCCGTCCTTCTGGCCGCAATCGGCGGCGTACTTTCGGCGAAGGTGGGGCTGTTCGACGATCTCAAGGAAGGCGTCGACCTGTCGGTCAAGGCGCCGTTGACTGTGACGATCGCGCCGCGTGAAATGAGCTATCGGGCAGAGGGACACTTCCTGAAGAACGGTTTTGCCGTCGATGCGCCCATCGTCGCCGCAGCGCTTAAAGAACCGCTTGAGATCATGAAATACCAGGTGACACGTCAGGACTATGAACGTTGCGTTGCCGACGGCGCCTGCCAGCAGCCGGAAGGCGGGCATGGTGCGGGCCTGCCGGGTGTGCCGATGACCGGGGTCAACTATACCGACGCGACTGCATATGCTGCGTGGCTGACGAAGAAGACCGGCGTGGTCTGGCGCCTTCCGACCGACCAGCAATGGGCCTTTGCCGCCGGTTCCAAATTTCCGGACGATGCGCTCGGGATCGACGGCACCAAGGACAATCCGGCGCTGCGCTGGCTGGCGGACTACGAGCGCGAAGCGAGCCGGCAGCGCGCAGAGAACCCGATGCCGCAGCCATCGGGCGCTTTCGGCGAAAACGAGTATGGGGTTGCGGACCTGGACGGCAATGTCTGGGAATGGACCGAGACCTGCCACCGCCGCGTCACCATAGGCGAAGACGGCGAGGTACTGAAAGAGTCTCCGGCCTGTGGCATCTTCGTCGTCAACGGCAAGCACCGGGCGTCGATGAGCTTCTTCATCCGTGACCCGAAAAGCGGCGGCTGCGCCGTGGGCGTACCGCCGGATAATCTCGGCTTTCGGCTGGTGCGCGACGGTCGTTGGTATTCGGGTTTCCTCTATGCATTCGAACGCCGGCTCCAGGGCGCTGGGTGAGATGGCGCGGCCGGTAGAGCCGCCAGGGCTCTCACGCCTTAGCGGGCATAGGTTCCGATACATGCTTTTGCCCCTGGGTCGTCGCCGGTCCAGGGGCAAAAACATGTGACAACCGAGGTGCTGCCGCGACCCTTTGTGCGTCTGACCGGTCGTGCGGCGCTCTGGTCCTTTTGCAGGGTCCTGGGCTGTGCTAGATCAGGGCAACTCAAACGGCAGGATGTAGGGCCAAAGTGGCTGCACTCGATCGCACACTCGTCAAATCGCTCCCTCTGTTCCAGAAGATGAGCGACCCGGAACTGGATTCGCTGTTGACGCGCGCCACGGTGCGGCGCGTTCCGCAGAACGAAGCCGTGTTCGAACAGGGCGCGACGGCCGATTTCTTCTTCCTGTTGCTGCATGGCCGGCTGAAGGTGACCCAGGTCACCAAGGACGGGCAGCAGATCATCGTCCGGGTCGTCAATCCCGGCGATCTCTTCGGCTTTGCCCGTGCGCTCCAGCGCAGCGACTACCCGGGAACCGCGACGGCGGCGACCGAGAGCCTCGTTCTCGCCTGGCCGACGGAGCTCTGGAACGTCTTCGTTGAGAAGAACCCCCACCTCGCCGTCAATGCCATGCATACGATCGGCCAGCGTCTCGACGAGGCGCATACCCGTATCCGCGAAATGTCGACGGAGGAAGTCGAGCGCCGCGTCGCCCATACGGTGCTGCGGCTGGCCGAGCAGGCCGGCAAGCCCGATGGCGGCGGTATCCGCATCGATTTCCCGATCTCGCGCCAGGATATCGCTGAGATGACGGGAACGACGCTGCATACGGTCTCGCGCATCCTCAGCGCCTGGGAAGGCCAGGGCCTCGTCCAGGGCGGTCGGCAGAAGCTGACGCTCAAGGACATTCCAGGTCTGCGGCGTCTCGCCGAACGCGTCGGCGGCTAGATTTCGGATGCTCCGGCGGATTGACGCAACAGCTACGGTTTTGCGGCGCGAATGGCGTAGCGGTGCTGTGACTGCCGCGCCAGACCTTTGAAGATATTCCAGTTCCTCGCCTGGGCGCGATGGATCTCACCAAGATCGGTATCGGCCTCGATATCGACAAATCCGGCCCTCTGCAGAAGATCGACCACGGCCTCGGCGCGCGCGCCCTCGGAGAAGTGAACGCGCGAGAGAATGCTGCGATGCGTCGCCATCATCTGTGATGAGCCGCTCGGCGTTTCCGACTTGAACACGCGGAGGCGTTGTCCCCAGGCGCTGAGTTTCGAGAACAACCGCTCGAGCGCGCTGGTATTCACAAAGTCGCCATCGACGATCAGCAGCGTTCCGCCCGGCTTGAGAACGCGAAGCCACTCCGCGAAGGCTGCGGCCGGATTGACGAGCGTCCAGACGAGATGCCGGTTGACGACGACATCGTAGTGGTCATCGGGCTCCATGGTATTTTCGGCATCACCCAGACCGAAGCGAATGGAACGACCCCGCTTGCGGGCCTTTTCACGGGCGCGTTCGAGCATTGGCTCGGCCCAGTCCAGGCCCTGTACCTTGAAGCCGAGATCGTCGAGCAGGTGGGAGATGACGCCGGTGCCGCTCGCAAGATCCAACGCGCTGCGGCCGGAGCCCGGTCCGAGATGGCGTAGAAGCAGCCTGTGCCAGGCCGCGCGCTCGTCCTCCGAGAAGATCTCGTGTCCTGGCGACAGATCGAAGGTCGCGGCGCGCTCCGACCAATAGGTCTTGATTTCATCCCGCAGGTTGTAGTTCTGCCGATCCGTTACATCGCTCATATCGATACCGCTCGCCCCTGTTTGGAGGCGTTCTAAAAGATAAATGTTGACTAATAAAGTCATGAAACATTAGATCGCGTCGATTTTCCCAGCGGAGCAGAAAACAATGCAGCTTTTCAACAGGGTGGCCGCGGCCGCCACGGGCTTTTGCGTGCTTTTTTCAACGGCAGCCTTCGCTGATGTCGTGACGTTGAAAGATGTCACGGGTCGTGACGTCGAGGTCAATGTGCCGGTCGAGCACCTCATCCTCGGTGAAGGGCGCCAGATCTATTTCCTCGGCGCCCTCGACCGCGATGACCCGTTCAAACGCGTCGTCGGCTGGCGCGACGACCTGGCAAAGGCGGATCCTGAAACCTACGCCGCCTATCTCGCGAAATATCCTGCTATCGCCAAGCTGCCGACTTTCGGCGGCATGAAGGACGGGACTTTCGACATCGAGCAGGCGGTGGCGCTGAAGCCCGATGTCGTCTTGATGAACGTCGATGCCAAGACGGCGACGGAGGAGGCCGGCTACATCGAAAAGCTCGCCAAGGTTGGCATCCCGCTCGTCTATGTCGACTTCCGCGAAAAGCCGATGGAAAACACCGAGCCGAGCATGCGTGTGATGGGCAAGCTTCTCGGCAAGGAAGAAAAAGCCGAAGAGTTCATCGCGTTCCGCGCCGAGAACATTGCCAAGGTGACCGACGTGCTGGCGAAGGCAAATCCGAAGAAGCCGCTCGTCTTCGTCGAGCGCGCCGGTGGTTACTCCGACGATTGCTGCATGTCCTTCGGCAATGAGAATTTCGGCAAGATGGTCGAATTTGCCGGCGGCGTGAACATGGCGAAGGACATCATTCCCGGCACCTTCGGCACGGTCAATCCGGAGCAGATCATCGCCGCAAACCCGGATCAGATCATCATCACCGGCGGCAACTGGCAGGGTTATGTGCCGGGCGGTGCATGGATCGGGGTCGGCTATGGTGCCGATGAAAAGGAAGCCGCCCGCAAGCTCGAAAACCTCACCAAGCGCCCGGCCTTTACCGGCGTGCAGGCGGTCAAGGACGGCCAGGTCCATGCCATCTGGCACCAGTTTTACAACAACCCCTACCAGTTCGTCGCGATCCAGCAGATCGCCAAGTGGCTGCATCCCGACCTCTTCGCCGATCTCGACCCGGAGGCGACGTTCAGGGAGTTGCACGAGCGTTTCCTGCCGCTTTCCTACAAGGGTGGCTACTTCGTTTCGCTGACGACGAGCAAGTGAGTGCATCGGCGGCTGGCGGAACGGGAGGCCGCCGGCGCCGCGATCGAAAGGTATGAGAATGTCGATCTTCAGGAAAATCGCGTCCGCGATGATTGCGGCGGTCGTGTTGGCGGCTCTGCCGGCCGGCGCTGCGGAAATCGTCGACGTCACCGGCCGTCGGGTCGAAGTCGTGCTTCCCGCCAAACGGATACTGCTTGCCGAGGCGCGACAGATTCACGTCGCCGCGGCGCTGAAGAGGGAGCGCGTCTTCGATACGATCGTCGGCTGGCGTGACGATCTCATCAAGAAGGATCCGGATTCCTACGCCGCCTATGTCGAGCGGTTCCCGGAGATCGAGAAACTGCCGCGCTTCGGCTATATCCCGACGGGGGATTTCAGCCTCGAAGCGGCCATTGCCCTGAAGCCTGACGTGTTGACGCTGAACCTCGAAGCGCGAGATGCGGTCGAGGAATCGGGTTTCATCGAAAAGGCCGCGGCTGCCGGGATTGCCGTCGTCTATGTCGATTTCCGCGTCGATCCGGCGGCCAACAGCGAAAAATCCGTCGAAATCCTCGGCCAGCTCTTTGGTGCTGAAGCAAGGGCGCGCGAATTCATCGAATACCGCAACGCCCAGATCGCGCTGGTCACCGACCGCCTGACCAAGGCCGGGGCGATTGCGCGTCCGAAGGTGTTCATCGAACGCTCGCCCGGCATCACCGGCGAATTCGCCTGCTGCCGAACCTTCGGCCCGGCCAATTTCGGCGAGATGGTGGAAAAGGCCGGCGGCCACAATATCGGTTCGGACGTCATCAAGGGCACCTTCGGTGACCTCAATCCCGAGCAACTCATCGTTAGTGATCCGGACCATGTCATCATTACCGGCAGCAACTGGTCGGCGGAATCCGATCTCAACCAGTTCGTCAGCGTCGGCCGCGGCGCCGATGCCGCGGTGGCCGAGGAGCGGCTGCGCGGCCTGATGCAGCGCCCGGGCTTCCCCGGCCTGAAGGCGGTAAAGGAGGGCAACGTGCATGCGGTCTGGCACCAGTTCTACGGTGCGCCCTACGAGTTCGTGCCGATCCAGCAATTCGCCAAATGGTTCCACCCGGAACTTTTCGCCGACATCGATCCGGATCGGACCTTCCGCGAGTTTCATGAGAAGTTCCTGCCGGTGACCTATCGCCCGGGTTACTTTGTCTCGCTTGCGAAGGGAGGTGAATGATGGTTGCCATGACCGACCATATTTCCGGCATTCAGGGACAAGGGCGCTACCGCGCCCTTGTTCTGCGCCGTCTGGTCTTGATCTTCTGCCTCATCGGCGCGCTCTTTGCATCGGTCGCAGTCGACATGGCGCTCGGGCCAGCAAACTATCCACTCGCCGACGTGCTGACGGCGCTGTTTCGGCCTGAGACGGTGAGCGACCAGCTTCGGGTGGTCATATGGGACATCCGCATGCCGATCGCGCTGATGGCGGTGACGGTGGGCGCCTCGCTGTCGGTCGCGGGTGCACAGATGCAGACGATCCTCGCCAATCCGCTCGCAAGTCCGTTCACGCTCGGGATTTCCGCCGCTGCCGGTTTTGGCGCAGCCCTCGGCCTCGTTGCCGGCGTCGCGGTCTTTCCGGTCGCAGTCCAATACATGGTGCCGATCAACGCCTTCCTGATGGCGATGCTGGCGGCACTCTTCATCCATTTCGCCTCCACCATGCGCGGCGTCACGGTGGAAACGATCGTGCTGCTCGGCATCGCGCTCGTCTTTACCTTCAATGCCGCGCTGTCGCTGCTCGAATATCTCGCCTCCGAACAGGCACTGGCCGCAGTCGTGTTCTGGACGATGGGCAGCCTCACCAAGGCAACCTGGCCGAAGGTCTGGATCACCGGCGCCGTGCTGCTTTTCGCCGTGCCGCTCTTTGCACGCCACGCCTGGGCACTAACGGCGCTTCGGCTCGGTGACGACAAGGCGGCGAGCTTCGGCATCAATGTTCGCCGGCTAAGGCTCGAAGCGATGATGACGGTGAGCCTGCTTGCGGCGATTCCGGTTTCCTTCGTCGGCACGATCGGCTTCGTCGGCCTCGTCGCGCCGCACATCGCCCGGATGCTGGTCGGCGAAGATCAGCGCTTCTTCCTTCCCGCCTCGGTTTTGTGCGGCGCGCTCTTGCTCTCGGTCACCTCCGTCGTCAGCAAGATGCTCATCCCGGGTGCCGTGCTGCCGATCGGCGTCATCACCGCGCTGGTCGGCGTGCCCTTCTTCTTCGTGCTGATTTTCACCAACAGGAGGCGCGCATGGTAAGTCTGACGCTGGAAAAAGTCGGCGCGACCTATGGCCGGCGAACCGTGCTGTCCGACGTCAATACCGGCGTGCTCAGAGGCGGCGGCCTGACGGCGGTGATCGGTCCGAATGCGGCCGGCAAGTCGACGCTGTTCAAGCGCATCGCAAGCCTGACGTCCGGGCCCGGAACCGTCCATCTGTCCGACACCGCCAAGGGAGCCGAGGGCATCTGCTACATGCCGCAGGATACCGGCGCCAATGCCGTGCTCACGGTCTATGAATCGGTGCTGCTGTCGGCCAAGCAGGGCTCCGGCTGGAAGGTGAAAGACAGCGAGCTCTCGGAGATCGATCGGGTGCTTTCAGAACTGCGGATCGCCGATCTCGCTTTTCGCGGCCTCGGCGAGCTCTCCGGCGGCCAGCGCCAGCTCGTCTCCATTGCCCAGGCCCTGGTGCGTAAGCCCGAAGTGCTGTTGATGGACGAGCCGACCTCGGCGCTCGATCTCTTCCGCCAGATCGAGGTGCTCGGCTTCATGAAACGCCTATCGGCGCAATCGGGAATGGCGGTGCTGATCGCGCTGCACGATCTGAACCATGCGCTGCGCTATTGCGACGACACGATCGTCATCGGCGGTGGTTCGGTGCTGGCGAGCGGTCCGACCCATGAGGTCATCACCGCGGACATGCTGCGCTCCGTCTACCGCGTCGAGGCGCGTGTCGAGGCTTGCTCGATGGGGCGTCCTGTCGTCATCGTCGACGAGTCGCTGTAGGCGTTATTCCGGCAAAAGGCACCTCGCCGCTAAGGCGGCGAAGTGCGGACTCTCATAATCAGGTCGGCCTGTGCCCCTTCAAGCCGTAGAAGGCGATATAGGCGTAGCAGGCGACGGGCATCAGGAAGGCGAGATGGATGCCGACCGTGTCGGCGAGCCCGCCCTGGATCAGTGGCAGGAGCGCGCCGCCGACGATCGCCAGGCACAGGACGCCGGAGCCCTGGCTCGTGTATTTCCCGAGACCGTAGAGCGCCAGGCTGAAGATCGTCGGGAACATAATCGAGTTGAAGAACCCGATCGCCAGGACCGACCACATAGCAACGCTGCCGCCGGCAAAGACGGTGAGGAGCAGCAGCACGATCGCTGCGACCGCGTTGGAGGCGAGCGCCTTGCCATCGTCGACGAAACGCATCGCAATCGCGCCGATGAACCGGCCGACCATCGCTCCGCCCCAGAAATACATGACATAGTGGGCGGCGTCGGCTTCCGAGAGGCCGGCAATGTCGGGCTGGTTCAGGAAGTTGACGAGGAAGCTGCCGATGCTGACCTCCGCCCCGACATAGACGAAGATGCCGATCGCACCGAGAACCAGGTGCCGATAGTGCCAAGCCGACTTGCCGTCGGTGATCGGCTCGATCTCGTCATGCACTTCGACGGTCGGCAGCTTCAGGGCGGCGAAAAGCGCCGCAAGCAGCAGGAAGGCGGCGGCAAGGAGCAGGTAGGGCATCTTGACCGCGCTCGCTTCCGCGAACCTTAGAGCATCGAACTGCTCCGGCGTCGCGTCGGCGGTTGCGACGACCGCAGCCGACAGGATCAGCGTCGCGCCGAACATCGGGGCGAGGGTGGTGCCGAGGGAGTTGAAGGCCTGGGTCAGCGTCAGGCGGCTCGCGGCCGTGTCCGGCGGACCAAGCACGGTCACATAGGGGTTGGCCGAGACCTGCAGCAGCGTGATGCCGCTTGCCAGCACGAAGAGAGCGCCGAGGAACAGCGCATAGATGCGATAGCTTGCCGCCGGCACGAAGAGCGCGCAGCCGACTGCGGCGATGACGAGGCCGAGCACGATCCCCCATTTGTAGCTGATGCGCTTGACCAGCGCGCCGGCAGGAAGCGAGACAATGAAATAAGCGCCGAAGAAGCAGAACTGGATCAGCATCGACTGCGTGTAGTTGAGCGAGAAGACGTTCTTCAGATGCGGGATCAGAATGTCGTTCAGGCACGTGATGAAGCCCCACATGAAGAACAGTGAGGTGAGCGCGAAGAGGGCAAATCGATAGCCCGTGGCGTCCGATGACGCGGATGAGACCGCGCGCGCGGGCTCGGAGCCCTTGGTGATGATACCTGCCAATGGTTTAACCTCATGATGTCGTTGGCGCCGGATCTTGGGCCTTGGGAGGACGTCCAATTGGACGCGCCGGCGGCAGCCAGTGATCTTCGCTTGGGAGCACCAAGATCCCCGGGCTGCGTGGCGCTTATACCGCGCGAGCGGGGCTTTGACAGTGCGAAGGGCAGAATTTCCCCGGTCTCCGGGCAGGTTGGTCTGCCGCAGGCACTGAGTGCAGGTCAGAGGGTAGCAATCTCGCGATTTGAAAGGGTGCCGCCGTTGGCCCGCTTGATGTCGAGCTTCTGTTCAAGCGCCGCCACGATATCCTCACTGAACTCGATCGAGGTGAGTTCGGCGATCTCGGGCAGGGCCCCGGGGGTAAAGACATTCACCTCAACGAGCTTGTCGCCGACCACGTCGAGGCCGACAAGGAACATGCCGTCGCGCACCAGCTTGGGACGCATCTGTTCGGCGACGACGAGCATTTCGGGCGTTATCACCGCGGTGGTTGGCCTGCCGTTGACATGCATGTTGGACCGCAACTCGCCGTCCGCAGGCACGCGCCGAACCGCGGCATAGGTATCGCCGCGTTTGAGCGGCCGCCCGTTCATCAGGAACAGCCTGACATCCCCTTCAGTCGCTGCCGGCAGATATTCCTGCGCGATCACATAGCCCATCTCGGAAACCACCTCGAATATCTGGTTGAGGTTCGTCTCGTGGCTGGAACTGACCTTGAAGACGTTCTTGCCACCGGAACCTTGCAGCGGCTTGAGGATGACGCCCCCGGGGTGCTCGTCGACAAAAGACTTTATCTCCTCGATATGCTTCGAGATCAGCGTGGTCGGCCGAACGATTTCGGGGAAGTCCTGGAGATAGAGCTTGTTCTGCGCCCGTGCCAGGCCGTCGGGGTCGTTGACGACTATTGTCCCGCGTTCGGCTGCAAGCCGTCCGAAGATCACGCCGGCGTGGGCGGCCCAGGAGCGAGGGCCGGTGTCTTCCGACGGATCGCTTCTGAGAAACAGAACCTGGATTTCGGCAATGTCCAGGATGTCGCGCCGTGTGGCGCCGCTTCGCAGCGCGGCGATGAAGGCCTCGGCCTTGCGCGGCTTCGCCGAGCCGAGGCTCAGGGCATGGATCGTCAGCCGACCGTCGGGTCTCAGGGTGAAGTCGCCAGGCGTGACGTAGGCGATCTCGTGGCCTCGGGCGAGCGCTGCAAGCGCCAGCGACGTCGTCGCGTAAAACGTCTCTTCACCCTCGATCGAGTTGACGAGAAAGGCGATGCGCATCCGGTTTCCTAGCGGTCCGACTCCAACATATCCTGCGATCTCAGTGCGTTCATCTGAACGCACGGCGCTTTAGTCTGCGACCATGTCGAGCGGGGTCATTCCCCTCTCGGCTCGCTGAAGCCGGTCGCGCGCTTTGACGTCATCGAGAAAAATAGGGCGAATGGTCGCGGCACCAAGGAGGCCGCGCAAATTGAGTTCCTGGATTGCGCCGAAATGCGATGCGGCGATCTTGCCCATCCAGAAGGGTTCGAGATTGCCGCCGTCGGCGAGGTGGTCGAGAAGCTGCAGCAGGCCGCGCATGTAGATCGCGTCCTTGACCAGTCCGCCGCCGCGATAGATGCGCAGCGTAATGTTGAAGGCCTCGGCGGTGCCGAAACCATGGTCGTCGACGAGCAGCCGGTAGGTGTCCGGAAACTCGGCGCCGTCAAGCAGGGCCGCGCAGCCGACCACTCTCGCCGCAAGCACCCGCAGCCGATCCGCGGTCATGCCGGCGCTCAAGTATTCGGCGAAAACGGCGAGCCCTTCCTGCATGCCCTCGTAGCCTGCAAGGCCGGAGCGCAGTATCCTGAGGCCCTGTGCCGAGCCGTTGAAGTAGGTCAGCAGGTGCACGCCCACCTCATGGTTGAGCAGCGCCTCGACGCGGTCGGCGTCGAGTGCCGAGCTTCGGGCGATCAGCAATTGGCCACGTGAGACGAGCAGGCCGGCCGGCAGATCGTCGCGAATTTCGGCGGACGCGGTGAAATCGGGCGATTGGCGCCGATAGGCTGATATCATCGCCTGCGCACGCTCCCTTATGTAGTCGCAGCCGCGCTTGTTGCCGGATGTCGGCGACGTGTCGCCATCGGCGGCGGCTTTCGCAAGGACGTCGGAAGCGGCATCGAGAAGCTCGTCTTCGACCGGGCCGTAGAGAGCACGACCGAGTTCGACGAACTTGCGGGTCTCGCGGGCGGAAATCATCGAGAGTTGGAGGTCGACCTCCTGCTGCTTTTCGCGATAGAGGGCGTAGAGCAGCGGATCTTCGAGATGCTCGAAATTGAGGGTGAAGAGTTTGCGCTTGGCCGTTTCGATCTGCAGCGTCAGCGGGCGATAGTAGAGGCGAGGGCTTCGCGAAAAGCCGCTCGACGCGAACTCGGCCCAGGCGGCCTCGGCGTTGATCGGCGTTACCGCGAGCAGGAAATCGAAGCTTGAGGCGATGTCGTCCATGCCGCGGTCGGCGCGCACGACCGCGTCGACGAAGGCCTTCCGGCCAAGGGCACGGTGCGTCGGTATCCGGAAGTCGTCGGACCTGGCGCGGGCGAAGGCTGTGATGGCCCGAAGGCCGGCATCGAAGACGCTTGCGACCAGCCGCTCGCGCAATTGCGGATAGATGCGGCGGGTGCCGGGCTCGCAATAGATCGGCGCGAAGCGTACGGTGAGATGAGGATAGTCGATCGCCAGGGATTTCCGCCGTGCGGTCGCATCCGGCCTTCGCTCGACGAGCGTCACATGGGGCGTTCGGAACTTTCCTTCGATCGTTGCGGCTGTCTCGATCAGTGCTTTCGCAGCAACCTGCTCGGCGCCGGTCGTCCCGGCGACAACCTCGAACAGGAACGGCGGCAGGAAAGGCGCGTCCTTGGCGGGCGGATCGTCGCTTTCGAGTTCCGCAAATTCGAGAACGATGAATATGCCCAGTCGTTCTTCGATCACGCGGCCGACCCGTTCGATGACTGCGGCGGCGATATCGACGCTCGGCGCCAGCAGATAGGCGGCATTCGCCTGGGCGATGTCGCGCGCGACCGGCTGCTGTTGCTCGGCGGCGATATGAACGCACAGGAAGGGAAGCAGGCGGTCGATGTGCAGCCGTCCACCCTCGCCGAAGTCCCGTCGCACGGCGCGACCATCCGTCAGTCGGACAATGGCTTCATCGAGCCACTCCATGCTGGGGCCCGTCTGCATGGGTCTCTGGTCCGTCATCGTTGTCTCGCGAGCGCCTCGGTCAGGACCGGAACGAGTGATCCGACCAGTGTGCGCAGCGACCGCAGCGCTTCGAGGTCCGGCTTGCCAGTCCACTCGTCCATGAATGTTTTCTTGAACTCGATCGCGATCGCGCAGCCCGTATCAGGAAAGTGCTCGTGGATGAAGCGCGTCTGTTCTCCACGCCCCTGGAAGGCGATGTTCTCGCGCACGTCCACCGGCCGGCCCGCGACCGTGGTGGCGCCGACGGTTGATATCAGCGTGTCGATGACGTCGGCCCATTTGTCCCGGTCCATGGACGAGGTTCCGATATTGACCTCGGGCGCTTCGGCGCCGTCGGCCGGTTCGGCCTCTGGCCCCTGACGTCGATGGTTGTAGCTGTGCACGTCAAGAACGATGAAATGTCGGTGGCGGCGCTCGATTGCCGTCAGCATCGACCGCAGCATGGCATAGTATTCGTCATGGAGGGCAAGGGAGGCCTCGATCAGCTCCGCCGGTGGCGGCTCCCGCCAGACGGAAAGGCCCCAAGCCTGAGCCGGCTGGAGGTAGACCGCACCGGGACGAGCACGATTGATGTCGACTTCGAAGCGGGATCGATGGACGACGATGCGGTTGGCGAGATCCCGGATGATGAACTCGGTGAACGGATCCTCCTCGCGTAGCCTTTGCTCGTCCGTCAGGGCCGCTAGCGCCCGGGCGTCACGGCGCATGGCATGCCCGTTGTGGATCGCGGTGCCGACGATCGGTCCATCGCCGCGATGGACAGTCCACCAGGCATTCTCAGTGGCTGAACGGAACTGTTCCGTCGGCGCGCGTTGCATGTTCGCTCCCGTTACCCTCGTTATGGGCGCTTCGGGAATGCAACTCCTGGGGATGCCCGAGAGTTCCGGGACGAGGCAAAAATGTTTGGCTCAGGTCGCTGCGAGCTCGCCCAGGATCCATTGACGGAAGGCGCTGATCTTCGACGAATTGCGCCGCGTTTCCGGGTAGACCAGCCAGTAGGCCTGGTCGTCGTTGCAGAGGAGATCGAAGGGCTGGACGAGCCGCCCATCGGCCAATTCCGCGGCAAAGAAGGCGGGCGTCAGGATTGCGACGCCCTGGCCGGCCGTCGCGGCATTGCCCTCATAGACCTGTGCGCCCATGCTTGCGCCGGGACGGCTCGAAAGGCCCTCGGCCGGCACATTCGCGGCCATGAACCACTTGGCCCACCAGGGGTCGCCCGGATCGAGCAGCGGCAGACGCAGGAGATCGGCCGGCTCCTTCACCCCGCCGATGCTTGCGGCGAGGCTCGGGCTGAGCATCGGCGTGAAATCGGCGTTGATGAGCCGGTGTGCCGCAAGCCCCGGCCAGTCGCCGCCGCCTGAGCGAATGCCGATATCGACCTCTTCGCGGCTGAAGTCGACCAGGTGGGGCTCGGTTTGAAGGCGGACGGCAAGCGAGGGGTGAGCGATCTGGAAGGAGCCAAGGCGCCGCGCCAGCCAGTTGGAGGCGAAGGTGGCGATCGTGCTGATCACCAGCGTTCCCTGGGCACCGCCGCGCGCTGTCACGTAGGCTTCGCTGAGCTGCTCGAAGGCCTGCGTCACGGGGGGCGCGAGCCGTTGCCCCACCTCGGTCAGAGCGATCTGGCGCGGTCGGCGCAAAAACAGGGGTGCGCCGACACGATCCTCGAGAACCTTGATCTGATAGCTCACCGCCGCCTGGGTCATGCCGAGCTCGGTTGCGGCCTTGGTGAAGCTTCCATGCCGGGCAACCGCCTCGAAGACGCGTATCGCCGTCAATGGCGGGAGCGGAAGTGTCTTATGCATTAAATGGCCTTATGTATGGTGAGCGAAATTCGATTGGAAGGTGATGTGGTTCATAACCATTTTCAAGGTCCGTCCATTAGACGGACTGATGAAGAGGATGATGGCTATGACAACCATTCAAGTACGTCGTTTTTCGTCGACAAACGATTTTTCCGCGGGCTCCTGGCTGGCGTTTCTGTTCGCCCGGAAGCGCCCGGCGCCTGATGTCGTCGACGTCAGAGACCTGTCGGATCACCTGAAGCGGGATATGGGTTTCCTTGATGGCAACCGCCCCGACGCGAAGGACCTGCCGACCGCTTGACGTCTCCCGACCTGGGCGGGCCTCCCATCGCCCAGGTCCACCCCATGCCACCGGGCTGACAGGGTTGTCGGCAACCCCAACTCATCTCCCCGCCGCTTGCACTTGCGGCATGAACCAAAGGCGGTGCAGTTTTTTCACGCCTCGCACGCTCTTTGGGTCAGAATTCCTTTAATCTACCATTTGCGTGGATAATCTCGGAGAAGCTCGGTCAGGAACCGGGCCGGGCAGAAACGCCCTCCGGTCGGCGCGGATTGCGGCGACCGGCTGAAAGGAGGTCTGAGATGAGTATGCTGCGGCAATATGAACGCTTGAGCGCAATCCGCGAGGTCTTGCAGGGGCGGCTGGAACTGCACGAGGCGCGGGACTGTTTCGGTTTCGACGATATCGAGGACGGAACGGCCAATGAGCTCAGGGACCGTATCGCCGAACTCTCCGATGAGATCTCGACCTTGAGAAGTCGTTGCGACCGGTACGAAAGCCTCGGCCGCCAATGACCAACCCGATGGCGGCCATGCGTCGCCGATGAATGGACCATCCCCCATGACATTGCATGTGAACTCACGCGTCGCGGACCACGCGATCAATCCGCTCTTCCTCGAACGCTGGTCGCCACGGGCCTATTCCGGCGAAGAGATTTCCGAGGCCGCGCTGTTCGAAATCCTGGAGGCCGCCCGCTGGGCGCCATCCGCCTACAATGCCCAGCCGTGGCATTTCGTCTATGCCCGCCGTGGCGGGCGCGACTGGGAGAAGCTGCTCGGCCTTCTAAACGAGTTCAACCGCAGTTGGGCAAAAGAGGCCTCGGCCCTCATCTTCGTGTTGTCGAAAACGTCGCTCTTGCCGCCAGGCGCCAGCGAAGAGGTGCCCTCCTACACCCATTCCTTCGATGCGGGCGCAGCCTGGGGTGCGCTCGCCCTGCAGGCGGCCCATTCCGGCTGGCAGGCGCATGGCATGGCCGGCATCGACTATGATCGCGCGCGCGCCGAACTCGAAGTGCCAGAAAACTTCCGGATCGAGGCAGCCGTCGCGATCGGCCGTCAGGGCGACAAGGCACTGCTGCCTGAGGCCCTGAAGCAGCGCGAACAGCCGAGCCCGCGCAAGGCCCTCTCCGAGATCGTGTCCGAGGGACGCTTCGTGGCCGGCTGAGCGCTGTAGGCTTGCGCCGGAGAGCGGGCATGCATGGCCGGTTCGCTCTCCTCAGCGTTCGTCCATTTCATTCCTGCTGGTTGCATTCAGCGCCTGCACGCTGATGGCCGCGACGAGGCCTGTCAGGATGATGCCGGAAAAGCCGATCACCAGAGCCAGCAGCCGTGCGCTCAAGTGTTTCGGCGTGATGTCGCCATAGCCGATTGTCAGCCCGGTAACGAAGGTGAAATAGAGAGCCTCATCGAGCCGCCAGTCCTCGATGCGGCCGATGACGACACCGGACCCGGTCATCACGATCAGGATCGCGGAGAAGATCGGCCACAGCACCTGAAGCTGCTGGTAAAGATTGGAGAAGAACAGGCGCCGCATTCTTTTCGAATGGCTCCTGCGATGAGATTCCGCCACGCAATCCTCCCTCTCGCCGGGCAGGAAGCCCGTCCTGCCAACGATCCCGCTTCGCGTCTGTCGCCGAGATCTTCTCTCGGCTCTGCGTCCGCCGTCGTCAAGATAGCCGCAAGTCGAGCAGCCTGCCAGCGCCTGCTTTGGAAGACCGGAAGCGACGTTGGATCTGCCGCTCGGGCGATCCTTGCAACCGATTTGGCCCGGTGCTATCGCTTTAGAATTGCTTCATGAAAGCTTCTGTCAGAGGGCAGTCCGGATGGCATCGAACGAGCATTCGCCTGTCGGCGACGGTCGGGGTTTCACCACGGGTTTACGGCTCGATGTGATTGCAGGTCTTACGGCCGCTGCCGTGGTTCTGCCGAAGGCGATGGCCTATGCCACGGTCGCCGGTCTGCCTGTCAGTGTCGGTCTCTACACCGCCTTCGTGCCGATGATCGTCTACGCGCTTCTCGGCACCTCCCGGGTCCTGAGCGTCTCGTCGACGACCACCCTTGCGATCCTCGCCGGAACGCAGCTCGGCCTTGCCGTCCCGGATGGCGATCCCGGCAAGCTGATAACGGCAACCGCGACGCTGACGGCGATGACCGGCGGCCTTCTTATCCTCGCTTCGGTTCTCCGCTTCGGCTTCGTCGCCAATTTCATCTCCTCGCCGGTCCTGATCGGCTTCAAGGCCGGCATCGGCCTGGTCATCGTGCTCGATCAGGTGCCGAAGCTGCTTGGCCTTCACATCACCAAGGAAGGCTTCTTCCGGGATATCCTCAGCATCGCCGGCCACCTGCCTGAAACCTCGACGCTCACCTTGGCGATCGCGGCTGCGGCCCTAGTGGCGCTTCTGGCGATGGAACGGCTCTGGCCGCATTCGCCGGCGCCGCTTCTGGCGGTGGCGGCGGGCATTGCGCTTTCCTGGTTTGCCGGTCTCCAGGCGCTCGGCGTCTCCATCGTCGGCTTCATTCCGCAGTCGCTGCCCTCGATCACCCTGCCTAGCCTCGGTCTTGCCCGAGAACTGCTGCCCGGTGCTCTGGGGATTGCGCTGATGAGCTTCACCGAGACCATCGCCGCCGGGCGTGCATTTGCCGCTCCCTCCGACCCGCCGATCAGGGCGAACCGCGAGTTGCTGGCGACGGGCGCCGCAAATCTCGCCGGTGCCTTGTTCGGCGCGATGAGCGCCGGTGGCGGCACATCGCAAACCGCCGTCGTGCGTGCCGTCGGCGGGCATTCGCAAGTGGCGTCACTGGTCACTGCTGCGGCCGCGGCGGCGACCATGCTCGTCCTGGCGCCTTTGCTCGGCCTGCTGCCGCAGGCCGTCCTCGCGGCGATCGTCATCGTTTACTCGGTTGGCCTCATCAAGCCGGCCGATTTCTGGTCGGTTCGCAAGGTCAGGCGGATGGAGTTTCAATGGGCGCTTGCGGCCTTCCTCGGCGTTTTGTTCTTCGGCACGCTCCAAGGCATCATCATCGCGATCATCCTGTCGTTCATCGGGCTGGCCCGCCAGGCTTCGGCACCGAAGGTGCATGTCGTCGGTCGCAAGCCTGGCACCGATCGGCTCCGGCCGCTGACACGGGATCATCCTGACGACGAGACATTTGAAGGCTTGCTGATTCTTCGGCCGGAGGGACGCCTGTTCTTTGCCAATGCCCAGCAGGTGGCAGACCAGGCGCAGATGCTGGTCGCCAAACACAGGCCCCGCGTTCTCGTGCTCGACATGAGCCGCGTCTTCGACATCGAGTATTCCGCGCTGCAGATGATGATGGAAGGCGAGCGTCGCATCAGCGAACACGGGGTCACCGTGTGGCTGGCCGAACTGAACCCGGACGTGCTCACCTATGTGCGGGCCTCCGGTTTTGCCGATCAGCTCGGCCCCGACCGCCTGTTCGTCAACACCCGCACCGCCCTCCAGCACTACCTGGCGAACGCCGCTTCGGCGGCGGCCTGACTCATTCCCCGATCAATTCCCCGGTCCCGCCGAAAGCGGGTGGGAAATCGCGATATTTGGGCAAGCCGTCCTTCATTGGCAGCACGGTCTCCTGATAGTTGACGTGGAGCGCGGGCTTGAATGGCAATGCCGGGATGACGGCAGCAAAGACGTCCGTCACGCCCCAGAGCGGATGCTCGGTCATGAGGTGCCCGCCGCAGACCTTGCACCATTTGCGCACGCTCGTCGGGGTCTTCTGATAGCCGACGAAATTATCCGCGCCCTTGACGATCCGGACCTTCTCCGGCGGCCAGAGCGTGAAGGCATTCACTGGCCCCGCCGACCACGTCCGGCACGAGCTGCAGTGACAAAAGCCCATGGCGGCCGGGTCGCCGCTCACTTCGATCTCGACTGCGCCACAGAAGCACTTTCCGTTGTAGCTACCGTTCCCTGCCATGACTCGTCTCCTCTCGGCTCGCGCCACCCGGAGTTTGGTCCTCGCGGATGACCGATGTGACCCACGCCTGAGCGTGTCACGCCTGAGTGTGAGGTCAACGCCTCCTTTCGAGCTAGTTTGAGTTGCCGGGAGTCCTGGCCGCGCCGCGAAGGGTGAAACGGTTTTCCGCGGGAATTGCGGAACGGCAGTCCGTTGGGCAAAGCCGCGCGTCCGGCTCTGGCGCAAGCTCACCGCACGAGGCCCGGCGGCAGCACGATGCGCGCTGACAGGCCGCCGGCTTGGCGATTGCGCAGTTCGAGTTCCGCGCCGGTGCGGTCCAGCGCCCGTTCGACGATGCTCAAGCCGAGGCCGCTGCCGATCGCCGTCTTGAAGCGTCCGCGGAAGAAGCGCTCGGTAACATGCGGCATCTCCTCGTCGGGGATGCCGGGTCCCATGTCTTCGATCGCGATGACGAGGTGGTCCACCTCCATCTCGCAGCTGCAGGAGACCGTTGCGCCCGGCGGCGAATGGTTGAGGGCGTTTTCCAGGAGGTTGCGTGCCGCCAGCCGGAAGAGGTCCGGATCCATGCCGATCCTGAGACCGAACAGCTGCGCGTCGATGGCGACGTCGACCCGGTAGGCTTGGCCGGCGAGCTCAGTCCGAAGGGCCGCCAGCATTTCACCGACATTGCAGCCGGCTGCTGGTTTGGCGCTCTCTGAGGCCTCGACCGAAGCGATGTCCAGCAATTGTCGCACCAGCTTTCCGGTGCGGTCGACCCCGGCGACGATCTGGCCGAGCGCCTTTTCGCGGATTTCGCCATCGTCGCTCGCGAGCGCGACCTGGGCTTGCGTCTTCAGGCCGGCCAGGGGCGTGCGTAACTCGTGCGCGGCAAAGGCGATGAAGTTCTGTTCGCGCGCGCGGGCGCCGGCGACACGGGCGAAGAGACCATTCAGGGATTTCAGAACCGGGCTGATTTCGCGGGTCGTGCCGAGGTCTTCGATCGCGTGCAGATCCGAGGCGTCGCGCGCTGCGAGATCGCCGGCGAGTTTCCTGAGCGGTGCCAACCCGCGCCCAACGCTGAGCCAGATCAAGACGGCGAGCAACGGGATGATCAGCAGGGCCGGCAGCAGCAATCCCTTGACCAGATCGTTGACCAGCCGGTCGCGGATACGCAGGTTGTCGCCGACGAGGACGCGCACGCCGAGGCTGGCGTTCTCAACCGCGAAGACCCGCCAGGTCTCGCCGTTGATGACGGTTTCCGAGAAGCCCATCGCGTGTGGCGCAAGGATCGTGTCGGGAGCGCTGTCGGATTTGCCGATCAGCGTGCCGTCCAGCGACCAGATTTGACAGGAGAGTTGGCGATCGTAGTGCGGATGCTCGAGCAGCGGGATCTTGGTCGCGCTTGGTGTCAGGCGGTTGGCGCCTGCGTCGCCTTCTTCCTTCAACATTTCGGGGCTGACGATCAGCGAATTCACCATGCGCGCGGCCTCCATCAGCCGTGCGTCGAGCACCCGCTCGACTTCGGCGCGGGTGCTGAGAAAGATCCAGACCGTGGCCGACAGCCAGAGAAGGCCCGTCGTGATCAGCAGAATGGCGAAGAGGCGCGTGCGCAACGATCGCATCAGCCGGCCCCGCCCAACCGATAGCCGATGCCCCTGACGGTTTCGATCAGACCGGGCCCGAGCTTGCTGCGCAAATGATGGATATGGACCTCGACGGCGTTGCTTTCGATTTCCTCCTGCCAGCCGTAGAGCCTGTCTTCCAACCTGGTCTTCGAGAAGATGACGCCGGGGTGTGCCATCAGCGTATGCAGGATGGAGTATTCGCGCCGGGAAAGCTGCACCGGCTTGCCCGCCTGTTCGACCGACTGTCGAGCGGGATCGAGCCGCAAGCTCGCCCATTCGAGCGCAGCCGTTGCGCGCCCCGTAGACCGCCGGGACAACGCCCGCAGCCGTGCTGCCACCTCGTCGAGGTCGAACGGTTTTCCCAGGTAGTCATCGGCCCCGGTGTCGAGGCCGGCCACCCGATCGCGAACTGTGTCACGGGCGGTCAGCAGCAGCACTGGAGTGTCATTCTGAGCTGAGCGCAAGTCCTTGAGGATATCCATGCCAGAGCCATCTGGCAGCATCAGGTCGAGCACGATCGCGTCGAAGCTGTTAGCGGCGAGCGCAGTTGCTGCCGCGTCGCAGGTGCCGACGGCATCGGTGGTGAAGCCGGCCAGCACCAGGCCCACCTTCAAGCCGTCTCTGAGGATATCGTCGTCTTCGACGATCAGGATTCGCATTGCTGTTCCTCACATTTTTGAGAGCCGAACTCTCAAGGCGCTCCCTTAAGGCAGCCTTAAGGTAGGACTCCCCTGTGAATCGGCATTGCAACAACCGAGTCGTTGAATGCCCGATATGACCGAATCAAACGAGCCCTCTTCATCCACCGTCGATCACAAGACCGGCATCACGCTCACCCGCCGCAGCCTTTTCGTCGGCGCGGCCTCTCTGTTTGTCACCGGCTGTGCGACTGCACGCACGACGCCTGTGGTAATCCCGACAGCGGCACCGGTACGGGCAACGCCGGGATCGGCCGTGCCGCCGATGTACTCTGCGATGCCGGACGAAGAGTTCCCGATCCCCGAAGTCAAGGTCGCCGAGGTCGATCCGAAGTTCTGGCGGCAGGAGGTGGACTATCCGTCCGATGAGCGGCCCGGCACGCTGATCGTCGATACGCCGGCGAAGTATCTCTATCACGTGCTGCCTCGCCGACGGGCGATGCGCTACGGCATCGGCGTCGGCCGTGAAGGGTTCGCCTGGTCGGGGCGCGCGGTCGTCGCCTACAAGCGCAAATGGCCGCGCTGGACACCGCCCGACGAGATGGTGGCGCGCCAGCCGAAGCTCGCTCCCTACAGCATCGCCAATGGCGGCATGCCCCCGGGCCTGAAGAACCCGCTGGGTGCGCGTGCCCTCTACATCCACAAGGACGGCAAGGATACGCTCTACCGCATCCACGGTACCCCCGAGGCGCATTCGATCGGCAAGGCGGTTTCGTCCGGCTGCATTCGCCTGCTCAATCAGGACGTCGTCTATCTCTACGACCAGGTGCGGGACGGCAGCACCATCGTCGTCATTCCAGATCCGACAAAGGGTGACCTGGCGATCGGATAGAACGGGCAACCGTGGCGGCGCGGGAATTCTGCAACACTCCGAATGCGAGTGCCTTCCGTGGGTGGCGATCCACGCCAAAGAATGATTTTCACCACATTTCGGTCACGGTTCGGCCCAAGAGCCTGGGGCCTCTCCTCGGAAAAATTTCCAACTGAAATCCCAACCTGGAATAGAATAAAGTGTCGATGAATTTGTCCCGCCGGTCGCTGCTCGCGGTGATCGCCAGCTCCGTCTTGAGCGCCTGTACGCAGATCCCGAAACCCGAACCGAAGCCGAAGCTGATTGAACCGATCGCCGGAAACGGCAATCCGCCTGGCGAGGGAGCGGGCGCAGCGGTCGAACCGACGAAGACCTTCGATTATGCAAAGGCCTATGCACCGATAAAGGACGAGAGCTACGACGTTCCCGGCATCCAGTACGGTGAGATCAAGCCGGAATTTCTGCGCCAGGAGGTGGCTTACGTGACCAGCGAGCCGCCCTATTCCATCGTCGTCGATACCCAGAAGATGTTCTTGTACTGGGTGCTGCCGGGCGGTCGCGCGATCCGCTACGGCGTCGGTCTCGGCGCCGCGGGCCGCGCCTGGAAGGGGCGCGCCGTCGTCCACTGGAAGCGGAAATGGCCGCGCTGGACCGTGCCTGACGACATGATCGCGCGCCAACCGCATCTCAAGAAATACGGCATCGAAGCCGGCGGTATGGATCCGGGCCTCGACAATCCGCTCGGCGCCCGCGCCATGTACATCTTCCAGAACGGTCAGGACACACTCTACCGCATTCATGGCTCGCCGCAGTGGCGCTCGATCGGCAAGAACGCGTCCGCCGGATGCGTACGCATGCTGCAGCAGGACGCGATCGATCTCTATGATCGGGTGAGGGGCAAGACGCCGCTTCTCGTTCTGTAAGGCGGCGTTACGGCCTGGTGTAACGCTTGAACCGGACGGGGCGCCTTACAGGGGCTGCGGAGGCGGCAGTCCGTCCGGGCCCATCTGCATGTAGTCCGACGGCTCAGGCAACGGCTGCTGGTCTGGAAGTGGCTGTGACTCCGGCATCGGCTGCGATTGTACCATGCCGCCGCCGGTCAGGTCGGTGACGACGATCGGCGTGCCGTTCGGCACGCGATTGTAAAGGTCAACCACGTCCTGGTTGATCATGCGCACGCAACCCGACGACACGGACTTGCCGATGGTCCACCATTCCGGCGAGCCATGGATGCGGTAGAGCGTGTCTTCTCCGTTCTGGAAGATGTACATGGCGCGGGCACCGAGCGGGTTCTTCAGGCCGGGATCCATGCCGCCCGCCTCGATGCTGAACTGCTGCAACTCGGGCTGGCGGGCCACCATTTCGTTCGGCGGCTTCCAGCGTGGCCATTCGCGCTTGTACTGGATGACGCCGCGGCCGGCCCAGGCAAAGCCGGCGCGCCCGAGGCCGACGCCGTAGCGCATCGCCTGGCCGTTCTCGTAGACCCGGTAGAGAAAGTGGCTGCCGACGTCGACGACCAGCGTGCCCGGCTTTTCGCCGGTCGGATCGGCAACCATCTGGCGATAAAAGCGGGGATCGATCTTCTCGTAGGGAATGGCCGGCAGCGGATAAAGTTCGTTCGGCTTCTCGCCGTACATGTCCGCAAGGAAGGCGTTCGCCTCGGGGACGGGCTCCGGCGCATAGGAGCGCGTCACCGTCGGTCGGGTCGAAGCGCAACCCGCTAGACCGGCAGCCGCGATCCCCGCGGAGAGTTGCAGGAAGGTGCGGCGGCGGATCTCTCTTTCAGGCATGGAACCCTCGATGGTCCTGTGTTCGCTTCTGGCGATGCAACCGACCTTTCAAGTCAATTGTCCGTCGCCAGCCGACGAACGATTACAGGCCGGCGTAGGGATCCGCCAGCGCCGCTTCGGGTCGGCTGATAGGATACTTAGTTCCCGAGATCTTCGCGGCCAGCTTTTCCGCACCGTTTTTCTCAAGAAGCGCCCGGAAGCTTGGATGCATGCCACCGTCGACATAGGCGTTGAGCGGGGCCGGCGTCTCGCTTGCCATCAGGCTCGCGAGCTTCGCGTCTTCCGATTGCAGCTTCGCAACGAGCCCGGAGTCAGGTGTCGATACCGCGGGCCGGCAGGCGGCGAGCGGATCGGAAGGCTCGCCGTCGGCGAACTCGGTGTTGAAGACATAGCGGCGACCACAGGCGGATACCTTCGGCTGGCGCTTCGTCGTCTCGAAGATGTCGTAGCCCTGCTTGATGTTCTTCCAGAAATCGAAATTCGGATCGCCGCGGTGTTTGGCCATGTTTTCAGCCGTCATGCGGAAGGGATAGGCCTGCACCTGGAAGGTGCCCTGGCCACCGGCAAGGGCACGCTGGACCACAGAGTAAATCTCGCCGACGCCCTGATCTGTCAGGGCGTAGCAGCCTGACGACGAGCAGGCGCCGTGCACCATCAGCGCTTCACCGCTATAGCCGAGCGCCGACTCCAGCCGGTTCGGGTAGCCGAGATTGAAGGACAGGAAGTACTGCGACTTCGGATTCAGCATGCCGGCGGAGACATGGTAAAAACCTTCCGGCGCCTGGCGGTCGCCGATCTTCGTCTTCGGCCCGAGTTTTCCAGACCAGCGGCACATGGGGTAGGTCTTCAGAAGCGCATATTGCCCCTGCTTGTTCTGTTTCCAGACCTCCAGTTCGCTTTCCTGCTTGAAGATGCGAACCAGTACCGGGCTCTCCGGCTTGCTGCCGTTCTTCGCCATGGCGGCAATGAGCTTGGCGGGGATCGGCGGCGGTTCTCGCACGTCGTCTGCATCGAGCGCCGTGCAGCCTGACAGTACAAGCGCCATTGCTCCGATCGCCAGCGCATACCGCATGCGGTGCAGTTGCGCGAAAAACTTGGCCGTCTGAGGTGTTTCGGAAGAAAGGCTCTTTGTTGTCTCGCGCCGCATGCGGGCTCCTGGAAATACTCTCGCCGCAAGCGTCTTTCCGGCGGTACGGGTGCCGGTCATTCGCAAAACAACGCGTGTCGGCTCGGCTTCAACGTCAGCGATTAAGCGGTGGCAGCTCTGGCCGCAAGCCTTTGCCGCAGGGGTCCGCGATCAACAAAACTTGAACGCGCGCCGCCTTAGCTGCCCGCTGATTGGGTCGATGTTGAGACAAGATGGTGAATTTTTTCTCAACGCCGACGGCCGGATTGCGGTGGCGCGTCAGTCCCGCGGTTCGCTGCCGGGGGCGTAGACGGTCTTCTGTTTGAAGGCGAAGACGTTGCCGCAGCGGCAACGGACCATGTGCTTGGCGGGATCGGGAGAGGTGCGTTCGGTCGAAAAGCCTTTCGGCATGACATCGATGAGAAAGCCGCGATTGCCGCTCTTGGCATTGTCGTTCTCAGACGCTTCGGCGAAGCCGGAGGCTCCGCATTTCGCGCATTCCAGCTTTCTCGAATAACGATCCCGCGATGCCATCTTCAATAACACTCGATAGCGCCGCCTTCGCATAAGGAGCGGCGGCGCGCTGGGTTTGCCTGGAACTCCGACTATAGGAGGCGGCGCGCCGTTTCAAGTTTGCTGCACGGCCATCACGATGGATTGCGTTTCTTCGCGAGCGGTAGTGCCTGGCTCGCTTCAGCGATATCCAGTGGCATCGGCCGGCCTGTTGGCCTCCATCACCTCGCGCATGTAGCGCCAGCAATCGGGCTGCGAGCCGTCGAGATCGGTGAAGCCGTAAACCTGAGCCAGCCCGCCACTCGAAAGCGACTGGCCGTTCCAGCGGGCCTTCTCCGGATCTGCCGCGAGGGCCGCGACGGCGCGGCCGACGAAGCGTGGTGTTTCGGAAATGACGAAGTGCGGCTGCACCTTCGCCCCATCCAGCCAGTTTTCTTCGGTTGCCTGAAAATGCTCCAGCATCATCTCCGAGCGCATCCAGCCAGGCGTGATCGAAACCGACGTCGCGCCATGCGGTGCCAAGTCCTTGGCGTGCGCCCAGGCCATGCGGTTGGCCGAAACCTTGGCAAGATCGTAGAAGGGCGACAATCGATAGTTCTCGGCATTGTACTCGGCGGTGCCGTCGGTCACCTCGACCAGCAGGCCGCCCGGCCTTTCGATCATCAGCGGCAGGGCGTAGTGGGCGGTGATCAGGTGGGTGTCGACGCCGAGGCGCAGCAGCTTCAGGCCATTTTCCAGATTGTGCTCCCAGACCGGCTTGTTCCATTCGAACAGCAATTCACCGCCCCAGACATCGTTGACCAGGATGTCCAGCCGTCCCTGTTCCTCGCGGATGCGATCGATGAGTGCTTTTACCTGGGCTGGCTGCAAATGATCGACCTGAACGGAAATCCCCTTGCCGCCGAGACCGGTTACGATCTCAGCCGTCTCTTCAATCGTCTCGGGCCGTCCGTAGTCGGATTGTTGCTGCCGCGTGGTTCGCCCTGTCACGTAGACGGTGGCACCGGCGGCGCCGAGTTCGGCGGCGATGCCCCGCCCGCCGCCTCGCGTCGCGCCGGCGACGAGCGCGATTTTTCCTTCGAGAGACATGTTTTCCTCCGTTGGGCCGGTTGCCGTCTGGCGTTTTCTTTCGACTGTGATATATAAATGATTGTTCGGTTATAAATGAGAGTCAAGATGCCCCGCCCGAAAACGATGCCCGACGAGGAGGTGCTGGCCACTGCATTCGCGTTGATGCGGGCCGAAGGTCCGGATGGACTGACCTTTGCCGCGCTCGCTGCCAGGACAGGGCTCTCCGGTGCCACGCTGGTGCAGCGTTTCGAAAACAAGGCGCGATTGATCCAGAGTGCGCTGACGCAAGCCTGGGACGGTCTCGATCGGCAGACGGCGGAACTGGCGGCGACCGTCCGTCGCACACCGGAGGGCGCCATTACGCTGCTCGTCGGCCTTTCCGGCGACTATGGCGCCATCGAATCCTATGCCGACGATCTCCGGATTCTTCGCGAAGACCTACGCGATCCGAAGCTCCGCGCGCGGGGCGCCAAATGGCGCGACGTACTTTCGGGTGTGCTTGACGAGTGTCTGTCGGGATTGCCCGCAGCGGCTCCAGGACTAGGTTTGCTGATGGCGGCGCAATGGCAGGGGGCGCTGCTCTGGTGGAGCTTCGATCCGCAAGTACCGGTCACGGAATTCGTCGAACAAAGCCTGCGGCGCTTCGTGGGGGCCTTTGCAAGGCAGCCGGCGGCCTGAAGTCGGCATCACGGCCCGGCGGTCACCCGGATTTCAAATCACCGTGAAATGGCGGCGCGGCGGATGACGCAGGGGCCGGGCGGTCTTAGATGCTGATCCATGATCAGATTCGCCATCGCCGTCTTCGCCCGAACACTCTTGGCCCCGACGTTCGTCTTCTGGACGTTCTTCATCCTGCCGGCTGCCGCCGAGGTGCAGGCGCCGGTTTCGGCTCTCCTCAAGGAATTGGCATCGCGCACAGAACTCGAACCGCTGAAGACCGTGATCGTCGGCCGCGACGGCGAAATCCTGGCGGAACGCGGCTATCGCGGCAACCGGGTGACGGACGCGACGAACATCAAATCGGCGTCGAAATCGATCATCTCGGCGCTTGTCGGCATCGCCATCGATAAGGGGCTGCAGGCCGGGCTTGGGCGTCTTTCAGGACCGAACTACGGCCGTTGGGTCGCCAGCCGCAACTGGGTGCGCACGGCGCTCGCGCAGCCATTCGATGATGATCCGGGCGGCCAGATGCTCTATTCGACCGCCTCGACACATCTTCTTTCCGCGATCCTGACGAAAGTGAGCGGCAAGTCGACCCTCACCCTGGCGCGCGACTGGCTCGGGCCGCTCGAAGGCTTCCGCATCGGAGCCTGGGATCGCGACCCGCAGGGGATCTATCTCGGCGGCAACCAGATGGCGATGAGTGCCCGCTCGCTTCTTGCCTTCGGCGAACTCTACCGAAATGGCGGCCGCACGGCGTCAGGCGCGCAGCTCGTGTCTCCGGCATGGATCGAAGCGTCCTGGCAGCATCGCACCAATTCGCGGTTTTCCGGAGACTCCTACGGCTATGGTTGGTTTGAGCGCCGAATTGCCGGTGAAGACGTGCATTTCGCCTGGGGTTATGGCGGCCAGATGCTCTACATCGTGCCGAGCCTCGATCTGACCGTCGTCATGACATCGGCCGAGAGCGGGCCTTCGGCCCGTAATGGCTACCGCGATGCGCTGCATCTGGTGCTCGGCGAAATCATCACGACGGTGAAGGGCGATCCAGAAACGGATGGCTGAGAACCTGGGCGGACTGTATCGATATATCGCCTGATCGCAATTTTGCTGTCTCCGAGGATGGTGATATTGCTGGGCCAATGGTCGCAAATGCCGCGATCAGCCGTTGGCGAGCCGCCATGATCATTGAGCGACCAAGCGGCGTGATGCCGAGATTTGAAAGGTAGGACCGTGTTTGCCTCGAAAACTATCGAAACCGCCGACAAGTCCGAATTCTATCGTGAACTCGCCGGCCAGCTCGGTGGCCTGCTGCACGACGAGCGCGACTTCATCGCCAATGCCGCCAATCTCTCGGCGCTTGTTTTCGATCTCGTGCCGAATCTGAACTGGGCTGGCTTTTATTTTCTGCGCTCGAACGACGAGCTCGTGCTCGGGCCGTTCCAGGGGAAGGTCGCCTGCGTACGGATACCCGTTGGTAAAGGCGTCTGCGGCGCCGCCGCCGCGCAACGGCGGACGATGCTGGTCCCGGACGTCCATGCCTTTGCCGGGCATATTGCTTGCGATGCCGCGTCACGCTCGGAGCTCGTCGTGCCGCTGGTCAAGGACGGGAAGGTGCTTGGCGTGCTCGATCTCGACAGCCCGAGTCCTGGCCGGTTTGATGCCGAAGATCAGGTCGGGTTCGAGGCGCTCGCAGCCATCTATGTCGCGGCGAGCGATTTCGCTTAATCAGGCCGGTAGCGCCGTGACGGCCGCGGCCTGCTCGGGCATCAGTCGCCAAAGCCTTCGATGACGATCTTGCCCTTGGCAGCCCCTGTTTCGATGCGCCGATGCGCTTCGCGCAGATTTGCGGCATTGATCGGCGACAGGACCTCGGCAAGCGTCGTCTTCAGCCGGCCTGCATCGATCTCGTCGGCGACGAAGGACAAGAGACGGTGTTGCTCGATCATGTCGGGCGTCTGATGCATCGGCCGGGCGAACATGAACTCCCAGTGGAGGCTGGCCGCCTTGGTCTTCATGCCGGCCATCGGCATCGGCACATCGGTATTGTCGATCGAGACGATGCCGCCTTGAGGGCGGATCAGTTCGACGGCGGCGTCCCAGTGGCGCATGTCGTTGAAAATGGCGATGTGGTCGACATGGTTGAAACCAAGCGCACGGACCTGTTCGACCATCGGCTCGCGATGGCTGACGACATGGTCGGCGCCAAGCTCTTTCACCCAGGCGATGGTTTCCGGCCGCGACGCCGTGGCGACAACGGTGAGGCCCGCGCGTTTGGCAAGCTGGATGCCGATCGAGCCGACGCCACCGGCACCGCCGACGATCAGGATCGACTGGCCGCGGTCGGCACCGTCCCGGTCGATCCCCAGGCGATCAAAGAAGGCTTCGTAAGCGGTGATCGTCGTCAGCGGAAGGGCGGCCGCTTCGGCAAAGGAGAGGCTCTTCGGCTTGCGTCCGACGATGCGCTCGTCGACGAGGTGGTATTGCTGGTTGGTGCCGGGCCGCGTCAGGTCGCCAGCGTAGTAGACCTCGTCACCGGGCTTGAACAGCGTCACGGCGGGCCCGACCGCCTCGACCACGCCGCTCGCATCCCAGCCAAGGACGCGCGGCGTCTCCTCGATCTTGTCCTTCGGCGCGCGCATCTTGACGTCAACCGGATTGACGGCGACGGCGCTGACAGCGACCAGGATATCGCGCCCCGCGGGCACCGGCTTCGGCAGGGTGACGTCGAGGAAGCTCTCCGGGTTGGAAACCGGAAGATAACGGGTGAGGGCGACGGCTTTCATGGTGTGCTCCTTATGGGTAAACGGTCTGCTGTTGCGAATTCTCTCGGCCGTCACGGCTGGCGCCGATGATCCAACCAGAATAGGCGCCGCGCATGCTGCGAGCAAAGCCTTCGGGCGGCCTCAGTCAACTGATGAGCGCGCCGCCTTCGATGTCGATCACTGATCCGGTGACGAAGGGATTATCGATGGCGAAGAGATAGCCGCTGGCGATATCTTCGGGCTGCCCG
The DNA here is from genome assembly GCF_056924495.1 of Ensifer sp. 38_S197. Classification (NCBI taxonomy): domain Bacteria; kingdom Pseudomonadati; phylum Pseudomonadota; class Alphaproteobacteria; order Hyphomicrobiales; family Rhizobiaceae; genus Ensifer; species Ensifer sp. 38_S197. Next base: position 1,002,728 of record NZ_JBXOVZ010000001.1, on the reverse strand, counting down.
AAGCGGCCGGTGGGCAAGGTTGCGGCGGCGCGGTCGAACATTGCGTCGCGCGCCTCGCCGGTCATGCCGGCATAGGCTTCCGTCTGCGTCAGCCCGGGGCTGACGACGTTGACGCGCAGCGGTGCAAGTTCCTTGGCCAGCACCTTCGCCGTGGCTTCGAGGGCGGCATTCATCGCCGTCTTGACGAAGGTGCCGGGTACTGTCCGACGGGCGAGGAACCCGGAGGTGAAGGTGATGGTGCCGCCGGCAGGCATGTAGCGGGCCGCTTCGCGGGCGAGCACGACCGAACCCCAGAACTTGACGTCGAAGGTAGCCTTGGCGGTGCCCAGATCGATATCGCTGATCTTGCCGCCCGGAGCGGCGGAACCGGCCGTGACGATCAAGTGGTCGATCGGACCGAGCTTGCGGAAGTATGCGGTAACCGCTGTGCTGTCGGCAATGTCGAGGCCGGTGGCGCGGCTGGCGATCTCGACCCGGCCGGGGCGCTGCATCAGCGCCCTGGCGACGGCGGCGCCGATGCCGCTGGTGCCACCGATGACGACGGAGACGGTGTTGTTATTGAATGTCATGGTCATTCTCCACGGGAATGGGTTCGCAAAAGACGGCTTCGAGCAGCGGACCACCGGGCGCGCGCAGGAAAAGTCGGCGTTCGCCGATTTCGGCGAGATCCATCGTCGAATAGGGGATCGCAAGCCGGTCTAGCCGGGCGCGAAAGGTGGCATAACCTTCGAGCCGGAAGCCGACGTGATCGATCGCTTCGGCCGCACGGTCATAACCGTTGCCGTAGCTGCCGATGATATGAACGATCGGCCTACCCTCGGCGTAGAGCCAGAAGCCGGGGATGCGCCGGATGGCCGACGGACGCTCGCCGATGGTGAGATCGAAGACCGTTTCGAAGAACGCGCGCGTTGCGTCGATGTCGCCTGTGCGGATTGTGACGTGGTCGAGCTGCATCTCGCGCCTCCTTTTCGATTGGGAATTTAGCTATTGCGACGCATCCGGATAATTGGCTTAGTTCCAAAATTATATTTCGGAGAAAGCGAAAGATGCTGCTCGACAACCTCGCCCTGTTTCTCCTGATCGTCGAAAAGGGTGGGCTTTCCGCCGCCGGGCGCGAGAAGGGATTGTCGCCGGCCTCCGTTTCCGAGCGGTTGGCCGCACTCGAAGCGCACTATGGCGCAGCCCTGCTGAAGCGAACGACGCGGGCGATCAGCCTGACGGAAGAGGGGCGCCTTCTGGTGGACGGTGCCCGCCGCCTGCTGGCGGAGGCCGGAGAACTGGAGGCCGGCATCCGATCGGGAACCCGTACCATCTCCGGACCGATCCGCCTGAGTGCGCCCGAGGATATGGGTCGGCGCTACATCGTGCCGATCCTCGATCGCTTTCTTGCCGAACACCCTGATGTGACCGTGGATCTCAACCTCACCGATGGCTACGTCGATCTCGTCGGACAGGGCATGGACTTCGCCATCCGCCACGGTGTTCTGGCCGATAGCACGCTTCGGTCGCGCATCCTCGGCGAGAACCGCCGCGCCGTCTGTGCGGCGCCTGCCTATCTTGAAGCCATGGGCAGGCCGCAACATCCGGACGATCTCTCCCGTCACGACTGCATCGTCATGCGCTTCGGTGCCAATCTCGATCGTGAATGGGCCTTTCAGGTCGATGGCAAGCCACACAAGATCATGGTGCGCGGCAGACGCGTTGCCAATGACGGCGGGTTGGTAGCCGAATGGTGCCGTGCCGGCCACGGCATCGCGCTGAAATCCGTCTGGGATATTGCGGAGGACCTGGCCTCTGGCGCGCTCGTCGAGTTGCTTGCGGACTTCGCGTCCGGAGAAACAGGACTGCAGATCGTCTATCCGCCGGCAAGCGTGCAGCCGCGGCGTGTGCGGCTGTTGATCGATCGCATCGCCTCGGAACTGACTTCCATGGCGAACGTGCTGGCGAGCACGCGACGCACCTGACATCGGCGGTCGCACTCATGCCATCGTCGGCTGCCGTGGCCTCCGTGCAACAGTTCTTTTCCAATATAGGGCTTCACCGGCCCCGTTGCGGTTTCGTTCTTCGTGCCGCAGGTCCGCTCATGGTTGCCGCTGTCACACCAGCGTTCCGAAGCTCCGCCAAGCGTGCTATTCCGCGCTCGATGAACACGGTCCGGGCGATTTGACGTTGAGTGGAGCGAGACATTGATACGAAAACTCGGCGCATAGAACCTATTGTCCGAGGATTTGTATCGCCTTTCACAGACTTGAGAGAGCCCTTAGTTTGCGCGGGCGGTGACCATGAAGCAAAAATTCAGCACTTCTCGACGATGGGCTAAGGCGCTTCGTCATCGATGAGACGATGGTGTTTTGCGCAGAGCAACATGAGATAGAGTGTCCTTCGCGCGTACACCATGAACACATGGCTATCCGGACACCGCGGTGGCGATATCGTTCCGCTTCGGCTCCGTCCCTCCGAGACGGCCGAAACCCAGGCGGAAAACCGATTCCGGTTATTGCTGGATCGGCCTAGGCCGAACCGCGCAGCATGATCTCGGCGCTCAAGAGAATGCGCTCGTTCTCGGGGAAGGCACCGCCGTCGTCGGAGGTTTCCCCGAGCTTGAACAGAAGCAGTTCGATGGCCAGCCGGCCGATCTCGTTGTAGTTCTGGGCGACCGTCGTCAGCGGCGGACAGGTGTAGCGCGAGAGCGGATGGTCGTCGTGGCCGGCGACGCGCAGGTCGGAATCTGCATCGCGCCCGACCTTGAGGCCCGACTGGAAGGCGGCGGCGATGACGCCGAAGGCGACGCGGTCGTTGGCACAAAGCACCGTCTGCGTCGGAAAACCACCGGCACCGAGGATGCGCAGCGTTTCATCAAAGCCGAATTTCTCGAAGTCCCAGGAGGCGTTCGGCGTGGTCTCGACCAGCGCCGGCTCCATCTTCAACTGCTGCATTGCCTCGAGATAGGCGTCGCGCCGGGCGATTGCATTGTTGTTGACCGGCGGCATGCCGAGGTAGCAGGGCGGGCTGCCGGAGCGGCAGAGATAATCGACCATCAGCCGGAAGCTCTGACGGTTGTCGGTACCAACGAAGGAGGAACTGTCGTCGAGGGGCGAGTCCACATAGATCAGTGGAATGCTCTCGCCGAGCGCCGTCAGCGTCTTATGATGCGATTGCACGCCGAGCGGCGCGATGATGGCCCCGGCGACGTTCATCGACTTGAAGGTCTCGATCGCCCGCTCTTCCATCTCCGGCCGGCCGTCGGAGGACAGCACGAAGGCAAGAAAACCCGCCTGGTTGGCAATGTGCTCGATCCGGCGCGTCAGGGCCATGTAGAACGGGTCGGTCGAGTTCGGTACGATGACGCCGAGGATATTGGTGCGGCGGCGGTTGAGATTGACCGCGAAGATGTTGGGGCGAAAGCCCGACTGCTTGATCGCCGCCTCGATAGCATCGCGGGTCTTCTTCCGAACAGAGCCCGGATCATTGAAGTATTTGGAGACCGTGGGGCGCGACAAGCCGACGAACTCCGAAAAATCCTCCATCGTCTTGATCTGTCTGTCCACGGCCGCAATACCCCATATTGTTTTGATTTCATTTATAGGTTCATTTCGAGGGGATAGGCAGTACCGGCTCAGAAATATTCACCGAACATACGGCCTGGCGCTATTAGCGGCAGGCCATGAAGTAATCCTCGAGAACCCTGTCGACGGCAGCAATCGCCAGCGGCTTTGCTTTGGCAGCGACTTTGCCATCGCGTACGCTCTCGTAGCTGCCCGGGAGATACTGGCTGATCAGTGTCTCGGGGATCGCCACGCCATCGAGGAGCGCGAGCAGTTCTTCGACGGCCGCGGCCACCTTCGGGTGCGGCCAGTAATAACGGATGCGGTCACTATAGGAGAAATGCCGTTGCAGCCGCTGGGCTTCAGGCGAACCGTAGTAATACTTGCCCCAGTTCGCCGGCTCTTCGCGCATCACGCTCTCAGTCACCGCAGCCAGCGTCTGCTTGCGCGCTTGCGGAAAGAGGAAGGCGGCGATCTGGTCGAGGCCGTAGAGGGCTTCGCGCAGTGCAAAGGTGAGGCCGGGGCCGACCTTGAGAATGGCAAAGCCGTCGGCGACCAGATCTCTCAATGCTTCCGGCGTCTGGTAGTCGGTCGAATGGGCCTCGAAGACGATACCGTCGAGCTGTTTCAGGCTGGCGCTGAGCCTTGCTGCCTTCTGCCTGTCATAGGCGATGACGTTCTCGTTGCCGAACTCGACGCCCGGCTGGACGACTGCGCCGACGACACGCCTGAAGGCGTCGGCAGCGCCAGCCTGTTCGAAGGCATCGCGATGAACGGCTACGGTCTCGATCGCTGCTTCCGGTGCGGTGACTTCCAGCGTGTCCAGCTCTTCCAGCGCGCCGCCCGGAACCGGCACCTCCGTGCCGATAATGTAGACAGGGGCAATGCCGTCCTCACCGCGGATGGCGGCTTCGGCCGCCGCCGCGAGCCGCGCGGCACGCTCCGCCGTGATAGCGTCGGGCAGGGCCACGGGCTCGCCGGCGCAGCCCATGCTGGTGTCGAGATGCAGCTTGGTGAAGCCGGCCTTGGCATAGGCTTCGATCATCATCTCTGCCTTGGCCATCGCCTCGTCCGCCGGCAGATGTTTCCACGGGTTCGGGCCCAGATGGTCGCCGCCGAGAATAATCTTGTCTTTGGGAAAAGAGACGCGATCGGCGATGCCGGCGACGAAACGGGTGAAATCGGCGGGCGTCATGCCGGTGTAGCCGCCATCCTGGTTGACCTGGTTGCAGGTCGCCTCGATCAGCAGGGCGGCATCTTCCTTGAGCGCGCGAAGCATGGCGGCTTCGATCACCAGCGGATGGGCGGAGCAGACCGAGGGAATGCCGCGCGGGCCGGGACGTTCGGACCAGCGGGCAATGTCGATCAGAAGGTTCTGCTGCATGGCGGTCAGCCCTTTCGTGTATTGATGAAGGTTTCGAGATTGGCTCGCGTCGAGGCGCCTTCCATCGGGCCGGAGATCATGACGGCACGGGCGCCCGAGGCATTGGCGAACTCCAGTGCTTCAGCGGGTTTCGCGCCGTTCAGCCAGAAGGTGACGAAGGTCGCGCCGAAGCAGTCGCCCGCACCCGTGGGGTCGATTTCGTCGACCGGAAAGCCCGGATGCGACAGCGTCGTGTCACGGTCGAAGTAGCTGGCGCCTTCCGCGCCACGCTTGACGACGACGACCTTGATGCCGGTGGCGAGCAGTTCGGCAACGGCCTCGGCTTCTGTCTTTGCCTGCGTGAAGAGGAAGAGCTCTTGCCCACTCGGCAGGAACACGTCGGTCTTCGCGAGCACCGTCTGCAGCGCCTCGCGCATGCCGGGGCTGTCGAGAATTTCGGGGCGAAGGTTCGGGTCGAAGGAGACCGTGCCGCCGGCTGACTTGATGATCTCGATCGCCGCGGTAATGCTTTCCACCACGCTCGGGGCGTAGAGCGACGAACCCATCACGTGCAGGTGGCTGCAGGTTCTGACCAGCGCGCGTGCCGCGTCGTCGAGTTGGATCGTGCCGCAGGCGCTGTGGCGAATGTTGAAGACGAAGGCGCGACTTCCGTCAGCGCGATAGCGCACGAAGGCGCTGCCGGTGGTGCCGAACGGATCGACGGATATCCCCGAGGTATCGACGCCGTCGGCTTTCAGCCGGTCGAGGTTGACGTGGCCGAAGTCGTCTTCGCCAACCCGCGAAACGATTGCGGCGGCCTGGCCGAGCTTGCCGACCTGGTCGATGAAGATTGCAGGCGCACCCGAGGGGTAGGGGCCGATCAAAGGGGTGGCCTGGCGAAAGCCGTCGCCCCTTTCGGTGGCGATGATCTCCACGAGAATTTCGCCGATCGTCAGTATCTTATGCATGGGTGTGTCACTCGTTGGATCACGATGATTAGGTCAGGGCGGGATGCGGGCGGAAAACCGCACACGCTTTTCCTCATCCCGCTCTTAAGGGATCAGCGTTTTGCCTGCTTGGCGCGCACGTCGAGCCAAACGGCGATCAGGATCACCAGGCCCTTGACGATGAGCTGGTAGAAGTACGGGACCGACAGCATGTTCATGCCGTTGTTCATGACGCCGATGATGAGCGCGCCGATCAGCGTACCGACCATGGTGCCGACACCGCCGGCGAGCGAGGTGCCGCCGAGCACGGCGGCCGCGATCGCGTCAAGTTCGTAGCTCATGCCGGCATTGGTCTGGGCCGAGAACAGGCGGGAGGACAAGAGCACGCCGCTGATCGCCGCCATCACGCCGGAGATCATGAAGATGGTGATCTTCAGCCTGTCGACCTTGATGCCGGAATAGACGGCCGCTTCGCGGTTGCCGCCGGTCAGATAGGCTCGACGGCCAAAGCTCGTCTTGCTCAAGAGGATATGATTGACGAGGAAGAGGACGGCGACGACCCAGATGATGACTGGCAGGCCGAAGAAGCTTTCCGTGCCGATCGCCGTCCAGGTCGGATTTTCGATCATCGCCGGGACGCCGTTGGTCGGTAGGCTGACCATGCCACGGTAGATGCCCATGGTCGCGACGGTGACGATGAAGGACGGGAGCAGCAGCTTCGCCGTCAGCACGCCGTTCAGCATACCCATCAGCGCGCCGGCGAGAAGCGTGAGCACGATCGCCGGCGCGAAGCCGAGGCCGAAGGCAAAACACTGCGCGCCGACCATACCGGCAACTGCGATGATCGAGCCAACCGAAAGGTCGATTTCGCCAAGCAGGATCACCCAGGTCATGCCGAAGGCGGCGATCGCCACCACGGCCACCTGCTGCAGGATGTTCATGAAGTTGACGACCGACATGAAGCGCGGGTTGAGAAAAGAGAAGACGACGCAGAGCATCACCAGCGAGAGCAGGATGCCGCCGTATTGTTTCAACGCCCGCAGGAGGGCAGCCTGGGCTTCGGATTGCTGTGTCATGATTTAAATCCTGTTGCGTGCGCCATGATCGTTTCCGGGTTGAGGTCGGCGCCGGAAAGGGTTGCGCCAATGACACCCTCATGCATGACGACGACGCGGTCGCTCATTCCCAGAACTTCCGGCAGCTCGGAGGAGATCAGCAGGATCGCCGTTCCCTCGGCCGCCAGCTGGCGGATGATCTTGTAGATTTCGAACTTGGCGCCGACGTCGACGCCGCGGGTCGGCTCGTCGAGGATCAGCACCTTGGGCCGGGTGAGCAGCCACTTGGCGAGCACGATCTTCTGCTGATTGCCGCCGCTGAGCGACCCCGACGGCGTGTCGAGCGAATGCGTCTTGATCGCGAGCCTTCCGACTTCCTGGACGGCTGCTGCGCGTTCGGCGCGGCTGCGGGTGAAGCCGAGCGGCCCGGTGAATTCGCCGAGTGCTGCCATCGAGATGTTCCAGCCGACGCTGTGGCCAAGAACGAGGCCCTCTTCCTTGCGGTTCTCGGTGACGAAGCCGATGCCGCGCGCGATCGCCTCGGCCGGCGAGCGAAAGCGAACTGTCTCGCCATCGAAGCGGACGGTGCCGCTGGCGGTCTTCATGCCGAAGAGAGCGTTCATCACCTCCGATCGGCCGGAGCCGACCAGCCCGAAGAAGCCGAGGATCTCGCCAGGGCGGACGTTGAAGGAGATGTTTTCGAAATCGCCGTCGCGGGTAAGATCTTCGACCGAGAGAACCGGAGCCGCGTCCGCCTTGCGTTCGTGTGCCGCTGGCGGATAGATCTCGTCCATGCGGCGGCCGACCATCAGCGCGATCAGCGCCTCGATGGTGACACTGTCGCGGTCGTGGGTCGACACATACTCGCCATCGCGGATGACGGTAATGTCGTCGCTGAGCCGCATGATCTCTTCCATGCGGTGCGAGATGTAGATGACGGCGACGCCACGCTGCTTGAGCCGGGCGATGATGGCGAACAGGATTTCGGCTTCGCTGTCGCTGAGCGACGAAGTCGGTTCGTCGAGGATGACCACCTTGGCGTCGTGGCTCAGGCCCTTGGCGATTTCGACCAGCTGGCGCTGGGCGATCGAGAGATTGCCGACCTTCTCGCTGACATCGATCGGCAGGCCGAGATCGGCGACGATCGCGCGGGCCCTGGCGACCAGCGCCTTGTCGTTGATGAAGCCGAAGCGACGCGGCTCACGGGTGGCGAGAATGTTCTCGGCCACCGTCAGGTTGCTGCAGAGGCTCAACTCCTGGAAGACGATGGCAAGGCCGAGGGCGGCGGCATCCTGTGGATTGCGCGGCCGGTAGGGGCGGCCGTCGAGAGCGATCTCTCCCGAGGTCGCCTCGTGTACCCCCGCAAGGATTTTCATCAACGTCGATTTGCCGGCACCGTTTTCGCCCAGCAGAGTGTGCACCCGACCGCGCCGGACGCGAAGGCGCATGCCCTTCAGCGCCGCGACCTGGCCGAAGGATTTCGTGACGTTGTCGATTTCGAGAATGATATCCGTGGTCGAACCATGCATGGCGGCCTCCTTCGGGTCAGCCGAGGGGGAGCGCCTTCGACCATAGGCCGGAAGCGTGCACCCCAATGGGGTGCCGCCGCCTTCAGATCAGAGCAGGATGCGGGCGGAAAACCGCACACATTTTTGCTCATTCGCGCGAAGGCGGCGGCGGTCCTGGGAGGACTTACTTGGCGGTGTAGACGCCGGGCACGATCGGCTGTTCGGCCGGAACCGTCTCGCCGGCGGCAACCTTGACGGCGGTGTCGACCGCCTGCTTGCCCATCTGGTCCGGGAACTGCTGGATGACACCGACCATAACCGGGTTGGTGTCGACGGCGTCACGGGCTTCCTTCATCCCGTCGAAGCCGATGACCTTGACCTGGGATTCGAGACCCGCGGCCTTGACGGCAACGGCGGCGGCAAGTGCCGCATCGTCGCCAAAGCCGAAGATGCCGGTGATATCCGGATTGGCCTGCAGCATATTCTGGGCGGCTGCCAGCGCTTCGGCGCGAGTGATGCCGGTCTGGATCGCGACGATCTCCATATCGGGATGCTTGGCGATCGCTTCCTTGAAGCCATTGACGCGGTTTACGACCGACTGGACCGTCGGGTAGTCGATCACCGCGATCTTGCCCTTGTTGTCGAGGACCTTGGCCATGAGTTCGCCGGCCTTGACGCCGCCGGTAAAGTTGTCGGTGCCGATATGCGAGGTGACGGTCGTGCCGTTGGCCGGAACGTCGACGGTGATCACCTTGATGCCGGCCTTTTCAGCTTTCTCGATCGCGGCGCGCACGCCCTGGCTGTCGACCGGCGAGATGACGATGACGTCGACGCCCTTGACGATGAAATCCTCGACGTCGGCGAGCTGCTTGTTGAGGTCCTGGTTGGCGATCGAGACTTCGAGCGCAACGTTCTTGGCCTTGGCTTCGGCTTTCATCGCGTCGGCGAGCTCGATGTAGAACGGATGCTGTTGGGTCAAGAGCGAAGCGCCGATGCCATCGGCGAAGGCCGCGGAGGCGAAGAGAGACAGCGCCGTGCCGGCGACGAGCGATTTCAGAATGCGGGACATGTTCATGGTTTCCTCCCTGGAAACGGCGCGGGCCTTCGGTGTCTCGATCCAAGCTGGCGAGGCCCTCCCACCGCCGTCTTGGTAGCGGTGTAAAAGCCACAAAACTTTTCGCGCGTCAACTTTTAAAAATACACGAACAAAAAATAAAAGGGATAGCGAGGAAATTTGTTACGCTTTCTGCGATTCTTCGCCAGCCTGCGAGGCCGTCGGAAGAGCTCCCTCCAGCTTCGTTGCGCGGATGACTTGCCTTTGCCCAACCTAGCGCCAGATAGCGTGGGAGACGGTGACGGAGACGAGACCATGAATGAGACCAGCAAGACGGCGTTGGTCCGAATCCTCGGGCGGGTGCAAGGCGTTAGCTTCAGGGTTTGGGCGCGTGACGAGGCGCAGAAGCTCGGTCTCGTCGGGTGGGTCCGTAACGAAGCCGATGGCTCGGTCGCCGCTCTGATCAGCGGTCCGGACGAGGCGGTTACCCGCATGCTCGAGCGTCTGCATGAAGGACCGCCGGCAGCATGGGTCTCGAAGGTCGTGACCGAATTCGTCGAGGCGCCGGAGGGCGTCAGCGGTTTTCGCATCACCAGATAGGATCAGCGTCCGCGCAAGCGTCTGTCACTTATGTGCAGGACAGGGAAGTGCTCGCATCGGACCGTCGGTCAGCAAGATCGATCAGATCAGAGACGAGCTAGAACCGGTGCTGGAGCAGTCGGCGCAGCAGGAACGGACCGTTGGCGTCGTCCATGAGCTGGCGACTGCCGAAGAGCGCGGCCTGATCCGGCGGCGACCATCCGCTCGCCAATCAATGTTGAGCTTCGAGACTGCCCTTTTTCTGCCCGCGGCCATAGGCGCGCAGGAAGGTTCGGACCGCCTTGCGGGCGCTATCTTCGAGTTCCGTGTCGCTTGGGGCTTCGCCGAAAAGCCCGCCCATCTGCAGGTCTGCCTTTATCAGCGCGATGAATTGCCGCGCCGCGAGGTCGAAGTCATCGATTTCGAGCGGTGCCAAGTGGGCGAGCCGCGCAAAGAGTGCCGCAAGCGCCCGATCCGTCTTGCCCGGGCCCTGTTCCCGCCAGAACTGGAAGAGATGCGGATAGCGGTTGCCTTCCGTCGCGATCAGCTTCTGGATGAACTTGGCGTCCTGGTTGCAGATGCAGTTCTTGTTGAGACGCACCGCGAAAGCGGCAAGGTCTTCTTCGAGATTGTCGGCCCGTTCCGGAAAGGTCGCCAGGATCGAAAAGAGGACGCCATTGGTGCGATCCATTATGTCCTGGATCACTGCCATGAACAGCGTCTCTTTTTCGCGATAGTGGTTGTAGACCGTCTGCCGCGACACGCCGGCTTCGGCGGCTATCTCGTCGATGCTGGCACCGGAAAAGCCCTCGCGGCAGAAAACGTCCGCAGCCGCCTCCAGGATCGAGACGCGCTTCGCGAGCTGTCCCTTGTGCACGTGGGCGTCGGTCGAGGCGAGGTCATGTTTTTTCATCGACTGAAGATAGAGCCCATTGACGATTTAGACAATGGTGTCTAATTTTACACAACTGTCCAAATTATTGGACTAAGTAGTCAGCGCAGGATGCGTTTCCCAAACGTCCGATCCTGGCACGACCGTCATCTTTCGAGTTTCAATCCAGGTGGCAGCGATGCCGGCCTCGTGCCGGTGCGTTGCCACGATTTCTGAAAGATCATTGCCATGACAGCGTCCTTCCTTCGCACGGCCATCGTTCTCGGTTTGATTTCGGCGATCGGTCCCTTCGCAATCGACATGTATCTGCCTGCCTTGCCGTCGATCGGCAAAGACCTGGCAGCGGAGAACGGCGTGGTGCAGCTCAGCCTGCTCTCGTTCTTCATTTCCTTTGCGGTCTCGCAGCTCATCTATGGGCCTCTTTCCGATATCTGGGGCCGCAAGGCGCCTCTCTACCTCGGCATGGGCCTCTTCACCGTCGCCAGCATCGGCTGCGCGCTTGCAAGCGATATCGAAACGCTGATCGTCTTCCGCTTCCTGCAAGGGATCGGCGGCGCCGCCGGCATGGTCATTCCGCGTGCGGTCGTCCGTGACATGCACACGGGCGTGCAAGCCGCGCGGCTGATGTCGTTGCTGATGCTGGTCTTCAGCATTTCGCCGATCCTGGCGCCGCTCGCCGGCAGCGCCGTGATCCAGTTTTACGGCTGGCGCGGTGTCTTCTATGCCGTGATGATCGCCGCCTTCATCGGCCTGATCCTCCTGTCGACACAATTGCAGGAGACTCGCCCGAAAAAGGACCGAGCCGACAGCAGCGTGGCAAGTGCGCTTGCCGCCTACCGCCTGCTGCTTTCCGACCGCAACTTCCTGACGCTCACCTTCATCGGCGGGCTCGGGATCTCCGGTTTCCTCGTCTATCTCGCCAACTCGCCCTTCGTGCTGATCGACCACTACGGGTTGACGCCAACGCAATACAGCATCGCCTTCTCGATGAATGCCGTATCGTTCTTCTCGGTGTCGCAGGCGACCGGCTGGCTCGGCGAGCGCTTCGGCCTGGTGCGGGTGATGCGCCTCGCCGTCGGCGCCTTTGCGCTCACCATGGTTACGATGTTCGTCGTCATGAGCCTCGGCTTCAACCAACTGCCTGTCATGGCTGCCTTCCTGTTCGTCGGCTATGGCGTGCTCGGCCTGGTGATCCCGACCTCGGCGGTGCTGGCGCTGGAAGACCACGGCGAGATCGCCGGAACGGCCTCAGCGCTGATGGGCACGCTGCACTTCGTCACCGCCGCCCTAGCGATGGTCATTGCCAGCCTCTTCTTCGATGGAACTGCGCTGCCGATGGCCGGCGCCATCGCCGCCTGCGCGCTCGCCGCCTTCCTGCTGACGCAGGCAACGATCGGCCGCAGCCGCGTGGTTGCGGCGGAATAACCGCACTTCGTTGATATGCAGAGCCACCCGAAGACAGCATGTCCTCGGGTGGCTCTTCGTGTGTCAGCCGGTGTCCCTGGACGCGCGCTCAGAAATCCCAGTCCTCGTCTTCGGTCGCCACCGCCTTGCCGATGACATAGGAGGAGCCGGAGCCTGAGAAGAAGTCGTGGTTCTCGTCGGCATTCGGCGACAGCGCCGAGAGAATGGCGGGGTTCACCTTGCAGGCCTCGGCCGGGAACAATGCCTCGTAGCCGAGGTTCATCAGCGCCTTGTTGGCGTTGTAGTGCAGGAACTTCTTCACATCCTCGGTAAGGCCGACGCCGTCATAAAGCGCCTCGGTGTACTTCGCCTCGTTGTCGTAGAGTTCAAGAAGCAGGCCGAAGGCGAAGTCCTTGATCTCCTGCCGGCGTTCGTCGCTCAGCCGCTCCAGGCCGCGCTGGAACTTGTAGCCGATGTAATAGCCGTGCACGGCTTCGTCGCGGATGATCAGCCGGATCATGTCGGCGGTATTGGTAAGCTTGGCCCGGCTCGACCAGTACATCGGCAGATAGAAGCCGGAATAGAACAGGAAGCTTTCGAGGAAGACGCTCGCGGCCTTCTTTTTCAGTGGATCGCCCGAGGCGTACTCTGCCATGATCAGCGCCGACTTCCTCTGCAAAAACTCGTTCTCCTCCGACCAGCGATAGGCATCGTCGACATCGGGGGTAAGGCAGAGCGTGGAAAAGATCGAGGAGTAGGAGCGGGCGTGCACCGCCTCCATGAAGGAGATGTTGGAAAGCACTGCTTCTTCGTGCGGGGTGACGGCATCCTCCATCAACCGGACTGCGCCAATGCCGTTCTGGATCGTATCGAGCAGCGTGAGGCCGGTGAAGACGCGGATGGTGAGTTTCTGCTCCTCCGGCTTCAGCGTCGCCCAGGAGAGGATGTCATTGGAGAGTGGCACCTTCTCCGGCAGCCAGAAATTGCCGGTGAGTCGGGTCCAGACTTCCAGGTCCTTGTCGTCCTCGATGCGGTTCCAGTTGATCGCGCGGATGCGGCTTGCGGGTTTGGTGTGCATGTTCATGTCGTTGTCCTCTGGAGTGTGTTGTTGCCCCTCATCCGCGCGGTAAAGGGCACTTTTCCGGAAATGCGGTCTACAGCGTGCAGGAGACGCAGCCCTGGACCTGTGTGCCTTCGAGCGCCATCTGCCGAAGGCGGACGTAGTAGATGGTCTTGATGCCCTTCTTCCAGGCGTGGATCTGGGCGCGGTTGATGTCGCGCGTCGTTGCTGTGTCACGGAAGAAGAGGGTCAGCGACAGGCCCTGGTCGACGTGCTGGGTCGCCGCTGCATAGGTTTCAATGATCTTCTCGGGCCCGATCTCGTAGGCGTCCTGGTAGTATTCCAGGTTGTCGTTGGTCATGAAGGCAGCCGGATAATAGACGCGGCCGATCTTGCCTTCCTTGCGGATCTCGATCTTCGAGACGATCGGGTGGATCGAGGAGGTCGAATGGTTGATGTAGGAGATCGAGCCGGTTGGCGGCACGGCCTGAAGGTTCTGGTTGTAGAGACCGCTCTCCATCACCGCCCGTTTCAGCTCGAACCAATCTTCCTGCGTCGGGATGGGGATGCCGGCTCTCTCGAAGAGGCCTTTCACCTTTTCTGTCGCCGGCAGCCATTCAGCCTCGGTGTATTTGTCGAAATATTCGCCTGACGCATATTTCGAGTTCTCGAACCCTTTGAAGCTCTGGCCTTTCTCGACCGCCAACCGGTTCGAGGCTTTGACGGCGTGATAGGTCACCGTGTAGAAATAGATATTGGTGAAATCGATGCCTTCCTCGGAGCCGTAGAAGATGTGCTCACGGGCGAGATAGCCGTGCAGGTTCATCTGGCCGAGGCCGATCGCGTGGCTGTCGTCGTTGCCCTTCTCAATCGAGGGCACCGAGGAGATGTGGCTCATTTCGGAGACGGCGGTCAAGGCGCGGATCGAGGTTTCGATCGTGTGGCCGAAGTTTGGTGAGTCCATCGCCGCGGCAATGTTCAGTGAGCCGAGGTTGCAGGAAATGTCCTTGCCCATGCGGGCGTAGGAGAGGTCCTCGTTGAATTCGCTGGCCTCGCTCACCTGCAGGATTTCCGAGCAGAGATTACTCATGGTGATGCGGCCGGCGATCGGGTTTGCCCGGTTCACCGTGTCCTCGAACATGATGTAGGGATAACCACTTTCGAACTGGATCTCGGCGATGACCTGGAAGAACTCGCGCGCCTTGACCTTCTTCTTGCGGATGCGCGCATCCTCGACCATCTCGCGATACTTCTCCGTTACCGAAATCTCGGTCAGCGGCATGCCGTAGACGCGCTCAACATCATAGGGCGAGAACAGATACATGTCCTCGTTGTTGCGGGCGAGCTCAAAGGTGATGTCCGGGATCACGACGCCGAGGGACAGCGTCTTGATGCGGATCTTCTCGTCGGCATTCTCGCGTTTGGTATCGAGGAAACGCATGATGTCGGGGTGGTGGGCATGCAGATAGACGGCGCCTGCGCCTTGGCGGGCGCCAAGCTGGTTGGCGTAGGAGAAGGAGTCTTCGAGCAGCTTCATGATCGGGATGATGCCGGACGACTGGTTCTCGATCTGCTTGATCGGTGCGCCCATCTCTCTGATATTGGTGAGCGACAGCGCCACGCCGCCGCCGCGCTTGGAAAGCTGCAGCGCCGAATTGATCGCGCGCCCGATACTCTCCATGTTGTCCTCGATCCGCAGCAGGAAGCAGGAGACGAGCTCGCCGCGGCTCTTCTTGCCGGCATTGAGGAAAGTCGGTGTCGCTGGCTGGAAACGGCCGGAAATGATCTCGTCGACGAGATCGCGGGCAAGCTGCTCGTTGCCGCGCGCCAGCGTCATCGCCACCATGCAGACGCGATCCTCGTAGCGCTCCAGGTAGCGCTTTCCGTCGAAAGTTTTCAGCGTATAGGAGGTGTAATATTTGAACGCGCCGAGGAAGGTCGGAAAACGGAACTTCTTGGCATAGGCGTGGTCATAGAGGTCGCGCACGAAGTTGAAGGAGTACTGGTCCAGCACCTCCTGTTCGTAATAGCCCTCGGTCACCAGATAATCGAGCTTTTCCCTAAGGTTATGGAAGAAGACCGTGTTCTGGTTGACGTGCTGGAGGAAGTACTGTTTCGCCGCCAGCCGGTCCTTGTCGAGCTGGATCCGGCCCTCTTCGTCATAGAGGTTGAGCATCGCGTTCAGTGCGTGATAGTCCAGCGCCGCTTCCGTCGCCTTCAGGGGGTGTTCGCGTGTTGTGACGTCCAAAATCGTTCCATCCCGTTTTTGACATTAGCGACGTCTTCGTCCGTTCCGATTAGCTCGAAACGATAAAGATAAGGCACGCAGCACTTGGCCGAGATGACGTCGCCGGCGACCCCGTAGGTCGCGCCGAAATTGCTGTTGCCCGCGGCAATTACGCCGCGGATGTGAGAGCGGTTGCCCGCGTCGTTCAAGAAGCGGATTACCTGTTTCGGCACGGCACCCCGGCCGTCGTCGCCGCAATAGGTGGGCACGACCAGCACATAGGGTTCGGTGACGGTAAGCGTATCCTTACCTTCCGCGAGTGGTATGCGCTTCGCGCGAAGGCCGAGTTTTTCGACGAAGCGATGGGTGTTTTCCGAGCGGCTGGAAAAATAGACGATAAGCCCCACCGCCTGTCTCCTCTAAGAAAGCGTGCTGATCTTGTCGGGGCGGAAACCCGCCCAGTGTTCGGGGCCGGCGACGACGACGGGGAGCTGCATGTAGCCGAGGCCCTTGACCGTCTCGAGTGCGTCCTGGTCGACGGAGATATCAATGACCTCGTAGCTGACGCCCTGGCGATCGAGGGCCCGATAGGTCGCGGTGCATTGGACACAGGCGGGCTTGCTGTAGACGGTGATGTTCATTTCTTCCTCGTTTGGTCGGCTGGATAGGGGCAAGAGAAGGCACGTGGACACGCGACCGCGATCCGGCGAAATGCGGGGGCTGTCATGGCTGTGGCTTGCTCGGATATGGAGCCCGGGCACGCCTCTTCTTCAGCTGCGCGGGAAACCGCGCCTCTTGATTGGCGAGTGATAGGATTTCGATGACGCAGACATGACTTCACCCCGAAGCTTTCGACAGGCTGCCGGGGAGACGTCGAGACGATCAGGCAGGCTCATCCTGCCGTACTCAACCCCTCCGGACACCCCGCCCGTGGACGTTTGTTGCTCGAGGCAGGTCTCCTGGCTCACGGGTCGACGCTTCCATCCCGACCTTCCCGAGGCCTCATGCCTCAGTGGTCCAATTCCGGACAGTTGCTCGCCGTCTACAGTTGCGGGGGCAGCTACGGGATAGCCGGGCGGAAAGCCGCCGGCGCACCGTATTCCCGTCTTAGCTCCCAATCCTTGCGAATCGGAAGAACCTCGAACACTAGATATAGTATCTGATCGCAAATTTGCGTCAATAGGTGCGCGATGTCAAAGACCCGGTGCGGAGGGTCGTTTCTTTCTCGGTATGGATAACGGGAAGTAAACGGCAGACTGCAGCGGAACCTACTGGGGGAGGCTTGTTGGCTTCAATCTGGCGCGCTCCGCCAATGTGCGTCGTGGCGCCGCCGCGGCGATTGCGAGGATTCTGGCCGAAGGTCTCTGCGGTGTGGTCCGCTCGATCGCGGGATGCTGCACCAGAAGATCCGGACAGGTTCTGTCTCGGCAATCCATCAGTCGCAAAGCGAGATGCTGACGTCCCTGTTTTCGCCGGGCTGCGCGCGCGGCGAGATCGTCACGGCTGGCAGCGTGTTGGTGCGGTCCCTCTTTGGTGAGGGTTTCGGCCCGGATGACGTGTCTTCCTTCGACCAGTGCCATGGATCGGCAACGTCGCCGACGCGCGCGCGGATGGTCTCGTGATCCCGCGTCAGGCCGATATCCCGGAGCTGGAATTCGCTGAACGTATCGATGGCGATGGTCGAGTTGAGGGCGCTCCCGGCCTGCTTCAGGACATGAAGGATCGTTGATCGCACTGCGTTAAGCATTGCTATCCTCTTTGTTTTCGCTGTTGTGTTCGCCAAAAAAGTGAGGAATTTTGCTGCTTCGCGCAAAGCGATTTCTCGCATGCTGGCATAAAGAATGCTTATCTCAGCGCCATGAGCAAGATACCTCCCATGAGTGCGGTGCGCGCCTTCGAAGCCGCCGCCAGGCACCTGAGTTTCACCCGCGCGGCCAAGGAACTCGGGATGACTCAGGCTGCCGTCAGCTACCAGATCCGGCTGCTGGAGGAGCGCATCGGCACGCCGCTCTTCGTGCGGCTTGCGCGCGAGGTGCGGTTGACGGCCGCCGGGCGGCAGTTGGCGCCGAAGGTGACGGAGGCGATCGATCTGCTGGGCGCGGCCTTCTCCGAGATTGCCGACAAGACCGAACATCACCTGCACATTTCCGTGCTTCCGACCGTCGTTTCGAGCTGGCTCGGCCCCAGGCTCGCCTCGTTCCAGACCGCCCAGCCGAACATCAGCATAAGGGTGCACATGTCGACCGATCTGGTCGACTTCAAGCGCGACGCCATCGATCTTTCAGTGCGCAGTGGCAGCGGCGACTGGCCGGGCAACGACGTGTTCCCGCTGTTCCCGATCGATTACATGCCGGTCTGCACCCCGTCATTCCTGGAAAAGCACCAGCTGAAGCATCCGTCGGATGTTCTGCGGGTGCGCCGATTCGGCAACGCCAGCTGGTGGCGGCGGTGGATGATCGAGACCGGCGTAGAGCCGCCGGAAAGCAACGGCACGGAGCTGATCTTCGACGTCCAGGCGATGGATGTCGCGACCACCCTGGCGGAACATGGCATCGCCATTGCCGTATCAACCTTCCTGATGGAGGAACTGAAGAGCGGCAGGCTCATTCGGCCGTTCGAACATGTGGTCAGGGACGGTCGCGCCTATTGGCTGGTCTATCCGCAAAGCAGCCGGCGGCAGAAGAAGATCCAGGCCTTTCGCGACTGGATCATTGCCGAGGCGGACGCGTCGAACGCGCTGCTCGCGATCGCGATGGATGATGCGAGGTCGGTATCCCCTCAGGCCGTGGTCGGCGCAAGTGCGCTCATGAAGCCTGAATAGGTCTTGCTGAGCGGTGATGCATACGAACCGCGCTTGCTGGTCATAAGTCCTTGCGACACCAACGCCTCCGCCTGCTTGACGGCGGCGGAGACGCCATCGATTACCGGAACGCCGTAATCGGCTTGCAGGTCCCGGGCAAGGTCTGCCATGCCGGCGCAGCCGAGCACGATCGCCTCGGCGCCGTCCTGAGTAAGTGCCAGTTCGATCTCGCGTCGCAGTTTGGCAAGGGCGTTCGAGGCCTTGTCTTCCAGTTCGAGCACCGGAATATCGGCGGCGCGCACCTTGGCCCTGCTGTCCATGCCGTAGTGCCGGACGAGATTCTCGATCAGGACGCGGGAACGTTCGAGCGTCGTGACCACAGTGAAGCGTTGCGCCAACATGGCAGCGGTCGCGACGGCGGACTCGCAGAGCCCGACCACTGGAATGCGGGCAAGCGCGCGGGCGGCTTCAAGGCCCGTGTCGTCGAAGCAGGCAATGACCGCAGCATCGGCGCCGGCCCTTTCCCCGTCGCGAATTTCTGTAAGCAGGCCCGGAAGTGCGACCGCGCCGTCATAATGCCCCTCGATCGAGGCCGGTCCGGACTTCGATGTGCGGGCGAGAATTTCCGTGGTGGGGCCGGCGACGGCCCGCGCCGCCGCGGCGGCCTTGGCCGTCATCGACGAGGTGGTATTGGGATTGACGATCAGGATGCGCATCTGGCCTAGCTCAGCTCTGCCTGGCGGCGCCGCAAGACCACAATGACCGCAAGCGCAACGAGGATGACGGTGAAGGAGAAAAGCGTGGTGACCGTGCCGAGTGCATAGAGCACCGGCGTCGTCACATTTGTGGTCATGCCATAGATCTCGAGCGGCAGGGTGTTGTAGCTGCCGGAGGTCATCAGCGTGCGAGCGAACTCGTCATAGGAAAGTGTAAAGCCGAAGAGACCGACACCGATGAGGCTCGGGGCGATCATCGGCAGGAGCACGTGGCGAAAGGTCTGCCATGAGGTCGCTCCAAGATCGCGCGCCGCCTCCTCATAGGACGGTGAGAACCGGTTGAAGACGGCAAACATGATGAGCACGCCGAAAGGCAGGGTCCAGGTGAGGTGGGCGCCGAAGCCGGAGGAATACCAGGCGGGCTTCAGGCCGAACTGCTGGAAGACGACACCGATACCGAGCGAGATGATGATCGACGGCACGACGAGGCTTGCGACGGTCAGATAGAAGAGCACGCTGGCGCCGCGGAAGCGCCGGCGGAAGGCAAGGCCGGCGAGCAGCGCGACCACGACGTTGACCGCCATCACCATCAGGCCGAGCGTGAAGGAACGGCGGAACGAGGCGCCGAAATCGCCGACCGCCTGTTTTTCGAGGAGATTGTAGAACCAGTGCAATGAAACGCCGTTCAATGGAAAGGTCAGACCGCCGTCCGGTCCCTGGAATGACAGGATCAGCACTGCCGAAAGCGGTCCGTAGAGGAACAGCACGAACAGGGTAAAGAAGATTGCGAGCAGGTAGAATTCCTTGCCGCGTCTTTCGTTGCTCATGTCAGAGCTCCTTACGAATGTCGACGACGCGCAGGATCGCGGCGACCATCGATAGCACCACGATCAACAGCACCACCGCATTGGCGGCGGCTGCCGGATATTGCAGCAGCGACATCTGGTTCTTCATCATCAGCGCCACGGACGCGCTCTGGCCGCCGGACATGACCTGCACGGTCGAGAAATCCGCCATGACGAGCGTGACGACGAAGATCGAGCCGATCGCCATGCCCGGCTTGGCGAGCGGCAGGATGACGTTCCAGAGGATCTGTCCGCCGGTAGCGCCGCAATCGCGTGCCGCCTCGATCAGCGAGCGGTCGATGCGCACCAGCGTGTTGAAGATCGGCGTCACCATGAACAGCGTGTTGAGATGAACCATGGCCAGGACGACAGCGAAATCGGAATAAAGCAGCCATTCGATCGGCTGCGGGATCAGCCCGAGTTCGATCAGCGTGGAATTGACGAGGCCATTGCGGCCGAGCACCGGGATCCAGGAGATCATGCGGATGATGTTGGAGGTCAGGAACGGTACGGTGCAGACGAGGAACAGCACCATTTGCATGGTGGTGGTGCGGACATGGAAGGCGAGGAAATAGGCCACCCAGAAGCCGATTGAGAGTGTCAGCGCCCAGACGAGGACGGTGAACTTCAGGGTGTTGAGATAGGTCTTCCAGGTGACCCAGGAGCCGAGCGTATCGGCGTAGTTCATCGTCAGGAAATCCGGATAAAGCCCTGCGAAGTCGTAATCCCAGAAGCTGACGACGACGATGGTGAGAATCGGCAGCACGAAGAAGAAGCCGAGGATCAAGAGGAGGGGCGTGGCCTGAAGGTGGGAGGCCAGCGCACGTGGAACGACCCAGCGGCGGATTGGCTTGTCCGCACTGATTTCCCCTGACTGCGAAGTCGCAAGTGTCGCCATCTTCGTTCCCCTCTGGATTTCCTCGGATGGGGGCTGTCCCTCATCCGCTTGCCGCCACATTCTCCCCGCGCGCGGGGAGAATGGACAGCACCGTTTTGCGCCTCTAGCCTTACCCATGTGGCATGTCCCCTCTCCCCGCATGTGGGGAGAGGGCTAGGGTGAGGGGCAAAGCCTTAGCCAGAACGGTCGTTCCAGCCCCGACGGAAGCCCCATTATGCAGCGATGAACTCGTTCCAGCGCTTGATCATGTAGCGATCCTCGTCCATAACCGAGTTCCAGCAGGCAACCTTGCCCATGCGTTCCTCGAACGAGCCGCCATCGCGCACGGCACCGGCCTTCTCCATCACCTTGCCTTCCGGCGACAGGATATCGCCCTTGGCGGGCTTGCCTTCCACCCAGAAGCCCCACTCGTCCTCGGACATGAAGCCTTTGGCGGTTTCCATGGCGGCGGAATAGTAGCCCTGGCGGTTGAGATAGGCGCCAACCCAGCCGGACAGGTACCAGTTGATGTATTCATAGGCCGCGTCGAGCTGGGCGCCCTGAAGATGGGCGGCAAGGCCGAGGCCGCCGCCCCAGGCGCGGTAGCCTTCCTTCAGTGGCTGGTACTTGCAGGCGATACCCTTGGAACGGACGGCGGCGACCGCCGGCGACCACATGGACTGGATGACGACTTCGCCCGAAGCCATCAGGTTGACGCTTTCGTCGAAGGATTTCCAGAAAGCGCGGAACTGGCCGTCCTGCTTGGCCTTGATCAGGAAGTCGATCGTCTTGTCGATCTCGTCCGTGGTCATGTTGCCCTTGTCGGCATATTTGATGTTGCCCATGGCCTCCATGATCATCGCTGCATCCATGATGCCGATAGAGGGGATGTTGAGGATCGCCGTCTTGCCCTTGAAGGCGGGGTCCATGATGTCGGCCCAGGTCGAGATCTCGCGGCCGACGAGATCAGGACGAATGCCGAGCGTGTCGGCATTGTAGATCGTCGGGATCAGCGTCATCCAGTCGGTCGGCGACTTGGCAAAGGTCTTGGAATCCTGCGCGTCGACGAAGCCGACGGTATGCGGCGCCGTGCCTTGCGCGACCACGCTTTCGGGCTTCAGCTTGCCGTCGATGAAGAGTGGCACGATCTTGTCGAAGTACTTGATCTTCTTGACGTCCATCGGCTGCATTACGCCGGCCGGGAAGACCTTCTTGGCGATCCAGTACTCGATGTCGGCGATGTCGTAGGAGTCTGGCTGGGTCACCGCCCGCTGGGCAGCGGCGTCGGAATCCGTCGCCGTCATCTCCAGCGTGATGCCGAGGTCTTGCTTGCACTTCTCGGCAATGGCGTTGATGTTGGAAACGCCGGTGCCGAACTGGCGCAGCGTGATCGGGTTCTGGGCCCAGATCGTCGGGAAGCCGGTGATGGCGCCCGACCCGGCGATCGCGCCGACGGCGGCAGCGCCGGTCTTTAGCAGTGACCGGCGTGTCAGGCTGGCACCAGGCTTTTCGGTCTTGTTTTCAGTCGTCATGCGCAGTTCCCCTTTTGTGATGGTTGGTAGCTCATGCGGAAAGGCGGCCGAGGGGGACGACGTCCTCCAGGGTCCAGCTCAGGGAGACCGCGTCGCCGACCGACACGGGTTTCCTGAAATAGTCGCTGTCGCTGACGATCAGCGTGAAGTCGTCGCTGCCGGCGCCGATGGCAGTCAGCTTCACCGACGCGCCGCGATATTCGATGTTGGAAACCACGGCCTGGAAGCCTAGGCCCTTCTCACTCGGCGCATCGAGCCGCACGCGATCGGTGCGGATGCCAATGTCGATCGGCCGGCCGATCTCCTGGGCGATGTCGCGCACCGCAAAGACCTGACCCTCCGCCGTCTCCATTTCGACGATGCTGTCGGTGATCGCCCGGACCTTTCCCGAGAGCACGTTGTGGTCGCCCATGAAGCGTGCAACGAAGGCGGTTGCCGGCCGCTCGAACACCATGCGCGGTGCCGCCGCCTGCTCGATCCGGCCGTTGTTCATCACCACGATCAGATCGGCGAGCGCCATGGCCTCTTCCTGGCTGTGGGTGACGTGCACGAAGGTGATGCCAAGCGTCTTCTGCAGTTTTTTCAGCTCTGCCCGCATGCGGATCTTCAGGAACGGGTCGAGCGCCGACAGCGGCTCGTCGAGAAGCAGCGCCTCCGGCTCGGTGATGAGTGCACGGGCAAGCGCCACGCGCTGCTGCTGGCCACCAGAAAGCTGGGCCGGACGCCTGGAACCATAGGCCTCCATCTGCATCAGCTTCAACATGTCGAGCGCCTTGGCGCGACGGGCGTCGCGGTCGACCCCCTTCATCTTGAGGCTGAAGGCGACGTTGTCGACGAGGTCGAGATGGGGGAACAGCGCGTAGGACTGGAACATCATCGCCGTATTGCGCTTGGCCGGCGGAAAATCGGTGACGACGACATTGCCGAGCCTGAGGTCGCCCAACGAGATGCTCTCATGCCCCGCGATCATGCGCAGCGTCGAGGTCTTGCCGCAGCCCGATGGGCCAAGAAAGCAACAATAGCTGCCGGCGGGGATTTTCAGGCTGATCGAATGTACGGCTGTCGTCGAGCCGTAAATCTTGGAAACGGACACGATATCGATCTCTGCGGCTTTCGACATGACGCTTTCTCCTTGCAACAGAGGAGAAGCATCAATCGTGCCAGTTTCGATCGGCGCGTCTAAGGCTGTGTTTTCATGGGGTATTGCCCTTTCCCGTCATCGCCGGTGAAAATCCCTGTTTTGAAGCGACTGCTCATGAATTGAGCTTTTCGTCGCCAATATGCGCAAATTATTGTATACAATAGTATGAATTTTTGGGCACGGGCGCCGCAAAGCCTCCGAGGGGAAGGGCTTCGGCGGATTTCGCGACCGCCTGTTTTTCCGAAACGTGAAGCTTTCATGGAAAAACTGAAAATCAACTGAGGACGACTGTTACCAAACTGACATGGCAGCTCCCTAAAGACTGCGGCCAACCGCAGCCGGAGGGGGAGATGAAAGCCCTCCGACGCGCACGCCTTGAAGCCATCGTCGGAGGCCATTTCCATGAAGATCGTCCAGATCAGCGACACCCATCTCAGCCCGGTGAAGAGCCATTTCAACGACAATTGGGAGCCGCTTCGCGCCTGGATCGAGGCGACGGCGCCCGATCTCGTCATCCATACCGGCGACGTGACGATCGACGGCGCCGATCACGAGGACGACATCACCTTTTCGCTCGAGCTGATCGGCCAGCTCTCGATGCCGGTGCTGATCGTGCCCGGCAATCATGACGTCGGTCACCTGCCGGGTTCGCATCAGCCGGTGGATGCGCAGCGGCTTGCCCGCTGGCGCGGGCTCGCCGGGCCGGATTATTGGGTCTCCGATTACGAAGGCTGGCGGCTGATCGGGCTTAACAGCTTGCTGCTCGGCTTCGAGGACGAGGAAGAGGAAAAGCAGTTCGCCTGGTTCGAGGAACAGTTGCAGAGCCGCGACGGACGCAAGGTGGCGATCTTCGCCCACAAGCCGCTTTTCGTCGACGCGCCGCAGGAAGGCGACACCGGCTATTGGAGCGTTCGTCCCCGCCAGCGCCAGCGTCTTTATGACCTGATCGCAGGTTCCGACGTGGCGCTGCATGCGAGCGGGCATCTGCACTGGGCGTGGACGGGTGAACATGCCGGAGCGGCGCTCGTCTGGGCGCCGCCGACCTCTTTCATCATCGATACTTTGGAACGGCCGATGCCGGGCGAGCGGCTGGTCGGCGCCGTCGTCCACACGTTCACCGATGCGAGCGTTTCCAGCGAAATCGTTGCGGTTCCGGGGCTGACGAGCCACGTGCTCGATCCGATCGTTGAGGAGGTCTATCCGCAAGCGGTGAAGACGAAGCCTCACGTGGAGGCGGCGCAATGAGCGTTCTTTCGCTTCGCGGCATCACCAAGTCCTATGGCGGCAATGCCATATTGAAGGGCGTCGGCCTGGAGGCGGAAGCGGGCGAGTTCATCGCCCTCGTCGGCCCGTCCGGTTGCGGCAAGAGTACGCTTTTGCGCATCGCCGCCGGCCTCGACCATGGCGACACCGGCGAGATCGTCATCGGCGGCCGGGACGTTGCCCGCATGGCGGCGGCCGATCGCAACATTGCGATGGTCTTTCAGTCCTACGCCCTCTATCCGCATCTGACAGCTGGCCAGAACATCGCCGTACCGCTCGCCATGCGACGCCTGACGGCAATGCAGCGCCTGCCTGGAATCGGCAATTTCCTGCCGGGACAAAGGCAAATCCGCACCGACATCCAGCGCCAGGTCCAGGAAATGGCCTTGGCGCTGAAGATCGACCATCTGCTCGATCGCAAGCCCGGCCAGATGTCCGGCGGCCAGCGCCAGCGCGTGGCACTCGCCCGCGCCATGGTGCGCCGTCCGGCCGTCTTCCTCATGGACGAACCACTTTCCAATCTCGATGCCAACCTGCGTGTGCATGCCCGCGGCGAGATCGTCGACCTGCATCGGCGCGCCGGCGTGCCGACGCTCTATGTCACCCACGACCAGTCGGAAGCCCTGTCGATGGCCGACCGGGTCGCGGTGATGATCGGCGGCAACTTGCTGCAACTGGCGACCCCCAAGGAGATCTACGACAATCCCTCGCATATCGAGGTCGCCCGTTTCCTCGGTCAGCCGAAGATCAACGTGCTGGAAACCCGTACCGATGCCGCTGGCCTCGTGCGCTTCGGCGACCTGGTGCTGCTGGCGAGCCGGGGACAGGTGTCGGATGCATCGGTGAAGCTCGCTATCCGTCCGGAATTCGTTCGCTTCCATCCGGCAACTGCCCGCCGGTTGAGCGCACGGGTCGAGCGCATGGAGTTTCTCGGCTCGGAAGTCATCGTCCACGCCCGCCTCGATGCGATCGGCGAGGTGATGGCGTCGAAGGCGACACCTGCCGAAACTGCAGCTTGGACCGTCGGCCAGCCGGTTGACGTCGAGATCATGCCCGAGCGGACGATGCTCTTCGATGAGCAAGGTGTCCGGCTGCTGGCCGAACCGGTCGCTTCCGCTGCCGCGCTGGAGAAGATTGATGGTTAGCGCTTCGACATTGGAGACGGGGATCGCGGCGCCCGAGATACGCGAAGCCCGCATCGCCTGGCTGCTCGCCTTGCCTGCGATCGTGCTGCTCTTCCTCTTCATTCTGCTGCCGACGGCGGCGGTGATCGTGCTCGGCTTCACCGATTTCGAACTCGGCTACAGCAACTGGCGCTTCGTCGGCTTCGAGAACTATGTCGAACTCTTCAGTGATCGCACCTTCCGCCGCTCGCTCTGGAACACCGCAGTCTATACGGCGATCGTCACGCCGGTTTCGATCGTGCTGGCGCTGGTAATCGCCATGCTGATCGAGGCCGAGACCAAGGGCAGGGCCTTGTTCCGCACGGTCTATTTCCTGCCGGTCGCCTCGCTGCTGGTCGCCATGGCGACCGTCTGGCAGTTCCTCTTCCATCCGACCATCGGCCCGATCAACACCTTCCTTGCGCTCTTCGGCATCGCCGGTCCCAACTGGCTCGGCGCCTCCGGCACGGTCCTCTACGGCCTGTCGATCATCGGCACCTGGCAGTCGGTCGGCTTCAACATGGTGCTGTTTCTCGCCGGCCTCACCGCAATCCCGCGCGAGCTCTATGCCGCCGCAGAAGTGGACGGCGCCAAGACCTGGTTCGATCGCTTCCGGCTGGTGACCTGGCCGATGCTCGGGCCGACGACGCTATTCGTGACCACCATCAGCATCATCAATTCGGTGAAGGTGTTCGAGACGGTGAAGACGCTAACCGAAGGCGGTCCGAACAAGGCGTCGGAAGTACTGCTCTTCACCATCTACCAGGAAGGCTTCGTCTATCTGCGCGTCGGTTATGCCTCGGCGATGACCGTCGTCTTTCTCGCAATCCTCGTCGTCTTGATGTTCCTGCAGTACCGCGTGCTCGACCGGAAGGTGCATTACGCATGACCAGCAACGCTTTCTCCGTCGCCCGCATCGCCCGCCTGACGGTCCTGTCGCTTGGCGCTTTGCTCTTCCTTGCGCCCTACATCTTCATGGTCTCGACCGCCGGCAAGCCACAGAGCGAGATCTTCTCCTCCTCGCTCTCGCTCATCCCGCAGCAATGGTCCTATGTCGAGAACTTCACGAAGGCGCTGTCGCGCGTCTCGATGACGACCCTGCTTTTCAACGGCGTCATCGTCTGCGCGCTGATCTTCGTCATCCAGATCGTCGTCGCCATCCCCTGCGCCTATGCCATGGCGAAGCTGAAGTTCCGCGCTGCGCGGACGATGATGGTGCTGGTCATGCTCGGACTGCTCGTGCCGATCCATGCGACCGCGCTGCCGATCTATGTCGCCTTCGACAGGCTCTCGGTGCTGAACAGCTACACCGCGCTGGTGGCACCCTTCTCGATCTCGGTCTTCGCGATCTTCCTGTTCCTGCAGTTCTTCCGCGCCATGCCCGACGACCTGATCCATGCAGCCCGGCTCGACGGCATGTCGGAAGCGGGCATCGTCGCGCGCGTCATCGTGCCGAATGCCTGGCCGGCGGTCACCGCCTTCGCGATCTTCTCGGTGGTCGCCCACTGGAACGATCTCTTTTGGCCACTGATCGTCGTCACCAACCAGGATTACGCTACCCCGCCGCTCGGCCTGCTCTATTTCCGCGCCGCCGAAGCCGGCGACGACTACGGCGCGCTGATGGCCGCCACTCTCATCATCACCCTTCCCCTCGTGACTGCTTTCCTGCTGGCGCAGAAACGCTTCGTCGAGGGCATCACCATGACCGGACTCAAAGGCTGAACGGTCCAACCAGGAGCGCATCCATGAAACATCTGAGAGAGCTTTTCACCGCGGCTGCCGCATCGCTGATGCTCGCCGCACCGGCCCATGCAGAGACCGTGCTGACCGTCCATTATCCGATGCCAGGCTTCTTCAAGGACGTGATGGACACGATCTCGAAGAAGTTCATGGAAGAAAACCCAGACATCAAGATCACCTTCGCCAATCCTTCGGCGACCTATGAGGAAGGCATCCAGACGATCATGCGGCAGGCCGGTACGGCCGAGATGCCCGATCTCACCTTCATCGGTCTCAACCGCCTGCGCATGGTCAACGAGCGCGACATTCCCGTCGATCTCGGCCCGTTCATCGCCAAGGACGGCAACATGGCCGAGCAGGGCTTTTCCGAAAACATCCTGAAACTCGCCCAGGTCGGCGGCAAGCAGGTGGGCCTCGCCTTCGCCACGTCCAACCCGATCATGTATTACAACGCCGATCTGGTGCGCAAAGCTGGAGGCGATCCGGAAAACCCGCCGAAGACCTGGGACGAGGTCATCGCGCTTGGCGGCAAGATCAAGGCGCTCGGCGACGGCAACGAGGGTATCGACTTCCGTTGGCAGGGCGACGACTGGATGTTCTCGGCACTGCTCTTCGGCGCCGGCGGCGAGATGCTGAGCGCAGACGAAAGCAAGGTTGCCTTCAACGGTCCGCAGGGTGAGAAGGCCGTCGAAGTGCTCGACCGCATGGTGAAGGAAGGCGGGCTGCCGGTTCTGACAAAGCAGGCCGGCGAGCAGGCCTTCGTTGCCGGCAAGGTCGGCTTTGCCTTCCAGACCACCGGGGCGCTGCGCAACACGATCAAGAATGTCGGCGGCAAGTTCGATCTGCGCACCGCCCATATTCCGCTTATCGATCCGGCAAAGGGCAAGCTGCCGACCGGCGGCAATGCCGTCGTCATTCTGACGCGAGATGCCGAGAAGCAGGAAGCCGCCTGGAAGTTCGCGAAGTTCGCCGCCGGCCCCTATGGCGCCTCGGTTGTCGTTCCGGGCACCGGCTACGTGCCGAACAACGAACTTGCTGCCAAGTCGCCTGAGTATCTCGCCAACTTCTACAAGGAAAACCCGCTGTTCCGCGCCGGCCTCGAGCAGATGCCGCTGATGCGCCCCTGGTATGCCTTCCCCGGCAGCAACGGCGTAAAGGTCACCCAGACGATCGTCGAGAACCTGTCGCGCATCGTCGAGCAGTCGGCGGCGCCGAAGGAAGCACTGGACGAGGCTGCGGCCGAAGTCGAAAGCCTGCTGCCGCGCAGCTAAATTCGATTGGCACGATGATTGTCGCCGCCCCGGAGGAAACTCTGCGGGCGGCGTTCTCATGTCAATCAGCCGAGGCGTCGAACCGTCCCGCCGGCATAGAGCCGGCACTCAAGCGTGAGATGACGGCAGTCGGAGGCATTTTCGGCCATGTCGAGCAGTAACGCTGCAGCGGCCAGTCCCATGTCGCCGTCGGGCATGGCGATCGTGGTGAGCGTCGGGCTCATCAGTCGTCCAAGCGCAATGCCGTCGAAGCCCGCGACAGAGACGTTATCGGGAACGGCAAGGCGCTCGCGCCGGAGCGCCGCAATCACGCCCAGCGCCAGGAGATCGTTGGAGGCGATGATCGCGGTCGGGCGGTGCTGCGTCAGGACCGTCCCGAGGTCGAGGTTCTCGTAGCCATCGACGAAGGGGATCTCGACCGCCTCGATTGGTGGAACGCCTGCCTCCTGCATGGCGGCCACATAGCCATCGTAGCGCAGGCGTGCCCGGTCGGACGAGCGGAAGTGGCCCGAGACGACGAGGATGCGCCGATGGCCATGGTCCAGAATGTGGCGGGTGAGCTCGAAACCGGCCCGGTAATTGTCGACGGTGACGGCGGCGGCAAAACGGGCGACCGGCAGGTTGTTGAGAAGTACCGTCGGCGGCAGCGCCGCCGAAAGCGCCTCGCTCGTGCGGGCATCGCAAAGCGTCAGGATCAGGCCGGTCGGGCGCTGCTCGAGCAGCGAGCGCACCGCGCGTGCCTCGAGCGCCGGGTCGTAGTTGGATTGCGCGATCAGCACCCCGTGGTTCGCCGCCTGCATGCGATGCTGGATGCCGCCGAGCGAGGCGGCAAAGACAGGATTGGTGACGCTCGGCACCAGGACACCGACGACAGGCTGGTTTCGCACCGTGGTGCGTCCCGCCTGCACCGGCCGATAACCGAGTTCAGCTGCCGCGCGGCGCACGCGCCGCACCATCTCGTCGCTGACCGGGCCCTCGCCGTTCAGCACGCGCGAGACGGTGGCCAGCGAGCAGCCGGCGTGGAAAGCGATCTGCTGCAGGGTTGCCATCGGCGTTGTCTAGCTGCGCTCCATGACAGCAGATTGAAGTCTTCCGAAAGCGATCCGAGGCATGGTGCGTGAATTATTATTCATGCAGTGAATTATATTGACAGTCGCTGAATCCACGGCTTTAATCGCCATTGTCGGAAGTCGAGGAGGAGTTCCGACGAACTCATCATTCAGTGGCCGCAAGCAGGCGGCCCATCGGTTTTTGGGAGGGGCTTCGGCCTCGAGGAGGACGCGTGCGCAAATTTTTCAGCACGACCGCTCTGGCGGTCATTGCAACGTCATATTGGGCCGCTCCGGCGAGCGCCGAAACGGCCAACCCGTTTCGCTGCCAGCCCGGCGAAAAATACGTCATGAACGTCATGGTATCGGGCGTCGAATACTGGTTCCCGGTCTATGAGATGTTCAAGCAGGCCGGGCAGCAGTTCGGCTGCGAGACCGAATATACCGGCACGCCGGAATACGACGTCAACAAGCAGATCGCCACCTTCGACCAGGCGCTTGCCCAGAACCCGGCCGGCATCCTGGTGCATCCGATGAACTCGGATCCGTTCATCGAGCCGATTAACCGGGCGATCGATCAGGGCACGGCGGTCGTTACATTCGCTGCGGATTCGCCGCTGTCGAAGCGCGTCTCCTTCATCACCTCTGACAATACCCGCGAAGGCATCTACGCGGCCGATGCGATCGCCGAGAAGATGGGCGGCAAAGGCGAATATGCGGTTCTCGAAAACCCTGGCCAGGACAACCACGACAAGCGCATCGCCGCCTTTGTCGGCCGCATGGCCGAGAAGTGGCCGGAGATGAAGCTTGTCGGTCGCGCCGCCTCGAACCAGGATCCGAACAAGGCCTATCAGGGTCTGATGAGCATCATCCAGGCCAATCCGAACCTCGGCGCCGTGTTCATGCCGGAAGCCAACTCCGCCATCGGGGCGGCCCAGGCCAGCAAGGAAAGCGGCGGCAAGGTGCTCGTCATGTGCGCCGACGTCAACGCCAACATCCTCGACATGATCAAGGCTGGCGAAGTCTTCGGTTCGATCAACCCGAACCAGGGCATGCAGGGGTATATGGGTTTCATGCTGCTCTGGCTCGCCAAGCATCCGGATCTGATCGATCCGATGAACGACGCCAAGCGCACGGGCTTCAATCCGATGAGCATCCCCTTCGTCGACAATGGCCTTTCCATCGTCACCGCTGACAATGCCGACGACTTCTACTGGGACAAATACCTGAAGCGTCGTGGCACCAAGGGCATTGACGAGTAGGGATATGAATTGGCTGCCCGGCCTGTTCCGGGCAGCCAAGAATGCGGAGTGGAGGATGGCATGGCAGCACAACCGGTTCTGGAGGTCCGGCGCGTCACCAAGCATTTCGGTGCGGTGAAGGCGTTGACGGAGGTGGATTTCCTGTTGGAGCGAGGAGAGATCCACGCGCTCTGCGGCGAAAACGGCGCCGGCAAATCCACGTTGATGAACATCATCGCCGGCGTGCTGCAGCCGAACGACGGCGAGGTGCTGGTCGATGGAGCGTCTGTGAAGATCACCTCACCGGCAACCGCCCAGGCGCTCGGCATTGGCCTGGTCCACCAGGAAATCGCGCTGTGCCCCGATGCGACGGTGGCAGAAAACATGTTCATGGCCGCCACCAACCGCCGAGGCTCGCCGCTGATGAACTATGGCGCGCTGGAACGCGAGGCTCAGGTCGTGATGAACCGGCTTGCGCCGATCGACGTCCGGCGCAAGGTCGCCGATCTTGCCATCTCTAGCCAGCAGTTGGTCGAGATCGCCAAGGCACTGACGCTCGATTGCCGTGTGCTGATCCTCGACGAGCCGACCGCGGCGCTGACGGAGGCGGAAGCACAGGCGCTCTTCGGCATCATCCGCGACCTCAAGGCCGCGGGCATTTCCATTATCTATATCAGCCACCGCATGGCAGAGATTTTTTCGCTCTGCGATCGGGTCACCGTGTTCCGCGACGGCCGGCATGTCGTTACCGAGAAGATTGCCGGCGTGACGCCTGACGATATCGTGCGCCGCATGGTCGGCCGGGAGATCAGCCAGCTCTATCCGCCGAAACAGGCGCCGGAAACACGCTCGGATGAGACCATCCTTTCGGTTCGGGAGCTCAGCGACGGTGACCGCATCGACACCGTGTCCTTCGCTCTTCGCCGCGGCGAAATCCTTGGGTTTGGCGGCCTGATCGGTTCGGGTCGCACGGAGATCGCCGAGGCGATCTGCGGTCTCAGGGCCAAGTCGAAGGGTGAGATCGCTCTGTGCGGAACGCCGCAGCGCATTGCCAATTACCGCGATGCCGTCGATGCCGGCATCGTCTACCTCTCGGAGGACCGGAAAGGTTCCGGCGTGTTCGTCGATCTCTCGATCGCGCAGAATATTTCCGTTCTGGATCTGGAGACGCTGACCGGGCGGCTCGGATTGCTGAATACCAGGGCGGAGGCCGACCTTGCCCGCGACTTCGTGCGGCGTCTCGGCATTCGCATGGGTGGCATCGACATGCCGGTGTCGTCGCTGTCAGGCGGCAATCAGCAGAAGGTGGCGATCGCGAAGCAGCTTGCGGTGCGGCCTCAGGTCATTCTGATGGACGAGCCGACGCGCGGCATCGATGTCGGCGCGAAGTCGGAAATCCACCGGCTGCTGCGCGAGCTCGCCGAAGCCGGCATCGGCATCGTCGTGATCTCGTCCGAACTGCCGGAACTGCTCGGGCTCTGCGACCGGGTCCTGGTCGTGCGCGAAGGCGCGATCGCCGGTGAGCTCGATGAGACGGAAATGAGCGAGGAGGCGGTGATCCGCCTGGCGTCCGGAGTGACGCAGACGGATCACACCGCGATGGGCAGGACGGCAAATGTCGCCTGAAAGAAGGGAAAGAGCCGGGGAGGCGGAAATGGCTGTTGACACGATGATTGTAAGCGAGAGGCAGGCGCCTGCCTGGAAACGCATAGGCGCGATGCGCGAGGCCGGGCTGATCGCCATCATCCTGGCGCTCGGCATCGTCATGAGCTTCGCCTCGCCGCATTTTCTCACCTTCGGCAACCTGCGCGCCATGCTGATGAGCTTTTCGGTCGAAGGCATCGTCGTCGTCGGCATGACGATTCTCCTGATCGTCGGCGGCATCGATCTTGCCGTCGGCTCGGTCGTCTGCTTCGCCATGGTGCTGGCAGGCTCCCTGTTCCTTGCTGGGGTCGATCCCTGGACGGCCTCGTTGGTCGGCATTCTCGCGAGCAGCCTGATCGGCATGATCATGGGCTTCTTCGTCACCGTCGTCGGGCTCAACCACTTCATCACGTCGCTCGCCGGCATGGTGATCGTGCGTGGCCTCTGCCTCGTCATCACCAAGGGCACGCCGCTGTCGCTCTTCACGCTGCCGGCCTCCTTCAAGGCCGTGGGGCAGGGCACCTTGCACGGCATCCCCTATGTCATCCTGATCTTCGTCGCCGTCGTCGTGCTTTTCGACTTCCTGCTGCGCCGGGCGACCGCCTTTCGCAAGGTGTTCTATACCGGCAGCAACGAGAAGGCGGCGTTGTACTCGGGCATCAAGACGAAGCAGGTGAAGTTCTGGGTGACGGTTCTATGCTCGACGCTGGCGGGTGTCGCGGGCGTGATCTACATGTCGCGCTTCGGTGCTGCGACGCCGACCTTCGGCGTCGGCATGGAGCTCAACATCATCGCCGCCGCGGTCATTGGCGGCGCCTCGCTCAACGGCGGCTCGGGCACCATCCTCGGCGCCATTCTCGGCATTGCGTTGCTTTCGGTCGTCACCAGCTCGTTGATCCTGCTCGACGTCTCCGTCTATTGGCAAGACATGATCAAAGGCTGCATCCTGCTCGCCGCCGTTTCCATCGACCACTTGCTTCATAAGCGGAAGGCCGCCTGACATGCCGATTGCCAAACCCACTTTGACCCCGGTTTCAAACGCGCGCGAGGAACTTGTCGTCGCAAGGCAGATGCACCAGGCGCTCGTCCTGCATTTCCTGGAGGGGCTGACCCAGTCGCAGATTGCCGACCGGCTCGGCATCTCCCAGCCTACCGTCAATCGGTTGATCAAGCGCGGCCGGCAGCTCGGCCTGGTCGAAATCAAGATCAAGTCGCCGATCGAGCCGCTGGTCGACATGGAGGAGCAATTGCTGGCGATCGGCGGCATCCGTCGGGCGATCGTCGTGCCGACCGTTTCCGACAACCCGCAGACCGCGCTCCAGGCGGTGGGCGAAGCCGCGGCGCGGTTGCTGCTCGAAGAGATCGGCGACGGCGATACCATCTGCATCACCGGCGGCAAGGGCGTCAGCGCCGTCGTCGCCGGGTTGCATGCGCCCCGCCGCTTCGATGTCGAGGTCATCCCCGCGACCGGCTGTGTCCAGGGCAAGCACTATACCGACGTGAACCACGTCTCGACGCTGATGGCCGACCGGCTCGGTGGGCGATCCTACCAGATCCATGCGCCGCTCTTTGCCGACAGTGCGGCAGAACGGGCGATGCTGATCAACATGCGCTCAGTGGCGGACGTCTTTAAACGAGCGCGCGAAGCGAAGGTCGCGGTCGTCGGCATCGGTTCGATCCTCTCCGACGATTCGAGCTACTACGACCTCCATCCGTCATCCAGCACCGACCGGGCGGCAATCGAACGTTCAGGCGCAAGCTGTGAACTGCTCGCTCACCTGCTCAACGATAAGGGCCAGGTCTGCGATTACAGCCTCAACCGGTCGCTGGTGTCGCTGACGCTCGAGGAGTTTGCTTCGATCCCGACGAAGATCGGCGTGGCGAGCGGACCGAACAAGGCGGGGCCGATCTTGAGCGTCATGCGAGGGCACCACCTCGACACGCTGGTGACGGACGAGGCGACCGGCGAGCGCGTACTCGCCATGGCAGACGAAAAGGGACTTCTGGCATGAGCGGGGACCAATTGATGCGCGAGATCGGCCGATCGGGCGTGAAGGCTTCGGCCGTCGGGCTCGGCACCTGGGCGATCGGTGGTTGGATGTGGGGCGGCACCGACGAACGGGAATCGATCGCCGCGATCCAGGCCTCGATCGATGCCGGCGTGACGCTGATCGACACTGCGCCGGCTTATGGTCTCGGGCGCTCGGAAGAGATTGTCGGCAAGGCATTGGCCGGCCGCCGTGACAAGGCGGTGATCGCCACCAAATGCGGGCTCGTCTGGCACACGGACAAGGGTCGGCACTTCTTCGACCAGGACGGCAGGCCGGTGCATCGCTATCTCGGCCGCGACGCAATCCTCCATGAGGTGGAACAGAGCCTGAAACGGCTCGGCACCGACTATATCGACCTCTACATCACCCATTGGCAGGACCCGACGACGCCGATCGAGGAAACCATGAGTGCGCTCGACGAGCTGCGCCAGGCCGGCAAAATCAAGGCGATCGGCGCCAGCAATGTCGGCCGCGGCGAATTGGAGCAATACATCGCCGTCGGCGGGCTCGATGCGATCCAGGAGCGCTTCAGCATGATCGATCGCCAGATCGAGACGGAGCTGCTGCCGCTGACCAGGCGCAGCGATGTCGCGACGCTTAGCTATTCCTCGCTGGCGCTCGGGCTTCTCTCCGGCGGCATCGGGCCGGAGCGTGTCTTCTCGGGCGACGACCAGCGGCGGGACAATCCACGCTTCTCGGTCGGCAATCGTGAGAAGGTGGCGGCCTTTGCCAGGTCGATCCGTCCGATCGCCGAGAAGCATGGCGCGACGGTCGCCCAGCTCGTCATCGCCTGGACGCTTGCGCAGCAGGGCGTGACCTTCGCGCTTTGCGGCGCGCGCAATCCGGCGCAGGCGCTCGACAACGCCCGGGCCGGAACGATCCGGTTCGATCCTGACGACCTTGCAGGGATCGACGCGGCCATAGCGGCGACGCTCGTAAACATGGACAGCTAACGGACTGCCATCATGAACCGTGAAGAGATTTTCAACGGGCTCGCCAAGAGCCCGAAGGTGGACGTGTGTGTCCTCGGCGGCGGCATCAACGGCCTCAGCGTCTTTCGCGAGCTGGCGTTGCAAGGGGTGAACGTGCTGCTCATCGAGAAGCACGACTACTGCTCGGGCGCAAGCGCGGCTTTGTCGCGCATGGTGCATGGCGGGCTTCGCTATCTCGAAAACGGCGAATTCAGCCTGGTGCGGGAATCACTCGTCGAGCGTGACCGGTTGCTCAAAAATGCGCCTCACTATGTGGCGCCGTTACCGACGACGGTGCCAATCTTCGATATCTTTTCAGGACTTGCGAATAGCGCCGTGCGGTTCCTCGGGCTGACGCGCCGCCCGAGCCGTCGCGGCGCGATCGCAGTCAAAGTTGGCCTCGGCATCTATGATTTCCTGACGCGCAGGCGGGCGCTCATGCCGCGGCATGCCTTTCGCGGGCGGCGCGCGACGCTCGCTCGTTGGCCGGCGCTCAATCCCCAGATCAAGAGCTCCGCCACCTATTACGACGCCTGGGTCAGCCAGCCGGAACGTCTCGGCATCGAGCTCTTGAAGGACGGTCTCGCCGCCGGTTCTCATGCTCGTGCGATCAATTATGCGCAGCTGCGACTCTCAGCTCCCGGGCAATACGAACTGGAGGACGGCATTACCGGCGCCGTTGCTCCGATCGAGCCCAGCCTCATCATCAATGCCACCGGCGGCTGGATCGATATCGCCAACGGCGCTCTGTTTCCCGCGACGTCAAAGCCGGCACCGTTGATGGGCGGCACCAAGGGATCGCACCTCATCATCGACAACCCAAAGCTCATGCATGCGCTCGATGGCCACATGATCTACTACGAGAACGAGGATGGGCGCATCTGCATCCTTTTCCCGTACCTCGGCAAGGTGCTGGTGGGCTCGACGGACATCCGTGTCGATGATCCATCGACGGTGCGCTGCGAGCGCGACGAGCGCGACTACATCCTGCAATCGCTCGCCTTTGTGCTTCCATCGATCCGGATCCATCCGGAAGAGGTGGTCTTCCAGTTCTCCGGCGTGCGCCCGCTACCGGCGAGCCAGGACAGTTTCACCGGCCGCATCCCGCGTGACCATTTCTGTACGTTCGTGGGTGGAGCCGAAGACGGCGCGCCGGTGCTCTGCATGATCGGCGGCAAGTGGACGACGTTCCGCTCCTTCGGCGAGTTGGCGGCCGACCTCGCGCTGGAGCGACTGGGACGCCAGCGCCGCGTGTCGACCGGCGAGCGCGCGATCGGCGGCGGCCGGCACTTCCCGTCAGATCGAGACGCATGGATCCACGATGTCGCCTTGGCGACCGGCCTTTGCGAGGCGCGGATCGACGTCCTGTTTAAGCGTTACGGAACGGACTCGACGCTGGTCGCCGATTTCATCGCCGGCGGTGCCGATCACGCCCTGCCGCATCCTGGCTATTCGACACGCGAGATGCAGTTCCTGATCCGCAACGAGGAGGTCGAGCATCTCGACGACCTGCTGCTGCGCCGCACAACGCTGGCGATATCAGGTGAGCTCTCGCTTGATATGACCGACGCCGTTCTCGCCTTGCTCGCGACCGAAAAACACTGGCCGCCGGTGCTGGTTGCCGCGGAGCGTAAGCGATTTCTTACCATTCTCACCGAGCGCCATGGCGTCGGCGAGGAAACCCTTTCCGCACGGAATGAACAAAGGAGTGCATTATGCGAAACAACCGCAAGGTCCGGATGAACCGTCTCTTTGGCGGGGGGCGTTGTCTCGATGTGGCGATCGATCATGGCGTCTGCAACGAACCGTCCTTCCTCAACGGCCTCGAGAATATGTCCGCCGTGGTGAAGGCGCTGGTCGCCGCCGCGCCGGACGCGATCCAGATGAATTACGGCCAGGCGGACCTGCTGCAGGATGTGCCCGGCAAGGACAAGCCGGCGCTCGTCATGCGTCTCGACATGGGCAATCCCTACAACCGCATCCGCCACCGGCACATGTGGGCGGTGTTGCAGAACGAGGCGGAGCCGCTGATCGGCGCGCTGGCGATGGACGCGGCCTGCGTCGTCGTCAATCTCTTCATGCTGCCGGATGAGCCGGAACTCTTCCGGCAATGTGTCGTCAACATCTCGCGGGTCAGGGCCGATTGCGAGAAATACGGGATGCCGCTGATGATCGAGCCGCTGGTGATGCAGCCGGTCACCGAACATGGCGGTTACATGGTCGATGGCGATGCCGAGAAGATCGTGACGCTGACCCGGCTCGCGCGCGAAATGGGCGCGGATATCGTCAAGGCGGACCCGACCACCAATGCCGAAGATTTCCACCGGGTCGTTGAGGCAGCGCGCTGCCCGGTTCTGGTGCGCGGCGGCGGCAAGGAGGATTTGCGCAGCGTCTTCGTCAAGTCTTCGGCCTTGATGCGCCAGGGCGCAATGGGCATGGTCTATGGCCGAAACATCTACCAGCACGCCAATCCGAGCGCCGTCGTGCGCGGCCTGATGGCGATTGTGCATGAGGACGCAAGCGGCGAGGAGGCCTACGCGCTCTACCAGCGCGGTTGAGGCTTCGCGATGGGACATTGCTCTGGAAGCGCGAGTCTTCCGTTGACGGAGGAAGCGCTGCTGCTGTGAATACGGCGGCGGCGCTGCATGCAAATGAGTTCAGAACCTTGGGAGGGGTTCGGCGATGGGAGAATATCTGCTCGGGATCGACGCCGGGAACACTGTGATCAAGGCTGTGATCTTCGATCGTCGCGGCAACGAGATCGCGATGGCGGCGGAGGAAGGGCATAGTCATGTGCCGAAACCCGGTCACGTGGAGCGAGGGCTCGGCGAGCTCTGGAATCATGCAAAGGTGGTGATCCGCGCCTGTATCGAGCGCGCCGGTATCCCGGCGAGCGAGATCGTGGCCATCGGCTGCGCCGGCCATGGCAATGGCCTCTATGCCCTCGATCGCGACGGCGAACCGTTACTAGGCATCCAGTCGCTCGACACCCGCGCCGCCGGCCTCGTCGAGGAATGGCAGGCTGAAGGCGTCGGTGAACGCACCTACCCGGTTGCCGGGCAGAGGCCCTGGCCATCACAGACGCCGACGCTGCTTGCCTGGCTGAAGCGCCATCGGCCGGAACTCTTTGCGAGGATCGGTACGGTGTTTCTCTGCAAGGATTTCGTCGTAAATCGTTTGACCGGAGCCCGCGTCAGCGAAGTCTCCGATATGAGTGGTGCGGGCCTGATCGACGTTGCCGCCCGGCGCTACGATGCCGCGCTGATGAAGGCATACGGGCTCGGCGAATGCCTGGGCCTGCTGCCCGATCTCGCCGAGAGCGCCGACATCGTCGGCAGGGTGAGCGAGGATGCCGCGGCGCAAACCGGGCTCGTCAAGGGTACGCCGGTTGTCGGCGGTCTCTTCGACGTCGTCGCCTCGGCGATCGGCTCCGGCGTTACCCGCACTGGCGCGGCCTCCATCATCGCGGGCACCTGGAGCATCAACCAGGTGATCATCGATCAGCCCGATCTATCGAGCCCGCTTTTCATGTCGGCGACCTTCGATCGCAAGCGCTATATGGCGATCGAGGCAAGCGCGACATCGGCTGCCAATCTCGAATGGCTGGTGCGCGAATTCTTTCCGCACGATGCCAGCGACGGCCGATCGCCCTTCGACCTCTGCTGCCAGCTGGCGGCGGAGGTCGAGCCGGCGGCAAACGATCCGCTCTACCATCCATTTCTCTATGGCGCACAGCAGGATGGCAATGCGCGTGCCGGCTTCTACGGTATCGCCGGTTGGCACACGAAGGGCCATCTCGTCCGTGCCGTGCTCGAAGGCGTCGCCTTCGGCCACCGACAGCATATCGCGACACTGCGTGCCGCCGGCGCGCTCTTCGACGAGGCGGTGCTCTCGGGCGGCGGATCGCGTAGTCTCATCTGGCCGCAGATCTTTGCCGACGTGCTTGGTGTGCCGGTCACGGTTGCCCGCTCGCGAGAGACCGGCGCGTTGGGTGCCGCAATCGCGGCTGGTGCCGGGATCGGCCTCTTCGCAGACATCTCCGCCGGTGCTGCCGCAATGGTCCAAACCGAGCGCCACTACCGACCGGATACTGCGCTCAGTGCACACTATGACCGGCGTTTCACGCTCTACGGTGAGATCGCCGCCGCCATGGCGCCGATTTGGCGCCGGCTGGCCACACCCGCGCCATTGGTGAGGGAAGCTGCGGAGTGATCCGGCTTTCGGGGTGGCGCTCTGCCGTTTGCCGGGCCTGCAGGAGGCAGATCCGCTTTCGGGAGGGAGCGTCGGCTTAGCGGGGGCACCGCCGCGCACCCACCGCCTCGTCAGAACCGCATGTTGATGCCGGCCTTGATGACGTGGCTGTTGAGGTCCTTTTCGCTGGAGCCCGAAATGGTGCTGGTGCGGACATCCGGCGTGGTGATGTAGTTGTATTCGATCTTGGCCGAAAGACCGCCGGCAAACGCTTGTTCGATGCCGGCGCCGAGCAGATAGCCGCCCTTGAAGCCCACATCGTTGCGAACGTCGCCGCCTTTCTTGTAATTGGTCATCGCATAGCCGGCGGTACCGTAGACGAGTGTCTGGTCGAAGGTGAGACCGGCCTTCGCCTTGATCGCACCGCGCCATTTTTCCTTGAGCTTGCCGCCATTGACCTTGTGCTCGGTGTCGCCGAGATAGGAGCCCTCGATTTCGGCGCCGACGATGCCGGGACCGGCCTGCATGTTGTAACCGGCCTGGACACCGAGCGCGACGCCGTTGCGATCGGCGAAGGGGTTAGGGCTGCCGGTGAAGCCGAGGCCGCCATGCGCACCGAGATAGGCACCGCTCCAACTAAAGGCTGGCGGATCTTGATAATCGTTCGCGGTGAAGTCGGCCGCCTGGGCCTGCTGGACACCGAGGACGGTTAACAGGGTCAGACTGGACCAGATCGAAAACTTGCTGGAATGCCGCATGATATTGCTCCGTGGATTGGATGGGGCGCCCTTCGCGACGCCTTCGGTCTTCCGTTTCGCGTCTCGTGCCGGGTAGCGCGGTCGCGAAGCTTGGAAGATGCGCATCTTTTGTCGGCTCCACGGATTGCGCCAACATTGCGCAAATCTACTAAGCTGCTGATTTTACTATTAATTATATGTTAACTACGTTCCCCGTGCCGACCCTGGTTTACACGGCAGGCAGATTGATGCGGAAGCAGGCGCCGCCGGAGGGCTCGTCGACGACGGAGATATGGCCCTTGTGGCGGCCAATGATCTCCCTCACCAGATGCAGGCCGAGACCAGCGCCGTGATCGCGCGGCTGCAGGCGATGGAACGGCTCGAAGATTCGTTCGCGCTCGCGTTCGGGAATGCCGGGGCCCTCGTCGGTGACTTCGATCACGCCGCCGCGTTCGACGCGAATGGTGATGAGCCCGCCGGCATGTTCGATGGCATTGCGCACGAGGTTGGTGACGGCGCGCCCGATGGCGCCGGCGTCGCCGCGCACGAGGGCCTGGTCGATGCCAGGAGCGAAGGAAAGGTCGCAACCGGCCGAAAGCGCCAGCGGAGCGAGATCCGCGGCCACGTCTCGGCAGAGCGATACCAGGTCAAGCGAGATGAAGTCCGCGTCATCGCGATCGATCCGTTCGAGATCGAGGAGCTGTTCGGCAAGCCCGGCGATGCGATTGGAATCGATCAGCAGCCGGTTCCTGAGCGGCCCGGCATCCATGCTTTCCAGCCGCGTCTGCAGGATCGCCACCGGGGTCCGGAGTTCATGCGCCGCATCCAGGATGAAACGCTGTCGCCGCTCGTATCCCTCATCGAGCCGCTGCAGGGCGCCGTTGAAAGCCTCGACCAGCGGTCGCACCTCGGCCGGAACGCGGTGATCCGACAGGCGGGCGCCACGGCGATCGACATCGATCTTCCTGGCCTGATCGACCATATCGGAGAGACCGGCAAAGGCGCGCCTGACGATGATCGGGATGGCGAAGGCCGGGATCAGCACGACGATCAACACGATCGGCAGCAGCAGCAGATTTGCCAGCAAGAACACGGCGAAGGACGCGCTCCACAGGCGACCGCCGCCCGCAAGCACCGTGTACGTGCCGCTTTCGGTGCTGACCGAGCGCACGATCGATGAGAGGGTGTAGGGTTCGATGCCGTCTCGTATGTCGCCAAAGGCGATCCGATCCAGGTGCTCGCCGATGTTGCGGTAAGCGTCGGGCACGGGCCCGCTGCGGATTATGTCGCCGCGTTCGTTTCTCGCGATGAACCAGAAATCGGGGGACTCGGCCCGCATGGCGAGCAACTGCGCCGTCTCGACCAGCGTCAGTCCGCCGCCCGGTTCCGATCGGATGGCCCCGGCTGCGACCGAAGCTGCATCGGCATCGAGGAATTTTCCGCCAAGATCGGCACGGGTCAACAACGCCATGAAGCCGGCGATGACCGCCATCAACAAGAGCACCTGAAAGGTGAGGATCTGCCAGATCAGGCGCTTCTTCAACGAGTTGACGGATGACGTGCTCATGGCGAGGGTCTCAGCAAATAGCCGACGCCGCGGATGCTGTGGATCTCCACGCCGGCAGCGGAATCAGCAAGCTTCCGCCGCAGCCGCGAGACATGCGCGTCGAGTGAGTTGGATTGGATCTCGTCATCGTAGCCGTAGACGGACTCCTCCAACGTCGAGCGCTGCACGGTGCGGCCTTGCCGCCGCGCCAGCGTTTCCAGCACCAGCAGTTCTCGGCGCGGCAGGTCGAGCAACTGGCCGTTCACCTGCGCCTGCCTGCCCTCGAAATCGAAGACGAGTTTGCCGATGCGCGCCGTCATGGGGGCGATATCCGGCGAACGCCGCATCAGGGCGCGAATGCGCGCCAACAGTTCTTCGACGGCAAAGGGCTTGGCGAGATAATCGTCGGCGCCCATGTCGAGGCCACGGACACGTTCATCGACCGCGCCGCGCGCGGTCAGAACGATCACGGGAATTCCGGATTTCAGCGCTCGGACGCGTGGGATGAGCGAGAGCCCGT
Organism: Ensifer sp. 38_S197; assembly: GCF_056924495.1. Classification (NCBI taxonomy): domain Bacteria; kingdom Pseudomonadati; phylum Pseudomonadota; class Alphaproteobacteria; order Hyphomicrobiales; family Rhizobiaceae; genus Ensifer; species Ensifer sp. 38_S197. Next base: position 959,796 of record NZ_JBXOVZ010000001.1, on the reverse strand, counting down.
CGCCGTCGGGCAATTGCCGATCAAGAATGATGCCGTCATGCACCCGACTGGTCAGGGCAGTCAATGCATGGTCGAGCGTTGGCGCATGATCCAGGATCATGTCGTAGCGACCGAGCGCGGCGCCGAGCGCCGTCGCCATTTCCAGCTCGTCCTCGACAAGGAGCAGGCGCATTGAATTCTCCGAACACGATTGATGTCGCCTCACGTCTGGTCGACGAGGATTGCAGCAACGTTGCGGCGCATGCGTGCGCAGCGTGTGCCGGTTCTACAGCGCCGCGCGTCTTACAGACGCGCAAAGGTCGCTGTAGCTCTTTGAATTGCTGCATGTCTTTGTCCTTAGATCGAAGTCGATTTAAGGAGACATGCAGTAGCGGGACACGCAAGGGCACGGCAATGCAGCCACGCCCGGCTTTACCGTATCCGGTCGCGGTCGTGTCGGATCGCTAAGGTCGCCAGCGGCGGCTTGCCGCTGGCAGCGACAATTCAAGGGCCGCTGTGGCGCGGCGGCATTGGATACCGTCGCTCCGTGGGGTTTAGGCGACGGCCATTATCCGCTGGAACGCCTCGTAGGCCGCGAGAACCGTTTCCTTCTGGGCGTCGTGGCCGGCGATGAAGGCATCGCCGTAGATGGTTTCATCCGGATATTCGGTGATCAGCGTCAGCGGCGCCGTATGGCGCTCGTCGACAGAGATCATGCAGGGGAAGCCATTGATGATGCGGAAGCCGGTTTCGCCGGCATGGGTCTCGTAAAGCGCGATCTGGGCGTCGTTATAGGCGAGCAGGCCCGGGACGGCGGCGAGCCTCACGGTGACTTCCGCGATCAACTGCTCGGCACGTGCCGCCCATTCGCCATGGTGCCGCATGATCAGGAAGAAGCCCTTGGGCAGGGTCCACATGGCAAAGCCGCGGGGCACGTAACCCGACAGCGGCCGGGTCCACTCATGCGACGGATAGCCGTGCAGATTGACGTGGAGCTGCGCACCGGTCAGGCGCTCGGCCTCTTTACGGATTTCGCGCTCGTTGAGCGCGGTGCCGGTGCGATATTCGAGGTCGTCGCCGAGCGCCGTATAGCGGGCGGCATGGTGCATGTGCAGCGGGTTGTCCGCGCGCAGCCGCTGGTGCACGGCGTAACCGTCGGGGTTTTCGAGCGGCGAGATGGTGAAATGCGTGCCCGGTCGGGCGGCGAGCACTTGAGCGGCGCGAAGTGCGCCGACGATGCCGGTCGTCTCGTTTGGATGCTGACCGCCGCTGATCATCACAGCAGCATCACTTCCCTTGTGATAGCGGGCCTTGACGGACCGGCCGGCACGCGATTGCGCTTCGAACGGCTGCCCGGCGATCGCGGCCAACTCGGCATGGATCTGGGCGACCGTGAGCGGCATTTCAGCGGTTTCGATCGGCTGGGCTTCGCCCTCGGCATCACCTACCTGCAGGGGCCTTGCTTTGACGATGACGGTGGGCCTGCCGACACCGAAGACGATCTCCGGAATGATCTGCCCAGGTTTCAGCCCGCGGTCGCCGAGCGGCCGGCCGGACTTCTTTTGGAAGACTTCGAGCAGCGAGAAGTAGAAATCCTCGTGCAGGGCCTCGCGAAGGCTCACCACCTCTTCGCCGACGGGCAGGCGGAAGTCGGTGATTGGCAGGGTCACGCGGATGTTGAGCTCTTCGAAATAGGGCTCGCTTTCGCCCCAGGCATGATCGGCGATCGCCCGCATGGTGCCGGAAAAGAGACGCTCATAGTCGGTCTCGAGAGGGCATTCGCGGCATTTGTCGCAGCCCTCATCGAGACGGACCCAACCTGTCGGCGACAATAACGTTTCGCCGACGAAATCGGAGTGAATGCGGTTGGGCGCAAAGACGGTATGGTTTTCCTGACGCCCATCGCGGAAGGTCAGCGCGACATCATAGGTAAAGGCGGCCTTGCTGCCGGCCTCGAAGCGGATCTCCGCGTCGCCAACGAGTGCCGCGAGCGGATAAGCTTCCAGCAGGAAGCGGTTCTGCGGCGCGCCTTCATGCTGGGGATAGCTGACGATGACACGGGCGAGCGTCGTGCGATCGACTTCCTCGAGGAAGAAATGCAACAGTGGTTTGTAGGCGCTGCGGAGCTTTGCCTTGACACCGAAGCTCGCGAGCTTCTGTTCGGCTGCCTTGCGGCTGGCGGCATCGTCGAAAAGCCAGGCTTCGAGCTTGGTGCCGCGGGCGGCTTCCTTGCCGTAGGTGGTAAGAAGGGTGTCGAGCGTGCGCTCGAAAGCGCCTTCGAAAATCGTCGTCATCGTGAAGTTCTGCCGGTTGGGTCGAGACTGTCGCGCAGCCAGTCGCCGAGAAGATTGAGGCCGAGAACGGTGAGCAGGATCGCAAGGCCCGGGAAGACGCTGACCCACCAGGCGTTCTGCAGATAGGTGCGGCCGTCGGCAAGCATGCCGCCCCAACTCGGGATCAGCGGGTCGACGCCGAGGCCGAGGAATGTAAGGCTGCTTTCGAGCAGGATGTTGTTGGCGACGTTGAGCGTCATCAACACGATGACCGGCCCGATCAGATTGGGCAGCAGATGCTGGAAGAGAATCTTGTAGTCGCGCACGCCGATGGCACGAGCCGACTGGATGAACTCGCGCTCACGCAGCGACAGCACCGATCCGCGAACGAGCCGGGCATATTGCACCCACTGCGATACGATCAGGAGGATGATGGTATTGGTAAGCCCGCCGCCGACGATGGCGATGAAGGTGATCGCAAGCAGGATGAACGGCAGCGCGAGCTGCACGTCGGCGAAACGCATGACGAGCATGTCCCAGAAGCCACGATAGTAGCCGGAGACGAGCCCCATGATCACGCCGACGACGACGGCGCCGGCAACCGAGGTCAGACCGACGAGCAGCGAGATCTTACCGCCGGCGACCACGCGGGCGAGCACGTCACGCCCCAGCGGGTCGGTGCCGAGCGGATGCGCCCAGTTGACGAAGGGCGGGGTGAGGCGCGCCATCAGGTCGATCTTGTCGACACCTCCCGGAAAAAGCACGCCGGAGAAGATGACGGCGAGGCAGATGCTGCCGGTCAGGAAAGCGCCGAGGATGAATTCGAGGTTGCGGAAACGGGCGAAACGGGCGCTGGCGGCCTTGGTGGTCATCGGCTCACTCCGTCCGGATGCGTGGATCGACGAGGCCGTAGGCGATGTCGACCAAGAGGTTGACGAACACGATCATCAGCGAAAGCACGGTAATGACGGCTTGAAGCACGGGGTAGTCGCGCGAAGCGACCGCGTCGAAGGCGAGCGTGCCCATGCCCGGCCAGTTGAAGACGAGCTCAACGACGACGATGCCGCCAAGCAGGCCGCCGAATTGGAGGCCGAAATAGGTGATCAGCGGGATCGCGCAGTTACGCAAGGCATGTTTGTAGAGCACCTTGCTCTCACTGAGGCCTTTGGCGCGGGCGACCATGATGTATTGCGACTGCAGCGTTTCCAGCATGGCGGTGCGCACCAGTCGCACGTTCGTCGCCGTCAGGATGATGCCCATGGTCAGCGCCGGCATGATGAAGCTTGCAAAGCCGTCCATGCCGCTCGGCGGCAGCCATTTGAGCACGATCGAGAAGAGCAGCACCAGCATGATCGCCAGCCAGAAGTTCGGGAAGGAAAGCCCGATCAGCGACAGGATACGGATCGTCTGGTCGGCCCATTTGCCGCGGGCGACGGCGGCACGGATGCCGAGCGGAATGGAGATGGCGATCGAGACGATCAGCGAGGCGAAGGCAAGCAGCATGGTCGCTGGCAAGGCCGAGGCGATCAGTTGCGAAACGGGCGTGCCGCCGAGGAAGGAGCGGCCGAAATCGAGCGTGAACAGGCCTTTGATGAAATCAAAATACTGCGCCAGGAACGGCTGGTTGAGGCCGAGCCCTTCGCGGATGCGCACGAGGTCTTCCTCGGTGACGCTGCCGGCGCCCTGCGCCAGCATCAGTGCGGGGTCACCGGTGAACCGAATGGCATAGGAGACGGTCAGCGTCACGACGAACACGACGAAGACCGCCTGCAGAAAACGTTTGATCAGAAATCCGGCCAAGTGACCCGCCCTTTTTAAAAGTGGTCCGCCGCCTCACGGGGTAAAGCGGCGGACCGGATTGTTTACTCGACCGTCACGTCCGTCAGCCGCAGGCGGCTGTCCGGTACTGGCGCGAAGTTCTTGACCCGCTTGCTCACGCCGAAGATGGCGTTGAGGTTATAGAGCGGCATTTCGAGCGCGCGGTCGGCGGCGTAATTGGCAATCTGCTTGAGGATCTCCTCGCGCTTGGCACGATCGGTGATCGAACGCTGGGATTCGAGCAGCTTGTCGAGATCCGCGTCCTTGTCGTAGGGGTTCCACTTTTCGCCGGAGTGGTACATCGAATAGGCGGTGTTGTCATAGTCGAGCGTCCAGCCGCCCCAGGACTGCTGGAACATCGCGCCGGTCTTGCCGGCCGGGATGATGTCGTTCAGGAGAACGTTGGTTTCGTAAGGCTTGATCGTCGCGTTGATGCCGATGAGCTGCAGGTAGCTCGCGATTGCCTGCACCACTTCGTTGAAGGTCGCGTCGTTACCGCGAACGTCGATCTGCACCGAGGCACCGGGTGCTACGCCGGCTTCCTTCAGCAGCGCCTTGGCCTGTTCCGGATCATAAGGCAGCGGCTTCATCGCCGGGTCGAAGCCGAAGGAGAGCTTACCCTGGAAGCTGGCGATCGGGTCCGCCTGGCCGCCGAGGATCGACTGGATGATCGTGTCGCGGTCGACGCCGAGGATCAGCGCCTTTCGGACCTTCGGATCCTTGGTGATGCCGTCGCGCGTGTTGAAGCGCAGCGCGTAGACCGTCGGTCCCGGGCCGGTGACGATTTCGAGGTTGCTGTCGTCCTGGATGGTCGGGATCATACCGATCGGAATGGTCGGTGGGATGACGAGATCGACGCGGCCGGCCTGCAGTTCAGCGACGGCGGTCGCCGGCTCCGAGATGAAGCGGTAGTTGAGGTTCGAGAGCTTCGGCGCGCCGCCCCAATGGTCGGCAAAGGCTTCGAGCTTGATCCCGACCTTCGGCTCATAGGAGACGAACTTGAACGGGCCGGTACCGACCGGATGGGCGTTGAAATAGTCCTCGCCCTTTTCCTTTATGTAGTTCGGCGGCACGATCATCGCGCCATAGCCGGCAAGCTTGGTGAGCAGCACCGGGTCTGGAGTCTTGAGAACAAGATCCACGGTCTTCTCGTCGACGATCTCGACCTTCTCGATCACGGCATAGTTGGACTTCTGCGGGCCCTTCGAGCCTTCCTCGCCGAGCAGGCGGTCAAAGGTGAATTTCACCGCTTCGGCGTTGAAGGGCTCACCATTGTGGAACTTGACGCCCTCGCGCAGCTTGAAGCGCAGGCGCTTGCCGCCGTCGAGCTCTTCCCACGACGTGGCAAGGCCGGGCACGAGCTTGAGATCCGGACCGCGATAGGTGAGGCCATCGTAGATGTTGGTGGCAACGGATGCCCAGTTGACGAGGAAGGTGTCGACCGGGTCCCAGCTTCCCGGATCCTGCGGCGACGATACCGTCAGCGTGCCGGCGGCAGAGGCTGGGGCTGCGGTCATGAAACTGCCGGTCATCGCGAGCGCGATGAAAGCGGCCTGAATCCCCTTTTTGTTGATCATTTACTCACTCCTGTTTCGACAGCCTTCTCTAGGAAAGAAAGCGGCTTACGCGTCCACGGCCACGAAATGGCCAGGGGCGATTTCTTTGCGCGGAAGGACCACGGGTTCGTTGCCGACACGGCGGATAGGGCTCGGGATTTCGCCCTCCAGCATCGCGCGCTCACGGCCCTTGCCGGGCTCGGCGACGGGGACGGCCGAAAGCAGCCGGCGCGTATAGGGATGGGATGGCGTTTCAAACACTTGGCTGCGGCTGCCGAACTCCATCACTTGGCCGAGATAGAGCACGGCGACGCGGTGGCTCATGCGTTCGACCACCGCCATGTCGTGGCTGATGAAGAGATAGGCGAGGCCTTCCTGTTCCTGCAGTTCCATGAACAGGTTGATGATCTGCGCCTGGATGGAGACATCAAGCGCCGAAAGCGCCTCGTCGGCGATGATCAGCTTGGGGCGAGAGGCAAGCGCGCGGGCGATGCACACGCGCTGACGCTGGCCGCCGGAAAATTCGTGCGGATAGCGCTTGGCGTGCGCCACCGTCAGGCCGACGCGCTCCAAGAGTTCGTGAACGCGCTTTTCGATGTCCTTCTCGCCAAGGATCAGGCTATGGGTACGGATCGGCTCGGCGATCGAGAAGCCCACGGTCTTGCGCGGATCGAGCGAGGCGAAGGGATCCTGGAAGATGTACTGGATTTCCTGCTTCAGCCGCTGCCGCTCAGCATAGCTCATGGCCGAGACCGGGCGGCCGCCGAAGAGGATCTCGCCCGATGTCGCGGCCTGGAGCTGCTGGATCGTGCGGCCGATCGTCGATTTCCCCGAGCCGGATTCACCGACGAGCGCCAGGGTCTCGCCCGGGAAGATTTCGAAGCTGACGTTTTCGATGGCATGCACGCGGTGCGTCGCCTTGCCGAAGAGGTTCTTGCGCACGTCGAAGCGGGTCACGAGATCGCGCACCGAGAGGATCGGTGCGGTTTCGTAACGGGCGGTGCGCTGGATATGGACGTCGCCGACGCGCTTCGGCTCGCCGTCCACCATGACGGTCAACGGCAGGCGCTTCGGGAATTCCTCGCCCGCCATGCTGCCGAGTTTCGGCACGGCGGAAAGCAGCGTCTGGGTATAGGGGTGCTTGGGCGCGGCGAAGATCTCGCCGACGGGACCTTCCTCGACCTTGCGGCCCTTCCACATGACAACGACGTCGTCGGCCATCTCGGCGACCACGCCCATGTCGTGGGTGATGAAGATCACCGCCATGCCGAGTTCCTTCTGCAGGTCTCGGATGATCGTCAGGATTTGCGCCTGGATGGTAACGTCGAGTGCCGTGGTCGGCTCGTCAGCGATCAGCAGCTTCGGCCGGCAGGCGAGCGCCATGGCGATCATGACGCGCTGGCGCATGCCACCGGAAAGCTGGTGCGGATAGCGGCCGATCAGCTCGGCGGAATCGGGAAGCCGCACCATGTCGAGCAGACGGCGCGTCTCGGCGAGTGCTTCTGCCTTCGTCATCTTCTCGTGCAGCATCAGCACTTCGGCGACCTGGTCGCCGATGGTGAAGACCGGGTTCAGCGACGTCATCGGCTCCTGGAAGATCATTGCGATCTCTTTGCCGCGGATGGCGCGCATGGTCTTCTGCGGCGCGGCGGTCAGGTCGATCTCGCCGTCCTTGCCGCGAAACAGGATGCGTCCCGTCGGGAACTGGCCGCCCATCATGTCGGCAAGCCGCATGATGGAGAGCGAGGTCACCGATTTGCCGGAGCCGGACTCGCCGACGATCGCGAGCGTGCGTCCCGCCGTCACGGCGAAGCTCAGGTCTTCCACGACCGGATTGCCGTTGAAGGCGACGGAAAGCTTCTCAACGGCAAGCAGTGGCGCAGGCGTATCGACGGTCACGCGGTCTTCCTCGTTACAATGTGGTCGCGGCGCGCGCGGACTGTTCATAGGCGCCCGACATGAAACGCAGGACGGCGGCGATCTCGGAAAGCGTCTCCTCGGAAGGGCGCGCTTTGGCGGTAGAGGAAACCAGCAGGCGCTCGCGGATCTGGGCGTAGCGCGTACAGGCCTCTGCCCCCTTGTCAGTGATGCGGATGGTCTTTTCCTTGCCTTCTTTGCCCGTCGTCACCAGGCCGGCGGCTTCGAGCTTGCGGATGGCATAGGTCGCGACATGAGTGTCTTCGATATCGAGCACCAGGCAGATGTCAGCGAGTTTCTTGCCGCGATCGCGATGGCGGATCGTGTGCAGGATCAGGATTTCAATCGCGGAAAGACCGGGTACGCCGGCGGCTGCCATGCAGCGTATCATCCAGCGGTGAAAGGCATGCGATGCGAGGATCAGCCCGTACTCCACTTCGGAGAGCCCGGGGGAGCCGCCTTCGGCAAGGTGCGCGGAAGAGACAATTGGGCCGATGGCCGCGACGGGCTTTAGGTGTTCGGGCAGGGCATTTTCGGCCCATTCCCGACCTTCGAAGCTCTCCTCCGACTTCTTCGTCATTCAGCTCTTCCTCATCTTGACGATTTTATGTCATCATTTTATCGACATTTTGTCAACGAACTGCTTTGATGAATTTCCGGGCTTCCGCAGCGATAATGATGCGGCTCGCGAACGAGAGGGATGGACAATGAGCGCACGCGAAACCGGCAGTTGGGACTTCTGGATCGACCGCGGCGGCACCTTCACCGATGTTATCGGTCGCGATCCTGAGGGGATGCTGCATGCGCGCAAGGTGCTTTCGGAAAATCCGGAAGCCTATCGCGACGCCGCCGTCCAGGGCATCCGTCTGCATCTCGGCCTTGCGACCGGTGCTGCGATCCCGACCGGCCTCATTGGCGAAGTGCGCATGGGAACGACGGTCGCCACCAACGCCCTGCTCGAGCGCAAGGGTGAACCGCTGGCGCTGGTGACCACCAAGGGTTTCCGCGATGCCCTGAAAATCGGCTATCAGGAGCGCAAGAAGATCTTCGCCACCGAAATCATCAAGCCGGAAGCGCTCTATCAGGACATTGTCGAGCTCGACGAACGTGTTCTGGCCGACGGCGTTGTCGAGCAGCCTCTTGATGAAGCAAGGGCGCGCGCGGCACTCGAAGACCTCAAGGGCAAGGGCTACAAGGCCGTCGCCATCGTCTTCATGCATGCCTATAAATATCCCGAGCATGAGGCGACCGTCGCCCGGATTGCGCGCGAGCTTGGCTTCGAACAGGTCTCCGTCAGCCACGAAATCTCGCCGCTGATCAAGTATGTCGGGCGCGGCGACACCACTGTGATCGACGCCTATCTCTCCCCGGTCCTTCGCCGCTACGTCGCTCAGGTTTCGAGCGAACTCGACGTCGCGCGCACCGGTGCGCGCGTCATGTTCATGATGTCGTCGGGCGGCCTGACTGCGGCCGATATGTTCCAGGGCAAGGATGCGATCCTCTCCGGCCCGGCCGGCGGCGTGGTCGGCCTTGCCAAAACTGGTGAAGCCGCAGGCTTCGATCGTGTTATCGGCTTCGATATGGGCGGGACCTCGACCGACGTCGCCCATTTCGACGGTGAATATGAACGCGCGTTTGAGACCGAAGTGGCCGGTGTGCGGGTGCGTGCGCCGATGATGTTGATCCACACGGTGGCGGCCGGCGGTGGCTCGATCCTGCATTTCGACGGCGAGCGTTTTCGCGTCGGTCCCGATTCAGCCGGTGCCAATCCCGGTCCTGCCTGCTACCGCAACGGCGGCCCGCTCGCGGTCACCGATGCCAATGTCATGCTCGGCAAGCTGCTGCCGGAGTTCTTCCCGGCGCTTTTCGGCCCGAACCAGGACGAACGCCTTGACGTCGAGACCGTGCGCGACCGTTTCGCTGCGATGGCAGCCGAGATCGGCGATGGTCGAAGCCCCGAGGATGTCGCCGATGGTTTCATCCGCATCGCGGTTGCAAATATGGTCGAGGCGATCAAGAAGATTTCCGTACAGCGCGGCTATGACGTGACGCGCTATGCGCTGAGCTGCTTCGGTGGCGCCGGTGGGCAGCACGCCTGCCTGGTTGCCGATCAGCTCGGCATGAAGAGCATTCTCGTACACCCGATGTCAGGCCTGCTTTCGGCCTATGGCATGGGTCTTGCGGATATCCGCGCCACGCGCCAGAAGGCGCTCGGCGTCCCGCTCGATGACAAGGCGCCGGCGGCGCTTGGCGCCCTCGGCGCAGAACTGGAAGTCGAATGCCTCGGCGAACTCGAAGCGCAAGGTATTCCCCGCGACGCGATCCGTACGCACCTGCGCGCCCATATCCGCTATGCCGGCACGGATACGGTGCTCGCCGTCGAGGCGACATTCCCTGATCATGATGACATCACCCGCCTGCGCGCCGAGTTCGAGATCCTGCACAAGCGCCGCTTCGGCTTTGTCGCGGAGAACAAGGCGCTGGTCATCGATGCCGTCGAAGTCGAGACGGTCGGCGGCGGTGCCGCCCAGATGGAACGCGAAGGCGGCTCGGTCACCGAGGGAACGCCGGCTATCGCGCGGCGTACCCGCTTTTATTCGCAGGGCCAGTTCCATGATGCGCCGGTCCTATTGCGCGCGGAGATCGCCCCCGGCCAGCGGCTCGAGGGTCCGGCGATCATCATCGAGCCGAACCAGACCATCGTTGTCGAGGATGGCTGGGAGGCGGAGCTGACGGCCAAGGACCATATCGTGCTCACCCGCGTGAAGGCTCTCAAGCAGCAGAGTGCGATCGGCACCCATGCCGATCCGGTCATGCTGGAGATCTTCAACAACCTTTTCATGTCGATCGCCGAGCAGATGGGCGTGACGCTGCAGAACACCGCCTATTCCGTGAACATCAAGGAGCGGCTCGATTTCTCCTGCGCCGTCTTCGACAACCGGGGCAACCTCGTCGCCAACGCGCCGCACATGCCGGTGCATCTCGGCTCCATGGATGCGTCGGTCGCGACCGCGATCCGCGAGAACCCGGTGATCCGGCCAGGCGATGTGTTCCTCATCAACGCACCCTATAACGGTGGCACGCATCTGCCTGACCTCACCGTCTGCACGCCCGTCTTCGACGACGCCGGCAAGGAGATCCGTTTCTGGGTCGCAAGCCGTGGCCATCATGCCGACATCGGCGGCATATCGCCGGGCTCGATGTCGCCGCTTGCCACCAACATCGAGGAAGAGGGCGTCTATATCGACAACTTCAAGCTCATCGATGCTGGTCGCTTTTGTGAGGAGGAGCTCGAAGCGCTCCTCAATGGCGCGCGCTACCCGGTGCGCAACATCCTGCAGAACGTCAACGATCTGAAGGCGCAGGTGGCTGCCAACGAGAAAGGCGTCGCCGAACTCAAGAAGATGATCACCCAGTTCGGCGAAGACGTGGTCGAGGCCTATATGGGCCACGTCCAGGACAATGCCGCCGAGAGCGTCCGCCGTGTGCTCGACCAATTGCCGGATGGCGAATTCTCCTACGAGATGGACCAGGGCTGCAGCATCGTGGTCAGGATCACCGTCGACCGCGACAAGCGCGAGGCAACGGTCGATTTCACGGGCACGTCCGAGCAGCGCGGTGACAATTTCAACGCGCCGGGGCCGGTGACCCGCGCGGCGGTGCTCTATGTCTTCCGCGTCCTCGTCGAGGCCGATATCCCGATGAATGCAGGCTGCCTGCGTCCGATCCACATCGTCATCCCCGAGGGCACGATGCTGACGCCGCGCTATCCGGCCGCCGTCGTCGCCGGTAACGTCGAGGTCAGCCAGGCAGTGACCAACTGCCTGTTCGGTGCGGTCCAGAGCCAGGCGGCCGCCCAAGGTACGATGAACAATCTCACCTTCGGCAACCAGAACTACCAATATTACGAGACCATCTGCTCCGGCGCTCCCGCTGGCCCCGGCTATGGCGGCGCCGACGCGGTCCATACCCACATGACCAACTCGCGCCTCACCGATCCGGAGATCCTCGAAACCCGCTTCCCGGTGGTACTCGAAGACTTCCACATTCGCGTCGGTTCGGGCGGTCGGGGCCAATGGAATGCCGGCAATGGCACGAAGCGCACGATCCGTGCCCGCGAGACGCTGGATTTCGCCATCCTCTCCGGCCATCGCCGTATAGCGCCCTTCGGCATCAAGGGCGGTAGCCCGGGCGAGCTTGGCCGCAACCTCGTGCGCCGCAATGACGGCCGGACGGAGGAGTTGCCCGGTTGCGCCCACACGATTCTTAAGGCCGGCGAAGCCTTTACCGTGGTGACGCCGACCGGCGGCGGCTACGGCCGGCCGTAAGTCTCGAAGAATAACGATCTCCCAAGACTGCTGCGGCGGTCTGCGGGCGGACGAGGAATCGTCCGCCCGCTTTTGTTTGGTTCCGGCCCACTGCCAGTTTTGCTGCGCCTGCGAAAAGCAGCAGGCGCTTCCTTAACCCTAATTTAAATTCGAAATTACTAAGTACTCATTGGTCAGTGCGCGCCCCGGTTTCTCCCTTTCGGGCGCAGCAAACAGCCGGTCCTCCTCCCGCCGGTATGGCTGACCATGTCCTCCCAACAACGCGATCGCGACATCACAGGAGTCACGGCAGTGACCTTCAACAATCTCTCGATATTGACCAAGGTCGGCCTTGTGGTCGTGGTCATGGGCATATCTTCCATTCTGATCGCGCTTGCCGGTGCGCGCGGTCTTTCGTCCCTCGGCGCAACGATCATCGATGTCGGCGCGCGCGAAGAGGCGGCGCGCGAGGCGATGGACCTGCGCGTCGACATCATTGCCATCAGCCGCATGACCTACCAGCTCGCCGCAGCCCCCGAGAAGGCCGCCGATTTCGGCCAGGAAACCGAGAAGCGCGCCGAGGAAATGCTCGGTCGTCTGACGAAGATCGAGGCGGTCGCGGACGACGCCGAAGACAAGCTGCTCAATGATGTCCGCATTACCCTCAACGGCTATTTCGACGAGATCCGGGCGATGGTTGCCGTTGCCGCCGAGAAGGGCACAGACAAGGCGGCAGTCAAGGCTGCACTCGACAAGGCGCTCGAAGCCCAGAAGACTGTGACGGCGACAGTCAAGTCCTACAGCACCTACTCCGGCGATGAACTGGCCGCTGCCCGCGCCGAAGCGCTCAACTCATCGTCCGTCGCGATGAGCATTCTTGCTGCCGCCGCTGCGGCCTGCGTTCTCTTCGGCGTCGGCGTCAGCCTCGTCGTCGCCCGCCGCGGCATCGTCATGCCGGTGCGCGAACTCACCGCGACCATGAGCGAACTTTCCGATGGCAAACTCGACGGCAACAGCACGGATGTCTCGCGCCAGGACGAGATCGGCGAAATGGCCCGCGCCGTCGAAGTCTTCCGCAAGAACGGTATCGCCATGCGCGCGATGAAGGCGCAGGAAGCCGCACTCCATGCCCGCAGCAGCGACCTGCAATCGAACATCAGCGTCGTCGTCGCCTCGGCCGTTGCCGGCGATTTCACCGGCCGCATCACCAAGGATTATGAAAACGACGACCTCAACCGCTTTGCGGCGAGCGTCAACGAGCTGGTCTCAAGCGTCGATCAGACGGTCAATGAAGTCCGTCGCGTCATCGCCGCACTCGCTGACGCTGACCTGACGCAGAACATGCGCGGCGAGTTTCACGGCGCGTTTGCCGAACTGCAGAAGAACGTCAACCAGACGATGGTGACCTTGCGCTCGACCATGCAGAATGTGCGCACGGCCGCAAGCACCATCAACGATAATTCCGCCGAGCTAAGCTCCGCCGCCAACGATCTCTCGAAGCGGACGGAACAGCAGGCGGCAGCACTTGAAGAAACCGCTGCGGCGCTCGACGAGATCACCTCGACCGTGCGTACCGCGTCCGAGCGCGCGAACGAGGCGCACGAGATGGTGCGTGCTACCAAGGAAAGCGCGGGCCGTTCCGGAGCAATCGTGCGCAGCGCAGTCGATGCCATGGGCCGGATCGAGGATTCCTCCAACCGCATCAACCAGATCATCTCGGTGATCGACGAGATCGCCTTCCAGACCAATCTTCTGGCGCTGAACGCCGGCGTCGAGGCGGCGCGCGCCGGCGAGGCCGGCCGTGGCTTTGCGGTCGTCGCCCAGGAGGTCCGGGAACTGGCCCAGCGCTCGGCCAACGCCGCCAAGGAGATCAAGACGCTGATCCACAGCTCGGCATCGCAGGTCGAGAACGGCGTGGCGCTGGTGCGTTCCACCGGCGAGGCGCTGCTCGAAATCGAGACGCTGGTCAACAATGTCAGCGGCCACGTCAATACGATCGCCACCGCCGCCCGCGAACAGGCGACCGCGCTGCAGGAGATCAACGCCTCGGTCAATCACATGGATCAGATGACCCAGCAGAATGCGGCGATGGTCGAGGAAACGACAGCGGCCAGCGGCACGCTGGCCGAGGAAAGTCGGCAGCTTCGCGCCATGCTGGCGAAGTTCAAGCTCGAAGCGCAGACGGGCCGCGAGAGCTGGAGCCGTGCGGCCTGATAGAGAGACGGAATCTGAACGCGAACGGGCCGGCCCTTGCCGGCCCGTTGTCGTTTCAGCAGATCGGTATCGATCAGCCTTCCGGGGAACAGCCGAAGAGGACGGCGAGGAGCGGGTCGAGGACTTCTTGCAAGCGATCGGAACGTCGGGCTTTACCTTGTCGGGGGGGAGCCAAGGGGCACTGCACCTTCCGTGGTCGCTCTTGCGATGCGTTCCATGGATTGTCGCCGGCGCGTGCTGAAATGCTGGGCACGGCTTGTGACGGGAAGGAAACCACACAAAATCGCTGAAAGCTCCCATTGAAATCGATTACATTTTCTGGCTTCATGGATTTCGCAAGATTTGGGAGGATCTTATGAAGAAATTTATCGCCGCAGCGCTTGGCGCTGTCGCAACCATTGCTATTTCCGCTTCTTTCGCCAACGCCGAGACCTTCAAGATCGGCCTGTCCAACGGTTGGGTGGGCAGCGAATGGCGCACGCAGATGATCGACGAGGCCAAGGAGGCCGCGGCGAAATGGAAGGAAAAGGGCGTCGACGTCGAAGTCTCCGTCCAGAGCGCCAATGTCGACGTGCCCGGGCAGATTGCGCATGTGCGCAACTTCATCGCCGAGGGCGTTAACGCCATCATCATCAACCCCAACAGCCCGACGGCCTTCGATCCGATCTTCGCCCAGGCGAAGGAAGCCGGCATTCTGGTGATCGCAACGGACGCCGAAGTTTCCTCGCCGGATGCGACTTATGTCGGCATCGACCAGACGGCCTGGGGTGCGGCCGGTGCGAAGTGGCTCGCCGAAACGCTCGGCGGCAAGGGCAAGGTGGTTGCGATCAACGGCGTCGCCGGCCATCCGGCCAACGAGATGCGCGTCGCCGGCTACAAGAGCGTCTTCAAGGACTATCCGGATATCCAGATCGTCAACGAGGTCAATGCGAACTGGGATCAGGCGCAGGGCCAGCAGGCCATGCAGAACATTCTTGCGACCTATCCTGACATCAACGGCGTCGTCGTGCAGGACGGCATGGCGGCGGGTGCATGGAAGTCGATCATGGATGCCGGCAAGACCAGCCAGATCGCCGCGACCGGCGAAATTCGCAAGGACTTCATCGATCTCTGGGTGAAGGACAAGCTGAACTCCGGCGCGACCGTCAACCCGCCGGGTGTCATGGCAAGCGCGCTGAACGTCGCGGTGCTGATGCTGCAGGGCAAGGAGTTGAAGGAACCGGCAACGGCGGGGCAGTACAAGAACGCCATGTATCTGCCGATCCCGTTCATCGATTCCAAGAACCTTGCGGAGGCGGCCAAGCAGCTCGACGGCAAGCCCGGTTACTACTCCTACACCAATGCGCTTTCGATCGACGACGCGACGGCGTTGTTCAAGTAAGCCCTGGTTCCGCCGGGCAACGTCATTGGAGTTGTCCGGCGACCGTCGCCGACGACTGCCTAGGGCGGAGCCGTGACGGGCATGAAATCAGTTGCAGCGGAGCCCGCGCCGAGGCCGGCTTGATAGGTGATGCGGCAAGCAACCAAACGACGGACGACAGCCGATGTCGAAACTGAGATTGAACGGCGTGAGCAAGGCTTACGGCGCAACGCTGGCGCTACGCCGCGGCGACCTCGAGATCGCCGCCGGCGAAGTGCATGTGCTGATGGGCTCCAACGGCTCCGGCAAGAGCACGCTCTGCAAGATCATCGCGGGCAGCGTTCGCCCTGACGCCGGCCAGATTCTGATCAATGACAAGCCGGGGACGATTTCCGGGCCGCAAGCCGCGCGGGTTGCCGGCATCGGCATCTTCTATCAGGAGCTCAGTCTGGCCAGCCATCGTTCGGTCGAGGAGAACATCTGCCTTTCCGCGCTGCCGGTGAAGGCCGGCCTCTTCATCGACCGCCAGGCGTTGAAGGCGCGGGCGGCGCGCTACATCGCTCTGTTTTCGGAGGTGGCCGGCGAAGGTTTCCATGCGCAGGCGCTCGTCGGCAATCTTCGGGCCGACCAGCGGCAACTGGTCGAAATCATGAAGGCGCTCGCGAGCGAAGCGCCGATTCTGATCTTCGACGAACCGACCTCGGCGCTCGACCGCGCCCAGGTCGATCGCTTCTTCGAAATCCTGCGTGGCCTGAAGTCGCAAGGACGTGGCATCGTTTTCATCTCGCACCGCATGGACGAAATCACCGCGATCGGCGATCGCGTGACGATCATCCGCGACGGCGAGACCATCGAGACACTGAAGCTTTCCGACACCGACCCGGCAACGGTCATCCGGCTGATGGTCGGCGGCGCCAGCGATATGCCAGCGGCGCGCTCCTCCGCGCCTGCGGTGGTGGAAACTGAGGCGAAGGCGGCAATTTCTGTGCGGAACCTCTCAGGTAAGGGTTTTCGCGATGTCAGCTTCGAGGTCGCGCGCGGCGAGATCCTCGGCCTCGGCGGCCTGCACGGTCAGGGTCAATCGGCGCTGCTGCGGGCGATTTTCGGCGCCAACCCCGTGACGTCGGGCGCGGTGACGATCGGCGGCGAGCGCTATGACGCCAAAAGCCCGCGCGATGCCATCCGGCGCGGCTGCGCCTATGTCTCGGGTGACCGCGGACGTGACGGAGTGATCAGCGGCCGTCCGATCATCGAGAATGTCACGCCGATCCATTATCTGCGCGACCGGCTGATGATCGCGCGGCCTTCTCGTCTCAGGAACAAGGCAATGCCGGCGCTGGAGGCGATGAACACGAAACTTGCGAGCCTCTTCCATCCGATCAATTCGCTTTCCGGCGGCAACCAGCAGAAGGTGATCATCGCCCGCTGGCTGATCGACCGACCCGACCTGCTCCTGCTCGACGATCCGACCAAGGGCATCGACCTTTCGGCCAAGGCCGATCTCTTCGCTCTGATCCGGCAACTCGCGGTCGAGGGGCTCAGTATTCTGCTCTATTCGTCCGAGGATGCCGAACTGCTCGGCAATGCCAACCGTATCCTTGTCTTCAATGGCGGCTCGGTGACGCGCGAACTGACCGGCGACGATCGCACCCGTTACAATCTCTACCAGGCTGCATACGAGGCCGCGTGATGACATCGACCGTGACAGACATTCGATCTTTCGGGGCAGGCGGCCTCCGTTCCTGGCTGGAGCGCTACCCCTTCCTTCCGGCGCTTGTCATCATTGTCGCCTTGCTGGCGCTCAACGGTTTCTTTTCGCCGAACAGCCTGAGCTTCCGCTCGCTGACGGGTCTTCTCAGCACCTATCTGGCACTGGCCATGCTGGCGATTGCGCAGACCTATGTCGTCTCCGCCGGCGACATCGATCTTTCCGGGGGCGCGACGCTGTCGCTGGTCAACGTCGCCATCGTCGTGCTGATGGAGCGCTGGGGTGGTGGCGCCGGCGCCGTGCTGCTCGCGCTGGCGCTCGGTGTACTGATCGGGCTTGCCTGCGGCCTGGTCAACGGGATCGTCGTTGCCGCGCTGCGGCTGCAGGCGATCGTCGCTACCTTTGCGACCAGCATCTTCTTCACCGGCCTGGCGCTCTATGTGATGCCGGTCGCCGGCACGCCGGCGCCGGCGCTCTTCTGGCGCACCTATGGCGGGCGGCTTCTCGGCGTCCCCTTCGTGTTCTACGCGCTCACGGCACTCGCCGTTCTGCTCTTTCTGCTATCGCGCACGCGCATCGTCACCGAACTCCTGGCGGTCGGCGACGACCAGCAGGCGGCCTATCAGACGGGACTTCCCGTCGTTGCCGTACGTATCAAGGGTTACCTGCTCTGCGGGCTGTTCTCGGCGCTCGCAGCCTTCTGCCTGACCGGCGACACCGCAAGCGGCGATCCGCTCGTCGGCGGCAAGATGACGCTCTACAGCGTCGCCGCCGTGGTGCTTGGCGGCAGCGCGCTTGCCGGCGGCTGGACAACGGTGGTCGGCTCGATCCTGGGTGCGCTGACGATCGGCCTCGTCAATTCGCTGGTCTTCTTCATGGGCACGCCGTCGGAATGGCAGAACTTCGTCCAGGGCCTCGCCATCCTCCTGGTGCTGATGGCGGGCGTGCTCGCCGGACGGAGGGCACGCGCATGACAGCGATCACCACCTTTTTCAAACAGCCGTTGGTCGTGGCGCTCAACCTCATCGTCATGCTGCTTGTCCTCGGCGAAAGCCTGTCTCCCGGTTTCGCTTCGGCCGATCAGATCCTGCGCCTGCTGATCGTCGCCTCGCTGCTCGGCATCGTCGCGGCCGGCCAGAACGTCGTCATTCTCGGCGGCCGCGAGGGCATCGATCTCTCCGTAGGCGGTGTCGTCTCGCTCTCCGCCATCATCGCCGGCAACGTCATGAATGGCGCCGACGGCGGGATCCTGCCGGCAGTGCTTGCCTGCCTTGCTGCGGGTGCTTTTTTCGGCTTGCTGAATGGCCTCGGCGTCACGCTTCTGCGCATCCCGCCGCTGGTGATGACGCTCGGCATGCTCGGCGTTTTACAGGGCCTGCTCGTCGTCATCCGCCAGGGCATTCCTTCGGGTCGGGCGGCACCCGGCCTCTCCGCCTTCGTCACCCAGCCGCTTATGCTTGGCATTCCCGGCATCATCTGGCTCTGGATCGCGATCGGCCTGTTCATGGCCCTCATGCTGAACCGGACCGTATTCGGCCACCGCATCTATGCAATCGGCTCGAATGAACATGCCGCCTACATGGCCGGCGTTCCGGTCCGCCTCATGCGCATCGGCCTCTTCATGATCTCGGGCATGTTTGCCGCGATCGCCGGGCTCTGCCTGCTCGGTTATTCCGGCTCGTCTTTCGCCAATGTTGGCGAGCAATATATGCTTTCCTCGATCATAGCGGTGGTCTTCGGCGGCACCTCGCTTGCCGGCGGCAAGGGTGGTTACACCGGCACCATGGCGGGCGCGTTGCTGCTCGTCATCCTCCAGGGCATCCTGACCACGGTCAACATCGACGAATCCGGCCGCCAGATGGTGTTCGGTGCGACGCTGTTGCTTCTCATGCTGTTCTACGGCCGCGGGCGGGCGATGCGGGCATGAGCGAGCGACCGAAGATCAAGGATATCGCAGAGCGCGCCGGCGTCTCGGTCGCCACCGTTTCGCGCGCGCTCAGCGGCTCTTCGCTGGTGACCGACGAGACGCGCAAACGCATCCACGAACTTGCCCGTGAGCTCAACTATCGGCCGAATGTCAGTGCCCGCAATTTGCGAACCCGCCGGTCGATGTCGGTGCTGCTCGTCGTCCGCGACGTCGGCAACCCTTTCTATCTCGAAGATCCTCAAGGGCGTTGAGGCGACGGCGCGCGAGGCGGGCTACGCTGTTCTCATGGGCAACACCGAGAACGACCCGGATCGCGAGGTTGAATATTTCAACATGCTGCGCGACGGCCATGCCGACGGCATGATCTTGATGACCGGCAAGCTGCCGGCGCCGCGACCGGGTGAAAGTGCCGGTCTTTCACGTCTGCCAGTCGTGGTCGCACTGGAACTGATCGAGACCTCAGGTTTTCCGCATGTGCAGATCGACAACGCCGCGGCGGCGCGTAGCGCCGTGGAGCATTTGATCGGGCTCGGGCACCGCCGCATCGCCCACATCGCCGGGCCATTGCCGGAGGTGATGGCGACCCATCGTCGCGATGGCTACCGGGCGGCGATGCAGGCGGCCGGTCTGCCGATCCCTGATGGCTATGAAGTCCGTGGCGATTATCTGCTGGAGAGTGGCGAAGCGCGCGCGGCCGAGCTCTTCGATCTGCCGGAACCGCCGACGGCGATCTTTGTCGCCAACGACGAGATGGCCTATGGCGCGATTCATGCGCTGCGACGTCTCGGCTGCGACGTGCCCGGCGATGTGTCCGTCGTCGGCTTCGACGACCTCTACTTGAGCAAGGCCTTTTATCCGCCGCTGACGACGGTCAGCCAGCCGCGCGCGGATATCGGCCGCACCGCCATGTCGCTGCTTCTCAACATTATGTCCGGCGACGATGTCGCTGCGCCGGCAATCGTCCTGCCGACCGCTCTCAATGTTCGTGGCAGCACTGCGCCGCCGCGGAAATGATCTGACTCTTTGAAATGACGCAATTCCGGACGGAAGCCCGTTTCACCCTTTTCCTGGAATTGCGTTGAAACAGCCCGGGAGAAGAGAATGACACAGCTACCGAAGCAGACGCTGCGCGTGGGTTTCGTCGGATCGGGTTTCATCGCCCATTTCCATCTGAAGTCGATGATCGGCGTGCGCAACGTCGAGGTGACCGGCGTCTTCAGCCGCAAGCCGGAAAACCGGGAGAAGTTTGCGAAGGGGGTCGCCGCGCTCGGTCTCGGTACCTGCCGCACCCATGAAAGCCTGGAGGCGCTTCTGACGGCGGATGACGTCGACGCAATCTGGATCCTTTCGCCCAACTACACCCGCCTCGACGTGATGCGTTCCTTGCACAAGGCAATCAAGGACGGCCGCAGCAAGGTCTTCGCCGTTGCCTGCGAAAAGCCGCTGGCCCGCACCGTTGCCGAGGCGCGCGAGATGCTGTCGCTTGCCGAGGATGCCAGCCTCAACCATGGCTATCTCGAAAACCAGGTCTTTTGCACGCCGGTGCTGCGCGGCAAGGAGATCATCTGGCGGCGTGCCGCCTCCACCACAGGTCGGCCCTATCTGGCGCGGGCGGCCGAGGAACATTCCGGCCCGCACGAACCCTGGTTCTGGCAGGGCGACAAGCAGGGTGGCGGCGTGCTCTCGGACATGATGTGCCACAGCGTCGAGGTGGCGCGCTACCTGCTGACGGCGCCCGGAGCGCCGCGCAATTCGCTGAAGATCAAGGCGGTGAACGGCACGGTCGCCAACCTGAAATGGACGCGCCCGAACTACGCCGAGCAACTGCGTAAGCGCTTCGGCAGCGAGGTCGACTACCGCAACCGGCCGTCGGAGGATTTCGCCCGTGCCACGGTGACGCTCGAAGACCAGGATGGCAACGAGCTGATGATCGAGGCCACCACCTCCTGGGCCTATGTCGGCGCCGGGCTGCGCATCCAGCTGGAACTGCTCGGGCCGGAATATGCGCTTGAATACAATTCGCTGAGCACCGGCCTCAAGATCTTCATGTCGCGCGAGGTCAAGGGTTCC
The DNA here is from genome assembly GCF_056924495.1 of Ensifer sp. 38_S197. Classification (NCBI taxonomy): domain Bacteria; kingdom Pseudomonadati; phylum Pseudomonadota; class Alphaproteobacteria; order Hyphomicrobiales; family Rhizobiaceae; genus Ensifer; species Ensifer sp. 38_S197. The sequence continues at coordinate 938,667 of NZ_JBXOVZ010000001.1, read as the reverse complement.
GAAGGCGAGGATCTCGTCGAGAAGCAGAATGCCGAACAGGGTCTGATGCCGGTGCTTGAGGACGAAGCCGGCGTCTACGGCTATACGGATGAGAACCGCCACATGGTCGAGTGCTTTCGCAAGGGCGAGAAGCCGCTCGAAACCTTCGAGGACGGACTAGCCGTCGTCGAGATGCTGATGGGCCTCTACCGCTCGGCGGAGATCAACGCGACACTCAACTTCCCGGCGCCGGAACTCGAGCATTATGTGCCGGTCGTCGCGCGCCGGAGTGCCTGATGCTGTATTTCCGGTCTCATGCTCTATCAAACGGCAAGGTCCAATTCTTGGATGTAGCGTAATCTAGCGGCAGAGGCCGTCGCGGACTCTGCCGCCCGCGCCCGTTGGCGGGCAGGCAATGGCGGCGCGAAGACCTTGGCAAGCTATAACATGGAGCCTCCCTCGGAATTATACGCCCATGTCCGCGATTTCTGTTGACGGGGATCAATGCCGTCGCTCCGGGTTCTACTACGCTGATTCAGACCCAAGATCTGGTCACGAGGAGAAAACGCGATGACATACAAGACCATTCTCGCCGTCGTCGGCGTCGATCATTCCGCAGAGCATCTGCGTGCGGCAGCACAAGTCTGTGCATCCGCAAACGCCCACCTCTCCCTGTTGATCGTCAAGCTCGCCGCATCTCCACCGATCGGCGATTATGCCGCCGCCATCTCCGTCGATTGGCTGAGCGAGCGACAGCGCGATGTCGACAATCTCGAGTCCTGCGTGGCAAGAGCAACCGATGTTCTGACCAAGGAAGGCATCTCGTTCAGCGTCGAGACGAAATACACCGAGGCCGCCTGGGCCGACGACGAGATTGGGGAGCGTGCCCGCTACGCCGACCTGACGCTGGTCGGTGATGGTCTGACGCTGGATCCGGAGTTGCGTTCACGCACCGTCGATGGGACGTTGTTCAGCTCCGCTCGCCCGGTCCTCATCATGCCCAGGGGCAAGCCCGCACGGCTTGATCCGAAGACCGTGGTACTCGCCTGGAATTCCAGACTGGAAGCTGCCCGCGCAGCACGTGAAGCGCTCGACATGCTGACCGGAGCCGAGACCGTTTACGTCACGATGGTCGATCCTCGTGCCGCCTATGGCAAGAACGGCGAGGAACCCGGCGCCGATATCGCCGGCTACCTTGCTCGGCACGGCGTTTCGGTCTCCGTCGAGAGACTGCCGAGCGGCGGACATCCGGTTGACGACGTGATCAACCGGTTTGCGTCGGATGTGGCGGCCGATCTGATCGTCATGGGTGCCTACGGACATTCCAGAATGCGCGAGCGGGTCTTTGGCGGGGTCACCCGCTCGATGCTCGAAAACGCCGTGATCCCCGTACTCATGGCGCATTGATCTTCATGCTTATGGCATCAGCGGCAGGGCCGGAGCCCGGCGCGCAGCCACTTGCCTGCGCGCCTTCGGCGGTCAACCGGCAGAGGCCGCTCGTCCGCTTACGTCATCGATCTCGATTTCGAAGAAGAGATGCGGGGATGTGCCGGCAACGGGCTGTTTCCCGGGCTTCAGCCCGCCCGGTTCCCACCAGTTGACGCGCTGTTCGAGCAACGACCAGGCGTTCATGCGCTCGCGATGCCATTGTTTCGTGTCCGGCAGCTCCTGATAGCGCCCGTGGATGACGACGCTTCGCCAATTCTGCTGGTCCGTTGCCGTGTCGATCTGTACGCAGACACGCGGATTGGCGCGCATCCAGTTGATCTTCTGCCCCGGCATGGAAAAGCTGTAGAGCCGGTTGGCGGCCAAGGCATACTGGATGGGAACGACATAGGGCTGGCTATTTCGGGCACAGCCCAGACGGGCGATGTGGTTCTCAGCGACAAGGTCGAGACATTCCTGCCGCGTCATTTCTCTGATCAACATGAGGCTCTCCTTTTCGAAAGAGATCATCAAACCGTCAGTCTCCGCCAATCGGGTATCGAGGCATTGATCTCGCTCAAGTTCGGTCCGCCTCAGGGGCGCTGCCGTTCCCCGGAGTGTGTCCGAGGAAGACCAGAAAATCTCTGACGGCAGACACGATTGGTCTCCGCCAGCCCGAAGGCGGATACGGGTGCCCGCCTCGTCGCTCGGAACCGTCGACGCCTTCCCGACATCGGTCGGCGCCGGTCAACCGCTCGATGCGGCAGCGACGAAAAAGGCGCTCGGGGAGAAGTAGCCGCGTGGCTCAGAGTGACGTTTCGATCGGCACGGACAGGCTGACCTTGACCGGGTCCATCGTCACGAAAGTGCGAAAGCGCTTGATGTTCGGATTGCCGAAAAACATCCGCCGCGTGAAGGCTTCATAATCGGCCATTGTCGGCACGATCACGACGAGCATGAAATCGACGTCGCCGGTGACATAGTAGCATTGCTGCACCTCGGGCGCGGCGGTGAACGCCGCCTTTGCCGCGTCGAGCAGGGCGATCTGTTCACTCTCGACCTCCACCTCCACCAGGATCGTCAGCGCCTGATTGACGCTCGCGGGATCGACCAGCGCGACATTGGCGCGGATGACGCCGGTTTCCTCCATGCGCTTGATCCGCCGCTGGACGGCTGGAGCGGACAGATTGACCGCCTCGCCGATCTGGCGCTGGGGTGTTGAATTGTCCTTCTGCAGGATGGCGAGGATCGCAAGATCGAAGCGGTCGAGTTCGATCTGGGGCTTTTTCGAGGGGGCCATCTGGTGCCTGTCGGTTGCTGAGTTCGGAGTGAGCCGTGAGCGGGACATCGGCCCCTTTGGCCGGTCCAAATTTACAAACTTGCATTTGCTTTGGCCATTTAGAGCGCATTTCTCGTCCGCAATGAAATAGATTTTCGCAAGGTCTACGGAGATTGCACCATGTTCCTTGCCAATACCCATGCCGATTTTGGCCATCATCTTGCGCCTGAAGATGCCGATATGCTGTCGCTCGCGGCCGCCGAAAAGGTCGAGCAGCAGCTTGCCCGGCGCGCGGATCATCGGCCAACACCGCTTCATGCTTTGCCCGCCTTGGCGAGTGAGCTCGGCGTCGCCGGTGTCTTCGTCAAGGATGAGGGCCATCGCCTGGGTCTTGGAAGCTTCAAGGCGCTTGGCGGCTCCTACGCGGTGATCCGCCTGGTGATCGAGGAGGCGGAACGGCGCCTCGGGCGTAGCCTCGATCTCGACGATCTCGAACAGCCTGAGGTCCGGGCGATTGCCGCCGGCATGACCTTCGGCTGCGCCACGGACGGCAATCACGGCCGCTCCGTCGCCATGGGCGCCAGACTCGTCGGGGCGAAGTCGGTGATCTTCGTGCATTCCGGTGTCAGCGAGAAGCGCATAGACGCGATCGCTCACTATGGCGCCGAGATCGTTCGGGTGGCCGGGACCTACGACGATTCCGTCGAGGAGGCCGCGCGGGTTTGCGAGGCGCACGGCTGGACCGTGGTCTCCGACACGTCCTGGCCGGGCTACGAATATATCCCTGGTCTGGTGATGCAGGGTTACACGGCGCTCCTCAGCGAAGCACTTCGGCAAATGGATCGGCCGCCGACCCACGTCTTCGTACAGGCGGGCGTCGGTGGTATTGCCGCCGCCACCGCGGGACATCTGGCGCTGCGCTATGGCGCGAAGCGTCCGCGTTTCATCGTCGTCGATCCGGCGCGGGCTGCTTGCCTTTACGAAAGCGCCAAGGCCGGACATCCGGTGAAGGTGGCGCATGGCGAACCGACGATCATGGCGATGCTCGAATGTTACGAGCCGTCACTCGTTGCCTGGCGTATCCTGTCGCGCGCGGCCGATGCCTTCATGACCGTCGCCGAAGAGGATGCCGTTTCGGTGATGAATAGGCTGGCGCGCCCTGCCGGCGCCGACCCGGCGATCGTTTCCGGTGAAAGCGGTGGCGTCGGTCTGGCCGGGCTGCTGGCGGTAGCCCGGGATCCGGCACTGCGCGAAGCGCTCGGATTGACGGCCCAGTCGCGTGTCTTCGTCATCAATACCGAGGGGGCGACGGACCCTGAGCGTTATGCCGCCCTGGTCGGATTGCCGTCCGAGGCGGTTGCAAATAGCTCGAGCGAAAGAGGGTGACCCATGGCGGAACTGGATTTTGATCAGCTTGTCGAGGAAATGACGGCTTGGCGGCGCGATCTGCACGCGCACCCGGAATTCGGCTTCGAGGAGCAGCGCACCTCGTCCTTCGTCGCGGCGAAGCTGAGAGAATTCGGGATCGACGAAGTGGTGGAGGGTGTCGGCGGTACCGGTGTCGTGGGCCGGCTGAGACGCGGCAGCGGCAATCGCGCAATCGCGCTTCGCGCCGACATGGATGCGCTCCGCATTGCGGAGCAGGGAGAGCGATCCTATCGCTCGACCCGGCCGGGCACCATGCACGCCTGCGGCCATGATGGCCACACGGCGATGCTGCTGGGCGCTGCCAAGATGCTCGCCGAAGACGGCGGCTTCGACGGAAGCGTGTGCTTCGTCTTCCAGCCGGCGGAGGAGTGGGGCAAAGGCGCGCTCGCCATGCTGAACGACGGCCTGATGGAGCGCTTCCCCTTCGACGAGATCTACGGCCTGCACAACATGCCGGGGCTGCCGGTCGGCCGCTTCGAAACCCGCGTGGGCGCGATCATGTCGGCAGAGGACAATTTCGAGATCGTGCTCAGAGGCGTCGGCGGACATGCGGCGCGGCCGCATTGGGGCAACGAGACGCTTGTTGCCGCCTGCGCCACCGTCGTCAATCTGCAGACGATCGTCTCGCGCCGCTTGTCGCCGACGGATATCGGCGTCGTTTCGGTGACCGAGCTTTTGACCGACGGCACGCGTAATGCCTTGCCGGGACTTGCCCGCATCCTCGGCGATGCCCGCAGCTTCCGGCCGGAGGTCAGCGCGAAGATCGAGGCGGAGATGCGCGTGATCGCCAAGGGCACGGCGGACGCCTATGGCTGCGAAGTCGAGGTCAACTACACACGCGAGTTCGTGCCGCTCATCAACGATCCGGTGCTGACCGGCCATGCCTTTGCCGCGGCGGAATCAGTGTTCGGCCCCGAGAACGTCGCAACGGCCGCCGAGCCGATGACCGGTTCGGAAGATTTCGCGCGGTTTCTCGAGCATGTGCAGGGCTGCTTCGTCTTCATCGGTAACGGTCAGGCGTCGGCGCCGCTGCACAATCCGCGTTACGACTTCAATGACGATGCCCTGATCTTCGGCGCGCGTTACCACGCCGAGATCGTCCGCCAGCGACTGGCGCCGGCCGACACTAGGCCCTGATCAGAAACCGCATGAAAGCAGGACAAAGATGCCATTGCATTCCATCAACGCCGCGCGCCTGATCGGGCGCATCCGCGAGCTTGGCGAAATCGGCCGCGATCCTCAGGGGCAATTGACGCGACTGGCCGGGTCCGACAACGACAGAGCGGGGCGCGACCGTCTCGTCGCCTGGATAAGGGCGGCCGGGCTCGACGTCGTGATCGACCGGATCGGCAACATCTTCGGTGTCTGGCGAGACGCGAGCAGTGCCGACGCAGAACCGCTCATGCTTGGCTCGCATATCGACACAGTCATCAATGCCGGCATCTATGACGGCTGCTACGGCGTGATTGCCGCGCTGGAAGTGATAGAGACGTTGAAGGAGCGTGGCGTGACGCCGGCCCGGCCGATCGTCGTTGCCGCCTTCACGAATGAGGAGGGCGTGCGTTTTGCACCCGACATGCTCGGCTCGCTCGTCTATGCCGGCGGCCTCTCCCTCGAGACGGCGCTTGCGATCATCGGCACGGATGGCACGGTGCTCGGCGAAGAACTGGCGCGGATCGGCTATGCCGGCACTCTCGAGCCGGGGTTTCTCGAGCCTCATGCCTATGTCGAACTCCATATCGAGCAGGGACCGGTGCTGGAGCGTGAAGGGACGGCGATCGGTGCGGTCGAAAACCTGCAGGGCATCTCCTGGCAACGCGTCACCATCGATGGCGTCGCCAACCATGCCGGCACGACGCCGATGGCGATGCGCTGCGACGCCGGGCTTGCCGCCGCCCGCGTTGGCCTGTTCCTGCGCGAGCACATCGCCCGCTCGAACGCGCCGAGCGTGGCCACAATCGGCACCATGCGTTTCGAGCCCGATGCCATCAACGTGATCCCCTCGCGTGCGGTCTTCACCGTCGATCTGCGCGATCCGGACGAGGATCGGCTGCAGGCGCTGGAGACGGTGCTTGCAGATTTCCTTGTCCGCATCGGCGAGGAAGAGGGTGTCGAGATCTCGGTCGAGCGCCTGGCACGCTTCCAGCCGGTCGCGTTCGATCAGGGCATCGTCGCGGCCATCGAGGCCTCGGCGCATGCGCGCGGGCTGAAAAGCCGGCGGATGACCTCCGGCGCTGGTCACGATGCCCAGATGATCGCCCGCATCGCGCCGACGGCGATGATCTTCGTTCCGAGCCGCGACGGCATCAGCCACAATCCGCGCGAACACACGGAGCCTGATGAGCTCGTCGCCGGCGCCAATGTGTTGCTCGATGTGGTCGAGCGGATGGTGGGTAGTCGCTAGAGGGGTAGGGGCATTGCGCGTCCGTTGATTAAACGGGATCGATATCGCGCCTCCCTCTGCTCCGTCATGCTCGGGCTTGGCTCGAACATCCAGACATAGGCGCTCCTTTGTCCGCGATGACCAGCGCACGTCATCCTTCGGCGCGACGAAGCAGACGCCTCTTCAAGGCAATGTTTTCGTGTGAACGGCGCTTCTGCGGGATCCTGCATCGCTCTTCTGCCGGGTGGATGACTCTGGCCCGCTCCCCTCGGCAGGCTCTTCCGGTGTCCGGCGGAAAAGGTTGAGGAAACTGCTGCCGCCGTGCCAGACGCTGCCGGTCGGTCCGTAATCTCGGGAGTCGCGCGAAGGGGATGAGGGACGCTCGCTATCCAAACCGACGGCGCCGCCTCCGCCGCCTGCGCCGGTCCCGCCGGGCTCGCCGTTTGTGCCGCCACCGTCGCCGGTGCCCGCATCGCCGCCGCCCTCTGCGCCGTTGCTTTGGACGCTTCCGCCACCAGGGCCCCTGAATGTGGCGCTTCCGCGTCCACCGCTGCCTGCGAGACGTCGATCGCCAGAGATGCTTGCACCGCTCTCGCCGTTTTCGCCACCTTGGTCGCTGCCGCCCGCGCCATTTTCACCGTTGCCGCCGCCGACATCGGCGTCGTCCGCATGGGCGGCGGGAATCCAGGAAAAGCCCGCGGCAAAACTCCCGCTGTCGTCGAGGCGCGGCAAATCTCCAGCGAGTGCCAGAAAGCCGCCTATCGACAGGGCCGTCAGTCTCAGCAGGCTTGTCCTCAAGTCTTTCTCCTTATGTAACCGGCGTCGTCTTGCAAGACCTTCTGTGCGGCAGAGGACGGCGGCTGAGCGCGAATGAAGGTTCGCCGGCGGCGACTTTTGCGCGAGCCCTACATATCGTTCAACCGATGAGGGGACAAGCTATTCCACGAGCGGCGCGGTGGAACGCCGGAAGGAACGCCCATTGACGGACCAGACTTTCTCGCTGCTGGTCTTGGTCGGCGCAGCCGGTGGCGATGGACTGGCGGACACTGATGCGATGCAGGTCGCCGGCCCTGTCGATCCGCGCTTGTTCGCCATCCTCGACCAAGCCGCTTCGCGAGAGGAAATCGCGGTCGGCGAAGATCTGGGGACGCTTCGCTGATTTTGGCTCTCGAACTCGGCTGCGGCCAGCTCTGCCGCGAAAACGAACTGGCGCAGCCCGGCCAGTCCGGCCTCGTCACTGGAGACCGGGCGATACCTAATTGACCTCGATCGGCGCCGGGCGACGGCTGGGCGCCGAGGTGGAAGGAAGGCGCCGGCTCGAAATAGACGAGAGCATTTGCCTTGCCGTCGGAAGGGAATGCAATGGCGCTCCCTCCCGACGCGTTTCGTTTTACCCTTCGGCTTCGACTTCGCCGACTGGCATATAGAGGTCGCCGCCTTCGCGATACTTCGCGGCCATCGCCTCCAGCCCTTCCTTCTGCGCTTCGGCGCGGATGTCGTGCGAGATCCGCATCGAGCAGAACTTCGGGCCGCACATGGAGCAGAAATGCGCCACCTTGTGCGCTTCCTTCGGCAGCGTCTCGTCGTGGAAGTTGCGGGCTGTCTCCGGGTCGAGCGACAGGTTGAACTGATCCTCCCAGCGGAACTCGAAGCGGGCGCGTGACAGCGCGTCGTCGCGCACCTGCGCGGCGGGATGGCCCTTGGCGAGATCGGCGGCGTGGGCGGCGATCTTGTAGGTGATGACGCCCACCTTGACGTCATTGCGGTCCGGCAGGCCCAGATGCTCCTTCGGCGTGACGTAGCAGAGCATCGCAGTGCCGAACCAGCCGATCATCGCGGCGCCGATGCCGGAGGTGATGTGGTCGTAGCCGGGAGCGATATCCGTCGTCAGCGGTCCGAGCGTGTAGAACGGCGCCTCGCCGCAGACGGCGAGCTGCTTGTCCATGTTTTCCTTGATCTTGTGCATCGGCACGTGACCGGGGCCTTCGATCATCACCTGACAATCCTTGGCCCAGGCGATCTTCGTGAGCTCGCCGAGCGTCTCCAGTTCGGCGAATTGCGCCGCGTCGTTGGCATCAGCGATCGAGCCGGGGCGCAAGCCATCACCGAGCGAGAAGGAGACGTCATAGGCGCGGCAGATATCGCAGATCTCCTCGAAATGCTCGTAGAGGAAGCTTTCCTTGTGATGATGCAGACACCACTTGGCCATGATCGAGCCGCCGCGCGAGACGATCCCGGTGACACGGTCGACGGTGAGCGGGATGTAATGCAGCCGCACCCCGGCATGGATGGTGAAATAGTCGACGCCCTGTTCGGCCTGCTCGATCAGCGTGTCGCGATAGACTTCCCATGTGAGGTCCTCGGCAATGCCGTTGACCTTTTCCAGCGCCTGGTAGAGTGGCACGGTGCCGATCGGAACCGGCGAGTTGCGGATGATCCATTCGCGGATGTTGTGGATGTTGCGGCCGGTCGAAAGGTCCATGACCGTGTCGGCGCCCCAGCGGGTCGCCCAGACCATCTTTTCGACCTCTTCGGCCATCGACGAGGTGACGGCGGAGTTGCCGATATTGGCGTTGATCTTCACCAGAAAATTCCGACCAATGATCATCGGCTCGGATTCCGGATGGTTGATGTTGGCGGGCAGGATCGCTCGGCCGCTGGCGATTTCCTGGCGCACGAATTCCGGCGTGACATGATCGGGGATATGGGCGCCGAAGCTCTCGCCATCGCGAACTTTCGCGCGCGCATCGCGGCCGAGGTTTTCGCGGATCGCCACGAACTCCATTTCCGGCGTGATGATGCCGGCGCGGGCATAGGCAAGCTGGGTTACCGCCTTGCCGGCCACTGCCTTAAGCGGCGCATGCTGGAACGGGAAGGTCGGCGTCAGCCGGTCGCCGCTGGCAAAGCCGTTGTCCTCCGGCCGGACAGTGCGCCCCTCGTAGGTTTCCACATCGCCGCGGGCGACGATCCAATTGCGGCGGAGCCGCGGCAACCCCTCCTCGATGCGGATTTCGGCATCGTCTGCGGTATAGGCGCCGGAGGAATCATAGACCGTGACCGGCGGTTCGCCCGAGGTCGGGTGCAGCGCGATCTCACGCATCGGCACGCGGATATCCGGATGCAGGATGCCGGCCTTGTGGACTTTTCGGGATGCCGGAAGCGGACCTTGGGTGACCGAGAGAGGGGTGGGCTTTGTGGCAATATTCATGACGAGGCTCCAAGTTTGCGATTGGAGACCCAGTTCTGATGCCGGAAGGATGAAAGACGCGCCGCCAGGTGCTGAATGCACGGAATCCTGGCTTCGATATCTGCACCGTCCCTACGCCAGTATGAACTGGATCAGGTTCAACGGGTCACTGCGCCACAGCCGGCGAGCCGGCCATCCAGCAGAATCTCAGCCCCTTGCGGGACCCCCCTGGTGAATGCCTAGAAGATAGCCATCGAACGGCACGGGTCGTCAAGCGCGAAATCGCTCGTTGCTCAATATGCACGTTAAACGGGTATTCCGGATGTAGACTCGACGCTAGTGGTCAGGTTTTTCCGGAACGCCGCGCTCCGCATAATCGGCGCGGTTGATGCCGTGGCGCTGGAGCTTGTCGTAAAAGGTCTTGCGCGGAATGCCGAGCGCTTCGATGGTCGCCTTGACGTCGCCGCGCTGGGCTCGGAGCGCCTCCTTCAGGATCTCCGCCTCGTAGCGTTCGAGCCGCTCCGGCAGCGCGAAACCGGACTGTTCGGTCGAGACAACGGGTTGCCCCAACGGGCCTTCGACGCCAAGCGCGACGCGTTCGGCAAAATGCGAAAGTTCGCGCACATTGCCAGGCCAGTTGTGCGTCATCAGGTGCTGCTGCACGGTCGGTGAGATGACGGGCACGTCACGCTTGAAGCGCTCGACTGCCCGGGTCAGGAAATGCGAGAAGAGCAGCGGGATGTCGTCACGGCGTTCGCGCAGCGGCGGGATCGACAACGTCACGACGTTCAATCGAAAGTAGAGATCTTCGCGAAAGTCACCGCGCTGCGCCGGGTCGCCGAGATCGATTTTTGCGGCGGCGATGACGCGGATATCGACGGGACGGACCTGATTGGTGCCGAGTGGCGTAATCTCGCGGGCTTCAAGAACACGCAGCATCTTGACCTGAGTTGCCGGCGGCATTGCCTCGATCTCGTCGAGGAACAGCGTGCCGCCGCTGGCGTGTTCGATGCGACCGACGCGCTTCTTCAAGGCGCCGGTGAAGGCGCCCGGCTCGTGGCCGAAGAGTTCGCTTTCGATCACCGTTTCCGGCAACGCGCCGCAGTTCAGCGCGACGAAGTTGCCGTTGCGGCGCCGGCTCCAATTGTGGAGCAGGGTGGCGACCACCTCCTTGCCGCTGCCGGTTTCGCCGGCGACGAGGACGTCGACATCCGTGTCGGCGATGTGCCGGATCGTCTGCCGCAGCCGCTCCATGACCGGTGTTTGGCCGATCAGCGGCAGGCTGTCGCCGGCCGTCTCCGCCGCCCGTTTCAACGCGCGGTTCTCCATGACGAGCCGGCGCTTTTCGAGGGCGCGCCGCACGCTCTGCACCAGCCGATCGGCGGCAAAGGGCTTGGGAATGAAGTCATAGACGCCATCCTGCAATGCCTGCACCGCCATCGGGATATCGCCGTGGCCGGTTACCAGAATCACCGGCAGGTCGGCATCGAAGGCGGCGATGCGGCGATGAAACGCCAGGCCATCGATGCCCGGCATGCGGATATCGCTGACGACGATGCCGTCGAAATCGGCATCGAGCGTCTCCAGCGCTTCAGCGGCACTTGCAAGCGAGGTGACGGCAAGGCCGGCAAGCTCCAGCGTCTGCTTCATCGCCTTGCGCAGATCGTTGTCGTCGTCGATGAGGTAAACGGACGGCTGCATCGCTCAGGCCCTTTTCAGGCGGACCGTGAAGACGGTGCCCCTGTCGCTGGTTTCGACTGATATCTCGCCGCCATAGTCGGCGACGATCTCCTTGGAGATGGCAAGACCGAGGCCGAGTCCTTCGTCCTTGGAGGTGTTGAATGGCGTGAACAAATCTTCGTGGATATGCTGCGGGATACCCGGGCCATTGTCGGCAACGACAAGCGAAACGCTGCCGGAAGGGCCGTCCTCGCAACGCACGCGGATTTCGGCGTCGGTCCGATTGCCGAGCGCTTCGAGCGCGTTCTGCAGGAGATTGATCAGGACCTGTTCAAGACGGATACGGTTGCCGAACACGCTGAGGCCGTTTTCCGGCAGGTCGACGACGATCGCATCCATGCGGCCGGCAAAGCGGCTGCGAAGGAGCATCAGCGCGCCTTCGACCACATCGCGCATCGGTGTCGGCTCGGCGACGAAGCGGCCCTTGCGGGCAAAGCTCCGGAGTTCGTCGGTGATGGTGCCGACCCGTTCGGTAAGGTCTGCGATGCTGGCGAGGTTCTCCACTGCCGTTTCCTGCTGGCCGCGTTCGAGGAAGGTGCGGGCGTTGTCGGCATAGGCGCGGATGGTGGCGACCGGTTGGTTGATCTCGTGGGCGACGCCGGCGGCCACCTGGCCGAGGATCGCCAGCCGGTTCGCCTGGACCAGCTCTTGCTGAACCGCCTGGAGTTTCTCGCCGGTGCGCCTGTGGTCGGCGATCTCCGTTTCCAGATGATCGCGGGCAAGGCTCAAGTCACGGGTACGCTCCGCCACGCGGCGCTCCAGTTCGTCACGGGCGGCACGTTCCCTCGCCGCCGCCAGCGTCAGCGCCTGGCGGCGACGCAGGAGGAAGGCGACCAGCGCCAGCAGCGGCACGGTCACCGCTAGCGCGATCAGCCGGGCCTCCCGGGTTGCCGCGGCCAGGGCGCCGTCCAACGGGGCGAGCTGTTCGAGACGCCAGTTGGTGGTCGGGATCATGGTTTCGACCCGCAGGAACCGTCGCTCCCTATCGCCCGGCAGCAGCGCGCGCAACTCGCTGGAACCGTTACTGGTGGGCTCGATATCGCGAAACGGCAGCGGCAACAGGGAAGCGTTACCAAATTGCAGGCTGTCACGGATCGCGGCGAGGCGATCGCGGGGAATGGTTCTGGTCGTCATGAAGCGCCAGGATGGAAAGCTGGTGATCAGCACGATGCCGCGCCGGTCGGTGACATAGACGGGTTTGCCGGACGCAAGCCACTCCGTCTCGACGTCGTCGAATTCGAGCTTGGCGACGACGACGCCGATCGGGCCGTCAGGGCCCTGGACCCGACGCGAGATGTAAAGGCCCGGCCGCTTGCTGACGGTGCCCATGGCGAAGTGCTCCGCCTTGCCGTCGCGCATCGCTACGCGGAAATATTCGCGGAAGGCGTAGTCGTTGCCGACGAAGCTCGTCGGCTCGTGCCAGTTGCTGGCGGCAACCGCAACGCCGTCAGTGCCGATCACATAGATGACGGCCGCGTCCGTATTGGCGGCGAGCGCTTGCAGCTTTTCGTTCAGCCGCTGCAGCGCCTGGCCATCACGTGTCGAAAGTGCCGCCTTCACCTCGACGTCGTCGGCCAGCACCAGCGGCGTCGAGCGTTGGCGCTCGAGCACGGCGCGCAGCAGCGAAGCCTTCAGATTGGCGTCGATCCGGCTTTGGGCATCGACCGTCTCGAGTGCCTGGCTGCGACCATATTCGCCGGCGAACAGAAGCCCGGCGACGAGCAGCGCCAAAGCGAGGCCGGCAAACACCAGCCAGATGCGGCGCATGGACCTGTCGAGATCTGCCAGGTTCAGGGGGGCGGATGGGGCATTGAACATCGCCTGATTGTGCATTTTTCCGCTCAGACTTCCAGGTGACTTGTGCGGAAATCCGCTCAACTCTTCGTGCGCGTCGACCCGCATGCGCAAAAGGTCTTCATCGATTCAATGGTTTGGCTCTGACCGCAGAGAACTGGCACGCCTGTTGCAATTGGCATCCTCATGACAGCCCGAGCTGTCGCGCATCGGAAATTGACCCGGGAGGCCCGGCATGACGCCGGACTGGGTCCAGTGGAGGATCTCATGATTATCGACCAATCCGCGGAACCGCGCGGCAAGACACCATTCTATCGGCATCTCTATGTCCAGGTCCTGGCGGCGATCGCGGCCGGCATTCTGCTCGGCCATTTCTATCCGTCGCTCGGCACCGAGCTGAAGCCGCTCGGCGACGCCTTCATCCGCCTCGTCAAGATGATCATCGCGCCGGTCATCTTCCTGACGGTTGCGACCGGCATTGCCGGCATGACTGATCTCGCCAAGGTCGGTCGCGTCGCCGGAAAGGCAATGATCTACTTCCTGACCTTCTCGACGCTGGCGCTGGTTATCGGCCTGATCGTCGCCAATGTCGTCCAGCCCGGCTCCGGCATGCACATCGATCCCGCCTCGCTCGACGTCAAAGCCGTGACGACCTATGCCGAGAAGGCGCATGAGCAGACGATCACCGGCTTCCTGACGAACATCATCCCGACGACGCTGGTCGGTGCTTTTGCCGAAGGCGACATCTTGCAGGTACTATTCGTCTCCGTTCTCTTCGGTCTCGCGCTGGCGATGGTCGGCAAGAAGGCCGAGCCGGTCGTCGACTTCCTGCACGCGCTGACGCTGCCGGTCTTCAAGCTCGTCGGCATCCTGATGAAGGCCGCCCCGATCGGCGCCTTCGGGGCCATGGCGTTTACCATCGGCAAATACGGCGTCGGCTCGATCGCCAACCTGGCGATGCTGATCGGCACGTTCTATCTCACGTCCTTCCTCTTCGTGTTCCTGGTTCTCGGCGCCGTCGCCCGCTACAACGGCTTCTCGATCATCGCGCTCATCCGCTACATCAAGGAAGAACTGCTGCTGGTGCTCGGTACCTCCTCGTCGGAAGCTGCACTGCCGGGGCTGATGAGCAAGATGGAAAAGGCCGGCTGCAAGCGCTCGGTCGTCGGTCTCGTCATCCCGACCGGCTACTCGTTCAACCTCGACGGCACCAACATCTACATGACGCTGGCGGCTCTCTTCATCGCCCAGGCGATGGATATCCCGCTGTCGCTCGGCGACCAGGTACTGCTGCTGCTCGTCGCCATGCTGAGCTCCAAGGGTGCCGCCGGCATCACCGGCGCCGGCTTCATCACGTTGGCCGCAACGCTCTCGGTCGTACCAGCCGTGCCGGTCGCCGGCATGGCGCTGATCCTCGGCATAGACCGCTTCATGTCGGAATGCCGTGCACTCACCAATTTCGTCGGCAATGCGGTCGCCACGATCGTCGTCGCGAAGTGGGAAGGCGAGTTGGATGAAGCGCAGATGGCAGCGGTCCTTGGCGGTCGCGCGCCGGAAGCCCTGCCGCAGCCGGCGCTGCAGCCAGCCGAATAAGCTTGCCTCCCAAGGCATGACTGCCTAAGCGCAGTCCGGACGCGGCTCGTGGCGACACGGGCCGCGTCGTCGCTTGGACCCTATTGATCGCTCAACGTCATCTTCGACTTCTCAGGCGCGCCGGCGTTGAGATAGGCGATGAAATCCCGGAGCATAGGCACCCGGCGCGGACGGAAACTCTCGTCCGTCATCCTGATGTCGGCGATGCGGTCGACGCGGAACTTGCGGAAATCCTGGCGCAGGCAACACCATGCGAGCAGCACCAGCATCCGCTCCAGATAGACGATCGCGAGCGGTAATACCTTTCTGTCAGTCCGTTTCTGCCCGGCGTCCACATAACCGATGACGACGGCGCGCTCCTGCCAGCAGGCCTCGCGCAAAAGGCTGACATCAGCCACCTGCGGATCCCTGCGCTCGAAGCGATAGACCTGCGACGCGGCATGCAGTGCCTGGCGCTGCAGCCGGTCGGGCAACGTCGCCGTTATCTTGGAAAGCACCGCGCCTGCTGCCGCCGCGAGGTCCGGTTCGCCCATGTGCTGCACTTCTGCGAGGCCGAGCACGAGCGCCTCGATCTCCAGTCGCGTGAAGGTTTGCGGCGGCAAGGCGATGTCCTCCGTCAGCCGGTAGCCAAAGCCGCGTTCGCCGTCGATAACGGCGCCGGCAGCACGCAGGCTGTCGATGTCGCGATAGAGCGAGCGCAACGACACACCGGTTTCCTCGGCAAGGCGCGCGGCTGTCACCGGAGAGGGCAATGTGCGAAGCGCCTGGAGCAGGCGGAACAGACGATCACTACGGGCCATGGCTTTGGAAGATGGACGAAGCCTACTGACGAAAACTGGCAGTTGGGCGACTGTATAAGACCCGCATCCGCAAAGGCAACCGAGGAACCTTATCATGCTGACGCTGTTTCACGCCCCGCGCTCGCGCTCGTCGCGCATCATCACGCTGCTTCGCGAACTTGACGCCATCGACAAGGTGGAGATCGAGATCGTCGACATCACCCGCGGCGATGGCAATGGTCGGAGGGACCCGAAGAACCCGCATCCGGAGGGCAAGGTACCACTGCTTGTGCATGATGGCGTGGTGCTTTGGGAGAGCATTGCGATCATTCAGTATCTGACCGACCTTTTCCCGGAAAAGAAGCTGGCGCCGCTTGCAGGCGACCGGGAGCGCGGCCGGTATCTGAGCTGGCTCGCCTGGTATGCGGGCGTGGTCGAGCCCGTGCTGATCATGCAGGCGGCGGGGCTTTCCCATCCCTACCTGAATTTCACCTTCCGCGGTCCGAAGCAGATGGCCGAGCGCCTTGAAAGCGCGCTGAAGGATAGCCCCTATCTGATGGGCGACCACTACACGGCTGTAGACCTGCTGCTGCATTCACCTTTTGCCTGGTATCCTGCAGCGACACCGGACAGCAATGCCGTCAAGACATGGGTCGAGCGTTGTGGCGCACGTCCCTCGCTGCAATGGACCGCCGACTACGATACTCGCGCCGCGGCCGCGGCCTGACTGCACTGAGTGGCCGCTCGCCCAGAGGGCAGCATTCCTCCGCTATTTTCGTTTGAGGTTTATCTCGCTCGTTACCACTTGCTTGCCCGAAGCGGGATCGACATCAATCGTCGTCAACTGCATTCCATTGGCGCCGATCTTGCGTACGGTCAGATCGGCGCGACGATCGCCGTTGACGTCCTTGGCCCAGCGGATGGTGAGATTGATCGCGTCGCCGCGGCGACTGCCGTTGAGCCCGGCGCGCCCGCCACGGGGGCCGAGATAAGAGCCGCTGTAGGTCGAACCTGTGTAGCGCAGCTTCGCGTCGATAGCGCGCGAGATCAGCAGCATCCCCCGGCAGACGCCGGCCATCGACAGCGCGAGGCCGGTTGCCTCGGAGTTGAAGCTGCAGGAAACGGTGATTGGAGACATGTTGGTCCGGATACGAACGACGCCAACGCCCGCCCAGCTACCACCCAACGACTTGAGGAATGCACCCTCATCCGCGCGCCCAACGCCAGGGGCGAGCGCGGTCATGACGACAAGCAACAACCAACGGGGCATGGATGCAACCCTCCGTTCAGCGGCGTCGATAGTACATCAGTGGGTGTCGTGATCACCAGCCGAACGCGTCAGTGTGGCGGATGTTCCGTTCTTCGCCTCAGATCCCGTGCAGAACCTGCGTGGCCTTGACGGCGGCCGACGCCCGGTTCTCGACGCCGAGCTTCACATAGATCTGTTCTAGATGCTTGGTTACGGTACGCGCGCTCAGGCCCAGGATCTCGCCGATGTCGCGGTTCGCCTTGCCCTTGGCGATCCAGAGCAGCACTTCGGATTCCCGCTGCGTCAGCACGAAATGCTGGCGCAGCATTTCATCGTCCGTCAGCCGGTTCTCGGCCGTCAGGCGAAAGAGATACTCGTTCGGGCCGATACCACCGAGATAGGATATCTGCAGGCCCGATTGGCCCGGCTGGTCGAGCGTGAAGCTCTCCTCGTGCGATGACGCTCCTCGGGTGCGGCTTTCCATCCAGCGCGCGATGCGTTTCGTGACCGTACCCAATCCATCGTCGCGGCCGGTTGCGGCATTGACGAGGCGGGTCGCCTGAGGCGTCGACCAGCAGATACCGCCATCGGCGCGAACCGCCAGCAGGTGGCGCCCGGCGGCATCGAGCGCGACCCGCGCGCTTTGGGCCGAGCGCGCATTGGACAAATGAACGCGGATGCGCGCCCTGAGTTCGTCGATGTTGATCGGCTTGGTCAGATAGTCGACGCCGCCAGCCTCAAGGGCGCGAACAACATGCTCGGTCTCCGTCAATCCGGTCATGAACAGTACCGGTGTTTGGCCGACGGCGGCATTGGCCTTGAGGCGTCGGCAGGTCTCGAAGCCGTCCATGCCAGGCATGACGGCGTCCAGCAGAATGACGTCGGGGGTTATGCGCTCCGCGATCGACAGCGCGGCATGGCCCGACGTGGCGATCAGCGCGGAAAAGCCCGATTGCTCCAGGGCCTCGGTGAGGAAACCGAGGGCTTCCGGTGAATCGTCGACGAGCAGAACGATGTCCCGGCGGTCGTAGGTCTCAGCCACGAGCGTCGCCTCCTTCTTGGGTGCAATTCTTGAGGAAGGCGTCGTAGCCCGAGAGATCGAAGGCCTGCACATAGGAACGGGCTTCTTCGACAAAGGATTGATGTTCGGGCTTCATCGCGATCTCCGTCAGTTTGGCCTCGATGCCCCGGATGTAGCCGATCTCGCCGAGGCGGATCAGTTCCTGAACATGGTGGAAGTGCGGGCGCGTCATCGGCCGGGCAATTGGGACGGTATGCAGTTTTTCTTCGCCTTCGTGGATCCAGGTCAGACCGAGATGGACCGCAAGCTTGTCGACGAGTTGCCCGACGACGAAGGGCTTGGCGAGCGTGTCGTCGTGGCCGGTGAAAGAGCCGGTGGTCGATCCGTCGCCGATGTTGGCCGACAGCATGATGATCGGCGCCATTTGTCCGATTTCGCGCAGTCGTCCGGCGAGTTCCCAGCCGTTCATGCCCGGCATCGAAATGTCGATCAAGAAGAGGTCCGGGCTGACGTCTTCAAGGAGAGAGAGGCAGTCGCCTCCGGATGGAACGGCGAAGACCGTGAAATCCATGGGCAGGAGGATTTCACGCATCAGGGCGCGATGATCGGCATTGTCGTCGACGACGACGATCGTGCGCTGCGGGCCGAGGTAGGAGGTGATGCGCCGGACGGGCGCTGCAAGCGCCGGACGGTCGACTGCCGAAAGCATCAAGCGGACGCGAAAGCTGGTGCCTTCGCCGAGCTTACTGGTCACGGCGATTTCGCCGCCGAGCGTCTGCGTCAGAAGTCGGGTGATCGTCAGCCCTAGGCCGAGGCCCGGCATGTTGCCTTGATGCTCGGCCTCGCCGCGCTGGAAGGGGTCGAAAATGCGCGGCAGATCCTTGTCCGCAATGCCGCGGCCGCTGTCGGCAATCGTGAAGGTCGCAACCTGGCTGCGATAGGCGACGTCCAGGCGGATGCCGCCGCGCTCGGTGAACTTCAGCGCGTTGGAGAGAAGGTTGACGAGGATTTGGCGCAGACGCTTCTCGTCGGTCTTCACATAGCGCGGTAGGCTCGCGGCGCGCTCGTGTTCGAAGGTGATGCCCTTGGCCTGCGCCTGCGGCCGGAACATTTCGACGATCTGGTCGAGGAAGTCGTGAATGTTGATCTCGTTGGAATAGATCTGCAGCTTGCCGGCCTCGATCTTGGAAATATCCAGCAACCCGTCGATCAGGCCGGAGAGATGATCGGCACTGCGCTTGATCACCTTGATCGCGCCCTGTCGGGCCGGCGGAATGGTCTCGTCGCGCTCCAGCACCTGGGCATAGCCGAGTACGGCGTTGAGCGGCGTCCTGAGTTCGTGGCTGAGGCCGACGACATAGCGGCTCTTGGCACGATTGGCCGCCTCCGCCGTTTCCTTCGCCTGCTGCAGCGCCGCGTCCGTCTTCTTGTGAGCGGCGATTTCTTTAAGAAGGAGCGTGTTCTGGCGCGAGGATTCTTCTTCCGCAACGACGCGGCTGTCATGGGCGAGCACATAGAACCAGGAGACAATGCCCGCGAGCACGGCGAAGACGAAGAAGACGACGGCGATGGTGCGTTCGACGACGGCGGCGGTCTCCGGAGTAGCGCCGGCGGTCTGGTGCGCGATCATCGCCAGGATCAAGCCGATGCCGGCAATCGAGAGGATCGCGCAGATCGCGTAGCGGCCGAGGCGTGTTGCCAGCTTTTCCGTGACGGTGCGCGGAAGCAGGATGTTGGCGACGGCTGCGACCTGAGCGTTGAAGCGGGCCTTCGGCTTGCACATGTCATGGCAACGGCTGTCGAGCGAACAGCAAAGCGAACAGATCGGTGCGGCGTAGGCCGGGCACCAGGCCATGTCCTCCGGCTCGAACGGATGCTCGCAGATCGAGCAGGCGATTTCGCTCTGGTTTGCCCAGCTTCTGCGTGGTTTGCGGGCGAGGTAGAATTTGCCGTCTGTCAACCAGGCAATCAGCGGAGAGGCGATGAAGGCGACGACGAGCGCGATATAGGGCGCAAGCGAAGCGGCGATCTCGCCGAAGGCGCCGAAATGTGCCGTCAGGGCTACCGTCGCCGAGATCGCCATGGCGCCGAGCCCCACCGGGTTGATATCGTAGAGATGGGCGCGCTTGAACTCGATGCCCTGCGGTGAAAGGCCGAGCGGCTTGTTGACGAAGAGGTCGGCCGAAATCGTGCAGAGCCAGGCCATGGCGATGATCGAGAAGACGCCGAGCGTTTCTTCGAGCAGCCGATAGATACCGAGTTCCATCAGGAGAAGCGCGATGGCGACATTGAAGACCAGCCAGACGACGCGGCCCGGGTGACTGTGGGTCAGGCGCGAGAAGAAGTTCGACCAGGCAAGCGAGCCGGCATAGGCGTTCATGACGTTGATTTTCAGCTGCGACACGACGACGAAGACGACCATCAAGAGCAGCGCAGCCGTTTCGGACGGGATCATGTAGCCGAAGGCGGTGTAGTACATCTGCGCCGGATCAGCGGCCCTGGTCGAGGGCACGCCGCTCGAAAGCGCCAGCACGACGAGAAAGGACCCGGCAAGCAGCTTCGGCGCGCCGACGATCACCCAGCCGGAGCCGGCGAGGAAGACGGCGATGCGATGATGCAGCTTGCGCTGCCCGTCCGGCGGCAGGAAGCGCAGGAAGTCGACCTGCTCGCCGATCTGCGCCATCAGCGCGAAGATCACGGCCGACGCTGCACCGAATTCGACGAGACCGAAGGGCGCAAGCGTGCCGGGAGGGCCCGAGGCGTGATGAATGCCGGAATAGGCAAGCCAGGCGCCGACCTTCTCCCAATCGGCGAACGCGATGAAGACGAAGGGCAGGATGTTGAGCACGATCCAGAAGGGCTGGGTCAAAAGCTGGAACTTGCTGATCAGTCGCACACCGTGGGTGACGAGCGGGATGACGACGGCAGCGCTGACGATATAACCGACCCACAAGGGGATGCCGAGCGCCAGTTCGAGCGCCCCCGACATGATCGAGGCCTCGATCGCGAAGAGGATGAAGGTGAAGCTCGCATAGATCAGCGAGGTCAGCGTCGAGCCGATGTATCCAAAGCTGGCGCCGCGGGTGAGCAGATCGATGTCGACCCCGTGGCGGATGGCATAGCGGCTGATCGGCAATCCTACGGTCAGGATCATCAGGCTTGCGACCAGGATCGCGACGATCGCATTGGTGGTGCCATAGGACATGGTGATCGCGCCGCCGATGGCTTCCAGTGCCAGGAAGGAGATGGCGCCGATGGCGGTCTGCGAGATGCGCTCCGAGGAGAAGCGCCGCGCGCTCTTGGCGGTGAAGCGCAGCGCATAGTCTTCAAGCGTCTGGTTGGCGACCCAACGATTGTATTCCCGCCTTATGGGAATGATGCGCTGGCGTGCCGCCATGGGGGTCCTAACGTGCCGTCGAGGGAGTTTCTGCACTTTTTCTTAGCACGGAATATTTCTGCTTAAAATTGCTGCAACAGGGAAAATGTGATGGTCCGCACGGAAAAACCGGGCCCTCCGGTTTCGGGCTGTAAGTGCCGAACCGGATGGTTGCCCAGGACGGCCCGGAAGTTCTTGAATGCAGTACGCCGTTAGCTGGGCCGGCAATAGATCGGGTTGCTGATGGCGCGGCGGATCGTACGGTTCGCAAGATCGTCCTCGGAAAGCTGCCAGGGCAAGCCCTTGCCGCCAAGGGCCTCCCGGAATGCCTCGACGATCCCGCCGCGGCTTGCGGCTGAAACGATCTCGGTGCGCAGGAAGCGATCGGGCGAGCCGACATACTGGCCGGTCCAGTCGTCGGCTTCGATCACCTGTTCACCGATGACGCCCGAGGCATCGAGCCACATCAGCTTGTCGCCTTTGGCGCCGCGAACCTGCGCATCCGCTGCCACGGGGCCGGAGACGGTCGATCCCATCGGCTCACCATTGGCAGTGAGTTCCAGATGCGGTCCCGTTGGGCTCTCCGTGACATAGCCGCGGCCGCATTTCATGGCGCCGAGCACGGCCTCTTCGGATAGTTCCTCGAGATGAAGTACTGTCGTCGGACGGGCGAGGACCAGGGGGGCCTCCGGCATCAGGCGGGCCGGCTGGTGAAAGTCGCTGCCGCCGATGGCGGAGATCTTCATGCCTGAGGCGAGGCGCTGCTGGTAGCGCTCCAAGGACACCCAGTTCCAGGCAAGCCAGTGGGATTGCCAGACCTCTATGCAATCGATCTTCGGCAACTCGTAGTCCCAGGGGATCGTCGGCTTGTCGTGGTTGATCGAAAGTAGTCCGCCGCGCTCATGCACCATGCGCGCGAGCGTGTGGGCGTGCTCGGGTCTCGTCATGCGGAAATCAATCCAGTCGTCGACGCCAAAGACATTGGCGTGGCCGACCGCAGTGGTGACTTCCATGGCACGCACGAAGACGAGGTTTGGAGAAGAGTGCGGATGAAAATAACGTCGCTGGGTGATCGTGTTGTGGTCGGCAACCGCGAGGAAGTCGAGCCCTGCCTGGCGCGCTGCCGCGTGCAACAGTTCCGGCGAGCCTGCCGCATCCGAATGGAAGGTGTGGCAGTGCAGGTCGCCGCGATACCAGCCGGGTCCCTTGCGTATCGGGAACTGTCGCACCGGCTGCGGTGCGACCGCGCGCGGACTGCTGTCATAGTCGATGGTCACCAGTGCCTCGACGCCGTCGTCAGGGATCTTGTAGAGACCCAGCATGACCTTCCATCGTCCGGGTGGTATCGCGCCATGGACATAGCCGGGCGTGGCGTCGTCGGTGGCGACGAAGAAACGGTTGCGTGCGCCGCCGCTCCAGCCGCGAAAGCCCCGCTCCGTCGGATAGTCCGTGGCACGCGGATCAAGCACGCCGAGATCGACGATGCACCCCTCAGACTTCGGATAGCTGAGCGTCACGTCGATCCGTGTCACGCCGTCCGGCACATCGAAGGGCACATAGAAATAGGGATCGGCGGCCTGGTGCTTGCGGGTGATCCGCACGGCGAATTCCTGCATGGCCGCCTCAGCGCTCGCCGGCCGCGGGAATGCGTGCGCCGTTGTCGTCGAAGAGGGTGACATGCCTGGTATCGAAGGCGAGGTGCACCGAGGTACCGACTTTGATCTCGTCGTCGGTAAAGATGCGCGCGGTGACGCGGCCATTGTCGCCGCGCTCGAGGGTGACGAGGCTTTCCGGCCCCATGTTCTCATTGGCGAAGAGTTCGCCGGAAAGAACGTTGTGGTCGGTGGGACCGGCGACGCGCAAATGCTCCGGTCGGACGCCGAGCGTCATCTTACCGGCCTTTGCCGCTTTGGCGATGGCGTTGTTAAGTTCGATCGGCGCGACCTGAAGACCGCCAGCGCTGAGATGCAGCACGCCTTCGCCGATGGATGCTTCGACGGCAACAAGGTTCATCGGCGGGTTGCCGACGAAATTGGCGACGAAGGTGGTCGCCGGCCGGCGATAGATCTCGATCGGCGGCGCAAACTGCACGATCCGGCCCTTGTCCATGACCGCGATGCGGGTGGCGAGCGCCATGGCCTCGGCCTGGTCGTGGGTGACATAGACCGCCGTCATGCCCATGTCGCGCTGCAGATGGTTCAAGAAACCGCGGGCTTCGAGGCGCAGTTTCGCGTCGAGGTTCGAGAGCGGCTCGTCGAAAAGGTAGACCTCGCTCGGATAGACGAGCGCGCGGGCAAGCGAGGTGCGCTGCTGCTGGCCGCCGGAAATCTGGCTCGGCAGGCGCTTCAGGAGATCACCGATCTTCAGCACGTCAGCCACCTCCTTGGCCCGGGCGTGGCGCTTGGTTTCCTGCTCGCCGCGCACCTTCAAGGGATAGGCGATGTTGTCGGCGATGTTCATGTGCGGATAGAGCGCATAATCCTGGAAGACCATGGAAATGCCGCGGTCCTTCGGATGCAGATAGGTGACGTCGCGGCCGCCGATCATCACCCGGCCCGACGTTGGCGTTTCGAGGCCGGCGATCATGCGAAGGCTCGTCGTCTTCCCGCAGCCGGAAGGGCCGAGCAGGCAGATGAACTCACCATCGGCGATTTGGAGGCTGATGTCGGGAACGGCGACGAAGGCGCCGAAGCTCTTGGAGACGTTTTGGAATTCGACAGAGGCCATGGCGGATTTCCGATTAAGACTTGATGCCACCGAAGAACCGGAAACCGAATTTCCAGTTCACGAAGAGGTAGAGGGCGATGACCGGCAGCGAATAGATCAGCGAATAGGCAGCGAGCAGCGTGACGATCGGCGTGCCGGCTTCCGAATAGAAGGAATAGATCGCAACGGACGCTGGCATCAGCCTGTCGCTGCGCAGCAGGATGAAGGGGATGAGGAAGCTGCCCCAGATGTTGACGAAGGCCCAGACGACGACCACGACGATGCCGGGTCGGATGACCGGCAGCGCGACATCGAGGAAAGCCTGCAGCGGCGAGGCGCCGGCGACCATCGCGCTTTCCTCATACGAGCGCGGGATTGCGTCGATGAAGTCGCGAAGGATGAACATCGCCGTCGGCAACAGCCCGCCGGCGAAGACGAGGATGACGGCGAGATGGGTGTCGATCAGCCCGGCCGCCGAGATGATCAGGAAAATCGGCACCATCGCCGCCGAGCCTGAAACCACGGACGAAAAGAGCAGCAGGATATAGGTGACGGCGCCTTTGCCCGGGATCGGCGAGCGCGAGAGCGCATAGGCCGCAAGCGTCGCCGCCGCGCCGACCAGCACTACGCCGCCTGCCGCCTGGATGAGACTGTTCAAGAGCGCCTGCATGGCGAAGGTGTTCTCAAAGACGGTCACGAAATTCGACAGCGTGAAGGGCGAGGGGATGGCAAGCCCGAGTTCGGCGCGGGCATTGAACGGCGCGAAGATGAACCAGACGAGCGGCAGTGCGAAGACCGTGCCGAGGACGGTGGCGGCAGCCGCAAAGACCGTACGCCTTACGAAGATGTTCTGCGTCCTCTTCTGCATCATTCCGCCTCCACCGGCTTCTTATGGGCTATGCGAAGATAGATGAGCGCGAAGGCCAGGTTGATCAGCATGATGACGACGCCGACGGCAGCGCCCTTGCCGAATTCGAAATCCTTGAAAGCGATGCGATAGGTGTAGATCGAGAGGATCTCGGTGCGATAGGACGGCCCGCCATGGGTGAGCAGGAACGGCGTGAAGACGTTGAAGGTCCACATGGTGATGAGGATCAGGTCCGTCACGACATGACCGCGGATCAGCGGCAGCGCGATGTCGCGCAGCTTCTGCCAGGAGGTGGCGCCGGCAACGTCGGCAGCTTGAAAGTAGCTCGGCGGGATCGACTGGAAGGCCGAGTTGAACAGCATCATCGAGAAGGCGGCACCCCGCCAGGTGTTGAAGAAGACGATCACCCAGAAGGGCTGCTGCAGCAGCCAGTCGCCGGGCGGCAGGCCGAGGCCGCGCAGGATCATGTTGAGGGTGCCGTTGTCGTAGTCGAGAAAGGCGAACCAGGCGAAGCCGATCACCACTTCCGGCAGGATCCAGGCGGCGATGACGGCCGTCTGCAGGAAGGATTTGAGCGTCGGTGTGACCGACTGGCTAAGCCAGGCGAGCAGCAGACCGAGAAGCGCCTGGCCGATCAGCGCCGAGAGCAGCACGAATTGGATCGTCAGGGTCAGTGAGAAGCCGAACTGGCCGCGGGTGAAGAAGGTCGCGGGGTTGAAGAGGGCGAAATAATTCTGCAGCCCGACGAAATCAGGGTCGACCGCCGTGCGCCCGAGCAGCGTGCGATTGGTGAAGGAGACGAAGATCACCCAGAAAAAAGGAATGATGACGAAGACCCCGACGAGAGCCGTCGCGGGCGCAAGGAAGAGTGCGCCGGCGCGCGTCGAAAGCAGTGAGAATTTCTTCATGCCCTTTTTCCGGATCGGTCGCCCGGCCGCTGGAGGGCCGGGCGCGCTGGTCACTGGATGGGGGGATGAGGGAG
Organism: Ensifer sp. 38_S197; assembly: GCF_056924495.1. Taxonomy (NCBI): domain Bacteria; kingdom Pseudomonadati; phylum Pseudomonadota; class Alphaproteobacteria; order Hyphomicrobiales; family Rhizobiaceae; genus Ensifer; species Ensifer sp. 38_S197. Next base: position 912,878 of record NZ_JBXOVZ010000001.1, on the reverse strand, counting down.
CCGTATGGGTTCCCGTTTTCACCCCGCGCGGCTTTTAGAGCGTGCTGACGGTGTTTTCTTCGCCGACGATGGCAATGACCGCCGCCTTGTATTGGGCCATCGCATCCTCGGGCGACAGCTCGCCGGAAACGACGCTTTCGGTCATGCGTTGGATCTCGGTCGAGACTTTGTTGTAATTGGCGTCATTCGGCCGGGCCGTAGTGATTGGCAGCAGTGTCGTCGCCGTTTCCGTCAGGAACGGCGAATTGGGGATTGCCACGTCGTCGCGGATGCGGATCGCCGGCTGGATCTCCTGGAAGGCCGTGAGTTGCTCCTTGCTGTTCATGAAGGAAAGCAGCGCCCAGGATTCCTGGGGCGCATCGGTATGCGGATTGATGACGAAGCCGGTGCCGCCCGAGACGGTGACGAAATCCTGGCCGCGAAGCCCCTTGCCGGGTGCTGTGGCCGGCATCTTCTTCCAGGTCATGACATTGTCGCGATCGGCCACCGCAAACTCGGCGCCGGGCGCCGTGACGGAGCGGTAGAACCAGTCGCCTTCGACGAGCATCGCGGTCTTGCCGTCACGGAAATTGGCGAAGGTGCGGTTGCGGCCGTCAGCAAGCAACTGCGCGCGTTGATCGCCGAGCTTCTCATCGACATAGATCGTCTTGTAGAGCTTCAGCGTGTCGAGAATGCCCTGGCTCGAAACGATGTATTTTCCGCTCTCGTCGGTGACTTGCTCGCCGGTACCGAGCAGTGCCATCCAATAGCCCTGCATCGTCGTTGCCTCGCCCATCGAGACGCCCGCATTGAGCTGCAGCGGGAAGCTCTCGGGTGCGGCCGCCTTGATCTTGCGGGCGGCGTCGAGCAACTCCTCCCAGGATTTCGGCTGCCAGTTGTCGGCGTCGAGCCCGGCGGACTTGAAGAGGTCCTTGCGTACGAAGATCATGCGCGCGTCGGTACCAAGCGCGATGCCATAGGGCCTGCCCTGGTAGCTCATCAGAGCTTTGGTGCCGTCGGAAATGTGCTGCCAGCCGTCCCATTTCGCAGCGTCGGGACCGGCCACTTCCTCGAGTGATTTGAGAAGGTTGCCCTGAACGAAGCTCGGGATGAGAAAGCCGTCGAAGCCCGAGACGTCGGGGCCGGCGCCGGTGGAGAAGTCGAGTGCGAGCTGCTGTGTCAGCTGCTCGTCTTCGCCACCAAACTGCGTCAGCTTGACGGTGACGTCCTTGCCTTCGGCCTTCATCTTCTCGGTGAAGGCTGGAATGACCTTCTGTTCGATCCACTCGGCCATGCCGCTGTTGACGCCGCCGACGACGCAGCGGCAGGTGATGTTGAGTTCGGTGGCGCTCGCCGGCGCCGCAAAGGCAATGGCCGCGGCCGCGCTGAGCAATAGGGAATGAAACCTGGTACGCATGTTTTCTCCTCCCGGCGGTCCACTGCGGACCAAAGTGTCTGGCTGTGACAGTCCGGCCCTCCTCCAGGTCCGCTGTCCCGACGACGATCAAGAATGAACACGCTTTCATTTTTGTCAACATAGACCATCGGTTCTTTCTACGATTACGACGGGAATTGTTATTCCGCTTGACGAAATCGATAGGTTGTTCTCTTTTGCTGGTGAACACGTTTTCATTTTGTGACGAATAGATGAACGATCGCGCCGACAAGAAAGCCGCCCGAGCCACCGCTGACCAGGTGGCGCGCGAAGCCAATGTTTCCCGCGTTGCCGTATCTCGGGCTTTCAACCCGAACGCCTCGCTGAAGCCGGAGAAGCGCGACCGTATCCTCAAGGTGGCGCGCGAACTGAACTACACGCCCGACATGGCGGCGCGTTCGCTCGTCACCGGCCGTTCGCACCTTGTCGGCATGATCGTGCCCGACGTCTGCAGCCCTTGGGAAAGCCAGGAGATCGACGCGCTGACGACGGCATTGCAGGCGGAGGGTTTCGCAACCCTTCTCTTCAAGGTGAAGGCCGATTTCAGCATGGACCCGCGCTTGCTTACCTATATGCGCGGCTTCAATCCGGATTCGGTAATCGCCTTTACCGAGAACATCCTGCCGGACGTGCTCTGCGGTTTTCTCGATCGCGCCGTGCCGATCTATGTGATCTACGACGACGTCGCGCAGTTTGCGGGGGCGGCATCCGGCACCCTCTACGACCGGCTGCTTGTCCGGCAGAAGAACGGCATCGAGCAGGCCGTGGCCCTGCTTCAGGGCTATGGCGCGCGCCGCATCGCCTATCTCGGCGGCAAGGCGCAATCGCTCGCCAATGCCGAGCGCGAGCGCACGCTGAAGGAGACGCTTGCCGAGCGCGGCATGGATGCGCCGATCGTGCTTCCCGGCGACTATACCTACGAAACCGCCTATCAGGCGACGCTCGACCTCTTTCGGATCGGTGAGGGGGCCGACGCGATCTTCGCGGCCAACGACGTCGGCGCCTTCGGTGCCATCGATGCGCTCCGCCATGAACTTGGCCTTTCCGTGCCTGATGACGTCAAGGTCGTCGGCTTCGACGACATCCCGCAGTCGCACTGGAAGAGCTACAACCTCACCACCGTGCGCATCGACCTCGAAGAGCGGGTGCGCGCGCTCGTTCGCCTGATCCTCATGCGACTTCGGGCACCCGATGCCGAGCCGCTCACCGAGACACTCAACACCCGCCTGATCGTGCGGGGCACCGTCGGCTGAAGGTAGTGAACATGACCGAAAAGCGCATTCACGTCGTCTTCAAGACTCATCTCGATATCGGCTTTACCGATCACGCCGAAAAGATTCGTCAGCAGTATCACGAGCGCTTCATTCCGCAGGCGATCGAAACCGGGGCGCATTTCTACAACGAGAATCCACACGAACCGCAATTCATCTGGACGACCGGCGCCTGGCTGATCTGGGACCACCTGCATTCGCGTTCGAAGAACGAGGTCGCGCGACTGGAACAGGCGATCGAGCGCGGCCTGATCCGCTGGCATGCGCTGCCCTTCACGACCCATACGGAGCTGATGTCGCCGGAGCTTTTCCGCGCCGGGCTCTCCCATGCCCAGGAGCTCGACCGTCGCTTCGGTTTGACGACGACCGCCGCCAAGATGACCGACGTGCCCGGCCATACGCTCGGCATGGTGCCGCTGCTTGCGGAAGCGGGCGTGCGCTTCCTGCATATCGGCGTGAACTCGGCTTCGCCGCCACCGGAAATTCCCGATGTCTTCCGCTGGCGGGCGCCGGGCGGCGAGGAAATCGTTGTCATGTATCAGCGCTCCTATGGCGAGACCTATTTCCCGCAAGGCCTTTCCGATGGCCTGAGCTTTGCCCATACGAGCGACAATATCGGCCCGCAGAGCGTGTCGCAGACGGCCGAGGCGTACCGCGATATTCTGAAGCACGAGCCGGGCGCCACCGTGCGTGCCGCGACGCTTGAGGATTACGGTGCGCTTATGTGGGATGCGCGCGCGCGTTTTCCGGTCGTGGAGAAGGAACTCGGCGATAGCTGGATCCATGGCAGCGGCACGGACCCGGAAAAGATCGCCCGTTATCTCGCGTTGCAGCGGCTCTATGGTCGCTTCACGGAAGAGCAGATGACGGCGAGCCGTCAGGCTTTCGGGCGCAAGCTGACGTTGGTCGCCGAACACACCTGCGGCGTCGATATCAAATCCTTCCTGCGCGACGAAAAGGCCTGGGCGCGCCCTGCCTTCGAGGCGGCACGAGGGACCGATCCGCGCTTTCAGTACACGGAGGCTTCGTGGTGGGAGCAGCGCGCCTATCTCGACCAGGCGGTGGCGGAACTGGAAGTCGAGGATGCAGCCCGCGCCGAGGCAGCTCTTGCCGATCTCGCGGTTGCGCCGCGACCCGTGCCCGCCGGTGCCGCAACGCGGCTTGAGGTCGGCGGATGGAGCATCGATCTCGATCCGGGGACGGGCGACGTCGCCGCGCTGACTGCACCCGACGGCCGAGAGATTCGCGGCGCCAATGGATCGCTAATGGCCTACCGCTATGAAAGTTATGATGCCGGCGATGTCCGCCGACACATGGATAGCTATCTGACTCATTGGATGGACTGGGCCGTGCTCGATCATGACAAGCCCGGACTTGCTCACGTCGCCGAGGCCCGTTCGCAAGCCTATCGACCGGAGCTTCGAGGCACGACCGCCACATCGATCGTCGCAGCGATGCCGGCCGAGGCGGTAGAGCAATGCGGTGCCCCGGCTGATATTGCGCTGGAATTTTCCGCGACCTCAACCGGCCTAGACGTCCAGCTGACACTTTACGGCAAGAAAGCCAACCGAATGCCGGAGGCGAGCTTCCTGTCTTTCACACCCGAGGGGCGCTCTGCCTGGACCGTGCGCAAAATGGGCCTCTGGCACGACACCGACAATTTCGCCCGTGCCGGCGGCGCCCAGTTGCAGGCGGTCACGGCCGTGCGGGGGCGGCCGGAATCGGGCACAGAGTTGATGGTCGAGAACCTCGACACGCCGTTGGTCGCGCCTCAGGCATGGCCGTTCATGGCCTTTTGCAAGGACCTGCCCGACTACTCCGCCGGCGTCCGCTTCAACATCCACAACAACAAGTGGGGCACCAACTTCCCCATGTGGTGGGGCGGCGATTTCACCACACGCTTCAAGCTCAGTTTCGTCGACGGCTATTGAGCGCAAGGTTCGAGATTGCGCGCATTCCGAGTGCGGGGCTGCGCCATCGATGATAGGATGGCGCGGCGGCCGAACCATGGGAGGTCGGAATGCATCGCCCTGTCATCTCCCTCGTCGCCGGAGGGCTATCCATCACAAGCGCGATCGCGGGAGAGCCGGCGGTCTTCCATGCGGAACATTTCAGCGACGACACGGTCGTCAGCCTTGCACTTGCCGGCAATCGCGCGGCACTGCTGCCCGATTACGACTACGATGTGCTGATCTCGATCTCCTCCCGACGGGTTGTCGATGGGAGCGTGTACAATGATCCCGGAAAGCACCGTGCGCTGGTGAAGTGCAGCGATCCGGCGAAAGTCTCCGTCCGGGGCGTCGACTATCCGGTGCTGGCGTCGGCGCCGGTTGATTGGAAAGCCGATCTCTGGAGAGCTGTTTGTATGGTGCCGGTCTCGTAAGGCGAAGTCACGGCGGCGGTCATGCCGCCGGCGTGGCGGGGCAGATACCAGGCATCGACAGGCAGTCTGCGTCCGGAAAGCGTGACGTCCCTCTGCGCCATCCAGTTGGCGGGCGGGATCGGAGTCATGAGGCGCGCCATCAGCGCAGCCGATACCGCCAGCGGCGCATCAAGCGATTTGGTCAGGCTTTCCAGGCGCTGGGCGACATTGACCGCGTCGCCAATGACGGTGAATTCGCTGTGGCAACCGCTGTCCAGCACGCCGCCGACCACCTTGCCGTAATGCAGGCCGATGCCGGCATCGAGGGCGGGGTGGCCGTTGAGGGCGTTGTGGTTCTTCCAGTCGTTCAGGGCGTCGACGAGATCGAGGGCGCAGGCCATTGCCCGATCTGCATCGTCGTCCATGGGCCTCGGTTGACCGAAGACCGCCATCACGCCGTCACCAATGAATTTGTCGACGGTGCCGCCATGTTCGAAAATCGTCTGTGAGACGAGTTGGCGATACTCAGCCAGCACGAAGGCGAGTTCCGGAGCAGCTGCGGTCTCAGCGAAACGAGTGAAATCGCGCAGATCAACGAACATGATTGCCGCATTCCGGCGTTCCAGACCAAGAGCGCCTCCACGCTCCTCAAGTTCCGAGACCACCAGCGGCGAGAAAAAGCGGGAGAGGTTGAGGCGCCGCTGGTCAGCCTTGAGGGCCTCCTTGCGCGTCCGGTCGTGATCCCGCGCGAGAAGATAGATGGCGAAGGCGGTGAAACCGAAACTGACGGTCAGGCCGAGATCCTGATTGAAGAACGAGCCGAGCAGCGGGAGCACCCCCGCGGTAGGATGTCTTGCGGCCGTAATTGCCAGCATCGCCACCCAGGACGTGAGCACGATGCCGGAGAAAATAAGGACGAGCCGTCTTTCCAGCTTGAGGCCGACATGGACGAGCAGAATGAACGCCACGACCAGGCTCGTCGTCGTCAGATTGTGGCTTTCGTTGACCGGCCCGGCGAGGATGTGTGCGTAAAGGAGCAGCGCGACCAACAGGGCGTCAAAGACGACGAAGGCCGTCTTCAGCCACGAGCGCCCGGGCAGGTAGCGCGCAACTGCCACCGAAGCGACGCTGATGACCAGATAGCTGACGACCACGATCGAATGCATTCGTTCGGTACCCTCGTTGCCACCAAGCAGGAGGTTTGCCAAAAGGATCGCAAAGGCGACGAAGCGAAGAAGGATCGAGCGTATCTCGCGGGCAGAATCCCATTGGGGGTGTAGTGAGGACGTCATGTTTGTCGGCCCTGAGATTTGAATATCCTGCCCGTGCCCGCGGACGACCACCGGCTAAAAGTTGTCACCAAAAGTTGCCAACTATCAGCCCTGCTACCGTTCGATTCGCGTCGAATGTTTGGCGAGGCCAAAAGGTCCACTGAGGGTGGGTCGGTCTGGTTTAGGGCTTCCAACGATGGCAAGGTCAAGCGTTGGCGGGATCGAAGGAAACGAACGGGTGGCCTCGTCTGCGGCGCGCATCGCCAGGCACTTCCTCTTTGCCCCCCGCATCTACGTAGAATGACGTATGTGCAGTGCAGCGTGACTGTCCGATGATCCCTCAAGCAACGGCTAAAAAACTCGAAAGCCGCGCTGCTTAGAACGAGAGGGGTTCCATCAGATGACTATCAGGGCAAGCGTCACCGGCGCATTCCTCGCAGCCGTCCTGTCGACGACGGCATTCAACGGCGCCTTTGCCGCCGATGACACGATCAAGGTCGGCATCCTGCATTCGCTCTCCGGTACCATGGCGATCTCCGAGACGACTCTGAAAGATGCCATGCTGATGCTGATCGACGAGCAGAACAAGAAAGGCGGCCTGCTCGGCAAGAAGCTCGAAGCCGTCGTCGTCGACCCGGCGTCCGACTGGCCGCTCTTTGCCGAAAAGGCGCGCGAACTGATCTCGGTCGACAAGGTTTCGGCGGTCTTCGGTTGCTGGACCTCGGTGTCGCGCAAATCGGTGCTGCCGGTCTTCGAGGAGCTCAACTCGATCCTCTTCTATCCCGTCCAGTACGAAGGCGAGGAAAGCCAGCGAAACGTTTTCTACACGGGGGCCGCGCCGAACCAGCAGGCAATCCCGGCCGTCGACTACCTGATGGAGAACGAAAGCGTCGAGCGCTGGGTGCTCGCCGGTACCGACTACGTCTATCCGCGCACGACCAACAAGATCCTCGAGGCCTACCTGATTTCCAAGGGCGTGAAGCCTGAAGACATCATGATCAACTACACGCCTTTCGGCCATTCCGACTGGCAGACGATCGTTTCCGACATCAAGAAGTTCGGCTCGGCCGGCAAGAAGACGGCGGTCGTCTCGACCATCAACGGCGACGCCAACGTGCCCTTCTACAAGGAACTGGCGAACCAGGGCGTCAAGGCCGAGGATATCCCCGTCGTCGCCTTCTCGGTCGGCGAAGAGGAACTCGCCGGCCTCGATACAGCCCCGCTTGTCGGGCATCTCGCGGCGTGGAACTACTTCCAGTCGGTCGACACACCGGCCAATGCCGAGTTCATCAAGACCTGGAAGGCCTATACCAAGAACGACAAGCGCGTGACCAACGACCCGATGGAAGCGCACTATATTGGCTTCAATATGTGGCTGAAGGCCGTCGAGAAAGCCGGCACGACCGATACGGATGCCGTTCTCGACGCGATGATCGGCATCTCGGTGCCGAACCTTTCCGGTGGCTATTCGACGATGATGCCGAACCACCACATCACCAAGCCGGTGCTGATCGGCGAGATCCAGGGCGATGGCCAGTTCGAGACCGTCTGGGAAACCCCCGGCCTCGTCGTCGGCGACGAATGGTCCGACTATCTGCCCGACTCGAAGGACCTGATCTCCGATTGGCGCGCGCCGATGTCCTGCGGCAATTTCAACGTCGCCACCGGCAAATGCGGCGGCAAAGGCTCCTGATTTCATCACGTAGTCGTAGACCGGGCGGGCAGTCCGCCCGGCCAATCCTTGCATGACGAAATCCGGGGGCGAGCATCCCTCCGTCCGGTGATGCGGCCGGGCGGAGGGATCTTAACGCCAAAACCTCGACCGAAGCGCCGGTCGCCAGCGCGATGCGCAAGACCCGAGCGAGAGGGCAATGTACCGAATTCTGCAGATCCTGTTTGTTGCGCTCTGCCTGTTGATTTCGACCCATGTGGTCGGATCCCGTGCGGCGGACGACCTTGGCGCGTTGGTCGATCAACTCGGCGTCGCGAAACTCTCTGATATGGACGAACGCATCTCGGCGCTCGCCAAGACCGGTGATGCCAAGGCCATTCCCGTGCTTGAGGCTCTGGGCGAAGGCGAACTCTACCAGCGCAAGTCCGACGGCAAGGTCTTCCTGGTCAAAGCGCAAGGCGCGGACCTGCTGCTGATTGATCCCGTGACGGGAATGGAAGCTGGGCAAGCGCCGAAGGCGGCCATGCAGAAGGTCAAGGTCAACAATGCCGTGCGTCGCGCCGTGCGCAGCGCGCTCGGCGGCCTGACCCTTTTCAGCGATGACACGAGCGCGCGGCTGAAGGCGGCGCAATCCATGCTGCAGGCGCCGAACGCCGATGCGCTCGAGGCGATCGAGGCCGCGATTGCGACCGAAAAGGATGCAACTGTTCGCAAGGTTCTCGACGAGGCACGCGCCGTGACGCTCCTCCTGTCAGAGCGAAGCGACGAGGAAAAGCGCCAGGCGATGACACTCCTCGCCGAGGGCAATGGGCGCACCGGGCTTGCCGTTCTGACATCCGCACTCGCAAATGCCGATGCTGCGCTCAAACCCGATATCGAAGCGGCGATTGCCCGCATCGAACAGACCCAGGCGCTCTGGAGCGCCGGCCAGAACGTCTGGTACGGCCTGTCGCTCGGCTCGGTCCTTTTGCTGGCGGCGATTGGGCTTGCCATCACTTTTGGCGTCATGGGCATCATCAACATGGCCCATGGCGAGATGGTGATGCTTGGCGCCTATACGACCTTCCTCGTGCAGGAGGTCATACGCAACTCTTATCCCGGCCTTTTCGACTGGTCGCTGGCGATCGCGCTGCCGCTCGCCTTTCTGGTGACCGGCGCCGTCGGCCTTGCGATCGAACGCGGCGTCATCCGCTTCCTTTATGGCCGCCCGCTGGAGACGCTGCTTGCCACCTGGGGCATTTCGCTGATCCTGCAGCAGGCGGTGCGATCGATCTTCGGGCCGACGAACCGCGAGGTCGGCAACCCCTCCTGGATGGCTGGTGCCTTCGAGCTCGGCGGGTTGACGATCACCTGGAACCGGCTGTGGATCATCGTCTTCGCGCTGACGGTTTTCGCGGCACTTCTGTTCCTGCTCAAGAAAACGCCGATGGGCCTGCGCATGCGGGCCGTCACACAGAACCGACGCATGGCGTCCTCCATGGGCATCCGCACGCCCTTCGTCGATGCACTCACCTTCGCGCTTGGTTCCGGCATCGCCGGCATGGCGGGAGTGGCGCTTTCACAGATCGACAATGTCTCGCCCAATCTCGGTCAGGGCTACATCATCGACAGCTTCATGGTCGTCGTCTTCGGCGGCGTCGGCAATCTCTGGGGCACCCTCGTCGGCGCCTTCTCGCTCGGCATCCTCAACAAGTTCCTGGAACCCTATGCCGGCGCCGTGCTTGGGAAGATCCTCGTCCTGGTTCTGATCATCCTCTTCATCCAGAAGAAACCGCGCGGCCTCTTCGCGCTCAAGGGAAGGGCGGTTGAAGCATGATCACCTCGTTTCTGATGAAATCGCTCGATCGCAGCATCCTCATTGTCGTGGCGATCCTCGTTGGCCTCGCGCTCCTCATTCCAGCGCTCAACCTTTTGACTGCACCCAACCATTCGTTGCATGTGCCGACCTACCTGGTGTCGCTGTTCGGCAAGTATCTCACCTATGCGCTGCTGGCGCTGGCGCTCGATCTCGTCTGGGGTTTCTGCGGTATCCTTTCGCTGGGCCATGCTGCCTTCTTCGCGCTCGGCGGCTATGCCATGGGTATGTACCTCATGCGCCAGATCGGTGCGCGCGGCTCCTACGGCAATCCGCTGCTGCCGGATTTCATGGTGTTCCTCAACTGGAAGGAACTGCCCTGGTTCTGGTACGGCTTCGACATGTTCTGGTTCGCCGCATTGATGGTCGTACTGGTGCCGGGTGTGCTTGCTTTCGTCTTCGGCTGGTTCGCCTTCCGCTCGCGCGTCAACGGCGTCTATCTCTCGATCATCACTCAAGCGATGACCTATGCGCTGCTGCTCGCCTTCTTCCGCAACGACATGGGCTTCGGCGGCAACAACGGGCTGACCGACTTCAAGGAGATTCTCGGCTTCAACATCCAGGCGGATGGCACGCGCGCCGTACTCTTTGCCGCCTCTGCACTGATGCTGGCGAGCTGCCTTGTTCTCACTGCTGCGATCGTGCGCTCCAAATACGGCAAGGTGCTCGTGGCGGTACGCGACGCCGAGAGCCGAACCCGCTTCCTCGGCTATCGGGTGGAACACATCAAGCTCTTCGCCTTCACCGTCTCGGCGATGATGGCGGGCATCGCCGGTGCGCTTTATGTGCCGCAGGTCGGCATTATCAATCCCGGCGAGTTCGAACCCGGCAATTCGATCGAGGTGGTGATCTGGACGGCGGTCGGCGGCCGCGGCACGCTGATCGGGCCGATCGTCGGCGCCATTTTCGTCAATGGTGGAAAAAGCATCTTCACGGCGGCGTTTCCAGAATTCTGGCTCTTTGCGCTCGGCGGGCTCTTCGTGCTCGTCACCCTGTTCCTGCCGAAGGGCATCGTCGGAACGGCCGGCACCTATTTCACCCGCCGTCGCGCTGAACGAAAGGCGCGTGCGAACGAAGCGCCGGACAATCTGGCGGTTGAACCTATGGCGGCGGAGTAAGCGACATGAACCAGACCATCGGCCAGAGCAAGCCCACGAGCATTCTCTATCTTGACGGCGTTTCCGTCTCCTTCGACGGCTTTAAGGCGCTGAACGCGCTCTCCTTTGTCATCGAGCCCGGCGAACTCCGCGCGATCATTGGCCCGAACGGCGCCGGCAAGACGACGATGATGGACATCATCACCGGCAAGACCCGGCCTGATGAGGGGCAGGTCTTCTTCAAGGGCGAGATCGACCTGACGAAGAAGGACGAGGCGGAGATTGCATCGCTCGGCATCGGCCGCAAGTTCCAGAAGCCGACCGTCTTCGAAAACCATACGGTGTGGGACAATCTCGAACTTGCTCTCAACCGGAAACGGGGAGTGTTTCCAACGCTCTTCTATCGTCTGACGGTCGAGGACAAGATCCGCATTGAGGAAATCCTTGCGACCATCCGGCTCGTGGCTCGCCGCGACGATCTCGCTGCCAACCTTTCGCACGGCCAGAAACAATGGCTGGAGATCGGCATGCTGCTCGCTCAGGAACCGGAACTGCTGCTGGTCGACGAACCGGTCGCTGGCATGACGGACGCGGAAACGGCCGAAACGGCCGTTCTGCTCAAGGAGATTGCCAAGACCCGATCCGTCGTCGTCGTCGAGCACGACATGGGCTTTATCCGCGAATTAGGGGTCAAGGTTACCTGCCTTGCCGAAGGTATGGTGTTGGCGGAAGGCTCGATCGACTTCGTCAGCAGCGATCCGAAGGTGATCGAGAACTATCTCGGGCGCTGATTTCGATGCCGGAATTGTTTGAGGAGGGCGAGTCATGCTGAGCGTCGAAAACATCAATCTTCACTACGGTGCCGCGCAGGCGCTGCGCAATGTGTCGATCACCGCCGAGATGGGCAGCATCACCTGCGTGCTCGGGCGCAACGGCGTCGGCAAGTCGAGCCTGCTTCGGGCCGTCACCGGCCAGCATCCGGTCAGCGCCGGTGCGATCGGCTTCAACGGCGTGGCACTCGCGGGCATGGCACCTTACCGTCGCGCCAAGGAAGGCATCGGCTACGTGCCGCAGGGCCGTGAGATCTTTCCACTGCTGACGGTCAAGGAAAACCTCGAAACAGGTTTCGCGCCGTTGAAGCGCGCGGATCGCTCCATACCGGAGGACGTCTTCAATCTCTTCCCGGTTCTTCGCTCGATGCTCGGGCGTCGCGGCGGGGATCTCTCCGGTGGCCAGCAACAACAATTGGCGATCGGCCGGGCGCTGGTTACGCGCCCGAAGATACTGGTGCTCGATGAGCCGACCGAGGGCATCCAGCCTTCGATCATCAAGGATATCGGTCGGGCAATCCGCTACCTCCGGGATTCGACCGGCATGGCAATCCTGCTTGTCGAACAATATCTCGATTTTTGCCGGGAACTTGCCGACCACGTCTATATCATTGACCGCGGCGCCGTGGTTCACGAGGGGCCGCCCGAGACGTTGGATACGGTAGAGGCGCGGCGTCATCTCACGGTGTAATCACTTTCGCCGGCATCGGTGACGGCGGCTCGACGCCGTGTGGTTCAAGTGCGACGCTACCGTTCCCCTTTTCGCTCCGACAGAGGCTGCTGATTTCGCCTTCTGGGGATTGTTTGCCTCCGGAACAAGCTGCCGCCAGCGGTCTTCTCGGTGAAAATCTCACCTTGCCATGAAAGCGCCAATAAAGCGCACTAAATCTATGCAGTAACTTACGTAATTTCTTGAGAATGGTGCGGTTTGGGTGTAGGACATCCTAAGCGAAAGAGTGCGGCCGTCACAACCCGTTGCTTCTGGCGGATGCCTGAGGAGCGGACTTGTGGCGGCCTTCTTGTTCACGAAAGCGAAGTGACATGTTGACCAAAAAAGGAAAATACGGGCTCAAGGCCCTAGTCGACCTGGCTCAACTGGAGCCCGGAGAGACCGCCTTCATCACCGAGATCGCAACGCGGAACAATATTCCGAAGAAGTTTTTGGACGCGATCCTGCTCGAATTGCGCAATGCCGGCATCCTTCGTTCGAAGAAGGGCCCTGGCGGGGGGTACTCGCTCTCCCGGCCTGCCTCCGACATTCGCATCGGCCAGGTGATCCGCACGCTGGATGGGCCGCTGGCGCCGATCCGCTGCGCCAGCCGCACCGCCTTCGAGGCCTGCGACGATTGCGCCGATCCGGTGAACTGTCATGTGCGCAAGTCGATGAGCGATGTCCGCGACGCGATCGCCTCGATCCTCGACAACATGACGCTGGAGCAGTTTGCAGCCAACGACAATGCTTCTGAGATCGTGGCGCTGCGCGATGCGGAGGCCGGTTGAGGCGGTCAACGGCCGGTAGGACATTTCCAGCGGCCGCCTCCGCGTGGAAACACGTTGCTGTTATTATCTATAGAATAAGTGCATTATTCTGCCTCAACCAAGGAGAGGCGGATGAGCAACGTACATTTCCTCAGGGAACAAACACCGGCCAGCAGCAGCGCCGAACAAGATGAAACGCGGCAGGAACTGTTTGTCCGCGCCGAGGCACTATCACAGGACCTCACCCGCAGAGGCGCCGAGCTCGATCGCGTCGGCGCACCGCCGCGGGAAGAGATCGAGGCTCTCCGCCAGGCCGGCCTTTTGACCGCGCTGCATTCGCCGGAGGTCGGCGGTGCGGGCTTGAGCTGGGTAGACGGGCTTCGGCTGGTGCGTATCATCGCGCGTGGCGAAAGCTCGATCGGCCAATTGCTTGGCTATCATTACGTCAACAGCCAGTACGTCTACTGGGCCGCTGCCGATCCCAAACAGGCCTGGGTGCTTGGAGCGGAGACCGTCGAGCGTCAGCTCTATTGGGGAGCCGCGGTCAACCCGCGCGATCCGGGCCTGACATTGGAGCGGCGTGGTGGCCATTATGTGCTGAACGGCCGCAAGACCTTTTCGACCGGGGCCCATGTCTCCGACCGCATCAACGTCAACGCTACGATCGGCGGCAAGGTCGCCAATTTCGTCGTGCCCATCGATCGTCCCGGCTATGTCGTCAACGACGACTGGGACAATATCGGCCAGCGCCTGTCGGACAGCGGCAGTGTCGAGTTCCGCGATTTTCCCGTCTACGAGCGCGATTTCATCTTGCCGCTGGCCGATCCCTCCGATCCGCCCCCGGTGCAGGCGACTTTCAACACGCCGCTGATCCAGCTCGTCTTCGTGAATTTCTACCTCGGCACGGCCGAAGGCGCGCTTGCCGCGGCCCTCGACTATGTCCGTAGCACGACGCGCCCCTGGATCACATCTGGCGTTGAACGCGCCAGCGATGATCCCTATATCCTCGAACGGATCGGCGAGCTCCAGGCGAGCCTGAAGGCGTCGGTCGCCTTGGCCGATGCGGCAGCCGCGACCGTCGAGGCGGCTCTGGCGCAGGGCCGGTCGGTGACGGCTGAAGCACGTGGCCAGGCTGCGATCGAGGCCTACGCGGCCAAGGTTCACTCGAACCACGTTGCGCTCGACGTGACGACGAAGGTCTTCGAGTTGATGGGCGCGCGGGCAACGGCGGGGCATTATCGCTTCGATCGCTACTGGCGCAATGTCCGCACCCACACGTTGCATGACCCGGTCGCCTACAAGGCCCGCGAGGTTGGCGACTTCGTCCTGAACGGGCGGATACCGCCGGTCAGTCTCTATAGCTGAACCTACCCACGCGCACGATTGGTTCTCCCTGCAAGAAAAAACGCCGCCCGGACCAGGTCCAGGCGGAGTTTCTCTGATAGCTCGACTCACGCAGAAGCTGCGATCTCTGTTCTCGTTGCCCCAAGATCCCGATAGCCGGCGCCCGGATGGGGTGCCACCAGCCTTGGCCCGGCGCCGAAGAGCTTTTCCCTGAATGTGCCCTGGCGATAATCGGTCTTGTAGACGCCACGCTTCTGCAGTTCCGGTACCAGCAGATCGACGGCGTCTTCGAAGGTTTCCGGCGTCACCGCATAGGCAAGGTTGAAGCCGTCGACGTCGGTGTCCTCGACCCATTCCTGCAAGAGGTCGGCGACAGTCGAGGGTGAGCCGACGAAGACGGGCCCGAAGCCGCCGATGCCCACCCAGTCGGCCATTTCACGAACGGTCCAGACCCGGTCCGGATCGATGGTCGTGAAGGTCTCGACGGCGGATTGAACTGCATTGGTGTAGCGATGGCGCAAGGGTTCGTCCGGCGCGAACTGGCCGAAATCGATGCCCGTCCAGCCGGAGATCAGCGCCAAAGCACCTTCGTAGGAAACGTGCTTGCGGTACTCGTCGAACTTCTTCTTCGCCTCGGCATCGGTTTCGCCGAGGATCACCGTCTGCAGATTGAAGGCAAGGATTTCGCGCGGGTTTCGGCCGGCGCGCAATGCCGCCTCCCGAACATTGGCGACATAGCGTTTCAGCACCGCCTTCGACGGTGCCGCGACGAAGATGCATTCGGCGTGCGCCCCGGCGAAGTCCTTGCCTCTGCTTGAAGAGCCCGCCTGGTAGAGCACCGGCGTGCGCTGCGGCGATGGCTCGCTCAAATGGATGCCTGGAACCGCGAAATAGCGGCCGCGATGGTTGATCGGATGCACCTTGTCTGGATGGGTGAAGATGCCGGTCGCGCGGTCGCGCACCACCGCTCCGTCTTCCCAGCTCCCCTCCCAGAGCTTGTAGCAGACTTCAAGATATTCCTCGGCCAGATCATACCGGTCGTCATGGCGCGTCTGCTGCGCCTGGCCAATGTTGAGTGCGCCGCTGTTCAGGTAGGAGGTGACGATGTTCCAGCCGATGCGCCCTTTGGTCAGATGGTCGAGCGTCGAGATGCGGCGGGCGAAGGTGTAGGGGTGTTCGAAGGAAAGCGACGCCGTCAGGCCGAAGCCGAGATGTTCCGTTTCATAGGCCATCGTCGGTACGAGCTGTAAGGGGTCGTTGACCGGGATCTGGGCCGAATGCCGAAGCGCCGCCTCGGCATTATCGTTCAGCACATCATAGACGCCGAGCACATCGGCGATGAACAGCCCGTCGAATTTGCCGCGCTCGAGCGTCTTCGCCAGATGGACCCAATAGTCGAGATCCTTGTAGCGCCAGGACTGGTCTTGCGGATGGGTCCACAACCCCGGCGACTGATGGCCGACGCAGTTCATGTCAAAGGCATTCAGCCGGATTTCGCGACTCATGGAGCCCTCCTTCGGGCAAGGTTGGGCATTACCCGAAGCGCCGATCACGCCTCCGGCCGCCTGTGTGCTACGGGTGGGATCAAAGCGCGCCGTTCTTCGGCGGCTTGACGCCGTTCAGGTGGTAGTTGCCGACGACGTGATGCTTCCAGCGCACCGGGTCGTGCAGCGTGTGGGTGCGGGCGTTGCGCCAATGCCGGTCGAGGTTGAGCCCGATCTTCGTCGAGGCGGTTCCCGACAGTTCGAAGAGCGTGTTGCTCGCTTCCAAAGCGATCTCGGTGGTCAGAACCTTCGCCGCGGCAACGGCAAGCGTTGCCTCGACGACGCTTTCCTCGGTGCCGTTGATCTGCGCGACATCGACCTTCTTGCCCGCCCGTTCGACGGTGGCTGTCGCCGCCTCCAGGCGGATGGCGAGTTGGCCGATGCGGGCGATCGTGAGGGGATCATCGGCTGCACGCTCGACGCCGCTGTCCATCCAGGGGCGTGCATGGTTGCGTACGAACTCGAGCGTTTCGGCAAAGGCTGCCCGCGCGATGCCAAGGTCGATGCCGGCGTGGATGATCTGGCCGACGGAGCCGATCGTTGTCGGTCGCTCGAAGCCGCGGTGGTGGCGCACCACCGCATCGGCGGTGACATGGACATTTTGTAGCACGGTCGTGCCGCTGCCGGTCGTGCGTTGTCCGAAGCCATCCCAGTCGTCGATGATCTGCAAGCCTTCCGCACCGCGCGGCACGAAGGCCATGGTCAGCTTTTCATTCGGATCGAGCGCGAAGACGACGATCCATTCGGCAAACAGCACGCCAGTCGAATAATACTTGCGGCCGTTCAGTCGGAAGCCGAGACCATCGGGCGTCAGCCGCGTCGCATAGTCGCCGACGGTTTTCGTGCCGCGCTCGGAAAGGGCGTTGCCGAAGCGGTCGCCGGCAAGCGCCCGACCGAAGAAGAAGGCCTTTTGTTCCTCCGTGCCGTCGGTGCGCAGCGCTTCCAGAATGTAGAAATGGTTCTGCGGGATCTGACCGATCGAGGAATCGGCTTCCGAGAGGATGGCGGTGATCTCCGCCAGAACCGCATTGGAAACGTCGATGCCGTCATATTCCGGCGGCACGGTGATCGCGAGCAGGCCGGATTGAGCCAGCGCATCGAGTTCATCGAAGGGCAGGATACGATCCGTATCCCGCTCATTGGCGCTCTTGGCGAATTCCGCAGCCAAGTCCCGGGCGATCGACAGAGCTTCCTCCTCGCTCTCGATCCGGTGCGCCGGGGCTCGTGTTTTCTCTGAAAGCCGCGAGATCGTTCCCATGTGACTGCTCCCTATCGATTGAGGTGCATATCAGTGAATTATCTGGCAAGACCGAGTAAGATAGTATATTCTATAGAAATTATCGATTTGAGATTTTCGTTTCTGCCGCGATGGCGACCGGTGTTTACCTTCGGGGCTGGATCGTTAATATCGAGTCGGGGGGAGACCATGAGACGATACCTAGGTCGAGGCACGCGGCGTTCATGCGTGCCGGCTTTCCGCCAAAAATGTCTGCGGCACAGGGAACCATCGCCCGATTTGCGCATTGCCTCATCGCCCGCAGTTTGACCAGTCGCGTGGCCACAGAGTATCGGCCACCCGACACGAACACAAATACATGCTGACAGAATTGGCCATTCGCGTTTCCCGGCCTTGAACACTGAAGGAGACACAAATGACGAATTTCCTGCCTGCTCTACACGAAGGGCACGCCCCCATCACGCTGCAGAACCTGTTTCGCGATGCTCTGGAGGCCTATGACGACTGGGGCGCAGGTATGCCCGAGCCGCTCGTTGCGTTCGAAGGTAAGCTGCTTCCGATCAGCGAGGTCTTCGAATGGATGAAACCTTGCACCGACATCATGCCGGCGAACCTCATCGGCATTGTCACGGATCGGCTGAACAAACCCTGGAGCGGTGAAGGTCCGCTCGATGAAATGACGGTGTCGACTGCGGCGAGGGTCATGTCTGTCTTGACCAGGCGCCAGTTGCGCAACTTCGGCAGCGGATCGATCGAGGTCTTTGCCGAGCGCTTCAATCATCCGGTGCGTGCCAACGCCTGACGAAACCGCTTTTCGAGGAGCGCGTTCGCGCGCTCCTCACGTTGAAGCGTCCATTCGATTTTACCGCATTCAACCCACCCTCTTCCTTGACGGAGCGCCTTCCCGTAAACACGGGAAAAGGTTGTAGCTCGAGGGGCGACGCGGCGTGAATTTTCGACAGTTGGAAGTGTTGCGCACGCTCCTGGCGACCGGATCGACGATCGCGGCCGCCAAGACCATGGGGCTCAGCCAGTCCGGCGTCAGCCGGCTCCTGCAGCAGCTCGAGGAAGACCTGTCTCTGACGCTGTTTGCTCGCGACAAGGGCCGGTTGATACCGACACCCGAGGCGATGAAACTTGCCGAGGATGCCGAGCACATCCTCTTGGGTATCGACCGCTTCACCAACCTGGCGCAAGATCTGCGCAGCGGCGCCGTCGGTCCCGAGGTCGTGCGCATCGGTCTGCCGAACAGCATGTCCGAGACCTTTGCTCCGGCGATGCTTTCCGACTACGCCAAGGATTTTCCCGGCGTGCGGATCGAGACCTTCTTCGATACGACCGTGGCCATCGCCCGTCTGGTTGAACAGCGCATCATCGACTTCGGCTTCCTGCGCTATGAGGGGCAACTGAGCGCCGGCATCGAGATGCAGCCGGTCGCAACCGGGGTCAGCGTCTGCGTGATGGAAAAGGGACATGCCCTATCGGCACTCGATACCCTCACGCCCAAGGAACTGCGCGGCGTGCCATTGATCCTGATCGGCCGCCGCCGGCCGACACGGGTCATGCTCGACGAGATCTTCCGCAAGGCGGGCGTGCCGCAGAAGGTCAAGATCGAGACCCACAGCAACAGTTCGGCATGCGCCTATGCGGCCTATGGCCTCGGCGTTGCCATCATCAGCAGCTTCTTCGCCAACCTGCATCGCCATCTGCCGATCGAGATCCGGCCATTCTCGCCGCACCTGACCCAGGATTTCGGCGTTGCGACTGCGTCCGGTGTTCCCTTGTCGCTCGCGGCTCAGGCGCTCATCGACTGCCTGAAGCGACAGGTCGCCACCGTCCACGAGCTGTGAGAGGTTGGGCGGATCGGCCAGCCCGCGGCAAATAATACTTTGTTTTAGCTATTGTATTTGGCACGCCGAACGGTCCAGTGGTGCTCGCCTGACCGTTGTCATAGATGTATGACGTTTACTCATAATATTGCGTCATTTTTTTCATTCGATCATAGTTTCCGTAACAAAAGCCGGCGGGCTGGAGAATCGCGGTAACGCGGGTGGCCAGCCTCAGTACGGGGAACCCATGATCAAGTTCATTCTCAATCGCCTCGTGATGGCGATACCGACGATTGTTATCGTCTCGGTGGCCGTCTTCACGCTCATCCGTCTCATTCCCGGTGATCCGGCGGCGCTGATGCTCGGCGACATGGCCGAGCCGCAGCAGATTGCCGCGATGCGCATGGAGCTCGGCCTCGACCGCAGTATCCCGGAGCAATTCGTCATCTGGGCTGGCAACATTCTTTCCGGTGACTTCGGTACTTCGATCGTAACCAGCGAGCCGGTGCTGCATCTCGTCGTCAGCCGCTTCCTGGTGAGCGCCGAAATCGTCGTCATCGCCGTGTTCCTGGCGAGCTTGATCGCGGTACCAGCCGGCGTCATTGCCGCCTGGCGACAGAACAGCCTGACCGACCTTGCGCTTGTCGGCACGGCAACGGTGCTTCTGTCGATCCCGACCTTCTGGCTCGGCCTTCTGTTGCTGCTCGCCTTCGGCCTCAAGCTCGGCTGGCTGCCGGTGCTGGGCTACGTGCCGATTTCGGAGAACTGGAAGGCCGGCCTGCTCTATCTGGTGCTGCCGGTCATGACCCTTGTCATTCACGAGATGGGCGTGATTATCCGCATGGCGCGTGCATCGACGCTCGAAGTGCTCAGGCTCGACTACATCACCCATGCCCGCGCCAAGGGCCTCTCCGAAAGCGCCGTCCTCTGGCGCCACGCCTTCAAGAATGCCTTCGGTCCGACCTGGACGATGATCGGCCTGATCCTCGGCAACCTGCTTGGCGGCATTGCCGTGATCGAGACGGTCTTCACCATTCCGGGGCTCGGACGCCTGATGGTCGACGGCATCTTCCAGCGCGACTACCCGGTCATCCAGGGCTGCCTGCTGCTCGTCGCCTTCTCCTATGTTGTCGTCAACCTCGTGGTCGACCTTCTCTATCCTCTCTTCGATCCGCGGGTGGTGGCAGAATGAGACAGCTCACTTTCAACGGCGTCATCGGTGGTGGCCTGATTGGGCTGCTGGTTTTCACCGCGCTCGTCGGCCTGATCTGGACGCCTTACGATCCGATGGCGCTCGGCTTCACTTCGCGGCTTGCCGCACCCGGTGCGGCCCATTGGCTCGGCACCGACGAGTTCGGTCGCGACGTCACAAGCCGGCTGATGGTCGGCGCCCGCGCCAGCGTCTGGATCGGTTGCCTAACCGTCGCCTTTGCCGTCGTCTGCGGCACCTTCATCGGCCTCGTCAGCGGCTATGCTCGCGGCTGGGTCGACGGCGTGATCATGGCCATCAACAATGCGCTTTTGGCCTTCCCCGGCATCCTCTTGGCGCTCGGCCTGCTCGCGGTCTTCGGCGCCAACCAGTACGGCATCATCTTCGCACTCGGCATCGCCTACACACCGTCGATGGCGCGCGTGGTACGCGGCGCGGTTCTGTCGCTGCGCGAACGCGAATTCATCGAAGCGTCGCGCGTCATGGGCAATGGCGAGATCTACACGATGCTGCGCCATATCCTGCCGAACTGCGTGGCGCCGATCACGGTGCTGGCGACCTCGATGTTCGGCTGGGCGATCCTCTCGGAAAGCGCGCTCTCCTTCCTCGGCCTCGGTGTACCGCCACCGGCGCCGACCTGGGGTAACATGCTCGCCGCCGGCCGCCCGTTCATCGAACAGGCCGTCTGGCTCGGCTTCTTCCCCGGTCTCTGCATCGCTCTCACCCTGCTCGGCATCAACCTCCTGGGCGACGCACTGCGCGACAAGCTCGACCCCCGCATGCGAGGCCTGAAATGATCGGCAAGACTTCTCTCAGCGTCCCTCTTCTGAGTGTTCAGGGCCTCTCGCTTGCCGTCGCCCACTCCGGCAACCAGGTGGTCAGGAACGCCAGCTTCGACGTCGCTCCCGGCGAGATCGTCGGCATTGTCGGCGAAAGCGGCTCGGGCAAGACGCTTGCCACACGGGCGATCGTCGGTCTCATCCCGCCGGCCATCCGCCATGTCGGCGGCACGATCCGCTACCGGGGCAGAGACGTACTCGGCATGAAGGATCGGGATCTCCGCCAACTTCGCGGTGGCGAGGTGGGCATCGTCTTCCAGGAACCTATGACGTCGCTCAACCCGTCGATGACCATCGGCCGCCAGCTCGAAGAAGGGCTGATCCTGCACACGAGGAAGTCGGTGGAGGAGCGCCGCACCGCGATCCTCTCGATGCTGAACCGCGTCGGCATCCGCGAACCCGAACGGGCATTGACCGCCTATCCGCACGAGTTCTCCGGCGGCATGCGCCAACGCATCATGCTCGCCTCGGTGATGCTGTTGAAGCCGGCCCTCTTGATTGCCGACGAGCCCACGACGGCGCTCGACGCCGTCGTTCAGCGCGACGTCATGGAGCTGATGGTCGAGCTGACCCAGGCCGAAGGCACGGCAGTACTTTTGATCAGCCATGACCTGCCGATGGTCGCCCGCTACACCAACCGTTTCGTCGTGATGGAAAGGGGCGTCGTCGTCGAGCAGGGCCTGACCGAAGAGATCCTGCAGGCGCCGCAGCATCCCTACACGCGCAAGCTGCTCTCATCGTTGCCGTACCGCGGCGCGGTGCGTGAACTCGACACGACCCGCACGCCGATGGTTTCGGCGCGCAACATCGTGGTGGAATATCCGGGCCGCAAGGGGCTGTTCCGCAAGCACGAGTCAAAGCGCGCTCTGCATGGCGTCTGCGTCGATATCCATGTCGGCGAGGTCGTGGCGCTTGTCGGTGGCTCCGGCTCCGGCAAGACGACGCTCGGCCGGACCATTGCCGGTCTGGTCCAGCAGACGGAAGGCGAGATCCTGTTCCAGGGGCGGGAGCGCAGCGCCGACTGGCGCGACTACCGTCTGAACTGCCAGATGGTGTTTCAGGATCCCTATTCCTCGCTCGATCCGCGCATGACCATCCAGGGGCTTGTCGAGGAGGCGCTGCGGCTTGTGCCGGATCTTGACACGCCAGCCAAGCGCCGCCGTGCGCTTGAAACGCTTGAGGAAGTCGGGCTCAGCGCCGATTTCGCCAACCGCTATCCGCACGAGCTTTCCGGCGGGCAGCGCCAGCGCGTCGCAATCGCCCGGGCGATCGCCCGGCGACCGAAGTTCCTGATCGCCGACGAGCCGGTCTCCGCGCTCGACGTCACAGTCCGCGCACAGGTGCTGGAGCTCTTCTCCAGCCTGCAGAAACGCTACGGCTTCTCGTGTCTGTTCATCAGTCACGATCTCGGCGTCGTTGAACAGGTGGCCGACCGCGTCATCGTCATGCAGGACGGACGCATCATCGAAGAAGGCGATCGCGATCGGATCTTCGATGCGCCTAAGGAAGCCTATACCCGCAAGCTGCTGTCGGCGATCCCGGCGCTCGATCTCAACCAGACCGGCGGCGTCACCCTCAAATGGCGTCTGGAGGCCTGAGATGAATAACGAACTCAAGGCGAGCGCGATCGCCGCCGAACTCAACGCGATCGCTGACGCCGAGCCCTTCGTCACGCGCTTCCTGGTACGCAATCTTCTGACCGGCGTAACCATCGGCCGCGGCGAGCGCGAAGAGACGCCGTCCGCCAGCACCCGCAAGACCTCGATCATGATGGCGGCGCTGAAGGCGGTGGCCGAGGGGCGGCTTCATCTCGACGAGCGCATCACCTACGAGGCGCGCCTCGCCCAGGACGTGGCGAGCGGCATGTTCCGCTACCTGACGCCCGGCATCGTCATTTCGCTCCGTGACGCGATCGTCGGCATGATGGTGTTGAGCGACAATGTCTGCACCAAGATGGTGTTTGAACGCCTGACGCTCGAAGAGGTCGATCGCTACTGCAAGGCGCTCGGCATGCTGGGCACGCACCACCGCTTCCTTATCCCGCCGCTGACGCTGCAACCCAACCACTCGCTCGCCGACGTTACCACGACGACCGCAGCCGACCAGGTGATGCTCCTGGAACTGATCCTGGCGGCTGAGCAGGACGCTGGGGCCGCGGCCAGGCTCGGCATCACTGTCGAATTGGCCGGCTTTGCCGTGCAGACACTCAAGAACCAGGTGCTGCGCTACGGCATCCGCTCGAGGCTGCCGTTCGACACGGTGGTGGCGAGCAAGGGCGGTCGAGGAAAACGCGGCCGTATGGATACCGGCGTCGTCTATCGAGACGGCAAGCCGCTCTATGCCATCGCCGCCTTCACCGATGGTGTGCCCACCCTGATGTCGGGCGGCACGCCCGGCTACACCATCGCCCTCGAAACGATCGGCAAGCTGTCACAGGCTTGCTGGCGCGCCTTTTGAACCGACAACCAACAAGCAGAAAAGAGAGAGGAACCATGAAGACCATACTTCTTGCTGGGACCATGCTGATGAGCGCCTTCGCGCTCGGCCATGCACGCGACCTGACAGTCGCCCAAAGCTCCGACATCCGCAGCAACGAGCCCGGCGTCAACCGTGACGGCAATACGGACTCGGTGATCTTCCACATCGTCGAAGGTCTCGTCGGCTATGCGGAGAACGGCGAAGTGAAGCCGCTGCTCGCCAAGAGCTTCGAGGTTTCTGCCGATGGCCTGACCTATACGTTCAAACTGCGCGACGACGTCAAGTTCCACAATGGCAAGGCGCTGACAGCCGAAGACGTGGTCTGGAACTGGAACCGCTACATGAAGCCGGAGACCAAGTGGACCTGTGCGGCCGACTTCGATGGCAGCAAGTCGATCAAGGTGACGAACGTTGCTGCCGTCGATGCCACCACCGTCACCATGAGTATCGAGAAGCCGTCTGCCGTCTTCCTCGGCCTGATGGCACGGCCGGAATGCGGTTACACCGGCATCGTCTCGAAGGACGCCGTTGGCGCTGACGGCGCTTACGTTGCCCCCATCGGCACAGGACCATTCAAATGGGCCGAGTGGAAGAAGGGCGAATATGTCCGGCTCGAAAAATACGCCGACTACGTCTCGCCCGCCAATGACGGCAAGCCGGATGGTATGGTCGGCTCGAAGCGACCGCTCGTTGACGGCATCAAGTTCATGGTGATCCCGGACGCCTCGACGGTGAAGACGGGCCTGCTCTCCGGTGCGCTCGATACCGCCGAGGTCTCGGCCGATCTCATCGCCGAGTTCAAGGACAGCGACACGATGCAGCTCATCGTTCAGCGCAACAACGGCAAGAACCTGCTCTACTTCCAGACCCGCGACAAGGTGCTGGGCAACGTGGCCGTCCGCCGCGCCATGGCCGAGGCGCTGGATCTCGACCAGCTCGTCGCCGCCGTCTCCAACGGCACCGGCGAAGCCAACGCGTCGATGGTCTCGGCGGACTCGATCTTCTACTCCGACGTCCAGAAGACGAAGATCCCGATGGATCTCGAAAAGGCGAAGAAGAACCTGGCTGATGCCGGCTACAAGGGGGAACAGATCACCATCATCGCCAACAAGCGCGGCAACGTGCCGAGCTTCCCCGCGGCCGTCATCGCCCAGGCCATGATGCAACAGGTCGGTCTCAACGTGCAGATCGAAGTGCTCGACTACGCCACCCAGGTCGATCGCCGCCGCTCCGGCAACTACCAGGTGATCTCGCAATCGGTCGCGCCGCGCCTCGATCCGGCACTGATGTACAGTTTCTATGTCGGCAACAAGGACAAGAACGCCTCGCTGATGTGGGACAACCCGAAGGCGGTCGAACTGATGAAGGCGGCGTATGTCGAGGCCGACCAGGCCAAGCGCCAGGCGATCTTCGACGAATTCCACAAGCTGATGCTCGACGAGGTCCCGGGCATCTTCATGTACGACATGGTCGACATCTGGGGCGCTACGAAGAAGCTGCATGGCCAGCCGGTCTGGCAGTCCAACACCCGCCTCTGGGAAGTGACCCTCGACGACTGATCGGCCGTAGCCTGATCTGACCATAGGGATGGCGGCGGCCCTGCCGCCATCTTTGACCCCATCGACAGACATACCGATGCGACCGCAGCCCGTGTCGTCGCAAGAGGAAGATTTATGCCAAAGCCAGCCGTACTGACCGCCCTTGCCGAAACCGTCGAAGCGTTGAAGCCCGAATTCGCTGCGATGAGCGATGCGATCTGGGGCCATGCGGAACTGAGCTTTCACGAAGAGAAGTCGGCTGCCGCCCAGATCGCCATGCTGGAAAAGCACGGGTTCCGCGTGACGCGCGGGCTCGCTGAGATAGCCACCGCCTTTGTCGGCGAGATCGGCGAGGGTAGCCCGGTGATCGCCTTCCTTGGCGAGTTTGATGCGCTGGCCGGCTTGAGCCAGGTGGCCGGCGTCGCCGAACCGCAGGCGGCGGTCGAGGGTGGTACGGGCCATGGCTGCGGCCACAATCTGCTCGGCACCGGCTCGATGCTCGCCGCCGTCGCGCTTGCCCGCTACCTCAAAGAGAACAGGCTTCCGGGCACGATACGCTATTACGGTTGCCCCGGCGAGGAGGGTGGTTCCGGCAAGACCTTCATGGCGCGCGCCGGGGTCTTTGCCGATGTCGATACGGCGCTGACTTGGCACCCGGCGCCCTTCAACGGTGTCCGCTCGACCAACAATCTCGCCGTTCTCGAAATCTATTATCGCTTCAGGGGCGTCTCGGCGCATGCGTCGAACGGCGCGCATCTCGGCCGCAGCGCGCTCGATGCGCTGGAACTGATGAATGTCGGTGTCAATTTCCTGCGCGAGCACATGCCGCAGGATTGCCGCGTGCACTATGCGATCACCGATGCCGGCGGCAAGGCGGCAAACGTCGTCCAGGCGCGCGCCGAGGCGCTCTATCTCGTTCGCGCTCCGCAGATGCCGGAAGCGCTGGCGCTTGCCGCTCGCATCGACAAGATTGCCAAGGGCGCTGCCATGATGACCGAGACCGAGGTCGAGATTGCCTTCGACCGGGCGGCGACGAATCTCCTGCCCAATCTTGCCTTGGAAACGGCGATCCACCAGAACATGGTGGCGCTCGGCCCGGTTCCCTTCGACGAGGCCGACATCGCCTTTGCCAAGGAAATCCAGAAGACGCTGACGCCGGAGGCGATCTCAAGCAGCATCCGGCTTTACCAGATCAAGGCTGACGTCTTCGCCAACAGTCGTCTCGACGGTTCGACGGGCTTGCATGTCGGTCTCCGGGATTTCGAGGGGCAGTCGCATTTCCGCGCCGGCTCGACCGATGTCGGCGATGTGAGCTGGATCACCCCGACCGCACAGTGCTGGGCGCCCGCCTGGGCGATCGGCACCGCGCCGCATACCTGGCAGGTCGTCGCACAGGGCAAGAGCGCGGCCGCGCACAAGGCCTTCGCCCATGCGGCGAAATCATTGGCGGCAACGGGTCTCGATCTGATCCTCGATACCAATCTGCTGGCGCGTGCAAAGGCGGAGTGGCGCGAAAAAACGGAGGATAAACCCTATCAGTGCCCGATCCCGCCTCACATCGGCCCCAAGCTCTGATCGCCGATTTGACGGCTTTATCGAACGTCCGCGCCGCCGTTCGCGGGCGTTTTTCTTTGCGAGATTGGCACCTTCAGCCCGCCGTTCGCTATTGCCTCCGATCGTGGTCCAAGTCTTGACGCGAATCATAAGCTCAGGCATCTCTGTTACGGACTTTTTCGAATAAGTGCTGATCGGCCGTATTTGAATGGAATCTCTGTTAATGCTCTCCGGCCGCGTGGGCCGTCAGGTGCATGCAAGGAGTATGGCGGAATGAATATGACGGCAACCCAGGCAAGGCAGGACGCGGATCACTCCCAGGCTCGCCGTCCGGCCGACGAAGCGATCGCCGCGGATGCGCGCGCTCTTTCCGAACAATTGAAGGCGATGCGTGAGCGGCTGTTCCCGCCGACCGCGATGAAGACGCTACGAAGCTTCACCTCCGGCGAGGCGGCCAAACTGATCGGCGTCTCCGACGGCTATCTGCGCCAGCTCTCACTTGCCGGAGAAGGGCCGCAGCCGGACACCGGGCTCGGAGGTCGCCGTTCCTATACGCTCACCGACATCAACGCGCTGCGCCGTCATCTGGCCGAACAGGCGCTGGCCAAGGGCAATGCCGCCAAGGCTCGCAGCTATCTGAAATGGCGCGACGCAGACGCGGGCGAACATCTTCAGGTCATCTCGGTCACCAACTTCAAGGGCGGCTCCGGCAAGACCACCTCGTCGGTGCACATCGCTCAATATCTCGCCATGACTGGCCACCGGGTGCTGGCCGTCGACCTCGACCCACAGGCCTCGCTCTCGGCACTCTTCGGCTACCAGCCGGAACTCGACCTCACCGGTAACGACACGCTCTACGGCGCGATCCGTTACGACGCCGAAGCCCGCCCGCTCAAGGACATCATCCGCAAGACCTATTTCGACGGTCTTGATCTCGTGCCCGGCAATCTCGAACTTCAGGAATTCGAACACACGACGCCGCAGGCACTCAGCGCCCGCCACAATGGCAGCGATGCCGGCCCGCTGTTCTTCGCTCGCGTGCAGACCGCACTCGCCAGCGTTGCCGACGACTATGATGTCGTCATCATCGACTGCCCGCCGCAACTCGGCTACCTGACGCTCTCGGCGCTCTGCGCTTCGACATCCGTCATCGTCACGGTGCACCCGCAGATGCTCGACGTCGCCTCGATGAACCAGTTCCTCTATATGACGTCGGATCTCCTCAGCGTCGTGCGCGAGGCCGGCGGCGAGCTGAATTTCGATTTCCTGCGCTACCTCGTCACCCGCTTCGAACCGAATGACGGACCGCAGGCGCAGATCGTCGGCTTCATGCGCTCCCTCTTCGGCGACCGTGTCTTGACATCGGCCATGGTGAAATCGACGGCGGTTTCGGATGCCGGCCTGACGAAGCAGACACTCTACGAGGTTGGGCGCGAGAATTTCACGCGCGCCACCTATGACCGCGCGGTCGAATCGCTGAACGCCGTCAACGGCGAGATAGAAGCACTCATTCATGCGGCATGGGGGCGCTGATCGACATGGCTGGTAACCGCAAGAACGAACTGCGCGCCCTTTTCTCCGGCAACGTGCCGGCATCGGTCCCGGCCGCGCCGGCTGACCAAACGCAGCCTGCCGCCGGAACGAACGCCCAGCCAGCCAAGCCATTGGCGGCCAAGGCGCCGCTCGCCGAAGTGCCACGGGCAGCCTCTGGCGCGATCAAGGCCATGGGCCTTTCGCTCGGCACCATCACCCGCGAAGCGGAAGAGGCGCGCGCGCTCCGTGAAGCCTTGCACCAGGGCGAGCGCGTGGTCGAACTCGATCCGGACCTGGTCGATGCCTCCTTCATCGAGGACCGGCTGACCGACGGTGAGACCGATGATCCGGACTTCCTGGCGCTCGCCGACAGCATTCGCGACAGCGGCCAGCAATCGCCGATCCTGGTGCGACCGCACCCGGAGAAGCAGGGCCGCTACCAGACGGCCTATGGCCACCGGCGCCTCAACGCCGTCCGTAGCCTTGGCATCAAGGTCAAGGCGATTGTCCGGCCGCTGACCGACGACGAACTGGTGCTCGCTCAGGGCAAGGAGAACGCCGAGCGTCGCAACCTCTCCTTCATCGAGCGGGCGATGTTTGCTTCCGCGCTTGCCGACCGCGGCTTTGACCGCAAGGTGATCGGCGAGGCGCTTGCCGTGCAGAAAAGCGAGCTATCGCGTCTGATCCAGGTGGCCGAAGGCGTGCCTCCGGTGATCGCGCGCGCCATCGGCCCGGCGCCCAAGGTCGGCCGCGAGCGCTGGATGGCGTTTGGCGCGCTGCTCGAAGACGATGCTGCGGTGCAGGTCGCGCAGGAGGAAAGCCGCTCACGCCGCTTCCTAGAAGCCGAAAGCGATCATCGCTTCCAGATTCTCTTCACCCGGCTGTCGCGCAAGCCGAAGTCGGAGACGGTGAAACCGGAGACGCTGGTCGACGCCGGCGGACGAGCCTTCGCCAAGCTCAAGCGCGATGGCAAGAACGCCCGAATCGAATTTGCGGCGGATGTCGATCCGGCTTTCATCGACGAGGTGGCTGAGCTGCTCGCTAAGCATCATGCCGCCTTTGCATCCGGCCGCGAGGGCTGACGACGGCCCCGCAGCCAATTTCAGCTTAAATCCATCGCCATCCCCCGTCTAATCACCGGGGATGTTCTGAAACAGCTGAAAGCCTGGCCGCGCGGGCAATGGCCGAGGCAAGAATCGTGACTTTCTATCTATTCGTCGATGGAAAGGTATCAATCCCTACATGGTTCCGGCATTAGGTAGCAAAAGCCACCAAATGCGGCCTATGTATTTGACTCGCATGAGAAATTCAGTGTTCGGCGAGTGCGTCGCGGGTTTTAAGATAGCACCTGCAAGAGAGCCGACGGTGAACTGAGGAAACCGCCAACTACCAGGCCAACGAATCCTAACGCCAACGCTCCGACGATGCCGTGGTTTTCCCAGCCGATGTAAGCACCTACAGTGGTTGCTGTCGCGATGATCGAAACCGCCCATAGGATTTTGATCAGCGAAACCGCACGACGAATGGCTGTTGGCTTGTCTTCGGTCATGCGCACATCAACTTTCTAAAACGCCTGTGTCTTCGATGTAAGTATGGAAAACCCATTCCACCAGAGGTTCAGGTCCATCATCCATTTACAGCGGATCATTTCCGTTCTGGCCAACCGCTTTTGCGGCCTCGACAATTAACCATTTGAGCCTTTCTCCGATCGACTCCAGCGGAAAGTCCAGGTAAGAACCTGGGTCATGTTCAGGATGATACGCATACAGCTCTGATCTCCCCGCGGCCATTTTCAGCCGCCGATCCGCTGTGCCTGCCGTCGACTTCTGGAGCCTGAACATGACCCTCAACGCCATCACTACCCCTGTCCATCGTCCGCAGGCTGCGGCGTTGGCCGTCAGTGCCTTGGGCGGGGGCTTGGAAATACGCCCGGCCTTCCTCCGGATCGCGGAGGGGTTGAGCCATGGCGAACCCCGAAGACACGCCCAAGGGCCAGCACTTCCTGCTGTCGCCAGAGTGCCGAACGCTGACGGTGCTCGATCTCGCCAAGATGCGGGATACGACTGCCTACAACTGGTTTAAACGCCTGCGCTGGCACGAGACGGAGGGCGAGCCCTACTGCCCCAAGTGTGGAACGTTGCGCTGCCACACGATGAGCCGCAACCGCTTCAAATGCACCGAGAAGACCTGCAAGGCCGTGTTCACCGTAACCTCAGGCACGGTCTTCCATGCGCGGAAGCTGGGCTTCAAGAAGATGCTCATCGCCATCTGGTTCTCGGCGAACTCGGTGAAGGGCAAGGCGGCGCTCCAGCTCTCGCGCGAGATCGGCGTCCAATACAAGACCGCTTGGGTCCTCCTGATGAAGCTGCGCGAGGCCATCGCGTGGCGCAGGGAGGAGATGGTGCTCGATGGCGAGGTCGAGATTGACGGCAAGTACGCTGGCGGCCACATCCGCCCTGAAAACAAGGCTGAGGATCGCATCGACCGCCGCCTCAGGAAATACCAGAACATGAAGCGTCTGTGCGCTCTTGCGATCCGCCAGCGCGGACTGGGAGGCCAGACGTTTACCCGGATCATCCGAGACGAAGACAGCAACGCAGCCTGGGCGGCCGTCCGGGATCACGTGTCGCGGGAAGCCACGGTCTTCGCGGACGAGCATGGCAGCTATAACGACCTCGCTGGCCTCAACGAGCTGCAACGCGTCAACCACTCAAAGGCCTATCAGACCGACGATGGCACGAACACCAACCAGGTCGAGAGTTTCTTCTCGCGGGTCCAACGGGCCTATGTCGGCATCCACCATCGGTTTTCGTTGAAATACTTCGACTGGTATGTGGCCGAGCTCGCGTGGCGCGAGGATTGCCGACAGGTGAGCAATCGCAGTCATACGTTCCAGGTGCTGGGCCAGGCACTGTCTCGCCCGACGTCACGCTATCTGTGTGGGTACTGGCAGGGCAACAAACCGCCGGACCTGATCTGGGAAGGCTAAGCGGCGACCTCCCACAGAACCTTACGACCGTCGAACTGGCCCGACTGCCGAACGCGTCCCGCCGTCGTCAGTTGGGTGAGGACTGCCGACAGGCGGTGTGCGATGTCTGAGAGATTGGCTGGCTCGCTCGCGATGCCGATCTTGGCTGCAAACTTCGCTGCGCAGTCGGTCACCGAAATCGGTTCCCCTGCCTCGCGCAGGACCTCCAAGACGGCTTGGCGCTTGTTTACGCCGTTCATGGCCGCTTTCACCTCGGACGACGACGGCTTGGCCTTTCGAGAGCGGTTACCCTGTTCAGGTCCCGTTAGCGCCGATCCCTGATAGTCGGGCTCGTAGCTCAGGATGACACGGTCCAGCGCTCTCATCAGCTCCTGAATGTCTACCCGCTCCCTTTCAAGCTGCTGCAGCCTGTCAGTCAAGGCGGCTCGCTTCTGCTTCAACTCGTACGCTACACTCATTCGAGGCTCCGTTTTCACCGGAAACCAGGGTAGTCGGGATGCCATTTCAGGTCTGGTGGTTTTTGCTACCTAATGCCGCATGGTTCAATGCTGCCGCCGTTGTCGCTGTACGGAAAACGAAGACCGGGCACAGCGTTATCATCGCCGAAACTGGCACATCCACGCTTGTTGCCGAGACCTATGAGCAGGTCCTAGCCGCTTTGACTGCTGCAAACGTGATGGAAACGCCAAGGCGTGTCGGGGCCAACAAAGTGGCCAAGCGCAGCGCTACCGATAAGTTGCGTGAGGTCAGAGCCTGACGGTACTGTTAGGCGAGGTAGAGCGCTCGTTTCGCGGTTCACTTGAGGGGGCGCTGGATAAGGGCGATGGTATGGACGGGTTCTTCATCAGCTCCCTTGCTGACGTCAGTTGCGTTCAGTCAGCGACGGCCGTGATACGTCGCGGCCGTGAATATCGCCGCACCCGCCAGCGATCTTGTTCGGCGCGAAGCGGCTTGAAGGCGGCAGCGAATTCGGTTTGCGGCTAGCCGACGTTAACGAGCTTGGGGCGCCGAAATTGTACACCCACCGAACAATCAGCTCCGGTATTCGCTAGCTTTATCGAGAACGAGGTCGCGGTTCCATTCCGCTCAAGGCGAGCGAGACAACATGTTGCCGGCTTCCAACCGGCTCTGTTGGGCGGAGTTCCCTCTACTTCCTTTGCTCTGAACGCCGAGTAAGTATCAGAAGCGTATGCGGCCAGCGTGCCCCCGCCTGCGTCTCAAGTGGGGCCGTTTGCGGTCCGACGGCTTCCCGAATGCAAGAAACGAGAGCGTTTAGACCGCCTTGCTTTTCCGGAGGCGGACGGCTGCATACGTACAGTGGAATACGTGTGAAACTATCGCCTCGCTACTTGGTGGGGAACTTGCGAAAGCCTATATTAGACCCTTCATACAAACAGTATCCGCGAGGTCTGAGTTGGCTGTCACCGCTTTCATTTCTTACTCGCATGCCGACACGAAACATCTGGAAAGACTTCATAAGCATATGGCCCAATTGCGCAGAGATGGCGTCTTTGAGACGTGGACCGACCACGCGATTGTGCCTGGATCGAACCTCGACAGCGAGGTCTTCACAGCATTGCGTGCCAGCCAAGTTTTCATCGCATTGGTCAGCCCCGATTATCTCGCTTCGAATTACTGTTACGAGAAGGAATTCGAAGAGGCGCAAAAGCTCGAAGCCGAAGGCCGCCTACACATCGTGCCAGTTATCGTGGAGCCCTGCGACTGGCTCTCGTCGCCCCTAAAGAGCCGGATGGCGCTGCCGAAGGACGGTAAACCAATTCCGGAATGGACAAACGAGAATGTCGCATACTTAAACGTCATCCAGGGGCTTCGTGCTGTAGCGACATCCACGCACAAAAAGCCTTTGGGTCTAGCTGGTGGACGGGACGCAGCGGACGTTGGCGGTCGTCGCCTAAAGATCAAGCAGGAGTTCGACACCATCCAACGGCGAGAATTCGCGGACGAGGCCTTCCGTGTCATCCGGAATTACTTCAAAACCTCCTGCGAGGAACTGAACCAGGTCGAGGATCTCCGAGCCCGCTTTGAGAGCATGAGCGACAGCGCTTTCACGTGCACTGTGGTAAATCGCGGCTACAAAGGCGGCCGTGACGCGCACATCACGGTCCACAACAGCAAGGGCAGCCGTTATCACTTCGGCGACATCAATTACTCATGGCAATCCCATAGTGAGTCAAATACGTCGAACGGTCACGTCAAAGTCGACGCAGACGAGTACAACATGTTCCTCTCGCTGAACGATTTCATGAGCAGCGAGAAGAAACGGTATGACGCGAAACAGGTCGCCGACGTCCTCTGGCTCGAATTCACCAAGCAGGCAGGGATCGAATATGACTGAGGTGAAGCGCTTCCAATGTCTGAACTGCGGTCATCGCTTCGAGATTGACGTGTTGACGCCGGATGAGAAAAAGGAGGCGAGGAGGAAGGACGAGCCGGTCTACCCAGTGGCTTGCCCGCAATGCCGGCGGACCGATGTAAGGGGTGGCTGGGGCTAGGCGCCGTTTAGGCCTCGCCGAGATACTGGACGGACAGGCGTAGCTTTGGAACCGCCTCGGTCCCGAGGAGGAGGTTTCATTGTCGAACGAAGCGGAAGCTGAAGGTATTGGTGCCATTGACCAACTCTACGACATCTTAGAGATGCTCGAAGAGGATATAAAGGATCTAGAGGGAGCGAGGCGAGAGCGAGTAAACGTCTTCTTGTACCAGGGCATCTTTGAGGCGATCAGTTTTTTGAACGAACTCGGGATGGCGGGTCGGCTAGGCCTATCTGCGATGGACCTCGGTCTTCGCCCCTGCTGCCCAGGTCGGTTCAGACGCCTCATCTCGTAGGATGCGAACAACGCGATCAATGTCGCCGTAAGCAACCCCATTCGCACGACTTTAGGCTCATGGCGTAAATCTGAGAACTGCCAGCTCCGCCGAATGGAAGAGGCGGCTGTCGCGCCGCCCAGACGGTTGTTTGCGCCACTGGCTCCTCAGCCCGGTGAGCGGACGGCGCATGCCCCCCAGCATTCCTTCCCCTTCTTAACGATGGGTGGGCGTCCTCTGTTTTGATTTCCGAAGAAAATATGCTGTGTTGCAATATGCAACTTGAAATCGAAGTGTATTGCGGTCTAGCATGCGACTATGGGCTGAGTAGCCGTTGCTAGATGTTCGGCAACGGGGTAGGGGGAATGGTGCTTGCAGGGGCGTTGAGTGGCGCGGCTTCGAATGGAGCTGTGTCCGAACAGGATGATGCGACGGCCGAGAAATTGGCTGAAATTAAGACAAAAGTGCATTCGATCTTTGGCGAAGTCGTGCTGGCGATGAGCTCTGTACCTCGCTACAGAACTCAGTCACTGGCAGACCTTGCACACCTGATCATAGAGCCTCTGGCTCGTGACCGCATTGCGGTGGCTTCTCCAAAAGCGAACCCGAGCGAAAGCTCCCCGCTCTCGCCAAGTGCCGTTGCCGTATGGGCAAGCGTTTCTGTTGAAGTGGACGCCAAGATAGCGGAACAAACGAAGGCTGGCGTCTTCCCGATCCGTCTGAAGCCCGATGATTGGGCAAGTGGAGAGATCGTGTGGCTGTTGGACGTGATCGCGCCATCGCGCGAAATGGCAACGGCTGTGCTTGCTAACTTCAACCGCGTTGCCAAACGCAATGCGGTGAAAATCCACCCCTTGGTCGCCCGGTTGGTTGATGCGGAAGTGCTGCAAAAACTTGTCCGCAAAGGCGACGACGACAGTTCTTCCCAAGACTCTAGTTCGATTAATTGAAGCCATTGTACCTTGCCCGCGTTCGCTACGCGAGCACCGGGATAAACTGGGCATGTGGGCATCGATGACCCGAACGCGAATTGCATCGTTGATCTTGTGGGCCGCTGTTCTGGCGACTCTGCCGGGCTGCGGGTTGTTTGGCTTCCAGGATTGGACCTGGCATCAGAAGCTGACGGTCGTTGTTGAAACCCCCCGCGGCGAAATTACTGCCAGCTCGGTTACCGTTGCAGAGTGGGAAATGCCACCCAAGTGGTTCAAAATTGGAGATTCGGGCGGCGGCGGCGGCGCAGGTACACTCAAGGGCGAGGCTGTTGTTCTCGAAGTGGTGCCCGGTCGGTACCTGTTTGTTCTGCTGAAAGGGTACAGCCCGGAAACGGCTGTCTTCGTCTTGGCAGATCCGCCATTGAGAGGCTATGGACGCGAGGAGTTTAAGCGTGGTCTCGACAACCTCGAATCAACCCGCGGCAAACGCGAGATTTCCCGGAATTTCTACCCAGTCTTCGCAACGATTGATGATGTGACCAACCCGTCGAGCATCAAGCAAGTCGATCCTGATCACCTCGAGGCCTCTTTTGGACCTGGCGTCCGATTGAAGTCCATCTCGCTGTCCGTAACCGAAGAACACAGAACGAGAGGCTACGTCGAGGCCGCTCTTGGTCCTGATTTTTTCAAGAAATGGGTCGTTCTGATGAAGGAGGACTTCAAGAAGAACGGGCCGTTCGTGACGCCGTCATTCGCATTTCAGATTTCTCCAAACGACTTTTTTGTAAGGGATTAGACCAATGTCCATTTCGCGGCAGCTGTTCACTGCGATCCTATCCATGGATTCCTACAATCGGGCAGCAGCGCATCGGTCAGTTGCAGCAGGAAGCCGATGGACTGACGGCGCGCCGGTCGGCCAAGGACGACGAGTTGCGATTGATTGAGCAGGAAATTGCCGGCATCTCGACCTTGCACGAGAAGGGCTTGATGCCGTTCTCGCGCCTGGCAGAGCTGCAGCGCATGCGGGCGCAGCTCTCGGGCGAGCGCGGACAGTTGACGGCCGAGATTGCCCGCGCCGCCACCCGCCGGACCGAAACCGAACTGCAGATCCTGCAGCTCGACCAGGACCGCCGCTCGGAAGTGCTGACCGAACTGCGCGACGTCGACAACAAGCTGGCAGAGCTCACGGAGCAGCAAGTGGCAGCGCAAGACCAGCTGAAACGCGTCGACCTGCTGGCGCCGCAGGACGGTATTGTCCACGAAGTGGCGGTGCATACCGTCGGCGGCGTGATTTCTCCGGGTGAGACGGTGATGCAAATCGTGCCGGTCAACGACAGTCTCGTTGTCGACGCCCGCGTTCAGCCGGCCGATATCGATCAGTTGCATCTCGGACAGAAGGCGGTTCTGCGCTTCTCGGCCTTCAACCAGCGCACGACGCCCGAGATCGCCGGTGAGGTCCGGACGATCGCCGCCAATCTGAGCACGAACCCACAAACCGGCGAGGCCTGGTACACGGCACGCATCCAGATCCGAAAGCCAGAGCTTGATCGTCTTGGCAGTCTCGCTCTGCATGCCGGCATGCCGGTGGAAGCGTTCATCCAGACTGGCGAGCGTACGGCGCTTTCTTACCTCATCAAGCCGCTTGCCGATCAGATCGCCCGCGCAATGCGGGAGGAGTAGAGACCTGGCCGCTTTGGGCGGCGACCTTGTATTGACCGCTTGCTGGCGGTTCGATTCCGTTCACATCAGGATTTTTGTCAGTCCATTCGAGTGTTCCGATTGCTCTTCTCCAAGGGCTTCACGGGCAATGTGCTGTGTTTGTTTCCGATTTGTGCGTTTAGGATCGCATAATGTATCAACGGGAATAAGACGATGGGCTACGGCGCGCCTCGCCGGTCAGGAATCTAAAGCGACAGGAGGTGAGGCTTTAAGACGTCCACGGTTTCCGTAAGGCCGTTCGCCTCCATATCTAAAAGCAGGATATCCGCGGTTTTTTCCGGCTTTCTGAAGCGCTCTCTCATACGCCTAATCGCTGCCACCGCTCTGCCGGTATCCAAGGCGACAGTATCAGCAATAAAGGCATCCGCCGACTTCGCTTCAAGGTTCAGTCTGCGGAGCAAACCCTCGGGGAAGTCTTTCAGATTTTCGGTCACGATTACCGCAGCCTGCGTTTTCAGAGCGGCTGCAACTACATGCGCGTCGTTTTCGTCAGGAAGACCGTCACAGGCGGAGAGAAACTGATCAAAATCAACGACCATCGCTTCCTCGAATGCAGCCTCCATGCTTGCTCTCGCGCGCGATGCTCGTACGGATGCGTCGGCGACGTCCTTATCAGCCAGGATCTTCTCGATAGCCTTCTGGGTTTCATCAAGAACAATTGCCGACCAGCGGAGGCGGTAAAATTCCGCTTCCGCAAGTGTCAGCAGCAAGTTTCGCTTTAGTGCACTTGCTAGTGTGCACGCGTCGACGAAGGCAGTGAAGCGATTAGCGAACAAGCCTACAGATACTCCGCGTCCAGCTCGGCAAGATCTGCAAGGGCCTTACTCCGCCTCTCGTCGCGCTCCTTCTTGTATTTGAAAAGATGATCCGCCTGAATTCTTCGATGCCGGCCAACAAGTGAGTACTCGATCTCGCCCTTGTCGAGCAAGGAAACCAGGAATGGCCGCGATACATTGAGAATGTCTGCAGCCTGCTGCGTCGTCAGCATTTTGCTGACGGGAACGAGTGTCACCGCGTCGCCTTTGCCAATATGCCTCAATAGCTCCATGAGCAGACTAGATAGCGCCGGGGTAAGGGTGATGTCCGTTGGCTGCTGCGTCTCATCGTCGAGCACGCGCAATTTCGCGTCGCCGGTAGCATGCGCCGCTAATATCTTCCGCAGGTGGTTTGCTGCAGCTTTTTCAGAGGCCGATGGCAGGCGTCCGCCGAGTTCCTGGGCTGCTGCTGGAACTGTCATTTTTATAGCCCTCCGTTGAAACCCATTTCTACGCTATATTCGCAGCAGACGCAATAAACGAAATAAACGAAAGTAGCCGAAGCGCTCTGGGGCTCCCGTTGGCATCTTGTAATTTTTCCGTAAAGTACGTATTTTACGGAAAAATGGAGGTGCATGATGACATCCACCGTGACCGCCGCTGCGGTCTCCAAGAATTTTGGAGCCTATCAGGACGCAGCCGTGCGCGAGCCGCTGATTATCACCAAGAACGGCCGACCGCGCACGGTTCTGATCGCCTATGAGGACTATCTTCGCCTTATGCGGCGCGAGCGCCAAGTCGAGCTGACGAGCGCGTTGGATGCAGACGAGCTCGCTGCAGTCGAAAAATCCACGATGGATCCCGGACTTGACCATCTCAATGCCGAATTGACGAAGGACGATAATGCTGCCGACTGAGCCGAAGGTAGGCTGGGTCTTCCGCTATTCCTTATGTGGACGGCCCCCTGCTCGCAAGATATTCTGAGACGATTTTGATCCGATCGCTTGCGCCCATATGTCCGGCCTGTTGTTGCGCTCACATAAACGCTGGCCAAGATGGTTTCCGCAACGCGAGTTCCAAACATCTCTGCGACCTTGTAAAAGGCCAAGGGATAAGACGGATTGTCTCACGTCTCGGATCGATCGATCACACCATCTGCTCCTATCTTGCAAGTTCGGGAATCAGCAACTCAACGCGGATTGTAAGTTAGAACTTCTCGTGTCGAGCGGATCATCATGTCGCGTCAGCCACCAGAGCGGACGCATATTTTGCGTTGTACCTTTCTCCGGATACCATGATCTTCCAGGCGATACGCGCCATCTTGTTGGCAAGTGCGACCGCTGCGAGTTTCGACGGCTTGCGCTTGAGCAGTTCGGCCAGCCACGAAGAGGCCTTACCGTGTCGTCGAGCATGTTGAATGACAGCCGTTGCCCCGGCCACCAGCACCGCTCGCAATGCCTCATCGCCTGCCCGCGTGATGCATCCGAGTCGCAGCTTTCCGCCGGTCGAGTGATCCTTTGGTGTCAGCCCAATCCACGCCGCGAATTGGCGGCCGGATCGGAATAGCTCTGGCGCCGGTGTCTTCATGATCAGAAGCGCCGCGCCGATCGGGCCGATGCCGGGAATAGTATTGAGACATTGGCAGCGTTCGTCGGCTCGCTGCCATGCCATGAGCCTGGCATCCACGTCCGCAATCTTTTCTTCCAGCTGGGCGTATTCCTCCGCCTGACTCGCGAACAATTCCCGTGCCAGCTTCGGCACGGTCTCGTCGGACTGTATCCGTTCAAGCAGCAAGGGAATATGCGCCAGCCCCTTGGCGACGGAAATGCCAAATTCAGTGGCGTAACCTCGCATTGCATTGGCGAGTTGGGTGCGGTTGCGGATCAAGCGATCCCGGACGCCGACCAACATGGTGGCGGCTTGCTCATCGGCTGCCTTGACCGGCACGAACCGCATCGTTGGGCGGCTCATCGCCTCGCATAATGCCTCAGCGTCGGCAGCGTCATTCTTGCTCCGTTTCACGTAAGGCTTCACGAGCTGCGGCGCGATCAACTTCACCTCATGCCCGAGCGAGGTCAGCAGCCGAGCCCAGTGATGGGAGCCGCCACAGGCTTCGATGGCGATTACGGTTGGCGGACAGATCCTGAAGAAGTCGATCATTTCCTTGCGGCGCATCTTCTTGCGCAAGACCGGTTTCTCAGCGGCGTCCACGCCGTGGAGCTGAAAAACATGCTTTGACGTGTCCATGCCGATGCGAATAATCTTGTCCATGGGCGGCTCTCTTTGTTTGAGATCTTAACGACTCACTCTGGCACGTTTCGATGCCGTTCGGGGGCCGTCCACACCAACATCTCTGGCACTGGCAGCATTTGGAAGGAGGGACAAGGATCGCCCGACGCTCGTTCTTGCCATCGTTGCCACCTTGGAAGATGGAACGCCGGTGGTCCGCGTCCTTCCGATCACGCATACGCCACCTTCCGACTCGGCCGATGCCGTCGAGATCCCGCCGGCGACAAAGCGTCGTTTGGGGCTGGATGACGAACGCTCCTGGATTGTTTTGACGGAAAGTAACCGCTTTGCCTGGCCAGGGCCGGACGTCCGGCCGCTCGACACGGAAAGCGGCTACCACGGCCCGTTGCCTCCGGCCCTGTTCGAAGAGGTGAAGCGTCGTTTTGTCGGACTGGCGCGCAGCCAAAGACATCAGGCGACCCCGCGTAGTTCCTAAAAGCGCTTCCGGCAATTTCTGCAAAATGGCGCATCGCATGGCGTTCCGGAAGAGACGGGAACCCATCCCGGCAATCATGCGGTTCGCCAGCATATTGCGCTGGGATATTGATGCCGTAAAAATGCAACCGAACTCCCGTGAAGCCACTGTCAAGCCGAACGGCAGATCAACCCTGGGCAAAGGCTCGTTGCGTGTATGTTCACGGTCTGGGCCAAGCAGATCGCAAAATGTATCGTCTGGAAGGTGCCGTTCTCCGATGCTGGAGCGCTTTTGCGTAGCCTTTCTGACCCCTAAGCACTTGTCGCACTAATGTGGCGCTCACTTGGGGAACAGGAATGTAACGGCGGCGCGAACGCCCCAATCCTGCGGGCCGCCCTCCGGGGATTTCGCCCAGTAACGTGCACCGACCTGGAAGCTGACGGGTTGCTTGTCAAAGGTCACGAGCTTCGACACCGAGAGGTTGATGGGTACGCTCCATTGGTCGCTTTTCCAGTCGTACGTGCTTTCGGTGTCCAAAGTGAAGGTCCAGGCATCATGCGTCGTGTAGGAAGCGAACGGCTGCAGGAACGTCGAACTGATGTCCGCACGCCCGCCGTCACCCGCGACCGACCAGATATGATTGGCAAGCGTGCCGTAGGTCCATGGTCCCTCCTGCTTCAAGACTACACCTGTGGGACCGAGCCCCAGCTTCCCCCCGCCAAGCAGCGGCTCCGTCGCAGTTGGAATAAGGATGGCGGGACCAGCGCCCCAGATCAGCCCGCCGACCGTGGGTTCCTTGGGCGAGAAGAAAAAGCTCTGGAGCGTATCTCCAAGTCCGAACTGGCTTCCGCTGCCCCCCGCGATGTCGTCCTGCGATGTTACCGGGACAATAGTCCTCGAGATGACATTCCAATCCTCGTTCAGCTCAAATGGAATGACCGGCTGAATGTTCAGAACCGCCTTGTGTCCGTCGCTTGGACCATATCCGCTGTCGTAGTTGAACTGGAACGGTACGCTCACCAGCGAGGCAATCGGATTTGACAGTTTCTTCGCCAGATCGGCGTCCTGAGCGGCGGCGCTGGCTGCACCTCCGATAAGCGTCGCCAAGAGTGCGAGCAACCGAGAAGCCATCTGTTATCCCTTCCCAAAGCCAGATTAGAACCGGATAGTCATGCCGAGGATCGGCCCGTGCTGGATCATGTCGTAGGTGAAGCCGTCGTTGCGGTAGTTGACGCCCTGGGCACGGTAACCTGCTTCTGCCGAAATCGTGTCGTTGAACTTGTAGCCGACTGCTCCGAGCACATCCCAGTCGATGTCCGCACCACCCGCGCCGATCATGCCCCAGCCGGTGACGTAGACGGTGTCGGTGAACGAGTACCGGCCTTTTACGCCGGCGAGACCATCTACCCAGTTTCCCTCATCTGAACGGGAAAGGCTTCCGATAAGCCCGCCGTTCAGCGAAATCGTCGTCTCCGCGTGCCAGTAACGAGCCCCAGCAAGGACGTCGAAGCGAGCCTGCTGATCTTCATAAACTGTGTAGGCTGCGCCAAGCATCGTGGTGAACGTCACCGACTTGAGGCTGAGGTTGTCGGCGAGGATGCCTCTTGGTGTGGCTGCGTCGGTCGAAATCCGAACGTAGTTCATATCTGTGAACACGCTGAAGCGGCCGTAGCGGGCATCGCCAGCGGCCATGAAGGCAAAATCCAGATCGGAAAGGATGTCGCCGAAGTCTTGGCTGACGGCGACGGTCGGCAGGCCGAAAACCTGCGACTTGCCATTAAGACCCGCGGCCCAAAAGTAGGGCGAGAACGAAAACGTCCAGTCGTCAGAGTTTACGTGGACAGGCTGGGATGCGGTCGCCGGGAGAAGGTCGGCCGCCATCGCGGCAGGGCAAAAGGCCAGTGCCGTGACAAGACCAGTAATGTATTTGATGTTAGTTCGCATAAGTTCCCGCAAATGCCATGTCCTCAGCGGTCTGGATATCGGCTCGCTTGAAGCGCGAAATGAATTGGAAAGCTTGAACGCCACCCAATGCCCGGTCGCCCATCGCTGCTTTCGATTGCCAGCGCCCTCACCTGAATGTCCGTCCAACGCCCAACGACAGATACATGCTGAATTAGGTTTTCGTCGCGTAACATCTGGTATGTTCTGACCGTGCGGCTACTTCCTATTGCCAATACCCCACGTATTTTCGACGGGGCAGAGTCGCATCGTCGACCACCAATTCATAAAAGGTCTGGAGGCGAAGATCGCGGGTGGATTGGCTGGGACAGCTCCCGCCATGATGCCGTCGGCTGTTCAACGTTCAACAGGGTACAAATGAACGACCGCTGGTAATGACTTTTGGCGACACCGTGCGATTGAGTACCTCTGCCGTAAGGTAACGGGTGTCGCGAAGCGATGCCAAGCTTTTGGCGGAATAGCCTCGGCAGTATGAATGCGGACAGTGTCTCAAGGTCGGCAACGAGATAGTAGCGCTCGGGGCCGGCGCAATCGTCCCGCCTCGATGCGGACGACAGGTCTAAAGAGAAGCTTTCGCTTCTCTGACAATTGAGAGCGCGATCGACTAGCCCTTGATGCGGTCGGCTCTCCAGTAAGCGTCTGAGGCTTGCTCCTCCCATTGAGGGATGCTGCCACTGTCTCTCAATTAGGTAGTCGAGATTGCGGCCACGCAACGTGGCTTCAAAAGCGCATTTGTTGCAATCGAGCTAGGCCCAAACGCCAAATCAATGCCTTATCAGCAATCACATGCCACACCTTACGCGAGTAAAACGTGTCGTGCTCCCGTAGCTTACAGTTACGTACCTTGCGCCTTCCCCGCCAGCGCTCACGATGGCCGAAAAGCACGCCGGAATTTGGCATCGTCCTCTCCTGAAGATCAGGCCTCTCACAAACGGATAGACTGAATGGGAAAGGGTGTTGAATTCGTAACGAGCTACTTCAACACGAGCGCCCAGGCGATTGAGGAACTCGCCGCCCAATGTGAGGCCTTCCGCGACATCTGTGACGATTTCGCCTTAGCCAACGAGGAGAAGGATCGATGGCGGCGCTCCACATCTTCCGCTCGGCAACAGCGGATCGCCGAGTATCAGGAACTCATAGACAGCATCCTTATCGAGATCGAGCGGGAACTGGAAAGGTTCGGTAAGGGCCCTTTCGCAAAGCCATACTAATCCGAGAAATCATCTTTCAGATCACGCGACAGGAGGCAGTTGGATGATGAACGCGCAGAGTGGTCGACCGATTCCGGCCATTTCGTGTCCGCTGACAATAGGTGCGCACTGATAATCAATCTGGGGCTCCTGCAATAGGGCCAACCGGGACAAGACGGGAGTGATACAGATGAA
Organism: Ensifer sp. 38_S197; assembly: GCF_056924495.1. Lineage (NCBI taxonomy): Bacteria > Pseudomonadati > Pseudomonadota > Alphaproteobacteria > Hyphomicrobiales > Rhizobiaceae > Ensifer > Ensifer sp. 38_S197. The sequence continues at coordinate 869,249 of NZ_JBXOVZ010000001.1, read as the reverse complement.
CAAATTATCCGGAATATGCCTCGTCGCTCTGGCGACGGGCCTGCTATCCACGGGGCCAACGTTCGCACAGGACGCCATGTCAGCGCCGGCGCAGAAGACGATCGGCGCGACAAAATCGCAAATGGTACCGTCTCTTGCCGTTCTCAATTCTGCGGGAGCAAAACTCGAAAACGGCAAGCTCACTATGTCTGGCGTCACCGCCAATTCGATCGTCTTCGCCGATCGGCCGGTGCGATCTGCCGGTCACGTCCTGACCTCCGAGTTCATCAAGCAATGGGGTGAGGGAACGGACAGCTTCGCCAAGGACCCTCCTAATGCAACAATATCAGTCCTGAGCAGCAAAGGTGACTCGGTCGCCGATGCCGTGGTCGTCTTGAAGGCGCCCAAGCTCGAGGGTGGCAATCTGACTTTCGACGTTGCCATCCTGGAAGGTGATCTGGCTGGGGCGGACGGCCCGGCATCGCTGTTTATCGACTGGTTTGCTGCTCGAGGCCCGTATGGCGGGGTAGCGGTTGGTGGTCGTGCCCCGGTGTGGCGCGGGGGATGGTATGCGCACCCGGGAGCCTATTACGGTGCAGGCGTAGTGGCCGGGGCTGCGATCGGCGCGGCGGCTGCCGAGCGTCGCTACTACGCTCCTGCGGCCTGTGGCTACTATCCCCAGCCGCCCTGCTACTAGGAGCGCGTTGCGGCATGAGCCAACACCAATCGTATACAAGGGAATGGCTTCGCGAGATCCGCATCTTTGCATGCCTTGGCTCTTGCCTGACGGGCCGGTATTGGGCCTGCGACGAAGAAAGGCTGCGAGGCTCGATCCTTGAGAGGACACGAGAGGCGCGCATGAGCAGCCTACCGGCATAGGAGCACACGCGACTCCGACGCAAAGGCATGGTTCGCGAGGGCGGTCATCTTTCAACCGCCACCCGGGGCCGTATTTGCACCGCCTCAACAAAATATAGCCATCCGGCGCCGTTCCGGCCCGTGCGGTCGTGACGGGACAGGCCGGTAACCACGCGTTTCGTTGCCGCTTGGGCCACGAGCGCAACCCAAGAGAGGAGCATGACAATGAAACGCATTGCAATGTTTTCCGTGATCGCCGCCCTGTCCGCCTTGAGCTTTGGCGGAATAGCTTATGCTCAGGCCGAAATGAACTGGCCGGCCAATATCGAAAAGTCGGTGAGTGAATTCAAGGGCGATAAAGTCAACGTCGTTCAGATCAGCACGCTGGCAGAACAGAATCAGACCCGCTTATGGGTGGAAAACGCGACGCCGGAACAACGTAAAGCCCTGGTCACGGCGATCGAAGCCAACAAGCCGCTTGCGGAACAGTTGAAGGCGCAAAATGTCGAGATAGAAAATATCGGCGGCGCCGAACAGGCCACCGACGGCGGACTGACGATCTACGTTCGCTAAGCGTCCCATGCCGATGAAGCGGGATACGGAACATAGCGCGTCCCGCTTCATTCTCATTCCATAAGCAATTTCCGCGCTAATCCTCCGACGCTCCACATTTATCGGCCTAAGGATTGCACGGGCATGCAGGGCCGCTGACACCGACGCCACTGCCGCTAGATACTGTGCGGATGCCAATGGCAACTTGATCCCGTGTCGATGCCGAGGTGGTCGGATATGAGATTAAGAGCGATAAGCCTTAGAATTTTACGGTGAGCCCGAGGATTGGGCCCTGCTGGACCGTATCAAACAGGAAGCCATCGTCATCGTAGTCGACACCCAGTGCACGATAGCCGGCGATCGCCGATATTTGATCGTTGAACTCATAGCCGATACCCAGCGCGACATCCCAATCAATGTCGGCGCCGCCTCCACCCACCAGTCCCCATCCCGTCAGATATACTTGCGGGGTCAGGGAATATTTGCCGCGCAATCCGACTATGCCATCAAGCCAGGTGGCATCATCGTTCCGTTCAATGCCGCCGAGAATGCCACCGTTGAAGCGGATCGTGGTTTCAACCGACCAGATCCGAACCCCGCCAACGAGGTCCAAATGCCCCTGCGGCGCATCGATGACTGCGTATCCAACGCCCAACAGGCCAGAGAATGTCTGCGAAGTCACATCGACGCGGGTTGCCAGGATCCCGTCGGGCGTGTCGCCGTCGGCTCCAAGCTTCGTGTACATAATGTCGCCGATAACGCTAAAGGGACCGTTGCGAGCCTCGCCTGCAGCCATAAAGGCGAAATCGAGATTGCTGAGAATGTCCCCGAAGTCTGCATCCATTTCCACCGTCGGCAGCCCGAACTGCTTCGTTTCACCGGACAGCCCTGCCATCCAAAAATACGGTGCAACGGAAAACGACCATCCGCTCGGGCCTTCGACCGTTTGCTGACCTTTCGTGAGAAGAGGGGAAACGTCGGCGGCAAGCGCGTTCCCGCCAACCATTGTCACGATTGCTGCCGCCAGGCCGAGATTGATATAGCAGTTCATAGGCTGATCCTCATTTTTCGTGCGAGCGACATGTGGGAGCGCGCTCCAAGCTCTGATTTGAAACACACTCCTTGGCGGCGTTCGCTGGCTTGCTGCCCGACGGGCCGGCTAACTCGTTCACATGGTGAGCGTAGTTTTCGCGTGTCGCTTGATCGACAGCGGCAACCGGTGCAGCGAGGATGAGGCCCGCAGCGCTGCCTGCTGCTGCCGCAACCCCGGTCGTTCCAGCGATAAGATGATCCCCAAGGCCCATCTTGCTGTCGGTCAACGTCTGGCCCTCTGATATCCGGGCGCCGATTAGCTGGACCACCTGCGGCGATTCTGCGAACTTGCCATGGTGCATGCTATCCCCGGCCTTCACCTTGGTCAGATCAATGACGGTGATATCATGGTCCGCCAACTCTTGCTTATAAGGGGCCTGCTCCGGATCGATCGATCCCAGCCGGGGGATGTCCCCCCAGACCCTGCGCGAGAAAGCGAGCGCCCGGTCGTCCTGCGATACGAAGAGGGTGAACCGCGGGTGCTGATTGCCCATGTCCTCGATCTGCGAGCGGAACACATCGACGTCGACGTCAGGCGCCGCGAGCATCACGTTTTTGAACTTTGTCGGTAGGCGTCCATTACGGATTGCCATTTGGCGAAGCGCTTCCAATGTCAGCCAGTTCCCCATGGAATGCGCAAGGATTGAGACGTCTTTCACTTGCTTATCCGCAGCCAGATATTGGAACAGCGATTCCAGCGCATTGCGGGTATAGTTGGTGCTTTCACGGTCATAGCCATAGGCCAACAGGCTGCCCCGCGACGGCCAGGTCACCAGAACGGGCGCGCTTTTGACGCCGGAATCATGGACGATCTGGGCAAAACGATAGACGGAGTCTTCGAAGCGATTGTTGAACCCGTGGATGAACACGAGCACGCTGCGGTCAGGGCTTTTCTGGACCGAAGTGCTCAGCCAAGCCTTAGCCTCGTCCTTCGTCAGTTCGTCCGCCTTCAGGGTCGCAAAGTCGGTGGCCGGGTTGGGGGGTAGCTTCTTCGGCCAAGCCACGTCACCGACCTTCCGCACAGCGGGGATGGATACGGTGATGTCGGCGAACCTTGGCGCACGCGCCCTCTCGCCCGAGAACATTTCTCCGGGCACTTGCGAGCGATCACGCGTTGTCGTGATCAACATGTCCACCCGGCTTGCGTCGGCTTGCGTCTCGGCGACCGGCGTCAATACACCCTTCGGATGGCCACCGCATCCCGAAACCACGATGAGCGTCAAGCAAAGGCTGATCACGTGGCGGCTGCCTGCATACCCTGTCCGACCGAAGACTGAATTCGTCAAAAGCGTCTCCACAAATCTGCTGTTCTACGACGTCACTAGTGAACTAACCTTGTCTGGCGATGACCCAACCCAAGGAGAGAAGACCGACAGCTGCAGTCCAACTGCCCAGCACGCGGCAAGCGACCCGCAACGGAAACGCTGTGGCCGAAACGACCAGCGCTGTGGCTACCACTATGATCGATGTCGCACCGGCGGTCGTTCCCAGAAGCGTAATGAGGCCGGCATCGTCGACCTGTATTTCTATCCCGTTCTGGAAACCGAAAAGCCCGCCATAGGCAGCTGCCACAGGGATGGCGAATCTTGGCGGCAGTTGAAGATCGGCGGCTATCGCAGCGCCGATCAGGAAAAGCGCGGCCCTGTTCACAATTTCCAATGTGCCTGTGGTGCCGAGGCTTTGACCAGCCAGGCTTGTGAGAAACAATGCGATCGGCGCGGCAAGCACGATTGCTCGCGCGGAGGCTGGTCGCTGTGCGCCCGCCAGGAGACTAAGTGCAATCAGCCGAATGACGTCCGTCGGGCTCAGGAGCAGGTGGATCGCACCATCGTAGAAGGGACCCACTCCAGAATTTACGAGATGCGCATGGGCGATCGATGGCGCTGACCACGCCAACAGTGCCATCACTGTCCCGACGCTATGCGGTTTCACGCCAATGCACCCAATAGAAAGTAGGAGCCGCCCAGCAGCACGCCTCCGCCGAGAAAGCGCACCGCAGTTCTGCCCCTTGGGAGCTTTTCCACCGCGCCAATTCCGATGCCCACGGCATGGAGCAGCCCGGTCCCAATGACGAACCCGGCGCTATAAAGGACTGCGTCGGCGCCCGGAGCGAGTTCCGTTCCATGCGCGTGCCCATGAAACAGGGCGAAGACCATCACCAATGGGATCGCGATCGCCAGGCTGATGCGCACGTCGGTCAGGATGAACAGCCCGAAGATGATCGAAGAAGCCGCAATGCCAATTTCGACCCAGGGCAGGGGAATTCCGAGAAGCCCCATCATCCCCCCGGCCGCCATGGCGACAGGAAAGACGATCGGGAGGATCCACAGCGCCGGAGGCCCAAGCAGGGCACCCCAAAGACCGACCGCGACCATCGCAAGCACATGGTCCGATCCGCTGACAGGATGGCTCAGCCCCGAGAGGAGCCCGCTGACGTGTCCCCCTTCCGCGTGCGCAAAAGCGGCTTCGGCATAACCCACAAGCATCGCGCATACGATTGCCGCGAGGAAAAACTGTGAGACGTATCGGTGTATCATTGGGCCTCGATGACAGTTTAGAAGAGAAGCAGCGTTCGTTCGATTGTCCAGTAGGCGCCCAGGGAACCGACGATATAGCCGGGGGCATAGCGCGCCCAGCCGGACAGATCGAATTGAAGCAGGCGCAGCGCGCGGTGGAGCATGAGGATCAGCAAAACAAATGCCAATTGCCCGATCTCTACCCCGACGTTGAAGAAGAATAGAGCGAGGGGAATATCGCCTTTGGGTAGTCCAGTCGTCACCAGACCGCTGGCAAATCCAAACCCGTGCAGCAGGCCGAAGGCAAAGGCGACAATCCATGGTTGGCGGAGCGTAAAACTTGTTTGGCCCCGCCAAAACCGCACGATCTCAACACCCAGGAACAGGATCGAAAGCGCAATCGCGGCGTTGAGAGGGCCGGTAGAGATTGAGACATAACCAAGTGTGGCTAGAGCGAGCGTGATGCTGTGCGCAACTGTGAAGGCGGTGATGGTCTTAAGTAACGAGCTTGCCGTGCGAACGATGATCATCAGGCCGACAACGAAAAGCAGGTGGTCGATTCCGAGAAGAATGTGCTCGATACCGAGCGACGCATAGGTTTTGGCCACTTGCCAGATGGTCTGATTGTCGGAGAGTTCGATCCACGGCCGCGCCGGTTTGATAATCTCCGTCACTTCCCGGCCGTCAAGCCAAGACATGCGGACCAGCACATCTGTAATCGTCGCCTGCAACCCCACGAAATCGATCCGCCGGCCTGCAATGTCGCCTTCGTCGAGCGCAATGCGGCGTCGTTCGATCGTGGAATCACTCAGGCGCTGAATGAGTGGATCAGCTCTGTCGCGAGAACCCTCGGGCATTTGCAGTAACACGGGCAATGGCATGCCGGCGTTGACTGGTGTCCGCCAAAGGACATCGTATTGTTTCGGCCCAATCTCCCGTATCTGAAGAAAGGCGGGTCGGGATTCATGCGCGTAGGCGACTTGCGTCGTGCCGACGCATGCAACGCAAAGCGCTGCGGTGAATTGCACGATCAACAGCCATAGGCAGCGCAAATGACGGAATCGGCCGGTCACGATCATGGAGTGCGGGCCCCCGAAGGCGGTTCTTCGCGATCGACAGCGGGAAGGGTAACCTTGTACTTTTCGCGCATCATTCGGTAGGCTTCTTCCCGGAACTCCGCACGTCGAGCATTGAGCCAGGCAACCCGAACCTCGTCCTCGACTTCGTCGAAGCTCGGCTTTGTCGGGAGCGTCTTGCGCTCGACGAAGACAGCATGCCAACCATATCCGGATTCGACCGGGCCGGCCCATTTCCCCGGTCCAAAATCAAAAACGTTCTGGGCGAACGTCGGGCCGAAAATTGTCTGAAGGTCCGTTTTCGTTCGCTCCGCATAGGAATTCTGGAACATGAACCGATCGCCGTCCTGCGGGTCGGTCATGGCCGCCACGGCTTGCGCAGCAGCGCGTTCGGCGTCTTTCCCGCGCCGGTCTCTCGAATAGTAAATATGGTGGAAGCTAATCCTTGGCGGCAGAACGAACTCGTCCGAATGCGAGTTGAACCACTCGCGCAGTTCCTCAGCCGTTGGGTCGTGAAGTGTCGACAGGTCTTCCGCCAGAAAATCCATCTTTTGCGCCAGTCGACGTTTGACGATGATGTCGTCTTGGTCGAGTCCCATGGCGATTGCTTCGCGATAGAGCACTTCCTCGCGAACCTTCGCCTCCACCAATCCCTGAACGATTTCTTTTGAAGGGGGAGGGAGCCCTTGAGACCGCCACGCGACGAGTAACTGATCAATGTCGCCTTCGCTGATGACGATCTCGTTTTGCTGACGCGCGCCCGTCGGCCCCTCCTGGCCGACCACCAGAAAGAGCACCCCGCCAATTACCGTGAAATGGACAAGCGGCTCACGGACGAGCCGCTTCAAAGCTTCATTCACTCGATTGCTCAAGATACGCCCTCAACCAAGCTGTTGTCGCTCAAGCCTAGCGCTTGACCGTGTTGAGGTCCGTCAGCGTTTCAGGTGCGGGAATGACTTCGTAGTTGGCATAGCCGAACTCATTGCTACGCGCGAGCAGCGTCCGCTCGCTGACCTGGTAGGCGGTCCAGCTCAGCAGTTCATTGCCGAAGTTCTCGACGATTTTCCCGTCTGTGACTTCGTAGTGAACTGGAACACCGAGGTAGGCATCTTGCGCGCTGTTGCCGAAGTGCTGCGGTATCGGGTGACTGGGGTCGAGATTGAGCAATACCCGCTGCCCCGTTGCGTCCCACACCGTACGAAACACGTCGCCGGTGACCAGGTTCTTCAACCAGACCGTTTTGCCCACGATCAGCCCGGTCAGAGCCTGCTGGTCGAGTGCCTTGCCGCCTGTGCCGATATCGGCGATGCGAACGCCTGCCGCTGCCCGCTCCTTGCTCTCACCTGGCGCATACCAGATCGGCGAGGTCCAGGCACGCTCCTGAACCGTCGCTGGAACGACTTGCGGGACCTTGATGCCCAATTCCTTGGCCTGAATCGTTGTCCAGCGGGGGGTCGGGATTTCCAGTACGCGTGCGTAGTAGAAGGCATGAACGGATGGATCGAAGTCCGGGTCAGTCCAGACCTTGGAGAGTTCGGCTGATCCAACGCTGTTCTCGTAGGTCGCTTTCTCGAGGTTGACCGTAGAAGGGATGGCCGGCACTTTGCCGGTGACCGGGTCGGGCTTCCGGTCGCCCGACCACACGACATCATAGACTTTCTCGAAGGACTGACCGCTCGCAGACCATCCCTTGACGATCTGAACGCGATCGAGGTTCCCCGATGTCGGATCCTTGACGGCCCAGACGAGGAAAGACGGTGCCTTGTCCGTCTCCGTCGAGGGTAGATCGGATCCCATCGGCACGCCTCTCTTGTAGGCCTCCTTGACCCAATGCTCGCTCCAGCGCTCGCCCCAGAGAGAGCGGTCGGAGAAATCATAACCACCGAAGAGGCGGACCTTTATGCGGGTGCCGCTCGTTGCATAGGTTTCCTTGCGTTTCATTGCTTCAAACAAGGAATCGCGCGTGTTCTCCTCGGCCCAGAGCGCACTCAGGCCGGCGGGGTTCTCGTATTTGGGATCAAGGCCGGCAAACATCTTGCCTTCCATGCGACCCTTCATGTCGCCGTCGCCAGCGGCGTGTCCGCCGTAGAAATTGTCCTGACGGTAGGGAGCCGCAGCGTTGTGGGAGTCCGAGCCGCCGACAAAGCCAGGTTTATACGGATTGTAGCCACGCGTGTCCTCGAACGCGAGGCCGTTGCGGAGGGCGTCACGCACGAAGCTGCCCCTGATCCCGTCAAAGCGGCCGGCCGGATCGCCGAGCAGATAGCTCATGATCTCGAAGTTGGCGAACTCGTCGTTCGGGGAGAGCAGAGGATGGGTTTCAGACGCGCCCTTGATCTGCTTGATTTCGATCAGCGGCTCATTGCGCATGCGCGAGGCCGCCCATGCCTCGTCGATCGGCCGGCCCTTGCTGTCGACTTCGGTCGGGTACATCAGACCATCGGACAGATTGGCGTTATGCGAGATGGCAAGGAGCTCTATGCCGGCCGCCCGCTGCTTATCCATCCATGCCCACAGATCTTCGGGCGCCTCTGAATCGAAGGACGAGAAGGGGAATTCCGGAAGATGCGCCGAATCCTTGAAGTAGATGTTACGGTGCATGTTGCGGCTGTTCGGCGTCGACGTCCATTCATAGGCGTTGAAAGCGGTGAATTTGCCGGGCTCGTTCGCCGCGTTGGCCATCTCATTGTTGCGGTCCCAGACCGATGACATTAGTTCGGGCGAAACCAGCTCCTTGATCGGCTGGTTCGATGTCATGGTCCGACCGAGCTGCAGATAGACGCGCTGGATGTCTGCCGGCGTCTTGATCTGGAGTTCCTTTCCGAGTTCGCTCTTGGCGAGAGCCGCGCTTGGATCGTTTGCCTGCTGGATCACGCCCACATATTCGGAGTGATCCGTGACACCCATCCAGTCGAGCGGCTGCTCGATCTTCATGTCGAAACCCAATGCGTGCTTCAGCGGCTTGCCCTTGGCGTAATCATAGGCGTCTGCCGGCGTGGCCTTCGTGTTGCCGAAAATATAAGCGTCGAACGACCAACTTGTATGGATGTGTTGCTCTCCGAAAAAGACATCCCTGTCGGGATTGGGATCGGCGAGCGCCGGAGATGAGGAAAGAGTGGCGAGCACGCTAACCCGGGCCATCCAAATAGCGACTGAAGAACTATGAAGTTTAGACATATCCCCTCCAAGACCCGCAAAACGGGGTAAAGTATCGATCAGACCAGACAAGCTCGCCAACGAGGTCAGCATCTCTCGGCGAGAACTTAGCTTCAGCCACCGATCAAACTTTTCATTTTACGCCAAAGGCGCTCCTTTGATGTGTCCGGATTCGCCTAGGTGGCAAAGCGCGCCCGATAGTAGTCGAAGAGAATCATGCTTGAGATGCGAATGCCTGGCGTCTCGCAAGCCCTCGTTGCGTTCGGCCGCTTCCAGACAACCGCTCAACCGCCGTTTTGTCAACGGAGTCCGCAGAGATTGTCGAGCCGGCCGCCTGCTGGGGTAATCAGAACCGCTCTGACCGCTTCGACGCCGCAGTCGCGCTGCCCTTCAAGGGGCCCGCGAATCTGAGGGTCCAGTTGGTTCCAACTACCGAATGGACAACATTGACGTAAGACACGTCCGCGCTTCTTTTTCAGCCCTGATAATACCAACCATCTGTTGCGTTGCGTACGTCCCGCATATATATGATTGAACTACTTTAACGATAGCGTGGGGAGCGCCGTCAATAGCCGAAGTCCCTGTCATCTCCAGCCATGTCCTGCATGGCATACCCAGCTTCGTACGCGATGAGATCGGGGAAAAAGCGCTGAGCCGCGCGAACCGGGCTGCTGGATTCGATGTCGATTTGATTGAGGATCGGAATTTTTTCATTCCGCAGCGGGCCCTATTGAACTTCATCGATGAGATCGTAAAGGCCGCAGGAGAGCCCAACCTCGGGCTGTTGTTGGCTCCAAGCATGAATGTGGCCGCGTATGGCAGCTTCGGCCGCTTCATTTTTGAAGCAGAAACCCTCGGTCAAGCGATTGAACGCAGTGTGGCAGGCCTGAGCTATCACAGCACATACGATCGCCTGTCGACGACGGTACGCGGTGACGAGGTCCTCTACAGCTACGCCTTCGCGTTGGCTGGCTCACCAGGATATGTCGCGGTGGCAAGCGCCGCGGCCGGAGAACTGTTAAGTGTCGCAAAGGCATTTCTGCCAACGAGTTGGCGACCGCTGCGTGTCGAGCTCGATATTCCGAAGCCGACAAACACATCTGTTTTTGAAGATGTCTTTCAATGTCCTGTGATGTTCAATGCGCCCGCGGTCGGGGTCGCCTTTGAACGTCACCGGTTGTCAGCCTCGACGAAGCGAACGTCACCGGCTGCCCTAACGATTGCCGACCTAGCGCGCGAGCGGCTGGGAGGTGCTCCACAAAACCTTATCCAAGTTACTGTCGAGCAGATCCGAACACAGCTAATGGCCGGTAACATCATGATCGACGATATCGCCCGGTCGATGGATACCAGCGTCCGGACCCTTCAGCGGGAACTTGGCCGCGCAAATACGGATTTCCGCAGTTTGACAAACACAGTGAGAACGCAACGCGCCATCGAACTCCTTCAGCACACGGGATTATCGATAACCAGCATCTCCGGCGATCTGGGCTATTCGTCTCCCACCGGGTTCACCCGCGCCTTTCGAAAAGCAACCGGCTGCGGACCACGCGAATTTCGTGACAAAAACTCAGATAGCGCCGCCGGATGACGTTCTGCGTCAGGCGAATGCCGCGGCGGGGCGTCTGAGCGAGCATCACAACTTCAGGCGAACAGTTGGACGATATGATTCCCCCGATGCGCTCTCACCGGCACACTTGCGCCGAACGAACGCGGCGCCCCCGCCGGCGCTATTGCCGAGGCTGCATCCGAGCAGCCCGACAAACGAACTGGGCAGATGCACCCAGGGACACCGCATTGGGCTGCAGACGGTGAGCCAGTTCCGCATACAGTGCCCACCGGGTGTTTTGGCGGATCGTCGCGCCTAAGTGTTGGGGAGGAGGGCCGGTGGATGGGTCAGAGGGGTGTGACCCACCGGCGAGCCTAGTGAGTGGGAGATTGATGGTCGATGGCCTGCTGTTGCGATGGCCAAACCGCTTGAAACATCGCAAACATGAAGGCAGTGGTGAGACCGAACAGCAGCAGACCGGCCAGCGACTGGAGCACGCCCATCATCTGCCAGTGCGGCGGCAACGAGACGTTCCCAGTCCCAAACCCCGTCATGGCCCCCAGTGAATAAAGCATGGCAGATTTTGTATCCGGGATGGCGCCGAGCGCGAGGTAGGCGAGAGCCCAGCTGATCGCTTCAATCCCGTGCAACGCCACGATCAGGAAGACGGCTGTGTTCATGGCTACCGCAAAGCGGAACATGAATTTGCGCCGTCGGTCTATTTCCTGAAGGAGAACGGTGAAGCCGTCGTAGATGAACGCCAAGCCGAACACGTGGATGATAACATTCAAGAGAATGAGTGGCAGGCTCCAAGTCCAATCGGTGCCCCACGGCGTCTCATCGAGAACATTCATGCAGTGTTGTCCCATCCAAATTGGATTCCAGTGAACCCAGCGCGTCAACAACGCAGCGCGCAATTAGCGTCACGGCCGCGGCCCGGATCTCAATAGTACGCAAGGGCGAGAGGAATTTAGGCTTGTCTTGCAGATATGCACAAGGGCAATGTTCTTGTTGTCTGGAGGCTCGGTCGGTTAGGGCGGTCGCTCTCACCTGATAGTTTCTGCATATTCGCCGCCACCGAGCGTGGCAAGAGGGGTTGGGGGACGCTTGTCCATGCAACCCCGCGCTCGCGTTTCTGACGCTGATCTCGCAAGGGCAGGTGACGTGGCTGGCTGGCGCGTGCCTGCCAATTCGCTGAGCTGAACGGCCCGTGCTGCTGCACGAGCAACGCAGCCCAGCGTTGCAGGGATGCGGTGGGGGAAGTGCCTGATCAAGACCGAGCGGCTTGATAGCGCAAAATGCGGACTGCCCAGTCTGAGGTGCCACCGATTCTGGCGGATGAAGCAATGTCAACGACTGCTTGGCGTCAAATGGTAAGAACCGGCCACGAGAGTGTAGCAAGAGACAGAGCACCCGCTCGGGAGAGCCACCACCGGTGAGCACAATCGGTTGGCTAAAGCCTGTGCGACAAATCTGTGATTGTGGCGACTGCTTGCGTGGTGGGGGAGCAATTGATGGACATATCCGTGACACAGAGGTCGCAGGACTCAGAAGGATCGCAAAGATCTTCGCCAAGCCCAGCAGAGGTTCGTGATCAGCTCGCGCGCATCATGTCCAGTCCGGAATTTCCGCGAGCGGGCCGCGGCGCGGCTTTCTTGACTTTCGTCGTCGAGGAGGCCCTGGCGGGCCGCGCGCAGCGCCTGAAGGGATACACCATCGCGATCGACGTGTTCAAGCGCAGCAAAGACTTCACCCAGGACGATCCCGTCGTCCGCATCGAAGCCGGACGGCTGAGGCGTGCTCTCGAGCGCTACTATCTTGTCGCCGGACAGCTCGATCCTATCAGGATTGACATTCCGAAAGGGCATTACGCACCTTTGTTCGCTTGGAACAGCCAGATACCAACAGCCCCCAAGACAGCTTCGGTCGAGGATGGTGGCGTGCAGCCCGGCCGATCCCGGCTACGTCGCTGGTGGCCGACGCTTGGTCTTGTCGGCTTCATCGGCCTTGCCGCGCTGACATACTGGGCGAGCGAGCATGCAATTGGGGCCGCGCAACGAGACAGTACTTCGAAGGCGCCTAATGAGCCGACGCTCGTGATTGCACCGTTCGCCAATCTGGGTGACGGGCCGCAGGCGGAGCTCTACACTCTCGGTCTGACCGAGGAGCTGCTCAGCGCTCTGCCACGGTTCAAGGAAATCAAGGTCTACAGTCGTGAGACGTTACGACAGCTTGCCCCAGGGAGCAGAGCTTCGGAAGTTCTTGGCGGGCCGGGCGCTCGCTATCTGCTGGCAGGCGGTGTCAGGGTGTCCGGATCCAAGGTCCGGGTGACGGCCCGTCTCATGGATACATCTGACGGAGCAATCCTCTGGTCGCAGAACTACGACGACGACCTTAGCAGTCGAGAACTCTTCATCATCCAGTCCGACGTCGCCCGCAAGGTTGCGACCGCTGTCGCCCAACCTAACGGCATCGTCGCGCGGGCCGTCGCCGACAACCCTCCTTGGGTGGCCTCGGGATCCACGACTCGCCTCGCTTCTACCCATATCGGTCGAAACTGATCTTGGAGACGCGCCTGGCCGCCATAGACTGTCTTTAAAAGCGCCGTGGCAGGACCTACTTCGAAAAAAAGGTAAGATCGAGCCGGAAGCCCAGACCGCTGTGGCCGTTTTCCGGCGCCTCCGCCCAGTAGCGGATGCCGGCTGTGAGATTGATCGTTTTCCACGACGAGGCGTTTCGCGACATGTGCGACGACTTTCAGACTGCAAATGACGAGAAGTTGCTTTGGGAACGATCGACCGCTCCAGAATGTGGCGAGCGCATCGCCGAGTATCAGGAACTTATGGACGTCCTCCGAACAGAAATAGCGCAGGCCCTCGTTGTGCCATTCAAGCCCCAGCGACAATAACCACCAAGCATTTCGACCGAAATTACGCTATCAATCGTAGCGACCCAGGGCCGAATTGTATCAAATTTCGAGCACCTCGAACTCGGCAACAAACACCCGCCCCGACCTCAGCTAACGTGTACCTCACGGCGTCGCAGTGACCCGGCGTCAATTCACGAGTCCATGTACGGCGTGTTACGCAATGTTCACGTTTTGAGCCAAAATGATCGCATAATGTATCAGGCCCTTATCAACCAAAGACAGCGACTGCTGATTTGACGATGATGCCACCATCCGGACTTCTGCGCAGTTGACGGCCGGTCGCGGCGCGAAAGACTTGCAGCAATTGCAGCGCCGGTGGCACGCGTGACCAAGCCCGCAGCATGCCGACCTGTATTTCCACGAGATCGGTTTCCGCTGGTCACAGCGCATTGTGACGGGCCAAGCAGTGCGGAAGACGCCGGCAATGGTGCGGCGGACGCGGGCATTGAAACCTTCGACCGAATTGACATGGACGGCGTCACGAACGTATTCGCGGCTCGAATGCTTCACAGTGTCATGCCTGGCATAGTTCGCGCCAAGGGCCATGAACGCTGTCGCCTCATCGCTCATCAAATAGGCGTCGGGGTCGATCTGCTGTTCGGTGGCGCGCGCCGCTGCCCGGAGCGAAAGACCAGTCACCACCGCAGCACGCGCGTCACCGGCCGGAGTGCCGGGTGTGACGTCATCTGGTCGCTGCACGATCACCATGACAGGCGTCTTCTGGGTATTCGGCAGACCTTTTCGGCCTCGTCCAGGCGGTGGATCGTCCGATTTATTCTTGCTCGCCCACCGAGATAAAAATGGTCGATCTCCACCGTGCCATCGAGCATGTGCTCGCGCGCCGCCATGAGACGCAGCGCGTGTCCCATCCGCCAGGCCGTCGGTTGGCTCACCCCCAGAGCCTCGGCCAGGCGCACCGAGGACAAACCTTTATCCGACTGCAGCATCAGCCACATGCCCTTCAGCCAGACACGCAGAGGAAGCTTTGTGGATGCAGCGGCGTGTGGGTCGTCACCGTAAACTGGAAGCGACAATCGCCGCTGGAGCATTGATAGAGACCCGGACGCGCACGCCGCTTGCCCATATCGCGCCCGGCGATTGCGATCGAGCGCTTGTAACCGCAGGCAGGGCAAACTCTCCCGGCTGGCCACACCATGCTTTCAAGCAATCGCCGACACTGCTCCTCATCGCGAAAGGCCACGATCATATCTTCCGCGGTTCGAATGTTGGTAAGCGCCGCAAGCATCTCCGACATTCTCATCTCCTTCGGATCATGCCCGAAGAATCGCACGGTAACCCCTGAGCATCAAGCTTCTTGCTGTCTTTGGTTGATAAAGGCCATGTATCAAGTGGAATGGCCATCTTAGGTATCGCAAGCACTCTAGCGCTCAGATGGTACACGACCAGCGTCGAGATCCATATCAATCGCGTTGGCGACGTATTTGCCTGAACCATTAATATGGCGAAGCATTGCCGACTGGCTTAGCGCCCTGATCCCGAAGCATTCGCACCAAGACTGCGACGCGACATAAGCTCGCGATTGCATCACCAGGGACTTGCGGTGCCTGCACGCCCTCGAAGTGGTAGGATAAAGTTGGCCATTGGAAGGGTGGGCAGGGAAATGGAGAGGCGGCTCACCGCAATACTTTCTGCCGATGTGGTTGGCTATAGCCGCCTCATGGGAGAGGATGAGGTTGGCACCCTGGAGCGGCTGAAGGCCTGCCGCCGGGAGTTGGTTGATCCCGCCATACGCGACTTTCATGGCCGCATAATTAAGCTCATGGGCGATGGTGCGCTCGTTGAGTTCGCAAGCGTTGTGGACGCGGTTCAATGCGCCGCCGTGATCCAGCGGAAAATGGCCAGCCAGGGCCAGGGCGTCACCGCGGCACAGCGAATTCAGTTCCGTATCGGCATCAACCTCGGCGACGTCATTGTCGAAGGCGATGACATCTACGGCGACGGCGTCAACATCGCCGCGCGCCTGCAAACTCTGGCCCAACCCGGCGGCGTTTGCATATCCGGGACTGCCTTCGATCACGCCGTGCACAAGGCCGATGTCGGCTTCTCGGCTCTCGGTGAGCAGCACCTGAAGAACATAGCCGACCCCATCCGTATCTATCGCGTTCTTCTCGAGCCCGCCGAGGCGGGAAAGGTAGTTGCCGCCACACGCAGGCAGGGCCGTCGGACTATCATCATCTTGGCGAGCGTCGCAGCGCTGCTGATCGGAACCTTCGCGATCGTCTTTGCTTGGCAATGGCCGTTTGCGCCGCAGCGTACATCGATTGCGGTGCTACCATTCGCCAATCTGAGCGGCGATCCGGCCGAGGATTATTTCACCGACGGCATTACCGACGACCTGATTACCGATCTCGCCAGTCTTTCGGATCTGGAGGTCACCGCCCGGAATTCGGTGTTCGCCTACAAAGGCAAACCCGCCGCTACCGCCGACATCGGACGCGATCTCGGCGTGCGCTTTGTCGTCGAAGGCAGCGTTCGTCGAACGGGGGATCAAGTCCGCGTCAATGCCCAACTGATCGACATCGCAAGCGGCGGCCATCTTTGGGCCAAGAGGTTCGACCGCGGCGCGGTGGACGTGTTCGTGCTACAGGACGAGATGAGCAGACAGATCGCCGAGGCACTTGGGTTGGAGTTGACCCGATCCGAAACCGAACGGATTGCCCGGCCGCCGACCGCGAACCTTGAGGCATATGACAATTATCTGCGTGCCGAGCAGGCGACGAGGACCGGACGCCCTTCCTCGTTGCTGGAGGCGCTGGCCCTGTTTGACAAGGCGGAGGCGCTCGACCCCCATTTTGCCGGGGCCTTCGCCGCCGACGCGCGCGCCACTGCTTACGTCTGGCGAAACGCCTTCGACGACGTACTCCAGAGCGCGTTGGCGCGAAAAAGGGCCTACGACAAGGCAAGTCGTGCCTTGGCGCTCGACCCCGATCTATCATCGCCATACGCGGTTCTCGCCGTCATTCAGGTCGTGGAGCGACGCTATGAGGAGGCGATCGCCTCAGCGCGGCAGGCGGTATCCCTCGGGTCCGCCGACGCCGAGGCGCAAATGGCCGTCGCATACGTTCAGCTGTTTTCCGGAAACCTTGCCGAAGCCGCTGCAGCCGTCGAGAACGCTCTCAAGCTTGATCCGAACCTATCGGCCGTCGACTGGTACACCGCTGGGCTGATTTCTTATCTACAGCGCGACTACAAGAAGGCCATCGAAAATTTCGCGCGCGCACGCGACGGTTCGCCGGGGAACGGCTATTTCGTTACGCCTCTCGCTATGGCCTACGTCCGTGCCGGCCGGCTTCAGGACGCCCGCGCGGCTGTCGCCGAAGGAATCCGGCTGCTCGGCGGAAGTCAATCCGTCGAATCCCTGGCGGGCTGGCGGATGGGTCATGCCCACTTTCGCAACGAGCAGGACTTGGCGTTCATCCTCGACGCCCTGGGCGAGGCCGGTATGCCGGAATGGCCGTTCGGATTCCAGGGCGACGCGCACGACCGCTTGAACGGTGACGAGATCGCGAATGCCGTCATGGGGAAGCTTCTGCAGGGCAAGATCGGACCCTCCGGAAGCCCGGCACTCATGCAGGTCGATCGCGATGGCAAGGCGGCATTCCGCTCGGCAACGCAGATGATGACCGAGACGGTTTTCGTCAAGGGGGACTTGCTCTGCGAGCAGAGTGAAAACGCATTTGGTCAAGCCGATTGCGGCCCGGTTTACAGGCGTGCAAGTTCGCCCGATGAAACCGGCTATGCTTACGTGAACTCGAGCAAGGTCTTCTACTTCTCGCCAGTCAAATAGACAGGGGCGTCCGTGGCGGTTCAGTGATATTGATCCAGTTTGAGTTCGGCCGCGATCTTCGGCCAGTTGCCATCGGCTTTGGGGACTGCTTCCGCCGCGTGGGCCGCGAACCAGTTCGCGCCACCCTGATCGTAGGTCAAGTAAAGCTTGCCGTCGATAATCTTGAATGCTTCTGGATCAATGTTGACTGTGACAGACCCGAAAGCTACCTCGCCCGCGCAGTAGCCGCCATATTGCGGCGCATATTTCATCGGCTCACTGATAAACATTTCGCGGTGCTTGGCATTGGCGAAATGCCAAGGTGTTCCCAACCATTCGTATGAGAATTTCTCGGAGCCCTTCATCGCCTTGCCTTTGGTGAAGTAGGCGACCGGGTCGTATCCCATGATCGCTACGCCGCCGAAGTAGCCCGTGTTTACCGAGTCATCGGCGTAAGCCGATGGTCCGCCAACGTACGCTGCGACCGCCAGGACGAACATCGCGACAGAGCCGCGAAGACCCCGCGTGGAAGCGTTTTTGCTCACTGTAAGCATCGTTCCCTCCTGCTCAATCGTGGATTCCCATGCACTTCACATAATCCTCGTCGCCGAGGACGCTGGCCGGAGCACAGGTCGCGCCATGCCGCTTGAACAGCCGGACGATGTCGGCGTTGCCCTTCCAGAAAGCCCGCGTGATCGGCGTGTAGCCGTGAACCTCCGCATGGCCGATATCGGCTCCCCTCGTGAGAAAAAACGTTGCGAGGGCGACGTGATTTTCCTCACCTGCCACCATCAGCGGTGTCACACCCGCTTTGTTGGCCGCGTCGTCGAGCGTCGCGCCATGGTCGAGCAGCAGCTTGCTGATCGACAGGCTGCCGGAGAAAGCCGCGGCATGAAGCGGCGTAAAACCGCCCGAGTTGCGCGCCATGACGTCCGCACCTTTACCGATCAGCATTTCGGCGATTGCGAGCTGGTCTGCCAGTGCGGCGTTCATCAGAGGGGTTGCCTGATCGCGCGCCCGGCTATTGACATCGGCGCCCGCTGCCAGAGCCTTCTCGACGGCGGCGGAATCTCGGGCTGTAACGGCATCGAACAACGGATTTCCCGCGGCGGCGATCGTCGCCGTGAAGATCAGCGCTACCAATGAAAACAACCCGCGCATGGCTGGCCCTTCCGTTCCTAAAAATAGCACGGACCCTGTTTTTTAGGTAGGCGGCGACGCCCGTCAGTCTGGTGTCCAAGGACGCTCTGGCCGTTTTATCTTCGGTCGTTAGTTAAGTACCGGCGGAGCCCATGGGGAAGCGTCGTCGGACATGGTTGTCCGGATCCCATTGCCGAGGATCTGGCCTTCACAGGAACTGCTGGCCACACTCGGAGCTAGGGTACGAAACAGCGTCGCCCCGCGCTGTTCCAGCCGCCTGATTGGTTCTTGTTATCTGAGCAGACGGATTGCACCAGGATTGTTGATGGTGTTGTTTGCGAGCGTCGCCTTGCAGTCCAGCTTGAAGCTGCTGTTGCCGATCATGGTGATCTCCTGTGCGACGATGCGCACGCATTCGCCGCTCGCAGAACCGCTGCCGGCGTACTGGATCTCACGCGATGCCGGCACGTAGATGATGCCCGCAAGTGAGGAGGCGCTGTTGCCGTTGATTGTCGCCGGCGCCGTGTTGTTCCGGGCGGCAACGATCGAGAAACCTGCCCAGTCGCCCGTAAGCGAAGGCGTGACCTTGAAGGTCGAGCCGCCGTGAATGTCGAGCTGGGCACCGTTCATCAGGAAGAAGGTGACGCCCTCAGCGGTGATCACCGACTGGCTGGCGAATTTAAGTGGGCTGCCGTCGATGATGTAGGCGCCCGGCCGCAAGAGAACCTTGCCCTTGATCTCCAGACCGCCATAGGTGCCAGGCTTCAGTTCGACGGTATAGCCGGCGGGCGGATTGTTCGGCGTCTTGCTGGTACCGTTGCAGTCGCCATTGCCGCTACCGCCACCGACAAAGTTCTGTCCGCATCCCGCGAGGCTCACCCAGTTCCCCGTCGGCGGCATTTTCTTTGACTGGAACGGGTCTTGGACCGGCGCAACGTCTTCCACCGCCTTGGGGCAGGCAAGTTCGAGATGGGCCAGCGTCGCCGAGACTTTGCCAGCCGTGTAAAGGCATTCGGTTTTGAGCGTGGCTGAACCGCTGAGATAGATCGACTGCGGGTCGCTCGAATTCGAAGTGATGGTACAGCCGGACGTATCGACCGTGGCGCTGCCGCTCACTTCGAAAGCCCGGGTTGCGGTCGAGCTAAGCGCCAGCATACAGGCTTCTCTTCCCGGCATGCGGGCGGCGACGCTTACGCGATCAATCGTATAGGGTTGAAGACCAAAGAATAGCGGCGCGTATTTGAGTTCATAGGTCGCCGTTGCCGTACTCTCCACCCCGAGGGAACCAAAAGCGACCTTGACTGCTTGAGAAGCCCCAGGTGCCGAACTCCCCGAACCCAGCTCGTCGACGATCTCAGACGTGCCGAAATTGGCGAAGAAGGTGCCATTCGCGAGGTCCTTCGCCTTGGTTTCATTTCCTTCGTCACCGTAGGATTTCAGCGCGGAAAAGGCGGCCGCATCGAGCGCGTCCTGCATCTTGGCGGACTCGAGATTGATGCGGGCGAGATTGATGGCGATGGAAGCAGCCGTAAACAACGGTACTATCGCCAAAGCTGTCATGATGGCGAAGTTTCCGTTTTTGTCCGCAAGGATGCGGATAAACGTGTTCCTCAGTTTGCTTAGCATTTTGCTTCGTTGCCCCTCAACAGATCACGACGGCTTCGGAGCCACGAGACCCGAAAGCAAAAAGCGTCGTCGATTTTAATGAGCGGGGGCGAAATGCGGCCAGTTGGCTGCACGTTCCCTGCCGCCCCAATCGGTACATTAGGAATAGATAATGTTATGCGGACTAAGAAGTCGTTAAAAGCGAACAGGAGCAGTAGCTGATTCAATCATTCCGCGAGAATAAGCCTCGTAAGCAGGGATGATTGGCATGGCGCGCGAGAATTTCTCGGACTGCCTCAGCGACGAGGTGAGCGAAAGGCGTGTTCATACCTCGCCGAACCGTTTAGCTACGATCCGGATGTTCAAGGTCGAGGCGCGCAGCCCCCCGGAGAAGCCCTGACGAGATCAAAGTGTGTGGACGTAAGTCTCACTCAAGAAGAAGCAGGCAAAACCATTAAAATCGTGGGGGTTACGCAATGACATACGTATTTGAAATCGTCGATGAAGCTGGGGCGGTGCGCAACTACGTAGCCAGATTTATGCGCCGGGAAGCAGACAAGCTTGTCGTGGAGTATCGCGGGCTTCAGATGAGATTTGCAATATCGCATATCCGCGACTGGTGCGCGGTGGAGTAATACGAAGGGACTGGTTGCACTCCCCGAAAGTCGACGGCAGGAAGCAGCCGACGATGAATCGCCTGCGTTCAGCGGATCGGGGCACGAGGGGCGACCAGGAATTATCCCTGTGCGATCATCGTTAGGGCCCCTGGTTCTGGGAGCTGCACCCAACCTCAGCGCCCGGCGCTCCGTTGCTTGTGGCGAGCGACGCAATGGCTTCGACTAGTCCCTCATTGCAATGAAAAAAGAGCCAGCACCTCAGGTTCAGACCAGCGCCGCCCAATAGGAATAGTGAATTGTTTGGTATTGACTGAAGTCGCCAGGAGTACCCACATGCCAAGCCGGGGAAAAATCGTCGGACTTATAGCGGAGAGCGACGTTTATATTGATGGGTTGAGTATCCCGCCGGGCCTCTACTGTGACGGAGTGGACGTCGGGCAACGCTAAAAACGTGCAGTACCACGCCCGCGAATATTACACGGACTTCCATGCGGACGCTGCGCCGGCCAACTGGGATCACCCGGTAACAGAGAACCATCAGCCCACGGCCACAACGATCCATGTGGACGTGACCGAGACGCAATCGATCTATAACGCCGCTCATCAGATCACCAACCTCGCCCCCGATGTCGAGACCGTCCAGCTCGTCAACGGCGTCGCAAGTGATGTAGACGGAGATGTGCTGCACATCGTTGACGGCAGCGTGAGCTTGGACGGCGGTGGAAACCTGCCCTCCTATATCACGGTCGTTGGAGATACTATCGAGATCGATAAGAACAGCCGTGCGCTCGATGAGCTCTTGAGTGGTGGCGTCAAGGAAATCAAGCTCACCTACCAGATTACCGACGGCCATACCGATCCGATCACCAACACGGTAACAATCGATATCACCGGCACGGCAGATCAATATCATGTTGAGGGTGAAGGCCACGTTTCCGCTACTCACTACCGCTCGGATTCGACCACCGGCGGCGGCAACATCAATGGAAACGTCCTGTCCTTTACCAATCCGCTTCCGAGTGACGCCTTCGACTTCCACTTCAGTGGTACGCTGAAGGCAGAGTCGGCGGACCTGACAGGCAACCAAAATGGTGGCGTGAGTGATAGCGGCATCGGTGCAGCAGTCGACTGGACTAGCGGGGCTATCAATCTGGATGCAACGCATCAGTCGGGGCAGGCGAACCTGACCTCGACCGCGTTGAACGATCACCAGGTTGATTACAATATTCACTTTAACGGCCAGGCGGATCCTGGCGATTCAATAAAAGTAACACTCGATTACCAGTACGATTACTGGCACATGGCCTGAGCGAGGTCCTCACTGGACTTTGACAAGGGGCGCGTCTGCGCAACTTGTTGCAAGTCCCGAAAGTTCAGCCAGCGGGGCGGCCTCGGCCGGCAAAGCGTGAGCGTCAAACCGAAATCCGAGGAATTGAACGCGGCCTTTTCGGCCTGCCGGCGTTATTTCGCGACGGCGGCGCTGTTCAGCCTTGCCATCAACATCCTGTACCTGGCCTCGCCGCTTTACATGCTGCAGGTCTACGACCGGGTCATCAATAGCGGCAGCGAAGTCACGCTGGTGATGCTGACGCTGGTTCTGCTTGTGGCGCTGGGCGCGCTTGCTTCGCTGGACATGGTGCGGGCGCGCATCTTGTCGCGCGCCGGGGTTCGCCTGGACAGCCTTCTCGCACGGCGCATTGTCGGCGCCACCTTCGACGGCATATTGCGGCGCGGGCGCGCGGCGCATCCGCCGCTGCGCGATTTCGACACCTTCCGGCAGTTCGTTACCGGGCCGGGCATCCACGCGCTGTTCGACCTACCTTGGGCGCCGATCTACATCTTCGTCATCTTTCTGCTTCACCCATATCTGGGTGCCTTTGCCCTGTGCTGCGCGCTCATCCTGGTCGGCATGACGGTCGCCAACGAATGGCTGGTGCGCCAACCGATGGTCGACGCCAACGAAGCCGCCTCGCGCAGCTACAATTTCACCGAGGCAAGCTTGCGTAATGCGGAGGTAATCCAGGCCATGGGCATGTTGCCCGGCCTTCTTCTGCGCTGGCGGCGCGATCGCAACAGGATGATCGATCGCCAGCAACTCGCCAGCGACCGCTCCGCGGCGGCGTCGGGCCTGATACGGTTCCTGCGGTTGACGATGCAGTCCCTCATTCTGGGCGTCGGCGCCTATCTGGTCATCGAGCGCATGGCGACCAGCGGCGCGATGTTCGCGGCCTCCATCATGCTGGGGCGTGCCTTGCAGCCGGTGGAACAAATGGTCGGCTCCTGGCGCAACCTCGTCGCGGCGCGCAGCGCCTATGAGCGCGTCAAGCTTATGCTCCTCGACAACCCGGTACAGGAACAGAATTTGAACCTGCCGCGCCCGGAAGGGCACCTGACGCTGGAGGCGGTGGGTTTCGCGTTGCCGGGCAACGGAAAGCCTATCCTGCGTGGCATCAGCTTCGGCATCGGCGCCGGCGAGGTTCTGGGTGTCGTCGGCCCCTCGGGCGCTGGCAAGTCGACGTTGGCCCGCCTCATCATCGGGGTCACGGCGCCCTCCGCGGGCGTTGTGCGATTGGACGGCGCCGACGTTTCCGTTTGGCCGCGCGCCACGCTCGGCCGCCATCTCGGCTACCTTCCGCAGGATATCGAACTGTTCGCCGACACGGTTGCTGCCAACATCAGCCGCTTCCGCCGTGAGGGCGACATGCGCGTTATCGAAGCCGCCAGGTTGGCCGGCGTGCATGACATCATTCTGCGCCTGCCGAAGGGCTACGACACCAATCTCGGGGAGGGGGGAGCTGTGCTTTCCGGGGGCGTGCGCCAGCGCATTGCCCTGGCGCGGGCCGTTTACGGCGATCCTAGCCTCGTCCTTCTCGATGAGCCGAGTTCGAACCTGGACGCGGACGGCGACGCCGCGCTTCTTGCCTGCATCGCGGAATTGAAGCGGCGCGGGACGACCGTTGTCATGGTCACCCACCGGCCCAATACCTTGTCAGTGGTGGATACTCTACTGGTGCTGAAAGACGGTATGGTGGAGGCCATGGGACCGCGGCAGGAAGTGATGGCCCGGCTGGTGCGCCCGACCGTTCCCAATGCCTTGCAGGACGGCAACAGGCGGGGGGCATGAAGTGGCGCCGACCAATGTGAGCAATTTGAAATCGCTTCTAGGACGCCTTGACAGCCGGCTGCGGCCGGCGGTGGCCGATGCCCTGCGTGCGGCGCCTGTGCAGGAGATGGTGGAGCAGGCCGGAGCGGACCGCGCGATAGCGGTGGCGCGCGCGGCCACTTCGCTACCGGATACTCACCGAAAGAGCGTCCAGAAAATGGACCCCGGCGCGGTGGGCGATGACGGCCAAGACGGGAACGAACCACCGCCGTCAGATTCCATCCGCCATCTGTCGCTGTTCGGCTGGGCCGTCATCTTCCTGTTTTTTGGTGTGCTCGGTGGCTGGGCCTTGTTCGCTCCGCTGCGTGGCGCGGTGGTGGCCAATGGCGTCGTCAAGGTGGAGGGGAACCGCAAGAGCGTCCAGCATCTGGATGGTGGCATCGTCAAGAGACTGTCGGTGAAGGAAGGCGACCACGTCAAGGCGGGCGACCTTCTGTTAGCGCTGGACGATAGCCAGGCGCGCGCCGAGTTCAAGGTGCTGCTGCAACAACTCTATGCGCTGCGGGCCGCAGGTGCGCGGCTGAAGGCGGAACTCGCACGCGCTTCCAGCCTTGTCATGCCCGCGGATCTGAAATCCGCGCAGAAAAAGGACGTGCAGGTCACCGATATCTGGAACGGGCAGGTGCAGCAGTTCGAAAGCCGGCAGGCGGCGCTGGAAGGGCAGCGCAGCGTCCTGCGGGCGCGGATCGCGCAATATGAAGCACAGATCCATGGCAGCGAGGCGCAGGTGAACGCCTTACGCGCACAGCTTCAGTCCGTTCTCGAGGAGCTGAAAAGTATCGACCCGCTCGTCAAGAAAGGATTGACCTCGAAGCCCCGCCAGCTCCAGCTCGAACGCACCGGCGCCCAGCTCGAAGGCGAACTGGCGGATATGATTTCCGCGATGGCAAAAGCGCGCCAGGCAATTGCTGAGCAAAATCAGCAGATCGCGCAACTGGACAACGAACGGCTTTCCGACGCTTCGAAGGAGTTGGAAGCCACGCAGGCCAAGGAACTCGAAGTGCTGTCGCGCCTGGACAATGCCAGGGCCGTTTTTGCGCGAACCGAAATTCGTGCGCCCTATTCCGGGCAGGTGGTCGGACTGACTGTGTTTTCCGTCGGTGGCGTGATCATGCGCGGAGAGAAGATCCTCGATCTGGTGCCGGACCGGGACTCACTGGTGATCGACGCACAAATCGCGGTTGACGAGATCAGCGATGTCCATCCCGACATGCTGGCTGAGGTTCACCTGACGGCATATAAGCAGCGCATAACGCCGATGGTGCAAGGCCGCGTCGTCAATGTTTCGGCCGACAGGCTGGTGGATAACCGAACAAACGCGCCATACTACGTCGCGGAAATCAGAATAGACCAGAACCAGCTTGCCGAACTTCCGCAGGTGAAACTGTATCCGGGCATGCCGGCGAATGTTATCATACCGACCGTCGAACGCACTGCGTTCGAATACATCGTCGGCCCGTTGACCATGACGTTCAACAAGGCGTTCAGGCAGAAATAGGTTTCAGGCTAGGGGCGCACTCTGGACCACAAGCGTCAATGATGGTGGGGTCAAATCTAATGCCGTTGACGCGTGTCTACAAATGGCTTGCCGTTTCCGATCCGGCAAACGCAAATGCCCCTCCTCTTAGGCGGTAAGAGGAAGGGCCGGCGTCTGAGCGTTCGACTTCACAGACATTTCATCTGTGGCTGAAGTAACCAAGATATCAACCCCTTCACGAAATAATTAGCCAGCACAGGGTCTTGGGGACAGGTTTGGCTACTGATACACCAATGAAAGGTGAGGGCGTCGCATGGAGCGTGGTATGGTGGGCCCGGGCCATGTATCAAGTGGGAGCATCTTAACTCGTTGCTTTGCTTGGCTTCGCAGCCAACCGTATCGACCAGGCGCCTGAAGGCCTCGAACAGTTGTGAACAGAGCCGCCCCGGTAACGGGAAAATCATCCGGTGTCGTCATTTCACCAGCTCGACCTCGCTTGGACGCCAAGTTTTATCGAAAACCGAAGGTAGTACATTGTCCAGATGAAAAGCGTCCGGAAAACGGTCGTTTCGCTTACAAGGAGAGCTAGAAGATTCTCTTTGACTTTGGAAAGCTGATGTGGCTGATCCCAAAATGCCGATCTATGCGGGAGGTCAGCGACTCGCGAAATCGCGAGCAGCCTGAATGAACGCACTGAAGGCAGCCGGCGGGTTCTTTCTGCCAGGGTAATAAAGCGCGAGTGGCGCCAAAGACGGTGTCCAGTCCTCAAGAACGCGCACCAATCGCCCCGCCGCAATGTCATCGCGCACGTCCGCTTCCATGACGTATCCAAGACCCACCCCATTCTGCGCCGCTATCCTGACAAGGCTTGGCTCGTCGAGCGTGATCGAGCCTTCCACGTCAATCTGGACAGGGTTCCCGTCCTTCTCGAAGCGCCAACGGAACAATGCGTTATTGGGCAGGCGTGCGCGGATGCAACGAAACCGGTACAAATCGGCAGGAACGACAGGCTTGCCGTGCGTACGCAGGAACTCTGGCGATGCGACGACGGCGTTGCTGCGCTTAAGACCGAGTGGCACAGCGATCATGTCGTTCGGCACCAAATCGGCCGACCTCAAGCCCAGGTCGAAACCGGCCGCTACTATGTCGACGAGCCGCCCCTCCGTGACCAGATCAATGTGCACCTGCGGGAAGCGCTGCAGGAAAGAGAGAATGAGCGGCGCCATGACCTCTCGGGCTGCCGAAGCAAAGGCATTGATGCGCAACGTGCCGGTCGGAATCTCCTGATGCGCTTGAGCGGCGAGCATAGCATCGTGGATGTCGGTCATTGCCGGCCCAACCCGCTCGACAAAGGTCTTTCCTGCATCGGTAAGCGAGACGCTTCTCGTTGTGCGGTTGAACAGGCGAATACCCAGGCGCTGCTCAAGCTTTGCGATGGCGTTGCTCAACGCTGTCGTGGATATGCCCAGCTCCAACGCGGCAGCCCGGAAGGACCCTAGGCGAGCGATGCTGAGAACGGCATCCAGATCGGCAAGAACAGATCGCGTCATTATCCCTCTTTTCGCAACGCCTCATCCTGCTTTGTCCCAGTTATCAAGCCAATCGTCCAGTCTTAGATTAGGCGTGTCGGCCTCAAGAGGGTCGCGGCACAGCTGGCTAAGGCTGGAAATATGATTGGAAGACCAAAATGACTGTCGAACTACCTAAGGCCATAAAAGTCTATTTCGACGCGGACAGAGCTGGCGACCCCGATGCTGTCGCTGCCGCCTTCACCGAAAACGGCAGCGTGAAAGATAAGGGCAAGACTCATGAGGGCCGTGACGCCATTCGCAAGTGGATGGCTGAAGAAAGCCAGCAATACAGCTACACGGTGGAACCCTTCTTTATTGCCACCGAAAACGGGAAGACCCAAGTGACGGCCCACGCCGTCGGCACCTTCCCTGGCAGCCCGATTGACCTGCGGTTCTTCTTCGTCCTCGCGGACGAAAAGATCGCCGAACTGGAGATCACCGTATGACACAGTTTCTTACATTACAGGGACGCCGATCCCTGATCACCGGAGGCACTTTGGGTGCCGGCGCTGCAACCGTGGCCTTGTTCAAGGAACTTGGTGCCCGTGTGCTGACGACGGCGCGCACCAAGCCAGCGGACTTCTCCGGTGCGGCATTCGTTGAAGCCGACCTGACCACTACGGCGGGGGTTCAAGCGGTCGTTGACGCGGTGCATCGGGAACTTGGCGGGCTCGATATCCTTGTGAACATGCTGGGCGGCTCTTCGGCCGCTTCAGGCGGCTTTACCACGCTCACCGACGAGGAATGGGACAAGGAGTTCAACCTAAACTTTTTTCCGGCGGTCAGGCTCGATCGTGCACTGATCCCCGGCATGATCGCTCAAGGAAGCGGCGTGGTCATCCACGTGACGTCGATCCAGAGAAACCTTCCGCTACCGGAGGCGACGACCGGCTACGCTTCTGCCAAGGGCGCGCTCAACACCTACAGCAAAAGCATCTCCAAGGAGGTTTCGCCGAAAGGTGTACGGGTGGTGCGCGTTTCTCCCGGCTGGATTGCCAGTCCAAACTCCAATGGTCTGGCCCTGCGCATCGCCGAGGAGGCCGGTATTAGCTACGACGACGCGGTGGAAGTGATCATGAAGTCGCTCGGTGGCATACCGCTGGGACGACCGGCTCAACCGGAAGAAGTTGCCGATCTGATCGCGTTCCTTGCCTCGGATCGAGCAACATCCATTACGGGGACAGAGCATGTGATAGACGGTGGGACCGTTCCGACCGCTTGAGCATACGACAGGTGCCGGCTCATCACGACCTTCATCTGCTACGAAGGAAGTGGCAAGAGCCAAGCTCGTCAATTGCTGGCGGCCGCGGTTGGGCTATGCCAGCCGCGGCCACCGAAATGGCCCTCTCAGTGCCATGCCTGCGACATTCGGCAGAGCAGGAATTGAGATCGGCGAGCACATCCGTCGGCGTCTCCCGATCAGGCATCGCGATGGTCTGAGCGTCAGTGGATTAAGCTCAGTTCTGCCGTCGGATTGCCTCGGCGGGGTCGAGGGTTCAATTTGGTTCAAGGCGAGGGATAGGAGACATCCGCGCTGCCGGGTTCCTTCAGGCCCTGACCTATCGCCGCTTCCTGCGACCCGGCCAGGGCAGATTGCCGTCAAGCTCACGCAGGCCGTAGGTCTGTTCCTCCCACTGCTTGCGCTCGAGACGCGGGGGCGGGGCATCGTCCTCTTCGTACCAAAGTAGCGACAGCGTCTGATCCCATTTTTCAACATGCAGGACATCTTCGAAAAGACCACCTTCGCGGTCCCAGTCTTCGAACCACTCATCGGCCGCAGCTTCTTCAGGTACTGACGGCTTCTCACCGGCTCGTACGCGTGCGCTGTAGGAGCTCTCCGGCAGGAGCGACCCGGGCCTGATCCAGCCCTTGGCTTGGCGTAGACTTGCCGAGCGGGCGCTGTAGCGAACCTTGCCGCCTTCCGAGACGACGAAGGCGCAGAGATTTTTTGAGAATGTTGCAAAACGCGAGCCGGTCGCGAGAAGCGAGGCGTCGAAATCATCGGCCAGAGCGCGAACAGCCGCCATGCCCATTTCCACCAAGTCAACCTGCGGCTTGAAGAGCTTATAAGGGAGAAGCAGCTCGGCGGCGAAAATGTCGCAGAAAATCTCGCCTTGGGGCCGCTTGCTGAAACTCCAGCTTGGCTGGCTATGATCGGGGGCGATGTCTAGAACCGCGTGGGCGATCTCGTGGCAGACTGTAAACCGCTGGCGCCTGCCATTCTGATTGCAGTTCACGCAGATATTGTACTTTCCTTTCGGGGTCTTGAACGACCAGCCATCTTCGCCGTCGTTCAAGGCTTCCTTTTTGATGCTGCCGCCGATTGCTGCCGCATAGGTCTCGACCGAGACCGGCTGCGCAAGAGGGCCGCATTTGCTGATAAACGCCCGTGCTGCTGAAACAACTGACAGCTCATCCATCGTCGTCATCCATCATCATGCGTCTGATGCGCGCGAGTGAGGTTGCGTAATCCGCCCTCGCGCCGCGATTCACAACGGTGGACAGCATCTGCAGCTCATCGGCGCTGATGCTCTGATCCTTACGGACAAACTCCAGGATATTCGGATCGACGTTCGTCTGGCGCGCGAGATAGCGCAGAATGTCGCGATCGCGCTTTGAGGCTGACAGCGCCTTTGCTAGCTTTTGCAGAACGTCTTCCGACGGGGCTTCCTTCACGCCCGTTTCCAGCCGATAGATGTAGGCGTGATCGACCTCGCTGCGCTGGCCGAGATCCCTCAGGCTCAGCTTCTTTTCTTCCCTTAGGCCTTTCAACCACACGCCCAGTGCTGTTTCCGGCATTCGCCCTCCTTGACAAATTTTACTCAATGCTTAATTGTTGTCTACGTAGACAACAGGCTCTGATCTTACGTGAACAAGACCAGGGCTTTTTTGGAGCCCTTCCTGTTGTCTGGCCGGACACCAAGATGCCATCGGCCAGGGCGAAACGCAAGCACCGCCAGAGGGCGGGAAAGGACATGATTCATGCTGGATATCGCCGCGCTGCACATCGTGCGCATCCATATCAACCGCGTGGCGGTCGAGTCACCCAACCCGACGACGGGTGAAGCGCTCTATGCGCTTGCCGAAATCCAGAAGCGCGAAAAGCTCTATCGCGAAGTCCCGGGCAACGGGGAAGATGAGCGCATTCCGCGTGATGAGACGCCGATCCATCTGACGCGGGGTCAGCATTTTTATAGCCAGAAACTCTTCGACATTCTCGTCAATGGCGACGAGCACGAGATCGACACCAACAAGATCACATACGCCTGCGTGGTCGATCTCTATCTCGGGCAGGGCGGTCAGCCCTCAAACGAATATCTCGTCAAATACTCCAACGGCCCGGTCGAAAACCCGAGCGGCACGCTCGCACCCGGTCAGAAAGTGAAGGTGAAAGATGGAATGCGCTTTCGGGTTGCCGGAACTGGCGAATCATAATCCCTTCCTCAGGGATCTGGATGAGACGGGATATCTGATCGACTTTGTCGGAGGGTATCTCGTGATCTACGGCCTGCCTTATCTCGATGGCCAAGGCGGGCTGCAGTATGGCGACTGGGTGAGCCCGCTCGATCTGGACGGAGCGATCATCGGCGCGCCCTCCAATCATCAGGCGTGGTGGCGGGGCGTCAGGCCGCACGACCAGCAGGGGCGCGCGCTTCGGCTTGGCGGCGGCGACGGTGTAATCACTGTGATGCCGGAACTGATCACGACCAGCGCGTTTTCGTATAAACTGATGGATGAGCAAGGCGCGCTGCGTCCGTACCAGTCGTTCGAGGAGAAGGTGCGGACTTACATCGATACGATCACGACGCCGGCGATCATTGCCTATCCGAATGCAACGCCCTTGCGCGCTATCGCCGTCAAGGCCGCTGCCCAGGGTTCGCCGCTGCGCTTTCCCGACGCTATGTCCGCGCGCTATCATCTTAATGATCTTTCGGCGCTCTTGCGCGGCAAGAAAGTTGCGATCGTCGGCCTTGGCGGGACAGGCGCCTTCATTCTCGATTCCGTAGCTCGTACCCATCTCGAGCAGATCGCGCTGTTCGATGATGACAAGGTCCATCTCCATACGATCTTCCGATGGCCGGGCTTTATCCCTGGCGCCATCGGCAAGCTGAAGGTCGAGGCACTGGCCACGCATTATGATCAATGGCATGCAGACATTGTGCCGGTCGCCGAACGCATCACGGCCGACAATGTCATGCGGCTTCGCGAATTCGATTTCGTTTTCGTCTCCATCGATGAGGGGCCCGCGCGCCTGATAATCGTGGACTGGCTGAGTGCGAATGACATTCCCTTCGTCGATTGCGGCATGGGCCTCAACCGCTCATCCGTCGGGCTCAGCGGTTTCGTGCGCATTACGGGCACCGGTCGCGAAGCCTTCGACAACAATCGAGGCACGGTGCGTCTGCCGGTCCAGAACGCGAAAGCTGACGAATACCGCAAGCAGGCGCAGATTCCTGAACTCAATGCGCTGAATGCCAACATGGCAGTGATCCGGTTCAAGCAGCATTTCGGGCTGCTGGACCGAGAGAGTGCTGCGACTGCCACAATCTTCGATACCGTGACCTTCGAAATGGACCGGGCGGAGGAACCTAAATGAGATTTCGCTATGAAGCCGTCGAACGCATGCCCAGGCCTTTGATGCCGGGCGTCGTCTACCACAGCGAGGAATTCGAGATCGGAGCCCTGCTGTGCGCCTGCGGCTGCGGTCATCGTGTCTCGCTGCTGGTGCCAGACAGCCACCAGGTCACTGAACGAGATGGAATGGCGACGGTGCGCCCGTCGATCGCCGTCTGCGATGCACCATGCAATTCGCATTACGTCATTACGGCCGGCGAAGTTGAGTGGCTGCGCGCCTTCGATCCAGCCATATCGAAAGCGGTGATGCGCGAACAGATCGCTCGTCACGCGCAGGGCGATTGCAAGCGTCTGTCCTTCCTGCAGCGTATGCTGGCTGCCCTAGGCCGAGCCTGGACCTGGCTCACTTCCTTCGGGCCGCCGCGGTAGACTTCGCGGCAGGCCGGTTGATCTTCAGGTACTGAGCGACATCAAGGTGGATGATGAAATGGTAGTGAGCAAAAATTATGTATTCGCGGGTATCAGTAGTCGACTAGAACGAAACCGATCGACTGCCACGAGAGGATTGCCTTGCCTGTCACCTTGAACCTCTACCTCGACGATTCCGGAACTAGACATCCCACCCACAAGGTCGGGAAGAAAGCGGCGCACGGGTACGACTGGTTCGCACTCGGTGGCATCCTAGTTCGAAGTGACGAAGAGGACAGCGCCCGAGACCTTCACGCAAAGTTCTGTGAGAAATGGGAAATCACGGCGCCCTTGCACTCTTCAGAAATCAGATCGCAGAACGAGAACTTCGATTTCCTGCGGGGCTGGGAAAAGGACAAGCTGGGAGCATTTTACGAGGAACTTTACATTCTGATGCGAGGGGCGCCCGTGGTCGGTATCGCGTGCACTGTCGACCGTCCCGGATACTGTGGACGATACCTCGAGCAGTACAAACAGAATCCTTGGATGCTCTGCAAAACCGCATTCACTGTCGTCGTCGAACGCGCCGCGAAATACGCTATCGCCCAAGGCATGAAGCTGCGCGTGCATCCTGAGCGCTGCAACAAGGCTGAAGATGCGAACCTGGAGGGCTACTACAAGGCTCTAAAGGCGGAGGGAATGCCGTTCGCTAAGGACAATTCCGATAAGTACGGCCCCTTGACCGCCGAGCAGTTGACCCAGACGCTCTACGAGTTCAGGACCAAGAAGAAGACTTCGCCGATGGCGCAACTGGCGGATCTGTATCTATGGCCGATCTGCATGGGCGGCTATCATGCCAGCAATCGCCCTTACCAGCGCCTGACCGACGACGGAAAGCTGATTGACTGTCATATCAAGGAAGACGAGCGGCCGATGCTCGGATCCAAATACAGCTGCTTTGAGAATGTCGAACGAAAGGCCTAAAAACTCAAAAAGCCTCCGACGTTTCCATCGAGGCTTTTGGGCGACCGCAAAGGCGATCTCGTGGGCCAGGCCCGACCGAATAACTATCGTACCCCATGATTTGTTGCAAGGAATTTTTCGTTAAGCCGAATTAACCTGACGGCGGTACGAACGCAACATTCGTCGAAATGATGTACGAACTGGCATCGCTCGTTCTCTCGTAAGCTATCACCATGCCGCTGTTGCTGTCGACATCCCACCGCGCGACGACGTCGGCCGTCACCGCCCGCGCGGCTGCAAGGTCAGCGTGTTTATTGTCTTCCACCTTCAGGGTTCAGCTTGTCGAGAGACAAGAGGCGCTCAATCGGAGATTCCGGAAAGCGCCTTTCCTTCAATAACGCCAGCTCCTTCTCAAGGCTCACCACACGCTGCTCCAGGTTCATGAGATGATCTCCGTGTAGGTCATCTATCCCGTCGAGCGCTTGCTCCCAGAGTCGCCACTTTGCCAAAAAGCGTTTCAGCATCGTAATCTCCTGCAACATGTACTTGCATCGCATCCTAAGGCTGGTTGTGCCAATCGACCCCGGATCCGGTCCTAGCCAGTGGCGACTTTTCGGCTGATGCTCACGCCCGTATTGCGGTCCAACGCTTGAACAGTGCGCTTGCGTTCACACCTCCAAAACCGAACCCATTGGTGATCGCGTAGTTCATTGGGACCGAACGGGCCTCGTGCGCGACGATGTCTATTCCGTCGCTTGCCGGGTCCGGCGCATTCAGGTTCAACGTCGGCGGCGCGATCTGGTCTCTGAGCGCCATGATCGTAAAGATGGCCTCCAGCCCGCCAGCCGCACCGAGGAGGTGGCCGGTCGCGGACTTCGTGCCGCTGACCGCCAGACCGGCCCCTTTCCCGAACACCGTCTTGATCGCCTCAATTTCCCCACGGTCTCCAACAGGGGTCGAGGTCGCATGTGCATTTAGGTGCTGGATCTCTTGCGGGGCGATGCCTGCCTGTTTGATCGCAATCTGTATGGCCCTTGCCGCGCCTGACCCGTCCTCAGGACCTGAGGTAATGTGGTGGGCGTCGGCCGTGGTGCCGTAACCGACCAGCTCGGCCAATGGTTGGGCGCCGCGCGCAAGCGCATGGCTCAGGGATTCGATCACCAGCACGCCCGCGCCTTCGCCCATCACGAAGCCGTCACGCAACATGTCGAATGGTCGTGACGCCAGCTCAGGGGTGTCGTTGAACCCTGAGGACAGCGAACGCGCAGCGGCGAAGCCGCCAAGGCTCACGATGTTCATACAGGCTTCGGTGCCACCGCAGATCGCAATATCGGCCTCGTTTCCACGGATGAGCCGCGCGGCGTCGCCGATAGCTTGTACACCCGCCGCACACGCCGTCACCGGCGCCCCGAGCGGACCTTTGAACCCATGTCGGATCGACACCTGACCCGCTGCCAGATTGACCAGGAACGAGGGGATGGTGAACGGCGACAGGCGCCGCGGTCCCTTTTGGTCGACGGTCCTGACCGCGTCGGTTATGGCCGGAAACCCACCGATCCCCGAGGCGATGATCGTTGCCGTTCTCAGGCGGTCTTCTTCCGAGATCGGCCACCA
Source organism: Ensifer sp. 38_S197 (assembly GCF_056924495.1). Classification (NCBI taxonomy): domain Bacteria; kingdom Pseudomonadati; phylum Pseudomonadota; class Alphaproteobacteria; order Hyphomicrobiales; family Rhizobiaceae; genus Ensifer; species Ensifer sp. 38_S197. The sequence continues at coordinate 834,622 of NZ_JBXOVZ010000001.1, read as the reverse complement.
GCGCGCTTGCGCGAGCGCCTCTTCAGCCGCCGCGAGTGCGAACACAATGAAGCGATCTATCTTGCGCTGGTCCTTTGGCGGGAGGACGGTTTCGGGGTTGAATCCTACTTCCGCGTCGTCATTGCTCGAAGGAACGACGCCGCCCACCTTGGCAGGAAGATCGCCGACGATGTCGTCCGACAGACGGCGAATGCCCGACTTGCCGGCCAGAAGCCGGCTCCAGGAACTGGTTACATTGGCACCGAGCGGACTAACCGCTCCCATGCCTGTGACGACGATACGACGCATGACGACTCCAATGTATTGCAGGCTATTGCCGGATCAGGACGGGCGTCGTCCTAATCGTCGTTGAGCGGGGCGAGACGCTTGACCTCGTTTGCGGCTGCTTCGAGCAAGCGATCCGACAGATTCGCATCGGTCACGATCCGGGAGAGCGTGACGGCGCCGACCAAAAGCGACAGGACAACCATGGCCTTTTCGTTGGGATTGGGTTCACCTTGCTCCGGCATCAGTTCCTCCAACACCTGGATGTGAGCCTTGATGCCATCCTGGAAGGGTGTCCGCACCTCCGGACTCTGACGAGCCGCGTCCGCGCCGAGCGCCACAAGTGGGCACCCGTCGGCGGTTTCGCCGCGGTGACCGGCTGAAAGATAGAGATCGATGACGGCTCGAAGTGGATCGGAGCTCGAGGCTGCGACGGATGACCATCTGCGCGTCGCGCTCTCCATGGCCCGTCTTGACGCAAGGGCGGCCAGATCCTCTTTGGACTCGAACTGCTTGTAGAAGCCGCCCTGGGTCAGACCGGCACCTTTCATCAGATCCTTGAGACCGATGCCGTCAAAGCCGTGCTCGCGAAAGAGCCTGCTGGCAGCGTTGATCACGGCTTCCCGGTTCGCTTCGGCTTGGGCACGAGTGACTCTCATGGTGGTCTCCTTTTAGATTTCAATTGACATCTATATATGATTTAGAGTTAGATCACAATCTATTCAGAGCGCGTCGACCGTCAAGAAGGGTCACCACATGAAAACGAAGTTTATTCTCTCCTCGGCGGCTGTACTCGCCGGTGCGGGGGTTGCGACGGCAGCTTTTATCTTCTGGCCCAATGAGAAGGTCGCGATAGCTGCGGATCCTCGGACCGCTGTCCCCTTCGTCAGCGTCATCAAAGCGAGAACGCCGGACGCGGGGGCACGCAGCTTTACCGGAACCATAGCCGCACGTGTGCAGAGCGATCTCGGCTTCCGCGTTCCGGGAAAAATCGTTGAACGGCTGGTGGAGCTCGGAAACGAAGTACGGGCCGGGCAACCACTGATGCGGATCGATGAGACAGATCTTCGTCTGGCAGTCGCCGCCAAACGCAATGCGGTTGCGGCCGCCAAAGCAACCTTTGTCCAAGCGCAGGCCGACGAGAGGCGTTATGCGGAGCTCGTGAAGAATGGCCTGGCGGCTTCTCCTCAGAGGTACGAACAGTCCAAGACTGCTCTCGATACCGCGACAGCGCAGCTTGCTGCGGCAGAAGCTGAGGCGAAAGTTGCCGAAAACGAGGCGACATACACGCTCCTTGTGGCAGATGCCGACGGCACCATCGTCGAGACACTTGGCGAACCCGGCCAGGTCGTATCAGCCGGTCAGCCAGTCGTCAGGCTTGCCAAGGCGGGCGCGCGTGAAGCGCTGGTCTGGATGCCGGAAAATATCAGACCTGAGATCGGCGCCCTTGCCCGCGCCACCGTTTATGGCCGCCAAGCGGAAGAAGCCGCGTCCTTGCGGCAGATGTCTGCTGCTGCGGATCCTCAGACCCGCACCTACGAGACTCGCTGGGTGTTGCAGGGTGCAGCCGCTACTGCGCCGTTGGGTGCAACTGTGACGATCAGAATACCGAACAAGCACGCCCAAATTCATGCCGAGGTGCCGGTCGGCGCCGTCCTGGACGATGGCACTCAGACTGGCGTCTGGGTGGTCGATGCGCAAGCGTCGAGTGTGCACTTTCGCGAAGTAAAGATCGAACGGCTCGGTGAAGAAAACGCGATCGTGACGAACCTGAATGCCGGCGAGGCGGTAGTCGCGCTCGGCGCGCATCTTCTGACCGACGGCGCGACCATCCGCACCAACGTCGAAAAGGCAGAGGCGGCGAACTGATGAACTTCAATTTTTCCGCGCTCGCCGTTCGTGAGCGGGCAGTCACCCTGTTCTTCATCGTCCTTCTGGTTGCGGCGGGTGTCTACGCCTTCGTCAAGCTGGGGCGCGCGGAAGATCCTTCGTTCACTATCAAGACGATGACGGTCACGGCCGTCTGGCCGGGCGCGACCGCCCGAGAGATGCAGGACCTCGTCGCTGAACCGCTGGAAAAGCGTATCCAGGAACTCACCTGGTATGATCGGGTGGAGACGACAACCCGCCCCGGTTACGCATATTTGACGGTCACCCTCAAGGACAGCACGCCGGCGAGCGCCGTCGAAGAGGAGTTTTATCAGGCCCGCAAGAAACTCGGCGATGAGGCGAGAAACCTGCCGCCCGGAGTGTTCGGGCCCTTCGTCAACGATGAATATTCGGACGTGAGCTTTGCCCTTTATGCGCTGAAGGCCTTTCGATCGGAGCCGTTAAGTTCGGCCTCTGCCATGAGTCTCATGACAGCAGCACTTATCCCTGCTCAAAGAGAACACTCCGTTTCGGTAAGCCCGCGCCGCAAGGCGCGGGCTTACCAGTCCTAGAAGACGTCGGGTACCGTCCTGCGAACGTGATCGTCGTCCGCGAAGTCGTTCGGCCGCTTCTGGCGCTTGCCGAGGTCCGGTTCGGTGAACTTCACGCGTTCGTACGGGATCGAGGCGAGAATGTGCGAGATGCAATTGATGCGCGCCCGCTTCTTGTCGTCTGACGGGACGATCCACCAGGGGGCATACTCCGTGTCCGTCATGCGGATCATCTCGTTGTAGGCCCGGGTATAGTCCCACCAGCGCTGATAGGACTCGACGTCCATCGGGCTGAGCTTCCATTGGCGCAACGGGTCGGCGATGCGCTGGCGGAACCGGCGCTCCTGTTCCTTCTCGCTGACATCGAGGAAGTACTTCAGCAGGACGATGCCGCTTTCGACCATTGCCGCTTCGAAGCGCGGTGCGAGTTCGAGGAAACGTCGGGCGCTGTCTTCCGAGCAGAAACCCATGACGCGCTCGACGCCCGGGCGGTTGTACCAGGAGCGATCGAAGATCACGACCTCGCCGGCGGCCGGCAAATGCTGGATGTAGCGCTGCATGTAGATCTGGGACTTTTCCCGCTCGGTGGGCGCGGGCAGGGCCGTGACCCTGAAGACGCGGGGGCTGACGCGTTCGGTCAGCCGCCTGATCACGCCACCCTTGCCGGCGGCATCGCGCCCCTCGAAGACGATGACGATGCGCGCGCCGGTCTTTTTCACCCAGGCCTGCAGATGCGCGATCTCTTCCTGCAGTCGGGCAAGCTCCTTGGCGTAGCCGCCGGATGAGCGCTCCTCTGGTGCGGCGGCTGCTTCGGTAACCCTATCGGCGTCGTTCTTGTCCTTATTCTTTTTCTTCTTCTTGGTTTTATCTTTTCCCATTTCTTCTTCCTGTTTCGAAACTGCGCGCTGTTTTAACGGTGCTAGAGTTCGCCGCTCAATCGGGTACGACGTCCCATTTGTCGTCGGGATTGAAACGATCGATGAAGGGCACGATCTCTTCGGTGCTGGGTCCGAGATCGCGTTCGTAGACGATGCCCTGCTGGTTGACGACGAAGGTCTTGACGCCGGTTTCGGCATAGCTGACCGGCCAGGCGATCAACGCGAAACCGCCGATCATGTTGCCGTTGATGACATAGTCATAGCGGCCGCCGGCAATGTTGTCGCCCTGCGATGTCAGAATGCGGAAACGGTAGCCGAAATAGCCCTGGCCGGCCTTCGCCTTTTCCAGCGCTGCTTCGCTGATCGCGTCGCCGACCGGGCTTTCGCCGTCGCCCTGACCGGCCGGCCAGTAGAGCCCGTCGGTCTGGCCCGGCGTGCTGATCAGTTTCTGCGCATATTCGAGGACGCCGTCGGCGTCGCGATCCCGCGAGGCATATTCCTGCTGGGCATCGACATAGGCCTGTACCGTATCGATCGCCTCGAGCTCGTTCTCGCCGACGCGGCGATTGAGGATCTCCTCGAGCCCGACATAGGTGTCGAAGGCCCATTTGCCGTCCTCGCCCTTGGTGAGCGGGAAGGGCAGGGGCCACAGCCGGTCGCCGATCTGGATGATCTTGCGTCCCTCGAGGTCGCGTACGACGACGTTGCGGGCGGCACCTTCGCGAATGAGCGCGAAGGTATCCATCGCCCCTTCACCGGCCTTCAGCTTCTCGGCATTGAGCCCCAGTAGTTTTGCCAGACCGGCGAAGTCATTGGCGGCGAGCTTCGCCTTGAATTCGTCGACCGCCTTGGCGGGATTATCGAAGACCGGGGGATCCTCGTCGGCCGCATAGGCATCGAGGCCGGCCGCCATCTGATCGGTTGGTGCCTGCTCCGCTGGCGCCTTTGTCTGCGCCAAGGAAGCGTTGAGCGGCACGCTGGCCAACGCCAGAACCGATGCCAGGAGAAGCGGATTGAAGAGCTTGGTCATGGTCGTTCTCCTGTGATCCGATTAACGTCTTGCGCCGCCGCCGCGGCCACCGCCGCCGCCACCGCGTTGGATTGGAGGTTTGCCCCCGCCGCGGGTCGCTTGTGGGCGCCCACCGCCGCGCTGGCCGCCGCCCATGCTCTGTCCACCGCGCTGTGAAGAATTAACCTCGCGACGGCCGGAATTGACGTTGCCGAGGCCAGACGGCTTCGCCGGTCGGTTCTCGGCCTTACCGCCCATCTTCGGCTTTCCTGCTGGTCGGTTTGCCGGGGTTTGCTTTGTTTGCGGACGGTTTGCGCTTGCCTTGGCGTCGCCGGCCTTCGGTCTTGTCGCCTGACCATCGGCAGGACGGGTCGCGGGCCGTTGCTGCGCCTTCAACCCTTCAAGCGTGTTCTTGCGCACGTCCTTGATCTGGCCAGCGCTGCCACCGGCGGGCCGCGCGTTCGGCCGATCGCGGTTGATCTCGTTGGCGCGGTTGCGCAGGTTGTTGTTGCCGTCGGCCTTGATGTTGTTCTTGACGTTGGTCCGGTCGAAATTCTGAAGCTGGGTGCTATCAAACTTGATCTTGCTGCGATCGACATTTTTCCAGTCGACGTCGTTCCACTTGACCTTGCCGTTGATATTGTTGAAGCAATTGTTGCAGTCGATGTCGACGTCGCCGCCATTCCAGCGCCCGCCCCAGACACCCCAATCGTCCCAGTCGACGATCGCCGCGAAGGCGGCACCCGTCACAGCTCCGGCGAAGAAGGTCGCGCCCGGATACCAATAGGCGGGAGAGGGTTCTTCGTAGTAGCTGATCGGCGCCGGCGTATAGTTGGGCTGATACAGCATTTCCGGCGGATACTGCGGCACATAGATCGTTTCCGGGTTCACCGCCTGGATGACGACGTTGTCGCCCTCCTGGATCACCTTTACCTTGTCGTCCGTCTTGATGATGTTCTTGGCGACGGCCTCGTCACGCAGTTGCTGTATGGCGATCAGCACGTCTTTCTGCTGATTGCCGATCGCCTCGCCGAAAGACTGCGTCCACTCGAGGTCTTCGGCCATCATCTTGACGATCTGGGGAAAGTTGAGCAGCGAAATGACGCTGCCGTCCCAATCGTCCTTCGGCTTCATGTCGGGCTTCTTCTGGCGCACTTCCAGGAACCGCTCCGCCTCGACGATCTGAAGCGGATAGAGCGCGGCGGCGGAAATGAGCGCCACCAGTTCGTCCGGATAGAGCGCGATGCGGGCGACCAAAATCTCGAGTTCGTCGTCGCTGAGTGGTTCCGGCGCCGTTTGCTGCTCAGCCGGCGCGCCCGCTGTCTGCTGTGCGAACACCATGCCCGTCGGTGACGAGAGCATCATGGCGATAGCACTTCCAAGTACGATTATTGTCTTGCGCACTAAAGATCACCTCCGAGCATGAGGACGGCGCATCCCAGTTGGCCGGCCCAGGGGCGAATAAACATGGCTGCGCATGCGCGCGAAAGATCTCCATCGGGGGGCAGTCGTAAGTTCGCGTAAGTTACGCTGCGCGCGTAGGTGGACGTCGTATTGTCATCAAAGTGATTTTTCCTCTCGACAATCTCGATCGCATATCCGCCTGCGCACCGTTATCGCCGTCTAATGAGGCCAAATGACTGTTGGAATATCGACCAGTGGCAGCAATTGTCTCCAGGAAGGTGCTCCCCTTTTGACCTTTTTTAATGGCCAGGCAATTTACTGCGCCGGGGACGCGACCAACCGCGCCTTCCGCGTCGCTTTCGGGACCGTTCGCGTCTATCGCATGCTCTCCAGTGGCCGGCGACAGATTCTTTCGTTTCATATGGCGGGAGAATGGTTTGGGATCGAACCAGGCAAGCATCGAAATTTCTGCGCGGAGGCGATAGGATCGGTTGGTATACTCTCCGTGAACGCCACCACCGGCGATAAAACTGTGCCCCTATCCTCAATATACTTGGCCCTGTCATCTGCGCAGGAGCGGCAGCTCGTCGTCGGCCGACCAAGCGCCAATGAACGCGTTGCTGCGTTTCTGCTCGAAATGTCGGCTCGGCATCATGGTTCCAACGCGTTCGAGTTGCCAATGCCTCGCAGTGACATTGCAGATTACCTGGGTTTAACCACCGAATCGATTTCGCGCACTGTGACAAGATTGAAGCGAGGTAGGCTGATCCGGCTCGACGGCTCTCGTCGCATCGAGATCCTGAATATTAAAGCCTTGAAAGCAATTTGCGGCTGAGACGACCACAGGGGCACGGACCGGATACGTCCGGCGCGACATTTCCATTTACGCCAGGAATTCCTGGATTTCCTTAACCAGAGCCTCGATGAGCTCTTCGAACTCCTGTCGGCGTTCTTCACGAAGATGTGCCGAATACAAGCCGACCCTGGCTAGGGCATCGTCAGCAACGGCCAAGTCTTCGCACAATCCTCGAAAACTCTCCCGCCTCAGAAGAAGCTGTCTTATTCGAAGGGACTTGTCGGGGAAGCGATTCAGCGCAGCCTGAAGCCCCGCGCTACTTCCGTTTGAACTCAATCGCGCTTCCATGCTCCCCTCCCGCCGGACACGACGACCCGTCTCAACCCTTGCCGGATATTAGGGGGAGGATGGTGGTTGAAAAGGTATGATACGCGACAATACGGTCGATGCGCGCAGCACCTGACGGCTCATATCAGCAAACTTCCCGCGAAGCGGCCGATGCTGCCTAGCGGGGTGCTTGGTGTCTAAGATTTTTCTCGTCGGCGGCTATTCTTGCGCGAGTTCTAAACATAGTATCATTAAAGTGGGGTATTTAGTAACCGGATCGCCTTTAAGTTGGGCTCGGTCGACATCGAAAGGGATCTGATGATCGCGGCAAGCTCGGGCAAGGAGGAAATCGAAGCGCCCTCCGCCGACGACGTGCGAGAGCAGCTAGCCCGTATCCTCTCCAGCGACAAATTCCATCTTCCTGACCGGGCTCGGAACTTTTTGCAATTTGTCGTCAATGAAACCCTGGAAGGCCGTGCCGAATACCTGAAGGCATTCACGATTGCCCATGATGTTTTCGGTCGACGAGACACGTTCGACGCGCAAAACGACCCAGTCGTTCGAATTGAAGCTGGCCGTATCCGTCGCGAACTGGAGCGCTACTATCTGCTGTCGGGGCCAACTGAACGAGTGGTCATCACAATTCCGAAAGGTGGCTACGTGCCGGCTTTCGAATTCAATCCTGAATTCAAAGGCGTTGAGCAGGCCGGAGCTAAGACGCTAGACCAGTCCGAGCATGGACTTGAGTTTTCGTCTCCCAAACTGAAAGCTATGTTCCGCTTCGGATTCCGGCTAAAGGCCGCGCTGACCGCTGCTGTCGTGGGCGCGGTGGTCACGTCAACGTTGTTGTTGCGAGCGGGCGGTACAGATCACAGTGCTGCATCAGCGGAAATGGCGTCCGCTCGACCTGCAATCGCGGTGGAGCGCTTCAGGGATGTCGTGGCAAGCGATCGCTCCTCGAGTCTCTCGATGGGGCTGACAGATGAGATCATCGGCAATCTGGTCAAGTTCAAAGAGATCGTCGTTGTTGAGGGGACGGCGTCTGCAGGGCGCAACCCTATTGCTTCAGGCTATATCTTGCAGGGCTCTGTAAGACTGGAAGGTGACAAGGTCCGTGCGATTGCACGGCTCGTCCGACGGTCGGATGGGGTGATCATCTGGGCGAGCAACTACGATTCAGATTTGCGCGCACAAAGCGCATTCGAAATTCAAGACGCCCTTGCAAAAGACATTGCTTCCGCGGTCGCGCAGCCTTTCGGCGTCATCTTTCAGACCGATACCAAGGACATTGCGTCCCAGAGTGTAGGCGGAGTGGACGCTTATACTTGCACCTTGGCTTACTACAGTTATCGCACTGAAATGACACAGCAGGCCCACGAAGTCGCGAAAGACTGTCTGGAGGAGGCGATCAGCAGTGCACCCGCTGATGCCACAACGCAGGCGTTTCTGTCCCTTCTCTATCTCGATGAAGTGCGTTTTTCCTACAAGCTCGGCGTGAAACCCGTTCAGCCGTCGCTGGAAAAGTCTTTCAAATTGGCTGAGCACGCAGTCGAACTCGATCCGCAAAATGCTCGCGCTCTACAAGCGCTTATGCTCGCCAACGTTTTCCGCAACGATATCCAATCTGCCTTGCGGGCCGGTGCGGCTGCCTATGCCATCAACGCGAATGATACTGAGGTCGCAGGCGAGTACGGTTTGCGCCTGGCGATGTCCGGAAAATGGGAGACCGGTTGCGGACTTATATCGAACGCTGTCAGCAAAGAAGCGGGTCCCAAGGGTTATTTCGAAGTTGGCATGGCGCTCTGTGCATTCATTGGCGGTGACTTGGGGGCGGCCGAGCTCTGGTCGCGAATGTCTGACCTCAATTACAATCCGATGCACCACATGGTCTTGACGGCCATTCTCGGGGCCTCGGGTCGGGTCGATGAGGCCAGAACCGAGCTGAACTGGCTTAACGAACACGCCCCCGCGCTGATGCCGAACATCACTCGGGAGATCTCCGTGCGCATCGGCCGTCCTGAAGATCGAGAACGCATATTCGCGGGCCTGCGTGCGGCGGGTGCGGAAATCGCAAAATCTCCACCCCCTACGAATTAATCGGCTTCAGTTGGGGAAAAGCTCCCGGCCAAGGCATAGATGTTACGCGAAGCTACGCTGCCAACTGACGGCGATTTGATAAGCGTCCCGGCAAAAGGGGAGCTTGTTCTCCAGCCGGACCAGGACGCTTTGATGAGTAAACGGAACTCTGCACTTCTTCTTCTGCTGCTTCTGTCTGGCTGTGGACATCCAAGCGGCGTCATGACGCCGGTATCACCGTCAGCATCGAACGTTGCTACTTCAAAAGTTGATATGCTGGTGGCGACAACCCGTGAGGCTTCCGGCGATCCTGCTACCTTGTTCAACGGAGAGCGCAGCCCCGTGCCCTCTCTCACGCAGGTTTCGGTTTCGCTACCGCCCAACCGGCAGTCTGGAACCGTTCAATGGCCGAAAAGCCTTCCCCCCAACCCGGCGACAGACTTCGCCGTGACAAAAGTCCAGCAGATCGCGACGGTGGACGAAGGTCGGGCCTGGTTCAAGCAGCATGTGAATGGCGGCCATGCACTTGTCTTCATCCACGGCTTTAACAACAAGTACGAAGATTCGGTCTTCCGACTGGCCCAAATCGTCCATGACAGCGGCATGCAGGCGACGCCGGTGCTGTTCACCTGGCCGTCGAGGGCGGAAATCACCGCTTACCAGTATGACAAGGAAAGCACGAACTACTCGCGCACGGCATTAGAACAAGCGCTTCGCACGCTGGCTGCCGATCCGAACGTCAAAGACATTACCGTCATGGCTCACTCGATGGGCACGTGGCTGGCCATGGAATCACTGCGTCAGATGGGGATTCGGGATGGGCATGTGAATTCAAAAATTCACAACGTCATTCTCGCATCGCCAGATATCGATATTCAAGTGTTCGCGAAGCAGTACGTTGAGATGGGAGAGCCACGGCCGAAGTTCACGATTTTCGTGTCACAGGACGATAAGGCCCTGGCCGTTTCCAGCTTCATTACCGGCAAGGTGTCAAGACTGGGTGCCATCAACCCGGCGGAAGAACCCTATCGATCGAAATTAGAAAAAGCCGGCATCACGGCTGTGGACCTGACGACGCTGGATACTGAAGACAGTCTTAGCCATGGCAAATTCGCCGAAAGCCCCGCAATCGTTCAGCTCATCGGTCAGCGCTTGATGAAAGGGCAGACGCTCACCGATTCCAACGTTACGCTCGGACAGGGCATTACGGCGGTCGTCGGCGGAACCGTTACCAATATAGGCAATGTGGCGGCAACCGCAGTTGCCGCGCCGGCGACACTGGTCGAACAACCCCTGAGCGGGCGATCACGAGCACGCTCGTCGAATACGACGCTTGACGAAGATCTGAAGCCGCAAGAGCTCACGAAATAAAGTCGCATAGCATACCCGTACAGGACATACCCGCATGAAATGGCTTCTCTCCCTGGCTGCAGGGCTTCTTTTCGCGTCTCTCGCATTCGCGCAGACACCGGCCCCGGCTACCGAGCAAAAGATCGATGATTTCGTTCGGCTTTTGCAAGACCCGGACATCCAGGCTTGGCTCGACAGTCGGAAGGCGACGCCCGCTGAGCCGAACTCGGCAGTGGCAAAAGAGCCGGCAATTTCCGCTTGGGAAAACAGCGTCCGGACTCGGTTAAGCACGCTAGTGGCCGCAGTGCCGAACATACCGTCGGAAGCAGCTGCCGCGATTGTCAGAACCAGACAAGATGCGGCCGCTCATGGTCAGGCCCCGGTGTTCATCATATTTGCGGGTCTGGTCGCCTTCGGTCTGCTCGCAGAATCGCTTTACCGCGGATTTGTTTTTCGGGGGAAGTCGCTGGCCAGCAGATTGGCGCCGGTCGGCATTTTTTCGACTGCAATGGCTGTAGTGTTCTTTGCTGTTGAATGGCCACCCCTCGCGCGGATCACGTTGCTTGCCTATTTAGCGGCCTTCGTCGCTTTTCGTGTAGCTTACGCTGTTATCGGCTCGATCATTGTGAACCCAGGTCAGCGACCGCGTCTGCAGATCTTGGCTGGCATTTTATGTTTCGCGGTCGCCACAGCTGCACTCGGGGATCCGCTCGGCGTCAGCCGCCAAGTTTCTGAAGCTGCCAGCTATTGCTTCTCTATCGTGATCTTTCTGTTGGTTATCGAAGCCGTTTGGTCGACATCCACGCGACAGTCTGCCCAGAAAGCAGTGATTTCCGTCTTCGTTCTCGTGCTTTGGGTTCTTTGGTGCCTCGCCCTAAAAGGGTTGTTCTGGATCGGGGTCTACGTTCTCGTGTTGCCGGGCCTGTTGAACGCGGCAGGAAGTTTGGCGTCCGCGTTTGCTGCAAACTCAGGAAGTTTGCGCAACGTACTTGTTACACGGGGCGCGCGCGCAGTTGTGGTCGGTCTCGCTGTCGCTTGGCTTGCGCTCGTCTGGCAATTCAATCCTGACACAGTGGGCCAACGGGATCCCTGGGTGGCTGCTTTGTTCTACGGCGGATTGAAGAGCGTGCTGATTTTGGTTGCCGCAGACTTCCTGTGGCAGGTCACCAAGAACTGGATTGATCGGGGACTGCAGGTTCCGAGCAATGCGGGTGAACTTCTACCTGCCGATGCGGCGCGTCGTGCGCGGTACCGGACGCTTTTACCAATCTTTCGCAATGTGCTTGCCGTCGTCGTCGCCGTGATGGCCGGATTGATCGTGCTCGCACAACTCGGTGTCGAAATTGGTCCTTTGATCGCTGGCGCCGGCATTTTCGGTGTCGCGCTAGGCTTTGGATCGCAAACCCTCGTGAAGGATGTGATCAGCGGCGTGTTCTACATGCTGGACGACGCGTTTCGCGTGGGAGAGTACATACAGGCGAAGACCTACAAGGGCACAGTGGAAGGATTCAGCTTACGATCCGTCCGGCTGAGGCACCATCGCGGTCCCGTGTTCACGGTGCCTTTCGGCGAACTCGGCGCGATTGAAAATATGAGCCGCGATTGGGTTATAGACAAATTCCGCATCTCGGTGGGTTTCAATACCGATATCGACAAGGCAAGGAAGCTGACGAAAAAGGTTGGCGTCGAGCTTAAGGAAGACCCCGAGCTTGGCAAGCTGTTCATCGAGCCGTTGAAAATGAAAGGCGTCGAGGAATTTGGCGATTATGGTATCGTTTTGAGCTTTGCCATGACGACGGTTCCAGGGATGCAGACCTACATACGCCGCAAAGCCTACGCCCGAATCCGCGAAGTCTTCTTGGCGAACGGGATCGATTTTGCACAGCCAACCGTGCAGGTCGGGGGGGACGACAAAGGCGGCGCAGCCGCTGCAGCCACGGCCATCCGCTCGCAACAGACCAACGTGCCGGTTCCAGCAGCATAGGCAGCCTCTTGCCAGGCAACTCCATCCATCACTAAGACGATTCTGATCTGCCGGTGCGTTCCGGGGAGATACGATGTCCGACAGCATACATCCTACCGCAATTCATCATTTGCCAGCGTTCATCACGGCGCCGGGACAGAGCGACGTCCTGTTCAACGTGGTCGTCGTTTTCATGGTTCTGGCGATCTTCGCGCTTGGCACTTTCTATCTCCGGCTGCATTCGCTGCCGGAAACCATGGCGCACAAGAGCCACAAGGTTCAATACGAGCTGGTGGCGGTGCTGGGGCTGATCTCGCTGGTCACGCACAACAACATCTTCTGGATCGCGGCACTGATTCTGGCGCTGATCGACCTGCCGGACTTTTCGTCGCCGCTCGCGTCAGTCGCCCGCTCGCTGGAGCGGATCGCCGGCAAGGTGGATGCAGCAACCGAACCGGCGCCGGCCGCGCCGGAGCCGGCAGCGGGCCATCCGGCCGCGCCTGCAGATCAGCCGTCGGTGGAAGGGAAGGCCTGAGCCATGTTCGAATTCATGCTTTGCTCGATGCTGACGATCCTTCCGGATTATCTTTTCCGCCGCTATGTCCAGGGCAAGAGGTTCGGCAAGGAGATCACCATCTATTCGGTGTGGTTCGAGCTGCGCTGGGGCATCACCGCCTGCATCATCCTGACGATCTCGCTGATCACGCTGATCTTCTACTTCCATCCGTCGACGAAGAACGTCACCGCGGCGTTCCGCACGGTCGCGGTCCTGCCGGAGACGGGTGGGCGCGTCTCGGAGATCTACGTGACCACCTTCGAGAAGGTGAAGGCCGGCCAGCCGCTGTTCAAGCTCGACAGCTCGGAAGAGGAAGCCGCCGCCGAGGTTGCACGCCGGCAGATCGCCGAGGTCGATGCCGAGATGATCGTCGCCCGCACCGAGCTCATCGCTGCGGATGGCGCGATCGTGCAGGCGCAGGCGGCGGTGCAGCAGGCCCAGGACGAGTACGACACCCAGGTCGAATTGAATCGGTTGAACGCCAATGTCGTGGCGCGGCGCGAGATCGAACGCCGGCAGGTCGCGCTCGAGGGCAGCAAGGGTGCGCTGACCGCCGCCCAGTCCAACAAGCAGACGCTGGAGACCAAGCTTCAGTCGCTCTTGCCTTCACAAAAGGCGAGCGCCGAAGCGGCGCTAAAGCAGGCGGAGGTCGATATTACCAAGGCCACGGTCAGGGCCGGCGTGTCCGGTACGCTGCAGCAGTTCACCCTCCGGGTCGGCGAAGTCGTCAATCCGATGCTGCGGCCAGCAGGCGTTCTGGTACCTGAAAATGCCGGCCGGGCGCGGCTCATTGCCGGCTTCGGCCAGATCGAGGCGCAGGTGATGAAGGTGGGCATGATCGGCGAGGCGACCTGCGTCGGCAAGCCTTTCACCATCATCCCGCTGGTTGTCACCGAGGTGCAGGAGGTGATCGCCTCGGGCCAGGTGCGCGCCAGCGATCAGTTGATCGACATCACGCAGATCTCGAAGCCCGGCACGCTGACCGTCTTCATGGAGCCGCTCTATCCCGGCGTGCTCGATGACGTTCCGCCCGGCAGCAGTTGCATCGCCAACGCCTATACCAACAGCCACGACGAACTGGAGTCACCCGATATCAGCACGCTTCGCTGGGCCTATCTGCACGTGGTCGACACCGTGGGCCTCGTCCATGCGATGATCCTGCGCATGCAGGCGCTGATGCTGCCGGTGCAGACGCTGGTGCTCGGCGGCCATTGAGGGGGCGGTCTACAGCGCCGCGCGTCCTATCAGCCGCGCAAAGGTCGCTGCAGCATTTTGAATTGCTGCCTGTTTTTGTCCTTTAATCGGCTACGATTAAAGGACACATGCAGCAGCCTCTCTGGAGCGCCGCTGCGGCGGTCAAATAGAAAGGGCCCCGACTGGAAACGGTCGGGGCCAGATTTGCAGAAGCAGTTTCGTCGCAGGGGCAGCGCCGCCAAGAACTGGGTCCAGGGTTCGATACCCCTCAAGGCGTGAGATTGGGACGCTGCCAATGGTCGTGGATGTTCACTGCCATTTTCGTTGGGGGGGCTAGCGCAGGGATCCCCGATATTGCCGGTGGGCGCCCTGGTTTTAAACCAACTTCCGAATTCAGCACGCGCCCAAACTCGCGTAATGTATCGACTGGAAGGCGCCGTATTTATGCCGGCGAGCAATACGGTGTTGACGTCCGGAACGTAGATCTAACCGGTGCTGGATTCCGAAGTGAAGCGGATTTCGAGCCGCGGGAGAAAACCAAGGTGGATCGCTTGGCGTGCGAGCGAGAAGGCACCGGTGACCACGGCCTGGCTCGCAATGATGGTTGCCGCCGTTGCGAGGATGATCACCGGCAGCAGCGCCTATACCGGAAACATCAGGTAAAAGGGATCGGAGGAGGCGGATGGGGCGTCGAGGACCAGTGCACCCTGTCCGAGATAGTTGAGGGCGAGCGATGGAAACACGAGAGCGAACTAGGCCGCCTGGATCGGCCGCCTCCCGAAATGACCGAGATCGGCGTAGAGCGCCTCCGCCCCCGTGACCGTCAAGAACACTGTACCGAGCACAATCAGGCCGACAAAGCCCGCGTGCGTTATGAAGTTGACCGCATGGATCGGGTTGAGAGCATTGAGGATGGAGGCGTCGTCAGCAATATGGGCGAGGCCGCCGGCCCCCATCACCAGAGAGCTTCAATGTTCATGTGCGACTTATCGCGACGAAGCGATCCCGCACGATATCGACCCGGCCGGCAGGACCACGGATGTTGCCGTTAAGGAAATCATCGAAGTCACGGTGCTCCAACAGCGCGCGAAATTGGCCGGCAATGAAGTTCCGGATGTCGTCCTCTGTCGTGGTGATTTCGCCCGGGAGGCTTTCTCTTCCGTCGACGATAAGAAGGATGTCTTCCGCATCCCGGCTCATGAAAAGATCATCGTTTCCGGGCCCGGCAAAGGCTTCGAGCTTCGTTGCAAGAAACAGCGCCGGCGTCAGCACCTGAATGGACAGATCTTCTGAAAGCTGATGCTGCGTCGCCGTTTCGATGCCTTTCGCGTACCAGCGATTGCTGAAGCCGAGGATGTTTTCGTCATCGGGCATGAAATCAACCTTGAGAGGACCAAGACGCATCCGGCATATCACCTCCTCGTCAGCCGCCTCTACAAAACCGCGCTGTCGAAGCTCTTCCTGAAGATGCGCCCATTCCGCTTGGCCTGTCAGATCGACGATGAGATCGATGTCGTCGGTGGCGCGAACATCCTCGAGCGTGACGGGATCGGTGATGAACAGCGCAGTAGTACAACCGCCGACAAAGACCAGTCGTCTCCGCAGGTCCTCGCCAGGTGCGGCTGCAACGGCTTTGAGCATCTCTAGCAATTGAGCGCGGATTGCTGTCATTTACTCATGATCTTCGACTTGAGGTGATCGGTTGCGAGACCGACTTCCCGCTGGTTCCCGAGCCTAATCGCATCTACCAATGCCAAGTATTCATAAAGTCGCCAGTCTTTCAAAGCGGCCTCCGGGACGCTTTTGAAAAGGGGGGCGACCGTTTGACCCATCTCTCGTCCAGCGGGGTGGGGCCAGACGTAGTTATAGGTCCCGCCGCTGACGAGAAGCTCTTGAAGCATCGGCGCAGCAAACGCCGTGGGGACGCCGCGTTGCATCGGTCCCACCTGTGCGGGAAACACGAACTTAAGGCCATGGGTGACGAACCCGAAAAGGTTTCGCCGATGCGGCCGTGGTTCATTGGTGCGACTATCTTTCCGCGCGATCCCGGAAGCGATGCTTCTCTTGATCGACTGCGCGATTTCGGATTTGCTAATCCCGAGCAGGGCTTCGAGATTTCGCACCGAATAAGGGTCGCCGCCGAGGGATTCAGATCGCAGTTGATCTGTACCCCTTGTGAGTTCCTGGTCCTGCAGGCTGAGTAGCTTCAGCAGGACGATTATGTCTTGGCTTTTCATGGCGACTGTCCTTTGTCCTAGGACTGAGGACAGTAAGCACGAACTTTTCCGCCTTGTCAAAGCCGGAGTGGCCGAGATTTTACCCATTGCCAAGCCGGCGGCGTCTGCCGCCGGCCGCTCTGGCTGAAATCGAGAATACCGACAGTGTTTTGTTATTTAGCGCGGCGAGTCTTTGGGAGGTCGCCATCAAGCGCGGGCTTGGCCGCGCCGATTTTACCGTGGATGCTCGCCTACTTCGTCGCGGTCTCATCGATAACGGCTACCACGAGCTCCCAATCACTAGCGAACACGTAGTAGCGGTGGATGGACTGCCGGCGATCCATAAGGACCCTTTGATCAGATCTTGGTCGCTCAATCGATCGTGGAGGGTGTCACGCTGTTGACCGTTGATGAACTGGTCGGGCAATATCCGGCCCCCATTCGCTGCATGCAAAATAGCTCGAAGTCCCTGCTCGCTCATACGGGGCGAGCCGGTGTTGACGACTTCTGGCGCGTTCACGTTTCCCTCGGCGGTGCTGCAGCGTAGGCGCTTGCGGTAGGCCGCAGGCTAAAGGTTGAACTGCGTGCGGTCGAGGAGGCTTAAGAGACACCGATCTGCGCCACCGATCGCACGCGCGCCTTACTCATGATTCCAGTAGTAGACGGCGAATCGTCTTTATCCTATCGGTTGAGTATGAGAACGAGCCTGGAACATCTTCCCGAGAAGAAGCAGCGCGAGCTTGATCGCGTCGTGGAGATCATCCACGAGGAGTTTGCCGATGCGCTCGAGGGTGGCTCGGCCGACTTCAAGAAGCGCGGGCGGATCCTGAAGATCATCCTGTTCGGCTCCTACGCCCGCGGCACCTTTGTTGACGAACCGCACACGATGAAGGGCTATCGCTCCGATTACGATATCCTCGTCATCGTCAATTCGAAGAAGCTCGCAGAACCGGAATATTGGGACAAGGCGACCGACCGGTTGATGTGGGACAAAGGAGTGTCGACGCCGGTTGGGCTGATCGTCCATGGTGCCCGGGAGGTGAACAACTTCCTTGCGGACGGACAGTATTTCTTCGTCGATATCCTGCGCGAGGGCGTCGTGCTCTACGAACTCGACGACCGGCCTCTGGCCGAGCCGAAACAACTCTCGCCTGCCGACGCGCTCAGGGTGGCGAAGGAGCATTTCGAGAGACAATGTGCGAGCGCGAATTACTTTTGTCAGTTGGCTCGATACGCCATCTCTGACAAGCAGCGAAATCATGCAGCGTTTAATTTGCACCAAGCAGTAGAGACAGCCTATTCCTGTCTGCTCCTCACCCTTACCAACTACAGCCCACCGTCGCACAATATCAAATTTCTCCGCGGTCTCGCCGAGGATCGGGATCAGCGGCTGGTCGGAGCCTGGCCGCGCGACCAGCATCGCTTTACCGCCTGGTACAACGTTCTCAACGAAGCCTATGTGAAAGCACGTTACTCCAAGCACTTCGAGGTCACCGAAGAAGGGCTGGGCTGGCTTCTCGAGCGGACCGAACATCTCCACCGCCTTGTCGAGACGATCTGTCAGGAGCGGCTGACCGAACTGGCTCGAGTAGTGGACGCCACCTGAGCCCTCGTCTTGGTCGGGATTGATGGTTGGGTCGATGGTTCGACCGCGCCTTCACGATCAAGCAAGGCATCGTCACTCCCGACGATCTTCTCTTCAGGGTAGGCCGCTTCCATCGTAAATCGCAACCGCGATCTGTTTCGGGAAATTCAGCGGCGCAAGGAGGCAGGCGGGTGAGAGCCTGCAATCCCGCCATTCAACTGCGCGCCGGCCCGATTCGTTTTCCTGGCGACACTGATAGCGCGCCACCACAGGCGCTGGCCCCATGCATCAATTTGGCTCTTCCTCCAGAAATATTTTCTGCTCAGTGACCGCGGCGACGGAACGCCGCGGGGCCCATTGAGGCGCCGGGCGTTGACGACGTTTCTCGCCTCGGAGAAGGCGGTTTTAGACCCCGGATGTCGGCTCGAAACGGGGCGTTGGAAGGGACTTGTTAACCTTCATTTCCTATCGCTTAGAAGGCCGCGGCGATGTCTCTAGCTCTTCCAGGACCCATGCGTATTCCCAGGACAAACTTCTCACAGGCTGCTTTGCATGATGCAAACCAGGCGGATTATATCGATGGTCCGCATGACGATGCGTTGAGCGGTATGCCCACCCATGAGGCGGAAACCGCCGACCCCTATCAGTTGTATGAGGCGCCGTCGGCACCCCGCCGTGCCGCCAACCAGCAGACCGAAACGCTTAGCCGCGCAACGCGTCTCTATGGCCAGGGCTCGGCCTATGCGCCGGCGCAGGTGACCGCGACGACCAGCGAGCCGCTGCCGACGTTGTCGGAGATTGCCGGCCACTACGGCGATTCGACCTGGGAGAGCCATTTCTTCCTGGCGCCGAACGTCCGCTTTACCCGTACGCCGGAGCGCGAGTTCATGAAGCGGCGCGCGCCGCAGGTCGAAGAAGGCGAAACCGCCACCGACGAAACATCGGCGGCGGAAGTCGACGCGGCAACCGTCGAGATGACGGTGGAGCCTGCGCCGGTTTCTGCAGAAGTGATCGAGCCCGCCGTGACGGCTCCGGTTGAACCGGTACAAACGGAAACATCCGCTGTTGCCACTGACGCCGCGCCGCAGGCCGAGGTCACGCTGCCGTCCTATAGCCCGTCCGAACTGTTGCGCATGCTGACGAACCAGCTCCCGACCTGGACCGCGGCACAGAACACGATCGAGCCGGCGATGCTCCTGCGCGCCGAGGCTCTGGCCGATGACAGCGTCTCGCTTGCGCCGGTTCTCACGACGCCGATCGCCGTTTCCGAACCTGTCGCGGAGCGCGCGCCCGCTCCAGAACCGACCAGCCCGGCCGCCGATCATAGCGCCGCGCGTTCGAGCTTCCTCTCCGACTTCGCTTTCTTCGAATTCGGCCCGGCCGATGATGTCGAAATCGCCGGCGAGGAAGCCACGCGCCCGAAGCCCTTTGTCGAGACGCCTGCGCCCCCGCAGATTGCGCCGTTGACCGCTCCCGTTGCTGCTGTCCCGCCGGCACCGGTGCGTCCGGTCGAAATCCGCCGCATGCCGCCGACGGCAATCACATCGCTGTTCCGCGTCGTTGATGTCCGCGGCGCGAAGGCCGAGGGGGGGTCGGCTCCGTTGCAGCCCGCCGTCGCCGAGCCCGTTGCGGCCATTGCTTCGGCCCCCGTTGCAGTGGCCGAGACATCTGCGGTCGTCGTCACCACCGAACCGGAAGTCATCGACGCCGAACCGGTCGAAATCGAGCAGCCGGCGCCGGTCGCCTCCAAGGCGGCGATCACCATGCCGGCCCAGGTCACGCGTGCGCCGAGTGCCTTGCCGGCCATTGGTACAACCGATCGCGCCTCGAGCGCGGATAACTACGAGTTCCCGTCCGAGGACCTCCTGCAGGAAGCGCCTGTCGGCCAGGGCTTCTTCATGACTCAGGAGCAGCTCGAACAGAATGCTGGTCTGCTCGAAAGCGTGCTGGAGGATTTCGGCGTCAAGGGCGAGATCATTCACGTCCGTCCGGGGCCGGTCGTCACACTCTACGAATTCGAGCCCGCGCCGGGCGTGAAATCGTCCCGCGTCATCAACCTCGCAGACGATATCGCCCGCTCCATGTCGGCGCTTTCGGCCCGCGTCGCGGTTGTCCCCGGTCGCAACGTCATCGGTATCGAACTGCCGAACGCCACCCGCGAGACCGTCTATTTCCGTGAGCTGATCGAATCCGTCGATTTCCGCAAGACCAGCTACAAGCTGGCGCTTTGCCTCGGCAAGACCATCGGTGGCGAACCTGTCATCGCCGAGCTCGCGAAGATGCCGCACCTACTCGTCGCCGGCACCACCGGTTCGGGCAAGTCGGTGGCGATCAACACGATGATCCTTTCGCTACTCTACCGGTTGAAGCCGGAAGAGTGCCGTCTGATCATGGTCGATCCGAAGATGCTAGAGCTCTCCGTCTATGACGGCATCCCGCATCTGCTCACCCCAGTCGTTACCGACCCGAAGAAGGCGGTTATGGCGCTGAAATGGGCCGTGCGCGAGATGGAGGATCGCTACCGCAAGATGTCGCGGCTCGGTGTGCGCAACATTGACGGCTACAACCAGCGCGCCGCCGCCGCCCGCGAAAAGGGCGAGCCCGTGATGTGCACGGTTCAGACCGGCTTCGAGAAGGGCACCGGCGAGCCGCTGTTCGAGCAGCAGGAAATGGATCTGGCGCCGATGCCCTATATCGTCGTCATCGTCGACGAGATGGCCGACCTGATGATGGTCGCCGGCAAGGAGATCGAAGGCGCGATCCAGCGCCTGGCGCAGATGGCGCGTGCCGCCGGTATCCACCTGATCATGGCAACGCAGCGTCCCTCGGTCGACGTCATCACCGGCACGATCAAGGCGAACTTCCCGACGCGTATCTCGTTCCAGGTCACTTCGAAGATCGACAGCCGCACGATTCTCGGCGAACAGGGCGCCGAACAATTGCTCGGCCAGGGCGACATGCTGCACATGCAAGGCGGCGGACGCATCGCCCGTGTTCACGGTCCTTTCGTCTCCGACCTTGAGGTCGAACACGTGGTCGCGCATCTGAAGACCCAGGGGCGCCCGGAATACCTGGAGACCGTTACGGCCGATGAGGAGGAAGAGGAGCCCGAGGAAGAAACGCCGGTTTTCGACAAGAGCGCGCTTGCCTCCGAGGACGGCAACGAACTCTACGACCAGGCGGTCAAGGTGGTCCTGCGCGACAAGAAGTGCTCGACCTCGTATATCCAGCGCCGCCTCGGCGTCGGTTACAACCGTGCCGCCTCGCTGGTCGAGCGCATGGAAAAGGAAGGCCTCGTCGGCCCCGCCAACCATGTGGGCAAGCGCGAGATCATCTACGGCAACCGCGACCACATGAATGCGCCCGACAACGACGATATGGATTGATTGGAGCCGCTCTTACACGGATCCGCTATGCCGAACTATCGAATAAGCCGCCTCCGGGCGGCTTTCTCGTTTCTGTAACAGGGAATTGTTCCCGGGCGCGCTAGCCACTGCGAAGACCGGTCGTCTTGTTTTGCACATATCAAAATAAAAACGTTTTTATTTTTCTTGAAAACGTTTTTATTGGCTGCTACCTCTAATCTCCAGGAGAGGCCGACGCCTGGGGAGGGTGCATGGCGACTGAAATGCACAGGGCGCAGCGCGCGCCGACGCCGACGATCAAGACCTTGGCCGAGATGACCGGCTATTCCATCGCCACGATCTCGAAGGCGCTGCGTGAATCTCCCGTGGTCGCCCCGGCGACCCGTGACCTTATCTTCAAGGCGGCGCGTGAAGTCGGCTATCAGGCGAATGCGCGCGGCATGGCGCTTCGCACCGGCAAGAGCTTCCAGGCGGCGGTCCTGATGCCGGTAACCGCTGCGCGCGACTACGAATGGGACGGCGTCGAATATACGCAGACCTTGAGCGGCATCAGTCAGGCGCTCGAAGGTACGGACTATCGTATGTCGGTGCACGTCATCCGCGATGCCGCCGACGGCGCCGAGGCCGCGCGCCGGATTGTCGATCAGGGATTGGCTGACGGCCTGATCTTCTCCGGCATTCTCGCGGAAGATCCGCGGATCGATCTGCTCGTTGCCGAGCACTTCCCCTTCGTTTCGATGGGGCGCTGCCGCAAGGATCTCGTCTACGCCCATGTGGATATCGACAACGAATGGGCGGCGCATGCGGCGACCGCACGGCTGATTGCCGGCGGCCACAGGCGGATCGCGCTGGTCAATCCCGAGCGGCGGCTCTCCTATGCGCTCGACAGGGTCGACGGGTTCGTCCGGGCGTTTCGCGAGGCGGGTCTCGATGCGCCGATGGCGCTGATCGCCGAAGGCGATCTCTCGACCCATTTCGGCCGGCAGACGGTGATCGACTTCCTGCAGCTGGACGATGCCCCGACCGCTTTCGTCTGCATCAACGAATCCACCACGCTTGGCGTGCTTTCGGGGCTCGGCAGCCTCGGGCGCCAGATCGGCGTCGACGTCGACGTCATCGCCTATGACGACATCAATGTCAGCGCCTATTTCACCCCGCCGATCACCACCTTCTACCAGCCGATCGAAGTGCTCGGCCGCACGCTCGGACAGTTTCTGCTGCGGCGCATGGAGGGTGAGGATCCCAAGGCGCTGCGGCAGGTCTTCAGGCCGACGCTGATCGCGCGCCAGCCCGACAATCTCGGCGGCCGCCTTAAAAGTTAATCATCCAAGGAGGAGAACCATGAAAAGACTGATGATTGCCCTGGCCGTTGCGGCCCTTGCTTCGAGCGTTTCCCATGCCGCCGATCTCGGCGGTAAGCTTCTGAAGGTCGGCTCCGACACGACCTCGCCGCCGATGGAGAGCATCGATCCAGCAACCGGACAGGTTGTCGGCTTCGACGTCGACGTGGTCAATGCCGTCTGCGCCAAGATCAACTGCCAGGCCGAATTCATCACCACCGGCTGGGACGGCATCTTCGCAGCCCTCGACCAGGGCAATTTTGACCTGGTCGCATCGGGCGTCTCGATCACCGAGGAACGCAAGAAGGCGATGGACTTCTCCGATCCCTATATCGTCAACAGCCAGGCCGTGCTGATGCGGGTTGAAGATCAGGGCATCACCCTCGACCGCTTCAAGGATGCCGGCAGAAAGCTCTCTGCCCAGGCGAACACGACGGACGCGCAGGTTGCCGAGAGTGTTGTCGGCAAGGAGAATGTCGCAGCCTACGACACCTTCAGCGCGGCAATCATCGCACTCAAGAACAAGGACGTCGACGGCGTCGTCATTAACGGCGCCAACGCTGCCGCTTACGAACGCGAATTCGCCGGCGAACTCGTCGTTGCCATCAAGGACCTCGAATCCGATCCGCTTGGCCTCGTTTTCCGCAAGGGTGATGAAAACGTCGCGGCCTTCAACGAAGGCCTGAAGATGATCAAGGACGACGGCACGCTCGACCAGCTGATCAACAAGTATTGGGGCCTGAAATAGGCTCTCAGTGCCAATCGGACCCGGAGTGCGCATCGCGCTCCGGGTCTTCCGTCTGTTTATCCATGCCCCCGGAGGAATGAATGTCGTTCCTGAGAAGCGTGCGTCCGAGCAATCTGATCATCCTGACCGCGCTGCCCTTCATCATCTATCTCTTCATTTCCTCCGGCGACTACCAGCGCTCGCTGAGAGCGATCCTCGGCGTGGAAAACGGCTCCTCGGCCTTTGTGACCGGTTTCCTGGCGCTGGCAATCGCATTCTGCTCGGGCATTTCTGTGCTTGTTTTTTCGCGCGCCAAGGCGCTGCGTCCGCGCTTGGCCAACCTGGCGGCACTCCTTAATCTCGCTGCGGCCGCCGTGCTTGTCATTGGCCACAACATCCATCCCTTCATTGCCTCTGTCGTTGCCAACGGTGTCGATCCGTTCAAGTCGACGCTGATCGTCAAGGGTGTGACGCCCCGTCAACTGACCGAGGCGGCCGACCTCATGGTGCGAGGCGTCGAGGCCTGGCTGTTTCCGATCTATTTCGCTGTCACGGTGGTTGGGCTTGGTCTCCATTTCCTGAGCAGTCGCTCCGATGCCTCTTCCAACGGAAGGGCGCGGCGCATGGCCCGCTGGATCACCGGCCTCGTCAACGGCGCGGGTCTCGTCTTCGTCTTCTTTTTCGCCCATATCGCCTTTGCGGCAGGGGTCGCGACCACCATCCGTGCGGCGATCGCCGCCTATATTCTGGCGGCGCTCATGGGCCTCGTCTGGGTCGGGTTGCTGCAGCTCAGATCGACCGCCAGAACCAGCCTCTATTTCGCGCTTGCCACGCTGGTGCTGGCGCTCGCCTCCGGCTGGTTCCTGATGCAGCCGCGCGACGCCTATGTGCTGGCCGGTACGCTGGACGGCAAGGTCGGCATCGTCACCAACACACCGGCGGGCCTGATCAGCGCCGTGCGCTTCGGCCAATATGATGGCGCTCCGCAGACGGAGACACCGGTGCGCACCTTCGTCGGCTCGACCGAGGCGCTCGCATCGATCGCCAAGGGCGAAGGTGTATCCGCGGCCCTGTTGCCGGTGGCCTCCGCACCAGCCGACATGCCGGTCATCTGGAAGACCGAAGCATTGAATGATCGCGATCGCGCCGCCGGCGTCACCGTCGCCGTGCTTGCAATCATTCTCGGCCTCTTGAGCTTCGGCGGCTACCTGCATCAGCGCCATCCGCTAGCGATCGGATCGGAATTCATCGTCGATACGATCCGCGGCATCCCGATGCTGGTGATCGTACTCTATGTCGGCCTGCCTTTGAGCGGTGCACTGAAAGATGCGACGCAAGGCGTGCTCGACCCGCCGAACCTGATGCGCGGTATTGTCGCCATGGCGCTTGCCTATTCGGCCTATCTCGCCGAAATCTTCCGCTCGGGCATCAACGCCATACCGGTTGGCCAGATCGAGGCGGCGCGCAGCATCGGTCTCAACCGCTGGCAGACGGCGCGGCTCGTCGTGTTGCCGCAGGCGTTCCGCATTATCATTCCGCCGCTCGGCAACGAGTTGATCGCGATCCTCAAGGACACGTCACTGCTGTCGATCCTCTCGATCCGCGACATCACCCAGCGCATGCGCGAGTTCCAGTCGGCGAGCTTCCTGCCGTTTGCGCCTTATAACTCGGCGGCGATCTTCTACATCTTCCTGACGCTGGCGGCCGCAAGCCTCGTCAACATGATCGAGCGGAAATATGACATCAAGCACCGCTAGACCTCGCACGGTGCTGATATCAGGCACCTCCCGCGGGCTCGGCGCGGAGCTCGCGCGGCTCTATGCCGAAGACGGCTGGCGGGTGATCGCCTGCCAGCGGGGAGCGATCCGGGCCGAAGACGCGACGGATCGGTTGACGCTGGACGTTGCCGATCCTGCCTCGATTGACGCACTCGGACGGGCGCTCCAGGGCGTCGCGATCGACGTGCTGATTAACAATGCGGCCGTGCGCGGCGACATTGGCGGCCTCGCGACACTCGATACGGAAGGCTTTCTCGATGTGATGCGCGTGAATGCGCTGGCGCCGCTGCTGGTGACGCGAGCGCTGCTTGCGAACCTGCGTGCCGGCGAGCGCCGGGTCGTCGCCAATATCAGCAGCCGCGCCGGCTCGCTTGCCGAAGGTACACTCGACGATGACGACGGCGACTATGCCTATCGCTGTTCGAAGGCGGCGCTGAACATGGTGACGGTCAAGCTTGCGCAGGACCTGAAGAGCGACGGGATCTCCGTCGTCTCGCTGCATCCGGGTTGGGTGCAGACCGATATGGGCGGCAGCGAAGCCGTCGTTTCGGTCGCAGAGAGCGCGGCCGGACTGAAGGCGATCATCGACAAGACGGATTTGGCCGATAGCGGCAGCTTCCACGCCTATGACGGGCGGCGGGTTTCGTGGTGACAGGACAGTGAGAATGGCAGACAGAGATTTGAGAACCGAGCAGGAGCTGGCAACGATCCGCGGCTGGCTCAGCGAGACCCACGGCATCGAGGCGAGCCTGTCGCCGCTGCCGGGCGAACACGACCTCAACTATCGGGTCTTTGCTGCCGATGGCCAAGAGTTCCTGCTGAAGCTGCACGCCGCCGGCAACGCGGACGAGCTCGATATGCAGGTGGCGGTGCTCGAACACCTCGCTGCCAAGGTGTCGGGTCTACCGATATCCCGGGCCTTTCGCGACCGCTCAGGGGCTGCTACCAGCAAGATCGAACTTCGCGGCCCGCGTACAGCGCGGCTTCTCTCCTGGCTGCCCGGCGACGTCTGGGCGAAGGCGCCAATCCGCAGCGCCGCCAGCGCCGAAAGCCTCGGGCGCCTGCTCGCAGGGCTTGATCGCAACCTGGAAGACTTCTCCCACGCCGGCGCCAAGCGGCTCTATGGCTGGGATATCGGCCGGGCGGACATGCATCGCAAACACGTCGAGCTGATCGATGGCGCCGACAAGCGTGCGGCGGTCGACGTAATCCTCGAGCATTTCGCTACGACGGTCTTGCCATGCCTCACAACCTGCCCGATGCAGGTCATTCACAACGACGCCAACGACTACAACGTGCTGCTCGACGAGGCGGGTCAGGTCAGCGGCCTGCTCGATTTCGGCGACATGGTCGAGACCTGGCGGGTGATCGAAGTCGCCGTCGCCTCGGCCTATGCGCTGATCGGATCGGACGATCCGGTTGGGACCATCGCAGCGCTCGCCGGCGCTTACCATCAGGTCAATCGCTTGAGCGAAGCGGAAGTCGAACTGGTCTTCGATCTGGTGTTGACCCGTTATGCAGTCAGCATGTGCATGGCGGCCAAGCAGATCCGCGAGAACCCTGAGAATACCTACCTGCTCGTCAGTCAGGAGGATGTCTGGCGCGAACTCAATCGCCTGCGGAGCGAGAACCGGAAAATCGCCGTGGCGCGCATCCGCGACGCCTGTGGTTTTGCGCCGATCCCGCAGGCAGCCGCGGTCGTCCGTTGGCTGGAAAAGAACGCCCATGACTTCGCATCGATCGTTCGGTCTTCGGCCAGCAAACCGAAAGTGACGGTGTTCGACTTCTCCGCCTCCGGCCCGGAGGCCGCGCAATGGGCCAACCTCGATGCGGCGAAGGCCGAAGCCCGGATCGCGGCTGAGATCGGCAGCGAACAGGCCGCCTTCGGCATTGGTCGCTATGGCGAGGACCGCGGGATCTATCAGGGCGAGGCCTACGAAACGGCAGCAAAGGGCGCACGTCGATCGGTGCATCTCGGCGTCGATATTTTCGCCCCGGCGGGCGAGCCGGTTACCGCACCTTTTGCCGGCAAGGTCGCCTTCATTCATGACGACGCCGTTGCCTGTGGTTTCGGTCCGACCGTGTTGCTCGAACATGAGATTGAAAGTGGCGTGCAGTTCTGGACGCTCTACGGACACCTGTCGCGCGAAAGCGTCGCCAAGCTCTCCGAGGGGCAATCGATTGCCAAGGGTGAGGTCTTCGCTGCCTTCGGCACGGCCGAGGAGAACGGCAGCTGGGCGCCGCACCTGCATTTCCAGATCGTCACCGACCATCTCGGCCTTGGCGGCCGCATGCATGGCGTCGGCGTGCGCGATCAATGGCAGGTGTGGCGCGAGGTGAGCCCGGACCCGAGTGTCGTGCTTGGTCTCTCGGCGCCGGTGTCGGTGATCGTGCCGCGCGACAAGGCGTTCCTGGTGCGCGAGCGCCATCGCCGCATTGGTCGGTCGCTGAGCATCGCCTATAGCGCCGCACCGCTAAAGATCGTTGGCGGCGAAGGCGCGCATCTGATCGACGAGGACGGCACGCGCTGGCTCGACATGGTTAACAATGTCTGCCACGTCGGCCATTGCCATCCGCGCGTCGTCAAAGCCGCGCAGGCGCAGATGCAGCGGCTGAACACCAATTCGCGTTACCTGCACGATTCGCTGGTCGAATATTCCCGAAGGCTTGCCGCGCAGTTCCCGGATCCACTGAATGTCTGCTTCTTCGTCAATTCCGGCAGCGAGGCGAATGACCTGGCGATCCGGCTGGCGCGTGCCTATACCGGCAACCGCGACATCGTCACCGTCGATCACGCCTATCACGGCCATCTGTCGAGCCTGATCGACGTCAGCCCCTACAAGTTCGCCGGCAAGGGCGGGGAGGGGCAGAAGGCGCATGTGAAGGTCGCCGAGATGCCGGATCTTTACCGTGGGCGCTACCGCTACGGGGATGCGGATGCCGGTCGCAAATATGCTGAGGACGTCCGCAATCAGGTCGCAGCGCTTGCCGCCAACGGCCGTCGCCCGGCGCTGTTTTTCAGCGAGGGCATCCTCGGCACCGGCGGGCAGTTGACACTGCCGGAAGGCTATTTGCGCGAAGCCTATGCGCATGTGCGAGCCGCCGGCGGCCTCTGCCTCGCTGACGAGGTGCAGGTGGGCTTCGGCCGCGTTGGTAGCCACATGTGGGCGCATGAGCTGCAGGGCGTCGTGCCCGATATCGTCACCATGGGCAAACCGATCGGCAACGGCCACCCGATGGCGGCCGTTGTGACGACCGAAGCGATCGCCGCCTCGTTTGCCAATGGCATGGAGTATTTCAACACCTTCGGCGGCAATCCGGTTTCGGCCGAAATCGGGCTTGCGGTGCTCGACGTCATCCGCGACGAACGGCTGATGCACCATTGCCGCGTCGTCGGTGACCGGCTGATGGACGGCGCGCGGGCGCTCGCCGAAAAGCACGCGATCATCGGCGATGTCAGGGGCCATGGCCTCTTCAACGGCATCGAATTGGTGCGCGACCACGAGACGCTGGAACCGGCAGCGCGCGAGCTCGATTTCGTCATCGCCGAGATGAAGCACAACCACCGGATTCTCTTGAGCAGCGAGGGGCCGCATCACAATGTGCTGAAGGTGAAGCCGCCAGCCCCCTTCAGCGCCGAGGATTGCGATTACTTCCTCAACGCTTTGGACGAGACGCTCGGGCGTCTAACGCCCTGACAGAAATAACCAAAACGGTCGCCGTCCGGCGGCCGTTTTGCTTTTGCGCTTGACCTTCAACAGCAAAATCTGATCAACGCGATTTTTTCCTTTACAAGAAAGTTAAACGTTTTTATCGTGCATATAAACGTTTAACTAAGCGCATAGCTCGTGCCGTTGGCCTCTGCTAAGCGCTGGCCGGCAGGGAGGGCCCGTTGGCAGCGATCCGCATCGAAAATTTGCGCAAAGGCTTCGGTTCGCTCGAAGTCCTGAAAGGTATCAACCTCGATATCGCCGATGGCGAGTTCGTCTGCTTCCTCGGCCCGTCGGGCTGCGGCAAGAGCACGCTGCTTCGCTCGATCGCCGGGCTCGAGGATCTGGATGGCGGCTCTATCCACCTCGGCGAGCGCGACATCACCGAGGTAGCGTCGGCCAAACGCGACATTGCCATGGTCTTCCAGAACTACGCGCTCTATCCGCATATGAACGTGCGCAAAAACCTGTCTTTCGGTTTGGCGCTGAACGGTATGAAGCGCGACGAGATCGATCGCCGCGTCGAGAATGCCGCCGACATCCTGCGCATCAAGGAACTGCTCGCCCGCAAGCCGCGCCAGCTATCCGGCGGCCAGCGCCAGCGCGTGGCGATCGGTCGTGCGATCGTGCGCGAACCAAAACTCTTCCTGCTCGACGAGCCGCTCTCGAACCTGGATGCGGGTCTCCGCGTCACCATGCGCGTCGAGCTTGCGGCCCTGCACGAGCGCCTAGGCGTCACGATGATCTACGTCACCCACGATCAGGTCGAGGCGATGACGCTCTCCGACCGTGTCGTGGTGCTCGACAAGGGTAAGGTTAGCCAGTTCGGCACCCCGCTCGAACTTTTCTACCAGCCGGCCAACCTGTTCGTTGCCGGCTTCATCGGTTCGCCGCGCATGAATTTCGTGACGACAGAAGTAACAGGGCAGGTCGACACATCCGTAACGCTTGCCGGCGGTGGTCTCGCCCATCCGCTGACGCTCGAGATGCTTAACGCCACGCCGATTGCCGGGGCAAAGTCGGTGACGCTCGGGATTCGTCCGGACAAGATCGAGCTGGTTTCGGCTGAGGCGGGGCATCTCGTCGGCGACGTGCGCTTGGTCGAGCGGCTCGGCACCGAAAGCCATGTTCACATCAGCCTGCAAAACGGCGGCGACATGACCGCCGTCGTGCGCGGGACACACCCGGTTTCGGCGCGAGAGCGCGTGCATCTGCGCCTGCCGGCCGAGCACTGCCATCTGTTCGACGGCGATGGTCGGGCGGTCGCGCGGCGGCTCGATGTCGAGACGCAGGCGCTCATCAATCAGGAAAAGGCAAAGCGGGTCGCGTAACCCGAATGAGGAGGAGAAGCATGCTCAACAGGAAGTCGTTCATCGGCTCGCTGATGGTTCTGGCGATGGCCGGAGCCGCCACGGCCCGCGCGGAAGAAGTGCTGCGCTTTGCGACCTGGGACACGGACGAAAGCCTGGCGATCCAGCAGGCGATCGCCAAGAAGTTCGAGGAGAAGCACCCAGGTGTAAAGGTTCAGGTCGAGCCCTATGCGGATGGCTACGATCAGAAGCTGATCGCCGCCTTCGGCGCCGGCAACCCGCCGGATGTGATGTATATGTGGAACTTCCCGCAATACTACACGTCGCTGAAGCCGCTGGACGATCTGATCGCCAAGGACGCGGCCGAGATCAAGCCGGACGATTTCCCGAAGGGCCTGATGAACACCGTGCGTGTCGAGGGCAAGACCTACGGCATGCCGTCGGGCTTCACCACGCAGGTCGTCTTCTACAACAAGGACATGTTCGCCAAGGCTGGTGTCGAGGAGCCGAAGGACGGTTGGACCTGGGACGACCTGCGCGCCAAGGCCGCCAAGTTCCGCGACGAGCCGAACAAGGTCTATGGCTTCGCCGTCGACGCCAAGCCCGACCCTTATGACTTCGAGCAGTTCCTCTGGTCGAACGGCACCAAGTACATCTCCGACGATGGCAAAAAGATCGATGGCTACATGAACAGCGATGCGGCCGCCCAGGTGCTCGACATGTTCGCCGACATGGCCAAGAAGCAGGAGGCGATCACGCTGAACCTCGGCGACGACACATCAGGCAGCACGCTCTTCAAGGGCGGCAAGATCGCCATGTTCCAGAGCGCCATGTGGTCGAAGTCCGGCATCGATCAGTCGGGCATCAAGTATGGCGTGGCACCACTGCCGAAGTTCGGCGACAAGACGGCCCATTCGGCGCTCGGCGTTTCGGCGATCTCGATCGCCAAGGATGCCGCCCATCCGGACCTCGCCTGGGAGTTCGTCAAGTTCTTCTCTTCGCCCGAAGCCGTCGCCATGCGCGTCAATGACCTGCCGGTGCGCACCAGCGTCGCCGAAGAGAAGGGCATGACCAAGGACCCGATCTACAAGCCTTTCTTCGACATTCTCGCCACCTCGAACACCGAGACCCACGCGTTCCTGAAGAACGCAAACTGGGGCAAGGTCCAGGACAATCTCGCCCGCGCCATCGAGGCGACGATGATCGACCAGGGCAATGCCAAGCAGCATCTCGACGATGCGGTCAACCGCTCCAAGCGTCTGATCAAGTAAGCGAAGGGAGTACGGGGAGATGGATATGACCTATGCCGGTGCAGAGCCAAAGGTGGCAAGGCGCAAGCGCTCCGCCATCGCGCGCTATGCGGCGCCCTACCTGTTCATCTCCCCGTGGATCCTTGGGTTCCTGTTCTTCACGCTCGGCCCGCTCGTCTTCTCGCTGACGATGAGTTTCTACGACTGGCCCGTTGTCGGCGAGCGCAGCTTCGTCGGCCTCGACAACTACCGCTCCATGCTCTTCGAGGACCCGCAGTTTTGGGAGAGCCTCTGGATCACGGTGAAGTTTGCGGCAATCTACGTGCCGTTCAACATCGTCATGTCGTTCCTGCTGGCGCTGATGCTGCACCATATCACCTTCGCCAGCGGCTTCTTCCGCACCGCCTTCTACCTGCCGAGCGTCATTTCCGGCGTAGCCCTCGTGACGATCTGGAGCTGGATCTACAGCAAGGAATACGGCCTCCTGAACTTCATGCTGTCTTTCGTCGGCATCGAGGGGCCGAACTGGCTCGGCGATCCGAACCTGGCGATCGTCGCGATCATCATCGCCAGCCTCTGGGGGCTTGGCGGCACGATGCTGATCCTCTTGACCGGCCTCAAGGCGATCCCGAAGGAACTCTATGAGGCGGCGACGGTTTCCGGGGTTCCCGGCTGGGCGCAGATGCTGTTCATCACGCTCCCGATGCTCGGGCCGATGCTGCTCTTCACCTTCATCACCTCGATCATCTCCGCCTTCCAGCAACTGACGATCGCGCTGCTTCTGACCAAGGGCGGGCCGCTCGGTTCCACCTATTTCTTCGCCATGTATATCTACGACAACGCCTTCAAATATTTCGACATGGGCTACGCCGCAGCCGGCTCCTGGGTGATGTTCATCATCGTCCTTCTGCTCAGCCTTGGCGTCATGCGCTGGTCGGCCGCCTGGGTCTATTACGAAGGCGAAGTCCGCCAGAACGATGGAGAGCACAATGCGTAAGACGCTGCTCTATTCCGCGCTCATTCTGCT
This sequence comes from Ensifer sp. 38_S197, assembly GCF_056924495.1. Classification (NCBI taxonomy): domain Bacteria; kingdom Pseudomonadati; phylum Pseudomonadota; class Alphaproteobacteria; order Hyphomicrobiales; family Rhizobiaceae; genus Ensifer; species Ensifer sp. 38_S197. The sequence goes on along the minus strand of NZ_JBXOVZ010000001.1, from coordinate 802,077 downwards.
CTCTGCGCTGTTCATTGCGCCATTCTACTGGACCTTCATGACGGCGATCAAAAGCGCCGCCGAACTCTACCAGTTTCCGCCGGTCTTCTGGCCGTCGGAATGGCACTGGGAAAACTTTGCCGCCGCCTGGAACAAACAGCCCTTCGGCACCTATCTCACCAACTCGGTGATCGTCGTGGTGCTGTCGACGATCGGCCAGCTCATCTCCTCGTCGCTCGTCGCCTATGGCTTTGCCCGCTTCCGTTTCCCCGGCCGTGATCCGCTGTTCATCCTGCTGCTCGCCACCATGATGATCCCATGGGACGTGAAGATGATTCCGCTCTACATGGAGTTCAACCTGCTCGGCTGGATCAACACGCTGAAGCCGCTGATTGTGCCGGCCTATTTCGCCGACGCCTTCTTCGTCTTCCTTCTCAGGCAATACATCATGACCGTGCCGATGGAGATCGACGAGGCCGCGCGCATGGACGGCGCCAATGCCTTCGACATCTACTGGCGCATCCATCTGCCGCTGATGATGCCGGCGCTGGTGCTGGTCGGCACCTTCCATTTCATGAACGCCTGGAACGACTATCTCGGCCCGTTGATCTTCCTGAACGACCAATCGAAGTACACGTTGACGCTCGGCCTCTCGATGTTCAAGGGCCTGCACGAGGTAGATGTGACATCAATCGCCGCGATCACCGTCATCCTCTGCCTGCCGCCGCTGGCACTCTTCTTCGTCGCCCAGCGCTACATCATGGATGGCGCGGTCGGCTCGTCGGTGAAGGGATAACGGCATGCTGTTCGATATTAACCACGTCCCCTTCAGTCGCAGGGGCCGGTTCCTGACGCTCTCGACGATGCGGGTACCGGGCCGCGATGGCGAGCGGGCGCTTTATCTGCGCCACGTTGCCGGTGGCGACGAGCGGCCCTCGCTTGGTCGCCTCTGCCGCGTCGAGTTTCTCGATGCGGAAGGCAAGACCGTGACGCCCGAGCTGATGCTTTCCCCGGAGCGGCTCGACGCCCGCATCGGCGAGGGTATGGTCCGCTTCGTCATCGGCGAAGGAGAAAGGCTGCACATATCCGGCAAGCAGGCCGGCGTCCGCTTCCATCTGGAGGGGTCACGCTACGACTATGTTTACCGCACGCCACAAAGTGAGGATTGCCTCGTCGCCGCGGTCGAGAACGTCAAGTTCATCCCACGGGCGATCGCTGGGGAATTGAAAGTCACCGGCGCCTGGCAGCGCGACCATTCCGATGACGTGTCCTTTTCCTTTTCGGCGCCCGACCTCTTCGAGGGCAATGTGGACTTCTTCCGCACCGTGCCGCCTGTCGATCGACCCGGCCGTTTCGCAGAGGCCCTGTCCGGCGCTGCGGCCGAATTTGCTGAATGGCACGCCCGCGTTCCAAAGGGCGTCCGCGGCCAGGACGAGGCGCATCGGCTGGCGAGCTATTTGCTCTGGGCGAACGGCGTGCCCGCGGGCGGTGCACTGACGCGGCCGGCGATCTATATGTCCAAGAACCACATGATCAATATCTGGAGCTGGGACAACGCCTTCTCGGCCCTTGGTGTCGCCGCCTTCGAACAGGACCTCGCCTTCGACCAGTTCGCGGCGATCTTCGACCATCAGGACGACTCCGGCCTGCTGCCGGACTATATCAACGACCGCGACGTGCTCTTCGCGTTCACCAAACCGCCGGTGCATGGCTGGGCGGTGTCGCTAATCGCGGCAGCCGATCCGTCCTTCCTGACGGCTGAGCGCAAGTGTTATCTGCGTGATGCCATTGGCCGCCAGGTCGATTACTGGCTGACCTATGGGCGCAAGGATGCGGAGAGCCTGCCGTCCTATTTTCATGGCAACGATAGCGGCTGGGACAACGCGACCTTCTTTGCCGAAGGCGGCCCGGTGATCTCGCCGGACCTGCCGGTTTTCCTGATCCTTGCCTGCGAGACGCTGGCGGACCTGCTGGAGGACGACGCGGAACGCCAGGCGACGTGGCGGCAAAAGGCTGACCACCTGCAGGCGTTGCTGTTCGAGCGCCTGTGGACCGGCGAAACTTTTGGCGCGCGCTTGGCACAGAATCCGGAGCGAGCGCTGCCGGGCGACAATCTCATCCAGTTCATGCCGCTGCTCTTGGGCGCGCGACTGACACCCGACATGCGCGAAAAGCTCGTGGCTCGTCTCGTCACCGGCGGCTTCATTACCGACTGGGGACCGGCGACCGAAAGCCCGCAGAGTTCCTTCTACGAGGACGACGGCTATTGGCGCGGGCCGATCTGGGCGCCGACAACGCTTCTTCTTTGGGATGGTCTGCGCCGGCAAGGGAAGATTGAGCTTGCGCGTGAGGTCGCGGAAAAGTTCTGTTCACTTGCAAGCAAAAGCGGTATGGCCGAAAACTTCGATGCGCGCTCGGGGAGGGGCCTTCGCGATCGGGCATTCGCCTGGACATCCGCAGTCTATCTCGTGCTGGCGGCATCGCTCAGCGCCAACTAACCGTGACGAGTCGAGACGCCATGCAGAGACCGACGATCAAGACCATCGCGCAGGAGACGGGGCTTTCCATCGCCACCGTTTCCAAGGCCCTGAAGCATTCGCCTCAGGTTCGCCCGGAAACGCGCGCGATCGTGATCGAGGCGGCGACACGCGTCGGCTACGAGCTCAACATGCATGGCGTGCAGCTGCGCACCGGCAAGACCTATCAGGTCGCCGCGATCATGACTGCGCCGGGCCCGAAGCAGAACGAATGGGAAGGCGTCGAGTACGCCCAGCTCTTAAGCGGCATTTCCTGGGCGCTGGAAGAAAGCCCCTATCGCGTCTCGCTCTATGCCGTCCGGAATTTCGAAGAGAGCCAGGCGGTCATCAAGCAGATCGTGTCGTTGAAGAAGGCGGACGGCATCATCATCTCGGGCACGCGCGCAGACGATCCGCGCATCCGCACCATGCAGGCGGCGGACTTCCCCTTCGTCACCTACGGCACCAGCATCCACAACGCGCCGCATGCCTATGTCGATGCCGACAACGAGCAGATGATCCGGGTGTCGATGGCGCGGCTGATCGAGCGCGGCCATCGCCGCATCGCGTTGCTCAACCCGCTCTCGGACTTAAGCTACGGTATCACGCGGCTGGAAGCCTACAAACACGGCCTTGAGACGGCGGGGCTTCCCTATGATCCGGCGCTCGTTGCCCATGGCCGGCTGACGCCAGCCTTCGGCCGCGAGAACGTGCTGACGATGTCGGAACTCAGCGATGCGCCGACCGCCTATATCTGCGCCAACGAAGCTTCGGCGCTCGGTGCCTTCTCGGGCTTCCATGAGCGCGGACTGGTGCATGGGCGTGACGCCGTCATCAATGCCACCGACGATCTCAACGTCAGCCAGTATTTCGCGCCGCCGATCACCACCTACTACCTGCCGATCAGCGAACCGAGCAGCCTGCTCGGCGCCTATATTCTGAGGCGCATGGAAGGCGAACCGCCGGAGGCGCTGCAAACGCTCCTGATGCCCAATCTGATCGAGCGCTGCGACGATCGCTTGAACCCCAACCGTTGATGGAACCGTGGTCCCGAAGGGCCGCTCACTCATGCTTCAGGATATAAACGTTTATATCCGAGCGCCAGACAAACCCCAGGCCGGACCCAACCGGCCGAGAGAATGACGAAGGACCGGACCCGTGCACATGCCCCTGACGAGATCGAACCGCTTCAACGCCAAAGAGCAGCAGACCGACATGCTGGAACTCGGCGTCTGCTACTATCCGGAGCAGTGGCCGCGCGAGAACTGGGAAGAGGATGCGCGCCGCATGGTCGAGCTCGGCCTTGCTTGGGTGCGCATCGGTGAATTCGCCTGGGCGAAGATCGAGCCGCGGCCGGGCGAGTTCCATTGGGCTTGGATGGATGACGCCATCAACGTGCTCGGCAATGCCGGCCTCAAGGTGATCTTGGGAACGCCGACCGCCGCGCCACCGAAGTGGCTGATCGATCGCTATCCCGACATTCTGCCCGTCGACGCCAAGGGTGTGGTGCGAAAGTTCGGCGCTCGTCGTCACTATTGCTTTTCCAGTCGCCGCTATCGCGTCGAGGCGGCACGCATCTGCGAAGCCATGGCCGAGCGCTACGGACAGAATGCCTTCGTGCACGCCTGGCAGACCGACAACGAATATGGCGACCATGACACGATCTACAGCTATTCCGACGAGGCGCTACGCGCGTTCCGTGAGTGGCTGGCTGAGCGCTACGGCACCGTCGAGGAACTGAACCGCGCCTGGGGCACGGCTTTCTGGGCGATGAACTATCTGAGCTTCTACGAGGTCGATCTTCCGAACAACCTGGTGGAGGAGCCGAGCCCGACCCATATCGTCGATTACATCCGCTTCTCCTCCGATCAGGTGAAAAGCTTCAACAAGGCGCAGGTGGACATTATCCGCAAGCATTCGCCGGGCCGTCCGGTGACGCACAACTTCATGTCGCAGAATACCGACTTCGACCATTACAAGGTCGGCGAGGATATCGATATCGCGTCCTGGGACGTCTATCCGATGGGCGGGTTGTTGAACGGCCGTCTCTCGTCGGAAGACAAGGGCCGCTACCTCCGCGTCGGCGATCCGGACCAGCCGGCTTTCAACCACGATCTCTACCGCGCCGTCGGCAATGGCCGCGTCTGGGTGATGGAGCAGCAACCGGGTCCGGTGAACTGGGCTTCGCACAACCAGTCGCCGGCGGACGGCATGGTGCGGCTGTGGACCTGGCTCGCCTATGCCCATGGCGTCGACATGGTCTCTTATTTCCGCTGGCGCCAGGTGCCGTTTGCGCAAGAACAATTCCATGCCGGACTGCTCTTGCCGAACAGCGAGGCGGATCAGGGCTATCTCGAAGTTGCGCAGGTTGCCGAGGAGATGAAGCGGCTTCCCAAGGGCGAACGCCGCCAGAAGGCCAAGGTCGCGATCCTGCTCGACTACAATTCGCGCTGGGCGACACGCGCGCTGCCGCAGGGCCGTACTTATTTGGCATCGGCGATCGCACTCGACTGGTACTCGACGGTTTCCCGTCTCGGCGTCGATGTCGATTTCATCGGCCAGCATTCGGACCTCGAAGGCTACCAGCTCGTGCTCGCGCCCGACCTTGTCATCCCCGATCAGGCTTTCGTTCAGAAGCTTGCCGCGTCAGGCGCCAAGGTTCTGTTCGGACCGCGCAGCGGCAGCAAGACCGAGGACATGCATATTCCGGAGGGCTTGCCGCCGGGCCCGCTCGCCTCTCTGATCGACCTCAGCGTGTCCCGGGTCGAATCCCTGCCGGAGTTTCACGGCGAGAGCGTGCTCTACGGCAATGAGACCTATCCGGCCGGCGTCTGGCGCGAGACGGTCCGGACCAGCGAGACCGTGCTTGCGACCTTCGAAGGCGACTACCGCACCGGTGCTCCGGCGCTCGTCGGCAACGACAAGGCGCGCTATCTGGCAACCGGCGCCCGCGGCGAACTGCTGAAGAAGGTGATCGGCGACGCGCTGGGCTGGGCCTCGGTCGAGGCACTGGCGGATTTGGGCGATCTGCGCATCACCCGCCGCGGCAAGCTCACCTTCGCCTTCAACTACGGCAAGACAGCCGTCGAGGTACCGGCGCCTGCCAACGCGACCTTCCATGTCGGCGGCCGCAAGCTCGGCCCCGTCGATGTCGCGATCTGGTCGGAGTAGTCGGGGAGCGGGAACGCGCCCGTTTCCAACGACAACGCTTTCACACCGCGCATCGGTCCAGCTGCGCGTTGTGACCGCGCGTGCACGGGAAGGGAGCATTCATTCCGAACAAGGCAGCTCCGCGGCCCGAAATGTCTAAAAAGCGAGCTGACTGCACCTGAATAGCCGAAGGTGAGAAGTGCATCTCCCGCAAGCCCTTGAAAATATGGCTACAGGAGATTGGCACAGGCTTTGCATTCCTGTCTTGTATGCAAGGTAGAATCGCACCGACCGCCCATAATCCGATCGAGACGTCCATCGTCTCCGGCATTCTCTCGGGCCGCATAGAACCCGGAACGCGGCTCAGCGAGAACCAATTGGCCGCTCTCTTCGGCGTGTCGCGGACCCGGGTGCGCGAAGCGATGATGCGCCTCGAGACACGCTGCATCGTGCATGTCAGCCCACGTAGAGGCTGGTTCGTCGCGCAGCCATCTGCCGAAGAGGCGATGATGGTCTATGATGCCCGGCGCGTCATAGAAGCGGGGCTGCTGCGCAGTATGCGGCCGCTGACCAAGAGCGGTCGCGAACGGTTGCATGCCCATCTTGCCGAAGAAAGGGCGGCAATCGAAGCCGGCGACCGCCAGCGCCTCACCTGCCTGATGGGCGACTTCCATATTCGGGTGGCCGAATTGGCGGATAACGCCATCCTCATCGAGATACTCCGCGATCTCACGGCCAGAACCATCCTGATTTCGATGCTTTATCAGTCGGATTTCCACGCCCTGCAATCCCACCTCGGACACTGTCGCATCGTCGAAGCGATGGAGCAGGGGGATTTTTTGAGAGCGGCCGCGCTCTCTGTCGAACACCTGGACGAGGTGGAAACTGGACTGGACCTGACGAAGCATCCCGATCCGCTGGCCGACCTTCGGCGATCCCTCTCGCTTCCTCCCAAGATCGTGACTGCGCCGACCAGGGCGTCACGCAGCAAAACACCGCGAACTCAAGAAGGAGAATGACTCAATGCTCGCAAGACGACTGTTCATCGCCATGGCGGCGATGGCCGCGACCATCGGCTTCGGCTCGGTTTCCTATGCCGACGCGCTTGGCGACATCACGTCGCGCGGCGCGCTTCGCGTTGCCGTTCCTCAGGATTTCCCGCCGTTTGGCAGTGTCGGCACGGATATGGCGCCGATGGGCTATGACGTCGACATGGCCAATCTGATCGCAGACAAGCTCGGCGTGAAGGTCGAACTCGTGCCGGTTACCAGCGCGAACCGGATTCCTTATCTGCAGACCAACAAGGTCGATCTGGTCATTTCGAGCCTCGGCAAAAATCCAGATCGGGAGAAGGTCATCGATTTCTCCGCCGCCTATGCGCCCTTCTTCAATGGCGTGTTCGCGCCCGCGGAACTCGCAGTCACCAAGCCGGAGGAACTTACCGGCAAGGTCGTAGGCGTCACCCGCGGCGCGGTCGAAGACCTGGAGCTGACCAAGGTCGCGCCGGCAGATACGGTCATCAAGCGCTATGAAGACAACAACGGCACGATCTCCGCCTTCCTGTCCGGGCAGGTCGAGGCTGTTGCGACCGGCAACGTGGTGGCGGCTGCCATTCTCGCCAAGAACCCGCCAAAGCGGCCTGAGCTGAAGTTCCTGATCAAGAATTCGCCCTGCTACATCGGGCTTGGCAAGGCGCAACCCGCCCTTCTTGAAAAGGTCAATGCCATCATCGCGGCGGCCAAGGCGGACGGCTCGCTGAACGCCATTGCGCAAAAGTGGCTCGGCACGGACCTGCCGACCGATCTCTGATCAACCCAGCCTCGCCGCCTCGCCGCCAGAGCATCCTGCTTTCAGGTAGAAACACTGAAAGCGGATAAGATGCTCTAGGCAGGACGGCGCCGGCGGATACTCGTCAAACCAGGGGTACGCCTTGAATTACCAGTTCGAATTTGGCTGGCTGCTCGAATATTATCCTCAGATCATCAAAGGGATAGGCATCACCGTTCAACTGATCGCGGTTGGTGCCGTCGCCGGCATCTCGCTTGGAATCTGCTGCGCCTGGGCGAGGGCACTGGGCCCTGCCTGGCTCAAGCCGATGGTCGCAGCCTATGTCGAGCTGATCCGCAACACGCCATTCCTGATCCAGCTTTTTTTCATCTTCTTCGGCCTCCCGTCCTTGGGATTGCAGCTTAGCGAATTGCAAGCCGCCAATATCGCGATGATCGTCAATCTCGGGGCCTATAGCTGCGAGATTATCCGCGCCGGCATCCAGGCGACGCCAAGGGGGCAGTTCGAGGCGGGCGCCAGTCTCGCCATGACGCGCTTCGAGACATTTCGACACGTCGTGCTGGTTCCATCGCTCCAGCGCATCTGGCCGGCCCTGTCATCGCAAGTCGTCATCGTCATGCTCGGTTCCGCCGTCGTGTCGCAGATCGCCGCCGAAGATCTCACCTTCGCCGCCAACTTCATTCAATCCAGGACTTTCCGAGCCTTCGAGGCCTACATCGTATCCACGATCATCTACCTCGTCCTGGCGATCCTGCTTCGCCAGGCGCTGGCGATCGTCGGCGGGTTCATTTTCCCACGGAGGACCGCGCGATGATCGAGTTCACCATTTGGGATATCTTGCGCAACCTTCTGCTCGCGACGCGCTGGACCGTCGTCCTCTCGCTTGTCTCGTTCCTGGGCGGCGGTATCGTCGGGCTTGGCTTGCTCTTCCTGCGCATCAGCAAACGCAAATCGCTGCGATCACTCGCCCGCTATTATATCGAGCTGTTTCAGGGGACGCCGCTGCTGATGCAACTCTTCATCGCTTTTTTCGGGCTGGGCCTGTTCGGTGTCGATGTGCCGGCCTGGCTTGCCGCCGGATTGGCATTGATCTTCTGGACCGCCGCCTTTCTCGGAGAGATCTGGCGTGGGTGTGTCGAAGCGGTGGCCAAGGGGCAATGGGAGGCCTCCGCCAGCCTTGGCATGGGCTGGCTACAGCAGATGCGTTACGTCATCCTGCCGCAGGCGATGAAAGTTGCGGTCCCGCCAACCGTCGGGTTTTCCGTACAGGTCATCAAAGGCACGGCGCTGACCTCGATCATCGGCTTTGTCGAACTGTCGAAGGCCGGCACCGTCGTCACCAACGTCACCTTCCAGCCCTTTACCGTCTATGGCCTCGTTGCCCTTATCTATTTCGCGCTCTGCTGGCCCCTGTCGAAGAGCAGCCAGATCCTCGAAAGGAAGCTCAATGTCGCTCATCGGAATCACTGAAGTCCGCAAGAGTTATGGCGCGAACGAAGTCTTGAAGGGGATCAGTCTTGACGTTGCGCCAGGCGAAGTCATCGCCATCATCGGCAAGAGCGGCTCTGGCAAATCGACGCTGCTTCGTTGCATCAATGGCCTCGAGACGATCAACAAAGGCTCGATCTCTGTCGCGGGTGCGCAGCTCCTCGACGATGAGGTGCATCTGAAGGCATTGCGATTGAAGGTCGGAATGATCTTTCAACAGTTCAATCTCTTTCCTCATCTGACGGTCGGCGGCAATGTCATGCTGTCGCAGACGGTCGTGAAAAGGACGCCGAAGCCGGAAGCGGAGACGATCGCTCGCAAGATGCTGGAGCGCGTCGGTCTTGCCCACAAGTTCGACGCTTACCCCGACGAGCTTTCAGGCGGGCAGCAGCAGCGCGTGGCGATCGCGCGTGCGCTTGCGATGCAGCCGATCGCGCTGCTCTGCGACGAGATCACCTCGGCGCTTGACCCGGAGCTGGTGGCCGAAGTGCTTGCGGTCGTGCGCGAGCTTGCCGCAGAAGGCATGACGCTGCTGATGGTGACGCATGAGATGAAATTCGCACGCGACGTCTGCTCCCGAGTCGTGTTCATGCATCAAGGCCGTGTCCACGAAGTAGGGCGGCCGGACGAGGTTTTCGTCCGGCCGCAGACACCGGAACTGAAGCAGTTTCTCGGCCTCCATTAAGAGGCAGAGCCCGGCGCGGCGAGCGCGATCGGCTCCGCACCAGCCGGGTCTTACGTCGTTGCGCTGGAGCGCTAGACGCGCTCCAGCGCAACCGCGATGCCCTGGCCAACGCCGATGCACATGGTTGAGAGCGAGTAGCGACCGCCGGTTTCCTGCAGTTCGAGCGCGGCGGTGCCGGTGATGCGGGCGCCGGACATACCGAGCGGATGGCCGAGCGCGATGGCGCCGCCATTGCGGTTGACGCGCGCATCATCGTCGGCAATCCTGAGATCGCGCAGCACGGCAAGCCCCTGCGAGGCGAAGGCTTCGTTGAGTTCGATGACGTCGAACTGCGTCTGCGTGAGACCGAGGCGCGCCATCAGCTTCTTCGACGCCGGCGCCGGCCCCATGCCCATGATGCGTGGCGGCACGCCGGCGGTGGCCCCGCCGAGGATGCGGGCAATCGGTCGTAGGCCATACCTCTTCGCCGCCGCTTCCGAGGCAATAATCAGGGCGGTTGCGCCATCGTTGACGCCGGAGGCGTTGCCGGCGGTCACCGTGCCGCCTTCTTGTCTGAAGGGCGTGCCGAGCTTGGCGAGCGCTTCCATCGTGGTTGCGCGCGGGTGTTCGTCGCGATCGACGACGACGGGCTCGCCCTTCCGCTGCGGGATCGTCACGGCAACGATCTCCTTCGCCAGTCGTTCATTCGCCTGTGCCGCCGCCGCCTTCGCCTGGCTGCGAACGGCGAAGGCGTCCTGGTCCTGGCGGCTGACGTGAAAATCCTCCGCGACGTTCTCGCCGGTCTCCGGCATGGAATCGACGCCGTACTGCTTCTTCATGAGGGGATTGATGAAGCGCCAGCCGATGGTGGTGTCGTAGATCTCGGCGTTGCGCGAGAAGGCGGTGTCGGCCTTTGGCAACACGAAGGGCGCGCGCGACATGCTCTCGACCCCACCTGCGATCATCAGTTCCGCTTCGCCCGATTTGATGGCACGTGCCGCGGTGATCACCGCATCCATGCCGGAGCCGCAGAGCCGGTTGATCGTCGTGCCCGACACGCCGACCGGCAGACCGGCCAGCAGCAGCGACATGCGCGCGACGTTGCGATTGTCCTCGCCCGCCTGGTTGGCGCAGCCGAAGATGACGTCATCGACCGCGTCCCAGTCGACATTAGCGTTTCGCTCCATCAGGGCGCGAAGCGGGATCGCACCGAGATCGTCGGCCCGTACCGAGGAAAGCGAACCGCCGAAGCGGCCAATCGGGGTGCGCACGTAGTCGCAGATGAATGCCTCGGCCATTAGGCTGCCTCCTTGTCGCCCTGATGCGCCTTCTTGGTGCGGGCATTGATGTCGCGAAGGGTCGCAAGTTCCAGTTCCGTCGGCGCAGGCGTCTCGATCACCTGGTCGGCAAATTTGATCGCCCAGCCGCAATTTTCGACGATCTGCTCGCGCGTCACGCCAGGGTGCACCGAAACGACGGTCAGCTCCTTGGTCTCAGGATCCGGCTCCAGAATGCAGAGATCGGTGATGACCCGGGTCGGCCCCTTCGTCTTCATGCCGAGCCGTTCGCGATGATTGCCGCCTTCACCGTGGCCCATGGAGGTGATGAAGGGCAGCTTCTCGACGAAGCCGCGCTTCGACAGCGCCATGGTGATGAAGATGCGGCCGCAATTGGAGGCGATCTCCGGGGCGCCGCCGCCGCCGGGAAGTCGCACTTTCGGGTGATCGTAGGGGCCGACGACCGTGGTGTTGAGATTGGCGAATTTGTCGATCTGGGCGCCGCCGAGGAAGCCCGTGGTGATGCGTCCGCCCTGCAGCCAGTAGCGGAACATCTCGGGCACCGAGACCGTGAAAAGCGCTGTATCGCACAGTTCGCCGTCGCCGATCGAAAGCGGCAGCACGTCGGGCTTGGTTCCGACCGTGCCGCTTTCATAGATCAGCGTGATATCCGGCGCGTGCGTCAGCCGCGCGACATTGCAGGCAGCCGATGGGGCACCGATGCCGACGAAGCAGACGTCGTCGTTGGAAAGCGCCCGGGCGGCGGCGATCGTCATCATTTCGGTGGGGGTGAAGTCGCTCATCCTATCCTCCCTTTAGGCCGCCTTCGCCGGTTTGTTGCCGGCATGCCTGGCGAAATCTTCCGGCTTGGCGTTCAAAACATTTTCCTTGATCCAGGCGGTGAAGCTGTCGCGGTCGCGGGCGATCTCGTCCCAGCCGATGTAGAAGGCGTTGGAGCGCGGATAATAGCCGTGCGCATAGGACGGGAAGGCGCCGCCCGGAACGTGGGCAACAGCCGTGATTGCCCAGCTCGGCAGAACAAGCGAATTGGGCGACGGCGGGTTGAGTTCGTCGACGATCTCCTCGACCGTGACGATCGAGCGCCTGGCGGCGAGCACCGCCTCCTTCTGCACGCCGACGATGCCTTCGATCAGCACGTTGCCCTTCTTGTCGGCGCGTTGGGCGTGGATGATCGTGACATCCGGGCGGATCGCCGGCACGGCGGCCAGTACTTCGCCGGTGAAGGGGCAGATGACCGACTTGATGTTGAGGTTCACCTTCGGCAGGTCGGCGCCAATATAACCGCGCAGCGTCGCAAAGGGCAGGTTGGCGGCACCCGCCTCATAGGCATTGGCCATCGCCGCATGGGAGTGCTCCTCGATTTCGAGCGGTCGCGGCCACTGGTTTTCGACGGCATCGCGGAACCGATGCAGCGAGCCGACGCCGGGATTGCCGCCCCAGGAAAACTTCATGCCCCGCGCCGCACCCACGCCGATCAACTGGTCGTAGAGAATATCGGGCGTCATGCGCACGAGAAAGAGGTCCTTGCGGCCCTGGCGGATCACCTCATGGCCCGCGGCATAGGGGATCAGATGGGTGAAACCTTCCATGGCGACGGTGTCGCCATCCCTGACATTGTCGCCGACGGCCTCGGCGAGCGAAACGATCTTCGCCATGTTTCCTCTCTCTGCTGCTTTTCTGTTTGCGGCCCCGGCACCTCTTCGGTGGCGAGGCGGCTCGCTCTTCCGCATGCCAATAAGCGCCGATCAGAAAGCGCGGTCAAATATTTTGTGCGTTATTTGACTTTTGTTCGTATATCGCACAAAATCGTTGTCGTGATTTGGGAGGCGACAATGCGAGAAACCGATTTCGTCAGCGGCTTTGCCAGAGGGCTGGCGGTGATCGAAGCCTTTGATGAAACGCGGCCGAAACTGTCGATCGCCGAGGCGTCGAAGATCACCGGCCTCGACCGGGCGACGGTGCGTCGTTCGCTGCTGACCCTCTCCGAACTCGGCTACGCCGACTATGATGGCAAGTTTTTCGCGCTTACGCCGAAGATACTAAGGCTCGGCCATGCCTATCTTTCGGCAACGCCGCTGCCGACCATCATCCAGCCCTATCTCGACCAGCTTTCGGACCGCGCCGGGCAGAGCGCCTCGGCCTCGGTACTGGATGGCACCGAAATCGTCTACATCGCCCGGGCCTCGCAGAAGCGGGTGATGTCGATCAACCTGACGACGGGTTCGCGACTGCCTGCCTATTGCGCCTCCATGGGGCGGGTGTGGCTCGCGGCTTTGCCGGAGCAAGAGGCGCGCGAGATCCTTTCGCGCTCGAGCCTCAAGGCAAACACGCCCTATACGAAAACTGATCCGGAGGAATTGATCGCCGAGTTCCGCCGCGTGCGCGAGCAAGGCTACGCGCTTATCGATCAGGAACTGGAACTCGGTCTCTGTTCCATTGCCGTGCCGCTTGAAAATGATCGCGGCCGGATCGTTGCGGCGCTGAATATCGGCGCACCGGCCGTGCATGTGGCCGCGGCGGAGATGGTGGAGCGTTATCTGCCGCTGCTCAAGGAAACGCAGGCCGCCCTGCGTGTGGTCCTGCGATAGCAACTTTACGCGCCTGTGCTTGACGTTCCACGGCTGCGCCCTTCTTACTCTCACTTGGCGAGGGAACCAGGGGTGGGGAGCAGAGATTCATGACCGACGACACGCATCCGCCGGAAACCAAACTCACGTCGACGAAGCGGCGCTGGGCCGCGGACGGCAAATTCCTGACCAGACGAATCGCCCGGCCGGAAGACGAACGCCTGCCGCCCGGTCAGCACCTGGTCAAGGATTGGCCGGTGCTCGATCTCGGCCAGCAGCCGATCGTTCGGACGGAAAGCTGGCGGCTCGAAATCACCGGCCTTGTCGAGCACCCCGTGTCGCTCGCCTGGGCCGACTTCAAGGCGTTGCCACAGAGCGATAGGCTCTCGGACATACACTGCGTCACCACCTGGTCGCGCTATGACAACCGCTGGCAGGGTGTCGCGACCCGTGATCTGCTGGATCATGTCATGCCGAAGCCCGAAGCAAGTCATGTCATGCTCACGAGCTATGACGGCTACACGACCAACCTGCCGCTCGAAGACTTCGCCGCCGAGGATGCGATCCTGGCGACGGACTGGGAGGGGCAGCCGATCACCCGCACCCATGGCGGACCGATGCGGCTCATCGTTCCACATCTCTACTTGTGGAAGAGCGCCAAGTGGCTGACACGCATCGATTTTCGCGCCAGCGACATCGCCGGCTTCTGGGAGAAGAACGGCTATCATATGCGCGGAGACCCGTGGCGCGAGGAGCGCTATTCCGACGACTGATATCTTCGCCGCCTCTCAAGGCTTTACCGGATCCATCAGCGACTACAGGCCCGCGGACTGGTAGCGGCAGAAGAGATCGATGCCGTCTGAATGGACGCTCCATCCTTCCGACCTTTCCGCAATGCTCGTGTAATCCGCTCCCCCCAAAGTTCGGCAACAACGTTTTCAAACAAGGGCGGTTGTCGATGCGATTGGTCGTCTTGCCAATGTGGATGATGCTGTTCGGCGCGGGTGCGGGCCATGCCGACGACAAAGGACTGTGGATTGCGGACGATCCGCAACGCACCACACAGCATCTGTACGATCCCTGTCGTGATGGTCGGCTAAGTGACGGAAGGCCGCGCACTTGCGCCGAGATCAGGCACATATACGGCTGCACGAGGTGGGGCGACTGGTCCGAGCCGGACCTCCGCCTGGGTGCATGTTCTGATGGGCGCATCAGCGATGGTCGTCCGCGCACATGCCGCGAACTGCTGGATTGGATGGAGCGTCATTGATGGTTTCAGAGCGTAGCCGCGCCCATTCGAAGCTCGGGGACTTACTAAAACATGTTGTTCGATACCTGTCCTGGCCTCTGGTGTTCCTCTGCGGACTGTTGGGTTCGTATTTTGCCTTTTCAAGCGCCCATCCGATGGCCGCCTTCGCGGCGGTCTATGCCGCCGCGGTCTTCGTTCTGTTCCTGCTCGAACGATACATCCCCTACGAGAGGCGCTGGTTGATGTCGGATGGCGAAGCGGTAAACGACATCGGGCACACGCTGGCGACCAAGGGATTGCTGCAACTGGCCGGGTTGATCGCTGCCGTCTTCCCCATGTACGCCGCCAACATCCTGCAGCCCCTTGCTGCGTTGAAGTTCGGACTGTGGTCCTCGGATTGGCCGATGGTGGTTCAGGTGGCGCTCGCGGTGGTGATTGCGGAACTCGGCCTCTACTGGGCCCATCGCATCGCCCATGAAAAACTGTTCTTCTGGCGGTTCCACGCCCTGCATCACAGTGTCGTCCGGCTCTGGGTCATCAACACCGGCCGCTTCCATGTTGCCGATTCGCTCTTCAAGGTCGCGATGAGCCAGATTCCGCTCTATTTCCTCGGTGCACAGCTCCACGTTTTCTGGTGGCTTGGGGCCGTTACGGCCTTCATGGGTATCCTCACCCATTGCAATGTCGACATGCGCACCGGCGCCTTCGATTTCGTCTTCAGCACGCCGCGCCTTCACCGCTGGCATCATTCGAAAGACCTTCGTGAAGGCAACATGAACTACGGCGAGAACGTCGTGATCTGGGATCTGATCTTCGCCACCTATTATAATCCCGATCGTCCATCCTCCACCGACATCGGCATCAAGGGGCAGATCGCACGGGGATTTCTGAAGCAACTGGTCCAGCCCTTCACCAAGGAAGGCGTTCGCCAGATTCTCGGCCGCCCAAGTCGAGGCTCGTGATCGCATGGATGCCGTACCCAGCCGTTCGGCCGGGTACGGCATTGGACGGCTAGGAGGCAAAGGCCGGCTTGCGTGCGCCGATCCTCAATACGTAGTAGATCGCCCCACCGATCGCGACACCGAAGAACCAGCCATAGGTTCCCCACCAGGCCGGAAGGACATTCGTGAATGTCGGCAGGATCGACGAAAACAGCGCGCCGATCGCAAAGGCGATAAAGGCATTGCTGTGCCATCCGTTCTGGAAGCGGAATTCGCCATCCTCATGGTAGAGCGCTTCGACGTTGAGCTGGGCTCTGCGGATCAGATAGTAGTCGACCATCATCACCCCGAAGATCGGCCCCATTGTCGAACCGATGAAGTTGACGAAATGCGCTGCGCCCGTTTCCCACGGCGCGAAGGGATAAAGGATGAGGGCGATCAGGGCCGCAATATAGCCGCCGCGCTTGAAGGTGATCTGCCGCGGAAAGACGTTGGCGAAGTCGAAGGCGGGTGACACGAAGTTTGCCACGACGTTGATGCCGAGCGTCGCCACCGCAAAGGTGAGCGCCGCAAGCAGCGCCAGGAACCAGCTATCGAACTTCGCCGAAATCTGGTCCGGATGCAGCAGCACCTCGCCATAGACGGCGAAAGCCGCTGTCGTCGTCACGCCGGCAACCAGGCAGAAGGCCAGAAGGTTGATCGGCAAGCCCCATAGATTGCCCTTGCGCAGCGTACTTACGTCCGTCGCATAGCGCGAGAAGTCGCAGAAATTCAGATAGAGAGCGGCGAAATAGGTGATCCAGGTGGCAGCGACCGCCGCAAGCGCCGGGAAGGTGCCGGGCTCCCAGGGTACACCCGCATCCTTGGTTTTTTCGATGAGCACATCGCGCGGGATTTCCGAGCCGAAGGAGAAGGTACCGGATTTGACGATCAGATAGACGGCGAGGATCAGCATCATGATCCAGACCGCGGGGCCGGCCCAGTCCTGGAATTTTCGAACGGTCTCCATGCCGCGCTGGATGATCAGCAATTGCAGCGACCAGACGATGACATAGCAGATGACCTCGAGCGTCGAGTGGCCGAGCATGTGGCTGTTCTGGTGAAACGCTAGCATGCTTTCGTTGCGGACGAGAAGCGCGACGATCGCGCCTGAGGCGGCGGCCGTCTGCGCGCCATACCAGAAGCAGGCGACGACCGCGCGTACGAGTGCCGGAACGTTGGCCCCGAACGTACCGAAGGAGGCGCGGGCGAGCACGGGGAAGGGCACGCCGGTGCGCACGCCCGCATTGCCGACGAGGCTCATCAGGAAGAAGATTGCCAGCGACCCGATGCCGATCGCGATGACGAAGTTTATGAAACTGCCGCAGAGCAGGAACAGGCTCGCTGCGAGATAATAGCCCCACAGGCTATGCACGTCGGATGTCCACACATTGAAGATGCTGAAAGCGCCCCACCGGCGCTCCTCGGCCGGTGCCAGATCCTCGTTATACAACGAGGGCGACGGATCGCGTACTGCCATGTCTTCCTCCGTATATCCTCCGGGTCCCCCTCGGACCCGAGCATTGATTCTGCTCCTGTTTTGAGTCGTTGCAAAAGTCTTTTTAGGCCGGCGTGTTGCGTTTTCTCCTTGATGCAGGAAGGGTGAGTGCATTGGAATTCACATGCGCCCCACCCTGCTTGTTATAGGCGCTTGCCGCCTGGAGTATCTCGATGAAGATCAATACTGGCGCCGTGGTCGAGGTGCCCGTTTCGTCAGGACTGGCTTACGCTCAACTTACACACACGGCGAAACCTTACGGCGCACTCTTGAGGGTTTTTCCGGGCATCTTTGAAGCCAGGCCCCGGGACCTCTCGGCGGTGGTGAATAGCGTTCCGCTCTTCTCTTGTTTCTTTCCGCTGGCAGCGGCCGTCAGACAACGGCGTGTGGCAATAGCCGGCCATCAACCGGTTGCTGAGGCGCTTCGGCCATTTCCGATTTTTCGGGCAGGAATAGTGAATCCGCAGACAGGCAGGGTTGACGTCTGGTGGTTGTGGGATGGTGTGAACGAAATCCGGGTCGACAAGCTCGAACACCAGCTGCGAAAGCTCAATATCAGAGGCGTCTGGAACGATACGCTACTGGCGGTCCGCATTGAACAGCAGTGGAGGCCGGAGTGCGATCCGTGTTGATTGGCTCTGGAGGACCGAGTGCTGTCGAACGGTCGCGTCTCGTGGAAATCGTCGAGGCTGCGAAAGCCGAGGACTGGGAGCGGTTCGCATGCCTGACCGACCGACCTTTCGCGAACACCACCGCGATGGCGGAACAATTCCGGGACGCCTCCGGGATGCTGCGGCGCGTCCGTGACGAGCCGACCCTGGAGGCGATCGTCAAGTACCACGATGACGGAAGTCGCCTGATCTTCGCCAAACTGGTTTTCAACGATCCGGTTGATCTCCCGATCATTCTGACGCTTCACAGCACCTCAGCGGCGCCTGAAAGTGCCATCAGCATCTGGACATTCTATCAGGACGTGCACTTCGGCTAGGCTGGGGACGACCGGCAGGGAGGCATGGCGGCCTCTACGCGCCGAGCCTGTCTCGCTCGGCGAGCCGCCATGCGCGCGGCGTCATGCCGGTGTGGCGCAGGAAGAAGCGGGAGAAATAGGCAGGATCGGCAAAGCCGAGGCGGAAGCTGATCTCCTGCACACTGGCGCGGGTGAAGACCAGTTCGCGCCTCGCCTCGCCAACAAGCTTTCGTGAGATGACCTCGTGGGCGCTGAGGCCGATGATGGCGCGTGTGATGCGGTTAAGGTGGGTCGGCGACAGACCAAGTTCGCGGGCATAGGCTGCGGCTGGCCAGTGCGAGCGGTGGTGCTGCTGCAGGAGCGCCTGGAAGCGCTGGACCCGCTGTTCGTTTTCGCTATCGGCCGTATCGTCCCGCTCGTCGCTTGCCTCGTCGAGACGCGCCGTCAGCGTCAGGGCCGAGGTCAGATAGGCATCCAAAAGGTCGGCGCGATTGCTGCGGTTGGTTTCCCACTCCCTGGCCAGGCGGGTGAGGGTTGCTGCGATGTAGGCCGCATCCTCGCGGTCGTCGAGCCGGGTCAGATGCGGGCTGGCCAGCCATGCACCGAGACGGCTGCGTTCGCCGGGAGATGTCTTGAGATGCGAAGCCAGAATGGTGAAGACGAAGCCGTCAATGTCGCGTGAGAAGCGGAAGCCGTGGCTGAGCGCCGGTGGAACCATGATCACGGCGGGGGGCTCTATGGCATGCACCGTGTCGCCAAAGACGGCGTCGCCGGAACCGGCGGCAATGTACAAGATCTGAAAGAAGCTCTCGTGGCGATGCAGCCCGATCTCCCAATGATAGAGGCTGCTGCGTGACGGAATCGTCTCGCAATGCAGCCAGAAATCCGGCCGCTCGCCGATCCTTTCGCCATAGAGGTCATAGGTCGGAACCGTCCTCTTCATCTCACGTACCCCAAAGCCATGTTCGATTTGTGCAATTTCATGGCGGATTTGTCCATTGAGAGCGAAGTCCGCTCGGCGCAGATTTTGCCAAAAGACAATTCTGCCAAAAGACAATTCTGGAGGAGAGCATGCGCACCAAGGTCGTCATCATCGGGTCAGGGCCATCCGGGCTTTTGCTTGGGCAATTGCTGAGGGAAGCCGGCATCGACAACGTCATTCTCGACCGCGTCAGCAAGGATTATATCCTCGGTCGCGTGCGCGCCGGCGTGCTAGAGGAGGGGACGGTCGGCTTGATGGATCGCGCCAGGGCCGGCGCACGAATGCACAAGGAGGGACTTCCGCATGACGGTTTCTCGCTTGCCTTCGATGGTCGCGACCACCGCATCGATCTGTTGCATCTGACCGGTGGCAAGCGCGTCATGGTCTATGGCCAGACGGAACTGACGCGTGATCTGATGGAACATCGCGAGCGATCGGGTGCGACGACGATCTATGAGGTCGGCAATGTCGAACCGCATGACTTCGACGGCCATCGACCCTACGTCACTTTCGAGAAGGATGGCACGACGCAGCGTATCGATTGCGACTTCATTGCCGGCTGCGACGGCTTTCACGGTGTCAGCCGCAAGTCAGTCCCCGAAAAGGCTGTCCGCATCTTCGAGAAGGTCTATCCCTTTGGCTGGCTCGGCATTCTGGCCGACGTGCCGCCCGTCGATCATGAACTCATCTACGCCAACCATCCCCGCGGTTTCGCACTCTGCTCGATGCGCTCGCAGACGCGCAGCCGCTACTACATTCAATGCTCCGTGAGCGAAAGGATCGAGGACTGGTCCGACGAACGTTTCTGGGACGAGTTGCGCCGGCGGCTGCCGCAGCACCATGCGGAGGCGATGGTGACCGGTCCTTCCTTCGAAAAGTCGATCGCGCCGCTGCGCTCCTTCGTCGCCGAGCCGATGCGCTTCGGTCGTCTGTTTTTGGTCGGGGATGCCGCGCATATCGTGCCGCCGACCGGGGCGAAAGGGCTGAACCTCGCGGCCAGCGACGTGCACTATCTCTTCGAAGGGCTGCTCGAGCATTATCAGGATCGCTCGAATGCAGGGATCGATGCCTATTCGGCACGGGCGCTCGCGCGCGTCTGGAAGGCGGTGCGGTTCTCCTGGTGGATGACCACCATGCTGCATCGTTTCCCGGACACCGGCGATTTCGACCAGCGGATCCAGGAAGCCGAGCTCGACTATCTCACCCACTCGGTTGCCGCCGAGACGGTGTTGGCCGAGAACTATGTCGGATTGCCTTACTGAGAAGAGATGGCGCGCTCGGGCCATTCGCCTCTGAGAAGTCCGTAGATTGCTGTGTCCCAACGGGCATCCCCGACCTTGGCCGAGGACCGGCGGACGCCTTCCTCGCGAAAGCCGAGACTGCGGTACGTGCGGATCGCTGCCTCGTTGAAGGTGTAGACGTTGAGTTCCAGTCGCTCGAAAGAGGGATTGACGAAGAATAGCTCGGTCACCTCACGCAGAAACGGCCGGGCGAGGCCGCGACCGCGCAGGGCCGGGTTAATGGCAACCCGGCTGAGGCGGCCGACACCGTGCTGCCAATCAAGCGCGACCTGTGCATGGCCGGCGAGCTTGCCGCCGACCAGGCCGGCGAACATCAACCGTTCAGGCTCGGCAGCTTTGGTTTCCGCAAGCATCGCCTTGATGTGTGCGGCTTGCAGTGGAAAGGAGAGACCAGGGCCGCCCCATTGCACCAGCGCTTCCAGGCTCGAAAACCAATCGAGCATCTCGGGAATGTGCGCTTCGGAAAATGCGTCAACGAGGAGGGGAACGGTCGGCATGGATCACCAATTCTGTCTGGATCGCAATCTCGGTCGCAGGCCGAAGCTTGTAAAGCCGCGAAATCCGGCAGGCGCGCAGTCTCAGATTGCATCCATCGCCAGCCGCATATCCTGGACCGTGGCGCGCGTCGCCTCGACATAGGCGTCGACCAGGTGACGGTTTTTCGTATCGCGCAGCCAGCAGAGGCTGAGATCCGATGCGATGCTGGGGAGGAAAGGTTTGATCGTCAGCCGGTCGCGCTGGCCAAAGGTGAATACCGGATCGACGATGGCGATTCCCAGTCCATTGGCGACCATTTCACACACCGCCGGCGCAAGGGTGGCATCCATGATGTAGTTCAGGCGGGTGCCGTAGCTATCGAGTGTGCTTTCGATCTTCTGCCGGATGCGGTTGTCCGCGGCAAAGCCGATATAGGGTTCGCCGTGGATGTCGCCGGGCACGATCTCCTGTTTCTCAGCGAAGCGATGATCGCGCGGCGCGATGCAGACGAGGTCTCCGCCACGGAGCGGAACGCACTCGATATAGGGGTTGTCCGTATTGCGGTTGATCAGGCCGATATCCACCTGCTTGGACAGAAGCCATTCGACGATGAACTGCGAACTGCGGATCACCACCGAGATGTAGGCATCGCCGTGCCGCGCGAGAAAGCGCTTGTTGGTGTGGCTGATGAAGAGGCCCGAAAGCGCCGGCATCACGCCGACCGAGATCTGCCCGAGTTCCTCGCGCCGGATCAGGTCGACGGCACGCTCGATCTGCTTGATGCCGGCAAACACTCGATCGATTTCCTTGTAGAGCCGCATCCCATGCTCCGAAGGTATGAGCCGCCCCTTGATGCGGTCGAACAGTTCAAGTTCCGTATCTTCTTCGAGATGCGCCAGGAGCTTGCTCACCGCGGGCTGCGAGATATGCAGGACTTCCGCGGCACGGCTGACGGTGCCGCATTCGATCACGGCTTTGAGAGCCTCGATTTGCCGCAGGTTCGGTGCGCGTTTCATTCCATAACTTCCCACAGGGCCGACCTGCCTTCACCCTAGCTTTGCGCGCAGAGGTTGACAATCGAGCGCCCCGAGATCCCCGCAAAATATAGCCCTTCGCGGTTCCGGCTTAGATGTCTAGCTATAACCTTTTGGAATGGATGCAGGCTCAAAAACAATTAGACGGCTCAAATTTGCTGCGCCTATCTATAGGCGGGCTGCAGCCGGATCGATCCTGTTGCGCGATTGGCGACAGGACCGGAAGAGCGCGCATGCGCGCACCGGCGCCATCAAGTCACGCTGGGAGGCGAGCGGAGGAACAATGGTATTCGGGCAGAAAATCAATCGCAGGAACGCGCTCAAGCTGCTGGGCGCAGGTGGCGCTATCGCCCAAGGCCGGTGACGCGATCTGCGTCGTGCTGCGCCCGGAAGCGATCCAATGTTCGGCAGGCGGACCGGGTGTCGCCGACCGGGTGAAGGGTCGCATCCGCCAGCGCATTTTCAAGGGCAGCCATCATCGCTCAACGTCGAAATCGGCGAGGAGCATCTACTCAACGCGCTCGTTCGTCCGAGCGAAGTGCAAGGGCTCAGCCGCGACGACATCTGGCTTGGCTGGTCCTCGGAGGCGACCAGGCTCATTTCGTCCGGCAACGCTTCAATAGAAACGACGTCTCGACGGCGGGCGGTGCCTGCCACCGACTATCAAATGGAATGGAAACGACATGCGTGTAGGTATCGCGGGTGCTGGCTCTATTGCCTTCGGCACTGCCGCCCTTCTGGAAAAGCTCGGGCACAAGGCAACGCTCTGGTCGCCGTCTGGCACGGGAACACGGGCACTTGCCGCGGGGGAAAGCCTGACGGCCGAAGGTGCCGTCGAAGGCACCTTCCTTCCGGCAGTTGCGGAACGCGCGGAAGATCTGGTCAGCGATGCGGATGCGATCCTCATCGCGCTGCCGGCCTACGGCCACCGCTTCGTGCTGGATGCGATCGCGCCGCATCTGACGGCCAGGCAGGTCGTGATCTTCAGTTCGCATACCTCGTTCGGAGCGCTTTATCTCTCGTCGCTGCTTGCGGCGCGCGGTATCACCGTGCCGATCGTTGCCTGGGGCACGACGATCGTCAGCGGCCGGAAGCTCGGCCCGGCGGTGGTGCACGTAAATACGATCCGCAAGCAGGTTGACCTGGCGACCGTTCCCACGTCGGAGAGTGCACGCGGGCATGCGGTCTGCACGGCGCTGTTCGGCGAACATTTCGTCGACCGCGGCAGCCTGCTGGCGATCGCCCTTTCGAACCTGAACCCGCAAAACCACCTCGGCATCGCGCTCGGCAACATGTCGCGCATGGAGCGCGGCGAAACCTGGGTGCAGGCGCAAAACGTTACCCCCAATATCGGCCGTCTTCTGGAGACGCTCGATCGCGAGCGCCTGGCCATAGCCGAGAAGTTGGACCTGAAGGTGCGCGACATCTTCCAGCATTTCCACCTGTCGTTCCATGTGCCCGTCAGCACCATCTCGCAGATGAACCAGGAAATGTACCAGGCCGGAAACAACGGCATCGGCCCTGCGACAGCGGACAGCCGCTACGTGACGGAAGATGTCCCCTTCGGCTTGGTGGTCACAGCGCAGCTCGCGCGCCTCGCCGGCTGCCCGGCGGTCCTGCATGAATCAGGCATCCGAATCTTCTCGGCCATGTATGGCCGAGACTTCGAAGGCGAGAACGATCTCCTGCCTGAACTGGGCCTCGAGCGACTGGGTCTCGAAGGTCTCGATGCCCTGTGCCGCACCGGCTTTCCGCCCATTGCCGCTGCCGATCGAGCCGAGGGACGTGCCTGAATGGACGAACGCTTCCTGTCTCATCTTCGTTTCGAACTCGAGGGCCTGAAGACGGCCGGGCTTTACAAGTCCGAGCGCGTCATCACCTCGAAGCAGGCGGGCGAGATCGCGGTCGCCTCGGGCGACCGCGTGCTCAACTTCTGCGCCAACAACTATCTCGGCCTGGCCGACAACGAGGCGCTCGCCGAGGCCGGCAAAAGGGCGCTCGACCGCTACGGCTACGGCATGGCCTCGGTGCGCTTCATCTGCGGCACCCAGGAGGAGCATAAGCAGCTCGAGGCCCGCATCTCCTCCTTCCTCGGCATGGAAGACACGATCCTCTATTCCTCCTGCTTCGATGCCAATGGCGGCCTGTTCGAGACGCTGCTTGGCGAAGAGGACGCGATCATCTCCGACGCGCTCAACCATGCCTCGATCATCGATGGCGTGCGCCTCTCCAAGGCCAAGCGCTTCCGCTATGCCAACAACGACATGGCGGCGCTGGAAGAGGAACTGAAGAAGGCCGAAGGCAGCCGTTTCAAGCTGATCGCCACCGACGGCGTGTTCTCGATGGACGGCATCATCGCCAATCTCAAAGGGGTCTGCGACCTCGCCGACAAATACGGCGCCATGGTCATGGTCGATGACAGCCACGCGGTCGGTTTCGTCGGCAGGAATGGCCGCGGCTCGGCCGAGCACTGCGGCGTCGAGGGCCGGATCGACATCATCACCGGCACGCTCGGCAAGGCGCTCGGCGGCGCCTCCGGCGGCTATACCGCGGCCAAGGCCGAAGTGGTCGAGTGGCTCCGGCAGCGTTCGCGCCCCTATCTGTTCTCCAACACGCTGGCGCCGGTGATCGCGGCGGCCTCGCTCAAGGTCTTCGATCTGATCGAGAACGGCGCTGCGCTGCGCGCGCGGCTCTATGCCAATGCGAGCCTCTTCCGCGCCGAGATGTCGAAGCTCGGCTTCACGCTTGCCGGCGAGGGGCATCCGATCATCCCGGTCATGCTCGGCGATGCCGCGCTCGCCCAGGAGATGGCGGCCCGCATGCTGCAGAAGGGCGTCTATGTCATCGGCTTCTCCTTCCCGGTGGTGCCGAAGGGGCAGGCGCGCATCCGCACGCAGATGTCGGCGGCGCACAGCGACAACGACGTGCGCCGGGCGATCGCCGCCTTCGAAGAGGTCGGCCGCGACCTCGGGGTGATCTGAGGGGAGAAAACCGATGACGAACATGATGAAGGCGCTGGTCAAGTCGAAGCCGGAAGAGGGCCTCTGGATGGAGCGCGTGCCGGTGCCGGAGATCGGCCCGAACGACGTCTTGATCAAGGTCAAGAAATCGGCGATCTGCGGCACCGACGTGCACATCTGGAACTGGGACCAGTGGGCGCAGAAGACGATACCGGTGCCGATGGTGGTCGGCCATGAGTTCATGGGCGAGATCGCCGCGGTCGGCTCGGCCGTCACCAAGTACCATGTCGGCGAACGGGTGTCGGGCGAGGGGCATATCGTCTGCGGCAAGTGCCGCAACTGCCGCGCCGGCCGCGGGCATCTGTGCCGCAACACGCTTGGCGTCGGCGTCAACCGGCCGGGCTCGTTCGGCGAGTTCGTCTGCCTGCCGGAATACAACGTCGTGCCGATCCCGGACGACGTGCCCGATGAGATCGCCGCGATCTTCGACCCGTTCGGCAATGCCGTGCACACCGCGCTGTCCTTCGATCTCGTCGGCGAGGACGTGCTCGTCACCGGCGCCGGGCCGATCGGCATCATGGGGGCGCTGGTCGCCAAGCGTTCCGGCGCCCGCAAGGTGGTGATCACCGACATCAACCCGACACGGCTGGCGCTCGCGAAAAGCGTCGGCATCGACTATGTCGTCGACGCCTCGAAGGAAAACCTTGCCGACGTGATGAAGGCGATCGGCATGACCGAGGGGTTCGACGTCGGGCTGGAGATGTCCGGTGCGGCCCCCGCCTTCCGCGACATGATCGACAAGATGAACAATGGCGGCAAGATCGCCATCCTTGGCATCGCGCCGGCCGGCTTCGAGATCGACTGGAACAAGGTGATCTTCAAGATGCTGAACCTCAAGGGCATCTACGGCCGCGAGATGTTCGAGACCTGGTACAAGATGATCGCCTTCGTGCAAGGCGGCATCGACCTGTCTCCGGTCATCACCCACCGCATCACGATCGACGAATTCCGCGACGGTTTCGAGGCCATGCGCTCCGGCAACTCCGGCAAGGTCGTCATGGACTGGTGAGCAGGCGCTCAGAGGACCCAACGAGAAAAATTGTCTTTTGTCACTAGAACTAAGAATGCGTTTTATGCACTATCGATAAATCAGCATGCAAGGAGCGCATGATAGCCCATGGAAGTTCGCGATCTCGAGGCCTTTCTCGCCGTTATGTCGACGGGCAGCATTACCGGTGCTGCTCGCCTTCTCGACCGCTCGCAGTCGCAGGTGACGCGTCTGATTCAGGACCTGGAGACGTCGCTCGGCTTCGCGCTGTTCGAGCGCAATGGCCCGAGGATCGCGCCGACCGACAAGGGCATCGCCTTCCACGAGGATGCGGAGCGTTTCGTCAGCGGCATCGGCCATCTGCGCAACCGCGCCAAGGCAATCGCTGACAAGGAGCCCGAGCCGATCGAGATCGCCGCGACTCCGGCGTTCGCCAGCGGCATCATTCCGATCGCGCTCGCAGAACTGCCAGAGCATCTGCTGCCGCACACGATCAATCTTCGCAGCATGCCGGCCGAGGCTGCCGTTCAGTCGGTGTTCGCCCGCACGGCGGATTTCTGCGTTACCTCGCTGCCGGCAGACCAGCCGGGCCTGGAGGTACAAGGGTTCTTCGAAGGCCGTTGCGTGGCTGCAGTTGCGCCGCACGATCCGCTGGCTGCCAAGGACGTGATCTCGATCGCCGATCTTGCCGGGCGCACGCTCGTCACCATGTCCAATCCCTTTCGACTCCGCCACAGCGTCGATGAAGCACTCGATGCAGCCGGGGTGCGGCCCAATCGGATCATCGCGACCAACGCGGCCAACAACGCCGTGCAGATCGCATCACTCGGCCTTGGCGTGGCGATCATCGAGCCGGCGACGGCCTACGGCCTGCAATCGGCGTCCATCGTCGTTCGGCCGCTCGATGTCGAGATCCCTTTCCTGTGGGCGATCCTGTCGGCAGGTTCGCGCCCGCTCTCTGCCGGCGTCCGGGAACTCATTCGACTGATAGCGCGGATCGCCTCGGAGCGGATACCGGATCTTAGTGCCCACGATCCCAAGCAGATGGCGCGTATCGCCGAAAGGAGCTTTGCCGGCAGGAAGGCCGGCATCGGTGCGCTGCCGGATAACCCGGCGGCGGAATAAAGGGGAGCAAAAGCTCTAAACGCTCACACGGAATTGAGCCTGCTAAAATGAGGAGAATGAGATGAACAATTTTGACGTAACCCGCCGATCGGCAATGAAGCTGCTGGCGGCTGGGGCCGGCGTGCTTGCTGCGCCTTCGATCCTTCGCCCGGCTTTCGCACAGAGCAAGGTCGTCAACATCACGACCTATGACAAGTTCGTACCGCAGTCCTTCATCGACCAGTTCCAGAAGGATACCGGTATCGAGGTGCGCATTCGGCTGACCGACGACCAGGGAAAGCAGTACAACCTCCTGACCGCGGAGGGGGCCGCACCTTCCACCGACATCGTGACCGTGACCGGACACCGTCTCTCGCAGTTCATGAAGTCGAACCTCTTGGCGACGCTCGACACCGGGCGGCTGAAGAACTGGGACAAGCTCGCCGCCGCCTACAAGGGCGCGCCGCAGCTGACCGTCGACGGTAAGACCTTCGGCGTACCGCTGCTTGCAGGTTTTGAGGGCCTCGTGCGCAACACCGAATACGCCAAGGCCTCCGACAGCTGGAGCATCATGTTCGACGACGAGAACAAGAACCTGACGTCCTATATCGTCAGCGACTTCCTCTCGATCGTCATGCGCTACCAGGGCAACGACGGCGACTACGTGACCTATGGCGACAAGCCGGATGTCGCGCAGGCCGCGACGAACCAGGCCCGCGATTTCCTCATCCAGCACAAGGACAAGGTTCGCAAGTATTACGATGCCGGCTCCGAGCTGCAGCAGATGTTCGTCAACGAGGACATCTACCTGGCGCAGGCCTGGTCCGGGCCGGCCGCCAAGCTCGTCATGGACGGACATCCGATCGAAATCTCGGTGCCGAAGGAAGGCACTTTCGGCTTCCTCTATTCGTTCAACATCGTCAACAACGCACCGAACGCTGACGCGGCCTACACCTTCCTCGACGCCATCCTGTCTTCGCCGGAGATCGGCGCTGCGATGACTCGCCAGTCCGGCTTCTCGTCGGCCTTCGAAGGCGTCGACAAGGTGCTGGACGACAAGGAGCGCGCCGCGCTGTCGCTGCCGCCCGAGCAGGTCGAACGCATCCAGTTCTTCAGCTCGGTCAACCGCGACATGAAGAACGAGATGATCGACAAGGCCGCCGCCGAGATCAAGGCAGCCTGACGTCTGAACCCGGGCGATCGGCTGCGGCCGGTCGCCTTCAAAAAAATGGACTCTTCCAGAGCCGGGAACAAAGAGAATGCTGGATACGACAACACAACCGCCACCCGTCGGTTTGTCGATGGTGCCGCGCTATGCCGGTTGGATCGGTAGGACGGCGCGTTCGGGGCTTTATCGCCATACAATCGGACTTCTGGTCGAAAGCCGGCGCGTGCGTCTCGCCGTGCTCGCCGGCGTGCCACTTGTCTGGATCGCCATGCTGCATATCGGCCCGATCCTCCAGATGGCCAATATCAGCCTTCTTGCCAACTACCCGCCGCAACCGGACAAAAGCAGCGAATATACGCTTGCGAACTATGCGCTGTTCTTTTCCGACCGGCTCTATTTCCTGCCCTTCGTCCGCAGCCTGATCTTTGCCGCTGTGGTGACGATCTCGACGTTGGTGATTGTCTACCCCGTTGCCTACTACGTGGCGAAGGTAGTGCAGCCGAAGAACCGGATGCGGGCCCTGTTGTTGCTGCTCATACCCTTCTGGGCCGGTGAACTGATCCGCACCTTCTCGGTCATCATGCTGCTTGCCAATCGCGGGGCGCTGAACGTGCTCCTGCGCGAGTTCGGCTTCATCGACCGGCCGATCCCGATGCTCTACACCTTCTTTTCGCTGAGCTTCGGCGTCATCTATCTGCTCGCGCTCTATATGCTCCTGCCGCTCTATTCGGCGATCGAGAAGATCCCGACGCCGCTGATCCATGCAGCCGCCGACCTCGGCGCCGGACCCCTCCAGCGGTTCCGCCGGGTCATCCTGCCGCTCTCCAAGGACGGCATCGTCTCCGGCTGCAGCCTCGTCTACCTGACGGCCGTCGGCGTCTTCGCAGCACCGCTGCTGCTCGGTGGCCCCAATGCGGTGATCTTTCCCGAGGTCATCGCGACCCTCTTCCACGGGTCGAACGACAAATGGCCGGAAGGTGCCGCCTTCTCGATGATCATGCTGGTGGTGTCGCTGACGACCGTCGGGCTGTTCATGCGGGTCGTCGGCGGCCGCTCCGTCCGGCTGATGTGAGGGCCGACCGATGCGAAACTACTTCAACGACCTTCCGAAAACCGCGCTCGGCGCCTCCTACTGGATCTTCGCCGTCTATCTGGTCTTGCCGCTGACACTGATGACGGCGATGAGTTTCAAGGACGCGAACTTCATCGCCTTCCCGATCGGCAACTGGACGCTTTCCTGGTATGGCAAGGTGGTCCAGGATAAGCAGTTCCTCGAAGCCTCGCTCTATTCCATCGGCATCGCGCTTGCCACCACGCTCTCGGCGACGATCATCGGCGTCTGGATCGCGCTTCTCGTGTCGGCGGAAAACATCTGGGGCAAGGCGGTGATCTTCGCGCTTGCCTGTCTGCCCGCCGTCGTGCCGGGGCTGATCAACGCGATCTCGATGCGCATCTTCATCCGTGCCGTTGACATTCCGACCGGATCCTTCGCAATCATCCTCGCACATACGGTTCATGCCGTGCCCTTCGTCGTCATCATGGTTTTGACGCGGCTGCGTTCGATGCCGGCCAATCTGGTGGACGCGGCGCGCGATCTCGGGGCCGACCCCTTCATCGCCTTCCTGCGCGTAACCATCCCCTATCTGATGCCGGCGCTCTTCGGCGGCATGATCTTCTGCGTGCTGACCAGCATCGACGACTTCGTCCGCACTTTCTTCCTCGGCGGCTACCAGCCGACGCTCCCCATGCTGATCTTCGCCAAGGTGCAAAGCGGCATGTCGCCGGAAATCAACGCCATGGCGACCATCGTGCTCGTCGTCACCACTGCCATCGGCCTTTACGCCGAGCATTTCACCCGCCGTTCCAGGAGCTGACGCGAATGCAACCTGTCGTCCATTTCAAGAACGTCAACAAGTCCTATGGGGCGCTGACCGCCGTCGATGATCTCGACCTTTCGATCGCGCCCGGCCAGTTCGTCACGCTGCTCGGCCCTTCCGGCTGCGGCAAGTCGACGACGCTACGCATGCTCGGCGGTTTCGATAGCCCGACGTCGGGGGAAATCTACCTCGAGGGCAAGCCGATTTCGCACCTGCCGCCGAACAAGCGCAACGTCAACATCGTCTTCCAGGATTATGCGCTCTTCCCGCACCTGACGGTCGGCCGCAACATCGCCTTCGGTCTGGAGCTGAAGGGCATGGAAAGTGCCGCGATCCACAGACGGGTCTCCGAGCTTCTCTCTCTTGTCTCGCTGGAGGACCATGCCGAGCGAATGCCGGCGCAGCTCTCCGGCGGACAGCGCCAGCGCGTGGCGTTGATGCGGGCGCTGGCGCCCGATCCGAACGTGCTGCTCCTCGACGAGCCGCTTTCGGCGCTCGACGCCAAGCTGCGCCAGCAGATGCAGATCGAGCTCAAGTCGATCCAAAAGAAGACTGGCAAGACCTTCATCTTTGTCACCCATGACCAGGAAGAGGCGCTCACCATGTCCGATGTCATCGTCGTGATGAACAAGGGCAGGATCGAGCAGATGGGCGGACCGGACGAGCTTTATGCCCGGCCACGCAGCCGCTTCGTCGCGAACTTCATCGGCCAGAGCAATTTTCTCGAGGGCACGGTCGTATCGGTTTCGGGCCGGCTAGCCGCGGTCGAGTGGCGTGGCAACGTCGTAAACGCGGACGTGAATGGCACGGCGCCGAGACCGGGAGATCATGTCACCCTGGCGCTGCGTCCGGAGGCGGTTTTCTGCTTGTCGCGCAAGCCCGAAGATCGCCCGTCGCTGAAGGCGCGTATCAACCAGCGCGTCTTCAAGGGCGCCCACACGTCGCTGACCGTCATGCTCGACAACGGGAGCACGCTCTCGGCGCAGATCGACCCGGTGGCACTTTCACACGTCGAAGGAGACGACGTCTGGGTGGGTTGGCGCGACAGCGACGCCGTCCTGCTGGCGAAATGAAAGGGAGACCGGGGATGACCGACAGTCAACACAAGCAGCGGCTTGCCGAGCTCAATGCGCGCGTAAGGCAGGATCTGAGCTATCTCAACTATCCGCCGGCCAACTGGTCGAAGCCTGTGACGACGGCGGCGGGCGATGCCGTGAGCGACGTGGTGGTGATCGGCGGCGGTATGTGCGGGCTCGTTGCCTGGCATGCGCTCACGCGCGCCGGCATTGTCAATCTGCGCATCGTCGATCGTGCGCCGAAGGGTTTCGAGGGGCCTTGGGTGACCTATGCGCGCATGGAGACGCTGCGCTCGCCGAAGAACCTTCTCGGCCCCGCGCTGGGAATTGCCTCGCTCAGCTTTCGCGCCTGGTTCACTGCACTTAATGGCGAAGCGGAATGGGATGAACTGTTCCGTATTCCGCGGCCGATGTGGATGGATTACCTGCGCTGGTATCGCGAGGTCATGGATGTTCCGGTCGAAAACGACACCCATGTCACCCGCATCGTGCCGCGTACCGACGGTTTGCTGGAGCTTGAAATCGAAGGCGGCGCGAAGCCTGCGATCATCACCCGCAAGCTGGTGATGGCGACCGGCCGCGACGGGCTCGGTGAGCCGACCATTCCCGACTTCGTCAAGGGAATGGAGCGGCACCGGTCCTGGGCGCATTCGGCCGACGACATCGACTTCGTTCGTGTGAAGGGCAAGCGTGTTGTCGTCATCGGCGTGGGCGCTTCGGCGGTGGACAATGCGGCGGAGGCCCTGGAGCAGGGGGCAGGAGAGGTGCGGCTTCTCGCCCGCCGCAAGGAAATGCCGACCGTCAACAAGCTGATGGGCATCGGCTCCTTTGGCGTCACCGCAGGCTTTGCCGAGATTTCTCCGGAATGGCGCTGGCGGCTGATGGACTATGCAGCCAAGCAGCAGACGCCGGCGCCGCACAATTCGACGCTGCGTGTCAGCCGGCATCCGAACGCCTACTTCCATTTCGGCTGCGGTATCCGCTCGATGAAGGAGGAGGGCAGCGAGGTCGTCATCACCACCACCAACGGTCGCATCTTCCGCACCGATTTCGTCATCCTCGGCACCGGCTTCTCGATCGATCCGCTGAGCCGCAGCGAGCTTGCCCCCTATCAGCACCAGATCGCCTGCTGGGAGGATCGCTACGCGCCGCCGCCGGGCGAAGAAAACCCTGGGCTCGGGCGCTTTCCCTGGCTGAATGCGGATTTCTCCTTCACCGAGAAGGAGCCCGGAACGGCACCCTGGCTGAAGGACATCCATTGCTTCAACTACGGTGCCTCGGTCAGCGTCGGCAAGGTCAGCGGCGACATCCCCGCCATCAGTGAAGGCGCCCTCTGGCTGGCGCGCGGGGTTGCCGCCTCGCTCTTCATCCGCGACGTCGACTACCATTGGGAAGCGCTGATCGCCTACGAAAAGCCGGAGCTCGACGGGACCGAATGGGTGGATGCGGATGCGCCGACGCCGGCACAGAAGACGGCATGAACCTCATTTCAGATAACTGGAAAACCAATGACCTCACCATCGACAAATGACGTGATCGACACCGTGCTCGGGCTCGGTCGCTTTCCCGACCTGCAGGCACTGCGAGAACAACGGGCGAAACTGAAACACTTGAGCCAGACGAGCTATCAG
Source organism: Ensifer sp. 38_S197 (assembly GCF_056924495.1). NCBI lineage: Bacteria > Pseudomonadati > Pseudomonadota > Alphaproteobacteria > Hyphomicrobiales > Rhizobiaceae > Ensifer > Ensifer sp. 38_S197. The sequence goes on along the minus strand of NZ_JBXOVZ010000001.1, from coordinate 769,275 downwards.
GCAGCCCTTCGCCCGGCCGAGCCGCGCAACTTCTCCTATGCGCTGAGGGCGGCGCTTGCCGCGCGTATGGCGGCACTCTGGAAGTCGCAGGAACTTGCCGCGCATTTCCGGGCGCTGCTCGAACGCGAGGAGGAGGGCTCCGGGTTGGCGTCGATTGCCGATCCTGGCAACGGCACCGAAGATCCCCGCCTTCAGGCGATTCTCGCCCATGTCGATCTCGTCACGCTTTCACCAAAAGAGGCGACGCGCGCCCATATCGAAAAGCTTCTTGCGGCCGGCCTCGACGACCGGGACATCGTCACACTCGCCGGGCTTATCGCCTTTGTGAACTATCAGGTGCTGGTGGTGGCTGGCCTCAAGATGCTGAGGGATAACTGACATGTCACAAGCCGTGCGCGAATTCACCGTCGAAGCGCTCGACTGGAAGCCCTACGTCAAGCCGGTCGATATCGATACGGCGACAGCCGAACAGCTCGACGCGCTGAAGATTACGCCTTCCAACAAGAAGATCTCGGACTATGTGCTGGTTCTTGCCAACGAGCCCGAAACCTTGAAGGAGCGCACGCCGCTCTTCAACGACATCATGTATAGCGAGGGCGGCCTCTCCCGCGGCGGTCGCGAGATTGGTGCGCTTGCCGCGTCCTTCGTCAACCGCTGCATCTACTGCGCTTCGGTTCATGCCGCGCGTTACATCCAGCTCGAAAAGCGGCCGGAGGTGGTGGACGAGATCTATGGCAGCGGTCTCGACGCGAACCTGCCGGAGTTCGAGCAGGCGCTGTTCAATTTCGGCGTCGACCTGACCGCCCACCCGGACAATGTCGGCGCCTACCAGTTCTACCATCTGCGCGAGATCGGTCTCGACGACCTCCAGATCCTCGATCTCATCCATGCGGTCGCGATCTTCGGCTGGGCCAACCGACTGATGCATACGCTCGGCGAACCCCACCGGCTGGATTGAGTGAAACACGCGCCTCGCGACCATACTGCGGTGACGATCCGCCCCTTCGACATCGCGCATCGCGACGTGCTCCGCATCGCGCTGCCGATGATGGTCGCCTATCTGTCGAGCCCGCTGGTCGGGCTCGTCGCAACCGGTGTCATCGGCCAGCTGCGTGACGAGACCCTGATCGGCGGCGTAGCGCTTTCCACCGTCATCTTCGACGTCATCTTCGTCACTTTCAATTTTCTGCGCGGCGCGACCACGGGCTTTACTGCCCAGGCGCTCGGCGCCGGTGACCGACGCGAAGAGCAGCGCATGCTCGCAAGCGGGCTTGTCATCGCGCTGGTGGCGGGGGCGGCGCTGCTTCTGCTTCAAAAGCCGATCGGCGCGCTCGGTCTTGCCGCAATGGGAGCGGAGGGGAAAGTGGCCGAGGCGGCCGCCACCTATTTCGCCTGGCGCGTGTGGTCGGCGCCCTTCGTTCTGTTCAATTTCGTGGTCTTCGGCTGGATCATCGGGCGCGGCGATGCGCTCTGGGGCATGATCCTGCAAACCCTGCTCAATGCACTGAACGCCGGCTTGAGTGTCCATTGGGTCCTCGGCCTTGGCTGGGGCGTGGCGGGCGTTGCTGCCGCTTCGTTGGTGGCAGAGGCTGTCACGGCGCTGGCGGGGCTCTATCTCATCTGGACAAAGACCGACCGGACCGCCTGGAACCTGCCGGATCTTACCGCCTTTCGCCGCGCCTTCTCAGTTAACGGCGACATGATGATCCGGTCCTTCGCGCTTCTGATCGGGCTCTCCTTCTTCACCCGCCAGAGCGGTATGCTCGGCATCGAGATCCTCGCGGCCAATACGATCCTGCTGCGGTTCTATTTCTTCGGTGTCGCCTTTCTCGACGGGGTGGCAACGGCGGCGGAGCAACTGGCGGGGCGTGCCGTCGGCGCGCGCTACCGGCCGGCCTTTGACCGGGCTGTCGGCCTGACCACGATATGGGGCTTCATCTTTGCCGGGATCGTCGCGCTATCACTGCTTGCGGCCGGCGACTGGGTGATCGGCATCACCGCCCCGACGGAGAGCGTGTCCGCGCTTGCGCATACCTACCTGCCCTATGTCGCGGCTCTCCCGATCTTCGGCATCGTCGCCTTCCAGATGGACGGTGTCTATATCGGGGCTACATGGTCGAAACAGATGCGAAACCTGATGGTCGCGTCACTGGCGATCTATTTTGCCGCCTGGGCGATCCTGCAGCCCGTGTTCGGTAATGACGGCTTGTGGATCGCGCTGATCCTGTTCCAAAGCGCCCGCAGCGTCGCCTTCCGCCTGATGCTGCCGCGGCTCGCCGACCGCACGTTTTCGACAGCAATGCAATGACCGGGCTTCAGCGTTCGGCTATGCCCAGTCTCGGGTCGACGGCAACAGGGGCAGGGCCAGCGGATTGGTGTGATGCCCGTCAATCAGCTCTGCCAGGAGAAGCGCTGTTGTCGGCCCCAGGGTAAAGCCCTGGTGCCCATGGCCGAAATGGAACCAAAGGCCCTTGTGCCGAGTGGGCCCGACGACGGGTAACATGTCGGGCATGCAGGGGCGCGTGCCCGACCACGGTCTTGCTTCAACGGGCTCGCGCAGCGTGAAGAGTTCGCGGGCGGCGCTGACGGCGTGCCGTATCTGCCGCGACGCCGGCGGGGTGCCGAGCGGCGCCAGGTGCGCGCCGGTCAAGACCCGCCACCCCGCGTTCATCGGGGCGATGAGGGCGGCGCTATCGACGTCCAGCATCGAGATGCGAGGGCCGTCCTCGCCCGCAAAGTGCCAGTGATAGCCGCGTTTGAACACCATGGGGACACGATAGCCGAAGCGCGCCAAGAGCACCGGTGACCACGGCCCCAGAGCGACGACCGCGTTTTCAGCCGTGACGTCGCCGTCCTCCGCCCGGACCCGCCAGCCGACGCCGGTCTGCTGCAGGGACATGGCGTCGCCCCGGGCGATTTTCCCGCCACGGGCGACGAAGAGCGCGGCGTAGCGCGCGACCAGCTCGCCGGGATCGCGGCAGGTCCAGGGCGAGGTCCAGTGGACCGCCCCCGCCAGCCGGCTTTTGAGGGCAGGCTCGCTTGCCGCAAGTTCGTCGGACGTGAGCACGGCCGAGGGCACGCCGTAATCACGCTTGAGGCGCGAAGCGGTCGCGGCAGCTGCGTCGAGTTTCGCGCGTGAACGGTAGACGGCGCGCCAGCCCTGGCGAACAATCAGGTCATCGGCTTTGGCAGGCTCGACGAAGCGCGCGTGGTCGTCGCTCGCCCTCAGCGCCAGCTTCGAATAGGCCGCAATGGTTCTCGCATAGGGCGTGGGTGCCGATTGCGTGAAATAGCGCCAAAGCGGTCGCGCCAGGTGCGGCATGTCGCCGAGCCGCCAGTCCGTATCGTTGCCGCGCTTCAGGGCGACCCTGATGATTTCGGCAAGCGAGCGGGGGAAGGCATAGGGTTCGACGGCCTCGGTCTGAATGATGCCGGCGTTGCCGTAGCTGGTTTCCCGGCCCGGCGCCTTGCGATCGACGAGCACCACCTCGTGCCCGGCCTCCTTTAAGGCGAGCGCGGTGGAGACGCCAACCATGCCGGCGCCGAGGACGATAGAGGTGGTCATTGTAGGTACCGAAGTAGGGGGTTTCAGAAAGTCAGGCGGGAGTTGTAGCCGACCACGAACTGGATGAAGCGCGACACGTCGACCATGTCGTCACCCTGATAGCGGATCGTGTAGCCGTCGGTGCGTTCGACGCCCTTGAGATAGGAGAGGTATTCGGCGGGAAGGCGGTTGCGAAAGACGATCTCCAGGACAGGGTTTTCCAGCTTGAACGGTTTGGCCGAGCCGGCTTTCGCCAGCGCCGACTTGACGCCCTCGCGGATGCGGCGATGGGCGACGGCGGGCGTCAGCGTGATCGCCGATTGTGTACTGTAGACCTGCTTGACCGGCACCGTCACGATGTCGCCGATACGCTCCCTGATCTCCTCCAGGGCGACACTGTCGCCGGATGCGAGCAGCACCGGGACGCCGAAATGTCCGGCAATGGCGGCGTTGATGCCGGCCTCCGGCATGACGACTCCGTTGATCCGCACTTCGGCGAACGCCGTACCGCCGATCGTGTGCGACAGCACGCCGCCCAAATGGCTCGCTCCAGCATGGTAGCCGAGAAGCATGGCGCCGACGAAGGAGCCGAGTTCGACGCCCTGCATCATCATCAGCGGTCGCGGCCAGCTGCGCACGACCTGCACATAGTCGGGCAGGCGGTCGATCAGAATGCTCTCGCCATTTCCGTGGGAATCGCTGAGGATGACTTCTTTTACACCTTCCTCGTGCGCAGCCTCGCAGGCATGGACCACTGTGTCGGTCATCCAGCGCCTGGCGTTTTCGTATTCGAAACCTTCGGGCATCAGGTGGTCGCGGCTGACGACCCCGACGATCCCCTCGATGTCAGCGGAAATATAGATGCGCATTCCTGCCTCCCCGGTCAGCCGCGCGTGGGCGCGGATAATGCATTTGACTTTCCGACGATAAACATAGTTTTATGATTAGAAAATATCTTTCTTGATAGGCGGAGGGCGGAAATGAAACTTTTCATCGCGGGGCTGGACACCGAGACCAACACCTTCTCGCCAATGCAGACAGGCCTCGAGGCCTTCCGGGAAAACCTGATCGCATACGGCGATGCGACCAGCAAACCACTCAACTGCTGCTCGTCCCAGATGTTCGTCTGGCGCAACGCCGCTGAGGAAAATCGCTGGGATGTGGTCGAGAGCCTGTGCGCCGTGGCCGAGCCTGGCGGCAGGACGACGCGGGCGGTCTATGAAAGCTTCCGCGCCACCATTCTCGACGATCTCAGGGCAGCGATGCCGGTTGACGCCGTCATGCTTGCCCTGCACGGCGCCTGCGTCGCCGACGGATACGACGATGTCGAAGGGGATCTGCTTGCGCATGTCCGGCAGGTGGTCGGACCGGATGTGCCGGTCGCGGCCGAACTTGATCTCCACTGCCATATCACCGACCGCATGCTCGCCAATGCGACCATGATTGCTACCTACAAGGAATACCCGCATACCGACATCGAGGAGGTTGCGGAGCAACTGTTCCGGCTGATGGAGCGCACGCTCGCGGGCGAAGTGAAGCCGACAATGGGTGTGCACGACTGCCGGATGATCAACACCTTCCATCCCCATCGCGCGCCGTTGCGCGGCATTGTCGATCGCATGAAGGCGATGGAGGGAGAGGAGGGTGTGCTGTCGGTCTCCTTTGGCCATGGCTTTCCCTGGGGCGACGTCGAAGATGTCGGCGCCAAGATGCTTGTTGTGACTGACAACGATCCGGAAAAGGCGACGCGTGTCGCCCGGTCCTTCGGCCGTGAAATTTTCGAGGCACGTGAAGACATGCGGGGAGACTATCTCGGCATCGACGCCGCTCTGGACCGGGTGGTGGCCGCGAAAGCAGGACCCGTCGTGCTCGCCGATGTCTCGGACAATGCGGGTGGGGGGGCTCCCGGAGACTCGACCTTCATCCTGCGTCGCATCATCGAGCGCCGCATCGAAGATGTGGCTTCCTGTCTCTACTGGGATCCGATTGCGGTGCGCATGTGCCGCGAGGCGGGAGAGGGTGCCACATTGGCGCTGAGGATCGGCGGCAAGGTCGGGCCGGCCTCCGGTGACCCGCTCGATCTGACGGTGACCGTCAGGCGCGTGGCGTCCGGCATCACCCAGCGCTTCGGCCCGACGCCGCTTGCCATCGGCGATGCCGTGTGGGTCTCGTCCGGCAGCATCGACATCGTGCTCAACACCGTGCGCACCCAGACCTTCCATCCGGAATGTATGACGGCGCTGGGCCTGGACCCCGCACGGAAAAAGATCGTCGTGGTGAAATCCAGCAACCACTTCCGCGCCGGCTTCGAACCGATCGCGCACAACATTCTCTATGTGAGCGCGCCCGGCGCCTTGCAGCCGACTTTCGAGGATCTGCCCTTCACCAAGCTGAAGCGCCCCTACTGGCCAAGGATCGCCAACCCGTTCGCCGAGTAGGTGGGCGGCCAAACGCTGCAAGTGGATGTGGGGCGGGGACTTGCCTTCAACACGATGTTGATTTCGGTCACGTATTATAGGAAATGGTTTTCCTATCATGCCAATCGGATTCTGTGTTTCGGGCGGGTGTAGACCCGCGAGCACTTCGATGGCTGCAGGCAAATGGAGACGCCAACGATGACCGACGCGAAATCCAGCCTCGGCGATATCCTCAAGGATATTCGCAACCGCAATCGCTGGACCTTGGCCGAAGTCAGTTCCATGACCGGGCTTGCTGTCTCGACCCTCTCCAAGGTCGAGAACAACCAGATGCAGCTCACCTATGACCGGTTGATCCAGCTTGCCCAGGGCCTGAAGGTCGACATCGTCGAGCTTTTCGGGACCACGGCGGGCGGGGAAGATGCTCCCAACATGCTTGGCCGGCGCACCTATACCAAGTCCGGCGACGGGCGGGAGATCATCACGCAGAACTACGATTATCTCTATGTCTGTACGGAGATCTCGAAGAAGTCGATGGTGCCTATTCTGGCGGTGGCGCGGGCACGCACGCTCGAGGAGTTCGGCCCGCTTATCCGGCACAAGGGCGAGGAATTCTTCTACGTTATCGACGGCGAACTGGAGCTTCACACGGAGATCTATGCCCCCCTGCGGCTCAAGAAGGGCGATTCCTGCTACTTCGACGCCATGATGGGGCACGCCTATCTGAGTGTCAGCGAAGAGCCGGCGCAGATCCTGTGCGTTTGCTCGACCCCGGAAACCGAGCTGGTGTCCACGCTGGCAAATGCGCAGACGATCAAGCTCAAAAGCTGATCGAAACTAAAAAACAAATACGATAAGAAAAAATATTGCACTTAGGAAAATCGTTTCCTAGTCTAGCACTGCGGTAGGTGCCGGGAGGGCATCGCACGCCGCAGTTCTGGGGAGGACTACGAGATGAACGGTTCCAAGTGGAAATCGATCGGCATTGCATTGCTTCTGGCATCGACGCCGCTTTCCGGCGCGATGGCCGCGCAGGACGTTCTGGTGCTGGCGCGCGCGGAAGATCCGCCGACGGCCGATCCGGGCATTGAGATCAGCAACAGCGGCTACACGCTCACTTATGCCGCCTATGAAAGGCTCGTCGCCTACAAGGGCGCCTCGACTGAAGTTGGGCCGGAACTCGCCGAAAGCTGGACCGCCGACGATGCCGGCCTCGTCTGGACCTTCAAGATTGCGGCCGGTCACAAGTTCGATGACGGCTCGCCGGTCGATGCGGCGGCCGTCAAGTTCAGCTTCGATCGGCTGATGAAGCTGAAGGCTGGCCCCTCCGATGCGTTTCCGGTGCTGAAGGAGGTCGATGTCGTCGATCCGCTGACCGTGAGATTTCACCTGACGGCGCCGTTTGCGCCCTTTATCTCGACGCTTGCCGTCTCCGGTGCCGCGATCATCAATCCCAAGGTGATCGAGCATGAGAAGGACGGCGACATGGCGAAGGCCTGGCTCGCCGAACATTCGGCCGGCAGCGGCCCCTACCGCATCGCCTCCTGGGAGCGCAACCAGAGCATCGTTCTCGACCGCAACGAACACTACGCCGGAAGCCAGCCGGCACTGAAGCAGGTGGTCATCCGCATCGTCGGCGACGTCTCGGCCCGCCGCCTGCAACTGACCAACGGCGATGCCGACATCATCGAACAGATTCCGCTCGATCAGGCCGAAGCGCTGCAGAAGGATGCCTCCGTCGTCGTCGAGAGCAATCCGAGCATGTATGTGAACTACATCTACATGAACAACCGCCAGCCGCCGCTCGACGACGCCAAGGTCCGTCAGGCGATTTCCTATGCGGTCGACTATCAGGGCATCATCGACGGCATCATGCTCGGCCAGGCCAAGCAGATGCGCGGCGCGGTGCCGAGCGGCATGTGGGGACACGACCCGCAAGGCTTCCAGTACACATACGACATCGAGAAGGCCAAGGCGCTGCTTGCCGAATCCGGCAAGGGCGATATTCGGTTGACCTACACCTTCTCGCAGGCCGATCCGGCCTGGGAGCCGGTCGGCCTTGCACTGCAGGCCTCGCTTGCGGAAATCGGCATCGAGCTCGATCTGCAGGCAGTCGCCGACACGACCAAGCGCGAACTGGTCGCCAACGGCAAGTTCGATATGGCGCCGGGCGCGTGGACGCCTGACTTTGCCGACCCCTACATGTTCATGAACTACTGGTTCGACGCCGACAAAATGGGTGGGCCGGGCAACCGTTCCTTCTACGCCAACAGCAAGGTGACTGCGCTCGTCAAGGAAGCCGGATCCATCGTCGACGAGGAGAAGCGCAAGGCGCTTTACATCGAAGCGCAGAAGCTCTCGACCGATGACGCGCCCTATCTCTACATCATGGAGAAGAACGACATCTTCGCCCGCCGCGCCGCCGTCAAGGGCTATGTCTACAATCCCATGCTGATCCAAGTCTACAACTTCGCAACGATGTCGAAAACGGAATGAGGCATAGGGCCAAGCGGCGCCTTGGCCAACCTCATGTCACGGAACGCCTGCCGCCGGTCACAGCGCCCGTGCCGGCAGGGGTTCATCGTTTCCCAAGCTAGGCCGGGTTTTCCCTGCCGGAAGGGCTGGCATCCATGGCAATCACCCGCATCATACTTCCGCGTCTGATCCTGCTGCTTTTCGTGGTGCTGGGTGTCGCGGTCATCACCTTCACGATCTCGCACCTCATTCCCGGCGATCCCGCGCGCATGATTGCGGGTGACCGGGCAAGTGCTGAAACGCTGGAAAACGTCAGGCGCAACCTCGGTCTCGACCGGCCGGTCGTCGAGCAGTTCACCATCTATATCGGCAATCTCCTGCAAGGCGATCTCGGCACGTCGCTCCGCACCAATCGCCCGGTTGCCGCCGACATCCGCACCTTCCTGCCGGCGACGCTGGAGCTGGGAACGGTCGCGCTTTTCATCGCGATCTGTCTCGGCGTACCGCTCGGCGTGCTCTCGGCCGTCTACAAGGATGGCCCGATCGACCAGATCGCGCGCACGGTCTCCGTCTGCGGCATCTCGATGCCGGTCTTCTGGTTCGGGCTGATCCTGATTTACGTCTTCTACGCCAAGTTCCAGATCCTGCCCGGCAGCGGACGGCTGGCGATGGGCATCGTAGCACCCGAACGCATCACCGGCTTCCTGCTCATCGACTCGCTGTTGCAGGGTCGTTTCGATGCCTTTGGCAGTGCCCTCTACCACATCATCTTGCCGGGCTTCGTGTTGGCTTTTGCCAATATGGGCGTGATCACCCGCCAGATCCGCGCCTCGATGCTCGACGTGCTGCAGGAGGATTACATCCGAACGGCGCGCGCCAGCGGCCTGCGCAAGGGCATGATCATCTTCAATTATGCGCTCAGAAACGCGCTCACCCCTTCGATCACGCTGCTGGGGCTGGCGCTGGGCGATCTTCTCTATGGTGCGGTGCTGACCGAGACTATCTTTGCCTGGCCGGGCATGGGCACCTATGTCGTGACCTCCATTCAGACGCTCGATTTCCCCGCCATCATGGGCTTCACCATCGTCGCATCTGTCGGCTATGTGCTGATCAACCTCCTGGTCGATCTCGCCTATATGCTCGCCGATCCACAGATCAGGGAGGTCTGACCATGACCGCCGTCATGCCGACAGAACCCGTCGCAACAAAGGCAGCAATGCGCCGGACCAAGTCTCTCTCCGAGCGACTGCGCTATCTCTGGTACCTCAGCCGCCGCAGCCCGCTGACCCTGGTCGGCGTCGCGATCATCCTCGTCGTTCTCGTCATGATCGTCGCGGCACCGGTCATCGCGCCCTACAATCCGGACAAGGTGTCCCTGACGGCGCGCCTGTTGCCGCCGAGCGCCGCGCACTGGTTCGGCACCGACGAAGTCGGGCGTGACCTGTTCTCCCGCGTGATCTACGGGGCAAGGGCGTCCTGCGGCGCCGCCTTCATGATCGTCCTGATTTCAACAGCGATCGGAGTGTTGATCGGCTGTTTTTCCGGCGTGGTCGGCGGACGGGTCGACACCGCCATCATGCGGCTGATGGATGTCGTACTCGCCCTGCCGGCGCTGGTGCTGGCCATGGCGCTGGCCGCGGCCCTTGGCCCGAGCCTGTTCAATTCCATGCTGGCGGTGGCGATCGTTCGTATTCCCGCCTATGTGCGCCTCGCCCGCGGCCAGACGCTTTCGCTGCGCGAGCAGGTCTTCGTGAAGGCGGCGCGCACCTACGGCGCCTCCTCCTTCTATATTCTGCGCTGGCATCTCCTGCCGAATGCAATGTCGCCGATCATTGTCCAGGCGACGCTCGATCTCGGCGGCGTCGTGCTGATCGCCGCCGCCCTCAGTTTCATCGGCCTAGGTGCCCAGCCGCCGACCGCCGAATGGGGCGCGCTCGTCAGCAGTGGTCGCAGCTACATGCTCGATCAATGGTGGTACGCGACCTTTCCGGGGCTGGCGATCCTGATCACGGCCATGGGGTGCAATCTCGTTGGTGACGGCATTCGCGACATGCTCGACCCGCGCTTGAGCGGCAGATGATGACGGGCACGGCAGAACCACGCGGCCAGGCGCTGGCCATCAACAATCTGTCGCTGGAGTTTCCTACCTTCAGCGGCGCCGTCAGGGCGCTCGACAATGTGTCGATCAACGTCGGAAAGGCCGAGATCGTCGGTATCGTCGGCGAGTCTGGCTGCGGCAAGTCGGTGGCGACAATGGCCGCAACCGGCCTGCTGCCCAAGGGGCGCTACAGGATCACCGCCGGATCCGTCAGGCTCTTTGGCCACAGCACGCTTTCCATGGACGACAGTCAGTTGCAGGACCTGCGCGGCAAGGTGGTCTCGACCATTTTCCAGGAACCGATGAACGCACTGAACCCGACGATCCGCATCGGCAGGCAACTGACCGACGTCATCATGCGTCACGAGGAAGTGGGTCCGACTGATGCCAGGCGCATCGCCCGCGACATTCTTGCCGACATGCTGATCGGCGAGCCCGAGCGGGTGATGAACCTCTATCCGTTCGAGCTCTCCGGCGGCATGCGGCAACGGGTGCTGATCGCCATGGCGTTTTCCTGCAATCCCGGCCTGATCATCGCCGACGAGCCGACAACCGCGCTCGATGTCACCGTCCAGGCGGTGATCCTTAGGCTCATCCAGAACCGCGCGCGCCGGACGGGCACCGCCGTCATCTTCATCTCGCACAATGTCGCCGTCGTGTCGCAGCTCTGCGACCGGCTCTACGTGATGTATGCCGGGAGGATCGTGGAGCACGGCGCGACCCGCACCGTGCTCGAAACACCGCAGCATCCCTACACCCAGGCGCTGCTGCGCTGCCTGCCGGAGCGGGTGGCACCGAAACAGGAACTCGAGGCGATTCCCGGTGCCGTGCCGAACCTCCTGCATCCGCCCGCGGGTTGCTATTTCCAGCCGCGCTGCAAGGAGGCGGTCGAACAATGTCGATCCAAGACCCCGCAGTTGGCGGGAACCGACGGCCAGCAGGTGGCCTGCTGGCAGCGCGGCGTAGCAGTGGAACTGGCAGGACAAGGGAGCCGCCAATGACGGAAGGCGTTGATACGTTCACGCGGCCGGTGCTCGAAGTCTCCGATCTCCACGTCCGCTTCCCGGCGTCCCGCAACTGGCTCGGCCGCCCCACCTCCCATGTGCATGCCGTCAACGGCGTGACCTTGACGGTTCGCGCCGGGAGGAGCCTTGGCATTGTCGGCGAGTCCGGCTGCGGCAAGAGCACGCTCGCCCAGGCGATCATCGGACTTGCACCTTACGAAGTGGGCAAGGTCAAGATCGACGGCGAGGATTTTCAGGCGGCTCAAGGCAAGCAGAAGCGCGTCTTGCGGCAAAAGATGCAGATCGTCTTTCAGGACCCGCAGTCCTCGCTCGACCGGCGCCTGCCGGTCTGGCGGCTGATCAGCGAACCGCTGCATGTTCGCGGCGGCCACACGAGGGCCGAGCTGCATGAGAAGGCGGAGGAACTGGCCGTCGCTGTCGGGCTCCGGCCAGAACATCTCGATCGGCTGCCACACGAGTTTTCCGGTGGCCAGCGCCAGCGCATCGCTATCGCCCGCGCGATCAGCACCGACCCGGACCTCATGGTTCTGGACGAGCCGACATCGGCGCTCGACGTGTCGGTGCAGGCGCAGATCATCAACCTGCTCCTGAAGCTGCAGCGAGAGCGCGGGCTCACCTATCTCCTGATCTCGCATGACGTCGCGCTGGTGCGCCATTTTTGTGACGACGTCGCGGTGATGTATCTCGGCCAGATCGTCGAATCCGGCCCGGCCGAAGAGGTCCTGCGCAATCCCCGCCATCCCTATACCCAGACGCTTCTGGCGGCGGCGCCGAGTTTCGAAAGCCCGCTGCCGGACATCGCCCAGGTACGGGCAGGTGAACTGCCCAACAACCGCAGTCTGCCGGACGGCTGCTTCTACAGGCAGAGATGCGACAGGATCAGTGGTGGCTGCGAGGCAGGGCAGGCCCTGCGGCGCCTGGCCGACAGCACACGCCAAGTAAGGTGCCATCTGGCGCAGACATGAAAGCGCAGACGCCGTGGCACATCCTGGCCGCTGGCAGCCACCGGAGCGGTGCCGCATCGCCGCCTATGCCGTTTGATGCGCCGTGCGCACATTTTGAGAAATATAATTTTCTTATAGGAAAAATAATTTGATTGATATTTCCGACTGTGCAAATTTGTAGCCGCCGCCTTCGGGCGGAGCTTGCCAATCGGGGGCGCTTCTTCGCGACCCCGCCGCTTGCCGGAGATGAGATTGACTGACTCAACGTTGATCGCCGCCTTCCGTCGACCGAACGCGGCCGACCTGCCGACGCCCTATGTCGAACTCGATGAAGTCAGGCTGATGTCCAATCTGCGCGGCATGCAGGCGCGGGCCAATGCCTCGGGTGTCACGCTGCGCCCGCACATCAAGACCCACAAGAGCCTTGCGATCGCCCGCCGCCAGCTCGATCTCGGTGCCGTGGGCGTGACCGCTTCCAAGCCTGAGGAAGCGCTGGTTTTCGTCGAGGCGGGGGTCCCGTCGCTCACACTTGCCTATCCGATCGTCCGGCGCGAGAAGATCGACCGGCTGGTGGCAAGCGCCAAGGCGCGCGGAACCGAACTGCTGCTGATCGCGGCGCATGAAACGGGCGTTGACGCCATCGCAGCCGCAGCCGCGGCACTTGGCGTTCGCCTTGGCGTTTTTCTCAAGGTGGACGTCGGTCTCGGCCGCGTCGGCGCCAAGCCGCAGGATCCGGCAGCCCTTGTGCTGGGGAAGAGGATCGACCGCCATCCCCACCTGGCCTTTGCCGGCCTGCTCTCCCATGCCGGTCACGCCTACGGCAGCAAGAGCGCGGAGGAACTCGCAAACATCGCATCGGCGGAGGCGCGCGATCTTCTCGAACTGGCCGGGCGTTTGCGGCAAGCCGGGATCGACGTGCCGAGAATTTCGGTCGGCGCGACGCCGACCTGCCTTGGCGCTCCCGTTCCTGAGGGCGTCACGGAGATCCGCCCGGGCAACTACGCCTTTCTCGACCGCACGGCGCTTCGCCTCGGTATCGCCACGCCGGACGATCTTTCGCTTTCGGTGGTCGCAACCGTCGTCGCCCACAACGATAGCCATTTCATCGTCGACGCCGGCTCCAAATCGCTCTCGTCCGACCTTGGCGCGCATGGCTCCGGCGGCAGCGGCTTCGGTATCGCGGTCTGTGCCGACGATTGCGCGCAGGCGTCCTGGGAGGTCGAGCGGCTTTCCGAGGAACACGGCTTTGTCCGTTTTGCAGACGCCCCACCCGCCATCGGTAGCCGCGTCCGCATCTTTCCCAACCATTCCTGCGCGGTCGTCGCGCAATTCGACAACGTCACCCTGCGGCCATCGGACGGGGGCGCTGTGACGCTGCAAGTCGATGCCCGGGGACGCCAGACGTAAGCCGCACGCCGCCCGTGCGGCGGCGAACAGATTTTGGTTCGATGAAATGAAAGAGAACTGGACATGACGAAGGAAGTCGAATGGGCGCGCATGACCGCGCCGAGCCTGCGCGAAATCGCCGGCAAGCCGGGCGCGCTGGCAATCCTGCCGATCGGCTCGCTGGAGCAGCATGGACCGCACCTGCCGGTCATCACGGACACGGCGAGCGCATCGGCAGCCGCGATCCGCGCTGCCCGGCTGGTAGCCGATGACATTCCGGTCGCCGTTCTGCCGGGCTTGTGGACCGGCATGAGCGAGCATCATCTGCCCTTCGGCGGTACGATCACGCTCGACTACGATACGCTGAGCCGCCTCATCCGCTGCATCGTCCGCTCGCTGAAGACGCTCGGCTTCCAGCGCCTGTTCATCGTCAACGGTCACGGCGGCAATATGGATCCGCTGGCGGTTGCCGTGCGCGAACTGGCGGTCGAGTTCGCCATGCCGATCGTCGCCACCACGCCATGGATGCTGGCACCGGAGGAAGCATCAAAGATCTTCGAGGTCGACACGGGCGCCCACCATGCCTGCGAAGGCGAGGCCTCGGTCATGCTGGCAATCGTGCCGGACGCGGTGAAGACCGAGATGTTCGGCCAGGCCTTCGGCAACCAGCAGCACCCCGTCGACGTGCCTGCGGACGTGTCGCGCTTCTATTCCTTCTCCGAGCGCGCGCCGGTCACCGGCACCTGGGGCGATCCGCGCAGCGCAACGGCTGAAAAGGGAGAACGCTTCCTCGACCTGCAGGCACGCGAACTCGTCAAGCTCATCCGCAACGACGTGCTCTGGACTGCGCCGGATCCCGTCTGGGCGCCAGGTCGCGGGCTCGGCACGACGGCCGGCAGGGCCGACTGATCTTTCCGGCACGCCATCTGCCGGTCCATCGCATTTCTTAGGGAGGACACACCAATGAACCCGAAATTCGCGCGCACGCGCAAGCTCCTTGTCTCGCTCTTCGCTGCAACCGTGCTTTCGGGCGCAGCACTGTCTCCGGCCATGGCAAAGACGCTCGTCTATTGCTCCGAGGGCGCGCCGGAAGGCTTCGACGCGGCCCTCTATTCGGCCAACAGCACTTGGGACGCGTCGGCCGAGACGGTCTATGACCGCCTCACCGAATTCGAGCCCGGCACCACTAATGTCGTGCCCGGCCTTGCCGAAAGCTGGACCATTTCCGCCGACAATCTCGAATATACGCTGAAGCTGCGCCAGAGTGTGAAGTTCCAGACGACGGACGATTTTACGCCGACGCGCGATTTCAACGCGGATGACGTGCTCTTTACCTTCAATCGCCAGCTGGACAAGGATGATCCGTGGCACAGCTATTTTGCCGGCGCGAACTGGGAAATGTTCAACGCGATGGAGATGCCGGCGGCGATCAAAGAGATCGTCAAGGTCGATGACCGGACCGTCAAATTCGTCCTGAACCAGCCGGATGCGTCGCTGCCGTCGAAGCTCGCGCTGAATTTCGGCTCGATCGTTTCGAAGGAATATGCCGACAAGCTGGCGGCGGAAGGCCGGCGCGAGGACCTCGACCGCAAGCCGGTCGGCACCGGGCCGTTCCGCTTCGTCGACTACCAGCAGGACGCGGCGATCCGCTTTGCCGCCAACGCCGACTATTGGGATGGCGCGCCGAAGATCGACAATCTCATCTTTGCGATTACCACCGACCCGACGACCCGCATGCAGAAGCTTCAGGCAGGCGAATGCCATGTCGCTCCCTATCCGGCACCGGCTGATATCGCAGGGCTGAAGGCCAATCCGGACCTCAACGTTCTCGAGCAGCCCGGCCTCAACGTTTCCTATCTGGCGATGAACACCCTGGTCGCGCCGTTCGATAAGCTGGAGGTCCGCCGCGCCATCAACATGGCGATTGACCGCAAGGCGATCGTCGATTCCGTTTATCAAGGCATGGGCCAGCTCGCCCAGAGCGTGCTGCCGCCGACGATGTGGGGCTATAACGGCAGTATCGATGGATACAGCTATGATCCGGAGGCGGCAAAGAAGCTCCTCGACGAGGCAGGCGTCAAAGATCTAAGCATGAAGATTTGGGCGATGCCGGTCAGCCGCCCGTACATGCCGAACGCACGCCGTACGGCGGAACTGATGCAGGCGGATCTCGCCAAGGTCGGTATCAAGGTCGAAATTGTCTCCTACGAGTGGGGTGAATACCTCAAGAAGTCGCGCGACAAGGCGCGCGATGGCGCCATCATCCTCGGCGGCACGAGTGACAACGGCGACCCGGACAACCTGCTCAGCTACTTCTTCAGCTGCGCCGGCGTCGGCGGCAGCAACAATGCCAACTGGTGCTACAAGCCGCTCGACGAGATCTTCCAGAAGGCGCGGATGAGCGCGGATCAGAGTGAGCGGACCAAGCTTTACGAGGAGGCACAGGCGATCATCAGCGAGCAGGCGCCGTGGGTACCGATCGCCCATTCCACTGTCGTGCTGCCGATGTCAAAGAAGGTGAAGAACTACGTGATGGAGCCTCTGGGTTCGCATCGCTTCGACAAGGTCGACATCGAGGAGTAGCCCACGCGCCCCGCGCCGGGTCTGTTTGCGGCTCTCAGGCGGTGTTCGTCCGGTCCCGTCCGGGGAGCTGAAGTTCTCAGGCTTCAGTGGTCCCCGGGGAGGGGTGGATGAACGGCCGCGACAATTCCCGTCTGGCGGTGGCCGTTTCCACGGGCTCGAAGATGAGATTGTGCGCCGGCGTCTTGGCGGCGAGCATGCGGACACAGCCGCCGGCGCCGGAGACGACGCCCTCTTCATTGATCTCGTGCGCGATCCCCACCGGACCAACGCCGATATCGCAGCCGCCGGCTATCCGCTGGTGCAGGCCGCCGGTTTGCTGAGCAGCAGCCGTATAATGAATGTCGGAGCGGTTGCCGGCGCGAGATGATGGCAAGCGGGCTTGTCGGCCCGTCGCTTTGATCAGGAAACGGCTCGCTGCTGTCGCCTCCGTGATGCAGCAGCCGCCGCCGGCCCGCTAGAGCTTGGTCGAGACCGCCGTCGCCGCTTCGCGAATAGTCTGCATCAGCAGCGAGAGGGCGAGCGTCGGCGCCGCGTCGGCGCGCATGGTCAGGCCGACCGGTCCCTTCGTTTCGCTGGTGTCGATCGGCAGGATCGCGATCGTGCCGTCGTCGACATCGGCGGCGACGACGCCGGCGGAGATGATCCAGATCGCATCGCTCGCCCGCACGAAAGCACGGCCGAAGGCGTCGGACACGGTTTCTATCTGGTTCGGCAGGCTGGCGATGCCGTTGGTGATCAGGAAGCGTTCGACGAAGGGGCGGATGATTGAGGCGCGCGTCGGCATCAGCACCGGGAAATCCGCGAGCCGTGCAAATGTGGAATGCGCGCCCGCAAGCAGGGGATGGCCAGCCCTGACGGCAAAGACCACCTGTTCGGAATAGAGATGTTCGAAGGAAAAACCGGTCATCTTGTCCGGCGCCGCAAGCCGCCCGACGACGAGGTCGAGGTCGCCGACGCGCAACTGTTCGAGAAGCACGGCGTTTTCGCCGGTGACGATCTTGATGCGCGCACCGGTATCCTCTTTGAGGAAGAGCGTCATGGCGTGCGGCATGATCCGTGTCGAGACCGTCGGTAACGCCCCGACCCGGACCGGTACCCCGTCGCCAGCGCGCTGCTGCGAAACGGAATCGAGCCCTTGCCGCAGCGCCGTCAGTGCCGCACCGGCGTGGCGCAGGAATACCTCGCCGTAACGTGTTATCTTGATGCCGCGCCCATCGCGCTCGAAAACCGCGACGCCAAGCACCTCTTCGAGTTCGCGGATCGTCTTGGTCACGGCCGGCTGGCTGACATGCAGCAGTTCGGCCGCCTTCATCACGCTCTTCTGCCGGGAGACCTCGACAAAAGTCTGCAGATGGCGAAACTTGACCCGGGCGTCGAGCATGGAATTCATAACCCTCAAGTTAATGAAAGGCCATGAAATATCATTTTACCTAACCAGATTAAATATCCAATTTGGTGACGGAGGAGAGCCCGTGCAGTTTGCCCGCATCAACGACATCACGATCCACTACCAGGTGATCGGCGCGACCGGCGACCGGCCGGTGCTGGTTTTTGCCAATTCGCTCGGCACGGATTTTCGCATCTGGCGCGACGTCGTCGTTCGGCTCGCGGGGGACTACGCCATTGTCCTCTATGACAAGCGCGGCCATGGCCTTTCGGAAATCGGGCCGACGCCCTATGCGATCGAGGATCATGCCAACGACCTTGCCGGCCTGCTCGACATGCTTTCGGTCAAGCAGGCGATCGTCTGCGGCCTCTCCGTCGGCGGCCTGATTGCGCAGTCGCTCTACCGGCGCCGGCCCGATCTCGTGCGTGCGCTGGTTCTTTGCGACACGGCGCACAAGATCGGTACCGCCGAGATGTGGGCGGCGCGCATCGCCGCCATCGAGGAACATGGTATCGAAGGGATCGCCGACAGTGTGCTCGAACGCTGGTTCACGCCGGCCTTCCGCCGGCCGGAAAACACCGCCTATGCCGGCTATCGCAACATGCTGGTGCGCCAGCCGGTAACCGGATACTTGGCCACTTGTGCCGCCATCCGCGACGCCGACTACACGGAGGCCGCCGCCCACATCGCGGTGCCGACGCTCTGCGTCGTCGGCGACCAGGACGGTTCGACGCCGCCAGATGTCGTGCTCGCCACAGCCCGCCTCATTCCCGGTGCACGATACGAAGTCATTCGCGATGCAGGTCATATTCCCTGCGTCGAAAGCCCGGAGGCGCTGACCGCGGTGTTGCGCGCCTTCTTCGAAATCGCAATGCATGGAGACAAGACCCATGAATGACGCCTCTGCGCCCTCCGATCGCTATCGCCAGGGCATGGCCACGCGCCGGGCCGTGCTCGGCGACAATCACGTGGATCGGACGCAGTCGGTTTCCACCGAGTTCGATCGCCCCTTTCAGGAACTGATCACCGAGGCGGCCTGGGGTCATGTCTGGTCGCGTCCGACTTGGACGAAGCGCGAGCGCTCGATCGTAACGATCGCGCTGCTCGCTGCGCTCGGCCAGGATGACGAGGTGGCGATGCATGTGCGGGCGACGAGTAATACGGGTGCAAGCCGCGAGGATATCTGCGAAGCGCTGCTGCATGTGGCGATATATGCCGGCGTGCCGGCGGCCAATCACGCAATCAAGATCGCCAAGCAGGTCTTTGCCGAGATCGATGCCGGCAAGGCGGCCTGACGGGAGAAGATGATGTCCGACAGAACGAATGGAAAGCCGGAGACCGGCGCCTTTTTCCCGCGTGACCGGCAATGGCACGCGCCGGCGCTGACGCCAGGCTACAAAACCTCGGTTTTGCGCTCGCCGCAAAAGGCACTCCTGTCGCTCGACGGTACGATCTCGGAAATCACCGGCCCGGTCTTCGGCCATTCTGTCATCGGCGAGCTCGACAACGATTTGATCCACAATTTCGCCAGACCAGGGGAAAGCGCCATCGGCGAGCGCATCATCGTGCATGGGCGCGTGCTCGACGAGCGCGGGCGCGCAGTACCGGGCGCGCTGCTCGAATTCTGGCAGGCCAATGCCGGTGGCCGTTATCGCCACAAGAAGGAAAGCTACCTTGCGCCGCTCGACCCGAATTTCGGCGGCTGCGGCCGCACGATCACCGACGACGAGGGCTGCTATTCCTTCCGCACGATCAAGCCTGGCCCTTATCCCTGGCCGAACGGCGTCAACGACTGGCGTCCGGCCCACATCCATTTCTCGGTCTTCGGCCACGGCTTCGCGCAGCGCCTGATCACTCAGATGTACTTCGAGGGCGACCCGATGATCTGGAAGTGTCCGATCGTCAACACGATCCCCGATCGCCAGGCGATCGAACAATTGATCGCGCCGCTCGACTGGGCGAACACGATTCCGTTCGACGCGCGTGCCTACAAGTTCGATATCGTGCTGCGGGGACGCCGCTCGACGCTGTTCGAGAACCGGCTGGAGGGCAACTGATGGTTCAGCAACTTAGCTATCTCAAGGAAACGCCGTCACAGACGGCCGGCCCCTATGTGCATATCGGCCTGACCCCGAACTTCTGCGGCATCGGCGGCGTCTATGAAACGGATCTGGGCGCACGGATGGTGAACGAGCAGACGCTTGGCGAGCGGATCACCATTACTGGCCGCGTGATCGATGGCGCGGGTACGCCGCTGAAGGACGCGCTCGTCGAGATCTGGCAGGCGGATGCGGCGGGTCTCTATAACTCGCCAACCGAGTTGCGCGGTTCGGCAGATCCGAATTTTTCCGGCTGGGGACGTTGTCCGACCGCCGCGGACGACGGCGTCTTCATCTTCGAGACCGTTAAGCCGGGGCGCGTGCCTTTCAAGGACGGCCGGCCGATGGCGCCGCACATCACCTTCTGGATCGTTGCGCGCGGCATCAATGTCGGGCTGCACACGCGCATGTATTTCCCCGAGGAAGCCGAGGCCAACGCCGTCGATCCGTTGCTTGCGCGAATAGAACATCGCCATCGCGTCGCGACGCTTGTCGCGACCGGAGCGGCGCCTAATTATGTTTTTGACATTCACCTGCAAGGTGAGAAGGAAACGGTGTTCCTCGACATCTGAACAGGAATGTCACGCCTGGACATGGGGCGAAGAATAGTGCGTCCCATGCAGCAGGTGGCATTTCGTTCAGCAAGCAGAAACGGGGAAACCATGACCTATTCCGCCTTCGACCATCCTTATCTTTCCGGTCTCCTGGGTGATGAGGCGGTTGCCGCCGAGTTTTCGGCCTCCGCCGAGATCCATGCGATGCTCGCCTTCGAGGCGGCGCTTGCACGGGCGGAAGCCGTGCACGGCGTCATCCCGGCAAGCGCCGCCGACCGGATCACCGGGGCCTGTCGTGCTTTCTCCCCCGACGTCATCGCGCTCAAACGCGCCATGGGTGTGGATGGGGTGGTTGTGCCGGAACTCGTCCGGCAATTGCGTGCAGCCGTTGGTGGCGAGGTTGCGGACTATGTGCATTACGGCGCCACCAGCCAAGATGTCATCGATACCAGCATGATGTTGCGCATGAAGGCGATCGCCGAGCTTTTCGCCGTGCGCCTCGGCAATGTCGTTTCGGTGCTCGAGGAGTGCGACAACGAATGGGGGGAGCGTTCGCTGATGGGGCGGACCCGGATGCAGGCGGCGATCCCGATCACCGTATCCGACCGGCTGCGCAGCTGGATCGAGCCGCTGCTTGACCACAAGGACCGGCTGGAAGCGATGGACCGTGACCTCTTCGCCGTCCAGTTCGGAGGCGCTGCAGGAACGCTCGAAAAACTCGATGACCGGGCAGATGACGTGCGCGCCACGCTTGCGGAAGAACTGGGACTCGCCGATTTTCCGCAATGGCACAGTCAGCGCTCGGAAGTGGCGGATTTTGCCAATGCGCTATCGCTGATGACCGGCAGCCTGGGTAAGTTCGGCCAGGATATCGCGCTGATGGCGCAGCAGGGCGACGAGATCGAACTTGCCGGTGGCGGTGGTTCCTCGGCGATGCCGCACAAGCAGAACCCCGTTGCGGCGGAGGTTCTGGTATCCTTGGCACGTTTCAACGCGACCCAGCTCTCCGGCATGCACCAGGCGCTGATCCACGAGCAGGAACGCTCCGGTGCCGCCTGGACGCTCGAATGGCTGATCATGCCGCAGATGGCTGGTGCAGCGGCGGCAGCGCTTCGCCTGGCGGCCGAGCTTGCGAGCAACATACGCCGGCTTGGCCGGGCCTGAGCGCGGCCGCCACCCGGCCCTCAACGGGCCGCGCGCAACATCGAGCGGTATCGCACCTGACTGTTCTTGAGGTGCTGGCGCATGGCGCTGCGCGCCTGTTCCTCGTCGCCATCCTGAATTGCGATGAGGATGGCCTCGTGCTCGGAGATCAATCGGCTCAGTTCTGTCGACGCCAGCACGGTCTCCTCGCCACTTTCGGAAACCGCGCGGCGGGGAATAAGGGCCGGACCCAGCATCTGCAGGAACTCGCTGAAGCGCGGATTGTTGGTCGCCTGGGCAATCGCGAGATGGAAATTGAAATCGGCTTCGGCGGTTGGACGTCCCTCGGAGGCGCTCGTACAGAACCTGTCGAAGGCTTCGACGATCTTTTCCTCCTGCGCCGGCGAGCGGCGAAGGGCGGCGAGGGCGGCGGCATCGCCTTCGACTGCGGTTCTGAGCTCCAGCATTTCGATCAACGAGGAGACCCGCGCGAGATCGACGCCGTGGAAAGGCAAGGGAGCGACCGGAGTCGGCTCCAGCACGAAGACGCCGATGCCGTGTCTCGCCTCGACCAGTCCGCCGGAGCGGAGTGCCGCAATCGCCTCACGCACCACGGTGCGGCTGACGCCGAACTCCTGGGTAAGTTGTGCCTCGGACGGCAGGCGGTCTCCCGGCTTGTAATGACCGCCGGCAATCTGGCTGCTGAGTGCATCCGTCACCTTCGCCACCAGTGTCTTGCCTGGTGGAGCGGCGGTCTCGGATGCGGTTGCATTGGTCATGGGGCCAATTCCGTAATTTAACGAAGGCTTCTGGATACGCCATTGCCGATCGGCAGTGCAATCCATGGGGGGCAAAGCACGATCCGCTTAATCCTTGAAAATCGGATCATCGACGAAGGCGCCGCCCTGAAACCGCACCAGGGAATCCTCCGGCTTCGGTTTCGGCGTGTTTGCGGCGATCTTCTCGCGGAAGACCTCCGCATTATCCTTCGCTCGCCACCCGAGCCAGGAAACATGGGCGTTGTCCCACCATCCGGCGTCGTTTGCGGAGGCGCCCCAGATGACCGGGCAGCCAAGAACCGGCACGCGGAACACCGCTTCGATCATCGAGGCGAAGTCGTCATGCGAAAGCCAGGTGGAGAGCATGCGGTAGTTGGTCGGTTCAGGCATGCAGGAGCCGATGCGGACAAGTGCCGTCTCCTGCCCGAACTTCTCGAAATACATGCGGGCAAGCGCTTCACCGAAACACTTCGAGACGCCGTAGAGCCCATCAGGCCGGTAGGGCGCGTTCGGACCCAGCCGCTCGTTTTGCGGATAAAAGCCGATCGTGTGGTTGGTGCTGGCGAAGAGAATGCGTGGTTTGCCGTTCGCACGGGCCGCCTCGTAGAGATTGTAGAGGCCGAGGATGTTGCCGTCGAGGATTTCCGAGAACGGCCGCTCGACCGAGATGCCGCCGAGATGCAGGATCGCGTCGCAACCGGTGACGAGGTCATGGACGGCCGCGGCATCGGCGAGATCGCATTGAATGCACTCTTCGTTTTCGCTTGGCGGATCGAGCGGCGACCGGTCGGAAAGTCGGATCACGGTTGCCAGCGGCGCAAGTTTCTTGCGCATGGCGCGGCCGAGCTGCCCCGCCGCGCCGGTGATCAAAAGCCGTTCCATTTCCTCTTTCCTCCAGAAGGCCAGCCGGTGTCGCGGCATTGTCATATGCCATCATACAATAGGGGCTAACACATAATATGTGATCGACGCAATATGGACGAGTTGCGTCAATTTTGTTTCTGCGTCGAAGTGAGATATGCCCCAAAATCCGGCGGAAAGGCCTGCTTTCAAGCGCGATTGTGGCATATTTTAGCTTGTATGATCACTTGTATTATGACCTATTGACATGAATGCCATGACTTGCTTAGTAGGATGCATCGCGTTTTGAGGAGGACCCGCACGAAATGACCCCCGAGCAGATCAAGGCCGCTCTTGGATCGGGCCTGCTTTCTTTCCCGGTCACGCATTTTGATGCCGAGGGCCGTTTTGCGCCGGACAGCTATCGGGCGCATGTCGAGTGGCTGGCCGGCTACAAGGCGCCGGTGCTATTTGCTGCCGGCGGCACCGGCGAATTCTTCTCGCTGAAGCCCGATGAAATTCCCGGCATCGTGCGGGCCGCTAAGGAGGTTGCAGGCGACACGGCAATCGTTTCCGGTTGCGGTTACGGTACGGAGATGGCCATCGATATCGCCCGGTCGGTCGAGCGCGTTGGCGCGGACGGTATCCTGCTTCTGCCGCACTACCTGATCGACGCGCCGCAGGAAGGGCTTTACGCCCATGTGAAGAAGGTCTGCCAGTCGGTCGGTATCGGCGTCATGGTCTATAACCGCGACAATTCGGTGCTGCAGGCCGACACGCTGGCCAGGCTCTGTGACGCGTGCCCGAACCTGATCGGCTTCAAGGATGGCACCGGCGACATCGGGCTTGTGCGTCAGGTCACGGCCAAGATGGGCGACCGCCTGATGTATCTCGGCGGGATGCCGACCGCCGAGCTCTTTGCCGAGGCCTATCTCGGCGCCGGTTTCACCACCTATTCCTCTGCCGTCTTCAACTTCGTGCCGGGCCTTGCCAACGAATTTTACGCCGCCCTTCGCGGCGGCGACCGCGTCACCTGCGAGCGCATCCTCAAGGACTTCTTCTATCCGTTCATGGCAATCCGCAACCGGGGCAAGGGCTATGCGGTTTCGGCGATCAAGGCCGGTGTGCGCCTGCAGGGCTTCAATGCCGGCCCGGTCCGCGCCCCGCTGAAAGACCTCACCGATGACGAAGTCGCGATGCTCGATGCCCTGATCGGTGCGAACAAGCGCAAGAATTGAACCGCAGCGAGGGCAACCGATGAAAATCACCGCCGTCCGCACCCATCTCCTCGAGCACCGGCTGGCCGTGCCCTTCGAAAGCGCGTCCATGCGCTTTGATCGTCGCGCCCATGTGCTGGTGGAGATCGAATGCGATGATGGCACTATCGGCTGGGGCGAGTGCCTTGGGCCGGCGCGGCCGAATGCGGCCGTGGTCGCGGCCTATTCCCCCTGGCTGATCGGCCAGGATCCGCGCCAGACCGAAAAGCTCTGGGCGATCCTCTATAACGCGCTTCGCGACCAGGGGCAGCGCGGCCTCGCGATCACGGCGCTGTCCGGCATCGACATCGCGCTCTGGGACCTCAAGGGCAAGCACTACGGCGCCTCCGTCTCGATGCTGCTTGGCGGTCGCTGGCGCGAGAGCGTTCGCGCCTATGCGACCGGCTGCTTCAAGCGTGATGGCGTCGACCGTGTGTCCGACAACGCGATGGAGATGGCGGAGCGCCGGGCGCAGGGGTTTCACGCCTGCAAGATCAAGATCGGCTTCGGCATCGCGGAAGACCTTTCCGTCATCCGCGCGGTGCGCGAGGCGATCGGCGACGAGATGCGGCTGATGATCGACGCCAACCACGGCTACACCGTCACCGAAGCGATCCGCCTCGGCAAGGCTGCGGCGGACTATGACATCGATTGGTTCGAGGAGCCGGTCGTGCCGGAGCAGCTCTCGGCCTATCGCGAGGTCAGGGCAGGGCAGCCTATCCCGGTCGCGGGCGGCGAGACCTGGCATGCGCGCTATGGCATGTGGCCGGCGATCGAGAGCCGCGCCGTCGACATCCTGCAGCCGGACCTGTGCGGTTGCGGCGGTTTTTCCGAAATGCTGAAGATCGCCAGCCTCGCGACGTTGCATGGCGTTCGCATCGTGCCGCATGTCTGGGGCACGGGGGTTCACATTGCCGCGGCGCTGCAATTCATGGCGGCGATGACGCCGGATCCGGTGCGGGTGAAGCCGATTGAGCCGATCCTGGAGTTCGACCGGACGGAGAACCCGTTCCGCCAGGCCGTGTTGACGGCGCCGATCGAGGCCGTCAACGGCGTCGTCGCCATACCGGACGCCCCGGGGCTCGGTATCGAGATCAATCGCGATGCGCTCGCCGAATTCAAGATGCCCGAGACTGCAAGATGATCGAGCGAATCCTGACCGGCCGCCCGCCTGAACCGCGTCTGCCGAAGGGCGCGATCGATTCGCAGATGCACATGTATCTGCCAGCCTTCCCGTCGCTTCCCGGCGGTCCGCCTTTGCCTGTTGAACCCTTGCCGGACGCTGCGGCCTATCGTCAGGTCATGGCCTGGCTCGGCATCGACAGGGTGATCATCACCCAGGGCAACGCCCATCAGCGGGACAATGCCAACACGCTTGCCTGTGTTGCGGCAATGGGTGCCGCCGCGCGCGCCGTCGTCGTCATCGACGAGGACACTTCGGATGCGCAGATGCGAAAGTTGAGCGAAAGCGGCGCTGTCGGCGCACGCATCATGGACTTGCCGGGTGGCGCGGTGGGGCTCGGCGCGCTGGAAGCAGTGGACGCGCGGGCATACGCGGCAGATTGGATGATCGCCGTGCAGTTCGACGGCAACAGGCTGCTCGACCATCTGTCGCGGCTGGAGCGCATCAGGTCGCGCTGGGTGTTGGATCACCACGGCAAGTTCTTTGCCGGCGTCGATCCTGATGGACCGGATATCGCGGCGCTGCTGAAGTTGATCGACCGCGGCAATGTCTGGTTCAAATTCGCTGGCGTCTACGAAAGTTCGCGGGAGGGATGGCCATACGAAGACGTGGCCGCCTTTTCGCGCCGGATCGCCAAACATGCTCCGGAACGCATCGTCTGGGGCTCGAACTGGCCGCATAACATGATCCGCAAGACGGAAGACTATCCCGATGACGCGCGGCTCGCGGAACTGGTGCTCGGCTGGCTTGCCGACGACCGGGCGCGGCACCTGGCCCTCGTCGAGAACCCGGAACACCTGTTCAAGCTGCCGGCCTTCGCCGTGGCGTGACGTCAGCCCGCAATGGGAGTTGGGAGGCTCCCTGCCGGGCCTAACGACAAGAGGATTTCGCATGCCGGCCCGGACGGGCAGCAACCCGGCCTTGGGAGAGGCCGAAGCACGATCAGAGGAGGAGAAAACATGAAGAAAATTGCAGGCATGCTTTGCGTCGCCATGGGGCTGGCGTTTGCCGGCACAGCGGCGCAGGCGCAGGAAATCACCCTGCGCTCGGCGGATATCCACCCGGACGGCTACCCGACGGTCGAGGCCGTCAAATACATGGGGCAACTGCTTTCCGAGCGCAGCAACGGGCGGATCAAGGTCGAGGTCATGAACAATGGCGTGCTCGGCGGCGAGAAGGACACGATCGAGCAGACGCGCTTCGGTGTCATCGACATGAACCGCGTCAACGCGGCGCCCTTCAACAACCTCGTCAAGGAGACGATGGTGCTTGGCATGCCGTTCCTGTTCCGCTCGACCGAGCACATGCACAAGACGGTCGACGGCCCGATCGGCGACGAGGTGCTGGCGGCCTTCGAACCGCACGGCCTGATCGGTCTCGCCTTCTATGATTCCGGCGCGCGTTCCTTCTACACCACCAAAAAGCCGATCGAGAAACTGGCGGACCTCAAGGGCCTGAAAATCCGGGTGCAGCAGTCCGATCTCTGGATCGCCATGATGCAGGCCTTCGGTGCCAACCCGACGCCGATGCCGATGGGCGAGGTCTATTCGTCGCTCGAGACCGGTGTCGTCGATGGCGCCGAGAACAATTGGCCGTCCTACGAATCCGCCCGTCATTTCGAGGTCGCCAAGAACTATTCGCTCACCGAACATTCCCTCAATCCGGAAATCCTGGTCATTTCCAAGATCACCTGGGACAAGCTTTCCCCCGAGGATCAGGTCCTGGTTCGTCAGGCGGCCAAGGATTCCGTTGGCAAGATGCGTGAACTCTGGAGCGCGCGCGAGAAGGTCTCGGAAGAGAAGGTTCGTGCCGCCGGCGCAAACGTCATCAAGGTCAACAAGGAGGAGTTCGCAGCCGCGATGGCGCCGGTCTACGACCAGTTCGTCAGCGACCCGAAACTCAAGGACCTTCTCGAGCGGGTGAAGGCGGTCAAGTGACGGCAGATGAAAGGCCGGGTCCGGAAAAGGAACCGGCCTTCGCAACTGTCCATAGGATCGCTTTTTGCGGAGGAGGAAGAAAGATGCGTCGTTTCATGCGGGCGATACGCCCGCTTCTCGGGGCGCTAAGCTGCGCGTCGCTCTATATCGCCGGCACCGGCATGGTCGCCATGACACTGATCGTCGGCTGGCAGGTGTTTGCCCGCTATGTTCTGAACGACTCGCCAAGCTGGTCTGAGCCCTTGTCTCTCCACCTGATGGCCTGGTTCATCATGCTTGGCGCGGCGGTCGGCGTGCGCGAGAGCGTCCATCTCGGCCTCGATGTCATCCGCCACGTGATGAAGCCTTCGGTCCAGCTTGCCATGGATCTGACGAGCCTTGGCCTGATCGTCATCTTCGGGGCATCCATGGCCTATTACGGATTGCTTCTTTGCATCGGCACATGGAGCGCCACCATTCCGGTCCTTGGATGGCCGGGAGGGGTCGACTTTTTTCCGCTCATCGTCGGCGGCGTGATGATTGCCCTCTTCGCTGCCGAGCGTTTCATCGATCTGGTTCTGGGTGTCGACGTCGCCGCCGATATTGTCGTGCAGGAGATGGCCTGAATGGCTTACACTATTCTCTTCGGGGTCTTCACCCTGCTGATGTTCATCGGCACGCCGATCGCGTTTTGCCTCGGCATCGCTTCCTTCGCCACCGTACTCTATCTCGGCCTGCCGCCGGTGGTGGTGTTCCAGCAGTTGAATTCCGGCATGAACATTTTCGCCATGATGGCGATCCCGTTTTTCATCTTTGCCGGCGACCTGATGGTGCGCGGCGGCATCGCCAACAGGCTGATCCAGTTCGCCGCCGGTCTCGTCGGGCATCTGCGTGGCGGCCTCGGCCAGGTCAACATCGTGGCCTCGACGCTCTTCGGCGGCATCTCCGGCTCGGCGGTCGCGGATGCTTCGGCCGTCGGCGGCCTGATGATCCCGCAAATGGCAAGGCGCGGCTATGACCGTGACTACGCCGTCAACGTGACCGTCAACGCAGCCATCATCGCGCTGATGGTCCCGCCGTCGCACAACATGATCCTTTATTCGATCGCCGCCGGCGGCAATGTCTCGGTCGCCGATCTCTTCACCGCCGGCATCATTCCCGGCCTGCTGCTCGCGCTTTCGCTGATGGTGACCGCCTATGTCGTCGCAAGGCGTAGAGGCTATCCGGCCGAGCCGTTCCCGGGTTTTTCCAGGCTCTTCTACTACCTGCTCGCCTCATTTCCGGGCATCGTACTGATCGGCATCATTTTCGGCGGCGTGCGCTCCGGCGTGTTCACCGCCACCGAAAGCTCCTGCATCGCCGTGCTCTATGCTTTCCTCGTCGCGATGCTGGTCTATCGCGAACTGGATTGGACAGGCTTCGTCGAAGCGGTCATGGGGGCGGTGCGCACCACCGCCATGGTTCTCCTCGTCATCGGTATGGCGGCATCCTTCGGCTGGCTGATGGCCTTCCTGCAGGTGCAGGCGCTGATGATCGGCGCGATCGGTGCGATTTCGGAGAACCCGATCATCGTGCTGCTCGTCATCAACATTATCCTCTTGTTCCTCGGCACCTTCATGGACATGGCGCCGATGGTGATCATCTGCACGCCGGTGCTGCTTCCGGTCGTCAAGGCCTTCGGCATCGACCCGGTGCATTTCGGGGTGGTGATGATCCTGAACGCCGGCATCGGGCTCAACACGCCGCCGGTGGGCACGGTGCTCTTCGTCGGCTGCGCCGTCGGCGGAATTACCATTCGCGAGGCGATGCGCACGATCTGGCCGTTCTTCGGCGCCAGCATCGCGGTGCTGATGGCCGTCACCTACATCCCGGCGCTGTCGCTCTGGTTGCCGTCGGTCTTCAAGTGAACTGACCGTTCGCGATGTTTCCGGGCTCGGCATTTATGCCGGGCTCGGTCCAGTTTCGGGGTGAGGGCTATTCGTTCCTGTTGGCGGCGATGCACTGGCGTTCCAGGCGCTTGAGGAAAACGCCGATCTCCTTCGCCGCCTGCAGATCGCCCTTCCGCTCGGCGACGGCGCGACCTTCGCGCCAAACCTGGAGCGCCTCTTCGAACCGGCCGAGCTTGTGTAGAATGGCGCCATGCAGTTTCCACGCAGCGGAATAGTCCGGGTCGAAGGCGATCGCGCGCTCGACATGGGCAAGTGCGGTATCGAGGTCCGCTTCCTGAAGGCAAATGCTTCCGAGCGTGAAGCGCAGCATGGCGTCGTCCTTGCCGGCTTCTAAGAGCTTTTCGAGCGCTTGCCGCATTGCTGGCATTCCTCCTACGCGATCGCCGGTTCAGGCCGCAGGCTTGCTTGGGTGCAAGGTCGCGTGCCCGTTGCTCGGCTGCGCCGGCAACGCTCTCGTCCTGTCGAGAGACTGATATCGCCGGCGGCTCCAGATCAAGGGGCCGGCATGGGTGGAAGTCTCGGTTGCGACAATTGTTCCGACGAACAGCATGTGGTCGCCGACCTCGAGCGCTGCGCTCAGCACGCAGTCGAGTGCTGCGGCGGCTCCGAGAAGCCTCGGCCGACCGCTCGGCCAATCGGCCCAGATGCCGACGAGGTAACGCTTGGACGCTTCGATCTTGCCGGCGAAGGCGTCCGCGATCAATTCTTGCCCCTCGGCCAGCATGGCGAGCGAGAAACCTTGCTCGGCGACAATCCGCACGGCGAGCCGGCTGTCCGCCTTGATCGAAACGACGATCGAGGGTGGGTTTGCGGACAGCGAAAAAGTGGCGGTCACGGTCCGGCCAAGACTCTCGGCGCCTTTGCCGGCGCTTG
Source organism: Ensifer sp. 38_S197 (assembly GCF_056924495.1). Taxonomy (NCBI): domain Bacteria; kingdom Pseudomonadati; phylum Pseudomonadota; class Alphaproteobacteria; order Hyphomicrobiales; family Rhizobiaceae; genus Ensifer; species Ensifer sp. 38_S197. The sequence goes on along the minus strand of NZ_JBXOVZ010000001.1, from coordinate 738,824 downwards.
CCACGCAGACGGTCGCAGCGAGATGCGACAGGGTGTCGGCGAACTCCGGTTTCGACACCGCCAGATCAGTGTGGGCGTCGATGTCGACGGAAAGCGGAGGCTGCTGGCGCATGGGTCTTGTTCCAACTGAGGATAGCCCGTGGCGGCGGGGAGACGCCACGGGGTTTGCGGAAGCCCAGGCTCAGGCGGGGGGCGAGAGGGCTGCCGCAAATTCTCTGACTTGTTGCCTACGGCGCCGCGCGTCGACGCGCAAAGGTCGCTGTGGCACTTTGAATGGCTGCATATCCTTGTCCTTTAACCGGCTACGATCAAAGGAGACATGCAAAAAAGCTGCTTCCAGCTCCGGGCGAATCGCGGCCGGTCAGGCGGACTTCAATTCCGCTTCGGCAAATTCGTAGTTGGCAAGCTTGTCGAGGAAGTTCGACGCATAGTCCGGCCGGCGGTTGCGGTAGTCGATGTAATAGGCGTGTTCCCAGACATCGAGGCCAAGCAGGGCCTTGCCTTCGTCGGTCGCGACCGGATTGGAGCCGTTGGCAGTCTTCGTCACCTTGAGCTTACCGTCCGGGCCGAGCACGAGCCAGGCCCAGCCGGAGCCAAACTGGCCGGTGGCGGCCGCCTTGAAGGCGTCCTTGAAGCCTTGAACGCTGCCGAAGTCTTCGATGAGCTTCTTTTCGAGTGCCCCGGGGATCTGACCGCCCTTGGGCGAAAGGTTCTTCCAGAACAGGATGTGGTTCCAATGCTGGCCGGCATTGTTGAAGACCGGCGCCAGTTCCGCCTTGCCGTGGCTGTGGCGTATGATCTCTTCGAGCGACAGGCCGGCGAGCGATGCATCCTTCTCGACGAAACCGTTCAGCGCCGTGACATAGGCCTGGTGATGCTTTCCGTGGTGGAACTCGATCGTCTCGGCGCTCATGCCGTTTTCAGCGAGCGCACCGGGTGCATAGGGAAGGGCGGGAAGGTCGAAGGCCATGATCAAATCCTTTGCGGGCGGGACACTCTCGATGGATCACTTGTCTGCGGTTGGTTGAGAGTGTATTTAGCAAGAGAGTTCTTTGTAAATCTGCGCGCAGGAATATGTCAAGCGATCCCTTTTTAAATCCAGAGATGAGCAGCGGCCGCACGCCGGGCGAGCGCATCATGCTGGCGCTCAAGCTGCATGGCCCGCAAACGGCGGCGGCGCTCGGAAAGCGTCTGACGATTACCGGCGAGGCCGTGCGCCAGCAGCTAGTCCGTCTTGCCGAGGATGGTTTGGTTCTATCGTGGTCGGAAGCGAAAGGCGTCGGCCGCCCCTCGCAGTTCTGGGGGCTGACCGCCGCCGGCCATGCGGAGTTTCCCGATACCCATGCGGAGCTTACCGTCCAGCTCTTGAGGACGATCCGCCAGACGCTTGGCGAGGCGGCGATCGAGCGGCTGATCGCGGCGCGGGAGGACGAGACCCGACAGAACTATGGCGCAGCGATGACGGACAAGAAGAGCCTGCGCGAGCGGGTGGAAGAACTGGTGCGGCTGCGGTCGCAGGAAGGCTATATGGCGGCTTGCGAGGATCCTGGCGACGGCACTCTGCTCTTCGTCGAGAACCACTGTCCGATCTGCGCTGCCGCAACGAGCTGCCAGGGCTTCTGCCGGGCGGAATTGAGCGTGTTCCGTGCGGTGCTCGGCCCCGGTGTCGATGTCGAGCGCGCCGAGCACATTCTCGCCGGCGCGCGGCGCTGCGCCTACGTCGTCAAAATGGCGGATCGAGCCGCCTGATCGGCGTCGGTAAGAGCATGGCGCCGCGCCGGCTGAATGCAGGCGCGGCGCCGGAAGCTGATCCTATCAGCGCGCGCCCATGCGCAGCGCGCCGTCGAGGCGGATGACTTCGCCGTTCAGCATGCGGTTCTCGCAGATATGCTGCACGAGCGCGGCAAACTCGTCCGGTTTGCCGAGGCGCTGCGGGAAGGGCACGCTCTTGCCAAGCGAATCCTGTACCTCCTGCGGCATGCCGGCCATCATCGGCGTTTCAAAGATGCCCGGAGCGATGGCGACGACGCGAATGCCGTGGCGCGCAAGTTCGCGGGCGATCGGCAACGTCATCGAGACGACGCCGCCCTTGGAGGCAGCATAGGCCGCCTGGCCGATCTGGCCGTCGAAGGCGGCGACCGACGCGGTGTTGACGATCACGCCCCGCTCGCCGTCGTCGCCCGGCTCTTCTCGCTCGATCGCCTCGGAGGCAAGCCGCAGCATGTTGAAGGTGCCGATCAGGTTGATCGTGACCGCGCGTGAAAAGCTCTCCAGCCGATGCGGCCCGTCGCGGCCGAGCACCTTTTCGCCGGGCGCAATGCCTGCACAGTTCACCAGCCCGTGGAGATGACCAAAGCGATCCAAGGCCGCCGCAACGGCGGCGGCGGCATCCGTCTCGTTGGTGACATCCGTCTTCTGGAAGAGGGCGTTGCTGCCGAGTTCTTCAGCCATTTTCTGGCCTGCCTCGGCGTTCACGTCGGCAAGAACCACACGGGCGCCTTCGCCATGCAGCCGCCGCGCGACGGCTGCGCCAAGGCCCGAACCGCCGCCGGTCACGATAAAGACTTTTCCATCGATCAGCATCTGAGGCTCCTCCCGTACCGGATCGTGTCGATAGGACATGGACATAGCCTTGCGGCGGCATGAAGCCAAGGGCGGTTGGGAAATCGGGTCAACACCCAACAAGGACGGCCACGGCTCATCAGTGTGGACCGCGTGATGCGGAATCTAGCGTCGCGTGATCGGTGATGTCTCGATGATCTTGATGCCGACGGCGTTACTGGATTCGTCATAGACGATCTCGCCTCTGCCGATGATCATGCCGTTGACCTTGAGTTCGACCGGTTCGCCGAAATTGCGGTCGAGATGGATCGTGTCTTCAGGATGGAGCTTTGAAATCTGGGAAACCGTCAGCCTGGCACGCCCGATGACGGCTTCGATCGCCAGGGGAATGCCCTGGACCGCACGCTCGCTCATTACCGAGCGGCTCTCAAGCGCAGGGCTCTCGTCGAGTTCGACCAGTTCATCCTGTAGCTTCTTGTTAATCATTCTGCACCATCCAAAGCACTGATTCACGACTCTTTAACAAAGAGTTGCGCCAGTTCGCCCTGGGTGGCAACCGTGGCTAAATGGGGGTTCTCCCTGCCTCGCAGGCGAGCGTTAACAAACGGTTAACATCCACAACGCCCGGCCGGAAGAAGCCCTCAAAGCGTCACGGCGTTCCAGTTTCCGTCCCGTTTTTGGAAACCGATCATGCGCCGGCCATTCGGCAACTTGTCGCCGAGTCGCACGATGTAGACATAGCCTTCGTAGACCATTAGCCCCTGATCACCGTTGCTGTAGAGAATCTCGAAGCTTGGCGGTTCGTTCGGGGAAACGCCTGCATCTGTCGGCGTCCCCGACGGATCGATCGCCGCGATTTCCGTGGGAACGCTTTGCGGGCCAACGAAATAGTATAGCGACGACGCAATGGCGGTGGCGCAGAGGAGGGCGCCGGCCAGTGACGGCGCCAGGCGCAGCTTGAAAGGTGTTGGCGTTGGCTGAGGTGTGGCAACACTCAAGTTCGTTTTCCCGATTCGATCAAAATCTTCCATCGGAACCGTTCGTACACGGCATCTTCGGACAGCCATTGCAGACACCGCTGCTTGGTAGATGGCCGGACCTGCTTCGTGGAACCGTTCTCTGCTTCAATCCGAGAAGATGACGTCCTCCCAGAATCAACAGCATGCCCATTCGCCGATATCAGGGACATATGGTTCCGGTCGTTTCCACACCTTTTGGGTGTCGCGAACACCGGCCCCACTTCGCCTTCAAGTAGGGCCGGTAAGGTGCATTGCCAGGCGGACATACGGACAGCTTTAGGCTGCTTCGGGCTTGGTGGCGCGAAGGAGCCGCAGCCATGGGGCCAGATGAAAGACGCTCATCAGGAGGTACATGATGGTCATCCCGCCAATCTGCAGCCCCGGCTCGCCGACGCATAACATCTGCCCGACGTCGTCGCCCCATGCCCCGGTCGAAATCGCCATGAGCGCGAAGGTCGGCGACGCCGCAAGGGCAAGCCCATCAGCCGCCCTCCGCGCTGCCGTCCGGTGGAGTTCTCGCGCCCCGGCAGAGAGGCCGGCGCTCATCGCACCGAGCTCGCGTCCTGGGTTCGCATCGCTGCCTCGCCGGCGTCCGAGACCTCGACCCAGCGCTGATCGGGCGCGGCGCCTTCGACGTAGCTGTCGTTCCAGTTCCACCACTTGTAGGTCGGGGTCTGGGGATAGCCTTCGGGAGAGTCCTCCCAGACCTCTTGTCGGCCGAGCGGCGTGATGTCGAGATAGTTCCAGGTGCCGCCCATCTGTTCGTCGCCTCGGTTGTTGATGAAATAGGTCCGGAACAGTCGGTCGCCGTCGCGGAAGAACACGTTGTGTCCGTGCCACTCGTCGACGCCGAAATCGAGGTCGAAGTTGTCGGTGATGGTGTACCAGGGCATCGTCCAGCCCATGCGCGCCTTCAGCCTGGCGATATCCGCCTGCGGCGCCCGAGAAACGAAGACCAGGGTAGTGTCACGGGCGTTGAGATGGGAAAGTTGGGCAACCTGATCCGCGACCATGGAGCAACCGCGACAGGCATGCTCGGGCCAGCCATAGACACCCGGCTCATAAAAGGCGCGGTAGACGATCAACTGGTGCCGACCGGCGAAGAGATCGAGGAGGCTCGCCTTGCCTTCCGGACCCTCGAAGACATATTCCTTCGTGACCGCCATCCACGGCATGCGCCGGCGCTCGGCGGCGAGCGCGTCGCGAGCGCGTGTATGGGCCTTCTCCTTTACGAGCAGGTTCTGGCGTGCCGCTTCCCAGGCCTGCGGAGAGACTACCTCCGGCTTTTGCATGGCCGGCTGGTCGGCCCCCTGCCCATTCTCGACTGTCTTGATCATGGCTTTCAATCTCCTCGTTTGAGACGAACCTGCGTCGTGCGGCAAGAGTGCCGGGATGCAGGTCATCGCGCGTCATCGAGGGTAGTTTGGCACCGCGGATCAAATGTCGGGAGTAACAACTGTGACGGTATTAGATCGGGCGACGCGATGGAGGCGTGTGCGCCGGCGACCTTTCCGTCCTAGAGCCTGGCCTGCCGAATCTCGCTGGCGAAGAAATTGGTGAAGGCCTTTACCTTCGGCAGCAGCAATCGATTGGTTGGATAGACGACATAGATGCCGCGCTCAGCGAGCCTATGCTGCGGCAGGATCCGTACGAGCTTGCCTTGGGCGAGCAGCGGGTTGGCGATGAAGGATGGCAAGGCGCCGAGACCGATGCCGGCCTGGATCATCTCGCTCAGCATCAGGCTGTTGTCGACGACGAAGCGGGCCGGCAGTTCGATGCTCGTCGCGCCGTCGGGGCCTTCCACGATCCAGCTTCCAGGCTGGTCGGCGAGTCGGTAGCTGAGGCAATCGTGGTTCTTGAGATCGCTGGTGCTTGTTGGCGTGCCCCTCGCCGACAGATAGGCGGGCGCGGCGCAGATGATCTGTTCGACCTCGCCGAGCCGCTTGGCGATCAGGGATGAATCCGCAAGCGCGGCGCGCACACGGATCGAGACGTCGAACCCCTCCGAGACGACGTCAAGCACATGATCGTCGAGCGTCACGTCGACCTTCAACTGCGGATACAGCGCCATGAAGCGGGCCAGCATCGGCGCGAGGACCGTCACTCCGAAGGAAAGGGGCGCGTTGATCCGTAGCCGGCCATTGATCTCGCCGGCCTCGCCCGACGTCGAACGCTCCAGATGGTCCAGTTCGTCGAGAAGTCGGCAGCATTCGGTGAAGTAGCCACGCCCCGTCTCCGAGAGGCTCATGCGGCGGGTGGTGCGCAGAATGAGCACGGTGCCGAGGCGTTCCTCCAGTTGCCGGATTTGCTTGCTGATCGACGCGTTCGATTGTCCGAGCTCTTCGGCCGTTCTGTTGAAGCTTTGAAGCTCGACGACGCGCCGAAACGCGCGCATGGCCGCCAACAGATCCATAATTTCTCCAGAGTAAAATATCTATTTTCCTTATCGCTGATTATTCGCGATGCGGCCAGCAATAAGGTGAACTCAGCTTCCTGATGTTCAGGCAATGCAGAAGAAGGAGTTCATCATGCTCAAAATCGCAACGCTCAGCCGCACGGTGGCGGTCTCTCTCGTTACCGGATTGCTGGGGAGTGCGGCCTTCGCGCAGGACGTCGGCAAAAGCCCCTGGGGGCCGAAGGACGAGATCGGACGTCTCAATCTGATCACGCCCGCCTCTCGTGCTGCGATCCTGTCGCGCATCGAAGGCGCCAAGTCCTACGACCTCGCCGTGGAGTATTTCATCGGCATGCCGAGCTGGGAGGCGGCCGGCGATCCGCCATACCAGATGTGGATGACCCACACGCCGCACGGCACGACGGTTTCAGACCCGATGAAGGTCGGCAAGGAGATGAACCAGCACGTCAGCTACTCCGGTTCGGCCGTTTCGATGTACGCGCATATGGGCACGCATATCGATGCGCTGAATCACTTCGGCCTGAACGGCAAGATCTGGAACGGTTATGCGGCGGCCGACCACCTCTGAGACCAGGGCTGGACCGTCACCGGCGCGGAGAAATTGCCGCCGATCATTGCACGTGGTGTCTTGATCGATGTCGCGGTAGCCAAGGGCATGCAGATGCTGCCGGAGAATTATCGCATCACCCGCAGGGATCTGCAGGAGGCGCTTGATGGCCAGGGCGTCAAGCTCCAGGAAGGCGACGTGGCGCTGATCCGCACGGGGCGCATGCAGCGCTATGAAGACAAGTCCGCCTATATGAGCAATCCGCCCGGGCTGAGCATCGATGCAGCGAAGTTCCTGGTCGAAGACGGTGGCGCCATGGTCGTCGGTGCCGACAATTTGAGCTTCGAAGCGTTTCCGGCCGAAACCGAAGACAACTACATTCCGGTTCATACCTATCTGTTGGCCCAACAGGGCGCTCCGATCATCGAGCTCATCAATCTCGAAGAACTGTCGAAGGACCGGATCTACGAGTTTGCTTTCGTCGGCGCGTCGCTCAAGTTCCGCGGGGCCGATGCAGCACCGATCCGCCCTGTCGCTTTCCCGCTGCGCTAAGCCTGTTCCTCAGCGGCCTTGGCTGAAATCAGAGCAGCCGAACGATCAAACGACGAATACGCCGCGATATTTCTGCGGCGCATTCGCTCGTCATCGGGGCGATCTGATCGCGATGGGGCCTGCGCCGATGGGCGGCATCGACTTGGAATGCGATGGCCGAACCGACATCGGTTGCCCGAAGGGCAATCCGAGGGCGCTCCACCACTAGTCGATGGCGGCCGGCGTCTCCGCTTCGGCACGGCCCCGCAGTGGCTTCTCCGGCATGAGATGGAACATCACCAGCGAGATCACCATCGCCGCGGCGCAAGCGGCGAAAATATAGGCGAACGGCATTGCCGAGGTGGCCGTGGCGCTGATCGCTTGGATGGCCTCACCGCCGAGCGGCAGGCCATTGCCGAGGGCGATAGCGCCAAGTATTGCGACGCCAAGAGCGCCGCCAAGCGATCGCAGGAAGGTCAGGACCCCGGTTGCGACACCGAGATGCGCCTGATCGACGGCGTTCTGCACGGAAATGGTCGCAACCGGAAAGGTCATGCCCGAGCCGAAGCCCGCGCTCGAGGTCAGCAGGACCAGCAGCGACAAGGATGTTCGCCCGGCCAGAGCCGCGAGCGTAGCCAGGCAGAGAAAGCTGAGGGTACTGCCGACGAGTGCCATCATTTTGTAGTGGGCAAGGCGCGGTATCGTCCGCGCGCTGGTCGTTGCTCCGAACACGGTGCCCAGCAACAGGCCGAGCATGATCAGTCCCGAGCCATCGGCGGAGAGGCCATGGAACGACTGCGCATAGACCGGGAGATAGACCGAGACGCCGACATTGGCGCCCTGCGCCAGAAACATCGCCAGAGTTCCGTAGCGCACGATCGGATTGCCGAGCACTTCCAGCGAGATCAGCGGCTCGGTCACGCGCCGAAGGCGCAAGGCGAACGCGCCCCAAAGGAGTGCCGAACACCCAAGCAAGCCGACTATGGCCGGCGACAACCAGGCGTAACGGCTGCCGCCCCAATTCAGCGCCAGCAACAAAAGCGCCGTTGCCGCGACGAGCAATGCGGCGCCAGCCCCATCGATCCGGTGCGCTCGGGTTATGATCGGCAGCTTCTTCAATGGATTGTTGATGATCGCCAAGGCCGCAAGGCCGAGCGGAATGTTGATCCAGAAAATCAGCGACCAGTGGAGATACTCGGCGAAAGTGCCGCCCAGCAGCGGCCCGGCGATGCTTGCGACCGCCCATGTTCCGGATATCCAGGCGGCGTAGCGGGCGCGCTCGCGTGGCGGAACGAGGTCGCCAATCACCGTTTGCGAGAGGGCGAAGAGACCGCCGCCGCCCAGGCCCTGGACCGCGCGGCCGATGATCAGCGTCAGCATGTTCGGCGCCAGCGCGCTGATCAGCGACCCCGCAAGGAAGATGATCACGGCGGCGAAGATCGTCGGACGTCGCCCGTGGATATCGGAGATCTTGCCGTAAAGGGGAGCCATGGCCGTCGCGGTCAACAAATATGCCGTCACGACCCATGGCAGATAGTCGCTGTGTCCAAGTGCTTTACCGATTGTCGGCATCGCCGGCGCCACGATCGTCTGGTCGAGCGCGGCGAGAAGCATCGCAAGAAGCACGCCCCCGATGATGACGTTCTTTTCCGGCTCCGAGAGGGCGGAAACCGTCGCGGCCGTTTCATTCGGATGACGTATCTCATTCATGCAGGCGATCCGATGCAATCATTTCCACTTTGCCGGGAGGCATTCAGAGAGGTTGGGCACACGATAGTCAACCGTGCGAGCGATCGTATCTGCGCAAGAACCAGCGATGCTCTCATGGCGCGTGCGATCAACTGGCCAAGATTATCGACCACGGCACGTTCAAATGGCGGGCAATACTGCCCGTACATGGTCCGCGAGCGCTTTTACTACGGATGATGGGCGGGGTTCGGCAAATTCGAGCGCGATGCCGATCGCAGGGAGCTTCGGCAGCCCGGCTGAAATGATGTGCAGATCGGAGGGGACGGCGGTTCTCGTCAGGACGCTGATCGCATGGCCGGAACGGGCAAACGCGATGAGGCCGGCAAGGCTGTTGCTCGCAAAGGCGACGCGGTACCGGCGATTGATCGCCTCCATGGCATCGCAGGCTGCCCGATAGTCGAGCGTCGTCGGGGCGGACAATGCCAGGGGAAGAGCCGCGCGGTTCAGGATGTCCGGTTCGGCAGCCTTGCCGACCCATACGAAGTCTTCCGTTCGAATGACTTCGCCGTTTGAACTGTCGGCGATGGAGACGAGCGCCAGGTCGATTTGCCGCCGCAGCAACATTGGACGCAGTTCCGTGGTTGGGGCGCAGATCATGCGCAATTCGACGTCCGGGTGCCGCTCGAGAAAGCTCTCGATGATCCCTGGAAGAAAAGCGATCGAGTAATCTTCCGGACAGCCCAGGGTGACGGAGCCTTTGAGGCCCTTGCCTTCCATCTCCCCCAGGATCTCATCATGTTTGGCGAGAAGACGTTCGGCATGCGCCAGCAGCTTTTCACCGGCCGCGGTCAGCCGCACGCCCGATCCGGTGCGATGGAAGAGGGCCTGTTCGAGAAAATCCTCGAGCCGCTGCATCTGCATGCTGAGCGTCGATTGCGTCCGCCCGACCTGCTGGGAGGCAAGGCTGATCGACCCCGTCCGCGCGATGACGGTGAAGTTTCGAAGCAAGGCAAGGTCGAGATTCCTCATGATATCAAAATATCCGATATCGGAACGGAACACTATCAATTTGCCTGAAGCCGCAATGCCCGTTAGCCATTTAGAACCGCCAATGAGGAGCAATCTGATGTCCCTGAATTCCGACCCTGCGTTCTGGGCCTCCGCCAACAAACACCTCACGCGCTACGGGCCTGGCTTCGAGGCGATCATCGTGGAGCGAGCGGAAGGAAGCTTCGTCTATGATGCGGACGGTCGCGCCGTCCTGGACTTTACCTCCGGTCAGATGAGCGGTGTCCTCGGTCACACACACCCTGACATCGTTGCGACCGTCGACCGGCAAATGCGGACGGTCGCCCATCTCTTCAGCGGCATGCTGTCGAGGCCCGTCGTCGAACTCGCCACGCGCCTTGCCGCGCTTGCGCCGGGGCTCGACCGGGTTCAGCTTCTGACGACCGGCGCCGAATCGAACGAGGCGGCCATTCGCATGGCGAAGCTGGTGACCGGCGGGCACGAGGTCGTTGCCTTCGCGCAGAGCTGGCACGGGATGACGGGAGCCGCCGCCTCGGCCACCTACAGCGCCGGCCGAAAGGGTTATGGTCCGGCCGCCGCAGGCTCGTTCGTGATACCGGCGCCCAACGCCTATCGGCCGCGGTTCACCCACCCGGATGGCAGCAATGATTGGAAGACGGAACTCGACGACGCCTTCTCGCTGATCGACCGGCAGTCGACGGGCAGCCTCGCGGCGTTCATCGCCGAACCGATCCTTTCGAGTGGGGGGATCCTTGAGCTTCCGCCGGGCTACCTCGCCGCGCTCAAGCGCAAATGCGAGGAACGGGGCATGCTTCTCATCCTCGACGAAGCCCAGACGGGGGTCGGCCGGACCGGGCACATGTTTGCCTTCCAGCGCGATGGGGTGACGCCGGATATTCTCACGCTGTCGAAGACTTTGGGCGCTGGGCTGCCGCTTGCCGCGGTCATGACGACGGCGGAAATCGAGCAAAAGGCCCATGAAAGGGGCTTCCTCTTCTATACCACCCATGTCTCGGATCCCCTGCCGGCGGCGGTCGGCGTGACCGTGCTCGACGTGGTCGAACGTGATGGGCTGGTCGAACAGGCGATCGCGCGCGGCGCGCGGCTGCGCGACGGTCTCCTGTCGCTACAACAGAGGTTCGAATGTGTCGGCGATATCAGGGGACGCGGCCTTCTTCTCGGGCTCGAAGTCGTCGCCGATCGGCAGACCAAGGCTCCGGGCTTCGAGCTGGGTGCCAAGGTCATGGAGGAGGCGATGCGGCGTGGTCTCAGCATGAACATCGTCAAGCTTCCGGGAATGGGGGGCGTCTTTCGCATTGCCCCGCCGCTGACGGTTGCAGACCGCGAGATCGATCTCGGACTGGAGATCATGTCTGCTTCGATCGACGCTGCGATGCGTGCCGGCTGAAGACGCCCCCGCGTTCGCCTCGCATGGCGAGCGTCGATCCGCGTCGATAGGTCGGCGGACGGATCAACGCCGATATGTCGAAGATTTTTTGCCATCAACTTGAGGGCCGCTTGCCGCGTTTCCCGGGGGCATGCTGCGCGATGGCGCGAGATGACGCTTGGACGCGCGCGATCGAGAGCTGCCGCCGTCATTCTGTTATCGTTGACGTGGCGCGCATCGCCGTTAAATACGCTTCGATGGTTGGGTCCAATTCTTCCGAATGCATAACTTCCCGATTATGATTTTGGCCCCATATTTCATTTTTACATCACCGTTTGGCATGGCAAGTTGATGCCTATCAAATCAACGGGGTTTGCGAGGACGATGTCGGTTCGGGAGCGATCGGCATCTCAGGGAGGAAACATGAAACGGATGATTCTGGCTGCGGTCGCGGCTTTGGCAATGAGCGGCGCGGCCTATGCCGACACGATCAAGATCGGCGTCGTCGGGCCATTCTCCGGTCCGTTCGCGCTTCAGGGCAAGAATTTCAAGGCCGGCATCGACGCCTATATGGCGCTGAACGGCAGCAAGGTCGGCGACGACGATATCGAGATCATCTATCGCGACGTGCCGCAAGCCGATCCCGCCCAGTCCAAGGCGCTGGCGCAGGAACTGGTGGTGAAGGAAGGCGTGCAATATCTTGCCGGCTTCTACTTCACGCCGGATGCCATGGCGGTAACGCCGCTCCTTACCCAGGCGAACGTGCCGCTCGTCATCATGAATGCGGCGACCTCCGCGATCGTCACCAAGAGCCCACTCGTCGTGCGCACCTCCTTCACCACCTGGCAGACCTCCACGCCGATCGCCAAGGTCGCCAAGGACGCCGGTGTTTCCAAGGTGATCTCCGTCGTCAGCGATTACGGCCCGGGCGTCGATGCCGAGAACGCCTTCAAGGCAGGATTCGAGGCGGCGGGCGGCCAGGTGGTCGAGGCGATCCGCATGCCGCTTGCGACCAATGATTTCTCGCCGATCATGCAGCGCATCAAGGATTCCGGTGCCGAGGGCGTTTTCGCCTTCCTGCCGTCCGGCCCGACGACGCTCGGTTTCGTCAAGGCCTTCAAGGAGAACGGCCTGAAGGACGGCGGCATCAAGTTCTTTGCCCCCGGCGATCTGACGCAGGAATCCGACCTGCCGGCCCTCGGTGAGGCAGCACTCGGCATCCAGACGACCTTCCACTACGCGGTCTCGCATGACTCCCCGGAGAACAAGGCCTTCGTCGAAGCGGCAGGCAAGGCGATCGGCAACCCGGCCGAGCTCTCCTTCCCAGCGGTAGGTGCCTATGACGGCATGCACGTGATCTACAAGATGATCGAGGCGACCGGTGGCGAGCAGGACGCGGCCAAGGCGGTCGAGGCGGTCAAGGGCCTCTCCTGGACGAGTCCGCGCGGCCCGGTCACAATCGATCCGGAATCGCGCCACATCACCCAGAACATCTATCTGCGCGAAGTCGCCAAGGCCGATGACGGCACCTACTATAACAAGGAAATCCAGACCTTCGAGAAGCAGGGCGACCCCGGTCTCGCTGCGCTGAAGTAGGCAGGTTGGGGCGGGCGCCCAGCGCCCGCCGACACCGATGATGCGCCGATCGGCTGCGCCCGTGAGCGGGGCCGCGTGCACCGCGACGTCACAGGCGCTGGTGCAGGAATGGCGCTGCGCGCATATAGTGCGTCCCGAATCCGGCACGGCAAAAACCTGGAAGAAAGGGCAACGGATAGCCCCATGCAAACCGTCCTCAGCATTGCGATCGATGCCCTTGCCTATGGCATGGTGCTGTTCGTCATCTCCATCGGTCTTTCGGTCACAATGGGCCTCATGCGGGTGGTCAACCTGGCGCATGGCGCCTTTGCCATGATCGGCGGCTACATTGCTTCCTATGCGGCGCGCGATCTCGGCCTTGCCTATGGCTTCGCCATTCTCCTTGCGATCTTTGGCACCATCGCCATCGCAGTTCCGATCGAAAGGCTGCTCTACCGGCGGATTTACGGCGCGCCGGAACTGACACAGGTGCTGATGACCATCGGCATCACCTTCTGCATCATTGGTATCGCCAACTACGTTTTCGGTCCGACGCTGAAGACCGTGCCGCTGCCAAGCGAATTGCAGGGATCGGTCGACCTTGGCTTCCGGGCGATCGCCACGCACCGCATTTTCGCGATCCTTTGCGGCCTCGCGGTCGCCGCCGGTCTCTGGTACGCGATCGAAAAGACTGCCTTTGGCGTGAAGCTGCGCGCTTCGGTTGACAATGCGGCGATGGCCGCCGCCCTCGGGGTGCGCACGGAGATCGTCTATGCCGTGAGCTTTGCGGTCGCCGTTGGGCTCGCCGCTTTCGGTGGCGTCGTCGGCGCCGAGTTGCTTCCGGTCGAACCCTATTATGCGCTGCGCTACATGGTGACCTTCCTCGTCGTCGTCTCTGTCGGCGGTGCCGGCTCGATCCCCGGCGCTCTGATCGCCTGCCTGCTGCTCGGCGCGATTGATACGACCGGCCGCTATCTCATGCCGGAATTCGGCGAGTTCTTCTTCTACCTGGCGGTGATCGCGATCATCTGCGTCTTTCCGCGCGGGCTTGCCGGGAGGGCCAAGGGATGAGCATGACGACGACGAACGACCTGATTGCGGCATCGCCCGTGCGCCGACGCTTCGGCGGTGGAGACCTCATTGGCCTGGGCATCATCCTGCTGGTCGCGGTGATCGGCTATTTCCTGTTTCCCAACAATCTGGCGCTTCTGACCCGGATCATTGCGGTAGCTCTTCTGGTGCTGTCGCTCGATCTCGTCACCGGCTATTGCGGTGTTGCGACGCTCGGTCACGCCGCCCTCTTCGGCGCCGGCGCCTATGCCGCCGGCATCGCCTCGGCGCATTACGGCATCAACGATCCGCTCGCCATGCTGGCGTTCGGTATTGTGGCTGGCGCGGTGGCCGGGCTCGTCTGCGGTGTCGTCATCCTGCGCGCCCACGGTTTGCCACAACTGGTGCTGTCGATCGCGCTCATCCATCTCTTTCATGAGCTCGCCAACAAGGCATCGTCCTGGACCGGTGGCAGCGACGGCCTTTCCGGGATCGCACCGACGGCGCTCCTCGGTCTCTACGAGTTCGACCTATGGGGACGCACAGCTTACGTCTTCGGCGTTGCGTTGCTCGCGATCGTCTTCGTTTTGTTGCGGCTGATCGTGCGCTCGCCTTTCGGCATGCTGTGCCGAGGCATCAAGGAAGATCCGATCCGCATCCGCTCCATGGGTGCCTCGCCGAAGATCGCGCTGATGAAGATGTATGTCATATCCGGTGCCGTTGCCGGCGTCGGCGGCGCGCTGAACGCGATCACGACCCAGGTCGTCGGTCTCGACAGCCTTTCCTTCACGATGTCGGCCGAAAGCCTTGTCATGCTGGTGCTCGGCGGTACTGGCTCGCTTTTCGGCGCGCTGACGGGGACGGTCGTCTTCATGTTCTTCGAGGACGTCGTGTCGGCGGCAAACCCCTTTCATTGGCTGACGATGGTCGGGGCGCTGTTGATCGCCGTCGTGCTGTTCGCGCCGAGGGGCATCTACGGTAGCGTCGCCAGTTTCGTTACCCGCCGCCGGGAGGCAAAGTGATGCAGCCGATCTTTGAAGTCCGCAACTTGAAGCGCGCCTTTGGCGGGCTTGCGGTCACCAACGATGTCAGCCTCAGCATGGTGCCGGGAGACCGGGTGGCGCTGATCGGCCCGAACGGCGCCGGCAAGACCACCTTCGTCAACCTGGTCTCCGGCAACCTCCGGCCTGACTCCGGCGAGGTGCGCATCGGTGGCGAAGCCGTGACCGGCGTCGATGCGATCGGCCGCGTGCGGCGGGGGCTCGTCCGCTCGTTCCAGGTGACCCGCCTCTTTGCCGACATGACGCCGGCCGAGCATGTTGCTCTGGCCGTGCTGCAACGAAGCGGCCGCGCTGGCCGCCTGTTCGGCAATTTTCTGGGCATGTCCGATGTCATGACCGAAGTTCAGGAGCTTCTCGCCAAGCTCGGACTAAAGGAGTTGATGCACCGCAAGGTGAGCGAGATCGCCTATGGCCAGCAGCGTCTGTTGGAGATTGCCGTCGCACTGGCGCTGAAACCGAGGGTGTTGCTGCTCGATGAGCCCGCCGCCGGCGTGCCGCAGAGTGATACCGGCCGCATCGAGCAGGCGCTGGCCGATCTGCCTGATGATCTCGCCGTGCTGATGATCGAGCACGACATGGACCTCGTCTTCCGCTTCGCCAAGCGTGTCGTCGTGCTGGCCGCAGGAGCGATCATCTTCGACGGGTCGCCGTCGGAAGTGACGAAGGATCCACGTGTACGGGAAGCCTACCTGGGGAGCTATGCCAATGCCAGCCACGCCGCTTGAGGTCGAAAACCTGTCCGCGGGCTATGGCCCGACGCGCGTGCTCGAAGGTGTGTCTTTCGCCGTTCCGGCAGGCGCCCGCCTCGCCGTTCTTGGCCGCAACGGCATGGGCAAGACGACACTGCTTGCCACTCTTGCCGGCCAGACGCGGCGATATGACGGGCGCATCCGCATGGGGGGCACGGACGTGACGGCGCTGCCGAGTGCCGCGCGCGCCATGCAGGGGCTTGGTTTCGTGCCGCAGGCGCGTTGCGTCTTTCCGACACTGACCGTCGAGGAGAACCTTTTCGTCGGGCTCAAGAGCCGTCCCAAGAGCGCAATCCAGGAAGCCTACGACATGTTCCCGCGTCTCCATGAACGGCGACGCAATCTCGGCAGTCAGCTATCCGGCGGCGAGCAGCAGATGCTGTCGACGGCGCGCTCGATCCTCGGGCGACCTTCGATCCTGCTACTCGACGAACCGCTGGAGGGCCTGGCGCCGGTTATCTGCGAGGAACTGATGAAGGCCTTCGCCGAACTGGCAAAGACCGGCGACATGACCATCCTGCTGGTCGAACAACGCATCCAGAGCGCGCTCGACTTTGCCGATCATGTGATCGTACTCGAGCGCGGCCGCATCGCCTGGACAGGAACACCTGACGCGCTCACCAAGGACCACGGCGCAGTCGAGCGGCTGCTGGGAGTCGGCGGCTTGCATTGAGCCTGGGTTCAACCCGGTTCGTGCCGGGTCGGATCGAGACGGCTGCGCTCACGCTCGTAGTAGCGCGCAAGTGGCGGCAGGGCCTTTTGCAATTGGTCGAAGACCACGTCATGCGCCTGAAGCACGCCGTCATACTTGGCTTGCACGAAAGACCGGTGGCGCTCGAGCGCTTCCTTCTTGGCGCCGACGGCGACGGTGAAGACCGGCGATACGGTGCTGCGTCCCTTGACGGTGATGCGGTCTAGTTCCGCGATCGGGAAGGTCTTCTCTACCAGACGCGCGGTCTCCTCGCCAAGGAGCAGCGAGATACCGTAATTCTTGGATGCTCCTTCGAGACGCGAGGCGAGATTGACCGCATCGCCGAGGGCGGAGTAGTCGAAGCGCTGATGCGAGCCCATGTTGCCGACGACGCACTCGCCGGTGTTGATGCCGATGCCGATCCGCAGCGTCTGCGCGGGCCCGCGCTCCCGCTTCGCCTCGGCCTCCAGCTCCTCGTTGACCCGTGCAAGCGCCGCAAGCATGTCGAGCGCTGCACGCACCGCATGAACCGCATGGTCGGGGTCGTCGAGCGGCGCATTCCAGAAGGCCATGAGGCAGTCGCCGATGTATTTATCGATAGTACCGCCCTGCTTCAGCACCGCATCCGAGAGCGGCGTCAGCAATCGGTTGACGAGCGTCGTCAATCGCTCCGGATCGTCCTTCATCTCTTCGGCAATGGTGGTGAAACCGCGGATGTCGCAGAAGAGAATCGAAAGCGTGCGTCGCTCGCCGCCGAGCTTCAGATGCGACGGGTCCTTGGCCAGTCGTTCGACAAGGGCAGGGGATAGGTACTGCTGAAATGCGCGGGTGATTTCGCGGCGCCGTCGACGTTCGTCGGCATAGTCGAGCCCAGCCTGGCCGGCGGCCACAGCAAGGAAGGCGAGCCCCGGGCCGAGAGGCGAGAGGAAGACATGGCCAAGACGCATCGTCGCGTAGCTTGAAAGAACAATGAGACTGAGTGCGACAATGGCGTAACCGAGCGTGCGCCACCCCGTTGTTCTGAGCACGGCGAAAGCGGCCAGGATCGCCGCAAATGCGATTGCAGCAATCACAACGGGTCGTGGAGCCCGCTGGATGAAGAGGTCGTGCGCAAGGTTGTCGTAGATCGTTGCCTGCATCTCGACACCGGAAACGAGCTTGTTCGAATGGACGGTATCGGACGTTGCAAAAGCATCGGCACCGCCATCGGCAATCGAAGGTGCATTCTGCAAGCTGAGGCCGACGAGCACGACACGATCGCGAAAGGTGCCCTCGGGCAGAAAATTGTCGGGATCGAGCGCCTGGTAATAGGAAACGGTCGGATAGGTTCGCGCCGGTCCGAAGACCTGGATGAGCGCGTCCGTCGGGGGAAGTTGCCTCCGCGTGCCGGCGATCCCGGCGAGAGCGGCGGCAAAACCGTCCGGATAATCGGGGATAGAGCGTAGCGTGCCGTCGCCGCCAAGATTGACCGAGGCAATGCCGGTTATGGCACCCCTGGCGGTGAAGCGGGCAAGCGGCTCGGTGCGCACGAACTGATCGGCCTGTGGTGCTTCCACCAGCGTCTGGTCGCCGGCGAGGACGACGTCGGTACCAAGCGCATTTTCCAGCTCATCATCATGCGCCGGATCGGCAGACGGCTCGGCAAAAATGACGTCCATTCCGATCGCGCGGGCACCGGCCTTGCGCAGCGCCTTGATGAGACGGGCGTGGAGGGCACGTGGCCATGGCCACTGCCGGCCGATCTCGGCCATCGATGGCTCGTCGATGGCAACGACGACGGGGCTGTTGTCGGGCAGCGGCGGCGTGCCGACGGTCGACAGATAGTCGAAGCTGCGCAATTCGTTGAGCAGCCAGGCATTGGTCAGGGTCGCAAGCGAAAGCGCGATGCTGACGAAGGCGGCAAGCCCCAGAAGCTTCAGCCGTCGCAGTGCGAAGCCACGCGAATCCAACTGTCCGTATCGGCCGCCCGATGCCTGCACGGCGACGTGCTCCTTGATCAGAACCGTACCTTGACCGTGCCCTTGAACGTCGGCCCCCAGCCGGGAATGCCGCTTCTGAGCTCGAAGTCTTCGTCAAGCAGATTGAAGGCCGCGAGGTCGACTTCGATCTGCTTGTCGAATGGTTCCCATTGCAGCGATGCGTCGAGCGTCCAGAAGTCGTCGAGCGTCGTCCCGCCTGCCGGCCGCGAGCCAATGTAGTTTGCAGCGATCGTCGCCTTGACGTTGGCGGTGTTGACCCAGGTCAGCGCTACCTGGCCGGTGTTTTCCGGCACGAAGAGAAGTTCGTCCAATTGGTTGGCGGTGTGCTCCTTGACGTCGGCCTCCGTATGGGCCGCCGTCAAGGAAAGACCGAAGCCGTGGCCGATCGCAAAGTTTGCCGTCGCAGCCACCCGATCGAGCTCGACCTTGGCGTAGTCCAGGTTGATTGTGGAGAGCGGGACATTGAGGGAGAGTTCGCGCACTTCCTGATGCTGATAATCGAGCGCCGTGAACAGCCAGTTGTTCCATTCCGCGTCCCAGCGGAATGCCAGTGTGTCGGCGTAGCCTTCCGCGCCGAAGCGAAGCTGGTTTGGCTGCAGGGCCACGACGCCGATCGGGGCAAGCGTAGCAACATCGAAATTCAAGCCATCGCGCATCGCGGCCGCCCGCAGCCAATGGCCTTCTGCTGGCGCCCAGGCGATGCCGAGTTTTGGCTCCAGGCGGATATCGCCGTCGTTGACATCCTCGATGTAGCGGGCAAACAGCGCACCTTCCGCCTTCAGGTCCGGCGTGATTTCGTAGATCGTGTCGAGATAGGCCTTGCCGACCGTCTGCGTCGCGGATGTCGAGGCGGATGCGATCAGGGGATTGTTGATGTTGCCGCTACTCATCCCGAGCGGATCGAAGATACCGAGCGTGCTCGACGATCTGACCACACCGCCTTCGATCCCGTACCGCCAGGTGAAATCACCATCACCATAGAGGTGATTGATGGCAGCGATATAGGTCCGCTGTTCGTCCTCGCTTCGACTGGTGGCAAGGTCGGGAAAAGTCGCGTCCGAGAACCGAACTCGCTCGTTTTCGACGATGTTTCGGTCTGAGAAGAAGAAAGCGGCGTTGGCTATGTTGCGGTAGCCGAACGTATGGCTCCAGGCCACGCCCGATAGCAGCCGTGACGAGCTGTCGTCATTGATCCCATCCAGATCAAAAGGTACCGCGCCCGGACCCGGAAAGTCAAAAATGCTTCTGACATCGTCAAAATCGGCATAGTTGGCGTAGGCGACAACCCTGTCGTCCGGCGTGGGGGAGGCGGTCAGGTAGCCGTTGCCGCCGAGAAGGCGTGTCTCGCGCTCGATCGCCAGGCCCTGACCAAGGTCCACCGTATCGCGTGGCTCCTCCCAATGGAGGTTGCCAAAGACGCTGATCGGGAACGGCGAGAAGGTGAGCCCGCGCACCTCCGCTTCGCCGATCCAGCCGGTGTGATCGTCGTCGGTGATGATGCCGCCGCCAAGCGCTGCCTCGAAGAACGGTCGTTGGACGATGTTCGCCGTGCGCTCGCGGCTCGCCAGCATATGGGGTTCGATCAGCAAGCCTTGAAAGAAGGCGGAGAAGCTTTGCGGGTTGGCGGTGTTGACGACCGGGCTGCCGTCGAAATCGTAGTCATTGAACAGCGGATTGACGCTGCCGCGCACCGCCTGGTCGACATAGCTCGATCCCGTGAATGGATCGAAGACCACATCGCCGTAATATTGGCCCCAGGCATTCAGCCCCTGAAGGCGGAAGGCATCGTTGAGCGTCGAGCCGGCGTCCTGGTTGGCGCCAAGCGGCGCACTTTCGCCACCGCGCGCCCGGGTTCGTCGCATCAGTTCCTGCGCATAGCGGATTGCAGCATCGGAATCGTACTCGTCGATCGCAATGGCGGTTCGCATCTGCATGATGACCGGATCGTTCTGATCGAGGCGATCGGCATTGTCGAGCGCCTGCGCGGCGGGGATGCGGTCGCCTTTCTCGTAGTAGGCGCCTGCCAGCAGCAATTGGGCATTGGAATAGGCGGGATTGGCGGTCGAGCCGGCGAGCAGGTCGTTCAAGGCCTTGTCCAGTTCGCCGGTCTGCATGTGGTAGCGCCCGCGGGCGACCAGGGTGATGTCAAAGGACGGGTCGGCGGCGAGCGCGGCGTCGATCTCAGCCTTCGCCTCCGTCATCCGGTTTTCGTCGAGGTAGAGGATCGAGAGATTGGCGTGGTAGAGTGGGTCTGCCGGATCAAGTTCGATTGCCTTCTTGAACGCTCTTTCGGCGCCGCGATTGTCGCCCCGATCGCTCTTGGCCAGGCCTATCCAGTTCCAGATGGATGGGTCGCCCGGCGTGATTTCGACAGCGCGCTCAAGATCCGCCAGCGCACCGCGCCGATCATTTTCAATGAGCAAACGATACTTGGCGCGAGACTCAAGCGCGGTTGGATCGTCGGGATCGTTCGCAAGAGCCCTTTCGATGCCGTCGCGGATTTCGTCGCGATCGTCGAGCAACATGGCAAATTGCGCGCGCGCTGCCGGAAGGAACGGGTCGTCCGGATATTGCCGTTCCGCTTTCTTGATCGTTTCAATCGCCGCGCGAATGTCGGTGCGGAACCCCGCGGTCCAGGCGGCGGCAAAAGCCCCATAGGCCCCCGCCGCCTGAGATGGCGGCTCCTCGATACGATCCGGATCTGCGAGGGCGCGGGCGAAATAGCCGCCGTAGGCGGCGACCGAGCGGCGCTTGGCATCGAGTCCAGGGGCCGCCTTTTCAAAGAGCCGCGCCGCATCGCTATATCGGTTCTCGGAACCGGCAATGAGCGCTTCGATGAGATCTGCGCGCGCGTTTTGCGATCGATTGAGGCCGAGCCGCCGTGCCTGTTCCAGTGCCGCTGACGCCTTAGTCCGTCCGTCGAACCGCAGGTATATTTCGGCGATCGTCAGCCAGTCTTCGGTCGAGCGGGAGGATTCCGGCTGCGCTTCGATCCGCTCGCGCTCACGGCGCATGTCACGCACCTTGAGCGGCGTCGGCGGCATCAAGGCGAACGCATCACGGAGCGACAGATGGAACAGCATCTGCTCGCGGTCTTTCGGCGTGACGATCACGATTTTGGTTGGCGCCTTGCCAATCGCGGCCACCGCACCTTCGCCCTGCTTTACCGTCACGCTACCATAGGCGTTCTTAAGTTCGACGACGCCTTCGAGAACGGTCAGTGAGGTCGTGTCGCCGGCGACGGTCAACGTCCAGTCCGTGCCGCGAATGGCCGCCGTTGCCGCAGGCGTGTCGATTTCGAGACCCTGGCCGCCGCGTTCCGCGCGCGCCCAGATCGTGCCCGACTGCAGTTCGAGGTTCGTGTCGCCGCCTACTCCCATGCGCTTGACGCGCAGCGCCGTATTGCGGCCGAGCCGGATTTGCGTGTGGTCGGAGAAGAGAACCGCGAGCGCCCCGGTTGCGTTGGTGCGCAGCACGTCGCCAGAGAGCAGATCCTGGGCGAGGTCGACGAAGCGCCAGTTCGAGACGTCGACGAAACGAACTTCCTCGCCGGATTTGCGGGCGATTACCGATCCGGCGACGGGCGGTGTTCGCTTAACCGGTTCCGCGAATACCATGCTTGGACAGAGTATCGCTGCTGTCGCAAGCAGTACCCGAAGTCTTTGCCGCCCCATCTTATTTCCCGTCTCCACCCCACTGTGGATTCAGTGAATTTCGAGTGAGTCAAAGTCAATAGCGTTCGAATATTCGAAGTTGTTTTCCAAGCTATGTGTCTTATTCCGGAAACAGGTTGTATCGTGCCGCGCGTAACGCTCGGGAAGGCGCAAGCCAGCTGGGTGCGCAGTTTCGTCGGCGACTGCTCAGGCAGCGCTGCGAACTCATCTAAAATGCAACCTTCGCGTGGGCGAAACGCGAAGGCCGTTAGGAACGCCTATTCGAAGTTTTGATGGAAGGCGCGTGACTGGACGAGCCCCGTAGGGGGCTCGCTTGCGACGGGCCTGCTGCGATGCTTACACCGCGTCGCGCACGCGCTCCCAGGCGTTCATGAGGTGGCGGGCGAGGACCTCGGAGAGCTTTGCCTTGTCGCGAGCTTCGAGTGCGACGATCATTTCCTCGTGCTCGGCAACGGCCGCTGCCCATTTCTCCGGTCCCTCGTGGCCGATGAAGCGGATGCGCTTCAGCCGCGTCTGCAGAATGCCATGCATGTCCGCCAAAGCGGCGTTTGCGGCAAGCTGGACGATGGCCGAGTGGATCTGTTGGTTGAGCTTGTAATATTGCAGCCGATCGCCGGCCTTGTAGCGCCGGACCATCTCGTCATGGAGCGCGCGCACTTCGGCAATGCCGGCATCGCTTGCAGCCTCGCAGGCGAGCTTGCCGGCAAGCTCCTCCAGCGTCTGCAGCACCGTCAGCATGTCGTGCACGTCCTTGGCGCTGAAACGCTTGACGACGGCGCCGCGGCTCGGAACGAGCTCCACCAGACCCTCGCTGGCAAGATATTTGATGGCTTCGCGCAGCGGCGTGCGGGACACCCCGAGCTGCTCGCCGAGTTGACCTTCGTGCAGGCGGGTACCGGGCGATAGATCGCCCTCGATGATCATGTCGCGCAGATGGCTGACCAGCGTGTCGTGCAGTGCCGTGCGTCGGATCGGGCCTGGGCCGCCGTCCGGCCGCCTCTCAAGAGATGTGATTTCGTTCATGGTCTTGCTTCTGCGTCTGGCGGCCACGCGCCGGCCGTCTGTTCCCGTTCGCGCCGATTGAATCAGTGCTGTCTCATTAAAGCATGGAGACCGGCTCTCCTATCGTCAACAGAAAATGCTGCATACAGAATACAAAAGACTTGATGCAGAATTTTGAATAACGTATGACGGCAGCCGAAAGAATGAAGCGGAGGACATCTCACATGACGACCAACGGTGCTGCCGGTAACGGCGCGCGTCCTGTCATTGCGCTCGCCATGGGCGATCCGGCGGGCATCAGCCCGGAACTGACCGCAAAGCTGCTGACGCTTGCGGACATCCGCGAAGTCGCGCACATCATCACCATCGGCGATCGCCGGATTTTGGACGAAGGTGCCAAGGCTGCCGGCGTGACGCTCGACCTCGAGTCGTCGACGCTCGCCGATCTCGACAAGGCCGGAACGTCGCGTCACGTTTTCGTCGATCTCGCTCATCTCGATCCTTCCGATGTCGTTCGCGGCGAGGCGACGCTTGCCGGCGGCACCTTTGCGACCCGCAACTTCCGCACGGCGCTCGAGTTGGCGGATGCGGGAAAGGCCGATGCCGTCTGCTTCACCCCCTTCAACAAGAAGGCCATGCGCTTCGCCTATCCGGGCTATGACGACGAAATCCGCTTCGTTGCCGATGTTCTCGGCTTCACCGGCAAGGTTCGCGAGTTCAACGTCCTCGAAAAGGTCTGGAACGCCCGCGTCACCTCGCACATCCCGCTCAAGGATGTGGCCGACAATCTCTCGGTCGATGGCATCATCGCCGAGCTCGAGCTGACCCAGGCCTGTCTCAAGGAGGCGGGTTACGACGAAGCAAGGATTGCCGTCGCGGGTCTCAACCCGCATGCCGGCGACGGCGGCAGCTTCGGCATGGAAGAGATCGACATCATCGAGCCCGCGGTCGAGAAGGCGAAGTCGCTCGGTTTCAACGTCGAGGGCCCGTTCCCGGCGGATACCGTTTTCGGCCGGGCGCTGAAGGAAGGCTACAACGCCGTCCTCACCATGTATCACGACCAGGGCCAGATCGCGATGAAGCTGATGGGCTTCGACAAGGGCGTGACCATGATGGGCGGTCTGCCTTTCGCGCTCTGCACGCCGGCTCACGGCACAGCCTATGACATCGCCGGCAAGGGGATTGCCGACGTCGGCGCCAGCCGCGAAGCGTTGCTGCTTGCCGTGCGCATGGCGGAGAAAAAGGCCGCGCTCAAGGCGGCTGCCTGATTTCGCGCGCTTTCACGCAATAACGGCGCAGGAGGAGGTCTTGCGCCACAACTCAAATAACGGGAGGACCAGACATGAAGAAATCCGTTTCCATCGCATGCATCATGGCAGCCGCTTTCGGCGTTGCCGCTCCAGCCGCCGCTTTCGAACCCGATCGCCCGGTTGAATTCGTCGTCACCGCCGGTCCGGGCGGCGGCACCGACATCTTCGCCCGCACGATCCAGGCGATCATCGGCAAGTACGAGCTGATGAAGGCGCCGGTCGTCGTCACCAACAAGGGCAGCGCCGGCGGCGCCGAAGGCTTCGTCTATACCGCCACCAACAAGGGCGACGCCTACAAGCTGGCATTCGGCACCAACAACGCCTACCTGCTGCCGGTTCGCGCCAAGGTTCCCTACAAGACCGAAGACCTGACGCCGGTGGCGGCGCTTGCTTCCGACGAGTTCGTTCTCTGGGTCAACGGCAAGGCCTCCTACAACACCGCAGCAGACTTCGCCGCCAAGGCGAAGGAAGGCGGCCTGAAAATCGGCGGCAGCCAGTCGAAGGACGTCGACCAGATCCTGACCTCGATGATCAACGAGGCGACCGGTGCGACGATCAACTACATCCCGTTCAAGAGCGGCGGCGAAGCGGCCGTCCAGCTCGCCGGCGAGCACCTCGACGCCAACGTCAACAATCCGAGCGAAAACCTCGGCCAGTGGCAGGCCGGCATGGTCAAACCGCTCTGCGTCTTCAAGAGCGTCAAGCTTTCGAACGACGCCAAGGTCGCCGGTGACAAGGCCTGGAGCGATATCCCGACCTGCAAAGAATCGGGCATCGCCATCGACAACTACTCCATGCCGCGCACCGTCTGGCTGCCGGCCGGCGTTGACCAGGACGTGGTCAAGTTCTATGCGGACCTGATGCGCAAGGTTTCCGAAACGCCGGAATGGGCGAAGTACCTCGCCGACACCTCGCAGTCGCCGTCCTATATTGCCGGCGATGACTTCAAGGCCGCCATCGAGATGGATGGCGCGGCTGTCGGCGAAGTGCTGAAGCGCGAGGGTTGGCTCGCCAACTAACAGGCGCGATTATCGGGACGGGTGCCTCTACAGCGACGTGCGTTACGCCTGACGTGCCATGGACGCTGTAGCACTTAAATTGCAGCATAGTTCCTTGAATCGATCCCGATTCAGGAATCATGCGGAGGCGCCCGTCATCCGCTTTGAAAGGTCACGATCATGAGCGAGAACGGTGCGAATGGGGTCTCCCGCTTCGCGGTTGAGCTTGGCGTTGCTGCGCTGACCGGCGCCTTTGGCGCGGCGGTCTGCTACGGATCCCTCGATGTCGGTGCCGGATGGACCGAATTTGGGCCGGAAGCCGGTTATTTTCCCTTCTATGTCGGCCTACTGATCCTTCTCGGAAGCGTCGCCAACATCATCCACGCTTTCGTCAAGCATCGCGGCACTGGCGAGATCTTCATCGAGGGTCAGCGCGCAAAGGTGGTCGCGTCGTTCCTGTTGCCGCTGATTGCCTTTGCCGGCGTTTCCGCCTGGCTCGGCCTCTATCTCGGCACGGCGCTCTACATCGCCGGCACGATGCTCTTCCAGGGGCGTTACAAATGGTGGATCGCGTTGCCTTCAGGCGTCGCCGTTTCACTGTTCTTCTTCGTCGTATTCGAGATCGGCTTCAAGGTTCCGCTGCTCAAGGGACCGGTCGAGGCCTGGTTCGGGATCTACTGATCCTGACGCCTAAGGCGTGTCGCGCAAAAGTGCACAGCGGTTTTGCGATAACGACATGCAGAAATCAAAGACTTAAAGCGCAAAGAGCAAATCTGAAAGATCGCGCTTTAAGCCCCGGGAGGAATGACATGGAAAATATCGGTCTTCTGATCGATGGCTTCGGCCACATCCTCAGCTGGAACCACATCCTGCTGATGATGGTCGGCGTCACGCTCGGTATCCTAGTCGGCGTGCTGCCGGGCCTCGGCGCGCCGAACGGCGTGTCGCTGTTGCTGCCCCTGACCTTCTCGATGGATCCGATCTCCGCCATTATCCTGCTCTCCTGCATGTATTGGGGCGCACTCTTCGGCGGATCGACCACATCGATCCTCTTCAACATTCCCGGTGAGCCCTCGTCGGTGGCGACGACCTTCGATGGCTATCCGATGGCGAAAGCCGGTCAGGCGAGCCGGGCTCTGACGCTTGCCTTCGTGTCCGCCGGTATCGGCGCACTCGCCGGCGTCGTCATGATCACGCTGCTCTCCGGCTGGGTGGCAAACTTCGCGTTGCGCTTCTCGTCGCCCGAATATTTCGCCGTCTATTTCCTCGCCTTCGCAAGCTTCATCTCCATGGGCGCGCAATCGCCCTTCAAGACGCTCGTCTCGATGATGCTCGGCTTTGCGCTTGCTTCCGTCGGCATGGACACGATTTCCGGCGATCTAAGGCTCACCTTCGATATCCCGACCCTGATCAAGGGCGTCAGCTTCCTGATCGCCGTCATGGGCCTCTTCGGCATCGGCGAGCTCTTGCTGACGACCGAGGAGGGACTGCGCTTCGAGGGTATCAGGGCGCGCGTCAAGCTCGTCGAGATCGGCCGCACGCTGGTCGAGATCCCCCGCTATTGGTTCACGATCCTGCGTTCGACGATCATCGGCATCTGGATGGGCATCACGCCCGCCGGCCCGACGGCCGCCTCGTTCATGAGCTATGGCGTTGCCCGCCGCTCGGCGCGCGACAAGTCGAAGTTCGGCAAGGGCGATCCGCGTGGCGTCGTGGCCCCGGAAACTGCCGATCATTCCGCCGGTACCTCGGCGCTGCTGCCGATGCTGGCGCTCGGCGTACCGGGTTCGGCGACGGCTGCGGTGATGATGGGCGGCCTGATGATCTGGGGCCTGACACCCGGTCCGATGCTCTTTACCGAACGGCCGGATTTCGTCTGGGGCCTGATTGCCTCGATGTATCTCGGAAACGTCGTTGCGGTGTTCCTGGTGATTGCCACCGTGCCGCTCTACGCCTCGATCCTGCGCGTGCCCTTCGCGATCATTGGCCCGGTCATCGTCGCGGTGATCTTCTCCGGCGCCTACCAGGTGGCAAACTCGGTTTCCGACATCTTCCTCGTCATCGGCTTCGGCGTGCTCGGCTACGTGTTCAAGAAGCTCGACTACCCGCTGGCGCCACTGGTTCTCGCCATGGTGCTCGGCGACAAGGCGGAAGACGCCTTCCGCCAGTCGATGCTGCTCTCCGGCGGCAGCCTGAACATCTTCTGGTCGAATCCGCTGGTCTCCTCTCTGATGGCGCTCGGCCTTGCGCTTTTGCTGTCGCCGCTCGTCTTCGGATTGATCGGCCTGGCTCGCAAGCGCAAGGCAGATGCCGAGCCATCGCATGGTGACGGCAACGCGGCGGCTTGACGGAGCCGTCGTATCCCAGAAAGTCCAGTTAACCGTGAGGAGAGCCATGCCGGACGCGCGCAAATGGACCCGTAAAACCTGGCCGATCGCGGCCGCGATGATCCAGTATCCGAACGTGCTCGCCGACGGCAGTTCGGTGCAGGAGCAATCCGTCGAGCAATGGGCCGAAACCTTGGCCGACGTGGCCGACGCCGGCTTCACCGAACTCGACCCGACCGATAGCTGGATCCGCCTAGCCGATCTCTCGCCAGAACGGCTCGACAGCTTCGTCAAACTCACCCGCGACCTCGGCCTTACCATGCCGGCGATCTCGACCTCGCGGCGCAGCGTGATCGACCCCGAGCATGGCGACGAATATCTCGCCTACGGCCACCGCGTCATCGAAACCGCGGCGGCAATCGGCGCGGGCTCCGTATCCTTTGGCTTTTTTGGCCCGTTGACCGAGGCGCAGAAGAAGGCGCTCTGGTTCTGGACGGTCGATGGTGTGAAGAACCCGGACGATCCAGCCGTCTGGCAGAAAGCCGTTCAGCGCATCCGCGAGCTCGGCCGACATGCCGAGGAACTCGGCATCGAGCTGGCGCTCGAGATGTACGAGGACACCTACATCGGCTCGGCCGACAGTGCCGTGCGCTTCATCACCGATGTCGGGATGGCCAATGTTGGCATCAACGCCGACCTTGGCAACCTTGTGCGTCTGCATCGCCCGGTCGAGCACTGGCAACAGATGATGGCCAAGGTCGCTCCATTCGCAAAATATTGGCACGTCAAGAACTACTACCGCACCGAGGACGAGACATCGGGGCTGGTCGTCACCCATCCGGCGCCGCTGGAGTTCGGTGTGATCAACTATCGCGCTGCCATCCGCATGGCGCTGGCCCACGGCTTCAACAGCCCGTTCCTCTGTGAACACTACGGCGGCGACGGCCTCTCCGTCAGCGCGGCCAATCGGGACTATCTGAGGCGCATTCTGCCTCGCGACTAAGGGAAGAGACGCGATGACCACCATCTTTGACGCACCGGAAGAGTTCGCCACGACCGCGCTTGCCGGCTTCAGTTCGATCTATGCCCGCAACGTCCGTCTCGTGAAGGGCGGCGTCGTTCGCTCAACCAAGGTGCCGAAGGGCAAGGTCGCGGTCGTCATCGGCGGCGGCTCCGGGCACTATCCCGCTTTTGCCGGCTATGTCGGCCCGGGCATGGCGGATGCGGCCGTTGCCGGCGACGTCTTCGCTTCTCCCTCGACCGCGGCCGTGGCCCGTGTCTGCCGCCGGGCCGATCAGGGCGGTGGTATCCTGCTCGGCTTCGGCAACTATGCTGGCGACGTGCTGAACTTCGGCGTTGCAGCCGAACGCCTGCGCGCCGAAGGCATCGACGTGCGCATCGTACCGGTGACGGACGACGTCGCCAGCGCATCCGCCGAAACGCCTGCCAAGCGCCGCGGGATCGCCGGTGACCTCGTCGTTTTCAAGATCGCCGGCGCGGCCGCCGAGGCGGGCCTCGCTCTCGACGAGGTCGAGCGCATCACCCGCCTTGCCAATGACCGCACCGTTTCCTTCGGGGTCGCCTTTGGCGGCTGCACGCTTCCGGGCGCCAAGGCGCCGCTCTTCACCGTGCCGAAGGGCGAAATGGCGCTTGGCCTTGGCATTCACGGTGAGCCGGGCATCAGCGAAGAAAAGATGGTTTCGGCGAGCGAATTCGCCAAGCTTCTCGTCGGCAATCTTTTGGCCGAGCGGCCGGCTGATGCCCGCAAGGTCGCACCGCTCCTGAACGGTCTCGGTGCGACGAAGTACGAAGAACTCTTCGTTCTCTGGGTGGCGATCGAGAAGGAACTGAAGGCGGCCGGTCTCGAAATCGTCGATCCCGAATGCGGCGAGTTCGTCACTAGCCTGGACATGCAGGGCTGCTCGCTGACGCTGATGTGGCTGAACGACGAGCTTGAGACCTACTGGCGCGCTCCTTGCGATGCGCCGGTGCTGCGCAAGGGCACGATCATCGTCGCCGAGACCGCGACCGACGAGCTCAAGGACGAAGACGGCGCGATTGCGTTTGCACCCGCCTCGGATGCATCCCGGGAAAGCGGCAAGTGCATTGCCCGGCTGATTGGTGAAATCGCCGAAGCGTTGAAGCAGGCTGAAGACGAACTCGGCCGCATCGACGCCTTCGCCGGCGATGGCGACCATGGCCAGGGCATGCGCCGTGGTTCGGCGGCGGCCGACGAGGCGGCAAAGACGGCAGTCGCGGCCGGCGCCGGAGCGGCAAGCGTCCTGGCGGTGGCCGGTGATGCATGGGCGGATCGCGCCGGCGGCACCTCGGGCGCGATCTGGGGGCTGTTGTTGCGTTCGTGGAGCAATGCCTTCGACGATGAGACGGCGCCTTCGGACTCAGCCATCGTCGATGGTGCCTGCCGTGCGCTCGATGGCGTCACCCATCTCGGCCGTGCGCGCGTTGGCGACAAGACGCTCGTCGATGCGCTGGTGCCGTTTGTCGAGACCCTGGAGCGTGAATTTGCCAGTGGCAAGCGTCTGACCGAGGCGTGGAAGGCTGCTGCCAGGGCCGCGACCGAAGCGGCCGAGGCAACCTCCGGCCTGACGCCGAAGCTTGGTCGCGCACGCCCACTTGCCGAAAAGAGCATCGGTCATCCGGATGCGGGCGCCGTGTCGCTGGCACTGACGGCGCGTGTTGCCGACGGGTTCCTGGCGCAAGCCGCAAGGGCCTGACGCTTTAAGTGCCGGGATCGGGCGGCGGCAATGCCGTCCGATCGCAATCTCAGGCGCGTGGTGGCCGCCTTTTTGAGGCCGACTCTTCATCCCTGGACACGCCCAGCCCTCCGGTCTTGCGGACGCTAACCAGGCCGGGTGCGCCGTGGGGCGTGGCTTTTTCAACACAATCTCTGGTCATTGTTGGGGAAACCCAATCAATTTTCTCGGCCGACGACGGCCTGCCACGGAATTGCCCGAAGCCAGGCTATGGCTTTGATTTCCTGCAGCGTGCGCTATGTGCTCGAGTTCGTGTGCCGCCGGTCATTGCCAATCATTTCTGACGTTCCGAGAAGGAGACAAGAATGAAAAAGAGTTTTGCCGTGAAGGTATCCGCAGCGTCTCTGGTTCTCGCTGGCGCGATGGCCGCAAACGCAGCCGATCTTGCGACTGTTCAACCTCAGCCTGAGCCCGATGCCAGCAACGGCGTCAAGATCGGCTATCTCGACTGCAACATCGCCGGCGGCGTCGGCTATGTGCTCGGTTCTGCCAAGGAAGTGGATTGTGTCTTCCGCTCGACGATGGGTGCCGAAGCATCCGACCATTACGCGGGTGCCATCCGCAAGATGGGCGTCGATGTCGGCTTCACCACGCAGAGCCGCCTGATCTGGGCGGTGTTTGCACCGACCGCCGGCTACCACCGCGGCTCGCTCGGTGGTCTTTATCAGGGGGCAACCGCCGAGGCGACGGTCGGCGCCGGCATCGGTGCCAACATCCTCGTTGGCGGAACCTCCGGCTCGATCCATCTGCAGACGGTGAGCGTGACCGGCCAGATCGGCCTCAACCTTGCGGCCACCGGTACCTCGATGACGCTGACGGCGGTCAACTAAGGTCGGTATCGTCGGCCGATTGCACCCCCGCAACAGGCCCGACATGACCGGACAAATGACAAGGGCATCGCATTTGCGGTGCCTTTGCATTTGAACTTCGCCGATTCCCGTTTAAGGAAGGCCGACCGGCGTTCTGCGCCGCAAAAGCGAATGTCGAGGGTTCGGATTGAACAAAAGCCTTTGCCTGGGTGTCGTTGCCATTTGCCTCGCGACCGCGCCGCGGGCCGCCACTGCCGAATGGCAGGCGGTCGAGAAGGAAGCGCTCTACACCGTCAACGGGCAGACGGGTGCCGAGCTCTACGCCTCGATCGGCGAACGTGGTCCGAAAGCCGGCCTCGGCCGGGCGATCGCCCATACCAATTTCAAACTGACCTGGACGCGGAAATACGAGGAACAGGCCGGCGCCTGCGTGCTGACCACCGCCAAGCCGAAGCTGATCATCACCTATACGCTACCTAAGCCGGCAAAGCCGCTGCCCGCGGGCACGCGGGAGAATTGGGACATCTTCATCGATGGCGTGCGCAAGCACGAACGCGTGCACGGTGATTTCATCAAGGAGATGGTGCACGCGATAGAAGGCGCGACCTTGGGCCTCACTGTCCCTGACGATCCCAAGTGCCGGAAGATCAGGGGCGAAATGACCATGCGCCTTGGTGCGCTTTCGCAAGCCCAGCGCCAGCGCAGCCGCGACTTCGATCAGGTCGAGCTGACGGACGGCGGCAATATCCACCAGCTCATCCTGAGGTTGGTGAACGGGCCGTAGATCGCTGGTCCTCTCTGGCCGAAAAGGACGCCGAACCTGTGCTCGGCGGCCTGATTGGCCATCCGCTCAAGCATACCGCACCAGGAACTCCTCGGCCGTCAGCTCGCGGAAATCGTCGAGAGCGCGACGGAGGCGCTGGTGGTCCCAGTCCCACCAGGCAAGCGCGTCCATCCGTTCGCCGATGCCCTCGTTGAAGCGGGTGCGGATGAGCTTCGCCGGCACGCCGCCGACGATGGTGTAGGGCGCGACGTCCTTCGAGACGACGGCGCCGGCGCCGATGACCGCGCCGTTGCCGACGGTGACGCCGGGCAGGATGGTGGCGCCATGGCCGATCCACACGTCATGGCCGATCGTCACCCGGTTGGATCTGCGCCAGGCGAAGAGGTCATGGTCAAGCTCAGTATCGTCCCAATAGTTCGGCGCGCGATAGGTGAAGTGGTGCAGCGTCGCCCGCCATGTCGGGTGATTGGTGGCATTGATGCGGACGGCGGCTGCGATGTTGACGAATTTGCCGATCGTCGCGCACCAGATCGAGCCGTCTTGCATGATGTAGGAGTAATCGCCGAACTCGACCTCGTCGAGCCGGGAACGCTCCTGCACCTCGGTGTAGCGGCCGAGCGTCGAATTGTTGACGCTTGCGGTCGGATGAATGAAGGGCTCGAGCCCAAGCTTCTGGCTCATGCGGCGGCCTTTCGTGGCGAAAACAGCGAAACGTCCAGGATGCGGTCGGCAACCGCGTCGCGCACTTCCTCGTCATGGAAAATGCCGATCAGCGCCGTGCCCTTGGCCTTCTTCTCGGCGATCATCTCGACCACGACCGCCCGGTTCTTCGCGTCGAGCGAAGCTGTCGGCTCGTCGAGCAGCAGGATCCTGTGGTCGGTGATGAAGCCGCGGGCGATGTTGACGCGCTGCTGCTCGCCGCCGGAGAAGGTGGCGGGCGGCAGGCTCCAGAGTTCGCGCGGCAGGTTGAGCTTGCTCAGAAGCTCGGCCGCCTGTGCACGGGCCTCTTCGATCGCGGTGCCGCGAGCCTGCAGCGGTTCCGCGACGATGTCCAGCGCCGAGACGCGCGGCACGACGCGCAGGAACTGGCTGACGTAGCCGAGCGTTGTGCGCCGGACTTCGAGCACGGTGCGCGGCTCGGCAGTCGCGAGGTTCACGAGCTTGCCGTCGTGATCCATTAGGATCTGGCCTTCATCGACGCCGTAATTGCCGTAGAGCATTTTCAGGATCGAGCTCTTGCCGACGCCGGACGGGCCGCCGAGAACGACGCACTCGCCCGCCTTTACCGAGAAGGAGACGTTGGCGACCACGGGCCGGCGGACGCCGTCACGTAAGTGCATGGTGAAGCTTTTCGCGACTTCGGAAACAACGAGAGGGGTTGCCATGGTTACACCTGCAAGATGGAAGAAACGAGGAGCTGGGTATAGGGCTCGCGCGGATCGTCGAGCACACGGTCGGTGAGGCCCTGTTCGATGACGGCACCGTCCTTCATCACCATCATGCGGTGGGAGAGAAGGCGGGCGACGGCGAGGTCGTGGGTGACGATGATCGCCGCCAAACCGAGGTCGTGCACCAGGCCGCGCACCAGATCGAGCAGTCGCGCCTGGACCGAGACGTCGAGGCCGCCGGTCGGCTCGTCCATGAAGACGAGGCGCGGGGAGGTGACGAGATTGCGGGCGATCTGCAGGCGCTGGCGCATGCCGCCGGAAAAGGCGCGTGGCTGGTCGTCGATGCGGTCGATGCCGATCTCCACCCGCTCCAGCCAGTCGCTGGCGGTAGCGCGGATGTTGCCGTAGTGACGGTCACCGACGGCCATCAGCCGTTCGCCGACATTGGCGCCGGCAGACACGGTCATGCGCAGGCCTTCAGCCGGGTTCTGGTGCACGAAGCCCCAATCGGTGCGCATCAGGAAGCGGCGTTCGGCTTCTCCCATGCGGGCGAGGTCGCGGTACTGGCCATCGCGCATATGGTATTCGACGATACCCGACGTCGGCATCAGCCGGGTCGACAGGCACGACAGAAGCGTCGTCTTGCCCGAGCCGGACTCGCCGACGATGGCGAGGACTTCACCCGGATAAAGCTCGAAGGAGACGTTGCGGCAGCCGATGCGGCTCCCGTAGAACTTCGAGACGTCGTTCACTTTCAGAAGCGGGAGGGTACTCATTCTGCGGCCTCCTGGCGGGCGAGCATGTGACCTGCATGGCCGCAGGCGCGGCGGTCTTCGCAATGGTCGGTGTCGGAGCAGACGAACATGCGTCCGCCCTTGTCGTCGAGGATCACCTCGTCGAGATAGACGTCTTCGGCGCCGCAGAGCGCGCAGGGCTTGTCGAAGCTCTGGATCTCGAAGGGATGGTCGTCGAAGTCGAGGCTGACCACGTCGGTATAGGGCGGTACGGCGTAGATGCGCTTCTCGCGGCCGGCGCCGAAGAGCTGCAGCGCTTCCGACATGTGCATCTTCGGATTGTCGAATTTCGGCGTCGGCGACGGATCCATGACATACCGCTCCTCGACCTTGACCGGATAGGCATAGGTCGTGGCGATATGGCCGTTGCGAGCGATGTCCTCGTAGAGCTTCACATGCATCAGCCCGTATTCCTCGAGCGCATGCATCTTGCGCGTTTCGGTCTCGCGCGGCTCGAGGAAGCGCAGAGGTTCCGGGATCGGCACCTGGTAGACGAGCGTCTGGCCTTCCGAGAGCTTTTCCTCCGGAATGCGGTGGCGCGTCTGGATGATCGTCGCCTCTTTCGTACGGGTAGTCACCGCGACATTGGCGACCTTCTGGAAGAAGGCCCGGATCGAAACCGCATTGGTGGTGTCGTCAGCGCCCTGGTCGATGACC
This sequence comes from Ensifer sp. 38_S197, assembly GCF_056924495.1. Taxonomy (NCBI): domain Bacteria; kingdom Pseudomonadati; phylum Pseudomonadota; class Alphaproteobacteria; order Hyphomicrobiales; family Rhizobiaceae; genus Ensifer; species Ensifer sp. 38_S197. Next base: position 704,022 of record NZ_JBXOVZ010000001.1, on the reverse strand, counting down.
TTCAGCACGTCCTGCGGACCGAGGATCGAGGCGGTGACCTGGACGCCGCCGGTGCCCCAACCATAAGGCATCGGCATTTCGCGCGAGGCGAAGGGCACCTGATAACCGGGAATGGCGATCGCCTTGAGGATCGCGCGGCGGATCATGCGCTTCGTCTGCTCGTCCAGATAGGCGAAATTATAGGTAGCAAGGTCGTTCATCGCTGATTACCCTTGAGTGTGTCGACCGCGGATGGGGCCAGGATTTGAGCGCGATAGTTTTCTGGGTTGTTGTGACTGGCGTCGCGGCGGTAGCGACCTTGTTCTGGGTCGCTCGCAACGCCCAGCGTCAGCCGAATGGCAAAGGGCGCAAGAACGATGGCGGGGGCGATGCCGGCGTCGTCTTTGCCGGTGACAGCGGTGGCGATTGCGGTGACGGAGGCGGCGGAGATGGTGGTGGCGGCGGTGACTGAATTATCGCCGTGTGCCAAGGCTTGCCCGATCATTCTGCGGCCTCCTGTCGTTCCTTCGGCGTCTCGCCGGCGTTGGCCGTCTCATAGTCGCGGCGCATGCGGCGGACGAGGTCGAGTTCCGCCTGGAAGTCGACATAGTGCGGCAGCTTCAGGTGCTCGACGAAGCCGGTCGCCTGGACGTTGTCGGCATGCGAGATGACGAATTCCTGATCCTGCGCCGGGGCGACGATGTCCTCGCTGAACTCGTCGGTCCTCAGCGCCCGGTCGACCAGCGACATCGACATTGCCTTGCGTTCGCTCTGGCCGAATACGAGGCCGTAGCCGCGGGTGAACTGCGGCGGTTGCTTTGCCGAACCCTTGAACTGGTTGACCATCTGGCATTCGGTCACGCGGATCGTTCCGAGCGAGACGGCAAAACCGAGTTCAGGCAGATCGAGTTCCACCTCCACTTCGCCGATGCGAACTTCGCCGACGAAGGGATGGGTGCGGCCGTAGCCGCGCTGGGTGGAGTAAGCGAGCGCCAGCAGGAAGCCTTCGTCGCCGCGGGCGAGTGCCTGCAGGCGCAGGTCCCGGGCCATCGGAAACTCCATCGGCTCTCGGGTGAGGTCACCCATCACATGGCCTTCGGGCATCTGACCGTCACCTTCGATCAAGCCCTCACCATCGAGAATATCGGAGACGCGCATCACATGTTCGCCCGGCTCCTTGATCGCCGGCTCCTCGACGGTCTCGTCGGAGATCAACGACGGGTCGAGCAGGCGGTGCGTGTAGTCGAAGGTCGGCCCGAGCAACTGCCCCCCGGGCAGATCCTTGTATGTCGCAGATACGCGGCGTTCGACCTTCATGTTGGCGGTATCGACCGGTTCGGAATAGCCGAAGCGCGGCAGCGTCGTGCGATAGGCGCGCAGGATGAAGATCGCCTCGATCATGTCGCCACGCGCCTGGCGCACGGCGAGCGCCGCAAGCGCGCGATCATAGAGCGAGGCCTCCGCCATGACGCGGTCGACGGCGAGGCCAAGCTGCTCGACCACTTGCTCGATGGTGATCGAAGGAAGGTTGCGATCGCCGCGGCGGCGGTCGGCGAGAAGGCGGTGCGCATTGGCAATGGCGGTTTCCCCGCCCTTGACGGCTACATACATGGATCACACCTCATTGAGCGCTAGACGGGTTGTTCGCGGCAGGCAGACGAGCCTGTCTCCGGCCGTCAGCACGAGATCGACACCGCGCGGGAAGATCGCGCGATTGGCGGTCCAGAATTCGAGGAAGACGTCGGGCAGGCCCTTCACGGCAATTTCCGTCTCGCCCTTGATCCCGGGACCCTTGGCGGTGAGCACTTGGCCGCCGGTCAGCGCCTCGACTTCAATGACGAGCGTCGTCGAACGATCCGGGTATTCCTGGGTGCCGAGCGAGAACTGGTCGAAACCGGGGAAGGCGGCGCCCTTTTCGATGAAGGCGAAGCGGGCATCCGTCTTGCTGGTGGTGGCCGAGGCACCCGTGTGGAAGGCGATCCATTGCGGAACGGCCGATTTTCCGAGCGCCGAAGTCAGCCAGATGGGCGTGTCATGATCGCAAAGTGTGAGCGCCACCGCGCCGGCAGCTACGCCGAGCGGAGCGGGTGGGGCGCTCGTCGTCTCGATGTGCTTGATTGTGCCCGGACGAGCGAAACCGTCCATCAGGCAGCGGAAGACGGATTGGGCGGCAAAGACCGGATCTGCGAAAGCGCCGGCGTAGATCTGCGATTGGCTGGCCATCAGTCGTCTCCCCGGACCATGGTGAAAAAGTCGACACGGGTTGCCGCTGTCTCTTCGGCCTTGCGGCGTTCTTCCTGCGCGAGCCGCTCGGCCACGCGGCGAAGCAGGCACTCGACATCTGTTTTGTTGCCAACGCGCTGGGAAAGGGCGTCGAAGATTGCCGCCAGGCGGGCGCGCTGCCTGTCGGTTCCGAGCATCTGCCCGTGGCCGATCTCGCCGGTCGAAAGCCGGATGGTCGCGCGCGAGACCGTGGCCTCGCCAAGATTGAATGGATCGCCGCCGCCGCCGATCCGGCCGCGCACCATGACGAGACCTGTTTCCGGGCCGCGGACCGGATGAACCTCCGGTTTATCGGCCAGCGCTTCCCAGGCGGCATTGAGCTCGTCGAGGGTTGAGCGGGCGAGCAGCCCCATGGCTTTCTTGCGCGCCGGATCCGGCGGGCTTTCCTGTTTCAGCTTCGCATCCATCATTATCACCTCAAATGTCTATTGATCTAGACAACTGTACATCTTATACTCTTCCATAGCGTCGGCAAATGACAGGCTTGTGACATGGCAATGCGAAAAGTGGTGGAACGCCAGACCGGTGTCGCTCTCTGGCGGCAGATCGCCGACAGGATCCGCCTGGCCATCAGCAATGGCGACTATGACGCGACCGGCATGGTGCCGCCCGAAATGGCGCTCGCCGGAGAGTTCGGCGTCAATCGGCACACGGTCAGAAGCGCGCTGGCAGCCCTTGCCGAAGAGGGGCTGGTGCGGGCCGTCCAGGGACGCGGCACGATGATCGAGCGCAAGGAAAGGGTGAGCTATCCGATCTCGAAGCGCACGCGGTTCTCACAGGGCCTTGGCCAACAGGTAAAGGAGATCGGAGCCAGACTGATTGCGCATGCCGAAGTGCCGGCAACCGGCGAAGTGGCGACAGCACTTGGCATCAGGCCCGGTGATCCGGTGGTCGAACTCAGGACCGTCAGCAGCGGTGATGGCCGCCCGCTCTCGGTGGCGTCGAGCTACTATCCGGCGCATCGGTTTCCCCGCATGGCCGAGGAGTTCGAGCGCTTGCACTCCGTCACCAAGGCCTTCGCCGCCCATGGCCTGGATGACTATGTGCGCGCCTCGACCGAGATCGTCGCCCGCCATGCCGACGCCGAGGAACTCTCGATGCTGAAGCTTTCGCCGGGCGCGATCGTGCTTGAGGCGCAATCGCTTAACGCCGATCTCGACGGCATACCGGTGGAGTTCTCCCGCAGCCGCTTTGCGGCAGACCGGATGAAGCTGCGGATCGAGACATAGGATAGCGCCGCCAACTGCCCACGGCGAAGACGCCATACCCAGCGTCAAGCGTTCGATCGAAGAAATAAGGCGGATAGGTCGCATTTCCGACGTGTTTTTGCCGCATCACCGATACTTGCATCAGGATCCACGCATTGGGAATTCTCGCAGGGGAGAATGGAAATGGCGACGTGGCGACCCGATCCCTCCTTCTATCCATCACCGCGCATGGCGGCCAAGGCTCCAAAGGAAACGCTTGCCTATGTGGCGGCGTTCGACCCAGAGCGAACAAGGCCGGATGCGATTGCAGTCGTTGACGTCGATCCGGCGTCTTCAAGCTATTCGCAGATCGTCGGAAAGGTTGAGATGCCGAATGTCGGCGACGAACTGCACCATTTCGGCTGGAATGCCTGCTCCTCGTGCCTGTGCCCCAATGCGCCGCATCCGCATGTCGAGCGGCGGTATCTGGTGGTGCCGGGTTTGCGATCCTCGCGTCTGCACATCATCGACACCAAGCCGGATCCGCGCAATCCGACGATCGTCCGGGTGATCGAGCCTTCGGAGATCGCCGAGAAGGCGAATTATTCGCGGTTGCACACGACCCACTGCGGACCCGAGGGGATTTACGTCAATGCGCTCGCCGATCGCGACGGCAAGGCGCCCGGCGGCATCTTCCTGCTCGACCATCGGAGCTTCGACGTCCTCGGGCAATGGGAAATGGATCGAGGTCCGCAGAAGCTCGCCTATGATTTCTGGTGGCACCTCGGCCATGACACTATGATCACCAGCGAATGGGGCACGCCGGATACGTTCGAGAACGGGCTGGTTCCGGAGGTGCTGCTCGGCTCAAAATATGGCCGCCGCTTACATTTCTGGGACCTGCACAAGCGCAAGCACCTGCAGGAGATCGATTTCGGCGAGGAGCACCAGCTCGTCTTCGAACTGCGCCCGGCCCATGATCCGACCAAGGCCTATGGCTTCGTTGGCTGCGTCATCAGCCTCAAGGACCTCTCGGCCTCGATTTGGACCTGGTATCGTGACGGCGACCGATGGGCCGTGAAGAAAGTGATCGAGACTCCGGCAGAACCGGCAGATCCGGATCTGTTGCCGCCGGTGCTGAAAGGTTTCAGCGCGGTCGCGCCGCTCGTCACCGACATCGATCTCTCGATGGACGACCGTTTCCTTTACGTCTCCTGCTGGGGCACCGGCGACATGATCCAATACGACGTTTCCGACCCCTTGGCGCCGAAGGAAACGGGCCGGGTGCGGATCGGCGGCATCGTTTCGCGTGCCTCCCATCCGAAGGCGAAGAACGGAGCGCTGAACGGCGGGCCACAGATGGTGGAGATTAGCCGCGACGGCAAGCGGGTCTATTTCACCAATTCGCTCTATGGCGCCATCGATCCGCAATTCTACCCTGATGGTATCGACGGATGGATGGTCAAACTCGATGTCGCCGACGGTGGCGGCATCGCCTTCGACGAGAACTTTTTCGTCGACTGGCCGAAAGGCCACCGCCCGCATCAGGTTCGCCTCGAAGGCGGCGACTGCTCGTCCGATTCCTATTGTTATCCATAGGGAGGGGGCGACCATGCGGTCCTCTCAGGGCGAATGACGACCGTCTGGCCATGGCTTTCGATTATCGGTCTCGGCGCCTTTCACGGCATCAATCCGGCGATGGGCTGGCTCTTTGCGGTCGCGCTAGGGCTTCACCGCCAGAGCCGCCGGATCGTGTGGTTGTCGCTTGCTCCGATCGCTGTCGGTCATGCCGTCTCCGCTGCGCTCACGCTGGCGGTGGTCGTCACGTTCGGCGCGGTGTTGGAGCCGCATCATTTCAGGCTCGTCGCGGCACTGCTCATTCTCAGCGTCGCCGGGTACGGCGCGCTTTACGGACACCGCCACCGGGTAAGGGTCGGCATGCGTGCCGGCATGGCCGGACTTGGCTTCTGGTCCTTCCTGATGGCGACGAGCCACGGGGCGGGCCTGATGCTGGTTCCGGCGGTACTCAGCCTCTGCGTGGCGGATCGAGCCGGAGACCTTGCTGTCGCAGGCTCGCTGCCGGTCGCGCTTGCCGCTGTTGCCGTTCATGGCGCGGCAATGCTGGCCGTCGTCGCGGCGATGGCGATTGCCGTCTTCGAATGGCTTGGCCTGGCAGCACTTCGCTCGGCCTGGATCAATTTTGACCGCCTCTGGACGGTGGCGCTGAGCGCGACCGGTATTGTGCTTCTCGTCCAGTGAGCCTGTGCTTATGACCGCCGATCGCGGCGGGATGCGCCTAACCTTGGGCCTTCACATAGCTGATGTAACCGCGCACGTCGGTGGCCGGTTCGGTGTAGGCATTACCGAGCGTCTTCTCCATGTTGCCGACGTAGGTCTTCGCCCAGTCCGGAAGCGCGTAGTCGATTGCCGCCAGGAACTCGAGGGTGGCTGCGAGCCGGATGTCGGCGATCGACGGCTTGGATCCGCCGATGAAGGGCTTGTCGCCGATATAGAACGCCCGAAAGACGTCGAGCGGTTCGGCAAGCGCCTCTACGGCTGCCCATCGCGCCTTCTCCTTCGTCTCCGCATCGGCATCGCTGCAACCGACTTCGCCCGCATAGAGCGGGAAGTTCAGGGCCGGGTAGGTGGCCCGCGCTAGATAGGGATAGAAGGTGCCGATAAGGTAGAACATAGCGCTATCGATCATGGCGCGGGCCTCGGGATCCTTGGGATAGAAGTCGTCGAGCCCGTGCTTGTTGCAAAGATACTGCATGATCGCGCAGCTCTCCCACAGGGCACCCTTGGGCAGTTCCGCAGTCTCCATCATCGGTGTCAGATGCGACGGAGCCTTCGCCAGATATTCGGCCGTCCGAGTCTGGCCAAAGACGTCCTGCTCGCTGAAATCGAGTTTGGCGGCCCGTAGGAAGACGCGCGCCGTCATGTTGTTGACGCTGGGCTTGATCACGTTGAGCTTGATTGCAGACATGTCACTCCTCCCTTTGGTCGCGATACCGCAATTGCTGCCTTGCCGGCCGGTTGCGCGCGTTGGACGATAGGCGATGAGCGCGACGGAACTTATCGCGACCGATACGGGTCCTTCGGCTGCCGGTCGGACGACAGTGTCGGTCGGGCGCGCGCGGTCAGTGCCTCGATCGCATCGGCCAAGTGCACCTCGGCGATATTGTAGTCGCCGCGTGCGACCCTGACCCTGTGTGCCTCCATCAGCACCTCGGCATGGCTGTGGCCCGGCGGCGGCTCGAAGCGATAGGAGGCGAGTTCGATCAGAAGCCCCAAAGGATCCTCGAAGTAGATCGAGTCCATGAAGCCGCGATCCTTGACGCCACTATGCTGGATGTTTCGCTCGTCGAGTCGCTCCACCGCCTGGTTGAACGTCGCGCGTGAGACGGCGAAGGCGATGTGGTGCACGCAGCCGATATCCGTCGGTGTTCGCTCGGGGGCGGGCTTGCGGTTCTCGTCGGTGAAGATGGTGATCAGGCGGCCATCGCCCGGGTCGAAATAGAGATGGCTTTCGCTTGCCCGGTCGAGGTTCGGCTGCTCGAAAATAAAGGGCATGCCGAGAAGCCCCTCCCAGAAATCGATCGACGTCTGTCGGTCGGCGCCGACGAGCGTGATGTGATGAACCCCTTGCGATTGCAGCTTTCGCATCGAAGGCCTCCCAGATGAAGCGGAGGACTCAGGACAAAATGGGATCCGGTTCCATCCTTTCCGCTCAAGTCAATTGTCGTCCGTCGCGGTAAGAAGGCAAGCGCCAATGCAGGGGGAAGCTGCGAGGAGGGCGTCGGCAAGTATCGCTATCTCAGCTACTTTCTTCCGGGTTGCTGCGTGTGTATTGTGCAATCAGTGAGTGTGTCGGCAACATCCCCGGCGGCCTGACGGCTGGGAACGATCAGGGAGTTGAGGCGTGGAGTTTCTCCGGGGAGTCGGTATTGTCTGCCTGTTGTTTCTTTTGCTTCCGGCGGCGGCGCGTGCGGACGGCCATGCCTTCGCCGGACAATGGCGACAACTGACGTCGACGGCCGGTCGTTGCGATCGGTGCCACATCGGTATTGTGCGACACGGCGACCTGCTGACTGTCACGAGCAACACTGGCTGGCAAGCCGTCGTGAATGTCGAGAATTTCGCGGACCTAGAGCTTGCCGCGGGTACGGGGCAATGGAACGCTACTGTCTCCAGCGCTGCCTATAGCGGCAAGCATTTCGCTATCCAGTTCGTTCGGCGTGGCCGGGAACTGCAGATGTTCATGGTGGTTCCGCAGGCAACAGGCAGGCCAGTTTCGATTCGCGCAACCTTCGAAAGAGGACTTCCCGCTACGAACGGGCGCCATGAGGCGGCGCCCACCGAGATGCAGCGAATTTAGGTGCCAATGTTGCGATCCGATCTGACAAAGGTGCTTGCCCCGACACTCGTGTTTTGATTTTCCGCGCGAACCTCCCTATCTTCCGGTTGCAATATCCGGAGGGGTAGACGGAGGACAAATGCCGATCGTGCAGCGGCCGAAACGCAGGCAGCGTCTGTTGATCCTGCTGGTCACCGGTATGGGCGGCATGGCTGCGGCTGCGGTCTCCTTTGCGACGGCGGTCTATGATGCGGCGCACCCGAGACCCACTGTAAGCGCCACCAAGGGTGAGGCAATCGATACCGGAAGGTGGCTGGTGACGATCAACAACGCCGCCATGGCTTCCGTGCCGCCGACCGGCACCAAGCCATTCGAGCCGAAACGGTTCCTGATGGTGGATCTCGAACTCGACAATCGCTCTATCGCCACCAGCAATGCCTTTATGAACCTGATTACGATCAAGGACGAGCGAGCCTTGGTGTCACTGAAGCCGGTCTATTATCTCGCCAGGGATAAATGGATCGCCAGCGCGATCAACCCGAACATGCCGGAAAAGCTGATCGCGGTATGGGAATGGCCGGCGGATCGGCCGGAACCGGACAAGCTTTCGCTGTCCATCGGTAAGCAAATCTACAAGCCGCGTGACAATCTCTACGGCGCGCCCAATTGGTTCGATGACGGCGAGGCTGCCTTGGTTGAGTTGGCAGTCACGCAAGTTGCGGGATCGACGGAGCAATGATGTCGGCTCTCCGTACGCTGCTGCTCTGTGCGTTGAGCATCGCAACACTCGACGCAGTGCGAAACAGCACGCCCGGCTACGGCGAAATCACTGCGCCGATTGCCATTCATGGCGCCGTCGGCGAACGGGTCGAAAGCCAGGACTTCGCCTTCGGCGCAGCCAATGTGCATCTGGCACGTCAGGTCATGGTCGAGAGCATCGGCCGCGTCCAGGAATACTCCACATCCGGTGTCTGGCTCATCATCGAAGGCGCGGCCGTCGCCAAGACCGAAACGATGACGCTGACTTCTGCGGAGTGGCTGGCAGGCAATGGATTGCGCTACGGGCTCAGTCAGCGGCTTTCGACCGCGCCCGGCTATCTGCCGACGGAGAGGCTCGAGCCGGGTCTGCCGAAGCCGGTGCTTCTCGCCTTCGAACTTCCCGAAGGGGCTGTCGGCAAAGGCACGCTGCTCGTTGCCCGCAGCCTCGCGATGCCACTTGCGGAGGAGCTTTGGATAGCGCTCGGCGACAAACAGCCAACGGATATAAAGCCATCTGTCACGATTGCGCGCAGCAGCAGCGGCGCCCCCTGGATGCTTGCCGCGCGCTGAGGAGGGAACGGTATGAGCGAGAAACGCACGTTCTGGGTCTGCCTGCTGGCGCTGGTCGTCATGCTGCCGCTCGCCTTCGTTGTCCGTGCATGGGAGAGCCTGCGAGAGAGCCATTGGCTCGCCGCCAACAGGACTGAAATCGTTGTCGAGGATGATGCGGCGCGGGACTTTGCCGGCGGCACGTGGAGGCTCCTGGACATGAAACGCCTGCCTGGCGCCAATGACGCGCGTGTCATTCTTGCCGAATTCGAGGCGTCGCCGAACGATCCGGCCGTTCTGTCCCAAGGTGCCTGCCGCGTTCGGCTGATCGACGACAAAGGCCGCCGCTTCGAGCCCGTCACCCTGACCGAGCCGATCGTCCGGAAGATGTACCCGGAGGCAGCCGAGCGCCCGCGCTGCGGTGTGCTCGCCTTTGCTGACACCAAGAACGGTGCCGTGGTCCGGATGGCCGAGAGCTTTATCGTTCCCGCCGAGGCACGGGATCTTACGCTCAGGATCGAATTTCCGGGCGCCAGCGACGAGACATTGATCTTCAAGTGGACGCGTAGCTGACGCGGCTCTGTTCCGCTTGCCGGGATAGGGCGTGCTCCAGCATGGCCGCCAGCAAGGTGATGCGCAGGGCATCGAGCACGATGCCGCCGTCGAGATCGCTGGGACTGCCGACAAATAGGCTGAGCGCATCGAAAACAAGCTGCCAACTGGCCAAATCGCCCATGCCAAGTGTTCGCGTCGCGGCGTACCAGATCCAGGCACCGAGCCAGGCGATGGCGCGGTAGGCGATGATGAAGGCAAGAAGCGTCGCAACGCCCGAACCGAGCGTCAGCTTCAGGCAAGTCCAGATCGGAGCGTAGCGGGAGCGGTAATCACTGACAAAGTGATCGAGAAAATCGGCGATCCATTTGCGAAAGGTCCGGGCGCGGCGAGGGCGGGGCGATCTCGGCTTCACAAGCGGTGCCGGGGTCGACAGCTCGTACCCGTTGATGATCGCAGCCATGACCAGCCAGATGATCGGTAGAAGCGCGTAGAAGAACAGGCCCTCGGCCTCAGTGTTCCAATCGGGTTTTCTCAGTTCCACCGGCACGAATGCCTCGGCGGCATGGGCGATGCCGGTAATCGAGAAGCCGTTCATGCTCAGAAGCTTGCCGGCGCCGAGCCAGATGATCACCTGGTCCTTCCAGACCGACAGGCCGTAAAGACCGATGAAGATCCAGCTCGCATCCGCCGCCACGACCAGCAGTCGCCAGAAGGGGGCGTCGCTGCGCTTGCTCGTCCGCTTTGCGCCCCAGCGCACCAGCCAGCAGAACGCGATCGAGATCAGGACGCCTCGCGATTTCAGGATGTCGAAGAAATCGGCTTTCTGGCCGAAGGCGACGGCGTTGAGCGCCAAACGCGAGTATTCGCGGACTGTATCGCCAAGGAAGCCCCAGGCGGCATAATAGGCAAAGAACGGCAGGATGGCGGCCGCGGTGACGGCGAGCAGTCTGCGATCAGCCTTCGGTACAGCGCTTGTGGCGCCGGCTGCAGCCGGCAGTTGGCGCAGCGCTTCGAGGGCCGGCAGGCCGGGGCGAAGCACCATGAACATCAACACGATGACGACGAGCTTCGCCAGTACGACGAATGAGAGCGTCACCATACCGCCGAGCGGATGCTGCATCCCGATCCACACCGCCGCACGCATCAGGAGATCATGTACGATGTAGCCGCAGGCCCCGATCAACAGGAGCTGCGGCCAGAATCGGCCAAGCAGGCGCCCCATGAGGGCAAAGGGTCCGAACACTTCGGCGATCGACGTCATCGACACAACATAGTTGCATCCACCGGCGACGACAACCGCGCGAGACAGCAGAGACCCTCCGCCTCCGTGTCAGATATTGCGGCGCTTGCCCTCGATCAGGTCGAGCACGGCGCGCGCGGCGTCGAGCACGTTGGTGCCCGGGCCGAAGACGGCCGAAACGCCGTTGTCCATCAGGTAGTCATAGTCCTGGCGCGGGATGACACCGCCGCAGATGATGATGACATCTTCGCCCCCGCGCTTCTTCAGGGCTTCCGCGAGTTGCGGCATTAGGGTCTTGTGGCCGGCCGCAAGCGAGGAGACGCCGATGACATTGACCTTGCTGGCAAGCGCCATGTCTGCGGCCTCTTCCGGCGTCTGGAACAGCGGGCCCGCAAGCACGTCGAAGCCGATGTCGCCGAAGGCAGATGCGATCACCTTGGCGCCGCGGTCATGCCCGTCCTGGCCGAGCTTGGCGACCATGATCTTCGGCTTGCGGCCGAGTTTTGCCGAAACCTCGTCGAGACGTCCGGAGAGAACGTCGAGTTCCGGCTCGCCCTCATAGGCCTTGCCGTAGATCTTGCTGACGACCTTGGGCGTTGCCGCGTGGTCGCCGAAAGCTCTGCGCATCGCGTCGGAGATCTCGCCGACGGTCGCGCGCGCCCGAGCCGCCTCGACAGCGGCGGCAAGCAGATTGCCTTCGCCGGTACCTGCCACCTCGGAAAGGGCGCCTAGAGTCTCCTCGACCTTGATGCTGTCGCGTCGCCGCTTCGTCTCCTCGATGCGGCGGATCTGCGCGGCCCGCACGGCGCTGTTGTCGATTTCCAGGATGTCGATCGGCTCCTCGTTGTCGAGCCGGTACTTGTTGACGCCGACGATGATCTCCTCGCCCTTGTCGACGGCGGCCTGGCGACGGGTCGCCGCTTCTTCGATCAGCCGCTTCGGCAGGCCCGCATTGACGGCGCGGGTCATGCCGCCCATCGCCTCGACCTCTTCGATCAGTAACCAGGCTTTCTCTGCGAGCTCGTTGGTCAGGCTTTCGACGTAATAGGAGCCGGCGAGCGGATCGACAACCTTGGTGACACCGGTCTCGTGCTGCAGGATTAGCTGCGTGTTGCGGGCGATGCGGGCGGAAAACTCCGTCGGCAGCGCGATCGCCTCGTCGAAGGAGTTGGTGTGAAGCGATTGCGTCCCGCCGAGGGCCGCCGACATCGCCTCGAAGGCCGTGCGGATGATGTTGTTGTAGGGATCCTGCTCCTGCAGCGAGACGCCGGAGGTCTGGCAGTGGGTGCGCAGCATCAGCGAGGACGGCTTCTTCGGTTCGAACTCCTTCATGATCCGTGTCCAGAGCAGACGCGCGGCCCGGAGCTTCGCCGCCTCCATGAAGAAATTCATGCCGATTGCGAAGAAAAAGGAGAGCCGGCCGGCGAAGTCGTCGACACTCAGACCCTTCGCCAGCGCCGCGCGCACATATTCACGTCCGTCCGCGAGCGTGAAGGCGAGCTCTTGCACCAGTGTCGCGCCGGCCTCCTGCATGTGGTAGCCGGAAATCGAGATCGAGTTGAACTTCGGCATCTCCTTGGCCGTGTACTCGATGATATCGGCGACGATGCGCATCGAGGGTTCGGGTGGGTAGATATAGGTATTGCGGACCATGAACTCCTTCAGGATGTCGTTCTGGATCGTGCCTGAAAGCTTGTCGCGCGAAACGCCCTGTTCTTCGCCGGCGACGATGAAGGAGGCGAGGATCGGGATGACCGCGCCGTTCATGGTCATCGACACCGACATTTCGTCGAGTGGGATTCCGTCGAACAGGATCTTCATGTCCTCGACCGAATCGATCGCCACGCCCGCCTTGCCGACATCGCCCTCGACGCGCGGGTGATCGCTGTCGTAGCCGCGGTGGGTTGCTAGATCGAAGGCGACCGAAAGACCCTTCTGGCCGGCCGCGAGGTTCTTGCGGTAGAAGGCGTTCGAGGCCTCGGCCGTGGAGAAGCCCGCATATTGGCGGATAGTCCAGGGGCGCCCGGCATACATGGTGGCGCGCGGTCCGCGCACGAATGGCTCGAAGCCCGGCAGCGAATTCAGATGATCGATGCTGGCGAGGTCATCGGCCGTGTAGAGCGGCTTTACCGCAATGCCCTCTGGCGTCTGCCATGTGAGCCTTTCCGGCGCTGCCTTGAGTTCACGCTCGGCGAGCGCTTCCCAGTCCTTGATGGTCTTGTCGGTCATCGGATGTTCTCCTGGACGATGGCGTCGACGGCGGGCGCCATCATTCGAATTCCATGATCAGTTCGTCGACGGCGAGGCTGGCGCCGGCGGCGACCGCCACGCGCTTGACCACGGCCCGTTTTTCGGCGCGCAGGATGTTCTCCATCTTCATTGCCTCGACGACCGCGAGCGCCTGTCCGGCCTCGACGGTATCCCCCGCCTTGACCGAGACCGAGGTGATGACGCCGGGCATCGGGCAGAGCAGCATGCGCGAGGTGTCCGGCGGCAACTTCTTTGGCATCAGCCGCGCGAGTTCCGCAACGCGCGGGCTCCTGACATGCGTAACGACATCAATGCCGCGCCAGCGGAGCCGGAGGGCGGTTCCGACCAGATCGACTTTGACGCTCATAGGCTCATTGTCGATGTTGAAGGTGGCAAGCGTACGACCGGGCGTCCAGTCGCCGGCGATGGTCACCGACGTGCCATCGGCGAAGCTTACATAGGATCCGTCGGCGGATGCGCCGGCAGTCACGGCGAGATCGCGATCGGCGAGGCTCACCACCCAATCATGGCCGACGACGCGGCGATGATTGCCGATCGTGCCGGAGATCTGGCTGGCGCGTTCCTGCAGCACCTGGTTGATCGAGACGGCGACGGCAGCAAGCTTGCGCAGCGACTGCTCGTCGGCCGTAACGCCATGAAAGCCTTCGGCAAATTCCTCGGCGATATAGGCGGTCGTCAGCCGACCGTCGCGGAAACGCTGCTGCTGCATGACAGCCGCAAGGAACGGCAGGTTATGACCGATGCCTTCCACCTCGAACTGGTCGAGCGCGTCGGCCATTGCCTCGACCGCCATAGGCCGGTCCGGTGCCCAGGTGCAGAGCTTGGCGATCATCGGATCGTAGAACATCGAGATCTCGCCGCCCTCGAAGACGCCGGTGTCGTTGCGCGTCACCGTGCCATTGTCGCGCGTGCCCTCGAACGGGGGGCGGTAACGCGTCAGCCGGCCGATCGACGGCAAGAAGTTTCGATAGGGGTCTTCGGCATAGAGTCGGCTTTCGATCGCCCATCCGTCGAGCTTCACTTCGTCCTGGCCGAAAGCGAGCTTTTCGCCGGCGGCGACACGGATCATCTGCTCGACGAGATCGAGCCCGGTGATGAGTTCGGTCACCGGATGCTCGACCTGCAGGCGGGTGTTCATCTCCAGGAAGTAGAAGTTGCGCTTGCCGTCAACGATGAATTCCACGGTGCCGGCCGAGTGGTAGCCGACGGCCCTGGCAAGCGCGACAGCCTGTTCGCCCATGGCCTTGCGGGTCTCTGCATCGAGGAAGGGCGAGGGGGCCTCCTCGATGACTTTCTGGTTGCGCCGCTGGATCGAGCACTCGCGCTCGCCGAGGTAGAGCGTGTTGCCGTGCTTGTCGCCGAGCACCTGGATCTCGATATGGCGCGGCTCGGTCACGAACTTTTCAACGAAGATGCGGTCGTCGCCGAATGCGTTCTTTGCCTCGTTCTTCGAGGACTGGAAGCCTTCACGCGCTTCCTGGTCGTTCCAGGCGATGCGCATGCCCTTGCCGCCGCCGCCGGCGGATGCCTTGATCATCACGGGATAGCCGATCGACGCGGCGATCCTAACGGCCTCGTCGGCATCCTCGATGAGGCCCATATGGCCCGGAACCGTCGAGACGCCGGCTTCTGCCGCCAGCTTCTTGGACGTGATCTTGTCGCCCATTGCCTGGATCGCGCCAACCGGCGGACCAATGAAGGCGACCCCTTCCTTTTCCAGGGCTTCGGCAAAGCTGGCGTTTTCGGATAGAAAACCGTAGCCAGGATGGACGGCATCGGCGCCGGTCTTGCGGATCGCGTCGATGATCTTGTCGATGACGATATAGGACTGAGCCGAGGGTGAGGGGCCGATATGCACGGCCTCATCGGCCATGCGCACATGCATCGCGTCGCGGTCGGCGTCGGAGTAGACCGCGACCGTCGCAATGCCGAGCTTCTTCGCGCTCTTGATGACGCGGCAGGCGATTTCACCACGGTTGGCGATGAGGATTTTCTTGAACATTTGTTTCTCTTTCAAAGCCTTCATGGCGCGTCAGCGTTTGAATTTGCGGCGATAGGGCAAAAGCGCGATCGACGATGCCGCGGCAGCACCTCCGAAAAGCAAAGCGAAGGGCACGACGACCATGAGGGTCGCGAGAACCGGGCTAGTGGAGCGGGCGATATGCGTACCGACGGCGCCGATGTTGAGCCAGATCAGCACGCCGGCCGTCAGCGCCCCGATCGCCACGCCGATCAGCGCGTTGACGCTCAGGTAACGCAGCATCTGCCAATGGTCGCGCCGGGCCTCTTCCGGCGTCATGACGCGCTCCGGCTCCCGTTCCATCGTTGCCTCCATCAGAGCGGGATCGTATCGTGCTTACGCCAACGAACATCGACCTGCTTGTTGCGCAGCGATGCGAAGGCGCGGGCGATGCGGCGGCGCGACGAATGAGGCATGATCACCTCGTCGATGAAACCGCGCTCGGCCGCCACGAACGGGTTGGCGAAGCGCTCTTCATATTCCTTCGTTCGCGCGGCGATCTTCTCGGCGTCGCCGAGTTCCGAACGGTAGAGGATCTCGGTCGCGCCTTTGGCACCCATGACGGCGATCTCGGCGGTTGGCCAGGCATAGTTGACATCGGCGCCGATATGTTTCGA
Source organism: Ensifer sp. 38_S197 (assembly GCF_056924495.1). Classification (NCBI taxonomy): domain Bacteria; kingdom Pseudomonadati; phylum Pseudomonadota; class Alphaproteobacteria; order Hyphomicrobiales; family Rhizobiaceae; genus Ensifer; species Ensifer sp. 38_S197. The sequence goes on along the minus strand of NZ_JBXOVZ010000001.1, from coordinate 688,205 downwards.
GGCCATAACGTCATAGGCGCCGCCATAGGCCTTGCGGGTGATCAGCGTCACCATCGGTACGGTTGCCTGGCTGTAGGCGAAGAGCAGCTTGGCGCCGTGCTTGATCACGCCGCCATATTCCTGGCTCGTGCCGGGCAGGAAGCCGGGCACGTCGACGAGCGTCAGGATCGGGATCGAAAAGGCATCGCAAAAGCGCACGAAGCGGGCGGCCTTGCGTGAACTGTCGATATCGAGGCAGCCGGCGAGCACCATCGGCTGGTTGGCGACGACGCCGACCGTCTGGCCTTCCATGCGGATGAAGCCGGTGATGATGTTCTTGGCGAAGCTCTGCTGCAGTTCGAAGAAATCACCCTCGTCGGCAAGAGCCAGGATCAGTTCCTTCATGTCGTAAGGCTTGCTGGCGCTATCGGGGATCAGGCTGTCGAGACGCATTTCGAGCCGCGACGGATCGTCATGGAAGGGACGGACCGGCGGCTTCTCGCGATTGTTGAGCGGCAGGAAGTCGAAGAGCAGCCTGGTCGCTTCCAGTGCCTCGATGTCGTTCTCATAGGCGCCATCGGCGACCGAAGACTTTGAGGTGTGCGTCCGTGCGCCACCAAGTTCCTCCGCCGTGACGATCTCGTTCGTCACCGTCTTCACGACATCGGGACCGGTCACGAACATGTAGGACGAGTCACGGACCATGAAGATAAAGTCGGTCATGGCGGGCGAATAAACCGCGCCGCCGGCACAGGGGCCCATGATCACCGAAATCTGCGGAATGACGCCGGAGGCTTCGGCATTGCGGCGAAAGACCTCGGCATAACCGGCAAGCGAGGCAACGCCTTCCTGGATTCGGGCGCCGCCTGAATCATTGAGGCCGATGACCGGCGCGCCGTTTCTGACCGCCATATCCATGATCTTGCAGATCTTCTGCGCATGGGTTTCGGAGAGCGAACCGCCGAGCACGGTGAAATCCTGGGAGAAGACATAGACCTGACGGCCGTTGATCGTGCCCCAGCCGGTGACGACGCCATCGCCGGCGACTTTTTGGCTCTCCATGCCGAAATCGACGCAGCGGTGCGTGACATACATGTCGTATTCTTCGAAGGAGCCCTCATCGAGCAGCACTTCGATGCGTTCACGTGCCGTCAGCTTGCCTTTGCCATGCTGGGCGTCGATCCGCCGCTGGCCGCCCCCGGCTCTCGCTTCGGCCCTGCGGGCTTCGACCTGTTCTAGTATGGCGCGCATGGTGCCCTCCCGATTTTTTCACTGCCCGGCTTTTTTCAATGATTGTGCAGAGGCGCTTCGAGCTTCGCAATAGCGTCGAAGGTCGGATGGAAAAACGTCCCTTCATGTGCAAATGTGAAATAGAGAAATTTGTAAAACGTAAATTGCAAAGTTGCGAACATGGCGATCGGCAAGCTCTATATTGGCCGCAAGGTCAGGGAACTGCGGGAAGCGAAAAAGGCGACGCAAGGTCAGTTCGCCGAGCGCATCGGCATCTCCACCAGTTATCTCAACCAGATCGAAAACAACCAGCGGCCGGTCTCGGCTGCCGTGCTTCTGGCACTGGCCGAAAAGTTCCAGATCGATATTGCCGAGCTTTCGACCGGCGAGGGCGATCGCCTGCTCTCGGCGCTCTCGGAGGCTCTCAGCGATCCCTTGTTCGAGACCTATTCGGCAAGCCTGCAGGAGCTGAAGCTCGTCGCGCAGAACGCGCCGGGGCTGGCGCATGCACTGATCACCTGTCACCAGGCCTATCGCCGCAACAGCGAACAGCTTGCAAGCATCGACGACACGATCGGCCGCGGCGGGCCCTTCGTCGAAACGACGCCCTATGAGGAAGTGCGCGACTTCTTCCATTTCGTCGACAATTACATTCACGAGATCGACATGCTTGCGGAGCGGCTTGCCGGGGAACTCGGACTCGGTGAGGGTGACAATCACGCCGCACTTGCAAGCTATCTGGAGCAGCGGCACGGCGTCCGGGTCGTCCGCGGCGCCGCCGGCGACGAGGCGATCCGTCGCTTCGATCCGCGTGCCCGGCTTCTCACCCTCAACCCCTATGCGCCGGCGGCAACCCGTGATTTCCAGATCGCCTTGCAGATCGCTCAGCTTCATGCCCGCGAGGAGATTGACCGGGTGGCCGGCAGCGCCGGCTTTCGCACCGAAGAGGCCTATGAGATCTGTCGCATCGGCCTGCAGAACTACTTCGCCGGCGCCCTGATCCTGCCCTATCAGGCCTTCTCAAAGGCCGCCCGTGACTTGAGGCACGACATCGAGCTGCTCGCCGCCCGTTTTGGCGCGTCGCTGGAACAGGTCTGCCACCGCCTCTCGACCCTGCAGCGGCCGGGACAGAAGGGTATTCCGATCTTCTTTGCCCGCATCGACCGGGCCGGCAACATCACCAAGCGCCACAGTGCCGCGAAGCTGCAATTTGCCCGTTTCGGTGCTGCCTGTCCGCTCTGGAACGTGCACCAGGCGTTCGAGACGCCCGGCCGGATCATCCGGCAACTGGCCGAGACGCCTGACGGCGTTCGCTATCTTTGTCTCGCCACCCAGATCACCAAGGGGGGCGGCGGTTTCCGCGCCGCGCAGCCGCGCTATGCGCTGGCGCTCGGCTGCGAGATTTCTTACGCCGACGCCTTCGTCTATGCCGACGATATGGATCTCGGTAACCGCGCCGCTTTCGATCCGATTGGCATTTCCTGTCGCATCTGCGAGCGGACGAAATGCGCGAGCCGCGCCGTACCGCCTTTGAAGCGTCGACTGATCGTGGATCATGACTTACGCGGCGCTCTGCCGTATCGTCTAAGCGAGAGTTGATTTGGGCGTCTGTTCATTTTTGAACATAACCTGTGAGAAGTTGCATCTGTGCCGGTACGAAGTTTGGTGTAACTAGGCCCCCACGCCTACCGTGCCGCACGTCTCGTGAGACGCGCAAAGGTCGCAGTAGGAATCTGAGTTGCTGCAGGACTAAAAGAAACCTGCAGTAGGTATGCGGTCAGGGAGGACATGCATATGGATTTTCGCTTGTCGGAGGAGCAGGAGGCCATTCGTCAGATGGCGCTCGATTTCGCCCGCGACGAACTCGCCCCTCACGCAATCGACTGGGACCAGCAGAAGCACTTTCCGGTCGACACGCTGCGCGGTGCCGCGGCCCTCGGTATGGCCGGCATTTATGTCCGTGACGATGTCGGCGGCACGGGGCTGACGCGGCTCGATGCCGCGATCATCATAGAGGCGCTTGCAACCGGCTGCCCGGCGGTCGCCTCCTTCGTCTCGATCCACAACATGTGCGCCGGCATGATCGACCGCTACGGCACGCACGAGCAGCGCCAGCGGCTGCTGCCGAAGCTTTTGACGATGGAAGTGCTTGCAAGCTACTGCCTGACCGAGCCCGGCTCGGGCTCGGATGCGGCAGCGCTGAAGACCAAGGCGGTGAAGGACGGCGACAGCTATGTGCTGACCGGCCAGAAGCAGTTCATCTCCGGGGCTGGTGAAGCCGGCCTCTACGTGATCATGGCCAGAACCGGCGAGGATGGCCCCAAGGGCATTTCCACCTTCGTCGTCGAGAAGGATGCCCCTGGCCTGACGTTCGGCGCCAACGAGAAGAAGATGGGCTGGCACGTCCAGCCCACCCGCGCCGTTATGCTCGATGGCGTCCGCGTGCCGGCGGAAAACCGTCTGGGTGCGGAAGGCGATGGCTTCAAGATCGCGATGGGTGGGCTCGATGGCGGCCGTCTCAACATCGCCGCCGCGTCCCTCGGCGGCGCCCAGTCCGCCTTCGAGAAAGCGCTGGCTTACGTTCAGGAGCGCCGCGCCTTCGGCAAGGCGATCGGCGAATTCCAGGCGCTGCAGTTCCGTCTGGCCGACATGGCAACCGATCTCGAAATCGCCCGGACCTTCCTGTGGCGTGCCGCTTCGGCGCTGGATGCGGGCGATGCGGAAGCGACGAAACTTTGCGCCATGGCCAAACGCTTCGTCACCGACCGGTGCTTCGCTGTCGCAAACGACGCCCTGCAGCTTCACGGCGGCTACGGCTATCTCGCCGACTATGGCGTCGAGAAAATTGTCAGAGATCTCCGGGTGCACCAGATCCTCGAAGGTACCAACGAGATCATGCGCCTCATTGTTGCGCGTTCGCTCATCGGCCGGAAGTAGGCCGGAAACAGAAAGGACCGTTCATGGACATGCAGGCGCCAGAAGTCATCGTCGAGCGGCAGGGAGCGATCGGCAGGATCCGGCTTAATCGAACGCGGGCGCTGAACAGTCTCAACGTGCCGATGATCCGGCTGATCGCGGCGGCCCTGACCGAATTCGAAAACGACCCGGCTGTTGCGGCGGTGCTCGTGACCGGCGAGGGCGAGCGCGGGCTTTGCGCCGGCGGCGACATTCGCATGATCTATGAGAGCGGCCGCGAGCGGCCGGCGGAAGGTGCGCAGTTCTGGCGCGAGGAATTCATCGTCAACAGCCGCATCTCAGGCTACCGCAAGCCGTATATCGCGATCATGGATGGTATCGTCATGGGCGGCGGTGTCGGGATTTCCGCGCATGGCAGCCACCGCATCGTCACTGAACGCACGCGGCTGGCGATGCCGGAGACCGGGATCGGCTATTTCCCAGACGTCGGCGCGACCTGGCTGCTGCCGAAAGCCCCCGGGGAATTCGGCACCTATCTCGGGTTAACCGGCCGGGATATCGTCGCTGCGGATGCCGTCCATGCCCGGCTTGCTGACAGCTTCGTTACCTCGCAAAAGCTGGAGGCACTCGTCACGGCTCTTGCGAGGCTGCCGGCGACGGCAGGCAGCGCTGATGTTGATGCGGTGATTGCAAGGCATTCGTCTGAAGCTCCGCCCACGCCGCTTCAGCACCAATTTGCACTGATCGATCGCTGCTTCGCCTTCGATACGGTGGAGGAAATCCTGGCGGCGCTTGCGGCGGACGGCTCCGATTTCGCAAAGGAAACGCTGGCGCTGCTCAATTCCCGTTCGGCGCTGAGCATGAAGCTGACACTCGACCTCTTGCGGGCCGGTCGTCGCAGTACGTCACTGAACGAATGCCTCGAACGGGAGTATTCTGCGACGCTCGGCATGCTTTCCAACGACGACTTCTATGAAGGCGTGCGTGCCGCGGTGATCGACAAGGACCGCAGTCCAAAATGGAATGTGGCGCTGGCCGACGTCACGCCTGAGATGCTCTCGCGTTTCACCAGAAAGGACCACCCGCCGCTGTTCTAGCGCCTGAGGATGGGGTGCATGTCGGCTTGGCCGAGTTTCAATGCAGGAGGAGTAACATGACGAAGATCGCCTTTATCGGGCTCGGCAACATGGGCGGACCGATGGCCGCCAATCTGGTGAAGGCGGGCCACGCGGTCAGCGGCTTCGACCTGTCGGAAGCCTCGCGCAATGCGGCGGCAAAGACCGGGGTCTCCGTCGCCGGCTCGATCGCCCATGCGGTGCGCCGCGCCGAGTGCGTGATCACCATGCTGCCCGCCGGCACCCATGTACTCTATGTCTGGGATGAACTGCTCGGTTTCGTCGATCCGGGCACGCTCCTGATCGACAGTTCGACGATCGATGTCGACAGCGCCCGCAAGGCGCATGCCCTTGCGGAAAAGATCGGTTGCCCGTCTCTCGATGCGCCGGTTTCCGGCGGAACCGGTGGTGCTGCGGCCGGCACGCTCACCTTCATGGTTGGCGGCAGCGACGACGCCTTTGCCCGCGGCAAGCCGCTGCTCGAGGCCATGGGCAAGAAGATCGTCCATTGCGGCGGGGTTGGCGCCGGCCAAGCGGCAAAGATCTGCAACAACATGATCCTCGGCATATCCATGGCCGGGGTTTGCGAAGCCTTTGTGCTGGCGGAACGGCTGGGCCTGTCGCACCAGGCGCTGTTCGACGTCGCCTCGACTTCGTCCGGCCAATGCTGGTCGCTGACGACCTATTGCCCGGTGCCGGGTCCGGTCCCGACCTCACCCGCCAATAACGACTACAAGCCGGGCTTTGCCGCGAGCCTGATGCTGAAGGATCTGAAGCTTTCGCAGCAAGCTGCAAGTGCCAGCGGTGCGACGACGCCGATGGGCGCGCAGGCCGCGCAGCTCTATTCGATGTTCGAGACGCTCGGTCATGGTGGCGAGGACTTTTCCGCCTTGATCCGGCTGCTGCGCGGCAGCGATGAGGCAAAGGCCGGCTAATCCGCCCACACCGATGGATTTTCGCCCGCCCAAACGGCCGAAAATCGGCTGTTCATGCCTGTGAATAGAAATTCGATTTTATTTTCAATCGGTTGCAAGAATTCTATCGAGGTCGTGAAAATGTCTGTTGACGTGTTGGAGGTGTGGGGTCTATAAGCCCGATCACTGACGAGGGCGGCGGCGCTGCTGGCGACGACGACCTTCGCTCTAGAGTTTCCTTGGTTGGCTGAGGCTGATTTTGGGGTCTGAGGCGAGAGTTTCGGGCTTGTTGGAAACGGTTTGACGGATGGTGAGTTCGTCGGTTTTTTGACAATTGAATATAGAGAAAGAGAAACGTGGGCGGCGGAGCTCGCGGAACCTTGAGAGATTGAGGTTCTGGAAAGAGACTTTGGCGGTCACGTTTTAACAAGAGACAACACCAGTTTTCTCGATGACGGTCTTCGGATTGTTGTTGATTGAAGATGGGTGTGAGTTCTCGTCGATTCAGAACGTGACGTAAGCCAATGATTGAATTCTCAACTTGAGAGTTTGATCCTGGCTCAGGATGAACGCTGGCGGCGTGCCTAATACATGCAAGTCGAGCGAACTGATTAGAAGCTTGCTTCTATGACGTTAGCGGCGGACGGGTGAGTAACACGTGGGCAACCTGCCTGTAAGACTGGGATAACTTCGGGAAACCGAAGCTAATACCGGATAGGATCTTCTCCTTCATGGGAGATGATTGAAAGATGGTTTCGGCTATCACTTACAGATGGGCCCGCGGTGCATTAGCTAGTTGGTGAGGTAACGGCTCACCAAGGCAACGATGCATAGCCGACCTGAGAGGGTGATCGGCCACACTGGGACTGAGACACGGCCCAGACTCCTACGGGAGGCAGCAGTAGGGAATCTTCCGCAATGGACGAAAGTCTGACGGAGCAACGCCGCGTGAGTGATGAAGGCTTTCGGGTCGTAAAACTCTGTTGTTAGGGAAGAACAAGTACGAGAGTAACTGCTCGTACCTTGACGGTACCTAACCAGAAAGCCACGGCTAACTACGTGCCAGCAGCCGCGGTAATACGTAGGTGGCAAGCGTTATCCGGAATTATTGGGCGTAAAGCGCGCGCAGGCGGTTTCTTAAGTCTGATGTGAAAGCCCACGGCTCAACCGTGGAGGGTCATTGGAAACTGGGGAACTTGAGTGCAGAAGAGAAAAGCGGAATTCCACGTGTAGCGGTGAAATGCGTAGAGATGTGGAGGAACACCAGTGGCGAAGGCGGCTTTTTGGTCTGTAACTGACGCTGAGGCGCGAAAGCGTGGGGAGCAAACAGGATTAGATACCCTGGTAGTCCACGCCGTAAACGATGAGTGCTAAGTGTTAGAGGGTTTCCGCCCTTTAGTGCTGCAGCTAACGCATTAAGCACTCCGCCTGGGGAGTACGGTCGCAAGACTGAAACTCAAAGGAATTGACGGGGGCCCGCACAAGCGGTGGAGCATGTGGTTTAATTCGAAGCAACGCGAAGAACCTTACCAGGTCTTGACATCCTCTGACAACTCTAGAGATAGAGCGTTCCCCTTCGGGGGACAGAGTGACAGGTGGTGCATGGTTGTCGTCAGCTCGTGTCGTGAGATGTTGGGTTAAGTCCCGCAACGAGCGCAACCCTTGATCTTAGTTGCCAGCATTTAGTTGGGCACTCTAAGGTGACTGCCGGTGACAAACCGGAGGAAGGTGGGGATGACGTCAAATCATCATGCCCCTTATGACCTGGGCTACACACGTGCTACAATGGATGGTACAAAGGGCTGCAAGACCGCGAGGTCAAGCCAATCCCATAAAACCATTCTCAGTTCGGATTGTAGGCTGCAACTCGCCTACATGAAGCTGGAATCGCTAGTAATCGCGGATCAGCATGCCGCGGTGAATACGTTCCCGGGCCTTGTACACACCGCCCGTCACACCACGAGAGTTTGTAACACCCGAAGTCGGTGGAGTAACCGTAAGGAGCTAGCCGCCTAAGGTGGGACAGATGATTGGGGTGAAGTCGTAACAAGGTAGCCGTATCGGAAGGTGCGGCTGGATCACCTCCTTTCTAAGGATTTTTACATGACGTACGTTTTGACACTTTGTTCAGTTTTGAGAGTTCAATCTCTCAATTATAGAAAGCATACTACTTTCTTCTTATTAGATAAGAAGAATTTTGGTTGCGATTGTTCTTTGAAAACTAGATAACAGTAATTGCTGAGGAAAAGTGAAACTTTTCTTTAATCAAACCAATAAATAACACAACTTTATGTTGTACCATTTATTCGCTAATGGTTAAGTTAGAAAGGGCGCACGGTGAATGCCTTGGCACTAGGAGCCGATGAAGGACGGGACTAACACCGATATGCTTCGGGGAGCTGTAAGTGAGCTTTGATCCGGAGATTTCCGAATGGGGAAACCCACTGTTCGTAATGGAACAGTATCTTTATCTGAATACATAGGATATTGAAGGCAGACCCGGGGAACTGAAACATCTAAGTACCCGGAGGAAGAGAAAGCAAATGCGATTTCCTGAGTAGCGGCGAGCGAAACGGAATTAGCCCAAACCAAGAGGCTTGCCTCTTGGGGTTGTAGGACACTCTATACGGAGTTACAAAGGAACGAAGTAAATGAAGCGACCTGGAAAGGTCCGTCGAAGAAGGTAACAACCCTGTAGTTGAAACTTCGTTCCCTCTTGAGTGGATCCTGAGTACGGCGGAACACGTGAAATTCCGTCGGAAGCTGGGAGGACCATCTCCCAAGGCTAAATACTACCTAGTGACCGATAGTGAACCAGTACCGTGAGGGAAAGGTGAAAAGCACCCCGGAAGGGGAGTGAAAGAGATCCTGAAACCGTGTGCCTACAAGTAGTCAGAGCCCGTTAACGGGTGATGGCGTGCCTTTTGTAGAATGAACCGGCGAGTTACGATCCCATGCAAGGTTAAGCTGATAAGGCGGAGCCGTAGCGAAAGCGAGTCTGAATAGGGCGTTTAGTATGTGGTTGTAGACCCGAAACCAGGTGATCTACCCATGTCCAGGGTGAAGTTCAGGTAACACTGAATGGAGGCCCGAACCCACGCACGTTGAAAAGTGCGGGGATGAGGTGTGGGTAGCGGAGAAATTCCAATCGAACCTGGAGATAGCTGGTTCTCTCCGAAATAGCTTTAGGGCTAGCCTCATGTTGTGAGAGTCTTGGAGGTAGAGCACTGATTGGACTAGGGGCCCCCAACGGGTTACCGAATTCAGTCAAACTCCGAATGCCAAAGACTTATCCATGGGAGTCAGACTGCGAGTGATAAGATCCGTAGTCAAAAGGGAAACAGCCCAGACCACCAGCTAAGGTCCCCAAGTATACGTTAAGTGGAAAAGGATGTGGAGTTGCTTAGACAACCAGGATGTTGGCTTAGAAGCAGCCACCATTTAAAGAGTGCGTAATAGCTCACTGGTCGAGTGACTCTGCGCCGAAAATGTACCGGGGCTAAACGTATCACCGAAGCTGTGGATTGACATCTTTGATGTCAGTGGTAGGAGAGCGTTCTAAGTGCTGTGAAGTCAGACCGTAAGGACTGGTGGAGCGCTTAGAAGTGAGAATGCCGGTATGAGTAGCGAAAGACAAGTGAGAATCTTGTCCACCGAATGCCTAAGGTTTCCTGAGGAAGGCTCGTCCGCTCAGGGTTAGTCGGGACCTAAGCCGAGGCTGAAAAGCGTAGGCGATGGCCAACAGGTTGATATTCCTGTACCACCTCCCCGCCGTTTGAGTAATGGGGGGACGCAGTAGGATAGGGTAAGCGCGCTGCTGGATATGCGCGTTCAAGCAGTTAGGCTGATGAGTAGGCAAATCCGCTCATCATAAAGGCTGAGCTGTGATGACGAGGGAATTATAGTACCGAAGTTCCTGATTCCACACTGCCAAGAAAAGCCTCTAGCGAGGCGGGAGGTGCCCGTACCGCAAACCGACACAGGTAGGCGAGGAGAGAATCCTAAGGTGATCGAGAGAACTCTCGTTAAGGAACTCGGCAAAATGACCCCGTAACTTCGGGAGAAGGGGTGCTCTGGTAGGGTGTATAGCCCGAGAGAGCCGCAGTGAATAGGCCCAGGCGACTGTTTAGCAAAAACACAGGTCTCTGCGAAGCCGCAAGGCGAAGTATAGGGGCTGACGCCTGCCCGGTGCTGGAAGGTTAAGAGGAGGGGTTATCCTTTGGGAGAAGCTCTGAATCGAAGCCCCAGTAAACGGCGGCCGTAACTATAACGGTCCTAAGGTAGCGAAATTCCTTGTCGGGTAAGTTCCGACCCGCACGAAAGGCGTAACGATCTGGGCACTGTCTCAACGAGAGACTCGGTGAAATTATAGTACCTGTGAAGATGCAGGTTACCCGCGACAGGACGGAAAGACCCCGTGGAGCTTTACTGTAGCCTGATATTGAATTTTGGTACAGCTTGTACAGGATAGGTAGGAGCCTGAGAAGCCGGAGCGCTAGCTTCGGTGGAGGCGTCGGTGGGATACTACCCTGGCTGTATTGAAATTCTAACCCGCGGCCCTGATCGGGCCGGGAGACAGTGTCAGGTGGGCAGTTTGACTGGGGCGGTCGCCTCCTAAAATGTAACGGAGGCGCCCAAAGGTTCCCTCAGAATGGTTGGAAATCATTCGTAGAGTGTAAAGGCACAAGGGAGCTTGACTGCGAGACCTACAAGTCGAGCAGGGACGAAAGTCGGGCTTAGTGATCCGGTGGTTCCGCATGGAAGGGCCATCGCTCAACGGATAAAAGCTACCCCGGGGATAACAGGCTTATCTCCCCCAAGAGTCCACATCGACGGGGAGGTTTGGCACCTCGATGTCGGCTCATCGCATCCTGGGGCTGTAGTCGGTCCCAAGGGTTGGGCTGTTCGCCCATTAAAGCGGTACGCGAGCTGGGTTCAGAACGTCGTGAGACAGTTCGGTCCCTATCCGTCGTGGGCGTAGGAAATTTGAGAGGAGCTGTCCTTAGTACGAGAGGACCGGGATGGACACACCGCTGGTGTACCAGTTGTCTTGCCAAAGGCATCGCTGGGTAGCTATATATGGAATGGATAACCGCTGAAGGCATCTAAGCGGGAAACCAACCTGAAAACGAGTATTCCCTTGAGAACCGTGGAAGACGACCACGTTGATAGGCTGGGTGTGGAAGTGCGGCAACGCATGAAGCTTACCAGTACTAATCGTTCGATCGGCTTGATCGTTCCCATTGCTTGTGTTCATCAAACAAGTTTGATGATGCTATAGACGTCCTCACGCTGTCGGCCTTCGGCCTTCGCTGCGGACGGCGCGCCAGACGACTGGCGGCTCGGCTTTGCCGGCTGCTGGAGTTGTCCGGATAAGACGCAAAGACGTGTTCAAAACAAATGAAGTGAAAACTTCAACCAGCTTCTCATTCCGGTTTGCCCGCAAGGCAAATCTTGCGCTTTGCCGACCTGGTGGTTCTGGCGGGGTGGCTGCACCCGTTCCCATTCCGAACACGGCCGTGAAACGCCCCAGCGCCGATGGTACTTCGTCTTAAGACGCGGGAGAGTAGGTCGCTGCCAGGTCTGCAAAACGCAAGATAAAAACCGGAAACGCCGCTCCCCTTCGAGGCAAAGCCGAGAAGGACAAGGCAGCGGCAAAACAAAGATCTCCTTCTCGACACTCACTTCGGCCCCGCCGAAACCAAGGGCCGCCAACAAGCGGCCTTTTTGATTCGATACGATCAGAAAACAAACGGGATTTTGCTGCGCAAAACCCGGACCGGACAAAAGCATAAACCGCAAAGCGGTTTACGCTACCGCGACAAATCCCATAGGGATTTGCGCTGGACGCGGGGTGGAGCAGCCCGGTAGCTCGTCAGGCTCATAACCTGAAGGCCGCAGGTTCAAATCCTGCCCCCGCAACCATCTTTACTTGCAACCCCGTAGCCTTACCCGCTGCGGGGTTTTGCGTTTGTGCGGCAATCGTCAGAATGCCAGCCAGATCGCCCTGGACATCGATTTCCATCTTGCCCTCCGCCGGCGTCAGAACGATCTGGTCCACCAGCGAGCGCAGAATGTCGGCCGCCTCGATCCGCTTCTCTTCCTCTTAGTCCTGCAAGGCTTCGTAGAGCTGCTGGACCCGCTTGCGGCATTGCAGCGCCATTGAGCGATGCAGAAGGGGAGGCGGCTCCTCCGCTTCGGCCAGGAACAAGGCCAGTTCTTTCTTGCGCTGTTCCAGAAGGACCATCTTAGCGTTGATCGCGTCGGCCGCGCCACCCTTGAGAATCAGGTTGAGCAGCGTGTCCAGTTCCCTGTCGATCTGCGCGCTCTCCGCTTCAGCCGCGGCGATACCGGCGCGGCCTTCCCTGCGCAGGCGGTTCATCTCCTGAGTGAACACGAACATGGCGGGATCGACGAGCTTGGTGCGCAGCGCGTTCAGCACGCGCGTCTCCAACTCATCTCGGCGGATGTTCATTCGATTATCGCAGGTGCCCTTCTTGCGGGCCGTGGAGCAGCCGATCAGCGTCGCCGAAATCGTGGAATAGCCGCCACCACAGCAGGCGCATTTGGTCAGGCCGGAGAACATATATTTGGGTCGGCGGCGATAGTTCATCGTTCGGAGCCCGCTATGTCCTCCTGATCGCGCGAAAGCCGATCCATGGCTTCGGCGAGGATCAGATCGAAACGCCCGCGCGTGGCGTCGGAGATCAGGGCCTGAATGCCGGGGCGCAGCAGCGACGAGCCGGAGATCGCGTGGTCGGAATATTCCTCGACGATCTGCCAGCCCTGCTTCTCGGCATGAAGGCGGCACATGCGGAACTGGTCGGCGATCGAGGCGTCGCGTTGATTATCGGACGAGTAGCGGGCGTAGATCGCGACCTTCAATGCACCTCTCCTTTCGGCATCAGGAGGTGCGCTTCCCCCGTCGCCTCGTCATCTTGACTTCTTCCGCGTAGCATTCCCGTGCCGCCTGCCGTGCCAGAAAGTCGACCAGACGCAAAAGCCGTGGATCGGGATCGCCCCTCGGCGTAAAGGTCAGTGCCGGCTCGTCGATGAGCAGGGATCGAGCAGCTCTTCGCGCTCTCTTCCTGTCATCTTCGACGGATATTGGGGTGCTCGTAAAGTCATGTCCGGCAGGATTTGCCGGAAAGACAGTATAAGCAACTGAAAACACGGTAGAATATTCGGCGTTGATTGGTGTCGCGCGGCGCATGGCGGCGTGGTCGAGCGCGCAAGCGCGCACCGTGGCATAGCGAAATAACCTATGCGCTTTTGCCCCCGAACCGATGGTCGGGCGTATCGACACCGCTGTTTCGAGATCGCTCAACATGGGGGATGACATCATCGTATTGCAAATTACAATACAATCCCCTATCTTGCTTCCAAAGGAGACAACTCATGGCCACCACAGCGGAACGCAAGGAACACCCCATCTCGATGCGACTGCCGGAAGCGGATGTCGCGATGATCGATCGTGCGGCGACGCTGCGCGGCCGCTCGCGCACCGACTTCGTGCGCGATGCCGCCGTGCGCGCGGCCGAGGAGGTCGTGATGGAGCAAAGCCTGATCCGTATGAGCCCGGAAGGGTTCGATGCGTTCATGGAGGTTCTCGCCGCCCCGGCAGCGCCTGTTCCCGAAATGGTCGAATTGGCGAAACGGCCGGCGCCATGGGAAACTGGCTACGAGCCGAAGCGGTAAGTCGTGGCGTTATCGGCTCCCGAACCGCTTACCGCCGCGCATGATGTGTCTGAATTCTCTTGCGGCAAGCCGACGCTCGATCACTGGCTGAAGACGCGCGCGCTTTCCAATCAGCAGAAGGGCTTCACCGCCATTTTGGTCGTCCATGAGGCGGGGCGCGTCGTCGGCTATTATGGTCTGGCGCCGACGGCCGTGGTGCCGTCGGTCATGCCGCGCTCGATTCGCACCGGCCAGCCGCCCAATCCCGTTCCGTGCCTTCTTCTCGGCCAGCTTGCCACCGATACCGGATGGGCGGGGCAGGGGATTGGGACGGGTCTCGTCAAACACGCGCTGCAGCGTTGCGTCCAGGCGGCCGGTCTCGTGGGCGGGCGAGCGCTGATGGTCAATGCCGTCGATGATGAAGCTGCCGGTTTCTGGCAACGGCGTGGCTTCTTGCCGTCGAAGGACGATCCACTTGTCCTCTTCCGCTCGATTGCCGATGTCGCGGCGTCGCTGGCCGAGGCGTGAGCCAAGCAGAATAGAATATCGATGTATCAAGGGAGACGAATATCTCACCGCGAAATACACCGAATATCGTCAGGCGTTCAGCAAGGTCGAGAGATTCACCCCACTCATGCCATTCGGCTGGTTCAAGTCGCCGCAGACCATCAGGTTCGATGGGGTGTCGGGGTACAGCAGGTGGCATATCGGGATTTCGCCAGCGACGCTGCCCGAGATCTGGCGAATGGGATCAATCACTTGATCGTCCTCACGATTCCGGCGCCCGTCGCGGAGAACCGCGATGTCCAGACATGATCGCAGCGTTCGCACCGGCTCGGACCGGTCGAACCTTTGACGAAATCACCACCAAAATCATCGCCGAGCTTGAGGCCGGTCGCGTGCCGTGGGTGCAGCCCTGGGGCACGTCGGCCGCCAAGGCCCCGCTCGGCCTGCCGAAGAACGCCGCGACCCCCCCGCAGCTACAGCGGCATCAACGTGCTCATCCTCTGGGGCGCCGTCATCGAGCACGGCTTTCCCGGTCAGGGCTGGCTCACATTCCGACAGGAGCTTTCGCTCGGCGGCCATGTCCGCAAGGGCGAGCACGGCATCACGGTCGTCTATGCCGACCGCTTCACGCCGGAAGACGAGAAGCGCCGCGCCCGCGAGACTGGCGAGGAAGCGCATGCCATCCCGTTCGTGAAGCGCTTTACCGTCTTCGACGTGGCGCAATGCGACGGGCTGCCCGACGACATCGCCAACGTCGCACCGCCGCCACCGCCCGGCCTGATCGAGCCGAGGGTCGAGGCGTTTCTATCCGCCGCAGGCGTGACCGCGACCCGCGAATGATTCGGAAGAAAATGGTAGGCATTAGCCCATGCTTATGATAGGTTACATGTAACCGATGCCGAAGGAGAAAATCATGGCTTCTGCATCAAAGCCGAAGCCCACGCGCGTAAAGGTGGGCGAACATCGCGCCCGGTTGCGCGCCCAAGGTCTGCGCCCGATCCAGATTTGGGTGCCGGACGTGCGGGCGTCCTCCTTCAAGGCAGAGGCTCACCGCCAGTCGCTTGCGGTCGCGGTAAGCGCGCATGCGGCGGACGATCAGGCGTTCATCGACGCCGCCTCCGATTGGGGCGATGAATGAGGCGAGGGGATATCTGGAAGGTCGCGGGCGGCAAGGATTACGCGGGTAAACCGCGCCCTGTTGTGATCGTGCAGGACGACAGTTTCGACGGGACGGGTTCGATCACCGTCTGCGCCTTCACATCGGATGATACGGAAGCGCCGTTGTTTCGACTTCCCGTTGTTCCGAATAAGCGCAACGGACTTGGGCTGGCTTCCCGCCTGATGGTGGACAAGATCACCACGGTTCCTAAATCGAAGATCGGTGAGCTAGTCGGACGGCTGGATGACGAAGACATAGTGCGACTCAATCAGGCGATGCTGGTTTTTCTCGGACTTGCGGTTTCGCCGAGGGTGAAAAGAGAGGCTTGAGACGCGGATTGCGATCTACGTCAAAACCGCAACGCGCAAGTATTTACCGCCGATAGCACTACGACACGATTTTAGTACTTTCCATCGGGTGTTTGTCTGCATCTTTTGTCAGGTCGATCCACAGTTTCGGTGCGACCGACATGGCAGAAGACGAGAATAAAGGGCCGGAAACCATCGTTCCGGCGAACTTTTCGATCAGCACTCGCAAAGCCTCGGCCGCCTGTTGCCGTTCGTCGCAGCGATTCAGAGCCTCGGTGATCGCGGATGATCCGATTGAGGCGCGAGACGCGCTTGCCAGTGGACGGATCCTTGATGTAGCGCAGCCGGTTCCAGATCAGCTGGCCGATATAGAGCTCATTGTTGATGATGCCCGTGCCGCGCTTCCCATGGCCGCGGATGGTCGTGTCGTTCCAGAGCTTGCCGTTCGGACCGGCACACCTTCCTCGTTCAGCGTACGCGCAATCGTCCGCGGCGCGATCCCCGACGCGAAGTCGCGGAACACGCGGCGGACGACGTTGGCCTCCGCTTCGTCGATCTCGCGATCATCCCGGATCGGATCGCCACGCGCGTCGAGCTGCTTGACCACCTTGTAACCGAAACGCAGCCCGCCGCCCGACTTGCCGTCCTCCACCCGGCCGCGAATGCCCCGATGCGTCTTGGCGGCGAGGTCCTTGAGAAACAGCGCATTCATCGTGCCCTTCAGGCCGACTTGCAGTTCGCTGATCTCGCCCTCGGCCAGCGTGACGACCGGCACGCCGACTTCAAATACTTGAACAGCGTGGCGACGTCGGCCTGGTCGCGCGAGATTCGATCCAGCGCCTCGGCCAGCACGATGTCGAATTGACCCGCCTGCGCGTCCTGCAACAGCGCCTGGATGCCGGGACGCAGGATCATGCTCGCGCCCGAGATGCCGGCGTCCTTGTAGCTGCCGACGATCTTCCACTTCTCGCGCTTCGTCTGCTCCCGGCAGATGCGGAACTGGTCCTCGATCGACGCTTCGCGCTGGTTGTCGGAGGAGTAGCGGGCATAAAGGGCAACGCGGGTCATCGGCAATCTCCTACGTAACCTTATCCATCCGGCTCGGCCGGATCAGCACCTCGGCCGAGATGCCGAGACGATCATGCAACTGCCGGATCATCTCGATCGACAGGCTGCGCTTGCGATTCAAGACGTCGGCCACACGGTTGCGTGGTCCAATCATTGGCTCCAGATCCTTGCGACTGAGCCCCTGCTGTTCCATGCGGAACCGGATCGCCTCCACCGGATCAGGCGGGTCCATCGGGTAGTGCTTGGTCTCGTAAACATCGATCAGCGTCGCGAGCACATCGAGGCGGTCGCCCTCGGGTGTGCCGCTCTTCGCACCCCAGAGCCGCTCGACCTCGGCAAGCGCGTCCTCGTAATCCGCTTCGGTGCGGATCGGCTTCAGGTCAGTCACCATGTTTGACCTCCTTCACATCGATCTTGTCGTAAGCCTTGTGCGTGCCGATCCGCTTGATCCAGACGATTCCTTTCTCGAAATCGACCGACACGACGAGGCGATAGTCATTGCCCTTGATGTTGAAGACGATCCGCTCGGCGCTGACGATGCTCGCCGTCGCATAGAGTCGCTTCACATCCGCGGAGCTCGCCCACTCCGCCTTGCTCACTTCATCGAACCACGCGTCGAGCGCAGCCTTGACGGCTGGTTGATCCTTCTGCCCTGACAGGCTTTCGATAGATTCCCGCAAGGTGCGGCGGGCGATAATCCTCATTGTCTCACCTATAGCGCGGGACCAAAATGGTCTCAATAGGACTCTATTGTGCTCGGCCGATTGGAAGTCAATCGACCGCTAATTGGAATGTGTGAGATCGCGATATGGAAGGCCTTTTCCTGGCCGGCGCTACGGTCGCCGGAACACCCCTTCTGCGGGGGAGACCCCGCAACGCCCCTGAGAGCCAGAGTGCGGATCGGTTTTGCCGCTTGCAAATGGCCGCCAGCGCGACGCTGACCATCTGTCGGTCGTCGAATTCTTTAACCCGCTTGGAGAAAGCGTCTGGCTTGCGACCGAACTCGATGCCGATGGCGATATCATGTTCGGGCTCGCCGATTTCGGCGATCCCGAGCTGGGCAACTTCTCGCTGGAAGAGATGCAGTCCGCTCGGCTAACCGAGCAGGCTTTCGAGACGATCGGCACCATTTTGCGTTCCATCGCAGTTCCCGTGATTTTGGTACAGGAGGGCGGATACGATGTCGGAGCGCTCGAGAGCGCAGCGAGCAGGGTTTAAAGTCACAGAGTGAAGATTCGGCCTCAGGGCCACAGGTCTTGCTTCAATAAGGGAGACGCCGTCCGCTCTTGCAGGTCGGCGTCGTCTTGGGATGCGTTGGGGATCAGAAAGGGCCCGCTGTGTGGGACGAACGATGATCTCACTCACATCCACGTCAGCAGGTTGGTAGTCGGCGAGGATCTCCAGTTCAAACCCGAGTTTGCCCATCCATTGCGCCATCAGCTTGCGGCCGAGCTCGACCTTGTCGCGGCCGTAGACCGGCCGCATGATGTCTCTATGCGTCGTTCAAGATTTAACCGGGCTCCACGAGCGCAGCGACGGGCAGCACAGTCTCGTCCTTGACCGTCTTGGTGACGATGTAGGTGAAATAGCGCTCGATCCCGAGTTCTCGGTCGAGCAGCCCATCGATCAGCCGCTGATAGGCATCAATGTCGGGTGCAGTGATGCGCAGGAAGTAATCGACCCCGCCGCCAACGGACCAGCACCCGACGATCTCGGGAATGCCCTCGATCACCCGCTCGAAGCGCTCGAAATCGCTCTGCCGGTGGTTGGCAAGCGTGAGCTCGAGCATGACGCTTGCGACTGGGGCAATTTTGCGAAGCGCGATACGGGCATGATAGCCGGTGACGATCCCAGCCTTTTCAAGCTTGCGCAGCCGCATCCAGCAGGGGGTGGGAGAAAGACCGGCCTTTTCTGCCAAAGCAAGTTTGGTAATGCGGCCATCCCGCTGAATCGCATCGAGAATTCTGAGATCGATGGCATCTAACTTCATTCTCGCTAGACCTTAGCGGCCTTTTCGGCTTCCATCTCGGCAATATCCTGGAAGCGATCGGCAATGCGTGCATGCGGCCGGCCGCCATCAGCGGCGCCGATTGCCACGACGATCTCGTCCGGCCCGGGCGCATCCGCAATCAGGAAGTTGGCGGTCAGGAAATGCGAGCGTTTGCCGCTCTCACTCTTGTGCATCATAGGCAGCGACAGAAGTGCGCCGGGGCCGTTGCGGGTATTGGCGAATTCCAGGTAGTTGGTACCGCCGATCGCCTCGCGGAACGGGTTGCCGAAGCGCAGCGTGTGGATCATCGCCGAGGGGTGCTCGATCTCGCCGTTGATGCCCGTTGCCGCCGCCTTGCCACAGGCCTCAATCTTGTCGGCGTCCATCCGCCGCAGCAGGCGGCTGGTCATCTCATGGCTGAGCTCGCCGGCAATGCGGATGATCTCCGGCCGCAGGTTCTCGACAAAGCCACGTCCTGCCCAGGGGTTCTGGATCACCGCGGCAACGACGACCATAGTCACCGGACGCGGAGCCACCTTGCCGCCCTCGACGAGGGTCTCTTCCAGGAAGGTCGAAATTTTTCTGATGCCGAGTGTCATGCCTTGCGCCGATACGAAAATGTTGAAACTCGCAGAAGCCTAGCGGTTAAATGGCGAACGTCTTCCTCCGATCGGCGGAACTGCGTGGCTTCGGCTTCCGTCGAAACGGAGTAGATTTCGGTCGAACGCACGCGCATGATGCGGTCAGTTGGAGGGCGAGGCAGTTTGAATCAGAAGTTTCAGATATCGGCGCTCCGCGACGTCGCAAGCCAGATCAACAGCGGCGGCGATCTCCAGACCGTGCTGCAGCATCTGATTGCGGCGGCTTGCCGCCATGCCCATTGGTCGCTCGGTTCGATCATGGGGATCGATGCGGCGCATGGCTATGCCTATGTCATCGTCCGCTACGACCCGACACTGATTGAGCGGCAGCTGCCGGACAGGTGGGAGCTGGCGACCAGCCCGTCGTTGATCGCCCTGCAGCGCAACGAGCCCGTTTATATTCGCGACGCCCGTGAGTCCGTCGAATTTCCCGGCTACCGCAAGGAGGCCTTCGAACGGGACTACCGCACCGTTCTCGTCATGCCGATGAACTGCAAGGACGCCGAGGGCCGGCCGATGGTGCTGAGCGTCATCTCACGCCACATCACCGAAGTCTCCGAAGACGACCTCGCCTTTCTTGGGGCGATTATCCATATGGGCGCCATCGCCGTCGAGCGCGAACATCGGCTGGAAGCCGAGAAGCGTGCGGCGCAGCGGCTTGAGCGGGCGTTGCAGGCGCATACCTCGTTGCTTGAACATGTCTTGAGCGACGGCGCCGTCGCCCCGCTCTCGGCCATGGTCGGAATGATGTTGCCCAATCCGACCGTCGTCGTCGATTTCACCGCCAATCAGGTCATCGCGGGGCGTCCGCCGAATGCCCTCTATGACGAGGCTTCCTGGCAGGAGGTAGCAGCCACGACGCTTGCCCGGCCGCTGATGAAGGCGGCGCGCGAGGCGATCGATCGCGGCGCGACCGATGCCGCCAGCCTGTTTCTCGATGACGGCGCGCAACGCTTCAAGATTTCTGCGCGCATCGAGCCGCTGACGGTCGATAATCAGTTGGTCGGCGCATTAATCATCTTCCCGACCTCGCGCGAATTCAGCGATCTAGATCTGCTGATGCTCGACAGTGCAAAGTTTGCGCTCAGTGTGCAGATGATGCGCAGCTTCATCCGCTTCAGGTTCGAGACCCGCACCCAGACCGAGCTGTTCTTCGAGATCGTCGAGGCCCGTTGGCGCAATGCCGGCGATGTCACTCAGCGCGCCCAACGGTTGGGCCTGAATTTCTCGCAGCCGCAGCAGATGATCGTCGTCGATTTCCCCGACAAGACTAAGGCCTTCGGCGGCGCTTCCGTCGATGTCGAGCATACGATCGCCCGTATCATGCAGCAGGCTTCGCTGCAGGCAAACCTGATCGCCATCGATGGCGGTGTCATCTGCCTCGTGCCCTATGATGCCAGCAAAAGGCAGGAGCGGACGGTCAAGCTGACGCGCCGTATCGCCGAGGAGCTTGGCCGCTATTTCGACGAACCGCCTGTTGTTGTCGCGGGCAATCGCTGTGCGGCGCTTTCCGATTATCCGGCCGCTTGGGAACGCTGCAGCCGGATGATCCGCATCGGCCGTTCCTTCGGCCTGACGGGTGCTGTTTCTGCACAGGATTTCGGGCCGCTTCCGATGCTGGTGGCAGCCTCTGAAGCGGGCGATGTCCGCAGCTTCGTTCAGGAAAGCGTCGGTGCCATTGCCGAGCATGACCGCGAAAACGGTACGCCCTATCTGGAAACACTCTCCACCTATCTGCAGGAGGGCTGCCGCAGCCAAGCCTGCGCCGATACGATGGGGCTGCATGTGACGACGCTGCGCTACCGCCTGTCACGCATTCAGGAGCTGTTCGGCATCGATGTCGACACACCCGAGAAGCGCTTTGCCGTCGAGCTGGCAATCCGCTTGCACAGAGTCATCGACAACCGCGTCAGTGCCGAAAAGTAATTCTTCCCGCCTCGCTCTATCCTAGTTTCCAGCGCTTTCGCGCGGCCATTTTCGGTCTCCTACTGATCGCAGCAGAAGTTTTCCACTCGCTCCTTCGAAGCCGAGGAAGAATGGCCGGACCGGCAGCGCTAGCCTCCTTTCAACAACGAAAGGGAGGCGAGACAGCATGGCGGAGACAGCGGCAAAGGCGGATGCGCCGATTGACCCGATCGCCCTGCGCCGGGCCTTCGGAACCTTCGTGACAGGCGTCACCGTTATTACGACGCGCGACGAGGACGGAACGCCGCGCGGCATGACCGCGAATTCCTTCACCTCGGTCTCGCTCGATCCGCCGCTGCTTCTGGTTTGCGTCGCGAAATCGGCATCCAGCTATCGATCCTTCACCCATGCCGGATGCTTCGCCGTCAATATCCTGCATGAAGGCCAGGTGGATGTGTCGGGCACCTTCGCCTCGAAATCTCCGGACAAGTTTCAGGCGGTCAATCACGACCATATCCATACTGGCGCACCTGTCCTGACCGACAGCCTCACCTGGTTCGACTGCACGACCTATAACACCGTCGATGCCGGCGATCACTCCCTCCTGATCGGCCAGGTTCGCGCCTTCGGCACCAGCCCGTCCGCGCCACTCGGTTTCTGCCGGGGCCGCTATGCCAGCGTCAAGGATCCGCTGCCATCGGGCTGGCTCGCCTCGCGTGGGATGATCATCGGCTATCTGATCGAGGCGGGCGACGGTCTGCTGCTGCGCTCGGATGGCAAGGGCGGCTGGGTACTGCCCTCGGCTCGCCGCCGCAAGGCAGACAGCCAGCTGGTCGTCGAAGGCGGTGATGCGCTGCGTCTCGTTCCCGAGGAGACGTTCCTCTACTCCGTCTTCGACGTTGCCGACAGCGATCCCGGCTATCTCGTCTACCGCGCCCGGCTGGCGGGCGAAGGCGCCGGCATCAGCCTGCCCGCCGATCTCCGTTTCTTCCCGATCGACGATCTGCCCTACGAAGCGATCGCCACCCACGAACTGCGCTCGATGCTGCGCCGCTATGTGCGCGAGCGGCAGGCGGGCCGCTTCGGCATCTACATGGATTCAGACGATGGCGGCCGCGTCGCGATGATCGACGGCGAAGCCCGCGCCTGGACGCAAGCCTCCCAAGACCAAGGACAATGAGATGAAGACGTCAGTCAGCTCCATCGAAGGCTCGCGCCAGGGCCTGTTCATCAACGGCGAATTCGTGTCGCCGAAGAATGGCAACTATATTGCCAGCTACGATCCGACCACGGGCACGCCTTGGTACGAGTTTGCGGAAGCCGATGCCGATGATGTCGCGGCGGCCGTCGCAGCCGCAAATGCCGCCTTCCGCAATCCAGCCTGGCGGCGCATGACGCAGACCGACCGCGGCGCACTGGTGCGCAAACTCGCAGAACTCGTCCGCGCCAATGCCGATATGCTTGCCGAAATCGAGACACGCGACAACGGCAAGCTGCTCAAGGAAACCCGGGCGCAAATGCGCTCGATGCCGGATAGCTATCACTATTTCGCCGGCATGGCCGACAAGCTGCAGGGTGACACCATCCCGATCAACCGGATGGATACGCTGAACATCAACCTCCGCGAACCGCTCGGCGTCGTCGGCATGATCACGCCGTGGAATTCGCCGCTGATGCTTCTGACCGGTACGCTGGCGCCGTGTCTGGCGATCGGCAACACCGTCGTCATCAAGCCGTCGGAACACGCGACCGCCTCGACGCTGGCGCTCGCCGAACTCATCCATGAAGCAGGTTTTCCGGCCGGTGTCGTCAACGTCGTCACCGGCACCGGCAAGAGCGCCGGCGAGGCGCTGACCCGCCATCCGGGCGTCGCCAAATATGTCTTCACCGGCAGCACCGCGACCGGCCGCCGCATTGCCGGAAATGCCGCGCAGAACCTTGTCCCCTGCTCGATGGAGCTCGGCGGAAAATCGCCGCATGTCGTCTTCGGCGATGTCGAGATCGAGCACGCCGTCAACGGCGTTGTCTCGGGCGTCTTTGCCGCGGCGGGGCAGACCTGCGTTGCCGGTTCGCGCTGCTTCGTCGAGGCCAGCATCTACGACAAGTTCATCGATGCGCTGATCGCCCGCACGGCCCGTATCTGTGTCGGCCTGCCGACTGTTGATGACACCGATATCGGCCCGCTGGCGCTCGCCGATCAGCTTTCCAAGGTCGAGGGCTATGTCGCCTCAGGCGTCAAGGAAGGTGCCAAGGTCGCTGCCGGCGGCCGGCGGCCGCAGAAGAAAGGCCTCTCGAGCGGCGGCTGGTATTACGAGCCAACGGTCATGGTGGATGCCCAGAATGACATGGGCTTTATGCGCGACGAAATTTTCGGGCCCGTCGTCGGCGTCATGCCGTTCCGCGACGAGGCCGAGATGATCGCGCTCGCCAATGACAGTCACTACGGCCTCGCCTCCGGCATCTGGACCAAGGATATCGATCGGGCGCTGCGCTTCGCCAACCAGATCGAAGCCGGCACCGTCTGGGTCAATACCTATCGATCGGCATCTTTCATGTCCGCCAATGGCGGCTTCAAGGAGAGCGGCTACGGGCGGCGCGGCGGCTTCGAGGTGATGCACGAATTCTCGCGGCTGAAGAACGTCATCATCGATTATTCCGGCGCCATGCAGGATCCCTTCGTCATCCGTCTGAAGTGACGGCACGTACAAAACTGAACCCGCAAGGGAGGCAAGCAGATGAAATTCGCAGTATCGCTGACCATGGAGCGCTTCTCGCCAGACGTTCCGATGTCGAGAGTGAAGAACAACCTTCTGGACCTGGCGCGCATGGCCGACGAGGGCGGCTTCGAGGCGCTGTGGACCGCCGAGCATCACACCATCGAGTGCACGATCTCTCCCAATCCGTTCCAGACGCTGGTCTGGCTGGCGCAGCATACCGAGCAGATCCGCCTCGGCACTTCGACGCTTGTTGCCCCTTACTGGAGCCCGATCCGGCTCGCCGGCGAATCCGCGCTCTGCGATCACCTGACCAATGGTCGCCTGGAATTCGGCATCGCCCGCGGCTCCTACCAGTACGAGTTCGACCGGATGGCCGGCGGCATGCCGCAGCAGGAAGGCGTCGCCTACATGAAGGAGATCGTTCCGGCTGTGAAGAAGCTCTGGGCCGGCGATTATGCCCATGACGGGCACTATTGGAAATTCCCGGTCGCGACGTCGGTGCCGAAACCGCTGCAGCAGCCGCATCCGCCGATCTGGGTCGCAGCCCGTGATCCCGGCTCCTTCGACTGGGCGATCGCCAATGGCGCCAGCATTCTCTCCACGCCGCTGTCGCAACCGGCAGCCGAGATCCAGGTTCTGGCCGACAAGTTCAACAAGGCAGTTGCGGATCATCCCGAGGTCCCGCGCCCGCGCTTCATGATGCAGCGCCGCACCTGCGTCTACGACAAGGCTGATGGCTGGGAACTGGCGGTCAAGCACAGCATGGACTACGGCCGCGCCTTCGAAAACCTGATGCAGAATATCGGCACCGTCCGCGATGGCTTCCCGGAAGCCGTGCCCTACGAAGCGGTCAAGGGCAAGGACAACTACAATCCGGACAATATCCGCAAGAACCTGATGTTCGGCACGCCTGACGAGGCGATCGAGAAGTTGCTGGTCTATGAGGCAGCCGGTGTCGATCAGTACTGCCTCGGCCTGACCTTCAATCTGCCCTTCGAGCTGCAGAAGCGGACGATCGAGCTCTTCGTCAAGGAAATCATGCCCGTCTTCGCCGCGCGCGAAAAGGACAAGCAGCGCAAGGCGGCGGCAGGCTGACATGGCAGAGGCACAGCGCCATACCGTCGGAGACGTGACGCTCAACTACCGGATCGATGGCAGCGGCGAGCCGCTGGTCTGCATCCACGGCGTCGGCTCCTATCTCGATGCATGGTCAGGCGTCGTCGAGCGCCTGAAGGATAGTTTCACGATCCTGACCTTCGACTTGCGCGGCCACGGCCAATCGAGCCGGGTGAAGGGCCGCTACGAGATCGACGATTTCGTCAACGAGGCGCTGGCGCTCGCCGACAAGGCAGGCTTCTCGACCTTCAATCTCGCCGGCTTCTCGCTCGGCGGGCTGATCGCCCAGCGCTTGGCGCTGACCCACCTGGACCGGTTGCGCAAGCTGGTGCTTCTCTCCACGGTGGCCGGCCGGACACCGGAAGAGCGGACGCGGGTTCTGGAGCGGCTTGCGGCGCTGCGTGCTGGCACCCCTGCCGACCATCACAACGCCTCGCTGTCACGCTGGCTGACGGAAGAGTTTCAGACCGCGAACCCGGAGGTCATCGCAAGGCTTCGCGAGCGCGATGCCGAGAACGATCCGGAATGCTATGCGGCTGCCTACCGCGTGCTCGCCGAGACCGACTTTGGCGGCTTCCTCGACCAGATTCGCTGCCCGACGCTGATTGCGACCGGCGAGGACGATGCCGGGTCCAATCCGCGCATGGCGCGCTACATGCACGAGCGCATCCCGGGCTCGACGCTGTCGATCCTGCCGTGCCTGCGTCACTCCATCCTGATCGAGGCGCCGCAGACGGTGGCCGATCTGATGCGCGGTTTCCTGACCACCAAGGAGGCGAACTGTGGATGAAGCGCTTAGAAAGAGCGGCGAAGCCATTCGGCGCAAGGTGCTGGGTGATGACTATGTCGACCGCGCCATCGACGGCGCCGACAGCTTCTCGGCACCGTTTCAGGATGTGCTCAACGAATATTGCTGGGGCACGGTCTGGACTGACTGCGGCCTGGACCTCAAGCAGCGCAGCCTCCTGAACCTCGGCATGCTGGCCGCGCTGAACCGCATGCACGAATTCGGCATCCACTTCCGCGGCGCGATCCGTAACGGCCTGACCGAGGAGGAACTGCGCGCAGCCCTCGTCCAGATCGCCGTCTATTGCGGCATTCCCGCCGGCGTCGAAGCCTTCAGGGTCGCCCGCTCCATCCGCGATGAGATGCGACAGAAAGGAGAACTCTGACTTCCATGATTCAAGGAAGCGACCGGCCTGCGGCTGCTTCAGATCGCCGGAAGACGAAAAGGTCTCTTCGATATCAAGATTGCATGACGGTACGGGAATGAGCCCGGGTCAAAAACCAAGAATGACAATAAAGGGAACCATCGCATGAACAGACTGAGCAAGATTTCCGCAGCGGCAGTGTCGCTTGCCGTAGCCTTCGCCGCCCTCCCGGCTAATGCCGGCGCCGTCCTCGACCGCGTCATGGCGGCCAAGAATCTGAAGGTTGCGACCGACGCCAACTGGGCGCCGCAATCCTTCATGAACGAAAAGAACGAACTCGATGGTTTCGACGTCGATGTCGCTAAGGATATCGGCAAGCGCCTCGGCATGAAGGTCGAGTTCGTCACCCCGGGGTGGGACATCATCACCGCCGGCAACTGGGCCGGCCGCTGGGACATGCATGTCGGCTCGATGACGCCGACCAAGAAGCGCGCGGAGATCTTCGATTTTCCGGCCGTCTACTACTATACCCCGGCAGCCGTTGCCGTTCACAAGGACAGCAAGGCGACCAAGCTTTCTGATCTCGACGGCAAGGTGGTCGGCACCACGGCAACCTCGACTTTCGAAGCCTATGCCAAGGGCGACCTGACGCTCGATGCGGCCGGCGCGCCTCCCTTCAAGTACGAGTTCAAGCCGAAGGAAGTGAAGTCCTACGCCAACTCGACCACCGCCTTCGACGATCTGCGTCTCGGTGATGGGACCCGTCTCGATGCGGTCGTCTCGTCGCTGCCAAGCATTCTCGACGCGGTGAAGGCCGGTTACCCGATCAAACAGATCGGCGACCCCGTCTTCTACGAGCCGCTCGCTGTTGCCATCGAGCATGGCGACAAGGAATTCAACGACAAGATCGCCGAAGCCGTGAAGGGCATGCAGGCGGACGGCACACTGAGCAAGCTCTCCGTGAAGTGGTATGGCGTCGACTACACGGTCGTAAAGTAACTACCGCCAGAAACGGACGGTCCGGGCAATCGGACCGTCGATTTGCCGCAAGGGACAAGAGATGCTTTATCCCGATACCGTCGAGTCTGAAGTGCTCGTCCATAAGCCGTGGTTCATCGCGACGATATTTGCGGTCGTGCTGGCTTTCTTCCTGATGTTCAACATGACCGGCACAGCGATGGGCGAATTGATGCGTCCCGTGATCGGCGACCCCTCCGTCAGCGGCCTTTACGGACGCTTGGCGATCGCCTTCGTCATATCCGTTATCTTCGTGCTCAATGTCGTGCTGATCGGCTTTGCGCCCCTCAGGGTGCAGATCGCCGTCGTCTGGCTGGAGCTGCTGCTTCTGTTCCTCGCCTTCTTCGCGACATTTCATCTGAGCCTGCCGTTCATCGTCGAAAAACTGCCCTTCATGATCACCCAGGGCCTGGTGACGACGATCTATGTGTCCGCCGTTTCGATCGTCATTGCCTCGGCGATTGCCATTCTCGGCGCGGTCGCCAAGCTCTCGACCAATGGCTTTGCCTATGCGATCGCCAGCTTCTACACCTCGTTCTTCCGCGGCCTGCCGCTCCTCATGCAGGTCTATCTGATCTATCTCGGCCTGCCGCAGCTCGGCTTCGTGATCGACGCAGTGCCGGCCGGCATCCTCGCCCTTTCGCTCTGCTACGGCGCCTACATGACGGAGATTTTCCGTTCGGGCATTCAGAGCATCGACCGCGGCCAGTGGGAGGCCTCGCGCTCGATCGGCTTCGGCTTCGGCATCACCATGCGGAAGATTATCTTGCCGCAGGCGCTGCCGGTCATCATCCCGCCAACCGGCAACCAGTTCATCTCCATGCTTAAGGACAGCTCGCTGGTCTCGGTCATCGGTGTCTGGGAGCTGATGTTCCTAGCCCGTACGCTGGGGCAGAAGACCTTCCAGCACATGGAAATGCTGATCTCCGCCGCCATGCTCTACTGGATCATGTCGATCTGCCTGGAGCTCATCCAATCCCGCATCGAGCGTCACTACGCCAGGAGCAAGGTCCGATGAACGGCGACAAGATCATCGAAGCGAAGAACGTTTCCAAGTGGTACGGCGCGTTCCGGGTGCTGAAGGATATCAACCTGACGGTCAGTAAGGGCGAGCGTATCGTCGTCTGCGGTCCCTCGGGCTCCGGCAAGTCAACGCTGATCCGCTGTTTCAACAGGCTGGAAGCGCATCAGGAAGGCGAAATTTCGGTTACCGGCATCACACTGCACAACAAGATGCGCAACGTCGGCGAAGTGCGCAAGAATGTCGGCATGGTGTTTCAGCACTTTAATCTCTTCCCGCATATGACGGTGCTGATGAACTGCATGGTGGGTCCAATGTGGATCAAGGGCGTGCCGGAGGCGGAGGCCAAGAAGACGGCGCTAAAATTCCTTGAGCGCGTGCGCATTCCCGAACAGGCCAACAAATATCCGATCCAGCTGTCTGGCGGTCAGCAGCAGCGCGTCGCCATCGCCCGCTCGCTCTGCATGCAGCCGGCGGTCATGCTGTTCGACGAACCGACTTCGGCGCTCGATCCAGAGATGGTTTCGGAAGTGCTGGAGACGATGACGGGTCTGGCGAAGGACGGTATGACGATGGTCTGCGTCACCCACGAGATGGGCTTCGCCCGCGCCGTCGCCGACCGGGTGATTTTCATGAATTCGGGCCAAATCGTGGAGGAAGGCAAGCCTCATGACTTCTTCACCAATCCGCAGCACGAGCGGACCAAGCTCTTCTTGAGCCAGATTTTAAAGCACTGATTGCCGGCTTATTGGTCATAATAAAGGATGGTTCAATGCAGACCGTAGATGTGAACGCTGCGCCGCTGGTCACGCCGTCACTCAATATCGGGAACAGGGAAGCGTTCTCTACGTAGGTGGCCCTGCCAAGTTGAAGCGACGTAGACGTCAGATTGCTATCCGCTGGCGCATTCACAATGCGAGGCCCATCGAACTCGCATTGTGACGTCTCGGCAGGTCGTAACCTGCTACTTGCATAAATTACGCCATCACTATCGCGAAAATATATGCAGATTTCTCAGTCGTCCGTGAACTATCCGTACGTCTCTGATAACACGCGGTAATTTCCGCTTTCCTGCGATGCAGTGTTGCAAGAAAGGCGCTCGCTGAGGGCGCTTTTCTTGCAATATGATTTTGCGGTTTGCTGCTTCGGCGCGGCGTGATTCACTCGTTTTAGCGGCGGTGAATCGAGGAGCGGCGATGTCGAGACCACGCGAGCGGCGCGAGACGGGAGAGCAGGACCTGTTCCGCGCCCGACTGGATCAGATCATCAACAGGACGCACGAACTGGTGCGGCTGGCGCAGGCGATCGACTGGCCGCTTTTGGAGCGGCGCTTCGGCGCGGTCTATTCCGATGGCCCCGGCATGCCGCCGCTGCCGACGCGGCTGATGGCCGGACTGGCGATCCTCAAGCATACCTTCAACCTGTCGGACGAGGAGCTGTGCGCCCGTTGGGTGGAGAACCCTTATTTCCAGTATCTCTGCGGTGAAGAGTTCTTCCGCCACGACCTGCCCTTCGACCGCTCGTCGATGACGCGCTGGCGGGGCCGCATGGGCGAGGAGCGGCTGACGGCGCTGTTGCAGGAAAGCCTGGCGGTTGCGGTCAAGACCGGGGCGATGCAGCCGTCCGATACCCGCCGGGTGATCGTCGATACCACCGTGCAGCCGAAGAACGTCATGTTCCCGACCGACGCGAAGCTGATCCACCGGGCGCGCGAGCGACTGGTGCGACTGGCAAAGAAGACCGGTGTGAAGCTGCGCCAGACCTATGTCCGGGTCGGCAAGCTGGCGCTGATCAAGCACCAGCGCTACGCCCACGCCAAGCAGTTCAAGCGGGCCAACAAGGCCTTGCGGACCCTCAGGACCTATCTCGGCCGCACCGTCCGCGACATTCGCCGCCAGATCGGCAAGGACGAGAAGCTGCGGGCCGTGTTCCTCTGGCCGCTCCATCAGGCAGCGACGGTGCTGGAGCAGCGGCAGCGCCAGCGCGGCCGCAAAATCTTCAGCCTGCATGCGCCGGAGGTCGAATGCATCGGCAAGGGCAAGGCGCACAGGCCGTACGAATTCGGCGTCAAGGTCTCGGTCGCCACCACGCTCAAGCGCTCGAAGGGCGGCCAGTTCGCCCTGCATGTCAAGGCTCTGCCCGGCAATCCCTATGACGGCCACACGCTGGCGACCGTCATTCCCGACATCGAGAACACCATCGGCAACGAGATCGAGCGCATCCTCGCCGACGCCGGCTACCGCGGCCACAGTGCCCCTGAAAGCCATCGGTTCCGGGTCTTCACCAGCGGCCAGAAGCGCCGCGTCACCCCGGCAATCAAGCGCGAAATGCGCCGCCGCTCGGCGGTCGAGCCAGTCATCGGCCATTTCAAGGCCGAGCATCGCATGGGCCGCAACTATCTCGCCGGCGAACACGGCGACGCCATCAACGTCGTCCTGGCCGCCGCCGGCTACAACTTCTCGCTCCTCCTCAACTGGTTGAGGATGCTTTTGTGGTTGCTGCTCGCCTGGCTGCACAGCGAACCGAAACCGCGTGCCGCTTAACGACGGTCATTCTTCACGGTCGACTTCTCAGTGATATGCGTTTCCGAATTCGTTTGACGTCGGTGAATCGTCTACGCTGCTGTACGAAATAGACCGTTGCGGTCGTCGGCGAGAACAATATTTAATAGAGCGTTGGGCGGCTGCGACGTTCGCAAATTAAGATCAAACCCTGCCCCCGCAACCATTTACTACTCCATACTATCCCACAATAGCCCAAAACCGCGATCCAGTACGCCAAAGCGCTACGATCAAATGCTAAGTCCCCGCCGAACACAAATTTCAAAATCGATAGATGCACAGCGGAGGCTGATCGCTAGCGCTGGGTAGCCGCCGTCCCAAGAATCACGGCGCGAATGGCAACACCGCACTCGGCCAAGATTCCCTGAGATCATTCGATCGTCTTCCACGCCGACGCGAGGAGGGGCTGGGCGCTGTCGGAGTTCGAGGCAATAGTGCTGATGGCAGTGGGATATTTCCAGCCGACCACGGTGAGCCGTCAGATATTTTTGGGCAAGGAGGTTAGCCGGAGCGCCATCGCCGCGCTCAGGGGACGGGTTCTTCTCGTTGGGACCGCGCCTCTCATTGCGGTTATCATTCCGGCCAGTTGTATGGCACGAGCGCTCTATCTCCTCGCCATTCCCTTGCGATACCGTCCACATCGCATGATACCTATCAATGGTTTGAGAAAATCAGCCAGGGGTGCGAGCCGGTTCAAGGCGATTGTGCCCCAATTCCATCAAAGCTGCGGCGCGAATTCTCTTATACGCTCAATGATCTGTTCGAAGGTGGGACGCTCTCGATAATATAGGGACCTCGTGCTGCGATAGGCTGCCTGATATTCAGCGAAGATGGCGTCGTTAGTGATGTTGAAGGCTAGATTGATCGTCAGATCCCGCTCCTCAGACCGGAACCGCTTTTCCTTGTGCGCGAAGTAGCGGTCGCTGCCGAGAAATTCGAGAACCTCGGTATTTCCGAGAAGCGCGTAGACATCATAATAGTGCCGCAGGAAGTTCGCGGGGAATTCTCCGGTTTCGCGCTGCTTGCGGAATTTCGTGGAAATGGTCTGAAGCTTTTCCACCAGTGTGTAGCCGGGATGGTAGCAGGCGATACCGAGCGCGCGATTGTCGGCAATGTTCACCTTGTCGGCTGCAAAATCGTATGCCCATGAGCTGATATTGACCGGCCTGTTTGGTGTAACATCGTCGAATCCGATTTCCAGGAGAACGCCTTCCTTCAGGTCCGTTTCATCGGAGGTTGCGGCAGGATAATGCAAGCGGATGCCGCCGCTTCGAAACTTCTCGTCATCGAAGATATGATCCCGCTCAATGCTGGTTATTCCGTCGATCGAGATTTCTTCTGCCAGCCTGTCATAGAAATTCCGCCGGCTTTCGATCTGTTTCGCTTTGTTCTGATTGCGTCCGACGGCGACAGTCATTCCTTTAGTCGGATTTATCCTGAGATCGATGTCTTCGGAGAAGCGGTCGATAATTCCGAAGCCTTTGGAAAGCGATGTGCCGCCTTTCAATTCGAAGGAGTAACCTGCCTGCTTCAGGCCGAAGAGGCAATGCATGATCCAATAGTCTTTCTCGACGAGGGCAGGGAGAATGCCGATTTCCTCGCCGACGATGCGAAGCAGGTCTGCAAATTCCGGGTGCCGATGCAGATAATCAGCCATCAGCAGCTTCCAATTCGACGAAGACGTCTTTGAAGAACTTCTTGGCCCGCACGCCGCCATAGTCGTCAGCAGCCTGTCGCAAGGTATCCTGATCGAGTTCTCTCGCCACCATCCTCGCGCGTCCCAGTACCTGGGTTTCGTCCTCGGCAAGCCGCTTAAGGTTGTTGACCAGATCGACCAGCAGGAATTCTTTGGTTATGATCGCTGGAAACTCGGGCTTCATCCGGAAATCATAGACCCGGTTGCCTAGCTTGAAGCGGCCATGGCGCTTCCTGTTATACACAACGGTTTCGTTATAAAGCTGTGTAGCGCCGACGCCGAGCGTATTATAGGCATTCGGCGTCAGCAGCAGAAACCGCTTGTCTTTGAGAAACGCTTCCACGAGATCGTGGTCACCGGCCGGAGCGCGCCCGAAGCTAGTGGTTTTCGGGCGCACGTAGACACCGCCGGAGAGCTTTGTCAGCTCGCCGGCATCCAGCAACTTCCTGATGTCCCGATCCACAGAGGCGGTCCATCGCGTCAGGTCTGCCCTGCGATAGACCTTGCCCGGAATCAGATGTTGTTTCAGTTCGTCCGATCTGGCCATGTTTATCACCTGACCTTCAAGATAGGGCAGAGGAAGGATTGTGCAAGTATTTTCATTTAAAATTCATGCATGTCGGAAGCCCACCGGATGGCGTATCGCTGTCTGGTCGCTGCCGCCCAGCAATCATTTCGAGAAGCTGCGCGGCAATCTGGCGGGCTTCCTTCGATCCGCGTCAACCAGCAATGGCGACTGATCTTCCGCTGGGATGGCGAACGCGGCGAGGCGGCCGGGATTTATCTGGACGATCACAGCTACCGATGAAAGCGAGGCGAACATGCTGACCACCAAGCGCAAGCCGGCCACCGTCGGCGAGATTTTAACCGAAGAGTTCATGGAGCCGATGGGCTTGACGCAGGGTGCGCTTGCCGAGGCGATGGGCGTGCAGCGCAAGCACGTCAACGAATTGTGCGGCAACCGCAGGAACGTGACCGCCGCGACGGCGCTCATCCTTGCGCGCGTCTTCGGCAACAGTCCTGACTTCTGGCTGAACGTACAGCGGCGCAACGATCTCTGGGAAGTGATGAACACACCGAAGGAACGCGAGCGTGTGGAACGTGCGCGCCCGTTGAAGGATGCGGCATGATGGAGGTTGTGCGGCCGGGTTTGGATACTAATCCGTCCTATGTGCCGCCGATGCTACGCCATGGCCGCACCCTCGCGTTTTATGCCTACACAGTCTGAATCCGGTCCCGCTTCCTGCCTGTTTGACTCAAAAACAGCTTGGAGCGCACGGCATGGAAGACAGTGGGAAAGACGGGTGGGGCGGCAGGATACCGGCCAACGACAACAAGTCCGAAAGAGAGGCGGAGGGCGGAGAGCATGTTGCGCCCATGGAAAAGCTGGATCGGGTGGTGCTCGACATTGCCCGTCTGATCGGGCGGCAGATGGCGCGGGAGGATTTTGCCCGGCTGCAAGCCTCTGCCGCCAATGACAATGCGCCTTCGAGGATTTTACGGAGCACCGCCCATGATCAGCGCTGCGCTTTACGCGCGCTATTCGTCCGACAACCAGAGCGAGGCGTCGATTGAGGACCAGTTCTGGCTTTGTCCGGGAGCGCGCGGCGCAGGAGCGGTGGCAGATCGTCGGTTCCTATGAGGATGCGGCCATATCCGGCGCAAGCACGGTTCTGCGCCATGGCATCCAGCGGCTGATCCGTGATGCGCAGCGCGGCGACTTTACCGTGGTGCTCGCCGAGGCGCTGGACCGCATCAGCCGCGATCAGGCGGATGTGGCGACCCTCTACAAGCATCTGAAATTCGCGGGCGTCACTATCGTCACCTTGGCTGAGGGCGAAATCTCCAAGCTTCACGTCGGCCTGAATGGCACGATGAACGCCCTGTACTGAAAGACTTCGCCATGAAGACCCGTCGCGGCCTTCGCGGACGTGTCGAGAAAGGCAAGGCGGGCGGCGGGCTTTGCTACGGCTACAAGGTGGTCAAGCAGACCGACGCCAACGGCGAGCCGATGCGGGGCGACCGGGAAATCATCTCTGAAGAAGCCGACACCGTACGCCGCCGCGAATTTGCCTCTGGCAAAAGCACGAAGGCGATTGCCGTCGACCTGACGATGGCGCAGCCTTGAGAACGCGCCAAAACCGTCGGAAAGCTCTGCCGTCCTGCCTTACTGTCGGGCTACAAATGCGGACTATATGTCCAGACATAGTTGGAGGGTAGCCATGGGCAATGCCGCACAGAAAAGAGCGACGCAGAATTATCGCGCGCGCCTGACGCAGCGGGGGCTCACTCGCTTCCAGATTATGGCGCTTGAATCCGACCGTGAACTGATCCGCACACTTGCGCGCCATTTGGCTGAAGAAGGCCCGGAAGCGGAGCACGTCCGCTCGGCTGTTAAGACAGCCGTCGCCGGCAAGCCGGCGAAGCCCGGAAATATCCTAACCGCTCTGGGGCGCTCGCCCCTTGTCGGCGCCGAACTCGACCTTTCCCGCCCGCGTGAAGAGGGGCGCAAGGTCGATCTGTGACGCGCTACCTTCTCGACATCATCAGCAATATCGTAAAGCCTACGCCGTCGGAGTCGCTGCTGGCCTGGATGGGGGAGCAGCGCGATGAGGATTTGTTTATTGCCTCGCTGACATCGCCGAAATCCGGCGCGGCATTCTGGAAAAGCCGCGCGGCAAAAAGCGTGATGCACTCGACGCATGGTTCGCCGGGCAGGCGCGGCTCATGGCGGAGGGAAAGGCGGCCGGCCGCCCCCGCAATGCGCTCGACATGATCATTGCCGCCGTCGCCGGGGCAAATGACTGCGTTGTGGTGACGGACAACGAAAAAGAGTTCGTAGGGCTTCAGATCATAAATCCGCTGCGCCGCCTGTACCCATCGAGTATCAGCTCATTGGCCTGACGGAAGATGGGAACGCCGACGATCTTCTGTTAGGGCGCGACCAGAAACAAGGGCGCGCTTGCCTCCAGCGTAGAGGCGTAGCTGCGAATATCATTCGAGAGAAACAGAATTAAAAGTTCGTCAGACCTGAACACCTGACGTGCAGTCTAACGTGTTCACCGCATTGGCACGTCAATGGCGGGAAAGCCTCCTGCCCGTAGCACGCTTCACGATGGGGTACTTCAATCCCCAGACCGGGTGCTAGTTGTTCAGCGAGACAGACGCCGTCAAGCGCGTATTCACGGCGCACTTGACGTTTTCGGCTCGCGATTTTCGGGTCTTGCGATCCTGGCCAACCTCGTGGTTGACCTTTTGACGATCGCGTAGAAGGCCCCCTCGACGGCTGACATGTGGACGAACACGTCTTTTTCGCTGTCGCTGGTTTCTGACCTAACGCAGTCCATGCCGATCAGGATGTCACCGGTTCCGATGCGCCATGCGACACCACGAACCAACGTCATCAATTCCGTTCCAGAGCAGCCATAGCGTATGCGCCGGATCGCAAGCGACGCAGGGTCATGGACGTGCGTCAAGGCGCCGGCTCACTCATAATTCCAGTAGTAGACGAGGAGTCGTCTTTATCCTATCGGTTGAGTATGAAAACGAGCCTGGACCATCTTCCCGAGAAGAAGCAGCGCGAGCTTGCCCGCGTCGTGGAGATCATCCACGAGGAGTTTGCCGATGCGCTCGAGGGCGGCTCGGCCGACTTCAAGAAGCGCGGGCGGATCTTGAAGATCATCCTGTTCGGCTCCTATGCCCGCGGCACCTTTGTTGACGAGCCGCATACGATGAAGGGCTATCGCTCCGATTACGATATCCTCGTCATCGTCAATTCGAAGAAGCTCGCAGAACCGCAATATTGGGACAAGGCGACCGACCGTCTGATGTGGGACAAAGGAGTGTCGACGCCGGTTGGGCTGATCGTCCATGGTGCCCGGGAGGTGAACAACTTCCTTGCGGACGGACAGTATTTCTTCGTCGATATCCTGCGCGAGGGCGTCGTGCTCTACGAACTCGACGACCGGCCTCTGGCCGAGCCGAAACGACTCTCGCCTGCCGATGCGCTTAGGGTGGCGAAGGAGCATTTCGCGAGTCGATTTACGGAAGCCCAGTTGATGCTTCGCACCGGACAGTGGCAAGCTGGCCAGGTTGGTGATGCCCCCGAGTGGAACCGTCTTGCTGCGTTTAGCTTACACCAAGCCAATGAGCAGGCCTATGCCTGCCTTCTCCTCACCCTCACCAACTACAGTCCGCCGTCACACAATCTCAAATTTCTCCGCGGTCTCGCCGAGGATCGAGATCAGCGGCTGATCGAAGCCTGGCCGCGCGATCAGCATCGCTTTACCGCCTGGTACAACGTTCTCAACGAAGCTTATGTGAAAGCACGCTATTCGAAGCACTTCGAGATCACCGACGAAGGGCTCGAGTGGCTCCTCGGGCGGACGGAGCATCTTCTTCGCCTCGTCGAGACGATCTGTCAGGAGCGGTTGAGCGAACACGCACGGGCAGCAGGCGCCACCTGAGCCCTCGCCTTGGTCGCAGATAGGCACGCGATCAGCCCCAGGGTGATTGTGACGCACCTGATCGATAAATTCCGACGCACGGCCGGTCGTGGCGGCCTGATTCTGTGAGTGCCTGCGGCGCCCCGCTAATGGCAGCGCAGACATTTCTCACGCCGTGAGAAAGGCCAGGCGATCGTCCGTGCGGCGGGGCGCGATCTCGAAGAATGTCGGCGGCAACGACATCTTCCGCAACGAAGGGGTCTTCTTGAACGCGTGTTTCAAGGTCGGCGCGGGAGGTGTTATGGGGCGAGGACCGCTCCGCCTTCGTTATGCTGAAGGCTTCCGGCAAGAAGGAAGATACCGTCGTCGAAGCCTCGCTTGATCCAGGCATTGTGTTCTTCCATCAACACAGGTGCCTTGGCCTTGTTGGCGGAGAATTTGAGCATAACGACGAACATGGGTGCCTCTCAGCTATTGTGGACGGAAATGGCTTCTCTATGAGTAAATGGATCGGGCCGCTGCGCTGCCAGCCACTGGTACATGTCTTCGACCTCACGGCGCACGAATGCCTCATCGCGCAGGGCTGTCGCGAGTGCCGCAACACCTTGGCTGCGCATGAGAAGGTGCATGGCGAACTCATCGGCATTGGCCTCGTCATGGCCGAGTGCCGTAAACTGGCGCGACAGCCAGTGGCGGAACAAAGTGAAAAGCTTGGCTGCATTCTCCTGGGCAGCGTGATCGAGCTTGGCGAGTTCGTTGCAAAGCGTCCCGACCGGACAGCCATGCGCCACGATCTTTGCCTGGTTCATGGTAAGGATGTTGATGAATCTGCGGATGCGCTCCATCGGGGTTTCCGCCCTAATTTCCCAAGCATCGAGCATTGCCCCGGTCGTTGAAAGGCGGCGGTCTATCACGGCATCGAGAATCTCGTCTTTGGTCCTGAAGTGGTAGTAGAAGTTCCCACGCGAAAGCCCGACGACGGCTGCGATGTCGGCGAAGGACGTTGCCTCGAAGCCTCGTTCGTAGAAGAGCCTGTCTGCAGCCTCGACAATCTGCTGTCGCGTGGTCGCGGCGACCACGTTTCGAGTCCTCTGAATGTGCGGTGCCAACGGCTTTACCTCGTTAGGGCGTTTGACCTAGAGTGAATTAGGACAATTGACCTACAAACTGCAAGGTGTATTTTGAAGCGCGTGCATTTTACCGGGCGAGGCGTTTCCGCGGTTCGCATCCTCAACCACGCTTCCAAACGGTGCGGGTTTTGCAAGTCGTGGCCGGGGAGATTGTCTGGCTCACCTACTCTGGCAATCCGGCCTCTTGCAACGCGCCGCCAAGAGCGGCCGCGAGCGCCGGCGCACAATTTACGCCAGCAAACTGGCGGCTGTAGCGAAAAGAGGGCTGGAGCTCGAGCACGCGCGCGGCGGCCGCCCTTGCTTCGTCCATCCGGCCAAGTTTGGCGAGCGCGGCCGTCAATTGCACATAAGTGATGCTGTGTGCCGGATTGGCTTGAACGGACTTGTAGGCTGCACGACAGCTATCCTCGTAGCGGCCGCGTAACAAATGACTCATTGCCTGCGCGTCAAACGCGGCCCACGCCCAAGAATCGAACGGGCTTAGCCGTATACCCCGTTCACTCCATTCTATCGCGCGCTCGGCTTCGCCGCCCCATCCGAGGATCACGCTGCCGAGAATATAGGTCAGGGCGGAAGACGGGCTAATGGCGATGGCAGCCTCTAGCGCCGTGAATGCAGCGGCGCGATCGTGCGCGTCCATGCCGATGGAAAATCCGGCCCATGTCAGAGCGAGCGCGTCGTCTTGACCGTAGACAATGGCGGATCGGGCATGGCGGATCGAAGCGGCACGGTTGACCTCCTGCAGACCCGCGCGAAGGAACAAGCAATGGTGACACATCGCGGCATTGCCATGCGCCAGAGCATAAGCGGGCTCGAGCGCGATCGCGCGCTCAAGAAGCGCAAGCGCTCTCGTCACCTGTGTGGGCATGCCTGAATCGACGTCGGGTTGCGCTTGCAGCACGAGATCGTAGGCATCAAGGCTGTCTGGGCGCTTCCGCCTGACACGCTCGATTTCCGCTTTCCGCACGCTCGGCGCAATCGCGCCCACCGCCGATAGCGCGATTTCGTCTTGAAGCGCGAAAATGTCCTCGGAACTGCAGTCGTAGCGCTCGGCCCATACATGCGCGCCGGTCGATGCGTCGATTATCTGCGCGGTCACGCGCACGTTGCCACCGGCCTTGCGCACGCTGCCTTCGAGGACATAGCGCACGCCAAGCTCGCGGCCGACCTGCTTCACGTCCACGGCGTGGCCCTTGTAGGCGAAGGTTGAGTTTCGGGCGATGACGAACAGCCACTTTACGCGCGCAAGGCCGCTAATAATGTCGTCGACCATTCCATCGGCAAGATATTCCTGCTCCGGATCGCCGCTCAGGTTCGAGAATGGCAGAACGGCGATCGAGGGCTTTTCGGGCAGGATGAGTGCCGGTGCGGCGTGGTCGCGTGGCATGTCGGGAACATTTGTGACAACGGTCGGTCCGACATATCGATAGCCGCGTCGTGGCATCGTTTCGATCCAATCTTCGGCATCTGCTTCGGCCAGAACCCGGCGCAAGGCAGCGATTTGAACCGTCAAATTGTTGTCGGCAACCGCCAATCCGGCCCAACCGGCCTCGATCAGCGCGTCCTTCGACACCGGTGCGCCGGCGCTTTCGAGCAGCCGCCGTAGCAGCGCGACGGCGCGACGCCCAAGGATCGTCGGCTCGTCCCCCCGGTATAAAATCCCTGCCGGCGGGTCGAGACGGAACGGGCCGAACTGGTAGATGTCGTTCCCAGTCTTCATTCAGCACTTTTAGCAGATATTTAGGAATGGATTCACGACTTTCCGGCACGGAGCGCCGATCTTGTTGGGTGTTTGCAGAAGCAAGCACGTGGTCAAGGGAGGGTCACATGAGCGCCGATGCCATTATCCGCATGCCCGACGAGAAGAACGGAGTGACACTGCGTGGTCAACCGATGGTCTTCCTCGTTACTGGCGAAAATACCAGGTACACGAGCATGTTCGACTGGACGATTCCGGCGGGGTTCGCCACCGGACGGCATGTTCACCGGGTGCAGGAGGAGACCTTCTATTTGCTTGAGGGCGAATGTGAGTGGCATGTCGGCGACAAGACGATCCACGCGACGCCCGGGACCTATCTGTTCATCCCACCGGGCACGCCGCACAACATCACGAATGTGAGCGAGAAACCGGCGCGCGTGCTGATGACAGTCTCTCCGCCCGGGCACGAGCATTATTTTGAAGAG
Source organism: Ensifer sp. 38_S197 (assembly GCF_056924495.1). Classification (NCBI taxonomy): domain Bacteria; kingdom Pseudomonadati; phylum Pseudomonadota; class Alphaproteobacteria; order Hyphomicrobiales; family Rhizobiaceae; genus Ensifer; species Ensifer sp. 38_S197. Next base: position 647,758 of record NZ_JBXOVZ010000001.1, on the reverse strand, counting down.
CTGGAGAAACTCGCGGCGCACGGTGCACCGGATCCAAAGGCACTCGCCGATCTGCGAAATCGCTATGACACGGATCAGCACTCGACTTTGACAACCGGCGCGTAAGCGGCTGCTCTTCCCAATCCTGGGCTGGACCATAGAGCATTCCTTGATGCGGAAGATGCAGCGCGACCGGACTTGGTGACAGTCCGGCGAAGAAATCAGCACAGCATCTCTGCAAGGCTCTCCGGCTTCTTTGCCGGCGGGGCGAGCTCCAGGCCTGACAGAAGGTCGAGCAGATGTTCCTGCATCAGTTCGGCGGCCTTGGCGGCTTCGCCTGCTTCGATCGCGTCGACGAGCGCGTGATGGGCGTGGCTTTCGCAGGTCGTGTCGCGCCGCTTCCAGTAGAGGGCGATAATCAGCGAGGAGTGGGAAACGAGATCACGTACGAAGCTGGTCAGGACGGAATGGCCGGCAATTTCCGCGATACCTACATGAAATCGCGCCGACAGCATGATCGCGTCGCTGTCCCGGCCGGCATGCAGCGCTTCATGCTCCTTTTCGAGATGGTGCCGCAGCAGCAGGACGTCCTCCGGCTTGGCCACTTCCGCCGCAAGGGCGGCGACTCGGGGTTCGATCAGTGCACGCGCCTCGAAGACCTCGCGCGCCTCCCGTGTTGACGGCTGAGCGACAAAGGCACCCCGATTGGGTTCGAGTCGCACGAGACGGTCGTGGGCGAGCGCCTGGAGAGCGGCCCGGATGACCGTGCGGCTGACCGAATAGATCGACGCGAGTTCGTCTTCCGGCAGCTTCGTGCCCGGAGCGAGCCGATGTCCGACGATTGCGTCCCGGAGGCCGTGATAAATCGGCGACCAACGCGTGGCCGGTATCCGACTATGGGATTCCGGATCGCGTGCCGCCGATATATCCGGCGCTTCTGGCGAATTCGTCTTTGATCTCTTGCGCGGGCGGACAACGTCCTTGGACATCCCGATGCATCCTTATCGCAGCTTGTTCAACCCCGGCGACAATGGCGCGTAGTGACCGGCAAATTGCTTGGCGAGCGGGCTGGCGTAACCGCCGACCTTCGAGGTCCTCAGGCCCAAGCTCGATATGGCTTCGGCAAGCCTGACCGCACAGGCCACACCGTCGATCACCGGCACCCCGTGTTCGGTGGAAAGCTGGTGGGCCAAATCGGCCATCCCGGCACAACCGAGTACGATCGCCTCCGCCTTGTCTTCGATGATCGCACGGGAAATTTCAACCGAGATCTTTTGACGGGCTTCAGAACACGGTTCTTCGAGGTCAAGGACGGCGACATCCGATGCCCGCACCTTGGCGCAGCGAGAAGACAGGCCGTATTTCGATAGATTGTGCTCGATCGCAGGCACCGAGCGCGCGAGCGTGGTGACGACGCTGAATTTGCCGGCAATCAGCGTTGCAATGTGAAACGCCGCTTCACCTATTCCGATCACCGGCGCGCTCGTAGCGCAGCGCGCCGCATCGAGCCCTGTATCGTCGAAACAGGCGATCACATAGGCGTCCATATCGCCTGCCTTGAACATCTCGGCGAGAATGCCAGGCACCACGAAGGCCTCGTCGAAATAGCCCTCGATGCTCGGTGGACCGTCCTTCGGATTGACTGCGATGATCTTGGTTCCGGCCGACGCGGCGATTTTCGCGGCCTTGCCGATCTTGTCGGTCATCGAGGTCGTCGTATTGGGGTTTATGACGAGGATGCGCATATTCGGTCCTGCCTACACTTCGCCGCCGAGATAGAGATGTTTGACGCGATCGTCGCTCAGCAAATCCGCCGAGGTTCCGCTGAGCGCAACCCGGCCGGTCGTCAACGCGTAGGCGCGCTGGGAGATACGCAGCGCCATGCGCGAGTTCTGCTCGACAAGCAGAACGCTGACCTTTTCGTCGCGGTTGATGGCCACGATCGAACGCGCGATGTCCTGCACCAGCTTCGGCGCGACGCCGAGTGACGGTTCGTCGAGGAGCAACAGGCGAGGGCGCGCCATCAGGGCTCGCCCGATCGCCAGCATCTGTTGCTCGCCGCCGCTCATCGTGCCTGCCTGTTGCGTGTAGCGCTCCTTAAGTCGCGGGAAACGCGTCAGCACCATGTCCATGCTCTGCCGGATCTCGACCTTGTCGGAGCGGGTAAAGGCGCCCATCAGCAGGTTGTCGCGCACAGTCATGAAAGGGAAGACGCGACGCGCTTCGGGCACCATCGAGATACCCATACGGACGATCTCGTCCGGCGCGACGCCGTCGATGCGGTTGCCGCGATAGCGGATCTCCCCCTTGCGGATCTTTCTGAGGCCGGTGATGGCCCGCAGGATCGACGACTTGCCCGCACCGTTGGCCCCGATCAGGGCGACGGTTTCCCCTTCCTTGACCTCGATCGACACGCCCTTCAGGGCATAGACGTGGTCGTAGTAGAGTTCAACGTCGTCGAATTTGAGGAGCGGTTCCATGGCCTACAATCCGATCGATTCGTCTTCGACACCGAGATAGGCTTCGATGACCTTCGGGTTCTGCTTGATTTCCGCCGGCGTACCCTCGGCGATCTTCAGGCCGAAGTTGAGCACGACGATGCGGTCGGAAATGTTCATGACGGCCGGCATGTCGTGTTCGACCAGGAGCACAGTAAGGCCGCGCTCACGCAGCTTTCTGACGATCTCGACCGCACGCCTGGTCTCGTCGTGATTCATGCCCGCGAAGGGCTCGTCGAGCAGGATCACAGACGGATCGGTGGCAAGGGCGATGGCGATGCCGAGCGCCCGCAAATGCCCGTGGGGCAGGTTGCTGGCGATCTCGCCCTGCATCGTTCCCAACCCGAGAAAGTCGAGGATTTCGTCGGCGGATCTTCCGAACGCGTCCAGATCGCTGCGGGCCGAGGCACTGCCGAAATAGAAGCCGGCGAGGGTGGCGCTCGAGCGCAAGTGATGCGCCGTCACAACATTGTCGCGCACGGTCATGTTCTTGAAGATCGTGGTCTCCTGAAAGGTCCGCACGACGCCCTTGCGTGCGACGACGTGTGGCGACAGGCCGGAGATTTTCTTCCCCTTAAACCTTACTTCGCCTTCGGTCGGCCTGAGGAACGAGGCGACCAGCTTGAACAGCGTCGACTTGCCAGCGCCGTTTGGCCCGATGACCGAAAGGATCTCGCGCTCGCGCACCGAAAAGGAGACATCGTTGACCGCGACGAGCCCGCCGAAACGTTTGGTAAGGCCGATGATTTCGAGAATGTCGGCCATGGCGCTAGAGGCTCCTCTTGCCAGGCAAGGCGAGGCTCAGCAGACCGTTGGGCAGGACCAGCATCAGCAGGATCAGCACGGTCGAAAAGATCAGGAGCTGGTATTCGCCCGTCTGGAACAGCACGTCCCAGCCGAAATAGAGAACAAAGGTTCCAAGCATCGGCCCTAGCACATAGCCGAGCCCGCCAAGGAAACAATTGAGCATGAAATTCACCGAGTCGGCGACCGTGAAGCTCGACGGATAGATTGACTGGGAGATCGACGCGAACATCGCCCCACCCAGACCGCCGAGGAAGGATGAGAGCGCATAGGCGACGACGCGCAGATAGGCGATGTTGACGCCGATCGAAGAGGCGAGCTCCTCGTTCTGCTGCAGTGATTGGCAGAGCTGGCCGATGCGCGAATGGGCAAGCCGATAGAGACCGAGGAAACACAGCGCCATCAGCAATACGGCGACGATGTAGAAGGCGAGCCGGGGATTGGCGAGGCTCGAGAAATCCGGAATGAGAGTGATGCCGAAAAAGCTAATGCCGCTTGGCAGGGGGATGCTGACGATGCCTTTGGCGCCGTTGGTGATCGGTATGGCAAGGGCAAGCAGACGCGCGACTTCCGTCAGCACCAAGGATACCATGGCGAAATAGACGCCGCGCAGGCGCAGTATGGGTAGCCCGATGAGAACGCTCGCCGCTGCACAGAAGAGGCCCGCCAGAGGCAGGGTCAGCCAGAAGGACACACCATAGTTCATCACCAGGATGGCGGAGACATAACCGCCCATCAGCGCGTAGGCGCCCTGGCCGATATTGATGCGGCCGATATAGAAAGTGATCCACACGCCCGCGCTGATGATGCTGAGCAGTGCCACCGAGGTCAGCGTGTAATAGAGATCGGTCCGCCCGGTCGCGTTGATGAGCAACGGCACCCCGACGACAAGAACGATGAGGAAGAGTACGGCCGAGACGATTTTGGGCGTTGCGGATGGTTTCATCGCATCAGCCCCACGGTTTGCCCATCAGCCCGTTCGGGCGGATGCTCAGGAAGATCATCAGCAGCGCGAAAATGGCGAGGTAAGTCACGTCGCCGTATTCGCGCAGCACGGTAAGGCCGACCGATTCCATCATGCCGAGAATGAAGCCGCCGGCAATGGCGCCGGCAACCACGCCGGCGCCGCCGATCATCACCATCAGAAAAGCCTTGATCGAGATCGGTCCGCCGATACCGGAATTGACGCCGGTGATCGTCACCAGCAAGCCGCCAACGACCCCGGCAAGCATCGCTCCGAGCGCGAAGCCGATCATGGAATAGCGCTCGACCTTGACCCCCATCAACTGCGCGGCAATGCGGTCTTGCGCCAGCGCCCGCATGGCTCGGCCCGGTTTGCTGTATTGCATGTAGAGCATGAAGGCGGCGATCATCAGTATCGCGATCACGCCGACGAGGATGCGATCGTAAGGCAAGATCACCCGGTCGGAGATGAAAACGCCGCTGATGATCTTTGGCACGCCACGCTGCTTCTCGCCGAACAGAAGCAGGATGATCGCTTCAAGGAAGAATGCGGTGGCAGCGGCAAGCAGCATCGTGCTTTCCTCGCGCTTGCTGCGTTGGATCACTGGCCGGAAAAGAAACTTCTCCATCAGCGCGCCGACGACCGCGAGCGTCACCCCCGAACAGACCAGCGCAACCACGAAAGGCAGCTTGAGCTGGCCGTAAACCGAGTATGTCACGAAGCCGCCCAGCACGTACATTTGTCCGTGCGCGAAGTTGAGAACGTTCATGAGCGCGAAGATCAGCGTCAAACCGAGCGCGATCAGCGCATACTGCGCGCCCAGATAGAGACCGTTGGCAATGACTTGTTCCATGGCTGCAAATCCGGTCGACGGGAGGTTCGGGACCGGTCCCGAACCTCGATTGACTTTAAATCAAGGTCACGTCAGTCCACTTCGCCGACAAACAAAGTCTTGAAGGTGCCGTTTTCGAACTCGGTCACCACCATCGGTACCGAAACCTGGCGCTTCTGGCCGAAGGAGGTGCTGCCGACATATTTCAGCGTGCTGTTCTTGGCGTAGGGATTGGGTGCGGAGAAGCTGTCGATGGTCTTCTTGAACTCCTCCACGTTGTCGATCGCCTTGGGGTTCGCCTTGAGCGTTTCAATGATGTATTCAAGCGCGTAGACCTTGGTGTTGGACTCATCGTTGTATTCGCCAAACTTCTTGGTGTAGCGTTCGATGAACTCCTCCATCAGGGGCGTACGGATCTCCGGCGTCGAAGCGCCGCCGACCGAGATAAAGCCGTTGGCGAGTTCGCCGGCACCTTCCTGCAGCACGGTCGCGTCCTGCGCCGTTTCCGCCGAGATCAGGCCCTCATAACCGAGTTCGCGTGCAGCGCGGATCAAAAGCGGCGCGTTGGCGGGGGCCACACCGGACAGGACGAGCAGATCCGGCTTCAACTGGACGATAGGCGTCAACACCGGTGTGAAGTCGCGTGTGTCGTTCTGGTAGGTGTCGGTCTCGGCGACAACTTCCAGCCCCAGTTCTTTAGCGGCAGCAACCCCGCTGTCGCGCTGGCTGATCGGGTCGGATTCGTTGGCGGCGATGAAGGCCACCTTCTTCACGCCCTTGTTTTCCTTCAAATATTTATAGATCGCCGGCCCGGACTGATAATTGGCGACCATGCCGAGGATCGCATTCGAGGCCGGTGCGACATAAAGCGATTTCGGGAAGGCGTAGGGGAAATAGATAATCCCCTTGGATTCCGCCACAGGCCGAACGGCTGCCGCGCCGTCATCGACGTTCGGACCGACGACATAATGGATGCCTTCCTGGGCCATCTTCTCCATGCCGGCGATGGCCCGCTTGGGATCCTTCTGGTCGTCAAAGGTCACGATGGTGATTTTGTAGGTGTCCTCGCCGATCTTCACGCCGCCCGTCTCGTTGAGCCAATCTGCGCGTGTCTGCATCGAGCGAACGTTGGATGTGCCCCATGCCGCGGCGGGACCGCTGGTCACGCCGACGAAGCCAATCTTGAGTTCCTTGTTTTCCGCTTGTGCGGGAAGGGTGCTTGCGACTGCAATTGCCAGGATCGAAACGGCGCCGAGCGCCAACGATTTCAATGTCGAGCGTCTGTTGATCATCTCACTCCCCATTTTTGGCATCCGGCACGAATGGCGCGGCGGATCAGAATAAGGAAGCGCTAATGTATCATATTGTCAACATAGTAAGGAAGTATTGTATACGTTGTTTGCGTAAATGGCGTGCGCGGATGCCTTTCGGCGGGCATATCCCTGTGTGGACTGAAATTCCGTGGGCCCGCGGGGCGTCCGTTCGGCGGGTGGCTGTCAAGAAAAGCGAGGTGATCGTCACGGGCGTGAACGAGATCACAAGCATGAACGACTCCACGGCGCACGCCGAGGCCTTGCAAGGTGAGCAGGAGCTGGAACGATTGCCGTTCCAGCTCAGATGCGCGCTACTCCGCGAAATAAGTCAGCCAGTGGCGCGGCTTGTTGTCCGCCAGTTGAGCGACCCGATCGATCTTACTGCTCATCACCCAGGCCATTGGCTGCTGGTGCAGCGGCAACATGATCATTTCGTCCTTGACCATCTGGAGTGCCTTGGTCTGCAGTTCGAGCCGCTTCGTGCGATCCATTTCGGTCGATGCCTGGATGATTAGCTTGTCGATCTCCGGATAGCTCCAGCCACCCCAGTTGAAGACGCCCGCCTTGTCGCTTCTCGTTTCGATCATCTGGAGCAGGATCGAGTAGCTGTCGAGCATCGGCTCGTTCGCCCAGCCGATGATGTAGACGTCAGACAGACCGCCCGTGCGCTTGGGCGCCTGTGCGGCCGTCGGGCCGATGTCGAGCTGCGGCTTGAAACCGGCTCGGCTCAGCATGTTGACGATACTCTGACAAAGCTCCTCCTCATTGACATAAGCCTCGTTCGTGCAGACGAGCGTGAAGGGGAGATCGCTTGCGCCGGCTTCGGCGAGCAGCTTCTTCGACAGTTCGGGATCGAACGGCACCACCGTGTCCAGGGCTTCGACATACCCCGGAATCTCCGGCGCGATGATCGCGCCCGCCGTCCTCGACTTGCCGCGCATGACCCGCTTCTGGATGAGGTCCTTGTCCAGCGCATGGGCGACAGCCTGACGGACAAGCAGATCATTGAACTTGTTGTCAACGCCGTCGGCCAGTTTCGGCTTGCGATTGAAGCCCATCATGATGGTGCGCAGGTCGGTGCGCTCCATGACCTTCAGGTTTGGTTGCGCGACAAGACGCGGAATATCCTGCGCAGGCGCATTCTCGGTGAAGTTGATCTCGCCCGACAACAGTGCGGCTACACGCGTTGCCGCCGAAACGATCGGCGTGAACTCGATGCGATCGATATTGGACTGCGACTTGTCCCACCATTCGTCGTTCTTGACGAGAACGGTCTTGCTGTCAGGCGTGCGGCTCTCGAGCTTGAAAGGACCGGTGCCGTTGGTGTGGTAGGTGGCGTAGCCTTCGATCTTTTTGCCGACATCCGTCGGCTTCAGCGAGTTGTTATCGGTAAGCCAGGTCGCGTCGAAAATGTGGATGTTCGTCAGGTCGTTCAGGAGCAGCGGATAGGGGCCAGTCAGTTCGATATCGACGGTGTGGTCGTCGACCTTCTTCGCCGACTTGTAGGCCGGAAGGTTGCCGCGGAGCGGAGACGCCGGATCGCTGACGCGAGTGAGAGAGGCGATCACGTCATCCGCAGTGAAGTCGGCGCCATCGTGGAACTTGACGCCGTCGCGCAGATGGAACCGCCAGACCGTATCCGATACGGTCTCCCAGGACGTCGCCAGCGCCGGCTCGATCTTCAAATTGGCGTCATAGCGGACAAGCCCCTCATAGACGTGGTTGAGGAAGGAGAGCGTGTAGCTGTCGCCATAGGAGTAAGGATCGAGCGAATAGATGTCGCGCGAGGCGCTCCATTTGAGCGTTTCCGCATGGACAGCCGCGGAAAGCAAAGCCGACACGACGGCTGCTAGGGCCAATTTCTTGAGCATTCTGCAGTTCTCCTTGGTTGAGGTCGCCTGTCCCGTTTGGTCGGGGTCTTCGTTTTTAGAGGCAAGGACGGCTCGCAGGCCGTCATCTACGGATCAGCCGTTGGCGCGCCGTTGTCGGCGCACGCTTGAGCTGCTCAGTCTTGTTGTTCGTCGGTTGCCGGTGCAGCGGGATCGTGGCCGATTCACCCGTGGCCTGCTTGTGCGCTACCGTTCGACCGTCGGACGTTTTTGGCGGTCGATCTCTTTGGTTCGTGCGGGAGTGAGGGCGTCAGACGCAGCTTGACACGTAGCGCTGTTCGGAACGCCAAATCCGGTTGCTGTCAGTCGGCAGGCCGCGCGAATATCGCCCCGAACTCAGTCCAAGGTCGGGTGTGCACGCGTGGGATGTGAGAAGGTGTCGCGCTGGCCAGCCCAGCGGAGTGTATTGGCGTAAAAGTCCATCGCCAAAAGCCCCGGCGATAGGGTCTTTCAAAGACTTGCATCAACACTGCTCCTCCCAGCTCGTGCCTGCCGATCGGTACCATTGCACAGCGAGGATATTTGTCAACGTTCTTGTCGACAATTATGAGTACTATTTGCAATGAGTTTGTTGACAATCGAAGTGACTGGATCTCGCCCTGCCAGAGGTGCGCTCCGGTATCGATCTCCTCAAGCCCGGTCCGGGGCGTCCCGGGCGAGCACGAAGCCGATCTTGAGGCGATCCGTCGCCGTTGCGTTGGATTTCATATTCGTGGTCATTGCAAGCCTACCTCACTGCCCGCATCTTGGGTGTCGTGCTCGGGCGGGTGTCGCGGTCGAGAGGGTATCGGAAGTCACCCTGCAATCGCTCTTCACCGGGTTTTACAGCCCGTGGTTCATCCCTCGCGTCCCGCGCGCAATTCCTGTAATCGGATCACCGAGTTTATCCCGAGCCAGGCAAAGGGTTCAGGTGGGAGCCGGGTTGGGCCACGGTGATCCATGTATTCTTCGAGTTCCCGTGAGACCGTCCTCGTCGCCAGGTCGGCGGCCATCATGCCGGCAAGGGTGCTCTTGACGGTACCAAGTCCGTTTTCGCAGCACGCGGAAAACAGCCCATCCTCGATCTCGCCAAATGCCGGCACGTGGTTGAGACTGAGGCAAAGGCGACCTGCCCAACTGTGCTCGAACGGTATGCCCGTGAGGTCAGGGAATCTCGCATCCATCGAACGTCGATGCGCATGCGCCATTTTCGAGATGCGACTTTCTGAAAGCGCGACCGTCGTGTCATAGGTGTACTTGGTGCGGATGACGATGCGCGACTGACCACCGGACGTGATCTTGCGCACGGTGGCTCCCATTGCGTCGGCCGGAAGCAAAGCCCAGCGATCCCGGCCGGACGCCTTATGTCCGCTGTCGTCGGCCGCAAACGGCGCCGTCATGGAGGCGTAAGCGAAGATGTGAATCAGCCGCCTGCCGAAATGCCCGAAGTCTTCCACATGACCGTTGACACCCAGGATGACCTTGGGAGCACTGACCGATCCGCGGGCCGCCGTCGCCGTCCAGATTCCATCGTCGCGTTTGAGCGAGGTTACGGGAGTGCGTTCGAAGAGATCGACATGGTGGGAAAGCCCAGCAGCGAATTGGCGCACATAGTCCGCCGGTTGGATCAGGACTGCCCCGGGCGTATAGAGACCGCCGAGGTAATAGTGCGATCCCGTGATCTCCCGCATCTCTGCAGCGTCGAGGAAGGTGTGCTTCTCGCCCGCCGCTGCAAGGGACTGGCCAAAGCTCCTATTGAGCCTCATGCCGCGGGCTGTCGCAGCCGCGTTGATCTTGCCTGCGGGATCAAAGGTCTCGCGCGACATCCCGTAGGCTTCCGCCGCGCGTTTGGCGAACTCGATGGCGTTACGGTTCTGCGCCATTTCGCGGCGCGTGGTATCCGCGCTTCCGCTCGAATATTCGCTCGATGACAGATTGTGGGGCACATCGATCATGTAGCCTGAGTTTCGGCCCGACGTTCCCTTGCCGACTTCACTCGCTTCAAGAATGACGATCTTGTCGTCGGGTCGCAGTTGCAGCAGGCGGCGTGCTGCCGAAAGGCCGGCAAAACCGGCGCCGATGACCAGCCAATCGGCGTTTACGTTGCCGTCGAGAGGGCGGACGGGGAACGAACGTTGGCTGATCGCCTCCCAGCCCGAGATGCCGTTCTCGACAGGCAGGCGTTTGACGAGCCGCGTGATCATCGGATCGGCTCGTTCATCGATAGAAGGGACCACCTGCCGGACCCCATGGCGGGCGATTGAACGCGCTCGGCGATCGCCATGTTTTTGGCTGCGATCGTTCGCTCATGCATGGCCGGTTCCCGCGGTGATCTGAGTGACGCGGTGCTTCAAGGTGGCGACGATTGTCTTGAGCGTTTCCTTCTCTTGTCCACTGAGGGGGGCGAGCGGCGCCCGGACCGGTCCCGCCGGCAGTCCAGCCAGCTCACATCCGTGCTTGATCGACTGGACGAACTTGCCGCATTCGAGGAAGTCCATGAGCGGCAGCATTGCCGTCATGATCGCGCGCCCCTTGTCGAAGTCCTTCTCGACGACGCAGGCCTCATAGAGGGCGATATGTTCCTTGGGCAGGAAGTTGGAGCCGGCGCAGACCCAGCTCCTTGCGCCCCAGGCGAAGAACTCGAGTGCCTGATCGTCCCAGCCACAGGATAGCGCGATGTGAGGATATTTCCGGGCCAGCAGGTGAAGACTGGCCATGTCGCCGGAACTTTCCTTGATCACCACGATGTTTCTGGATTCGCTGACGCGGGAGAAATACGCGTCTCCCATCATCACCCCCATACGCGCCGGATAGTTGTAGAGCATGATCGGCAGGCCGGCTGCCCGGTCCACCGTCAAGGCGTGGATCGCGTTCTCCTCCTCCGTCGGCAAGGCATAAGGCGGCGATGAAACGAGAATGGCGTCAGCGCCGATCTCCTTGGCCGCCTTGGCGAATGCCACGGAGTCCTCCGTTCTGGTGGCACCCGTGCCGACGATCAGCGGCAGCCGTGAGCCGATCACATTCTTGGCGAGGACGGCGAGGTCGAAACGTTCCTGGGCACTCTGGGCATAGTATTCGCCAGTGGATCCACCAATGATGATGCCGTGAACGCCAGCTTCGATAAGGGACTCGAGCACGGCTGCAAAACCCTTGCGGTCGATTTGCCCGTCTTGCCCGATCGGCGTGATGGCGGGGGTGTAAATGCCTTCGAACTTCATGATCTCTTCTCCATCGATAGGGTCGGAATAGGGGCGAGTGGTCTCCGCCGCGGCGACGCCTGTCCCGGCTTTCAAAGTTTCGTTCGGATGGGTGCAGGTCTGCCGCCGCTCAGTGCGGCGTTACAACCGCTGCGGCCAGCCGCTTCAGATCAACAACGCCGACGGGCATGCCGACGGCGTCGACCACCACCAGATCCTTCGCATCCTTGTGCGCCAGGATCTTGAGGGCGGCCTCGATCGTGCTTCCCGTGCGCAGCGTTGCGCCATTGACGGTGTGATCCGCAGAGACCGGCGTCATGACGGCTTCCACATGAACGACTCGACCACGGTTCACCTCCTTGACGAAATTGGCGATGTAGTCGTCGGCCGGCCTCAGCACGATATCCTGGCTTGATCCTTGCTGGATGATTTCCCCGTCGCGCAGGACGGCGATCTGGTCTCCCAATCGCAGCGCCTCGTCGAGATCATGCGTGATGAAGACGATCGTCTTCTTGATCTCCTTCTGCAGGTCGAGAAGCACCGTCTGCATGTCCATGCGGATCAGCGGGTCGAGTGCCGAATAGGCCTCGTCCATCAAGAGCACCGGTGCATCGTTGGCGAGCGCGCGGGCAAGGCCGACGCGCTGCTGCATGCCACCCGAGAGCTGATTGGGGTATTTGTTCTCAAAGCCCTTCAGTCCGACGCGTTCGATCCAGCGCATGGCGATGTCAACGCCCTTTTCGCGCTCGACGCCCTGCACCTCAAGGCCATAAAGCGTATTGTCGAGAACATTGCGATGCGGGAGCAGCGCGAATTTCTGGAACACCATTGCCGTCTGGTGCCTGCGGAATTCGCGCAGCTCTGGTTGGCCCATCTTGACGACGTCGACACCATCGACGAGCACTTCGCCGGCTGTCGGATCGATCAGGCGGTTGATGTGGCGGATGAGCGTGGACTTGCCCGAACCAGACAAGCCCATGATCACCTGAATGTAGCCGGAGGGGATTTCAATGTTGATGTCCCGCAAGCCGAGAACATGCCCGTGCCGCTCGTTGAGCTCTGTCTTCGTCAGGCCCTTTTGCACGGCGTCGACATGCGCTTTCGCGTTCGGTCCGAAGATCTTGTAGAGGTGGCGGATCTTGATGCCGCCAAAAGCATGATCAGCCATGGACGATCTCCCGGTGTTTCTGCAGCCGTTCGCCATAGGCCTGGCTGACACGGTCGAAGATGATGGCGATGCCGACGATGGCGAGACCGTTGAAGATGCCGAGCGTGAAGTACTGGTTGGCAATCGCTTTCAGCACCGGCTGGCCAAGGCCCTGAACACCGATCATCGAGGCGATGACGACCATGGCGAGCGCCATCATGATCGTCTGGTTGATGCCAGCCATGATGGTGGGCAGCGCCAGCGGCAACTGCACGTTCTTGAGCTTCTGCCAGCTCGATGAACCGAAGGCGTCGGCCGCCTCCAGCACATCCTTGTCGACGAGGCGAATGCCGAGATTGGTAAGCCGGATCATCGGCGGGATGGCGTAGATGACGACGGCGATCAGGCCGGGAACCTTGCCGATGCCGAGCAGCATCACGACTGGGATCAGGTAGACGAAGCTCGGCATGGTCTGCATCACGTCAAGCACGGGATTGACGACGCGCTGAAGGCGATCGGAACGGGACATCAGAATCCCGATCGGGATGCCGATGGCGATCGACAGCAGCGTGCAGACGAAGATCATCGAGACCGTCCGCATCGTATCGTCCCACATGTCGAAATAGCCGATCGCCAAGAGGGTCACCAGACAGCCGAGCACGACTTTGAAACTTCTGCTGGCGCCCCAGGCGATCGCTAGGATGATGATGAGGATGATCGGCCAGGGCGTTTGCGTCATGAAGCGCTCGGAAGCGATCAGAAAGTGCTGCAAGGGGGAGAAGAAGCCCTCGATGGTGTCGCCATAGGCGCGCGTGAACGACCGGAAGCCTTCGTCTATCGCTTTTTTCAGCGTGCGAAGCGCGTCGTCATTCATGTGTGGGAATTCATAAAGCCATTCCATTCGGTTCCTCCTTTTTGAAGAAGCCGGCGCAAGATTTCGATTTTGACAAAGGGTGCGGCGCGCCTGAGCTCACCGCACCCAACAGCGGCTTAGAGGGCCGATTTGATCTTTTCGGCCGCTTCCGGCGAGACCCACTTCGACCAGACCGCTTCGTTCTCCTCGAGGAAGTGCTTGGCGCCTTCTTCGCCGCTTGCCTGATTGTCCGTCATCCAGGCCATCAGCTTGCTGACGGTGTCATTGCTCCAGGCGCGCTTGTTGAGGTAGTCCATGACCTCAGGCCCAACCTTCTCGGAGAACGGCTTGGCCACCAGCGTCACGATCGTATCGACGGGCCAGGCGCTCGGCTTGGGATCTGAACAATCGGCAACGGTGATGCAGCGCTTCCATTCGGCGGCGTCGAGCGGTACACCGGCATCGAGCTTGACCATCTCATATTTGCCAAGCAGTGCAGTTGGTGCCCAGTAGTAGCCGGCCCATCCTTCCTTGCGTTCGTAGGCCTTGGCGATGGAGCCGTCGAGACCCGCTGCCGAACCGGTGTCGACCAGCGTAAAGCCGGCCTTCTCGGCTTCAAACGCCTTGAAATACTGGGCGGTGACCACCGTACCACCCCAACCTTGCGGGCCGTTAAATATGGCGCCCTTCTTCGGGTCTTCCGGATCGGGGAAGAGTTCCGGATGTTTCAGCACGTCGCCAATCGTCTTGATGTCCGGATGGGCATCGGCAAGATACTTCGGGATCCACCAGCCCTGTACGCCGCCATCGGGAAGGGGGGAGCCGACCTTGATGATCCGGCCTTCTTCCGTTCCCTTCTTGACGATGTCGGGCAACAGGTCGATCCATGCTTCCGGGGCGATGTCGGGCTGGCCCTTCTCCGCCATGGAGGTGATCGTCGGCACGGTGTCGCCGATGGTGATCTCGGCGCTGCAGCCGTAGCCCTCGTTGAGGATGAACTTGTCGAGATTCGATAGCACCTCGGCGCTCTGCCAGTTCATGCTGGCGATGGTCACGCTTCCGCATTCGGCGGCACTTGCTACTGACGCTCCGCCAAGTAGGCCGAACATCAAGCAGGTCGATGCAAGTAATTTTTTCATTTTTTCCGTTCCCTCTTTTGGCGGCGTGTTTGTTTCATCAAAGCCGGAGTGCCGCGACCACCGACTGCAGTTATCGAAAGGTTCCGCCGCCGCGTTTTTTGCGCGGCGATTATCTATTCACCGCCGGCGCGCCATTCCCTGAACGCGAGGTTCGCCTTCGCACCGATTGTCCGGAACGGTTGGCGGGGCAGCGGTTTCGGTGCGGCAAAGCGCGCGAAGATTTCGGTCAGTCGTGACTTGACGCCGAGCATCAGGTCGGCCGCCGCGATGCCGTTTGCGGTGGCTTTCGTGGCGCCGACGCCGTTGCACCCGCAGGCTGCAAATAGGCCGCGTTCGATCTCGCCGAAGGCGGGCACGGAGTTCCATGTCAGCGCCATTGCGCCACCCCATCGAAACTCCATCGGAATATCCGCCAGTTGGGGAAAGCGGGCATGATACTTCTGGTCATGCTTGGCACCCGCACGCCGAAGAGTCCCATCGCCCGCCTCGATGTCGTGGTGATAGGTGTAGCGGGAGCGAACGAGAATACGATCGCCACCTTGACCCTGAATGCGCCGGACAGTCGTGCCCATCGGAAGGGCAGGTGTGGCCGCCCATTTGCGTTGACCAGGCAACAGGCTCGGGTCGAATTCTCTCGTCATCGAGGCAAAGGTGAAGACGTGGAGGAGCTGGCTCTTGAAGAAGCCGAAGCTTTCCGCATGGCCATTGTTCGCCAGGATGATCCGGGCCGTGCTGATCGATCCTTGGGGTGTCTTGACGAGCCAGCCGGGCCCCATGTTTTCCAACTGCACCGCAGGGGTTTCTTCATAGACCCTGACCGGTTCGCGCAGGCTATCGGCGACGCCGCGAATATACGCCGCCGGCTGCACCATGACGGTTCCAGGGGTAAACAGCGCCGACGTATAGGTGTTGGTGCCCGTCACTTCGGCGATTTCGTGGGCATTGAGTAGCTGATGCTTTTCGTCGAGTTTCACCAGCCCCTTGGCATAGTCGACCAGATGCTGGTCCCCCGCATCGCTGATCGCGACGCTGTAGCGCCCACACGGATCGAAAATCTCTCGGCTCCAGCCCTGTTCCTCGGCAACGGCATGGGCAAGAGCAATGGCCGTCCGGCTGATCTCGATCGCTTCGCGGCTTTTTGCGGTCGAGTCCCCGCCGTAATCTTCCGAGGAGACTTCATGTGGCAGGTCGATGATAAATCCGGAGTTTCGACCTGCCGCAGCGTCGCCGATGATGCCGGCCTCAAGGACGGCGACATGGAGTGTCGGATCGAGTTCCATGATTCGACGTGCTGCGGAAAGGCCCGCGAACCCACCGCCGATAATGACGACATCGGCGCTGCTGTGCTCCTGAAGCCGGGTTTTAGCTCGGCGGGGAGGAAGCATCGCCACCCATCCCGAAACCCCCGTGTTCTTCGGGAGCCTCTTTGCGGCGAATACCTTTTTCGAGGGCGTGCTCACGGCTTAGGCTTCTCGTTCGATCAGGCCGCCCAGGGCAGCGCGGATGGTTTCGATCCGGTCTGCCGAGAGCGGGCGGAGCGGCTTGCGCGGCCCGCCGGCGCCATGGCCCGTGAGTTCGGCCGCGGCATAGACTGACTGCACGTAGTCGCCTTCCCAGATGAGGGACATGGCCGGTTCAAGCATGGACCAAATCTCTCGCGCCTTGCTCCATTGCCCGGCGGTCGCTGCGGCGACCAGCGCGAGGGCCGTGCGCGGCGCAAAGTTGGCGCCACCCCAGATCAGGCCGCTCGCCCCAGACCAGAGAGCGAAGGGAACGAGATGGTCAGACCCGTTCATGACCGGAAGACCGGTGCGGATGAGCGACGCTTGCTTGCCGAGATCGCCGCTGCTGTCCTTGACGGCGCAGAAGTTCGGGATCGCGCAAAGCGCGCTTAGGAGCGAGGGCGTCACCGTCACGCCGACGGCGTGCGGGACGTTGTAACCGATGACCGGAAGGCCGGCGGCGGCCACTTCCGTGTAGAAGTCGATGACGCCCTCATCGTCCGTCGGGCCTTCGAAGAAGGGTGGCAGCACCATGACGCCGTCAGCGCCGCAATCGGCTGCAAACTTCGTCCGCTCCACCACGTCGTCGGTCAACAGCGCCGAGGTTTGCGCAATCACCTTTGCCCGGCCGTTGATGATCTTCGAGCCGCGCCGTACGAGATCCTTCGATTCTTCTCTTGTCAGATAGACATGCATGCCGGTGCCCGAACTCAGCACGAAGCCGGGCACGCCGAGCGCCAGGTAGCGCTCGATATTCTGCTCGAGCCTCGCATAGTCGATGCGACCTTCAGCATCGAACGGTGTTGCAATGGCGAGGTTCAGTCCGGGAAACGGAAAGCTGCTCATGATTACAGGTCCGCGGTTTCGTCGTCGTTGAGATCGAGCCAGATGGTCTTGAGCTGGGTGTATTGGTCGTGGGCGTGAACGGAATTGTCCCGCCCGCCAAAGCCGGACTGTCTGTAGCCGCCAAACGGCGTGGTGATATCGCCTTCGCCGAAGGAGTTGACGGTGACCGTGCCTGCCCGAAGAGCGCGGGCAGCCCGCATGGCGCGCTTGCCGTTGCCGGTGAAGACGGAGGCCGTCAGGCCGTAGTCCGTCTCGTTGGCGATCGCCACCGCCTCTTTCAGGCTGTCAACGGTGATGACCGTCAGGATCGGTCCAAAGATCTCTTCCTTCGCATGCCGGGCGGCGTTGCTTCCGACCTCGACGATTGTCGGGTGAACGAAGCGGCCGTGGCTGGTCTCGCCGCCATGAAGGACCTTCACGTCATTGCCGAGATAGCTCGCAACTTTTCTATAGTGCGCCTCGGAGACGAGGGGGCCGACACGGTTGGCCGGATCCAGCGGATCGCCCACGTGCCAGTTCTTCACCTCGGAGACGATCTTTTCAACGAGCTTTTCCTTGATGCCGGAATGGACGATCAGCCGAGAGATGGCTGAGCAATTCTCCCCCATGTTCCAATAGGCGCCGTTGACGATATGGGCGGCAACCGCGTCGAGGTCGTCGGTGTCATCCATGACGATCGAGGGGTTCTTGCCCCCCATTTCCAGGACGACTTCCTTGAGGTTGGACTCGGAAGAATATTTGAGGAAACGTCGACCGGTCTCCGTGGATCCTGTGAAGGACACGGCATCGACATCCATGTGCCGGCCGATCGGCTCGCCGACCTGCGAACCAGAGCCAGTCACGACGTTGAGGACGCCGGCGGGTATGCCTGCCATGAGGGCCAATTCGGCGACACGCAGGGCCGTCAGGGACGTTTCCGCGGCCGGTTTGACCACCAGGCTGCAGCCCGCCGCAAGCGCCGGCCCGATCTTCCAGGCAAGCATGAGGAGCGGAAAGTTCCACGGCAGCACCAATCCGACAACACCCACGGGTTCGCGGACAACAAGCGCGATATGGTCGTTCGAGGCAGGCGAAACCTGATCGTAGATTTTGTCAATCGCTTCCGCATGCCAGCGCAGGCAGTTGATCGTCTCCGGTACGTCAACCGTCTGGCAGTCGAGGATCGTCTTGCCGCTGTCCAAGCTTTCCATGACCGAGAGCTCGACCAGATTGTCCTCAATAAGTTGGGCCAGGCGAAGAAGGGCCTGTTTGCGGGCGGCGGGATGCTGTTTCGACCAGCGCCCGTCGACAAATGCCTGCCGCGAGCTTGCGACTGCCGCATCGACGTCCTCAGGACCGCAAGCAGGCAAATCCGCGAGCTTCTCTCCTGTCGCGGGATTTGTCGTTGCGAACGTGCGTCCCGATTGCGCAGCGACAGAACGACCGTCGATGACGGCCTTTGAGGGGAGGAGCAGTTTCGAGGCGATTTGCTCGTATTGCGCTCTAGTCAGAAGTTCCGTCATTTTTCCTCACATCACTCCGAAAAACCATCCGCCCCGCTCGGGCCCGGCTCGACGCTCCTGTGGAGCACGCTCGCCAATGAGTCATAATACAATAGATAGACATATGATCTACTGTCAATAGACAAGCGGTAGTTAGTTGGAAGATGGGCTCCCGCCCGCCTCCCGGACGCGGATAGGCCCCAAAAACGATGCTGGGCACTCGCTTTTATGTAGCGGCTTGCAGATCTCTGGCTGAGCAGGCAAAAGGAGTTGTGTTGCCCGCGCAGTTGTCGACGCAAATCGAAAAGCGTTGACTGGTCTACTTTTTGTAGACAAGATAGGTTCAAAAGGAGTTTGCCATGGCGAACAATCTAAGCTCACCTGACCTGAGCGTCGGACCGGATCGAAAAGCTGCCCTGAGCAGCACCTTGCGCCACCGCATCCTTACCATGCAGATAGCGCCGGGATCGGTCCTGGACGAAGTGGCGTTGAGTGAGGAGTTTGGCCTGTCCCGCCCCCCGGTGCGCGAAGCGATGCGACAGCTTGCGGGGGAAGGGTTCATTGAACTTGAAGCGAACCGACCGGCCCGCGTAACCTCAATGAGCTACCAATCCCTTCGTGATTTCTTTTTGATCGCGCCGATGATCTATGTGGCGGCCACGCGGCTGGCCGCCGAACACGCGTCGAAGGCCGACATCGCGGGCCTGCGCGAGATTCAGGACAGCTTTCGCGACGCGGTCCACAGCAATGATGTCGACGCCCGCGTCTTCTACAATGATAAATTTCACCTTCGGGTCGGTGAAATTGCCAACAATGCATTCATTCTTCCAAGCCTTCGCCGGCTGCTGATCGATCATGCGCGCATCGGCAAGATTTTTTACAGACCGAGCAACGCGCGCATGTTGGAGGAATTGCACGAGGCGTCCCGCCAGCACGACGAGATGATCGATGCAATTGCGAACCACGACCCTGACCGAGCGGAGGTGCTGGTTCGTGCTCACCTGGATCTGTCGCGCCGGAACATGGCGATGTATGCCGCCCCGGAGGGGATGGCGATTGCTCTCGGCGTTTAACGCATCCGGGGCGGTAGGTATTAATACGCTAGCCGGCCAGACGAGTAATCTCAATTGGAAGCGAAACGACCAATCGCGTCGAAGACAGTGCGGGACATGCGGAGGGGTTGCTCCAGCGAGCGAGGCGGCCTGCCGCTGACACCCGGCACGTGAACTCCGAGTTTTTCAAGCCGTCGGATCTGGTCATGGGCGCGCAAGACGTGGTCGCTCCCGGGCGGGCCGGGCATCATGGCAATCACCGTCAGCCCGACGGCGGGAGAGGCATCGCCCGTTCGAAAACTTGGCGTGTCCAGCGACCAGGATCCGCCGGAAAGACCGGCCGACAGCATTTCGACCAGCAGCGCGACATTCGCTCCCTTCCGTCCGCCGAAGGGTAAAAGGGCGCCGGCGAGCGCCATTTCGGGATCCTGGGTATCGGAGCCGGTGGCGTCGACCGCCCATCCCTCCGGGATATGCCGTCCTTCGGCGGCGGCCGCGACGATGTTGACGTAAGCGGTGGCGCTCGAGGATTGGTCGATGATGAGTGGCGGTTCGTTGTCGCCGAGCGGGAACCCGAAGGCGATCGGGTTCGTGCTGTAGACGGCCGCTCCTCCGGCCTTTGCGGTGACCATGGCATTCGCATTGGTGGCCGCAAGGCCGCTCAGGCCCTCCAGCGCGAGCCGGCGGACGTAATAGCCCAGTTCGCCCGTGGTGTAGCTGTTCTTCTGGCCGAACATGGCAATCCCGAAGGTGCGTGCTGCGTCGACGAAGTCCCGGAAGGCAAGATCAAAGCCGAGTTGTGCGATGCCTTGGTCCGCGTCGGATGCCAGAAAGGCGGGAAAGGGGCGCGTGACGACCGGCGCCGGATCGCAATTGATACGGCCGTCACGGAAACTGTTGAGATAGTCCACCAGATGTGGAAACCCGACCGCGAGGGGGCCAAAGCGAGCGGCCGAAAGGGTCGCGTCGACGAGTGAGCGGGCACTTTGCGGATTGGCGCCGGCGCCAAGGCATGCTCTGAGCGCAAGTTCCTCCCCTTCCGCCCCGCCGAGTTCCACTTCATCCGCCATATCAGATCTCCAATCCCGCCTTCCGGCCCTCGTAAAATGCATAGGGCGCCTGGCGCGGCGCCGCGCAATCGCCGATCTGGTGGGTCGGAATACCTCGTTCCGTCAGCCCCGGCATCAGCCAGTCCGCCGGCGAATTGGTGGTGGCCGTGACCAGCGCATCGGCTTCGACGAAGCGGCGTTCTCCCGTGTTGTGATCGACGATTGTTGCGCCATTGCCGTGCCATTCGCTGATGCTGGCTTCGACGATCCATTTGACGCCGAGCTTGCTTAGCGCCTGCCGCGTGGGAACGTCGGCGGCGGTTCTCTGCAACTCCTTGCCGACGAAGGGATCGGGCGTCAGGATCGTCACCAGGTGGCCTTCCTCGGCAAGCTTCCAGGCGGTGCCGCAGCCGCGCCAGCCGCCACCTTCGTCGAGAAGCAGGACGCGTTTGCCCGGCCTTGCCTGGCGTGCCATGACGGCTTCGACCGTAAAGACGTTGCCCTTCGCCAGACCCGGCATTGTCCCGACCGTCGGTAGCGCTTTCTGGAAGCCCGTCTCTGGCGAGTAGGAGCCGGTGGCGACGACGACCCGGTCGAATTCGGAAGGTTCGATGTCCTCAGCCTCGATATAGGTGTTGAGGCGAAGCTCGACGCCGAGTTTCTCGAGCTGGCGCTCATACCAGGCGATGAGATCGAGGATCTGTGCCCTTCGCGGCTGCATCCCAGCCAGCAGGAAGTTTCCGCCGAGACGGCTCGATGCTTCGGCAAGCACGACCTTGTGGCCACGCTCCGCGGCCACCCGAGCGGCTTCCAGTCCGGCGGGACCACCGCCGATCACCAGCACGCGCTTTGAAGCACCGGTCTTCAGGAAACGGTCGCCGTTCCATTCGGCCTCGCGGCCGACGGATGGGTTGATCAGACAACTGATCCAGTAGTCTCGCGATCGACGTCCCCAGCACATCTGGTTGCACGAGATACAGCCACGAATGTCGTCCGGACGATCCTCGCCCGCCTTCGTCGCCAGATGTGGATCGGCGATCTGGCCGCGCACGATCGAAACGAGGTCGGCTACTCCTTCGCCAAGCACTGTTTCTGCGTTTTCCGGGGTGCGGATGTGACTTTCGGCGATCACCAGGGCATTCTTGACGACACCTTTCAGGACCGATGCGAGATCGGCGCCAAGTTTCTCCGGGTAAAGGAACGTGGGCATCAACTTGTAGAAATCAAGGTAACCGCCCGAACCGCAGGTGACATAGTCGATGAGGCCCAGTTCATCGTGCAGGCGGATGATCTCGGCAAGTTCGTCGCGTTGAAGAGCAACTTTGACGTCCGGCTCGTCGCTGACGGCAAGGCCGACGATGAAGTCCGGGCCGCAGACTTCCCTGATCCGCGTCAGGATTTCCCGCGACATGCGCGTGCGATTTTCGAGCGAGCCGCCCCATTGGTCGTCGCGTCGATTACACCAGGGGGTCCAGAATTGGTCGACCATGCCGAGATAGGCCGCCCAGACCTCGACGCCGTCGAAGCCGGCATCCCGACAGCGCCGTGCCGCGTCGACGAAGCCGTCGATCGTCTCCAGGATTTCCACTCCGGTCATCGGATGCGAGCCGTCGCTGTCGTGATAGCTCGGCCCGCCCGACGGCGACCAATGCGGATGAAAGGAGTTGTCGGAATCTCCATGGGCGCCGACGTGGTAGAGCTGCTGGATCGCGATCGCCCCATGTTCCCTGATCGCCTCGACCACCTTCTTGAAGTGGGGGATAACGCTATCGTCGGAGTGGCGGAAATTGCCGCGGGTCAAAACGGCTGCGGCGTGGACCGGCATGGGCTCGACAACGATCATCGCGGCCCCGCCGATCGCCCGTTCACGGTAATAGGCGGCATGGCGTTCGGTCGGCAGGCCCTCGACCGCCATGTTCGCCGTGTGGGCGCCGAAGACGATCCTGTTCTTCAGGGTATGGGCGCGTAATTTGAGAGGGGAGAACAGCCGGGGAAACTTCTTGGACATGGCGCAACTCCGGACGGAAGGGGATCGGGACTGGAATGGGTGCGCTTCGGCAACCCTTACGCTTTTCCGGGCGGAGAACCGTCCGCCCGGAGGGGAGACATATTGGGGCGGTCGCCCGTGTCACGCGGCGGTGGCTGCAATCGCCATTGCACGATCGTTTGCTTCATGCGCATTGACCATCGCACCCGCCAACTGACGGAATGTGACGATGCCGAGAGGCTTGCCCAAAGGATCGACGACGGTGATGTCGCCTTCGGGCGCTGACGCGAGCGTGCGCACCGCCTCTTCGATCGTGAGATTGGCGGCAATCCGCGGTCCGCTATCGACGGCGGTCGCGCCGCATGGCGTCATGATTGCCTCAACATGCACGACACGCCCGCGGTTTACCTCCTTCACGAAGTTGGCGACATAGTCGTCGGCGGGTCTCAGCACGATGTCCTGGCTTGACCCCTGCTGGATGACCTCGCCGTCGCGCAGAATGGCGATCTGGTCGCCGAGCCTGAGCGCCTCGTCGAGATCGTGGGTGATGAAGACGATCGTCTTCTTGATCTCCTTCTGCAGGTCCAGAAGCACAGTTTGCATGTCTGTGCGGATGAGCGGATCGAGTGCCGAATAGGCCTCGTCCATCAGCAGAACCGGTGCGTCGTTGGCAAGCGCCCGGGCAAGGCCGACGCGCTGCTGCATGCCGCCGGAGAGCTGATTGGGATATTTCTGCTCGAAGCCTTTGAGACCGACCCGTTCCAGCCACCGCATGGCGGTGTCGGTGCTCTGCGCACGCGACACGCCCTGGATTTCGAGGCCGAAGATCGTGTTGTCGAGCACGCTGCGATGCGGGAGCAGCGCAAACTTCTGGAACACCATTGCCGTCTGGTGGCGGCGGAATTCCCGCAACTCCATTTCGGGCATCTTCACCACATCGACGCCGTCGACAAGGACTTCGCCGGCCGTCGGGTCGATCAGCCGGTTGATATGGCGGATGAGCGTCGACTTGCCCGAGCCGGAAAGCCCCATGATGACCTGGATGGAGCCCGACGGCATTTCGATATTGATGTCGCGAAGGCCGAGCACATGTCCATGGCGCTCGTTGAGTTCGGCCTTGCTCAGGCCGTTCTGGACCGCTTCGACATGAGCCTCAGCGTTCGGCCCGAAGATCTTGTAGAGATGGCGGATCGCGATGCCGCCGAAAGCATGATCAGCCATGGACCACCTCCCGGTGCTTCTGGAGCCGTTCGCCATAGGCCTGGCTGACGCGGTCGAACATGATGGCGATACCGACGATCGCAAGGCCGTTGAAGATGCCGAGCGTGAAGTACTGGTTGGCGATCGCCTTCAGCACCGGCTGGCCAAGACCCTGGACGCCGATCATCGACGCGATGACGACCATGGCGAGCGCCATCATGATGGTCTGGTTGATGCCCGCCATGATGGTCGGAAGCGCAAGAGGAAGCTGCACCTTGAAGAGCTTCTGCCTGTTGTCGGCGCCGAAGGCATCGGCTGCCTCCAGCACGTCCTTGTCGACCAGGCGAATGCCGAGATTGGTGAGCCGGATCATCGGTGGGATGGCGTAGATGACGACGGCGATCAGGCCGGGAACCTTGCCGATGCCGAGCAGCATGACGACGGGGATCAGATAGACGAAGCTCGGCATGGTCTGCATCACGTCGAGCACGGGATTGACGACCCGCTGTACCCTGTCGGAGCGCGACATCAGAATGCCGATCGGCAGTCCGATCGCGATCGACAGCACGGTGCAGACGAAGATCATCGAGATCGTCCGCATCGTGTCGTCCCACATGTCGAAGTAACCGATCAACAGCAGCGTCACGAGACAGCCGACGACGATCCGCAGGCTTCTGGTCGCTGCCCAGGCGATAGCCAGGATCAGCAGGGTGATGATCGGCCACGGCGTCTTGGTCATGAACCGTTCGGCGGCGATCAGAAAATGCTGCAGTGGCGTAAAGAAACCCTCGATCAGGTCGCCGTAGCTGCGTGTAAAGCCGCGAAACGTCTCGTCGATGACCTTCTTCAGGTCGCGAAGCGCGTTGTCGTCCATATGCGGAAATTGATAAAACCAGTCCATTCGGTTCCCCTTCTCGAAAGAGCCGATCCGTTCTTCCTTGTTATGTCGGCATGAACGATGCGGCGTGCAGAAGCACGCCGCATCGGCGCGGCGGTGCCGATTACAGCGCCGCCTCGATCTTCGCGGCGGCTTCCGGCGAAACCCACTTCTTCCAGATATCCGGGTTTTCTTCGAGGAAGTGCTTGGCACCTTCTTCGCCGCTTGCCTGGTTGTCGGTCATCCAGGCCATGAGCTTGGCAATGGTCTCGTTGCTCCAGGAGCGCTTGTTGAGATACTCCATGACTTCCGGCCCTGCCTTTTCCGAGAAAGGCTTGGCGACGAGCGTCACGATCGTATCGACCGGCCAGGCGCTGGGTTTGGGGTCGGTGCATTCGGCAACCGTGATGCAACGCTTCCACTCAGCTGCATCATAGGGGACGCCGGCTTCGAGATGTACCATCTCGTATTTGCCGAGCAGAGCAGTCGGTGCCCAGTAGTAGCCGACCCAGCCTTCCTTGCGTTCGTAGGCCTTTGCGATCGAACCATCGAGACCTGCCGCAGATCCGGTGTCGACCAGCGTCCAGCCGGCCTTTTCCGCTTCAAACGCCTTGTAGAGCTGCGCGGTCACGACCGTGCCGCCCCAGCCTTGTGGGCCGTTGAAGATCGCGCCCTTGCTCGGGTCTTCAGGGTCCTTGATAAGGTCGGGATGCTTCAGGAGGTCGGGAATGCTCTTGATGTCGGGATGGGCATCGGCGAAGTATTTCGGGATCCACCAGCCCTGGACGCCGCCGTCGGGAAGCGGCGAGCCGACCTTCACGATACGGCCTTCCTCGGTTCCCTTCTTGACCACGTCGGGAAGCAAGTCGATCCAGGCCTCGGGCGCGATATCGGGTTCGCCTTTCTCTGCCATCGACGTGATGGTCGGGACGGTGTCGCCGATGGTGATTTCGGCGCTGCAGCCGTAACCTTCATTGAGAATGATCTTGTCGAGGTTGGAAATCACCTCGGCACTTTGCCAGTTCATGCTGGCGATGGTGACGCTGCCACAGTCCGCAGCATTGGCGAGCGACGAACCGGCGACGGTTCCAAGGAACAGGCATGTCGATGCAAGCAAGCTTTTCATTATCGTTCCCTCTTTTGGCGGCTTCTTCTGTTGGAGCGGGATGCCGCGGAGCCCGCTCCTACGGCGCTAGGAGGCGTCTCCCATGCGAACCGATTTCCTCAATGCCGCCGACAATCCGCGCGAAACGGCGGCACCAAATCCGGCCGCGCGCATTTCCTCGATCGCTGCCGCAGTGGTGCCGCGATAGTCAAGGAAGGTCTGGACCGTTTCGCCGGGACAGTCGTCCCGTTGTTCCAGTAACCTGCCCGCACCCACGATAAGGGTGTTGACGGCACGCTTGGCGATCTCGGGCGCCAGGCCATAGGAGATGGCGTCTGTCACCATCGCCTCGGCAAGAAGCGCCGGAAAGGCGGGACCGGAGCCGGTGAGGCCGGTCAGATAGTCGATCTCCGCCTCTGAACGCACTTCATCTTGGGAGCCGCAGGCGTCGAAGATAGCCCGTATGATCGACCGATCATCCTCCCGCACATCGGCCGCGACGATCCACGGCGTATAGGATTTGCGGACTTCGGCCGCCGCATTCGGCAAGGCACGGACCACGCGGCCCGTCCGGTGTCGCGCACCAAGAGCACTCAGGCGGATGCCTACCATGACGGAGATGAGCAGCTTGTCTTCGGCATCGACGTTCAGGCTGGGCCAGTCGGCCGGGCGGACGGAGAGAACGATAACATCCGAACGGTCGGCAAGGGCCTGGTTGTCTGATGTCCAGAACGAGCGGTCGAAACGGTTCGGCCGCTCACTGCGATAGGAGAGCGACAGATTTTGAGGCTCGGCAATGCCGGCATCGAGAATGGCTTCGGCGATTGCCCCGCCCAGCCAGCCGGCACCTCCAATTATGCCAACCCTCAAAGGTCCGCCCGCTTCCATGCTTCTCTCACTCTGGTTTGTAGCCGTGCCGGGCAAAGAAGCGGTCGAGCTCCCTTTGCTGCGGCGTTTGTCCGGTGTAGATCGCGATGTATTCCGGAATGCGCTTCATACGGAGCGCGAGGTCTTCCTTGGACTGCATCGAGATGTATCCGATCTGAACGAGATAGGTCGTTCGGGCGCGAACGTCCGCCGGTCCCGCCTCATAGCCGAACCGCATGAACATGCGGCCCAGCGCCTCCATTCTCGCCTGATCGGCCTGCTGCACTTCGGCCAGTATCTCGGGCGATTGCAGTGCCCAGCTGCGAACGGCGAACTCGAACTGGGAGTCGAACAGATCCTTGTTCACCCAGCAGTCGAAAACGTTCAGCATCGCCTCGGCCAGCGACTCCGCATAGGCTTCGGACTGCTTGATGAGATTGCCCGTATTCTTCTCCCTCCAGCGCGCGATAAGAGCGTTCAACAGTTCTTCGCGGTCCTTGAAGAACCAATAGAAGCTGGTCCGGGAAAGATTGAGCCGTTTGGCCAACGGCAGGATCTTCACCGAATCCACGCCCGACTCGAGCAGGGAGTCGTAGGCGGCTTCGAGCCACCCCTCCTGTGAACCGCGCCAACCAGTGTCACTCATCGCCTGTTCCATGATTGCCTCCTAACAAATCCAAAGGGCTGGTTCAAGCAAAATGTACATATATGTCGAATTGCCAAACTCTAGTGTTTTTGATTGTTGACACATATGTACATTTCCGCTTACCGTTGCGATCAAAGTCCCATAAACCGGAGCCCGTGGCATGTCGAACGATCCCCTGCTTCAGCCGTTTCAGTTGAAGCATTTGACCCTGCGTAACCGCATCATCGTCACGTCGCACGAGCCTGCCTATCCGGAAGACGGTATGCCGAAGGGACGCTATCGCGCCTATACGGTTGAACGGGCGAAGGGGGGTGTGGCGCTGACGATGACCGCCGGCTCTGCGGCAGTCTCGAAAGACAGCCCTCCAGTCTTCAACAACCTGCTCGCCTACAAGGACGAGATCGTGCCGTGGATCAGGCAGATGACCGACGCCGTGCATGAAGAGGGCGCGGCGATCATGATCCAGCTCACGCACCTTGGCAGGCGCACCCGCTGGGACAAGGGCGACTGGCTCCCGGTCGTTGCGCCCTCGCACCATCGCGAGGCAGCGCACCGCGCCTTTCCCAAGAAGCTCGAAGACTGGGACATCGAGCGCATCATCAAGGACTTTGCAGACGCCGCCGAACGGATGAAGGCGGGCGGCATGGATGGCGTGGAACTGGAAGCCTATGGCCATCTCATCGACCAGTTCACCTCGCCGCTCACCAACGAACTCGATGGCCCCTACGGTGGTTCGCTCGACAATCGCCTGCGCTTCTGTTTCGACGTCTTCAAAGCCATGCGCGAAAGGGTCGGAAACGACTTTATCCTGGGCGTTCGCTATACGGCGGACGAGTGTCTTCCCGGCGGGACCGGAAAGGCCGAAGGCCTGGAGATCTCCCGTCGTCTCAAGGAAAGCGGCCTCATCGACTACCTGAATGTCATCCGCGGTCATATCGATACGGATCCGGGCCTGACAGATGTCATCCCGATCCAGGGGATGGCGAGCGCACCGCATCTGGATTTTGCCGGCGATGTGCGCGCAGCAACCAAGTTCCCGACCTTCCATGCCGCGAAGATCCAGGACGTAGCGACGGCGCGTCATGCGATCGCTGCCGGCAAGGTCGACATGATCGGCATGACCCGCGCCCATATGACCGACCCGCATATTGTGCGGAAGATCATGGAAAAGCGCGAGGATGATATCCGCCCCTGCGTCGGCGCCAACTACTGTCTCGACCGCATCTACCAGGGTGGCATGGCCTTCTGCATCCACAATGCTGCGACCGGCCGCGAAGAAACGATGCCGCATCGGATCCCGAAAGCTGCCGTCCGCAAGAAGATCGTGATCGTCGGTGCGGGCCCGGCCGGTCTTGAAGCCGCCCGCGTCTCCGCGGAACGAGGTCATGAGGTCGTGGTTTTCGAGGCCGCGAACAATCCGGGCGGACAGATCCGGCTTACGGCCCAGAGCGAACGTCGCCGCGAAATGATCAGCATCATCGATTGGCGCATGAGTCAGTGCGAAAAGCTCGGCGTCACCTTCCGGTTCAACACCTGGGCCGAGGCTGGCACCGTACTCACTGAAAAGCCCGACGTCGTCATCATCGCGACCGGTGGATTGCCGCATACAGAGATCTTGTCGAAGGGCAACGAACTCGTCGTTTCCTCCTGGGACATCATCTCGGGGGATGTGAAGCCTGGTACCAACGTGCTCGTTTTCGACGACGCCGGCGACCATGCGGGCCTGCAGGCTGCAGAATTCCTCGCCAAGGCCGGCGCCAAGGTCGAGATCATGACGCCGGACCGGTCTTTCGCGCCGGAAGTCATGGCGATGAACCTCGTTCCCTACATGCGCTCGCTGCAGAAACTCGACGTCACCTTCACCGTCACCTACCGCTTGGAGTCGGTTGAAAAGAGTGGCAACCAGATCATCGCCCATGTCGGCAGCGACTATGGTGGCGTTGCCAAGCAGCAGACCTTCGACCAGATCGTCGTCAACCACGGCACCATTCCGCTCGACGACCTCTATTTCGAACTGAAGCCTGGTTCGAGGAACCTCGGCGAAGTCTCCTACGACGAGCTCATCGCGGGCACGCCGCAGTCCATCGAGCGCAATCCGGAAGGCGCCTATCAACTCTTCCGGATCGGCGACGCGGTGGCGGCCCGCAACACGCATGCGGCCATCTACGATGCGCTGCGCCTGGCCAAGGACATCTGACGATGGCGCGGATCGACGTCCTGCAGGCTTTTCTGGACGCGGCTTTTGTGGCCTTCGACCAGTTCGCGCAGGACATCAGAGCACGTCAGTCGATCATGAAGATCTTCGAGCAGCTCGAGGCGCCGCAGCCGCTGCGTTCGGACATTGCAATGCGCCTCCCTGTCTGCGGCCGCTATCTCGATGGTGTCCTCGCGACGAAGACCGGGCGGCCGTCGTTGGACGCGCTGATCGAGCGCTTTGCGTCGCTTGAACCGATGCTCGAATGGAAGTGGCGTTCGGTCTACGACCATACCGCCAGCGAAAATTTCCTGATGAGCCATGCCAACGCGATGATCGTCGGACCGGGCGGCCTGGAGGATCGGAGGGATCTCTGGCTTGGCGTGACGTTGATGGCGCCGAACGCGCGCTATCCCGATCACGACCACGCCCCCGAAGAGACCTACCTCGTCCTGTCGGAGGGCGAGTTTCAGCACGGCGATTCCGAATGGTTCTCTCCGGGGATCGGAGGCTCCTTCTACAATCCGCCTGGCATCAAACACGCTATGCGTTCGGGTGAAAAGCCGCTGTTCGCCTTCTGGGCGTTGTTGCCTGATCGACCGAGACATTGACGAAAAGGCGTTCGGGCACAACCGAGCGCGGGAGGAAGGTTTGCGATGAAAATACTTGTGACGGTCAAACGTGTCGTTGACTACAACGTCAAGATCCGCGTGAAGGCAGACGGTTCGGGCGTCGAACTTGCGAACGTGAAGATGTCGATGAACCCGTTCGACGAGATCTCGGTCGAAGAGGCGCTGCGACTGAAGGAAGCCGGCAAGGCGAGTGAAGTCGTCGTCGTTTCCGTCGGTCCGGCCAAGGCCGAAGAGACGCTCCGGACGGCGCTCGCCATGGGCGCCGACCGCGCCATCCTCGTCGAGACCGAAGACCAGGTCGAGCCGCTCGCCGTCGCCAAGATCGTCAAGGGTGTGGCCGAGGCCGAACAGCCGGGCCTGATCATCGTCGGCAAGCAGGCAATCGACGACGATTCGAACCAGACCGGCCAGATGCTGTCGGCCCTCCTGGGCTGGGCGCAAGGGACGTTCGCCTCCAAGGTCGAGCTCGGCGACGGCAAGGCGACCGTCACCCGCGAAGTCGACGGTGGCCTGCAGACGATCGACATTAAGCTGCCGGCGGTCGTCACCACCGACCTGCGCCTGAACGAGCCGCGCTACGCCTCGCTGCCGAACATCATGAAGGCGAAGAAGAAGCCGCTCGACAAGAAGTCGCCGGCCGACTTCGGCGTCGACACTTCAGCCCGCCTCAAGGTGCTGAAGACCGAGGAACCGTCGGGCCGCAAGGCCGGCATCAAGGTCAAGTCGGTCGCCGAGCTCGTCGACAAGCTCAAGACCGAAGCCGGCGTGCTCTAAGTTTCATGCGTCCGGAAAGTGGGAACCGGTTTCCGGACAAACGCATGAACCACGCGACAATCCTGGAGCTCCGGTCCGGAACGGACCGTTGAGCTCAAACCAAAGGGAGATTAAATCATGGCCATTCTTCTTCTGGCTGACCACGACAGCAACCACCTTTCCGACCAGACCGCCAAGGCGCTGACCGCTGCCGCCAAGATCGGCGGCGATGTGCATGTGCTGGTCGCCGGCAGCGGCGCCAAGGCGGCAGCCGAACAGGCCGCCAAGCTTGCCGGCGTCGCCAAGGTGCTCGTCGCCGACGACGCCTCGCTTGCCAACAACCTCGCCGAGCCGCTGGCGGCGCTGATCGTCTCGCTTGCCGGCAGCTACGACACGATCGTTGCGGCCGCGACCTCGGTCGGCAAGAACGTCATGCCGCGCGTTGCCGCCCTGCTCGACGTTTCTCAGGTCTCGGAAATCATCGAGGTCGTCTCCGCCGACACCTTCAAGCGGCCGATCTATGCCGGCAACGCCATCCAGACGGTGCAGACGACGGAAGCCAAGCGCGTCATCACCGTGCGCACCGCCGCCTTCGCTTCCGCTGCCGAAGGCGGTTCGGCTGCGGTCGAAAGCGTTTCGGCGGCCGCCAACCCGGGCGTTTCCTCCTTCGTCGCCGACGCGCTGTCGTCGTCCGACCGTCCGGAACTGACCTCGGCGAAGATCATCATCTCCGGCGGCCGCGCGCTTGGTTCCTCGGAGAAGTTTAAGGAAGTGATCCTGCCGGTCGCCGACAAGCTCGGCGCCGCCGTCGGCGCCAGCCGAGCCGCCGTCGATGCCGGTTACGCCCCGAACGACTGGCAGGTCGGCCAGACCGGCAAGGTGGTCGCGCCCGATCTCTACATCGCCTGCGGCATCTCCGGTGCGATCCAGCATCTCGCCGGCATGAAGGACTCCAAGGTCATCGTCGCGATCAACAAGGACGAGGAGGCGCCGATCTTCCAGGTCGCCGACTACGGCCTCGTCGCCGATCTCTTCGATGCCCTGCCGGAGTTGCAGAAGGCTTTCTGAAGCGCTCCAAGCCATCCGATTTGACAGCTGGCCGGTCGAAGTGCGGCCGGCCTCTCAGTTGATTAAGCCAATAATGTAAAGGGATCCGACAATGGATGTACGCGCCGCCGTTGCCGTTCAGGCCGGCAAGCCGCTCGAGATCATGACGGTTCAGCTCGAGGGCCCGAAGGCCGGCGAGGTGCTGATCGAGGTCAAGGCCACCGGCCTCTGCCACACCGACGACTTCACCCTGTCCGGTGCCGACCCGGAGGGCCTGTTCCCGGCGATCCTCGGCCATGAAGGCGCCGGCATCGTCGTCGACGTCGGCCCGGGCGTCACGAGCGTGAAGAAGGGCGATCACGTCATCCCGCTCTACACGCCCGAATGCCGGGAATGCTATTCCTGCCTGTCGCGCAAGACCAATCTCTGCACCGCGATCCGCGCGACCCAGGGCCAGGGCCTGATGCCGGACGGCACCTCGCGCTTCTCGATCGGCAAGGACAAGATCCACCACTATATGGGCTGCTCGACCTTCGCCAACTACACGGTGCTGCCGGAGATCGCCGTCGCCAAGGTCAACCCGGAGGCGCCGTTCGACAAGATCTGCTACATCGGCTGCGGCGTCACCACCGGCATCGGCGCGGTCATCAACACGGCCAAGGTGGAGATCGGCGCGACCGCGATCGTCTTCGGTCTCGGCGGCATCGGCCTCAACGTCATCCAGGGCCTCAGGCTTGCCGGTGCCGACATGATCATCGGCGTCGACATCAATCCGGACCGCAAGGAATGGGGCGAGAAGTTCGGCATGACCCACTTCGTCAACCCCAAGGAGGTCGGCGACGACATCGTGCCCTATCTCGTCAACATGACGAAACGCCATGGCGACCTGATCGGTGGCGCCGACTACACCTTCGACTGCACCGGCAACACCAGGGTGATGCGCCAGGCGCTGGAATCGGCCCATCGCGGCTGGGGCAAGTCGGTGGTGATCGGCGTCGCCGGCGCCGGCCAGGAGATCTCCACCCGGCCGTTCCAGCTCGTCACCGGTCGCCAGTGGATGGGCACCGCCTTCGGTGGCGCCCGCGGCCGCACCGACGTGCCCAAGATCGTCGACTGGTACATGCAGGGCAAGATCCAGATCGACCCGATGATCACCCATACCATGGCCCTCGAAGACATCAACAAGGGCTTCGAACTGATGCATTCCGGCGAAAGCATCCGCAGTGTGGTGCTCTATTGAACCGGGGGTCAACCCCGCCTGCAGACGGAAAGGCCTGTCCCGCACCGTCGCGCCAGCGGCCGGCGATACCAATGAACAGCCGGGCCTTCAGCCCCGGCCAAAAGGAGGGGAAGCCCATGCCAGCGTTCCGGCCGCGATGGAGGCCGTGCGTGCCCGGCTGCGCGAATCGGGTATGGAGCCCTTGATTGCCTCAATCCCGGCCAGATGGACGTTATCGTCACATGGGCGGCGAAGAAGAGCGGCGCGCTCAAGACGGCCTGAGATGGTCCGGCCCGACCAATGGTCGGGCCGGAATCATTTGCCAGGACCTAGCGATCGATGACGAGATCGCTCAGCGGCTTTGAACAGCATGGCAGAAAGAGACCGGCATCGATCTCTCGCTGCCGAATGCCGCCATTGTGGTTCATCTCGACCGAGCCGGAGACGAGCTTCGACTTGCAGGTGCCGCAGACGCCGTTCGAGCAGGACGAGGGGAGTTTCACCCCTGCCTTCTTTGCGCAAGAGAGCACGGTCTGCTCCTCTGAAACCTCGATCTTGCGGGCCTGTTTGGAGAACTCGACCTGGAATATTCGGGTGGCCGGTTGCTCGACGGCAGGGGTATCGACGTCATCGGTCACGGCCGCGTCGAAGCTCTCCTCGATGTAGTTTGACGGGGGAACGCCCAGTTCGGCAGAGATCGTGCGCGCTGCCGCCATGAACGGCGCCGGGCCGCAACACATGACGACGCGTTCGGCAATGTCGGGAACTGCAAGCTTCAGATAGGCTGCCGATATGCGCCCCGTCAGTCCGGACCAGTTGGCTTCACCGGAAACGACTTCCGGAAGTAACTGAAGCCGGAGCCCCTTCACCCGATTGGCCAGGTTGGCAAGTTCGTCGCGGAAGATGAGGTCCTTCGGGGTTCGCGCTGCGTGCATGAAGACGACGTCGGCCGGCTCGCATGTATCGGCGATCTCGCGGACCATCGCCATAACCGGGGTGATCCCCGAACCTCCGGAAAGAAACAGATATTTCCTCGCGTTCGGCCGAATGAAGTGGCCGAGGGGACCGTTTGCCTTGACCTTGGTGTTGGCGGCCAGGTTGTCGTGAAGCCAGTTTGAGATCTTGCCGCCGGCTACGCGTTTGACCGTGACCGAAAAC
This sequence comes from Ensifer sp. 38_S197, assembly GCF_056924495.1. NCBI lineage: Bacteria > Pseudomonadati > Pseudomonadota > Alphaproteobacteria > Hyphomicrobiales > Rhizobiaceae > Ensifer > Ensifer sp. 38_S197. The sequence continues at coordinate 613,549 of NZ_JBXOVZ010000001.1, read as the reverse complement.
GCATTGTTGCGTTTCGGGGAGGACGAGATGCTATAACACCGGCTTTCCGGCTCGCCCCCGACATCAAGGTCGAACAGGAAGTATTGACCGGCTTCGAAGGCGAAGCGCTTGCCCTTTGGGCACGCAAAGGTGAATGTCTTCACATCGTGCGTTTCCTGGTGGACATCGACGCAGACCAGGTCCTCGTCCGAATTGCGGTTCCACAAATCGCCAAGGTCAGGGCGCTCAGCCGGAGAAAAGGTGCTCTTAGTATCCATGGGCGCGCATCCGATCGATGTACCACGACGCAAACTTGTCGAGATTGGTTTCGGAGAAGGGTGAATAGGGGCCCGGCACGTAAGCCGGATCCTCGATGCCGGCGTGCGAGCGGGCGACGAGCTCGGCGTCCTGATCGGTCGTGGCAAGCCAGACGTTGGTCAGTTTCTCGAGATCGTAGTCGACGCCTTCGACGGCATCCTTGTGCACGAGCCACTTCGTCCGCACGAGCGTCCTATTCGCAGAAAGCGGTATGACGATCGCAACGACGGCGTGGTCGCCCATGAAGTGGTTCCAGCTGTTGTGGCCCCAAAGATGCATGTCGCCGAGGTCCTTGCGCGACATCGTACCGAGCAGCTTTGCCGATGCGGCGGTCGCATCGGGCGTCTGGGATTCGCCGGCACCCGAAATGATCAGCCGCTGTGTGCGAAAATTTGTGCTGCAGTCCACCAATTGCTCGACCGCCGCGGACGGGTAGCCGTCCGCCTCCCACAGCTTGGTCCGTTCCTCATAAAGCGAAAAATGCTCCTCGGCCTGGGCTCGATCTTCCGGGCTCAATGCGTCCGGGTCGAAGCCGAAATCGAGATCGACGAAGGAGACGCAGAGCTCGGGGTGGTTGGCAGAGCAATGGTAGCATTCACGGTTGTTCTCGATCGTGAGTTTCCAGTTGCCCTGTTCGATGACATCGGATTCGTAGGCGACCTTGGCGTTGCGGATGTCGTAGGGCGCGAGGCGTTCGGCCATGACGTCGACAAGGCGGTCGATGTCTTCGGGGGCATTGTCGGAAAGGCAGACGTAGATGAGGCCACTGACCGACTTGAATGTCACGGGTTTGAGGCTGCGGCATTCCTTGTCGAAGCCCTTGCCCATGTGGGGGGCATAGCTCAACTCGCCGGTCAGCTCATAGGTCCAGGTATGGTAGGGACAGACGAGCTTCGAAACGATCGTCTTGCCGGCATCGAGCAGGCGCGCGCCGCGGTGGCGGCAGACATTGTGCATGACGCGGATCTCGCCGTCATCGTCGCGAAGGAGGATGAGACTCGTCTTGCCGATATCGACGACCGTTGCGTCACCCGGCTCAGGCACATCGCATTCAAGGCCGATGCAGATCCAGTGCTGGCGGAAAAAGACCTCGAGATCCGCCTCGAAGACGTCCTCTCGCGTATAAAGACCGGCGGGAAGGGAGTGTCCCTCGGCTCTTGCATCAAGGAGCGACGATATGGGAGAAGCAAATGTCTGCAGCATAATTCCACCTTATGTTCCTATCGAAAGGTCGACGGGTTCCAGGGGCAGGATCGCTCAGCTATTCTGGTCACTCAACGGCATAAATATGCGCGTATGACATTACCAAATGTAATGGAACAAAGATGGCGAACCTGAGGAAGAAACTTCCGCCACTCACCGCCTTGACGGCCTTTGAAGCGGCGGCCCGCCTGTCCAGCTTCACGCGCGCTGCGACGGAACTCGGTGTGACCCAGGCTGCCGTAAGCCGGCAAATCCATTTGCTGGAAGAGGATTTCGGCTTCCCCCTGTTTCGGCGGCTCCACCGCAAGATCGAACTGACCGAGAAGGGCAGGCTGCTATCCGCGGCGGCGGGCGACGCATTCAACCTCATTGCCGACACCGTCGCCGAGCTCCGGTCGGAGAGTGCCGATGACGAACTGGCGATTTCGGCGACTATCTCCTTTTCGCATTTCTGGCTGTTGCCAAGGATTGCCGCATTTTCTCGCGCTCATCCCGAAATCAAGCTTCGCATCATTACGCAGGATGCCCGGACGAGCATCGAAGCAAGCGATGTGGACCTGGCGATTCGCTATGGGACCGGTACCTGGCCGGACGGTCAGGCGGAGCTTTTGTTCGAGGACGAAGTTTTCCCGATTTGCAGCGCCGACTATCTGGTCACGGCCGACCCAATCTGCACGGTGGATGATCTCGTAGGTCATCCGCTCATATCGAGCGACACGGATGACCCGACATGGACAGGCTGGGACGAGTGGCTCGCGGCCTTTTTCGTGAAGGCGCCGAAAAAGGCCCGAGGCCTGCGATGCAGCTTCTACACCGAGGCCATTTATGCAGCGTTGAACGGCCAAGGCATCGCGCTTGGTTGGAACCGCCTCGTCGGTGACCTTATAAAGCAAACGCGCCTTGTTCGTGTTACGGAAGCATCTATTCGCACCAGGGCGGCCTACTTCGTGGTTGTACCGACGAGGAGACCACGAAAGGAAAGCGGGCGACTGTTCATAGAGTGGCTGCGCCAGGTTTCCGCTCTAGCCGACTGAGAATTCAAAGCTTCCCGGTAGCTCTTCGCGCTCCTGAAGCCGGTCGCACTAAGGTGCGCAAGCGGTTTTGCGCGACATGCGAAGTATCGAAAACCTGAAGCACTTGGGCGACACCAAAGCGCCGCGACGCACTTTTGCCGCGTCGAGGAGAAGGCTGTCGGGCGCAAAGAGTTTCCGTACCCTGGCTTACAGCGGGGCCCCCCGCAACCACGGACTCTTAAATGTCGCGACGCGGGCTACTCCCATGTCACATATTCTCAAGGATAGTTATTGACATGTTATACCAGTTGAGAAATATATCTCCGAGCGCCGAATGGATGGCGCAGCGAAATTGCGCCTGACCGACGTGGTCTGCGGCATTCTAGGGAGGTCTCGATGACATCGATCGCGCTGTTTGGTGCCGGTGGTAAAATGGGCTATCGGCTCGCCAAGAACCTTAAAGGTTCGCGCTTCGATGTCCGGCATGTCGAAGTAAATGGGGCCGGAAAAGCACGGCTTGCGAATGAACTCGGTATCGCGTGCGTTCCGGCCGAGGAGGGTCTCAAGGGGGCTGATGTCGTCATTCTTGCCGTTCCCGACACGGCCATTGGCAAGGTCGCGTCTGCGGTCGTCGACAAGCTGGAGCCCGGCACAATGGTCGTCGCGCTCGATGCTGCGGCACCCTTTGCAGGCCATCTGCCTGACCGCGCTGATCTGACCTACTTCGTCACGCATCCCTGTCACCCGCCAATCTTCAACGACGAGACGGATCCGGCTGCCAAGCGCGACTTCTTCGGCGGCATCGCTGCAAAGCAGCATATCGTGTCAGCGTTGATGCAGGGGCCGGAAAGCGCCTATGCCCTTGGAGAAGAGATCGCCAAGGTCATTTGGGCGCCGGTCATGCGGTCGCATCGTGTGACGGTCGAACAGATGGCGCTCCTCGAACCGGGCCTTTCCGAAACGGTCTGCGCTTCATTGCTCGTCGTCATGCGTGAAGCCATGGACGAATGTGTCCGCCGCGGTGTTCCGAAGGAGGCGGCCCGCGACTTTCTGCTTGGGCACATGAATGTGCTTGGCGCGGTCATCTTCGAGGAAACGCCGGGTGTCTTCTCCGACGCCTGCAACAAGGCAATCGAATTCGGCAAGCCGGTGCTCATGAAAGACGACTGGAGGCGTGTCTTCGAGCCGGAGGAAATAGCCGCTAGCATCCATCGCATCACCTGACGAGCAGCGAGGTCGCTTGCCGTTCGAGGGCGCAAGATCGCCCGAAACACGCAATCGCACGGGAGGGCCACTTTCAATGGAGGAGTGGTCGAGGAAATCTTGTGCCTAACTGGGAGGAGAATATGAAAGTTACCCGCAGACTGATCACCGTCGGCTTCGCTGCCGTCATGGCGGCAAGCGCCGCGATGCCGGTTTTCGCAGCCGATCTCATCGCGATCGTTACGCCGAGCCACGACAATCCCTTCTTCAAGGCGGAGGCGGTCGGCGCCGAGGCCAAGGCGAAAGAACTCGGCTATGAAACGCTCGTGCTCGTGCATGACGACGACGCCAACAAGCAGTCGCAGCTTATCGACACCGCCATCGGCCGCGGCGCGAAGGCGATCATTCTCGACAACGCCGGCTCCGAGGCGTCGATTGCTGCGGTGAAGAAAGCGAAGGATGCAGGCGTTCCCTCCTTCCTGATCGACCGTGAGATCAACGCGACCGGCATCGCCGTCTCGCAGATTGTCTCGAACAACTACCAGGGCGCCCAACTCGGTGCGGAAGAGTTCGTCCGCTTGATGGGCGAGAGGGGGAACTACGTCGAATTGCTCGGCCGCGAGGCCGATCTCAATGCCGGTATTCGTTCCAAAGGCTACCACGACGTCATCGACGAGTTTCCTGAGATGAAGATGGTCGCCCAACAGTCGGCGAACTGGAGCCAGACCGAGGGCTACTCCAAGATGGAGACGATCCTTCAAGCCAATCCCGACATCCAGGGCGTGATCGCCGGCAATGACACGATGGCCATGGGGGCAATCGCAGCGCTTCAGGCAGCCGGTCGCAAGGATGTCATCGTCGTCGGCTTCGACGGTTCGAACGACGTGCGCGACTCGATCAACGCCGGTGGCATCAAGGCGACCGTCATGCAGCCGGCTTATGCGCAGGCCCAGCTCGCGGTGCAACAGGCGCATGATTACATCACGACCGGCAAGGCTCCGGCGGAAGAGAAGCAGCTCATGGATTGCGTGCTCATCACCGCTGACAATGCCGACAAGCTCGAGACCTTCGCGCTCTCCCAGTAATCTTCCCGCGACTACGCAAGGCTGGCTGATCCCCGCCTTGCGTTCATTGTTCATGACGGAGAATGGGAATGCCCAGGTTTCAGGCTGCATGCGCACTCATGTTTGCCGGCGCGCTCGCGCTTGGCGGCTGCAAGCTCGTCAAAACGGAGGACGAGCAAAGGCAGGCGGCGGCAGGCGCGTTCAATCCCGACAAGCTGGTTGCCGATATATGGGACACGAAGGTCGTGCCCTATCTCGAACAGCGGGCCGGCGCCTTCCCGGAGGTCTCGACGCTTGTCGCCAGCGACCTCAACGCTGCGGCGGAGAAGTATGGGCATAAGGAGAAACAGGGTAACGCGCCCTGGACTTTTGCCGCCAAAATCGACGGCGTGATCGTCGGGCAGGAAACGAAATCGCGGGCGGCCTATGTCGATGTGGATGTCGATGGTGACGGCAAGGCGGATGTCCGTGTTTCAATCGGTCCGGCCATTCGCGGCACGGCGCTGCGCGACAGCCTCACGTTCGTGAACTTCAACGAGTTCAAGAACCAGATCGAGTGGGCGCAATACGGCAAATCGTTCAACACCCATGTGAACGGTACGCTGCTCGAAAAGCTGCCGCGCGACGGCTTGACAGGTAAGACGATCAAGGCAACCGGTGCCTATCCACTGCCCGCCAAGGGCCAGTTGCCGCAATTCGTTCCGGCCACGATCATCGTCGGGGGTGCGTCATGAGAGATGCGGACGAGGATGTCATTCTCGAACTCAAGGATGTGACCAAGGCCTATGCCGGCATCGTTGCCCTGAAGAAGGCCAACTTGAAACTCCGTCGTGGGGCCGTGAACGTCCTTGTCGGTGAAAATGGCGCCGGTAAATCGACTATGATGCGCATCATCGCCGGCGTGGAACGGCCGACGCTCGGCGAAATTTGGCTGGATGGCGAACTCATCCATCTCAATAGCCCGGCCGACGCGGTCAGGCATGGAATCGGTATCGTCTTTCAGGAATTGAACCTGTTCGGAAATCTCTCCGTCGCCGAAAATATCTTTGCCACCCGCGAGATCACCCGCGGTATTCGTGGCATCGACCACCGCGGCCAGGTCAAAAAAGCCAACGCGTTTCTCGATCGTTTGGAGGCCGGGATCTCCGCCGAGACGCTGGCCGAGGATCTGCCGATCGGCCAGCAGCAGCTCGTCGAGATCGCCCGTGCGGTCTCGCTCGACACGCGAATCCTGATCATGGACGAGCCCACCTCGGCGCTCAGCGCGGCAGAAGTCGATGTGCTGTTCCGCGTGATCGTTGATTTGAAGGCGCGTGGCGTGGCGATCGTCTACATTTCGCATCGGCTGGAAGAGCTGATGCGCATCGGCGACTATATCACGGTGCTGAAAGATGGCCAGATCACCGGTCACGCCAAGGTCAAGGATATCGATACGCGCTGGATCGTCCGCTCGATGATCGGCTCAGATGCCAAGGATTTCGCAAAAAAGGTCGACCACAATCCAGGCGAAGAGATCTTCCGTACGGAAAACATCTGCCTACAGCGGGCTCAGGGCGGGTTTGCCGTCGATCACGTCTCGATCGGTGTGCGCAAAGGCGAGATCCTCGGCATCTACGGGTTGATGGGCGCCGGTCGCTCGGAACTCTTCGAATGCATCATGGGGCGTCACGAACATTGCACAGGCAAGATCTTTGTCGAAGGCAAGGAACTCAAGGGAGGCGACACCACCCGGCGCATTCGTGAAGGGTTGGCCCTCATCCCCGAGGACCGCCAGCGTGAAGGGCTGGTACAGTCGATGTCGATTGCCGACAATCTGACGATGGCGAGCCTGGGCCAGTTCTTGAAAGCGGGATTTCACATCGACCTTGGGCGCGAAGCAAAAGCGATCGCCGAGGCAATCCGGAACCTCTCGATCAAGGCGAAGAATCCGGAGTTCGACGTGACGTCGATGTCGGGTGGAAATCAGCAGAAGGTCGTGATCGGCAAGGCGCTCATGACCGGGCCAAAAGTCCTTCTCATGGACGAGCCGAGCCGCGGCATCGATGTCGGCGCCAAGGCCGATGTCTTCCTCACCATGCGTCGCCTGGCGGGGGAGGGGCTGGCGATCCTCTTTTCCACGTCCGATCTCGAAGAAGTCATGGCGCTTTCCGATCGTATTGCGGTGATGAGCAATGGCCGCCTAGTGACGGTTGTCGACCGCAAGGACGCGACCGAAGAAATGATCGTTTCGGCCTCCGCAGAGGGACACAAAACCAAAAGGATGCATGCGTGATGACGACAGCAACGCAAACTGCCGCCGCCGACAGTTTCTCCAGCGGCTCGGCGCTCCTCACGCTGATGAGGCTGAGGACGTTCATCGCGCTCTTCGCGGTGATTATCTTCTTCTCGATCGCTGCGCCGAACTTCCTGTCGACCGCAAACATGATCCTGATGACGAAGCATGCGACGCAAAATGCATTTCTCGCGATCGGCATGACTTTCGTCATCATCACCGGCGGCATCGACCTGTCCGTCGGTTCGATCGTCGGTCTGTGCGGCATGATCGCCGGTGGTTTGATCATGTATGGGGTGGCGCTGCCTCTCGGCTATACCTTGTATTTCAACGTCGTCGAGGTTGCCATCATCGTCGCCGTCGTCGGCATCTTGATCGGCGCGATCAATGGTCTGCTGATCACGAGGTTGAACGTGGCTCCTTTCATCGCGACGCTTGGCACCCTGTATGTCGCGCGCGGCATGGCGTTGCTCTATTCCGATGGCCAAACCCTGCCCAATCTCACCGGACGCGAGGACCTCGGTAATCAGGGCTTCAGCTACCTCGGCTCCGGTACGATCCTGGGCTTGCCAGTTTCCGTTTGGATCCTGATCGCTGTCGCCGGCGGCGCAGCCTATTTCGCCCGCTTCGTACCTCTCGGCCGGCATATCTTTGCCGTTGGCGGAAACGAACGCGCCTCGCGCATGTCCGGCATCCGGGTCAACCGAGTCAAGATGTTCGTCTATATGTTCTCCGGCTTCTGCGCGGCGATCGTGGGGCTGGTCATTTCGTCGGAACTCATGGCCTCGCATCCGGCGACCGGCACCAATCTGGAACTTAATGCCATTGCGGCGGCCGTTCTCGGAGGTACATCGATGTCAGGTGGGCGCGGAACGATCGGGGGTACGATCATCGGCGCTTTCGTGATCGGCATTCTCTCTGATGGTTTGGTAATGATGGGTGTGAGCTCGTTCTGGCAGATGGTGATCAAGGGGCTGGTAATCATCGTGGCCGTCGTGGTGGACCAGGCTCAACGCCGCCTGCAGCAGCGTGTCACGCTGATGCAAATGGCAAAGGCAGGCTGACAATGGCGAAGATCAAGGGCGCGCTGGTTGGTTGCGGCTTCTTCGCCATCAACCAAATGCATGGCTGGCGAGAGCTGCAGGAAGTCGAGATTGTTGCGATCTGCGATCGCGATCCGGAGCGGCTCAACATCGTGGGCGATCAGTTCGACGTGGCGCGGCGCTACTCGTCGGCGGATGCGATGTTCGCCGAGGGCGGTTTCGATTTCGTCGACATCGCCACCACCGTTGGCAGCCATCGGGCGCTCGTCGAACTTGCCGCGCGCCACAGAGTACCGGCGATCTGCCAGAAGCCGTTCGCGGCGACGCTCGATGATGCCAAGGCCATGGTGGCCGAGGCTGAAAAGGCGGGGATCGCGCTGATGATCCACGAAAACTTCCGCTGGCAGACGCCCATCCTTGCGGTCAAGGAGGTCATCGACGGTGGCGAGATCGGGACCCCTTTTTGGGGGCGGGTATCGTTCCGCTCCGGCTTCGACGTGTTTTCCGGCCAGCCTTATCTTGCGAAGGGCAAGCGCTTCATCATCGAGGATCTTGGCATCCATTCGCTCGACATCGCCCGCTTCCTATTCGGTGACGCCCGCAGCATGTCTGCCCGCACGCGCCGGATCAATCCGGATATTGCCGGTGAGGACATGGCGACCATGATGCTCGATCACGACAACGGCGTTACCTCGATCGTCGACGTCAGTTATGCGACGAGACTTCCGGAGGAGCCGTTCCCGCAAACCTTAATCGAGGTCGACGGAACCAAGGGTACGCTGCGCCTCGGCCTCGGCTACAAGCTGGCCGTCCACAGTCCCGCCGGTACGTTCGAACGCGACGTCTCACCGAACCTACTGCCGTGGGCGTCGAAGCCATGGCACAACATCCAGGAAAGCGTCGCGCTTATTCAGAGACACTGGATCGAGCGACTCGGTTCCGGCCGGGAGCCGGACACCTCCGGGCGCGACAACCTCAAGACCTTCGCATTGGTCGAGGCCGCTTATCTCAGCGCCGAACGCGAAGAGACGGTTGCAGTCGGAGACCTGTTGCGATGAGGGACGACCTGTTCCGGCTCTTCGGCACAGCCGAGCGCGAGCCGGAAAGCCGGACGCTGGCTGTCGGCAAAATGAGCATGAACTTTCAGGACGGTAATCTGCGCAGCTTGCGGTTCGGCGGTCATGAGGTATTGCGGGCGATTTCCTTTCTCGTGCGCGACAAGGATTGGGGCACTTGCCGCGCTCGGCTGAGTAACCTGAGCTTGGAGGAGGACGAACAAGGGTTCTCGCTCGCCTATACCGCGCGCTTCACGGCTCCTTCCGGCGCCAATCTCGATTGCGATATCGCGATCTCCGGCACGGCGACGAGCGTGCGCTTCTCCGCCGATTGTGTGAGCGATGCGGATTTCGAAACCGCCCGTGCCGGCTTCGTGGTCTTGCATCCGGTCATCGGTGTTGCAGGAGAACCGGTTGCAATCACGCATGGTGATGGCTCGGTGGAAGAGGCGCGCTGGCCAGATACGATAGAGCCCTGGCAACCTTTCAAGGATATCGCTCAGATCACGCACCGTGTGGCGCCCGGCATCATGGCGACGACGAAGTTCATTGGCGATGTCTTCGAGATGGAGGACCAACGCAACTGGACCGATGCTTCCTACAAGACCTACGTGCGGCCCCTGGCCTTGCCTTGGCCCTATCTCGTGCCGCAGGGTCAGCGCTTCGGTCAGCGGATCTGCGTGGAGGTTCTTGCCGAGAAGAATGCGGCGCCTGCGGCCGATCGCTCGGATGCGATCTCTGTCAGGGTCATCCCGACGAATGTCAGATGTCCTGCCGTTGGCGTGGGGCTCCGACCCGAGTGCCTTCGGGAAGAATTGGCTGCGCTCGATGTCTTGAAGGCCATCGGCGCAGAACATCTGCTTGCCCATTTCGATCCCGCTGCAGGACATGGCATCGAGGCATTGAAGGGCTATGCGGCGATAGCGACGAAGTCCGGCCTCAAGGTGACGCTGGAGCTTGCGGTGCCTTGCCTAAGACCCCTCGAAGAAGAGATGGCGCAGTTCGCAGCGATGGTCGGTCAAACCGGGCTTGATCTCGATACGCTATTCGTCTGCCCGTCCGTGGATCGACAGTCGACACCGCCGGGCAGCAAGTGGCCGGAGTGCCCGGCGCTCAGTGACGTCTATGCCGCAGCGCGCGTTGCGTTTCCCGGCCTTCGGCTCGGTGGCGGTATGATGAGCTACTTCACGGAGCTTAACCGCAAGCGCGTGCCGCCGGATCAGCTCGACTTTGTCAGTCACTCGACGAACCCGATCGTGCATGCAGCCGATGATCTTTCGGTCATGCAGACGTTCGAGGCACTGCGTCATGTCGTCAGCTCCACCCGGGCGATCTACGGCAACAAGCCGTACCGCATTGGGCCTTCGACGATTGCCATGCGCCAAAATCCCTACGGCAGCGCCACGAAGGACAATCCGACGGGCTCGCGCATCCCCATGGCGAATGTCGACCCTCGGCATAATGGTCAGTTCGGGGCGGCCTGGACGCTGGCCTATGCGGCAACGGTGGCGCCGGCGGCGCTGGACGTCTTGACCCTTTCGACCCTTGCCGGTCCCTTCGGGCTTGTTGCTGGCGAGGGGGAAGCCACGGTCAGGGGCGAGTTGCGACCGCTCGCACGCGTCCTCGCTCGTCTTGCTTCCTTGTCGCACGAGCTCCTGTATGCCGTCGAGACTTCCCGGCCCGATGCCGTATTGGGACTTGCTTCGCAGAAGCGGCTTCTGCTGGCGAATATCACCTGCGCCGAGCAGCCGGTCGTCTTGCCGGCAAAGCCGCGGAAGGTTTCAATAATCGCGGATGGGCGCGAGCTTGCCACGCAACGGCAAGTCACGCTGAAGCCTTACGCCTGTATTGATGTCGATCTTTGATTTCTACGCCGGGCTCTTGAGGGCATAGAGCGCGCGCGAGCGTTCGAGGTGCTTGACCATCGCCTGCTCGGCAAGATCGGCATCGCGGCTCTCGATGGCGCGGATGATTTCCTCGTGTTCGGAAAGCGTGAAATTTTCGCGACCCGTCCAGATGAGCATTTCGGTATGGTAGGATTTCAGCCACCCCAGCATCGCGCCGCTGACCGCGACAAAGATCGGATTGCCGGAAATCCTGGCGATGCATTGATGAAACTCCATGTCTGCATCGATGAAACCATCCGCATCGCCAAGGCTCTGCTTTTGCTTGTCCAGAAGGGTGCGAAGTTCGGCTATATGCGATGGGGTCGCCTTGGCCGCCGCCTCGCGGATCATGCCGCGCTCGAAGAAGATGCGCGCGTTCTTCAGGTGCTCCAGCGTATCCGAGGAACCGGAGAGCATCAGTTTTGCCGGCAGGTCGACCTGCTTGATGATGGATTCGGCGGTAATGCGCAGCACCTTGGCGCGCTCGCCCTGCGAGATTTCGACGAGTCCCTTTCCGGCAAGCGCCTGCATTGCTTCGCGGATGGCCGGACGACCGACGCCGTAGCGTTCCATGAGTTCGCGCTCGGATGGCATTTCGTCGCCCGCCTTGAGTTCGCCGGCTTCGATCATCTGCTTCAGCCGCGCGAAGACCTCATCGGACAGTTTCTTTCGCACAATCGGTTCGGAAACGATGTTCATGGTTCACCTGATTTTGACAGGTTTGAATATGCATCAAGTTTCGCCGCCGCAATAGCCTGTCAGCGGATGGCTTGCAATAACATAAATACTCATTATACCAGTTGGCAAGCTTTAACTTGGCTGTGGGAGAGAAGCATGATCCGCCTGACCTATCGGATAGAGACGCCCGGCTCGGTGGAGGCGCTGGCAGCGAAGATTGCCAGCGATCAATCGACGGGAACTTTCGTTGCATTGCCGGGCGAGACGGAGGAACTGAAGGCGAGGGTGGCTGCCCGCGTCGTTGAGATCCGTCCCCTTCCTTCGTCCGACAGAGCCTCCTTTCCCGATGAGGCCCGCGGAGCCACGCATTTCAACCGCGCGGATGTCGACATTGACTTCCCATTGGATGCGATCGGTACCGATCTTTCCGCGTTGATGACGATTGCGATTGGCGGCGTTTACTCGATCAAGGGCATGACGGGCATTCGGGTGGTCGGCATGCAATTGCCGGAGGAATTCGCCGCGGCGCATCCTGGCCCACAGTTCGGCGTTCGCGGCAGTTTTGCGCTGACAGGGGTGAGAGACCGCCCGATCATCGGCACCATCGTCAAGCCGGCGCTGGGCTTGCGACCGAGCGAGACTGCCGAGATGGTCGGTGAACTGATCGATGCGGGCGTCGATTTTATCAAGGACGACGAAAAGCTGATGAGCCCGGCCTATTCACCTCTAAAGGAGCGCGTGGCGGAAATCATGCCGCGCATTCTTAATCACGAGCAGAAGACCGGCAAGAAAGTCATGTATGCCTTCGGCATCAGCCATGCCGATCCCGACGAGATGATGCGCAATCATGACATGGTGCTTAAAGCCGGGGGCAATTGCGCCGTGGTCAATATCAACTCGATCGGTTTCGGCGGTCTCGCCTTCCTGCGCAAACGCTCAGGCCTGGTGTTGCATGCCCATCGCAACGGTTGGGATATCCTCACGCGCCATGCCGGCCTTGGCCTTGAGTTTTCCGTCTGGCAGCAGTTCTGGCGCCTGCTCGGTGTGGACCAGTTCCAGATCAACGGCATCCGGGTGAAATACTGGGAGCCGGACGAGAGCTTCGTACGCTCCTACGAGGCCGTCAGCATGCCGTTGTTTTCCGAAAGCGACGTGGTGTTGCCGGTTGTCGGCTCGGGCCAGTGGGGGGGACAGGCACCGGATACGATCGTGGCCACAGGGGGCTCCACCGATCTCCTCTATCTTTGTGGCGGTGGGATAGTCAGCCATCCCCGTGGCCCGGGCGCCGGTGTGAAAGCGGTCAAGCAGGCCTGGGAAGCAGCCGTCGCCGGCGTTCCGCTCGAAGCCTATGCGAAGGAGCATCCGGAGCTTGCGCAATCCATCGAAAAATTTGCCGATGGCAAGGCGGCCTGAGACATGACACGACCGCTGATCAGTTATTACGGCGATGATTTCACCGGCTCGACCGACGTCATGGAGGCGCTGTCCTCCAACGGCGTGGAGACAGTGCTGTTTCTGGAAGTTCCGGACAAGGCACTAACGTTGCGTTTTCCCGACGCGCGCGCATTCGGTCTCGCCGGGACGAGCCGCAGCGAGACGCCGGAATGGATGGACGTGCATCTGCGCGAAGCCTTCGAGTGGCTGAGAACGCTCGACGCGGAACTTTGCCACTACAAGGTTTGCTCGACCTTTGATTCCGCTCCGCATGTTGGCAATATCGGCCGGGCGATCGAGATCGGCCGAACCGTCTTCGGCGCAGAGACTGTGCCGCTCGTCGTGGGGGCTCCACAGATTCGTCGTTATACGGCGTTCGGCGAACTGTTTGCTGCCTACCAGGGTGTGAACTATCGCATCGATCGCCATCCGGTGATGTCACGCCATCCGGTCACGCCGATGGATGAGGCCAATCTGCTGCGGCACCTCTCCCGCCAGACGAAGCTGTCGTCGGCACTCGTCGACATTGTTTCCCTTCTCGCCGGCGCCAAGCCGGAGAAGGCCGATATCATGCTTCTCGACGTGCTCGACCAGGCAACTCAAACCGCAGCCGGTTCGCTGCTCTGGAACGAGTTGCGGCAAAAGGGCCGCTTCGTCTGCGGCTCCTCGGGCGTCGAATACGCTCTGCTCCCGGCTTGGCGCAGCGAAGGCATCATTGGCGCCAGGCCTGTCTTTCCAGTGGCCGGCCCGGTCGATCGCCTTGCTGTCGTTTCCGGTAGCGTTTCGCCGACAACTGAGCGGCAGATCCGACACGCGATCGCAAACGGTTTTGAGGGCATCATGCTCGATCCACTTGCATTGTCGCGCGAAACCGACTGCCCGGAGATTGCGATCGCCGTGGAGGCTGCGCTCAAGCTGCTGAAGGAGGGCCGCAGCGTCATCTTGTACACGGCACTCGGGCCGGCGGCGGACAGGGGACGCGAACTCGATCTGTCGAGCGGTGCGCGCCATCGTCTCGGTCGGGCGCTTGGCCGCATCCAGGCGGCCCTTGTTTCGCGTGCCGGATTGACCCGGGCCGTGGTTGCCGGTGGAGATACGTCGAGCCACGCACTTGGCGAGATGGGCATTTCGGCCTTGACCCTGAAGATGCCCCTTCCACAGACGCCCGGCTCGCCACTCTGTATCGCTCACGGCGGTCCCTCGGACGGCTTGGAAATAGCGCTCAAGGGCGGCCAGGTGGGCGGCGACGACTACTTCTCGATGATCCGTTCCGGCCGCTGCTAAATCACCTTCACACGTTGCCGCCAGGGCACCGGATAAAGGGTTGCTTGGCGCGTCGCCTGGACGGCAGATCTTGAGCCTGAAGGTCGTCTTCTCCGTTCCAGTTCGCTTCGCCGCCCGTGCCGGGTTCGTCATGGACAGGTGTATTTCCGAAAACATGGATGGGGCCGAGCCGCTCGCGCGCCCCGGCTGGCAGCCTCCGCATTTTCGCCTTTTCGATCAATACAACGGACAAAGCGATCTGCTGTCTGCAGGTACGAGATCGGCCTGCAAGCGGAACCGATCGCCAGCTGCGGCGTTGGGATTAGCCTTTGTCCGACACAAAAAAGTCGGAGCCGCGGGTCATGGCCCCTTGCTCGACCCGGCTTTGATGCGGGCGATAAGCGCAACTGGCGCGGGGACGTCAGAATAAGAGGAAGAAAGATCATGTCGATTCCATCCAAACTTTTCGCAACGGTGGCCTGGCCTTTATTCGCCGTATCATTTGCGATTCAGCCGGCGCTGGCCGAGAGCTTGAAGGCGCCGTTCCAGATAGCGCAGGAAGGGGCCGACCAGCAGTCGCCCGAGGACTTACTGCTGCTCAAGAAGCGCAAGAAGCAGCGTGCTGCCGAGGAAGGGCAGACAGAACAGCAGCAGCCACAGGCCGAGGAGCCGCAGCGCCAGGTAGAAGAGCCGGTGCGCAAGAAGCGTAAACAGCAGGCCGAAGAGCAGCAGCCCGGCGTAGAGGAAAGCGCACCGCGGCAGGCTGAAGAACTGCAAGCACCTGTGCGCAAGAAACGCAAGCAGCAAGCCGAAGAACAGCAGCCCGGCGCAGAGGAAAGCGCTCCACGGCAGGCTGAGGAGCAGCAAGCACCGGTGCGCAAGAAGCGCAAGCAGCAAGCCGAAGAACAGCAGCCTGGCGCAGAGGAAAACGCGCCACGGCAGGCTGAAGAACTGCAAGCACCTGTGCGCAAGAAGCGCAAACAGCAGGTCGAAGAACAGCAGCCTGGCGTAGAGGAAGGCGCTCCGCGGCAGGCCGAGGAGCAACAAGCTCCTGTGCCGAAGAAGCGCAAGCAGCAGGCCGAAGGGCAGCAACCTGGTGCCGAGGAAGGCGCTCCGCGACAGGCCGAGGAGCAACAAGCTCCTGTGCCGAAGAAGCGCAAGCAGCAGGCCGAAGAGCAGCAGCCCGGTGTCGAGGAAGGCGCTCCGCGACAGGCCGAGGAGCAGCAAACGCCTGTGCCGAAGAAGCGCAAGCAGCAGGCTGAGGAACAGCAGCCCGGCGCAGAGGAAGGCACCCCTCAGAAGGCTGAGGAACAGCAGATACCTGTGCCCAAGAAGCGCAAGCAGCAGGCTGAAGGACAACAGCCCGAGGAGCAGAAGGCCCTCGAACAGCGTGCCTCACCGAAAGGCGCAACCGGTCAACCCTCCGCCGAGCAGCCGACGCCGCAGACGGGCGAGGGTGAGCAGCAGCCGGTTCCGGGAAGCGAACAACCCGCAACGGCTGAGCAGCGCCAGGGTGAGGAACCTCAGGCCAAGCCTGCTCCGGTCGTCGTCGACAAGCGCACGAAGGAAGAGAAGCGCAAGATCGCCCAGGATCCTGCGGCGACCGACGAAACCGTGGTGCTTCCCGTCGATAACGGCGCGGCTGTGCTCGACAGCGACAAGGACGCCGACAATACCGGTGGCGAGCGGGCGCGTGAGGCCCGGCGTAAGCAGCGCGAAGAACTGCGCGCCCAGGAGAAGAACATAGCGCCGCCGACCGACGACGCCGCAGCCCAGGCGGAAATTCCGGCCGAGGTGCGGCAGGCGGTTCCGAAGAGGATCGAGGCCGCGATCAAGGAAGAAGGCCAACGCGTTGAAGCGGCGCCTGCCTTCGCCGTCCCGGAGACGACGAATATCGTCAACAACACGGTCATCAATAACACGGTGATCAACAACACGACGGTCAACAACACGACGAACAACGAAGTGACCGAGGTGCAGGTGGTCGAAAGGGTCGACGATCGCGTCGTCCTCGGCGTCGGTGACCAGATCTTCGTGCGTGGCGACGATCGGCCGAGGCTCCGCCGCGATTCCGAGGAGAGCTATTACGATCAATTGTCGCGCGGCCGTGTTCGTGAAACGATCGTTCGCCCGGGCGGCTACCAGATCGTCACGGTCTACGACCGCTACGGCAACATCCTGCAGCGCTCGCGCGTCGACCGCGACGGCAACGAATATGTGCTGATGTACGCACCGGACTATCAGGAGGAACGTCCGGCGATCATCGACGTCGGTTACGAGCTGCCACCGATGCGCCTGACGATTCCGGTCGACGACTACATCGTCGATTACTCGGAAGAACCGGATCGGGACTACTACGAGTTCCTGTCCGAGCCGCCGGTCGAACAGGTCGAGCGAGTCTATACGATTGATGAGGTCCGCAATTCGGCCCGCCTCCGCGACAAGGTCCGGCGCATCGATCTCGACACGATCCACTTCGCGACGGGTAGTGCTGAAGTGTCGATGTCCCAGGCAAAGACACTGCGTACAGTTGCCGACGCAATGCGGAAGATCCTCGACAAGGATCCCGGTGAAACCTTCTTCATCGAGGGGCACACGGACGCTGTCGGTTCCGACCGCTCGAACCTGGTGCTCTCCGACGAGCGCGCCGAGTCCGTCGCAGTCCTCCTGACCGAGGTCTATGGTATACCGGCGGAGAACCTGGTCACTCAAGGCTATGGTGAGCGCTTCCTGAAGATCCGAACGCAGGAGCCCGAGGAGGAAAACCGCCGCGTGACCATCCGCCGCGTGACACCGCTGGTGCGCCCGGTGGCGCAGCGGTAAAGGAAACCTGCATCGCCATGCGTCTGAAGACGACGCATGGCGATGCAAATTCGAGCAGCCGGCCGTCATGACCGGGCAGCCGCTTTATTCGACCAGCAGCCGAGAGCAAGCGTCAACGTCGGGTATCAAGAAGTGATACCGACGGCGTGGCCGCCTCAAGAGTTGCCGCTCATGGCGGGTCGGATTACCGGTCGGCAGCGAATTCTGCAAAATCACTTGCGGCCCGGTGGTGAATGCCGGTCCAACTCCCGCCAAGACGGATCTGGCTCTCCCCGTGAGCCACAATGCTGCCGTTCAATGGTCAGCAAATTACCCCGGTACCGCCGCAGCGAGCCCTTGCAAGGGCGTCATCGTTCCCGCCGCGTTCGGCGCAGCGCAGAGCGACCCGGCAGTCGCCAAGAAGGTTCAGGCAGAACTTCAAAAGACGGCTCCGGCACAGCAATAGATGAAGTCAGCGGCAATCGGTGCCGGATTTCTGCGTGTGGCCCGCGGGATCAACTTGCGGGCTTCCCGCCGCTAGGTCGAAAAGGGGGGAACGGCGTCCGGAGCGTAAAAAACGTTCGATGAGTGTAAAAGTTGAACCTGCTTGTTCAGCCAATCCAACAAGTCTTTCATTGCAACCAGGATGCCCGTGCGTCCTCGTCATGAGCGAGGAATTGTGCCAGGGCCGAAAGCAATGCCTCCGCACTGTAGCGATCGAGCAATACCTCGATTGTTTCGCCTGTCGAACAGGTGATTTCGAAAGTGCCCAGAAGCGGGTCACTCGACAATACGCTGACGGCGCTGCCATGGAACTCGGCGTTCATTGTGATCCCAATGTCCTTCATGGTTCTCTCTCCAAGGTTATATAAGTAGATTATAATATATTTGGGATCGAACTGAAGGGGATTTTGGGCGCGTCTCGATGTCGACCGTGAGCGAGCGGCAAGGCCAGGCGTTCACGCCTCCCTGCCGCGTGACCTCACGATCACGCCTTGCGCTCCGGCTGCGCAATGAGTTCGTCGGTATTGGCGAGAAGTCGCCGCACGGCGTTGCGGGCCGCGTTCGGGCGTCGAAGGCGAATGCTTTTCTCGATGTCCGCATGGAGTTTCAGGGCATGGACGGAGCTGCTGTCCTCCCTAGTCACCAGTTGGAAAAGGTGGTTGAGCGCAGATTCGATCAGCGCCCCCAGTGGTACCAGGAGATCGTTTCCGGAGGCATGCAGGATTGCAAGATGGAAGCGCGTATCAGCCTGGATGCGGCTCTGCAGCGTTGACGCCTGTTGCATGTCTCTCAAGGCCGCGTTGATTTCGGCCATCTGCTCGCTGCTTCGGCGGGTGGCGGCAAGCGCCGCCGCTTCCGGCTCCAGGATGTGGCGAAATTCCTGCACGGTCTTGAGGAACTGCAGTCGGTCCGGTGAGGCCGCGTACCAGCTCAGCACGTCGCGATCGAGCAGGTTCCAACGCTCCTTCGGCTCGACCCAACTTCCGATTTTCGGGCGCGAGGCAAGCAGCCCCTTGGCCATCAATATCTTGATCGCCTCCCTGACGGCAGTGCGGCTGACGTGGAAGTTCTCCGCCCATTGCGCCTCGTTCGGTAGGATCGATCCAGGCGGATAGTCGCCACGCACGATCTTGAGCCCTATGTCATCGGCAAGCGACATGTGAACGCTGGGTCCCGACATGCGCGGCGCGTCGAGGCGTCGGCTCGCACGCGCCGGCTCCACCTTGACCGCTCCGGTGGAGGCTTTTCCTGATTGCCGTTCAGCCATTTTCGCCATTTTCTCGCATCTATGCCGCCAAGCCGCGCATTGCGTCACCTGACGTCAACATAGTTCCGCCAGCTGTGTTGCGGTTGAAAGCCGAGCATCACGCGTGCTTTGCGGTTTGATAAGAGCGTCTCGTATTCGCCGAGCGGTCCCTTGACCGGCACGCCGTGGTAGAAGCGGTCGATCAGTTCCAGGGTCGGAATGTCGGAGGACGTATCGTCGCTTGCCGCGTTGAAGACTTGGAACCCGAGGCCATCGGTCTCCACGGCCTTGAGCGTAATCTGGCCGAGATCGCGCGCATCGACATAGCTCCAGGCAATGCGCTTGCGAAAGCCCGGATCGGCGAACCAGGCTGGGAAGAGATCGTATTCGTGCGGCTCGATGACGTTGCCGATGCGCAAGGCATAGATGTCGGCGCCGCTCCTGAGTGCAAAGGCGCGCGCGGTTTTTTCGTTGACGACTTTGGAGAGCGCGTAGCTGTCCATCGGGTCGACGTCATAGTCCTCATCAAGCGGAAAATAGCGCGGGTTTCGCGGCTCGTTGGCAAAAACGAGGCCGTAAGTCGTCTCACTCGATGCGATGACGATCTTGCGGATGCCAAGCTTCACCGCCGCCTCAATGACATTGTAGGTGCCCATCGCATTGACGCGGAAGAGCTCATTGTCGGGGGCGATCAGGATGCGCGGGATCGCGGCAAAGTGGACAACAGCATCGATTGGCTGCGGTGCAAGTGACGGGTCGAATTCGTGCAGGCCCGTGTAACTTGACAGGGCGTTGAACACTTGACCGCTGTCCGTGATGTCGGTGATCAGCGTGCGTACTTTCGGGTTGTCGAGGGGTTTCGCGTCGAGGTTGAGCACCTGGTGGCCCTCATTGACGAGGTACTGCACGACATGGCGGCCAGCCTTGCCGCTGCCTCCGGTGAAGATGATCCGCTTGGTCATTGTGTCCTCCATGTTCCGCAAGATCGGGAGATGATCCTTGATCGATGATAGTTCGTCAGGGGGATCTTCCAAGCGGGGTCGTTGCAGGGTGCCGTGGTCAGCCGGCAAGACTGCGGGCTGACCACCGCCGTAGCGGAGAGGGCGGAGACACCGGAGAGCTCGACAAAGCGCGCTCAGCCACCGTTTTTACTTCTGGATGCAGGTGTCCGCAGTGTCCTTGGTGCATTCGTCGAGGCCAGTGAATACCGGATCCTCCACCGGCTTGCCGGCAATCAGGTCCAGCATGACCGACGGCGCCTTGTAGCCCATTTCGAACGGGCGCTGGCCAACGAGCGCAGTTACGAGACCTTCCTTGGCAATCGCCACCTCATCGCCGATCGTATCCGCCGCGCCGATGACGAATTCATTCTTCGCGATCTTGTCCGCCATCGGCTTGAACAGGTCGCGATAGGGTTGCGGCGCGCCGAAGAGCGGCCAACCGCCCATGATGCCGAAGGCATCGAGATCGGGATTGGCAGCGAGGATATCCGTCATTGCCTGCACGCCCTTGGCGCCGTCGTCATTGGTAAAGACCGGGCAACCCGCGACCTCCGTCCAGCCGCCTTCGCCCTTCAGTTCGGTCAGGCCTTCTTTCCCGGTGAGCACGTCACGCATGCCCTGGGCACGCCGCAGGATGTTGTCGGCACCTGGATTGCCCTCGATCGTGCAGATCTTGCCGCCGTTCGGCTTGGCCTTCTTGATGTATTCGGCGATCCGCGACCCCATCATGTAGTTGTCGGTCCCGAGATATGTCTTGCGCAGGCCCGCGTCCTCCTTGGCGAGGTCGGCATCCAGCGTCATCACAGGGATGGTCGGGTTGGCCGTCTTCAGCGTCTGGGCAATCAGCTTGGCGTTGGATGGCGAAATGGCGATCGCAGCCGTGCTGGACTTGCCGAGCATGTCCTGGACGATCTGCGCCTCGCCGGCTTCGTCGGAGGTCGATGCCGGGCCGGTATAGAAGCACTCATATTCCGAGCTTGTGTTTTCCTTGTTCCACTTCTGGCATCCCTGATTGATTGCCTCGAAGAACGGATTGTCGAGGCCCTTGACGACGATGACGAGCTGCTTCTTCGACTGGGCTCCGGCGGGGCCGGTGGCCAGCGCGAGTGCTGCAACTGCAAGCACCAATGCTTTCCTCATTCTATCCTCCCGTTGAACAAGCGGACACCATCCGTCCGCGGCACAAATCAACCCGGATACCAGACGATGCGAGGATCGTTCTGCGGACGCTCGTATTGCCAGGCCTGGTCGATAAGCTTTTCGAGATCGTATTCTGGCTGCCAGTCGAGCAGGTATTTTGCCTTGCTGTTGTCCATCCAGTTTGAGTGGAAATGGCTTGGAACGTCGACGGACGGCAAGCCGCGCGAGCGCTTGAGGTAGCTTGCGACCTCGCCGTAATCCACCGGGCGGTCCATGGCGATGTTGAAACGCTGGCGCTCTGCGCGCGGATTGTCGACCGCGCTACGCACTGCGGACACGAGGTCGCTGACGTGGACGAAGTTGCGCTTGAGCGGCCTTCCATCGGCATCGCGCAGCAGCGGCACCGTTCCGGCTTCTGCATGACGCTTGGCTTCGTCGGGCGCAAAATAAGTCTTCCAGTCGGGTCCACCGAACACGTCGTCGCCGAAGGAAAGCGAGTACTTGAAGTCGTCCTTCTCCATGATCCACGGCGCCCGAAGGCAACACACGTTCATCCCGTATTGGATTGCGTACTGCTCGACGATCACCTCCTCGAGCACTTTCGAGAGCGCGTAACAACCAGGATAGGCGCGGTGCGGTGTCGCCTCGGTTATCGGTCCGTCATGAGCATAGAAGAAATGGCCGACCGCTGCGTCGCCGCCGATCAGGATGAACTGCCGGGCTGTTGGGCTCATTCTGAACGCTTCGAGCAGCCAGAAGAGGCCCTTGACCGTCACATCCATGACGTCGGCAGGTGTTTCCTTGCAAGTTGCGAGATGCACGACGTGGCTGACGCCGGCAATCGCCGTTTCTGCGACCGCGCGATCGGCGATGGAGCCGCGGATGATGCCAAGCCGCTCGGTCGGATCAAGCACGCGGTTGTGGCAGAGCGCGCGAATGCGCGCTTGCGAAAAACGTGGCCGATCAAGCAGCGTTGCTATGAGGTGCCGCCCGACCTTGCCAGTTGCCCCGGTGACAAGGATAAGCATGCTCATCTCCCAAGCATTAGCTAATATATGATCGCTTCGCCCGTCAATGTCTATTTGTCATACAAAACAGGTTTATCGGGTGAGGGATTATTGACGCGTTCATGACGATTTGCGTAAATAAGCAGTCGCTTGCTCGCTAGGAGGCGGGCATGCGGCGAGGCGTCCTGGCGGATTGGCGCGTCTTGGCGAGTCTGGAAGGCTGGTCGTGCTGCTAGAACTCAGCAATATTTCCAAGCACTTCGGGGCCATACAGGCCGTGAACGACATTTCGCTGTCGTTGGAGGCCGGTCAGGTTGTCGGCCTGATGGGCGACAACGGCGCCGGCAAATCGACGCTTGTCAAAATGATCGCGGGCAATTTCCGTCCGAGCCATGGAACCATGCGTCTTAACGGCAACGATATCGTCCTGCATCGCCCCATCGAGGCAAGGCAGTTCGGCATCGAGATCGTTCACCAGGATCTGGCCCTTTGTGACAACCTCTCCGCGGCCGCGAATGTCTTCCTCGGCCGCGAACTGAGGCGCGGTATCGGCCCCTTGCGCGTGCTTGACTACAAGGCAATGTACCGCCGCGCCGGGGAGATCTTCAAAGAACTCCGCTCTGAGACCAGGCCACGCGACCTCGTGCGGCAGATGTCGGGTGGGCAGCGGCAAGCTGTGGCGATTGCGCGTACGATGATCTCGCAGGCGAAGATCGTCTTGATGGACGAGCCGACAGCGGCAATATCTGTGCGCCAGGTGGCCGAAGTGCTGCATCTGATCCGGCAACTGCGCGATCGCGGCATCCTGGTGGTGCTCATCAGCCACCGCATGCCCGATGTCTTCGAGGTCGCCGATCGCGTGGTCGTCATGCGCCGGGGCCGCAAGGTGGCGGACAAGCCGATCGCAGAGACCTCGCCGGAGGAGGTGACGGGGCTGATTACTGGCGCCATCGAGGGTGGATGAGGGGCAAGAAAACTCAATCGTCTGCACCGGAGGAACGGGAGGAACGATGGCAACGACGCTGGACCAGACGATCGCCCGCAGGCAGCGCACGCTCGGAGGAACGATCCTTGGCAACCAGACCTTCTGGGTTCTGGTCGCTGTCGTCCTTGCCTGCATTTTTCTGTCCTTTGCCACCGACAGCTTCGCGACGGCAAAGAACCTCTACAACATCACCCGCAACGTCACCTTCGTCGCAATCATCGCACTCGGCATGACGCTCGTCATCATCACCGGTGGAATCGACCTCTCGGTGGGCTCGGTCCTCTGCCTGTGCAGCATGGTGCTCGCGGTCACGATGCACGCGGGATACGGCATCGAGACGGGGATTGCCGTCTCTGTCGCAACGGCGCTGGTGATAGGCGCGTTCAATGGCATCCTCATCGCCTATCTCGGCTTTCCGCCCTTTGTCGTGACGCTCGGCATGCTCTCGATTGCCCGGAGCTTGGCGATGGTCGCGTCCAACAATACCGTTGTCTTCGAGTTCGGCCCGGACCACGACAAGCTGCTGGCGCTCGGCGGCGGGTCCGTCTTCGGTATCGCCAACCCGGTGATCTACATGATCGTGCTGGCACTTTTGACCGGGTTCGTGCTGCGCTGGACGCGGATTGGCCGCTACATTTACGCCATCGGCGGCAACGAGCAGGCGGCCGTTGCGACAGGCCTCCCGGTGCTGCCCATCAAGGTCTGTGTCTACATGGTTTCGGCGCTCTCGGCCGGCATCGCCGGCATCATCCAAACCGGCTGGCTCGGGGCGGTGACAACCAATATCGGCGCCGGCATGGAGCTGCAGGTCATCGCCGCCGCCGTGATCGGCGGGGCGAATCTCGCCGGCGGCGTCGGCACTGCCTTCGGTGCGCTCGTCGGTGCAGCACTGATCGAGGTGATCCGCAACAGTCTTGGGCTTCTCGGCATCAGCGCCTTTTGGCAGGGGACATTCATCGGCAGTGCCACGATTCTCGCGGTCCTTTTCGATCGTGTCCGTAATTTCCGCCAGAGCGAGTAGCATCAGCCTTCTGGCGCAAGGGACCGCAAAATTGTCCGTTGGCTCATGAAAGCGTCAGTTTCGGAGCGTGCACGGACTGGCCAAGAGGGAAGTCGCCCTGACGGTCGCGCCCCGGCAGATCGCTAGTGCGAAGCCGGTCTGGGCTCCGTGCGGACTCAGTCAATTATGTTGCCGACAATATTCTTGTGAAAAATCCTTCCCTAGGGCACAATTTATGAACGCAACTGAAGTGCGGCGCTATCTGAATTCGGCCGTCACGCGCCGCGGAATAGTTCGCGCGGGAGAGGCTGCGTCAATGGGCCAGGGGTTCTTCCTTCTGTTTGCTGCGGGGGCCGTGATCACCGCCCTGACAGTCGTCCTGGCGCGCAATCCTGTTCACAGCGCATTGGCGCTGATGGCATGTTTCCTGCAAATTTCGGCAATCTTCGTCCTGCTCGAGGCGCCGCTGCTCGCGGTTGTGCAGATCTTCGTCTATGTCGGCGCCATCATGGTCCTCTTCCTGTTCGTGATCATGATGATCGATGTGCGCGAAGCGGTGCTGCAGCGGTTTCTGCCGGGGCGAAATCTGCCTGCACTGGCGCTGCTCGTCCTGCTTGGGGTCGAGATGCTTGCGCTGGTGTTCTGGAGTGGCCGCTTTTCGGCGGTTGAGCCGATCGCGCCACGCGGCGGCGACCAGGTCAGGCAACTCAGCACGACACTTTTCGCCGACTATCTCCTGCCGTTTGAAGTCGCCTCTGTCATCCTTCTCGCGGCACTTGTCGGCGCGATCGTACTGGCACGCAAGGAGTCCGGGTGATGGTTCCGCTCTGGTGGTACATTTCGCTCGCAGTGGTCCTGTTCGTGATCGGAGCCGCGGGTGTGCTGCTCAGGCGCAATATCCTGGTCGTGCTGATGTCGCTCGAATTGCTGCTCAACTCGGTCAACATCAATTTCATCGCCTTCGGACGTTACTACGATGATTTTCGCGGACAGATATTCGCGATCTTTGTCATCGCCATCACCGCGGCGGAGGTTGCCGTCGCCCTCGGCATTCTGGTCGCCCTCGTGAGGAACAAGTCCACCCTCAAGATCGACGACGTGACGACGATGAAAGGATAGCGGCTTGGAACCGGTGCTATCAGTCCGGCCGCTACTTGCCGTCGCCATCGCCGGGCTGGCGGCGCTTGCAGTTCTCCTTCTGAACAAGCATGAGAAAATCCGGGATGCCGTCTCGCCTCCGGCCGCGGTCGCCATGTTCGCGATCGTGATCTCGATGGCGCCCACCGTGCTCGCGGGTGGCACCGTCGAATTGCACCTGTTCGAGATCCTGCCGGGGATCGACTTCGCTTTCCGGGTCGATGCGCTCGGCATGGTGTTTGCCACCGTCTCGTCGCTCCTTTGGATTGTCGCGGCGGTCTATTCCATCGGCTACATGCGGCACCTGAACGAGCACGCGCAGACCCGCTTCTTCGCCTGTTTTGCAACCAGTCTCGCGGCGGCAGTCGGTGGTGCTTTTGCCGCCAATCTGTTCACGCTGGTGATCTTCTACGAGGTGCTGAGCCTCGTAACCTATCCGCTCGTCTACCACCATGAGGACGAAGAGGCCTGGGCGGGAAGCCGCAAGTACCTCGTCTACCTGATGGGGGCGTCGAAGAGCGTGCTTCTCGCCGCGCTGGCGCTGACTTATCAAATCGCCGGATCACTCGACTTTCTACCCGGAGGGTTGCTGGCGAAGGCCGATGCCTCGGCGCCGCTGCTGACGATTATCTATTTCTGCTACCTCTTCGGCTTCGCCAAGGCCGCGGTGATGCCGATGCATGCCTGGCTGCCTGCTGCAATGGTTGCACCGACGCCGGTCAGTGCGCTCTTGCATGCCGTGGCGGTGGTGAAGATGGGCGTGTTCTGCGTGCTGCGGGTCGTGTTCCATGTCTTCGGCGTGGATCTGGTCGGCAGGCTGGGGCTCGGAATTGCAACGGCCTATCTCGTTTCATTCACCATCTTGATGGCGTCGATCTATGCTCTGACGCGGGATGACCTCAAGGCGCGACTTGCCTATTCGACCGTCAGCCAGCTCTCCTACGTGGTGCTGGGCGCTGTGCTTTTATCCCCCGTCGCGATGGTCGGCGGTATCATTCACATCGCGGTGCACGCCTTCTCCAAGATCACACTGTTCTTCTGTGCCGGATCGATCTACTGCGCCTCGGGAAAACGAAACATCAGCGACATGGCCGGCATTGGCCGCCGGCTGCCCTGGACGATGGGGGCCTTCTTCGTCGCTTCACTCAGCATGATCGGCGTGCCGCCGACCGCCGGTTTCGTCAGCAAGTGGTATCTGACGCTCGGCTCGGTCGAAGCGGGAGAGATGGCTTTCCTGGCCGTCCTCTTGGCGAGCTCGGTCCTCAACGCCGCCTACTTCCTGCCGGTGAGCTATATCGCTTTTTTCAAAGCGGAGGCACCGGGAGCGGTGGAGCCGGTCCGTGAAATTCCGCTGGTAACGATCCCGCTGGTCGCGACCGCCGCCTTGTCGGTGCTGATGGGCATCTTCCCCGGTTACTTCCTCGCATTGGCGGAAGGAGTGGTCAGATGATCAAGCGTGTCGTCGATTTCTTTGGTGACGAGGGCCATGCGAGGTCACGCCGCCGATTGTTCTATCTCGTGCTCGTTCTGGTCGTCGTCGCCGATCTTCTGGTTCCGCGCGAACACGCCGAATATCTCTGGGACCGCTTGCCTGGCTGGTCTGCCGCCTATGGCTTCGGCTCCTGCGTGCTGCTCATTTTCGTTTCCAAGTTCCTCGGCCATCAGGGCGGGCTCATGCGGCGCGAGGACTATTATGATTGATTTCGTCCATCCCGCCCTTCTGTTCATTCTCGGCGCCGTGCCGATCCCGTTCCTGAAGGGGGCGATCCGCAAGACCTATCTGGTGCTGATTCCGGCTTTGGCGATCGTCGCGGTCCTCACGATGGAGCCAGGTAGTCATGGCGCAGGGCAATTCATCGGGCAGGAAATCCTGTTTGTAAAGGTCGACAAGCTCAGCATCGTCTTTGCCACCGTTTTCACCATCATGGCGTTGATCGGCACGATCTACGCGCTGCATCTGCCAACGGCGGGCCAGCATGTGGCGGCCTTCGTCTATGTTGGCGGCGCGCTCGGCGTGGTCTTCGCCGGCGATTACCTGACGCTCTACCTCTTTTGGGAAGGCATGGCGCTCGCCTCGGCCTATCTGGTCTTCGCGCAAGGGGGCGAATGGGCGATCCGTGCCGCCTTCCGCTATCTGATGGTTCATGTCACGGGTGGTGTCGTTCTGCTCGGCGGCATCGTGCTTCACGGGCTCGCCGCCGGCTCGCTGCTCTTCGGCCCGATTGCGGGAACGATGGATACCGGCGGCTATCTGATCCTTGCAGGCTTCCTCCTCAATGCTGCGGTGCCGCCGCTCAACGCCTGGCTGACCGACGCCTATCCTGAAGCGACCGTCACGGGGGCGGTGTTCATGAGCGCCTTCACCACCAAGACGGCCGTCTACGTGCTGGCGCGCGCGTTCCCCGGGACCGAGCTTCTCGTCTGGCTCGGCACGGTGATGGCGCTCTACGGCGTCATCTATGCGGTGCTCGAAAACGACTGTCGGCGGCTGCTCGCCTATCACATCGTCAGCCAGGTGGGCTACATGGTGGCGGGCATCGGTATCGGTACCGAGATGGCCGTGAACGGAGCCACCAGCCACGCCTTCGCCCATATCCTCTACAAGGCGCTTCTCTTCATGGGGGCAGGGGCGGTGATCGAGGTCACCGGGCGGCGCAAGCTCACCGAACTGGGTGGGCTCTACAAGACCATGCCGCTGACGGTTGCCCTCTACATGGTCGGCGCCTTCGCGATCTCGGCCTTTCCGTTCTTTTCGGGTTTCGTCACCAAGTCGATGGTCATAGCCGCCGCCGGGCAGGACCACCGGGCGCTCGTGGTTCTGGCGCTCACGATGGCATCGTCGGGGACGTTCCTGCACACCGGCCTCAAGCTGCCGTATTACATGTTTTTCGGACACGATCGAAAGCTGGAAGGGCGCGAGCCGCCTCGCAACATGCTGGTTGCCATGGCTATTGCCGCGGTGTTTTGCATCGTGATTGGCATGTTCCCGGAACCGCTCTACGCGCTCCTTCCCTATCCTGTCGCCTTCGAGCCCTATACCGGCGCTCATGTCACCGAGAGCCTCGCTCTGCTGATGTTTACCGCTCTGGGCTTCGTCCTGTTCCTGAAAGCGCTCGATCCGGAAAACACTGTTAGCATCGACACGGACTGGTTCTACCGAAAGGGCGCGCAGGCTTTCCTGTGGTTCGCCGAGAAGCCGGTGGCGCGCTATGAAAAGGCGGTGAGCAACGTGTCCGACTCCGTTGCGCTGCCGCTCCTGCACGGGACGGCGCGGGCCGGACTGCGGGTCGATCTCAATGGCGTCGATGCCGCCGTGAATGGCCTCGCCCGCGCGATCCTTGTTGGCGGTGGCGCACTCCGGCGTCTGCAGACCGGCGTCGTCACGCACTACGCGCTGGCCATGATCGCCGGTGTGATCGCGGCGGTCGCCGTTTTTGCCGTCGTGTGGCAGTAGGGGGTGTGATGGCATTCCCTCTGCTCAGCCTGATCGTCTTCGTACCCGCCGCCGGGGCAGCGGTCGTGATGTTCCTGCGCAGCGACGATCTCGTGCGATGGGCGGCACTTGCCGTCACTTTACTCGACCTGGCGCTCACCATCGCGATGCTTGCCGGTTTCGACACCGGGACCTCCGGGATGCAATTCGTCGAGAGGCGCCCATGGGTGCCGGCGCTCGGCATTACGTTTGCGCTCGGCGTCGACGGAATCAGCGCCCTCTTCGTGTTTCTCACGGCGCTGTTGGGCTGGATCTCGGTGCTCGCCTCATGGATCGCCATCGACCGCAAGGTGAAGCAGTTCACGATCAGCCTGCTGGCGATGCAGGCCTTGATGCTGGGTGTGTTTTCGGCGCTTGACCTCTTTCTGTTCTACGTCTGCTGGGAAGCGATGCTGATCCCGATGTATCTGATCATCGGCGTCTGGGGCGGCGACGGTCGGGTCTATGCGGCGTTCAAGTTCTTCCTCTACACCTTGGCGGGCAGCCTCCTGTTCCTGGTCGGCATCATCGTGCTGTATTTCGAGGGCGGCAGGACCTTCGACATCCTCGCCTTGATGGCACTTGACCTGCCGTTCGACGTTCAGTCCTGGCTGTTCTTCGCCTTCCTCGTGGCATTTGCGGTCAAGGTGCCGATGGTTCCCCTCCATACCTGGCTGCCGGACGCCCACGTGCAGGCTCCGACGGCGGGCAGCATCATCCTCGCCGGTGTGCTTCTGAAGATGGGCGCCTACGGGTTCCTGAGGTTTTCGCTGCCGATGCTGCCGGAGGCCTCGGTATATTATTCGACCCTGATGATGGCGCTCTCGGCACTCGCGATCGTCTACGGCGGCCTGCTTGCGCTGGCGCAGGACGATTTGAAGAAACTGGTGGCCTATTCCAGCATCAGCCACATGGGTTTCGTGACGCTTGGGATTTTTGCCCTCAACCCGCTCGGGCTCCAGGGCAGCATCCTGCAGATGTTCAATCATGGCGTGACGACCGGCGCGCTGTTTCTGTTCGTCGGCCTGATCTACGAGCGGACCCACACCCGCAGCATCGCCGACTATGGCGGCTTGATGAAGGTGGCGCCTGTCTACACCGGGTTTCTGGCGCTGTTCGTGCTGTCCTCGATGGCACTGCCGGGGACGAACGCGTTCGTCGGCGAGTTGCTGGTGCTGTCGGGTGGGTTTGCGGCCAACCTTGCTCTTGGCGCGGTCGCGGTTTTGGGCGCATTGCTGGGTGCGGCCTATCTGCTCGGCATGTATCGGAGGGTAGCGCTTGGCCCGGCGAGCGTCGGTGCGCGCTTTAAGGTCCGCGATGTCAATGGCCGCGAGATGGCAGCGATCTTGCCGCTTGCCGTCTTCGTGCTTTGGGTCGGGCTCTACCCGAAGCCTTTTCTCGCCATCATCGATAGCTCGGCGATGCATCTCTTGCAGCACGTCCAAGACAAGGGGAGCGCCCCATGACCGCCGCAGCGCTCCTTCCCTCGATCCTCGCGAGCCTGCCCGAAATCACCGTGGTTGCGGGAGCTTGCATCCTGCTGATCGTCGGACAACTGGTGCCGAAGGGACAGGAAGCCACCCTTGTCTGGGCCTCGGTCGCAGTCGTGCTCTTTGCCGCCCTGGCAACATTCACGCTGTCGGGCGGGCCCTCGGCCTATGCGGGCATGTTCGTCGCCGACCCGTTCTCCGTCTTCTTCAAATCGCTGTTCTACCTGGCGATCGTCCTGACGTTTCTGCTCTCGCGCAATTATGCCGACATTGAGGGGATCGGCGGCAGCGAATACTACGTCCTGTTGCTCCTTGCACTTTCTGGAATGATGATCATGGCCTCGGCCATCGATCTCCTGTCGATCTATGTCGGCCTCGAATTGATGGTGCTCTGCACCTACGTGCTGACCGGCTTCCTGCGGCGTGAACAACGGTCAAACGAGGCGGCGCTGAAATACGTGATCCTCGGCGCGGTCTCGACCGGGATTTTTCTCTATGGCGTCTCGCTGGTCTACGGCCTCACCGGCACGACGCAACTGGACCGGATGGCGGCGGCCGTCACCGCCGATCCGCTCGATCCGGGCCTGCTGCTGGCGGTGGTCTTCATCGTCGCCGGACTGGTTTTCAAGATTGGCGCGGTGCCGTTCCACATGTGGGTGCCGGATGTCTACGAGGGCGCACCGACGACGATAACCGCCTTCATGTCCGTCGGGCCCAAGGCGGCGGGCTTCGCGGTAATCCTCAGAGTGTTCCTCAACCCGCTGGTTGCAGGCTCCAACGTCTGGATCATATTGGCCGTGATCGCGGTGGTGACGATGGCGCTCGGCAGTTTCGTGGCGCTGGTGCAGGATAATTTCAAGCGCCTGCTCGCCTATTCCAGCATCGCCCATGCCGGCTTTGCCATTTTCGGCATCGTGGCCGGCGGTGCCGACGGGATCGCCAGCGTGATGCTCTACCTGCTGATCTACACCTTCATGAATCTCGGTATCTTCGGTGCCGTCATCATGATGCGGAACGGCAATTTCTCGGGCGAGGTTATCGAGGACTACGCGGGTTTCGCCAAGATGCATCCGGGGCTGGCATTGTTGATGTTGCTCTATCTGTTCTCGCTCGCGGGCATTCCGCCGACAGCCGGATTTTTCGCCAAGTTCTATGTGCTGGTGGCGCTTGTCGAACGTGGTTTCGTCTTGCTGGCCGTGATCGCAGTGCTCTTGAGCGCCGTTGCCGCCTATTTCTACATCCGTATCGTCATGGTGATGTTCATGCGCGAGCCGGCGCGGGAGTTCGAGCCGGCGCTGACGCCCCTGGTCGGCGCCGCTCTCGCCGTCACCGCCGCCGGCACTGTCGGCATCGGTTTGTTTCCTGCGTGGTTCCTGAGGCTGGCGCAGCAGTCAGCTTTCGGCGGCTGAGCGATCGGATTTGCATTGGCCTATCCGACGGAATAAACTAGCGGTTTAGGAAAGGAATGCCCTTCGTCGCTTCCCTGGGGCGACCGCGTTACCGGCCCGAAGGAGCCGATCGCGGCTTGTGCAACGCCCCCCGATAGGTGACAGGGCTGCGCGCCATGTCTGCAGCGGATTTCCTGCCGGTTCTTATCATGATCGCCGGAATTGTTCTGGTGGCGGGGGGAACACTTTTTGTTTCCTCGCTGTTGCGGCCGTCCAATCCTTACCCCGAAAAGAACATGCCCTATGAATGCGGCATGGACCCATCAGGCGAGGCAGCCGGTGGGCGATTCAGGGTGCAGTTCTTCATCCTCGCGATCCTCTTGGTCGTCTTCGATGTCGAGGCGATGTTTCTCTTCCCCTGGGCGGTCGTCCTCAAGGAGATTGGTATCGTCGGCTATCTTGAGATGTTCGCCTTCATCGTGCTGCTTCTCGTGGGTTTCGCCTATGCCTGGCTGAAAGGAGCGCTGGAATGGGAGGAATAGGAAACACGATCCAGGATAGCGTCCTGTTCACCACGGCCGACAGCGTCATCAGTTGGAGCCGAAGATCGGCCCTGTGGCCCGAAACCTTCGGGATCGCCTGCTGCGCCATCGAAATGATCTCGGCGGGTTGCGCGCGCTACGATCTCGATCGGTTCGGTGTGGTGTTCCGCCCTTCGCCGCGGCAGTCCGACGTGATGATCATCGCCGGCACCGTCACCCGAAAATTCGCTCCTGTCGTGCGCCGGCTCTACGACCAGATGCCGGAGCCGCGCTGGGTGATCGCCATGGGCACCTGTGCCATATCGGGCGGCGTCTACAACACCTATGCCGTCGTGCAAGGCTCTGAAACCTTCGTGCCGGTCGATGTGCACGTGCCTGGCTGCCCACCGCGCCCCGAGGCGCTGATGCACGGTTTCCTGCTGCTGCAAGAGAAGATCAAGAGGTCCCGCGCGCTCGCCGGAACGCCTCTCGATCGGGCTGCGGCATCATGAGTGTGGAGCCGTCTCTCAATCGCGCTCCGATCCTGGAGCGCTTCGGGCAAGCGATCGAGGATCTCGGCAACGTGCATGACATCGATGTCTTTGCCGTTCCGCCTGAAAAGATCGTCGAGTTCTGCCGTTTCCTGAAAGACCAGCCGGAGCTTCGGTTCAATTTCCTTTCCGACATCTGCGGGGTCGACCATTATCCCGAAACACCGCGCTTCGAGGCGGTGTACCACCTCTATTCACTGCCCAATCGTTGGCGGGTCCGCATCAAGTGTCGGCTTGGCGATCCGCCCGAAGTCCCCTCTGTCACCGGGGTCTGGCGCACCGCCAACTGGCACGAGCGCGAGGCCTGGGACATGTATGGCATCCGCTTTCTGGGACATCCCGACTTGCGCCGGATCTACATGTGGGAGGGCTTCGAGGGCTTTCCCCAGCGCAAGGATTTCCCGCTCAGGGGTTACAAGGACAAGCTGAACCCGTTTGGTGCCGAAGGTCCGCCGCCGACACAGCCCGACCTCGCCACCCGGGACATACCATAGGGAGGGAGAAGGCAAGGTGTGCGCGGTTTGCGGTTTGGACGGATCCGAAATCATCGTGAACTACGCAAGCCGATCGACGCCGGAAAGTTGAGATGACCGAAGTCACCGAGCTCACGAGACCGGAAGGTGAAGCGCTCAATAGCAAGGAAGTGCTTCTCAACCTCGGACCCCAGCACCCCAGCACCCATGGGGTCCTCCGGCTCGTCCTTCAGTTGGACGGCGAGTATGTCGAGCGCGTTGATCCCCATATCGGCTACCTGCATCGCGGCACCGAAAAGCTGGCGGAGAGCTTTACCTATACCCAGATCTTCCCGCTGACCGATCGGCTCGACTATCTCTGTCCACCGTCGAACAACCTGGCCTTCGCGCTCGCGGTCGAGAAGCTGCTCGGCATCGAGGCGCCGATCCGGGCGCAATATATCCGCGTGATGATGGCGGAACTCGCGCGCATCTCCGGTCATCTTTTGATCACCGGTGCGCTGCCGATGGATCTCGGCGCCATGACCGCACTGCTTTACGTCATGCGCGAGCGCGAAATGATTATGGATCTCCTGGAAATGATCACCGGTGCGCGCATGCACACCTCCTTCTGTCGGGTCGGCGGCGTGCGCGAGGACCTGCCTGAGGGGTTCTTTGCGAAGATCAGGGAGTTTTGCGACATCTTCCCGAACCGGATCCGCGACTACGAGCGGCTGCTCGAGAACAACCGGGTGTTCCTCAAACGCACTCAGGGCATCGGCGTAATCGCTGCCGAGGACGCCATTGATCTCGGCCTGAGTGGCCCCAACCTGCGGGCTTCCGGCGTCGATTGGGACATCCGCCGTGACGAGCCTTACGAGATTTACGACCGGCTTGAATTCAATGTCGTCACCCGCGGGGAGGGCGATTGTTATGCGCGTTGGAGGTGCCGGGTCGATGAGATGCGTGAAAGCCTTCGGATCATCGAACAATGCGTCGAGCAGATGCCCGAGGGACCGTTCCAGATCGACATGCCGACTGTCGCCTTCCCCGTCGACAAGGAGCGCGTGCATTGTTCGATGGAGGCGTTGATCCAGCATTTCGACCTGTCGGCCTATGGCTTCAACGTGCCGAAGGGCGAGGTCTATTCGGCAATCGAGGCGCCCAAAGGCGAGCTCGGCTTCTACATCATCAGCGACGGCTCGCCGAAGCCGTTCCGCATGAAGGTCAGGGCGCCCTCGTTCGTCAACCTCCAGGCAGTCTTCGGGGTGACGAACGCCCGCTATCTGGCGGACATGATCGCCGTGCTCGGCAGCCTCGATCCCGTCATGGCGGAGGTGGACAAGTAGCGGGGATTTTGACGTGATGACGATGCGCGAAAAGATCGAACAGGCGGCGGCGCGGTACCCCGATCGGCGCTCGGCGATCATGCCCGCGCTTCTGATCGCGCAGCGGAAACATGGCCATTTGCCTGGGCCGGTGCTGGAGGAGGTGGCAGAAATCCTCGGCGTCGAGCGGATCTGGGTCTACGAGCTTGCGACCTTCTACACGCTTTTCCACACCGAGCCGGTGGGGAAGTTTCATCTGCAGCTCTGCGACAATGTTTCCTGCATGCTGCGGCGATCGGAGGATCTGCTGAGGCATCTGGAGGACGTTCTCGGGATCGAGAAGGGCGGCACCACACAGGATGGCCTGTTCACGCTCTCGACCGTCGAATGCCTGGGGGCCTGCGAGATGGCCCCGGTGATGCAAGTCGGCGACGACTATCACGGCAATCTCGACATTGCGCGGATCGATGCGCTCCTCGCCCGGCTGCGCGCGACGGTGCCCCGCACGATCGGCGCGGATCTTGCTGCTACGGAATCCCCGGGGGAATAGCATCATGTTCGAGCCGGTCCTTTTGAAAAACATGAACGTGCCGGATGGATATCTCCTCTCCACCTATGAGGCTGGCGGCGGTTATCGGGCACTGGAGAAGGCGCTCAAGGAATACACGCCCGACGACGTCATTGAGCTCATAAAAAGATCGAATCTGCGGGGCAGGGGCGGAGCCGGCTTTCCTACGGGAATGAAATGGAGCTTCGTGCCGAAGCGGGCAGACAAGCCGAAATATCTCTGCTGCAACGCCGACGAGGGAGAGCCCGGAACCTTCAAGGACCGGCTCATCATGGAGCGGGACCCGCACCAACTGATCGAAGGCATGGTCATCAGCGCCTACGCGATCGGGGCCGAGGTCGCCTATGTCTATGTCCGCGGGGAGTACGTGCTGGCGATCCGACGCCTGGAACAGGCGATCGCAGAAGCCGAGGCCAAGGGGTATCTAGGGGCGCGGATACTCGGATCGGATTTCAATTTCGTCGTGCACGTCCACTGCGGCGCGGGCGCCTATATCTGCGGCGAGGAGACTGCGATGCTCGACTCGCTTGAGGGCAAGAGAGCGCAGCCGCGCCTGAAGCCGCCGTTCCCGGCGGTCGCGGGGCTCTATGCCAGCCCGACGGTCATCAACAATGTCGAGACCCTGGTCTGTGTGCCGCATATCGTGGTGCGCGGCGCCGATTGGTTCCGTGGCATCGGGCCCGAGAAGAGCCCCGGCCCGAAGCTTTACTGCGTCAGCGGGCATGTGCGCAAACCGGGGCTTTACGAATTGCCGATGGGAGTTCCGCTTCGCGAACTCGTCGAGGACCATGCCGGCGGGCCGCCGACCGGGCGCAAGATCAAGGCGGTGATACCAGGTGGGGTTTCCGCGCCGGTGATCCCGGAGCAGGGCCTGGACGTCGGGATGGATTTCGACTCGCTTGCCGCCGTTGGCTCCATGCTCGGCTCGGCCGGGGTGATCGTTGTTGACGACACGACCTGCATGGTCAAGGTCGCCACCCGGATCATCGAGTTCTTTCACCACGAGTCCTGCGGCAAGTGCACGCCCTGCCGCGAGGGCTTGAACTGGGTGGTGAAAGTGCTTCGCCGGATCGAAGCTGGCGAGGGCGCGCCCGGCGACATGGAGCAGCTGGACATGCTCTGCAAGGGCATTTTCGGCAATACCTTTTGTGCCTTGGGTGACGGTGCGGCGATGGGCCTGCGGGCCTCGCTGACGCACTTCCGCGATGAGTTCGTCGCCCATATCGAAGAGCGGCGCTGCCCGTTTGTTTGAGGGACGCCCTCGGCGAGGGCGCGAGTAAGTCATGGTAAGCGTTACGATCAATGGACAGACACTCGACGTTGATGCCGGTACGACGGTGCTGCAGGCCGCGCAGCGATTGGGCATAGAGATTCCGACCTTCTGCTACCTGAAGCGCCTGCCGCCGCTCGCCTCCTGTCGCATGTGTCTCGTCGAGATCGAGGGACTGCGCCGGCTACAGCCTTCCTGCGCCACCGCGGTCATGGAAGGCATGGTCGTGCGAACCGACACGCCGTTGATTGATGAAACGCGCTCATCCATGCTCGACATGTTGCTCGCCAACCACCCGCTCGACTGTCCGATCTGCGACAAGGGCGGCGAATGCGAACTTCAGGACATGGTGATGGCCTATGGTCCGGGGAAAAGCCGCTTTCGTGATCCCAAGCGTGTCTTCCACTCCCGCGACATTCGGCTGAGCCCAGTCGTCATCATGAATGTCAACCGCTGCATCCAGTGCCAGCGCTGTGTGCGCATGTGCGAGGAGGTCGTCGGCGCGGTCGCCCTTGGCACCGTCGAGAAAGGCATGGATACGGCCGTCACCGGGTTCGAGGGCAGTCTCGCCAGCTGCGACCAGTGCGGCAACTGCATCGAGGTCTGCCCGGTCGGCGCATTGATGAGCTTCCCCTATCGCTACAAGGCACGACCCTGGGACCTCGCCGAGACCGACACTGTCTGCCCGCATTGCGGGACCGGCTGCCAGTTGACCGTCGGGGCGCGCAAAGGCGAGTTCATGCGGGTCCGCTCCAAGGAGGAGCACGGCGTCAACCGCGAAACGCTCTGCGTGCGTGGCCGCTTCGGCCTCGACTTCATCGAGGGACACGATCGGATCAAGCGACCGATGATCCGCCGCGATGGCATCCTGGCTCCGGTTTCCTGGGATGAAACAGGAGCCTATCTGCGTCGGCGGCTGGCAGCGGTCGAAAGCAAGGCGGCTGGCGGAATTGTCTCGCCGCGCCTGCCGAACGAGGTGCTCTATCAGTTCCAGAAACTGATGCGCACGGTCTTTAGAACCAACAACATCGACTGCTCGTCGCGCTGGTCCACTCCCTTCGATGCGCTCGCCCCGCTGATGGCGAACTACACGCGTGCGCCGCTGAAGGAGGTGATCGGCGTCGATCGGGTGCTTGTCATCGGCGGCAATGTGACGGAGGAAAATCCGGTTACCGAATATCTGCTGCGGGATGCTGCCCGGCGGCGGCGCACCGGATTGCTCATGCTCACGACGCGGCCGTCCCGTCTCGACGCCGATGCCGATGTTGTGGTTCGCGTGCCCCCCGGTGGAGAGGCCGCGAACATTGCGGCCGTGGTCGCTCGACTTGCTGTGGCGGCCGGTGAGAAACTGCCGGGCGACGCTCTTGACGAACTCGGAGCGACGAAAGGCCGGCCGGCGGGCAATGGCAGCGACGGACCTGATCGTCTGGCCGCCGCGCTCAATGAAGGCAGCACCGCCACCGTGCTTGTCAGTGTCGATCTCCTGAGGTCGTCCGAAGCGCGCGCGTCGTTGCAGCAGCTCAGCAACCTGTTGCAACTTCTCCGCCTCCTCGGCAAGGCCCCGGCGTTGCAGCTCCTCTTCGATCGCGCCAACCAATTGGGCGCCTGGGACATGGGGGCCGTAGCGGGTGCCTTGCCGGGGCTGCAGGCGGTCGCCGACGACACGCGGCGCGCCGCTCTTGCCCGGGACTGGGCGGCCGAAATCCGCCATGAGCCGGGCGTCGATCTCGACGGGATGCTGGATCTCTGCGCCGCTGGGCAGATGGGGATGCTCTACCTCGTCGGAACCGACCCAATGATCGCCTATCCGGACAGGGAGTTCGTCGCCCAGGCCCTCGGTGCCGTCGATCTGCTGATCGTGCAGGACAGTTTCCTGACGGAGACGGCGGGTCTCGCCGAAGTCGTCTTGCCGGCAGCGGGCTACGGTGAAGAACCCGGCAGCTTTACCAACAACGAGGGCCGCGTCCAGCAGGTGCGCAAGTTCCGGGAACCGGTCTTCGAGGCGCGAGGCAATCTCGCGATCTTCGATTTTGTCGCAGCGATGCGCGGCCAAACATTGCAGCATTCGACGCAGGTCGAGATTTTCGAAGAGATCGCCCAGCTGATTCCGGCCTATCAGGCGTTGACTTGGCCAGGGCTTGGCGCCGACGGCGCCTTCACCAAGGCGGGCCCGCCGCCGGCGGGTGCTTTCTGCGCTCCGCCACCTGTCTCGCGGAAGGGCGACGGGCTCGTGCTCATCACGGGCAACTGCCTGTTCCACAATGGCTATCTTTCAGAGCGCTCGGAGATCCTGAACACGGTCGCGAACGATCCCTATGTCGCGTTGAGCGCCGAGGACGCTGCGCAGCTTGGCCTTTCGGATGGTGATCAGGTGGTCGTTCGTTCGCCCCGCGGTACGCTGACGGCGCAGCTCAAAGTCGACAAGGCATTTCCCAAGGGCCTCGTCTTCGTTCCCGAAAACTTTCGGTCTTTGCGCCTCAACAGCTTGATGCGGCGAGGCGAATACCCGTGTCCAGTCGAGGTCCAAAGGGCGCAAGCTGCGCGCGAAGCCGACGGCAGGACCCGGATCTGGCGCGGAGCATGAGGGTTGGTCACGAAGCGCCCGCGAGGCGCGGCGTCTTCATCCAGCCAGCGCGAAGCTTCATCAATGATAGCCGGCCCCGGCAATGTATTCGTGTAGGTGCCGCTCCGTGCGCTGCGCTTCGTCCAGCCGATGCTTGACCACGTCGCCGATGCTGACGACGCCGACGATGGCGTCCTCTTCCATCACCAGCACATGACGCGTCCGCCGCTGGGTCATGATCGACATTACCAGGGGCAGGCCATCGAGAGCCGAACAGATCGCCACATTGCGGTTCATGATGTCGGCAACCGGCATCAGCGCCGCCTCGGGTCCGTATTCCGCAAGCGCGTTGCAGCAATCCCGCTCCGACAACGTGCCGAGATACCTTCCGGGCGCGTGGCTGACGACCACGAAGCCGATATTGTTGTCACGAAAGAGCCGCAGGACCTCCACCATCGTCTGGTCGGGAGCGACTGCGATCACGCCGACGCCCTTGTCCTTCACGATTTCACCGACAAACATCTGAGCCTCCTATCTTCGCGCCCCGGTTCAATCCTTCACGTTCGCCGGATGTTGCGCCACCAGTTGTAGCCATGCGGCTCGCTCGTCTCGACCAGCACGTCCTCTTCTGTATTCAGACGTGCGGCCACGACGCCACCGCCGGTCATTGCTTTTCCAGGTTTGCCAAGCAGATCGTCACGTCCGATCACGAGGTCGCGTGACGAGAAACTCGAGAACTCATACTGCTGGCCAAGCGCGATGGCGTCCGCCGGGCAGGCGTCCTCGCATAGGCCGCAAAACAGGCACCGAGCCGTGTCGATCTCGAATTTTGCCGGGTGGCGGTTGCCGTTTTCGTCCTCGTAGGGGACGACCTCGATGCAATCGCAGGGGCAGATGCGAGCGCATAGTTCGCACGCGACGCATTTGATCTCGCCCTCTTCATCGCGTTTCAAGAAGTGATGGCCGCGATAGCGCGAGTAGGGGAGCCACTTCTCCTTATCCGGATACTGCATGGTCACGGGCTTGGAGAACATATAGCCAAAGGTCAGCATGAAGGCTTTTGCCAGATCGCCAAAAAGGGCCCAGCCGATCCATGTTCCAGCTCTGTCGACTACGCGTGACATCGTTGCGTCGTTCTACAGCGGCGTGCGTTATTCCACCGCAGGAGGGTCGCTGTAGTCCCTTCGATTGCTGCACGTTCTTTCCTGGGATCGACACCGATCCGGGGAAGTACGCGGAGAAGCCGCAACGGCTCCTAAGTAAAAGCAATACCAGTGATAATTATGTTCGCCATCGACAGAGGAAGCAAGACCTTCCATCCGATCGCCATCAGTTGGTCATAACGATAGCGGGGCAAGGTGAAGCGGAACCACATAAATACGTAAATGAAGAATGCCACCTTGAGGGCAAACCACAGAAGTGGTGGCAATGGGATCAAGACGCCGTTCCAGCCGCCGAAAAACAGGATGACGGAGAGGACCGATACCAAAAGCACGATGACATATTCGCTGACCATGAAGAACGCGAACCGGATACCGCTGTACTCGGTGTGGAACCCGGCGCCGAGATCCCCTTCCGCCTCAGCCAGGTCGAAGGGAATGCGCTGCGCTTCGGCCAGTCCCGCGACGAAGAAAACGAAAAACCCGATCGGCTGATAGACGATGTTCCAGAGATCACTTTGGGCGCGCACGATATCCACGAGGCTCATCGACTGTGCCAGCATGACGACGCCGATGACCGCGAAACCCATGGGGATTTCGTAGCTGATCATCTGGGCGCAGGTCCTGAGACTTCCCAGGACCGCGTATTTGCTGTTGGCGGCCCAGCCTCCGAAGATGACCCCATAGACTTCCAGCCCGATCACCGCGAACACAAAGAGCAGTGCCACGTTCAGGTTGGAAACGTAGAGCGTGATCTTGGCATTGAGCACTGAGATGGTCTCGCCGAAGGGAATGGCGACGAAGACGACAAAGGGTGGCGCGAGCGCCAGGATTGGCGCCAGTTTGAACAGGAAACGGTCGGCCTCTGCGGGAATGTGGTCTTCTTTCGTCAGGAGCTTGATCCCGTCTGCCACGGGCTGCAGCAGCCCATGCCACCCGACGCGCATGGGACCCATCCGCTGTTGCATGTGGCCGGCAATCTTGCGTTCCAGCCAGGTCAAAGGCAAAGGCAGGAGAAGCAGCATTGCGATCAGCAATGCGATCTTGATGGCGATCAGGCCAAGGGCGAAGAGAACTTCCATGTTCCGCGGCCACCTTGAGCATGTCGCGCAACGTGTGCAACGGTTTTGCGCCTACGACATGCGGAATATCAAAAACTCAAAGCGCAAGAAGCGAACTTGAAGTATCGCGACGCGCTCTACTGCATGTTTCTTTTAATCGTCCCGATTAAAGGACAAAAACATGCAGCAATTCAAAATGCTACAGCGGCCTTTGCGCGTCTGATAAGACGCGCGGCGCTGTGGCTGGCAGGCTGATACGCGACTGGAGTTGGCCCAACTTCCCCGTTGAGGGCTTCGGGCACTTCTAGCTTTTTCGATTTTCTCACGAAACGGCGGCCGTGGACAAGCGGGCGTTTCCGGTCGTGTGCTTGACGGTGAAAGCCGAACCCGTCGAGCGAGCCTATTGCCGCTCGTCGCGGTCATGCTCTTGGGGGGCCGTCGGCTTTGGTTTTTCTTCCTTCACGCCGCCGCCTCGTCATAGGTATCGAGCCCAGCGGCGACAGATACGTTCAAAGCCCGTCGGTTCCGTGCGTGGTGCTTGACAATGACCATATGTTTGGATTATTGGGTAATCGATAACCCAACAGAAAGAGCCAAGGTGACAATCTCGCTTTCTGACATTGCGGAGCGTGCGGGCGTCTCGGTGAAGACGGTTTCCGGCGCATTGCATGGCGGCTCCGCCCGCATGTCGGATGAAACACGCCAGAAGGTCAAGGCGATTGCCGAGGAACTTGGCTATGTCACGAACCTCGCCGCTCGTGGTGTCCGGCAGGGGTGGCTGCCGCTCGTCGGCGTCGTTTCCGATGGGCTGATTACCTCGCCGTTCGCCACCGAGATCGTTCGGGGATTGGACGGCGCGGCCCGCAGTGCCGGTATGGCCGTCTTCGCGGTCAATCACAGCACCGGACAGTCGATCGGCTCGGTGCTCGATGAAGTGCAGCAATTCCGGCCGCGCGCCGTCGCCTACGCCGCCATGTACCACAAGGACGTTGATTTGCCCGGGACACTGGCCGGCGCAGTCGGCGTGATGATCAATTGCCGCGAGGCTGCCGGGCGGGTGACGTCGCTGGTGCCCGACGAAGAGGGTGGAGCACGCGAAATCATCCGCTATCTGGTGGCCGCCGGTCGACGCCGCATCGCCTTCATCAATCTGCCCGGCATTCTCGCTGGCACGCTGCGCGAGAAGGGCTTTCGCGATGCGCTGGAGGAGGCGGGCATTGAGCCACTCGGTGTGTTCCCGGCGGTGCGCCGCAGCGTCTATAGCGACCGCGCGCCAAGTCTTGTCGCTTCGCATGTGGACGCGCTGCTTGCTTCCGGTCAAGAGCCGGACGCCATACTGTGCGGCAACGATCGCGTGGCAATGGAAGTCTATGCGGCGCTTGCCCGCGCTGGCTGCCGCATTCCTGACGACATTGCAGTGGCGAGTTTTGACAACCAGGTCGAACTTGCCTCCCGGCTGGATCCGCCATTGACCACGATGGCCCTGCCGCACCGCGCCATGGGGCGCCTCGCCATGGAGATCCTTCTGGCTGGGCAACCTGAACCGCCGCATCTGCG
This sequence comes from Ensifer sp. 38_S197, assembly GCF_056924495.1. Lineage (NCBI taxonomy): Bacteria > Pseudomonadati > Pseudomonadota > Alphaproteobacteria > Hyphomicrobiales > Rhizobiaceae > Ensifer > Ensifer sp. 38_S197. The sequence continues at coordinate 570,935 of NZ_JBXOVZ010000001.1, read as the reverse complement.
GAAATTGCCCTTCCATCTGGTCGAACGGGCATCAGTCTAGGAATCAGCGTTTCAATCGCATTCAAACGGAGGAGAACTTTCATGACTGCGCAATTGGGTAATCGTTTACTTAGCACGCTTCTTGCCACTGCGGCGCTTCTTGGCGCTGCCGGTATGGCCGAGGCAAAGAGTGTCATTCATGTCATGCACCAGGGCGATCCGGGCTGGGTGAAAGCCTACGGCGATGTCGCCAAACGTTTCGAGGAGGCAAATCCGGATATCGACGTCGAGATGATCTACGCACCGCACGACGCCTATAATGAAAAGTTCAGCGCCGCGGTGATGGCCAAGCAGCTTCCGGACGTAATGGAACTCGACGCGCCGTTCCTGGCGAACTACGTCTGGTCTGGTTACCTGCAGCCGATCAAGCCGCTCGTTGATCAGGATCTCCTCGATGACATGACGAGTTCGAACATTTCGCAGGGTACCTATCCGATCGACAAGGATCTCTATGCGATCGGCCTCACCGATTCCTCGGTCGTCCTCTATGGCAACAAGAAGTACCTGGAGGCCATCGGCGCACGCATTCCAAAATCCGTCGATGACGCTTGGACGCGCGAGGAGTTCGAAGGCTATCTCGAGAAACTCTCCAAGCTCGAAGGCGTGAAGTGGCCGATCGACACGTTTCGCGGTTACGGCATCAAGACAGAATGGATTACCTATGCTTACGGCCCGCTCCTCGAAAGCGCCGGCTGCGATCTGATCGATCGCAAGACCTGGACGGCGAGCGGCACGCTCGACAGCGAAGCCTGCGTCAAGGCGCTCACCATGATGCAAACCTGGGTGAAAAATGGCTGGGTCGTTCCCACGTCGTCCGGCACCAACCAGTTCTATGCCGAAGGTCAGCCGGCTGCCCTCGCGATGGGCGGGCACTGGTTCTACGCCGAGGCGGCCGCGGCGATGAAGGACAATATCGTCGTCATGCCGCTGCCGAAGATCGGCGACAAGGGCGTCAGCCCCAATGGTACCTGGATCTGGGGCATTTCGGCGACGTCCGAAAATCCTGAGGCCGCCGGTAAGTTCCTGAGTTTCCTCTTGAAGGACAAGGAATACCGCGACTACGCCAAGACCCAGTCGGCCTATCCGGGCCTCAAGAGCTTCGCGGCGGAATCGCCACTCTACGCAGAAGGCGGACCGCTTGCAGTGGCCTTCGAGCAGGCCTCGAAGACGGCAGTCGCGCGTCCGCCGCACCCGGCCTACCCGACGATTACCTCGGCCTTCATGCAGGCGGTCGACAAGATCTTCAACGGTGGCGACGCGCAGGAAGCCCTGACGGCGGCAGCCAAGAAAATCGACCAGGATATCGAGGACAACGCTGGCTATCCGCCCTTCGACGAACAGCACTAAGGCGCTTTCGCGGGGCCGGTGAGTTGGCCGGCCTCGCAGCCACTCGGGAGGATTGAGGAGGAGACCATGACTTTGCAACAGACGTCCGCGCCGGTCATTCCGCGCACGGGCAGGCGACACGACCGGCAGCGGTTCTGGCAGGAAGTTGCCATGATCGCGCCCGCCGTACTGCTGCTCGCAACCTTCCTGATCACGCCGTTCCTTCTGTCCTTCTGGACGGCGATGACCAACCAACCGCTCGTGCCGCGTCCGACGCCGGTGCGCTTCGTCGGCCTCCTGAACTTTCAGCGGGTCTTCACCGACCCGCTGTTCTGGACGTCGCTCTGGAACGTCACACGCTTCACGGTCTGGGTGCTGCCCGTTCAATGCGGCCTTGCTTTCCTGACAGCGCTGCTGCTGCACCAGAAGCTGCCGATGCGCAATCTTTTGCGCGGCATGTTCTTCCTGCCGGCGATCACTTCCATGGTGGTGGTTTGCGTGATCTGGGGCACGCTGTTCCAGTATCCGAGCGGTCCTCTCAATCAGATCGTTGGTTTCCTTTCCGGCGGTGCGATCCAGCCGATCGATTGGCTTGGCGACCCGAATTGGGCGATGTTCTCGATCGTGTTGCTCTCCGCCTGGCAGGCCTATGGCTTCCAGATGATCATCTACCTCGCCGGCCTGCAGGGCATTCCGGAAGAGCTTTACGACGCCGCCCGCATCGACGGGGCAAGCGCGCTCCGCCGGTTCTGGCACGTCACCATGCCGGGGCTGCGCCCCACCCATGTTTTCGTGCTGGTCATCACCACGATCCAGGCCTTCAAGCTCTACACCCAGGTGGCGATCCTCACCCAGGGTGGGCCGAAGGAAAGCACGGAAACCGTGGTGCACTACATGGTGCGCGCCGGTTTCGAGGAACAGAAGCTCGGTTACGCGTCCGCCGTCTCCGTCATCCTGTTCGTCATCGTTCTCCTGATCGCGCTTCTCCAGCGCAAACTCCTGAGGCGCTTCGATGTCTGATCTCGTGCTCAGCCAGCCCGCCCCGCTGGCCATATCCCGGGGCAACAGCAAGACCGGCCTGCGTATCGTCCAGACGGGTTGCATCTTCATTATCGCGCTGGTGATGATCTCGCCGCTCTTCATGCTGCTGATCGCCAGCCTCAAGGATGATCGCTTCCGCATCCTCGCCGACATGGGCAGCTTCCGAGCCTTCTGGGTGAATGATCCGACGCTCTCGAACTATAGGGAGATCGCCAATTTCTCCGGCGAACTCGCCTATGGCCGTTATCTCTTCAATTCATTGGTGATCCTCGTCGTCACGGTCGTTTCCGGACTGATCATCAATTCCATGGCAGGCTTCGTGCTGGCTTGGGGTTCACTGCGCGGCAAAGCCATCCTGCTCGCGCTTGTCGTCGCGCTCTATGTCATCCCGCAAGAAAGCATCATCATGCCCCTCGTCGTCATGATGTCACGGGCGGGTTTGACGGATACTTTCGCCGTACAGATTCTGCCTTGGGTGGCGAGCCCGCTCTACGTCTTCCTTTTCTATCAGTTCTTCGCGCAACTGCCGAAGGAACTCTACGAAGCCGCAGAAATGGACGGGGCCTCGATCTTTCGCATCTATCGATCGATCTACATGCCGCTCAGTCTGCCGGCGCTTGCGACGGTTTCGATCCTCATGGGGATCGAAAGCTGGAACCAGTATCTCTGGCCGACGCTCGTCACCCAGACCGACTATGCAAGGCCGATTGCCGTCGCGATTGCAACCTTCTTCGGACAGGACAGCATCTACTGGGACCGCGCCATGGCCGCGTCCGTCCTGATGATGATCCCCGTCCTCATCCTCTACCTCGCATTCCAACGTTGGTTCGTAAGCTCGTTCGTCGGCTCTGCCGTGAAAGGTTGACTATGACTCTCCAAGCAAAACCCGTGAGCGCCGCACTTGAAATCATAGAGGCGGACCTCCCTGCCGGGACGGTGTTGCATCTCTGGTTGAAGGCGCGCGCGGCTGGCAGCGAAGCGAAGCTCTTCGTCACAGTTGACGGCAATGACATTGCCTCTCCGTCGACCCATCGCGCCGCCGAGTTCGAATTCTTCGCGGTCGCGCTGGGGGCAGGCGGGCACACGGTACTCGCCTGTGACACCACCACCACGGCCGTTTCCGCCGCCTATGCCTTTCATCCGCAGATGGTGCTGGAGGAGGGGATCCGAGTGCTCTTCCATGATGCCCGCACGGCACCGCCGCAACTGCCGGCCGGATATCACTTCCGGCCGCCCTTCGGTTGGATGAACGACCCGAACGGCTTTGGCCGATTTGGCGGCCGCGGTCATCTCTTCTACCAGCACTATCCGCACGGCCTGCGCTGGAACACCATGCACTGGGGCCATGCCGTCTCAAAGGATTTCATCCGCTGGAGGCACCTGCCGATGTTCCTCTTCCCGGCAGACCACCTTTCAGAGACCGACGACGGCCGCGGCGGCGCCTTCTCCGGGTCGGCCATCCCCATTTCCTGCGCAAAGGGGGAGGAGATCCGTGTCTTCTACACCGAGCATGTCCGTGACCGCGAGCCGGAAGAACAGATCCAGCTTTCCGCCCTCAGCCGCGACGGTATCGTCGCCGGCCCGTCAGAAGTGGTCCTGCCAGTGCGTCCGGATGGCCTGAACCTCACCACCGATTTCCGCGACCCTTATGTGTTCAAGGGGCCGGACGGCCGCTGGAAGATGCTGCTCGGCAGCCGCGACAGGGCGGGCGGCGTCGTCCTGCTCTATGAGACGACAGACCCCGACGGTGCCGCTGGCTGGACGTTCCTTGACATTATTCATCGCGAGGACCGTTTCGGTATGACCGCGGCGGAATGCCCCTGCATGGTGCCGGTCGGCGGCAGAGCCGAAGACCCGGATACCCGCTGGGCGCTGATCTTCGGGTTGCTCACAAGCCGGGACCCCGCCACCGGACGTCGCAACCTCACCTCCGTCACTGTCGGTCGCTTCGATGGCCGCGCTTTCACGGCACAGTTCGAGCAGGAACTGGATTTCGGCTCTGACGCCTATGCCTTCCAGGCCTTCGTCGATGGCGGCGAGCCGGTCGGCATTGCCTGGCTCGCCAACTGGACTGACTTTTCCAAGAAGGACGATTTTCCGACGGCCATGACCCTGCCGCGTCGTGTACTTCTCGATGGGGACGCTATCCTGACGCCGCCTGTCGCAGCGGCCGAGAGCCTCCGCCACATGCTGCTCGATGAAACGGCGCTTGGCGCCGGCGAGACTGTTCCGCTCGGCAACGGCGCGGTCGAGATCGTGCTCTCGCTGCCCAAGCCCGGTGCCGCGTTTGCGCTCACTTTCGATCATCCGGACGTCGAACTCGGCGTGAAGCTTGATGGCGATGGCCTGGCGGTCGTCTTCGATGCCGGTACTGGGAAGGCGCCTCCGCGCTATCTCGCGACCGGTGCCAAACCTTCGCAGTTGCGCATCTTCCTTGACGCTGGCTCCATCGAAGTTTTCGCCGACAACGGGCGCTGGACGGGCACCAAGCGCATCCCCGGATTCTCCGCGGCGCGTTCGGCAACGCTGACCGCTGCCGAGGTGAGCGCAAAAATCTGGCAACTCAAGCTTTGAGGGAGGAAGAAAAATGGCATCGGTAGCGATCGATCGCGTTCTGAAACAATTTGGTGCAGCCTCCGTCATCCACGGCGTTTCCGTGGATATCGAGGACGGTGAGTTCGTCACGCTCGTTGGACCCTCGGGATGCGGCAAGTCCACGCTTCTGCGCATGCTGGCCGGCCTGGAGGATATCAGCGGCGGTGAGATCCGTATCGACGGGCGCGTCGTCAACGAGGTGGCGCCAAAGGAACGGGACATTGCCATGGTGTTCCAGAGCTACGCGCTCTATCCACATATGACGGTCGCGGAGAACATGGGTTTCGCCTTGAAACTCCAGGGCCGCGACAAGGCGACGATCGACAAGCTCGTGAACGAGGCTGCCGGCATCCTTGCCCTCGAACCGTTGCTCGACCGTCTACCGAAGCAGCTTTCCGGCGGCCAGCGCCAGCGCGTCGCCATGGGGCGCGCTATTGTGCGTCATCCGAAAGTGTTTCTATTCGATGAGCCACTGTCGAACCTCGATGCGAAGCTGCGTGTAACCATGCGTAGCGAGATCAAGGACCTGCACCGACGGTTGGGGACGACCATCGTCTACGTCACGCACGATCAGATCGAGGCGATGACCATGGCCGACAAGATCGTCGTCATGCGCGCCGGCCGTATAGAGCAGATCGGCAAGCCGCTCGAGCTTTACGATCGCCCTGGCAATACCTTCGTTGCCACCTTCATCGGATCACCAGCGATGAACCTCTTTGAGGGCGCCATGAGCGACGGTGGCTTCCGTATCGAGGACGGGCTCTTTTTGCCGCTGCCGGCTCCCATCGGCAACAGCGCCGCCCGCACCTACGGCATCCGCCCGGAAGACCTCGACCTTGCCGAAACGGGAGTCCCGGCAACGGTGCTCACGGTCGAACCGACGGGGGCAGAAACCCATCTTTCGGTCCGGATCGGCACGCAGATGGCCGGGATCGTACTGCATCGCCGGGTGGACCTCGAACCCGATCAGCAGATCCACATCGCTCCAAAGACTGACAAGATCCATCTGTTCGCCGCCGATGGCACGCGGATCAATTGACCCGCCGGGACCTCCAGCCATACCGCGTTTGTCCCTAGGCGCGGTTCTGGCCCAAAGCGTTCAATAGCGTGGGCGGCAGGCGAGAGGGCCCGCGGCAGTCGGCGGTACCCGTGTGGCTGCGGGCTCAGGTCACGTGCATGATCGAAGGGGGGCTGCTTCAATGCAAGGACGGGGGCGTTCGCGCGATCAGGTTGCGCCTCAGGATGGAACGTCGTCGTCCGAGATCGGGAACGACGATTCGATAGCCGCGCCAATGAAGGCTTTCCGCGAGAGCTGAAGCTCGTCGCCGCGCTCCAGGGCAGCATGGCAGCGATTTCTTGCCCGCTCGTAGAACCATCCGCCTTGCGGCATTTCGCTGAGATATTGCAGCGCATCCTGTGGCCCGTTGATGTAGCGCTCGCCTTTCTCGCCAACCCTGACGGGGTGATCCCAAATCATAGCTTGCATTTGCGTGACCTCCGGTTCGGCGCAGAACGCCTGGCCTGGAAATTTGTTCCTTGGTCACGCGGAGAGGATCAGCAGTTCGATCGCGACCCGCTTCTGATCTCAATCCTGGCGTGCGCCGATGTTTGAACCATTCTGGAAGCTCGAGCATTTTCCGGCACAACCTTGCGGGGCGGCGATCAAAATGGCACCTTGCGCTGTGAGGAAAATGACGATGGCCGATACGCAAGCACATTACCGCCTCTACGGCGTTCCGGGCTGGGGCTCGGTTCTTGTCGAAGCGGTGCTGGTGCGCGCGCGACTGCGTTATACGCTCGAGGACGTCACGGGGTTCGATAAGCCCGGCCCGGCCCGGGACCGTCTTCTCGCCGTCAACCCGCTCGCACAGGTGCCGGTGCTCGTACTTCCCGATGGCACGGTGATGACGGAGAGCGCGGCCATACTCCTTCATCTTGCGGAGACCTATCCGGAAGCCGGACTTGCACCGCCGGTAAGGGACCCACTTCGTCCTGTCTTTCTCCGTCGTCTGATCTGGCTCGTGACTGCCCTGTATGGGACCTTCACCTACGCTGACTACCCGGAACGCTGGGCTCCGAGCATGCCTGACGAGTTGCGGCGCCGAGTGCTCGAACGCCGCATGGACTTGTGGCGACAGTGGGAGGACGAGATTGCACCTGCGCCATGGGCCCTCGGAGAGCCGTTCTCGGCGCTTGACATCTGGATTGCGGCGATGACGCGCTGGCGACCGGGACGTGACTGGCTGGCGGCAAACTGCCCAAAGCTGCTCAGCATAGCGCTGCGTGTCGACGCGGATCGCGACTTGCGCGAACTATGGGTGCGCAACTTCGACACGATTTAAGCCAGCGAGCGCGTTGAAAGGGTGCCCCCAGGGCCTTCGGTCCTCAACATTGATACGGCGCCACCGGCTCCCAGACGGTCTCGGTGACGATGTCAGCGCGCGATACTTCCCTGTCGCAAGGTGTGTCGGTCACGCGCTGAGTAGGCGCCGATGTCTGGGGTAACCATCTTCAGGACATGGTCGACGCTGCCCCCGACCGACCAACACCAGACAGGCAGGGGAATAGCCTGGATCGCCCGCTCGAACTTGTGATCGATCTCCGGTTTGCCGAGATAGGTCTCGAGGATGCCCGGCAAAGAACGACCTCTTGCAAAGATACCGACCGCGCGGTATGTTTGTCGCCATCGGGTTAGAAAAGGGGCAGGCCATGAACTCCGCCGTCTTCGCTTATGCGGCTTTGGGGCTCGCAATCATCCTGGAGGTCGCAGGATCTGTATTCTTGCAGAAGTCCGTGCAGTTTACGCGCCTGTGGCCGACGCTTGCGATGGTGGCGCTCTATGCCGGGTCGTTCTATTCCCTGACGCACGCGATCAAGGCAATCCCGTTGAGCATTGCTTACGCCATCTGGGGCGGGGCCGGCATCATCCTGACGGCGACGGTCAGCTATGTGATATTCAGGCAGGCTCTCGATTTCGCCGCTGTCGTCGGCATCGCCTTGATCGTTTCTGGCGTCTTCGTGATCAACCTGTTCTCGCAGACGGCGGTGCACTAGGCGATGAGCTACAGTCGAAAGAAGCAGCCGGAACAGGTGCAGCGTGCCTTGCTCGAATGCGCTGCGAAGATCGCTGCGGATCAGGGAATTTCCGGCGTCACGGTGCAGGCCGTCGCCGATAGTGCCGGGGTCACGAAGGGAGGGCTGTTCCACCATTTCCCGTCGAAACAGGCACTGCTGGACGGCATGGTCGACGCGCTACTTGAGAAACTCGACGCGGAAATAGATTCATCTGTCGCGGAGGATCCGGTCCCTTACGGAAGCTTCACGCGCGCCTATGTGAAATCTGTGTTTGTCGGAAACGCATTTGGCTTCGAAACCCCATGGTCGACCCTGTTCGTGGCGGTGATAAGCGATTCGGTGCTGCGCCGCCGGTGGGTCGAATGGTTCGGCGAAAGATTGGAGCGGCACAGAGCCACGGATGACGACCTAACCCTTCACGTGGTCCGGCTGGCGGCCGACGGCGCATGGCTCTCCTACGTGACCGCCGATTCAAAAGTCGGCGGGCTCGAGCTTGATGCGTTGAGGGAGCACTTGCTGTCGCTGACCGTCAAGCCCCGTTGATTCCGGCGACTTCCCTGGATCAGATCTAAGCCGCGGATCCACACCTGCGCAAATACTGGGCCATTCGTCCCGACGCGTCGACTGCGCCCAAATCGTGCAGGTGCCCGCCCGAAGGCGAAGGCCTAAAATTACTGGAGCCGCCCGCGTTCCCAGCGATTGCGTTGAAGCGGCCCCGGGCGAAAACCGCGGCTTCGCGTAAGTGAGCGCCGCCTTTCACCGATCCCAATCGCGAGCCGCCAGCCCGGATACTGCGGAGTACTGAAGTGCAGGGCCGAACCGCCAAAGCTCATCGCAAAGCCGCGTTTATCGGGACTTCCCTCAACGCGCGATGACGCTTGTGATTTGGTGCTTGTTTACCCGGCACCTTGGGAAACATTGGGGAGCCAAATGCCCTCGGCTCCACGCCACCCGGCAGCCGGGATGTCGCATTTTTGATCGAACTTGCCGACAGGCGCCTGGCGCTCGCAATTCTCCGCGGTTCTAAATTTGTGGCCCGCAATCTGTCCAGTACTCGTTTCCGCATGGGCAACGGCACATGTGGAGAGGGTCAGCGCCGTTAAGACGCACAGGGTACTCTTCGGCATATTGCACTCCTCCAGTATTTTAGAAGTCCCTGATTCTACATCAGGTAGAGGAGGCTGGTCTTTAATCATTCCGAAGTAGCGCGCAGGGATCATGCACGCGGCCGGCGCAATCCATGGAAACACCCGCCGGAATCGATGGAGAAGTCGTCTCCGATCTTCAGGGACAACTATCTTGTCGGGACATCCTGACGAAGTGGATCATACCGATCATGAGCACAGGCCAAAGCGAAGACTGCCGCAATAGGCGCAATCTCGGGCTCTTGAAGCCTCCTGAGAGATATCGGCGTCCGATCCAGGCTGGGAAGGTATCAGGCCATCTCGACCTGAGTATCCTTCGCCTCTTGCGCATTCGATGGACCCGAAGGCTCCCATTGCAGGTGGGAAGCGTTGAGCCGGCGCGCCACGATATCGTGGTTGAGCCACTGGACGGGGCCGGACGGTTCTGAAGAGGCGCCGAAAATCAGCTTCCCCGTCGCCTCCACCACGAGAGCACTCAGGTGGTCGCTGATCATCACCTTGCTGTCGCGATGCATCTGTGTGATCTCATTGGACGTGCCGATGGTCAGGTCGGACTGTGCCTGACTGTTCGCCATGGGCCAGGCCGAGAAGTCGTAAAACGGACGCATGACTTCGTTGGCCTGCATATCGGTAATCTTCTGGAACACATCCTGCATCGTGAAGCCGTCTGCCAGAAGCTGCTGGCAGACCTGCCACTGGTACTCTGCCCACTGGCCGCCGTTCTCCTTCTGCAACGCAAGCAGCAGCGGTATCAGGGGAAGCTCGATGCCCGTGAAGACGTCGGACGAATTGGTCCGGATCTCGGGGCAGTTGTAGACGGTGGCCTTGATACCCGCCGCCCAAGCTTCCTGCGCGATGCCTTCGAGCCGCATCTTGGCATAGCCTTGGGTGTAGTTGGTGTAGGTCTGCCAACGGTAGCTCCCGTCAATCAGGACTGCCGTTCCGTGGTAGCCGTAGGCCGTATAGCGGACCTGGCCGCCCGATGCCTCGATGCGCTCCCGGATTGCCGTGCTGAAGTCGATGAGATGTCGGAAGGTGATCGCGGAAACTTCGTCGAAATTCTGGAGAATGAGCCTGCCCATGTCGCTGTCGAGCAGGGCTTGCGACGACATGTGGCGGGCGCCGCGCCCCTTGTAGATTCGATTGGCGATGACCAGGAAGACCTTCGCTTTCGGGATGCCGCCTGCCATCGTATGGGCGAAAAAGACGTTGCGGCCGTCGGCAATCATTCCGCCGAGGACGGTCATGACCTGTTTGAGCGAATCCGTGAACCGCGCAGTCGCGAGCTCCCGGCACTGCTTGATGTAGTCCCAGTCGAGCCTGTCGTCTTGCCAGCTCTCCAGCGTCATGTCCGCGAGAAGGTCGGTCGGAGTTGGGCCGCCTGCCGGGGCGTCGAGGTCGAAGCCGGCCATCAGGGGGATGTTGATAATCTTGCCGCCCAGTCGGCTTTCGGCGGCAGAGAGTTCCTCGGCGTTAAGAGGGCGCAGCGCATTGTTCTCGTCGCGCCGTCCGACCGTGATCCCCACGATCTCCATTCCAACCCGCCGGGCCTCGTCGAGCAGGCCAGTCGCGTATCCGCGACCGAACAGTTCGCCGAAGAGGACGAAAACATCTCCTTTGCGAAAGACGTTGTTTTCGGCAAGGCGGTTCAATGCGATCGGGTTTTCCATGCGGTCAGCTCTTAGGTCCGTTGGTCGTCGAGCGGTGGGTCAGACGAACTTTGATCGTCACATGACCACAATGGCCCGCAATAGGAAGTCATTTTAAATGACCGTTCATTTCAAAACGTGAAGTCGCGGAAGAGCTTCCCCGGTATCTGACGCCAACTCAGCCGAGATTTGCCTCGGCGCTGCATTCGATGTAGAGGCTCTCACCAGCCGCTCCGGTTGGAGCCGTCCGCATGACGAAGGGTCACGGCGCAATTCGATACGATGCAGGGAAGAAATGAGCGATCAGAACGACGACTATGTGTATGACGAGGCAACAGGCGAGTGGCGACCTGCCTCCGAAATCGCTGCAGAAAAGGCAAAGGCCGCGGAAGTACGCGATGCATCGGGCAACGTTCTCGCAGACGGCGACTCCGTCGTCCTGATCAAGGACCTGAAGGTCAAGGGCGCCGGCCAGACGCTCAAGCAGGGAACGGTCATCAAGTCGATCCGGCTCACGGACAACCCGGAAGAGGTCGACTGCCGCCACGATACGATCAAGGGTCTTGTGCTGCGTACCGAGTTCGTCCGCAAGCGCTGAGCGATGCCTTTCGGCGTTTTGCTGTAGCGTGACCGCGGCGCCGTTTTGCTGCCAACCGGCCAATTCCTTCCGGTAGATTCTGAAAGTCGGCGCTCGTCCTGCGAGCGCCGCGACACGGTCGTTTGGATTGGCGCTCTGGACATCGACCGGTAGGACGCGGTTCGCACTCCCGGACTGCATGCACGGACCGCAGGGGCGGATCGTCGCCAGTGCTCAGATCCTATCTTGGCGTAGCGACGCTTCCAATCTCGCCAAGCCTGCCGTGAAGCGTTGCAATGTCTTCGCGCCGGAAGGGGACCATGTCCCTGTCGACGTGCTCCTGGTAGGTTCGGGCATATTCGTGGCCCGAATAGACGGCGGCAGCGATGAGGCCGGGTGCCAGGCAGTCGCCTAGCCGGACAACGGTCTTGATGCCGGCATCGGCCCATTCCGATTCGCGCGCTTTCAGCTCATGCCACAAGGTTTCATCGGGCAGCCGTGCGGTGACCGGAACGAGTGTGCCGCAGTCGATCTGTCGCGTCTTTCCGCTGTAGACGCAGGCAAGCTCGAGCCGGTCCTTCGTGCGGCCGGAAAGTCCCATGGCCGGAATGATGTCCACGCCAAGCTCGATGAGACGCCTTTGCACACGTCCCTGTTCGAGCGTGTTCTTGCTCCACGGTGACACCTGAGATTCTGGCGTCACGAACGTTACGGTTCGGCCAGCCCTGGCCAGCAGCTCAGCAAGCACACTGCCCATGTAGAAGCAATCGTCATCGAAGATTACGACCGGACCGTCGACGGACACGGCCGCGGCGCGATCGACAAGAAGGGCATCGGGCGAAACGAGAGCGCCCTGCGAAAGGAAGTCGAGGGGCTGCCGGTGCGTGCGGCCGACGCCGTCGCATCGCCAGCGCGCGCCGGTGGCAATCGCGACGTGAGGCATGCCGTATTGCAGAACGTCGTCGGCGCTCAGCGGGCTGTGCAGGTAGAGTTGGGCATTCGCTTGCGTGCTTAGCTGACTGACGCGCCAGTCGCGCACACGGCCCCAGGTCGCAAGTCCAGGCAGGCGACATTCGCGCGCGACCCGACCACCCCATTCTCCGCTTCCTTCCGCGAGCACGACGTCGACGCCGCGCTGAGCAAGAACCCGCGCAGCTTCGAGGCCGGCCGGGCCACCACCGATGATGAGCGCCGGCTCGGGCGCCTGTGACTGCGCTATGATTTCCGGGTGCCAGCCCTTGCGCCACTCTTCGCCGATCGTCGGATTCTGCGTGCAGCGCATCGGCACGTTGGTATTGTCGCCGGACGCGCAGATATTGCAGCCGATGCATTCGCGGATATCGTCGAGGCGTCCCTCCTCGATCTTCTTCGGCAGGTAAGGATCGGCGATCGACGGCCGTGCCGCACCGATGAAGTCGAGAATGCCCTGGCGGATCACCCGCACCATGCTGTCCGGCGAGGTATAGCGCCCGACGCCGACCACCGGCTTGGTCGTGACGGACTTGACGAAACGGGTATAGGGCTCCTGGTAACCTTCCTCGGAGAAGCGCGCCGTTTGGCTGTCGTTGGACCAGTCGGAAAGGTTGACGTCCCAGAGGTCGGGGAGATCGGCGAGCGCCGAGATGATGTCCTTGCCTTCTCCTTCACTGGTGATGCCGGAGGGGCCCATCAATTCGTCGACTGCGAGGCGCACGGCGAGCGCACAGGTATCGCCGACCGCTTCGCGCGTATCCTGCATAATCTCCCGGAACAGCCGCAGCCGGTTTTCGAAGGAGCCGCCATACTCGTCACTGCGCTGGTTATGGCGGCGCGACAGGAAGTGCTGCAGCACGCTCATGTCATGACCGGCATAGACATAGATGATGTCGAAACCGGCTTTCTTGGCACGCAATGCGGCGTTGCGATACCAGCGGCGCATGTCTGCAATATCGGTCTTATCCATGGCGCGCGCCTGGACGGGGTCGAGGCTGTCGGTGATGGCGTGCGACGGGGCAAGCGGGATCATCCGGCTGTAACGGTTGGCGACATGCAAACCGTTATGGACGAGCTGGATGGCCGCCAGGCTGCCGTGGTGATGGATGCGCTCGGTGACTGCGGAGAGTGCGGGCAGGTCGCCCTCGTCCCAAAGGCGCGCTTCGTTGGCTGGCGTCAGGTCGGAGGTTGGATGGATTTCCGCCTCCTGGGTAGAGACGACTGCCCAGCCACCCTCGGCCTTCATACCGCGCAGTTGCGCCTCCGCGTTCGGATATCGGTAGCCCATGCCGGAACAGTGCGGCACCTGGTAGAAGCGGTTGCGCGCCGTGACGGGGCCGATCTTGACGGGTTCAAAGAGAATGTCGAAGCGGGGGTCTCGGGACATCGTCACTACCATGAATAAGAATTTGTTTTCGGTGGCCGGCCGCAAAGCGTGGCGAGCCCAGATTAACCGGGCGCGACCGCCTCGCAAGATCATTGCTATACAATTGTATAGTTTCTTCAATGGCAAATTGTTTTGATGTCATTTCGCTTCGTCATGATCCCGGCACAGGCGGCGTGTTCTTCATACGTGGCCGGGAAAGCATGCAACCTGTCTCGCGGGCGAGGGAACTGTCGCGCTAGTTCAAGTCTGCCTGCAGCAGCAGGAAACCGCGCTCCTCCGATGAAGAGTTTCGGTTGCGATGTCGGACTTAATGGCGCGTTTGGCGCGCGTGCGTCGAACACTCGCTGCCGCATATGATCCACCCGGTTGCCAAAAAACCATAATTGTTTCACCTAGATTGGCATCGACACTCGGCATTTAAGAATTGGGTCAACGCTGAATGCGCATATCACACGTCTTCCTTGGTGCATTTCTTGCACTCGTGCAGTCCGCCTATGCCGAAGTTGCTCCTCCGCCAGTTTTGGAGCCGGTTAAGCAACAGGCACAAGCTGCCCAACTGAGTGCGAAGTTTCTTACGCGTTTCAGCTACAAGCCGGTTGCGCTCGACGACGCCTTGTCGGCCACGATCATGGATCGGTTCATCAAATCACTCGATCCGGACCGCGTGCTCTTCCTGCAGGCGGACATCGACAGGTTCATGTCTAAGCGCAGCGAGATCGACGACGCTATCAAGCAGAAAGATCTGTCGATCCCGTTTGAGATCTTCAACGCCTATGGGAAGCGCGTTGTCGACCGCATGAGCTACGCGCGCGACTTGCTTAAGCAAGACTTCGATTTCAGCGCGCAGGAGAGCTATTCCGTGATGCGCGACACCGCGCCTTGGCCGCAATCGGAGGCCGAGAGCAATGAGCTTTGGCGCAAACGCGTAAAAAGCGACTGGTTGCGGTTGAAACTGGGCGGCAAGAACGATGCGGCTATTCGCGAGACGCTCGCCAAACGATACACAAACGCTCTCGATCGTGCCTACAAGTATAAGAGCGATGACGTCTTCCAGTCGTTCATGAACGCCTACACGACGTCGGTCGACCCGCACACGGACTACTTCGGCGCCGCCGCTTCGGCCGATTTCAATATCGCCATGAAGCTTTCGCTGGTCGGAATCGGAGCGGTTCTGCAGGAACGCGACGATTACACGACCATCCGTGAGCTCGTGCCTGGAGGGCCGGCGCAATTGTCCGGCAAGCTTGCGGTCGGAGACCGCATTACCGGCGTTGGCCAGGGCAAGGATGGGCCCATAAAAGAAGTGGTGGGCACGCGCCTTGATGAAGTCGTGCAAATGATACGCGGGAAAAAGGGATCCGTCGTACGCTTGGACATCCTACCGGCGGATGCCGGAGCAGATGCCACCCATCGCGTGGTGACCCTGGTGCGTGACAAAATCAGCCTCGAAAAGCAGGCGGCCCAGAAGCGGGTGCTGCCTGTGAAAGTGGGCGAGACCACGCGCAAGGTCGGGGTGATCACTCTGCCGGCATTCTACGAGGATTTTGAAGCCCGGCACAAAGGAGACAAGAACTTTAGAAGCGCAAGCCGTGATGTCGGAAAGCTTCTCGACGAACTGAAGCAGGAACAAGTCGACAGCGTTCTTATCGACGTGCGCAACAATGGCGGCGGCTCACTGGACGAGGCGATCGAATTGACCGGCTTGTTCATCGGCAAGGGGCCGGTCGTTCAGCAGCGCGGCAGCGACGGAAAGGTCGCGGTAACAAGTGCGGACTTTCCGGCGCCCGTCTGGACCGGCCCTGTGGGTGTTCTGATCAACCGCGGGTCGGCGTCGGCTTCGGAGATTTTTGCCGCGGCCATCCAGGATTACGGTCGAGGCGTGATCATAGGCGAACCCAGTTTCGGCAAGGGCACCGTTCAAACGGTCGTGGACCTCGACCAGCTGGTTCGCAACAGCAAACCCGAATTCGGCCAGCTGAAAGTGACGATTGCCCAGTTTTTCCGGATCGACGGCGGTACGACGCAGTTGCGCGGTGTGACGCCTGATATCAATTTGCCGGGACTTTCTGATCCGACACGGTTTGGCGAGACTAGCTATGACAATGCTCTGCCGTGGACGCAGATCAAGCCCGCGAAATATGCGCCGGCAGACAGTGTAGCGGCGCTGCTTCCGAAACTGCAAAACCGCCATGATGCGCGGGTTGAGAGCGATCCGGACTTCCAACGCCTGTTGAAGGACATTGCGGACATGAAAGCGGAACGCGAGAAAGGGACTATCTCCCTCAACGAAGCCGAACGCCGTAAAGAAATGACCGCCCGAGAAAAACGGTTCAAGTCTCGAGCGCAAGCAAGCGATGGCGACGATGCTGGCGAAGACGATGGCCTCAATGCAAACGAGCGCAGCCTGAGTGCTGAGCTTGCCATTGAGAATGCCCGCAAGAATGCAAAGGATGTCTTGCTGGACGAGGCTGCCGCCATTCTTGCCGATGAGGCGGACTTGCAGGAAGGAAGGCTGAAGGCCAAACAATCGGGAAATGCAGGCGGGAAATAGTCAGACCCGGCCTGCGCCGAAACAATGCTCGGCTTGCGATCCTGTCTTCGCTCTTCGTAGCAGCCTGGAGAATTTCAAGGCGGCGAGATGTGCACCGCCTTCGCGAAATCGGCGGGTGTCTTCGGCGCGAACGATCGTCAAAAGCGGAGGGGAGCGGCCGCCCGTCAACGAGGCCTAGGCCTGTTTTTTACAAGCGGCTGCGGGCGAAGTACCAATCCCGTCTGCGGCAAACCAGTCTCGCGCCATGGCCGCCGCCTTTTGCGTTCAGGTGAAGGTGCAGTCGCATCCGCGGCTGGCGTTCCCGGCTGCCATCCAGGCAAGAGGATAGCGCAAAATTCGTGCGTCCCAATGGAACTTTCGCCATCAGACCCGATTTGGCGACTGTATCACGGATGGAGCGAATCAATGGCGCGCTCCCGGATTCGACAATGCGTCGACGCATGCTTCGGCTGCCTTTCAGTCTATCGCTCGCTCTGGCTTCGAGTGTGCAATCAGCATGAACCTTCGTGTCGAGAGATCTCGCGGATGCGCGAAAGGCCGTCGCCAGCGTAGGAAAGATGGTTATCGATGTCGGTAAGGCCGTCAGAGGCGCGCGATGCCTCTCGATCGTAATGGTCTGCGCCTGCTGCGCCACCTGCACGATCACGCAAGCCCCGGACGGTTACCACATCAAAGGATATTCCGCGAAGGTTTACAGTGTGGAGGTGAGCCCACGAGCCCCCCACAGCAAGCACATTCGCAAGGGCGATGGTCGCTACACTATCGGCAAGCCCTATCGGATGAAAGGCAAGCGCTATTTTCCGAAGGAGGATCCAATCTACGACAAGAATGGAGTCGCCTCCTGGTACGGCTCGGCCTTTCGTGGGCGCTTGACCGCAAACGGCGAGGTTTATAGCCCGGGTCACCTTTCTGCGGCGCACCCGACCCTTCCCTTGCCCAGCTACGTGCGGGTGACGAATCTCGACAACGGTTCTTCGCTCATCCTGCGCGTCAACGATCGCGGTCCGTTTCGTCAGGGCCGCATCATCGACGTTTCCAGGAGGGCAGCGGAGATGCTGGACCTGAAACACCGTGGCACCGCCCGGGTTCGGGTGCAGTATGTGGGCCGCGCCCGCTTGGACGGACATGATGCGCCCTACCTCATGGCCTCCTACGTCAGGAAACGCGATCACTTCCCCGACATTCGTCGGAGCCTCCCGAACGCAACCGGCGTGATGGTGGCTTCGATGAGGTCTGCGGACGACCATTTGCAGAGGCATAGCCGACCGCTCTGGTCTGCAAAGAGGGACCTCGTCGACAATAGGCTGAGCCCCTCCTACGGGGCAGGGATCGACGTCGTATCTGCGTTCCAGACATCCGCGCAATTCGTGATGTTCGCCGAGATCGGCCACGTGACCTTTGAGCGGCCGGCGAGCGGCGCCGCAAGCGTTCGCGATGTGGTGACGTTTGATGTCAAATATTGCCTGGAGGAGCAGCAGAGCAGTCACGCTGAGCGCGACAAGTGCGGGGTTCTCCCGCTGCCGGCGGGCAATCGCAACGGGCGCCTGGTCGGCGTGATTTCGAGAAAGCACCCGCTGAGCGGCTACCGCTGGCGAGGGAAGCCGTCATGGTCACGAAGCGCCGCGCGTCTTTCCAGGCGCTCAAAGGGACGCGGTGCATGTGGACGGGTTCGGCGTATACGGCCTGCCCGGCGACGTGACCGGGCTGACCCGTACAAGGCTCGCAGGCAAAAAACTCTGCGAATTGTGGCGAAAACTAGACAGAATTTCTAAGGCCTTGCACAACCAAAGTGCTCGCGTCCTCGCGCGGCAACACGCGCGCCGATAGGTTCTCAGGGAAAACAACACCGGAGAATTGCATGAAACGCCTCCTCATTCTCGGCGCTACCCTTGCCGCGCACTTCGTGACTCCCGCGCTGGCCGAGGAGCCTACGAAGCTCCTCAATGCCTCCTACGACGTTTCGCGAGAGCTTTTCGTCGCCGAGAACGAGGCGTTCATCAAGCAGCATCCAGGCGTGACGATCGACCAGTCGCACGCCGGCACCTCGAAGCAGGCCCGCTCGATCCTCGAAGGTCTTGAGGCCGACGTCGTGACCTTCAACCAGACCACCGACATCGAGTTCCTGGCCAAGAACGGGTTCGTGGCCAAGGACTGGGCCAAGGCTTTCCCGAACAATGCCTCGCCCTTCTATTCTTTCCCGTCGTTCCTGGTGCGCGCCGGCAATCCGAAGAATATCAAGGACTGGAGCGATCTGGCGCGCGACGATGTCCACGCCGTCTTCCCCAATCCGAAGACTTCCGGCAACGCCCGCTACACCTATCTCGCCGCTTACGCCTGGGCCAAGGAGGCTTACGAGGGCGACGAAGCGAAGATCGAGGCCTACATCACCAAGATATTCGACAACGTTCCGGTCTTCGACACCGGCGGCCGCGCCTCCACGACGACCTTTGTCGAACGCGAGACCGGCGATGTCTTGATCACGTTTGAGGCCGAGACCCGCAGCATCGTCAAGCAGTACGGTGCCGACAAGGTCGAGAGCGTCATCCCATCGGTTAGCCTGCTCGCCGAATTTCCCGTTGCCGTCGTCGAAAAGGTCGCTGAGAAGCACGGCACGGAAGCCCTGTCCAAGACCTATCTTGATTTCCTCTACACCGAAGAAGGCCAGCGCATCGCCGCTGAATTTGGCCACCGCGTCCGCAACGAGAAGGTTGCCGGCGCGTTCAAGGATCAATTTCCGGCAATCCGCCTGGTGAACGTCGACGATGTCTTTGGCGGATGGGGCAAGATCCAGACCGAGCACTTCGCCTCCGGCGGCGTTCTGGAGAAGCTCTACGGTAGCCGCTAGGCGCCACCCGATTTCGCTTTCAGCCAGCCCGGCGGACGAACCGTTTGCCGGGTTTCACCATGACAAGGAAATGACCGTTTGAGACGCAATGTCCTGCCCGGATTACGCCTGTCGCTGGGTGTGACGCTGCTCTATGTGAGCTTGATCGTCGTCCTGCCGCTGGCAGCACTCGTGTTCAAGGCAGCGAGCCTTGGCCCTACCGATTACTGGCAGATCGTCTCGTCGTCGCGGGCTCTCGCGAGCTATCGGGTCACAGTGCTCGCCGCACTTGCCGCGACCGTCTTCAATCTCTTTTTTGGTCTGGCGCTCGCCTGGGCTCTGGTGCGCTATCGCTTTCCGGGAAGGCGTATCGTTGACGCGATGGTCGATCTGCCGTTTGCGTTGCCCACCGCAGTCGCCGGCATTTCGCTGACGGCTCTTTTCACGACGAACGGCTTTTTCGGCTCGATCCTCAGCAACTTCGGCGTCAAGGTTGCCTACACTCCGCTCGGCATCATGATCGCCATGTGCTTCACATCGCTGCCCTTCATCGTGCGAACGGTGCAGCCGGTCCTGGAAGATCTCGACCCGTCGCTGGAAGAGGCGGCCCAGTCGCTTGGCGGCTCGGATTGGGCGATCTTCCGCAAGGTCATTCTACCGCTCCTCACGCCAGCGCTTCTGGCGGGCGTGTCCCTCTCCTTCGCCCGTTGCCTCGGCGAATTCGGCGCGATCATCTTTATCGCCGGCAATCAGCCGATGTCGACCGAAATTACCGCCCTGCTGATCTTCATTCGGCTGGAGGAATACGACTATCAGGCCGCTGCCGCGATCGCCTCTGTCCTGTTGTTCGCAGCCTTCTTGATGCTCGGCATCACGAATTGGCTGCAGGCAAGAGCGCTGCGCTACACGCTGAGGACCTGACCGTGAGAAAAAGAGCCGGCCGCACCCCGCCCCGCGTCGGCGACGGACCATTCTTCCGTCGTATTCTGATCGGCATCGTCCTTGTCGTCGGTGCCTTCCTCATCCTCGCACCCCTCTTGATCATCGGCGTCGAAGCCTTTGCCAAGGGCTGGCAGGTTTATCGCGACACGATCCTTCATCCCGACACCCGGCACGCGATCATGCTGACCGTGCTCGCCGCGCTCATTGCCGTTCCGGTCAATACCGCCTTCGGTATCGCCGCGGCCTGGGCCATCGCCAAATTCGACTTCCGCGGCAAAGCCTTCCTGTTGGTCGTCATCGAAATCCCGTTCTCGGTCTCACCGATCGTTGCGGGCGTCGCCTACCTCTTCGTCTACGGGCTGCAAGGCCTATTCGGCCCGACGCTCGACGCGTACGGTATTAAGATCCTTTTCGCCATCCCCGGCATCATCCTGGCCTCGATGTTCGTCACAGCGCCGTTCGTCGCTCGCGAACTTATTCCGCTCATGCAGGCCCAGGGCAGGGATCTCGAAGAGGCCGCGACTTCGCTCGGGGCATCCGGCTGGCGCACCTTTTTCTCCGTTACGCTGCCAAACATCAAATGGGCGCTGCTTTATGGCGTCGTCCTTTGCAATGCTCGTGTCATGGGCGAGTTCGGCGCGGTGTCGGTCGTTTCCGGCAATATCCGCGGCCAAACCAACACGCTACCGCTCCATATCGAGCTGCTCTACCACGACTACCAGGCGGCGGGTGCCTTCGCGTCCGCGTCCATTCTGGCGCTCATCGCCGTCTTTACCATCATTGCCAAGGTGGCGCTGGAGCGCCGCGGCGCGGGCCGTGTCCGTCCGGCAGTCAATCCTGCGGAGAAAACATCATGAAGATCCGCCTTGATCATGTCGTCAAGATTTTCGAGACCTTTCGCGCCGTCAAGGACGTCTCCCTGGAGGTCGAGAGCGGCGAACTCGTCGCGCTGCTCGGGCCCTCCGGCTCCGGCAAGACGACCATCCTGCGCATGGTGGCAGGCCTCGAATTCGCCGATAGCGGCCACATCTATTTCGGCGATCAGGATGCGACCGACATCCCGGTGCGCGACCGCGGCGTGGGCTTCGTGTTCCAGCATTATGCGCTTTTCCCACATATGACCGTTGCGGAAAACATTGCCTTCGGCATGGACGTGTCGAAGGTGAAACGCGAGAAGGCCGCGATCCATGCGCGGGTGACGGAGCTCTTGCGGTTGGTACGCCTCGAAGGGCTGGGTGACCGGTTTCCGGCGCAGATCTCCGGAGGACAGCGTCAGCGTGTTGCGCTTGCCCGTGCGCTCGCGGTCGATCCAAAAGTGCTTCTCCTCGATGAACCTTTTGGCGCGCTTGACGCCAACGTCCGGCGCGAGCTTCGCCGTTGGCTGCGCGAGATCCACACCACGCTCGGCATCACGACGCTTTTCGTCACCCATGACCAGGAAGAGGCTCTCGACCTCGCCGATCGCGTCGTGATCTTGAAGGATGGCCACATCGTCCAGCAGGGAACGCCGGAGGCGGTCTGCCGCGACCCCAAGTCGGCATTTGTCATGAAGTTCCTGGGCGATGCCAACATGCTCGCCGCCGACGTGCGCGACGGCAAGGCCTATGCCGATGGCGCGGTGATCGACGCGGCGGGTTTGGCAGATGGCAAGGCCGAACTCTACGCCCGTCCCGGTGATCTTGACTGGGCGCCGCAAGGGGCAGGCATCGCGGCCACGATCAGTCGGGTCATGGACCGGCCGGGCGGTCGCCGGGTGATTGCGACCACTCGCGACGGCGTGCATCTGGAACTCGACCTGGAACCGGAACGCGCCGTGACATCCGGCGACAATGGTTTCGTTACGCTGCGCCGTGCCAAGGTCTTTGCCGCCTAGACGGTGCGATCCATGTTCTGATGGTTCGAGCCGGCGTGCCGAACTTCGGCGGCTCACTGTCTGGCTACGGCGCATTAATTGCGCCGCCGGTGCGCATGGAGATCCCGTTCCGGCTACTGATCGCGGTTGGCTATCGCGGCCGAGACCCTCGATAGAAGCCAGGCAGGGTTATCCGTATCGACGGCTGCCATTGACTTCTTTGCCGACGATCTCCCGGATAATGGTCAGGGTTTCCCTGGCGGCTTTCTTCGGATCCAGGGCCGTATCCGCGACATTGCTTACGAGCCTCGTGATGTCGTGGTCGATATTCTTCTCTGCCCATCGCTTGCCCTTTGCGACCGTAATATAGACGGAGTAGGCGTGATGCGTGGTGCCGGGGCGTTCGCCGATAATGTGGAGGATTCCTCTTAGGCTGTCGGGGTCAGCCTTCGCGTAAAGCATCTCGCCGATGCGGTAGCCGGCCCGAACTCTTCCGCTTGTGACAACGATGTTCTTGTCCCCCACCGAGACACCCGCGTCCGAGAGAAGCCTGCGCATTTCTTCGAGGAAGGGGGCGAGGTGTCCCTCATCCATAATGGCCTTGGCGTTCAGTCCGTCTGAGATGACGATCTGGCCCTTCGGTATGTCACTGCCCCAGAGATCCCGTATTTTCTCAATCTCCGCGGCTGTTTCCGGGCTGATCGTCTCGCCCGTGCTCGGGTGGGCTATGTAATCGTTGCGGTCTCTGGAGAGCGTGCGCACCAGCACGGCGTTGGGCACGGCGGCGATGAATTCGGGCGTCAGTTCAGCCCAAAGGGATTGCTTGGCGTCGTCGTAGAGGCTCTTCACCTTGGCTGCGAGCGCCGGGTTGAGATCCCAGATTTCCGCTCCGTGACCCGTTGCAAGGTCGACACCTCGCTCTTCGACCTCCCGCATTTTCTCACGGCCTTCGGCATAGACGGCGTCCTTGGTTCTTCCGTCACCTTTGGCGAGTCGGTACTGATAGTAGACCCAGAGAGGATCACCGTAGTTCGCCG
This sequence comes from Ensifer sp. 38_S197, assembly GCF_056924495.1. NCBI lineage: Bacteria > Pseudomonadati > Pseudomonadota > Alphaproteobacteria > Hyphomicrobiales > Rhizobiaceae > Ensifer > Ensifer sp. 38_S197. The sequence continues at coordinate 547,923 of NZ_JBXOVZ010000001.1, read as the reverse complement.
TGTACTTGCCATCCTCGCCAACGATCCCAATACGCTTGTAGAATTCCCACATCGCATCGTTGACCTTGAAACCGAACTTTTCTCTGACCCGCACGTGGTCCTGGAACGATGTGGTGAGATAACTCAACATCGGGTCGTTCTTGGTCGGCAGCGCAATTAGATAGGCGGGGTTGGCTGGAAGGACCTGGTCCTGACACCAATCCAGGTCTTCGAGACTGACTGTCATATGCAAGGTCGTGCAGATATCGAGCCCGATGGTGAGCCCATGGAGCTTGCCCATGACCATATCTTCGAGGCAACATCTGACGAGCTGCTCGCGAGTTTTGAAGACCTCCGGACCTATGAAACCCGCGACATCGTTGACGTGAAGCCATGGGCCTCTGGGCTGAACTTTTGCGAGTTCGAGTCCGACCGCCCTGCTGAACCCGTATTTGCGGGCCTCAAGAACCATCATATCGACGCCGTTTGCGACGCCGTTGGTGAATTCCGAGCCTTGCCCGGTTTCGAAGTAGAGGCCATATCGTTCGCCAGTCTTGGCGCGCGCATACTTCAGGATCTTGTCGTTCGTAATATCGAAGATCTTGTTGCAGTCGTCCGTTCCCGCAAGGCTTTGGAACATGGTTGAAACCGTTCCTGGGAAATCCTCGCCGACCTCGCCCTGAACGTCGATGTGCGCGAGCACACACCAGGGGATTACGTCACCGAGCGCAAACGTATCGACGATGTCCTTGAGCGCTCGCTCAACGGTGACGACGCTGTCCACCGTGCTGTCCACCGGATTGGTGCCGATGACGATATCGCCGGTCGCATAGGAAAACGCATCAAACACCTGCCAGACAATGTCTTCGGGGTGGTCTGTGGGGGAATTCGGTTGAATCCGGGCGCCCATATACCCTTTCGCACCCAACTTTGTGCCGGGCATCGGATTGAAAATCTTGTTGCTGACGGAGATGAGCTCCTCATTGCTCATCAGTTTCGGGACGCATCCGATGGTATCGCTGGTCAGCCCAATCATAACCGCTTTGATGTTTTCTTCCGGTTCGTTCAGAAGAAACTCTTTCAGTCGTCCCATCGTCCAGTCTTTGACCTTTTCGAATTGAGCTTGGTCGGTGGTCTGCCAGATCAGGTGCTGCAAGTTGTCCTCGAACAATGGATGCCCGTAGAGGTCCCCGATTTTGGTGTTTGTCAGCAGAGCGCGTGCATTGCGCCGCGTCGCGTCGTCTTCGGCGCCCACGCCAATCGTTTGGTCCCCCTCCTTGAACTCGTTGGCAGCGCCGATCACCTGCTGGTAGGCCTTTTGATCAAAGCCGCCTTTGATCCTGTTGAGGTAGGTAAAGACATCCTCGTCGCGCCTGATGTCCTCAATCCGGATCGCCTTTTCGCCAGGCGGCGCTGCTGCCGCTCCGTGGCCGGAGGTCGCGAGCGCGGCAGCGGCAGTTCCGGCAATGATCAGGAGGTCTCTTCTGTATACTCCGGATGGTCCGGCATGCTGATGAGAGAACGGGCCCTTCGTCATGGCCACTTCCTTTCTGCAAAGGGTCGGTACCGCGTTGGATTGAACGTTGCAGCGGACCTGTAACCTGCCGCCAATGTCGTGAATTGCACTGAGCGAATCCCTGCCCGGGGTCGGCTTCCGCCCAGTTCTGGATCTGTCGACAAGAGCTCCGACATGGTCAGCCGACAATCAGGAGGATTTGATGGTTTCGCCCGTCGTCCGCGAGCGGGACGCTGAGGTCGTGGAGTTCCTCGTCATCCATCATGAGCGTTCGTCGGTGCCCCCGTTTCCTGCTGATCTTGATGCAATAGGTCGCCGATCCAAATCGGAAGTCGACCTCAAAGCCCGGCCAATTGGTAGGCATGCAGGGCTCGATAAAGAGCTGCCCGCCTTGCCGGCGGATGCCGAGGATCGCTTCGAGACTGACGCGGTAGAGCCAGCCGGCCGATCCGGTGTACCAGGTCCATCCACCGCGGCCTGTATGGGGGGCTGCACCGTAGATATCAGCGCTCACGACATAGGGTTCGACCACGTAGCGCTCAGAGTCTTCGCCGCAGAGAGCATGATTGATAGGGTTAAGCATGCTCCAGAGCTCAAACGCTCTGTCTCCATCCCCCAACAGTGCGGTTGCCAGTACAACCCATGCGGCCGCATGGGTATATTGACCACCGTTCTCCCGAATTCCCGGAACATAGCCCTTGATGTAGCCCGGCTGCAGAGCTCCTTTGTCGAACGGTGGATCAAATAGGCGGATCAACTTGTCTTCTGGACGAACCAATCGTTCCCATACCGCTTGCATGGCCTTTGAAGCACGTTCTGCGTCGGCAGAACCCGATATGACGGCCCACGCCTGAGGTATGGCGTCGATCTGACATTCATCGTTCACCGAGGAGCCAAGCGGCGTGCCGTCGTCGAAGTACGCGCGGCGGTACCAGGAGCCGTCCCAGGCGTGTGTCTCCAGTGAAACGCGCAGCGCCTCGGCTCGCTCTTCGCACCATGCGGCCCGTTCGTTGTCTCCCCTGGCCGTTGCCAACGTGGCGAACGACTTCAGGACGGTCAGGAAGTACCACCCGTTCCAGACGCTTTCGCCCAGGCCTTCCGCGCCCACCTTGTTCATGCCGTCGTTCCAGTCGCCTGTCCCCATCAGCGGGAGGCCATGACGACCGGTGCGAAGACCGCGTTCAAGGGCGCGGCAGCAATGTTCATAAAGCGTTGCCGTCTCGGAAGAGATCTCGGGCACGCCGAAGCTCTCCTCCTGCTCGTCCGTAAGGACCGGCGACGAGATGAAAGGCACGCGCTCGCTTAGAAGCGCGTAGTCTCCTGTTACCGACACATAGTTTTGGACGACATAGGGGAGAAAATAGAGGTCGTCGGTGATGCGGGTCCGAACACCAACGCCTGTCGGCGGGTGCCACCAGTGTTGAACGTCGCCTTCCGTGAACTGGCGCGCCGCGGCGCGCAGGATGTGCGCACGCACCTCTTGGGGCGCACAGTGAACCAACGCCAAGACATCCTGCAACTGGTCTCGAAAACCATACGCCCCACCAGATTGATAAAACCCGGTCCGCGCCCAAACACGGCAAACCAGTACCTGGTAAAGCAGCCACCGGTTCATCATGAGGTCAAAGGCGTTATCTGGCGTGCGAACCGTGATCGCACTCAGGGTCTGGTCCCATTGCCGGGTGGCGGCTTCCAGAGAACGCCGTGCGCCATTCGGCTCGGCATATTCCCGAACGAGCCTGCGGACGTCGTCGCGACTGGTTGCTTGCCCGAGCACGAACACAAGCTCGACGCTCTGGGCAGGCAAGACCGACATCTCGACTGTCAGCGCAGCGCACGGGTCGCTCAAGCCGTTGGTGGATCCGCTCAGCTCGGAGCCACTCAGCCCGAGGGGCTGCATGACGGAGCCGTTGCGCCCCAGGAACTCGCTGCGATCGCAGGTGAATGATCGTGGGGGTATGCTTGATGCAACAAATGCCAGTCGTCCCGCGAATGGACCTTGCCAGATGTGTCTGGCGATGATCGCGTGTGTCTTGGTGTCATGCTCGCAGGCGATCCGCGCCGAAGCGTCCTCACGCAAGGTTCCGAGCACCCACTCAATGAAGTAGGTTGCGCTAAGCGCGCGCGCTTCGGTTCCCTCATTGCGAATGACAAGCTGGATGATCTTGAGCGGGGCAGAGACGGGAACATGCACCGTCATTTCGTGGTGAAGGGCCCTGCTGGCGCCTTCATAGCGCGTATAGCCCTGCCCATGGCTAACAGTGGTGGACCACGATTGTCCGAGCGGCAGCGGGGTCGGCGTCCAGATCTCTCCGGTCCGATCATCACGCAGATAGACGACCTCGCCCGGAGGGTCTGAAACCGGATCGTTCGACCATGGGGTAAGCCTGTTCAGTTGGCTATTGGCCGCCCAGGTATATCCAAGGCCGCTTTCGCTCGTCATGCAGCCGAATTCGGGGTTGGCGATAACATTGCACCATGGTGCCGGTGTTACGCGCTGCGCGGCGATCACATATTCACGGCCCTCTTGAGTGAAGCCCCCATGTCCGTTCCAAAAAAGAAGGCCCGTTGGAGTTTCGCTTGGCTGTCCTCGTTGGCGGCGGGGGGGTGTTTCGGGCCGCAAAGCAGAGAGTGGAACGCTTGTCCTCGGCGCGATCTGAGCGGCAAGCGACCCAAGGCTAGAAGCAAGGACGACACGCGCGGCGGCAACGATCGTCGCAATCGCAGTGCTCGGAATTTTGGCGCCACAAACGGCGTGAATTCCACCCGGTTTATCGAGGAGTTCTTCTTGCTGGCTTTCTGCGATCTGTTCGCGCAATCGCGCAGTCTCATCTTCACCACTCTCGTCGAGCAGAAGAAGGTCGAAGGCGAGGCCATGCCCGGTCAGGAATGCATGCGCATCAAGGGCATCCCGGAGAAGCGAGTTTCCGCCTTTTTGGTCGATCCGCAGCAGCAGGATAGGAAGTTCGCCGCTGACCCCGTTCGACCACAACACGCCGATCTCCAGGGGCGGCTCACCATGAACGCCGCCATTCCGAAGGTCAGGATTCGAACGGGCCAAGGCTCCTGCGAGTTGATAGTAGTCGGCCACCTTGTCGGCCGTAAGCATGAAAGTGGCGTCCGCATTGGTGTAGCTTTCCATCGCGAGTGACAGTGCCCGACCTGCCGCCGCGATATCTGAAAACCGCCTCGCAATCGCCAGTGCAGCGTTTTCCCCCTCAGACGCACCCGTCACGAAAGCGAGTTGCGCAGTCTCGGAGGGTTCCAATACCACAACCCTGCGCAAGCTGAAGATCGGATCAAGGACAGGGCCCGTCGTCGCTGAAAGGCTTTGGCCGGTCTCAAGGGCGCCGGGGTTCGATGGCGTTCCGCCTCGGCCAAGAAATCGGTTGCGATCTGTCTCGTACTCGACCGAAGGACCGCCGCTTTGGCTTGACGCCGAAACGTGCACCGCAAAGCTCGGTTTGTCGAAGGCGCTGCGCGGCCGTCGCCTTGCGAACAACGCAGTCGTTTCCGGGGCAAACCAGGTTTCGACAAAAAGCTTGGCGAACGCGGGATGCGCACTGTCGCCGCGACGACCGTTCAGGCAGACTTCGCAGTAGCTCGTTACAGCAAGTTTCCTTGTCGCAGTTCCTCTGTTGACGAACTGAAGCAAGCGCACTTCGGCATCGCAATCTACCGCGACGCATATCTGCGAGGTGATTTCGATATCGTTGACCGCACACAGAAACTCTGCGTGGTCGCCATGAAAGGCATGCTCGTATTTTGCGTCCGGCCGCTGGATCGGTTGCCCGGCGACTGACCAGACATCATTGCTGTCGAGATCCCGGATGTAGCAGAAGTGGCCCCAGCAATCGCGCGTAACATCCTCACGCCAACGCGTGACATCGAGGCCGCGCCAGCTTGCGTATCCTGACCCATTCTCTGTGAGGAGCACATGATAGCTACCGTTCGAAAGCAGGGCAGTGTCGGCAGCCGAGCCTGCTCGATGCGGGGAAGCCAGATTTTCAGTTTTGTCAATCGACCGGGCCATCGCGAGATCCCTCAAATCGATAGCAGCTTGCTTCAAGTCAGAGGTCGGTCCATTGATGTTGTTCGGGCAAGGCCATCTGAGCCTCCCGTTCAACTAGACCGGTGCTGAAATTCCTCCGGGTGGCCCGGGGGTGCAAGTCAATGCAGCCGCATGACGATACGGCCGTCGATCTTGCCCGCCTCCATCCGATGGAAGATCTCATTGATGTTCTCAAGGCGATCCCAGGAGAAATGCGGTTTCACTTTTCCATCCGCGGCAAACACCAGTGACTCTTCCAAATCCTGACGTGTGCCGACGATCGATCCGCGCACGGTGATGCGTTTCAGGACCGTTTCGAACACGGGCAGGGACATCATTCCTGGAGGAAGGCCGACCAGTGCCATCGTCCCTTTCGACCGCATGAAGCCGAAGGCTTGTTCCATCGCGGCGGGAGATACCGCGGTCACAAGGACACCATGAACGCCGCCATTGGTTGCTTGCGTTACCTGCTCGATAGCATCTTCGGCCTTGCCGTTGACTGCGATGTCGGCACCGAGCTGTTTTGCCAGCGCCAGCTTTTCCTCGAAAATGTCCGCGGCGACGACATTCATGCCCATCGCCTTGGCATACTGTACGGCCATGTGGCCCAGACCGCCGACACCTGAGATGGCCACCCACTCCCCGGGACGGACCTCGGTTTCCTTCAAACCCTTGTAAACGGTAACCCCCGCGCAAAGGACTGGCGCGGCTGCACCGAATTCCAGTTTATCTGGAACGCTGCCGACGAAATCCGGGTCCGCCAGTCCGAACTCTGCGAAGGTTCCATTCACGGAGTAGCCTGTGTTGGACTGCGAGGCGCACAGTGTTTCCCACCCGGTCCGGCAGTAAGAGCAATAACCACAGGCGGTGTGCAGCCAAGGCACTCCAACCCTATCGCCTTCCTTCACCCTTTTCACGCCGGCTCCGACCGCTGAGACGAAGCCAACGCCCTCATGTCCGGGTACAAAAGGCGGTGATGGCTTTACCGGCCAGTCGCCATTGGCCGCGTGGAGATCCGTGTGGCACACGCCTGTCGCCTCGTACTTGACCAGTATCTGTCCTGCTCCGGGTGTCGGAACGGCCATTTCTTCAATGGTAAGCGGAGCGCGGAACTGTCGAACGACAGCCGCCTTCATCGTCTTTGCCATTTCCATGCTCCTCCAGCTTGTATGACTTCGACGTATTTCGTGGGCAGTAGTGCCAGTACTGGCTATTGCGGATACGAATCCGAGTTGCTTTTAACTACGCCGCGGCACTGCGGGCACTCCGGCGAGCATCCGTGCGGTTCTTCCCCGCCGCTGATAAGATCCGCGAGCGGGCTTTCATCGCCAACAATGGGGAGGCCACTGACATGGTCGTCCAATATAATTCCAGGTTGCCTGTCTGACCGCTGTTTTCAGGCGAAAGCTTCACGACAACTGTCGTCACCAGTTCTTTGGCGCCATATGAATTTAACTTCGGCGAGAGGCATACCGTCATTAGCGGAGCGAATTTTAAACCTGTTGTCCTGGTTCGACAACCGGCTCTGCAACTTGCGACCGTTGTGATCGCCGGCGCATACTCCCGCTCGATCATGCACCTTTGTCGCCGCTTGGCGCTGTCGGCGTTGTTTGGGAAGTTGGACGGTTTAAATGCCCGGAGCGCGAGCCTCGGCGCCTGCGGGACAGAATGTTACACCGCGCCCGGTTTGACCCCCTCCGTCAGCCGCGCCAGCAGCGCTACCACTTCGGTCTGCAGATCCAGACAGGTTTGCTGATGCTCCGATACTTGCTTCTCGCGGCGTGGAAGTTGCCGCAAAAGGTTGTCGAGTGTCATCGATTCGCGGGCATAGGCCTCGAACAGATCGTAGAGTTCATGGTTCTTTGTGATGCGCAGAAGTTCGCGATGCCGTGGAAGCACCATTGCAAGGCGAGCCCGGCCGAGTTGTACCAAACCCATATCGTCTCATGTCCTTTGCTCTGACCTGTGGTCCCTCTGCTGCCTAACCCAGGTCTTCTCCTGCGGTCCGACGCGTGAAAGCACCGGAGAAAGAGGAAACGCTGCAAGACGAGAACGGGTTCCCGACGATGGGCGGGCCGAGTGAAGCGCGAGGGGAAGTGTCGGCCGTCGATGGTCGCGTTGTCGAGGGACAACGGGGACACCCAGCAGCCGGATCTTAAATCCAGTGGGTCGCTATGGGGCGAGGGCAGCCCGTGTGGCGCAGGGCTTCAGCTCTCGGAGATCACGCGCTCTGCCATCGATGTTACTCCTAGTGCGAATGTCGCGGGCGAGGCTTGCTGCCGTCGGCGACAGACGAAGGCGATGTCGGCGAGAGCCCGACCGTCTGTCGGCCAGCGGGGATGTCTATCTCCGGAGTGGGCAGATAAGTAATTGAAATATAATGAATTAGGCGATTTTTGCATGGAGTTCTGCCCAAATTGAATTGGTCAGTGAAGGCAAGTTGCACCAATGTCCCATGCCAACAACACGATGGCCAGCCAGAAGCGCCTCTCCGATGACCCATATCGACTTTGCCTCCCGCGCGGCCGCCGAGACCACGCCGGTTCTGAACGCGCTCTGCATGGCCTCTGAGACGCCGACTCGAAACGGTCGCGTCGACCTTGTTCTTGCCGATTGACTGAAGGAGAACGCACCCATGAAGGTCTTCATTTCCGCCGACATCGAAGGCACTGCCGGCATCGCGCATTGGGATGAGGCCGAGCGCACCCACGCCGACTGGGCCGAATTCCGCGCCCTGATGACCGCCGAGGTGGTTGCTGCCTGCGAGGGTGCGCGCGCTGCCGGCGTGACCGAAGTGGTGGTGAAAGACGCCCATGACAGCGGCCGCAACCTCATTGTCGACCGCCTGCCGGACTACGTCCGCATCGTGCGCGGCTGGTCCGGTCATCCCGATGCCATGATGTTCGGCCTCGATGCCGGCTTCGCCGCGGCGATCTATACGGGCTATCACTCCAAGGCCGGCAGCGAGGACAACCCGCTCGCCCATACCTCCACCATGCGCATCTCGCGCCTGCTTCTGAATGGCGAGGTCGCCTCCGAGTTCACCGTCAACGCGCTCTGTGCGGCCGGCTACGGCGTGCCATCGGTCTTCCTTGCCGGCGATGCGGGCATCTGTTCTGAGGCGCGGGCGATGATGCCGGGGCTGAAAGCCGTGGAAACGCTGGAAGGCAAAGGTCGTTCCGCGACCTCGATCTCTCCGGCGTGGTCGCGCCGACTCATCCGCGAAGGCGTAGCGGAGGCGCTTTCCGGTGATTTCGCGCAGGCCCTGCCCAATAGGGCCGAGCGCTACGAGGTGGTGATCGAGTTCAACAATCCGACGGATGCCTATCGTGCCGGCTGGTATCCCGGTGCCTATGCGCACGGCCCCCGGGCCGTCGCCTTCAAGCACGCGGATTTTGCGGAAATCCTGCGCGCACTGGTCTTCCTGAAAGCCTGATCAGGCGGGCTCGCGTTCCAGCAGCAGCTTTGCCGTTTGCCAGAGGTCTTCGACCCTGCGGCTGCGCGTCGCGGCGTGACGGTAGAGGCGTATTTCGAGGTCGAGATTCCAACCCGTATCCGCAGACGCCGGCACGAGGCCTCCGGTCTCGATCACGTCGCGTGCGAGGCTCTCCGGTAGCCAGCACACGCCCGCACCTGTCACCGCCATGTTCATCAGACCGGCGCTGATCGTGTTCTCGTGCACCGTTCGGCGCCGGAAGGGCGGGCGACGGAGCATGAGGCGTGACAGGGCGACACCGAAAAACGAGTTGAATCCGTAGCTCAGATAGGGAATGGCGAGCCGCGGCTGTGCGACGGCGCGGTCGAGAATATGCAGCCCTGGCTGTGTGCTTCCGGCCATGGAAACGTTAGCGGCGGCAAGCGGGATCAACCGGTCATGCGCGATCGTGAGCGACGAGAACTGTCCGCGGTCGAGATGGAACGGAACCTCCGAATGGGCGTAGGTCAGGAAGAAATCCGCCTCGTCGCCGATAAGGGCGTCAAGATTGGCTTCGATGCCGCCGCGGTCCGGCATCAGCGAGGTGCTGAAGGCGCCGCCGGCTTTTTCCAGGAGTTTGAGCCAGCGCGGGAAGATCGTTACCGTCAGCGTATGGAGCGCGGCGAAGCGGACGAGGCCTTCTTCGTGAGACGGCCGTAGCGACTCACGCGCCGCGTAAAAAGTTCGGATTGCCTCCTGCGCGATAGGGAGGAAATTGCGACCTGCCGGCGTCAGTTCCGCCGGCATGGTGGCCCTGCTGATCAGCGTTGCGCCGAGCCAAGCCTCGAGCTGTTTGATACGGCGGCTGAAGGCCGGCTGGGTCACGTTGCGCAGCTCGGCGGCACGCGAAAAGCTCCACGTGTCGGCAAGCGTCACGAAGTCTTCCAGCCACTTGATCTCCATGCCCAACTCCTTGTGCGTGAGAGTTGCGGGGGATCATAAGTTGTTAGAAAGAAATCGCTATGCCGATATTGCATCGGCTTTTGCTAAAAGCGAATTGGCCAAATCCAATCAAACCTTTCACCTTGCGCTCAAGGCAAACAGTTCTGATTTCACGGCGGCGGAGGCGGCCGCGAAGCCAGGCTGATAACAAAAGGGGGATTGTTAATGGCCTTGCAACTTCACGCCGATCTCATCCTGCACAATGGTCGAATCTGGCGGGGACGGGAGGAGGGGATCAGCGAGGCTCTCGCCATCTGGCAAGGCAAGGTTCTGGCCACCGGCAGCGACGACGATATGCTGAGCCTCAAGGGGCCGCGCACTGAGGTCATCGACCTTGAAGGCCGTTTCGCCAGCCCCGGCCTCATCGACAACCATCTGCACCTCATCTCCACCGGTATCACCATGGGTTGGGTCGATGCGACGCCTGCCGCCGCGCCGACGCTTGCCGTCTTGCTGGAGAAGCTTGCCGAACGCGCTGCCGCCACGCCGAAGGGCAGCTGGGTACGGGCGCGCGGCTATGATCAGGTCAAGCTCGATGTCGGCAGACATCCGACCCGCGAGGAGCTCGACCGCGCAGTGCCGGATCATCCCGTGCTGTTGACCCGCGCCTGCGGTCATGTCGCCATCGCGAATTCGCAGGCACTGAGGCTGGCCGATGTTACCGAGGCGACGCCGGTGCCGGAGGGCGGCGTGATTGGCACCACTGACGGCCGTCTCAACGGCTTCCTCGCCGAAAACGCGCAGAACCTCATCAAAGCCGCCATGCCCGAGGTGACGACGGAGGAATTGATCGACGGCATCGAGCGGGCAGGGCGCTATCTTCTCTCGCTCGGCATCACAAGTTGCATGGATGCGGCGGTCGGCCAACTCGCTGGCTTTGCCGAAATTCAGGCCTATGAGATGGCCAAGCTTTCCGGCCGCCTGCCGGTGCGTGTCTGGCTGACGCTGCTCGGCGATCCCGGTGTCTCGATTGTCGAGGACTGTTGGCGTGCAGGGCTCATTTCCGGCGCGGGCGACGACATGTTGCGCGTCGGCGCGGTGAAGATCTTTCTCGATGGCTCGGCCGGCGGGCGCACCGCCTGGATGACGAAACCCTATCTGGGTGAGCCCGACAATATCGGCGTGCAGATGCTGCCAGATGCGGACGTCCAGGCGATCATCAAGTCCTGCCACGACCGGGGCTATCAGATGGCCTGCCACGCCATCGGTGACGGCGCCATCGAGCAGCTTGTCACCGCCTATGAAAAAGCGCTTGCCGCCAATCCCGATCCGGACCGGCGTCATCGCATCGAGCATTGTGGCTTCTCGACGCCCGAGCAAGATCAGCGCATGAAGGCTGCCGGCATCCTTCCCGCTCCGCAAATGGCCTTCATCCACGACTTCGGCGACAGCTACGTTTCCGTGCTTGGCGAAGAGCGTGGCAAGGCCTCCTACCAGATCGGCACCTGGATGCGCATGGGCCTCAAGCCCTCAACCGGCTCGGATTCTCCTGTCTGCTCGCCCGATCCCTTCCCGAACCTGCACGCCATGATCACGCGCAAAACTGGCAAGGGTACCGTGATGGTGGAGGCGGAGAAGCTCACCCGCGAGGAGGCCTTGCAGGCCTATACGGAATACGGCGCCTATTCGCAAAAAGCCGAGGACGTGAAGGGCAAGCTGGTGCCGGGCCAATGGGCCGACATCGCAGTCTTCGACAACGACCTCTTGGAGGCGCCGGCGGAGACCATCCTCTCAGGCACGCGCTGCCTGATGACCCTGCTTGCAGGCCGCATCGCGCATGACGCGCGCTGACGGCCTGCCGGACTGATCGACGCAAAGCCGAAAACGGCACGAGAGGGAGAACAGCATGCTGAAAAGATTGACACTGGCCGCAATGCTCAGCCTGGGCGTGGCTACCGGGGCGCTGGCCGCCGGCGAGCGCCATGGCGGCACGCTCGTCTTCACTGCACCCTATGGCTCGAGCTTTGCCACGCTCGACGTGCAGGCAAGCCCGAACACGCAGGAAGAATTCATCACCCAGGCGATCCACCGCGCGCTCTACAGCTGGGACTCGATCCAGAACAAGCCGGTGCTGGAATTGGCAAGCTCGGAAGAGGTCTCCGCAGACGGCACGGTGCACACCTATCACTTGCGCGACAATGCCGTCTTCCACAACGGCAAGCCGCTGACGGCCGACGACATCATCTACAGCTACAAGCGCATCGCCAATCCGAAGAACGCATTCCCGGGCGCCAGCTATATTGCCGTCATCAAAGGCGCGGAAGAATACATCGCCGGCAAGGCTGAGGAGATCTCCGGTCTCAAGAAGATCGATGACCACACGCTGGAGATCACCTATACCGGACCGATCAATCCAGGCTTCCCGCTAATGCAGAACACGACGGTGATCTATCCGTCGAATGTCGCGGATGAATCGAGCTTCGCCAAGACCCCGGTCGGCCTCGGTGCCTTTGTCTTCAAGGAGCATGTGCCGGGTTCGCAGGTCGTCGTCGAGAAGTTCGACAAGTATTACGAAGAGGGCAAGCCCTATCTCGACCGCATCAATATCGTGTTGATGGCCGAAGACGCGGCCCGCGACGTCGCCTTCCGCAACAAGGAAATCGATGTCTCCATCCTCGGGCCCACCCAGTACCAGGCCTATCAGGGCGACGATGCCTTGAAGGATCACCTGCTCGAAGTCGCCGAGGTCTATACGCGCAATATCGGCTTTAACCCCGCCTTCGAACCGTTCAAGGACAAACGGGTACGTCAGGCGATCAACCACGCGATCAATGCGCCGCTGATCATCGAACGTCTCGTGAAGAACAAGGCATATCCTGCCTCCGGCTGGCTGCCGATTTCCTCGCCTGCCTTCGACAAGGACAAGGCGCCCTATGCCTTTGATCCGGAAAAGGCGAAGGCCCTCCTGGCGGAAGCCGGCTATGCCGACGGCTTCGAGTTCGAAGTGACGGCAAGCCCGAATGAAAGCTGGGGCGTGCCGATCGTCGAAGCGATCCTGCCGATGCTGAAAAAGGTGGGCATCACCGTAAAGCCGAAACCCGTCGAAAGTTCCGCGCTTGGTGACGCCGTGACGTCGAACAATTTCCAGGCCTTTATCTGGTCGAACCTCTCCGGTCCCGATCCGCTGAATGCGTTGCGCTGCTACTATTCCAAGACGCAGCAGTCGGCCTGCAACTACGCGAGCTATGCGAGCCCGGAGTTCGACAAGCTCTATGAGGCGGCCCAGCAGGAACGCGACCCGGCCAAGCAGAACGACCTGCTGCGCCAGGCCAACAACATCGTGCAGGACGACGCGCCGGTCTGGTTCTTCAACTACAACAAGGCGGTCATGGCCTATCAGCCGTGGATCCACGGCCTTGTTCCGAACGCAACCGAACTGGCGGTCCAGCCCTATGACGAGATCTGGATCGACGAAACGGCGCCGGATGGGCGCAAGTAAGGCCTGAGAGGTTCGGGGGCGGCTTCGGTCGCCCCGCACAACAGTTGTCGCACCCGTCCGGGTGGCCAAAATGGAACCGCTCATGCTTCGCTTTACCCTGCGCCGCATCCTGCAGGTCGTCCCGACGATCGTCGTGGTGGCGCTCCTTATCTTCGTCATCTTCTCCGTCGTGCCCGGCACCTTCGCGGCCAGCCTCTTTGCGGATGGCAAGCGCGCTGCCGATCCGCAAATGATTGCGCGCCTCAACGAGGAATTCGGGCTGAACAAGCCGCTGGTGGAGCGCTTCGTGACCTATGTCACGGATCTTGCGCAGTTCGACCTCGGCACCAGCTTCCGCACGCGCCAGCCCGTCATCGACCTCATCAACGACCGCATGGGCGCTTCGCTGCAGCTTGCCGTCGCCGCCATGATCTTTGCCATTGTCGTCGGTGTGCCGCTCGGCTTTCTCGCCGCGCTTAGGCCCGGTTCGATCCTCGATACGGTGACGATGGTCGGCGCGGTCTCGGGGCTCTCCATGCCGCAATTCTGGCTCGGCCTGTTGATGATGTATCTCTTCGCCCTGCAACTGAACTGGCTACCCAGTTTCGGCTATGGCGACGGCTCGTTGCAGAACCTCGTCCTCCCTGCCGTGACACTTGGCGTCACGCCGCTGGCGCTGCTTGCGCGAACCACCCGGGCGGGCGTGCTCGACGTACTGAACGCCGATTTCATCCGCACCGCCCATTCCAAGGGCATGAGCGAGGTGAAGGTGGTCCGCTGGCACGTGGCCCGCAATGCGCTGGTGCTAATCGTCACGACGGTCGGCCTGCAGTTCGGCTCGCTGATCGGCCAGGCCGTCGTCATCGAAAAGCTCTTCGCCTGGCCGGGAATCGGCTCGCTCCTGGTCGATAGCGTGGCGATCCGCGATATTCCCGTGGTCCAGGGCACGATCCTCGTCATCGTGCTTTGGTTCCTGATCATCAATACCGCCGTCGATCTGGTCTATGCCGCGATCGATCCGCGCATCAAGCAGGAGTGACGAGCGTGCGCCTCGGCTTCAATTTTTGGCTCGGTGCGACCCTGACAGCGCTGGTCATCCTCGCCGGTATCCTTGCCCACTGGATTGCACCCTTCGACCCGGTGCTCGATGCGGACCTGATGAATTCCGAACTGCCGCCGGACGCCACCTTCTGGTTCGGCACGGACGGGCAGGGACGCGACGTCTATACTCGCATCCTCTACGGCGCGCAGATCTCTCTGACCGTCGGCATCGTTTCGCAGGTAATCAATTCCATCATCGGCGTCACCCTCGGCATGACAGCCGGTTATTGGGGCGGCTGGTGGGACGATCTGGTGAACGGACTGACCAACGTCATGCTTGCCATCCCGTCTCTGATCTTCGCGCTCGCCGTCATGGCGGTGCTCGGCCCTGGTCTGCCATCGCTCCTGATCGCCCTCGGCCTCACCAACTGGAGCTGGACCTGCCGCATTGCCCGGTCCTCGACGCTGTCCTTGAAATCGCAGGGTTATGTGCAGGCGGCCCAGACGCTCGGCTATGGCGACCTGCGCATCATGTTCACGCAGATCCTGCCCAACATGATGGGACCGATCCTCGTCATGGCGACGCTCGGCATGGGGTCGGCGGTGCTGTCGGAAGCCGCACTCTCCTTCCTTGGGCTGGGCATCCAGCCGCCGTTTCCGAGCTGGGGCTCGATGCTGACCGATGCGCGCCAACTCATCCAGCTTGCGCCCTGGGCTGCGCTCTTCCCCGGCCTTGCCATCTTCCTTTCGGTGCTCGGTTTCAACCTACTCGGCGACGGCCTGCGCGACAGCCTCGACCCGCATATGAGGACGCGCAAGCCATGACGACGCCGCTTCTCGACATCAGGGATCTGCGCCTCGGCGTTTCGCTCGGCCGCTCCGCCCACCATCCGCTGCTCAAGGGCGTCTCCTTCCAGATCGTGCCCGGCGAAGCCTATGGTCTCGTCGGCGAATCCGGTTCGGGCAAATCGGTCACGTCGCTCGCGGTCATGGGGCTCCTGAAAAGGCCGCTTGCCGTGTCCGGCGGCGAGATAGTGTTCAAGGGGCAGAACCTGCTGGCGCTGCCGAAGCGCGAGATGCGGCGCCTGCGCGGCAACCGCATCGCCATGATCTTCCAGGAGCCGATGACCGCGCTGAACCCGCTTTCGACCGTCGGCCGGCAGATCGCCGAAATGTTCGTGCTGCACCAGGGAAAAAGTTGGGCGGAAGCCGAAAAGCTCGCCGTCGAGGCGCTTGGCAACGTGCGCGTGCCGAACCCCGATCGCCGCGCCAAGAACTATCCGCATCAGATGTCCGGGGGCTTGCGCCAGCGCGTGATGATCGCCATGGCGCTCGCCTGCAGCCCGGATCTTCTCATCGCCGACGAGCCGACGACGGCGCTCGACGTTACCGTCCAGGCCGAGGTGCTGCGCCTCATCAAGGAGCTTTGCGCGGCGCGTGGCACGGCTGTCCTCTTCATCAGTCACGACCTCGGCGTCATCGCCAGCATCTGCCAGCGCGTCGGCGTGATGTATTCGGGGTGCCTGGTCGAAGAGAATGAGACGCGGGCACTCTTCGAAAGCCCGCGGCACGAATATACGCGCGGCCTGCTCGGCGCCCTGCCGCGCCTTGGCAGCCGCAGCGAGCACGGGCGTCAGCGGCTCGTCGACATCGACAGCATCATCGCCGATCGCTCGAAGCTGACCGAGAGCCGCTTCATCGCGCCGCGCGAACTCGAAGGGAGCCAGCCATGACCGCCCCGCTGCTGCAGGTGGACGATCTACACGTTCGCTTCCCCATTTCCGGCGGCGGCCTGCTCGGCGCCGGGCGGCGCACGCTTCACGCCGTCAACGGCATCAGTTTCGAACTCGCCAAGGGCGAATGCCTGTCGATCGTCGGCGAATCGGGCTGCGGCAAATCGACGACAGCGCTCTCCATCCTCGGCCTCCAGGAACCGACCGCAGGCATGATCCGCTATCGCGGTCAGCCGCTCTCCGGCCCCGGCGCCCCGGGCCGGATGGAGAGGGCGAAGGCGGTGCAGATGGTGTTCCAGGATCCCTATGCCTCGCTCAACCCACGCCAGTCCGTGCGCACGTCGCTCGCCGCGCCGCTGCGCCTGCACGGGATTACCGCCACTTCGGAAATCGAGAGCCGCATCGAGGCGATGCTGAAGAATGTCGGTTTGACGCCTGAACAGGCGGGGCGCTATCCGCACGAATTCTCCGGCGGCCAGCGCCAGCGCATCGGCATTGCCCGCGCGCTGATCCTCGAACCTGAGATCGTCGTGCTCGACGAGCCGGTCTCTGCCCTCGACGTATCGATCCGCGCGCAGATCATCAACCTCCTGCTCGACCTTCAGGAAAAGCTCGGTCTCTCCTATCTGATGATCAGCCACGACCTCAGCGTGGTCGAGCACATGAGCGACCGGGTGCTGGTCATGTATTTCGGCGAGATCGTGGAAGAGGGCGGTTGGCGCGAGATTTTCGAAGCCCCCACCCATCCCTATACGCAGCGGTTGATCGCCGCCATTCCCGATCCGGATGCGGCGCTGAGCCCGCCGGCAAAGCAAGAGCGCTTTGCCGGCATGCCGCAGCTTGCCGGCCGCCGCTTCGTTTCCGACGGCAGCGCGGCGCCGGATGTCTTTACGGCCCCCGCCAGATCCGAATTGATCGAAATCGCCGGGAACCATAGGGTCCGGATGGCTTTGGCCTAGCCTGTGGAGCGCGGTCGGCAAACTCCCGTTCGAAGGTAGAGGCGGCGTCGGTTCGAAAACGACTATCCGCGTGATCCGGATGGGATAAATATGCGTAGAACTTCCAGAATTCAGGATGAACCAATGAACCGCCTGCCGAAGATCGCTGTGATCATGGACGAAAATACCAGCTCAGGCGGCGGACGCTATGATACCTCGAAGAATTACTTCTCTGCGCTCCGCCGCGCGGGCGCCTTCGCCTTCGGTATTCCGTACATCCCTGACATGGTCGGCCAGGTCATCGAGGAGTTCGACGGGTTCCTGAGCGTCGGCGGCCGTATCAACTTTCCGAAGGATTGGTACGTCGAAGGGGACCAATCCCAGTACCCGCCCTCGGATCGTCTTGCCGTCGATATGGCATTGATGGAAGGGTTTCTTGCGCGTGACAAGCCTGTGCTTGGCATCTGCAATGGCATGCAAATGCTTGGATGCCTCAACGGCTGCAGGATGGTTTCCGATGTCCATTCTTCGTGGCCGGAAGCCCTCGTTCACGACCAGGGAAATATTTCACACGAGGTGCGTGCCGTCGCCGGCACGCGAACGGCCGATATCTTCGGCGCCGAAACGTTCACCGTGAACACGTTTCATCGAGAGGCCATTGTGGAGGTATCCGGCACCGTGACCGTTACGGCTCGAGCGGCGGATGGAGTCGTCGAGGCGATCGAGATCGGCGCGCAGTCTTTTGCCATGGGCCTTCAATGGCACCCGGAATTGCTGGATGCCGAAAGTCATCCGGGCGCCCGCGTATTTGACGCATTCGTGGAAGCCGCAAGCCGTCGATCCCGCTGAGCGCGATTATCTAAATCCGATCGCGAAGGCAGCGTCCGTTCGCATGTTCAGCTGTCATGGCCGCTGTAGCGTAGCAGTTCCGGGACGCGTAAAGCCAAGACCGTGAGTGATAGGACCAACAGCGTCCCGCTGATCAATGCCACATTGGCGATACCGACGATTTCTGCCGCTGCGCCAAGCACCAGGCTCGAGACCGGCATCACGCCAATGGTCAGTTCCTGAATGCCCATCACGCGCCCCTGCACATGCGGTTCTGTCATCATCAGCATGAGCGTGGTCTGCAGGACACCGAACGGCGACGCCGACAATCCGATGAGCCCCATGAGAATAAACGAAAGAGGCATTGACGACGACAATGCGAAAGTCGCCCAGAGACCGCCCCAGATCGCCGTACCAATCAGGAAGAGGCCGCCCTTGTAGCGGAAGTCTCCGAGACTGGCGATGACGAGAGCGCCGGCCAGACTTCCGGTGCCCGCGCATGCCAGGAGCCAGCCCAGCCCCGTTGGCGTCAGATCCAGATGCTCCTTGGCGATAACTGGCATGAAGCCTTGGTAGATCGGCCACAGCAGGATATTCGCCAGGAACGTGACCCCCAGGACAGAACTGAGGAGAACGTTCTCGGAAATGGTACGAAAGCCTGCCGCCACGAGGCTCACGAGGTCTTCTTCTCGAACGGGTTGACGCCTGCTCTTCAGGTTCCTCATCGGCCAGAGCGCCATGAACGAAACGAGGTACCAGCCTGCCGAGATGGTGAGTGCCGCTGCAGCGCCGAAGGCGACGATCATCGTTCCCCCAAGCGCGGGCCCGATCATCTGCGTCATGCTCAGCACAAGCGAGTTCAGAGCATTCGCGTTGCTGAGCCTCTCGCGATCGACGAGATCGGCGACCAGTGCGAAACGCGCCGGCTGGGAAGGAGATTGCGCCAGGCCAATGCAGAAGCCACCAAAGACCAGGCCCCAGAAGGATATCTTGTCCAGTGCGACGAGAAGCGCAATCGCACTGAGCACCGTAAAGGCCCAGCCGGACGCGGCCAATAGCAGCCTGGGCCGGTCGAAGCGGTCCGAGACCACGCCTGCGAGAGGGCCGAGCATCATCGGTCCCAGTCTTGCCGCCGTGAACAGAGCGACGGAAAACTCCGAACGGGTGGTGTCGAACACCAGCCAGCCGAGCACGAGCGTCTGCGTCCACACGCCCGCGAAGAAGAAGAGATTGGATATCCAGAGCCGTCGATATCCTGGATAGCGGAGAAGAGATGACGCGATCCTGGCCAGGAAACCGGCGTGAGATGCGCATGAGGTGCATGAGGAGGAGCGCTCGCTTGGGATAGTGTCGCACCGCACTGCGCCTTCGCGACCGAAGAGCGCGATATGGCCTCGTCTATAGGGAGGTTCTTGATCGATCGGAAATTAAGAAAACCGATGGAAACCATTGTGTTAGCGAATGGAATGGGGCCTGCTTCAAAGCTTCTCGGGCCGGCTCCGGTGGAGCGTGGTCATCGTTTCGCAGTGAAACCTGAACTTTTCTCTTTGCATGCAGGTTGTATACAAGATAATAAATTCAATGCATTCAATCGTGGTGCTACGCGTGATCTGGATTGCCTGGGAATCGCACCACGCGGCGATTGACTGACGGGCCTTCATCCTCGCCCAGCAACCGGCTCCAGCGCATTCGGGGGACGAATGAACCGTTATCCCATGTTCAATCCCCAGCTGTTGCTCAGCTTTGTCGCCATTTGCGAAAGCAACAGCTTCACCCGCGCTGCCGAGCGAGTAAACCTTTCCCAATCGACAGTCAGCCAGCAAATTCGCCGGCTGGAAGAAATGCTCGGGAAAGCGCTTTTCGAGCGCTCATCGCATCTGGTGCAACTGACGGAAGAGGGCGTCAAGTTGCTAAGCTATGCACGGCGCATCATCGCGTTGAACGAAGAGGCGCATGATGCCTTGGCTGGTCCCTGGCGCGACGGCGTGCTCCGCTTGGGAATGCCTGAGGATTTCACGGTGCCGACGGTCGACCTGCTGGCGTCGTTCAATAACCAGCACCCGCACTTGCGATTGGATGTCACCAGCGGTCTGAGCGCGGATCTGCAACTTGCCTACCGGGAGGGAGAGCTCGATCTCATTCTCGTCAAGCAGCGCCGCAAGCAATTGCCGCGCGCCGCGAGACCCGAGCCGCTGCTGTGGTTGGACAGCGTCGTGCGTCCGGCGATCGAACAATTGCCGGTGCCGCTGGCAGTGTTTCCGCTCAACGGTCTCTATCGCGAGGAATTGTGCCAGGCGCTCGACAGTCTCGGTATACGCTGGCGCATTAGCTACAGCAGCGCCAGTCTCGCGGCTCTCGCCGCCGCTTCCGCTGCCGGTCTTGGCGTCAGTCTGTTGCCCGCGAGTTGCAGGCTGCCTTCCCATCGCGTGCTAGGTGCTGCCGAGCGCATGCCGCCTGTTGATGACTTCGAGCTGGCTCTCTTTTATCGCGACAACGCCAGTGCCGCCACGCTCGCGCTGGCGGAGCGCCTTATCGAGTATTGTGGCCTGAGGCGGTCGTAGACGGAAGGCGTCTCCGCCCTCCCGTCATTTGCAATCACTACGAAGCTGCCCGCATGCATTGGCAAATCGAATAGCCAGCATTGGCAAATGTCGCTGCCATGCCGTGACGCTGTTCGGTAGATTGCCGACCCGAATAACTATCCATGATGAGGCAATGATGTTGGAACAGATGCTACCGCAAAGCCGCAGGACCTTTCTCAGCCGAACCGGGACGCTCACCACCGCTTGCGCTGTCGCTGGCTTTGCTTGCGGAGCGGTTCGCGAGGCATCGGCCGGCGCCGGCGACAGCACCGGTGAGACGAATACCAAGACGCTCGCGGATCGCCACTACGTTTTGACCGGCGTGCGGTTGGAGGAGGGGTTTGAGCACGACGGCGATATCGTCGTCGCCACGCGGACTGCGCTCTACGCGTTGGAGATCAAGGACGGCGCGATTGTCGCCTTGCATCCGGAAAAGGCGACCTTGCCCGAAGGTGTGCCGCAGTATCAGGCTCATGGCCAGCTTCTGTTGCCGGCGATGCGCGACATGCACATCCATCTGGACAAGACGTTCTATGGCGGCCCTTGGCAGGCGCCGCGGCCGCGTCAGGGCAAAACCATCATGGATATGATCGCGCTCGAGGAGAAGCTGCTTCCTCAGTTGCTGCCGACCTCACGAGAGCGGGCCGAGGGGCTGATCGCCCTCTTGCAGTCCAAGGGAACAACCGTCGCGCGCAGCCATTGCAACATCGACCCGGTGAGTGGCCTCAAGAGCCTCGAGCACCTGCAACAGGCCTTGGAGAACCATCGTGACGATTTCGTGTGCGAGATCGTCGCCTTCCCACAGCACGGCCTGCTTCACTCCAAGGTCGACGGCCTGATGCGTGAAGCGATGCAGATGGGTGTTCAGTATGTCGGTGGCCTGGACCCGACGAATGTCGACGGCGCCATGGAAAAATCACTCGATGCGATGTTCCAGATCGCGCTGGACAACGGCAAGGGGGTGGACATTCATCTGCACGAAACGAGCCCTGCTGGTGTTGCCGCGGTCAATTACATGATCGATACCGTTGAGAAGAATCCCGCTCTGCGCGGAAAAGTCACGATCAGCCACGCCTTCGCATTGACCACACTTGCTCCGGAGGCCCTGGAGGAGACAGCCTCGCGCCTGGCGGAACAGAAGATCTCGATTGCCTCGACGGTGCCGATCGGAGCGCTGATGATGCCCTTGCCGCAACTGTCTGAGAAGGGTGTCTTCGTCATGACCGGAACCGATAGCGTCATCGACCACTGGTCGCCATTCGGCAGCGGGGACATGTTGGAAAAGGCGTATCTCTACGCGCAGCTTTATCGTGGGTCGGACGAATTCCGGCTCTCGCGGTCCCTGTCCATCGCCACCGGCGGCATTCTGCCCCTCGACAACGAGGGCAAGCGGGCCTGGCCAAATGTCGGCGATGAGGCCTCATTCACGCTTGTCGGGGCGAGCTGCTCGGCAGAGGCTGTGGCCCGCGTGCCGGCGAGGACCGCGACATTCCGTAAGGGACGTCTGGTGTCGGGCGGAGTCGGCGAGGCCTGATAAAGCTAAAGGGTTTGCCTGTGGCCACTTCGACGTTCGTCATCGCGGAGCCGGGCAGCGCCTGCTCTGCCGATCGACGAAGTGGGCCAGGGGCCCGTCGCGCGGATGTCCGAGGAAAGGCTCGCGCGCCGACTGTCGCACAGGGCTCCCGGATATCCTCCGGGGAGCGCCGCGCTTCGCCTAGGCAAGACCCTCCGCCACAGCGTAGGCGGAGAGCACCTCCTTGATGTTTCTGTCCCCGTCGGTCGGAAGCAGCGCACGCGTCGTCACCGAGTCGAGGTGATGTGCCATGAGGGCCGCCGCCTCGTCGGTCTTGCCGGCGATCAATTTGTCCAGAAGCTCCTGGTGCTCCGATACGGCGCATTCCGAAGAATGCGGCCGGCCATAGAGCGCAAGGATCAGGGAACTGCGGGCGACCAGTTCGTTCACGTAGCGAATGAGGCTGGCGTTGTTCGTCATCTGAGCAAGGAGCGTATGGAATTCGCCCGCCAGCCGGATCGATTGAGCGCGCTCCTTCTTCGCGGCTTCCTCGGCTTCAATATGAGACGAGAGAATGCCAATTTGCTCTTGCGTCAATTTTCCGGAAAGCGTCTCCACCACAAGACGTTCCAACGCCATTCGGGTAAGGAATAGATTGCGCCCTTCCTCAAGGGTCGGCCGCGCGACCACCGCTCCCCTGTTTGGCCTGAGCTCCACCAACCCTTCCTCGCTAAGGCGAACCAGCGCCTCGCGCACCAGGGTTCTGCTGACCCCCAGCCTTTCGCCGATCGAGTCTTCCGGCAGCTTCGATCCCGGAGACAGCGCCTGATCAAGGATTGCCCGTTTTAGGACGCGATGAACGGCCTGAGCGCGGCCACCGCCCGTTTCGTTCTCTTTCTTTGCCATAGTGGTTACTCCGCGCCGTCGCAATTATCTCTTCGAATTGCATACAAAACGGCGGGATGTCTAGTGAATTGGTCTCGCCTGCCATCCGTATTCGCGCAACCGCAAGAGCCGCCGCCCGAAAAGTCTCGTCGACTGTCCGAGCGCGGAGAGCAAAACGTCGCTTAGATGGGTGACTGCATGGCCTGCGCGTAGCGTGATGGGTTGAAGCGCATGTAGAGAAAAAACACGCTGACGACGCAGGCAAGGTGCAGCGTCCAGCCAGGGGCGAAGCTGCCACTGACATCGTGCAGATATGCCGTGGCAAATGGGCCGAGAGACGCGATCAGGAAACCACCGCCCTGCATCAATGCCACCAGCACGCCGGCCTCTTCCGGCCGTGGCAGGTGATCGAGGGCGGTGACGATCGCCAACGAGAAGCTGCTGCCAAGGCCGGCACCGCACAGGCCGACCCAGATCGCCGGCGTTGCCTGGGGCAGGAACGCAAGACCGGCAAAACCGATCGCCTGCATCGCCAGCGTCAAACGCAGAAATGCGCGGCGATCGATGCTGCGGCGGGCCAAAATCGGCAGGGCGAGGGCCGCCACCGCCTGACAGATCGCCATCAGCGCCACGAGATTGCCGCTGTCTCCGCTGCTCCAGCCGAGGGACTGATAATAGGAGGCGAGCCAGGCGACGGCGGAAGAGTAGCCCGCATTGACCAGGCCGAAGGCGAGAATAAGTGTCCACGTTCGAGGCCGACGGAGCAGCCGGACGGTGAGCGCCTTGTCCGGGCGATCGCTGCGTGAGTTCGACAGGATCAGCCAGGCGGCGCCGAGAGCAACAAGCGCCGGCGCTGCGAGCCAGGCGAGGGCCGGGCGCCAGCCGAAACCGTGATTGACGAGAAATGGCGTCAGCCGCGCCCCCAAGGCTCCACCACCCATCAGAACCGCGGAATAGAGGCCGGTGACCACCGGTATGCTGCGGGGAAATTCCGCCTTGATAATGCCGGGGAAAGCCGCCTGGATGAAAGCGACGCCGGCGCCGCAAAGAGCAGCCGTCATCACCAATGCTGCACCGCCCGGAGCGACGAGACGGAGCAGTGAGCCGGCCGCCAGCACAAACAGGGCGATGAGAATGCCGCGCCGCGTGCCGATCAAGGCCTGCAGAGAAGGAGACACGAAGGCACCCACACCCATCAGCATCATCGGCAACAATGTCAGCAGGGCCAGGCTGCCATATCCCATGCCGGTATCGGCGACGATCTCGGACAGCACGGGCCCCGGCGCGGTGAGAAATGGCCGCAGATTGACGGCGACCAGTACGACGACAATGAGCAGCATCCATTGACGGCCCGTCGTGGGCTTTGATGATTTGGGCATGATTGGGTATGTCCTTACGTCTTCTTCTTATTTTGGGGCCCGAAGGGGTATTTGGGCGCTGGCGCGTCAATCGTTGGCGATTGCGCAATACACAAAAGCGAGCGGCGCAAGCCGCGGTAGCGGCGGGCGAATGAGGATGCTGGCGACAGGTCCCTGAGCGCGCCGGCTTAGGCCGGCGAAGCGCAAGGAAGGGAGTATCGGTCTTTTGTCCTCCAGGCTTAGGCTGAAGCCAGCTCCCGCCCCATGATGCGCTCGACGGACGGAGCAAGGCGGAGGAGCTCGCGCGTATACTCGTGTTTCGGCGCGGTGAAGAGAGTTTCGGTATCCGAGAGCTCGACGATCTGTCCGGCCTTCATCACGGCGACCCGGTCGCACATCTGACGGATCACGGCGAGGTCGTGGCTAATGAACAGCATGGAGAGGCCGGCGAGATCCCGCAGATCCTTCAGCAGGTTGAGGAGCTGCGCCTGCACCGAGACGTCGAGCGCCGAAGTCGGCTCGTCGCAAATGAGCAGCGACGGGCGCGGTCCGAGCGCGCGGGCAATGGCGATGCGCTGGCGCTGGCCGCCGGAGAAGGCGTGGGCGAAGCGCGCGCCGGCATCGGCGGGAAGGCCGACCGCTTCAAGCAGGGTTCTGGCGTCCTGCCGGGCTTCCTGCGCATTGGAGGCCAGCTTGTAGAACAGGATTGGCTCCGCAATGGCGGCGTTGATCCGCAGGCGCGGATTAAGTGCCGAATAGGGATCCTGAAAGACCATCTGCAGAGACTGCCGAATCGATTTTTCACGGCGGCCGCCGAGCGCCGTGCCCTGAAAATCGATGGAACCTGCACTCTGCGTGACAAGACCCGCGATGGTGTTGGCGACGGTCGTCTTGCCGCAGCCGGATTCGCCGACGAGTCCGAAAATCTCGCCGCGCCGAACATCGAATGAAACGCCCCTGACGGCCTTGAATACCGAGGCCTTGCGAAGCAATCCACGCCCGCCGTATTCCACGGCAAGGTCGCGGACGGAGAGCACCACTTCGTCGCGGCTGCCTGTCTCGCTCTTCGCACTCTTGCGGCGCACCGAGGCGCGCGCGTCGAGGGTCACCTGCGTTTCTTCGCTCGGCACTGGCAGGCGATCGAGGCGCGTATCAATTGGCGGCACGGCCGCGATCAGCGTACGGGCGTAAGGTGCCTTCGGTGCCGTCAGCACCTCGCGCGTCGAGCCGCTTTCCACGACCGCACCGTTTTGCATGATGGTGACGCGGTCGGCGATCTCGGCGACAACGCCCATATTGTGCGTGACGAGCAGAACGCCGACGCCCCGCTCGTCGGCAAGGTCTCGAATGAGCTTGAGGATCTGCGCCTGCACCGAGACGTCAAGCGCGGTCGTCGGCTCGTCGGCAACGATCAGCTGCGGATTACAGGCGAGGGCCGTGGCGATGACCACACGCTGGCGCTGACCGCCGGAAAGCTGGTGTGGATAGCTGCCGAGCCGGCGTTCGGGTTCCGGGATGCCGACGGCCTTCATCAATTCCAGCGCCCGGGCCTTCGCTTCCCGGGAGGAGAGCTTCAGATGGGTAAGTATGCCTTCGCAGAGCTGGCTTTCCACCGTGAAGAGCGGATTGAGGCTCGTCATCGGGTCCTGGAAGATTGCGCCGACATCGCGCCCGGGCACGATGCCTTCGGTACGGCCGGTGCGCAGGTTGATTTCCTTGCCGGCGATGGTGATCGAGCCGGCGGCGATCTTGCCGGGGGCCTGCAGGAGGCCCATCAGCGCGTTGCCGACAGTGGTCTTGCCGGCGCCGGATTCACCGACGAGGGCGTGGATCTCTCCAGGGCGGATGGTCAGATCGATGTCTTTGACGGCCGTCAGCGTGTTGCCGTTGGCCAACGGATACTCGACACGGAGCTTGCGAATGTCGAGAACGGGGCGCGTTGTTTCGGTCATCTCATCTCGCCATCAGTTTCGGGTTGAAGTGGTCGCGCAGATAGTCGCCGATCACATTGACGGCCAGCACGAGGATGACCAGCACCGCCGCGGGCATCACCGCGATCCACCAGAGACCGGAGAACAGGAACTGGTTGCCGATGCGGATCAGTGTGCCGAGCGAAGGATAGGTCGGCGGCATGCCCGCGCCGAGGAAGGACAGCGTCGCTTCCGTCAGGATTGCGCCGGCGAGGTTGATCGTGGCGATGACCATCACCGAGCTCATGATGTTCGGCAGGATGTGGCGGGCCATGATGCGGGGCGACGGCAGGCCGATGACCTTGGCGGCGCGCACATAGTCTCGCGCGATCTCCACCATGGTCGAGGCCCGCACGGTTCGCGCGTATTGGACCCATTCGTTGATGGCGATGGAGAAAATCAGCACCAGCGGCGCCCAGGCAAGCATCGCATCGGCGCTAAGCTGTGCGCGGGCGATACCGCTGATGAGCAGTGCAACGAGGATGGTCGGGAAACTGACGAATATGTCTGCGACGCGCATTACGATGCCGTCGACCATGCCACCGAAGAAGCCGGCAATAAGGCCAAGCACGACGCCAAGCATGGCTGCAAAGACCACGGCGCCGAGGCCGATGACGACGGAAATCCTCAGCCCGAACAGGATGACGGAGACGAGGTCGCGTCCCTGGTTGTCCGTGCCGAGCAGGAAGCGGGAATCGCCGCCCTCCATGAACACTGGCGGGATTTCCATGTCCATCAGCGAGTAGGAGGCGACGTCGCGCGGGTCCATCGGCGCAATCAGCGGTGCGAAGATGACGAGGATCAGCATGATGACGAGCACCAGGCTGGCGATGATAACGGAAACCGGCGGAAGCCGGCGCATCACGGATTGCGTAGCCATTATCGTGTCCTCAGGCGCGGATCGATGAAGGTGTAGAGAATGTCGACGACCATGTTGATCATGACGAAGAGGAAGCCGACGAAGAGAAGGTAGGCGGCCAACACCGGCACGTCAGGATAGCCGACGGCATTGGTGAAGAGCAGGCCCATGCCGGGCCATTGGAACACCGTCTCGGTGACGATCGCGAAGGCGATGAGCTGGCCGATCTGCAGTCCTGTGACCGTGACGACCGGCATCAATGCGTTCCGCAGGGCAAGCCGCCCATAGATATAGGTTCGCGGCAGCCCGCGCGCGAAGGCGAAGCGGATGTAATCGGACGACAAGACGTCGATCATCTCCGAGCGCACCAACCGCATGATCAGAGTGAGCTGGAACAAGGCCAGCGTGATCGACGGCAGGATCAATGACTTCAGGCCTGAAAGCGAGAGGAAGCCGGTCTGCCAGAGCCCGATATCGACGAGATCTCCGCGTCCTGAGGATGGCAGCCATCGCAGGTTTACCGCGAAAATCAGGATCAGCAGCAGGCCGGTGACGAAGGTGGGCATGGAAATGCCGACGAGTGTCGCGGACTGGGTCAGCCGTGAGAAAAAGGCGTGCGGCTTCAGCGCGCAGAGCACCCCGAGCGGAATGCCGAGCGACAGCGCCAGCACGGTGGCAACGATTACCAGTTCCAGCGTGGCAGGAAGGCGGCTGAGCAGCAGGCTCGTCACGGGCTGCTGGTAGCGATAGCTTGTGCCGAGATCGCCGGTCACCACCTGGCCCAGGAAATTGACGAACTGAGCCAGGACCGGCTTATCGAGGCCGAGGGCGACGCGCACGGCGTCCTTTTCCGCCTGGGTTGCGCCTTCGCGCACCATTGAGGCGACCGGATCGCCGACGAAGCGAAACATGACGAAGGCGATGGCGGTCACCGCAACCATCACGAGGATGGCCTGAAGCAGCCTGACTGAAAGGAGTCTGATCATCGGATAGTCCTTACGGGGAGCGGTCTTGCCCAAAGGGGCGGCCACCGGGTCGTGCGCTCCCGCGTCCTCCGTGCCGTCGCCGGTTGTGGAGGGTCTGACCCGGATTGCGGCCCAGTCCCGGCTTGCTTTCGCTCGCCAGGACTGGCCTTGGGAGTATCCCGACTACTTCTTTATCTGTGCGAACCACGGACGCACGTACTCGTCCGGGAACTGCGGCATGTCGACCTTGCTGCTCATCGCCCAGGCGACCGGCTGCTGGTGCAGCGGCAGGTAGAGGACCTGATCATGGGTAATGCGGAAGGCCTGCTTCAGATCCTCGATGCGCTTGGTTTCGTCGAGTTCCACCGAAGCGGCATAGGCCAGCTTGTCAATCTCGGGATTGGAAAGTCCGTCGGCGTTGCTGCCGCCGAAGGTGCCGTCATTCGTCGCCAGGAGCGCTTGCAGCGGGCTAAAGCCATCCATCGGCGGTAGCGAGGCCCAGCCGAGAAGGTAGATGTCGAACTCTCCCTTGTCGGTGCGTGGGAAATAGGTCGTCTTGCTCTCGACACTCACGTTGGCCTGAACCCCGATCTGCGCCCACATGGAGGCGACCGCAAGGCAGATCTGTTCGTCGGCGATATAACGGTCGTTGGGGCAGGCGAGCCCTGTCTTGAAGCCATCCGGATAGCCGGCCTCGGCGAGCAGCGCCTTGGCCTTGGCGACATCGTAAGGCAGAGGCACATCGATGTCTTCATCGTAACCGGTCACCGCCGGTGCAACCAGCATGCCGGCTGTACGGGACTTGCCGCGCATCAGGCGCTTCTGGATCGTGTTGGTGTCGATCGCTTGCCACAATGCCTGGCGCACGCGCACATCGCGCAGCGGATTGGGTTGGCCTGGAGTTGCATGCAGTTCCGGCCGGTAGCTGAATACGAAGAAGATCGTGCGAAGCGACGGGTTTTCGACAACCTTCAGGCCGTCGGTGGCCGCAATGCGGTCGATGTCCTGCAGGGGAACCGGCGCAATCATGTCGACTTCACCCGACATCAGCGCCGCGACGCGGGTAGCGTCGGAGGCGATCGGACGGAATTCGACCTCGTCCAGATTATGCTGCGGCTTGTCCCACCACTCCTTGTTCACTTCGAAGACCGAGCGCGAGTCCGGCTCGTAGCTCTTCAGCTTGAAGGCGCCCGTGCCGTTGGCGTGGTTGCTGGCATAGGTGACGACGCCGGTGGACGCATTGCCCGGCTTCAGTGCGTCATGCTCCTCCATCCACGGCTTGCTCATGATGTAGATGGCGGCAAGATCGTTGAGGAGCAGCGGGTAAGGGCCACGCAGGATAAGGTCGACGGTATAGTCGTCCACCTTCTCGACGCCGACGACGGTGGAAAGGTTCTCGCGGTTGCGCGCGCCGGGGTCGATCTGGCGCTGGATCGTCGCCACGACATCGTCGGCGTTGAAGGGCTGGCCTTCATGAAATTTCACGCCCTGGCGCAGCTTGAAGCGCCAGCGCTTGGGGTCGATGACTTCCCAGGACGTGGCCAGCGCCGGCTCCAGCTTCAGATCCTTGTTACGGCGCACCAGCGGATCGAAAACCATGTGATGAACGCTCTGGGTGAAGCTGTCGACCTGGGCGTTCGGGTCGTAGGAAATGACATCGCCGGATGAGGCCCAGCGCAGCGTTTCGGCAAATGCAGGCGCAGACAGCGGCGCCAGCAGGGCGAGCCCTGCCAAGAGGGTCTTTATAGAGGTCTTCACTGGTTTCTCCCGTTTAACGTATACATATTGTCTTTGCTATTGGATACGAATGTTCCTATAAATAGTGTACATCTGCTGCGAACAAGATCAAGATGGCGAAGGTCGTTTTGGCGCCGCTTTGTCAAAAAAGAACGCCGAACCCAGCAGCCGGAGAGGGAACCTGCCATGACGAACGCACTACTGATTGAAAATGCCACGATCATCACCATGGACCCGGATCGGCGCATCATCGAGCGCGGCCATATTCTGATCGAGAATGGGCGCATCGCTGCCATGGGGGAGGAAGACTTCGCCGGAGAACGGCAGGCCGAGCGCATCGACGCTGCCGGTATGGTCGCGATGCCCGGATTGATCGATACGCACGCCCATGCCGGACATATGCTGACGAAAGGGCTTGGCAACGAGGCCGAGGATTGGATGTCCGTGACCGGCCGTATCTACGCAACCGCGACCGATCCTGAATTCTGGGCGGCGGAGGCGGCGCTGTCAGCGGCCGAGAGGATCAAGTGTGGCACGACGACCGCGGCGCTGCTGTTCGGCGGCGGCCCGGATATCATGCGCAGTGAGGCGCCTGAGGCAGCGGAGGCCCACCTTGCCTCGGTTGCCGCCATGGGCGTGCGGGAGGTTCTGGCGGTCGGGCCGAACCGGCCCGGGCAAAGGCATGTGTATCGTCACTATTCGTCGACATCGCACGACGATATCGTCGTCTCCCCAGACCGGCAAATTGACGTGGCCACGGAGCTGGTCGACGCCTGGGCCGGGCACGACGACCGCCTGCAGGTGGTCTTTTCTTTACCCGTTTTCGACGAGCAAGAACTGCGGGATGAAACGGTATACAGGATCGCATGCAAGGTCCGTGATCGGGCGCGTGAGAGACGCGGCCTTCTGGTCCAGGACGGCCATCGCGATGGATCCATCGCCGCCAATGATGCGCGTCTCGGTCTCTTTGACGAGCGATCGCTCCTTGCGCATTGCATAGACCTCACCGAGGCCGATCGCGCCGTCCTCAAACGGACGGGTGCCAAGGTTGCACACAATCCTAGTGCATTGATGTCGGTCTATGGCCGTTGCCCGGCGCCGGAACTGATGGAGGATGGCATAACGGTGTCGCTCGGCACCGATGCTGCGGCACCCGATCGACCCTTCGACATGTTTCGCAACCTGTTCCAGGCGCATCGTTACCACGCGCGTCATTTCGCGGACGACGCCGTGTTGCCGCCCCAGCGGCTGCTGGAGATGGCAACGATCGAGGGTGCGCGCGCCCTGATGATGGAGGATGAACTCGGCTCGCTCGAGGCCGGCAAGCGCGCTGATATCCTGCTCATGAACATGCGTCAGCCGCATCTCTGGCCGCCACACGATCCGGTGCAACGCCTCGCGCGGTTCGCCAACGGGGCGGACGTGGATACGACCATTGTCGGTGGACGAATTCTGATGCGCGGGCGGCGCCTCGTGGCCCAGGAGGAAGACGCAATACTGGATCGCGCCTTGCGTGCCTTTCATCTCGCCATGGCCCGCGCCGGGCTGAGCGCTCGTACCTAAGCATTGGGGATAAGGAGGATCTCACGGTGACTGCAGACCTAATCATCCGCAATGCCCGTCCCTTCGGCGGGTCCACAGAAGACCTTTTCATCCGTGACGGTCGGTTCGTCGCGGCAGACCGCGTCCATGCTGCGGTCGAGATCGACGCGGCCGGACACATCGCGCTGCCAGGGTTTGTCGAGGCCCACACGCATCTCGACAAGACGCTCATCGGCATGGACTGGTTCGAGAACCGGGTCGGCCCGACCCGCAATGACCGGATCCTCGCCGATCGCAACGCCAAGCGCGAGCTTGGCATCGACGCCCGCCGGCAGTCTGCCCGCCAAATCATGCAGACGCTGGCCTTCGGCGTTTTGAGCATTCGCAGCCATGTCGACGTCGACACCGAGATCGGCATTGCCAATATCGAAGGCGTGCTCGAAACGCGCGAGGCGCTGCGCGATCTGGTCGACGTGCAACTCGTAGCCTTTCCGCAAAGTGGCATGCTGCCGCGCGCCGGCACGCTCGAGTTGATGGATGCGGCCTTGAAGGCCGGTGCCGACATAGTTGGCGGTATCGATCCTGCCTCCATCGAGCGCGATCCGGTGCGCCACCTCGATGCTATCTTCGCCCTTGCAGATCGTCATGGAAAACCGGTCGACATCCACCTGCACGAACCCGGCGACCTCGGAGCATTTTGCCTTGAACTCATCGTTGAACGTACCCGCGCCTTGTCGTTGCAAGGGCGGGTCATGGTCAGCCATGCCTATTGCCTCGGCACGCTCGATACCTCCCGGCAAACGGCGCTGATTGACCGGCTGGCTGCGGAACGTATCGCGGTCATGACCGTAGGGAGTCCGTCGGCGCCCACATTGCCGCTAAGATTGATGCGCCGGAGCGGTCTCATCGTAGCCTCCGGTTCCGACGGCATTCAGGGAACCTGGGAGCCGTACGGGAACGGCGACATGCTGGAGCGGGCGAAGTACCTGGCGCAACGCAACGCAATGGCCAACGATGCCGATCTCGAGGATGTTGCCCGCATCTGCACTTTTGGTGGCGCTGAAGGCATCGGGCTTGGCAGCTATGGCCTCTGCGAAGGTTGTTTCGGTGATCTGGTGCTGGTACCGGCGCGCACGCTGGCGGAAGCCGTCGCCCTGACGCCCCAAAGGCGCACCGTCATCCGGCGCGGCCGCGTGCTCGTGAATGGCGGCGAACTGGCTGGCGACCTGCCGACCATCGAATAATCGCATGATCCGCGTCTCGCCGTCTTCAGGATCGTCATGATGCCCAAACCCAGCGCCGGCAATCAAAAGCCCTCGGTCCCCAAGTCGGACGTGGTCTATCGCATCTTGAAGCGCGCCATCCTCGATCAGGCGTTCGCTGCGGGAATGAAGCTTCCGGAGGATTCGATCGGCGAACGGCTCGGCGTCAGTCGTACGATTGTCCGCCAAGCTCTCGCCCGCCTGAACGGTGAGGGCTTGATCGAATTGCGTCCGAACAGGGGCGCCTGCGTGAGCCATCCCAGTGTCGAGGATGGACACAACATTTTTGCTGTGCGGCGAGCGCTGGAGACGTTGGTCGTTGACAGCCTGATCGGCAGGCTGACACCTTCGAAGATCGAGGCGCTCGAAGCGCATCTCGATGCCGAGGACAAGGCAAGGGTCAGCGATCCTTCGGCGTCGATTCAGCTCGCCGGCGAGTTTCATGTCCTGCTCGCAAGACTGACGGAGAACGCGATCCTATCACGATACGTCACGGAACTCGTCTCGCGCTCGTCTATGATACTCTCACTCTATGGACGCCCTCATTCTTCCGATTGCGCCGTATCCGAGCATCGCACCCTGATTGCTGCCCTTGCGCGGAATGACCGCGAAAAAGCACTTGATTTGATGGGCCATCACATCGAAGCCATAACGGTCCGAGCCCTGCTGAAAAGCAAAGATGAAGACGACTTGGCCAATCTCCTTGCCGCTTACGCAAAAGAAGAAGGTCTTTAGGCCCTAACGCCCTCTGGCTCGCTGCTGGAGCCGGGGTGCTCAATTATGCCAATACCATGCTCGCGCGCATCGTATGCAATTCGTTAATGGAGAGATCGGAATAGGCAGTCCGTGTCTCGGTGCGAGGGAGCCGGGCCGTTTCCCGCTCCACGCGTGTCCAGATGTCGCTTGATTGTCGTAACAAGCTGATTTCTCTTCATGTAAACCTAGGCGCTTTCCGGTGACCGTCTACTTTGTGCGGGTGGACGGCCATTTCTTTCGCAGTTATATGGCGTAATTGTATGCAATAATGGGATACTATATTGACAGAATAATGGGTACAATATAGCTCTGTATCGGCGATTGGTGCTGTCGGGGAGAGCTCCACGCGCAATGTACCCGTTGCCGGCCGGAGGGCCGGCGATGCTTTCGTGAAAATCTATCGTTCCTGCCGAAAGATACATGCCGATGGCCGGCCGTATCTGCGTGCTCGAGCGATCAATGCTCTTGGCCGCGCTTGGCCGTGCACCGACGTCGTTCCCCAATGGGGTCGACGGTTGGGGTGTGCTGTCTTCGCGCTGCCGCGATGAATTCCTTGAACTGGCAAGCAGGAGATCCGGACATGAATATAGATTTCACCACGCTTCCGCCTCCCGATCGCTATCGGCTGCTGACCAACTTCATCGGCCCCCGCCCCATCGCGCTTGTTGGCACGCGATCGCCAGCCGGACACAACAATGCAGCGCCCATGAGCTTCTTCAACGTGTTCTCCCACGAACCGCCATTGGTCGTGCTCGGGATCCAGAACCGAGGCAATGGCGACGAGAAGGATACTGTCGCGAACATCCGACGAACCGGCGAATTCGTCGTCAACATGGTCGACATGGCGCTCGCCGACGCGATGATCGTCTGTGGTGTCAATTTCGCCTCAGAAGTCGATGAGCTCGATTTCGCCCGTCTGACGCCGATAGCGTGCGAGCAGATCGACGCCGCCCGCATCGCCGAAAGTCCCTGCAGCTTCGAATGCAGGGTCGAGCAGATCCTCGATTATCACAAGCGTGTGCTGGTCATCGGCAGGGTCGTGCACATGCATATCCAGGACCGGTGCCTTGATGCGCAGGGGCGCTATGCCAATCCCGAGACCTATCAGCCGATCGCTCGGCTGCATGCCGACAACTACATCACCTCAGATCGGCAGTTCGAGCTCAAGAAGCCGGAGGCCCTGTTGCCCTTCGAGCACGCACAAGTGAATCCCAGGCCGGAAAGGGCCACGCGATGATCCGCATACACGTCATCAATCCCAACTCGACAGCGTCCATGACCGATCAGATTGTACGTGCGGCCGAAGCTGTGCGATTGGAAGGCTTCGTCATCGATGCCGAAACTGCGATGGGCACACCGGCTTCGATCGAAGGCTATGCGGATGAGGCAAGGGCCGTCCCGGCGATGCTGGCGGCGATCCGCGCGGCGGAGAAGCGGGGTGCGTCGGCGCATGTGATCGCCTGCTTCGATGATCCTGGTCTTGCGGCCGCGCGCGAGGTGGCCACCGGCCCGGTCATCGGTATCTGCCAGGCGGCGGTGCAGGTCGCCATGACGGTGGCAACCCGCTTCGCGGTGATCACCACATTGCCGAGGT
Organism: Ensifer sp. 38_S197; assembly: GCF_056924495.1. NCBI lineage: Bacteria > Pseudomonadati > Pseudomonadota > Alphaproteobacteria > Hyphomicrobiales > Rhizobiaceae > Ensifer > Ensifer sp. 38_S197. The sequence continues at coordinate 512,979 of NZ_JBXOVZ010000001.1, read as the reverse complement.
CGGTGCCGGTGATCGAAGATCTCGTAGCGCAATATGGCGCGGCCTCACGCTGCCGCCGCGTGCGTTCGGTCGATCTGCCGGTTCTGGCACTCGAGGCCGACCCGAAAAATGCGCGCGCGAAGCTCCTCGACGAAGCGCGCATCGCGATACGCGAGGACGGCGTCGATGCCATCGTCCTCGGTTGCGCCGGCATGGCGGAGCTGTGCGAATGGCTTTCCCGCGAAGCCGGAGTACCGGTCATCGATGGCGTGGTGGCCGCCGTCAAGCTCGCCGAGGCATTGGCAAGTGGCGGCTTCCGCACCTCAAAGGCAGGCGCCTACGCCTATCCTCGCGACAAGTCGGGTGATGTCGTAACGGCCCGTGGAGTTGCCCGGGCGCATTAGAATTCGCGCGCGCCGGCGCTGACCGCACGAACAGGGAATACCATGCCGAGCTCACGGGTATCGAAGCTCGATACTTTGCCGTGATGTGAAAGGCTCTACGGGGAGGGTGGTGTCACACCGCGTGGACGAAGCTCTACCCTCCTGCGGCTCAAGTATCCGGGGACGCCTCCGCTCGGGCACATCCGCGGATTTCATCCAGCGAGCGCACGCCGAGGCGCTCCAGAAGCGCATAGAGATCATCGAGCAGGCGAGGAAAATAATCGGGCCGGCTCATGCTGGCAGCGCCGACCTGCACGAGATGCGCGCCCGCCATGATGAACTCAACGACATCCTCGGCCGTGGTGATCCCACCCGAGCCAATCACCGGACGTGTGGCGATGCGCGCCGCCTGCACGCAGCGCCACAGCGCGAAGGGCTTTACCCCAGAACCGGAGTAACCGCCAAAGCCCGTGGAACCGCATGCGAAGGTGCGCCGTTCGATATCGATGCGCGCGCCGGGAACGGCATTGAATAGCACCGTTCCATCCGCGCCGCCTCGCTCCGAGGCGGATACGAAGTCCTCGATGACCATCTTTGCGGACGTGGCCGCCTTCGACCATAGCAGCACTTTGCCCTTAGCCGCGGCTGAAAGCGCGCGGAACATCTCCTCGTTCTCGTGCGTATTGTCCCAGTAGGAGGGTTCGTCACGGCCGGCATAGGGGAAGTTGCCGTTGACCTCGACGCCGGCGATCCGGCCGCTGTCAACGCAGGCGCCGATCATTTCCACGAGCTGCGCGCGCGTCGGCGCCTTGATGTTGACGAAGACCGGAACCTCCTCCGCCGGGAGATGCGGCAGCACCTCGGCAATGAAGCGATCGAGCGTCATGTTGTTGATGCCGAAGGCGGAGAGATAGCCGCTCTCCGTATGCGCAAAGCGGCGGCAACGGTTCGGCTCGCCCTGCCAGGGAAGGAAGGAGTTCGCGACGACCCCACCGAGCCGCGTGATGTCGAAGACGTCAAGATACTCGACGATGTTGCCGAAGGTGCCCGCAGCCGACATGACCGGGTTCTTGAAGGTCACGCTGCCTGCGCCCATCGGTACGGTTACGGAAAGGTCCATGGCGGCGATCCTCAAATGAAGGGGGCGGAGGCAAATTGCAGGCGCACGAGGTTGACCCGCTTCAGCGCGAACCAGGGTCCGACGCGACAGCTCGCCTCGCCGTCCTTGTTGTCCGAAACCGTCACGTGACAGCTCCGGCAGGCCCCGATGCCGCAGCTCATGTCCATATTGGCAAAGAGATAGGGGTTGGCGTCGGGGAACTCGGTGGCGAAGGCTTGAAGTCGGGCCGGTTCGAGCGCGAGAAAGATGGAGGTCCAAGCGAGACCGCCTTCTACGCGCTGACGCAAATCCTGCCAAAGGTCCGCGCCTTCATCCTCGACGAGCACCGTCGCCCCGCGCTGCTCGAAGGGCGCGACACGGTAGAGGAAGGCAGGCGTGGTGACGATGAGCGAACCTGCTCCGACAGAAACGGCGGGGATTTCGTTCGACCAGACCGTCAGGCCGCCACCTGCTGCTGGCACGAGGTCATCGGCCTCGAACTTCGCGACCAGCGCGGCATGGCCGTCCGAAAACGTCTCGACCGTCGCGATCCGGCAGCGAGGGCTGTGCCGCTCCTCGGAGAAGAGCACGGTCTCTCCGGGGTTTACCGGGGCAAGGCCGGAAATTTCCAGCCGCAACCAACGGCGCGCGCCCTCGCGCCGCAATTCATGGCAGGCGACGACCTTGGTTTCACTGAGCAAGCGCATCGCGGTTCACCGTGCCATCAGCGTTGCGCCGGGACCGGGCGGCAGGTCCCACAGCACCCAGAAGACGAGCTGCAGCACGAGAACGGCGAGGATGGCGAGCGCATAGGGCATGGCCAGCATGAGCGGCGTTCCGACCTTTACCGCCTCTGTACCCTTCGGCCGCCACTTGTTGAGCAGGCCGATCACGAGGATCAGGAAGGGGTTGACCGGGCAGATCGCGTTCAGCGGCGCATCGCCGATACGGTAGATCATCTGGGTCGCGGCCGGACTGTAGCCGAGCGCCAGCATCAGCGGCACGAAGATCGGCGCATACATGATCCACAGGACGCTGCCGGAAATGATGAAGAGGTTCGATACCGAAACAAGCAGCAGGAAGAGGAAGATCGCGACCCCAGGTGACGCCTGCATGCCCTGCAGCATTACAACACCGTAGCTGCCGATATATTCGCCGATGTGGCTGTCGTTGAAGAGCTTCAGGAAGATCACCGCTGCCGCGGAAACCACCAGGAAATAGGACATGGACGAAATGCCGTTCTTCATCCATTCCGCCGCCTCACCGAGCGATTTCAGCCGACCGGACGCCCAGCCATAGGCAATGCCCGACAGCGCGAAATAGAGCGAAATCAGAACGACGATACCGCCCATGAAGGGTGACTTCGGCACGATCTGTCCGCCTTCGCCGCGCAGTGCGCCGCCCTCCGGCAAGAGGGATGCGAGGATGAGGCCGAGATAGATCACCGTGAAGATGCCGGCTGCGACAAGGCCCCGCCCTTCGCGGCCGTGACCGGTGCCGGCTTCGTCTACGACCTCCGTTTCGATTTCCAGTTCGCCCACCCGGTTCGGCGCGAGCTTCGACGGAACGAAGAAGTAGGTGATGAACAGCATCGCCGCAGTCGCGGTGAAGGCGCTGAACGCGTTGAAATACCAGTTCATGATCGGCGAGACGGTCGCCGCCGCCTCCGGCGGCAGAACGCTCGCGGTGATGCCCGAGAGCACCGTGTCCGTCTGGTTGATGACGAGCGAAGCGGAAAATCCGGCGGTGTTGCCGACGAAAACCAGGATGATGCCGAGCCAGGGATTGAGCCCCATCTGGTAGAAGAGCGTCGCCGCAAGCGGCATCAGCACGAACATCGCCGCGTCGCCGAAGAGGTCGCCGTTGATCGCCACGAACGAGACGACGCTGATGATCGCGACCTTCGGCACCCGCCGCAAAAGCCCGCGAATGACCGAGGAGAGGAAGCCGGAATGCTCGGCAACCGAAATGCCCATCATCACGACGAGCGTCAGGGCAATCGGTGGGAAGCCGACCAGCAGCTTCGGGAATTCGACGATCAGGTTGGCAAAGTAGGAGGCCGTCAGGATGTTCTCGATCGCGACCGTCTTCGCCACGGCCTGGCCCGTGGCCGGATCCACCGTCGAGAAAGCCAGCGACACGCCCGCTTGCGCCAATGGGAAAGATGCCAGTGCCGTCAGTGCTGCCAGCGCCAGCAGCAGCGTGAAGGGCTCGGGCAGTCTGTTGATGATGCCTTCGAGCCTGTCGAATAAATTGCTCTCGCGCCGTGCCAGCGTCCCGTCCATGCTGTCCCACCCCATCCTCGAAATGCCTTCGGTGACCAAGTTATTTCGCAAGTGTCGGCGAAAGGGAAGGTTATGTCGACAGGATCCGCCTAATTTTGCATACATATATTCTAATTATTGTGCGCAAAAGAGAATGTTAATGGCCTGCGATCCAGGCGGCCAGGTCAAGGATCGGGCTGAGCCAGGTCGGTCTGCGAGGGATCGGGGGTCGCTTGCCGCAACGGTTTTGCCGTATCGAGCTGGGGAAGATGCTCGGATTGACAGGCAATCCTTGCTGGTTGTCCCGGTATGGTGTTCGCCTAGCAATTCCATCTCGGACGAAGTGGGCGGCTTTGGTCGCGTCCGATGTTGACCGTCTTGGCGCAGGGCGGCCGAAGGGTCTGCTTCGGTTGAGTGTATTCGGTTGCTCCACCGCGTGTACGGTGGAGCAACCGGGAACATCACGCGGCGGAACGCTGTCCAACCGCTGCGGCAAGGCGCCTTGCCCGCTCGAGGCAGGCCGGTTGCTGATCGGCAAAGCGCTCGGCGCCGATTTCCATGATCAGCGTCGTATCCGGAAGGAAAGTCAGTTCGGAGAAGATGTCGTCCCAGGCAATGTCGCCCCAGCCGATCGGCAGATGCAGGTCGCCGATGCCGAGCGCCGTTGCCTCCGCCGGATGATAGAAGCGGTTCATGGAATAGGGCAGACCGAAACTGTCATGCACATGCAGGTGGCCAGCCACCGGGGCCATAGCCCGCAGCTCGTCACGGAAATCCAGCCCACGATGCGTGGCCTCGATATAGGCGTGCGAGAAGTCGATGAGCGCAACGACGTTGCTGGAACCGATCGCTCGCACCGTTTCTGCGACCTGGCTCGGGGTTTGCCGGTACTGGCCGCTTTCCGTCGTGAAGATGTTCTCGAGCGCGATGCGGACGCCGTAGCCTTTTGCGATCTCCGCCATCTCTGCAAGGGCGTCGCGTTCCATCTTGTCGAGATCCGCGGCGTTTTCTCCGGCGGCAAGCTGCGCTGCGCCGGAATGATGCACGAGGATCCCCGCGCCGAGCCGGTCGCACAGTTCGAGCATCGCCCTTACGACCTTCTTCTGCAGATGATGGTGCTGGCGATCCATGAAGTTGGATACGATCTGGCCGTGAAGCGAAAGCTTGTTGAAAGCGTACTTTTGGGTGATCTCGGCGACGCGCTGGACGCGGTCTTCGATGATGCGGCCACCACTGACGATCTCTTCGCCGTAGATTCCGATCTCACAGGCGTCGGCGCCCGTCTCGGCAACTTCACGCAACGAGGCATCAAGGCTCGAAAGATCGCCCTTGCCTGTCCGGTTGCAGAACCCTACGGCGGAAATGATATCGTTCATCACGGTGTCTCCTGACTATTTCAAGTGTGATCAGACTGCTTGGAGTGTCGTTTGGCTGGCAGGGCTGCGGATGGCGCGCGGCGCCAGATCGATCTCGATCCGTCGGCCGGTCTCCCGGTCGAAGAGATGCAGGTGCGCCACTGGCAGTTCCAGGGTGATCCGATCGCCGGGCCGCACGCGCGTATGCTCGTCGACGCTCGCGGCGAAAGGGGAGCCATTCAGTTCCGAGTGGATGACACGGCCGGAGCCGAGCTCCTCGATGAAATCCACCTTTAGCGACACGCCCTCAGGTGCAACGACACATTGTTCCGGGCGAATACCGACCGTGATCTGCCTTGCGCCCAGTCGCGTGGCAAGGCCTCTGTCGATCGCCATCTTCGTGCCGCCGAATGTGAGGCAGGCATTATCGACGTCGACGGTGGCATCGAACAGGTTCATCGCCGGCGAGCCGATGAAGGATGCAACGAAGATGCTTGCCGGACGATGGTAGATCTCGAGCGGCTGGCCCACCTGTTCGACCACGCCCTTGTTCATCACGACCAGCTTGTCGGCCAGCGTCATTGCTTCCACCTGATCGTGGGTGACGAAGATGGACGTTGCCGCGAGACGCTGATGCAGCTTACGGATCTCGGCCCGCATGGTGACGCGCAGCTTGGCGTCCAGGTTCGACAGGGGTTCATCGAAAAGAAAGACGTTCGGTTCGCGAATGATCGCGCGCGCCATGGCGACGCGCTGCCGCTGACCACCGGAAAGCGCTGCCGGCTTGCGATCGAGATAATCGGAAAGCCCGACGATCTTCGCCGTCTCCTCGATCCGGCGCAGGCGCTCCGCCTTTGGGACGCCTGCCACCTTGAGAGCGTAGCCGATGTTTCCTGCGACGGTCATATGGGGATAGAGGGCGTAGTTCTGGAACACCATGGCGCAGCCGCGTTCGCGCGGCTCGAGCTTGTTCACAACCTTCCCGTTGATCGCGATCTCACCGGAAGTGATCTCCTCCAGCCCTGCGATCATCCGCAGAAGCGTTGATTTTCCGCAGCCGGACGGGCCGAGGATCACGACGAATTCTCCCGATGCGAAGGCGAGGTCGATGCCATGCAGGGTGGGGTTCTTTCCGTAGGATTTGCGAACGGCGCGAATTGTGATGTCAGCCATGAGCGCGGACCTCTCTGTCTGTTCTGTTTGGGGAAAGCAGGGTCATTTTTCCGTGGCCACGAGGCCGCGCACGAACCACCGCTGCAGGACGGCAACGACGATGAGCGGGGGCAGCATGATGATCAGCGATCCGGCGAGCGTCACGTTCCAGTCCGGAGTACCATTGTCGGCCGGGAGGAGCGCAACCAGCGACATCATCGTGGTCTTGTATTGGGGGTCCGTTACCATCAGGAGCGGCCAGAGATACTGGTTCCACCCATAGACGAACATAATCGTCGTCAGCGCCAGCATGTTGGTGCGCGAGAGCGGCAATAGCATATCGATGAAAAAGCGGATCGCGCCCGACCCGTCCATGCGTGCGGCCTCCGCCAGCTCGTCCGGCAGGGTCAGGTAAAACTGGCGATAGAGGAAGGTCCCGGTCGCGGTCGCGATCAGCGGCAGCGTGAGGCCGGCATAGGAATTGAGAAGGTTCCAGTCGACCGAGACCTCGAGGCCCGTTACGGCGGAGATCAGAAGTCGAACGGGCTGGAACAGATCGGCGGCGACCGCATAGGTCGGCACAACGCGCACCTCGAGCGGCAGCATCAGGGTGATGAACACCATCCAGAAGAAGAAACCTCTCAGCGGCGTCCGGAAAAACACGATGGCAAAGGCGGTCAGCGCCGACAGCGCCACCTTGCCGATCGTGACGAGGCTGGCCATGACGAAGCTGTTCAGCATCGCCGTTCCGAGGTTGGCGCGCGACCAGGCAGCGCCGATGTTCTCGAACAGCCGATCCTGCGGCACGAAGCTGAAGGGTATGGCGTTGACCTGCTGGAATGTCTGGCTCGCGCCGGACAGGATGACGATGAACGGGCCGATCAGCAGCAGGAAGCCGAAGATCATGACGCCGTAGGTCAGCGCGTTTGCGAAAGGAGTCCGCTGGATCATGGGAGCCTCACTTGTAATGGACCTGGCGCTCGATGAAGCGGAACTGAATGAAGGTGAAGATCATGATGAGGCCTATGAGCACGAGGCTCTGGGCCGACGCGCCGGAGTAGTTCAAGCCTCGGAACGCCTCCTCGACGATGCGATAGACCATCACGTCCGTGCCGTGGTTCGGGCCGCCATCGGTCGTGCGGGCGACGATGCCGTAGGTATCGGCGCCGACGAAACCTTCGGTCATCATGATGACCAGCAGGAAGAAGAGTGTTGGCGCGAGCAGCGGTATCTGAATGTCGACGGCGCGGCGGATCGGGCCGCAGCCGTCCATCGCGGCAGCCTCGATGAGCGAGCGCGGAACCGACTGCAGGCCAGCGAGAAGGAAGATGAAGGTATAACCCGCCCATTTCCAGGCGAAGACGACGATGACGAGGATGAGGGCGTGGCTGCCGTACTTGGCCGGGTTCCAGAAGTCAGGAAACGCGGCGTTGACCGATGCCATCAGTCCGCGCTCGGGCGACAGGATGAAGCGGAAGGCCATGCCGGCCGCAGGTCCGGCGATCGCGTAAGGCAGGATGTAGAGGAACCGGAACGGCGCGGAGCCCGGCAATTGCCGATCGACCGCAAGGGCAAGAACAAGTCCGATGAAAATGGTGGCAAGTGTACCGCAAAGGGCGAACGCCAGGCTGATACCGACGGAGTTCCAGTAGAGCGGATCGGCGAACACCTCCTGGAAGTTGGTGAAACCGACGAATTCCGCAGCGCCCCCGAATGGCGGCTCCAGCGTGAAGGCCCATCGCAGCACGGCGACCGCCGGCCAATAGAAAAAGAGCAGGATCAAAATGATCTGCGGCAGGGCGAATAGGCTGGGCAGCCACCAGCTGCGAAAGGCCGCACGCTTGTCCATGTCGAATTTCCGATGCGCAAGAATAGAAATCGGAGCCCGCCGATGCTGCGGCAGGCTCCGGACGGATCAGATTTTTAGTTCAGCGTCTGCCCGGCGTAGGTCTTCTCGAAGCGACGCAGAACGGCGTTGCCGCGTTCCACCGTCCGGTCGAGCTCGGCCTGCACGTCTGCGTTCTGCATGAAGATCGCTTCAAGGGCGGTCGCGAATTCCTTGCGGATCTGCGTGAAGCCGCCGAGGCGAATGCCACGGGTGTTTTCCGAGGTAGGGGTGAAGGAGAGGCTTTGGATGGCGAGCTCACGCCCCTTGTACGGTGCCTTGTCGTAGAAGCCATTGGCCTTCATGGCGTCGAAGCCGGTCTTGGTCACCGGGATGTAGCCCGTTACCGTCGACCACCACTCGGCCATTTCCGGCGTCGCGAGGTAGTTGAGGAAGGCGGCGGCACCCTTGTATTCCGCTTCCGGACGACCGGCGAGCACCCAAAGCGATGCGCCGCCGACGAGCGAGTTCTGCCGTTCGGTGCCCTTCCATACGGGCAACATGGCGACTTCCCACTTCACACCCTCGGGAAGGGTCTTGCCGATCGTGCCATGGTCGGCAATCGAGGTCTGGATCATCTGGCAGGTCTGGGACGTGAAGGCGGGGACGATGTCCATGCCGAGCTGCTTGGTCTTGACCACGAAGAGCTTCTCGTCGGCCATCTTCTTGAAGAACTTCACATGGTCGACGAACTTGGTCTTGTTGACGACGAGTTCGGCGTCCAGTCCATTATAGCCGTTCGCCTTGGTCGCAATCGGCTGGTTGTGGATGGCCGAGAACTGCTCCATCAGCGGCCAGGTGTCGAAGTTGAAAGCAAGCGGGCATTCGTAGCCGGCAGCCTTCAGCTTGCGAGCCGCTTCCTCGACCTGCTCCCAGGTGTCCGGCTTGAAGTCGATGCCGGCCTTCTGGAAGGCGTCGACGTTGTAATAGAACATGGCCGTCGAGGAGTTGAACGGGAAGGAATTCAGCTCGCCCTTTGCGGTGGCGTAATAGTTGGCGATGCCGCCGAAATAATTGTCCCAGTCGATCGTATAGCCATTGTCGGCCATCAGCTTCTTGGCGGGTACGAAGGCGCCGGACAGCATCATGTCGAGCGTGCCGGCATCATAGATCTGGGTGATCGCCGGCTGCTTCTTGGCGCGGTAGGCGGCAATCGTGTTTTGCAGGGTCGTGTCATAACCGTTTTGCGAGGTGCAGACGATCTCGAACTCGGACTGGCTGTCGTTGAACTTCTTGCAGGCATCCTGGACACGTTCGCCAAGATCGCCCGAAAGGCCATACCAGAATTCGAATTTCGTCTTTTCGGCTGCTGCCGCCGACGCGCCAAACGCGACGCTTGCCATCAGGCCGATGAATACGGACGTAGTGACGGAGACTCTCATTGCAAAACGCTCCTTGCAGATTGGCGGACACCAGGATCGGTGGCACGAATGAAGCCGGGCGCTTGCTAACAGCTGAGTGTGACAGTCCTTGCCAATCTGCATGATGGAAAAATGAAAGTTTGATTACGCTGCCAAGACACGGTGCGCTCCATGGTTGAGCCGCATCTATTTTGCAGGCGGGCGTCGTCTACCTGGCGCCGGATGCCGCCGGGCTGTAACCGGCACGGCGCTGCGCGCCGACGGCGGCTGAGCCAGATCGTTTCTGGCACCCTTCCGATCGCTCCCAGGGGAAAATCTCTCATCGCAAACTTGGCAGAGCCTTGGGCTCAAGTCCGTGCTGACGAATTCGAATAGAGGGTTCTTTCCGATACCCTCGTGGCTTCATACTTGCTATGGAACAAGGACGGGGGCGCGTGTAACCGATAGCTATGCGATGGCTGTGGGCACTTCTGAAAAACAGCGCAGAAGGAGTTTGATTGTGGTGAGGCGACGCAACGGTTGGCGACTGGCGTTTATCGCTGCCTGCCTGTTCGTGCTGCAATCGATGGCTGGCGCATTTGCCTCCAGTTCGATGCTCGCCTTGTCGCAACTCGACGCTTTCGGCAACGCGCTCTGCCTAAGCGCGGATCACCCCAGCAACGGCAATCAAGACGCCGATCATGGGACCGGCGCCGATTGCTGCCTTCTCGGATGCTGCGTGTCCTCGCCGTTCCTGGCGGCTGCGCCCGATGCCGGCGGGTTTGGTGCACTTCAAGTCGCGTCTGCGGAGCAGCATTTGTGGCCCGCAGCAAGTCCGTTGCCGACAGGCGAACACCGGCTCGGCTATCCTCGAGCGCCTCCACGGTTGCTTGCCTGATCGATTGCGTTCGGCCGTCCTGCGTCCGATAAGATGCGCGGCGCTGTAGGCGTTTCGTTCGCCGGCGCGCGCCGGCACCATCGCAACGATCACTCCTGTCACGGGGTCCAAAGCTGACTGCAGGTCGGCATTGATCCGACGGACACTCCGCACATCGATCATGTGCGTGATCGCGGGCACTACCGATGAAAAATGTCGGCAACCTTTTCTGGATCACCGCATCCAACCGGAGATCCGCGGGAGGTATTCCTGCGTCCTCCGATCAAACGTCCAAACTGACTAAGCCAATCATCTCAAAGGAATAGCATATGTTGTCGAAACTGATCACCACCACTGCCTTCATCGCGATTAGCGCGACGGCAGCCTTTGCCCACGCCACGCTCGAAACGACGGAAGCGCATGTCGGCGGATCCTACAAGGCGGTCGTTCGAATCGGGCATGGCTGCGAAGGTAAGCCGACGATTGCTGTGCGGGTCCAGATCCCCGAAGGTGTGATCGCGGCAAAGCCGATGCCGAAAGCCGGCTGGACCGTGGAGAAGATCAAGGGAGCCTACGAGAAGTCCTATGACTACTTCGGTACCCCGATGAAGGAAGGCGTGAAGGAGATTGTCTGGAAGGGCGGCAGCCTGGCCGACGACGAATATGACGAGTTCGTCTTCCGCGCATTTCTGACCGAAGGGCTGCCAGTCGGCAAGACACTCTACGTGCCAATCGTACAGGAATGCCCTGATGGCGCGAGCGAGCGTTGGATCGAAATCCCGGCAGAAGGCAAGTCGAGCGACGATCTCGAATATCCGGCACCCGGCATCAAGCTCCTCGAAAAGAAAAGCGGGCACTGATCGGCGCAACACGGGCGGCGAAGGCCGATTGACCGGAGACCACACATGATGGCGCTGGCACCACGAAGCTTCACGCACCTGGCGAGGCTAATGGCAATCGCGCTGTGCGGGGTCCTGATGCAGGCCGCCGTGGTCTTCGCCCACGCATCGCTCAACGCCAGTGAACCGAAGGACGGCGCGGTCGTAGTCACCGCGCCGTCTGTCTATGTGTTGACCTTCAGCGAGCCGGTTTCGCCGTTGTCTCTGAAGCTCGTCAGACCGGATGGGACAGCGATCCCCCTGGAAAGGTTCGAGCTGAAAGATCGAACCGTCGAGATCGCAGCACCGGCTGACCTTGGGCGAGGCACGCATGTGCTTAGCTGGCGTGTGACCTCCGCCGACGGCCATCCGATCGGTGGATCGGTCGTCTTTTCGGTCGGCGCAACGAGCGCCGCGCCGCCCGTGACGGGAGATAAGATCGACTGGGCTGTACGTGCCGGCGTCCTGTTATCGAAACTCGCACTTTATGTGGGCCTGTTCATCGGCGTTGGCGGCGTGTTTTCGCTCTGCTGGTTGCCCCGCGGCACCCGTTCGGGGCGCAAGGTCGTTGCGATCGCGCTCGGTACAGGATTCCTTGGTGCGCTTGCCGCCGTGGGCTTTCAGGGGCTCGATGCGCTCACAGTTCCCCTGACGCACATTGTCGAGCCGGCCGTTTGGTCCACGGCGATGGCAACGAGCTTCGGTGGCACAGTCATAGCGGCGCTCATTGCCTTTGGCGTGGCCGCCGTGGCGCTTAGCGGCAGGGGGCGGTTTGCCTGCCTGTCATCTCTGGCAGCGCTGATCGTGTCATCGGCCGCCTTGTCGCTCAGCGGCCACGCTTCTACGGCCGAGCCGCAATGGCTGATGCGCCCGGCCGTGTTCCTGCACGCCGCCGCGATAAGTCTCTGGGTTGGAGCGCTGGCTCCCCTGGGCCTGGCGTTGCGGCGCGGTGACCCGATGGGCCTCCGGGCGCTGCGTCGGTTCTCGGCGTCCATTCCTTACGTGCTCGTTGTGCTTGTCGCGGCGGGTGTTGTCTTGACCATCGTACAGGTGGAGAAGCCGCGAGCGCTGCTGGAAACCGCCTATGGCCAGGTCTTTATGGTCAAGATGGCATTGCTTGCGGGACTGTTTCTGCTGGCGATCGTCAATCGCTGGCGTCTGACGGAGCCGGTCATGGCCGGCGATGGGGTATCGAAGACGCGGTTGGTCCGCTCGATCGCCGCGGAGATGCTTATCGTTTTCCTGATTTTCGGCGCCGTGTCTTGCTGGCGCTTTACGCCGCCGCCGCGCGTGCTCCTGGCTGTGGCGGCGCAGCCTGCAAGCGTTCATATCCATACTGACAAGGCAATGGCCTTCGTTGAAGTCGCGCCCGGACGAGCGGGCGAGGTCGAGGTATCGATCAACACTCTCAATGGCGAACTTGAACCACTTGCCGCCAAGGAGGTGACGCTTGTGCTGTCCAAACCTGATTCCGGCATCGAGCCGTTCAAGCGCGCAGCCGTGCGGCGCAGCGATGCGGATTGGCGCGTCGAGCACATGAACATCCCGCTGGCAGGCACTTGGCAGGTGCGCGTCGATATTCTGATCAGTGACTTCGAGAAGGTAACGTTGCGCGGCGAGATTAGCATTGGGCCGTGAGCGCGGCGCCCGTCGGCCAACTTCGCGCCATGCCGGCAGAACGAATGTCCGTTAGTATTTTAGAAATATCAAATGTGCATACTGCGCCGCCATGCGCGGTTTCCTCCTGATGGCAATTTTCGCTGGCGGATTGTGGGTGGCTGACACGACCATGTGTAAAGGCCGCTACACCCAGGAGCTTGGGCACGAATTTCAATCCGCGACCAGACGGGCCGAGTATTGGCTGAATGGCAAGTTGAACCTTCTGCGCGCTCGCTTTTAGCCGTCCATTGTCTGCCGGTGTGGAAGGGCTGAGTTTTCAGATGTCCCGAGAGCCGGCGTTTCATCTCGGCAATGACCGAGCGGCGTGGGCCGACGTCTGACGTGTTCACCGTGGATTCGATGCTGCCGTCTGCGGGAGATAGACAGCGACATTCTGACTGTCGCCGGACGCAGCAATCCCCAAGACAGCGAGCAGCATCAAGCCTATTGGCAGTTCGGTCGAAGACCTCCGCGGCTTGTCGTATCTGTGCTTGTGGTTCATTTCGAAGTCCTTGTGTGGTCGCCGTATCCTCAACAGCATCAGAGCCGTTCGAAGGGACTCTTCGGACTGCTCTGATGCTGTCGTGCGCCCATGGTCAGGGCCGAACCGCCATGGGCCTGCAGGGTTATATTAGAACCTGCGATGGTGCTTAATGTTCCCGGCCGAGACCGTCGCCTTGCGACTTGCCGGCGCAGATGAGAACGTTTGGAGAACTTTCCTGTGTGACAGGATCATCTGCCGGTGTATAAGGCCGAATGGTCCAAAGAGCAGGCAGCGCCGATCTTCCGCTTCACGGTGGCCGGGTTCCCCGGTGGCTTGGCGAGCGCATGACGAAACTTGGCGCGATCATCACCCAGGCGATCGTCATCGAATACGGTCGAGATGAATTTCTTCGCCGGCTGGCGCATCCGTTCTGGTTTCAGTCTTTCGGATGCGTCATGGGCATGGACTGGCACTCTTCCGGCATCACCACCAGCGTCATCGGCGCCCTGAAGCGTGGTTTGTCGCCTCTGTCAGGCGAACTCGGCATTCATGTCTGCGGCGGGCGAGGGCGGAATTCTCGGGAGACGCCCGGCGAGTTGATTGCGATCGGCGAGCGCGTGGGTCTGGACGGAGGTGGCCTTGCGACCACCAGCCGCCTCGTCGCAAAGGTCGACAGTGCGGCGGTGCAGGATGGCTTCGACCTTTATCTGCACGGTTTTATCCTCACGGATGACGGCAAATGGGTCGTCGTGCAACAGGGCATGAATGGCGAAAAGCGGCAGGCCCGGCGCTACCACTGGCTGTCGGAGGGCATCACCAGCTTCGTGGATTCGCCTCATACGGCGATCGAGGGTGCGCGACAGGGCGAGATCGTCAATCTTGCCGACCGCCGTGCCGCGGCCTCGCGCAACAGCCAGCTCGATCTGCTGGCTTCGCTCGGACCGGATCGGATTGTCCGGGAGGTCGTGGCTATCGAGCCCGGGCGCGAGGCCAGGCAAACCGCGCAGCCGATGCTGCCGCATCTGATCATGCCTGCCCATCACGACGTGCGTCAGGAAGACGTCAACATGAAACGTCTGCACGCCACGCTCGCGGCGGCTGCGGACCGCGGTCCAGAGGATTTCGAACATCTCCTGCTGGTGCCGGGCGTTGGGGCGCGGACCGTCAAGGCGCTGGCGATGGTGGCCGAAGTCGTGCACGGTGCACCATGCCGGTTTGCCGATCCGGCGCGCTTCTCGCTTGCCCATGGAGGCAAGGATCGCCACCCATTTCCGGTGCCCCTGAAAGTCTATGACGAGACGATCCGGGTGATGAAGTCGGCCGTGTCGAAGGCGAAGCTCGGTCGCGACGAAGAGATGCAGGTTCTCAAACGTCTGGACGATCAGGCTCGCCAGCTCGAGAAATATGTGACCGGCCCGGATCTCAAGGAAATCGTGGCCGGCGAGTTTCGCCAATCGCAAGAGTTCGGCGGCCGCAGTGTATTTGGCTGGGAAGGACCGGCAGGACCATTGGACGACGCGGCTCGGTTGCCCCGTCTGGGTCGCCGCGACCGGTAGACGGCTCTCGTGTGGCAGCAAGGCATTGCAGCGAATCTCTTTCTTTGATCTCTTCGAGAAGTTCTCGCCGGAACTCAAACCTCCTCCCAAGGGTTGGAAGGAAGCCTGCGAGGGCGAGCCAGCAGAATCCACGCCAAGAGGAGTCTCGCGATGGAAGAACTGCAGAGCATCACGGTATCTGAGGAACGGCTCGAGGATTGCCGCGACGTCGTTGAGCTTGATCTTCAGCTTTTGATCCGCGAAACGATCGACTCCGGGTTTTCGGTGGAGGAGGTGTTGATCGCGATCAGTGAACTGGTGGCGGAAGATTTCGCCAGCGCCGTCAAGGTCGCCAGCGTCCACTAAGAAGCGCATTGCTGCCCGAAACGGAGCATCTGGTCCCGCAGTGAAGGCTCGGCGACACGCTTTGCCGCTTCCCGATAGTCGAACCAGGCCAGCTTTCGCTCCCCCTTCTCGGGGAATTTCCGGCGCATGCGCCCGACTTCGAGCAGGTGGAGCTGAACCCTGCAGGAAATCTTGAGCCCGTGGTCCAGTCGCTTTTTGTAGAAGTAGTGGCCGAACGGGAACCTCTGGCAAGTGCCTTTGACGCCTGCCTCCTCATAGGCCTCTCTCGCCGCCACCTCGTGCGCGCGCCTTCCCTTCATCGGCCAGCCCTTCGGAATGACCCAGCGGCCGGTGTCCCGGCTGGTGATGAGAAGGATTTCCAGGGCGTTGTCTTTACGGCGATAACACAGGGCCGCGTATTGCATGCGTGGCGGCCGGCGAAGCATCAACTGCACGTCAGAGGCAATTTGATGTAGAAAATTCACAGAAACGCTATCTCCTTTGTTGCCCTCCGCGGCAGGCGGGCTTTCCGTCTGCCACTCGAAGATAGGGGATAACAACCAGATAGCCGGTTCTGTTCCGCCAACACATTACGCGAAAGTGGAACGCGGGACGGAAGACTGGCAGATTCAAAGCGTTGACAGGATCCGGTTGCTGAGCGATCCCCGATAGGTCTTCTTGATCTCGACCTTGTTTTCCAGTGAATCCAAGATCTCGTCGCAGAAATCAATGTCGTGGAGCTCGCGGATGGTCTGGAGGCCGCCAGGCGTGAATACGTTGATTTCGAGAAGCTTGTCGCCGACGATATCAAGACCGACCAGGAACATGCCGTCCTCAACCAGTTTCGGGCGTAGTGTTTCGGCGATCGCCAGCATCTCTTTCGTAACGTTGGCTGCCTTTGGAGTGCCGCTGGCGTGGATGTTGGACCGGACGTCTCCCTTGGGCGGCACGCGTTTGAACGCAGCATAGACGTCGCCCCTCTGGAGTGGTCGTCCGTTCATCAGGAACAACCGCGTATCACCTTCCGATGCTTTCGGAAGGTAGCCTTGCACGATCAGGTAGCCGACGACGCCGACGGCATCGACAATTTGAGTAAGATTGCCTTCCGTGCTGGTCGCCACCCTGAAAACATTTCTACCACCCGATCCCTGCAACGGTTTGATGATCACACCCTCCGAGTGCGCGTCGATGAACGCGCGAATTTCATCGATGTCCTTGGAGATCAGAGTTGTCGGGCGAACGGACACCGGGAAATCCTGAAAATAGAGCTTGTCTTGTGCCAATGCCAAGCCGCAGGGATCGTTGACGACGATCGTACCGCGCTCTGTGGCGAGACGACCGAAATTCGCCCCGGCGTACGATGCCCAAGGACGGCTATCCGCATCCTCCGACGGGTCGTTGCGCAGAAACAGAACATCCACGTCTTCAATATTGACGACGGTCCTGTCTCCGTCCGTGAGGGCGCGCAAAAGCGTCTCCGGTTTCTTTGGTCGTGTTCCGACGAAACCGGCCGCCCGTATCATCAACGTATCGTCCGGGCGCAGGATAAAATCACCGGGCGTGACATATAGGACCTCATGCCCGCGGGCGAGCGCGGCAAGCGCCAACGCGGTGGTCGTATAGGCTGGCTCTTCGGTTTCGAGTGCGTTGACAAGGAGGGCGATTCGCATTGGGGCTCCTAGCTTCGGATGGAGGAATTTGGTCCCGGTCGCACCAGCGCCTGATGCACCGCACATGACTGAAGAAATAGAGCGGGACGACACTGCACCAAGACAACCTGCTCCTACGTATCGCGCCAGGCAGCTAGCGGCGTTTTCTTTGCGGTGCCGTTGTCGATGGTGAGGACGCTGTCGAAGAAATCGGCGTCACCGTCTGATTGGATCGACGAGGTATCATGCATGATGGCGATTACCGTCGCCTCTGGGCAATGATCCTTGATCGACTGATGAAATGCCTGAACCGCCTGGCTATCCAGGGCGCTGGTTGCCTCGTCGAGGAAGAGCAGGCCCGGCCTTAACAAGACGATTTTCGCCAGGACGAGTTTCTGCTTCTCGCCTCCGGAAAGAAGTTTGTCCCAGGTCTGCCCATCGCGACCGTCTTCCGAAAGCTCGGAGGCAAATTCTTCGAGCCCGGCCTCTTCCAACGCCGCCACGACAGCGGCGTCGGTATGGGTCTCAGCCTCATCCGGCAAACAAACGAGGTCCTTCAGGCAAACGCCCTGGAGCTTGACGTCCTGGGCAACGTAGAGGCTTCTTACCGTCTCCGGCATCGTGATCGTGCCGCGGCCATGCGCCCAAAGACCGTTTATCGCTTTGAGCAGCGACGTCTTGCCACTTCCGGATTCACCAACCACCAACGTCCACTCTCCCGGAAGGAAATGCAGCTTGTCGGCAATCAGAAAAGGGTTGTCGTCGCCGGTATGCAGGAGCTCGACCGCATGGATGGTCAGGCCCCGCCCGGGATCCTGGGTCTCGTATTCGAACACCGAAGGGCCACTACGAGCATAGTAGTCCTGTGGCTGCTGCACGGCTTCTATCGCTTGCGCAAGTTCGGTGATCCGGCGTGCATCGGCCCTTAGCGTCGCGATGTCGGGCATCGCGTGGATGAACCACGAGCATTCGTTGATGAGCGCCGTCGCCAGCTCGGCGCCGGTGACATAGTCCTGCAGGCTGATCGTTTTATCGACGTAGGGGAGCAGCCCTGGTGCGTAGGCGACAATGCGTGAGCCGATGAAATTGTGCACTAGTTCGAAACCCATGAACCCGGCGGTCACGCGATTGAGGCTTGCCCAGGTGCGATCAATCTCGCGATATCGGCGCCGGTTGACTGTCTTCTGGGCCGGTTCGCCCTTAATGACCGCAACATGAAAACTGCGGTGCAACAATTGGTTCAATTCGCTGCGATAACTGCCTTCCGCCGATTGGATGCGTATCGACAGACCCTGCAGGACACTCCCGAGCTTGGCTGCGAGGTACGTATTCAGCGGCACGTAGATCGCGATTGCCAGCAGTGTCAAACAGGCGCTGCCGTAGCTGCCCAGAAGATCAAGCCCTCTGACGGTGCTCGACGTCTCGATCAGTTTTAGCCCGACGAATCCAAGCGATAGAACGACGCCGGCTATGCCCACGCCCAGGCCGATTGCACCGCCCGTCATGCCCTTTATGGCTTCCTGTATCCTCTGATCGATGTTGTCGGGCGATGAAGCCTCCGCCTCGCTTGCCGCGCCAAACCCGTTTTGCAGGAGGTGGAAATGGGTATGGTTGGAGTCGAGCAGCGCCTGGTTGAAGCGATCGTCCAGCCATTGGCGCCATTTCCGGTGGAGTGTGGTCGTAAAGAAGTGACGGACCGCAGTGAAGCCTGCGTCCCTGGTGATGGCGATCGCGGCAAGCGTGGCTGCGGTGGTCAGGAGCGACCAGGGCGTCGTCGGCACGGTAGGATGGTGAAAATTAGCGATCCGATTGACGAGTTCGCCGGAGGTCAAAGCGAACCATACGCTTGCCTGAGCCGACAAGCCGGTGAGCAGCAGGATAAGAAGCGTTAAGCCCCAGGCCTCGCGCCAACGCTCGGAGAGCCAGTAGGCCAGCAACAGACCCCAAAAGCTGCGCATTGAAGAAACAGGACTGGTCCGGCGCCGTCGCTCCCGGCCGAAGGTCCATCTGACCAGTGCTGCTGTTCGCTGTGCGTTACTGCGCACGACCTCACTTAAAGCCATCTCCATGAACTGGGGCGAGGATCGGGCTTGTCAAATCCGACTTGTCAAATCCGAGCAATATTGCAGCAGGCCGGACCAGGGCTCCGCCAGTTGCAGGGATCCTTTCATCTCCGAGCTTAAGTGTCGGTGATCGAAATGTCGTTACGGATCAATTCCGCCCGTTCACGCCCAGCCTGTCGAAGGGACCGGGCCCGGGCACGCTTCGCCCTCCGGGTACTTGCCTCAGCTCGTCCGGAACCTTTTATCGCCGCAGATGTTGGAGGCGTTCCAATCAGATGGCACAGGAGTTTGTTATGCCGGAGAAGACACTCGAGGCGCTGTTTTATGACGGCCTTAAGGACATCTACTATGCGGAAAGGCAGATACTGAAAGCGCTGCCGAAGATGGCGCGCGCGGCGCAATTGCCCGATAGCAAAGCGGCATTCCAGAAGCACCGGGACGAAACGGAGGAGCATGTCGAGCGCCTGCAACAAGTCTTTGAGATTATGGGCAAACGTGCGCAGGGCAAGACCTGTGAGGCTATTCAGGGGATCATCGCCGAGGGCGAGGAGATCATGGAGGAATTCAAGGCGAGCCCGGCTCTCGATGCCGGCCTCATCTCCACGGCCCAGGCGGTCGAGCACTATGAGATCGCGCGATACGGCACCTTGAAGACTTGGGCCAAGCAACTGGGGTTGGAGAAAGCGGCGCTGCTGCTCGACCAGACCCTTCAAGAAGAAGGGGCGACCGACAAGGCGCTCACCAAGATCGCTCTGTCCGCCGCCAACAACAAGGCAAAGGTTGCAGCTTGACCGGGGTCGAGAGGCGGAGGGCGTAGGTTCGCCCTCCGCGTCAAGGCAGGCGGTGAGCGCGAAGAGGCCCGGCACGAGGCCGGGCCACCACGGTCAATCACGATGCTCGGGCATCGCCTTGAGTTGATCCTTGGTCCAGGCCGTCACGGCATGAACCTCACCGTTCTCATCACGCATGAAATCGAGGTCGGCAGTGGGCACTGCAACCGGCTTTGCGCCGATGCCGAGAAAGCCGCCAACGTCGATGATAACGGTGCCGGCGGCACCGGCGCCGTGGACGTGATCAACCGTGCCGACCTTATCGTCATCCATCCCATATACTGTCGCACCTTCAAGGACAGCAGGCGTGAGTTCCGTCGGCTCGAGGCGTACGTGATTGGCGTGATCCATTTTCGTTGCTCCTTTGAAATGAACCGAAAAGAACCGGCACTGGACGAAACTGTTCCACTGACCACGGCTGGCAGCTTTCCTCGGCATCGAGAACCAGGTCGATGGTATCAGCATCCGGATGTTTCTCGGAACTTGCAGGGTATCCCCCGGTTAGAGCGCCACGGGCCGATTGGGACCCGGTAAGAGGTACTCCATGAAACGCACCACTCTCGCAATGGCCGCGCTCTTCGGTGTTGTCGCAATGCCGGCCTTCGCGCAAACGACGCCCAATCCAAACGGGGAGACGCCCGCCATTGCAACTCCCAACTCGAACAATCCGACCGCACCGGTGGCCGGCGCCAGCAGCTTCACCGAAGCTCAGGCCAAGGATCGTATCGAAAAGGCCGGCTACGCTTCGGTGCAGGGTTTGAAGCTGGACAACCAGGGCATTTGGCGGGCTGAGGCGACAAAAGGCGGGAAACCAGTTGAGGTCGCGCTCGACTATCAGGGCAATGTCACGTCTCAAGCGAAAGAGTGAGGAGATCTCGACATGAAAACCGTAAGTGGCTTGTTCGACGACTATGCGGATGCGCAGTCAGCGGTCAGTGAACTGGTGCAGGCGGGAATTCCTGCGGAAAATATCGGTATTATCGCCAACAACGCGGCCGGCCGATATTCTCCTGAGAGCGGCGCTGCCGAGGGCGCCGGAGCCGGCGCGGCCATCGGCGCCACCGGTGGAGGCGCGGTCGGCCTGTTGACGGGCCTCGGCCTTATGGCGGTTCCCGGTATCGGTCCGATTGTCGCGGCGGGGTGGCTGGCTGCAACGGCTGCAGGCGCCGCAACCGGCGCCATTGCCGGCGGTGCCGTGGGCGGCGTGATCGGCGCACTGACGGAATCGGGCATCGATGAAGCGGATGCGAACGTGTATGCCGAGGGCGTCCGCCGTGGCGGCGCACTCGTGACGGCGCGGTCGCTGAGCGAACCTCTGGCCGAGCAGGCGCAGATGATCTTTCGCAACAGGGGTGTCGATCTGGCCGAACGTCGCGCCGCCTACGAATCGACCGGTTGGCGTCGCTTTGATGAACAAGGGGAGCCACTGACACAGACCGAAATCGGAATGCATCGCGATCGGTTGCGTTCGGAGCTTTAGATCCAGCAGCTGCCATTAAAGGATGTCGCGCAAAAGTGCGGCAATTTGCGGTGCCCCGCTGGCCTACAATAGGGGCCAATCCTAGGGGACGCCGATGTCGAGGACCAGGCGCTTTTGCGCGCGCATAGACGCTCGCATCCGATCCCCGTGCTTTCGTTGGCGTCCGTAGCGGCGGCGCGCACGCGGGGAACAAACGTGCATGGAAGCGGTTCGATTCGGTATCCAAAGCGACTGAGCGCAAGGAGCGAGTGCATGAGCGAGGCGCAAACCACCGACAATCACGACGAAATTCGCCATTGGGCCGAAAAGCGGAAGGGACGGCCCGCCCGGGTAAAAGGTGCGCTTGATGGCGGAATATTGCGGATCGATTTCGGCGAAGCAGAGGTGAACCTGGAGCCGATCTCATGGGACGAGTTTTTCCGCATCTTCGATCACAACAAGCTGCTGTTTCTTCACCAGGACAAAACGGCGGATGGCAGCCTGAGCAGGTTCAACAAATTCCTGGACCGGCCCTGATCCCGCCGGCGAGCGTGAGGCAGGACGACCTTCCGACTGTGACCTGGCCAAACGCGCCTGAAGGAATTTGCGTAACGCGCCGATGCCCGGCGCACTATTCACCGTCGGCTGTCTTCCTCTAACATCGAAGGCTGGCTTTCCCGTCACCTGTTGGTGTCATCGGGCGCGCTGTTGTTGCTTGGTGCGCCCGTACCGGATTGTGGGGTCGGGTTGCGATCCGTGGGTGCCAGGCCTTGCGGGCTCTCGGTGCTCGGGCGCTGTTCGGCTTCCGGCCGTTGACCCGAAGAGGCGGGCTCAGTGCGTTCAACCGAACCGGTTTGATCAGAGCCACCGCCTTGCCCCCATTCCACGAGGCCCCATGCGGCCAGCGCCAAAGTCAGACTGGCTGCGAGCACCAGAAAGACGCGCGTGCCCAGTCCTGCCTGCCTGGCCTCGCGTGGCGAAAACTGGGTTCGCTCCGCGTCATGCGTTGCAGATTCCGGTTCGCCGCGCTCGTCCAAATGCTCAACCATTTGTCTACCTCCATACGTATCCTCTGCGCCCGCTACCCGACGAGGAGAGGGGCCAAGGATACAACCGAGGTCATCTTCAATGGTTCCGACCGGGCATCCGCATCGGCAAGCGCGGTGATGTTCCGGTCACGACCGCCGATCCGATTTTCTACTATCGTCGCCGCCTGAAAGGAGATCGATGCGGGCGCGAACACGGGCAACACCTTCCGGTATACTCGCGCCAGGGATGGACGAATAGCCCATGCGGAAATAGCGACAGGGCTCGTCACTTCTGGGGAAGAAGGGAGAGCCGGATTCGACGAGCACGCCATCCTGGCGCAGTTCGCTCACAAGTCGATCGGCGTCGAGCCCTTCCGGTCCCTTCATCCAGAACGACGTACCGCCGAAGGCCGACGAACCTGCGATCGTCAAACCCTCGCGGCGGAGTGCCTCTGCCATGAGGACGTGGCGCTTGTGATACTCCGTGCGCATGCGATGCAGCACGGCGTCATAATGGCCGAGCGCCAGGAAATAGGCCGCGGTGCGCTGCAGGTGACCGGGCGGATGGCGCAGCATCAGCGAGCGGAGCGCGCGGGCCTCGCGGATGAAGGCGGCTGGAGCGACGAGGTAGCCGAGCCGGAGGCCCGGAAACAGCGATTTCGAGAAGCTGCCGATGTAGAGCACGCGCCCGGTCGGATCGAGGGCCTTCAGTGCCGGCGAGGGCGGTGCCAGATAGCTGATCTCGAACTCGTAGTCGTCCTCGACGATCACGAAGTCCTTCTCCTCGGCGGCCTCAAGCAGCCGCGCGCGCCGATCGACCGGCATTGTCGCGCCCGTCGGTGAATGGTGGCTCGGAGTGACGAACACGGCGTCGACGTTCTCCGGCAGGGCATCGGGCGAAAGGCCCTCGCCATCGACGTCGACGGTCATGACATCGGCACCGCTCAGCAGCAGCGAGGCGCTGATGTCGGGGTGGCATGGGTTTTCGCAGACTGCGGCGGAGCCCTCGTCCAAGATCAGTCGGGTCACGATCCAGAGCGCATTCTGGGCGCCGACGGTGACGAGAATTTCGTCCGGAGTGGCATGGATGCCGCGTCGCGGCAACGTGCGCGAGCAGATGTAATTGACGAGCCGCACGTCATCGGCCGCGGCAAAGTCGCTCGCCATCAGGACGAAGTCCTCACGGGCGAGCGCCCGGCGGGCGCAATCACGCCACGCGTTGAGGTCGAAGAGCGTCGGATCCATCTGGCCATAGAGGAAGGGGAAGGGATAGCGGCGCCAATCCAGCGGTTTCGGGATCTGGCGCACGACGCCGAAGCTCATCTTGATCTTGCGGCTCCAGTCCACCGGGGCGGAACCGCCGGACGGGACTTTGTCGTCCACGTCCCTGCCTGGCGGATTGTCGGTGATGCGATAGGAACTGCGGCTGACGGCTTCGACGTACCCCTGAGAGATCAGTTCCTGATAGGCGAGCGTTACCGTGATGCGCGAGATGCGCAGATAGTCGGCGAGCTTGCGCGTCGAGGGCAGGTGTGCGCCGGGCTGCACCCGACCGGCGAGCACCGCCGAAACCACCGTCTCGCGCAATTGCGCCTGCAAGCCGATCCCGCTTTCGCGCTCGATGAAGAAAATCGTTTCGGAAACGCTCATGCGCACAAAGGCGGCCCTCAGCGAGGTCAATCTGGATCTATTCAACTTCCAAACTGGATATAACGCAAGCCAAGCCTCGGCCTTATCGTCATCAGCAAGACCGGAAAAACCGGCCAATCAATAATCAAAGAGGAGAACGAAGAATGCTACATGGACATTTCAAGCGGTTAGCGGCGGCGGCCAGCATCGTGGCGAGCCTTGCCGCATCGAGCGCAGCCTATGCGGAGACGAAGCTTGTCGTCGGCTATCAGCAGATTGTCGGTCCCTTCGTTGCCGCGATCGCCGATGGCCGCTTCGACGCGGCCGCCAAGGAGGCCGGCTATTCGATCGACTGGCGCCAGTTCAGTTCGGCCGGCGACATCACGACGGCGCTCGCTTCGGGAGACGTGCCGATCGGCGTTCTCGGGTCGACTGGCACGGCGGCGGCCGCAACACGCGGCGTTGACCTGCAACTCTTCTGGATCCTCGACAATATCGGCCAGTCGGAAGCACTCGTTGCGCGCGACGGCTCGGGCATCGAAACGCCGGCCGACCTCAAGGGCAAGAAAGTCGCCGTCCCCTTCGTTTCGACCTCGCACTTTCATCTGCTTGTCGGCATGAACAAGGTCTGGAACGTCGATCCCCGCGAGGTCGAAATCCTCAACCTGAAGCCGCCGCAGATCGTTGCCGCCTGGCAGCGCGGCGATATCGATGCCGCCTATGTCTGGCCGCCGGCGCTTTCAGAAATCCAGAAGACTGGCAAGACGATCTCCGATTCCGAGGTGATCGGTGCGGCAAGTGTTCCGACGTTCGACGGGCTGGTGGTCGACAAGGGCTGGGCGGAGGAGAACCCGAAGCTGATGGAGGCCTTCACCAAGGTCCTTGCGAAAGCCTATGCCGACTACAATTCCAACAAGGCCGCCTGGACGGAGGAGTCGGCCGAGGTCCAGGGTATCGTCAAGCTGATCGGCGGCGATGGCCCAAGCACCGTGGAAGCCCTGCGCCTCCTCTCCTTCCCGAATGCGGATGAGCAGGCGTCCGAGGTCTGGCTCGGCGGCGGTGCGACGCGCGCGCTTAGCGAGAGCGCAAAATTCCTGGTCGAACAGAAGCAGATCGGCAATTCGCTCGACGACTATGCGCCCTACGTCAACGCGAGCTTCGCGAAGACTGCCGCGCAATAACGTATTCTGCCTGTTGCGCCGGCCGTGGGAAGCGGCCGGTGCGTCCATCATCGAGACCGTGACCGAGGTGCAGGGAGGCATTTCTCATGGAAACACTGAGCGTCAGGAACATCAGTCTGACCTATCCGGGCCTGTACTCGGACCAGGCGATCATCGCCTTGAAAGGTGTAAATCTTACCATCAACAGCGGCGACTTCGTCGTTGCATTGGGTGCTTCCGGCTGCGGAAAGACCACCTTGCTCAATCTGATGGCGGGCTTCATGGCCCCGTCCGAGGGCGACATCACGCTTGGCAATCACCAGGTCAACGGGCCGGGCGCCGAGCGCGGCGTGGTCTTCCAGAAACATGCTCTGCTGCCGTGGCTCAACGTGATCGAGAACACCGAATTCGGTCTCAAGCTGCGCGGTGTCGACAAGGCGACAAGGCGGGAACTCGCCACCAGGAACCTCGCTCTGGTCGGGTTGCAGGATTTCCACCACCACATGATCTACCACCTGTCGGGGGGCATGCAGCAGCGCGTCGGCATTGCGCGGGCACTGACATGCGATCCTGCCATGCTGTTGATGGACGAGCCGATGGCAGCACTCGACGCGCTGACGCGTGAGACCATCCAGGAACTGCTGCTCAAGGTCTGGCAACTCACCAACAAGATGTTCTTCTTCATCACCCACAGCGTCGAGGAGGCGCTGTTCCTCGGCTCGCGGCTGATCGTCATGTCGCCGCGGCCGGGCCGCATCACCCACACCTACGAGCTCAACTTTAACAAGCGCTTCCTCGCCGAAGGCAATGCGCGCGCGATCAAGTCCAGCCCGGAATTCATCCGCATGCGCGAGGAGGTGCTCGGCATCATCTATGGCGACGAACGTGCGTCCGGCAACCCGGAGGTGGCCCATGCTTGATAGAGTGACACGGGCCAAGCCCGCCAAGGCTGGCAAAATCTTCGGTGCGCCGGGCGACGGAAGCAGCGGCCTGATAAGTTTCGCAACGACGGTCGTTCTCCTCGCCCTCTGGTTCACCGTCACCGAATCCGGCTGGGTCAAGCCGCTCTTCCTGCCGTCGCCGCTGGCGGTCTGGGACAAGTTCATGCTGGCGCTGACCGACGGTGTTTCGAACTCGACGCTGATGGAGCATACGCTCGCAAGTATCGGTCGCGTCTTCGGCGCCTTCCTGCTGGCGCTGGTGACGGCGGTGCCGATCGGCATCCTGATGGGTGTCAATCGCGTCGTGCGCGGGCTCTTCGATCCGATCATTGAATTCTACCGGCCGCTGCCGCCGCTTGCCTACCTGCCGCTGGTGATCATCTGGCTTGGCATCGGCGAGTTCCCGAAGGTGTTCCTGATCTATCTGGCGATCTTCGCGCCGATGGCGATTGCCGCAAGGGCAGGGGTGCGTTCGGTCTCGACCGAGCAGATCCACGCGGCCTATGCGATGGGCGCCACCCGTGGACAGGTGATCAGCCAGGTGATCATGAAGGCCGCCTTGCCCGAGATCTTCACCGGCATGCGCATCGGCATCGGCGTCGGCTGGACCACCCTGGTGGCAGCGGAAATGGTTGCTGCGAACCGAGGCCTCGGCTTCATGGTCCTCAATGCCGCCGAAAACCTCGAAAGCGACACCGTGATCATGGGCATCTTCATCATCGGCATCTTCGCCTTCGCCTTCGATCTTTTGATCCGCTACCTCGAAAAGGCGCTGATCCCCTGGAAGGGCCGTCTGTAACCAGCGGCGACTTCGACACTTCATCTGAATTCGGCCTGGCGGCCTTTTGAGGACGGCATTTCCCGTCTCCGGCGAAGCCATGCCTTTTGGACCAAGCCAAAGGACAGGACCATGACACTCTCTGCAACCGATCTCAAAACCTTGTTCGATGCCTTCAATCGGCATGACATCGATGGGGTCATGCGCTTCTTCGCCGAGGACTGCGTATTCAATGCGGTCGGCGGCCCGGAGGTTCACGGCACCCGCTTCGTCGGCACCGGAGCGATCGCCGATGCTTTCAGCGGCGTCTGGAAATCGATGCCGGACGCCGAGTGGGGCAACCATAGCCATTTCGTCGAAGGCGATCGAGGCGTGTCCGAATGGACCTTCTCGGGCACGGCCGCCGATGGCAGCCGCATCGAGGCCGAGGGCTGTGACCTCTTCACGTTCCGAAACGGCAAGATCGTGCGCAAGCAGGCGTTCCGCAAGAACCGCCCGGTCCTGCAGCCCCGCTACTGATGGCCTGGAGCAAGAGCCATGCAACTGCGCGCCACCCCTCTCAAGCCCGCAAGGCAGCCGTTTGATCCGGCCTATGACCCCAACCATGCCCGCAGCCCCGGCACGGGCAAGGATTATGCGCCGACCTACTGGATCGGCACCGCCGGACCGGAGCCGGAGGATGACGGCCCCGTCACGCGGGACATAGATGTCGACGTCGCCATCATAGGTTCGGGCTACACCGGCCTCTCCTGTGCCATCCACCTGGCACGCGAGCACGGCATCCGTGCGACGGTGCTGGAGGCCAATGGCGTTGCCTGGGGCTGCAGCACCCGCAATGGCGGGCAGGCGCAGATTTCCGCCGGTCGCCTGAAGCGCTCGCAATGGATCGCCCGCTGGGGCGTCGACGTCGCACGGAAGATGCACGCCGAGATCGCCGAAGGGTTCGAGCTTTTCCGGGCGCTGGTCCGGGAGCCGGAGATCGACTGCGATCCGCAGGACGGCGGCCATCTCTATATCGCTCACCGCGAGAAGATGCTGCCGGCGCTCGAAGGCGAGGTTCGCGTCCTTAACGACACGTTCGGTTACCGTGCCCGCATGGTTTCGCGCGAGGAGATCCATCGCGATTTCGTCCGGGACGAGGAAGCGCGCGGGGCGATGTACGAGCCTGACGGCATGGGCATTCATGCGGCAAAGCTTGCCTTCGGCTATCTTCGTCTGGCGCGGCGGCTTGGCGCAAAGGTGCATACCTCAAGTCCCGTGCTGTCCTGCACGGCGAAGGGTGGCGTGCACTACCTGACGACGCCGGGCGGCACGGTTCGTGCCCGCGCCGTCTGCATTGCAACCGCCGGCTATACGTCGCCCGGCATGAATGCGCTCACGCGCCACCGGCTGATGCCGATCCTGTCGAACTCGATCGTTACGCGGCCGTTGACTGAAGGCGAGCAGCAGGCGCTGAATTTCAAGGCGCGCATACCGCTCACCGACACGCGCACGCTCCGCCACTACTACCGCATGCTGCCCGATGGCCGGGTGCAGATCGGCAGCCGCAGCGCCATTACCGGGCGCGATGCCGGCAACCCGAAGCATCTCGAACTGCTACTCGCAGGTCTCTACCGCAAGTTCCCGGCGCTGCGTGGCATCGACATCGACTACTCCTGGTGGGGCTGGGTGGATGTCAGCCACGACATGATGCCGCGCATCTTCCAGCCGGATCCGGGCCAGAGGCTGTTCTACGCCATGGGTTATGGCGGCAACGGCGTGATGTATTCCGCCCAGGCCGGCCGCCGCATGGCCCAGATGGTCGCCGGCAAGGGCGGGGCTCTCGACCTGCCCATCTTCACCTCGCCCCTGCCGAGCCACGGGCTGCTGACTCCGTTCCGCAGGCTTGGCCAATGGGGAATGTACCGCTGGTACTACCTCCGCGACGAGATCCTCTAACTCTTTGAAATAATTTCCACGAAAGGAACTGCCCCATGAAAATGACCACCGAGGAAGCCTTCGTCAAAGTCTTGCAGATGCATGGCCTCGAACATGCCTTCGGCATCATCGGCTCGGCCATGATGCCAGTGTCGGACCTGTTCCCCAAGGCCGGCATCAAGTTCTGGGACTGCGCCCACGAGACCAATGCCGGCATGATGGCGGACGGCTTCAGCCGTGCGACGGGCACGATGTCGATCGCCATCGGCCAGAACGGCCCCGGCGTCACCGGCTTCATTACCGCGATCAAGACCGCCTACTGGAACCACACACCGCTTCTGATGGTCACGCCGCAGGCGGCCAACAAGACGATCGGGCAAGGCGGCTTCCAGGAAGTCGACCAGATGGCGATGTTCGAGGAAATGGTCTGCTATCAGGAGGAAGTGCGCGACCCTTCTCGTATCCCTGAAGTCTTGAACCGCGTCATCGAAAAGGCCTGGCGTGGTTGCGCGCCTGCGCAGATCAACATCCCGCGCGACTACTGGACCCAGGTGATCGACGTCGATCTGCCGGCAATTGTCCGTTTCGAACGTCCGGCCGGTGGGCCGCAGGCGATCGCCGAGGCAGCAAAGCTGCTGTCGGAAGCAAAATTCCCGGTTATCCTCAACGGCGCCGGCGTCGTCATCGGCAATGCCATTGGTGATTCCATGAAGCTTGCCGAGCGGCTCGATGCGCCGGTTTGCTGCGGTTACCAGCACAATGACGCCTTTCCCGGCAGCCATCGCCTGTCGGTCGGTCCGCTCGGCTATAACGGCTCGAAGGCGGCAATGGAGCTGATCTCCAAGGCCGACGTCGTGCTGGCGCTCGGCACCCGGCTCAATCCCTTCTCGACCCTGCCGGGCTACGGCATCGACTATTGGCCGAAGAACGCCGCGATCATCCAGGTCGACATCAATGCCGACCGGATCGGCCTTACCAAGAAGGTGACGGTCGGCATCTGCGGCGACGCCAAGCAGGTCGCCCGCCAGATCCTCGAGCAGCTCTCGCCGTCGGCCGGTGATGCCGGCCGCGACGAGCGCAAGGCTGCAATCCACCAGACCCGATCGGCCTGGCAGCAGCAGCTCTCCTCCATGGACCACGAGGACGACGATCCGGGCACGGAGTGGAACGAGACGGCACGCTCGCGCGAGCCGAACCGCATGTCGCCGCGCCAGGCCTGGCGGGCGATCCAGGCGGCCTTGCCGAAGGAGGCGATCATCTCCACAGACATCGGCAACAATTGCGCGATCGGTAACGCCTATCCGACCTTCGAGGCCGGCCGGAAATATCTCGCACCTGGCATGTTCGGGCCCTGCGGTTACGGCTTCCCGTCGATCGTCGGCGCCAAGATCGGTTGCCCGGATGTGCCGGTGGTCGGCTTTGCCGGTGACGGGGCCTTCGGCATCTCGATGAACGAGATGGGATCGATCGGCCGCGAGGGCTGGCCGGCCATCACCATGGTGATCTTCCGCAACTACCAATGGGGTGCGGAAAAGCGCAACACGACGCTCTGGTATGCCAACAATTTCGTCGGCACCGAGCTCAATCCCAATCTCTCTTACGCGAAGGTCGCCGAGGGCTGTGGTCTGAAGGGCGTGGCCGTCGATACGCCGGCGGCGCTGACCGAGGCGCTCTCCAATGCGATCGCCGACCAGATGAAGGGTGTCACGACCTTCGTGGAAGTCATCCTCAATCAGGAGCTTGGCGAGCCGTTCCGCCGCGATGCGATGAAGAAGCCCGTACCGGTTGCCGGCATCGACCGCGCCGACATGCGTCCGCAGAAGCGGGCGTGACCGTTCACAGACCATGCCTGCCCGGTCAGCCCGGGCAGGCGAAGCTTCCCGCAAGCGACCGGAACGCAAACATGACCTTCACCGCCTCCGTCCACGAACGTTTCCGGAGGATGCCCTCCGGATTTTGGACCTATTGGCCAGGCTTCGCCGTCACCGCGGCGGTTGCCGTCGCCGCGCAGTTCCTCTCCGACCACTATGGTGCGCCGGCTATGCTGATGGCGCTGCTGCTCGGCATCGCCTTTCATTTTCTTTCGGAAGAGGGGCGTTGCGTCGCCGGCATCGATTTCTGCGCCAAGAAAGTGCTGCGCATCGGCGTGGCGCTGCTCGGCATGCGCATCAGTGTCGACCTGCTGATCGGGCTTGGCGCCAGCACGATCCTGCTCCTCGTTTCTGCCATTGCCGCGACAATCGGTTTCGGCTTGCTCGCTGCGAAACTGCTCGGCCGCGGCTGGCGGTTGGCGCTCATCACCAGCGGTTCCGTTGCCATCTGCGGCGCCTCGGCGGCAATGGCGATCGCCGCCGTGCTGCCGAAGAACGAGTTTTCCGAGCGCAACCTGATCTTCACCGTGCTCTCTGTCACGGTGCTCTCGACGCTTGCGATGATTGCCTATCCGATCATCGCTCAGACCATGGGGCTCGATGCCCGGGCGACCGGCATCTTCTTCGGTGGCACGATCCATGATGTCGCCCAGGTCGTCGGCGCCGGCTTCTCGGTCTCGCCGGAGGCGGGCGAGACGGCAACCCTCGTCAAGCTGATCCGCGTCACCATGCTGGCGCCGGTCGTGCTGAGCTTCTCGCTGGTGCTGCGCAACGTGCCGCAGCCCGAAGGCGAGACCGGCAAACGCCCGCCGCTGTTGCCCGGTTTTGTCGTCGCCTTCCTGATCTTCGCGGCGCTGAACTCCTTCGGCTTCGTACCGGAAATAGTTGCAAAGGCCGGGATGGAGACCTCGCGCTGGGCGCTGCTTGCCGGAATTGTTGCCGTCGGCATGCGCACCTCGCTTCGCCGCGTGCTCGACGTCGGCGGCGATGCTGTCGCGCTGATCGTTGCCGAAACCATCTTCATCGCTCTCTTCATCCTCGTTGGCATTCACTATCTGGGGCACGCCTGATGAAACCGCTCGATCGCATTCTCGAAGCCGCGAAGGCCGCGCCGCGTCATATCGTGCTTGCGGAGGGAGAAGACCCGCGCATCGTCGAAGGGGGCCTCAGGGCCGTTCGTGCCGGTCTTGCCGAAATCACGCTTGTCGGCAGTCGGAAGATTGTCGAAGAGCGGCTGGAGGCCGCTGGTGCGCGCCCGGACGAAATCCGCATAGAGGATCCGACCTCGTCACCGCTTACCCAGCGCCTCGCTGCGGCTTACCATGAACTGCGCCGAAACAAGGGTGTGGATGAGGCAGCAGCGGGCGAAGCGGTGCGTTCGCCGCTCGTCTTTGCCGCCATGATGGTACGGGAAGATGCGGCCGACGGTACGGTTGGCGGCGCGGTCGCAACCACCGCCGACACGGTGCGCGCCGCGCTCCAGACCATCGGCCGCGCGCCACACGTCAGTCTCGTTTCGAGCTTCTTCCTGATGATGCTCTGTGCGCCGCATCACGCGAAGAAGGGCGCTTTCGTCTTTGCAGATTGCGGTTTGGTGGTGGATCCCGATGCTGCAGGCCTCGCCGACATCGCCGTGACTTCGGCACAGTCCTTCGAGGCGCTCTCCGGCAAGCCGGCGAAGGTGGCAATGCTCTCGTTTTCGACCGCGGGCAGTGCCGCACACGAGCGCGTTTCCAAGGTGGTGGAGGCGACGAGGCTTGCCCATGCCGCGGCACCCGGTCTCGTCATCGATGGGGAACTGCAGTTCGACAGCGCATTCGTCGAGGCGGTCAGCGCCGCCAAGGCACCCAACTCGGCACTGCAGGGTGAGGCCAATGTCTTCGTTTTCCCCAATCTCGATGCGGCGAATATCGGTTACAAGATCGCTCAGCGCATCGGCGGCGCCACCGCCATCGGCCCGATCCTGCAAGGACTTGCAAAGCCCGCCAACGACCTTTCGCGCGGCTGCACTGTCGATGACGTCTTCCACATGATCGCCGTGACCGTCATTCAGGCATCAAACCGGCGGCCGACTGCACGTCTCGCTTAGTTGCAGCGGGTCAAAGGGACAAAGCATGCAGCAATTCAAAGCGCTACAGCGACACCTTTGCGTGCGACAAGAAGCGCGGCGCTATAGTGCCTGAGAGCATACTCCAAACCCAGGCGAGGGTTCAGCCATCCGCCGGATGTCGTCGGGTCATGATCCCCTGGCGGCTCACGCGGGCGCGTTTGCAAGTTTGCGCGCAATGTCGAAGAAGGCGCTGACGAGCTTGCCGTTGCTGCGCTCGCGCAGGCAGATCAGCGCTTCGTCCATCAGCATCTCGGGCGCGTCGATCTCGATGGGAACGAGGCGGGCGTCCTGGCCAAACTCGGCGGAGGAGACGAAACCGACGCCGCCGCCGGCCGCCACGATCTCGCGCACGGCCTCGCGGCCTTCGGCCTCGATCAGCGGCGTGAGCTGCACGCCGCATCGTGCCGACATGGCCTCCAGCTTTTGCCGGGTTTTCGAGCCTTGCTCGCGCATGACGAGCGGGTGCTTCACGAGCTCGGCGAAGGTGATCTTTTTCCGGTTGTCCAGCGGGTAGTTGAAGCTGGCAAAGGCTATGATTGGCGTGGAGTTGAGTTTCAGGATGTCGAAGTCGCTCGATTGCGGGATTTCGCCGAGAACGCCGATATCCGCCTCATAGGCGTGCAGGCTGGTGATAACCGTCTCGGTATTGCCGGAATCGATCGAGACCTGCACCGTCGGGTAGGTGCGCCGGAAGGCGGCAAGGATATGCAGCAGGTGGTGGGCGGCATCGGCGACGATGCGAAGCTTGCCGGCCCTGAGCGCCCGCGATTCCGAAAGAAGGTCCAGCGCCTGCTGCTCGACGTCGAACATGCGGCGCGTGACTTCCAGGAGGTGCTGGCCGGCCTGGGTCAGCGTCACCTGCTTCTTGTTTCGGTTGAAGAGCAGGACGTCATACTCTTCCTCGAGCTTGCGTACCTGGTCCGAAACGGCGGGTTGGGTGAGGAACAGCGCTTCCGCAGCGCGCGAGAAGCCGCCATGGATTGCCACATTGTGGAAGGCGCGAAGCTGTACATAGCGCATGCGTGCGGACGCCTCTTCAGGATAGATTTGACCTATGGATTTATTAGAACGAACGATTTGATTTATGTAAAGTCGCAAAGGATAGTTTTCGGATTGCTTCTCTTCCCGGAACACGCCCATGAACCTGCCGGCTGTCGCCCTCGAACTCGCCGCCGCAACCGTCCTGCTGCTCTATGCCGTCAGTCTCGTGAAGAAAGGCGTTGAAGCGGCGGCGGGCGACATCGTCGCGCGCACCGTCGGCGGCGCTGGTGGGCGGCCGCGCGCCGCCGCCTGTGGCTGTGCGGTTGCCATTGCCTTGCAGAGCTCGACGGCCGTCGCGATGCTTGCCGCCGGCTTTGCCGTCAGCGGCGCGTTGGCCCTTGATACCGGCCTGGCGGTGCTGCTTGGCGCCGATCTCGGTTCGGCACTCGTCGTCAAGATCCTGTCCTTCGATCTCCATTGGCTGGCGCCGCTCCTGATTGCGGTGGGCGGGCTCATGCATCTGAAGGCTTCGGCGCGCAAGGCTGTTGAAGGCGGACGCGCCGTGCTCGGCATCGGCCTCCTGCTCCTGTCGCTGCAGATGATCGGCCATGCGACACAGCCGCTTACGCAGAGCCCACTGCTGCCGTCGATCGTCGCCTTCATCGGCAGGGACGCGCTGACGGTGATGATCCTTGCGGCGCTTTTTACCTGGGCACTGCATTCCAGCGTGGCGGCGATCCTACTGATCCTGACCTTTGCCGCGAAAGGCATAGTGCCCATCGAGGTCGGCATTCCCTTGGTTTTGGGCGTCAACATTGGCGGCGGGTTGATCGCGCTGTGGCTGACGCGCGGTCTGCCGGTCGAGGGCCGTCGCCTGCCGCTCGGCAACCTCCTCTTTCGCGCCCTGTTCGGCGCAACGATCTTCGGCCTATTTTCGTTGCATGTCCCTTTCGCCTGGCTTCCGGGGGAGACGGCCGCCGGCCAACTCGTCAATTTGCATGTGCTCTTCAACGCCGCCCTCGTTCTCGTCGGGGTGGTTTCCTGCGCCCCGATGGCGCGGCTCGTTCAGTTGCTCATGCCGGACGCCGCCGGTGCTGGCGACCACTCTGTCCATGTCAGCGCGCTTGACCCCACGCTGATCGACAAACCGGCGCAGGCGCTTGCGGCCGCGGCGCGGGAAGTGCTGCACATGGGCAATCTCATTGCGCGAATGCTTGAGCCGGTCATGACGGTCATTCAATCGCCGACGCCGGAGGCGGTCAAGACGCTGCGCGGCATCGACGCCGACATCCACCGGGCGCATAGCGAGATCAAGCTCTACATCGCCGCCGTCAACCGCGGTGTGCTCACCGAAGACCAATCCCGGCGCGGCATCGAGCTCACCGAAGCGGCGATCCATCTCGAATATGCTGGCGATGTCGTCGCGAAGAACCTTCTGCAAATGGCAGAGGAGCGGCTGGAGGGCGCGGGCACCTTCTCGCAGGCGGGGTGGCGCGAGCTCACCCTGCTGCACACGGCCGTATCTTCCAATGTCAGGCTCGCGGCTAATCTTCTCGTCTCGCCCGACCCGGTGATCGCCCGCGAGATGGTCCGGCAAAAGGAACATGTCCGCCGCCTGGTCGAGGAGAGCAGCAAGAGCCATCTGGAGCGGCTTCGCCAGGGCGTGGCGGCGAGTATCCTGTCGAGCGACATGCATCTGGAGATCGTGCGGGCGCTGAAGGAGGTCAATTCACTGGTCACGACCATGGCCTATCCGCGTCTGCGCGAAAGCGGAGACCTGCTCGAAAGCCGTCTGGTTCCCGCAGCCTAAATATATAAGCTTGATCTATAGATTGATACAAAAGAACGATTTTACAGATATATGTTTCCGCCGCATTGTCTTTCTCGAACACGCCAACTGCGAGGACGGACCATGCCAAACACCGCTTCTGACAGAACCATCGCGCCCCTGGAAAAGCCGAGGCTCGGCGAACCCTATCTCCTGACGCCCGGCCCGCTGACCACGGCCTATGAAGTCAAGGAAGCGATGCTGAAGGATTGGGGGTCCTGGGACGGCGATTTCCGCGCGATGACTGCCAGACTTCGCGGCGAGTTGCTTGAGATTGCCGGCGATACTGAGCGCGAGTTCGACTGCGTGCCGATGCAGGGCAGCGGCTCGTTCTCGGTCGAGGCAATGCTCGGCAGTTTCGTTCCGAAGGACGGCAAGGTGCTGGTGCTGATGAACGGCGCCTATGGCAAGCGCATCGCCCAGACGCTTTCCTATCTCGGTCGCG
Organism: Ensifer sp. 38_S197; assembly: GCF_056924495.1. NCBI lineage: Bacteria > Pseudomonadati > Pseudomonadota > Alphaproteobacteria > Hyphomicrobiales > Rhizobiaceae > Ensifer > Ensifer sp. 38_S197. Next base: position 477,055 of record NZ_JBXOVZ010000001.1, on the reverse strand, counting down.
ATCACGTGACGATCGACAAGGGCGACTACATGCCGCCCCGCGGTCCCGAAGTCGCCGCGGCGCTCGATGCCGATCCGGCGATCACCCATGTCGTCGTCGTCCATTGCGAAACCAGCTCGGGCATCCTCAATCCCCTGAAGGAGATCTCCGACGCCGTCTACTCCCGCGGCCGCAAGCTGCTCGTCGATTCCATGAGCGCTTTCGGCGCCGTGCCGGCCGGTGTCAACGATTTCCGCTACGAGGCGATCGTTTCCTCCGCCAATAAATGCATCGAGGGCGTGCCCGGCTTCGGCTTCGTCATCGCCCGCAAGAGCGAGCTGGAGGCCGCCAAGGGTCGCAGCCATTCGCTGAGCCTCGATGTGCATGCCCAATGGGAATACATGAACAAGACCGGCCAGTGGCGCTTCACGCCGCCGACCCATGTGGTCGCGGCTTTCCTGGAAGCCTTGCGGCTGCACCGTGAGGAGGGTGGGGTGACGGGTCGCGGGGCGCGCTATGCCCGCAACCGCGACGTCATGGTCGCCGGCATGCGTGAGGCCGGGTTCGAGACGCTGCTTGCCGACCAGTGGCTGTCGCCGATCATCGTCACCTTCTTCAGCCCGGCCCATCCGGCCTTCGCCTTCGATCGCTTCTACGACCTGATGAAGGAGAAGGGTTTCATCATCTATCCGGGCAAGTTGACCGTCGTCGACAGCTTCCGTGTCGGCTGCATCGGCCGCATGGACGAGCATGTCATGCGCCGCGTGGTCGCGGCTGCCCGCGAATCCCTGATCGAAATGGGCGTCGACAGCGCCGCCCCGCCGGCCGTTGCCCTTGAGGAACGCCGCCGCCTCGCTGCCTGAACACAGAGGAAACTCCCATGAACCAGATGTCCAAGATCACTGTCACCGCCAACCGCCGCACCTATCCCTGGCCGAACGTTCCGGCCATCGCCATCTGCCTCGACGGCTGCGAACCGGCCTATCTCGACGAAGCCATCAAGGCCGGGCTGATGCCAACGCTCGAGCGCATCCGCAAGACCGGAACGGAGCGCACCGCGCTCAGCGTCATCCCGAGCTTCACCAACCCCAACAACCTGTCCATCGCCACCGGCCGGCCGCCGGCAATCCACGGCATCTGCGGCAACTATCTCTTCGAACCGCAGACCGGTAAGGAAGTGATGATGAACGACCCGCGCTTCCTGCGCGCGCCGACCATCTTCAAGGCGTTCTACGATGCCGGTGCAAAAGTCGCGGTCGTGACGGCGAAGGACAAGCTGCGGGCGCTTCTCGGCCATGGCCTCAAGTTCGACGAGGGCAGGGCGATCTGCTTCTCGTCGGAAAAATCCGATAAGACGATCAGGGCGGAAAACGGCCTCGACAATGCTTCGGCCTGGCTCGGTCGGCCGGTGCCGGAAGTCTATTCGGCGGATCTTTCCGAGTTCGTCTTCGCCGCTGGCGTCAAGCTGCTGAAGGAGTTCCGCCCGGATGTCATGTACCTGACGACGACCGACTACGTGCAGCACAAATATGCTCCTGGCGTACCCGAAGCGAACGCCTTCTATGAGATGTTCGACAAGTACCTGACTGAACTCGACGCGCTGGGGGCGGCGATCATCGTCACCGCCGACCACGGCATGAAGCCGAAGCACAAGGCCGATGGTTCGCCGGATGTCGTCTACGTTCAGGACCTACTCGACGAATGGCTCGGCAAGGACGCAGCGCGCGTGATCCTGCCGATCACTGACCCCTATGTCGTCCATCACGGGGCGCTCGGCTCCTTTGCGACCGCCTATCTGCCTGAAGGGACGGACAAGGAGGAGATCATCGAGCGCCTGCAGGCGATCGACGGCATCGACATCGTGCTCTCCCGTCCGGAAGCCTGCGTGCGCTTCGAACTGCCCGATGACCGCATCGGCGATCTCGTGCTGATCTCGACCGAAAACAAGACGCTCGGCACCAGCGAGCACCGTCACGACCTTGCTGCGCTCAACGAGCCGCTGCGCTCGCACGGTGGCCTGACCGAGCAGCAGGTCCCCTTCATCGCCAACCGCAAGCTGCCCGAAGTTTCGGCGGCCGGCACGTTGCGCAATTTCGACGCCTTCTACTACGCGCTCGTCGCAGCCGCGCAAGCCGCACATTAGGGAGGACGCGATGACCAAGGTGGAAACGACATTCGCAATTCGCCACGAGCCGATGCGGATCGCCGGCAAGGCGGTCGATACCGAGGGGCGCATCGACGTACGTTATCCCTGGAACGATGCCGTGATCGGCACCGTACCGGCGGGCAACGCCGAGCATGCCCGCAAGGCCTTCGAGATCGCGGCCGCCTACCAGCCGAAGCTGACGCGCTACGAGCGTCAGCGCATCTTGCTGAAGGCGGCGGAGCTGCTCGTCGCGCGCAAGGAGGAGATCTCCGATCTGATCACTCTGGAGCTCGGCATTTCGAAGCAGGATTCGCTTTACGAGGTCGGCCGTGCCTTCGACGTGCTGACGCTGTCCGGACAGATGTGCATCCATGACGACGGCGAAATCTTCTCCTGCGACCTCACCCCGCACGGCAAGGCGCGCAAGATCTTCACCACCCGCGAACCGCTGACCGCCATTTCGGCGATCACACCCTTCAATCACCCGCTCAACATGGTGGCACACAAGGTGGCGCCGGCGGTTGCGACAAACAATTGCGTGGTGTTGAAACCGACCGAACTGACACCGATGACGGCGCTTGTCTTCGCCGACATTCTCTATGAAGCCGGCCTGCCGCCGGAGATGCTCTCTGTCGTGACTGGCTGGCCTGCCGATATCGGCATGGAGATGATCACCAACCCGAACTTCGACCTGATCACCTTTACCGGCAGCGTGCCGGTCGGAAAGCTGATCGCGGCGCACGCGCATTACAAGCGTCAGGTGCTGGAACTCGGCGGCAACGACCCGCTGATCATCCTCAACGATCTGTCGGACGCCGATCTCGCCAAAGCAGCGGATCTCGCCGTCGCCGGCGCGACGAAGAACTCCGGCCAGCGTTGCACGGCGGTGAAGCGCATTCTCTGCCAGGAGAGCGTTGCGGACCGCTTCGTGCCGCTGGTGCTGGAGCGGGCGAGGAAGCTCAAGTTCGGCGATCCGATGGACCGTGCGACCGAGCTCGGCACGGTCGTGCATGCGCGCGCGGCGGAGATCTTCGAGCGGCGCGTGCACCAGGCGGCGGAAGAGGGAGCGGAGATCCTCTATAACCCCGGTCGGCAGGGCGCCCTGCTGCCGCCGATCGTGGTCGACCGGGTCGCGCACTCGAGCGAACTGGTAATGGAAGAAACCTTCGCGCCGATTATCCCGATCGTGCGCGCGCCCGATGACGACGACGCGCTGATCGCGCTATCGAATTCGACGGCCTTCGGTCTTTCCTCAGGCGTCTGCACCAACGGCTTCCGGCGCATGCAGAAATACATCGCCGGGCTGAAGGTCGGCACGGTCAACATATGGGAAGTGCCGGGTTATCGCATCGAGATGAGCCCCTTCGGCGGCATCAAGGATTCGGGCAACGGCTACAAGGAAGGCGTCATCGAGGCGATGAAGAGCTTTACCAACGTCAAGACCTTCTCCCTGCCATGGTGATCTGAGCGTTTCCCCGCGCAATCACCCTTCTGGGAGCTGCCGTGGCGGCTCCCTTTTTTGTTGTGCCGTCGGGTAGCTCGGCAGCCTGTTCCGGGCAATCGTAGATCTGCCTCAGGAATTTGCAGTCTTTCCCAGGTTCTATTGAAGGTTGCCGAAGATCTGCCCGTTTGCCTGTCGATATGCCTGGTTTTGCGGCAAAGAATCCATAGTTTTTATCTACTGAACGATAAGAATAATAAATTTTACTTACCGGAAGCCGCTGCGCAGAATATTTCCCGAAGCCGATCACAACAGGGGCAGCATCAAGATTGCCCGCCGCGCTTCCCCGGTTTTTCCAGCTGGGATAATCTGGCTTTGCGAGGCGACGGAGCTCCTTGTTGAGCGATAGGATCGCTCACTGATGAGAGAGGCGAAAGGAGAAGCCGCCGTGCATTACTCTGTCGGATTGGACGTGTCGTTGGAACAGACGGCCGTTTGCGTTTTGGATGAAGATGGCCGGGTCGTCATGGAGCGTAGCGTTGTCAGCCACCCTGATGACATCAGCGCCTGCCTTGCCGAACTGGCCGGGCCAATCCAGCGTGTTGGGCTCGAAGCCGGGCCATTGGCGCCGTGGCTCTACAGTGGCCTGGTGGACCATGGCCTGCCCGTGTTCTGCATCGAGGTTCGCCAGATGAAGGCGTTCGCCAAAGCCTCGCCGGTCAAGACGGATCGCCGTGACGCCCGCTTGATCGCCCAAGCCATGCGGACCGGCTTGTTCAAGGCGACGCATGTGAAGACTGATTATAGCCAGCGTATCCGGCTGCTGCTCCGGCATCGGCAATCGATGGTCCGCCGCAACAGGGATCTCATCAACACCGTGCGCGGCACGCTGAAGGCGTTCGGTATCCGAACCGGCGGCGGCAAGAACACGCTCTATGCACGCCGGGTTCGTGAGGCCGTTGACGATGCCGTCCTGCTGGCGATGACCGAGCCGCTGCTTGTCGCCTATGAAGATGGCCTGCGCACCCTGGCGAGGATCGACAAGATGGTGCTCGACATTGTGAAGAAGGACGCGGTTTGCCGTCTGTTGATGACTGTGCCGGGGGTCGGACCGGTGACGGCGCTCACCTTCCGCACCGGGATCGACGCTCCTTGGCGCTTCGATAGGTCGCGGCTGGTTGCTGCCGTCTTCGGCTTGACGCCGCGCGTGCATGCTTCCGGTGAAACGGAGCAACTCGGACGCATCACCAAATGCGGTGACGCGATGGTGCGGGCGATGCTCTACGAGGCGGCCAATGTCATGATGACCCGCTGCAGGGCGGACAACTGGCTGAAGTCCTGGGCGCTCGCCATCGCCCGTCGCCGCGGAGCCCGAAAGGCAAAGGTCGCGTTGGCACGCCGGCTTGCCGTGGTGCTGCATCGCATGTGGTGCGACGGAACCGAATTCTCGATGGAAAGGCCGATCACCATGAACGCCTGACCGAGATCGTCCATCACGTCTCGTCGTGAGAATGCGGAGAGCGTGTGGGCCTGAATGACTGCGTTGGAGTCCTCGTGACATTGCCGATCACGCTTTCGAGCTTGCAGCATTCAATCTCACCATTCGAACCGCCCAGAGTGGGGCGTCCATCGCGCCGACCCCGAACAGAAGCGTGAAACCCGCAGACGACGAGTACACAGGAACGGAGAAACCGTTGACCAATTACAGAAGGACTTCAGAGGAGAACTTCAATCATGAACAGACACATCCTCCTTATGCTTGCCGGCGCCACTTCCGCCGTGCTTCCTGCCATCGCTGCCGCTGAAACCCAACTGACCGTCTACACGGCGATCGAAGCCGTAGACCTCGACCGTTACAAGGCGACCTTCGAGAAGGCCCATCCGGACATCAAGATCAACTGGGTGCGCGATTCCACCGGCGTCATGACGGCCAAACTGCTGGCGGAAAAGGACAATCCGCAGGCCGATGTCGTCTGGGGTCTAGCTGCCACATCGCTGCTGCTCCTGAAAACGGAAGGCATGCTGGAACCTTACCAACCCAAGGGGGCTGAGGCACTCGACAAGAAATTCGTCGACAAGGACACGCCGCCGAGCTGGGTCGGCATGGACGCCTATGTCGCAGCATTCTGCTACAACACGGTCGAGGGCGAAAAGCTCGGCCTCAAGGCGCCCACGAGCTGGGACGACCTGACAAAGCCGGAATACAAGGGCCACATCGTGATGCCGAATCCGGCGTCGTCTGGCACCGGTTTCCTCGACGTCTCGGGCTGGATGCAGATGTGGGGCGAGGAGAAGGCCTGGGGCTTCATGGACAAGCTCCATGAGAACATTTCTGCCTATACCCATTCCGGCTCCAAGCCTTGCAAGATGGCCGGCGCCGGCGAAGCGGTGATCGGTGTTTCCTTCGAGTTCCCGGGCGCCAAAGCCAAGAGCGCCGGCGCGCCGATCGACATCATCTTCCCCTCGGAAGGTTCGGGCTGGGAGGCTGAGGCGACGGCGATCATCGCCGGTACGGCAAATCTCGAAGCCGCCAAGACCCTCGTCGACTGGTCGGTCACCAAGGAAGCCAACGAGATGTACAACGCCGGCTACGCCGTTGTTGCCTATCCGGGTGTCGCCAAGCAGGTCGAGCACCTGCCGTCCGACATCGCATCGAAGATGATCGACAACGACTTCGAATGGGCCGCCAACCATCGCGGGGCGATCCTGAAGGAATGGCAGAAGCGTTACGACGCCAAGTCGGAACCGAAGAGCTGAGCCTGATCGGCCGGGCGTAGCGCCTTGGCGCTGCGCCCACCCGCATTCTCCCGAAGTCCCTCAAGCAGCGGAGCTTGCAGATGAGGCATGCCTTGTCGATCGAACCGATGTCCACCAGCCGTCAGCGCCCTGCCGATGATGCGGCTCCGGCCCCCTATCTGCAGATCTCGGATCTGTGGAAGACCTATGGCGATTTCGTTGCGCTGCGCGACATATCGCTCAGCATAGCGAGGGGCGAATTCATCTGTTTCCTCGGCCCGTCCGGCTGCGGCAAGACGACGTTGTTGAGGGCAATTGCCGGCCTCGATCTGCAGACACAGGGCACCATCCTGCAGGACGGGCGCAATATCTCGACCCTGCCGGCCTCCAGCCGGGACTACGGCATCGTCTTCCAGTCCTACGCGCTCTTCCCGAACCTGACGATCGAACAGAACATCGCCTTTGGCCTGGAAAACACCGGTCGATCGAAGGCGGGGGTGGCGGCCCGTGTCGCTGAACTGCTGGAAACGGTCGGCCTTTCGGCCCACGGCAAGAAGTATCCGGCGCAACTTTCCGGTGGCCAGCAGCAACGCATCGCGCTTGCCCGCGCGATCGCCATCTCGCCCGGGCTGCTGCTGCTCGACGAGCCGCTCTCCGCGCTCGACGCCAAGGTCCGCGTTCACCTTCGTCACGAGATCAAGGCGCTGCAGCGCAAACTCGGCGTGACGACCATCATGGTCACGCACGACCAGGAGGAGGCGCTCGCCATGGCGGACCGGATCGTCGTCATGAACCACGGCGTCATCGAACAGGTGGGCTCGCCCACCGAAATCTATCGCCATCCCGAAACGCTGTTCGTCGCCGACTTCATCGGCGAGACCAATCAGTTTCCCGCGCGCGTGCTAAGCGACGGTGAGGTCGAGATCGGCCATTCGGCCTTCTGCTGTTCGACCGAGGATTTTTCGGCTGGTCATGCGGCGACCGCCGTCGTGCGTCCCGTCGACATTATCCCGCATGGTGCCGATGCACATGCCGCCAACGCCAGCGACCGGCCGGCAACGCCGCAGAACCTGATCGATGCGGAGGTGCGGGAAATGGAATTTCTCGGCATGTTCTGGCGCACGCGCCTGACGGCGCCGCGCCTCGGCGAGCGCACGCTCGTCGCCGATTTTTCCGTCAATGCCGTCAGGCGCCTCAGGATCGAAACGGGCGGCGCCATCCAGGTGGAGATCCCGCGCGAACGCCTGCTGCTCTATCCGAGGGGTGCCTGACGATGAACATGGTCCTCGAAGCCCCTCATCTTCCCGTTACCGGCAAGCGGCTCCGGCAGGAGGCCTCCGGCGATGACCGCGTCAAGCTCGGCTTCATGGCGGTCATCGGGCTTTACCTGATCGTGGCGCTCGGTGCGCCGCTCTTCGTCATGCTGTCGAAGTCGCTGTCCACCCACCGGTTCAACCTTGCGGCGTTCGAGTTCCAGGTGAGCGACGAGACGGGCGTGAACTGGGGGCCGGTCGTCAGTGCCGCGGACCTCAACCGGACGCTCGAAGCAGTGGCGGACAGCGAGCTTTCCAGCAGTTCCGACGGGCGGCTCGCCGCCACGAAGTTCTTTCCGGAGTTCAAGTTCCGCAGTCCCGTTCGCTACCGCATTCGCGGCACCACGGATGATGCGGCCTTCCTCGTCGGCTCCACCCTGGAAAAGGGGACGGAATGGCGCGAATACGATTCCGGCACGTTCCGGCGCGTTGTGCTGCGGCCCATGCGCAGCCTCGGCTTCGAGAACTTCGCGACCTATTTCTCGACGCCGACCCTCGCCCAGTCGATCTACAATTCGGTGCTAATGGCAGCGATCAGCACCGTGTTCACGGTCTCGATCGCTTTTGCGCTCGCCTATGGGCTGACGCGTAGCTGCATGCCGCTGAAGGGCCTGTTTCGCGGCATCCTGACGATCCCGATCCTGGTGCCATCGCTGCTGCCGGGCATAGCGCTGGTCTATCTCTTCGGCAATCAGGGCATCTTCAGGGATTGGCTGCTCGGCTATTCGATCTACGGGCCGATCGGCATCGTCATAGGCTCGATCTTCTTCACCCTGCCGCACGCCTTCCTGATCATCCTGACGGCGCTTTCCGTCGCCGATGCCCGGCACTACGAGGCGGCCGCTTCCCTCAAAGCCAGCAAGTGGCGCACCTTCACCACCGTCACCGTGCCCGGCGCGCGCTATGGCATCGTGTCGGCGGCCTTTGTCGTCTTTACGCTGGTTATCACGGATTTCGGCCTGCCCAAGGTGATCGGCGGCCAATACGGCATGCTTGCGGTCGATATCTACAAGCAGGTGATCGGCCAGCAGAATTTCGAGATGGGCGCGGTCGTTTCCGTCATCCTGCTCGTGCCGGCCGTGCTTGCCTTTGCCGTCGATCGGCATATGCAGAAGCGGCAGGTGGCGCTTCTCTCGGCGCGCGCGGTACCCTATTCGCCGAAGCCCAACATGCGTATGGATGGGCTCTGCTTCGCCTTCGCCTGCCTCGTCAGCCTGTTCATTCTCGGCATGATCGCCATGTGCCAGATCGCGGCGATCGTGAAGTTCTGGCCCTATGACCTGACGCTGACGACCAAGAACTTTGCCTTCGACCTGATGGACGGCGGTGGCTGGGCAGCCTATGGCAACTCGATCCGGCTCGCGCTGTTGACGGCGCTTTTCGGCTCGGTCGTCGTCTTTGCCGGCGCCTATATGGTCGAGAAGGCGGATGGCTTCCGCGTCGGCCGTGGCCTCTTTCATTTTCTGGCAATGATGCCGATGGCGGTGCCCGGCATGGTGCTCGGCCTTGCCTACATCTTCTTCTTCAACAACCCGGCCAATCCGCTGCACCCGATCTACGGCACGATGACGATCCTCGTCGTGTCGACGGTGACGCATTTCTATACCGTCGCGCATTTGACCGCATTGACGGCGCTGAAGCAGATGGACCCCGAATTCGAATCCGTCGCCGCCTCCCTCAAGCAGCCGTTCCATCGGCTGTTCTTCCGCGTGACCGTGCCGGTCTGCCTTCCGGCAATCCTCAACATTGCGATCTATCTCTTCGTCAATGCGATGACGACGGTCTCGGCGGTGGTCTTTCTCTATGCGACGGACACCAAGCTTGCCTCGGTTGCGGTGCTGAACATGGACGATGCGGGCGACATCGCCCCGGCCGCCGCCATGGGCATGATGATCTTCTACACGAATGTTATTGCCAAGCTCGCTCACGCGCTGATCGCCCGCAGTCTGCTGGCCCGCACGCAGGCTTGGCGATAACAATCGCGGCGGGCAGCCCGCCCCTGCAAGACCTTATCCCGAAGGAAGGCGCCACGGACGCAGCGCCTTTCAGGCCACCCGGCGCTCCTCCTTCACCATCCTCAACTCACGATTTTTACGAAGCCGCTCCATCTCGGCGCTACGCGTGCGCTGCGGCGTGCTGCCGTAGCGTTCGCGATAGGTGCGGGAAAAATGCGAGGCGGTGGAGAAGCCGCAGGCGACGGCAATCTCGATGACGGGAAGCGATGAGGTGAGCAAAGGAGATGGGCACGCTCCAGCCGCCTTCAACGAGGGGTGCGCACACTTTCGACAATGGCGCGCGCCAGCGTTTCGGCGGCGCGCGACGGCTTATTGCGCGGGTGAGCGATGTGGAACATATCCTCGAAGGTCATACGCTCTGGCGCCAGCAGCCGAAGGCGGCCGCTGTGCACCCATTCCTCAGCATAATGATCGGGCAGGAATCCGATATAGGCGCCGGAGAGGAGAAGCAGCAGCGTTCCCTCCATATGCGGCGTGGCTGCCGCCCAGCGGAAGTTCACGCCGCAAATCGTCTCGTTCAGCATATAGGTACGGCCAGCGAAGGACTGTGCTTCCAGCAGCCCCGTCGTGATTTGCGCATCCGCCACGCCGAAGAGCGGGTGGCCTTGCGCGCAATAGAGCTTCTGAACCTCGGAAAAGACCGGTTGGGTACGGAAATGCGGCGTCACGCTGCCGACCGATGGCATCAGCACGATTTGATAGCCGCCACTCAGCAGTCCCTGCTGCAAGAGTTGCGGCGCGGCGACGTCGATTTCGAGATGCACACGCGGCGCCTGCCGATGGAAGGCGGCAAGGGCGCCCTGAAGATCGAGATCCCTGTTGGTGATCATCGCATCCACTGTGCCGAAGGCAAGGCTGCCGGTCAGCTCGCCTTGCGCCTCGCCGACCCGGCTTTGGAACTTCTCCAGCGATCCGAAAAGTTCCAGCGTCGCCTCATAGACGAGGCGCCCCTCGTCTGTCAGCAGGAAGCCGCTGCGTCCGCGGCTGCAGAGCCGCAAGCCCAGGCGGTCCTCGAGATGGCGCATGTGGGTGGAAATCGTTGCCTGCGTCATTCCAAGTGCGGTTTGCGCGGAGGAGAAGCCGCCATACTGGACGACGGAGGCAAACACGCGCAGCAGCCTGAGCTCCGCGTCGCCGAGGGACAGATTGAGAACGCGGTGACGAACCTTGTTGATCATGCATTGATTAAGTCACAACTAAACATCCAATCATAGATATTTTTAAAGGTATCGTCCTTCCGCACACTCCTTCACCTGTGGAGGAGACACATGGCGAGCAATTCCTACGATTCCGGACGACTGAACCTGCCCTTCGTCGGCATCTGCACCTTCGGCAAATATCCCTATCAGCCGGATTGGGACGCGATAAACGCCGACGTCGCGATCCTGGGTGCGCCGTTCGACTGCGGCACGCAATGGCGTGCTGGCACCCGTTTCGGACCGCGCGCCATTCGTGAGGCGTCGACGCTGTTTTCCTTTGGCCACGGTGGCGCCTATGACCACGAAGACGACGTCACCTACCTGCCAAGCGACAAGGTTTCGATCGTCGATATCGGCGACGCCGACATCGTGCACACCGACACGATGAAGAGCCACGCCAATATCGAGTTCGGCGTGCGCAAGATCCTGGCCGCGGGCGCGTTGCCGGTGGTGCTGGGCGGCGACCATTCCGTCAACATTCCTTGCATCAATGCGTTCGATGAGGACTGCGCCCGGAACGGTCCGATACACATCGTGCAGATCGACGCGCATCTCGATTTCGTCGACGAGCGCCATGGGGTTCGCTACGGCCACGGCAACCCCATGCGCCGGGCGGCGGAAAAATCCTATGTCAGCGGGCTTTCGCAGCTCGGCATCCGCAACGTCTCCTCGACTGCCAAGGAGGGGTATGAGGATGCCCGCTCCATGGGCTCGGACATCCTCTCGGTGCGTCAGATTCGCGCATTGGGAACGGAAGCTGTTGCCGCGCGTGTACCGTCCGGCGCCCGCTATTATGTCACCATCGACATCGATGGCTTCGATCCCTCGATCGCGCCCGGCACCGGCACGCCGTCGCATGGCGGCTTCATCTACTACGAAGTCTTGGAGATCCTTGCGGCTCTTGCCAAGCGCGGCGCGATCGTCGGTATCGACCTGGTCGAGGTTGCGCCGGACTACGATCATTCCGGTTCCACGTCGATCCTCGCCGCGCAGGTGCTGATGAACCTCATTGGCCGCGTCATGCACGCGAAGAGGGGCTGAGACCATGGGGCGCATCCGTTACGATTTTTCCGGCGAACACGTGCTGGTGACCGGCGCGAGCCGCGGCATCGGCCGCGCAGTGGCCGAGGGGTTTGCCGCTTCCGGGGCCGAAGTGACGATCCTCTCCTCCGGCGCCGGCATCCATGAGGCAGCCCGCGAAATGTCGGCGCGTTTCGGCCGCAAGATCGCGGCGCTCGAATGCGATATCACCGACAGCGCCGCCGTGAAGGCGACACTTGCGCCGCTTGGGCGGATCGACGTTCTCGTTAATAATGCCGGGCTGGAGCGGATCACGCCGCTCACCGAAGAAGGCGATGCCGTCGAGGACACGTTCCGCCGCATCACGGATATCAACACCAACGGCACCTTCTATGTCACCCGCCACGCGGTGCCGCATATGGCCGCCGGCGGTCGTATTGTCGTCACCGCGTCGATCTGGAGCCGGGTCGCGGTGCCGGAGTTCTCGGCCTATATCGCCTCCAAGCATGCCAACCTCGGCTTTACCCGTGTGATGGCCAAGGAGCTCGGGGGAAGGGGCATCCGCGTCAACGCCGTCTGCCCGGGCTGGGTGCGCACCGAGGCGGCAATGTTGTCGCTGAAAAACATGTCGTTGCGCACGGGGCGCAGCGAAGAAGATCTCCTGGCCGAGATCGTCGGCGCACAGGTTCTGCCGGGGCTGCTTGAGCCGGAGGATCTGGCTGCTCCCTATCTCTTCCTCGCCTCCGACGGCGCGAAGGATATGACGGGGCAGGCGCTGATGCTCGACCGCGGTGAGGTGATGGCATGACACAGCGTGTTCTCATCACCGGCGCTTATCGCGGTATCGGCGCTGCCTGTGCGCTGGCTTTCGCCGCCTCCGGCGCGCGCGTCGCGCTTGCCGACATCCGCAAACCCGAGGAGACCGCGGCGGCGGCCGCACGGGCAGGGGCGGCCGAGGCGGTCACGCTCGCCTGCGACGTGTCTGACGAAGGCGCCGTCGCCACCGTTGGCGAGGCGGTGCGGCAGACCTTCGGTGCGCTGGATGTCGTCGTCCACTGCGCCGGCATTATCCACGAGGCACCCCTGCTCGAAACGCCGGTTGGCGATTTCGACCGGGTAATTGCCGTCAACCTGCGCGGCAGCTTCCTCGTCGGCAAAATGGCGCTGCGGCTGATGAACGGAACGGCCGAAACACCCGCCCGGCTGATCATGATCGCCTCCGACATGGCCTACTACGGCCGCGAGACGTTCTCGCCCTATGTCGCTTCCAAGCATGGCGTGCTCGGCCTGGTGCGTTCCTGGGCGAAGGAATTCGCGCCCCGCGTCCTCGTCAACGCCATCTGCCCCGGCCCGATCGACACTGAGATGCTGGGTGCTGCCCATATGAGCGCGGAATGGCGTGCCAGGGAGTTGGCGATCCCGCTTGCCCGCTTCGGCAAGCCGGAGGAGATCGGTGAACTTGCGCTGTTCCTTGCCGGATCCGGAGGACGCTACTTCACCGGTCAGGGGATCGGCAGCAACGGCGGGAGCATCATGCCATGATCCGCAATCCCATCCCCTGGCCGAATGGCGCCAAGTGCGCCGCCTCTATCACCTTTGACATGGATGCCGACAGCCTCATCCATATCGCCCATCCCGAGGATGGCCATAGCCGCGTCTCGGCGATCTCGATGCTGCAATACGGGCCGAAGGTAGCGATCCCGCGCATCGTCGAGAGCTACCGGCAACTTGGGATCAAACAGACGTTCTTCGTTCCTGCCTGGTGCATCGAGCAATACCCGCAAGCGATCGAGGACATCCTCGAAGGCGGTCACGAGCTTGCTCACCACGGCTTCCTGCACGAACACCCGCGCGAGCTTTCCGATGACGAAGAGGCTTACTGGCTCGATCGTGGCATCGAAGTGATCTTGAAAACAAGCGGCAAGCGGCCGCGCGGCTGGCGAGCGCCGCTCTACAATTTCTCCCATCGCTCTTCCGATCTCCTGGTGTCGCGTGGTTTTGAGTATGACGCCTCGCTGATGGGCGACGATATTCCCTACCTCCTCGAGTGTGACGCCGGGCGCCTCGTCGAACTTCCCTCGCACTGGGGTCTCGACGATTGGCCGCAATACGTCCAGTCGATGGATCTCGACTACATGATGCCGATCCGGGCGCCGGAACAGGGCTTTGCCGCTTTCGCGCAAGAGTTCGAGGCCGCCTATCGCCATGGCGCTCTCTGGGTGCCGGTCGTGCATCCTTTTGCCACCGGGCGTCTGGCCCGCTGGGAGGTGGTGCACCGCTTTCTTGAACAGGTTCTCACGCGCGGCGACGTCTGGTTCGCGCCGATGGAGGAGATCGCCGCCCATGTGCGGCGCGTTGTCGAAAACGGGAGCTGGTCGCCGAGGATCGACCGGCTGCCCTTCTATTCCGAGCCTGTGCGGGTTCGGTAGCCGGAAGCGGGTTCGTCCGCTTCCGAAGATCGGCGGCTGATGGAGCCGTGACTGTCTTCGCGGGAAAGACGCCACGAGGCGCGACGCGAAAAGGGGAACGACAATGGAACACAACGATATCGCCTGGCAGAGCGAACTGTCGCGGCGCGCCCGCATCTATGAGGACATCGAGGCTGGGGACCGCTTCGAGGGCACGATGAACAAGCTCGACTACACCGGCATGACCGTGCTGACGCTGATGCTGGTCGTCGGTTTCTGGCTTTGGGGGGCGTGAGATGACCGATCACGTCGCACTGGACCGGCTGGCCTCCGTCGAAACCGAGCAGGCAGACGCGGCGCGCAACCGCGCCGCCGCCGAACGCGGCGACGCGCCGTTGCTGCCATCCGAAAGGCTATGGGGCTTTTGGGAATTCACCTACGCCAACTCCGCGCTGGCGATTGCCACCTGGGCCTTTCTGATCGGTGGTTCCGTCGGTCTTTTCGTTGGGCCGAAGGAGGGCATCGCCGCCATTGTCATCGGCAACATCGTCGGCGTCGTTCTGACCGCGCTCGCCACGACAACCATGTCGGGCCGCTATGGTGTCGAGCAATTCGTCGCGCTGCGCAGCCAGTTCGGCTACAACGGCAGCCGTGTCGTCTATGTGCTTGCCGTGGTGGTGCTGACCATGGGCTGGCTTGCGGTCCTTGCCATGATGTTCGGCCGCTCGATTGACGGCCTGATGGCGCTCAGCGCCAACGAAGCGGCCAACCCGACCGGCACCAAGATGATCGTCGCCGCCATCGGCGCCATCCTTCTCACCTGGTTCATCGTCGCCAAGGGGCCGACCTCGATCAAGTTCTTCAATATGATCGTGTCGCCGGCATTGGTGCTGTTGATGGTGGTGATGCTCTACCTCATCCTCAGCCACCATTCGTTCGGCGAGCTTCTGGCGCTTCCCGCGCTCGCGCCGCCCTTCGAGGACAAGACGCTGAACTTCGTCGTCGCGGTCGAGGTCAATCTCGCCGCCGGCTTCTCCTGGTGGCCCTATATCGGCAATCTGGCGCGACTGACGAAGAACGAGCGCACCGCCTTCTGGCCAAACATTCTCGGCATCTTTGGTGCGGCAGCACTTGGCGAGATCGTCGGCCTGCTTGCGGCGGTTGCGCTCGGTGAAAGCGATCCGACCATCTGGATGACGAAGATCGCCGGCCCGATGATCGGCATTGTGGCGCTGCTCTTTGTCGCCTTCGCCAACATGACCTCGATGGCGAACATCCTCTACACGTCCATTGTCGGCCTCAGGCAGGTCGGCACGGCGTCGGTGCGCGCGATTTCCTGGGGCATGATCCTGTTCCTCTTCTGCCTCATCCCGTTCGGGCTCGTGATCTTCTACCCGCAGATGTACGACGGCTTCTTCATCTTCCTGGTGTGGACCTCGGCGCTGAATTCCGCACTCGCCGGCATCGGCATCGCCGATTATTTCTTCCTGCGTGGCCAGAAGCTCGACATACGCAGCCTGCACGGCCCACAGGAAAACGGACCCTACCGCTTCTGCGCTGGCTTCAACCCGATCGGGCTCTTCGCCCTTGCCGTCGGCTTCCTCGTCTATGTCGCCGTCTTCAACCCGCAGACGCTCGCGAGCCTGCCGGCCTTCAAATACCTGACCGCCTCTGTGCCGTCCTGTCTTGCTGCAGGCGCCGTGCACTACGTGCTGACCCGGCTCTTCGCCCGCGGCCGCGGCTGGGGCCAATACCCGTAACACCGGAGATCACCGCCATGAGCGACACATACGATTACATCATCATCGGCGCAGGGTCGGCCGGCTGCGTGCTCGCCAACCGCCTGTCGGAGGATCCGTCGGCCAGGGTACTCGTGCTTGAATTCGGCGGCAGCGACAAGTCAATCTTCATCCAGATGCCGACGGCGCTATCCATTCCGATGAACGGAACGAAGTACAACTGGAAATACATGACCCTGCCCGAACCCGGCCTCGACGGCCGCCGGGTGCATTGTCCGCGCGGCAAGGTCATCGGCGGCTCGTCGTCGATCAACGGGCTCGTCTACATGCGTGGCCATGCTCGGGACTTCGACGAGTGGGAGGAACTGGGCGCGCGCGGCTGGCGCTACGCCAATTGCCTGCCCTATTTCCAGCGGGCCGAAAGCTGGCAGGACGGCGGCGACAGCTATCGCGGCGCCTCCGGGCCGCTTGCGACCAACGCCGGCAACAAGATGAAAAACCCGCTCTACCGTGCCTTCGTCGATGCCGGCCGCGAGGCGGGCTACATCGCCACCGACGATCCGAACGGACATATGCAGGAAGGCTTCGGACCGATGCACATGACCGTGAAGAATGGCGTGCGCTGGTCGACGGCTAATGCTTATCTGAAGCCGGCGATGGACCGGCCGAACCTCACCGTCGTTACGCATGCCATGACACGAAGGGTGCTGCTCGAAGGCAAGCGCGCCGTTGGTGTCGAATACGAACTTGGCGGCGAACGCGTTGTTGCGCGGGCGAACCGCGAAGTGCTCATTTCCTCCGGCCCGATCGGATCGCCCCACCTGTTGCAGCGCTCCGGCATTGGCCCCGCGTCGGTTCTGCAACAGGCGGGCGTCGCCGTGTTGCACGATCTGCCGGGTGTCGGGGAGAACCTGCAGGATCATTCCGAGGTCTATATCCAGTATGCCTGCAAGGAGCCGATCACGCTCAATGGCAAGATGAACCTCTTGAGCCGCGCCTTGATCGGGGCGGAATGGCTGTTGTTCAAGAAGGGGCTCTCGGTCTCGAACCACTTCGAAAGCGGCGGCTTCATTCGTTCCGACGCCTCGCTTCAATGGCCGGATGTTCAGTTCCACTTTCTACCGGCGGCGATGCGCTACGACGGCAAGAAGCCGCTCGACGGCCATGGCTTCATGGTGCTGACCGGGCCGAACAAGCCTAAGAGCCGGGGCTATGTGCGGCTACGCTCCCCCGAAGCCCATGAGCAGCCGGATATCCTCTTCAACTATCTCGACCGCGAGGAGGACCGCGAGGGGTTCCGTCGCTGCCTGCGGCTGACACGCGAGATCATCGCCCAGCCGGCCTTTGATCGTTTCCGGGGCGAGGAGATCGCCCCAGGGGCGAATGTTCGCACGAATGACGAGATCGACGCCTGGGTGCGTGAGACCATGGAGAGCACCTATCACCCCTGCGGCTCCTGCCGGATGGGCGAGGATGGAATGGCGGTCGTCGATAGCGAGCTTAAGGTGCGTGGCATCGAAGGGTTGCGGGTCATCGACAGTTCCGTCTTCCCGTCCGAGCCGAACGCCAATCTCAACGCGCCGACGATCATGCTGGCCGAGCGGGCCTCCGACATGGTGTGCGGAAAGCCGCTGCTCGCGGCCTCCAATGCCGAAGTCGGTGTTGCGCCGGGTGTCGGCGTAACGCAGCGCAGTGGCAAGCCGCTGCGCGCCGTCCGACAATGACGTTAGAGAAGGCGGTGCGGCATGTTGCGGGGCATCGGTTACGTGGTGGCTCGGCGAGCTCGGGGCGATCCGGAGGAGCCGAACGAATGGGCTTTGGCGGTCGAGAGGTTCCTCAACCGCCTGATCTTTCGATGTGGCCTTCCTTTCGGGCGATCGCCTCGACCAGCCGAAGAAGAAGAGGTCTCATCCGATCCGCAGGAACGCCGGCATAGCCGGGAATGAGCCCGTTCAACCTCGGGGTTGCGACAATGTGCTCACCCGATCGGGCGCGATCGCGCTCGCAGTTTTCCCTGCGGTCATGGTGCTGGGGGAGCGCCGATCTGGGTCATTCTCGCGGTGCGGCGGGGCGTGGCCGACGCGCGGGGTATATCCACGCAGTCGGCAGGACGCCGAATGGCAACGACTACGGCAGGGACTTGCTGCGCCAGCTCCACGAAGCGCAACGCGCATGACCCGGGGCGGGCCACCGCCAACTCTTCGGGAAAAGAGTTGCTCGACATCGTACGCGAAAGCTCGAGGAAACATGAACTTCCGAGTCGGAACGCTCGAGAGGAAGAGGATTCCAACTGACCATTCGGGAATTAACATGTCGCATCCCCTCGACCTCGCTCCCTCGTATGTCCCGCCACTGCTTCAGTTGCTCGGCTTACCCGCACGGCAATGGTGTTGGATGAAGTCCGACAGGAAGGTTGAAGCGTGAACACACCTCCGACGTACAGCGATCGCCTGAGGCACTTCCGAGAATGTCCCCTCAACCACGCGGAAACCTGGATTCTGTTCGCAGAAACGTGACAGGGACTCAGTCAAGCCCGCAGCCGCGTCGCATCGGGAGAATACAAGCATGTCCAGGGCGGCGGCGGGATTTTCGGTATGGAGGACAATTGCATTTCTAAGCTGCCGCTCAAGCTGTTTTGTATACGCAGCGGTTCTGGCGGCGGCAATGCGCACCCCTTCGACGTCAACCTGCTCCGCGCTGCCTAGCGGGCTATTGTCTGACACAAGAAAGCTGGCGGTCACCGTGGCATAGGGGGGCGAGAAGGAGAACCTGTCGGCACGTGACGGATCGGAAGCAATGAACGCAACGTCCCACTCGTTGCCTTCGGCAGCCGCAAGAATGTCAGCGGCAGATCCATATTGAACCAGCGACAAACCGCAGTCGAGTTCTGCCGCAAGTTCGATCGCGATCTGCGCGCTCGGCCCTGTCAGAGACCCTGTCACTGGATCGAGTTGGACAAGCGCGGCATTCGACATGTTGACCGCCGCTCTGATCACTCCCGTCGGTGCGATTTCAGTGAGGAGTTCGTCACGTTGCCGCATCGCGAGACGCTCCTTGCGATGCAAATCGTGCCGCGAGTGCTTCCGATCCCCTTGCCAGAACAGCGACATCGACACCAACGGCAGTAAATAGCGTTCCCAGCGAGATGCACCGTGCCGCGAACTTCTCATCCGGGGTAAGAATGCCCGCAGGCTTGCCCAACGCTTTCAGGCGTTCAATCGCGTCGACAATGGCATCGACCACCTCCGGGTGGCTCGGTTGGCCCCTGTGTCCGAAACTCGCTGCCAGGTCTGCCGGTCCTACGAATACGCCGTCCACTCCCTCTACCGATGCAATCTGCTCGAGGTTGCCAAGCGCTTCCCGCGTCTCAACTTGCAGCAAGAGGCAAATTTCCCGTTCCGCATTTTGCGCATAGTTCGCAACTCGGCCGAAACGCGTGGCGCGCGTCAGGGCAGAAACGCCACGAATTCCCTCCGGAGGATAGCGCACTGCCGCGACTGCGGCTTTCGCCTCTTCCGCGTTCTGAATGTAGGGAATGAGCAGCGTCTGAACGCCAATATCCAGGAACCGTTTGATGAGAACGGGGTCGTTGATGGCCGGGCGGACGACCGGGGAAACGTCGTATGGTGCGACCGCCTGCAATTGTGGCAGGACGGTCAGAACGTCACCCGGAGAATGCTCCGTATCGAACAGGAGCCAGTCGAAACCTGAAGGCGCGACGATTTCCGCGGCGTAGTTTCCCGGCAAGCCACACCACAGGCCGATCTGACTTTGACCAGAAAGAAGCTTCTGCTTGAACCGATTGACAGGATGTTCCATCTGGCACCTCACACGAACGACACGCCGATGGAGCCAACAGGGCCATAGTCCGCCTGAATGACATCACCCTTTGCGATATCGACAGGACGCGTGAAGGAGCCGGCCAGGACTATTTGTCCCTTTTTCAGGCCTCCGCCCACAGCATGAAGTTTGTTGACCAGCCACGCGATGCCGGCTGCCGGGTGTCCCATGATCGCCGCCGACACGCCCGACTCCTCGATGATGCCGTTCTTGGAAAGAGTCGCTCCGACCCAACGGATATCGATGTCCATCGGGCGAATGATACGGCCACCAACGACGAGGGCGCCGAAAGCTGCGTTGTCCGCAATGGTGTCGGTGATCGCGCGAGGGACTTCGGTCCGGTAGTCGATAATCTCAAGCGCCGGGACAACGAACTCGGTCGCACGCATGACGTCATAGATTCTGGTGCCGGGCCCTGCGAGATCCTCACCCATAACAAAGGCCAGCTCGACCTCGAGGCGCGGCTTGATAAACAAGTCAGCTCTGATCTGCGCTCCGTCATTGTAAAGCGCATCGTCAAGAATGCAGCCGTAGTCCGGCTCCGTCATCATCGAAGCCATCTGCATTGCGCGTGACGTAAGGCCAATCTTATGCCCGACGATCCGTGCGCCCTTGGCTACCCTCGCTTCCGCCCACAAAGCCTGAATTCGATAGGCGTCCTCGAGTTCGAGGTTCGGGTAGGTCTTGCTTGGCTGTACGATCGGCTTGCGCTCGATTTCAGCTTTGAGCAGCGCGTCTGCCGCGGCGCGGCGTTCTTCTTCGGTGATCATATCGTTTGCTCTGCTGATCGTGATTTATTTGATTGGGGGGCGCGGCAAAACGGCTTCGCCGGGCTCCATGACATAGGTGTAGTCGAGCGAGAACCACGGACCGGGAATATCCGCTTCGGTCGGATGGGGCTCCTCATGACGAATGAAGTCGCCGGTCAGCGCTGCCGTGACACCGAACTGAACATCGGAATCGATGTTCGGGTCGCTGGGGTCGAAGACCTGGGAAATCAGCGTCTTGTATCCATGCTTGAAGATCAGTGCGTGCAGGTGCGCTGGTCGGTAAGGATGGCGTCCCTGCGCTTTGAGCAGGCGTCCGACCACGCCGTCGACCGGTATCGGATACCCGACCATCTTGACGGTCCTGAACCAGAACCGACCTTGCTCGTCGGTCATGAATTTGCCGCGCAAGTTCATTTCGGCCTGGTCCGGGTCCTGGTTTTCATAAAGCCCGATGGGAGATGCATGCCACACATCCACTTCGGCACCGGCAATTGGCTTACCGTCGCGGTCAACGACCCTGGCATGCACGAACAAGGGAGTGCCCGGCGTCTCGGATCGGATGATCGATCCGCCATTTTCAACTCGCGGAGAGTTGAGGCGCCAGAACGGACCCAACAGCGACTGGGAGGTCTCAGTCTGTCCTCTGTCGCCATTGTTCAGCAGGCAGACAAGTGAAGACACGCCAAGAGAACCGGCCATCAGCACAAACTCGTTGTGGTGATCAGTGTGCAGCTTCCCGATCTCATTCAGCGTGGCTGTCGCCTCCCGAAACTCGACCTCCGTCAATCGAACCTCGCGCACGAAGGCATGAAGATGCTTGACCATCGCCACGAGGATTTCTCGCAGGCGCGGGTCTTCAGTGCGATTCATCACAGCGAGGACGGCTGGCGTCAGATCGCTTTCAGTTTTGATCACCATGTGGGCTACCTCCCGATTTCCCGGACTATCAAAATAATCGATTATCTGTCAAGGCAGCCGGACGTTCTTGCGACGCTGATAAGCCGAGAGAGGCAAGGCATCTGCGCGGAGATCGTTGATTTAATTGCATATTAATCGAAGAAAGGAAGCTGTGGCTTGACGTTTTACAGAATTCAGCGCACTTAAGTTGACATGAATAATCGTTTATTGTATCGATCATCGACAATTGGTTAAGGGGCCTTGGGAGGAACAATGGTACCGAATGACGACGGCGCTTTTGCTCCGACGACAGAAGATGCTTCATCGTCTTCTGGCTTTCTCGACGACGGCAAAAACACAATTGGGAGCCAGCTTGCATCCCGTCTTCGTGAGGCGATCATCTCCGGCGAGCTTCAGGCCGGCAGCAAGATCAACCTCGACAAGGCGCGCAAGACGTTCAACGTGAGCCTCAGTCCGCTGCGTGAAGGGTTGGCGCGGCTGATATCGGACGGCCTGGTGGAGTTCGAGGACAATCGCGGCTACCGCGTTTCGCCAATCTCCTTGGCCAACCTGGAAGAGGTCACCACCCTGCGCGAAGAGTTTGAAGTCTTTGCGCTTCGCGAGTCCATGCGGCTCGGCGACGTGGAGTGGGAGGGCAACGTCATGCGCGCGCTGCATCGCCTAAACCGCACCGAGCGTGACGCGGCTCGGCCAGAGACACTGGAGCGCTGGGAAGAGCTCCACCGCGAATTTCATCTGACACTCATATCTGGCTGCGGGAAGCCGATCCTGCTCCATTTCTGCAGATTGCTTCTTAATCTCAACGATCGTTATCGCCGGGTGTTTCTGACCCGCACGTCGGGTGACCGCAACGTCAGCCAGGAGCACAGTGAGATTGCTCAGGGCGCGGTCGCGCGGGATCTGGACTATTCGTGCGATATGCTGCGTCAGCATATCCACCGCACGGGAACCAATCTGCGCAATCACCTCGCGACGAAGGGGATCTTGTGATGACCGTCGCGACGCCAGGGCCGAGCCTCGAACTGGGCGTGGCGCATTTTTCATCCATCGCGCTGCCGCCCAAGGAATTCGCCGTGATGGCTGCTCGGGCGGGTTTTGCGTCGATAGGCCTGCGCCTGCACCCTGCCTTTCCCGGAGCCCCTTTCTATGAGTTGCCGGTGGGTAGCCACAGTGCCCAGGAGTTCAAGACGGTTGCCGATAGCGAAGGCATCAAGGTGTTCGATATCGAGTTCTTCGTGATCGACGAGAACTTCGTTGCGGCCTCCCACGAGGCGACCGTGGCAGCCGCTGCGAACATAGGGGCGCGCCGGCTGAGTGTTTGCGGTGATGATCGAGACGGTGGTCGGCTGGCCACAAACTTTTTTGAGTTTTGCGCCCTCGCGGCGCGATATGGCATGTCAGTCGACATCGAAAACATGGGCTGGCGGACGGTAAGAACCTTTCGCGACAGCGTAGCGATCGTGAATTCCTGTGGAGCCGAGAACGCTGGTGTCCTTGTTGACGGGATTCACTTCTTCCGAAACGGCGCCTCGCTCGACGAGCTTCGAGCGAATACTGGGAAAGTGAAGCACGTCCAGCTTTGCGACGTCCGCGGGCCTGCGCCCAAAACATCGGAGGCAATGATCGCCGAGGCGAGAAGCGGCAGGCTCGCTCCTGGAGAAGGCGAATTGCCATTGAAGGACCTCTGGGCGGCAACTGAATACGGCGCCGCTATCTCGGTGGAAGTGCCACTCGTCGGGCCGGTGGATGCGGAGGCACATCTAAAACATCTGCATGACAGCGCACTTCGGATTTTGAAACCGGACCAATGATCCGGCGCCGACGCGGCGTAGGCCGGTCGGAGGGAGGAAGTCTTACATGACTTATACGTTTGATTTCGGTGCGGTCCTCGACCGCGCCCCGGAATTGCTATGGGGTGCGCTTGGAACGCTTGGCCTTGCGTTGGCTGGGATGCTCCTCGCACTCGTCATCGGAATCCTGGGCGTTGTTGCAAGGACTTCCAAGAGCGAGATCGCGCGCATGCCCGTCATCGTCTTCGTCGAGGTCGTGCGTAATACGCCATTTCTGGTGCAGATCTTCTTCATATATTTTGCCCTTCCGCTCATGGGCATACGCCTCAATCCGACCGTCACGGCGATCCTTGCCCTCGGCATCAATGGTGGGGCCTACGCAATCGAAATCATCCGAGGCGGGGTCGAAAGCGTGTCGCGCGGCCAGATCGAAGCAGGTTTCGCGCTTGGTCTGCATAAGGCGGACGTCTTCCGGCTCATCGTGCTCAAGCCGGCGCTGCGGGCGATTTATCCCTCGCTTACAAGCCAGTTCATCATGCTGACACTGACAACGTCTGTCTGCACGTCAATCGCTGCCTACGAACTGACCTCGGCCGCGCAGCGCATTGAGTCTGACACCTTCCGCAGCTTCGAAGTCTATTTCACGGTGACCGCTATCTACCTGGTCATCTCGACGCTGATGATGGGCCTCTTTGCCCTCATTTCCCGTCACTACTTCAACTACCCGACGCGATAGGAGGCAGCCATGGGTCCCATCGGCGTAAATGAATTCTTCTTTTTGATGCAGGGTTTGAAGTGGACCGTACTGCTCGCGATCGTGGGTTTCATCGGTGGGGGGATCTTCGGAATCCTGATCGCGCTGCTGCGCACCTCAAAGAGGAAAGTCGCCCGGACGATCACCGCAGGCTATATCGGCGTCTTCCAGGGTACGCCCCTTCTGATGCAGCTCTTCGTTGTCTATTACGGCGTTGCGCTGTTGGGCATCGAGGTCAACGCGTGGATCGCGGTCGCAATCGCCTTCACGCTTCATGCCAGTGCTTTCCTGGGCGAGATCTGGCGCGGCTCCATCGAGGCTGTGCCGAAGGGCCAGACGGAAGCCGCCAACGCCCTCGGTCTGCATTATGTCTCGCGGATGAAAGACGTCATCCTGCCGCAGGCCCTGAAAATCTCGATGCCGGCCACGATCGGCTTCCTTGTCCAGCTCATCAAGGGCACGTCGCTGGCAGCAATCGTCGGCTTCATTGAACTGACTCGCGCCGGCCAGATCATTTCAAACCAGACCTATCGTCCGCTGCTCGTCTTCGGGATCGTCGGCGCAATCTACTTCATCATTTGCTGGCCGCTCTCCCATGCCGGAAGTGGTCTCGAAAAACGGATGGCGAAAGCTGCCCGCTAACCGCTTCGCTCGAAGCAAAAACTCTGGAGGAGGAGAATAAGCATGCATAACAATCGTAGGAATTTTCTCGGACTTGCACTGGCCACCGTTGCCTTCGCAACCGTTGGCGCTGCCACCGCCTCTGCGGCAAGTGTGGAGGAAATCAAGGCCAAGGGCACGCTTGTGGTCGGCATCCAGGGCGACAATGCGCCATGGGGGTTCGTCAACACAAGCGGCGTGCAGGATGGCTTCGACGCTGACGTCGCCAACCTTTTTGCCAAGGAATTGGGCGTGAAGGTTCAATTCCAGCCGCTCGCCGTTGCCAACCGAATTCCGGCGCTGACGACCGGCAAGGTCGACATCCTGTTCGCAACGATGGCGATGACGGAAGAACGCGCGAAATCCATTCAATACAGCAAGCCCTACGCCGCCAACACGATTTCGCTTTATGCCGCGAAGTCCGACACGGTTGCGAAGCCTGAAGACGTTGCTGGATGGGAGATCGGCGTTCCGAAGTCCAGTTCGCAGGATAAGGCCGTAACGGACGCCGTCGGATCCACCGCAACGGTTCGCCGCTTTGATGACGACGCCGCAACCATCCAGGCTCTGATCTCCGGACAGGTAAAGGCGGTTGGCGGCAACCAGTTCTATGGTCAGCGTCTGGATGCGGCGAGTGCCGGAACCTATGAGCGCAAGATCGACTTTCTGACGACCTACAACGGCGTCGGGACCCGTCTCGGCGAGAAGGACTGGAACGAAGCCGTCAACGCCTTCATCGACAAAATCAAGTCCGATGGTGAGCTTGCCGCCATCACGAAGAAGTGGATGGCGATCGATCTGCCGCAGTTCCCGGAATCCATTCCGAACATCCCGTTCACCGCCAATTAAAGCCCAAATGGAGGGTTCCGTGCTCAATTCCGCAAACGATCGACCGACGCTGATTTCCCTTGAGGACGTGCAGAAGTGGTACGGCGCTTTCCATGCCTTGAAATCCATCAGTCTGTCGGTCCGCAAAGGCGAAAAAATTGTCCTCTGCGGGCCGTCAGGCTCCGGGAAATCAACATTAATCCGCTGCATCAATGCCCTCGAAACGATCGAGGACGGCAAGATCGTCGTCGAGGGTCAGGTACTGGATGGAAGCACCAAATCCGTCGATGCGATACGCCGCGAAGTGGGAATGGTCTTCCAGAGCTTCAATCTCTTCCCGCACATGACCGTACTTCAGAACTGTGCACTCGCCCCAATGCGTGTTCGAGGCACAAGCCGCGCTGACGCAGAGCGACTGGCTCGAAAATATCTCGAGCGTGTTCGGATCCTTGACCAGGCGGAAAAGTATCCTGCGCAGCTATCCGGCGGGCAACAACAGCGCGTTGCCATCGCTCGCGCGCTCTGCATGGAGCCGAAGGTCATGCTCTTCGACGAACCGACCTCTGCCCTCGATCCAGAAATGGTGAAGGAAGTGCTCGACACCATGATCGGGCTCGCCCGTGACGGCATGACGATGATCTGTGTCACGCACGAAATGGGGTTTGCCCGCCAGGTCGCTGATCGCGTCATCTTCATGGCCTCAGGAGAAATCGTCGAAGAGGCCGAACCGGAGGTCTTCTTCAAGTCTCCCAAGCACCAACGCACGAAGACCTTCCTCGGCGAAATCCTGGCCCACCACTGACGTTCGAAAGCGATACCAATGCGCGACAAGAAATTCCTCGTGGGACTGATCGGTGCCGACATCCAGATGTCGAAGTCTCCCGCGCTCCACGAAACGGAGGCTCGACATCAGGGCCTCGATTACCGCTACGAGCTTCTCGACCTGGCCGAGCGAGGCCTTCCCGCCTCGGCGCTGCCGGACCTCCTCGACGAGGAAGAGCGGCGCGGTTTTGCCGGGAGCAACATTACACATCCGTGCAAGCAGACGGTGATCGCCCACCTCAATCGCCTTTCCGAGGATGCGCAGATGCTCGGTGCGGTTAACACCGTGGTTTTTCGCAACGGCGAGAGGATCGGCCACAACACTGATTGGTACGGTTTCTACGAAAATTTCCAGCGCGGCCTTCCGGACGTCGCGAAGTCGCATGCCGTCCTGCTTGGCGCCGGCGGCGCCGGTGTCGCCGTGGCGCATGCCGCAATCAAGCTCGGTATTGAGAGATTATCGATCTTTGACCAGGATTCGAAACGGGCAGAGACCCTGGCCGGGCAGTTGAACGATCGGTTCTCAAGGGATTGCGCTCGTGCCACGACGGATGTCGGCGGCGCCCTGCGTTCCGCCGACGGACTTATCCACGCGACGCCAACGGGTATGAAAAGCCATCCTGGTTTGCCGATCGACCCGGAATGGCTTCTGCCACGGCACTGGGTCGCCGACATCGTCTATATGCCGCTCGTCACAGAGCTTCTTGCCCTCGCCGAAAGAACGGGCTGCCGGACCCTTCGTGGCGGCGGCATGACCGTCTACCAGGCCGCAGCGGCTTTTGAATTATTCACCGGGATAGCACCCGACGCAGAGCGCATGTCCCGTCACTTTACGGACTTGTGCCGCCTGTCGACTTGATGGAGAGATCCCAAATGCCGCATATCATCATCGATTATAGCCGGGGCGCAGGCGAGCATGTGGCCATGGACCGGCTGACGATGACCGTGCATCGCTGCGTTCGCGATGGCGGCCTTGTGAAACCTTCCGCCGTGCGCACGCTGGCGCGGGAGGCGACATACTCGTGCGTGGGCGATGAGCATGTCGATAATCATTTCATCCAAATCGTCGTGCGGATGGCACCGGGTCGTACTGCAGAGACCAAGCAGAAGCTTCTCACTGCCATTCTTGACGCCGCGCGCGCGATCGCCGCGCCTGCTCTCGAAGCGGGAAGGCTCGGCTTGCGCGCAGATCTCTACGAGTCGGACCCTGATTTTGCTGTTCAAGCAACCGGGTTCGCCTGACCAGGACGACCTCTTCAAGAAGGACACAATGCTATGAGCCTGATCTACGTTCTCAATGGACCAAACCTCAACCTGCTTGGCAAACGCCAGCCGCACATCTACGGGCATGAGACGCTCGCAGACGTAGAAGCGGACTGCCGCAAACTGGCAGCCGAACTCGGCCATGAGCTCCGCTTTCATCAGAGCAACCGGGAATACGAGATCATCGATTGGATTCATGAGGCGCGCGAGGACGGTGCGGGCATCGTCATCAATCCGGCGGCCTTCACCCACACCTCACTCGCCATCCTCGACGCTCTGAACACATTTGAAGGGCCTGTGATCGAGGTCCACATCTCCAATGTGCACAAGCGCGAAAGCTTCCGACACCATTCGTTCGTTTCGCACCGCGCGGACGGCGTGATCTGCGGCCTTGGAACAGAAGGATACCAGCTTGGCATCCGGCGCGTGGCGACAATGATCAAGGCGGCGAGCAAGGGCTGAGGTGACCATGACCCAACGGGTTAAGCTGGCCGTAATTGGGGCAGGCCTCATCGGTAAGCGCCATATTCAGCATGTCCTGGCCGAGCCCTCGGCGCAACTCAGCGCCGTGGTCGATCCCACACCGGTTGGCGAGGCCATTGCCAAGGAAGCCGGTGTGAAGTGGTTTCCAAGCTTCACGGACATGATTGCCGCAGACCGACCAGACGGCGTCATCGTGGCTACGCCCAACCAGGCTCACGTCCAGAACGGCTTGGAAGCCGTTGAAGCCGGCGTTCCCGCACTCATCGAGAAGCCTATCGCCGACGACATTGTATCCGGGGGAAAGCTCATCGCAGCGGCCAAGGCAAAAGGTGTTCCTCTTTTGACCGGCCATCACCGCCGACACAATCCGGTGATGCAGAAGGCAAAGGAAGTCATCGAAAGCGGGAAGCTCGGCCGCGTTCTTGTTGTCAATGCGATGTTCTGGCTGTTCAAGCCCGACGATTACTTCGACATCTCGTGGCGTCGTGAGCGCGGCGCCGGGCCGGTTTTCCTCAATCTCATCCACGATGTCGATAATCTGCGCTACCTTCTCGGCGATGTGGCCGCGGTTCAGGCACGCGAGTCCAACGCGGTGCGCGGCAATGCAGTTGAGGAAACGGCTGTTATCCTGATCGAGTTCAAGAATGGAGTTTTGGGAACTGCGTCAGTCTCGGACGCGGTGGTCGCACCCTGGAGCTGGGAGATGACAACCGGAGAGAATCCGGCCTACCCGAAAACCGAGCAATCCTGTTACATGATCGGAGGAACGCACGGGTCGCTGGCTGTTCCGTCGCTCGAGGTGTGGCGCAATCCTGATACCCGGAGTTGGTGGGAACCATTTGAACAAACGCGTATCGAGGTCTACGACGAGGACCCGCTCGTTCTGCAGATCAGGCAATTCTGCAAGGTGATCCGCGGAAACCAGCCGCCGCTTGTCAGCGGGCGTGAGGGGCTCGAAACCTTGAGGGTGATCGATGCGGTAAAACGCTCGGCGGCAACGGGAGAACGTATTGAGTTAAGCTGACGCCCGAGCAATGTGTAACGCAAACCGCCTGCTCGCCCTGCCTGCTGCTTGCATGGGATGCGAGGAGCACGCCCGCTCAGCAGGAACGAGCAATACGTCGCCCCCTCGATCTCGTGCGCGATGCCGGCAGAGAGCTGACCGAGCATTGCCGCTCAAGCTCGCCAATCCTGCGCCTCAGCTCGACGTCCATGGCTAAACCGTGCTGGATGAGCGGGGCCTGACGATGGCTGCGGGCTTATCGCCCGCAACGGCTGGTCCCCAGAGCAGGTTCTCGGGCGGCATTGCCAGGGAGAGGCCGTTCGTCTTGCAACCGCGGTAGACGAGATCAATGACCTCATTTTTGGCCGGCATTCTGCTCGCCGGGCTTGCCACGCAGAACTGCAGCTCGACCTCGATCGCCGTCGCATCGATCGCCTTGAGCGCGATGGCCGGCGGCGGAACCTTAACGATTTGCTCGGAGTCGTGCAGAATACCCAGCATGACCTCTTCAACGACGGACGGCGCGTGGGTGGCGGCAATGTGGACGGCAAACGCAATCCAGTGTGTCTCGTCAGGACGGCTGAGATTGGTCACCCCTTGCTTCGCCAGGAGGCTGTTGGGTACCACCACCACATTGTGTGCGCCGGTCAGGAGATTCGTCGAGCGCCAGTTGGTTTCAACGACGCGCCCTTCCGTGCCTTCGCTGAGCCGGATCCAGTCACCGATGCCATAAGCCCGCCCGAGCGTGAGCGCGATCCCCGAAAAGACGTCGGCAAGCGTATTCTGCAGCGCCAGGCCGATGATGACGGCAACCACGCCCGAGGTGGCAACCAGCGGGCCTATTGGCGCGCCGAAGACGAAGCCGATGATCGACAGCGCCACGCCGAGATAAACGACGGCGACGATCAGATCCTGCAGGAGATGTGCCTCCCGCGGCCTGTGGTTGAGACCGATATAGATGTGCACGAAGCCGATGATCGTCCACGCAAGATGGGTCCACCAGAGGATCCTCGCCGACTTGGCAACCAATAGGCCGGCGCCCTGAAGCTCGGTCTGGTCGAGCCGGTAAGGCGAAATTCCGCCCAGCCCGAGCACAACGCTCATCGTGGCGAAGAAGAGAATTTGCACGATCAGACGCCCGGTCGGACGGCTGCGCCCCTGAACGTGCCATACGACAATGCCGGCAAGTCCCAGAATATTGATCAGGACGAGCAGCAGGAAATGATCTTCGCCCAACATTGCCGAGCTCACCAGCGGTGATTTTTAACGATTGGGAAAGGGCCAAATGCCACAGACGGCCACTGGCCCTTTCGCCTACTTCTTGATCGGGAAGGTCAGTTCCTTCTCGCTGCTATCGACGACGAAAACAGCCAGTAGCTTGGCAGGCTTGGTCTTGCTGGCATTTTCGCTGACACCATGACGATCGCCCGGCATTTCAGAGAAACTTTCGCCCGCCTTGTAGACCTTGACGGGACCGTCATTGACCTGGCTGCGGATCGCGCCTTCCAGCACCGTCGCATAAATGAAGGCCGAATTGGGATGCGTGTGGGCCGAGGAGAAGCCGCCGGGACCGTATTCGACAAGAACGCCTTTCATGCTCTTGCCTGCGGCGTTCGGCAATTCGTGCTCGTAAACCAGCTTGACCTTGGCATTCTTGCTACCGGCATCACCAGCAGCGGCGGCAGCGGACAAGAGAGCGGTCATGGTAAAGGCAGTGAGGATTAACTTGATCATAGCGAAACTCTTTTCGTGAGGTAGGAAGGTGCGCCGCCTCACGCGACGCACCGGTGCTCGGTCATTTCCTTGCCGAGGTTTCAAACCACTGCTCGAAGGTAATGCGGCCGATGCGGGGATTGTTGTCGGAGACCAGCGAGCCGTCCTCGAGCTTGGTGCCGAAATAGAGGGCTTCGGGATCGGCGACGACCTTGCGGGTGTCGCCCATCGCCTTCAGGTAACGGGCGACGAAATCGCAAAGCCGGGCGCGCTCGGGGCCGGAAATCTCAATGACGCCGTTCACCGGCGCCGCAAGGGCCGCATCCGTCACGAAGTCCGCGACGTCATCGGAGGCGATCGGCTGCAAAAAGCCGGTCGACAGGCGAGCCGTGTCGCCGACGGTGCCCGCCTGGGCGATTCCACCGAGAAATTCCATGAACTGCGTCGAGTGGATGATCGTATAGGGAATGCCGGCGCCCCTGACGATCTTTTCCTGAGCAACCTTGGCTCGCATGTAGCCGCTCTCAGGCAGGCGGTCAGTGCCTATGATGGAGAGCGCGATGTGGTGCTTTACACCGGCGGCCTTTTCCGCCGCCGCCAGATTGCGGCCTGACGTCTCGAAAAATTCGAGCACGGCTTTGTCCTCGAAGGACGGCGAGTTTGCGAGGTCGATGACGACGGAGGCTCCGGCGAGCGCCTCGGGGAGACCTTCACCCGTGATCGTGTCGACGCCGGTTTTGGGAGCGGCGGCAACAACCTCATGGCCTTGCCTGCGAAGGCGGTCGGCAGTCTTCGAACCGATCAGGCCGGTTCCGCCGATGATGACGATTTTCATGAGCTTCTCCATTTGCGGCCGTCTCGCGCACCGCACTGTTCATTCGTTTCTGAACGATTGGTCGAGGATCGGGCCGGCCCTGCCGGTTCTGCAGATCCACTCGGCCGAGCCGGGGCGTGGCCTTAAAGGCCGTGCGCCGGCTCGGCTCTAGTGTACCAGGCGGTCAGTAGTCCCAGAAGACCGGCACCCATCGGAAGTGATCGCCGTCGGCTGCCACATGGCCGACGGAGGGGAACGGCATATGAGTGGCCACCAGAAGTTCGCCGGTCTCGGCCAGCTCCCGCAAAAGACGAACGCGGACGCGGGCAGCTTCTTCCGGGTCGTGTTCGAAGCCATTGAACCAGTCGGGGTGATCGAAGCCGACCGCGAACACCGCGTCGCCGGCAAACATCAGCCGGCCTTTGCCCGATGCCACGCGGACCACGCTGTGCCCGGGTGTGTGGCCGCCAGTTCGAGAGACCACCACGCCTGGCGCTACCTCGTACTCATCTTCGAACAATTGCAGGTGGCTCTCATACTCTTTTCTGAACTGCTTGGCAGCCGCCCGAAGCGCGTCCGGGAAGCCGGGCGGCATCGACACGTGAGAGAAGTCGGGTGCCTCCCAGAATTTGACCTCTGCCGTCGCCACATGGATCCTGAGGTCCGGACGCAGCCGCTCCTTCACCCCGTCGACGAGCAGCCCGCCAACGTGGTCCATGTGCATGTGGGTCAGCACCACGTCGGTTACGGATCCAAGGTCGATGCCGGCGGCTTCCAGTCGCTTGATCAATTGCCCGGCCCGCGGCAGGTTCAATTCCGGGTCCAGCCCCAGGCCGGCGTCGATGAGGATCGTCTGCTTGCCGCTGCGCACCACGACCACGTTCAGTGCCCAGTCGAAAGCATCCGGCGGCAGAAACATGTCGTTCAGCCAGGCCGCGTGCTCGGCCGGATCGGCATTGTATCCCAGCATCTTGGTCGGCAGCGGCAGCACGCCGTCACTGATCACCAGCACCTCGATATCACCGATCTGCACCGCGTAGCGCGACGGGACCAGTTCGTCGGCGCCCGCTCTCCCGAGGTGTGAGTTGTTTTCCAAGCTCATGTTGGTCTCCTGCTGAGCAATCGAACGGGGCTTTTTTTCTGTCTGCGACATGATGTTCTCCTGTGCTGCGTGATCGAAAGTGTCGGTTACAAGCCACGGCGGATTTTATGTTGAGGCGCGTTTGGCGGTCGATCCGGCGGAAGAAGAGGAGGGGCCATACCTGAGGATAGGGTAGCCTATGCTCTCAGCGCGGCCGCTGCGGAGATTTGGCAGCGAAGTGGCTGGCATGAAGGAGCGGACGCCTTGCATTGGAGCTTGCCGGGCGATGAATCCGCCCGGCACGTTCGCGTCTGCTTGGCGATTAGGCGGCGCGCTTGTGATCTGCCGGATGCTGCAGCCGAAAGCCGATCGCCAACCGGTTCCAGGCATTGATCATGGCAATGCCGACAGACAGTGCCAGGAGTTCGTCTTCCGAAAAGGCGCTCGAGGCAACTTCATAATCCGCATCCGGTGCACGGCTCTCGGCGACGTTGGTCAGCGATTCCGCCCAGGCGAGTGCGGCGCGCTCCCGGTCGCTGTAAAGCTGCGATTCACGCCAGGCGCTCAGAAGAAGCATCCGCTCCTCCGTCTCGCCCTGTTTCAGCGCGTCCTGACGATGCATGTGCAGGCAATGGACGCAGCCGTTGATCTGCGACACGCGCACCTTGACGAGCTCCATTAGCTTTGGATCAAAGCTCTTGGCTATCCAGGCCTCGACGGCGACGAGGCCATCGATGCCGTCATTCTTCCTGGCCAATATGTTCAAACGTCTGGTCATCCTGCTCTCCGTGGATTGGTTGCGATGGGGTCGAAGCCACGCGGGTCGCCCGATCACCAACTATCCACGATATCGCGGATCATTCATCTGGCCGGAAGGCGCTCCCAGTTAGCACCTGATGGAGCTAGGCCTTGCCGATTGACCAGGTTCACCGCCTTTCGTGCCATCTCTTTCTATACTTCGGCAGCGGATGGGCCCGGCTCACGTAGTATGGTTTGCGGCCGCAAACCCACGCACTCTCCCGGCATACGCAACCGCAGCGTTAGGAAAAAGCAGATGCTCAAAACTATCAGGCCTTGGCGCTTGGTGCCGCGATCACCACGCTGACTGGCGCCGGCGCACAATCCCTGAGATCATGATCTCAAGCCGACAATGCCGAGTCGTCGAACTGGGATGCTGTGATCGCAGCCTGACCAAGGACGGCTATGTGGCGATCGCGGCAGCCAACCCGTTTCGCAGCGTCGCGTCGGATGCAGCATCCGTCGCGGCAGTCGTGCGCACCATCCGTGGCCCGGTGGTTCTGGTCGGTCACTCCTATGGCGGACCGGTCATCACTGAAGCCGCAAACGGCAATCCGAACGTGAAGGCTCTGGTCTATGTCACGGGTTTCATGCCGGATATCGGCGAATCCAGCCTCACCCTGTCGGGCAAATTCCCGGGCAGTACGCTTGCCAGCGCGCTCGCAGCCGCGACGCTGCCGTACGGCACGCAGGATCTCTACATCCAGCGGTCCGAATATCATTTCCAGTTCGCCGCCGACGTTTCAGATGACAAGGCGGCGCTGATGGCCTCGGCGCCGCGTCCGGCCGCCCGGGCTGCGCTCGACGAACCCTCCGGCGCAGCATCTTGGAAGCTGCTGCCCTCCTGCATGACCTACGGATCTGCCGACCGCAACATTCCGCCAGCAGTCATGCAGTTCATGGCCGAGCGGTACACGCCGCGAAGACTGTCGTGGTCGACGGGGCCTCGCACGCGCTCATGGTCTCGCATCCCGGCGAAGTCACCTCTCTCATCGAAGAAGCGGCGTTCGCCCGGTGAGCTGCCGCGTTGTTGGTGCGGAGACGTTCCTCCTCAAACGAAATTGCGAGCTCGGCCGGCGTCCAGGCGAAACGCGCCACCAACAATCCGACAAGGTGCCCAAGTCACAGTGCTAACAAGCAGGCAAGTCCGATCGGTCCCACTTCATGCCATTGTTGCGAAATCCGGCGCATCAAGCGATGCGCCGGGCATAACTCTCCGGATATTGTTCTATCTTATCGAGTAACGTTCAGTAGTCCCACCAAGCCGGCACCCAGCGGAAGAGGTCGCCGGCCGCCGCGACGCGGCCCACGGACGGGAAGGGCATGTGCGTCGAGATTAGCCAGGACCCCGTATCTGCAAGTTCGCGCATGAGACGGAGACGAACGCGCGTGGCCTCTTCCGGATCATGTTCGAAGCCGTTGTGCCATTCCGGATGATCGAATGATACCGGGAAGATCGCATCGCCGGCGAACATCAGGCGATCCTTTCCAGACTTCACCCGGACGACACTGTGTCCGGGCGTGTGGCCGCCTGTGCGGGTTACGGAAACGCCAGGAGCCACCTCGGCCTCGTCCTTGAAGGTGCGAATGTGGCTGCCGTAGACATTCATGAAGTCGAGCGACGCCTTGCGGGCCAGCGCGGCGAGCGCCGGCGGCATGGCAGTGCGGGAGAAGTCAGGCGACTTCCAGAATTCGGTTTCGGTGGCACAGAGATGTACCCGAAGATCGGGACGCATTTTCTCCTTCACACCTTCGGCAAGAAGGCCACCGACGTGGTCGAAATGCATGTGGGTCAACACGACATCCGTAACAGATCCGAGATCGACGCCGGCCGATTCCAGCCGATGCACGAGTTGCCCTGCACGCGGAAAGTCCGGATACTCCTCGCCGAGGCCGCTGTCGATTAGCATCGTCTGCTTCCCGGTGCGGATCACGACGGCGTTGAGTGCCCAGCCGAAGGCCTCCTTCGAAAGAAATTGATTGTCCAACCAAGCCCCGCGCGTGGCCGGATCGGCGTTGGTTGCCATCGATTCAGCCGGCGGCGTCAGCACACCGTCGCTGATTACCATTACGTCGATATCACCGACCCGCACTGCGTAGCGCGACGGAACCAGTTCGTCGGGTCCCGGCTTGACCTGCTGCCCCACCGGTCGAGATGTTGCTTCTACGTTCGACATGATACGCTCCAGTTGTAAATTTGAGGCGTGGCAATCACGGGCCACGCAGCGAACTCTAGGTTCGCGGATGTTGCCGGTCAGCTATGCGTAAGTTTGGGTGGCGCAATCCAAAGGATTGTTCCCGACGACGCTTCAGTCGTTGGGGCCACGAAATTGCTTCCTGCACCGTACGGAAAATCTCCGAGATACGTCCTCTACTATTCCGACGACGATAACCTGATCCCAACCGGTCAATCGGGGTCGTTCAATCGGTTCCGCTCGTCGTCAAGGCCGAGAAATCCAGTGGTTCGATGCGATCACCTAGACTTTCGCACAGTCCGCAGATGCTTTCGGCCAATAGTTTTTCGAACAGCCGGTCTCCATCCTCTTTCGCATTCCAATCATAGCGAGGGAAAAAATATGCGAGACATTTCAAACCCATCGGCTGTCGGCGTCTCACGCCGCGACGCCCTGCTCGGCAGCCTCACCGCCGGTATCGCAGTGGGCCTGCCCGCGGTTGCCGCCGCAAAGACTTCGAAGCAGCCTCTCCCCGCCACCATCAATCACGGAAAGCAAGCCATGAGCACGATCACCACCAAGGACGGCACAGAAATCTATTACAAGGACTGGGGCACCGGCCCGGTCGTCACCTTCTCGCACGGCTGGCCGCTGAACTCAGATGCCTGGGACGGCCAGATGCTCTTCCTCGTCCAGCACGGCTTCCGCGTCGTGGCGCACGATCGCCGCGGCCATGGACGCTCCAGCCAACCGACGTCGGGGAACGACATGAACGGATATGCCGACGATCTGGCCGCCGTTATCGAGGCGCTGGATCTCAGGGACGCAACGCTGGTCGGTCACTCCACCGGCGGCGGCGAGGTCGCCCGCTATATCGGCCGGCATGGTACGAAGCGCGTCGCCAAGGCGGTCCTCATCGCCGCCGTGCCGCCGGTCATGGTGAAATCGGCGACCAATCCCGAAGGGTTGCCGATCGAAGCGTTCGACGCGATCCGTGCTGGCCTCGTCAAGGATCGCTCGCAATTCTATCGTGACCTTGCTCCGCAATTCTACGGCGCCAATCGACCCGGCTCGAACGTTTCCCAAGGCACGCTCGACCAATTCTGGCTTTGGAGCATGCAGGCTGGCCTGCTGAACGCTTATGAATGCGTCAAGGCATTCTCGGAAACCGACTTCACCGAGGATCTGAAAAAGTTCGATGTGCCGACGCTCGTCCTGCACGGGGAGGACGACCAGATCGTTCCGGTCAAGGATTCCGCCGTCAAGTCTGCCCGGCTGATCAAGGGCGCCAAGGACATCTATTATCCCGGCGCGCCGCACGGCATCACCGCCACCCATCAGGACCAGGTCAACGCCGACCTGCTCGCCTTCCTCAAGGGCTGAACCCTCCCCGGATCGCGGAGCAAACCGCCGTGCTCCGCGTCCCGTCCGGAACTGGCGCGGCCTTGCCGCGCCAGTTCCTCGATCCCGTGGCCAAATCGACAGCCGCGCTGCAGTGGAACGCGGTCAGCCGGTCGACGGACTTCGACATGGATTCGACGTCGCTTCGGCTTTTGGACTGAGACAGAAACATCCACACGGATGTCGGATATTATTGAGGCTAGACAGTTTTCACCAAGGCCGCCAAGCGACGGAATCGCCGCCAATACATGGATTTCCATAAGTTGCGGCCGCGCAGTAGCGCGAATAGGGTACGGCACGGGATCGCTGGCCGTGATGTCGAGACTACCACTCGATATGCCAGCGCCGCCCAGGCATTATTTTCGCTGCAGGAGCCGCCGATGACGCGCGTCTGGTCGAACCGCCCCCAACTCCTGCACCTGGGTCTGTTTTTTGTGGCCTATGTCCTCGGTTGCGGCTTCGCGCAGGCTCTTGCAATCGTTCCTGGAACGGGCATTTCCATCTGGGCTCCGAGCGGGCTGTTCATCGCCACCCTCATCCTTGCTCCCATGAAGAGTTGGCCGTGGTGGGTGATAGTGGGTGGTCTGGCTGAGCTACTCGGCAATGTCCTTTGGTTCCATAGCCCGCTACCTGCCGCCTTCCTGATATATGCAGGCAATGCGCTCGAAGCCGTGTTCGGCGCGTGGGTCGTGAACCGGGCCCTGGGCCGACCGGCTCGACTGGAGACGCTGCAGGAAGTTCTCGTATTCGCCGCACTGGGCGCGGTAGTTGCGCCCGTCGTGAGTGCTACGCTGGGGAGCGCGACGCTTGCCTGGTTTGGCATATTTTCGCAGACCTTCCTTGGGGCTTGGCCTCTCTGGTGGATCGGGGATGCCACGGGGATCCTGATCGTCGCGCCGCTCGCGCTGGTCGTGATCCAGAACTGGAACGGCAAGGCAGAGCTATCGACTGCGCGATGGATTGAAGCGTGCGTCCTGGGACTGATTCTTCTCGGGGTAGCGGCTCTTTCCCTCGGCGGCATCCTGCCTTTCGCTTACATCATCATGCCGCCGCTGCTTTGGGCTGCTGTGCGCTTCGAATTCAAGGGGGTTGCCGTTACTCTCGCCCTGCTAGCGCTGATAACCGCGATCTTCACGATATCCGGCGCCAGCCAGTTTGCCGGAAATGTTGAGAACCAGCGCTACAACCAGATCGTGCTGCAACTCTTCCTGGCGATCTCGGCATTTTCGGCCCTGGTCGTGGCCGCCATATCCCGGCAGCACCAGCTCGCGTTGCTGACATTACGCGAGAGCGTGGAGGCCCTGCGCGATCGAGAGCGAGAGCTCTCGCAGATCGTGAACATGGTCCCAGTCCACATCAGACGGCTGACGCCCGAAGGTGAGCCGACCTTCTTCAACAAGCGCCTGGTGGATTTTTTCGGGTTTGACCCGCAACAGTTGAAAAGGCCGGGCACCAGCCAACTGGCGGCAAATATCGAGACTCTTGTCCATCCGGATGATGCGTCCAGACTATTGCAGGCGGTGCGCGACGCCGTCGCCACAGGCGAACCATACTCGATGAAATATCGCATGCGTCGCGCCGACGGCGTGTACCGCTGGGTTGACGGCCGGGCGGAACCACTGCGGGACGACAGCGGCAAGATCGTGCAATGGTACGCAATCTCCATCGACATCGATGATGAGGTGCGCGCACAGGAGGCCTTGCGCGACCGGGAGCGGGAGCTTTCGCAGCTTGTGGACGCCTTGCCAGTCCACATCTGGAGCTGGACACCTGCTGGCAAGCTGGCCTACGTCAACAAGCGATCCTTGGAGGATCTCGGCCTTTCAAAGGCGAACTTCGAAGATAGTGTCCGGGTGGCGCAAAAGCTGGTTCATCCCGAAGATGCCGCCGAGGTGCTGCGAGCGTCAGCCAACTCGCTTAAAACTGGCGACGCCTTCATGATGCGCTATCGCCGGCGTTGGAAAGACGGCAACTATCGCTGGATGGAGGCGCGCGCGCAGCCTCTGCGTGATCAAGACGGAGCGATCGTTCACTGGTATCAGGTGTCTATCGACATCGATGATCAGGTGCAGGCCGAAGAAGCGCTGAAGAACAGCAAGCGGCAATTGGAACAAATGATCGATGCCATGCCCTTCAATATCCTGAGCTTTGCCGCTTCAGGCGAGATGACCTACACCAGCAAGCGATATCTCGACGACGTTGGTGCGCCGACGGCGGACATTAAAGACTTCGATGCGCTGGCCCGAGACGTGACTCACCCAGACGACTTTTCAACAATGTTTCAGAGGGCATTGGATGGCTTTGCGACCGGTCAGCCTTTCGCGAACCGCTTTCGCCGGCGCAACAAGCAGGGCGTCTATCGCTGGATAGAGGCGCGCGCACAGCCTCTGCGCGACGCAGATGGCACAATCGTGCAATGGTATATTGCTTCGATCGACATTGAGGACGAAATGCGCGCGCAGGCGGCGTTGCGCGAGAGAGAACGCTTCCTTTGGCAACTAGTGGAAACGTTGCCGGCGATGATCGATTGTGCCGCGCCGAACGGCGAACCAGTCTATCGCAGCCAGCAACTGCGCGAGTTCCTTGGCTATGAGCTGGAGGAACTGGATGGGAAAGCCAAATCGCGGCTGAACGGCACGCTCGATGCCGGAGTCCATCCCGACGATGTTGCCGGCGTCAAGGAGCATTATGCCCATTGCCTGTCCAGCGGCGAACCCTATCGCAGAAAGCATCGCCTGCGGCGCTTCGACGGCGAATAT
Organism: Ensifer sp. 38_S197; assembly: GCF_056924495.1. Lineage (NCBI taxonomy): Bacteria > Pseudomonadati > Pseudomonadota > Alphaproteobacteria > Hyphomicrobiales > Rhizobiaceae > Ensifer > Ensifer sp. 38_S197. Next base: position 437,188 of record NZ_JBXOVZ010000001.1, on the reverse strand, counting down.
ATCTGGGTCGAAACGCGGGCCGCGCCGATGCGCAAGGATGACGGCACCATCGTGCAATGGAACGTCATCTGCCTGGATATCGATGGCGAGGTGCGCATGCAGGAAGAGCTGCGCCTGGCGCAGGAACGGCTTGCACGTGCCAGCCAAGCAGCAAGCCTCGCGGAGCTGTCGGCATCCATCGCCCATGAGGTGAACCAGCCTCTGGCGGCGATCGTCGCCAATTCGCACGCGTGCTACCGCTGGTTATCGGCTGAGCCCGTCAATGTCGCGCGCGCCAAGATCACGATCGAACGGGTCATCCGCGACGCCAACTCAGGGGCTGAAGTCGTCGGCCGTATCCGGGCGCTGTTCAAGCAATCCGTTGAAAATAGGACGAGCCTGTCGCCTTCCGGCGTCATCGCTGAGGCGTGTAACCTGGTGGCAGGGGAGGCTTTGCGCCGTCGGATCCGGATCGACGTCGATATGGAAGACAACCTTCCGGCGATCGCGATCGACCGCATCCAGATCCAGCAGGTCCTGGTCAATCTCATGCGCAATGGCATGGAGGCAATGGAGGAGGACATCGCAGGGGAGAAATCGGTCACCGTGCGCGCCCATCGCGTGGGCAGTGAGGTGCAGACCGAAATAGGCGACCGGGGCAACGGCATCGAGTTCCCGGATCAGATCTTCGAACCCTTCTTTACAACGAAAGAGAATGGAATGGGCATGGGTCTCGCCATCTGCCGTTCGATCGTCGAGGCGCATGGCGGGCGTTTATGGGCCGAGAACAATGAACCGCGCGGCGCACGGTTCATTTTCACCCTGCCAACCGTGGGGAAAGCGGCGCTATGACAACGGACGATCCTATTGTTTTCATCGTCGACGATGACGAACGCATCAGGGAGGCGCTTGGCGAGCTCCTGGAGACCCACGGCATGCGCGCCATCGCGTTCGGTTCGGCGGGCGACTATGTGAACGCCGAGAAGCCGGATTTACCTGCCTGCCTGATACTCGACGTTGAATTGCCCGATATCAACGGCCTCGAACTGCAGCGGCAAATCGCCGAGGGCGATCATCCGGCGATCGTCTTCATTACCGGCCACGGTGACATCCCTTCCTCGGTGCGGGCGATCAAGCACGGTGCGGTGGACTTCCTCACCAAACCGTTTAGCGACGCGGACCTCATGACCGCTGTGCATATGGCGATTTCCGAGGATCGGCGAAAGCGATCGGAACGGGCTGAAGTGAACCTGCTGAGGCAGCGCTATCTCGAATTGACGCCACGCGAACGCGATGTCCTGCCGCTCGTCGTCAGCGGCCTGCTCAACAAGCAGGCGGCATCGCAACTCGGAATCAGCGAAGTGACACTGCAAATCCATCGGAGGAATGTCATGCAGAAAATGGCGGCAGCATCGCTCGCCGACCTCGTGCGCATCGCGGAGCGATTGGGAATACCGATCACCCATTCGCGCCGGACGGGAGGAAATTGAGATGGAGGAGACCAAACCGATCGTCGCGGTCGTGGATGACGATCCGCGGCTGTTGGAGTCGCTGGAAGAACTGCTGGAATCCGCCGGTTATGCTGCCTGCTGTTTCCGCTCGGCCGAGCACCTGCTCGCCCGCGGCCTGTCGGACCTGGACCTTCTGATCACCGATATTGGCATGCCGGGCACGAACGGCTTTGAGCTTCGTGACATCATCAACAAGGCGCGTCCGGAACTGCCGGTATTCCTGGTCACCGGCCGCCACGAGATCGCCGACCAGGGCCGCGCGCAGGGCATCAGCGGCTTTTTTCGTAAGCCCTTCGATGCGCCTGCCCTGCTCGACGCGATAGGGGAAGCTTTGCGGAAATCGAGAAATGGAGGGTGTTATGCGAATTGACCAGCCGCTCCCGAGATCGGCACCGCTGCGGCGGCAGCACAAGCATAACGCAAGTGAGCCCATCGTCGTCATCGTCGATGACGACGCGGCTGTTCGCGAGGCCTTGTCGGAACTGATCCTCTCCGCAGGCTTTCAGCCCGTGAGTTTCGCCTCGACCCGTGAAGTGCTCGACGCCGACATACTGGACAGCCCCGGCTGCCTGATCCTTGACGTGCGCATGCCTGGGGCAAGCGGGCTTCACCTGCAGCACCATCTGGTGCAGAGCGGCAATGCAAAGCCGATCATTTTCCTGACCGGGTACGGCGACATCCCGATGACCGTGCAGGCGATGAAGGCAGGCGCCGTCGATTTCCTAACCAAGCCGGTGCGCGACCAGACGCTGATCGATGCGGTGATCGCCGGCATTGCGCTCGATGCGTCGCGACGGGCCGACGCCCTGGTCGTTAAGCGCAACATCGAACGCTTGGAGACGCTGACGCATCGAGAGCGCGAGATTCTGCGCGAAGTGGCGCGAGGGCGGCTCAACAAGCAGATCGCCTTCGACCTCGGAATAAGCGAGGTCACGGTCAAGCTGCACCGCGCCAATGTCATGCGCAAGATGGAGGCCGGGTCGATCGGCGAGTTGATCAGGGCTTGGGAGACGCTGCCCATGGCGATGCGCGAGGCCGGCGGCGCCTTGTTCTGACGTAATCGATCCTGCCAAGGATCTCGATGTCGGCGATGATACGCTGTGCTCACATCGCTTCGATGGCTCTTGCCTCGCGTGCCATGAAGTCGCAGAACAGTTTGACGCGCGAGGGCACGGTGCGACCGAAGGCGTGCAACGCATTGAATGGCAGGCTTGGAAGCGCGATCTCCGATGCAAGCGCGACAAGCGAACCGGCTTGCAACTCGTTCGTCACCAGACACCGCAGTAGATAGGAGGCGCCCAATCCAGCGAGTGCCGCCTGGATGAGCGCGGCGCCTGAATCGCAATCGACGCGACCGCCAGGAACAAAGCTCTTGCCGTCTGCCAGGCGTACGGGCTGGATCAAGCCACCGAGCGCGTAGCGGGCATAAGGCACGGCTGCCAGACCTTCGACGGACAGAGGATTGCCCCAGGTTCCAAGAAAAGCCGGAGAGGCAACGATCACCATCGGCAGGTCGGCCAGATGGCGAACAATCAATTCGCCTTGCGTCGGATTGCCAGCGCGCAAGACTACATCGTAGTCCTCCCGGATCAGATCGACAAATCGGTCCGTAAGGCCAATATCAAGATGTAAGTTCGGATTGTCGGCCGCGAAGCCTGTAAACAGCCGCGGCAGCATCAGGGGCGCCAGCTCGCTTGGCATGCTGACGCGCAGGCGGCCGGAGAGTGCGGCGTGGGAACCGATCACCTCGTCGCTCGATTCCAGATCCCGCAGGAGCGGTGCGACGCGCTCGAAGAAAATCTGGCCGTCCTGTGTTAACGTCAGGACCCGGGTGGAGCGCAGGAAGAGGCGCGCACCGATGTTCTTTTCAAGCCTCGCCACGCTCTTCGATACCGCCGATGGGGTGGTATCGAGATTGCGCGCCGCGGCGCTAAAGGAACCGGCCTCTACCGTTCGCACAAAGGCCATCAATCCAGACGTCTCGTTCAGTAGGTTCGGCATTTGCGACTCCGCGGCACAGATCATGTGCCTGCCCATGATCTAATGGATGAGAGTGCCGGCGTTTATCTCAATCTCAGTTGAAAGGAGATAAACAATGCAACATCTCAAAGACAAGGTCGCCGTTATCACCGGTGGCAATAGCGGCATCGGCAGGGCGACCGCCAAGCTATTCGCCGAGGAAGGCGGGCGGGTCATCATCACCGGTCGACGCCAGGATGTCGTCGACCATGCGGTGCGCGACATCGGCCATCGTGCCATTGGCATCGTGGGCGACGTCGCCGACCTCGAACATCACCACGAGGTGGTGGACATGGTGGAGAACCATTTTGGTGGCCTCGATATCTATGTTGCCAACGCCGGCGTCATCAATCTCACTGCCTCCCACAGTGTGACACCGGAAGACTACGACCGGCATTTCGCCATCAACACGCGCGGCGTGTTCTTCGGTGTGCAGACGATCGCACCGCTGATCCGCGATGGCGGCAGCATCATCGTCACGAGTTCGCTGGCGGCGACAAAGGTGTTGCCGGATCACGCGGTCTACGCCGGCTCGAAGGCCGCCGTCGCTGCCTTCGCTAAGAATTGGGCGATCGAATTCAAGGCACGGCGCATCCGTGTCAACATACTGAGCCCGGGACCGGTCGAGACGGAAATCCTCGGCAAACTCGGCGTATCGGAGGCCGATCGTCCCGCATTCGAGGATCACATGGCGTCGCTCATCCCGGCAGGGCGGATGGGACGGCCGGAGGAGCTGGCGCGCGCCGCGCTCTTCCTCGCCTCCGACGCGAGCAGCTTCGTCAACGGGATCGAACTTCATGCCGACGGCGGCATGACCCTGGCTTGAAAGGCTTGGTGGCTGTTACACCTAGTCGGCGCCCGCAGTATCACAGTGCGACAGTGCGACGCGCCACCCAGAGGTGGTGCGGGACGAAGGTCAGCGGCAGGCTCTCGGGCGCTAGCCAGAGGAGGGGCTGCCGATCGCAAGCTAACACCAGGCTTCGAGATAGCCGAGATCGGAGGCAAACGCCCGCAGCGTATTGTCGCCCATGCTTTCGCTGGCCAAGTGCTTGAACGTCGCGACGTTTTCGTCAGTAGGAGCGCGCCAAGACGGCATGTTGCGGGGGCATCGTTACGGAGTGGCCCCGCGAGTTCCCGGCGGTACGGACGAGCCGAACGACCGAGCTTTGGCGGTTGAGCGGATCCTCAACCGCCTGATCTCCCGAGATGGCTTTCCTTTCGGGCGATCGCCTCGGCCAGCCGAAGAAGAAGAGGCCTCATCCGATCAGCCGGAACGCCGGCATAGCCGAGAATGAGAGCCCCGGGCTGAGGTGACGCGACCGTATAGTCGGATAGCGGATAACATTGCAGCCCCGCATCGAGCGCCGCGCGGTGCGGGGCCTGGTCCTCCCGGCCCCCCTCCAGCCAGGCGAGCGCGTTGAGCCCGCTTTCGGAGCAGTCGATGCGGGCAAGTCCGGCAAGGGTATCTCGCCCGGCCTGGATGAAGGCCTCGCGGCGCTCGGCGTAAAGGCCGCGCATGCGGCGCAGATGGCTGGCAAAATGACCGCCGCCGATGAACTCGGCGAGGGCGAGCTGGGTTTCCACTGGCACGCTGCGATGGATCAATCCCGAGAGCGTGCGAAAGGTCCCGACGAGCTGCGGCGGCAAGACGAGATAACCGACGCGGATTGCCGGGTAGAGCGCCTTGCTGAAACTGCCCGCATAGATCACCCGGTCGGAGCCGTCGATCGAGCGCATGGAGGGCAGCGGCGCACCGTCATAACGGAATTCACTGTCGTAATCGTCCTCGATGATCCAGGCATCGTTTGCCCCTGCCCATTCGAGCAAGGCAAGCCGGCGGGGCAGCGACAGGGTAATGCCGAGCGGGTGATGGCGCGACGGCATCACGAAGGCAAGGCGTGCATCGGGATGGCGCGCCATGACGCTTTCGACATCCATGCCGTCTGCGTCGACATCGGCCGTACATAGCCGCAGCCCGAGCGTGCGGAAAAGGTTGCTGGTGGTCACAGGCCCCGGATCCTCGAACCATATCCCATCGCCAGGATCGGCAAGCGCCAGGGCTGCGAGCGTGAAGGCGGCATGCCCGCCAGGCGTGATGACGATCTGCTCGGGATCGCAGGGATCGCGTCGATGCAGGGCCAGATATTCGGCGATCCTTTGGCGCAGAACCAGTTCTCCCGCAACGTCGCCATAGCCCATGGCCACGGCCTTGCCGCCGCGCGTCACCGAATTCCAGCATTTCCGCCAGACGGCGAAAGGAAACCGGTCGAGCGCCGGACGATTCGGGAGGAAAGGCCTGTCTTCCATCTGGCCGATATCGGCCGACATCAGGCGTGAGAGGTCGCCGATACGCGACAGGCGCGGCGGTGCAGTCTCTGCGGTTACCCGCCGAATTGGAGTGAAGCGGCGGTTGACGGATTGGCGGGGTAGGGCGGCCGACACGAAAGTGCCGGCTCCCTGCCGTGCCTCCAGGTAACCCTCCGCCTTCAGGTTCTCGAGCACCCGCACCAAGGTCTGGCGCGACAGGCCCAACTCCTCGGCAAGGATGCGGCTTGCGGGCAGCCGTGTTCCGGCGCGCAAATGCCCCTTGAGGATCGCCGCGCGCAATTGGTCCTGCAGCTGGCGGAATTTCGGCAGCGCGATCGTGGCGTCAAGGCGAAGGAAAGGCAGGATAGGGCCTTCAAGTTGTTTGACCATCGATGCGTCTCTAAAAATTGGTACAGTCAAATGCATCATAATGGACGTTTCTTCGTCGTCCAATTGTTACATCCTGTCCCTACACGAAAACGCACCGATGCAGCCCTTCGCAGGACGCAGACAAGGTGCGGGGGAACCGGGCAGGCGGTGATGCCGACGACCGGATGCAAGGACATAAAAGCAGCCATCGCCCACGATCCGTCGCTGACGGACAACAGGAGGAATTTATGAACAAGCTTGTATCGCGCGCAATGAGCCGCGCCTTCGTCTCCACGCTTGCCTTGGCCGCAGCACTGCCGGGCTTCGCGCGCGCCGAACCCGCCGAAGAGCTGGCCGCTGCCGCCACGAAGGAAGGCATGCTGACTGTCATCGCGTTGCCGCACGACTGGTGCAACTATGGCGAGGTCATAGAGGGGTTCAAGGCCAAGTATCCGGGCATCGAGGTCAACGAACTGAACCCTGACGCCGGTACGGCCGATGAGTTGGAAGCGATCCGGGCGAACAAGGGCAATACGGGTTCGCAGGCGCCCGACGTCGTCGATCTCGGCCTGGCCTTCGCGCCGGCCGCCGCGCAAGAGGGTCTGCTTCAGCCATACAAGGTGGCCACCTGGGATGAAATCCCCGACAACATCAAGGATGATAAGGGCTATTGGTACGGCGATTATTACGGCGTCATGGCCTTTGGCGTGAACAAGGACCTGCTTGAGACCGCACCGGCCGACTGGTCGGATCTGTCGAAGTCGGAATACTCCGGGGCGGTGGCGTTGACCGGCGACCCGCGGTCCTCCGCGCAGGCGATCCTCGCATTGATGTCGGCCGGCATTTCGCGCGGTGCCAAGCCCGGAACGGATTCCGGCGGCAAGGGCCTGGAGCTCTTTGCAGAACTGAATAAGTCCGGCAACTTCGTGCCGGTACTTGGCAAGGCCGGCACGATCGCGCAAGGGCAGACGCCGATCGTCGCTGCCTGGGACTACAATCTTCTGTCCTGGCGCGATGCACTGAAAGGCAATCCGCCGATGGACGTGGTCGTGCCGGCAAGCGGTGTCGTCGCCGGCGTCTATGTACAGGCGATCTCGGCCTATGCGCCGCATCCGAATGCCGCCAAGCTCTGGATGGAATATCTCTATTCCGACGCGGGCCAGACCGGATGGTTGAAGGGCTACTGCCACCCAGCACGCTTCAACGCCATGCTGAAGGCCGGCAAGTTCCCGCAGGATCTGCTCGACAAGCTGCCGCCGGCCGAAGCCTATGAAAAGGCGATCTTCCCGACGGTCGACGAACTTTCAGCCAACAAGACCGCGGTGGTCGAGGGCTGGGACAAGGTGGTCGGCGCCAACGTGAAATAAGTCTTCCGCTTGGGCAGAGAGGCTTACCTGTCACGAAGCCTCTCGCCCGCTTTGGCGCAATTTATTCCAGGGACAAATCCGATGACGACAAGCGTCGCATCCCTGCCGGCGGCGTTCCGGCCGCGGCAGGTTTTCAGCTGGCTCGGGGTTGCCCCTTTCTTCCTCTTCGCCACGCTCTTCCTGATCCTGCCGACACTCAACATCGTGCTCGGCGCGTTCCGCAACGCTGAGGGACACCTGACGCTGGAGAACCTTGGCAAGCTTCTGTCACCCTCCATACGCTCAGCCTTCTGGATTTCGATCGAACTCAGCCTGCTGACGGCGGCGCTCGGATGTCTGTTCGGCTTCCTGATCGCTGCTGCCATCACGCTCGGCGGCCTCCCGCGCCCGCTGCGCAGTGCCATCCTCACCTTCTCGGGCGTCGCCTCGAATTTCGCCGGCGTGCCGCTCGCCTTCGCCTTCATCGCAACACTCGGCCGACTCGGCTTCGTCACGATGCTGTTGCGCCATTGGTTTGGCATCAATCTCTACGGTGCCGGCTTCAACATCGTCTCGTTTCTGGGCCTGGCGCTTACCTACCTCTATTTCCAGATCCCGTTGATGGTGCTGATCATCACCCCCGCCCTGGAAGGGTTGCGGCGCGAATGGCGCGAGGCGGCCGAAAGCCTTGGCGCCAGCGGCCTGCAATATTGGCGCATAGTCGCATTGCCGGTGCTCTGGCCCTCGCTGCTTGGCACGCTGGCGCTGCTCTTCGCCAATGCCTTTGGAGCGGTTGCCACCGCCATCGCCCTTACGGGCTCGTCGCTCTCGATCGCCCCCATCGTGCTGTTTGCGCAGGTTCGCGGCGACGTGCTCAACGACCCGCATCTGGGCTACGCCATTGCCTTCGCCATGATCCTGCTGACCGCGATTGCCAATGCAATCTACATCCTCCTGCGCATGCGCGCGGAAAGGTGGGTCAAATGACGGAGAGACGCCTCTGGTCCTGGCTCGCCGTCCTTTTCGGCGGACTTTACTTCCTGCTGCCGCTCGTCGGCATGTTCGATTTCTCGATGCGCATGCAGCGCGACGGCTACAGCTTCGAGGCCTACCGTGTCGTGCTGGCTGATCCGCAATTCCAGCAGACGTTCGGCTATTCGGTCGTGCTGGCGCTGCTGACGATCTTGCTCGGTATCCTGATCGTGGTCCCGACCGCTTATTTCGTGCGGTTGCGGTTTCCGGGCCTGCGCCCGATCGTCGAGTTCCTGACGCTGCTGCCGCTGGTCATTCCGCCGATCGTCATCGTCTTCGGCTATATCCGCATCTACAATACGTCCTCGATCCTGCCGCTGACGGGAAGCTGGTGGGGTACCAATCTCCTGCTTCTGTTCGGCTACGCGACACTGTCGCTCCCCTACATGTATCGCTCGGTAGATACGGGCCTTCGTACCATCGATATCAGCAGCCTGACGGAGGCAGCACAGAGCCTTGGGGCCGGCTGGGCGCGCATTCTCGCCGTCGTCATCCTGCCGAACGTTTTCGTCTCGGTACTGTCAGGCGCGTTCCTGACCTTCGCGATCGTCATCGGCGAATATGTCTTTGCCGCCTTGCTCAACGTCGGCTCCTTCGGTCCCTACATGGTCTGGATGGGCGGCAACCGAGCCTATGAACCATCCGCGCTCGCGGTGGTGGCCTTTGCCATTACCTGGGCCTGTATGGGGCTGATCCAGCTTTTCACCCGCTTTTCCAAATTCTCCACCGTGAGGCGTTGACCATGGCCTTTCTCGACATCCTTCATCTGGAAAAGTCCTTCGGCGCGCATCGCGTCGTCAAGGATTTCAATCTCACCATCGAGAAGGGCGAATTCATCTCCTTCCTCGGGCCCTCCGGCTGCGGCAAGACTACGGTCCTGCGTATGGTCGCCGGTTTCGAGACGCCGACATCAGGCGCAATTTGCATCGACGGGCGCGATGTCAGCGGACTTGCTGCCAACCGTCGCAACATCGGGATGGTCTTCCAGGCCTATGCGCTCTTTCCCAACTTGACTGTCGAGCAGAACGTCGGGTTCGGGCTACGAATAAAGGGTGAAGGAAAGGCAGACATTCGCACGCGTGTCGGCGAAATGTTGGAGATGGTCGGTCTGCCGAACCTTGGCGAACGCTACCCGTTCCAGCTTTCCGGCGGCCAGCAGCAGCGGGTCGCCTTGGCGCGTGCGCTGGCAATCCGACCACAGGTTCTGCTGCTGGATGAGCCGCTATCGGCGCTTGACGCGAAGATACGCACGAGCCTGCGGGAGGAGATCCGCCGCATCCAGCGCGAACTCGGCATCACCACCATCTTCGTGACGCATGATCAGGAAGAGGCGTTGTCGATGTCAGACCGGGTCGTGGTCATGCATCAGGGCATTGCCGATCAGGTCGGCACGCCATTTGAAATCTACAATCGTCCGGCGACGCGTTTCGTGGCGCAGTTCGTCGGCACGCTCAATCTACTGGACGCCAGCCTTCTCGACGCCGCCGCAGGGCGGGTAGGGTTGGGGGATCTACCGGTTGCGCTGAACCGTGAGCTGCCCGGCCGGACCGGAGACCGGGTGAGCCTGGCGCTTCGGCCGGAAACCGTGGCGCTGGGGCGAAAGGGCGAAGGCAGCGTCGTTCTCCCCGGCCACATCGCGGAGGTGCATTTCCTGGGGTCGGTCATCCGCATCCGGGTCGCGGTTGCCGGTCAGTTCGTCTCACTCGACACCTTCAACCAACCCGATAGGCCTCCGCCTTCGGTCGGCACCCCGGTCGAGGTCAGCATTTCTGATCGCGACCTGCTCGTTCTTGCCGCCTGACGCAGCGCGCGAAGGAACCGGGGATGGTGACCGATATGTCGTGGGAAATGACGCCTCGTGCGAATTGGCGACAGAGAATAGAAGGCTTGTCCGCTGAGAGCCGCGCGCAGCTGGCTGCACGGGCGCGATGTGCGCCGCTTTTTGCTCATGCCTATGCCTTTCATCTGAACTTCCGCTTTGGCGGCATGAAACCCTTGCATCTGGCTGAGTTCGCCAAAGCTCAGGGGCTCTCGGGCCTCAAGATTCACGTCGAGGACGGCGAGCAGGCAAGTCTCGCCAGAATGCCGGACGAAGAGCTGCGTGCCTTTGGGGCAGCGGTTGGCGGCCTCGGCCTGGAACTGCATGTCGAAATCAGCACGACGGAGCTGCCCGGGCTCTCGGATGCGGTGCGCATTGCGCTTGCCACAGGCGCTACGTCGCTTCGCTGCTATCCGCGCTACGAGGGGCGCGTCTCTGAGATCGTCGAATGGACGATCGCAGATCTCCGCCGGCTCAAGATACTCGATCCCGGCGGCAGGCTCCGCTTCACGCTTGAACAGCACGAGGATCTCAAGTCGGCGGAGTTGATCCGGATTATCGAGGCGGTCGCCAATCCGCGCCTCAGTCTTCTTTTCGATTTCGGCAACATGATCAATGCATATGAAATGCCGATGTCGGCCCTGGCCGCCCAGTCGCCATACATCACCGAGGTGCATGTCAAGGACTGCCTCGTGAGACCCGATCGCGGCGGCTGGGCCCATCTCGCCTGCCTGTCTGGGGACGGCGATTTGCCGATGCTCGCGATGTTGGTGGAACTCCTGCTGCTTGGCGGCGACAAGCCTCAGATCCTGGCCTTCGGGCTGGAAGAAGAGGAGGGCTATTTCGCACCGGCACTCCGGTTCGCCTCCGAGGCTCGAGACCCGTTCATTCCTGCCCGCTCGCCAAGCTTCACGGCGATCGGAACGGGCGACCAGGAAGCCCGGCTGCGCCAGGAGGCCACTGCTGCCCGTCGACAGGTCGATACCGTCAGAATCCTGTTGCAGAGAATTACAACCCGAGCCGAGAAGGTTGAAGAATGACGGCTGAACATGTCTTTCCGCCGGCGTATCTGGCATTCGCCCACGAAATGGCCGATGCCGCCGCTACCGTTATCCGTCCCTATTTTCGCCAGCGGCTCGAGATCGCCGCCAAGGCGGACAGCAGTCCCGTTACCGTCGCCGATCGCCTTGCCGAAATGACGATGCGGCAGATGATCGAGAAGTGCTTTCCTGGCCACGGTGTTCGCGGCGAGGAGTTTGGCACTTCAAATGCGGATGCGGAATGGGTTTGGGTGCTTGACCCGATTGATGGCACGAAATCCTTTGCTTCCGGCTCGCTTGCTTTCGGCATCCAGATCGCTCTGTTGCATCGGGACGCGCCGGTCCTCGGCATTATTGATCAGCCGATAACGAACGAGCGTTGGGTCGGCCAGCGCACAAGCCCGACGCTCTTCAACGGTGTGCCAGTCCGAACGAGCGATACGGCCCGCCTCAAGGAGGCGATCGTCTATACATCGGCGTTAGAGCAGTTCGATCTCGATGCCAAAGAGCGCTTCTCGCGGCTTGCCGCGGGGGCGCGTTTCACGCGAATGTCTCATGATTGCTACGCAGCCGGCCTGTTGGCGCTTGGTAGCGTGGACCTTCTGGTCGAGAGCAACGTGTTCGACTACGACATCCTTCCGCAGATACCCATCATCGAAGGGGCGGGCGGTATCGTTACGGACTGGGAGGGCCGGTCGCTGACAGATGCGAGCCAGTACGAGACGGTCCTGATGGCAGCAAACCAGACGCTCCACGCCGAAGCACTCGACCGGCTGAAACAGAGGACAGATCCCGCGACCTACTGCATGTCTCCTTAAATCGACCTCGGTTTAAGGACAAAGACATGCAGCAAATCAAAATGCTACAGCGACCTTTGCGCGTCTGATCAGACGCGCGGCGCTGTAGGGGCAGCCGCATTTTCCGAGCGGGAGCGTTCCAAGGGAAGATGCCCTTCGAGCAGCGGGCGTTGTTTGGCAAGTGACTGGCCCGCAAACTCAGTAAAGGCACTGACGCGGGCGGTGCGGCGGAGATCCTCGTGGGTAAGCAGCCAAAGTTCCCTCGTCATTTCAGCGACAGGCGGGCCGATGCGCACCAGCCCGGCTGTCGTATCGCCGAGGTAGCACGGCAAGGCGGTAAGGCCGATGCCGGCTGCGGCAGCTTCGCGCGCCGTAACGAGTGAATCACAACGCAGCACCGTTGGAGAGGGCAGCATCGCGCGCATCCATCGTGCGACGCTTGTGGAGGCAAGCGCATCGCCGAGCCCAATCCAGCGTTCGTTTGCGTATTCGATCTCCTCAATTGAAGCGAGGCCGCGTTCCTGAAGATAGGAGGGCGCCGCATAGACGGCGAAGGCAACGCTCGCGATGCGGCGGCCGACCAGGGCATCCGGTGAATCGACCGCTGGCCGAATGGCGACGTCCGCGTCGCGATGGGAGAGATTTGCGAGAGCGTTCGAGGTGCTCACCTCGAGCAGGACGCCGGGATGACGCTTTCGGAAGGCTGCCAATATCGACGGCAGGATCGAAGCCATGAGCGTGTCGGTGGTGGTGATGCGCAGGCTGCCTTCCAGACGCAGGTCCTGCCCCGTCAGTCGGCGTTCGAGTTCCGTGACGGTCTCGGCCATCTGGCGGGCCACCGCGAGCAGTTCCTCGCCCCCGGCTGTCAGCGTGTAGCCGGAAGGGAGGCGATCAAAAAGCCGAACCCCCAGTTTCTGCTCGAACGATCCTACGCGTCTGAGCACGGTGGTGTGATTGACGCCGAGCGCGCGGGCAGCAGCGGCGAGGGAGTTTGCCTCCGCGACCGCCAAGACAAAGCGGAGGTCTTCCCAGTCGATACGGTGATGGCTGTGCATGATTGCCCAAAGCTCCAACAGGGTTGGTGATCGAGCGAGCGAAGTTGCAGCACCGTGCCCGCCATTATTGATCGGATTCGCCAAGAAGACCTCGCCTGGTCACGCCCACAATGTTGCGTCAGCCGGCGCCGTCATCATCGCTCGGGATGTGCAAATATGCAGAAGAATTTGGCAAAGCAACAGATCGCTCTGCGAGAAAGCACGGTCTAACTAAGTAGCCAAGATCGGACGGGCCGGTCGATGGAGACACAAGATGACCCCCATCCAACTCTACACCTACCAGACGCCGAATGGTCACAAGGCCTCGATCATGCTGGAGGAGGCTGGACTGCCTTACGATGTTCACGTCGTCGACATCGAAGCGGGCGAGCAAAAGAAGCCGGAGTTCCTGGCCCTCAATCCCAACAACAAGATTCCGGTCATTGTCGATCCCGATCGGGATCGCACCGTCTTCGAGTCCGGCGCAATCCTGCACTACCTCGCCGAGCGATCTGGCGTGCTCCTGCCCGGCTGCGATGCAGAATGCATCCAGGTGCAAAGCTGGATCCTGTTTCAGGCAGCCCATGTCGGGCCGACGCTGGGTCAGCTTTGGAACTACAAGGTCTTTGCGCCGGAGAAGATCCCCTACGTCATCGGCCGTTTCGAGCAGGAGGCAAATCGTGTCTACCGGGTGCTCGAGGGGCAACTGGCGCGACACGCCCACGTCGCGGGCGAGACCTATGGCCTCGCCGATGTGATGGTTTGGCCATGGATCCATGCCGGGCTCACCAAGCTCGGCCTCACGCTCGACGGAACGCCCAACCTTGCGCGGTGGTACATGGCTGTCGGCGCACGCCCGGCGGTCCTGCGTGGACTTGTCGTGCCGCGGCTTCCGGCTCGTGAGCGCATCAACGCCTGATCCTTCTCTCTCATCCGTCTTCAACGTCATTCTCATCAAGGAGGTCCCGTCATGGAGACCCTGTTCGTCCCATTGGCTCTCGTAGCGGGCGGCTTGCTCGCCGTTCAGGCCGGCGCAAACGCGCAACTTTCAAAAGCGGTCGGATCGCCGTTCGCGGCGACCACGCTCCAGCTCGCGATCGGCACCGGCTTGCTGGTTGTGGTCGCCCTGTTCACCGGGACACTGGCCGTGCTTGCTGCCGTTCCGCAGGCTAAGTGGTGGCACCTCGTTGGAGGCACTGCCTCGGCCGTCTACGTCGTCTCGACGATCGTTCTCTTCCCCCGCCTCGGTGCGGTCGTTTCCGTCGGGCTCTTTATCGCCGGGCAGATGCTCGCGTCTCTCGCGCTCGATAGCTTCGGCCTGCTGGGTGTCGTGCAAACCGGGCTTCGGGGCGGCGCCGCGGTCGGTACGCTCGTCGTGCTCATCGGCGTCGGCATGATCGTGTTCGGCCAAGGCGCAAAGGATAAGCTCGGGGCTGACAAACTTGGTTGGATCGCCCTGGCACTCGTGGCCGGTGCGGTGCTCCCGGTCCAGGGGGCCGTCAATGCGCTGCTGCGCCAGGATCTTGGCGGTGCGCCGTTTGCGGTAGGCGCGATCTCGTTCTTCGTCGCTACGCTCGCCATGGCAGCGGTGCTGCTCTTGGCGCTCGCCGGGCAGAAGACACCCCGTCCCAATATCGTCGGTGTGCAGGCCATGCCCTGGTGGGGTTGGCTCGGCGGCCTCGCCGGAGCGACCTATGTCACCACGGTCTTTACGGCGATCCCGGTGATCGGCGCTGCTGCCGCCGTTGGTTTCACGGTCGCGGGTCAGCAGGTGGCAAGCGTGTTCGTCGATCGTTACGGCTGGTTTCGCCTCCCGCAAAGGCCGGTGTCAGGCCTGCGTCTTGCCGGGGTGCTGTTGCTGCTTGCGGGCGTCGCTCTCATCAAGCTCGTCTGAGACAGGAGCGGTCGGCGATCGCCGGCCGCTCGAGAATTACCATGTCACCGCCGCCACTTTTCTGGATCCATCTCGTTCTGCCCGTTGGGCCGCTTCATCCGCCATTCGCATATGAAGCAGAACGAATATTCCAGTATGGAAAATCTGCGAATTTTCCGTTCCAGTTTTCTCTTGCGGGTTCGTTATCGTTCGTTTTTAATCGGCGCACTTTCGCTACGAAAGTCGGGCGCGTCCGATTGAGGAGAGTCGATGTGCCTGAGTATCGGGACTTATCGTCTTACCAATGGGAGGAACCGCCATGAGAGCTTTGAAATGGACCCTTGCGGCCACATCTGTGCTTTCGATCTTTGCCACCTCGAGCGCCTTCGCGGCGCAGGAACTTGCCTGGTGGCATGCAATGACCGGCGCCAACAACGAAACGGTTGAACGGCTTGCCAAGGAGTTCAACGAAAGCCAGTCGGAATACAAGGTTGTTCCGGTCTTCAAGGGGACCTATGCCGAGACGCTGAATGCCGGTATCGCCGCCTTCCGTTCCAAGCAGGCTCCCGCCATCCTGCAAGTCTTCGATGCAGGCAGCGGCGTGATGTTGGGTGCCGAGGGCGCCGTAGTCCCGGTGGCGGACGTTCTTAAGAAGGGCGGCTACGAGTTCAACAAGGATCAGTACCTGCCGGGTATCGTTGCTTATTATTCCAAGCCGGACGGTACCATGCTGTCCTTCCCTTTCAACTCGTCTTCCCCGGTTCTCTATTACAACAAGGACGCTTTCACGAAGGCCGGCATCGACACGGCAAAGCCGCCGGCCACATGGCCTGAGGTCTTCGAGGCGGCGAAGAAAATCAAGGCGAGCGGGGCGGCAAATTGCGGCTTCACCTCGACCTGGTTGACCTGGATCCAGACCGAGAACTTCGCGGCCTGGAACAATGTGCCCTATGGCACGAAGGAAAACGGGCTTGCCGGCCTCGAAGTGGAACTGAAGATCGATGCTCCGCTTTTCGTCGAGCATTTCCAGTCGATTGCCGACCTCGCCAAGGACGGTACCTTCCGCTATGGCGGCCGCACCTCGGAAGCAAAGCAGCTCTTCATGTCAGGTGAATGCGCGATCCTGACTGAATCGTCCGGTGGTCTCGGTGACATCGTGAAGTCGGGCATCAATTATGGCGTCGGCCAGCTTCCCTATTATGAAGGCCATGGCCCGCAAAACACCATTCCCGGTGGCGCAAGTCTCTGGGTTTTCGCCGGTAAGAGTGACGCCGAATACAAGGGCGTGGCCGAGTTCTTCCATTTCCTGTCGAAGACGGAAACCCAGGCCCAGCTCCACCAGGTCTCGGGCTATCTGCCCGTGACGCTCGCAGCCTATGAGGAAACCAAGAAATCCGGCTTCTATGAAAAGAACCCGGGCCGGGAAACGCCGATCAAGCAAATGATGGGCAAGGCGCCGACCGAAAATTCGAAGGGCGTTCGCCTCGTCAACCTTCCGCAGGTTCGCGACATTCTCAACGAAGAATTCGAGGCGATGCTTGCTGGCCAGAAGGATGCAAAGACGGCCCTCAGCGAAGGTGTAGCGAAGGCAAACGCGGCGATCACCGCCGCGATCGGCAACTGACCCTCTCAGCAAACGTCCGCACCGCCATGCGGTGCGGACAGGTTATTCATGGAGGGGTCGTTTCATGCAGTCCGTCGTGTTCCCCAACAAGGTGTTGCCCTATCTTCTGCTTGCGCCGCAGATTGTCCTGACGGTCGTCTTCTTCTTCTGGCCCGCAAGCCAGGCGCTCTACCAGTCGGTGTTGCGTGAGGATCCGTTCGGCCTGAAGTCCGGTTTTGTCGGCCTCGCCAATTTCCGGGCCATTCTCGCCAATCCGGACTACCTGCATTCGCTGCAGGTGACGGTCGTGTTCAGTCTCGCGACGGCGCTGTTGTCGATGGCTCTCGCCCTTTTGCTGGCTACCTCGGCCGACCGTGTGGTGCGCGGCCGCAACGTCTACCGCACACTCCTGATCTGGCCCTATGCGGTCGCCCCGGCGGTTGCCGGCATGTTGTGGCTTTTCATGTTCAATCCGGCGATGGGAACCTTCGCCTATATCTTGCGACGGAACGGCTTCGTCTGGGATCCGTTGCTCAACGGCAACCAGGCGATGTGGCTGGTCATCGTCGCGGCGGCGTGGAAGCAGATCAGCTACAATTTCCTCTTCTTCGTCGCTGGTCTGCAGGCAATCCCGAAATCGCTGATCGAGGCAGCAGCAATTGACGGCGCGCGCGGCACCAAGCGGTTCTGGACCATCGTCTTTCCGCTTCTCGCGCCGACGACCTTCTTCCTTCTCGTCGTCAACACCGTCTACGCCTTCTTCGATACCTTTGGCATCATCCACGCGGTAACCGGGGGCGGTCCGGCAAAGGCGACCGAGACGCTCGTCTACAAGGTCTACAACGACGGCTTCGTCAATCTCGACCTCGGCAGTTCGGCGGCGCAGTCGGTGATCCTGATGATCATCGTCGTCGCACTGACGGCCTTCCAGTTCCGCTTCGTTGAGAAGCGGGTCCATTATTCGTGAGACGCCGATGATCGAGAATCGTCCCATTTCCACCCTGATCAGCCACCTGGTGCTCGTGTTCGGGATCATCGTCGTCGCGCTGCCGATCTACTACACCTTCGTCGCTTCCACGCACACTTCGATCGAGATCGTGCGGCCACCCATGTCGCTTGCGGTCGGCGATCATCTCGTCTCGAACTACAAGGAGGCGGTCGGTGGCGGCGTCGAGCGCGTCGTCGGCGTCAGCCTCGAGCGGCTGCTGTTCAATTCGACGGTCGTGGCGGTCGCGATTGCCGTCGGCAAGATCGTGATTTCCTTCCTGTCGGCCTTCGCGATCGTCTTCTTTCGTTTCCCGCTGAAAATGCTGTTCTTCTGGATGATCTTTATCACCCTGATGCTTCCGGTCGAGGTGCGTATCCTGCCGACCTATAAGGTGATCGTCGACCTCGGCCTGATCGACACCTATGCGGGTTTGACGCTGCCTTTGATGGCTTCAGCAACCGCGACTTTCCTCTTTCGCCAGTTCTTCCTGACGATACCAGGCGAACTGGTCGAGGCCGCGCGCATCGACAATGCCGGTCCGTTCCGCTTCATGCGGGACATCCTGCTGCCGCTCTCGGCAACGAACATCGCCGCACTCTTCGTCATTCTCTTCATCTATGGCTGGACCCAATATCTCTGGCCGCTGCTCGTTACCAACGATGCGAAAATGAACACGATCATCATCGGGCTCAGGCGGATGATCGATTTCACCGACGCTTCGACCCCCTGGAACTATGTCATGGTGACCGCAATCCTTGCGATCATTCCCCCCATTCTCGTCGTCGTGCTGATGCAGCGCTGGTTCGTCAAAGGCCTTGTGGAGACAGAAAAGTAATGGCTGAGATTACCCTCAAAGACGTCCGCAAGACCTACGGCACGGTGGAGGCGATCAAGGGCGTTTCGCTCGACATCGACGACGGCGAGTTCGTCGTTCTGGTCGGCCCGTCGGGATGTGGCAAATCCACGCTTCTGCGCATGATCGCAGGCCTCGAAGGCATTACGGGTGGCGACATCCTCATCGGCGGGCGTCAGGTCAATAATGTCGAGCCGGCGGAACGCGACATCGCGATGGTGTTCCAGAATTACGCGCTCTATCCGCATATGACCGTGCGGCAGAACCTCGCCTATGGTCTCAAGAATCGGAAAACGCCGGCTGTCGAGATCGATCGGCGCATCGCCGCCGCGGCGAAGACGCTCGAGATCGAACCCTATCTCGACCGCAAGCCGCGCCAGCTCTCGGGCGGCCAGCGCCAGCGGGTTGCCATGGGACGGGCGATCGTTCGCCAACCCGCCGCCTTCCTCTTCGATGAGCCGCTGTCAAATCTCGACGCGAAGCTGCGCGGGCAGATGCGTATAGAGATCAAGCGACTGCAGCGCTCCCTTGGAACGACGAGTGTCTATGTCACACACGATCAGATGGAAGCGATGACGCTCGCCGACCGGCTCGTTGTCGTCAGTGCCGGCCGGATCGAACAGGTCGGCACTCCGCTGGACCTCTACGAAAGGCCCGCAACCACCTTTGTCGCCACCTTCATCGGCTCGCCTTCCATGAACCTGCTGCAGGGCAGGGACGCGTCGGCGGGATGGTCGCTCGCCCCGGATGTGGCGCGTCCGAATGGTGACTTTACGCTGGGCGTCCGTCCAGAGGACCTTTCCCCGGTACCTGCCAATGGTCCGGCGCCGGCCTTCGAGGCGACGGTCCGCGTCGATGGTATCGAACTGGTCGGAGCCGAAAGCCTGTTGCACGGCAGGCTCGAAAACGGCAGTGAACTGATCTTTCGTGTTTCCGGGCGAGCCCGCAGTGCAATCGGCGACTCGGTGAAAGTCGGGGCGAGCGCCGAGGCGCTTCACATGTTCGATGCGAACGGACATCGGTTTGGATGAGGCCCCAGTTCGAGTGCGCTTCAGGCTGCAAAAAAACCACGGTTATCAATACCGCCAATTACAAAGCGCCCGCGGCACAAGGGCGGGGACCGCACGTAGAAAAGAACGTTTGGAAAAACTGACCGAAGTGCATGATATATCGACCGGAATGCTCGGCGTGTATGGCTGGACTGGAATTTGTCATGCAATTGCATTGCACTGAAACCCAGTGAAGGAGATTTGCGATGGTTTCAAATGCACTCGTTCAAACTCGGATTGATCCCGATATTCGGGACCGCGCTACAGCTGTCCTACAGAATATGGGACTGACGGTTTCGGATGCTGTTCGAATCCTTTTAACTCGGACGGCAAACGAAGGCGCGCTTCCACTGGAACTGGTTGGTGGCACTGACGCTCATGATGCCTGGTTCCGCGCGAAGGTGTTGCAGGCTCTTGAGGACACGCGACCCGATCTCGAGGATAGCGACGCTGAGGCTCGATTCCGCGAGCGTCGGATGGCGGCTGCGCGTAAATCAGGAGCGGGCGGCCGATGAGGCTTGTCTGGGCGCAGTATGCGCTTGACGATCGCGATGCCATCTCCACTTACATTGAAAATGAGAACCCGAAGGCGGCGGTTCACGTCGACGAGGAGATTGCGCGAGCCGTTCGCCGTCTCCTCGATTTTCCCGAAAGCGGTCGACCTGGTCGAATAGAGGGAACGCGCGAGTTCGTAATCCCACGCACACCATACAGTTCGGCGACGAGCAGACACAACATCAATGCATGTTTTGCGGCCCGCGGTTCGACCTCCTTCAAGAGCTTGGCATTGTCGAATGCGATCCGTCCCCGGCGAACCTCTGACGGCGCCGCCGCTACCGAGCCGAACCTGGGTCGTTATTTGCCAGCCTCTTTCAATGGACCCGGCCGGGCACGACGAGAGGGCGGTCAAACCGCCCTCTCGTCGTCTGGCTTCAATCAGCGTTTGTGGTGAACGCTTTGCAGGCCGTAGACCGGTGTGTGAAGGCCTTCCAATCGCGCCTTCAGTTGCAGCGAGAGATACTGCGAGTAGTGGCGCGACTGGTGCAGGTTGCCGCCATGGAACCACAGCGCCTCCTGTTGCGTCGGCTTCCACATGTTGCGCTGCTCGCCCTCCCAGGGGCCAGGATCCTTCGGCGTATCGGAGCCGAGCCCCCAGACCTTGCCGACCTTGTCGGCAGTTTCCTGGTCTATGAGATCGGCGACCCAGCCGTTCATCGAGCCGTAGCCCGTCGCATAGACGATGACGTCGGCCGGGATTTCCTTGCCGTCAGACAGTTTTACGGAGGTTTCGGTGATCTCTTCCACCTGTCCCGCGGCAAGTTTCACCTTGCCGTCGATGATCAACTGCGAAGCGCCGATATCGATGTAGTAGCCGGATCCGCGGCGCAGGTACTTCATGAAAAGACCGGAGCCGTCGGCGCCCCAGTCGAGCTGGAAGCCGGCTTTTTCCAGTGCCGCGTAGAAGTCGGCATCGCGCTCACGCATCTTGTCGTAAAGCGGAATCTGGAACTCGTGCATGATCCGATAGGGGAGCGAGGCGAAGATGAGATCCGCCTTGCCCGTCGTCACGCCATTTGCCAACGCCTGTTCGGAATAGAGCCCGCCAAGGCCGATATCCATCAGCGTGTCGGACTTGACGATATGGGTTGTCGAGCGCTGGATCATCGTGACGTCGACGCCCGCTTCGTAAAGGGCGGCACAGATGTCATGAGCCGAATTGTTCGAGCCGATGACGGCGACCTTCTTGCCCTTGTAGCCATCCGGCCCCGGATGCTGCGAGGAATGGTGCTGCTCGCCCTTGAAACGCTCGCGACCCTTGAAGTCCGGAATGTTCGCCTTGCCAGACATACCGGTCGCGAAGACGAGCTGCTTCGGGCGCAGCAGCACTTCCTCGCCGTCGCGGTCGACCACGATCGTCCATTCCTTCGTGGCTTCGTCCCATTTCGCCGATTTGGCGGTGGAGCGCGTCCAATAGTTCAGCTCCATCACCTTCGTATAGAATTCCAGCCAGTCGCCGATCTTGTCCTTCGGCGCGAAGACCGGCCAGTTCTTCGGGAAATCGATGTAGGGCAGGTGATCGTACCAGACCGGATCGTGCAGGCAGAGCGACTTGTAGCGCTTGCGCCAGCTATCGCCCGGCCGATCGTTCTTTTCCAGGATGATGGTGGGCACGCCCAGCTGGCGAAGCCTGGCACCAAGCGCAATGCCGCCCTGTCCGCCGCCGATGATCACCACATAGGGCTGCGTCTCATAACCGAGCGTGCGCTCCTCGTGCTCGCGCTCCTCCTTCCAGGTCTTCGCCCCGACATTCTGGCCGTGCTTGGCACCAAGCGGGCGGGTGAAGCCGGATTTCTCCTCGTGGCCCTTGAGTTCGGCCAGCGCCGTCAGCAGCGTCCAGATGAGGCCGTTCTTGATGCGCACGAGGCCATAGCCGCGCCCGGTCGCCGTCTCGAACGAAATCCAGCTTTCGAGCACGCCGTCCGTCTCTGTCGCTTCCTCCCCGGTGGCGACGCGCCAATTGGAGGGCTTTGCGGAGGCAAGCTGCGCATGAAGCATGTCGCGTACCTGATCGCGGCCCTCGACCGTCTTGATGTTCCAGGTGAAGGCGACGAGATCGCGCCAGTAGCATTCCTCGGCAAAGAGGCCAGTCGCATCGTCGATGCGGCCGGTTTCGAGCGCGGCGCCAAAGGCATCAAGCAGTGCCTGGACGCGGGTGGTGGGGGTCTTCTCGAGCATCGTTTCTCCTCCTGCTCTGTGATGAAGAACGGGACGGCTCCTCAACCGTCCCGCAACGCGGACCGGCCTAACGCTTGAGGTCGATCAGTATTTTCAGATGGGTGCCGGCGGGATCGAGCAACTGGTCGAAGCCCGCCGAAACGGCCTCGGCGAGCGAGACATATTTGGTGACGATGCGGCGGGCCGGAATCTGGCCGCTGGCGATCAGGCGTGCGACCCGCGGCCAGTAATGGGGCGGGTAGGCCCAGGAGCCGCGAATATCGATGTCCTTGAAGGTCACGTCGAACCAGTTCAGCGGGTTTTCGCCGGGATGAAGACCGGTCTGCACCACCACACCCTGCTTGCGCACGGCGCTTGCGCAGTTTTTCAGTGCATGTTCGTTGCCGACGCATTCGATGGCGACGTCGCAACCGACACCGCCCTCGGTCTCGGCTTGCACGACGTCGCTGACCTTTTCGATTTTCGGATTGATTGTGCGGACTTCGCCCAGCGCCTCCTTTGCCAGGGCCAGCCGCGTGTCGTTGAGGTCAGAGAGGAAGATCTGCGATGCGCCGGCGGCACGCGCGGCCATGGCGACGAGAATGCCGATCGGTCCCGCGCCGGTGACCAGCACGCTGTTGCCCGCAGTGATGCCTCCGCGGTCGCAGGCATAAACGGCGACTGCGGTCGGTTCGATCAGCGCAGCCTCCTCATCTGACAGGGAATCAGGAATGGGCTGCACGTTGTAGTCATTGAGAAGGGCGGCCTCCGCCATCCCGCCGGAATGCCAGGAGAGCCCCGCAAGCGCGAGGTCAGCGCTCAGGTGAAACAGGCCGCGATCGGCATAGTAGTCGCCACGGCGCGGCATGATCAAAGGCTGGACCGAGACCCGGTCGCCCGGCCTCACATGGTTGACCCCTTCGCCGACCGCCTTCACCACGCCGCCGAATTCATGACCGAGAACCTGCGGCCCATGGGCGCCCGTGAAGGGATGCGGTTCCTTCGGGATGAAAATCGGACCATAGGCGTATTCATGCAGATCGGTCCCGCAGATGCCGCAGAACCGATTTTCCACCAGCACCTCGCCCGGCCCAGGCTCAGGTGGGGCCTCGACTTCGTCGATGCGTAAATCCCTGGCTGCGTGAAAGCGCAGAGCTTTCATTTCGTTTCCTCCTGTTGTTCTTGCACAGGAGGCGCAGCAAACGGCATGCCAAATCGACGGGCCGCCTATTTGCAGCGTGATATCAATGGCTTAAAAAAGCTCTTCGCCGAAGACCTCGGGGAATGCAACAGATGCTCTGCAACAGGTGTTGCAGACGTTGCGTCAGTTGAGCCGCTTCAGGCGACGGTGGATCGTAGAGCGGTTGACACCAAGCTTTCTGGCAAGTGCCGAGACGTTGTCGCCGCAGTCTTTGAGCGCCTGACGCAATGCGTCGTCTTCGCCAAGCGGCGGAGAGGCAGAGGCGGAGAAGAGATGTTCCGGCAGGCACTCGGCATCTATGAGGCCACGTTCGGAAAGTGCTGCGGCCACCCGCAAGACGTTGGAAAGCTCGCGCAGGTTTCCCGGCCATTCATGCGCCAGCAATGCCGCTCGCGCGGCCCTGTCGATACGGTAGGACTCGTTGTTCTCCTTCTCGATGCGAAAGAGCAACTGGTCGATCAACCAGCCGAGATCCTGGCGCTCGCGCAATGCGGGAAGTGAGAGCGTCGCGGCGTTCAGGCGATAATAGAGATCCTGCCGGAATCGCCCCTCCTTCACGAGTTCTGCGAGGTCGCGATGGGACGCGGAGACAACGCGCAGGCGGATCGGGCGGGCTTTCAGTGCGCCGACCGGCTGGACCTCGTTCTCCGAAAGCACACGCAACAGCCGGCTTTGCAGCGAAAGCGGCATGTCGCCGATCTCGTCGAGAAACAGGGTGCCGCCATCGGCGTCCTCGATCAGGCCGCGCTTACCCCTCTGGCTGGCGCCGGTGAACGCGCCGGGCGCATAGCCGAAGAGTTCGGATTCGATGAGGTGCTCCGGGATCGCCGCGCAATTGACGGCGACGAAGTTGCCATTGTCGCCGCAACTGTCGTGGATCGCACGCGCAAGATATTCCTTGCCGCTGCCCGTTTCTCCCTGAATGAGGATAGGGATATGGCGAGTGGCAAGCTTCGCCGCGCGTGTCTGCACCCGTTCCATCGCAGCGTCGCCGTGGCTGAGGTCGCGCAAGGCCCGGGGGAGCCGCGGTTCCGGAACGGCAGGCGCCCGAACATTGACGACAGGGGCGATTGCGCTGGCGAAGAGGACCAGGCCGCTCTTGGCCCGGAGCAGGCGCTCGCCGTTCGGCCGCCCGCGCATGAAGTTGGGCAGGTCGTCAACGTCGATATCGAAAACCTCGGAAATAGGCAGGCCAAGGAAGTCGCGCGTTCTGAGGCTTCGTATGTTCATCGAGCGGGCGAGTGCACCAAAACCGCCATGGGTCATTCCGGTAATGCGCCCGCTGCCATCCAGTGCGATGGCGGCGTCCGGGTCGACATCGAGGAATTCCGGGGAGCGAGCGAGCCGCAGGACCCAGTCATTGCGGGTACGGGTCATGAGATTGGCGAGCTCGATCCGACGAGCGGTGGCGGACACCAGATGCAACGCCAGTTGCTGGCTCGCCTTGGCGGAAGGCGATCGGAGCTGGGAGATATCGAGCACGGCGGTGAGGTCGCCAAGTGTGTCGAAGACGGGTGCCGCCGTACAGGTCAATCCGATATGGCTGGCATCGAAATGATCGTCCTGATGAATGATGACCGGCTCGCCGGAGACGATGCAGGCTCCGACGGCACAGGTGCCCGCGCGGCTCTCCGACCATTCCGAACCGAGATAGAGACCCGCCTTGCGCAACTGATTGTCAAAGGTCGGATCTCCCATGAAATCGACCGTGACGCCGCGCGCATCGGACAGCAACAGGACATAATTCTGTTCGGCGACTTGACTGAACAGCCCTTCGAGGCCGGAGCGACCGATGCGGATCAACTCTTCCGCCTGCTCGCGATGTTCGCGCAGCTTCGATCCCGGAACAATATATGCTTCCTGCGCGATCGTAGGATCCAGCTTGTAGTCGTTGAGGCAGCGAAGCCAGGATTGGACGACGGGTGCGTCGCGCGGGCTCGCGCCTCCCGAAGCTACACGCTCTATCTCACGTATATGCGATAGCGACGTTGTCATCGACCATCCTCCTACACCGGAAGCTGACACACTCTCGGCGTGTCGACAATGCACATCTCTCGAGACGCAAGGCCGAGACTGGGCGCATCCTCCATAGGAGGGCGTAGCGCCTGCTAAACAACGCGGTCTTTATCAACCAAAGACAGCATTGTCGTCGAGATATTTGGCTTTGCCTGCGATCCTTCGGCTTCGCCTGAGGAGACGCAAAATGCCTGTTAATGATCGTAACGCTGCAGGCATCCGCCCCCTCGAAGAGACGGTTGCTTCCGTCCGCGACGAGAAGCATTGCCGCAGATTGCCGGAAAGCATGGTATGACCCGATGGTCGGGTTTGCCCGGCCTGCGGCTACAAACGTCCGATCGCAATCGCTGGTCGGGACACAGGCAAGCGACGCGCCCGGTCTGGCATTGTATCAATGCTCAACCGGCGATTGCGGGTTCCAGCTCACAGGGACAACGCACACGCCTCTGCATTCGACAGAGCTTCCTCAACTCCGGAAGGTCGTGACGGGGACAACACGGCATCGACGATTTGGGTCGACAGCACCCCAAAGGGCGATGGGTGGGGGTCGCCGGCACGCTTGCCGGGTACGCGGCAAAGGCGCAGAATGCCGGCCGCTGGGGCAATGCTTCTGTCGGGAGGAGCGAATTATGGACGATATGAGCCTCACCAATCTGCAAGCGGGAGTAACAAAGATCAGCGCCGCGGCGATCGAGGTGCTGGCAGGACGGTTGCGCGGTCGCGTCCTAAACGCGACCGACGCCGCCTATGATGAGGCGCGGACAATCTGGAACGCCATGGTCAACCGAAGGCCCGGACTGATCGTACAGTGCGCCGGGGCTGCCGATGTCGCCCACGCGGTTCGCTTCGCGGCTGAAAACCACCTGCTCGTCGCCGTGCGCGGTGGCGGTCACAACATTGCCGGCAACGCGGTCTGCGACGGCGGCCTGATGATAGACTTGACGCCTATGAAATCGGTGCGTGTCGATGCGACTACGAAGAGAGCCTGGGTCGAGCCGGGGGCAACGCTTGCCGATGTCGACAAAGAGACGCAGGCATTCCGCCTCGCCCTGCCGACCGGTATAAATTCTACGACCGGCATTGCCGGCCTGACGCTCGGCGGCGGCTTTGGATGGATCACGCGCAAGTTCGGTTTAACGATCGATAACCTGCTTTCGGCCGATGTGGTTACGGCGAGCGGCGAACTAGTGCGCGCCAGCCCGACGGAGCACCGCGACCTCTTCTGGGGCTTGAGAGGAGGGGGCGGGAATTTCGGCATCGTCACGGCGTTCGAATTCGAACTGCACGATGTCGGGCCGGAGGTCCTCTCCGGGCTCGTCGTCCATCCCTTCGCCGACGCGCAAAACGTGCTCCAGCAGTACCGGCGGGCCCTTGAAAACGCGCCGGACGAACTCACCTGCTGGGTGGTGATGCGGCAGGCTCCGCCGTTGCCGTTCCTTCCTACCGAATGGCACGGCAAGGAGGTCCTCGTGCTCGCGGTGTGTTATTGCGGCGATCTCGAGGTGGGTGAGAAGGCGACAGCCGGCCTGCGCGCGATCGGCAGGCCGATCGCCGACGTAGTCGCTCCGCATCCCTTCGTCGGCTGGCAGCAGGCTTTCGATCCATTGCTGGCGCCCGGCGCGCGCAACTACTGGAAGAGCCATGATTTCATGGAGCTTTCCGATCAGACCACGGGCTTTCTGCTCAATGCCATCCGGCAACTGCCGGGGCCGGAATGCGAGATATTCATAGGCCATGTCGGCGGGGCCGCCGGTCGTATCGCGGTCGAGGAGACTGCTTTCCCGCAGCGCGGCTCGCATTTCGTCATGAATGTGCACGCACGCTGGCGCGACACGGCGATGGACCAGGCCTGCATCGACTGGGCGCGGCATCTCTTCGAAGCCACCAAGCCCTATGCCGCCGGCACCGCCTACGTCAATTTCATGCCGGAAGACGACGTCGACCGGGTTGAGGCGGCCTATGGCGGCAACTACCGCCGACTTGTGGAGGTCAAACGGCGCTACGACCCGCAGAACCTCTTTCGGATGAACCAGAACGTTCGGCCGATCGAGGAGCGCGGCGCGGCCTGAACGTGATCGCCTTCAGCAAAGGGTGGCCGGCGAGGGCGGCGCTGAGATCGAGACTGCGAGCAGCCCCGGTGGCATCCTGCTAGTGTGCTTCCTAAGGTCGGCAAAATACGTGTCGTCATGGCTCGGCGAATGCGCGGACACGGTCGCCGGCATCAAGCTTCTGCCTGTCGATCAGGTCGATCTCCCAACGTCCGGGGTAGCCGAGTGGCTTTGCGCTCGCGACCGATACCGCGCTTGGTTTCGGGCTGCACAATCTCGGCGTGCCGAGTCGACACTCTGCGGCGCGAGCTTGTCGCTACCAGGCGACATCACGTTCGGCGGCCTGCAAAACAGGGTGATTTCTACAAGGCTGTAATGGAAGGCGCCACCGTTATCGGGCTCGTCGACGGTGCTTACGAGCGCCCGCCATGTGGCATAAGGAATCCTCGTCGGGCTCTGCAAGGACGTGCGCATCTTCGATGCAGTTCTTTGGCAGGAAACCGGCGCTATGCCTTCATATGCGGCAGGGCACGAGGCCACAGTGCCTCAGCAGCGGTCCCTGGTCCCTCGACCACCCAGCTACTGCGGCAGTTGGGCTGCACCAGATGCTGCGTCGCAGTTGAGAGTGCATTGCGCAAAAGGTTGGGAGGTGGGGGCGACAGGCCACAGTCAGAGATGCTAGGGGTGGTCGTCGGGAAGGGGCACGCACTGAAGCAGGAGACTTCTCGATGAGCAGAACTGCCATGAATGCCCTAGGACAGCCGGTCTATTACAGCGGAAGTTCGACGGCATGGTTTTCCGCAACCGGATCCGGACCGACCCTCTATGGCACGCCGGGCAATGATTCCATCTGGGGCGACAGTTCCGTCGACGTAACGATGGTCGGCGGCAGGGGCGACGATGTCTACTATCTCTATTCATCGACGAACCGAGCCTATGAAGGCCAAGGCGAAGGCGTAGACACGATCAATACGTGGATGAGCTACACCTTGCCGGAGAATTTCGAGAATCTGACCGTCACCGGCGACGGCCGGCACGCGTTCGGCAATAGTGCCGACAACATCATCAGGGGTGGTTCGGGCAGCCAGACCATCGACGGAGGCGCCGGCAACGACGTGCTCTTCGGTGCCGGTGGCGCCGATACCTTCGTGTTCGGGCATGGCAATGGCAGCGACCTCATTGCCGATTTCAGCTCCAACGACACTGTCCGCCTCGACGGCTATGGAATCACCTCGTTTGACCAGGTCCTGGCCAATTCTGCCCAGGAGGGGGACGACCTCCGCCTTCATCTGACTGATGGCGAAAGCCTGGTCTTTTCCGATACCACAGCCGATGAGCTGCTGGAGAGCCAGTTCCAGTTGAGCCTGGACCGGTCGTCCCTGACGCAGACGTTCTCGGACGACTTCGACACGCTTCAACTCCGCAACGACACAGGCGGTGTCTGGGACCCGAAATATTGGTGGGCGCCGGAAGAGGGAGCGACGCTCGCCGAAAACGGTGAACTGCAGTGGTACGTCAATCCGAGCTACGAACCGACCGCTTCTGCCAACCCGTTTTCGGTCGAGGACGGCGTGTTGACGATCACCGCCGAGCGTGCCTCGGAGGCGATCCAGGCCGAGATCGGTGGCTACGACTATACGTCCGGTATGCTGACGACGTACTCGTCGTTCGCCCAGACCTACGGCTATTTCGAGATGCGGGCCGACATGCCAGACGATCAGGGAGCCTGGCCCGCATTCTGGCTGCTGCCCGCCGACGGCTCCTGGCCGCCGGAACTCGACGTCGTCGAAATGCGTGGGCAGGACACGAATACCGTGATCACCACCGCCCATTCCAATGAACGCGGCGAACACACCATGACCCGAGACGGAGTGCAGGTTGCCGATACCGATGGGTTTCACGACTACGGCGTGCTTTGGACGAAAGACGAGATCGTCTGGTACTTCGACGATACCGAGATCGCCCGCGCCGACACGCCCGCAGATATGCACGGGCCGATGTATATGCTCGTCAATCTCGCGGTCGGTGGCATGGCGGACACGCCCAATGACGACTTTGCCGATGGATCGGAGATGAAGATCGACCACATCGAGGCGTACTCGCTGAACTCCGATTGGGATATCTAGGCGGAAAACGGGGGGATCGGCCGCTTCCAGCGCGGCCGGCCCTGCCAGACCTTCGAAGAAGAAGATCAGGCGCCGTCGGTGGGCAATTTGCGCATGTCAGCATTCCGTGGATCGACGCTGAAGTCGCGCGTCAATTGGTCGATGCCACGCATCAGACCTGCCCCAATTCCAAGGCGATACGTGGCAACATCGACGTGACGATCAACCTCATCACTTCGTTTGCCGGAGCATTCCGCAGCACGATCCGACGGAAGCGGCGGCCGATGGGGGCGCCGCTTTTTGGTTGGAGGATCGGTTGTATTGAAGCGGCGAGGCACAGGCATGCGAAATGACCGCGCCTTGTTATGTCTCAGGCCTGATGATGACGAATGGCGAGCTCCGCGACCAATCCACCGCCGTCGCGGTTCTTGAGGGTCAGCGAGGCGTTGATCGAGGCCGCGAGCTGCTGGGCGATGGCAAGGCCGAGGCCGGTACCGCCGGTATCGCGGTTACGGGAATCCTCGAGCCGGACGAAGGGTTTGAGTACGGCATCCAGCTGACCATCGGGAATGCCCGGCCCGCGGTCGAGCACCTTGATGGTCACCGTGTCGTCCGCAAGCCGGCTCACCTCAATCTCGGCGCTGCCGCCGAACTTGAGCGCATTGTCGACCAGGTTGGTCAGGATACGTCTGAGGGCCTGGGGCCGTGTGATGATCGCGCCGCTATCGACAGCGCCGGCGGCGACCGCTTTGCCGGTGTCCTGGTAGTCATAGACGAGGCTTTCGACGAAGGAGGCAAGATCGATGCGTGTCGCCTTTTCCACGTTGCCATGGGCGCTGCGCGCATAGGCGACGCCTTCCTTGACCAGGCTCTCGATCTGGCCAAGATCCTGGATCAGCTTCTCCCGGTCGGCGAAATCATCCGCCATCTCGGCGCGTAGCTTCATGCGGGTGATCGGCGTCTGCAGATCGTGGGAAATGGCGGCGAGGATCTGGACCCGCTCTTCGAGATACTGGGCGATGCGGTCGCGCATGGCATTAAACGCGGTCGCCGCATAGGCAACCTCCGTAGGTCCGGTCTCGCTGAGGCGCGGCGTGTTCCGGTTCGGATCGAGCGTATCGGCAGCTGCGGCAAGATTGACGAGCGGGCGCACCGCCTGACGCATGGCGAACCAGGCGCACAGGAGCAGGAGCACAAGCTGGGCCACGAGCACGAAAGGCAGCCAATCAGCCAAGGGCATGACCCCCTTGGGAAAGACGTCGATCGTCAGCGGCAAGCCGTCGCTCAGCGTCAGATGCGCCTGAAGATGGCGGCGGTCGCCCGGGATCGTTTCCACCTTGACCGGAAATTGAAGGCCCGTCGCACGCTCGATCTTTGACGCGACCTCCATGGCGGCCGGATCGAGCGACGGATTGCCGGGAACGCCGGGTCCGAGAACGAAGCCGTAATTGTCGCGGGCCAGGCGCGTAAGCCACGAGGCTCGCTCGGGCGCGGGCAGGCGATCGAGGATGGCAATCGACGTCGCAATGTCGTTTTCGAGCGTATCGAACATGACCGACCTGGCGGCCATATAGCGCTCGAAGAACAGGACGGTGAACGACATGACATGCGCGATGGTGAGGCCGGCCAGAAGAATAACGAAGAGCCGCGCCCTGAGCGTGCGCGGCCACAGTCGAAAACCATTTGGCGCGGCACGCGTCGTCATACCCGCGGCTCCACGATTTCGATCGGCACCGAGAAGACATAACCTTCGCTGCGCACCGTCTTGATGTAGGTCGGTTCACGAGCATCGTCGCCGAGCCGCTGGCGAACCCGGCTGACGAGCAGATCGATCGACCGGTCGAAGAGCTCGGCCTCGCGGCCTTGGGTGAGATTGAGCAACTGGTCGCGATTGAGCACGCGCTGGGGATGGTCGATGAACACCTTCAGCAACCTATACTCGGCACCGCTGAGCGCGATCACCGTGCCGTCCGCATCGATCAGGTGCCGGGCGGTCGTATCGAGTTTCCACTGGCCGAATCGCAGCAACTGTCCGGCCTCCGAGATCTGCAGGTTCGGCGGCAGCATGCGCGCGCGCCGGAGCACCGCCTTGATGCGGGCGAGCAGTTCGCGCGCCGAGAACGGCTTGGAGAGATAATCGTCCGCGCCCATCTCGAGGCCGAGGATCCGGTCCATCTCGTCGCTGCGAGCCGTCAGCATGATGATCGGGATTGCCTTGTGTTTGCCGACGCGCAGCTCGCGGCTGAGCACGAGCCCGTCGTCGCCCGGCATCATCACGTCGAGCACGATGAGATCGACGGTATCTCCTTCGAGGAAATTGCGCATTTGTCGCCCGTCGGCGACGGCCGTTGCGCGCAGCCCGTTCTTCTTGAGATAACCAGACACGAGTTCCCGGATTTCGCGGTCGTCATCGACAATCAGTACATGGTCGATATGCTCCATCGAGCAAGCTCCTCATATCCGGTTTGGTCGTCGCATCCTTGCGGCATCATCCGGCCCGCTCAGCCTGATTGGCGCCTGGGATATGTCCTCGGTGTGTTCGCAACATCCAGACTTGCATGAGAATGTAATGCAAGCACCTCCGGATACATTTCGACACAATTTCGCAAACGAAACCCGCCGCTTGCTTTCGAGCGGCGGGTAGCAGGAACGTCTGGTCGCGGTGTCAGGCCCTTGTGCCGGCCGCCCGCTGGGCGCGATACTGCGCGGTCGGCAGGCCGCCCCAGCCCCAATTGTCGAGTTCGACTTCCTCGATGACCACGTAGGTCGATTCCAGTGGTTTGTTGAGCACGTCGAGCAGCACCTGGCTCACGCCCTTGATGATTTCGGCCTTTTCCTCGGCCGTGACCGCCTTGCGGTCCGCAGTGGTGCCTTCTCGGGTCACCTGAACTGTTACGATCGGCATTGTCGTTTCCTTTTCAATTCTGGAAGGTGATGGCCCCATCGGGTGCCGCACCCTTGTGCAATGGATGGGAAGGCGGAGGAGCGACCAGGATTGGGCCAATAGCCGCTCCCTCACGCCTCAGAGTTGCCTACCAGCGCCCGGCGTTCTGTCCGCCGTCGACATGCAGGACCTCACCGGTGACGAAGCCGGCGCCCTCCAGGTAGAGGACGGCGTCGACGATGTCGCGAATTTCGCCCATGCGGCCGACGGGATGCAGTGTCGAGAGGGCCGCATGCGTTTCCGGCGCGTGCATCGGGGTCTTGATGATGCCCGGCGAGACGGCATTGACGCGAACGCCGGTCTTGGCAAACTCAATGGCGAGCGCCTGGGTGACGGAATTCAACCCACCCTTCGTGATTGATGCAAGCGCCGCAGGGACGCCAGCAATCGGCTGGTTCACGAGGCTGGTCGTGATGCTGACGATGTGACCGGAGCCCTGCTTCAGCATTTCGCGAGCCGCGTGTTGGGTGATGTGGAAGAAGCCGGCGACGTTGACGCCCATGTTCAGATCATAGTCTTCCTGGGTGAACTCGGTGAACGGCTTGGCGGTGAAGACGCCGGCATTGTTGACCAGCGTATCGATGCGGCCGAACCGTTCCAGGCCCAGGCGAACCACCCGCTCGGCGGTCTCAGGATTGCTGATATCGCCGGCAACGCTCAGAATACCAGCGTCCGAACTTTCCTGGATGGAACGGGACGTGGCGACGACCCGGTAGTTGCGATCGCGGTAGGCCTGAACCAGGGCGGCGCCGATGCCCTGCGATGCACCAGTGATGATGGCGACCTTCTGCTCATTGCTCATGGATGTGATCCTTTTTCGATTGCAACGGGCGCTTGGTCCGGCCCGTCCTCCGCCCTCGGCGTTGGTGCAATCAGATTTAGACCCATCCAATGATTGGGAGAATTGGCGCCGATCGGCAGTCAATCAACCGATAATCGGCATAATTAGCCGAGCGTGCCGGCTTCCGTCGCCATCCGTGAAAACTCAGTTCTGAGACGCGGCAACGCGAAATCGGCAAAGGCACGAACCTTCGGCACTGTCATGCGGCCCTGTGGTGCAAGAAGGTGAACCGGCATCGGCGGATGCTCGGCGTCAGCCAGCACGATTTTCAGTCGCCCATCGCTGACGTAGCGCGCGACGTGATAGGAGTAGAGCCGGGTCAGGCCGGTACCCGCAGCGGCAGAGTCGAGCGCGGCACGCACACTGTTGACGATGCACCGCGGCGTGAACTGCACCGTGCGCGGGATCAACGAGCCTACGGCTGGCGTGAACGTCCAGGAATCGAGGCCGAAGTTGGTGAAGGCGACGATCTGGTGTTTGGCGAGATCGGCCGGCTCATCGATCCGCGGGTGGTTGGCAAGATAGCGAGGCGAGGCAACGACCACGCGCCGGACATCGCCGCCGATCCGTGTCGAAATCAGCGAAGAGTCGGCGAGATGGCCGATGCGCAGTGCGATATCGACACCCTCGTCGACGAGGTTCACAAAGCGGTCGAGCAGGAGAAGCCTGGCTGATACCGCCGGGTAGAGGTTGAGGAAGTCGTCGAGGATCGGACGCAGGACCTCTTCGCCAACGATCGGTGGTGCGGAGATCGTCAGAGTGCCGCGAGGGGCCGCACGTTCGCCACCTGCGAGCATATCGGCCTCTTCGAGATCGATCAGCACCCGCCGGCAGGCCGCCGCATAGCGCTGCCCGGCTTCGCTGAGCTTCAGCGATCGCGTCGTTCGATGCAGCAACTCGACCCCGACATGGGCTTCAAGCAAGTTCAGGGCGCGGCTGACGGCCGTCGGCGATCGCTTCAGCCGCCGGGCCGCGGCTGCGAGGCTGCCTTCGTCAACAGCAGTCACGAAGACTTTCATGGCGTCGATACGATCCATTCTGCCGACTTTCGCGATGATGGTTGCCGATTGGCAAGCATTCACCCGCGGCTTGGCAGAAGTAAAGGGGCGGGCACCTTCCTCTTGCGGGGTCAGGGCCACGTTCCCGGGAGCGGGTGATCACTCGGCGAAGAGTTTTTCGATCAGGTCGGATGCCGAGCCCTGCCAAAGCTCTCCCTTACCGGTACCCGCCCAAAGAGAGAGGAAGTCTGCCGACCCCTTTGCCGCGGATGCTCCCCGGATAT
Organism: Ensifer sp. 38_S197; assembly: GCF_056924495.1. Lineage (NCBI taxonomy): Bacteria > Pseudomonadati > Pseudomonadota > Alphaproteobacteria > Hyphomicrobiales > Rhizobiaceae > Ensifer > Ensifer sp. 38_S197. Next base: position 402,417 of record NZ_JBXOVZ010000001.1, on the reverse strand, counting down.
CGCGTGTGAACTTGTTCTGAGCGGGGAAGGGCATCACGGCGGCGGCGTCCACCTCTTTCATGAAGCGGTTCTCGATGCCACGGGCAAACCGACCGGAGAAGGCGCGCGTTGTCCGCGTTATGCGCTCCTTACCTTGGAGTGCCGAGCGATAGGGCGCCGAGGTTCCGGCTTCGCTGGTGGCGAGGAAGGCCGTCCCCATCTGCACCGCACCGGCGCCCATTGTGAGGGCAGACCGGATGTCCGCAGCCGTCATGATGCCGCCGGCCGCTATCAAAGGTACCTTCACCCTCGGGAGGGTTTGGGTCAGCAGGTCATGAAGACCGATTTCACTGTCCGGGGCCCCGGGGTCGAAAATGCCGCGATGGCCACCAGCCTCAAAGCCCTGGAGGGTGATCGCGTCGACGCCGCTCTCTTCGAGCGCCTCTGCTTCCGCCGGTGTCGTCGCCGTGCCGATGATCAGCATCCCGGCCTTGCGCGCAGCTCGCATGTGCTCGGCAGGCAGCACGCCAAAGACGAAACTGAGGACAGCCGGCTTGGCCTTCAGCGCGGCCTCGAACTGCTGGTCGAAACCCTCTTCGTAAGGTGCGGCGAATGGCGGCGTCGGCAGATCCAGTTCGGCGCGGTACTTCGCCGTCGCCGCCAAGGCCCGCTCGATTATTGCAGCCTCGATCCGCGGCTGCGGGTGCTGGATGAAGAGGTTGATCGCAAAAGGACGCTCTGTGCCTGCGCGAACCCTCTCGACGAATGCGGTGATCGCCGCCGGGTCCGAATAGGCTGCACCGATCGAACCCAGCGCTCCTGATGCCGATGACGCGATGACGAGTTCCGGCGACGAGGGACCGCCGGCCATCGGTGCGACGATCAGCGGATGTTTCAGGCCAAGTTTCGCCAGGGGATCCAGCATGTTCGATATCCTCATGAATGTGCGTTCCTCTTCCGCCGGCTGCGCGCAGGCTGAGGTGATCGGCAACTGTGGAGACGCGTCGTCGCATTTATCGCTCCGGCATCCCGCGGGGCCATAAAGGAAACCAGGAGTGGCCAGAGGTCAATTGTCCAAAGGTTGCACTGGCGAACGGGTGACTGCGTCTGTGGAGAGTTGCAGCGAGATCGATTGACTGGCACTGTCGGTGCGTAACGAAGTTGTCTCCAAGAGGCCCCTGATGTCGCGACAGACGGACGCGCAAGATCCACCTCCAAGTCTGGTGGAACATTATCGGCCGGTACAGCTCAAGGCCGTGCTCGCCGCCTTTGCGGTGAAACATCGCGAACCTCCACCATCTCCGCCGGAGGAACGTTTCCACGGATCGCAATTGCCGGAAGGTTTTCACCTGCCGCAATCGGTCTACGACGACGAGTAGCTCTGCGCAGAGGATTTGACGGCTTGTAGCTTTGGTGCGCAGTCGGGTTCGACGAGCAATTGCTTCGTTCGACACCGGGCTGCCTTCGTGTCGATCTCGACCAATCCGAACGCCACGAACTCTTGAGCACACTGTGCAGCGGTAAGCACCCGGCGCACAAGCTCAAGCGGGCGCAAATCGAGCCCGATCGGCGAGGCGCTCGAGGTGCGCTGGCGGGGCGGCATCGCTTCCTGTGCGGTGCCGCCAGGGGTTTGTGTCGACCGTTACACCAGCGGGTGGGAGAGATCGACTTTTGTCGATTCCGAGCTCGTCGCTGAGCCGCTCACGCCGATGTCTCCCAGGGATTGATCACAGATGCGTCAGTGTCTTCAAAATCCTTGACGTTGCGCGTGACGAGGATCAGGTCGTGGACGATCGCAGTCGCGGCTAGGAGCCCTTCAATATCGCCACGCGGCCGGATCGCGGCGATGCGGCCCCATTCAACGGCGATCTGGTCCGTCACCGGCAGAATGCGGTCGCCATGGTCGTGGCGCAGCTTGCGCAGCCATTCGGTGAGGTGAGCAGCGGCCTTCGGATCCGACTTCTGCTTCAGCGCAATGCCGCGCATGATTTCGCCGAGGGTCAGCGCGCTTAGATGGATACTGAGCGGATCGACCGAGCGCAACCAGGCAACCGCCTGCTGCGTGCCGCGCCGCGCCTCCGAAACGATGTTGGTATCAACCAGATACATCAGAAGGCCACGTCGCGGCTTGGTGTCTTGACGCGCGCCTCGACCGCATCGGCAAGCTCATCATTCCAAGGGGGGCCGCCGAGTAGATCGTCGACCAGCGTCGGTCGGCCGGCCCGCAGAGCGTCATAGTCATGGGCGGACAGCACCACCGCCGCGCGCTCGCCACGCAGCGTGACGATCTGCGGCCCTTCGTGTCGCGCCTTCTGCACCACTTTCGAAAAGTGGTTCTTGGCGTCCTGCAACTGCCATTCCATTATTGCGCTCCAAACTAGCTAGGCTGTCTAGCTATATACACCCGCCCTCTAACGGATGAAAACGCAATTTTCTACGGATCGAAGGCGGGAGGACGAAGCGGCATTGCGCGATCCGGTGCTGCTGCTGATGGGCTGACGCTCGGGGACAGGGGGGCGCGTGCGAGCCCGTTGGTCGGTTCGGTTCCGGATCTGATTAGGGCGACGGCTGCCTTCGTGACGATGGTCACCATCTCGCCGATCAAGTCTTCCGAGAGGCTTTCGACGGCGAGCCGCAGTATGCTCAAGAGTTCGTTGCGTTCGGATTGATTTGGATCGACACGAAGGCAGCCCCGCGTCGCGCGAAGCGCCGAATGGCTCATCGAACCCGACGACCCACTAAGGCTACAACCCGCCAAATCCTCTGCACAAAGCGACGAGACCAAGACGAGGTGTCGCCTTCGCAATCAGGTCGTTGCAAGCGTCCAGCCCATGCCGGCAAGGGCGCAGGCAAGCAGCGTTGTGATGACCGAGGCATTGAAGCGGAAGATCGCCGTGCCGGCGGCAACTGTCAGCAGGAGCGATGGCATGACCAGCGACCGCAGCACCGGTATGTCGAGCGCGAACGGCCCGAATTGCCAGCGCACGAGCTCCGCAAACAGCGTGTGCAGGCCGAACCAGACGGCAAGGTTGAGGATCACACCGACGACGGCAGCCGTAATCGCCGACATGGCGCCTGTGAGTGCGATATTGCTCCGCAGCCGCTCGATGAAGGGTGCCCCGAGGAAGATCCACAGGAAGCAGGGCACGAAGGTCACCCAGGTGGTCAGTATCGCCCCCAGTGTCGCCGCGGCCATCGGATGGAGCGCGCCCGGATCGCGGTAGGCGCCCATGAAGCCAACGAACTGCACCACCATGATCAGCGGCCCAGGCGTTGTCTCGGCCATGCCAAGGCCGTCGAGCATCTCGCCCGGCTTCAGCCAGCCATAGTGCTGGACCGCTTCCTGGGCGACATAGGCGAGCACGGCATAGGCGCCGCCAAAGGTGACGACCGCCATCTGACTGAAGAACAGGCCGATCTGGCTGAAGACGCTCTCCCGGCCGAGGACGATGACGAGCAGCGCCAACGGTAAGAGCCACAACGCAAGCAGGACGCTGGAGATCCGAAGCGACCATGCAAGATTGGGGCGTGCGTGAACGGGGATTTCCTCGCCGAGCGCGGAGTCCTCGTCTCTCAGAAATGCGCCCGTGCCACCCTTGTGTCCGCCGCCGATGCGAAAAAGCGGCGAGCCGACGCGGGCCCCGACATAGCCAAGCACGCCGGCTGCCAGGATGATCAGCGGGAAGGGAACGCGAAAAAAGAAAATGGCGATGAAGGCGACCGCCGCGATGCCGACCATCATCCGGTTCTTGAGGGCCCGGCCGCCAATGCGGAAGACGGCCTGGACGACCACGGCGAGCACGGCGGCCTTGAGGCCGAAGAACAGCCCTTCGACGACGGTGACATTGCCGAAGGCGGCGTAGACGTAGCTCAAGCCCAGGATCGCCAGGAAACCGGGAAGCACGAAGAGAAGGCCGGCAACGAGGCCGCCGGCGGTGCGGTGCAGGAGCCAGCCGATGTAGACGGCAAGCTGTTGCGCCTCGGGTCCAGGCAGCAGCATGCAGTAGTTCAGCGCATGCAGGAAGCGATGCTCGCCGATCCAGCGCTTCTCATCAACGAGGATGCGATGCATCACCGCGATCTGTCCGGCCGGGCCCCCGAAGCTCAGCGCCGCGATGCGCGCCCATACCCGCACCGCTTCGCCGAACGAAATGCCGTGGCTATGCCCGTGCCGCGCCACATCGGGCGCGGCCTTGTCAGCGATATCGGTCATCTCAGAGATCCTTTTTCGGCGAAGGCCAGTTGTGCGTCTCGTTGGTTGCGTCCCGGCACCAGCGATAGAAGGCGTCGTAAAGCAGCATCCCTGCTTCCAGTTGCTCCAGGTCGTCGGCATACATGCGCGAAAGACCGAGAGAGGCGGCGAGCAGACCCGGTGCCTCGGGCGCAAGCTCGAGACGGGCGGTGTCGGCTCCGCGCACGATGGTCGCGAGCCGCAGCAGCGGGGCGGTTGCCAAGCCGAATTGCTCGACCATGACATCGAAGGTGCAGAGCTCGCCGCGGTGGCTCCAGGGGATCGGGGCATCGATATCGAAGGGCGTGGCGCCGAAGCGCTCGCCGACCAACTCGACTTCGGACGGTGCGACATACAGGAACACCGCTTTCGGATCGACGAAGCGGCGGATCAGCCAGGGGCAGGCGATACGGTCGATTTTCGGCCGCGCCCGCGTAACCCAGATGGTTCGTCCATTGGTGTCCCGTTCGGGGATGGCAGAAGCCGGCACGGCCGGATAGCCAGCGCCGATCCAGGCCTCGAAACCGCCTTCGAGCACGTCGGCAGCAATGCCGGCATTGCGAAGCCAGGCTGCAACGCCATGGCTAAGCTTCTTGCCCTGCTGGCAGATGATGATTGCCGCTGCCCTGTCGACATCCTTCATCCAGTCCTGCACCCGGCGATAGTCACGCCGGTGGGAACCTGGGACGAGGCGTGGATCGGCATCGAAGTCTTCGTCGATCCTGACATCGATCAGTGCGGGACAATTCGGCGTGCCGATGAGGCGGGAGAGTTTTTCCGAGGATATTTCGAGAAATGACGACATGACGCGTCCTCCGGATGAGCGGTTGAATGGACGCGATTCTTCGGCTGGCGCCTCATGGGGTGATCGCACCCCCATGCGCGAAGTTTTCCGCTCTTTGAGCAGACTGTCAAGCCGACGGTTGAGAATGGAAAGCCAGTCCACCGTGCTGAGTGCGGAAGGGCCACCGCACTCAGCACGCGGATGCTCGGCGTGTTCGGGCTATTTGCCGGCATCCTTGGCTGCGGTCTCGATGATCTCGGCAACCTTTTCCGGCTGCGAGGCAAAGACGGCGTGGCTCGCCTTGATTTCGCTTACCTTGCTGCCGGCTCGCTTGGCCATGCTTCTCTCAAGGTCCGGATTGATGGCGCGATCTTCGGTTGCCACGATCGCCCAGCTTTTCTTCGTCCTCCAGGCGGGATCGCCCGCCTTGGCCGTGAAAACTTCCTTTGCGGCAAAGACCTGCGACTTCGCGGCAAAGGCGGCCTCCGTTTTGGGAAGGTCGGCGGCGAAATCAGCAGCAAACGCTGTCGGGTCGAGATAGACGTATTTGCCGTCGGTGGTTTCCTTGATGCTCATCGCCGCCGGCGGCTTCGAACCGGCAAGTGCTGCCAAGTCCTCGCCCTTGTCGGGCTGAAAGGCTGCGACGTAGACCAATCCTTCGACCTTCCGGTGATGGCCGGCCTCGCTGATCACCATGCCGCCGTAGCTATGTCCGACGAGCAAGGTCGGCCCGTCCTGCAGGTCCAGAACTCGGTTTGTCGCCTCGATGTCGGCCGCAAGCGAGGTTAGCGGTTCCTGCACCACCGTCACGTTGAAGCCGCGCCGCGCCAGGATATCGCCGGCCTGCCGCCAGCCCGAACCGTCGGCAAAGGCGCCGTGCACGATGACGATGTTCTTGATGTCCGCGGCCTCGGCAGCGAAGGCGACAACGCTCGTTGCAAACGCAAGAGCAATGGTTGGGAGAATTCGGCGGCGCATGCGATCGTTCCTTCCGGGTTCGTGAGGCGACGATCGCAATCTGGTCCCGCGAGGTATCCCGGATATGTCGGCCCCCGCCATCAAATGTACCGCTATGTAGCGAAAAGCGATCGATCCCTTCTCGCGTCGCCCAAGGCTCAGATCGCGGCAATTGGCCCGCGAAACGGCTCCGAATCTTGTTTTTGATCGGCTTCCAAGTTCCTTCGATGCGGTTCCTGTCCATTCAAGGTCTCGTCGACCTACAGGCGCTATTGCAACTCGCGGTGGAAGAATTGGTTCTCGGCAAACGCGAAGTGCCCCGACGTCTTAGGAACATTAGAAAAGCACAATGGTTTGGGCGGCAGTGCGATAAACAAGTTGGAGAGTTCTAATGACCAATATCCTTATCAAAAGTGCCTTGGCCTTGAGCCTTGGTACCGTGGGCATTCCCGCCTTCGCCCAGACAGAACAGCCCGCTCAAGGGCAAGCCGAGCAACCCGCCCAAGGCCAATCGACCAAGTGTCCTGTGGGGACCGAATGCCCGAAGGGTGGTACGGAACAGAACCAACAGCCCGACACTCAAGGGTCCACTCAGCCTGAGACGCAATCACCGGATCAACAGGGTTCGAATGGCAAGCAGATGGGTACGGGACAGAAACAGCCCGACACCCAAGGCCAGGCACAGCAAGGTCAAAGCACCGAACAACAGAAGACCAACCGAAAGAAGACTGGTGCGGCCGAGAGCCAAACTCAGGAGCAAGGCGGCACGACCCAGCAGAACAATGCAAGCCAAACTCAGAAATCGGGAAGCGGACAGGGCGGCAACGAGCAGCCCACACAACAGGGTGAAGCCAATCAGTCTGGTCAAGGCAAGTCCAACTCGTCCACGACCAACGTGACCGTCGAACAGAAGACCGAAATTACGCAGGTCATCAAGGAAGAAAAGGTTAGACCCATTGACGTCGATTTCGACGTTTCGGTCGGCGTCGCTGTGCCTCGGACCGTCAAGGCCAAGCTGCAACCGCTGCCGCGTCGCATAGTTCAGATCGTCCCCGCATACGAAGGCTACCTCTACTTTGTCCTCGCTGATGGTCGGATCGTCATCGTTGACCCATCTTCGCTGGAGGTTGTCGTGGTCATTGCCTGACCGATCGTTCGGGCCGGCTGGCTGCCAGCCGGCCCGTCTCTCTGGCCGCCATTGCGGCCAGAATTGTCTGGGGTTTCGAAACTAGGGTGATAATCCTCAAAATCGGACGCTCAGCCCGGGTCGGCCAGCGGCCCGGCGTCGTCCTGACGCTGGCGCTTTCTGCGGCCTTTCGTCTTGATCTCGACTGCGAGATCGTCGAGATATTCGAGCGCTTCACCCGCAGCGATTGCGGAGGTGGTACTGCCGTCGTCAACGGCCTGCCGCAGGTCGTTTCGCGCCTCTTCCACCGTCTTCTCGATGAACCGATGCGGATCCTGGCTGTGAGAGGCCGCCCATCGCAGCAACCGACACATCAACCTCTCATTCACCCGCATCGCAGTAACGGCCTGGCTCAGCATCAGGTTCATTTTTTGAGCTTTGTCGACCTTTATCTTCCGGGACATGAGATGGTCTCTCCGCTGTTCTGCACGTGATGTTTGTGTCCTTAGTCGAACACTTGCGGGCTGAAGAGGTTCCGTGACTTTCCGTCACGGTGGCCGCGGATGCTCGTGCGGAACATTTGGTCCCGACGGCGGTTTGACGGCTTCAACCAGAGGAGAACGGTCGTGCCCCGCGGAAACAAACGGACAAACACCCAGGACCATCAACGCAAGACCGACCATGGTAGTGAGCCGGGACGCGAAGCGTCATTGCAGAAGGGTGGACAGATCGGCGTGGACGCCTCAGTCCGACGTTCCAAGGCAGATCGCTCGGTGTCTCCGAAGAAGGCAACCGAAACGCGCAAACCGATAGAAGATCGCAGCTCACGCTGACGCTCACGTCCCTTCTAAAAGTGGTTTTGAGCTTCCGCAGAGCGGAACATTTTGAGAGTTGGGACGTACTTGCTGGGCCGGGCAACACGAATCCGCCAATGAATGCCCGGTCGGAAGCGAGCAGTCCGATGCCGTCACGCCCCTTCGATGAGGACGCAGTCGCCGACGATGTCCTTCGGGCCAGGTTGGCTGCGATCGTGGAGTCGTCCTTCGATGCGATTATCAGCAAAGATCTGGACGGCACTGTGCGCACATGGAACGGAGCCGCGGAGCGGCTGTTCGGGTACATGGCCGAGGAGATGATGGCGCAATCGATCCTCACCATTATCCCGCCGCATCTGCACGGCGAGGAGTGGAGGCTGCTCGATCGCCTGGGACGGGGAGAGCGGATCGACCCGTTCGAGACGGTACGGCAGCGCAAGGACGGAAGTTATGTTTCCGTGTCGCTGACAGTCTCGCCCATTCGAAACGGCGTGGGCAAGATCGTGGGCGCATCGGTGGTCGCCCGCGACATTACATCGAACAAAGAGAAGGAACGGCGCATTCGCCTTCTCCTGCGTGAGGTGAACCACCGGGTTCGCAACCAGTACGCCATCATCCTTGCGATGATCAGGCAGAGCGGCAGTGAGGCATCCAATGCAGCCACATTCCAAAAGCGGATCGAGGAGCGTATCTGGGCACTGGCAGCCTCCCACGATCTGATTGCGTCCGCCGACTGGAAGGGGGTTGATCTCGGTGGTCTCGTCGAGACGCAAATGGCGCCCTTTCATCCGGGCGATACCTATGAGATCGCCGGCCCCTCCCTTGCGTTGGCGCCAGTCGCGATCGAGAACCTCGGCATGGCGATCCACGAATTGGCACTGAATTCGCTGCACAACGGCGTCCTGAAAGAGCGAACCGGAGCGATCTCCGTGCAATGGGCGCTCGCCGAACGGGGTCCGATCCGGGGCTTCTCGATCACATGGGAAGAGCGGGTGGCACCGGGAAGCAAAAGCCCGAGCTTTCCGCAAACCGGCTTCGGCGCAGTTGTGCTCAGGCGCAGCGTTGCGCAGGCGTTGAACGCGACCGTGGACATTCTCTGCGGCGACGGAATGCTCCGGTGGCGATTGGCAGGACCGGCGGATCAATTCCTGGAGCCACACCAGGCCGCCATTGAGCCGCGCCCGACCGATGGGGCATAGCGGCTCTGCGGCTCGCGCAGTCACTCAGCGAGGTGCTGGCGGCGCTCGTTCATGAATTTGTCGAGATCACTGCGCGCCGGCCCGACACGGCCGAAAATCTCGCGTGCGACCAGAGGCGTCAAACCGTATTTCGCAATGAATTCCGCAAGGTCGTAATGGCCGTAATAAACGGCCTCCGACGGATTGATGATCTTGGCGCGCCCTCGTTTGGCAGGTGCAGACGGTTTGCTTCCATGGGAAGCGGGCTGGTGCTGTGCCATCTCGATCTCCTGGTGTCGTGCGACGTCGGTGTTTGCGGTTCGCAACCCACGCCGACCCGTGGCGCTGCGTCAGCGCCCAAGTGTTCCAACGTCCATTTTGTTCCCTCCCGGAAGCCTTGGAGCGCGACAATCCTGAGGTTTCGACGCCGGACAGGATCCCCCGATGCATTATTGAGACATGGGGGCGGTCGTTCCGCCCGAAGGGTCGAGACCTTGTCTTGACGAAGTCGGTGTGTACCCCGGGCTGCAATCAGCCGGTGCTTGCCGGGATTGCGCCATCAGGGGCGCGGCCGCAGCCGATCCCGTTCGGCATCTATTTCCCCGTTCGTCCAAGGTCTGCCAGCCTCATCGAAACGTTCCCAGCCCGTCTGCTCGTAGTCGGCGCGGCGCTCTGCGGGGTCCACGCTCGCCCGCCCGAGGATAGCCTGAACGCGGTAGGCCATCGGTTCGTCGAGAACGCGGGCAATCACCAGTGTGCCGCCACGGCGTATCCCCTCCGCGTAGAAATGCGCGTCCTCTTCATAAACGCCGGCATCAATCAGCCCGCCGATGATGCCGCCCACCGCGCCGATGGAAACGGCGCCGGCGGCGGCCCCTGCAAGCGTCGCTGCCAGCCAACCGGCGGCAACGACGGGACCGATCCCTGGAATGGCCATCAAACCAAGGCCCGCCAACAGTCCGAGAGTGCCTCCGGTGACCGCGCCGACGGCTGCTCCAGTTCCAGCACCCTCGACAGCGCGGCTTTCGCCCGCATGCCGACCGCCCACATTATTGGCGATGATGCTTATGTTCTCGGAGGGAACGCCCGCCTGCTCCATCTCAGTGACCGCTGCGCGTGCGTCGGCGTAGTCGTCGAACAATCCTGTCACCGTTTGCATTCGAAACCTCCTTATCGCTGCCGGCGGCACTGGCTCAGCCAGAAACTCCGCAAATTCTCGTGGCCCAACCGACTGTTATTTCTTTGGTTCCGGTCGGTTGGTCTCTGGTTCCGGGTCAGACGTAGCGGGGCGGCTACGGTCGGGCGGATTAGATGGCCCAAGGATTCCCGGTAACGAGAGGCGGTCGTCGTGTCGGTCAGTCGATCTTTCCCATCAACGCCGTGCCGAGACTGCCCATGGCGAACGAGGCGCCGAAGGCGAAGATCTGCATGAAGAGGGCCACGGGTTCGATTGAGCCGCTATGGCCAAGCGCCTCCGGATTTTGGGCGACGATCACCAGGGCGGTGATGGCGCCCAGCAGGAAGCCGGACGACAGATGCCAAAAGAGAAAACGCAACAACATGGGCATTTCTACCTCCGCGGACGAGAGGCGAGGGCCTTCGGCAACAAGCGCTGTCGCGAGCAACGGTCAATCGGAATTGATCGCCTCGCGGCTCACACGTTCCTCCAGCCTCGCCAGGTAGGATTGCAGGCGGAGAAGCTTCTTCCGATCGTCGGCAACGAGCGCTTTGATCACCTCGGAGCGGTTCATGGCGGGAGCCACGCCAACGACTTCGCTTGCTTCCGCAAGGATGTCGTCGATCTCGTGTTCGAGCTCTTTCGTCATTTGCCGCAACATTGCCAATTGGTCTTCGAGCGGATGTGCATCCGCATCTACATCGAGATATGACTGGTTATGCTGTTCCGCATCGAGCGTTGCCGTTTCCTTGCGCATCACCGTGCACTCCTCCGGCAGCCGAACCGGCCTACGCGCAATTGGTTCCCGGGCTTTGATTTCGCAGGGGATAGCGTGCAGCCGGAATGCTGCGATTGAGCTTCGTTGTTATCCGGCCATGAGCTTGAGCGCCTCCGGATCGCGGACGCCCGATCGAAACAGTTCGATGACGCGCGCCGCAAGGGTTTGCGCGCGCGCGTCCGCGGGCGAAATGTTCTTCTCTCTCAACAGTTGATTGAGCACGTCTTGCAGCATCGCCATCTCCTGTGGGCGGATGACTGCGCTTCGATCTTGCCCGTTGGGGTTCATGGGGGTTTCTCCTGGAGAAGCCCCATCCAACTTGCGCCCCGCGATTTTGTTCCCGTGAGAGGATTTTCGCCATGCCTCGCCAACGCGGCTTTGGATAGGCGGGATCACCGAAATCGATTTACGCTTGCGGTGCCCTTTTTAGGTCCAGTTGCTTTTGCTGCCCAATGGGGCACTGAAGCGGATACGTCAGGCCTCATGCTGCCATTCTGCGGCAGCTTTCGGCGCAGCGCCGACACGCTTCGACGCAACTTTCCATGTTACCAAGATGCATGCAATCATCCGCGCACTCTTGGCAGAGGTCCGCGCAAATCCGGCAGACTTGCCGGTGGTGGTCGGTGCCAATCATCATCAACCGGGCTGACGCCTGGCATAGCTCGGAACAGGAGAGAATGAGCCGAAGATGCCGCGGTTCCACATGTTTTCCCCCGAGTTCGATGCACCGTTGCATGGCGGTGTCCAAGCATTCACGATGGCAAACGAGGCAATCGTCGATGCATTCGTTCATCTCGGACATCGGGTTGTCGTACATCGTTCCGTCCTCCTGTTGGGCATCTATCATGGGGGAAATGTTTCGCGTGCTCCCCTGTTGAACCAAGCGCCGACAGGAAAGGTTCCCGATGTGGGCGCAAGCCCGCCATTGCGTCGCCCGGGCACGCGACGCGCTAAGGTGGCCTCTTGAAGCCGCCCATGGACCTATCTGCTCTTCCTCGAGCGGCGCCGTCTTAGAAATCGGACGAACTGGGCTTCGTCCGCCCGAAGTCCCGCAACAGGCTTCGGGTTGGCGCCGCCTTTCGGGATTGTTTCGCCAGGATGCGAAAGAGCAAGCACGGCGGGATGGACATAGCTCTTGCGGCAGACGGCGGGTGTGTTGTGAAGGACGTTTGCTGCCGCTTCGCACATTTGCTTGATTGTCGGGCGCCTGCCTTCGTTGAGGGCTTGTCGCGCGACGGCAAAGGCAGCAACGCTTCCCGCCCAAGTTCTGAAGGTCTTGGCGGAGATCTGGGTGCCGGCGATCTCGGCGAGGTAGCGATTGAAACGGCCGGACTCGATCGGTTGTGCCTTGCCGTTAGGCCCCACGCAAACAAAGAGTTGTCTCCCTGGAAGTTCAGCAATTTCCTCCAGAATTCGTTGCAGTCTGGGATTGCGCAGGCGTCTGCGGATACGCTGCCCGCCCTTGCCCCTGAAGTTCAGTTCGATGCAATCGTCGCGAATCTTGAGATGCCGCTTGAGAAGCGTGACGGCGCCGTAGCTGCCGTTCTGCTCGACATAGTTGGCACTCCCGATGCGAAGCGGTGCCTGATCGAGCAGCGCAGCCAGCGTGGCAAGAATTGTAACCGGATCGTCGATCGGCCCGCTCATATGCTCGCGCATCGTTCGGCGCATCCGCGGCAGTGCTTTGGCAAAGGCAGGAAGCTGGTCGTATTTGGCGCGGCTTCGCAATTCCTGCCAGGCATCGTGGTAGCGATATTGTTTCCGGCCGCGCGCATCGTAGCCGGTCGCCTGAAGGTGGCCGTTCTTGTTCAAACAAATCCACACATGTTCGTAGGCTGGTGGCAATCCAAGCGCTTCAATGCGCTCGATGATACTGGGGTCTTTCAAGGGTTCGCCGTTCGGGCGTCGATAACAAAAGCCGTTCCCGATGCGCGACCGGCTGTAGCCCGGTTCCTTGTCGGAAACATAGACAAGGTCGTGCTCAGCCGGTGTCACGCTCTGGCCTGTGCCCAATCAGACCCGCCCCATCAACAGGAGCACCACCAGTACGACGACCAGAACGCCGAACAGGCCGGACGGGCCGTAGCCCCAATTCGCAGAATAGGGCCACGCGGGAAAAGCGCCGACCAGCAGCAGAATCAGAATGATCAGCAGTACGGTTCCAAGCATCTTTCAGTCCTTCCGCTATTCGCTCCTTGAATCACCAGACTTCGATGACTTCACGGGTCTGCGGGTTGATCAGCACTCTACGGTCATTGAGCACCACGTAGCCGTAGGCAGGCTGATTTGGGATCGTATGGATCTCGACGGTATCGGGAAGGCGGGTGCCGACGACCAGGTCGCCCTGATAGACGACCGAAGGGCTGCTCTGCTCAAGAACGTAGGTCTTGACTTCACCGGGCACGACGACGGTTGCGGTCTGCGCGACGGCGACACCACCGAAGGACAGGCCCGCGAACAAACTTGCCAGGATTATTTTCTTCATGATCAAGCCTCCTAACTGGTGTGGACTAACCGACGATTGCGAGAATGGTTCCGAAATGCAGCCGATAGCAGTAGGCCGGACGAGTAAGGTGGCGACCGCCTTCATCCGTGCGTCCGTCGCGCCGCACGGGGTTTCGAGATCACGATTGTCAGCGACTGCATCTCCGCAGCCTATCTGCGGGAAACGTCTCGCCTTTCGAACTTCAGCCACGGGTCCTGTTCGCCGGATGGCGACCGATGCCTTCAACTTCGCCCGGAACCCGTCGTCGTCCTCCGAGTTTATTTATCGAATAGGAGGAACCAATGGTGAAAACGATCGAAACGAACGTCGACGCTGGTGCCGGACGTGACTTCGAATGTCAGTTGGCAATGAGCGATCAATTTCGGCTCCTGACGGAATTCGCCGAACATGCAGGGTGGTCCTGGGACGAAATCGCCATGGCCTTGCTGGAGCTGACCGACGACTATGTCGCCGCCATGCGCACGCCCTTGGAACCTGCAGTGGCGCACGCCAAGTTCGTTTCCAAAAGCAATACGCGGCACTGAGTTGGCATCACCAGAGCATCTCTCTGAAAGAGCAGGCGCTCCTGTCGAACCCCGTGTCACGAACTCAGCTCGACTTCTTTGGCTGCATACTCCTTAGGTATGATGTTCGATACCTATTTCAAAGTAGAGGACACGGAGCAACTACTTCCTTTTTCATCCGCAACACCCCAATTTGATCGTATTCTGGAGACGCCTTTTGCAGTAGTCTCTAATATATTGGTTGTTGTAGAGTAAACGCGTTTCGTAAAAATTTTTAGCGGAGAGTCTCTGTCAAGTTAATGTGGTGGACCGATCTCCAAGTATAAACCGAAGTATTTTTATGACCTGATAGCGCAGCCCTGGTGGTTTCATTGCGAATCGTGGGTTGAATATTTTCGGGTCTGGGGGAAATGTAATTATGATCTTAAAAAAGTCGAATGGGAAGCAATTAGCTAACGATACCTTCCACTTGTCCGGTAAACATTTCGAAACCGTCGAAGCGGGCCCGGAGGCAGCACCACAACGGGAGCGCCTGCTGGTTATCATCGACGGTCGCGCGCTTGACCGACAATGCCTGGCGCAGAGCATCGTCGCCCACAAGGCGGAGCTGCGTGTGCTGGCCTTTGGATCAATCGAGGAGTGGAGACAGCGACACAGCCAATGGCCTCAACTGTCCGCGATCCTGCTGGACATCGGCGGGAGAAGAATTTCTGAGCCGGCCGTCGCCGAAGAAATTCGCAGGTTGTCGTCGGATTTTGAGCCGGCGCCCGTTATCGTCCTGGCAGACACAGACGAACTTAGCCAGATCATGAAGGCGCTTGAATGCGGGGCGAAGGGCTACATTCCGTCCTCCGTCAGCATCGATGTGTGCATAGAGGCTGTCTACCTTGCTTTGGCCGGTGGCACATTCGTTCCTGCCAGCAGTGTGTTCGCCATGCGCCAGTTGCTGGAAACGGGCAGCACGGCCGCGCGTCCGCTCGCCGGAATGTTCACGGCGCGCCAGGCGGAAGTGGTCGAAGCCCTGCGACGTGGAAAGGCCAACAAGATCATCGCCTATGAGCTCAATCTGCGCGAAAGCACCGTCAAGGTTCATATCCGCAATATCATGAAGAAGATAAAGGCGACGAACAGGACCGAGGTCGCCTACAAGATAAACGATCTGTTCCCTGCGGATCCGCCAGTCGAGGGCATCAACCAGCGGTATCGCTGACTGGACGTGTCGCTGGACGCTGCCCTTGGCGCGGGACCAAGAACGAAGACCCATGGCCTCGGTGTTTTAGGCCCACCCGGACCGGGTCGAGGTACGTCGCTTGCATAAGTAAAGGCTTCCGTCTATTGTAAGAGTTCAGCTCGTCCAGCCGAGTGCGCGTGAGGTTACGTTGGTATCCGATCGGCGCCGAAAAAAGAAACGCACTGGAAATGCAGGGAATACTCACCTGCAGTGCGGCAGCATACTAAAAATTTCCTTTCGAACTCAAGATATTCTCGCTCACAACTCAGCGTGAGCCGTTGGCCGCCGCGAAGGTCTGGCACTCTGAAGATCCTTTCCCGCAACGCAATACCGGCTCGCAAGTATCTTGCTTGATCGAGCCATGCGTCATCATCGCTCGAGCGATCATTGCTTCAAATCTCTCTCCTCCTGCTGATTGCGTCGATCTGGTTTCCGGGCGCCACGCGGATTGCCGGAACGGATGGATCGCTTTCCTTCCTGCTGGCGCTGTTTTGCGCCGTCGTCGGCGTGGCATCGTATGGCGAGCTGGGAAAGCGCATTCACCGCACCGAGGCGACCTTGGCGACGGCATTGCTCACCACCGCGGCCCTGATCATCGTTCTGTCCCTGTTGTCGATGCTCCACGCCGACAATCCGATGCGGGCCATGCGAGCAATCTTCGCGCAGATCTTCGGTTTCGCCACGATCCCGGCGGTTGCTGCCCTGTCCACCAGGCCGAATGGTCAGGTTTTGCTCGACCGGCTGGTGACGGCAATGGTCGTCATGAGTGTCGCAACGGCGTGCCTCGTCGTTGGCGGCCTCGGTGGAGGCAGGTTCGCCGACAGGGCGGAAGGCTACTTCAAGCATTCAAATCAGTTGGGCATCGCGCTTTCGGCCGGCCTGCCCCTTGTCGCTGCCCGCTTGGTCACGACCCGCAAACACCGATTGCTCCTTGCCGGTTGTATGGTCGCCGTACTTCTTGGCCTGGTGAAATCAGGCTCCAAAACCAATTTCGTCGTCGGTGTCATCGGGCTCGGCCTCTTCTTCGCCTTGTATGCAATCTATCTCGCGGTGAGACGACAGCGGCCCCTGACGGTCGTCGCCGGCGTGATAGCGGCACCAGTGGCGCTCCAGATGGCGCTGGTCATCCTGCAATCCCTCAATCCGCGGGCATATCGGCTGTTGATGACCCAGGTGTCCGGCGGCGAGGCTCACTCCATGGTGTCGCGCGAACGGCTTTGGACCATCTCGATCAACCTGGGTCTCGCGCATCCGTTCACGGGCGTCGGCGCGGGTCAACCGATCGGCGATATCGCTCCCCATAGCCACAACCTGTTCATCGAGTATTTCCGCACCCTCGGCGTGCCGGGCGTCGGACTGATCACAATCATGGTGCTGCTCGTCGTCATATTTCTCGTCAGTGCCGTGGTTCCCACTCTGATGGGGCAAGGCGAGAGCAGGCATGCGACCGTCTCCAATGTCATGCTGCTCGGATCGGCGGTCTGTGTCTGGAACTATCTGGTGGCAAACCAGATGAGCAATTCTTTCGGCCCGTCGACGGCGCCATTCTTCTGGATCCCGCTCGCGCTGCTGATCGCCTATCGCAGCATGCAGCGATCGCCGGTGCCAGCAGAGGTAGACCGGAGCCGGGTGACTTACGACCGGCCGATGCCGGCCGCGGCGCGGACATTGGAGATATGAGAGTGGCCGGCATGGATCTGGATCCGGCGGCTTCGAAGAGGCCGGGTGCGATGGCTGGTGGCGAACCGCGAAGCGTCGGCGGCGACGCGCTGCCGGCAGGCATTCGTTTCATTGAATTCTTCGGTCTTCCGGGCATCGGCAAGACCACGGCTTCCCGCCTGTTGGCTGAACGACTGCGAAGCGCTGGCGCCGTCGTCGACGAAAAAAGGACGACATGGGAAGACAAGGCGCTCGTCGCGCGACAATTCAATCGCCTGAACCTCGTCCTGCCAAGACTGCGCCACAGCGACTTTCGCTCGATAGCATCGCGCATTGCAAAGTTCGTTGCCGAAGACGGGCAGGAGGCGCCTGCCGACCTCCTGCGTTGGACCTGGTGTCTCTGGTCGGTCGCCGCCTATATGGCCGACGAGCGATCAAGGGGCGACAAGGTCACGGTCTTGGATCAGGGGCTGCTGCAGGGGTTCTGGTCCGTTCTGCTGAAGAGCCGTCACAGAGGTACCTCCGAGCACTGGCTGGATATCATGGCCGCAATCGGGCTCGACGACATCGTCTTCGTCGAATTGCGCGGCGGCATCGAACTTGCGCGAAATCGGATTCGAAGCAGGGACGATCGCGCTTCTCGCCTTCAGCGGCAAGCTCCGACGGGCGAGGGGGCGCTCTGGACCAAGGCGGAACGCGCCTATTGCACGATCGCTGCCGACCTCTGGAGACGACAGAACGCGGCGCATAGCATGCCCATGCTTGCCGTCGTGGACATGAGCGCTTCGGCCTCGCCCGAGGAGGTGGCGGACAAGACGCTGCAGGCCGTGCTTCTGACCTATGAGCGCAGACAAAGAACCATCGAACCGGGGAGCCGCTGAACGTGAAACTCGATCGACGGTCATTCATGCGCCTCGCCGGCGCCGGTCCCGCCCTCGCATTGTTAACCGGTTCGGGCGTCACGAATGACCGGCAGACTTCGGTCGATGAAGACGACTTGGATGGCGCACGCATCGTGCTAAGTGGCGAATACGGCTATGCACAGAAAACCATTCGCGACCTTCCGCCCGAAACCACCGTCGATGCCAGACGGGCCCTCTTCACTGTTGCCAACAGCCGGAACGCGGCTCCGAACGCGGTCCTCGGCTGCGACATCGGCATGCAGCCGGTCAATCCCTATCCGATCGTCCTTCGCAATTGCCCCGGCGTTCATTTCGTCGGCGGCCGCATCAACGGCGAAGTGCCGCTTCAGTCGGACTGGGCGCACACCTATTGCAACAGTGCCGGCTTGCTCATCAGAGATGGAACGACACGACCGACGATCGAAGGTGTGCGGGCGCGCCGCTGCTGGGATGGCATCCGCTTCACCGACCAGGCGAGCGGCTTTCATCTCAAAAGCTGCTGGCTGAGCGAGATTCGGGACGATGCCGTGGAAGACGATTACCTTCTCGGGGGCGTCATTGAGGATTGCCTGTTCGACGGCTGTTTTTCAGGCGTGAGTCTCGACCCGGCATCGAATGATCGCGACGGGCGCGAAGAAGTGGTGACGATCGATCGGTCGCTGATCCGGATGCAGGCCTTCCTGGCCAAAGGGGACATAACGCATCAATCCCCCGTCAAAGCGTCCGAGGTCTCTCCGAAACTGAAAATTACCAATTCGGTTTTCGCGTTTTCCTCCGCAAAGATGCGAGGATTTCGGCGATTGGAGCGAACCTGGCAAAGAGTGTTTGAAAGCCACGGCAATACGCTTCTGTGGCTCCCGGACGATCCGATTCCGCCGGAACTGCCGCTTCCGCCCGACGGCTTTGTTCTGCTGACCGGCATTGAGGCCCGTGCCTATTGGAACAAGGCCCGCCGACAGTGGATCAGTGCCCACCCGGACGTTGCCCGCTTTTCCGATGACGAGCTGTGACGCGATCGCAGCCGGCTGCTCGAGATGCGCCAGGTCAAACACGAGACGAGCGCGCGCATGACCTTCAACCCATTTGAACCCGACCGAAGGTAAAAGCCATGAAAGCCAGACACGTCGAGCTCCTTTGCACCCTGGGTCCCGCATCACTCAATGACAGGGTGATCCATTGGTTGGAAAGAACAGGCACGTCGCTGCTGCGCCTCAATCTTTCCCACACGAAGGTCGAGGATATCGAGCGGATCATCGGCTACATCAAGCAGCGCACGTCTGTGCCGCTTTGCCTGGATACGGAAGGGGCCCAGGTTCGTACCGGGCCATTTGCCGACGGCAAGGTGACGGTACGAGAAAATCGGTTCCTGACCGCGCATGCCCGACCGGTCACGGGAAACCAGTCCGCCATCAGCCTCTACCCGCCCTATATCGTCAACAAGCTCGAAGTCGGCGATTTCGTCAGCATCGACTTCAACGCTGTCCTGTCCCAGGTTGTCGAGAAGCGCGACGGCGAGGTCGTGCTTCGGGTTCTGAACGGTGGGGAGATCGGGCAGAACAAGGCGGTGACGGTTCAGCGAACGATCGAAATGCCGCCGCTCACCGCGAAGGATGTCGCCGCGATCGCCATCGGCCGGCGAATGGGAATCCGCCACTTCGCGCTTTCCTTCGCCCATCGCGCCTCCGACGTGGACGTGATCCGCTCGCATGCCGGCAGCGACGCGACCATCATTTCCAAGATAGAGTGCCTCAGCGGACTGCGTCATCTGGCGGCGATCGCTGAAAAATCTGAGGCGATCCTCATCGACCGCGGCGATCTCTCCCGCGAAGTTCCGATCGAGCAAATCCCCGCCATACAGAAGATGATCATCAGCCAGGCAAAGGCGCACGGCGCCAAAGCCTATGTCGCGACGAACCTGCTTGAATCGATGACCAGCGCACCGACGCCCACGCGCGCCGAGGTCAATGACATCTACAACACCCTGGCGGATGGCGCCGATGGCCTCGTTCTGGCGGCGGAAACCGCAATCGGTCAATATCCGGTCAATTGCGCGCGGATGGTAACAAAGGTCGCCCAGCAATTCTTGCGGAACACGAACAATGGCGGGCGCCCCATCCGCGTCCGCCCTTCGGCACTGATGCCTGGTGTCGAGCCGCATGGCGGGCGCCTTGTCTGTCAGGCACCGGGCCCGGTCGAAATCCCCGACATCAAGCATTTGCCGACGATCAGGGTCGCTGACGAGGAATTGACCGACGTCGAGCAGATTTGCCGCGGCACCTTCTCGCCGCTGCGCGGTTTCATGGATCGGGCCTGCCTGGAGAGCGTGCTGGAAGAAAAGCGTCTGCCCGGCGGGCCGATCTGGACGATGCCGATTCTGCTCGCCGTGCCGAAAGAAACGGCGATCCGCTACGCCAAGGGCGATCGGGTCCTCTTGACCACGCAAGACGGGTCGCCGCATTCCGTGCTCGATGTGTCCGAAACCTACGAATTCCCGCCGGAGCTTCTGGCGCGCAAATGGTTCGGCACCGAGTCCCGCGAACACCCAGGCGTTGTTCGCGTGCTGACGCGCGGCGGTCATTTCCTCGCTGGTCATGTCACACTGGTGCAGCCGCTGGCCTTGCCCTGGCGACGCTATGATCTGACCCCTTCGCAATTGCGGACGGTTTTTGCGCACAAGGGCTGGACCCGGGTGGTGGCATTCCATAGCCGCAATCTCGTCCATCGCGGTCACGAAATGATTCAGCTCGAGGCCCTGGAACGGACCTATGCCGACGGCCTGTTGGTCAACCCGATCGTCGGCCATACCAAGCGCGGAGATTTTCTGCCGCACGTGATCCTCGACGGCTATCAGGCGATGCTGGACTACGGCATCTATCCGCCGGGCAAGGTGGTGCTGGCAAGCTTCATCACCTATCCGCGATTTGCCGGTCCCCGCGAGGCAGTCTTTACCGCGCTTTGCCGCAAGAACATGGGCTGCAGCCATATCATTGTCGGGCGCGATCACTCAGGCGTCGGCGACTTCTACGGGGCAAATGCGGGTCGCGAACTCTTCGAGGAACTGGGAGATATCGGTATCGAACCGATTTTCTTCGATGCCGTCGGCTACGACACCCAGTCCGAGCGCTATGTCGACTTGAGCGCCTGCGGAACAGCCAAACCGATCAGCGGCACGGAAATCCGGCGCGCCTTGAAGGCTGGTGAAGCGTTGCCGAACTGGATGATGCGCTCCGAAGTGCAGGACGTCGTTCGGGCCGAATTGATGATGAAACGAGCGCTGTTCCAGGAATAGCTGCAGCACAGGGGAGGATAGACCGTGCAGGGAAGGACGCATCTACAGCCCGATACGCGGCATCCGCGCGCTTCGCTACAGGCTGGAACGGTACTGTGGCTGCTCGGACCGACGTCGGCGGGCAAGACGACGCTTGCGACACGGGTCGTCGCCGATTTGAGGATGGCCGGGATCCCCGCCATTCTCTTCGATGGTGACGAGGTCCGCGGCTTCTTCGGCGCAAAGCTTGGCTTCGGGGCAGAAAGCCGACTACATGTCGTTTCTATTCTCGCGCATCTGGCGAACAAGGCGGCTGAGGCCGGCCTCAATGTGGTCGTCGCGGCTCTGACGGCCGGTGAAGACGCGCGCGAATATGTTCGCAAGAATGTCAGAAACCTGACGACCGGCTACGTCGCCTGTTCGATCCAGGGCTGCGCCGAGAGGGATCCGAAGGGGCTCTACGGCAAGGCCATGCGCGGCGAGATCGATACCCTGATCGGCTACAACACCACCTACAGGCCACCGGAGAACCCTGATTTCGTCCTCGATACGGAACTCTATTCGCTTGATGAGCTCGCAGCCCGCGTCGTCGCCACCTACACCCGGATTGACGGTCGTGCGTGATATCCGCAGCCGCATGGTTCACCGGGCGCCGGCATTTGAGGCTGCGTCATGAGCGATTCCGAAACCGCGCGTTTCTTCCTGTCGCTGGTGCTGCTGCTTATCGGAGCGCTGGGCGGCGGTCACCTGTTTGAGCGCCTGAAGATGCCCCGGGTCATTGGCGAGATAGCCGGCGGTATCGTCCTTGGCCCATCGGTGCTTGGTACGATTTCGCCCGAAGCGCATGAATGGCTGTTCGCTGCCTTTCCGGCGCAGTCCGCGCTGCTGACGGCCTTCTATTGGTTCGGCCTCGTCCTCCTGATGTTCACGGCGGGCTTCAAGGTTCAGGCAGAGGGCGGTGGGGCTGCCGGCCGCATCGTGGTCGCCCTGGTGGTTGGCGCGCTGATGATCCCGTTCGTGCTCGGTTATGCGAGCGCCTCGCTGTTCGCAGACACCCAGCGTGGTGATCCCTTCGCCTTCAAGCTGGTTATGGGGATAGCTGCCGCCGTGACGTCGATCCCGGTCATCTCGCGGATATTTCTCGACCTCGGCCTGATGGGAACGCCCTTCGCGCGCAACGTCATCGGGGCAGCCACGATTCAGGATCTCATCCTCTGGACGATCCTCGCCGTCGCCACTGCGGTCCAGCATGGCGAGGCGGCGAGCGCGGCCGGCATCGGGCGCGTGGTCGCCATAACGCTCGGTTTCGTGCTCGCCTCCCTGTTTTTCGCACCGGCGGTGGTAAGGGCACTTCGCCGATGGATGATCGGCAAATTCAGTGAAGCGCCTTTTACCGGCTATACGATGCTGCTGTGCCTGATCTTCGTCGCCGGCGCGAGCCTTTTGAACGTGAACATCGTTTTCGCAGCGCTTGTTGCGGGCCTGGTCATGGCGCGGTTTCCGTCGCGACACCTCGCTCCCGTCAAGCAGCACATCGCCGACATCGCGATCTGGTTCTTCGTCCCGATCTACTTTGCGCTCGTAGGACAGCGGCTCAATCTCGCACATGAGTTCGATGCCGGGCTGACCGTTCTGTTCATCGGCATGAGCACGACCATCAAGCTCGTGAGTTGCACTCTTGCCGCAAGAGCCGCCGACTGCGACTGGGCGAGAGCACTGGATTACGGCATCTCCATGAACACGCGCGGCGGGCCGGGCATCGTGCTCGCCAGCGTAGCCTATGCGGCAGGCATCATCGACGGCCGCATGTTCACGGCCCTGGTGCTTGCCTCGATCCTGACCTCGTTTGCCACCGGGCTGTGGTTGCGTTGGCGGCTCGTGCGCAATCCGAAAGTCTTTGCCGGATTGGCCGGATCGCCGGCCGAGTGAAAGTTTGAAAGCCGCCTGCGCCGCGGGATGGGGAGGGATGAAGGGCTATGGGAGCTTATTTGGGAATGCGAGGCGACAGCGTGGCGCCCCGTTTCGTCACCCAGGCACGACTCGTCCGGATCAGGGGGCAGAATGTTCTGTTCAGTGCATCGCAACACGCGATCTTCACCCTGAATGACACTGCCGCCTATATCTGGCGCCTGCTGGAACAGGGAAAGCCGACGGAGGGTGTGGAGCGCGCCGGCGTCGATGCCAAGGATGCGCATGGGCAGGTCGAGGCGGCGATCGAGGATTGGCAGCGCCTGGGCTTGATCCGGCCCCGGATCTCGCCGCTCGATATTTCCGCGCAAGATCATGTGAGCCAGATGCTGAGTGTTGCCGGGCGCCATATGCGCATCCTCTATCCGATTGCCCACGCCTTACCGACGATGGCCATATTCAGGCATCTCGAGGTCGGGGACGCCACCCCCGACACCGTCTTCCAGCTGGCCGAGCATGGTGACCGGCTCCACTTGTTTCGCAATGGCGAATGGCTCCTGGCCTCGGCCCCAGACCAAATGGCGACAATTTTGAAGGGGGAAATGCTGAGCGATGTCCTCGGTGCCGGCCATTACGAACTGGCCCTTCACGCGGCAGCACTCCTCAAGAACGAGCGGCTTGTTCTCCTCTGCGGCGAGCCGGGGGCGGGCAAGACGACATTGACGATGGCGTTGGCCCATGCCGGATTCGGTTTCGCGTCGGACGACGTGACCCTCCTGAATGCTGACGGGTGCTGCGTCGGACTCCCGTTCGCACCCGCCGTCAAGTCGGGCGCATGGCCTTTGCTGGCGGAGCGCTTTCCCGACCTCGATGCGGCGCCGATTTTCCGACGTCCGGACAACCGGCGCGTGCGCTATCTCGTACCGAAGGCCGCTGCCTCCCTGACCGCGCAGTCGTGGCCGGTGGGCGCTGTCATTCTCCTACATCGTGATCGCGCTGCGAAACCGAATTTGGACAAGGTCGACCCGGTGGATGTCCTGCGCGGCCTGCTTGGCGGTGCGTTCGCGCCGGGTGGCGAGTTGGGCGATACCGGTTTCGACGTGTTGGCTGGCGTCATAGGATCCGTGAAGGCCTATCGCCTGACCTATTCCGAGCTCGATGAGGCGGTCAGGCTGATTGGGCGGGCATGCTCATGAAGCCCGCCGCAAACCCACTCGACGCGTTGATTGCTGGCCTTTGCGGTCGTGTTGTCGACCAGCCGGACTGGCCGGGGATAATTGCGCTGGCGAACCAGACCTTGTTGACGCCGGCTCTGTTTGCGTCACTCGAGCAGGCGGGCCGCATCGGGGACGTGCCCGGCGACGTGCGCGACTATCTTCAGTTCATTCGCGACTGCAATCGAGAACGCAATCAACGATTGCGGCTGCAGTTGGACGAGGCCGTTACCGCTCTGAATGCTATTGGCGTCGCTCCGGTTCTGCTGAAGGGGGCGGTTCCGCTGTTTCTCTCGCAAGCCGTTCCGGATCGGATAACCAGCGACATCGACCTGGCTGTTGCGGCGCGCGACGAGCCATTGGCGCAAGCCTGCCTGGAAGAGCTTGGCTATGTCGGCGTGCCCGATGGTCGCGGCATGGCGCGCGACCGGGACGTGGGCATGCTTGAGTTGCGGGCCTATCGTGCGGATGGCCTTGGGCGCCCGAAGCTCGTCCAGCAGGGGGGGCTCTCCGTGAAAATCCCTCCTGCGCAGTCTCGTGCCCTGCACTGGATCGTGCATGACCTTCTCAAGGAAGGGGACTACTGGCGGGGAAGGATCGACCTCAGGCATATGTATGACCTGGCACAACTGGCCGAAAGCGAAGCTATCGACTGGTCCGCACTTCGAGCATTGCTTGCGGGCAGAAGCGCGCGCAATGCTGTCGAAACGCAGCTGCTGACCTTGCATCGCTTTTTCGGGACGAGCATTCCGCCCGGGTGCGGGGAGCGGTTGACGATCCGATTCCAGCATTGGAGGCGCGTCTTTGCCTCATGTCACCCGATCCTGGGTGCGCCCCTGCGCCTGGCTGGCAATATTTTTTGGGGCGCAAGGCGGTTTTCACGCGTCCACGACCTCGCTCGACGGAATCCGGCCCATCTCGCCCGCCGCATCACGGCTGTCCTCTTGAATAAAGATCTTCGCTCGAAGATTTAAAGTATTTATGTGTGCATATCGCCAATTGAACTCTAAGATGTAAAGTGATAGTGTACCCGGATAATTTAAGTCCGCGCAAAAAGGGAAGTGTTATGTCGATAGATACCCAAAAAGGCGTAGACAATTCGCCAGAAAGACTTAATACGGAAGCGGAAGCGCGCCGGAATTTTCTCATGAAGGCCGGGAAATTTGCTGCTGTAACTCCTCCCGCCATAACCTTGTTGCTTGGCACTAGCCTGAGTTCGCGCGCCATTGCCAAATCCAGCGGATCGCACCCCAAATTCCCGAAGCCAGGATATGGATGGGGAGACAAGAACCACGATCACTACGGTCCGCCTGGACAATTGAAAAAGCTTGTCAACCTGAACCTTGATTTTTGGAGCCATAAGAAATGATCCCCAATGAGGGAAGGCGCCCGCGTTAAGTCGCAGGCCGTTCGTCTCAGCAAAGCCGGCAGGAATGCCGGCTTTTTGCGTTCCAGGGCACGAGTGCGTGTTGGCTTTGATCGCAGCCGGTTAAATGACAGAACATGAAGCAAATCAAAGTGCTAAAGCGACCTTTGCACCTCTGAGATATAGCGATGCCGTATAACGACAAAGCCGGAGCCCCGTACTTTCAGGGCTCCGGCTTTGTCGTTTCGCCGATTGTAGGAGTTGGCCTAGCTGGGCCGAAGGTGGCAGACCGCATGTCTCCATAAATCGACTTCGATTTAAGGACGAAGAAATGCAGTAAATCAAAGTGTTAAAGCGACCTTTGCGCGTCATATATGACGCGCGGCGCGGTAGGTCACTTCATTTAGACAAGCAGGCCAGCCCGTACGAAGTTGTCGTCGTGGAGTTGCTCGGCATGCACGCCGAGCAAGGTCAGGTGGTCGGTGCCGCTGAAATTGGCCACGACGTTTGCGCCCTGGTTCGACGCCACCAGCCGAAATTCACTGGCGCTGTCGATGCCGAATGCACGCAGGTCGAGGACGTCGCCGGTGGCAGCGCCCGCCCTGAAGTTCAGGATTGCATCGTTGCCATCACCAACCTGGAACACGAAGAGATTGCTGTTCTTGCCGCCGACCAGCGTATCGTTGCCGCGTCCGCCCGACAGCGTCGCATTGCTTCCGAGCCCCCAGAGGTAGTCGGCGCCCGTCGTGCCGTTCAGCACATAGCCGCCATTGGCAACCGTCGCAGCACGTCCGGTCGGCGTCGCGATGAAATAGGAGTCGGTGAGGGAGCTCGTCGCAGTGGTCCCGTTGAAACTGGTAACGTTGTAGAATTCGATCAGCATGCCCTGATCGGTGATGGTCACCAGGCTGGCTCCGACATTCGGGACATCGCGGCCCGCACCGCCGAGGCCGGTGGTGGTATAGGGAAGCTGCAGGCCGTCGCCGTTGTCGTCGCGGTTTTCGCGGTAGTAGTTGTGCTCGTGACCGGCAAAGACCGCATTTACGCCCCACGGCTCGAAGGGCCAACGCATGGTACTGGTGCTGCCGCTTGGGTTGAAGGCCGTGTGATGGAAATAGGCGATGTTGAAGCTCGCGTTCGACGCGTCGAGCGTTGAGTGCATCCATTGGCCCTGGACCGACGTCGCACTGCGGCCGTCAGTTTCCTGCTTGTTGCTGTTGAGCGCGAAGAAATGCACCGGCCCGATCTGAAAATCGTAATACCGTTCGTTGTCGGGCAGTGTGAAGTAGTTCAAATAGTTGGTGACATTGTTCTCGTTGTACTCGTGGTTGCCGAGCACGGGGAAGAAACGATTGATGGCGCTGCCGGCGCCATAGGCGCCTTTGTAGTTGCCGATATAGTCATGATATTGCTGACCGATTGCCGCATCCATTGTCTGGGGCGCGTAAACATTGTCGCCGACCGTGAGGACGAAATCGACATTCCAGCTGTGGACGAGCGCCGACACGGCCTTTTCCCCATTGAGGTTGGTACCGCCGAAATCGCCGAAGACCGCGAAGCGGTAAAGGGTCTGCGGTCCCGCTTGGGCCGCAACGTTGACCGTGTAGTCGTGGGTGGCGGTGCTGCCATCGGACGATGTTGCGGTCACGTGAAGGGCGATTGACGGTTCGCTCTGGGCATTGAGCGTGCCGGTGGCGGAACGGGTGATGACCCCGTTGGCATCGATCGCGAAGCGATTGTCGTTGAGACTGTAGGTGATAGTCGAGCCGGCATCGGGGTCTTTCGCCGAGGCGGTGATGCCGACCCGGGTTCCTGCCGCTGCGCTCTGGACGATCCGGTTGTTGGCCGTATCGGTGTCGGCCGGATCGTTGAAGGCAATCGGTTCGGGACTGTCGAGAATACCGAGGGTGAAGGTATGGCTGGCGGTGCTTCGGTCGGAGGAAGTTGCCGTTACGGTCAGCGAGATCGAACTCTGGGTTTCGAAGTCCAGTGTGCCGACGCCCGAGCGGGTGATGACGCCGTTCGAACCAATGGAGAAGCGCGCGTCGTCGATGCTGTAGGTAACGGTGGCACCGGCGTCCGGATCGCCTGCCGAGGCGGTGATGCCGATGGCCGTGCCGGCCGCAGCCAACTCCGCGATCTGATTGGCTGCGAGGTCGGTATCGGGGGGCGTGTTGAAGACGACAGGGGCGCTTGCCGGTGGCACGTAATATTCGATATGCAGCAGCGGAGCTGCCGCGGCGTTGCTGTCAAAGGCCCTTGCCGTGCGCGTGCCGGTGCCGGTCACAAGGAGCACCATGTCATTGAGCGCCGCCCAGCCGCCGCGATCGACGATCTCCTGGACGATCGCCTTGAGGTCCGGCGTCCGCTGCGCCAGGTCTGCCGCTCCGCGCGTCGTCCAGTCCGCTGGCGTCCAGGCGACCGATGCGTCCGTTGTCGCGCGCGAAGAAACATTGAACTGAGCGGTCGTGAAGGCGGCGGCATCGTCCACATCCTGGCCGCGGATCATCAGCGATACTGCTCCCGTGCTCACTTGGTCCACGGTAAACTGGATATAGGCATTGGTGATGATCGCGCCCTTGGGAATGTCGATTCCGGTGAAGCGCATTCCGACGGTCTGGACCTTGGCGCCGTCGACGGTCAGTTCCAAATCGCTGCTGGTGGCAGAGACCGAGCCCGAGGCCGCTTCTTCGACATCATCGAGGCTGGCGAGAACTCTCTTCTCGAAGATCATGGTGTTGGTGGCAGGCGGACTGTTGATGATGGTGTAATCGTGGGCGGCGGTGCTGCCATCGGACGACGTCGCCGTGACATGCAGCGTAATCGTCGGCTCGGTTTGCGCATTGAGCGTCCCGATCGCGGAGCGTGTGATGACGCCATTGCCGTCGATGGCGAAACGAGGATCGCTAAGGCCATAGGTCACGGTTGAGCCGGCATCGGGATCGCTGGCTGAAGCGGTGATTCCGACTCTGGTGCCGGCGGCAGCATTTTGGGCGATCCGGTCGGCGGTCGGGTCGCTATCTGCCGGGCTGCCGAAGGCAACCGGTTCCTGGCTGTTGAGAATGCTGACCGTGAAGGTTTGGTTTGCCTTGCTGAAATCCGAGGAGGTGGCCGTCACCGTCAGCCTGATCGAGGTCTCGGTCTCAAAGTCCAGTGTGCCCGCCCCCGAGCGGGTGATGACGCCGTTTGCGTCGATGGCAAAGCGCGGGTCGTCGATGCTGTAGGTGACGGTGTCGCCCGGGGTGGGGTCGGTGGCCGACGCCGTAATGCCGATGGCGGTGCCGGCGGCCGCAAGCTCGGCGATCTGGTTGGCGATGGGATCGGTGTCTGCCGGCGTATTGAAGACGACCGGATCGCCGGATGTCGGTACGGTATATTCAACGTGCAGGAGGGGGGCGGCCGTCGGGCTGCCGTCATAGGCTCTCGCCGTGCGCGTGCCGCTACCGGTGATCAAGAACACCATGTCGTTGAGTGCGGCCCAACCGTTGCGGCCGACGATCTCCTGGATGATTGCGCTGAGATCGGGCGTGCGCTGCCCCGCGCCGGCCTCACCGCGCGTGGCCCAGTCAGGAGGCGTCCAGGCAACGGATGCGTCGGTCGTCGGGCGCGAGGTGACGTTGAACGAGGTGGCGGTGAAGGCCGCGGCGTCGTCCACATCCTGACCGCGAATGAGCAGCGAAATCGTCCCCGCGCTCACCTCGTCGACGGTGAACTGGATATAGGCATTGGTGATGATGGCGCCCTTCGGAATGTCGATGCCGGTAAAGCGAATCCCAACGGTCTGGCCAACGCCATCATCGACGGTCAACTCGAGGTCGCTGCTGGTCAAGGACGTCGAGCCGCTTGACCGTTCCTCTGCGTCGTCTGCGCTCGAGGCCACCCTTGTCTCGAAGACTGGATTGGCCGCAAGTGCGGCGATTGTGGCGCTGTTTGGCGCGGTTGCGCCGGTTTCGGCCGGCGCCTCCAGGGTGGCCGCGTCGGACAGGCGGCTCCCGCTTCCTAGCGTATTGTTGTCGAGCTCCTGGGTGCCAGAGGACAGCGCGGTGCTAATCGTGCCGGTGACGGATCCTTCCTCCGGGTTGATCACAGCGACGGGCGAGTGGTCGCTGTGATCGAGAGAGGCAGAAGCCCCCCAACTCCCAGCCAGGTCAATTGCCGATCGCGGTTGCGCTGCTTTCGGATGAACGGAGCCGATTGAAACAGCGGCGAGGTCGTCAAAGGTGTCATTGCCGTTGACGTCGAAACCCAGTGCGAACTCGATCGCGAGCAGTTTGGGGTCGTCCAGGCCGGACGGGATGCGGGACAGCTTGGTCATGTCCAATCTCCTTTGCACGGCTTGCGCACAGCCGGAACCCACCGGTGCAGGCCGGTGCTTCTATGTCCGTCGGGGAAGGGGATTTTCGGGAGCCGGTCGGTAACGGGATACAAGCGACGAAATGCCCCCGCTGGACGGGGCTGATTTCGTCGGCCGAAGACGGCAGACCCATCAGGTCACTCAGACAAGAAGTCCTGTCCGGACGAAATTGTCGTCATGGAGCTGTTCTGCGTGAAGGCCCAGGAGCGTCAGATGGTCCGTGGCGCTCAAGTTGGCCACCACGTTCGCGCCCTGGTTCGATGCCACCTGCAGGAATTTGCTGGCGCTATCGATACCGTAGTCACGCAGGTCGAGGACGTCACCGGTGGCAGCGCCGGCCCGGAAATTCAGGATCGTGTCGTTCCCGTCGCCGGTGTGGAACACGAATTGATTGCTGTTCTTGCCGCCGACGAGCGTATCATTGCCGCGTCCGCCCGTCAGCGTCGCATTGCTTCCAAGCCCCCAGAGATAGTCCGCCCCCGTCGTGCCGTTCAGCACATAGGCACCGTTGACGATCGTCGGGGCGCGGCCCACCGGTGTCGGGACAAAATAGGAGTCCGTGAGGACGCTCGTGGCGGTGGTCCCGTTGAAGCTGCTGACCTTGTAGAACTCGATCAGCATGCCCTGATCGGTGATGGTCACCAGATTCGTGCCGACGTTGGGGACGCTGCGGCCGGCGCCACCGAGGCCCGTTGTCGTATAGGGCAGTTGGACACCGTCGCCATTGTCGTCGCGATTTTCGCGATAATAGTTGTGCTGATGTCCGGCAAATACCGCGTCCACGCCCCAG
This sequence comes from Ensifer sp. 38_S197, assembly GCF_056924495.1. Classification (NCBI taxonomy): domain Bacteria; kingdom Pseudomonadati; phylum Pseudomonadota; class Alphaproteobacteria; order Hyphomicrobiales; family Rhizobiaceae; genus Ensifer; species Ensifer sp. 38_S197. The sequence goes on along the minus strand of NZ_JBXOVZ010000001.1, from coordinate 371,691 downwards.
GGCTCGAAGGGCCATCGCATGGTGGTGGTGCTGCCGCTCGGGTTATAGGGCGTGTGGTGGAAGTAGGCGACGTTGAAGCTCGCATTTGACGCATCCAGAGTGGCGTGCATCCATTGGCCCTGGATTGACGTCGAACTGCGGCCATCGGGCTCCTGCTTGTTGCTGTTGAGCCCGAAGAAATGCACCGGCCCGACCTGAAAGTCGTAATACCGCTCGTTGTCGGGTAGCGTGAAGTAATTCAGGTAGTTGGTGACATTGTTCTCGTTGTATTCGTGATTGCCGAGCGTCGGGAAGAAGCGGTTGATGGCACTGCCGGCGCCATAGGCGCCTTGATAGTTGCCGATATAGTCGTGGTATTGCTGGCCGACAGCATTGTCCAACGTCTGTGGTGCGTAGACGTTGTCGCCTATGGTGAGAATGAAGTCGACGTTCCAGCTATGGATAAGCGCCGACACCGCCTTTTCGCCGGAAAGGTCGGTGTCGCCGTAATCGCCGAAGACCGCGAAGCGGTACAAGGTCTGTGGCCCCGCTTGGGCCGTGACATTGACGGTGTAATCATGTGTGGCAGTGCTTCCGTCGGACGATCTTGCCGTCACGTGCAAGGCGATCGACGGTTCGGATTGGGCATTGAGTGTCCCGGTGCTCGAACGGGTGATGACGCCATTGGCATCGATGGCGAAGCGTGGATCGTTGAGGCTGTAGGTGACGGTCGAACCGGCATCGGGATCTTTGGCCGAGGCGGTGATGCCGACCCTGGTGCCGGCGGCAGCGCTCTGGGCAATCCGATCGGTGGCGCTGTCGCTGTCGGCCGGGGTATTGAAGGCAACCGGCTCCGGACTGTTGAGAATGCCGAGCGTGAAGGTCTGAGTCGCGGTGCTTCGGTCGGACGAGGTCGCCGTCACCGTCAGGGTGATCGAGCTCTGGGTCTCGAAGTCGAGCGTACCTGTCGATGAACGGGTGATGACGCCGTCGGCGGCGATGGCGAAGCGCGCGTCGTCGATGCTGTAGCTGACCGTATCGCTGGCGTCAGGATCGCTGGCCGAGGCGGTGATACCGATCGCCGTGCCGGCGGCAGCAAGTTCAGCGATCTGGTTGGTGGCGGGATTGGCATCGGCCGGAGAGTTGAAGTGGACCGGATCGCTCGCCGGCGGCACATAATACTCAATGTGCAGGAGCGGGGCGGCCGCTGCGTTGCCGTCGAAGGATTTTGCCGTTCGTGTACCGGTGCCGGTGATCAGGAGCACCATATCGTTGAGCGCCGCCCAGCCGGTGCGGTCGACGATCTCCTGGATGATCGCTTTAAGGTCCGGCGTGCGTTCGGCAAGGCCGGCCTCGCCGCGTATCGTCCAGTCCGGCGGTGCCCAGCTCACCGATGCATCTGTCCTGGTGCGCGAGGATGCGTTGAAGGCCGTGCTGGTGAAGGCAGCGGCGTCGTCCACGTCCTCGCCGCGGATCAGCAGCGAAACAGTCCCGGTGGTCACCTCGTCGACCGTGAACTGGATATAAGCGTTGGTGATGACGGCACCATGGGGGATGTCGATGCCATTGAAGCGCATACCGACCGTTTGGTTCAAAGTGCCATCGATCGTCAGCTCGAGATCGCTGCTGGTGATGTACATCGAGCCTGTGGGGCGTTCCTCGACATCATCGAGGCTCGACGCGATCCTTGTTTCGAAGATCGGATCGTTGGCTGCAAGCAGGCTGGCGGTGGTGCTGGACCCTGTCGCAAGCCGGCCATCCGCCTCAGTTGTCCCGGTCGGTTGCCCCTCGGGCCCAACGGTTTGGACGGCGCCGTCACGCGAGGAGCCGCGAGCGCTATCCGGAGGCGTATCGAACAAGTTGCTGTCGGCGTGGACGCCAAATCTGGCTGCGGCCTCTGCGAAACCAGGGGAATTGAATGCATGCTCCGCCGCCTTGGCGATGGTGATCGCGGGCGTGAAAGTCGAGCCGTCGTTCTCACCCGGCGCGGCATCGGATGCCCGGTTGTCGCCACCCTTGCCGGCCTCGACAGCGGAGCGGCGGCTGTGATCGGCAGAGCCGGCCCAGTCGCCGCTCAGCTCAACTGTCGCCGCTCCCGGCGGTAGCTCGTACAGATTGACGGACCCCGCCAAGTTCGGGTTGGCCACTCCGGCCGGCCCGATGAAACCGTCATCGAGCGAATAGCCGCCCTTGATGTCAAAACTCAAAGCGAACGTGTCGTCTATGTTAAACGGAACGCGGGACAGCTTAGACATATCCAAATCTCCCTTCCGCAGCTTCCAGGTTGAATCCTCGCGCTGTGCCGCACACGCCACAGCCGGCACGATTGCGCGTTGCGCTTAAACGCCTCGCGCAACGCGCCATAACTATTTGATTTCACGCGTTATGTTTGTGCGGAATGCTCTAACGCGCCGCGCGAGTGCCGGGTCGCGCTCGCCCCCGCAGCATTGGCTGCAGGAGCCGGTCATCTCCCGGGTCGCCCGAAGGAAAGCTGCGATTACCCCTGGTTTATCGATCCAGTTGATCGATCGGCCCTGCTGGTCGGGCAATGGGCCCCCGAGTCTCCTCAGGAGAGCAGCCAATGGTCGAGCCGGAACTCATACATTTTGCCGTCGTTCTCGCTCGGGTTCACGTCGTTGTCGACGCCGCGATCGACGATGTAGAGGCTCATTTGGTTCGGATCGTCGCTGCTCGGCGCAAGCGCCAGTCCCGCCACCTTACGAGCATGGGCCGCGGAGATATCCAGGGTTCCCAGGAATTCGCCTGTCGGTGTGGTCATCGTCACCTCGGTACGCGACTTGACGATGTAGAGCAGATCATGAACGGGGTCGTATTCGACACAGGGATCCCCGTTTGACACCGTACCCATTGCGAAACTCGTCACCACATCATCACCACCCACGGATGGCACGCCGTCGAACTTGCCATTCGCACCCGGATTGATCGTATAGATGGTGTTAGTGACGCCATTCGCGAGGTACAGAACTCCGCGGTTCGTGTCATAGGACAACCCTTCCGGATCTGTGCTGCCGAACGCCGAGGTCTTGAATGAGGTCACGATGTCGTCGGACGTGTTGTAAAGTCCGTCCGTTCCGGGATTGAGTTCGTAGACGCTCTTCGTGCCGGTGTCGTCGGTAAAATAGAGATGGTGGTTTGTGGGGTTATAGGCGACCCCACTCGGTTCATCGGAAAAACTGATGGTTGTAAGTGACCTTACGAGCGTGCCGTTCAGGCTTGTCTCAAAGAGATTCTTGCCCTGGAAGATCGACATCTCGTCGACCTCACCGTCGGAAACGAACAGCGTGCCGAGATGCGAAATATAGGTTATCCCCGAGGGATCGGGGCTCGCGGGCGACCACTGCGAGGTGAGGACGGTATGGACCAAGGTCGCTGATATCGGCGGGCCGCTGGTGACGTTTAAATTGAAGGTTTCGGAAGCAGTGCCGCCGTCGGACGACGTCGCCGTGACGGTAAGCGTGATCGACGGTTGGGACTGGGCATTAAGTGTCCCGGTGCCCGAACGGGTGATGACGCCATTGGCGTCGATTGCGAAGCGTGAATCATTGAGGCTGTAGCTGACCGTATCACCGGCATCGGGGTCGCTGGCCGAAGCCGTGATGCCGACCTTGGTGCCGGCGACAGCATTCTGGGCAATCTGGTTGGTGGCCACGTCGGCATCGGCCGGCGTGTTGAAGGCAACCGGCTCCTGGCTGTTGAGAACACCGAGGGTGAAGGTCTGGGTCGCGGTGCTTTGGTCGGACGATGTCGCCGTCACCGTCAACGTGATCGAGGCCTGGGTCTCGAAGTCGAGCGTGCCGGTGCTCGAGCGGGTGATGACGCCATTGGCGTCGATGGCGAAACGTGAATCATCGAGGCTATAGCTGACCGTGTCGCCGGCATCGGGATCGCTGGCCGAGGCGGTGATGCCGACCACGGTGCCGGCGGCAGCAAGTTCGGCGATCTGGTTGGTGGCCGTGTCGGTGTCGGCCGGCGCCCTGAAGGCGACCGGCTCCTGGCTGTTGAGAACGCCGATGGTGAAGGTCTGGGTCGCGGTGCTTTGGTCGGACGATGTTGCCGTTACCGTCAGCGTGATCGAGGCCTGGGTCTCGAAGTCGAGCGTGCCGGTGCCCGAGCGGGTGATGACGCCATTGGCGTCGATGGCGAAACGTGAATCATTGAGGCTGTAGCTGATCGTGTCGCCGGCATCGGGATCACTGGCCGAAGCGGTGATGCCGACGACGGTGCCGGCGGCAGCAAGTTCGGCGATCTGGTTGGTGGCCGTGTCGGCGTCGGCCGGCGTGTTGAAGGCGACCGGCTCCTGGCTGTTGAGAACGCCGATGGTGAAGGTCTGGGTGGCCGTGCTTTGGTCGGAGGAGGTTGCCGTTACCGTCAACGTGATCGAGGCCTGGGTCTCGAAGTCGAGTGTGCCGGTGCCCGAGCGGGTGATGATCCCGTTGGCGTCGATGGCGAAGCGTGAATCATTGAGACTGTAGCTGACCGTGTCGCCGGCGTCGGGATCGCTGGCCGCGGCCGTGATGCCGACCACGGTGCCGGCGGCTGCGCGTTCGGCGATCTGGTTGGTGGCCGTGTCGGTGTCGGCCGGCATGTTGAAGGCAACCGGCTCCTGGCTGTTGAGAACGCCGATGGTGAAGGTCTGGGTGGCCGTGCTTTGGTCGGAGGAGGTTGCCGTTACCGTCAGCGTGATCGAGGCCTGGGTCTCGAAGTCGAGTGTGCCGGTGCCCGAGCGGGTGATGACGCCATTGGCGTCGATGGCGAAACGTGAATCATTGAGGCTGTAGCCGACCGTGTCGCCGGCATCCGGATCACTGGCCGAGGCCGTGATGCCGACGACGGTGCCAGCGGCTGCTAGTTCGGCGATCTGGTTGGTGGCTGGATCCCCATCTGCCGGCGTGTTGAATGTGACGGGACTGCCTGCCGCCGGAACGGTGTACTCGATGTGCAGGAGCGCGGCGCCAGCGGCACTGCCTTCATAAGACTTCGCCACGCGCGTGCCGGTGCCAATGAGCGTGAATGCCATGTCGTTGAGCGCCGCCCAGCCGCCGCGGTCGATGATCTCCTGGACGATCGCTTTGAGATCCGGCGTTCGCTCGGCAATGCCGGCTTCACCGCGCACCGTCCAGCTTGCCGGAGTCCAGGCAACGGATGCGTCCGTGGTCGGGCGCGAGGAGACGTCGAACTTGATGACGGTAAAGGCGGCCGAATCGTCTGCATCCTCGCCACGGATCAGGAACGACGCCGCGCCGGTGCCGACCTCGTCGGAGGTGAACTGGATATAGGCGTTGGTAATGACCGCACCCCGGGGAACGTCGATCCCGGTGAAGCGAAGTCCGACGGTCTGGCGAGTGGTTCCATCGTAGCCCATGTCCAGATCGTTGATGTTGGAAGATATCGTGCCGGAGCTCTTTTCCTCGATGTCATCAGCGGCCGTGGCGATCCTTGTCTCGAAAATCGGATCGGCGGCAAGCGCGCTGAGGGCGGTACTGCTCAACATCGTCGCGCCGGAGCCAGCCTTGCTTAATGTCGGCTCCAAGGCTGTTACTTCGGAGGTGCGTAGCGTGCTCTCGTGCGTATCGCTTCCAAGCAACCTCCCATCGGTGTCGGAAGACACCGAGGTATTGGTCGTATCCACGAGCAAGCCTTGGTTCTCTTTACCTGACTCGACGGAGGAGTGATGCCCATGGGCGACCGTGGGCTCCTCCCAGCTCGCGCTCAGGTCAGCCACCGATCGCTGTGCCAGCCCTTGAGGATGAGCAGTCCAGATCGAACCTCCGGTATCATCCTCGAACACGTAACCGCCATGGGCGCCAAAACTCGACCCAAGCTCAATCGCGAGGAGTTTTGGGTCGTCTAGGCCAGATGGAACGCGGGACAACTTAGACATGTCCAATCTCCTTTCCGCGGTTCTCTGATAATCGGAGCCCGCCGATGCGGGCCTGTGCTTCTATGTTCGTCGGGGGCTGATTTCGTCGGCCGAAGGCGGCAGACCCAGTCAGGTCACTCAGACAAGAAGTCCGGTCCGGACGAAATTGTCGTCATGGAGCTGTTCTGCGTGAAGGCCCAGGAGCGTCAGGTGGTCCGTGCCGCTGAGGTTGGCCACCACGTTCGCGCCCTGGTTCGATGCCACCTGCAGGAATTTGCTGGCGCTATCGATACCATAGTCACGCAAGTCGAGGACGTCACCGGTGTTGGCGCCGGCCCGGAAATTCAGGATCGTGTCGTTCCCGTCGCCGGTGTGGAACACGAAGAGATTGCTGTTCTTGCCGCCGACCAGGGTATCGTTGCCGCGTCCGCCCGTCAGCGTCGCATTGCTTCCAAGCCCCCAGAGGTAGTCGGCGCCTGTCGTGCCGTTCAGCACATAACCGCCGTTGGCGACTGTCGGAGCGCGTCCGGTTGGCGTCGCGATGAAGTAGGAGTCGGTGAGAGAACTGGTCGCTGTGATCCCGTTGAAGCTGGTGACCTTGTAGAACTCGATCAGCATGCCCTGATCGGTGATGGTAACGAGATTCGTGCCGACGTTCGGGACATCGCGGCCCGAACCGCCGAGGCCGGTGGTCGTGTAGGGAAGCTGTACCCCGTCGCCGTTATCGTCGCGGTTTTCGCGGTAGTAGTTGTGCTCGTGACCGGCAAAGACCGCATTCACTCCCCACGGCTCGAAAGGCCACTGCATGGTTGTGTTGCTGCCGTTTGGGTTGTAGGGCGTGTGGTGGAAGTAGGCGACGTTGAAGCTCGCGTTCGACGCGTCGAGCGTGGCGTGCATCCACTTGGCCTGAACCGACGTCGCGCTGCGGCCATCAGTTTCCTGCTTGTTGCTGTTGAGCCCGAAGAAATGCACCGGCCCGATCTGAAAATCGTAATACCGTTCGTTGTCCGGCAGTGAGAAATAATTCAGGTAGTTCGAGACGTTGCCGTCCTCATACTCGTGATTGCCGAGCACGGGGAAGAAGCGGTTGATGGCGCTGCCGGCTCCGTACGCGCCTTGGTAGTTGCCGATATAGTCGTGATATTGCTGGCCGATGGCTGCATCCATTGTCTGGGGCGCGTAGACGTTGTCGCCGACTGTGAGGACGAAATCGACGTTCCAGCTATGGATGAGCGCCGACACGGCCTTTTCCCCATTGAGGTTGGTATCACCGTAGTCGCCGAAGATCGCGAAGCGGTAAAGGGTCTGCGGTCCCGTCGGCGCGGCGACGTTGACGGTGTAGTCGTGCGTGGCAGTGCTTCCATCGGACGATGTCGCCGTCACATGAAGGGCGATTGATGGTTCGCTCTGGGCATTGAGCGTGCCGGTGGCGGAACGGGTGATGACCCCGTTGGCATCGATCGCGAAGCGATTATCGTTGAGACTGTAGGTGATGGTCGAGCCGGCATCAGGGTCACTCGCCGAGGCGGTGATGCCGACCTTGGTGCCGGCGACAGCATTCTGGACGATCCGGTCGGCGGCCGTATCCGCATCGGCCGGCGTTTTAAAGCTGACCGGCTCCGGACTGTCGAGAATGCCGAGGGTGTAGGTTTGGGTGGCCGTACTCTGGTCGGATGAGGTTGCCGTCACGGTCAAGGTGATCGAGGTCTGGGTTTCGAAGTCGAGCGTCCCTGTGTCCGACCGGGTAATGACACCGTTGGCATCGATGGCGAAGCGATTATCGTTGAGGCTGTAGGTGACCGTCGAGCCGGCGTCGGGATCACTTGCGGAGGCGGTGATCCCGACCTTGGTGCCTGCTGCGGCAAGCTCGGCAATCTGGTTCGTGGCCGGATCCGCATCGGCGGGCGATTTGAAGGCGACCGATTCCGGGCTGTCGAGAATGGCGAGGGAGAAGGACTGAGTTGCGGTGCTTTGGTCGGACGAAGTCGCCGTCACCGTCAGCAGGATCGATGTCTGCGTCTCGAAGTCGAGCGTCCCGGTGCCAGAGCGTTTGATCACGCCATTGTTGTCGATGGCAAAGCGCGGGTCGTCGATACTGTAGCTGACCGTATCGGTTGCATTGGGATCCCCCGCCGATGCGGTGATGCCGACCGCGGTGCCGGCCGCTGCGAGCTCGGCGACCTGGTTGGTGGCCGCATCGGCGTCAGCGGGGCTGTTGAAGGCGACGGGCTGCGGGCTCACGAGGACGCCGAGGGTGAAAGCCTGACTTGCCGTACTTCCGTCGGAAGATGTGGCGATCACTGTAAGCGAGATCGATGGTTCGGTCTGGGCATTCAAAGTTCCGGTGCCCGAGCGCGTGATGATCCCGTTGCCGTCGATGGCGAAGCGTGAATCGTTAAGGCTGTAGCTGACCGTGTCGCCGGCATCGGGATCGCTGGCGGAGGCCGTGATGCCGACCACGGTGCCGGCGGCTGCGCGTTCGGCGATCTGGTTGGTGGCCGTGTCGGCGTCGGCCGGCGTGTTGAACGCGACCGGCTCCTGGCTGTTGAGAACGCCGAGGGTGTAGGTCTGGGTGGCCGTGCTTTGGTCGGAGGAGGTTGCCGTTACCGTCAACGTGATCGAGGCCTGGGTCTCGAAGTCGAGCGTTCCGGTGCCCGAGCGGGTGATGACGCCGTTGCTGTCGATGGTGAAGCGCGAATCGTTGAGGCTGTAGCTGACCGTGTCGCCGGCATCGGGATCACTGGCCGAGGCCGTGATGCCGACTATGGTGCCAGCGGCTGCGCGTTCGGCGATCTGGTTGATGGCCGTGTCGGTGTCGGCCGGCGTGTTGAAGGCGACCGGTTCCTGGCTGTTGAGAATGCCGACGGTAAAGGTCTGGGTGGCCGTGCTTTGGTCGGACGAGGTTGCCGTTACCGTCAGCGTGATCGAGGCCTGGGTCTCGAAGTCGAGCGTTCCGGTGCCCGAGCGGGTGATGACGCCGTTGCTGTCGATAGCGAAGCGTGAATCGTTGAGGCTGTAGCTGACCGTGTCGCCGGCATCCGGATCACTGGCCGAGGCCGTGATGCCGACCACGGTGCCAGCGGCTGCTAGTTCGGCGATCTGGTTGGTGGCTGGATCCCCATCTGCCGGCGTATTGAATGTGACGGGACTGCCTGCCACCGGAACGGTGTACTCGATGTGCAGGAGCGCGGCGCCAGCGGCACTGCCTTCATAAGACTTCGCCACGCGCGTGCCGGTGCCAACGAGCGTGAATGCCATGTCGTTGAGCGCCGCCCAGCCGCCGCGGTCGATGATCTCCTGGACGATCGCTTTGAGATCCGGCGTTCGCTCGGCAATGCCGGCTTCACCGCGCACCGTCCAGCTTGCTGGCGTCCAGGCAACGGATGCATCCGTGGTCGGGCGCGAGGAGACGTTGAACTTGATGGCGGTAAAGGCGGCCGATTCGTCTGCATCCTCGCCACGGATCACAAACGACGCCGCGCCGGTGCCGACCTCGTCGGAGGTGAACTGGATATAGGCGTTGGTAATGACCGCACCCCGGGGAACGTCGATCCCGGTGAAGCGAAGTCCGACGGTCTGGCGAGTGGTTCCGTCGTAGCCCATGTCCAGATCGTTGATGTTGGCGGAGATCGTGCCGGAGCTCTTTTCCTCGATGTCATCAGCGGCGGTGGCGATCCTTGTCTCGAAAATCGGATCGGCGGCAAGCGTGTTGACGGTGGCACTGTTCAGCGTGGCCACGCCGGGGGCAACATTGCTTGATGCCGGATCCAAGCTGGTTGTATTGGATGAGTGGAAGGTGCTCTCGTGCGTATCGCTTCCAAGCGACCTCCCGTCGGTGTCGGAAGACACCGAGGTAGCGGTCGTATCCACGAGCGGGCCTTGGTACTCTGTGCTGGCGTCCACAGAGGAGCGGTGCCCATGAGTGGCGACCGTGGGCTCCTCCCAGCTCGCCCTCAGGTCAGCCACCAATCGCTGTGCCAGCCCTTGAGGATGAGCGGTCCAGATCGAACCAGCATCATCCTCGAGCACGTAACCGCCATGGGCGCCAAAACTCAGTCCGAACTCGATCGTGAGGAGTTTTGGGTCGTCTAAGCCAGATGGAACGCGGGACAACTTAGACATGGCCAATTTCCTTTCCGCGGTTTGCGGATAACAGGGGTCGACCAGTGGACGCAGCCACCCCTACACCAGTGATATTTCGCGACTTTATCGCAAAGCCGCCTGCGCACTTTTGCGCGACATGCTTCAGGTTTTGGCAAGGTGGCCGATCATGCTCCCCCAATCAGGCGAGCAGCCAATGGTCGAGCCGGAACTCGTAAAGCTTGCCGTCGTTCTCGTTCGGGTTGGAGTCGTTGTCGACGCCACGGTCGACGATGTAGAGGCTCATCTGGTTCGCATCGTCGCTGCTTGGCGCAAGCGCCAGGCCGGCCACTTTGCGGGCATTGGCCGCCGATATATCGAGTGTGCCCAACTGCTGTCCCGTCGTTGACATCATCACGACTTGGGTGCGCGACTTGACGACATAGAGCAGGTCGTGAACGGGGTCATACTCGACGCAAGGATCCCCGTTGGACAGCGTCCCGATGGAAAAACTCTTCACCACGTCATCGCCGCCCGTGGAGGCCACTCCGTCGAATTTGCCGTTCGCGCCCGGGTTGATCGTATAGATCCTCGCGTTGCCATCCGCGAGATACAGGACGCCGCGCTTGGTGTCGTAGGCTATGCCCTCGGGGTCGGAACTCCCGAATGCAGAAGTCTTGAACGAGGTCACTATGTCATCGGCCGTGTTGTAAAGCCCGTCCGAACCCGGGTTGAGTTCGTAGACACTCTTCGTGCCGGTATCATCGGAGAAATAGAGGTGCCGGTTGGTGGGATTGTAAGCAACACCACTTGGTTCGTCTGAGAAACTGGTGGTGGTGAGCGATCTGACCAGGGTACCGTTCAGGCTCATCTCGAAGAGGTTCTTTCCCTTGAATATCGACATCTCATCGACTTCCCCGTCGGAAATCATCAGGGTGCCGAGATGGGAGATGTAGGTGATACCCGACGGGTCCGGGCTTTCCGGCGACCACTGGGACGTCAGTACAGTGTGCACCAAGGTTGCCGATGTCGGCGGGCCCGGGTTCCCCGTCGTGACGTTGACGGTATAGTCATGCTGGGCTGTGCTCCCGTCTGACGACCTGGCCGTGACCGTTAGCGTAATCGAAGGCTGGGACTGCGCATTGAGCGTACCGGTCCCCGAGCGGGTGATGACGCCGCCGGCATCGATGGCGAAACGCGAATCATTAAGGCTATAGGTCACCGTCGAACCGGCATCCGGGTCCGCCGCTGACGCCGTGATGCCGACCTTGGTGCCGGCGGCAGCGCCTTGGGCAATCTGGTTGGTGGCCGTGTCGGCATCGGCCGGGGTGTTGAAGGCGACCGGTTCCGGGCTGTTGAGAACGTTGACGGTAAAGGTCTGGGTGGCCGTGCTTCGGTCGGACGAGGTCGCCGTCACCGTCAGGGTGATCTGGGCCTGCGTCTCGAAGTCAAGCGTGCCGGTGCCCGAGCGGGTGATGACGCCATTGGCGTCGATGGCGAAACGCGCATCGTCGATGCTGTAACTCACCGTGTCGGTGGCATCGGGATCGCTGGCCGAAGCGGTGATGCCGATGGCCGCTCCAACGGCGGCCAGCTCTGCAATCTGGTCGGCGGCGGCGTTGGTATCTGCCGGAGTGTTAAATGCGACTGGAGCGCTTGCTGGCGGCACGTAATACTCGAGGTGCAGGAGCGGTGCCGCGGCGGCGTTGCCGTCGAAAGACTTGGCGGTGCGCGTGCCGGTGCCAGTGATCAGGAAGGCAATGTCGTTCAGCGCCGCCCAGCCGTCGCGATCGATGATTTCCTGGATGATCGCCTTGAGGTCCGGCGTGCGTTGGCCAGCTCCGGCCTCGCCGCGTATTGTCCAGTCAGCAGGTGTCCAGCCGACCGACGCATCCGTAACCGGGCGGGATGAGACGTCGAACTTCGCGGTTGTGAAAGCTGCCGCGTCGTCCGAATCCTGACCGCGGATTAGCAGCGAAACCGCCCCCGTGGTCACTTCGTCGGTGGTGAATTGGATATAGGCATTGGTGATGATGGCGCCTTTGGGGATGTCGATGCCTGTGAAGCGGAGCCCGACCGTCTGACGGGTGGTGCCGTCGAAGCCGAGTTCGAGATCGTTGATGTTGCCCGAGATCGTCCCCGAGCCCTTTTCCTCGGCGTCATCGGCGGCGCCGGACACACGGATTTCGAGTGCTGTCGGTGTGCTGCTTGTCGAAGCGGCAAGGCTCTGCACCTCCATCGCTGTGGGCGCTTCGCCGTCGCTGGTCGTCATGGCGGGGGATGGGCTTGTTGCACCCTCTTTCGCCAATCCAGTTTCGGCCGGTGCCGTAGCGCCACTGGCGCCATCATCGCGCTCGAGACCCATTGGTGAGAGGCCCCAGTCGCTGCCCCCCTCGAAGGAGACCGTCGCGCGCAGAACGTTCTGGGCAAAATGCGTCAGTGCCGCATTTGCAGCGGGGACGCCGGTCAGTGCCAGCGAGCCGTCATCGCCCAATCCGCCCTTAAGGCCGTAGTCGAGGTCGATATCTGCCAAAAGCTCTTTGATACTAGGAAACCGAGCCAAACTGGTCATGTCGTATCTCCTTTCTCAAGGCCGCCTCCTCAGCCGGCCTTTGCACGTCCGCGATCGGTGCCCGTCAGGACGGGCACCCCTGGGTAATGCCGAAACCCGCGGCCGAAGGAGGGCGACCGTTGGGCAGGACGGCGTCACTCGATCGGATCGCGGGACGAAATTTGGAACGCGCGTGTTTCGCCGTCCGGACTATGCCTCAGGGTTGTCTGCCTAGCCCGTCCGACTGCGTCGCAGCCAAGCGGGCGCCAATCCGGCGACCAGACGAAGCATCGACTGCCCGTCCCGACCAAGGAACAGCGACGGCAGGAGCCAGCACGACACCAGGCCCGTCGCGCCGGCGGCAATAGCGACATTGAAGAGGAGGACGAGCGGCATCACGTGAACCTGACGCAATTGATCCGCCGCGATCCAGGCACTGGCGCCAACCACGCCCGCGAGCGCAAATGCCGGCACATGCGCCCCGATGAACTCGGACCAGTTGATCCCGGTGACGCGCAGGCTGAGATGCGCCATCAGCATGAAATTGGTCATGACGGCCGCGACAACGCCGACCGCCACACCCGTCACGCCCCAGAAACGTCCAAGAAAAGCGCCAGCCGCAACGGCGACGACAAAGATCGCCTGCCGCCACGCCCTTGCGTAGACGACACCGGTCGCCCGCGAAATGGAGTCGCTGAGCTTGTAGCTTGTCCGAAACAACATGCCGACGGCCAGGATCTGGAGGGGAGCGACGACCGCGTCCCATCCTTGACCGAGGAGAACCAGGACGAGTTCGGGCGCCGCGATCGCGACGACGAGACTTGCCGGCATCACCACGAGAGCGCAGGCGGCAACCGCGCTGCGATAGGCGCGGGCGAGCCGGGCGGGCTCCTGTTGTACGAGCGCCATCGTTGGAAACAGGACACGGTCGAGAATCTGGCCGATGATGACCGCCGGCGTGGTCATGAGCTGTGAGGAGAGCGAATAGATACCGAGCGCTTCCGCTCCGAGCCAGCGGCCTACGATGAGCTTGTCGACCTGGGTCGCAAGATAGTTGCACACTCTGGCAATGGTGAACCCGCCGCCGAAATACAGCAATTCGCTGATTGCACGCCGTTCCAGCAGAGGGCGTTTCGGATGCGGCTGGCCGACAAGCAACACGATCGTGCGCAGAACGTTTTGGGTCATCAGCGCACCGACGAGCGCCCAAATTCCGAAACCAGCCAAGGCAAGGATCGGTGCTGCGATCACGAAGCCGACCGCAAAGCTTATCGCGTCGACGGCGGCCAGCCATTCGAACCGCAGTGCTCGCTGGGCGACGGCCTGCGCCACCAGCGCGACGCCCTGGCAAATGAAGACCACGCTGGTGGCGCGCACGATGGGTGCCAGGTCGGCAAGTCGCATGGCATGTGCGATCGCCGGTGCCGTCAACCAGACCAGCCCGGCGATCACGAGACTGAGGATCAGCGACAAGGTGAAGCCGACCCGCAGGTGGCGTTCATCGAGTTCGGGCCGCTGCACGATTGCCGGGGCGACGCCAAGGTTTTCGAAGATGGTCGCCAGCTTGATGATGACGAGGGCCGCGGCATAAAGCCCAAATTCATTGGGGGAAAGAAGCCGGGCGAGTACGAGAAGCGCGACGGCCTCCGCCACGGCGAGCGCCCCCATGGACAGGCCCGTCCAGAACATGCCCACGACACTCCGCCTTGCCAGCCCCTGTCGAATGTTACTCACGCCTTGCTCTCCTTGGCGAACGAACCTACACGCTGCTCTTGCGGCACTCTCTCATTGAAGGGGAGGCGGAACTTCGTAGCCATACACGCGCATCTCTTCCTCGATCTCCGGAAGGATTGCCCGCAGTTGCTCGCGATCGAAGCGAAGCCATTTCTCCTGGCGGGTGGGATCGACCATTTCCTTGGCGGCACGAAGGATATCATCGCTGCAGGCGAGCCCGCAGTGGTCGTAGATGCGGCGCAAGGTCGTCTCGGTATCCTGCATCAGGTCCTCGTATCGACATGTCAGCACCCGGCCGTCTCCGAGCCTGGCAAGATCCTCTCTGGCCCGGCGGTTGCCACGCGCCCATTGGCGCGCAATCACTGTCAGCTTGTCATGTTCCTTCAGATCCTGGTGGATCCCCTCGTACTTCGGCCCGTAGATCGGCGCGTATTTCTTCCGCAGTATTTTCTTGACGAACATTTGGCGGATGAGCACGGCGGCATAATAGTGAAGTTGTGTCAGCGGCGTGGTCGAAAGCGTTCTCTTCATACCCTTCAGCGTCTTCGTTCTCTGCCATTTCAGTTCCATCGAGCTGATGTAGGAGAACGGATTTCGTGTGATGAAGAGGAAGGTCGCCTCCGGGAAGATCTCGTGCACATAGGAGGTGCGAAGGACGTTCGACGGGGTATTCTCCATGATCTGGCGGCCGCCGTTCTTCACCTGAAATTCGAGAAAGCGTCCGCGAATGTAGCGGATGACCTTTTCCGTCGCATCACGCTCGGTGAACACATCATGCTGCCTCCCGGGATCCGCGTAGAGCCAGAGCGTGCGCGGCTCATACCAGGTCACCACGTCCGGATGCAGGCCGATCAATTTCTGCGTGATTGTCGTTCCTGAGCGATAGTTGCCGATCAGGAATATCGGAGGTCTGAGCTTGTTCGCGATCACAGCAATCCTCCTTCGCTGGAGACACCGGATTTAGCGGCAGCGTTGGTGCCGCCTGCGTTGCGCCTATTGGTCCCGGAATGCGCGCATCATCTGGTCTGACAAAGGCTTCATCAGATAGGAGATCATCGTCCGGTCTCCGATCGTGATGAACACTTCGGCGGGCATGCCGGGAAGGAGGGTCAAGGAACGTTCCGACCCATCGAGCTTCGGCGTGATCCGCGCGA
The DNA here is from genome assembly GCF_056924495.1 of Ensifer sp. 38_S197. Lineage (NCBI taxonomy): Bacteria > Pseudomonadati > Pseudomonadota > Alphaproteobacteria > Hyphomicrobiales > Rhizobiaceae > Ensifer > Ensifer sp. 38_S197. Next base: position 356,312 of record NZ_JBXOVZ010000001.1, on the reverse strand, counting down.
CGTAGTAGCTTTCATTCGTGCGCTGATCGTGCGTCACGTCTGCCGAGACCATCGAGACGACACCTTGGAATTCCGGCGTGATGCGTTGATTGAAGGCGGTGAACCGCAACTGGGCGCCTTGGCCGATAAGGACCTGGTCGATGTCCTGAGGAGCAACCTTTGCCTCGATCGCCAAGGCATCGTGATCCGGTATGATCATCATGATCGGCTCACCGGCACCAATCACGCCGCCGATGGTGTGCACCGTCGACTGATAGACGGAGCCGCTGACGGGCGCGCGGATATCGATGCGCAACAGTTGATCTGCGGCCGTCACCTGTCGTTCCTCGAACTCGGCAATCTTGGCGTCGACATCGCGAAGTTCGCTGCCGGTCGAGCTCGAAAACTCCTTGTCCAGCTGCAGGATCTGAAGTTGCACCTCTGCGATCGCGCCCCGCGCCTGCGCAGTGCTGGCGATCAGCTGCGCCCGCTCGCCGTCGATCCGGGTCGCGTCGCGCTCATAGGCCGTCAGCTTCGACAGCGGCGTGAGTTTCCTCTCGACAAGATCGCGAATCCCCTCGAGTTCTTCCCCGATCAGTTCGATCTCCTTGCTCTTGGCCTTTCCTTGCGCCAAGTAGCCCTCGATCTGCTTTTGAAGCTGCTCGATGCGCTCGCGAAGCCGCGCTTTGTTGCCGGAGCGCTCGATGCGACGAATTTCGAATAGTCGACGCTCGCTCGTGACCAGCGCTGCAACCTCGGGCTCACTCATCCGCGCGACCAGTGTCGGGGCGATCGTCAATTGCTCCTCGCCGTCGCGCTCTGCCTCAAGGCGCGATTTTCGGGCATAGAGCTCGTCCAGGCTCTTGGTCACGAAGGCCAGATTGGCGCGCGGCACGACATCGCTGAGCTGCACAAGAAGATCGCCGGCTTCGACATGCGTACCGTCGCGCACGAGGATCTTGCTGACAATGCCGCCGGTCGGGTGCTGAACTTTCTTGCCGTTGGAGGCGACGACCACCACGCCGTGGGCGATGATCGCGCCGGAGATCTCCATCGTTGCAGCGAAGCCGCCGACCACGCCGAAAAGCAGGGCGATGACCGTGACGCCACCCAGGAGGTTGCGGCGAATAGAGCGTCGGTGGGAGTGCGGTGTGTTCATTTGACTGGCGACGATTGCTTTGACCGCCTTCAATTCGGCAGTTTGGGGTGGGCGGCGACGGGTCTGAGGAAATCAGTGTTGGCCGGCTGCGGCGGGGAGAGCTTCGAAAGCACCCGTTCTCGCGGGCCCAACGTCTGCATCTGTCCTTCCTTCATTTCCATCACCAGGTCGACCGCGGCGAGGATGTTCGGTCGATGCGTGACGATGACGACGATCCCGCCGCGAGCCTTGATCCCTTTGATCGCTTCGCCAAGGGCGCTCTCGCCATCCGCGTCGAGATTGGAGTTCGGCTCGTCGAGCACGATCAGAAATGGGTCGCGATAGAGGGCGCGGGCAAGCGCTATGCGCTGACGCTGTCCGGCCGAAAGTGCGGTTCCGCTCTCGCCAATCTGGGTCTCGTATCCATTGGGCAGGCTGACGATCAGGTCGTGAACACCCGCCGCACGTGCCGCGGCAACAACGGCCTCGGCATCTGCCACCGGCTCAAAGCGCGCAATGTTGGCCGCAACCGTTCCCGAGAAGAGCTCCACGTCCTGCGGCAGATAGCCGATGTAGCGCCCAAGATGGTCCTGCGGCCATTGATCGAGTGCCGCCCCGTCCAGCTTTATGCGGCCGATCGTCGGTCGCCAGGCGCCGACGAGGGCACGTACAAAGGTTGATTTGCCGGAACCGCTGGCGCCGATCACGCCAAGCCCGACGCCTGCGCTGAGATTGAACTCGATGCCCTGCACGATCAGCCGTTGCGTGCCAGGGGCGCTGACGGCGACGCGATCGACGGTGAGGCTGGAACGTGGCGCCGGAAGGGCCATCGGCCCCACTTCGTCAGGTAGCCGCGAAAGCAACTGGCTCAGCCTGCGCCAGCTTTGGCGCGCAGAGATGAAATTGCGCCAATGAGCGATTGCGAGATCCACAGGGGCAAGGGCCCGTCCAGCGAGGATCGAGCCGGCGATGATGACACCGGCCGTTGCCTCACCATGGATCACCAGCCAGGCACCGACGCCCAGCATCGCGGATTGAAGCATCAGTCGCAACGCTCTGGAAAGGCTGCCGAGGCCCCCAACGACATCGCTGACGCGCTGCTGCTGGGCGATGTGTTCGCGGCTCGTTTCCTGCCATAGCTCATGCAGGCGCCGACGCATGCCCATGGCGGCCAGAACTTCCGCATTGCGGCGGCTTGCTTCCGCCAGGTTGTTGCGCCGGATTCCCGAAGATGTCGCCGCGCTCGCCGGCTTGCGTGTCAGCATCTCGGTCGTGATCGTCAATGCCACCAATACGATCGCGCCGCCGATCGCCGTCAGCCCGAGGATCGGGTGGAAACTCCAGATGATTGCGATGTAGAAAGGTAGCCACGGCAGTTCGAAAAGCGCGTTGGGACCCGGGCTGGCAAGGAAGGTGCGAATGCTGTCGAGGTCGCGTTGAGGCTGCAGCCCTTCGCCTTGTTGCCCGACGAGGAGCGGTAGGCGCGCGATGGCGGAGAACACCCGTCCCGAAACGCTTTCGTCCAGTTCGGCGCCGATCCGCGTCATGATGCGGCCGCGCAGCAGATCTATGACCGCCTGCCCGAGGAAGAGGGCGGCAGCCAGGATCGACAGGCCGATGAGCGTCGGCACGCTCCGGCTCGGCAGGACGCGGTCGTAGACTTGCAGCATGAAGATCGCGCCGTTCAGCATGAGGATGTTGCTGACGCCACTGAAGATCGCGACACCTGCGAGTGCGCCGCGGCAGGAACGCAAGGCGCCCGCAAGTTCCGTGCCCGGCGTGCGCCTTTGCGTGGCCGAAAAGGTGGCTGCAGGCGTGTTGGCAGAAACCCGTCTTCGCCTGCGCCGCAGCGGAACGACCATCAGCATGAGGCCCAGTGCCGCCAAGGCCAGCCAAAAAGACTGCCCGTCCAAAGCAACGCCCGTCAGCTTCGTCAGTTGGTCCCTCGCAGAGGCGGCGCTTGCGGTGAGGCTCTCCATCCAGGCCGGCCATGGGGCGACGGCGAAGGCGGATCGCGCAGTCATCCACGCGCTGTTGGCGGGCAGGAACTCGAATGCAAATCGGAGAAGGGGGAGCATGAAGAGGATTGCGCCGGCCACCTGCACTGGCGTGACCGCGCTGCGGCGACGGCGTGACCTGTGCCGCGGCCCACGCAAGAGTTGCCCATGCTTCGCCGGCGCCGCCTTGTGGCGCGGCGCAGCACGCCTATGACTTGCCGCAAGCACGAAGGCTGCGCCGGCAAGGAAGGTCAGAATGCCGGTAATACTGTGGCCGCTGAATACCATACTCAGTGCATCCTGGTCGTCGAAGTGGCCGCAAAGCAACGCCGGGCCATCCGAAACTTGTAAGACTGTTGCACGACTGTCATTGTTTTCGCCGATGGTTACTGCGATATTTACGCGTGACTCCAACTGTCGCTCTGACGAAGAGCGCAGCATGAGAGGGGTATCAGGTGTTTGAGTTCGCGACCCTTCTGACGATCGGTTTTCTCGGAGGATGCTTCGGGCGGGTCGTCTGGATTTTCCTGTCGTCCATTGTCGTATTGTTGATCACGCCCGTTTATCTGGTGCTTCAGCGGGGCATCGATGGTGTATTCGCCGTGATCTTACTGAGCCTGCTCGCCGTGATGACGGTTCAGTTGGGATCCGTGACCGGCTTGCTGGTGCTGCGGTCGCGTCGCAAGGCGCAGGAATCGTCTCGCAACATGGTCGATGGCGGCTCGCCTTCCCGTCAGAACGCTTTCTTTTCCATGTCCACTGCCGGGTCCGGACGCGAATCTCCCGACGAATAGAAGCCCTTGCTCGCCACGACCGACACTTCGATGACGTCGCCTGCATTGACGTCGGTGTCCTCGTCGGCGGCGACTTCCTGGCCCGTCTTCTGGCCGCGCCGGAAAATCAGGATTCTTACTGATCCCTGCAGCTCTTCGATCGTCCGATGCTCGCCATATTCGAAGACGAAAAGCAGTTTGTCCGACAGGTATCTGAGCTGGCTTGCAAGCTTCGCCAGTTGAACCTGTGTTTCCTGCGTGTCCGAAATCAACTGGAATTCGTGGTCCTGATGCTTCTTGCGCAGCTCGCTCTCCATGTTGAGCAGATCCTGCTGCAGCCGCGTCTGCTGCATTTCGAACTGGGCGAGGTCGAGGCGATAGTTGTTCTGGGCACGCTCCAGCGCCATCACGTTCGTATTGGTAATCAAACCTTTCTGGCGCAAGGTCCGCACAGCTTCCAACTCTTCAAGTTGGCTCTTCAACGTCTGCTGACGTTCGTCCTTGGCGCCGGCCAGCGTCTCGGCTTCCTTCTTCAGGCGCGCAAGCGAGGCTTCAAGGTAAGATACGTCGTCCCGGAACGCGCCCAGCCGAGCCTTCAACTGCGCCTTTTCGGTTCCAATGATCTCGTCAATCAGGCCCTGGCCAAGTTCGGCCGGCGGATCAGTCGGGATAACAAAACTATCGGTCAGTTTGCTCTCGGCGTTGAGCCGGGCAAGGCGAACCTTCAGCCGATATTCTTCAATCATCAAATTTGCCCGCTCGCTACGCAGGTCTGCAATCTGTAATGCCGGCACGGATTCTCCGGCTGTCGTTGGACGGAAGCCGCCGGCAAGCGCCAATGCGTGCCGGACGGTTATCCCGGGCTGGAACGGATAGGAGCCGGGGTGCGCGACGGCGCCGGAAATGAAGAACGGACGGTATTGTCCGATCTCGACTTTGACATAGGGGTCGAGGATCAATTTCCGTTGCTGGTAGGCATTGCGGATGTTCTGGGACAGGGCGGCTGTCGTCAGGCCACGGGCGCGAACGTCACCGAGAAGTGGAAGCGCGATCGAGCCGCGGTCGTCGACCGCGACCTCCAAAGGATAAGCCGCCTCACCGAAGACCAGGACGCGCACGACATCGCCGGTGTCGAGCACATACCCCTCCGCACGGGCGAGATTGGCGGTCAGCAAGGCAGCCAGCACCGCGAGAATTCGCAGCAGCAGTCGGCCGCAATCGACCGCGCGCATGGGGCCGTGAAAGTCTCCAGGGCCTCGGCGTGCGCCTGCGTACCGTGAAGAGCCATAGCTTTCGACATACGGTTTCATAGCCTTCTCCTTCGTCAACGCTGGGGACGTGACGATACTCAAGACACTTCAGAATGCATTGCTGTGCACAAGGACCCGCAAGGTCCTGAAAAGGATCTTCACATCCAGCCAGAGCGACCACGTATGGATGTATTCAATGTCGGCGGCGACGCGGCTTTCGATGTCGCATTTCTTCTCCGTCGGACCTCGATAACCGCGGATTTGCGCAAGGCCCGTCAGGCCAGGCTTCATCGAATGACGATGCCAATAGTCCGGCACCACTTCCCAATAGAGCGCACCTTCTGCCGATGCGCCCAGCGCGTGTGGCCGAGGACCGACGAGGCTCATTTGCCCCATGAAGACGTTCCAAAGTTGGGGCAGTTCATCAAGGCTGGTATGGCGCAGGAAATGTCCGAGGCGTGTTATCCGAGGGTCGTTGCGCTCGGTAAGGTGGTTGCCGGCCGCGTCGGTCAGGTCGACGCGCATGGTCCTGAACTTGATGCAGTTGAAATATCTGTTGTTGGTGCCGATCCGCTTCTGCACAAAGAACGCCGGCCCGGGCGAATCCGCGCGAACGAGAACCGCGAGCACGGCGATCAGAGGCACGATTACGGGCGCTGCGAGCAGCACCAGCATCAGGTCGAAGCCGCGTTTGAGCGCGCGCTTGTGCAATGTCAGCGGTCCCGTCGAGACAACGAGCGTTGGCGTGGAATCGAGATAGCGGAGCGCCAACGGTTTCAGGCCAGCAAGACCCGGTTCGAGCAACTCGGTCTCGAAGCCGAGTTCGCCGAGCAGCTTTGCCCATTTCTGTTGTTCCTTGAAGGCTCTGAACGACAACACGATCCGATCCGCGTCCGCTACCGCCAACGACAGATCATTGAGGAAGTTCGGATCCATCTCCACCGGACGCCAGTCGCGTGCTCTCACATTAATGGTCGTTGCGACCTTGCGCTGGCGATTTGAACGGACGCTGTCGTCGCCCAGCAGAATGACCTTCGTCTCCGTTTGATGCTCCCGGCGACGCAATCCCGCCGCTACGCTCCAATGGAAGACGGTCAGGCCGACGGCGGTGAGCCCAAGGAAGAAGGCCGTTTGTCGCGATGAGAAGCTGCCGATGACGCTGAAGGCGAGCGCGGCGAGGAGCGAGAAGCTCGCCGCGGTCGCCAGGGAGGCAAGGCAACTTCTGACAGACGCCAAGCGCGAACGCAGCGTCGGCAAGTGGTAGGCGCCCAGGTTCCAGGCGGCGACCAGGTAGGTGGGCAAGACGACATAGGCGAGCTTTGGCCCGTGCCCATGACCGGTCATGTGCAGGCTGACCAAGTTGGTCGTGACAGCTGCTGCAAGGATCACGCATAGGTCACCGAGCATAGCCAGCGAGCAGAACAGGCAGCGCAGCACAAATCGATTCTTGATCTGCTCAATCGGGAGCGGAATCGCCTTGTGCCAGGGACGTGAAGATTCGGCCGGTATTTGAGTCACGATATATCTCCCAGGAGAAACGGGACGGACCTATTGCCTTTGAAAGAGAAGGACAGACGCGCCTGCCTTGGCAGCGCGGAGCCTGGCCCTGATCGACGTGTAGAAATCTGCAGGCACTGCGATCGCTATTGCAGTTGCGATTGATAAGCCTGCGCGCCTGAAAGGTCGCTTTGGGGGAGCGCCCCGAGTACGGACTGGTAGACCGTCTCGACGCTGTCGCACATCGCATCGAGTCCCCAGGATGTGAGGTCGGTGCGTCTTGCGCCTTCGGCCAAATGGGCGCGAAGTGCCTTGTTTTCGAGGAGATCGGCAATGGCCGTCGCTGCAGCGTTCACGTCACCGGTGGGGGTGACGATGCCGTTGACGCCATGCCTGACGACTTCCTCCAGCCCGGGCAGCTCCGACACGACACAGGGCCTGCCGCCGGCCAGGTACTGCATGACCACGCGCGGCAGTCCTTCTCGCATCGACGTCAGCACGCAGACATCGGCCAGGCTGATCAACTGTTCCGGCTCGGAATGATATCCGATCAGATGGATACTGCCGCCCACCGGGGAGCGGGCAATGGCGGCTTCGATATCCCGCCGTGCCGGTCCTTCGCCGGCGAGGATCAACCGCGCGTCCGGAACGCGCTCGATGACCTCGGGAAAGGCTTCGATGAGTTCGATATGGCGCTTCCTGGGTTCGAGTGCCGCCAGCATCAACACGACCGGTGGCTTGGGCTCGCCAGGCGCAATGCCGAGAAGCCGCGGCGCCTCGTTCGGCCAATCGGCGTGGGAAAAGCGCGTGAGGTCGAAACCCGAATGAACGACATAGTGCTGTGCGGGGCTGCCGATATGGTGGGAAACGCAGATATCGCGCATCGATTGGCTGACGTCGATGAAGGCGCGTGTGAACCGTGCGGTCAGTCGTTCGGCTGCAAGGAAAGTCAGTTTCTGAGCATTGCCGACGTGCACGAAAGGTAGAATGTGCACGCCGTGGATGATGCCCGGAACATTGGCCTGCTTGGCCGCCAACCGGCCGATGATGCCAGCCTTGCTTTGATGGGTGTGAACGATGTCGGGGCGCCATTCGAGGAGAAGGCGGCTAAGTTGCCGCAGGGCCGCGAAATCGTTGATGGGCGATATCGGATGGACAAGCGCGTCAAGGCCGACGACCCGCATGGTCTTGGCGACGGAGGCCTGCAGGCTGGCATCATATTCGTTGCCGTGAACCAACAGGACCTCATGGCCATGCTTCACCTGAGCGTTGCAACAAGCCAGCGTATTTTCCTCCGAACCCGCGCGATGCAGGCGAGTCAACACATGAACGATCTTCATCTGCGTGTATCTCCGCGAGGCTGACGACTGCTGGTAGTTCGTTGAGGGGCTTGGCCGCGAAACGACGGCGTTTCGGGGCGCGCATTCCGTGTCGGCGACGATTCAAGGGAACAGGCAGAGGGCCGCGCCGGAACGTGGCGCGTGTGACCTGCTGGGATTTTGGGGGTAGGCGTCGCCTCTTACAGGGAAAGCCAGATTTGCTTGAAAAGAACCCGGGTGACGGTCTCGGTATTGCCGCTTGCGTCGATGGCCCTGATGTCTTTGTCGAGTGCTCGAAGCTCGCTCATCAACGACATCCGCGCCTCGAACCCTTCCTTGCTGATCTCTCCCGGCTTTCTGCTCTCAGAGACCGAGAAATCCGATACGAGGTGAAGGATAAGGTCTGGCTTGCATTCGCTCATCTTGTGATAAAGCCGCTCTTCGAAGCGGGCAAGCGCCGCGAGGCCGGGAACGGCAGGCAGGTCGGATTGGATCATCGGTCCGTCCAGGTAGCCCTTGCGAAGCGTCTGCGGCCACCGATCGCACACGACGATCAGGCCGCGTGTCGCCCATCGATGCGCACGCTTGACGACCCCGTATCTCTCGATCGCAATCAGTACGGCCCATAATGCCAGCCCCGCCGCGAGCACCTTGCCCATCGCCCCGCCGCGCGGTTCCTTGCGGTCACGCTGGATCACCGCCTTGAGTTGGTGCCTGCGTGGGGAAAGAAAATTCTGCAATCCCTTGCGGAACCACCATCCATCGCCTTCTCCAGTACCGACATAAACCTGCGCGCAACCGAACTTCCAGGCGAAGATGCGTGTCAGCAGATCGGTCTGCGTGCTCTTGCCAAGGCCATCCGGCGCGACGAGCGCGACCACGAGCCCGCCTGTAGAGGCGCGCCTCTTTGCCGGAACGCTGCCTGGCCACAGTCGCCCCAGGATCCTCAACGAAAGATAGGAGGCCTTGCGGATGAAGTGGACCGTTGCATCCGTCAGACCGCTGCTGCGGGAGTATCCGCACCGGTGACGGATCGCGTGCCTGAGCCGCGCGAGATCAGCGCGATAGACCTCGATGCCGCCTTCGTTCGGCCGGATCCTGCAACTTATCGTGCCGCTGCCGCCACTGGCGCATTCGATGACACGTTCACCCGCTTCGCCGGATCGAAAGGGCAGTTGCGCAAGGTGGTCCTCCCAGTCCCCAGGCAAGACCACCCATCGTGTCCACGGCCATCCCCAAAGACGAAAGGCGAAACGACCAATCGTCAACCGAATTTCGTCCTCGAGAGAGGCGACCGGGATGGTTATACCGTCGACCGACAGGTGCTCCCACTGCGCGATCGCCGTATAGTCGAACGCCAGATAACGCTTGCGGAACTCCCAGCCGACGCGGATGCCGACATGAAGATCGATGTGGAGATAGGCGCTGCGTGAAAAATCAGGAACGAACCAATCTTCGCGACCGTCGCACACATTGTCGTAGCAGGAGAGGCTGACGCTGCGAAGGCCGTGGAGCCGAGCCATGATCTCGCAAAAGGCTGTGTAGTCCTGCTTATCGAGCAGCATGTCGATATCGTCACGGCCGGCGAGGGCTTGCGGCAGGCTTCCCGGATCCTGGACAATGCCATAGTGGATATCGGCGGCATCCAGCGCAGCAAACAGTTCAGCCGCGATCGCCAACGGTGGAACGGGAGGTGAGGGGAGGCATCTGGTTGAGCCGCTCCGTAACGTCGCTGCCTGATCGAGACCGCTCGCCTGCGAAGTCGACGACTCCTTGGTCACGACGTTTTCTTGCCAGGTAGACATGGGCCGCGACTTCATGGGAGCTGCCAGTAGAGTTCACGGCCGCTCTTCCGCTCCGTGATCCTCTCCAAGAGGCTATGATGAGACGGGCCCATCCTCATGGCCCATGGCAAAGGGAGCTCTTCACAATCGACTGTCGGGAGCGTCATCCGTGAAATCCAGTGATGTGCCGTTGCCAATCTTTCGACACAGCGCAGGCTCGGCCGATTCTTCGCAGGCTGCCGCAGCGAGGGTGAGTCGATCTGGCTCATCTTTCGCGCAAAAAACCTAGGATTAAAGCAACAAACTCAACAAAAGCACTAATTAAGCAGATGTTAATTTATCACCAGACACTTGTCTCTGTCTATATAAATTGGAACGGCCCTATTCATAATATCCATCAAGACGCGGACTGCTCCTGAGCGCCCGACGTAGTCAAGGACGCCGAGTTGATCTGCAAATGGGCCGCTCTCTACTTTGATTGTTTTTCCCGCTTGGAACATATCCTTGGGGTGCAGGAAGCCCGCTTCGTCGGTCGCCATGATCAAGGCTTCGACGATTCCGTAAGGGACTGGTATCGGCTTGCGGTCGCTCATCACGAGCTTGCGCACGCCGACGGTCGAATTGATCGGCGACCATCTCTGCCGTTGAATATCCAGTGAGACGAAAAGGTAGCCATCAAAATAGGCACCGCACACAGTCTTTACGCTGCGCGCATGGCGAACGGTTCGGCGCCGTTTCGGTAGGTAGGTCCGCAAGTTTTGTGAAGTCAGATGCTTTTCAGCCAGGGTCTCACAGTGTTGATGTGTCTGCACCACGTACCAGCGTTCAGGCTGGGCATCGCGTGCATCGTCCAGTCGCACGGAACGTGAACCATCGTGTGAGTTGTCACTCAGCATCTCTTCACCTCCATCTTATTTTTTATTTGTTCCGATTTTTATTCAGTATATTTCTATTTGTTACTTTGTTTTTGTTTATTGTTATTATGCATAAGCGATGTATTGACTATCTTTTTAAAGGTGAATTGCTTCTTCTCCTCGAGAGGTCGAGTGGATTTGCTCATCAATTCAGGTAGCGGCCGTCATATCCATTGCCGTCGAGAGACGCGTAGCGGCCATATTTGGGCAACTTCGGCCCATCGACCATTGTCAGGGCTATCCCGGCAATCTTGGATTTGTCGCCGAGGTATCGAATGCCCTCAGCCACCGCTTCGCGGGACGTGTCTCGCCACTTCACGACGAACACCACCTTGTCGGCGTGTCCGGCAAGAATGGAGGCATCTGCCACCGGACCGACCGGCGGCGCATCGATGATCACGGTGTCATAAGTCGCCCGGAACTCGTTGATGAGCGACCGCATCCGTGCCGAGGCAAGGAGAGCGGGAGGGTTCAGGGTCTTGGCGCCGGCCGGCAGAACGTGAATGCCCGAGCGCTCGTCCAGGTGGATTGCCTTGGCGGGATCGATCGGGAGCGTCAGAAGATCGACCAGGCCGACATTCTCCGTCATGCCAAAGAAGGCGGTGGTGGCCGAAACCCTGAGATCGGCATCTATTATCAGCGCGCGCTCCCCGTCTGCGGCGGCAGAGCAAGCAAGGCTGAGTGCAAGGGTCGTCTTGCCTTCGCCCGGCATCGCCGAGGTAACGAGGGTGATTGATGGCGAATTATCCGTGTCGGGTATGTCGCCGAGACCCAGGCGCAATCTTCTGACGGCCTCGCTGTAGCGCGACAAGGGACGGTGCTCCAGGTACGCCACCGGCTGCACGCGCGATTTTGTCCGCGACCATTCCGTCATCCGCGGCAGGGAGGCGAGAACTGGAACGGCCAGTGCTTCTTCGACCTGGCGCCTTGCCATGAAGCCGGATGAAAACAGCTCGCGGACAAGCGCGCCGGCTCCGCCCAGGGCAGCACCGACCACCAGGCCCACGGCGGCAAAAAGCGGCCTGTTCGGGAAGCTTGGCGCGAGCGGGACGCCGGCGCGTGTAATGACGCGCACACCGCTGCTCAGCAATGTCGATTTCTCCTCGGCGATCTTGGCGCGCGACAGGAATGTCTGGAACAGTTCCTTGTTCGCAGCCGCAATCCGCTCCAGGTCGCGCAACTGTACGCCAACCTGATCCTCGACCGCCGACTGGCCGGATACCGACGCCAGCGCCCGAGACAGCGCAGCTTCGCGCGCTTCGGCAGCTTCCACCTCATTTCTGAGGTTGCCGACGAGCCGCTGTATCTCGGCGGCGATCTGCTGCTCGATGTCGCGGTGCTCCGCCTGGACCGTCATCACCTCAGGATGCTGCTCGCCGTAACGTAGCCGCAGATCTGCTTCCTTGCGCGTCACGACACCGGCCTGGGTGCGAAGCGCGCTGACGACATCGGATTGCAGCACGTCGGGCAGGGTCTGGGCATCGCCACCCGAATTAACGACCTTCTCCGCCTGCTCGAACTTCGAGCGTTTCGTCGCCAGTTCCGCTCGGGCGTTGATGAGGGCTATGTTCAACTCGGACAATTGCTGTCCGGTCAGGCTCCCGGACTGCGTCGCCAGAAGATTATGCTCGGCACGGAACTTTTGGACGGCATTTTCCGAACGGCTCAGTTCTTCGCGCAGAATTCCGGCGCGTTCGCTCAACCAGGTGGAAGCCTTCTTGGCCCCTTCGTAACGGGACTCGATGCGGTCTTGCACGTAAACCTGGGCAAGCGCATTGGCGAGGCGCGCTGCCTGTTCGGGGTCATGTGAGGTTACGTTGAGCTCGATGACATCGGCCAGTCCGACGCGCGAAACCTCGAGCGCGCCCTCGAGCCAGGTCAAGGCCCCGGCCTCAAGCGCAGGGTCTGACGCCAACCCTTCGCTTTCGACAACCTTCTGAAGCAGCGAGGCGGACGTCAGGACGGCGATTTCGCTTTCGATGAATGTGGAGTTGTCGCGCAGTTCAGGCCCAGCGTCCTGAGAGAGGATATAATCCTTCGGAGCGTCGAGCAGTATCCTGGAAATGGCTGTATAGGACGGAGTGACGACGAGCGAGATTCCTACGAAAGCTCCGAGCGTTAAGACGGCGGTGCACGATATGAACTTCCAACGCCGGCGAAGAAAATCGATAATCTCCCTCACGTCGAGCAGCGCCGGTTCCGGTGTCACAATCACGCGGTCGGTCGAGCTCTGCATTGTCAAATCCCTTCAAATATCCACAATGATTATGTTCCGTCGGCGCTGCACCAGCGGAGGGGCCTGCAGTAAACAAACGTTTGAGGAGCTAATGGTTAGTCGCACTCACGCGCAGCAGTCCCGGTATTCGCACACCGGTTCGCCGTACGCCCAAGTCATCCTGCTCCGCCGTCGACCGATCAAACTGCCGGCCACCGAAAAATATATCAGGTTCGCAGATATCAGTGCCATCAGCACTAGTGCGTAGTAAGCTGAAGCAAGGGATGAGGTGGCGAGTACCTTTGGCCAACTGCATCGCCAAAAGGCGAATGGCGCGTACCACTATTGTGGTAGGGTCAACGGGGAGATACGCGAATGAGACTGCTGACGAACTGCGTCTCAAGATGGTAATCGTCGAGCCGGAGCAGACCGGGGCCGCCGAAAAGGCCGCCGAGTTGGCACCCTAGCCATTTTCGACGACACTTTGATGAACCGGAACACCGGCGCGTTCGGATGGAACGCCCGGTTGATCAGACGCTCAACTTGAACTGTCTCAGCGAGCCGTGGGTCGCCATGGATACACTCATCGAATTCGCTTCGCAGAGCCTTGCGGACAAATCCGGGATCGTAACCGTCTTGTTGGCGACCTTTCCCGCCGTGCTTTTCCTGAGAGGCGGCCGCAACCTGCGATGCGGCGCCGTTGCGATATTTGTCGGCGCTGTCATATTGATCCTGTTTGGCGTTGAAGGTCTTGCCGGCGCGCTCATCGTTGTGATCGCCGATATTCTCGTGGTTTCGGCTGCGGTGCTCACCATGCGCAAGAGGCTGATTCAGGCCGAAGCGCAACTCGATGCGGCGAGATCGGCCATCCGGGAATTGGAGATCACCGAGGGCCGGCGCCAAGTCTTCAGCGCAAAAACGTCGGCAGAGCACGCGACTTCCAGTGCCAGTCGATAGGGCTCGGGATCAGCCATTCGACCGCTGCGCCAGAAGGCAAAGCCACTGCATATTTCCTTTAATCCAAGCCGGCCGAAGGGGTAAAAAGTAGCAATTCAACGTGCTACGGCGATCTTCTCGTGTCTGCAAGGATGCGCGGCGCGGCAGCGCTTCGGCGGCTCATTGCTCAATGCCTTCATCGGCGCCTTCATCGGGCGGCAGTTCGTGGGGCTTGATAATGCGTGTTTTCCCGGTGGGCGGAGCCGGTTCCACCAGTTCGCGGTCACCTGTCTTGGGTGGCAGAAGAACGCCGGCGCATCTCTCGAGTTTCCGCGTCCATTCCTCGGACTGCTCTGTCTCAGGCGTTGCGGGACCGGTTTGGCAATCGGCGGATGGAGCTTTATCGCCAGTCTGGGGAAATGTCGGATGGGCAGTCGGTATAACGGCGAGCACAGCCAACAGGGCGGTTCTCGCAGAGATGGCGGCTGATCTCACTCGACCAGAGATGCGAGCATTGCTGATCCGGTTCGGGAACATCATGGAGACCAAACCGACAGCACCGTAGATCGTTCCGAAGCAATCGATTCCCGCCACGGAGCCGGGAAACTTGGCTTCCACGCCCACAGGGGGTATCCTGACTTCGTTGCCATTGGCGGCGAGCATGCCCGGAAGAGCACTGTAAAGGACGACTAGGGTAGAAGCGATGGCTTCGGGCAAGAAGACAGTTGATGAAAACGAGACCTTGCTGATCGACAATGCGGTTCCCCGTGCGGTCGAGCCGGATGCGGCGCCGATCGATGATGTCCCGGATCGGTTGCTGATACTCGCCAACAGGCTGCAAAGGGCTCTCGATTCCCGGCGAGCCACAACAGCGGCGGGCGACCGCGCGCAGCGCCGGAAAAACTGAGATGCGCAGAAGGATTGAGGACGGAATATGATGCCGGAACTGCAGCATTTGCGGGTGCTGGTGGCGGAGGATGAGTTCTACGTCGCGAATGACATCGCCCTATGGCTCGAACGGGCCGGCGCGACCATCATTGGCCCCACCCCAACGGTGCAAGAAACCTTGAAGCGCCTTTCGAAGGCTGACGATATTCAGGTTGCTGTCCTCGACATCAACCTCAATGGGGAGTTGGTTTTTCCCGTGGCGGACGAGCTCGCGCGCCGATCGGTGCCATTGATCTTCTTCAGCGGCTACGACGATTTGAGCGTTCCGGAAAGGTTCAGCTCGGCCGCTCGCCTTAGCAAATGCACTGACTCGTCAGACCTGGTGAGCGCCGTTTTCGAGCAGTATCTCCAGAATTTATCAACGCTTGCTGCGATCTGCGGAAGCTTGCCCGATCAACCCGTTGCGGATCTCATTCCCGGCCTGCGCCTCAGGGCCAGGGTGTTGATGTCGACCGTCAAGGCTGCGGACTTCCTCGTCGAGCGTACGCTCGAACGCGCGATTGCCGTGGCCGCGACGAGGCAGAGAACACAGCCGCTCGATGCATGGCTGCACGAGTTGATGATGATCATTCATGGCGAAAGCCCGTACGGGCCAAACTGATAGCAGCTCTTCGCGGCTACATGGACGAGAGGCGAAGTTCGGCGTGCATGGGTGGTTCACGGACTTCGTCCGGGTTCGGCGTCCGCTTCTCATCCGGCAGATCCTCGGGTTCTGGTTCTTCGACCGGCCGCGGTGTCCGGTTCGGCCTCGGTGCCGGTGGCTGTTGCTCGCCGGGTCTACGTGGGGTCGGGCTCATTTCCTTTTCCTCATTTTCCAAGAAGAACCGGCGTTTACACGCATAGTTCCGAGAAGTTTCGAGGATTGTAGCGTGCGGCGTGTTCGATCCGGTCAGACCGCTTGCAGCGGCGCTTGTGGGCCCCCAATCGAGCCGGAACAAATCCACGATTTTAGAGTTTGCAAGGCGCAACACTAAAACGAGGGCCAGTGTCATGGACGACAGGGAGGAACGCATTCGCCGGCGCGCATATGCGATATGGGAAAGCGAGGGACGGCCCGAGGGTGCCGACCAGCGCCATTGGGAACAGGCCAGCCGCGAACTGGCTGAACGTGAGCGCCTTCATCCCACGGACGACGCCGACGACGATACCGGAACCGTGGTTGCGCCGTCGACGGCTCCGCACGGAAAGGCCGGCCGCGGACCCGATAAATCCTGAACGGAAAGGACAACACCATGCGAATTTCAGACATCATGACAACGGGCGTTCGCATTGCCAGCCCGAACGATACGATCTCTGCGGTTGCGCGGGAAATGGCCGAAAACGACATCGGCTTTCTGCCGGTCGGCGATAATGATCGCCTGGTCGGCATGATTACGGACCGCGATATCGTCGTGCGCTGTGTCGCCGACGGTCGCGACGACAAGACCCGTGTTGGTGACATCATGACCGCCGACGTCAAATACTGCTTCGACGACGAAGACGTGTCCGACGTGGCGCGCAACATGGGCGATGAGCAGGTACGCCGCTTGCCCGTCGTTGATCGTAACAAGCGGCTTGTCGGCATCGTTTCGCTGGCAGATGCGGCGCGTCGAGATCCCGGTTTGGCGGGCGTTGGCCTCAAAGGCGTGACCGCTCCTGGCGGCGCCCACAACCAAAGGCCATAGCAATGGCTGACACCCGTGACCGGCGCTCGCTCTGGCGCTCTCCAGTCCTGCTATCGGCGCCCGAGGAGCGTGCCTGGGCGCGAGAAGTCGCCGTTCACGCCCACGCCGGCCAGCGTGACAAGGCAGGCGAACCCTACATACGGCATTGTCAGCGCGTTGCCGACGCCGTTCAGGGCGACAAGGCCAAGACGGTTGCCTTCCTCCATGATGTGCTTGAAAAATCGCCGGGATGGACGGCTGAAAGGCTGCTGGATTCCGGCTTCTCACCGGAGGTCGTTTCTGCTGTCGAATCTCTGACGCGGCGACCGGGTGAAACGAAGGATGCGTTGACGATCCGCGCCGCCGCCAACCCGCTTAGCCTGGAGGTGAAGCGGGCGGATCTCGGCGACAATCTTGCCCAGCTCGAACGCCTCGGAAAAAACGGCGCCGAATACGGACGCCGGCTGCACCTGCTTGACGAAATCATCAGACAGGACACGCTCGCAGACCGGGACGAAACGGCTGAAGGCCTGAATTCAAACCTGACGAGCGGGATGCGGCTTGACCGCGTCGATGCTGCCCGCCAGGCGCTTCGCAGGCAGAATACCGATCGCGTCGCGAGCCGATCTTTCGTCGTTCTGTTCGGCTTGGCCCTCCTCGGCGCGCTCTACCTGATTTTCATGCAGTGATCGGAAGGGCCGGCTCATTGAACCGGCACACCGCTCATGCGATAGGCGAGTTCATCGCGAGCTCGGCTCAATCTGCTCTTGATTGTTCCAACGGCACAGTCGCAGATTTCGGCTGCCTCTTTGTAACTAAGGCCATAGCCGGCGACGAGCACAAGGACCTCCCGATGGACGGGGGCCAGCGTTTCCAGCGCCGAGCGCAATTCGCAGTTCATCACACACCACTCTTGTGGTGGGGCCATTGGTATCGGCAATTCGGCGCAGTTGACGGCGCCGGGCGCTTCGCGCCGACGCAATTTGTACTGCGTGCGGAAGGCATTGTGCATGATGGTGAAGAGCCACGACTTCAGATTTGTGCCGGGTTCGAAGCCATCGATACCGCGCAATGCACGGAAAAGGGTTTCTTGCAGGAGATCGTCCGCCTCGAAGTTGGAGGTGACGAAGGTACGTGCAAACGCCCGCAACGCCGGAATGAGGTCAACGACCTGGGTCTCCAGCGGCTGCGTTTGGTCTTCCTTCTCAGGGGTGGAAGGCATGGGGATACTGCCTTTCGAGGTAGCTAAGTTGCTCTTTAGACAATGCGCGGTCGGCCTTTATGTTCCGAGCGGCGGCGCTCCCGGCGGCATGATGGAACCAACGCCGCTTCCTTTCTGTTGGAGATGCCTTTGGAAGAAGTCCAGCCGAGCTTGTCGGCCAAGACGAGGTACAAAATGGAGAAGATCGAGCTAAAGCTTATGGCTCACCGAAAAATCCTGACCGCGCTCCTGGCGGTTGCTGCACGCGATAACGCATGCTGGGAAAGGCTCATGGCCCATCTGCGCGACGATCTCGTCGTCCAGGATCACGAGGAGGACCCGGGCATCGTTCCAAGCCCGGACTTTGCCTATCAGAACGCCCTCAGCGAAGAACTGATGGACATCGTCAGCCGCGCTGAAATCCGCGCCGCGGATGATACGGAAACGAAATAATGGCGCCGTCACCTCTTCTTGGAAGCGCGGGCCGACATGTTGGCAGTTCTGGATGGGCGTCCCTTAAGCGTTCCGATGGAAACGCAACGGACGCTAAGGGCCTTGGTTCTAAGGCATCCTTCCGCTTCCGGTGGCTCGACACCAAAGCGGGATGCTCCTAGAGCAACAACATTGCGGCCGTCGCGGAGACCATCACTATGGCGGTCGCTCCACCGAGCACCAACATCCACCACGGCGCCTTGAGCTGGCCCATGATGCGGCGATTGGCGGCCATCATCGTCATGATGGCGATGAGGGGGCCTGCGAGTACTCCGTTGATGACCGCACTCCAATAGAGCAGCAGGAACGGATCTACCCCGACAAGAAAAACGGCAACGCTGCCGAACGTTGCCAGAGCGATTGTGCCATAGAAATCTTTTGCCCTCCGAGGTGCGCGATCCAGCCCTTCTGTCCATTGAAACAGTTCCGCAACGGCATAGGCGGCCGAACCCGCCAGAACCGGAACCGCCAACATGCCCGTTCCGATAATGCCAGCGGCAAAGAGTGCGAAGGCGACGTTGCCGGCGATCGGTTGCAGAGCCTCAGCCGCCTGCGCCGACGTTTCGATGTGTGTGGTGCCGTTGGCGTGAAGCGTTGTGGCGGTCGCGATCATGATCGAGAGGGCGACGAGGCCCGACAACGCCATGCCGACGACGGTGTCGATCTCTATGCGCACGAGCTCCGGCTCGGCGGCTTGTGGGTTGGCGCCCAATCTTGGATGATGCCGTCGTCCGAGCTCTTCGACTTCCTGGCCCGCCTGCCAGAAAAGCAGATAGGGACTGATCGTCGTTCCCAGCACGGCGACGAGCGCCATCGCCTGTTCGCCGCCAAAGGTAAACGAGGGAATGAAAACGCCATGCGCCGCATCCATCCAGGGAACATCGACGACAAAGACGACCGCGACATAGGCGAAGAGCGAAAGCGTCAACCACTTTAAAAACATCGCATAACGTCGGTACCGTACGAAGATCTCGAGCAACACGCAGACGATGCCAAACAGCACGGCATAGACGAGCTGTGGCCCACCGACGAGCAGCCGCAGGGCCGCGCCCATCGCGGCGAGATCGGCGCCGATATTGATGATGTTCGCGATCAACAGCATCAATGTGGCCACGCGCGCCAATGACGCGGGGTAGTGCCGACGCAGGTTGCGCGCAAGACCTTGACCGGTGACGGCACCAATCCTGGCGCTCAAACCCTGCACCCCAACCATGAACGGATAACAGAACAGCACGGTCCAACCGAGCGAGAAGCCGAATTGCGCGCCGACCTGGCTGTAGGTGGCGATCCCGCTTGGATCGTCATCGGCAGCACCGGATATCAGGCCGGCGCCGAGCTTGCGCGAAAAACTGTCGCCGTGCTGTTCGCGCGAAGTCGTTGATGAACGCCGCTCCTGCTTTCTGCTGTCGCCGTCTTCGCCCAATAAGCCCGTCTGTCGGACCGGATCCATCATGATCGGCCTTCCGTTGCTGGTGTCGGTTCAGCGTCGAACGGCCCTACCAGGCGATTGTTCCCTTCGGCGAGTTGCTCTCCGCCGCGCGAACCTGCCGCGCAATGTATCTGCCCACCCCACAGAGCTACGCGGAGGGGCGGGCAGATGGGAGCGTGTCCGTAGCTATGCGGTGGTCTTCAGTTTCCCGCTGATGTATCGAAACTCCTGCGTCTTGCCGCCGTAGCCGTAGGCGGCGGCCGGAACCTCGTGCACGAGAATGTAGCTCTCTGAATGCAGATTGCCGAGCAGTTGTTCGAACCGGCCGTAGACCGCTTCCAGGTAGGCCGCCATTTCCGGCTTCGTGTTGGTGCCGTCGACGACCTTGATATCCAGCCAGAAGCTGTTCAGATCCTGCTCCGCCAGCGATCTGCCGCCGGCGAACCAATGGGCGGGATCGATATAGACGATGGCGATTGCGGTGATCGTCGGGTCCTTGCGCAGGTGCGTGGCCGTCAACTCGCTGACTGCGGCGGCAATCCGCGAAGAGAGAGCCGCATCGGCTTTGCCGCTGACCGTGATGTTGATGATAGGCATTGAAGGCTCCTTTGTTGGTTGTGATCCCTTGTTGTCTTCAATCTGCCACTTCATTTGATGATGTAAAATCGAATTGTTTGGTGTTGATGATTCGATTATGTTGAAGTGATGAAAGCCTTCGATCCTGACCTACTCCGAACGTTCCTCGCCTTCGCCGAAGGCGGCTCGCTCGCGCATGCGGCCGCCGCGGTCGGCCGCACCGCTTCCGCTGTCACCGCTCAGATGCAGCGGTTGGAGACAATGGTGGGGGAGCCGCTTCTCGCTCCATCGGGAAGGGGACGTGTGCTGACGCCAGCCGGAGAGGAACTGCTGGTTCACGCGCGGCGGATTCTCGAAGTTCACCGTGACGCCTGGCTCAGCTTCAAAGGCGCCAAGGCCGATGGCCGCCTGGCGCTCGGCTGCACCCAGGACTTTGCCGATAGCAATCTGCCTGATCTCCTGCGCCTCTTTGCCCGAACGCATCCACGCGTCCGGCTTGATCTCAGGGTCGGACGGTCACGGGAGCTGACGGCGGCCTATGATCAAGGCGTGATCGACGTTCTGATCGTCATGCGCGAGGGCCCGCAGCCGGACGAGGTCGCTTTGTTGAGCGAGCCGATGCTGTGGCTGTCGGCATCGGGTGAGCCGGCTCCTGCCGGTGGCGAGCTGCCGATCGCGGTGCTGGACCCACCTTGCGGGTTCCGGTCGGCCGCCACAGACGCACTTGATAAAGCGGGCCACAGCTATCGTATCGCGGCGACCAGCCCGAGCCTATCCGGGTTGCGCGCTGCAGTTCGAAGCGGGATCGCGATCACGGCTCGGACCGCGCGATTTATTGGCGAGGGCATCGCTGTCGCACCTCAGGCTCTGTCATTACCGACGCTGCCGAATGCTGAGTTCTCTCTGCGGCTCAAGCCAAAGGCGGACAAGGCGGCCTCCAGTCTCGCGACGCTTCTTGCCGAAGGTTTGCCTGGCGAAGGTGGCGGGCCGTGAACCGATCGGAGGGGCGGTTGCTACATCTGCACGGTCATGCCGCCATCGACGGTCAAGGTAATGCCATTGACGAAGCTTGCAGCGGGCGATGCCAGGAACACGGCCGCAGGCGCGATCTCTTCCGGTCGGCCCCAACGCTTCAGGGGAATGCGGACATCGACGAAGGCCTGGAGTGCCGGATCGGCGGCAAGCGCCGCATTGGTCTCCGTCGCGAACCAGCCGGGCGCGATCGCATTGACTGTCAGCGTGTCGGAGCTGAGTTCGACCGCGAGCGAGCGGGTAAGTGCATCAAGGCCGCCTTTTGCGGCCGTATAGGCGGGGTCTCCGGGGCGTGCAACGAAGGCGGCGATGGAGGTGACGAAAATCAGCCGCCCCGCAACGGAGCGGCGAAGATAAGGAAGCGCTGCCTTCGCCATTCCATAGGCAGCCGTCAGGTCGGCGTTGATCAGCGCAGCAAAGGAAGCGGGGTCCATGGCGTCCGTACCGCGCCGGTCACGCTCGCCGACCGCATGGATGAGGATGTCGAGCTGTCCCGTTCCCGCCAACGCCGCGTCGACAATTTGTGCGGCGTTCGTCGCCACGTCGCCTGGGGCGATATCGAGCGCTATGCCATCGTCGGCAAGTCGGCGGCGTGCCGCTTCAAGTGCCTCACGGTTACGACCATTGATTGCTACCGCCGCGCCCGCTCTGGCGAGAGCCTTTGCCATTTCGAGGCCGAGGCCGCGACCACCGCCTGTCACCAGGGCCGTCTTTCCGCTGAGGTCGAACATATCGGTCTCCGTATCAGTGGCCGCTTTCAGGTCGATCAATCTCGACAGACGAGCTTTAGCGCCTGCGGCGGCATCCGCCAAGAATACCCTCGCGTGCCTTGCGTCGCTCGCTGTCTCGGCGGCCGCCCGATGGCACAATCAATGGCACGACCAGTGGCGATGTCCGGGTTGACCGTCTCGTGGAGCCGGGCATCGCGCGGCTGGCGGATGCTGGCTCTTATTGTCCGGCTGGTTTTCCCCCACAGGCTGCCGGCATCTGTGTAGGTTGAAACGTATGCCGACCGACCGGACCTTGATCGATGCCTGGCCCCTTGACGGGGAAGCAGGTAGCACGCTCGGCCCGCACGTGGATGGTGGTTGGATAGGTTGAAGCTAAACAATGGGCCGGGCAATCGCTTGTCGGTGATCCCGAGTCCCATGCGATCGTAAAGCGGCAACGCACTGTTATACGCGCTGCCTGTTATAATTGAGAAATGAGCGACCGCGCCCTTCAGGCGCGGTCGGCTTTCGTCCGGTCGGCCGTAAACCGACCCGCGGCGTGTCACTTCATCGTGTAGACGTCGATGCTGAAGTACTTGTCGTTGATCTTCTTGTAGGTACCGTCGGCGCGAATCTCGTCGAGTGCCTTGTTGATCTTCTCGCGCAGATCGTTGTCTTCCTGGCGGACGGCAATGCCGACGCCTTCGCCGACGAACTTCTTGTCGGTGATCGGTTCGCCGATGAGTTCGCAGCAGCCCTTGCCATCATCGTTCTTCGTGACCCAATCGAGCAGCGGCAGCATGTCGCCGACCTGGAGATCGAGGCGTCCATTGACCATGTCGAGATTGGCCTCGTCCTGGGTCGGATAAAGCTTGATCTCGGCATCGGGGTAGGTCGCGGTGATGTATTCGGCCTGGGTAGTGCCGGACTGCGCGCCGATAACCTTGCCCTTAAGCGCCTCGTTGGTGAACTCCGTGATGCCCGAGCCCTTTGGCGCAGCGTGCGTCATCGCGGCAAGATAATAGGGATTGGTGAAGGCAACCTGCTTCTTGCGTTCCTCGGTGATGAACATCGAGGCGATGATCAGGTCGTATTTCTTGGCGAGCAGACCGGGAATGATGCCGTCCCAATCCTGGGCCACCACTTCGCACTCGACCTTCATGCGCTCGCAGAGCGCAAGCCCGATATCCACATCGAAGCCGCTGATCTTGCCGGCGGGATCGATGAAGTTGAAGGGAGGATAGGCGCCTTCGGTACCGATCTTGATCTTCTCCGCCGCCTGAGCCGACGAAGCTGTTGCCGCCATGATGGCGAGTACGGCTGCTGCAATCTGCTTCTTCATTCGCGTTCCCCTTGTTTGCATCATTCCTGATGCTTTCCAGGGAAGACTATGCCGCCGAGGTCTATAAGCGAAATAGATAGGCGCGATAACCGGTATTGTTTTGGTTGATTGTCACATTCAGCGGGGCGTCACTTATAGCGACCGTGGCGCTGAAGCACCTCGATCTTGTAGCCGTCGGGATCGATCAGGAAGAAGAAGCGGGCAAGCAGGATGCCATCACGGTTGAAGGCGACGATCTTGCCGGGGTTGAGGCCCGCATCGCTGGCGCGTTGATGCTCGGCATCGAGATCGGCGACCGAGAATGCAAGATGGCCATAGCCGTCGCCGAGTACATAGGGCTCGGTTCGATCCTTGTTTACCGTCAGCTCGACTTCGAATTCGCTCTCCTCATTACTGAGATAGATGAGGGTAAAGGTTTCGAAGTCCAGCCTTTCGGCGACTTCAAGCCCGAAGGCCAAGCGATAGAAATCGGTCGACTTCTTTTCGTCGAGAACGCGGATCATCGAATGGATCGCTTTGGCCATCATTGTTTCCTTTGGCGTTGAATGCGGGCGGGATAGCAGGAACACGCTCGGTGAAACCGGCTTGCACGGGAGCCGAGATCAGGCCTTCGCCTGCCGCTTCTTCAATTGTTGCTCGCGGAAGAAGATGAAGAGGCCCGAGGCGACGATCAATGCCGCCCCGATGATCACCGTCGCACGAGGTGTGTCGCCGAAGAAGAACCAGCCGAACACCACGGCCCAGAAAAGCAACGTATATTGCAAGGGCACGACCGTCGCAGCATCGGCAAGCTTGAGCGAGCGGTTGACCAGCATATGCGCAAGCATCGCGACGATACCGAGCATGCCGAGTTGTAGCAGCGCCTCGCCGCCAACCGGCGCCCAGCCGGAAGGATTGGCTGCGACGCCGACGAGCGAGAAGATCAATGCGCCGACGATCTGCCAGAAGACGAGGGTGGTATCCGGTGTCGAGCGCAGCGTGCGGCCAAGCATCAGCGCGAAGGCGAATGCGGCGCTGCCTGCAAGCGCGATCAATGCCGGCAGGCCAAGGCTTTCCTTGGAAGGTTCGAGCGCGATCAAGACACCGGCAAAGCCGATGAGGATCGCCGTCCACCGCCGCCAGCCGACCTTCTCGCCGAGCAGGAACGGCGAGGCCGCAGCGACATAGATCGGCGCAGCCAGCCAGTAGGTCATGGTGTCGGCAAGCGGCATATAGGCGACCGCGAAATAGAAAGCGGAGGCATCGATCGCAAAGAGCAGCGAGCGAAGCGCCTGCAGTCCCGGCCGCTCGATCTGGAACATCGAGCGCAACCCGCGCCTGAGAATGAAGGGCGAGAGGAACAAAAGGGCCGCAATGCTGCGGATCACCATCAACTGGCTGACGGAATAGGTCGCGACCAGCCATTTCCCCATAACGTCGTTCAGCGAGAACATCAGCATGCCGAGCAGCATAATGAGGACGCCGGTCCGGGCGGCATTCGGGGCGGTTACGGGGACGGTGATCACAGTCATGTTGGGGCCTTCAGCAAGTTGTGCACGCCATGACACATTCCGATCCGTCGATCCATTGCCGTTCGCATATGGAACGATAAGTTTTGCGAATGAATGGGTTTGGGTGTTCGGGCGCCCAACCAAGATACCCCTATGCCAACACGACGCTGACACTCCCCTTCTCGGCCACCAGCGCGATCGAGAAGGGTTACAACGCAACTTGCGCATGCTGCATAAAAGGTTGCTGCGAGCGTTGGCGCTTCCGCGTACGAAAAGGTTTTGTCGATCTACCGGCGTAATGTTTGCAAACTGCTCACTAGCGCGATCGAGGAGCGGCTGCCGGCGATCGGGGAGGCACCAAGGATATGTTCCTCAAGCTTACAGGCCGCCCGCGTGCGCCAGCGTTTGCGGATTATAGACTCATGCTCCGTAGATCCGTGCCAACAGCACTCCGGGACACGATCCGGCGTGGTCGGGCTGACAGTCTGAGGGACCAGCGATCCCCTCAGCTTAACTCCCACCGGTCCAAGGCACGCTTTCTGGCCCTAACAAGGGTTTCGACATCGGCTGCGTAAAGTTCGAGGGTCCTCTCGTGCATGGCGAGAAGTACTCGACGGTCTGCTTCCTCGGAGTTTCTCCGACGCTCGGGATCGTCTTGCCAGGATGCTTGGTCCCTTGCGGCCTCGAGACGCACATCCGCCATAGCAAGGTTCTGTTCGATGACGGCGAGAAGAGACGGGTGAGTTTCGTGGATGGGGAAAAGGAAGTTGCTGGGGATGTACATCGGAGCGCTCCCGATTGGGGCGGAAGCGCACGTATCTCCCGGCTAGCAGCGCCCTGTTCAAATGCTGCTAATGAAGTCCAACGGGAATGTTGCGCATTTGTTCCCTGAGCGCCGCTTACTTGGCCAAGTTATCGATTGAGTGACATGGGCTGGGCCCGCAAATACAGCTGGACGGATGCTGTTCGCCAGCGTCATCCTGGCGAACGTGTCTATACCTTCTGGGAGTACTTTCGAAACGCCTTCGTAAGAGACGTCGGTCTTCGCGATCACTTCTTTCTCAGCCCGGACGTTCCCCGAAGGCTTTCAGGTGCAGGGGTCGACAAGCATGTGCGCGGCTGGGATCATACCACTGACCACGCGCCCACATGGATGGAGCTTTTCCTTCAACCATGAGACGGAGGAGCAGCAATGCCGAAACATGACTGGCGGGGCGACCTGCGTCTTGGTCTCGAGAGTCTGATCGACGCGGCCGTCAACCGCGGAGCGCAGCGTAGGGATGTCTGCGCCGCCATTCTCGAAGACTTAGGACACTTGCGCCTCGCTTACGACAGAGATCCCGATCCGGCCGATGACGTCAGCGAGCAGTTCGTCGAAGAACCATCTAACAACTGGCCTGCAGCTGACTAAGTCTAAGCCAGCTCGTCGACACGTGCCGATTCGGGTCAGTCGATCGTCCTTAACGCTCGCAAGATCGGGGAGCGTTTGCGTGTCATGCGGGTCGTTTTGCCGAAAGAAACACCGGGAGAAATGCGGCGCGGGCATTGTCCTTCTTGGAAGCGTTCGGGTGCCTTGTTTTGACGGCGTAGATCAAGGTCTTGGCCTTCCGCCTTACGCGGACGTACCGGCGCGCCGGCCGTCGCCGGCTGCGCGGCGCGTCGGGTGGTAGCGGCGCCCGGCCGATCTGTTCTATTATGCGAGGGGGCGTCCGCGGTCGAAACCCAAGTCATCTGCGGGACGTCTTCGAGGCGCGGCGCGCCAACGATTCGACGAGCTTCTTGACCGCGTTGCGTTGGGCATCAGATTCGATTTTGTCGAGTTCACTTGCCAATTCCAAAGCTGCGAAGCTGACATTGAGAACTGGTGCGATGTTGGTGCTTGCGTCCACGTCTGCGAGGAGCTGGGCAGCAAGCCAATCCCAGCAAACCGTTTGGTGATCGCCAGACAAAGCAAGAAGCGCCCCCTTGACGTTCCTCCGGACGTTGCTATTTAGGAAATCGCTCCCGCCCTTAAGACATCAGACGCGGGAGGAACAATGGTGCCGGGCCCCTCTGGCGAGAGTTTTTACGGCGCTCTCGTGATGTCGGTACCGCCAGCAAATTAGCCGGCGGATTAGCTCCAATGAAAACTGATCTCATGCCTCACGCATGTGCCCCTTCGGCTGTGCGTATTTCCGTTTTGAAACCGCATTTCTTCACCGATCCCGGCGTGGTTCGCGCAAAGGAGGCTCGTCAATGACACAGCCTCAATCGCACGCGAGCGCGCTCGGCTACTTCAAATGGGCCTTCATCGTCACGGCGGTCGGCCTTGTGCTCGGCGCCTGGCTCGGCTGGCAGTCGACCGGAACCGTCGGTGGGATGGCCTCGGTCTTCTTCATCTGCACCGTGCTTGCGGTGCTGGAAATCTCGCTGTCCTTCGACAACGCGATCGTCAATGCCAACAAACTCAAGGACATGACGCCCGAGTGGCAGCATCGCTTCTTGACCTGGGGTATCATCATCGCCGTGTTCGGCATGCGCATCGTCTTCCCGCTCTTGATCGTCGTCATAGCGGCGAACATCGGCCCAATCGAAGCGATCGTTCTCGCCGCAAGCAAGCCCGAGGAATATGCGCGCATCATGAACGACGCGCATCTGCCGATCGCCGCCTTCGGCGGCACCTTCCTGATGATGGTCGGTCTGACCTACTTCTTCGACCACGAAAAGGACGTACACTGGATCAAATGGGTCGAGAGCAAGATGGCGCGGTTTGCGACTATCAAGGGCATCGAGATCGCTTTCGTTCTGGCACTCATCCTCGGCTTTTCGACGCTGCTCGAGCCGGCGGAGGTTCACACTTTCGTCTATTCGGCAATCTACGGCCTGTTGACGTTCCTCGTGGTGGAGGTGGTCGGCGGCCTACTCGACGCATCGCAGGAAACCATGAGTGCGGCGGCAAAGGGCGGCTTCGGTGCCTTCCTCTACCTCGAAGTGCTTGATGCCAGCTTCTCGTTCGACGGCGTCATCGGCGCCTTCGCGCTGACGCAGAACCTCTTCGTCATCGCGATTGGCCTCGGTATCGGCGCCATGTATGTGCGCTCGATGACGATCATGCTCGTGGAGAAGGGTACACTCAGCGAGTACCGCTACCTGGAGCATGGCGCATTCTACGCGATCCTGATCCTCTCGGTGGTCATGTACTTCCAGACCCTGATCCACATACCGGAAGTGATCACGGGCCTCGGTGGGGCTGCCCTCATCGGCATCTCGCTCTGGTCGTCAATCCGCTACAACAGACGCGAACGCGAAATGGAACAGGCGGAAACGGCGGATTCTGAGCAGCGACTGCGCGCCTGATATCGTCTCACAAGTGACTACGGACCCGGCGGACATGTCCGCCGGTGCCTTTCGCAGTAGCGCGCGCTGCTACTCTAACGAGGCTGACTTCCGCCTCGCCGTCGAGCGAGAGCGTGCACTCGGTCAGTTTGACGACATTGTTGCCCATTACGAGGCGTTCCTTCGCCAGGAAGGTCCGGCCGGTTCGGGCGGGGCGCGACTGCGACGGGAGTTCGCTCGCGTCCGCGACGAGCTCGGCGATCTTCCCGGTCGGATCGTGGACCGCAGGCGGTTGCGCACCATGCTTGCCCATCTCGGACGGACGCTGCACGTCGGCTTCCTCAACGACTGCCTCTTCGATGCGGCGACCGCGCTCTGCCTCACCGACGCGCCGGGCGCCGAGCAAACCGCGCTAGTCCTGTCTCGATGCAGCCCCGATCGCTGCCCGAACGCCTGTCTGACCGCCCCGCATCGCGAGCCATGGCAGGCTTCGATCGCCGAGCGCGAAGGGTTTCTTGCTGTAGGCCGCCTATTGCCGTTGCAACGCGAAATCATCGCGCGCGACAACGAACGCAAGCGCCGGCTCATCGCACCACTGATAGAGGGCGGAGCATGAGCGCGCTCGGCGCCGAGAGAAAGGCGGCGTTGCGGGCGGCGATGGCGCGGCTGCTCGACGGCCGCCCCGAGCGCACCGATGGCGCGCTCACCGTCTCCAACCTGACGCGCGAAGCGGGCGTCAGCCGGGCGACGGCGAACCGTGCGGCTGATCTTCTCGCCGAGTTCCGGGCGGCTGAAGCGCGTCACCGGCAGTCCTCCCCTAGGGCCCTCAAGGAGCGCGTCCTGGCGCCAGAAGCCGACCTGGGCGCCCGTGCGCGGCGCCGAGATTGCCGAACTGCCTGGCCTTGTCCGCACGCTCGCTCAGCACATCCAGGTGCTGACGTTGCGAGTCGCCGAGCGGGATGCCGTCATTGAGGGTCTGCAGCAGGAGCTGGCCCGAGCTGGTAACGCCGGGATTGTCCCCCTGAAGGGGTCACCGCGAGACGACGGCGGCTGAGAGCGGCGCATCATCCGGGCCGTTCCGGACGCCGACCATAGTCGACACCTCCTTCAACTCTCCCGTCGAGGCAGGGCTCGGGTGTGGCAGACGCTGCCAGCCCGTCAACCCTGTTCCGCACCAGCACCGAGAACAGGGTGTGACGGGCCGGCCTCCCGCGTCTGCCCCTGCCGCCTCGCCCTCGACGGAGAGGGCGAGCTGAAGGAGGCACCCATGACCACAAATCGCAACCGCGAGACCCCGACCGATATCTACGAGCGCGTCACCAGCCAGATCATCGCCGCCATCGAAGCCGGCGCCGGTGACTACCGCATGCCCTGGCACCACGACGGATCGGCCATCACCACGCCCGTCAACGTCGCCTCGTGCAAGGCTTATCGCGGCGTCAACATCCTCTCGCTCTGGGCTGCGGCGCACGCGGCCGGCTATCCCGCCGGCATCTGGGGCACCTACCGCCAATGGCAGGCGCTCGGCGCGCAGGTTCGCAAGGGCGAGCGTGGCCACCTTGTCGTGTTCTGGAAGACCACCGATCGTGACGCGGTGGACGCCCAACACGGCGACGACGATCGTGACGAGCTCGCCCGGCGTCTGTTCGCCCGCGGCTATACGGTCTTCAATTGCGCTCAGGTCGACGGCTACAGGCCGCCGGAGATGCCAGTGCTGCCCGAGGCGGAGCGGATCGAGCGGGCCGAACGCTTCTGCGCGGCCCTTGGTATCGACATCCGCCACGGCGGCTCGCAGGCCTATTACCGCCCGGCTGCCGATCACGTGCAGATGCCGGAGTTCGCCTGCTTCCGCGACGCGGTCGCGTACTACGCCGTGCTGCTCCATGAATGTGGCCACGCTTCCGGCGCCAAGCATCGCCTCGGCCGCGATCTTTCCGGACGGTTCGGCTCGGCCGCCTACGCCATGGAGGAATGCACGGTGGAGCTCTTGAGCGCGATGATCTGCGCCGATCTCAACCTCAGCGTCGAACCACGATCCGACCATGCCCGCTACATCGCCTCCTGGCTCAAGTAATGGCGAGCTCGCCATTACTTCGGTAATCAGCAGCAGCTCATAATGTGAAGGATGGCCGAAGACGGCCATATGGACCAGATCGTCCAAGCTGTTTTTGCTGGCTTAATTCCACCGTTCCGCTTGATGGAATTTGTCGAAAGGCAGCATTAGCGTTAAATCTGAGCGGCAATGGCGAAAACAAAGACGACCGAATTTGATCTCGTTCTCCGACGGCAGGTTGCGGCGCTTCCTTTCCGTATTTCAGAATCGGGTGCCGTCGAAATTCTGGTTCTTACCTCGCGTGATACGGGGCGCTTTATCATACCGAAGGGCTGGGAGAAGAAAGGTCACAAGAAACCTGACGCCGCCGCGATAGAAGCCTATGAGGAGGCGGGCGTCATTGGGGAAGTGCAACGAAGGCCGGTCGGTACCTATACCTATTGGAAACGCGGCGCGACCGTGTTCGAACGACTCGAAGTGCTTGTATATCCGCTGCTGGTGACGAAGCAACGCACAGATTGGCCCGAGAAAGGTCAGAGGAGACTTGCTTGGCTCTCCCGTGACGATGCAGCGCTCCTCGTAGATGAGCCAGAACTTGCGTCCCTCATTCGGAGCTTCACGGGCAATTCTCGCTGATGGCGACTTCGCGTTCGGCTCCGACGTGTCGACGGCGTCACTTATGCGGGTGATGCTCCTTACCTGACGCGGTGCGGTTCGGCGGCGCCATGGCCGTAGCCGTTGGGCTGAGGGCCGGCACCAGCGAGTGGCGGTATCGGCTGCGGCGGCTCCTCGGGCTCCGGTTCGATCCCGCGGCGGCGCAGGTCGTCGCCGGACAGAAGCGGCCATCCCCGGCGGAGAACATATTCGAGCCAAGCCCCGCACGCCTGTGACGTAAACACCGCGGTAAGGACCAGGGTCGTGAAGAACGGGGCGTTGATGATGCCGGCGTCGAAGGCCACCGAGGCCATGACGATGCCGGGGCCGCCGCGGGCGTTCTGGGTGACGGCGAGATTGACGATGTCGAGGCGGCTCATGCCGGCCAGCTTGGCGCCGAGGCCTACGGAAAGGAATACCACGATGGATGTGCCGACCATGAAGCCGCCGAGCATCAGCGGGTCTAGCGTCTTGGAGAGATCGAGACGATAGCCAACAATGGCGAAGTACAGCGGCACAAGAAAATATCCGGCCACATCACTGATGGACTGCATCGGGAGTCGGAACCGGGCCTGCTCGGTACCTCTCATGCCGCCCATGACGCCGAATCCGGCCAGCAAGGCGGCGAAGGCCAGAGTCACATCCAGAGCCGCCGCCAGGGAGACGTAGGCGAGAAACACGGCGAGCATCCAGGCGACGGGGGAGTGCTTGGCCACGATGTTCCAGTTTGCTCGTGAGAGCTTGCGGAGCACCGTCGGCATGACGGTGAGGGCGACGATAACGTAAACGGCGTTGACAGCCACATGTTCGCCGACGGTGGTGGTTAGCACGTCGCCGGTGGAGCTGAGCGTGGCGGCGGCGATGGCGGTGGCCACGGAGAGGACCCCCCACAACGCAATATCCTCGAGGACGGCGGCTCCCAGTTGGAGGCTGGCGAAGCGGGTGTGGAGGATACCGAGGTCGTAGAAGATCTTGGTGATGACGGGGATCGATGTCACCGCCGCGGCAGCGGCGAAGACGAGCACGACCGCGTCTTCGCTACCTGCGGTCCCCGTAAAGTACTCAAGCGGCAGCAGCGGCGCCAGGAAGAGCGCGATGAAAAACGGCAGCGGCGTGCCGATGCCAAGGACCCAGGCCGTGGCCTTGCGGTTCTCTGCGCCCAACAGGTGCTTGGCCGCGCAGCCTGAGACGAACATCAGCATGAGCAACCCAAGGTGGTACATGAATCCCAGCACGACCGCCTTCGGGTCCGCCTTGTCGGCGCCGAAGAGGTCGGCGACGAAGTCGGGCGCGATTGTCCCGAGGAGTGTAGGGCCGAGAAGGATGCCGGCGAGGATCTCGCCAACAACCTTCGGCTGACGCAAGCGACTGCACAGCTGCCCGAAGAGATTCGCTCCCAACATGAGCAGCAGAATGGCGAGGAGGACTTGGCCCAGCTGTGGATTCGTCATTGCCGCTCTCCTAATGCCCAACGCCCCCGAGGGGCCACATGATGCCCGATGTGTGAACGAGCACGATACTCCAGGCCTAAGCAGGACCGCATTGGAGGAAAAAGGCGTAGTTCTCAATGGAAAGACAGTCTTTAGGAGAATCCATCTATCTCTGGCTAATGCGGAGGGGCTAGCCCGGATCGTCGACGACGAAGGCGGCGCGCACGGGAGGTTCATGCCCGGGCTCCGCAAAGGCCAAACCGCGAGAGCGATTTGCTGCGCATTATCTTTGGCATGAGACCCTCGGCTGTTTGTCAAATACAGTTGAGGGAAATGCCATGTCACATGAACACCGCGCCTTGGTCGAGCGATTTAGAGAGACCTTGACGCTACAACGATACAATCCAGTAGTGGTTCACAATTATTGCCGGAACGCCGATTACTTCCTTTCCTATCTGGCCGAACGGAAGATTGCTCTCGAATCGGTGACGCCGACGATCGTGTCGGATTATCTGCGCCTTGCGGTCCGGCAGTTTCGTAAGCGTCATGGCCGCGCTCCTGCTCGCGATTGGATATCCATCCCCCGATCTGGGATACACGGGTTTCTGAAGTTCGTGCTGAAACGCTGGCCGCCCGAACCTGTGGCCGCCGAAGCCGGCGGCATTCTTTGTCGAGAGGTGTGCGACCAATACCAGACATGGTTGCGGGAGGGACGTGGGCTGGCGGCCGCCTCGATTTACGCTTTAATGTGGGAGGCTCGGCATTTTTGTGCCTGGTACGTCGGGCACTCCGGCATGGCCAGCTTCATGAAGCTGAACGTCCGCGACGTCGATGCCTACATGGACATGCGGGCGCCCGGGCTGACGCGCAGGTCTTTGAAAGATGTCGCCGAGCGACTTCGATCGCTGCTGAAGCATCTGCACAGGACGGGTCACCTCACAACCGATCTCACCCCGCACGTGATCGCCCCGCTGCTCTATGCCTATGAGGGCATCCCGTCCGCCCTGAGTTCGGATCAGATCGCATCTGTGCTGGAATCCGCCCGGAAAGACAGATCACCGATCGGCTTGCGGGACTATGCCATCCTCCAACTCCTGGCAACTTACGGGTTGCGCTCGGGCGAAATAGGTCGTTTGCGGTTGGACGACATCGACTGGCGTGCCGACATCTTGAACATCCGCCTCTCCAAGTCGGGGGCGCGTTCTCAGCTGCCGTTGCTGGATCCAGTTGGGGAGGCGTTGATCGACTACCTTCGGCACGGCCGCCCGGAAACCGATGTGCGGGAAATCTTCGTCCGCACACGGGCGCCATATGTTCCCATGGTTCGCATTTACAGTGAGGTCCGCCGGCGAATGGAAGCGGCAGGTATCCTGCTGACCGGCAAACGCGGCCCGCATATCTTCCGCCATGCACGTGCGGTGAGCCTGCTGCGGGCAGCCGTCCCGCGTAAGGTGATCGGGGACGTGCTGGGTCATCGTTCAGCCGAGTCGACGATCCCCTACCTGAAACTGGCGACGGAGGACCTACGGGCGATTGCCCTGGAGATACCGGGACAGGAGGTGCGCCAATGAGCACCTGGCCCGACACGGACGGCAAGACCATTGCTCGCTATCTCAGCCGGCTCCGGCTGCGCGGTCCGATTAGCCCAATTTATTATCGCCAAACCCTGCACAGCTTCCAGGAGGTCGCTGTTCGGCGGCAATGCCGACCGTCGCAGATCACGCGGGAAGCTCTGGAAATGTGGTTGAACGAGCGGGCGCATATCTGGGCTCGGTCAACGTTGCTCCATCGCGCCCGGATCGTCACTCGCTTCCTCGACTTCCTGCAGCGGGAAAGATTGATCGTCAGCAATCCAGTAGCTGATCTGCGCGCCGAGTATAACGCAAGAAGCGACAAGGCGATCCTGCAGGCCCTGCTCGCTTCCGATCCCGATAAGGCGCTTGAATCGCTACGGCAGTTCCCGCCGTTCGGCAGTGTCCTCGGAGACCTAATGCGCAACCACATCGCGCTGATGCAGGCAAGAGGCTATCGCTACCAGACACAGGCCCGTTGGTTCTGGCGCTTCGATCGCTTCTTGCAGGCACATCCGGAACTGGCGCAGGAGCCGGTATCGGTGATGCTGCAGCATTGGGCGGCGGCGCGGCCGACCGTCAACCATGCCGCCGAGTGCGAACGGCTCGCTCAAGCCCTGAGCAAAGCACAGCATCATCTCGATCCCGACACCAAACCGAGGCGCCCGGATCCGCGGCCGGCACAGCAGGTCGCGCGGCAATGGCGTCGGCCTTACATCTACAGCCCGGAAGAGGTTCGTCGTCTCCTCGATATTGCGCGGACCTATCCATCCCCGCGCGCACCGCTGCGCCCGATTAGCCTCTATACCATGCTGGTCCTGGCTTATTGCGCTGGATTGCGGTTGGGTGAACTTGCGCGCCTGAATCTTGCGGATATCGATCTGCTGGCCGGCACGATCACCATCCGGGAGACGAAGTTCTTCAAATCCAGAATACTGCCATTGGCCGACAGCGCATTATCGGCGCTGCGGGAATATCTGCAAGCCAGATGCAAGGCGAAGGCGCCGCAAAGCCCCGATTCCGGCCTGTTCTGGCACGATCAGGGCGACGCGCGCTACACGTCTCACGCCATCGCGGGCCACCTTGTCGACATCCTGCGGCGGGCCGGAATCAAGCCGCCGACGGGCAAGACCGGCCCTCGCATCCACGACCTGCGGCATTCGTTCGTGGTGAACCGGATTCTCGAATGGTACCGCGCCGGCATCAATCCGCAGGACAAGCTACCGTTGCTTGCGACATATCTGGGGCACCGCGATATCCACTCGACGCTGGTCTACATCACCGTCACCCGGGAGCTCCTGCAGCAAGCAAACGAACGCTTCCGGACGTTCGGAGCGCACTGCCTGCATGCATCGGAAGGGGTGGAGCCATGAAGCCGGCCGACCCGTTCCCGAGGCTCCTGCATGCCTTCTTCTATGAATGGATGGTCCAGCAGCGGAACGCCTCTGTGCACACTGTTCGGTCCTACCGCGACACATGGCGCCTGTTCCTCAGGTTCGTGGCTCAACGTCGGCGCCGACCGGTCGCTCAGCTTACATTGGGCGACCTGACGGCTTCCGAGGTCAGCGCCTTTTTACACCATACCGAACAGGAACGCGGAGACACGATCGGCACGCGCAACGTCCGCCTGTCGGCATTGCGCAGCTTCTTCGGCTTTGTTGCCGGCCGCGAGCCGACTGCGATCGCGCAGTGCACCGAAATCCTGCACGTTCCGATGAAGAAAGCGCCGATCCGTGCGCCATGCTATCTGGAACCGGAGGAGGTGAAGGCCATTCTGGCGCAGCCCGATCGCTCGACGATCGAGGGCCAACGCGACCACGCACTCTTCTCCTTCCTCTACAACACCGGCGCGCGCATCCAGGAAGCGCTCGATGTCTGCCCGCAGGCGATCCGGTTCGACTCGCCAGCCTGTGTGCGTCTTTATGGCAAGGGACGGAAAGAACGGGTCAGTCCTCTTTGGCCGGAGACGATATCATTGCTGAGATCGTTGCTTCAGCGGCAGCCAAGACCCGCCGACCAGCCGATCTTCGTCAATCGGTACGGTGGCCCGCTCGGCGCATCGGGCGTCCGCTTCAAACTGGCGGAATATGTCGAGGCGGCAGCCAAAGATGTGCCAAGCCTGGCCTCGAAGCACGTAACGCCTCACAGCTTCCGTCATGCAACAGCGGTGCATTTGGTGGCGGCCGGCGTTGACGTCACGGTGATCCGAAGCTGGCTTGGCCACGTCAGCCTCGACACCACAAACCACTACGCTCAGGCAAATCTGGAAACTAAGCGTCTGGCGCTGGAACGCCTCGGAGGTCCATCACGTCCGGCCAAACCTCCATCGTGGAAACAAGACCACAGCGTGCTTGCCTGGCTCGATAGCCTTTAGCCATCCTGGAAATAATGTGGAGGAGATCGCCAACCATCGCCGCGTAACAGCTGAGACAAGGAGCTCCTCCACATTATGAGCTGCTGTTGATTACTCGAGGTGCTGCGTTCCGACAAGCGCGCCATCTTCACCGCCGCGAGCAAGGCGCAGCAGATCGCCGACTGGATGCACGCGCAGCAGTGCGAAGCTCACAGGAGCGATGTCCGGGGCGCCGCATAGGCGCTCCGAATTCATAGCAAGGTCCTGTTTCAGGCAGCGGTTTCGATCGGCAATCCGGCGGCTTTCCATTCTGGATAGCCGTCCTCGAGCCGGCGCACGAGATAGCCGTGGGCTCTTAGCGCCGCGACCGCTTCAAAGGAGAGGACACAGTATGGACCGCGGCAGTAGGCAACGACTT
The DNA here is from genome assembly GCF_056924495.1 of Ensifer sp. 38_S197. Classification (NCBI taxonomy): domain Bacteria; kingdom Pseudomonadati; phylum Pseudomonadota; class Alphaproteobacteria; order Hyphomicrobiales; family Rhizobiaceae; genus Ensifer; species Ensifer sp. 38_S197. The sequence goes on along the minus strand of NZ_JBXOVZ010000001.1, from coordinate 319,853 downwards.
CCCGATCTTGCAGAAGTTCGCCCAAGCGTCGCTCCAGCTCGCCCAGCGGGATGTTGACCGCGCTTGGGAGATGGCCGAGTGCGAACTCATCCTCCGGGCGAACATCGAGGATCGTAACGAGATCATCTCGCAACCTGGAGACCAGATCGTCTCTTGACACGGGCTCCAGCGCATCGCGGGTGTGGAAGTAGTCTGCCTTCACGCGGTCGATTTCGGCGAGGTCGCGCTCGCCGACACGGCCGAGTGCCTTAGTGAGCGAGCCGGCGAGGCGATAGAGAATGTGCTTGTCCCGGCGCTCCGTCTCGACAAGGCGGCTCGCCGAAGGATCTGCAGATGGCGCGATGTGTTGGCGAAGGTTAGGCCGGTCGGGGAGGAAAGCTCCTCGACGCTGCGCTCGCCCTGCGCGAGGTGCTCCAGGAGTTCAAGCCGGTGCGCATGTCCGAGCGCCTGCGCCACCTGGCCGGGTTTTGGAGTTCACGGAAAGGCAATCCCATGTTCAGGGCCGAAGCACTCTCATCCATGCAGAGCGGCCGCCTGAACGTTGCCCTGGACGGGCAGTACCGATTTGACGGCGTCGTTAAATCGCTCCGCTCCATAGAGAGGAACTGGCGGCGGCAGGTCCGCTGGAGCTGGATCGATTATTCCCGGACGCACTTCAACCTGCTCGCCTCTTATAAGGCCCAGGACGCCTTCATCGCGCGTCTCAACGCCCCGCAACTCCGTGTTCCCGTATCAAGGAAGTCGCGGCATCTCGCCCTCGGCCAGCCTCCAGACCCAAGGTGCGATCTCCGGCCTCCCGTCGATCATATCGGTGAGTGCCTGCTCGTATTCATCGCCGGCGCTCGCCGGCACGATGAACATCGCGACGGGGGCGGGCTTCTGTTCCGGCAATGTCACTGACACGATCGGCGCATCGCGCGGCAGGTTGAAACGCAGGCCCTTGACGCTCTTTCGCTTGAGGTGGCTCAGTTTCTCTAAGAGCCGTAGCTCGTGGATGTCCTCGAATGGCAGCCAATGTTCGTTGACCACCATCAGGGCGACCTCTTCGACCGACGCGATACCGGCGGTCGAGATGCCGAAGGTGGCGATGACGATCAGATGCAGTGCCTCGCTCGAGCGCCACAACTCCAGTTCGGTCTCATAGCGGGCTGCAAGACGCCGCCAGGCGCCATCCTCGATCATCAGCGGGAAGGGCAGATGCCGTGCGACAATCTTGTGTCCCTCGCGGGCTGCGGAAAATTCCTTCACCTCGGCGACGATCATCATCAGCTTGCGCGCCCCCGAAGCTGTCGCTTGCACACCGTTGAGCGCAGCGGCGCGCCGGGTAGCAACCCCCTTCTTGTCGTCCGGATGAAAAACCTCAGGAACGAAGAGCATGTCGCTCAACGGGCCGCCCCTTGCGGTCATCTGCGAGGCGGCATTGATGAGGCTGGTGCGCACCCGGCCCCAGCCGCGCCGGCCCGCCCATGTCGAGCGCCATTCCGTCAGTTCGCCGGCCTCCCAGAGATAATGCAGCATCGCCCTGAGCGACAGCTTCTTGGGCTCGCTGCGGATGCTTGGTTCCGTTATTTCAGCCGGTGCGCCCGGCGCCGATCGAGGCCCGCGTTTCGTCAAGGAAAAATCCAGCTTCAGGTCGGCCCTGCCGCTGCCATCGATCTGGATCGCATTGCCGATCAGGGGACCGAGACCGGAAAGCTCGTAGGGCGCCTCATAGGAAGGGCACGCGGGATCGTGGTCGCGCCCCGAAAGCGGCATGCGCTTGATGAGATACTGATCCTCCAGGAGCGCGATATACATCGCAACCGGGGGCTCCTTGCACATACACATCGGCCGAAGCCTCTGCTCATAGGCACGCGGAAGCAGCGCCCGAAACTCCGGCGAGGATCCGTCCAGCGTCTGATCGCCGATCGTGAAGTTTCGCACTTTGGTTCTCCCTTGCTTCAGCCGAAGGTACACGGGTAGCGTCCATTTTACTATCAAAAAATAGATAGTAAAACCCTATAGCGTTGCATTTACGCCCTTCGGGCTTAGTCGCGGAGACCGCCGACGGCGCGCCGCGGGAACGCAGCTCGGCTGGAACCACTGGGCGGGGGGAACTGCGTCATCGACGACGACTTCCGCGCTCGGCGTGGCGAGGCCGATCAGGGTCGGTCCCTCGCCCGCGCCAGAGAACGCAGGCATCTGGGCACTCAAGTATATGGGTACTCCGGCCCGTCAGCCGACGTTGGCTCAATGCGCTAGCATTTCGTCGCCGGCCGGTGTGAACGCAAGCGAAGTGGCTGGCAGTCTTTGAAGTGCCGGGCCGGGTGGCCTGAATGGTTCGTCGCTAGCTTGGCGCTTCCCTTCCGAAAGCGGGAAGAAAGCGCGCCCGTTTTTTAGAATTTTGCAAAATTTTCGGCCGAGCTGACCGCAGCAGGTCGGCCGTCTCTTCGTGCCACCACGATCGCAACCCTGACTTAAGAGCGATGGCATCCTCGAAGGCGTCTTCGCCGCCATCCGGGTCAACGCCCCGATCGCCACCGTCCCGAACGCAAGCAAGTCGAGCGAAGAAGCCCCCAACTACTGCGTCATCAACCGCAAGACCGGCTTCGAAATCGGCGCAGCTGGAACCGCTTCTGATCGACACCCACGCACAACTCGCGGTGACGCGATCCAAGCATCATGCCGGGGGTGGATGCAGCCGCGTGTCCAACGCGAAGTTCTCCTGGAGCTTCAGAACGTAAGCGCCCGTCGCGCGGCTCGCGAGAAAGATTAAGTTCCAGCTATGCCGCGAGACTGCACTTGGAACCGCTACGAAACGGTGTCGGCGCAACAGATGATCCCCGAAGGCTTGCTGTCCCGCGCCGGGAATCCCGGGGCGCAGCCAGTTGGGATTGGGTACCGTTTCTGGGTCGACGACATGGACATCGCCGACATCAGCAATTATGGCCGCCGTCATCATATGCGCCACCGCGTCGAGCGCCCGAAATCCCTTATGGACCGCGACTTCAAGAATTGCCGTCGCAGGGTCGAGGGAGCAGTAGACCGCGCGGACCCCCTTGCTATTCCAGCGGCCGCCCACGTGATAGGAACCTTCCCCGCTATCCCAAGTCGGCGCATGGACGGCCTGATCGAGCCGCCACGCAAGCAACTCGGTCCCGCCGAGCGCGATTGGCAGAAATGTCATGCGTAGACGCCGTATTCCAGGCGGTCGAGATGATCCTCAACCAGTTCTACACCGGCGGGCGTCCCGAGAAGATCGATCGGACGGCGCTGGTCAAGCCCGACTGCTGGGCGATCGAGCCATTGCTCGGCTTCCGCCTGCGATCCGAAAATACCCGTTGCCTTTGCGAGGATCTCGGCGAATTTCCAAGCACGGCCGCTTTGTTCCAAGCTGAGTGGTTTGGAGGGCGTGTCCTTCCGCCGCTGCCATGTGCGCAAGCTCATGCCGACCGCCTTTTCAAGAGACTCGTTCTTGCCGATGACGACGAGGTTACCGATAAGATGATCGAGCGCCAACGCGGGCAAGCCGTTTAGAAGCAGGTCATGCGCGTCGAGCGCATTGGTCAGGCGGCGCGCCAGAACGCGCGATCCGCCGAGCAACGCTTCAATCTTTTGCAGTTCGCCACCGCTTGCTGAAGAAGGTGCTTTTGTTGCGATGCCCATGATCTTTCTCCAACGTCAGCTGTCGTTCATTATGTGTCACGTGTCGCGAGCAATTTCAAGGTTGGTGCAGCCGGCGACGTCGCCGGACCGGGCACTATGCCCCTGTCTCGCAGGCTGCAGGAGATGGCGCGAAGTGCTGTTTTCTTGCAAATCTGGAAAAGATGGATATTATGGAGAGCGACAAAGGAGTATGACCATGCGTCAGTTCACGACAGGTGATCTCAACAAGCAGGTGGGCGATGTAACCGACGCCGCGAGCCGCGAACCCGTCGTTCTCACCAAGCACCGGAAACCCCGCTTCGTGCTGATGAGCTATGAGTATTACGAGCGGATGCGCACCGGCGGCGATCCGCGTGGCACCCATCGCGCTTCGGATATGCCGGAGGAACATAAGGAACTCTTCGCCGCGGAGATCGATCGGCTGGCGCGCGGCGAGGGGTATGATGATGAGTCGTGAGTTCCTGCCCGGTCAGGTGATTGCCTATCCCTACCTCTGGGCGTGGCAGCAGGAGCGTGGCGAAACCGAAGGCCGGAAGACCCGGCCGGCCTGTGTCGTGGTCGCTGTCCGTGGCGCGAATGATGGACTCACCCATCTGGCACTTCTCGCGATCACGACCCAACCGCCGCAGCCCGATCGTATAGCCTTGGAAGTTTCCGATATCGAGTGCCGGCGGGCGGGCCTCAGCGACCTCAAGCGCTGCTGGATCGTTGTCGACGAATACAATTACGATGTCGCCGAACGATCCTGGTACATCGAGCCGGACGAACAAGCGCTTGGACGGTTCAGCAAGGCCTTCATGATGAGAATTGCCGCAGCCTTTGGCGAGGCGTCGCGCAAATCGGGCCGACGCGTCAATCGGACGGAGTAAGCGAACGCCGGCCCCGCAATTACCTAGCTCTGACGGATCGGAGCATGCGAGCGTCTGTCGAGGCGACAGCGATTGTGCTGAGACGGGACCGTGGCAAGATCGCCTTGGTCGATCTCCGCACCGGCCAGCGCATCGAGATATCGCGGTGCTGTTGGCTGGCATCGTCACCGCTGTGGTCTCGACGTGCAGGCGAGAAAGGCCGGCCTTTCCGCCTCGCGACAACATGCCCTCGTCATGCCGACCGGTGTCGCCGTCCCTCCACACGGCGCGAGACGCTTGCATTTCTTAAAAATTGTGTACACATCTCCCGCTGAAAACGGAGCCCCGCCATGCCTCAATCCCGGCAGCAGACATCAACGCCCCGCCGCGTCGGCGTGCGAGAATTTCGCGGCAATCTGACGTTCTTCCTCAAGCAGGTCGAAGACGGGCAGAGGTTCGTCTTGACGTCCCATCATAAGGTCGTTGCGGAAATCGGACCGCCATCGTCAGACGTCGTCATACGGAAACCAGGTGCATTGCGCGGAAATATCAAAGTTGCCGATGACTTCGACAGCCTGCCGGAGGATTTTCTTAAGTCCCTGGAAGATGGGACGTGAGCCTGCTGCTCGATACACATGCCTTGTTGTGGCGGCTGAACGACGACGAACCTTATCGGGGATCCTGAGAACGACGTCCTCGTCAGTGCCGTCTCTCTTTGGGAAATCACCGTGAAGCTGCGGATCGGTAAACTTGATGCCGATAGAGATCCTTGAGATCTTGCCGGGTCAGGGATTCGACCGGCTGGATATCACAGAAGCGCATCTTATCGCTCTTACGGCTCTTCCGCTTCATCATCGCGACCCCTTCGATCATCTTCTCATGGCGCAGGCCGTGGCGGAGGGAGCCCATTTTGTTTCCCAGGATCAGAATGTCGCGCTCTACGGCATTCCGTTGGTGACTTGCTCGGATCCTGTTGTCTTGTGATCTCGGACGGGCTTGATGTGCCTGAACACCGGCGGCTCAGATAGCCGGGCGCGGACGGACGAGTGGGGAAAGATCACTCATCTGATGCCCAACGAACAGCTTCACCCGGTGTTGCCGCACGGTCTGCAGGCGGCATACCGTCGCCGTGGCTGACCTCTCGGATCAACAAAGGGATGATATTGGCAGGGATGTGCTCATCCGCTTGCTGTAGTTGAGATCGGGCGAGAGTACGCATTGACTGGCTTGGAGGCAAAACGTTCAAGGGGTGCGTGGCCGATATCCTGCGGCGTCGGATCGGACAGCCATAATGGTTTGTCCCGTCCTTCAGTTGCCCCGAACCATTCCCGTTTTGTGCCGCTCGTATAGACGACCGCCTGCTATTGCGGCCAACCCCTGAAGGGGTAAGACTCGCCCGAAATTTTTGCAAAATTCGATTTCGGTTCTTTTGTTCTGGCGGAAAATAGAATTTTGCAAAATTTTCGGCCGAGCTGACCGCAGCAGGTCGGCCATCTCTTCGTGCGCCATCGGGAATGGTCCCGAGCAACTGAAGGAGACAGAACCATGGCCACCACAATCGCAACCCTGACGCAGAAGCCCGACGGCATCCTCGAAGGCATCTTTGCCACCATCCGGGTCAATGCCCCAATCGCCATCGTCCCGAACGCAAGCAAGTCGAGTGAAGAAGCCCCCGACTACCGCGTCATCCACCGCAAGACCGGCTTCGAGATCGGTGCGGCCTGGAACCGTATCGCCCGCCAGACTGGCGAGGAATACCTCTCGGTGAAGCTCGAGGCCCCCGAGATCGGCGTCATCTTCGGCAACCTCGCACCGGCACCCGGCAGCGATCCGAGCAAGAAGGTGATCCTCTGGAACAATCCAAACTGACGAGCCAAGCGAGCGGCCCCGAGCAATCGGGGCCGCCTTCGCCGTTTTTCGGTTGGACCGCTTCGCGCAGCATCGGGAGCAAAAAGCGGGCATCGAGCCCGCATTTGCTCCTTCTTCCGTGCCACACGAGACGAAAGCCTGTCTGCTCGGATAGCCAAGTCTGTCGTGAGCATCGCGCCGCCTCAAGGACGGCGGCCCCTCCAATTTTCAGCCGGTGCCCTCAAGGGCACCGTCAGAAAATCGGTTCCTCCGCGCGCCGGCTCCGCCGGTCGCTGACGCGATCCTTGACCCGGCGCGATCCTCACGACCCCGGGCGTCATCTTTCACATTCAAGGAGATGACGACAATGACGATTACCATCGAATTCCACATCGAAGAGCTGCGCCGGGAACTGAAGAATGCCGATCCGGCAGAGCGCCGCCAGATCGAAATGGAGCTAGCAGTGGCTGAGGCCGAACTGGCGGCAACGGTCGCCCAACAGGAGGCCACCATCGACGCCGCGCCGCCCTTCTGACGGCGGCGTTTGCCGCGCCATTGCGACCATCACAGGCCGCTTGGCGAGCTCGGGGCAGATCCTGCACCGCATGCCCGAATTTGGCGCTATCGCGCGGCCAGTGCGCACCGCCCCAAGCCGTCATCGCCAGGCAACCCTGCTGCCGCGCGAAGAACCTCAGCACCAATCTCTTCGCAACTGCTTGCTGGACATCACGGCTCCCGAAGCACTTGCTCCGCGAGCCTGAAGAACGTTCTTCGCCACATCCAGCCATGCTGGTGTTCTTTTTGGACGCTCCTCTGTTCGGTGGCACTGCCGTCATTCTGGGGGCGACCACCGCATCATGAAACAGCGAAAACCTCTCATTGACTCTCGCAGGCGTGAGAACATATTGAGAACACGCAACATGGAGGGCGATCATGAGCGACGAAACGGGCACAGAAAAAAAGATGGATAGTGGTCCTGTCACCCACCTGTGCGAGCACCTCGGTTGCAAGAAATGGGGCGGTTTCGGCTTTGCTAACGGCAGAGCCGCGCCCAACTGGTTCTGCTACGAGCATCGGCCGGAGAGCCGGCAGCGATCGAAGCAGGCCTAAAGCAGCCAGCGTCAGGCGGGACGCTCTTTTAAGTGCGGCGCAACACCAGCCGGCAGATGCCTGCCAGGAGAGAACCTGTGCCCGATTATAGGAACCTCGACCAGGTCATCTATATCCGCCTCACGACCACGCGAACTCCGATAAAGCGGGCGTTTGCCGGAACGGGCCAGTCCCGGCGGCGGGAGAAGTCAAGTGCACATTGGATCGCGCAATCGATCGTCAAAGGCGTCTGCATCAACCACAGGATAGAGCGCAATGGTGCCGCCGTCGACGAGGCGGAGATCATCGACATGCTGACGGAGGAGCTTTGGAGCGTCCCCGAGTCCGTAGCGAAGGATCTTGTCGGCATTGACGCCAACAAGAGAGACGACGCCAAGAGGACGATCACGAGCGCGCTGCTGTTGGCCATGACGAACAGATACGAGTGCACATTCTTCATGCCGGAGTATCATGGTATGGGGCCGTCGTCCCATGGTGCGCGCTGAACATCCAGTTCGATACGGGCCGCACCGATCAGGGTCTTCGCGCCGAAAGAGTTTGACCTGTTGTTACCAGGGTTCTCGCAGGGCTCGGCCATGGGTTATAGAGCTGCCGTTCGGCAATATCTTTCGCCAGACGTTTCAAGCTCCGGAATCCGCAACAGCTCTGGCGAGGGCACATCCTTCAAATCTTCTGCCGCCCTTGTCGAGTATTGGACACTTGAAGGAGAAACGGGTGCAATTTCATGCCTGAGAGTTTCATCGTCGACCCCGCATAAGAGCAGCCCAGAACCCAGTAGGTACGCGATTGTGAGATTCTACCGGTTTAAAGCTGCCGGGGAACCAATTTTTCTAGGCGTGGTTGGATAGACAGTCTCGGCTTCCCTTTCGCCGGGACGCCGGAAGTCTTGGCCCCGACGCCCCATCGGGGCCATTTTCTCCGGTTCGAAAAACGGAACCTTTTCCGCCCCCTGCACGTTTGGTGTTCTCGACCCCTTCTTTCGCTAGGGGTCAAACGCTGGCAGGCTTCACCTACCCTCGAGTGAAGTCAGGAACTGGCCTCGTCATCCCGACGGGGCCAGTTCTTTAAACCCCTCGGAAACACGCGCTTGCCAAGTTCCGATGATCCCTTCGGACCGGGTAGACTCGGTGGGGTTTCCGCTCCTTTCTCAATCCGCTCGGAACACCTTTTGCCCCCGTTGGTTTGCTCACTGTCGAAGATTTGTAATCTCGACGGGGATCGAAAGCCGGACTCCTCTCTTCTTATCGGGTGGGGTTCGGCGCATCTATTGCGGTCTGAGATCCGATGCCGCCAGGAGGCAGACCTGAAACCTTTCCAGGTGTTTCCGACTGAGCGGCCTCTCGTGGCGGTCAGACATGGTGTGGGAGCGAAGGAAGGTTGTAATGTCCCCGCAAAAGAAGCGCCTGATGAAATCGAGTGAGATTCCGGATTTCGTGGCTGAGATGATAGCCGCCGGCTGCGACATCTGCGCCATAGGACACCATATGTATGTAACGGGCGACACGGACCGGCGCCAGTCGGCTAGAAGCGAGGTGCGGCGCATCGGTGAGAAGTACGGCGACCGCGACCCAATCAGGCAGGAGATTGTGGATTATCTCTGGTCGATCGGCCGGTATATCGAGGTCACCTCAAAGGGCGCGCGTCATTAGATCGGTCTTCCCGCCGAGCCAGGTTTGTCAGACCAGACGTCCACATTTTGCCTGACCTGGTTGTCATCCCATGGGATTGGCTCATAACGCTGCGGGCCGCCCCCATTTCGAGTGTTCGCACACATTCTGCCGTCATTCTGGCAAAGCGGTGCATCAAGGGGGGCATCCCATCCGTGACAAAGGCGATTCACGCCGCCGTTTTTGTCATGAAAGCCGCGGAATAGCCGGCGAACGCGGACCACGACCTGGCGGCGAACGCCTGATCCGTTACCCGCCTATTTGACAAACCGATTGGCCTTGGCGGCTTCGTTCATGTCCTTGCGGCGAAAGTAAATCGCACGGCCGCAGCGGATTGGGCTATGGCCCTGGACGATGATGATCTGCTCGTCCTTGCGCATCGACTGGGTGATCTCATGCGGCATGATCAGTGGCCGACGATGGAAGTTGACGCTCTCGGATTTGCGCGATGCTTTGTTCTTCATGTCCCAGCCAATTTGGCGGGAGCTTCCCTTCACCTCGACCGTCATTTCTCCGCATTGCGCCGAAACATAGCGCGCCGTGTCGAGTGCCTTGATCGCGGCATAGGAGGCAAAGGCGCAGCCATCGATCCACGATGTCGCACCATCTTTCCCAAAATGCCGCTCCAGCTGCCCGACGGACTGATACATCAGCATCATGCTGATACCATACTTGCGGCCGCGATCGCGTGCCTCCTCCAGCACGCGCATGTAACCGAGAAGATCGACCTCATCGAGCATGAACAACGCCCGGCGCTGGAAGCCGCCATCGGCCTGGATCATGGCATTGATCAACGAGCCGATGATCACCCGGCCAATGCCCGGATAGGACCGCAGGATCGATGCCGGGATGTTGAGGAAGACGTCCTTCCTGGCCGTAACGATGTCGCTCGACCTGAACGCATTCCCGCAGACGAGCGCGGCATAGCTGTCCAGGGAAAGCCACTGTGTGTCTTTCGAAGCGGTCGAATAAACACCGGAGAAGGTCTGCTCGGTCATGTTGGTGAACACGCCGAGCGTCTCACGGATGAAGACCGATTGCGTGTGCTCCTGTATGTCGCGAAGCATGGCGAGCACGGAGGGCTCGGGCTCCGATACGATCTGGCGAAGACTGCGCAAGGTTCGCCGGCCCTCATATTCGCGTGAGAGCATGACGTGGGCGAGAAGGCCGGTCAGGAGGTTATGTGCCTGGTTCTGGAAATAGGCGCCGCTCGAGCTTTCGAAGCGCACGCTCTCCGACAGCAGCATGTGGGCAATGCCGACGATGTCCTCTTCCTTTTGCTTCGATGTCTCGATGCCGTCGAGCACGTTGAAGCCCATGATCGGGCTCGTCGGATCGAGCACCATCACCTCGCGGCCGAGCGCGCGAGTTCTATGTTCGACGACCATCGGCGCGACCTCGGTCGATGGATCGAGACAAATCAGCGGCCCGGTGTAACGTAGCGCCGTCGGCACGACGTTGCTGGTGGTCTTGTATCCACCTGACCCGGCAAAGAAGAGCATGTGCGTTGAATCGAAGTCCTGTTTGTAGGTCAGCAACGAGGCCTTGCCGCCGCGCCCCCATGTGGCCGGATCGTTCGGATCGAACGGCAGTTCGTGGACGACTTCCCTGTCGACGCGATAACGCTCACCGACGACGATCTCGCCGTCCGGCGGAAACAGGTTTCCGGCCGCCGACATCGGCAGCCAGTCCGCGTCGCCGAGGATCCCGCGCCTGGCGCGCTTCACGCGTTCTGGCACGACGGTCGAGACGCGCGCGCAGACAGCTACGATCATAAAGCCAATAACCGCGCCGACGACAGCGACCATGTCCAGATAGGACAGCGCACGATCCCATGATAGCGCGCCGCTTTCGACGGAGGGGGACAGCCGGCGGAATTCACGCAACGCGTAGAAGCTGGCGACTGTCAAAAAACAAGCGAGGCTCGCCATCGCTACCGGCGTTCGCCGGTGCAACGGCAAGGCCCAAACGGTCAACAGTCCTGCGAATGGCCCGAGCAATAACGCTGGTAGCGGCGAGGCTCGTAGAAACCAATAGGCCGCGTTCCCCGGCATGCCGGCGGCGAGCCCTGGCCACCGCCAGCCCACGACGTATACCGCAAAGGCGGTCACGGCGACGGGCAAGAGAATGAGCAACAGGCTAGGCTGCGGTTTTGCCTTTAGTGCCATCCCGCCGTCTCCGCGACGCGAGATGATCCGCCATCCAGTGCCGGAGCCTTGAAGGCCTCTTCGCCGAGATCGCGCAGGCGCCGATGCTCGGCAGTGCCCGGCGCGACGCTTGCCAGTTCGATGAGGCCGCCGAGAAGAAACGCCCGGTCGGCTTTAGACAATCCCGCCCTGACGACCATGCCGCCAAGCAGGAACTTCTCGCGTGCCTCGCGCTTACGATCTGCCGTCATGAGAAACCTGCGCCGGCGTTCCAGAGCCGCGATTTGGTTGTCGAAGCGACGAAGCAGCTGCGTTGGCAGTGCGCTTGTTTTCCTCTTTGCGAAATCGCGCCGCGATCTCTTCAAAGACTGCGTCGAGCTCCTCGTCGGCGATTTCCATCTCAGCCAAACCCGATTTTGTCGCCGCGCGCGCAAACCGTTCGGCGGATTTTACTATCAGCGTTCGTCTGCGCTCGCGCAGTTTCTCGATCTGCGCGTCAATGTCATTGATCGATGATTTCCCTGCCATCATGGTGTCCTTTCCTGTTCAAGCAAGCTCTGTAGGGTCTATTATACTATCTGAAATCTGATAGTAAATAAGACTGGTAGGCGTCGTCCCCGAAAACTCGGAGCCGGAACCCCGGACGATGGCTGTCTTCCGGAAAAGCGGCATCGCCCCTTCGGTTCGATCGGTTTGAGGGCGCAATATACGTCGCTGTCGCGACGTGCCTGAAAGCTTCGGAGAATGTCGTGGCGATCATGTTTGTCAGAGCGCAGGTGATCAGCAGGGGAGCGGGACGCAGCATCGTCTCGGCCGCTGCCTACCGCCATCGCGCCCGGATGACGGACGAACAGGCCGGGACGTCCTTCAGCTACCGTGGCGGTGCGTCGGAGCTGGTGCATGAGGAACTGGCGCTGCCGGACCAGATACCTGCCTGGCTGAAGAGAACAGTCGACGACAAGACCGTGGCGGCGGCCAGCGAGGCGTTCTGGAATACGGTGGATGCGTTCGAAAAGCGGTCGGACGCGCAGCTTGCGCGGGAGTTGATCATCGCGCTGCCCGAGGAGCTGACACGGGCGGAGAATATCGCGCTGGTGCGCGAGTTCGTCCGAGACAATTTGACGTCGAAGGGCATGGTCGCTGACTGGGTCTATCACGACAAGGACGGCAATCCGCATATCCACCTGATGACGGCGCTCAGGCCTCTTACGGAGGAGGGGTTTGGGCCGAAGAAGGTGCCGGTCCTGGGCGACGACGGAAAGCCGTTGCGTGTCGTCACACCGAACCGGCCGAACGGCAAAATCGTCTACAAGCTTTGGGCCGGCGACAAGGAAACCATGAAGGCATGGAAGGTCGCGTGGGCGGAAACGGTCAACCGCCGCCTGGCGCTGGCCGGCCATGAGATCCGTCTCGACGGCCGCTCCTATGCTGAGCAAGGCCTCGATGGGATCGCGCAGAAACACCTCGGCCCGGAGAAGGCGGCGCTCGCGCGCAAGGGTGTCGAGATGTATTTCGCGCCCGCCGATCTGGCGCGGCGGCAGGCGATGGTCGACCGGCTGCTCGCGGATCCTGCGCTTCTCCTCAAACAGCTCGGCAACGAACGTTCCACCTTTGACGAGCGCGAAATCGCCAAGGCGCTGCACCGCTATGTCGATGATCCAGTGGACTTCGCCAATATCCGCGCGCGGCTCATGGCTTCGGACGACCTGGTGCTGCTGAAGGCGCAGCAGATCGACACCCAAACGGGCAAGGTGACAGAGCCGGCGGTGTTCACAACGCGGCGGATCCTGCGCATCGAATATGACATGGCGCAGTCAGCCGAGGTTCTGTCGATGCGAAAGGGCTTCGGCGTCTCCGGTGCCAAGGCCGCCGCCGCCGTCCGAAGCGTCGAAACGGCCGATCCGGAAAAATCCTTCAGGTTCGATGCGGAACAGGTCGATGCGGTACGTCATGTCACGCGCGATAATGCCATCGCGGCGGTCGTGGGGCTTGCCGGCGCCGGTAAGTCGACACTGCTTTCGGCGGCTCGCGTCGCATGGGAAAGCGACGGCCGACGGGTGATCGGCGCGGCCCTTGCCGGCAAGGCCGCGGAAGGGCTGGAGGACAGTTCCGGGATCCGGTCGCGTACGCTGGCGTCCTGGGAGCTTGCCTGGGCCGGGGGGCGCGAAACACTGGAGGGCGGCGATGTCCTCGTCATCGATGAGGCCGGCATGGTGTCATCGCAGCAGATGGCGCGTATCCTCAGGGCCGTGGAGGACGCAGGCGCAAAAGCCGTACTGGTCGGCGACGCGATGCAACTGCAGCCGATCCAGGCGGGTGCGGCGTTTCGGGCAATCACCGAACGGATCGGCTTCGCAGAACTTGCCGGCGTGCGGCGGCAGCGCGATGTCTGGGCGCGCGATGCTTCCCGTCTCTTCGCGCGCGGCAAGGTCGAAGAGGGCCTTGATGCCTACGCGCAGAGGGGCTGCATTGTTGAGACCGAAACCCGGGGCGAGATCATCGACCGCATCGTTGCCGATTGGGCCGATGCTCGCCGTGACCTGCTTCAGAAATCTGCCGTGGGCGAGCATCCGGGACGTCTTCGTGGCGACGAACTGCTTGTGCTTGCTCACACCAACGATGACGTCAGAAAGCTGAACGAGGCCTTGCGCAAGGTCATGATCGACCAGGGCGCACTGACAGGTGGGCGCCAATTCCGAACTGAACGTGGGCTTCGTGAGTTTGCCGCGGGCGACCGGGTGATCTTCCTCGAAAACGCCCGCTTCCTTGAACCTCGAGCAAAGCGGCTTGGTCCACAATATGTGAAGAATGGCATGCTTGGCACGGTCGTTTCATCCGGCGACAAACGCGCAGACGCGCTGTTGACGGTGCATCTCGACAATGGCCGGGACGTCTTGATCAGCGAGAATAGCTACAGCAATGTCGATCACGGCTACGCCGCGACAATTCACAAATCTCAAGGCTCGACCATCGACCGAACTTTCGTGCTCGCCACCGGAATGATGGACCAGCATCTGACCTATGTGGCGATGACCAGGCATCGTAACCGCGCCGATCTCTACGTGGCGCGTGAGAACTTCGAACCGAAGCCGCAGTGGAGGCGTAGCGCACGTGTTGACCATGCAGCCGGCGTCACCGGTGAAATGATGGATACGGGGTTGGCCAAGTTCCGTCCGCAAGATGAAGATGCCAAGGAAAGCCCCTACGCCGATGTGAGGACGGATGACGGAACCATCCATCGACTTTGGGGCGTGAGCCTGCCGAAGGCACTCGAGGAGGGTGGGATCGGGACCGGTGATACTGTGATGCTCCGCAAGGATGGCGTCGAAACGGTCACGGTAAGGGTGCCCGTCACTGATGAAAAAACCGGCAAGAAGCGTCTCGAGGAACGTCAGGTCGAACGCAACGTCTGGACTGCAACCCAAATCGAAACTGTCGATGCGCGCAAGGCTAGGATCGAACGGGAAAGCCGTCGGCCGCTTGTGTTCAGAAAGCTTGTTGAGCGCCTCGGGCGATCCGGCGCCAAGACGACGACGCTCGATTTCGAAAGCAAGGAAGGCTATCGGGAGCATGTCCTTGATTTTGCCAAGCGGCGTGGCATCGACACGCTGGCGCGGGCCGCTGCGGAATTGGAAGAGGGCGCGGCGCGACGGTTGGCGTGGCTTGCGGAGAAGCGGTCGCGGTTGGCGAAGCTTTGGGAGCGGGCGAGCATTGCGCTCGATTTTGCGATCGAACGGGAACGGAGCGTCTCGTACAGCGAGGAGCGCAGAGTATCCTTGGTTGCCGGCATCCCGTTGGCCGGAAACTATTTGATCCCACCCGCCATCGAATTCTCCCGCAGCGTTGAAGAGGATGCGCGTCTCGCGCAACTCGCCTCGCAACCGTGGAAGGAGCGGGAGGAAATACTCCGGCCATTGCTGCAGAAAATCTATCGCGACCCGGATGGCGCGCTGTCGGCCCTCAACGCTCTGGTATCAGGCGCTGGCGTCGAGCCGCGCAAGATTGCCGAAGATATTGGCCTTGCACCCGAACGCCTTGGCCGATTGCGCGGCTCTGACCGCGCAGTCGATGGCCGCGCCGCTCGAAACGAGCGCAACGAAGCCATGGCCACCTTATCGGAGCTGCTGACTTTGGCGCGCGGGCATGCAACCGAGTTCCGCAGGCAGACGGAGCGCTTCGCCAGCCGCGAGCAGCAGCGGCGCGCTCATATGGCATTGTCCATTCCCGCGCTTTCGAAAAAGGCGATGTCGCGTCTCGTCGAAGTCGAGGCGGTCCGGGAGCGCGGCGGGGTTGATGCCTACAAGACGGCGTTCGCCTATGCCGCTGAGGACCGTTTGCTGGTGCAGGAGGTCAAGGCCGTCAACGAGGCGTTGACCTCACGCTTTGGCTGGTCTGCATTCACCGCCAGGGCCGATCCGATCGCCGAACGAAATGTTGAAGAGCGCATGCCGGAAAACCTCGCCACTGAGCACCGTGAAAAACTGGTGCGCCTGTTCGAGGTCATCAGGCGTTTTAGCGACGAGCAGCATCTCGCAGAAAAGCAGGATCGCTCGAAAATCGTTGCCGGCGCAAGCATCGAGTTCGGAAAGGAGGTCGTGCCCGTGTTGCTGCCCATGCTTGCCGCCGTCACGGAGTTCAAGACACCCGCCGCCGATGAAGCACGCGAAAGGGCGCTTGCCGCCCCCTATTACAATCATCATCGCGCCGCGCTCATGGATGCAGCGACGCGCATTTGGCGCGATCCGGCCGGCGCGGTCGCCAAAATCGAGGAGCTTGTCGCAAAGGGTTTTGCCGGCGAGCGGATTGCCGCAGCCGTCACCAACGATCCGGCCGCCTATGGGGGGCTGCGTGGCTCCGGTCGCCTAATGGACAAGTTGCTTGCTCCCGGCCGGGAGCGGAAGGCTGCGCTTCAGGGCGTGTCGGAAGCAGCAAGCTGTGTCCGTTCTCTCGGAGCGTCTTATGCCGCGGCGTTTGAGGCCGGGACCAAGGCTATCGTTGCAGAGCGCCGGCGTATGGCGGTCGCCATTCCCGGCCTATCGCGGAAGGCTGAGGATACGCTGCGGAAGTTGACGGCAAGGATGAAGAAGAAGAGTGGGGGGCTCGACGTTGCTGCGGGTTTGACCGATCCGACCGTCGCCCAAGAATTCGTCGCCGTCAGCCGGGCGCTCGACGAGCGCTTCGGCCGCAACGCGTTCCTGCGTGGGAACAGGGACGTTTTCAACTTTGTGTCGACAGCGCAACGGAATGCATTCGAGGCGATGCAGGAGAAGTTGAAGGTTCTTCAGCAGATCGTGCGGGCAGATAGCGGCCAGAAGATCGTTTCCGAGCGCCAACGACAGGCGGTCAATCGGGGTCGTGGTGTCGAGCGGTAGAGGCAATTCAAAGAGCTTCATCCACTCAGCTGTCTCGGCAGCCGTTCTTGCCGCCTGGCGCGGCATCAACATCCCTCAAAGAGTCGCGGCAGTTCGTCGCGCGAGGCGGTGATAATTGAAAGCGTCATGGCAGCCCACTGCTCTTCGACACTGAAATATTTCTGTTGCTCTTGTTGCCACCGCGCGGCGGCCGCAGCGCGATTATTCCGATGACATCGTCACCAGCTTTAGCCTTTTATCCGCCTGGCGCAAAAAGTCAGGAGCTCTATATTGGAGCCTGACGCCGATCAGCAATCCTCGAGACCTCACCGCGATCTCGCTAACCAATGGCTAAGCGCCTATTGCTGTCGAGCTTGCGCCACTCTTTCAAGGCGCCGTCTACGAAGCCAGCTTATAGGTCGTTCAGCTAAATCTTGATAACCGGATGATTTGCTCGCGTGTCGGCGAGCGCGTTCGATTCAAGCCGTTCCAGCATCGCCTCGTAAGCTCGGGCGGGGACCCAATAGAATGCCGGTTCATTTCTGCTGAGGATCGCGACCGGCGCGCCTCCGCCAGCTGCTACCGTGCCCAGAGGGCTCTTCTTCAGTTCCGATACGCTGGCCGTTACCTCTGCCAAGACAACGTGCGCCATATGAGCGCTCCTTGATTAGGTGCCCTGATTAGCGCCGTTTAGGGTCTTCTAGCAAGGTAGTCTCGCAGCCTTGCGATATCGTGTTTCATCAGCGCCCCCTTTGCTGGCAGGCACGCAGCGCAGAGCGTCGGGAGCCACCGCCAGCGACGATACACAGGTGGCCGAGCGGGTGAAATGGCGATGAAGGGAGCGAGTTGCTCCGCAGACCGAACCGAAGAGCGGGGTTGGAATAATCCGATGACGTTTCTCCGTTGGCAGCAATACGGTGCAAGTACACGCTCCGGTTTATCAATCAGGTGATAGAATTCTACGGAAAAAAACCTTTGACAGACACGGCACCGGGCCGGCCGGGTGCCACCCAACGTCTTTACCTGTGAATTCCGGTAGCGCGGCCAAGGTTACCTGCAAAAGCGTCCAGATACCGTAAAAGGCGAGGGTGTCCTGCGCGTCTATCCGAAAATGCAAGCCCTCGTCCGTCGGCCTCAGCGTCACGCGTGCGTCGCCGAAGTCCAGCGACCGATCGACCCCCGTGGCGCCGATCGGGCTCCAGTATTCGCGGTAACGGGCGAAGACTTCGCTTACGCCCTGTTCCGCATTCTGGAGTGCTACGAACGCTTCTGCGGTATGCTTGTACATCGGCACTCCTTGCTGCAAATCCTCGCGTGCATTGAGTTATCAATTTCGGCTCTCGGCTGCTTCGCCACCTTGGTCCTGCACGCTCGTGGCACGGTTTTCGATACAGATCGCTGATGTATGACAACTCATACGTGCGATATTCATGCACGCTTTGGTCGAGCGCTCGACTACTAATTCTATTAGTCGCCTAAGCGCGGAAACTCGTGTCCAGTGGTCTGAAGCAGGTTTTCTTCGGAGAATGGAGATGGAGATACTAGCTGTGCCGGCCGCAGCGCGCGGAGAATTTGCTGACTTGATCGACTCGATGCATCGGCTGCGTGCGCGAGTCTTTGGCGACAGACTGGACTGGGATGTAGACATAAGGGACGATCGTGAGGCCGATGCTTACGATCAGTTCAATCCCACCTATATCCTGGCCGTTTCTACCACAGGTGCAGTGGCGGGCTGCGCGAGGCTCCTCCCCGCTACCGGGCCGACGATGCTCGCCAATACATTTCCGCAGCTCCTCTCATCGCGACGGCTCGACGCCCATGCAGGCATGGTCGAAAGCTCGCGCTTTTGCGTCGACACGGCGCTCGTCGAGGGCAGGACAGGGGGAGTTCTCCATGGGACGACGCTTGAGATGTTCGCCGGCATCATCGAGTGGTCGATGGCGAACGGCTATTATGAAATCGTCACGGCAACGGACCTGCGGTTCGAGCGCATTTTGAAACGCGCCGGCTGGCCGATGCAACGTCTTGGTCGGCCATCTCCCATCGGCAGCACGATGGCCGTAGCAGGCGTGCTTCCTGCCGACGCCGCGAGCCTTAATAGAATTCGCGCTGCTGCCTGTCGCCAGGAACACATGTGCACCACAACTTCGCTGCTTGGGGCAGCACGGCGTGAAACGGCGCCTTCTGCCGATTTAGCGCAACCGGCCACACCGCCTACAGAGGACGATGCAGGTCCTCACGAGGGATCAAATCACAACTGATGCTGCGCAAATAGAGGAGAGGTCTTTGAATTCCGCGCGACCGCTGATCCTGATCGGTTCGACCGATGCGGATTACTATCTGCTACTCGTCCACATCCTGGAATCCGAGGGATATCAGGTCATTCTTGGTTCCGGGGTCGAGGAGATCGTCCATTTTGCAGGCGAGTACGATGTCGGAGCCATTCTTCTTGATTGTCGATCGGGAGAAGATTGGGCTCCCGCAGCCTGTGTAAAGCTGAAGCAGGAGCCGCGCACATTCGGGATTACGACGGTCGGGTTGATTGGCCCCGGTGCGGAAAGTCGGTTTATTGATCTGCTGAAGGCCGGGATTGACGAGAATTTCGTAAGACCGATCACTCCCTCCAAGCTGCTCAGCTTCCTACGCGACCGTATCCTCCTTCCGCAAGTGTCGGGTCCGATGGCGAGCGACGGTCATATCCTCGTCTACGCAGGAATTGAACTGAATACCAACAGGCACAGCGTCAGGCGTCTCGGCATCAACGTCCACTTGGGACCGATCGAATTCCGGCTGCTGCAGTTTCTGATGGAGAACCATGAGCAGGCGTGCAGTCGCGCACAACTCATTGAAGCTGGTTGGCCCGAGCGCCGTTTCGTCGATGTCAAGACGGTGAATGTTCATATCGGACGACTGCGCAAGGCGCTGAGCGTGACCGGCGGCTCTGATCTCATCCGCACGGTTCGATCGTCCGGCTACATGCTCGATGGTTCCAGTCAGGAACGTTCCCAGTACAACCCGGCTCGGCCGGGCGAAGGGCCTGGCGACTAGGACAGCACCCCGGTTGACGAAAGGAACAGCTGTCATGGATCTGGTAATCCGAAATGGAGGTCTCATCACTGGCGACGGCAAGACGTTTCACAAGCGGGCTGCCGTATATGTCCGGAAGGGACGGATCATAGGTGTCGACGCCGCCGCAGGCGCTGAAATCGCGGCGCGAGAAACCATCGATGCTGGCGGCGGCATCATTATGCCAGGTATCATCAATGCACATGCGCACGGCTGTATTCGGGGGCCTTCCATGCCGAGCGGCTCGAAGCCATTTGAAGGCGAGGATGTTGCCTATTTCCGGAACCGCCATCTTCTTCAGGGAACAACGACCCTTTTGAACGTCTGCGGCCTGGCCATGGCCGACGAAATAGATGTCGACGGCGTAGAACCTCATGCCATGGATATCCGCGTTTCCACGGCTCACACTCCGAAAAATATCGAGGCGGCGCTTATGGTCGACGGCAAGGGACTCTCAGCACGGCACCTGAGCGCGACGACAGATGGCCTGTTGGCCTCCGGCGCGGTCGCGCTTGGCGAGGCAGGTGGCGGGCAGACACTGGGTGGTGGTGCGCAAGAATACAGGTTCATCCCGCAAGCGTTCCTGCAGGAGTTCGGGGTCGAAGTGACACCCGCAGCCGCGAGGCGCTTGAAGAACGCCGTCCTTGGCCGCTATCTCGATCCGGCAGACGGCCTATCGAATTTAAAACTGACCGACGAGTTGGAGCGTTGCGGTCTTTCCGGGGTCGCCGAAGCGGATCGTGTTCGCGACATCATTACGCGATCGGTGATGCCTTCGGTTGCCCTCTCGCTGGACGGATTCGATGAAATCGCACGCGAAGCCGAGCGGTTCGGGTACCCCGCGATCTTCCACAATGCGGCACCTTCTGCGAAGCGGCTGATTGCCGCGGTCGAGAAGCACCCGAAGGCACGTTTCGTCGCCGGTCATAGCAATCACCCGAGCTTCCTCCCGGACGAGGCAGTCTCGATTGCCCAGAACCTGAGAGAAAAAGGGGCTATCATCGATGTTTCGACACTGGATTGTATCGGGACGCGCTGGCGCAACGATCCCTCCAACCTCGACGCACTGATCGATGCGGGCTGTGTCGATACGATTTCGACCGATTTTGCCGGCGGGCATTGGGATGGAATTCTTGAAGCGATCCAGCGAATGGTCAGAAAGAAGCAATTGTCTGCGGCGGAAGCGGTTGCCCTTGCGACCGGGAATGTCGCGCGTGTCTTCACTCAAATGGCCGGTGACCGCGGACTGATTGAAAAAGGCAAGCGCGCAGACCTGATCGTTGTCGACCACCTTAATCTGAGCCGGGTCAGGCATGTCGTGATCGCAGGCCGTATAGTCGTCAGGAATGGCCGGCTTATCTGACGGCCTCAGCCGGAGATGGCTCTCGCGTCGACTCCGATAGTGTTTGCCTGCGGCTGCAGCTCTGAGATGTCGGCGCGGGATACGATCCCCTTGACACAGAGGGCAGTGGTCGGGGTTTCAGTCGATCAATCGCATCCTGAGGCGCTGGAGGAGGGGGACCACATCTCCTTTTTTTAGCGTTTCAAAAGCCTCAAGGACAGTATTTTGCGCCCTGGGGGAAAGCTTGCCCCTCGTCGCTGCCGAGAACTTATTGATGAGATGCTCCCAGTCTAAGGGGCGCGCCTTGTCCCCGCGTGGCGAGGTCACCTTGGAAGTGATCGATTTGCCATTGGTCATTCGTAGGCATATCTGCGCAAGGGTCTCAGTCGGAAAACGGGCGTCGATCTCAGGATTGACTGAGACACAAACCTTGCGGGCGAATTCGATGAGGTCCGGTCTGTCCAGCTGCGCACTACCGACCGGCGCCAGCGCCGCAGCTCCATCGACAACAGCAATCGCCATGCAATAAGGCAGACTGTATTGGATCTCCGTCAATGTATTGGGAGACACGGTGTTTGAAAGTCGGAGAGCCCATTGAAAAGTCTGCACTTCGATTGATGCGATTTGTTCGGTCCTGATGTCAGCAACTTCCGAAAGCGCCACAAAGGCATCAAGAGCGGGATGGATGTAGCGGCAGCAGGAATAGGGTTTGAAATAGACCCTCGAGATCTCAGCTGGATCACCCAAGTCCGCGATGATGCTCGGCCGGTCGAAGTGCGACGCATGATCGAGCAAATCTTGCGGCCCGGTAAATCCCCGCTCCGCGAGGTGCAATGCGGTTAGGCCCGTCACGACACTCCAGGGAATACCCTCCTTGACGTCGTTCCCGGTGAGGTTGGCATAGCCGGAGCTGCCGTTTGCCTCCTGGTTTGGTGCGAGCACTCCGGCCACAGCGAGTGCGTGTGCGAGTGCCGGGGGATCGGTTCTGTAGAGGCGGCCGGCCGTGGCCGCGGCAGCATAGCCGGTCCAACGTCCCGACTGTCGGCTTTTGATCGCTTGCGGGTTCTGCGCCACGGCGATGCGAATTCCGATCTCGTATCCGAGAGCGATTGCGGTCAGGAGATCATCGGCGGATGAACCAATCGCAGATGCCACGGAGAGTGCTACGGGTATCACAGCCGCACCGGGATGACCGCGCGCGGCGCGATGGCCGTCGTCGAAATCGAGTGCAGAGGCTGACGCAGCGTTACAGACTGCCGCAGCAGTGACCCCGAGACATTCGCCCGTAAACCAGACTGAAGCCCGGCCGCTTCCAAAATCGTGCCGGGCGACGGCGCGCATTACACGGGCACTCGGAACATCGCAGCCGACGACGTAGGCGGTGACTGCATCCACAATACAGCAAGTGGCACTTAGCCTCAGATCGGGCGGCAGAGCATCGGAAGGATAATTCGCCAGATACTCTGCAAGGATCTCGGTGACATACATCCGCCCCCTCCGTGAAGCTTAGGCTGCCGAGCGTCAGTTCGTGCTAGATGAGTGGACGGATGACGCCGTGCCCCCACCTGGCGAGAACCAGGTTTCGTAAACATGAGCGGCGACGTAAAGATCCAGCATAGGCAACCCAACGCACGTGATGAGGATCGGGAATTCCGATCCGCCGCCCGCGTCACAGAAATCCTTTAAGTTCATGACACCGAGCGCTGGGCCAAGCTGCTCCAATGTCGATCCCTTGCGTGAGAAATAGAGCGCCAGGCTTTGCGAGTTTCGCCGCGACACCATCGAAACGTCATCGCAGAGCGCCAGTCCGGACCGAAGAACTTTTTGGATATGGCCGGATGGAGTCTCGTCTCCCCCAAGATGCAGAACAACCGCGTTTGGGCAAACCTCTGCGCTCTCAAACACCGGTGCGCTGGCATTGGTAGCGGTGATGACAAACCGGCAACCACGCAGCCTCTTATTATCCGCGACAGCCTCAAGCCGAATTCGAGGTGACTGTCTGTGTCTTTTAACGAGTTGGCGCGCGGAAGCGCCTGAACGGCTGCGCACGAATATCTTCGAGACGATGCCGGCTCCGAAATGATCGAGCACTCTGATGATCTGCTCGGCAATGGGGCCCGCTCCAAAGAGGAAAACAGAGAGTTCTTCTGTTTTGGGGAAGAAAAGTTCAAGCGCCATTGAGGCATAGGTTGCCGTTCTTGCGGCAGAGATATCGGTTCCGTCCATCACGCAAAGCGGGCGCAGCGTGAAGCTGTCTAGCAGCAGGATCGTCGACGTCGAACGCGGCTGACCCAGGCGACGGTTTATCGCATTGGCACCGACCACCTTCACGGCGGCGTATCTGCCACCGACGCTGGAGAGCGCAGAGAGCTTCCAGCCCAATCGCTCGCCTTGCAACGTATCGCGGTACGCTTCAAACTGGGGTTCGTTCCACAGGGCGGCTTCGGGAAAGGATAGGACAGATTTCAGCCCATGGGCCTGGCCCAAGCGGATGTCGGACCAAGCTGCGGTGGCGGCATCGTGGAGAGCGGATGCCTCGAGACAGACGCCGAGGCGCTTCATTTCCGCAAGTGAAATGTATCTGGGTGTGCTCTCCATCGCCGTTCTCCGTGGAATTGTCGACGCCATGCGACCGGGAGCAATTTCACATCTGGAACGGAGGGATTAAAGGAAAGGTTGGGATACATTTTTGTCGTCTTTAAATGAACGACTTTTGCCGCTGAGCCGAGAGCCGAACCGGCTTGGCGATTTCGCGCTGCGGGAAGGGAAGCGGAATTCGCGTCGTTCGGATCGTCACGAACGGATACTTCGTCGACAAGATCCGCTACTTGCAGTCCCGCTATTTCCGATCGCTGCCGCCGGCCGGAGGCAAACGCGGTCAGAAGCAGCGCCCGGTCGCGCAGATCGACCAGGCGCACGCCGGCCCAGGCCTGCAGCAGTATTGCGAGAATGTCGACCGTGACGGCCTTCTTGCTTTTGCGTGTCGCTTTCGGGCGTTCAAAAGTGAGAAGTCGCGACTGTGTCAATAATTGCGCAAGGATTGTTATTGTGGCATGCCGTGACGCACATCCGGAGGTGTGGCATGAACGTTTCCATTGGTGAGCGCTGGGAAGCCTTTGTATCTGACATCGTGAAGGACGGCCGTTACGGCTCCGCGAGCGAAGTGGTGCGCGAAGGCCTGCGTCTGGTCGAGGAACGCGAACAGAAGCTGAGGGCTCTGAGCAGCCTCCTCAACAAGTCGATTGCCGAGGGCGCGGTGAAGTGTCCGATGCTGATATTGACGCGGCGCTGGAGGCCAAAGCCGCACAACTGACCAAGGAAGGCTTCTAAGCGTTCCGCAGCTTCGTATGCTGCCTTCGGCTCACTGATCTGGTCAATATCCTCGAATACATCACCCGCCAAAGCGGCAGCTTGGTCGCTGGCCGCCGTTTTGTGGGGGAACTTCGGCAAAAGTGCCGCAGACTTGCCGACCTCCCTGGCACGCTCGGCCGATCGCGAACGGAATTGCGGGCCGATATCCGCAGTTCGGCGCACAAGGGGTATGTCATCTTCTTCCGCTACGTCGATGACCGTTTTGAGGTAGTCAACATCATCGAGGAACACCGCGACATCGATGAGCTGTTTTCCTCGACCGACATGGACGAGTGCCATCCTGGCTGCCTGTCAGGGCTGTCCGTGCGACCGCGCTTTTCGCGCAGACGCCGCGTTAGATATAAACTTCGCTCAGTGTAATCTCGGAGTACATACTCGCGCCCGCCAGCCGCTGCTTCAAGGCCAACACCGGCCGGCCATGGGCGCTATCGTCTCTCGTGGTCGTCTTGGCGCGGCCGAGGCGGATCGACGGGTAGATGAGGAGCGGCGCACGAAGCCGCGACACATGGCGGGATAGGGATGGGAGCGGCCGCGGCAGCATTTGCAAATCACTTCGTCCGGAGCGTGCCTCAATTGCTTTGCACATATCGCTCGTCGATCTGCGCCGAAGACGCTAGATGCGTGCGTAAGCGAGTGGCCAGGGAATTTAAGCCTTTGTTCAAGCTCGGCGGGTCGCCGCGACGGCGGCAATCGCCGATCGCTCGACTAAGTGCGCTACCTCTGGTCATTGAAAATGATCCGGGCCGACGTCCTTGGCACTGCCGCCCTGGCATCTCATCAGATTGACAAATATGCTACTGAGTAGCAACTTAGGCTCAAAGGAGATAAGCTGATGAGTGTGAAATCGTCGATCTCGCTTTCCGACCAGCAGGATTCGTTTGCCCGTTCGCTGGTGGAGAGCGGTCGGTATTCCAGCATGAGTTCCGTTCTTCAACATGGCCTGGAACTGCTTCGCCAAAAAAACGAAACTGAGGCCGTCGAAACGGCAGCGCTCCGCGAATTGGTCCAGCGGCGATTGAACGGACCAATGATTTCTGCGACGGAAATGGAAAGCCGCGTCGCGGCAATGATTGAGCGGAAGCGACGGGTTGCTGGTGTGGACTCTTGAATATTCTGAGGATGCCGAACGCGATTTCGAGTTGATCTTCGATCATCTGTTCGACGCCTATGTCGAACTTGGGGATGCGCCTGACGAGGCGGTGGAGCGTACTGCCGAACGAATTCGCAAACTGCGTGTTGAAATCGATCGTCTCGTCGAGACGCCCTTTATCGGGACTCTTCGCCCCGATATTCATCCCGGAATCCGGTTTCTTCGGCGGGACAAGGCGGCTATTTGGTTTCTTCCGTTGGAGCATAGCCGCGCAATCGTTGTCGCGGCAATTTTCTATGGCGCGCAGGACCACATCAGAAATATGCTCGCGCGCATGCTG
This sequence comes from Ensifer sp. 38_S197, assembly GCF_056924495.1. Classification (NCBI taxonomy): domain Bacteria; kingdom Pseudomonadati; phylum Pseudomonadota; class Alphaproteobacteria; order Hyphomicrobiales; family Rhizobiaceae; genus Ensifer; species Ensifer sp. 38_S197. The sequence goes on along the minus strand of NZ_JBXOVZ010000001.1, from coordinate 294,027 downwards.
GCGGGGTAAGATTCCTACAGCCCCGAGGCCTTCGTCAGATTGACCCTAAATCGGTCGCGTCGGCGGTGGTACCTGCGGTTCATTTCCGCACGCGCATGGCCAAGCTGCTTTTGCACGTGGCGCTCGTCGACTTCGGCCGACGAGGCCAAGCCGGCGCGCAGCGAATGACTGGAGAATTTGGCTGCCCGCACGCCTTCGCTGAGGTCGCTATGCAGGCCAGGGGGAAGGACCGTGGGGACTCCCGTCCCCAAGGTGTTGATTTGCGGTTGCAGGCTTAGCTTGCGAACAAAATGCGTCATGTCGGTATATGCCGGTATCAGCTGACCAATACGCGAAGGAGCGTCCGGAGCGATCCCGCCTTATCCAGCGCGTACACGTTATCAATGGCTTCGCAAGCACCGCTGTCTCCCACGACCGGGCTCGCAAGTCGCAAGAACTTACCCTCGAGAGCCGATTTCTGCATGGGGTTACTTGCCTCTCCCTCCGCAACGTCCACGTGCCTTTCGAAACTTTGCCCGTCGCGCAACTGTAACCAAGCGCTTGCGGCGTGAGCGCCTCGAGGCGAGGCGTGGCTGGTATGTGGCCTGAGCTCGATACTGTCTTGAAACCGCCCGGCGATCTCGTCATGAAGCCAATCATCCACGAACCAGTCGGGACCGGGCTCGACGCCGAATACGGCCATGGCTATGGCGTGCGGTGCGCTGAACTGTGCTGCCCACATGTCCCGTGGACGCACTTTGCTAAATGGCGGTTCGCACACGATCGGAGGTGCGGTCACGACCAGCTTGGCATGCAAGCCGTCGGCGGGATCAATGCCGGCCATCCGGACGACGTCGCGGCTGGCCTGGACACTGCTTTGGATGAGCCGGCAGCAACTGAATGGCTTGAAGCCAACCCGGAGAATTTCGTAGGAGGCCCCCAAACCTTTGGTCAATTTATCGAAACGGCACTCGTCGGCGCCCGCCATCCGCCAGAAACCCGTCTCACCCTCGAAGACATCCAAAGGCCCCTCGTAGCCGGCAGCGGCAAGGCGCGCGGCCAAGACGCCCATTTGCGCGGCCATGCCGAAGTTGTTCTTCGCCATCGAAGGCGTGCCTCCGTAGACGGTCTTCATGACGGACGCCACTGGCGCATTCGCAGCAGCGATCGCGATCGCATGCGCCGCTCGTCCGGCGTCGAGACGCATGAGTCTCGCGGCCGCGGCTGCTGCACCGAATATCTGCCAAGTCCCATGGCCGTGAATGGCCTTTCTGGGCTGGACGTGAGCAAGTGAGATGCCAACGCGGCAACTCACCTCATAGCCGATGATCACGGCCTCAAGGAATTCTGTGCCTGAAGACTTCATGTGCTCAGCGACCGATAAGGCTGCCGCAATCACCGTGGCTCCGGGATGGCCCTTCTCGTAGATGTCGTCGAAGTCGAGCGCATTGATCAAAGTTGCCTTGACGAAGGCGGCAGCCGCCGGTTCGGCACAGCCACTGCCAGGTCCGCCGGAGGAGGGTGCGACCTGGCTGTCCGTCCGCAGTACCTCCAGCATGCCAGCCATCGGCAGCTTATGCCCGCCGAACAGGCAGCCAAGGGAGTCCAGGAGGCAGAGCTTGCCCTTGTCGATGACGTCGCCTGGAACACGAGCGAGTGCTTCCTCGGCGATATAGCTGCCGAGCGTTTGCGTGATGAAAGCAGTCATATCTGGTGTCCGATTACCCGATGATGGCGATTGGCGGTCCATTTTCAGGGGAGCGTTGTCTACGTGCTACTAGAAGAAATTGGTGCCCCGAAGGTCTGCACCGGCGAGCTGCAGGAGGAATTGCAACGCTCACTGCGGCTGCAACCTCGGTTGACGCGTGCCTGATCAACAAACGAAACCTTGTGCGACGCGGCGGGAATGAGCTTGCGAACTGCTGCCACACGGTCGAGATCGAGGTGTGCGGAAACCACGCCGACCTGATCGACGGCGCGGGCTATGACCTGTCCCCAGGGGTCGCAGACGAGAGAGTTGCCGTAGGTGAAACGGCGGTCTCCGTCCGCTGCAGTGTAGCCTCCCCACTGACCACAGGCGACGAAATAGACCTGGTGCTCGATCGCGCGTGCACGGCAGAGCACTTCCCAGTGGTCCTTTCCCGTCTGTAACGTGAAGGCCGCGGGCAGAATGACCACATCGACGCCGGCGTCTGCAAGCGCATCAAAGAGCCGGGGGAAGCGAAGGTCGTAGCAGATCGCACAGCCGATCCTGAAACCGCCGGATTCGTAGACGAACAGGCTTTCTCCAGGCGCAACGGTGGCGGATTCTCGATACATCTTGCCATCTGGCGCCTCGATGTCGAACAGGTGAACTTTGCGGTAGCGGCCGACCTCGTTACCTTCTGGGTCAAAGACGACCGTTGTGTTGTAGATCTTCGAACTTCCATCGACCCTTTCGAGCAAGCTGCCGCCATGGATCCAGACCTTTTGCCGGGAGGCGAACGCCTGCAACATGCGATAGGCGTCGCCGCCCGGCATATGATCAGCCGCCGCCAGTTTTTCCGCCACCGCGCCGCCGGACCAGTCGAAATGTTCCGGGAGAACGATGAGATCCGGTGTATCGCGTGCGATTGCCTGCAGCATCAGGCTCTCGGCCGCGCGCAAATTGCTGTCGCGGTCGGGCTGGGAGTTCATCTGGACGAGGGAAATCTTCATTACACGATCCGATCCAATTCGAAGATGGAATGGCCCGCCTCAAGGTAGGGCCGGAGCTTAAGGGAGCGCTGTTGGCGCTCGAGGGCAGTCTCGGCGATGCAGCGAACATCGGCGGGATCGGCAACGAAGACACCCTCCGTATCAGCTAAGACCGCATGCCCGGGCAGCACGGCCGCCCCGCCGCAGGCTACCGGGACGTTGATCGCGCCACCGATCAGGTGCCGGCGGCTGGTTGTCTTGGACGAGACTCCGCGACACCAGACCGGGAAGCGGCTGGCGCGGATCTCCTCGATGTCGGTGCAAGGACCATCGACGATAATGGCGACGGCGCCACGCGCTCGGGCAGCAGCAACGACACCGCCGCCGACGCAGGCAACGTCGTCCCGGTCGACCCGGGAGATGACGAGCACATCTCCCGGGCGGAGCAGATCGATTGCCGTGTAGATGACGGCTCCATCGCGGCCGGGCGCGGCGACCGTGACTGCCGTTCCAATTGCCTTGGCCGGAAAGATCGGCGCAATTCCTGCCCCAACAAATCCAAGATATTCGAAGTGGCCGATGGTTGCGGTTTCGACTCCCTCAAGCAGGGTTCGCAGTGCGTCCGGTATCGCTTCCGGCTGTTTTTCAATCTTGTAAGGCTGGGACATCGATGAGACTCCGATCTGCCCTGTGGTTCACAAATCAGACCGGGCGCTCGCCGGATGTCGTCGTCCGATGCATAATCCGGATCGTGTTCGGGTCGAATGAATCGCGCCGATGCATCGTGCAACGGTTGTCCCACATCACGATGTCGCCCACGCTCCATTTTTGGACGAAGACTTCAGGCGTGTTGGTGGTGTGCTCCCAAAGCCTTGAGATCAGGTCGTTGCTTTCATCGAGCGGTATGCCGACGATCCACGCCCCCTCCGACGTCCCACCAAGATAAAGCGCTTTGCGGCCCGTCTCGCCGTGGGTTCTGACCAGCGGATGAACGACGCCGCTCCATTCGCGAAAATCCGCGCTCGTCGGTTCGCCTTTCCCGAGGCGCAACTTGCCCGTCTTGTCGTAGACGTTCTGGAAGAAGATCTGCCGCCCCTCAACAGCCCTGCGCAGCTCCTCGGGGAGCGTTTCGAAAGCCTGGTAGGTCGACAGAAAATACGTGTCTCCGCCGGAAGGGGGAACCTCGATCGCCCTGAGGATGGCGCCGGCGGGCGGGCGCTCGTAGAACCATGTGTCCGTGTGCCACGTCGCCTCGCTGTTACCGAGAGCGCCGCTCGGCTTGCCGTCCTTCATCACATTGCTGATCACCAGGATTTCGCGATGGATCGGGTGTCCGCCTTCCTGCATTTGCTTGGGATGGATGACGAAATCCCCGAAGTGACGGGAGAAGTCGACCTGCTGCTGGTCTGTGATATCGGTCGCCCGAAAGCGGATGACGCCATATTGCAGCCAGTAGGATCGAACCGCCGCAATGTCTGCGTCGTCGTAGCCGGAAAAATCGAAACCGACGATATCTGCGCAGACGTTGCTGTCATTCTGGATTGCCGAAACTTTTGTTTTCATGTGTGTCTTTCGCCTCCGTGTGGGAAGATCCCGGGCTCGGGATCACATTGAGCTTAGCGGAGTGATAAATCGGTATTCCAATATCAATTCTTTCGCATTGATAATGGACGACAATGAATATCACTATTGCTCCAGCAGTTGGACAGCGGAATGGGCGATGGCGAGCTCTACGCGGCAGCCGGCCGAGAGCTTCTCGATGCGGGTCGAGCGGATCATGGACTTCAAGGTGATCCCGCTATCGACGAGCATCCAGGCCTCGAGATAGGCGCCCAGATTGACGACCTTTTGGACGGTGCCTGTCAGGCGGTTTACAGGTTCGTCGAGGGCCCCTGCCGCATCTGCGAGCCTGACGGCCTCCGGTCTGATACAGCAGAAGCGCACATTGTCAGGAGCGACGTCGTCTCTCCGCGTGGCTGTGAGCACCGCCTTTCCTGCGCCGAGGGATACCTTCAGGTTCCGATCGCTCCCGTTCTCTGCGGATGCCGGGAGAATATTGGACTTGCCGATGAAGTCCGCCACGAAGGAGGTCCTCGGGCGGGCGTAGATGTCCGCGGGCGATCCTTCCTGCGCGACCACTCCGCCCTGCATGACGATGATCCGGTCGGACATGGCCATCGCCTCTTCCTGGTCATGTGTGACATAGATGAAGGTCATGCCGAGATCTTCCTGGATCTCTTTCAGTTCGACGCGCATCGCTTCCCGGAGCTTAAGGTCAAGGTTTGAAAGCGGTTCATCGAGAAGCAGCACCGACGGTGAGGGCGCAATCGCCCGAGCGACCGCGACCCGTTGCTGTTGGCCTCCCGAAAGTTCTTTCGGATACCGATCCTCAAAGCCCTCGAGATGGACACTTTTCAAGGCTCGTGAGACACCGTCGGCGATTTCCTCGCGGGGCCGGCCCTGCATCTTCAGGCCAAAGCCGACATTCTGGGCGACCGTCATATGCGGGAAGAGTGCGTAGTTCTGGAAGACCAGTCCGATTTTCCGGGATTCCGGCGGGACGCCTTCCTGATCGTGGCCGCGAATTCGGATCTGCCCGCTCGAGGGCGCTTCAAATCCGGCGATCATGTTCAGGGTCGTCGTCTTGCCACATCCGGACGGACCAAGAATGCTGACGAATTTTCCCTTCGGGATGGCAAGGCTGATATCGTCGACGATGCGGTTTGCACCGAACTGCTTGCTGACGGAAAGGAGTTCAATATCGATGGTGGTCATTTGCTACCCCCGTGGAACTGGGCGGAGAAGCCGCCGATCTTTTCGAAAAGGATGATTACGCCAAGGATGAAGAGGAGTGACGCGACATTCACTGCCGCAAGCACCGGATCGAGGCTGTATTCGAGATGGTTGATGACGGTAATCGGAAGTGTCGTCTGACCGGGTCTGACCAGGAAGACGGAGAGCGGGATGTTGTTGAAGGAAATGATGAAGGCGAAGGTCATCCCCGAGAAGAGGCCGGAGCGGATCAGCGGCAACAGCACGTATCGGATCCTCTGCGTGATACTGGCGCCCAGTATGCGTGCCGCGCGGTCCAGCCGCTTGTCGAAACCGAACATCGCGGTGGCCGCCATACGCACGACGTAAGGCAACGTCAGAATGATGTGAGCCATGACAAGGCCGGGCGTCCCCAGCAGGTCGTAAAGTCCAACCGAGGACAGGAACAGGACGACCGCCACGCCCTTGACGATTTGCGGGACCGACATGGGTGACAAGAGGAACGCCATGATGGCGGTGTGTCCCGGACATTTTGCGTAGGCGACGCTGTAGGCTCCAAGGACGCCGAGCAGTCCGCTAGCGAGGGACACGATGACGGCAAGTTCGACGCTGAGTAGAAACGGATCGAGCCAGCGGCTGGTCCATAGCGCCGCGTACCATTGCAAGGTCCATTCGCTTGGGAGGAACGTCACGGCCGAGGTTGGACTGAAAGAGGCCGCGACGACGACCACCAGCGGAAGGGTGATGAAAGCAAGGATGGCGGCAAGCGCCATCCTGAACAGATATGTGAGCAGTCGGTTCATTGGAGCCTCCCGAGACTAAAGGTGAAGTTTTTGGTGGAGGCGCGACTCCAGCCTGGATCCGACGAAGCCGGCGGCCAGCATCAGGATGAGAAGAACGTTCGCCATGACCGCCGCGAAGGGCCAATCGAGATAGAACAGCACCTGCTCGTAGACCATTGTGGCCATGACTTTGAAGCCAGCGCCGCCAAGGAGGGCCGGGGTCGCATAAGCGCTTGCGGCCATGGTGAAGCCAATCAAGAAAGAGCTTACGATTCCCGGCACGGAGAGCGGCAGGATGATGTGCCGGAGAACAGCAAAACGTGACGCGCCAAGAATTTGCGCAGATTTTTCCAGATTGGGGTTGATACCCTGGAGGCTCGTCAGAAGCGACAGCACGCCAAATGGCAGGATGACGTGAGTAAGCCCAACCACGACGCCGAAAAGGTTCTTCGACAAGGGCAAGGGTTCGGTGATCAATCCGGTCCACATCAGCGCGGTATTGATGAAGCCGCGATCTTCGAGAATGATGAGCCAGCCATAAGTGCGAAGCACGACCCCCGCCAATTCCGGCGCAATGGCAAGCGCGAAGATGACCGTTCGCCAGCGCGATGTGGCGCGTGCCAGATAGTAGGCGAGGGGATAGGCCAGGACGGTCACACAGAGCGCAACGAGGCCCGACATCACGACGGTGCGGGCCAGGCCCGCAAGAACCAGATCGTTGCTGAAGAAGCGGCTATAGCTCGCAAGTGTCGGGCTGCCCTCCGTTGGGCTTTGAAAGCTAATCCCGATCATCATGCCCATCGGTATCGCGAAGAAGAGCACCAGGACGAGCGACGGCGCGATCAGCGGCAGAAGTCCCTTGACAGGGGCTAGGGCGCGCGGAGGCTTTGTGGGAGCGGAGCAAATAATGACGGCCATGATCTACCTCACTTGGCCGCCGCGACGACATCACGTTCCCATCGTTCTCCCCAGGCGGAGAGCCGTGTCGCGACCGCAGCGAGATCGGGCAACAGAAGGGCCTTCAGATCGGCCTCGGTGGTGATTTGTTTGGCACGGATATCGGCGGGCACCTCGATGTCGATCCGACCGCTGCCGACTTTGTAGCCGGTGACCCATGCCTCCTGGCTGGTCTTCTCAAGAAAGAAGTTGACGAACTTGAGAGCTGCGTCTCGGTTCGCCGCGTGCTTCGGCACGTTCAGGGTTGCGACCAAGGGGATCGAGCCTTCCTTCGGCAGGACATAGTCGACCGGCAAGCCACCATCGACGAGAAGTTGCGCGCGCCCGTTCCAGAAGGGCATCGCCCAGACGTCGCCCCCTTTGAGGTACGTTTCCATGACCGAGGATGATTGCTCAAAGCCGATCGACTGCCCCGCGAGCTTGGCCATGGCGGCAAAGCCAGGATCGACGTTCTCGAGCAGATCGCCACCATGGGCGACCGAGAAGATCTCCATCAGGTAGGCCGCCATCACGTTTTGGAATGTCGGCAGGATGATCTTGCCCTTGAGGCTATCATCCAAAAGCGCGTTCCAGGAATTCGGACGCTCTGCCAGCTTGTCCGTCCGGTAAAGAAGCGAGAGATATTGCACTTCGTGAACCGCGCCGCAGGGGCCAGCAACCCCGGCGATCACCGATGACAGATGCTGAAGATTGGGAACCTCCTCTGGCGAGAATTCCTCAAGCAGGCCCTCCTTGCATCCTTCGAGCGATTGAGAAGCGGTCATTACGACGACATCGAAGCCGGGGCGGCCGTTGGTGGCCTTGATCTTGGCATAATCCTGGGAGGCCGAACCGACGGCGTCATAGATAACCTCGATCCCGAATTTGGCCTCGAAAGGCTCAATGATCCGCTCCCGGATGATGGTTTCGTACGGCCCGCCATAGCTGTTGACGATGAGCGTTTCGGCGTGGCCGTTCGCGGCCAAAACCATTGATACGATCGCAGGTGCGCACAGCGCAGTGTACCTCATGACGATCCCCTTTGTTGGTGTTGTCGGTTCGGTGACATTGCGCCCGCCAGTCTTGCGATCTCCAATATTGAATTCCCGGTATTGATACGGAAACCATATCAATCGTGTTGCATTCGCTAAGCTGGCGGACGGCTTGCATCGGATTCGGTCTTGAGGGCCTCAAGCTCTATGAATCCGCGCTCGGGTTTATGCGCGCTGCCTCAGGCAGCCGCTTCGTCACCCCGGCTGGCAGATTTCGTTGATCAGGTGTGGATCGGATTTCAGCGATTTGAAGATATGAAGCCAGAACCGGTAATGGCTTTCGCGATTGAGGTCCCTGGCCTCGAATGCGCGCTTGGCCGCAGCGGTCACGGCGTCGCAGCCGTAAAACTCCATTGCAAGTTCCACAGCCGCCGCGACCGCGACGTCATGTTGCGCATCCGCCTCGTTTGACGGTTCCAGTACATTCTTCAATGGCTTCGACATGACGACTCTCCTTTGAGAGTCCGGCGGGGAAATGTGGCCGGACGGTCTCACAGCGAAGATCGCGTCGTCCGGAAACACATGGGTGCCACTCATATCGAGTAGGTTGAATCTTAACTCATTTCCCGCTTTAGATGAAGCCAATTCTTCTCCGACATCGTTGTTCGACTTCTTGGACGCCTTGTGGGGCCAACACGGAAGGAATCCTGGCGGAGCTACTTTGACCGCTCGCCTGACGAACTATTCGTAACTCACGATTGCCGTGGCACGATGTGGCGGCGGTTGATGGTCGCGGGGCGGCCCTTGATGGACAGGGCTGTATCGCGCTTTTCGCGTTCGGCCACGACCTTGCCCTTCGCGACGACACAAACCCGCTCGGCGCGCAGGCGCACCGCCTCGATGGGGGTGCCCGCATCGAGCACGACGAGGCTTGCGGATTTGCCCACGGCTAGACCGAGATGATCGAGGCCCATGATCTCGGCATTGATCTTGGTGACCATGTCGAAGCAGGTGCGCATGTCTGCGGGCGAGGACATCTGGGCGACGTGCAATCCCATGAAGGCGACGTCGAGCATATCGGCTGTACCGAGGGAATACCAGGGATCGAGCACGCAATCCTGACCCCAGCCGGTGCGGATGCCGGCCTTTAGCATCTCCGGCACTCGCGTGAGGCCACGGCGCTTAGGGTAGGTGTCGTGGCGTCCCTGCAGCATGATGTTTATGAGTGGATTGGGGATCACTGAGATGTCGGCTTCCGCAATCAGCGGCAGCAGCTTCGAGACATAGTAGTTATCCATCGAATGCATCGAGGTAAGGTGCGAGGCAGCCACCCGGCCTTGCAGGCCGAGCCTCTGGGTCTCATAGGCAAGCTGCTCGATATGGCGCGACAACGGGTCGTCGGTCTCGTCACAGTGCAAGTCGACCATCAAGCCGCGCTTGACCGCGATCTCGCAAAGTTCGGTAACGGAACGCGTGCCGTCGGACATGGTCCGCTCGAAATGCGGAATACCACCAACGATATCGACGCCCATGTCGAGGGCGCGGATGGTGTTTTCGCGCGCATTCGGCGAGCGATAGAACCCGTCCTGCGGGAAGGCGACAAGCTGGAGGTCGATGTAGGGCGCGATCTCCTTCTTGACCTCTAGCAGCGCTTCCACCGCAAGAAGGCGGTCGTCGCAGGTATCGACATGCGTGCGGATGGCGAGGAGGCCCATCGAGACCGCCCAGTCGCAATAAGCCAACGCCCGCTCCTTGACGGCTTCGTGGGTCAGGAGCGGCTTGAGTTCGCCCCACAGCGCGATGCCTTCGAGCAGCGTACCCGAGGCATTGATACGTGGCAGGCCGTAGGACAGCGTTGCATCCATATGGAAATGCGGATCGACAAAGGGCTGACTGACGAGGTCGCCCGAGGCATCGACGACACGACCAGCCTGCGCGTCGATGCGTGGCTCGATCGCCGCGATTCTATCGCCCTTGATGCCGATGTCGGCGACGTTTCCATCGGGCAGCGTGCCCCCTTTTATGATCAGGTCGAAGCTCATCTTTCGCCTTTCTGGTACGGGATCATCAAAGCTCTGGGATATGCAGCACGACGTGCGACCAGGATCAGCGCCAGGATCGACAGCGCATAGGGCATCATCAGGAAAACCTGATAGGGCACGATGCCGCCCGATATCTGCTGCAGACGAACCTGATAGGCATCGAAGGCTGCGAAGAGGATGGCGCCGATCAGCGCCTTACCTGGCCGCCAGGAGCCGAAGACGACCAGTGCGATACAAATCCAACCGCGTCCATTGATCATCTGGAAGAAGAACGAGTTGAAAGCCGAGGTGGTGAGAAAGGCGCCGCCGACCGCCATCAGCGCGCTACCAATGACGACGGCGCCCATGCGAATGCCAGTGACCGAAATGCCCTGCGCTTCGACCGCTGACGGATTTTCGCCTGCGGCACGAACGGCGAGACCGATGGGCGTGCGATAGAGGATCCAAGCAACGGCGGCGACCGACATGAATGCGAGATAGGTCAGTGGTGTCTGAGTAAACAGTGCCTCGCCAACGACCGGAATGCTGGACAAGCCCGGGATCGGCAGGGGCTGGAACGGCTCGATTTTGGGCGGCGACGTCACCTCGGGCAGCGCAAGACGATAGATGAAGTAAGTAAGACTCGTGGCAAGCAGCGTAACACCGATGCCGACGACGTGTTGCGACAGGCCGAGTGGTACCGTGAGCGTGGCATGCAGCAGGCCGAACATGGCGCCGAAAAGGGCAGCGACCAGCAAGCCGACCCAAAGATCGCCGCCAGAATATACGGTAAACCAGCCGGCGAAAGCGCCTGCCGTCATGATCCCCTCGATGCCGAGGTTAAGGACGCCGGCGCGCTCGCAGATCAACTCGCCCATGGTCGCGAAGATCAGCGGGGATGCTATGCGGATTGCGGCAACCCAAAAAGAGGCGGTGAAGAGGATTTCGAGCGCGTCCATGTCACCTCCACCTGATCCGGAATCGCGTCAGAAGGATCGCGACAACCATGGTCAGTAGCGAGGTGGCGACCATGACGTCGGCTATGTAACTCGGCACCTTGGCCGCTCGGCTCATGGCATCGGCGCCGACGAAGATGCCGGCGACGAAGATGGCCGAGGCGATGACACCGAGCGGATTCAGCATGGCCAGCATGGCGACGACGATGCCGGTGTAGCCGTAGCCCGGCGACAGGTCGAGCGTCAGGTTGCCCTTGAGCCCAGAGACTTCGGAAAAACCCGCAAGAGCGGCCAATCCCCCCGAAAGCAACGCCGTCTTCATCAGAGTGCGGTCGACCAGAATGCCAACAAAACGAGCGCCCTCGGGATTGAGGCCGACGGCGCGCATCTCGTAGCCGAGAACCGTCTTTTTCATAACGACCCAAATGAGGATGGCCGAAACAAGGGCGATGACGAAGCCATAGTGCAGGCGCTTGCCCTGGATAAGGCGCGGCAGTTGTGCTTCGGCAATGACCTTCTGCGATTGCGGCCAGCCGAGCCCCATCGGATCCTTGAGTATACCTTCGAGTAGCATGGATACGAACAGCAGGACGATGAAGTTGAGCAGCAACGTAGTGACCACCTCGTCGACGCCGAAACGCGTCTTCAGCACGGCTGGGCCGAGCAGAAGCAACGCGCCTGCGGCCATGACGGCGACCATGATTACCGGGATGAGAACGACCGAAGGCAGGGGTAGTGCGCCGGTTCCCAGCGCTACGGTGACGACGCCACCGATGTAGAGTTGGGCTTCTGCGCCGATGTTCCAGAGCTTTGCCCGAAAGGCGACGGCGATCGCCAAACCCGTGAAGATGAGTGGCGTCGCCCGGGTCAAGGTCTCCAAGAAGGCGAACTGTGAGCCGGCCGCCCCCTTCGCCACAAGATAGAAGACGGACAGTGGGGAAGCGCCGGCGGCGAGAACCAGTATCGACGTCAGCACCAGCGTGGTGCCTATGGCCGCCAGCGGAAACAGCAAGGTGATCGCCAAGGACGGCGCGGGTTTCGGTTCAAGCCGCATGATCACCGCGCTCCCCGCTGTGGCCTGCCATCAGTTCCCCCAGTTCCCGAATGCTGCGTTCGCCCCTTGCAGAGGGCGTGGAAAGGCGCCCCTTGAACATAACGAAGATGCGGTCGGACAATGCCAGGACTTCCTCGAGGTCTTCCGAAATGAGCAGTATCGCGGCACCCCGATCTCGCGCTGAGAGCAGCATGCGGTGAACATAGGCGACGGCGCCGACATCGAGGCCGCGTGTTGGCTGGCTTGCCAGGATGACCGCCGGGTCGCCATCAAGGGCCCGGCCGAGGATGAGCTTCTGCATGTTGCCGCCTGAGAGTAGGCGTATGCGTGCTTCGGGCGAAGGGCATTTGACGTCGTAGTCGGCAATGAGTTTCTCGGCAAAGCGCCCGGCGGCCTTCCAGTTCAGGAAGCCCATGTGGCTGAACCGAGGGCTTCGGTAGCGTTCGGCGATGACGTTCTCCGTCACGCTCATGTCGCCGATGCTGCCGACAGCGTGGCGATCTTCCGGAATGCGGGCCACGCCATGGGCGAGCGCCGCGCGTGGCGACCAGTCGAAGACTTCCTGCCCCGCGATGGAAGTGCTGCCGCTGGTTGGACGCCGTATGCCGGCGATGAGGGCAGCAAGGACAGCCTGACCATTACCGGCAACACCGGCAACGCCGGTGATTTCTCCAGCTGTAAGCGTTAGCGATACTTGGTCGAGGCCCGCCCCATTGTAAGGCGTTGCGGAGACCTGTTCGAGTGCCAGCAGCGGCCCTCCCAGTCTTAGCGGGCTGACCGTCGTTGGCTTGACCTCCCGGCCAACCATGAGTGCTGCCAATTCTTTGCGATCGGTCGACCTTGTTTCGCGCTCGCCGACGAGCTGGCCGGAACGCAGAACCAGCACACGATCGCTAACAGCCATCACTTCGTGTAATTTATGAGAGATAAAGATGATCGACAGGCCTTTCGCGACGAGCAGCTTCAGCGTCCGGAACAGCGCCTCGGTCTCGGCGGGGGTTAAAACGGCCGTCGGTTCGTCCAGGATCAGGATGCGGGCCTCGCGATAAAGGGCTTTTAGGATCTCGACGCGCTGACGCTCGCCGACCGAGAGGCTGGAGATGGTAGCCGCGGGATCGACGGAGAGGCCGAAATCAGCGGACAATTGCTCAATGCGCCGTCGCGCTGCGGCCCGGTCAAGCCGCAGGCGCCAAAGGCTCTGCGTGCCAAGCGTGATGTTTTCCTGCACCGTCATGTTGTCTGCTAGGGTGAAGTGCTGGTGGACCATGCCGATGCCGGCATCAATGGCAGCGCGCGGATCTCCCGGCGGAAGCGACTTGCCAAAGGCCTCGACGGTTCCCTCATCGGCGACATAGTGGCCAAAGAGAATGTTCATCAGAGTCGTCTTCCCAGCACCGTTCTCCCCGAGAAGTGCGATGACTTCGCTCTGCTTGAGGTCGAAGGAAATCGCGTCGTTCGCCCTGAGCGGGCCGAAACGCTTGCTAATGCGGGAAAGACGAAGGGCGGGTTTGCTAGACACGTCGGCGACCGGAAGACGAATTGTTGGGGGCTTCCTTTCCCGTCCAGGGAGAGAATAGTCGCTGTCGGCGAGTGGTAATTCCTCGTCCGGCACTGCCGACCATCATCTCCGATGAACGCGAGGAAGTGGTTAGGTCGACTTCGGCTCGGCGTCGTTGATTTCGACGGCGAACGAACCGTCCTTGATCATTTTTTGCTTCTCCGCGACCTTGGCCTTGATGGCATCCGGAACCTTGCTGTCGAAGGTGCCGAGAGGCGCCAGCGAACAGCCGCCGTTCTTCATGAAGGAATAGATGCCGTAGTCGTCAGCCTTGAACGCGCCTGCCTTCACTTCACTGATCGCTTTGTCGAGCGTCGGTTCGAAATGCCACAGTGCGGAGGCGACAACGGTGTCCGGGTAGTCCGTTTGGGTATCGATAACATTGCCGATGGCCAAGACCTTCTTCTCCTTGGCGGCGTCGGACACACCGAAACGTTCGGCATAGAGCAAGTCCGCACCCCCATCGATCTGGGCGAATGCGGTCTCCTTGGCCTTCGGCGGATCGAACCATGAGCCGATGAAGGCGACCTGGAATTTGGTGTCCGGGGCTACCTCCTTCACGCCGGCCATGAATGCGTTCATCAGCCGGTTGACCTCTGGGATCGGATAGCCTCCCACCATGCCGATGTTCTTGGACTTCGTCATTGCGCCGGCGACGAGGCCGGACAGATAGGATGCGTCCTGGATATAGTTGTCGAAAACCGAGAAGTTCGGAACGGCGGCATCGGGCTTGAAGCTCGAGCCCATCAGGAAGGCGACATCCGGATAGTCTTTGGCAACCGCGCGGGCAGCATCCTCGACGCCGAAGACCTCGCCCAGGATCAACTTGTGACCCGCCTCGCAATACTCACGCATGACGCGCTCGTAATCGTTATTCGCGGTGTTTTCCGAATAGACATATTCGATGTCACCGCGCTCCTTCGCTGCATTCGCCGCCTTGTGGATACGGCTGACCCACTGCTGCTCGACCGGAACGGTGTAGATGGCCGCGACCTTTATCGGGTCCGCAGCAAGCAGACGGTTCGGCAGACCTGCCGCTGCCACCACGGCAGAGGCGCCGGCAGCTTTGATCAGGGTTCTTCTGGAAATGGCAAAATTGAAGGAATCGCTTTGCATTAAGTTCCCCTCTGATTTGATTGCGCGTTTTGCGTGCGTCTTTTTTACCACTTGGTCAATGTAGGGGAAGTTGGAGGTTGCAGCAATTGGGTGTGGTACGCCATTCAACCGTATATGACGCGGCTTCCGCGACAAGTTCTATGCAGTTTGGCGGGAGATATATCGCGTTCGAAACTGCCTAACAGGTCGTTCAACGCCACAACAAGTTATAGGCTTCACTTGAAGACCGACTTTGAGCGCGGTTTCGAGCACCAAGTTTTCTGACTGCAACTGCGGCGAACAAGTTCCAGTCGGCAGAGCAAGTGCGAGATGGTGCTGAAGTCGATCCGCTGTCGCTGTGTCCAAGGAAGTCTTTCGCTCTTCTCTTTCAATAGCGGAGATGGTCTAAGGTCGTGTCTGGGAGACTTTTGAAGGGGCAAGGTCATGCGTTGTCCAGACGCGTGAGCAGTGGACCCGGAAACTGGAGCTTCTATCCGGATAAAGAACCTGAGGGGCATAAATGTTTCTGATCGACCGTGAACTTGAGGCACTCACCGCCTTTCGGCGCGAGCTGCACCGGCGGCCGGAAGTCTCGGGCGAGGAGCGGGAGACGGCGGATACGATCGTCAAGGCATTGGCCGAGACGAAGCCGGATGCGGTGATGACAGGTCTTGGCGGGCACGGGGTGGCGGCGATCTATGAGGGCCGAGAGCCAGGGCCGACGGTGATGGTGCGGGCCGAGCTCGACGGGTTGCCGATCGAGGAGATCTCGGAGATCGGCCATCGCTCGCAGATCAGGGGCAAGGGGCATCTTTGCGGCCATGACGGGCACATGACGATCCTGATGGCGCTGGCCAAAGGGCTTGGACGCGAGCGCCCGGCGAGAGGCCGCGCGATCCTGATGTTCCAGCCGGCGGAGGAGAACGGCGCGGGTGCTGCGGCCGTGCTTGCCGACCCGAAATTTGCTGACATCAAGCCGGATCTGGTCTTCTCGCTGCACAATTTTCCGGGATTACGCTTCGGCCACGCGGCCCTTCGCACGGGGCCGGTCAATTGCGCCTCGCGCGGCATGCGGATTTCGCTGTCCGGCAAGACGGCGCATGCCTCGACGCCGGAGGATGGCATTGCGCCGACCTTTGCTGTTGCCGCGCTGCTGTCCGGTCTGACGGCGCTCGGCACCAGCGGGCCGCTCGACGAGACCTATACGCTGGTCACGGTGACGCATGCGCGGCTCGGCGAGGCGGCCTTCGGCATCAGCCCCGGCTATGCCGAGATCTGGGCGACACTCCGGACACTGACCGACGAGCGCATGGCCGATCTCGTGGCCCGCGCCGAGGCGCTGGTCGCCAGGGAGGCGGAGGCTGCCGGGCTGAAGGTGACGATCGGCTACGAGGACGTGTTCCACCAGTGCAGCAACGCGGAAGCGGCTGTGACCGCGCTCGAACGCGCGTTGGACGAGGAGGGCGTCAGCCATGACAAGGGCGAGGGCGTGCTGCCGATGAAGGGGTCGGAGGATTTCGGGCTTTTCGGGCGCGTGGCGCCAGCGGCGATGTTCTTCCTTGGCGCCGGCGAGAACCATGCGCGGCTGCACAATCCGGACTATGACTTTCCAGACGATCTGATCGGCATCGGCGCCAAGGTGTTCATGCGGGCGATTCGCAACGAACTGGGGTGAGGGCGGGTCGCCGCTTGCGCTGCGGCCGCTGTGACGGCACTCTTCGAAATTGTGCAGTTCTGGACGGAGAACCGTTGAGGCCTTCTCCGAAAACTGCCTCTTGAGGGAGCAGGGAATGAGGCCTTTCAGCTTTCGTGTCGCGCTTTGCCTGGCGATGGTCATGACGGGGCTGCCGACTGGCCATGCGGCGGATGCACCCGTTCCCGATGCCGTTCCCGAGCCGCGACAGACCGATAATTCCAGTTTGCAGGACTTCATCAGGGCCAATCCGGATTGCCTGGAATTCAGCGATCAATGCTCGCATTGCGTGGTCGTCAACGGCGTTGCCGAATGCTCGACGGCCGAGATCGCCTGCTTCAAGCGGGAGAACCAGTGCACCAGGCGGACCGCTAAATGATGCATCCTGCAAGCAAGCCGTCTATCAGGAGCTCATCGCTGTCGGAACCCTGAAGCGTGACAATATGGACGCTGCACAACGGGGGACGCTCAACGGTATCGCCGATGTCAATGACGTCTCAGCATGGTCGAGACTGGCTTCAAGCGGTGGCTCGCGGCAACTCAGGGCTGTTCCGAGACGTAGGCATGTGGAAGCTAGGCTGAGCCCGATTCCAATTCCGCCAGCCGCTTCGCGCAGATCGCTTCGACGAGCCCGTGGAGATGTTCGGTTCGCTCGAGAAGCCAGGCGAGCGCTTCTTCGGTGACCTCGAAGTGCTTCGAATAGCGTGCCTTCACATAGGCTTCGTTGAGAACGTTGTACCAGGCGGTAAAGCGATGCTGATCGCGCGGCCAGGCCTCGACCAGCCGCTGATCCCGATCCTCGGCAAGGCCGCGGAGAAATTTGAGGTTGTGCGACGGCGGGCTGTAGTTGGTAAGGGTGAGGAGTACGCAGGAATAAGCCGATTCAACAGCTTGATGAAGTTCAAATACTGCGCGGCGTTTGTTTTCTTTCGCCAGATAGAATCTTGAACCTGCGATCAGGTCTCCAATCTCCGGTAGATGAAGATTAGCGTGCTCCTTCGCCACCCTGAGCGCGTCGGCAGGCGAGAGCCGTTTCGGCTCGGCCAACGGTCGGTCGTCGAGTTCGTAGAGCACGATGCCCTCGCGCAGAATATCGACGAAGAAATACTGTCCGTCCGCAAGGAAGTTGTTCACCTCCCGGGCGCCATGGACGATCAGCCCAACCGGCGTCGACACTCCCTTGTCCCACATCAACCGGTCGGTCGCCTTGTCCCAATATTCCGGTTCTGCGAGCTTCTTGGAATTGACGATGACGAGGATATCGTAATCCGAGCGATAGCCCTTCATCGTATGCGGCTCGTCAACAAAGGTTCCACGGGCATAGGAGCCGAACAGGATGATCTTCAGGATCCGCCCGCGCTTCTTGAAGTCGGCCGAGCCGCCCTCGAGCGCATCGGCAAACTCCTCGTGGATGATCTCCACGACGCGGGCAAGCTCGCGCTGCTTCTTCTCGGGAAGATGTTCGAGGCTCGTTTTCATACTCAACCGATAGGATAAAGACGATTCGCCGTCTACTGCAGGAATTCATGGGTTTCATATTATTAAAAAATAACAGATTGATCTGATCTAACGATTAATGGATGATCTATGTCCTTGTAGATTGGCTTGCGCGGATGCAGAGGACAGGCGAATGGAATTCCGTCAGATGAGATGTTTTGCAACCCTGGCTGAGGAGTTGCATTTCGGTCGCGCCGCGGCGACGCTCTCCATGGCGCAGCCCGCCCTTAGCGTGCAGATACAAACGTTGGAGAAGGAGCTCGGGGTGCAGCTTCTCATCCGCTCTACGCGTCGTGTTCAACTGACCAAAGCCGGAGAAGTTTTTTACGAGCGGTGCATTAGTGTTCTGCGGGAGATCGAAAACAGTTCCGCTATCGTCCGGGCCGTTGCGGGCAAGAATGTCGATCGGATCACCATCGGAACCATATATCCCGCCACCTTCGGTGTCTTGCCGCTTTTTCTGAACAAGCTCGGCAAGCGGTTTCCCGATATTCAGATTCACGTGAGCAGTGGTTCCACGGATGCAATCATCCGCGACCTGGAGAAGGGCCGCATCAACCTTGGCTTCATCCGGCCGGTCGAAAACATCGGATCGCTCCGTTGGCAGAGCATCGCCAACGAACGATATCTTCTGGCGGTGCCACTTGGCAGCCGGCTTGAGACTGCGGAAACCGTCACAATGAGCGATTTGAAGCGGGAGCGGATCATCTCCTTTTCCCGCTCAAATCTGTCTTACACGGAAAAGTACTTCTTCGAGCAGTTCAGAAAATTTGGCCTTCTCGATCAGGTTGCCTGTAGTTGCGATGACACGCTCTCCTTGGTTTCGCTGGTCGCGGCCGGGATGGGGGTGGGTTTCGTGCCAGAATGGACCAGGGATTTGCCCCACCAGTCGTTTCGCCTTCGAGAAGTGAAGGGGGTGGATTTCACGATCGGCATGGGGCTTGCCTGGAACAAGGAGGATCCTACCGCAAACCGTGAAGAGATCGTAGATATTGCCCGCACGCTGGCAGCGGCATCAAGATCGATCAAAGCTGTGGGCAACCATTCCGGGAGAAACAACACCAAGCGCGGTCTTCCGGCGCATGGCGAGTAGCTAAGCAGAGATTCTCTTGATGGCCAACGGATGGAAGCGGGCTTCGTGGTTGAGGGCGGTTACGGCTCTGATGATGGCTTGTTCGAGGGCGTGTTCGGTGGCGAAGGTCTGATGAGCGAGATGATGGGCTTTGAGGTTTTTCCAGACGATCTCGATGTCATTGAGTTCGGGGGCGTATTTGGGCAACCACTCGATGGTGAGCCAATGGGCACGGGTCTCAAGCGCGGCGCGCGACGCTTTGCTGGTGTGGATTGGCCCGTTGTCGAGCACCAGGACGACCGGCCTGCCGGCCACGCCGGGCTTGGGGCCATAGCCTGCGTCGAGCGTCTCCAGGAGGGCGATGAAATCGGCGCTGCGCTTGGTTTTCGAGGTTTCGACGACGAGCCTGCGCGCGGCCCAGTCGAAAGCACCCATCATGGCGATCTTGCGCGCCTGGCCGGGCGCGGGAACCCGCAGATCGGCGCCGCGTCTGGCCCAGCAACGCGCCAGATAGGGATGGGTGAGCGCCTCGCTCTCGTCGCCGAAGAGGAGGACGATATCGCCCGCCTCGGCCTGTCGCTTGCGCAGTTGCAGCCGCAGGCCGGCGCACTCGACGGCCTGCGGGTCCTGGCGGTTCTTCAGCGAGTGCCGGGGCCGCCGGAAGCGAAAGCCCCTTTTTTGCGCAGCGTTTTCGAAAGCTGCGATCGGGAGATGCTGAGCCCTTCGCGCGCCTCGATCTCGGCGGCAAGGCGCGCCAGCGTCCAATTGTTGCGGTCGGCGACCGGCGCCGACAAGAGCGGCCCGGCAACCCGAAGCGCGGCCTCCGACTTCACCGGCGCCGGGCCGGCCGCGACGCGCTTCCTGAGGGCCGTCACCGACCCGGCCATGAAATCGCTGCGCCACAGCCGCACCGTATCCTCACGAACGCCGAAGGCTTGGGCGATCCGCGCGCTCGTCCAGCCGTCAAGTGTCAGCAGGATCGCCCGCGCCCGGTCCGCCTCGCCGCGATCCCGGCTCGCCGCCAGATGCTCCAACGCTGCACATTCCTCCTCCGTCGCCTTCACCAGAGATTTCCCCGCCATGCCACCGCTCCCGAATCAATCCCGGAAACGGAATCACAACGCCAATCTGTTGGCCAGATCACGCAAAGCTGCTTAGGTAAGTGGCACGTAGGACGTCGGAGGTTGGCGAAGATGGTCCTGGGGCCTTCATATTGAAGGGAAGTCGAGGCAGGAGCATAACTCGCCGGTGGCTCTCCAAAAGGTCCAGAATGTTGCCGGGCCGAGCATTGCTTCAGTAAGACGAGAGCAAAAGGAGGAGAAGGTGAAGAGCTGGTTTCAGAAGCTAACGGATGTTTCCACCGTGGCGCGCACGAAGGAGATGTTCAACGAAGCGCTCACCGAGCTCGGTGAAGAACTCGGCTTTGAGTATTATGCTTACCTTAATCTTCAACCGATCGGAACATTCGCCGTTTCGAATTATCATCCGGAATGGCAGGATTGGTATTTCTCAAAGGGCTTCAACGAGATCGATCCCATAATCCAGATTGCCAGGGCCACGATGAAAGCGTTCACCTGGTCGTCTTCCGAAAATTCAAGGACTGTCAGATCGAGGCGCGTTCGGCAATTTTATCTGGATGCCGCCGGTTTCGGCATTCGGTCGGGCATCACCATCCCGGTCGCGACTGCGTTCAGACGCATGGCGATGCTGACAATGGCCTCGCACAAGCCTTCCCTCTCGCTGAAAAGGGAT
Organism: Ensifer sp. 38_S197; assembly: GCF_056924495.1. Taxonomy (NCBI): domain Bacteria; kingdom Pseudomonadati; phylum Pseudomonadota; class Alphaproteobacteria; order Hyphomicrobiales; family Rhizobiaceae; genus Ensifer; species Ensifer sp. 38_S197. The sequence goes on along the minus strand of NZ_JBXOVZ010000001.1, from coordinate 273,192 downwards.
ATCGATCCGGTAGCGGCCGCCATGGCCGTCGCCCAGCTTCATGTGCGGATCGAGCAAACGAATATTGAACCGACAGCAAAACCGGTCATCGGCCTGACCGCTAGACAGGCGCTTATGCTCAAGTGGGCGTCCGAGGGCAAATCCATGAGAGAAATCGCCGACATCGAGAACATGAGCTACTGGAATGTCAACTTCCACATGAATAATGCGCGCAGGAAGCTCAATGCCTACTCGCTTCCGCAGGCGACGGCTCTGGCGACGAAGCTAAAGCTGATTTGAAGCCAAGCGCATCGCCGCCAAGCATCTGAAGTCGAAGTTTTGAGGAGAACAGATGAAACAGGCGGAGAAGCGCGCGGAGCATTTACGGGCGATTTCGCGTGACCGGCTTGAGGCGCTTGTGCTCGAACGTGCCGAGAGAGACGAGGGCTTTGCCCTTTGGCTCGATGCCAGATTCGCGGCTTCGGTGGCTGACGAGGCAAGCGTGCTGCTCGATCCGGTGCCGTTTCGTCGTCGCGCCGAAGCGCTTTTCACTTCGATCGGTTCGGGGCGGCATCGACACAGTTGGGGCGAACAGTCTGCGGGTATCGATGAAGCGGCGCTCGAACAACTGATTGACGAGGCTGAATCCTTTCTTGTCTCAGGGCGCGGCGCCCATGCATTGACGATCTTGAAACCCGTCGCCTCGGGGCTGGCCGCATATTGGCCGGAAAACGCCGATTGGGATGAAACCCTGCACGAGTTCTTTCCCCGGCTTGATCAACTGATCGCTCAAGCTGCCCTCATGGATGGTGTTTCACAGGAGGTGCGCGATGACCTCGCCGGCGAACTGGCCGACCGGCAGGGCGAACTCGCAAAATTTGGCGCTGACGATGCCTTTACTACTGCCATTGCAGCTTGCATGCAGGGCTGGGACGAGCCAGGCCTTCAGGCGACGCTCGCAGGGCTTGGGCAGAGCTGGCCGCCTGGGGGAGGTAGCGATTTGCTCGATGACGATCTGACACGGGTCCGACTTGCCGCGCTCGAAGCCATGGGGCGTAGCGAGCATTTCCTCAACCTTTCCCGTGCGGCGGGGTTCCATTGCGACCATGCTGTGAAGCTGGCGCAGACGGGCCGTGTCAATGAGGCGGTCGCGCTCGCCCATGCGCGCCTGACCACACATGGTGATCTCTTACGGCTGGCCGAGGCCGTCGCTGCTGTCGGCCAACTGGAGACTGCGATCGACATTGCCGCCTGGGGGGTGTCGCGAGACGGGCGAGGCGAAGGTGAAGAAAATTGGCGTGACAGAACAGGCAGAGCAATGCTGGCCCGCTGGCTGCGCGAAAAGGCGCATGAGGCGGGCAACCGGGATATAATGTTCAAGGCAACGCAAGTAGCCTTCGAAGAAAGCCTCGCACGTGAAGATTTCCGCGTGGCCAAGAAACTCGTCGCTCCGTCGGATTGGCGGAAATTGCGCGAATTGCTGCTTGCGGCGCTGATGGCGGCACCTTACGCGCATGAGCGGATCGAAATCCTGCTCGATGAGGACTTGGTCGCCGAAGCCGTTGCTTGCATCAACCTGCAGGAAACGCGCTTCTTCAGTCCACGTGACTCTGCGCTGGCTCGGCTTGCTGAACGGGCATTGGCGGATCATCCCGATTGGGTGATTGTCCTTGCATGCCGCATGGCCGAACCAATTATGTCTGAAGGAAGATCAAGCCGCTATGAGATGGCCGCCCTGTGGCTCGGGATCGCCGGACGCGCGCATAAGGTTTGCGGAACCTCCGGCCAGTGGCTTGCGCACCTTGATGGGCTCATCGAGCAGCACCGGCGCAAGCACAAGCTGCGACTGCTACTGGAAGGGCTGCGGCGCACGGCCAAGTGAAAGCGTACCTCAGATGGAAACTGTCCATACCGCGATGCAGGCATTCGCCCGACGGCCGTCGAAAAGCAGATCTGGATGGCCGATTTGAAGTTTTAGGCCCCTAACGCCTTCTTGGAAGGTCACGAAGCTGCTCGAAGTTGCCACGCCTTTCGAGTGGTCAGAAGCCAAGTCCCGCGCAGGCTGGCTCAACGCCGCCGTCGTGTGCCGTTGTTAGTGTCGTAAAAAAGTCACTAAGTTCCAGGTTTTTGCTGCTCCGGGCTTAACCTCAGGCGCTCGAAAACGTCCGGGCAGAACTCAAACTGCCTCGCAGTTCCTCGTCCCATCGAGTTCTTCACAATTGTTTCGATCAATATGCCCCGCTTAATGAGAGGATCGATCGATTCCGCCACAGCGTTGCGCGTCAGACCGGTAATTTGGCTTATATTCGAAAGTGTTAGCTTCTCGTGGTTTTGATGCATCATATAGAGCACCGTCATCATCCCGACCTGCTTCAAACGCGATTGCGGTGTCTCTCCCTCAACCGGTTTATCGAAAACTTCTTGCAGAGCGTAAGCCGAAAACAGCTGGCTCTGCCAATGGGCATTGAGTGCGCTTGTCATTTTTTATACTGTCAGATATATGATTGTAAAACGCGTCGCGAAATTGCGCCGCTTGTTAGGATTGCACACACAATCGCGTCAGTGAAGGTGGTGGTCATGAACAAGTCTCTTGCACGGGTATTTGTCGCTGCAGCCAGTCTAGCGCCATTCTATCTTGTTTTCGACAGTAAAGCGCGAGCGGCTGAATGGGGTTGCCAGGTTATCTTGTGCCTTTCCAATCCGAACGGTCCGACACAATATGCAGAGTGCCGGCCGCCAATCCACAAGCTCTGGCGCGCGCTTGCAAAAGGACACTCCTTTCCCACGTGCAGCGGCGTTGGGTTCAAGACCTCACGCCCTCGATACGACCCCTATTACTGCAATAACGGTTATCGCCTGATAACGCGGTATGGAGACCGCGGGCTCGAAGCGAGTTGTATCTCGACCACGCCACAGACTGTCTCAAACGCTGGATGCCACTCCAACGATGATCGGATGACCTCGTCTGCAGCGTGGCGGCGGAGAGACGGCCGTACGCAGTGCCAGCGCTACGTGACGACGCGACCGAACATCCGCCCGCAACCCCACTACATGGACGTGACCATCGACGGTGTTGGCAAGCAACGCGTGTGGTACTGAGCATGCCTGTTGCTTTCCTCGATTTGGCGCAAACGTGCGCACCCAAAATTGCAGCCGAGACGCTCGCCGCGATCATCAGCCTTGAAAGCCAATTCGAACCCTTCGCCATCCGGGTCAACAGCGGCGCATCACTCTCTGAGCAGCCCACGACCAAGGTGGAGGCGATCGTAATCGCCACGTCAATGGCAGCCGATGGGCAGGACATCCAGCTCGGTCTCGGCGGCATCGGCATGGAAGAACTCCGCAAGCTCAACCTTTCCATTTCAGATGCCTTCGACCCATGCCTCAACCTTCGTGCCACGGCGACCATCCTCGACGGGTACTACCGGCTGGCGGTAAAAGCCGGCGCGGACCCGAGCCGGGCGGAACAGGTGATGCTGCACTCCTACTACGGACGGAACAATCCCTCTGTCGGCGCGATGGTCAGGTACGATGAGCAGGTCCGCCAGGAAAAAAGCCGGCTCGCCAGAACCATCACGACTCTCATGATCGAAGATGGTGGCCGAGAGAGGGAGCTCAACGAAGCGCCTCTTGTCGAGGCGATCGGAGATGCCGGCAAGGACGAGGCCCAGACTGATCGAACGGTGTCGGTGCCGTCCTGGGATGTTTTCAGTTCGAGACGGAGGTCCTCCGTCCTCGTGTTCCAGAACAGTCAAATGGAGGAGAGTGAATGACTTTCAGTGCCCGTATCCGCCCGATCGCCGCATCCGCCGCCATGGCAGCGGCTATCGTGGCATCCATGGTCGAACCTGCCTTCGCGCAGGCGGCCGGCATCGAGACCGTGCTGCAGAACATCGTCGATATGCTGACCGGCAACATCGCCAAGCTTCTGGCCGTTATCGCGGTCATCGTGATCTGCATAGCCTGGATGTTTGGCTACATGGATCTGAGGCGCGCAGGGTTCTGGATCATTGGCATTGGCGGCATCTTCGGCGCTACCGAACTCGTGAACACCATCGTCGGAAGCTGACACCATGGCGAGTTCGCGGCCAATCCTTGAGGAAGACACGCTGTTCATCGCTTGCACCCGGCCGGCGATGATCGCCGGTGTGACGATGGAAGCCATGGGCATGAATATCATGCTGACGACCATCCTCTACATTGTTGCAGGCTCGGTCGCCTACGTGCTCGTCGGCGTCGTCTTCCATCTGCTGTTCCGAGCACTCGTCAAGCACGACCACAACATGTTTCGCATCTTGCTGGCTTGGGTGGAGACACGCGGCCGGTCCCGCAACAGCGGCTATTGGGGCGGAGCGACGCTTAGCCCCCTAAAGCTCGCGCGCAATTACGACGAAAGGGATCTCGGATTTGCCTAAACTCGCCGCACTCAGATCTCGCGAACTCGGTCCTGAGACCTTCATCCCCTACGTCCGCCACGTCGACGAGTCGACAATCGCACTCGATTCCCGGGCACTGATGGTGATGATCGCATTAGAGGGCGTCTCTTTCGAGACCGCGGACGCCCTCGACCTGAACGCACTCCATCGCGACCTCAATACCCTCTATCGGAACATCGCCGACGAGCGGCTCGCCTTGTGGACCCATCTCATCCGCCGCCGGGACGGCGACTTTCCTGTGGGTACTTTCGCGACCGCATTTTCGGCCGCGCTCAACGACAAATACCGCAAGCGCATGGTAGGCGAAGATCTGTTCCGCAATGATCTTTATCTGACGATCCATTGGTCTCCGGCACGCCACCCGGCCGACAAGGCAGCGACGTTCTTGTCGCGTCTGTTGCAGTCCCGTCGGACGGGCGTCGAATTGGATGAGGAGGATCTCAAGCATCTTCGAGACAAGGTCGTCGACGTTACGGCGGCGTTGAAACGTTTCGATCCCCGCGTGCTGTCGCTTTACGAGCACAGGGGCCTGATCTTCTCGGAGCCGAGCGAGGTACTGCATCAGCTTGTCGGCGGCCGGCGGGAACCGGTTCCGCTGACAGAGGGTCGCATCGCCTCCGTGATCTACTCCGACCGGGTCATCTTCGGCCGCGAGACGATCGAGATTCGCCACGAGGCCGAAAGTCGGTATGCCGCTATGCTGAGTTTCAAGGAATATCCGGCCAGAACTCGGACCGGGATGCTCGACAGTGTGCTCACCAGTCCTTTCGAAGTTATCCTGGCGCAATCCTTCTCCTTCGTATCGAAGGCGGATGCCCGCGTCATCATGGGCCGCAAGCAGAACCAGATGGTCAGCAGCGGCGACAAGGCGTTCTCGCAGATCGAGGAGATCGATGAAGCGCTGGACGATCTGGAGTCCAATCGGTTCGTACTTGGCGAACACCATCTGACGCTGGCCGTCTTTGCGCGGTCGGTGAAGGAACTGATCGACAATCTCGGCAAGGCACGCGCAGGTCTGACCGGTGGTGGTGCGGTTGTTGCGCGTGAGGATCTCGGCCTTGAGGCTGCCTGGTGGGCCCAGTTGCCGGGCAATTTCCGCTATCGCGCTCGGTCCGGGGCGATCACGTCCCGCAACTTCGCGGCGCTCTCGCCATTCCATTCCTACCCGATCGGTCGGAAGGACGGCAACGAATGGGGACCTGCCGTCGCCCTTTTCAAGACGGCGTCGGGGTCACCGTACTACTTCAATTTTCATTACGGTGATCTCGGTAACACCTTCGTCTGCGGACCGTCCGGTGCCGGCAAGACCGTGCTGTTGAACTTCTTGCTGTCACAGCTCGAGAAACATGACCCGCATGTGGTGTTCTTCGACAAGGACAGGGGAGCTGATCTCTACGTGCGCGCTGCCGGTGGCACCTATCTGCCGCTCAAGAATGGGGTCTCGACTGGGTGCGCTCCCTTGAAGGCACTTGAACTGACGCCGGATAACAAGGTGTTTCTCACGCGCTGGGTCGGCAGGCTTGTCGGCTCGGCAACACGAGAGCTGACTGTGACCGAACTTCGAGACATCGCCTCCGCCATCGACGGCCTTGCCGACTTGCCGGTGGAGCGCCGGACGATTGGCGCGCTCAGGACGTTCCTCAACAACACCGATCCCGAAGGCATTGCCGCGCGGCTGCGGCAGTGGGAGAGCGGAGGCCCGCTCGGTTGGGTCTTCGATAACGTCATTGAGGACATTGGCATCGGCGGCAAATTCGTCGGCTATGACATGACCGATTTCCTCGGCAACGAGGAAATCCGCACGCCCCTGATGGCCTACCTCTTCCACCGGGTCGAGCAACTGATCGATGGCAGGCGCATCATCATCGTTATCGATGAGTTCTGGAAGGCGCTCCAGGACGAAGGGTTTCGCGATCTCGCACAGAACAAGCTCAAGACGATCCGCAAGCAGAACGGCCTTATGCTCTTTGCTACGCAGAGCCCGCGCGATGCGATCGTATCGCCGATCGCTCATACGATCATCGAGCAATGCCCGACGCAGATCTTCCTACCGAATGCCCGCGGTAACCACGCCGACTATGTCGACGGCTTCAAGCTCACCGAGCGGGAGTATGAACTCATTGCACGCGAGCTCTCCGTCGAGAGCCGCCGATTTATACTGAAGCAAGGGCACAATAGCGTCGTCGCCGAACTGAACCTCGGCGGTTTCGACGACGAACTTGCCATCCTCTCTGGCCGCACCGCGAATGTCGAACTCGCCGATGCCATCCGCACAGAAGTCGGCGACCGGCTCGCGGATTGGCTTCCGATTTTTCAGCAAAGAAGGAGTTTGAGCTAATGGCTTCCTATCGAAATCATAGCGCGGCAATTGCCGCCGCGCTCATTCTCTTAGCCAGCACGGCCGCAGGGCAGGGAATCCCGGTGATCGACCGGACCGCGATCGCCAAGCACCTCGAGAGTATCGCGCAACTGAAAGCCCAGCTCGATGCGCTCAACCAGCAGATCGAGCAGGCGCAGCAGCTCTACGGCTCGCTCAACAAGATCACCGACATGGCGGATGTTGCCGGCGTCCTGAACGATCCTGCCGTCCGCAAGGCGCTCCCCGGGGATTTCAACGCCATCGAGGGGCTGTTCAAGGGAAGCGGCACGGGCGTGTTCGGGGATAGGGCCTCAAAGTTCCTTGAGGGTAATTCGACCTATCGGACCAGCGCAGATGACTTTTACGCGCAGGAGCTTTCGCGCATTCAGAACAAGAATGCCGGGCAGATGAGCCTAGCGCAGCATATCTACGACGCCGCGGCCAAGCGCGTCGATGGCATTGACCAACTGCGCGAGAAGATTTCGACGGCGGGTGACGCCAAGGACATTGCCGACCTTCAGGCGCGACTTCAGGCGGAGACGGCGTTTCTCCAGACCGATATATTGCGCATGGAGGCCCTTCGGATGGTGCAGCAAGCCCAGGCACAGGTCGACGAGCAGCGCAAGGTGGAGGACTGGCGCCGACGCATGGATGCAATGAAGGCTGCACTGCAATGAAGGGCCATATCGTTCTTCTCGCTGCCCTATTGGTCAGCTGCTCCGAGCAAGCCGAACGGACCTACACTGTCGACGAACTCATCGCCGACGAGGCCCTGCTAGCCGAAATCATGGCGACGTGTGGCAACAACCCCGGTGAACTAGGCAATACCCCGAATTGCCAGAACGCGGCGGCCGCAGACTTCAAGGCTCGCTTTCGACGCATGCGAAAAGCGCTTGGAGGCTGAGGCATGTATCAGGTCTTCGCCTTCGTCGACGAGCAGTTCAAGGCACCGCTGGAGACCTTTATCTCCGACGGGACCTCCAACGTCTCCGAGTGGATCTCGGGCCCTCTGACGGCAGCGGTCACCCTCTATGTGGTGCTCTATGGCTACCTTGTGCTTCGCGGCTCGGTCCACGAGCCGATCCTTGACTTCGCCTATCGGGCGATCAAGCTCGCGATCATCGTCATGCTGGTGAGGGACGCCGACGAATACCAGACCTATGTCACCGATATCTTCTTCGAGGTGTTGCCGCGTGAGATATCGCAGGCACTGAACACCGGCGCGGCGCCGAGCGCTACAACGTTCGACAGTCTGCTCGACAAGGGACAGGATTCGGCCATCGATATCTGGTCCCGTGCCACTTGGTCGTCGAGTATTGTGTTGGGTATCGGTGGCGCAATGGTGATCGGCGCGAGCTTCACGGTAGCGGCGATCGGCTATATCGTCTCGCTCTATGCCCGACTGGCGCTCGCCATCGTGCTCGCAATCGGCCCGATCTTCGTGGCATTCGCGATGTTTCAGGCGACGCGACGCTTCACCGAGGCCTGGATCGGACAGCTTGCGAACTTCGTGATCCTCCAGGTCCTCGTCGTCGCCGTCGGCTCCCTGCTGATCACGTGCATTGATACGACCTTCACGGCGATCGAAGGATACAGCGACGTGCTGATGCGTCCAACCGCGCTCTGCGCCATCTGCCTCGCTGCTCTCTATGTCTTCTATCAGCTTCCGAACATCGCTTCAGCGCTTGCCGCCGGCGGCGCGTCGTTGACCTACGGCTACGGCGCTGCACGCGACGCCCACGAAAGCACGCTCGCCTGGGCGGCGTCCCATTCCGCCCGTGCGACCGGACGCGGTGTCCGCGCCATTGGTCGAACCTTCAGCTCGAGAGGCTCGGGATCGTGACGCTTTTCGCACGAACAAGAAAAAGGCTCTTCAGGAATGATCAGAACATTTCCGCTGCTCTGCATGGTCGCCGCCTTAAGCGGCTGCACATCGCTGACGTATTCGCTCCCGAAATGCGACGGCTATTCGCGCCGCCCGCTTAATCGCGCCATGTGGCAGTGGGAAGACAATAGCAACCTCCAACAAAAACAGGCGGATGCGCGACCGGCGGCCTCTCAGTCCGTCGCCACCACTTATGTCAAAGAGGGCAGGGAGCCTCCCGCCTTCGCCCATCTCGACATCGACGCCTCCTATCGTCCATCCGAGGGCTGACGCCATGGTCTCCGGGGACGAACTCAAGACATATTTCGCAAAGGCGCGACGCTTCGATCAAGACCGGATGATCCAGGTCGAACGCTCGGCACGCATCGCCTGGTTCATCGCCATCGTGGCCGCCATTCTCGCCGGCGCTTCGATCTTCGCCGTCGCCGGCCTCACGCCGTTGAAAACGGTCGAGCCATTTGTCGTGCGGGTCGACAATTCGACGGGAATCGTCGATGTCGTCTCGGCATTGACGTCTACGGCCGGTACGTATGATGAGGCCGTAACCAAGTACTTTGCCGCGAAGTATGTGCGTGCTCGCGAAGGCTATGTCTGGAGCGAGGCGGAGGTGAACTTCCGCACCGTCGCGCTTCTCTCGACGCAGCCTGAGCAGGCTCGGTTTTCAGCGCTCTATCGCGGCAGCAATCCGGAGTCGCCACAGAATACCTATGGGCGCGGCGCCACCGCGCGCATCAGCATCGCCTCGATCTCGCTGATCAATCCGCATGTCGTATCCGTCCGCTACATGCGCACCATCACCCGCGGGGAAGAAGTCCGGACAACCCATTGGGTTGCGACGCTCACCTTCTCCTATGCAAACGCGCCGATGTCCTCGACGGATCGGCTGGTGAATCCTCTCGGTTTTGCAGTCAGCGAATACCGAGCCGATCCGGAGGTCATCAACTGATGCGGACTACCCTCATCGCCACCCTCCTTCTTACGACCTCCGCCTCCACCGCGTTCGCCCTCGAAATCCCCCGCGGGGCGTCGCAGGACGGCCGTGTTCGTTTTGTCGATTACCAGCCCTACAACATCACTCGCATCATCGGCTCATTGCGTTCGTCGGTGCAGGTGGAGTTCGCGGCGGACGAAGAGATAGCGCATATTGCGCTCGGCAATAGTGTGGCCTGGGAGGTCGCGCCGGCGGGCAACATCCTATTCCTCAAGCCGCGGGAAAATCAGCCAGTCACCAATCTCTCTGCCGTCACCACGCGGCGCGACGGCTCGAGACGAAGCTACCAAATGGAACTGACGGTGCGGGATGGGAAGGTGGAGGTCGGCCAGAACACCTACTTCTACGTCAAATACCGCTATCCGGCCGACGAAGTTGAACGGCGGCGCCAGGCCGCGGCGGCGCGAGCGATCGCCGCCCAGGCGGAGGAGGCCGACAACGTGTTGGCCATTCATGAGACCCATGGGCCGCGGAACTGGCGTTACTCCGCCCAAGGCGCGCAGGCTCTGGAACCGCAATCGGTCTACGACAACGGCAAGGTCACGACGTTCGCCTTCGTTGGCAATCAGGAAATGCCGGCCATCTACATCGAGAACTCAGACGGCAGTGAAAGTCTGGTGCCGAAATCCGTAGATGGCAATCTTGTCCTGGTCCACGCGATCAGCCGGAAGTTCATCCTGCGGAGGGGACGGGACGTGCTCTGCGTCTTCAATGAGGCCTACGATCGGGTCGGCATCAACCCTGACACCAGTACGACCTCGCCGTCGGTCGAGCGGGTCATTCGGACGGACATCGGCACGGGGCAGTAGGAGGCTGTCATGGTTCAGGAAGATGAAAGCCGGATACCGGGCGAACGCGCCGAAACGGTTCCCGGCGGGAGGATCGACAACCATCCCGTCTTGAGGCGCAGCGCGGTTGCGCTGGCCGTTGTTACCTTTATCGCCTTCGCCTTGTGGTCGATGAGCGGCGAGAACACTCCGACGGACACAACCAGACCCGAGCGGGTTGTCATCCGGCAAACGGCGAACTTCGAGCCGGTGAAGGAGAAGATGGAGCCGGTCCAAGCCGTGCCGGAAGTGAAGCTGCCGACCCCGCTCGCGGCTGAGGAGGTGGAGGACGACGATCCGCTGCTCGACTCGGCGCGCCGGGCTCCGGTCATGGCCTTCAGCGGCGGACAGAAGAACACGACGTCGCACCGTGAGACCGCAGATCCACTTATGTCCGGGGGCAGCAATTTCGTGCCACTCGATGGAAACACCATGGGCCAGAACGCCGCCGATGCCGATGAACAGCGGTTCAACGGGCTGCTACGGCCGACGAAGCTTGAAGGCTCACGCGCCGGCACACTCGGCAATCGGAACTTCATAGTTGCAATGGGATCGTCAATCCCGTGCGTGCTGGAAACTGCCATGGCATCCGATCAGCCCGGCTTCACCAGCTGCGTGATCAACCGGGATGTTCTCTCGGACAATGGCCGGGTTGTGCTGATGGAGAAAGGCACGCAAGTTGTCGGCGAATATCGGGGCGCCCTTCAACGAGGACAGAAGCGCCTATTCGTGCTCTGGAATCGTGCGAAAACCCCGAACGGCGTCATCGTCACCTTGGCCTCGCCGGCGACGGATGCGCTCGGCCGGGCCGGCATCGACGGCTATGTCGACACCCACTGGTGGGAGCGGTTTGGGAGTGCGCTTCTCCTGTCCATCGTCGGCGATGCTACGAGCTATGCCAACAGTCGCCTGGGGAACAGCGACGTCGACGCTGAGAACACCACAAACGCAGGCCAGCAGGCGGCAGCCATCGCCGTCGAGCAATCGATCAACATTCCGCCAACGCTCAACAAGCACCAAGGCGAGCTCGTCTCGATCTTCGTCGCACGTGATCTCGACTTTTCCGGTGTTTACGGATTGCGGGTGACCGAGCCGAAGAACAAGGTCCTTGACCGCGCGGTGCTGGGGGATTTCAGCCCGCGGCCGACGTTCGTGACGAAGTAGGGTAGGGGCGGTGACCGAGGATCCTGACGCGACGGTCGTTCGTGAACTGCTCGCTCCGTTCACGCCGTTCCTTGATGACAAGTCGCTCTACGAAGTGATCGTCAATCGGCCCGGGCAGGTGCTGACAGAAGGCTCCGGTGGATGGCGGACCCATCATCTGCCGGAGCTATCCTTTGAAAAGCTGATGCGCCTTGCCCGGGCCGTGGCCAGTTTTTCCCATCAATCCATCGATGAAACGCGGCCGATCCTGTCGGCAACACTGCCGGGGGATGAGCGAATCCAGATCGTCATCCCGCCTGCGACCACGCGGAACACAATCAGCATCACCATCCGAAAGCCATCATTGGTCACATTCACGCTCGATGACCTGGAAGAGCGAGAGTTTTTCTCCGGGACGCGAGCGGTTAGCGGAGACGCCCCGGCACTGCACCAGGATTTGCTGGAGCTATACCATGCCGGCCGTTTCAAGGAATTTCTGCGGGAGGCCGTGATTGCGCGGAAAAACATCATCATCTCAGGCGCAACCGGATCGGCCAAGACGACGCTCTCAAAAGCGTTGATCAAGCACATCCCATCTCACGAGCGGATCATTTCGATCGAGGACACTCCAGAATTGGTTATTCCGCAGCCCAACCATGTACGCCTTTTCTATTCGAAAGGCGCGCAAGGACTTTCCACTGCCGGTCCAAAAGACCTGTTGGAATCGAGCCTTAGAATGCGGCCCGATCGAATCCTGTTGCAAGAGCTGCGCGACGGCACTGCATTTTACTACGTCCGCAACGTCAACTCCGGTCATCCCGGATCGATCACGACCGTGCATGCCGATTCCGCCGAACTCGCTTTGCAACAATTGACGCTGCTCGTGAAGGAATCCGAAGGCGGACGCAATCTGGATCGCGAAGACATTGATAGACTATTGAGGGTCTCGATCGACGTCATTGTCCAATGCAAGCGAATGGATGGCCGGTTTCGCGCAACAGAAATCTACATTACGCCTAACGGATAACCGATGCGATGGAAGCGCGAACCGGTCAGTCGGTCGATGTCATCTTCACGATGCTCGGCCTGTGCGCTTCTAGCGACTTCACATTTGGCGGCTTCGCTATGACTGCGAAGGGACCTTCGGTTGCCGAAATATCCTCAATTGCTCGATGCAGGGCTTCGCCGGCGGCAATGGCTTCAGCATTGCCGCTATCTCGGCGAGATTGCTATCACTTCATCGCTTCGACCTTGGATGCGACCATCTTATTGCCCTGTTTTACATAGGTGATCTTCACGGTCTCACCGACCTTGAGCTTCTTGAAGTTGAATTTGGTCGGAAGGGTGAAGGTCTCACCAGATTGCAGGACAATGTCGTCCTTGGCTTGATCAATGGACTTAACGACGCCGGTCGTGGAGAGTGGCGCGGCGAGAGCCGAGGCCGCAAACAAAGTGGAAACGAGAAGTCCAGGAAGGATGCGTCTGACAGTCATAGGCTTTCTCCTTCGATCCAAAGGTGGGGGGCGATTGCCCTCATGATGGCCTGCATCATTGCACACATGACATTGCCAGGTATTTGCCGTTTGTTTACGGATGGGTAAGGTACTGGCGCCTGACCGGCACCTTCGGACTTGTGAACGCAAGCAGTGTACGCGCGCTGTCTTAGCGCGGGTCAGCCGCCTTGCCGCTCGCCATTCGCGGAAAGTCGATGCAAACGACGAGGCCTGGACGGTTGTCAGAGAGTGTGATTTTGCCTCCATGCAGCTCGGCGATTGCCGCAACTAAACTCAATCCAAGTCCGCTGCCTGGCGTTGAACGCGATTTTTCTAGCCGGTAGAGACGATGAAATACCTTCGCTCGCTCATGTGCAGGGACCCCAGGGCCATCGTCTGAGACGATTACACTCGGTCCGACTTGGCCAGCCTCCAATGTAACGCGGATTGTCGTTCCTGCCGGACAATGGCGTATAGCATTTTCGAGTAAGTTCACGAAAAGCTGCGTTAAGAGTTCACTGTCGCCGTTGATAACAGCTCGCTGCCTCGAGAGCTCCACAATGAGTGTATCCCCGGCATCCTCTGCGACCGGGCGATAGATTTCTACGATTTCGGTTAGTAGGTCTTTCAACTCTACTGATTGGAAACGTTGCCGTCGCGCGCCTGCCTCAATCTGTGCAATGCGCAGCAGCGCCTCGAAGGTCTCCACAATGGTGTCTAGCTCCAAAAGACAGGCGCTCACTTCTTTGCGAAAGTCAGAGACGTCTGTCGCGGTTCGAAGCGCCACGTCGAGTCTCTGCCTCAGTCTGCCCACGGGCCGCTTCAGGTCGTGCGCGATATCGGTCGAAGACTGATCAACACGCTCTATCAGCCTCTGCAGATGATCGAGCGTAGCGTTGATCTGTTCGGCGACGCGATCCAGGTCATCTCCTGAGTAGCGCCGGGCGACGCGTTCCTGCAGTTCACCTTTCGCGACAGCTGCGAGAGCTCTGGAGATGGCGCGGATTTGCGACTGGGCGCGCCGAGCGATCAGAGCACCGGATGCCGTCGCGAGCAGTACCAACGCCGCCAGTTCCCAAAAAAGGCCACCAAGGAGTGTTGATTGAACCACCCGGAGGTCTCCAATACTGGCGCCGACCAGGAGCTTACCCTGCGACAGGGGAGTCCAAAGGGCGTAATAGGAGTCGTCCGGACTTCGTTGTCCGCTTACGCGCTCGAGGTCGCTTTCCCGCAGGATGAGCCAGCCGTGAAAATCTGGAATGCCTGCGACATTGCCTGCCACGAAGCTGCCCGTGTCATCGACGAGCAGCAGGATCGTGCCGATCGGGCGACGCGACGTCGCCTCGCGCCTAACAACCTCCGCAACATCTTTAAAACCGTCGCTGCTATCGATGGCCACCAACGCGTCACGGCTGTCGAGGATATGCAGCTTGATACGCTCCTCGAGTTCGGCGCTCAGTTGCCAGTAGATGACAGTCACCCCGGCAAGCACCGTGGACCCGATGAGGATAGCGAGCAAAATCGATCCCCGCACTGCAGTGCGGCGCAACAGGTCAGACATGGTCGTCAATGATGTAGCCCGCACCGCGGACGGTATGTATCAACTCGGTGTCGAACGGCTTGTCGATCTTGGTCCGCAGCCGTGAAATATGAGTCTCTACAACGCTGGTCTTCGGCTCAAAATGGAAGTCCCACACACGCTCCAGCAGCATTGTTCGGGTTACCACTCTGCCCTTGTTGCGCAGCAACACCTCTAGGAGCCGGAACTCGCGCGGCTGGAGGTCTATGATTACGCCCGCGCGTTGCACGATCCGGCGGGAGAGATTCATTTCGAGGTCACGAATGCTAAGCGTGGTCTCCTCGTTCTTTAGCGGCGGGCGGCGGCCTAATGCGTTCACACGCGCCAGCAGTTCCGCAAAGTAGAATGGTTTTGAAACATAGTCGTCGCCCCCTGCCTCAAGCCCCTTTACCCGATCGTCGACGCCCCCTAAGGACGTCAGATAGAGAACGGGGGTCGCATTGCCGACACTTCGGAGCGCCTTCACAAGCGACAGACCATCGAGTACCGGCAGCATGCGATCGACGATCAGAACATCATAGTCGCCCGTCGTTGCCTGCAGCAGGCCGTCGCGACCATCGGCAGCAACGTCGACTTGATGACCTTCCTCAGAGAGGCCGTTGTTTATATAGGACGCCGTCTCCGCATCGTCCTCGATGATCAAGACTCTCATTTTTTCGCACTCTTGCTGCAGCCGGCTAGTCGGCTGTGCCGCAAGGTTTGGCATACTAAGATAGCAGACGAGACCGTTCGGGGACACGCCCAATGCAGTCGGAAACCGATGGTGAGATATCTTCACCTGGGCCAATGCGAAGTTCAAAGTTCAAGTGTCGACTAAAATTCCGCCAGCGACGGCGGCCGGACAAATGTTTAGGAACGATCCGGGAAACCACGACCTGTCCCGGTAAGTCGTCGTGCCGCGCATTGCCAAACCGTGCGCCGCGAACGATAAACATTCAATGCTGGCCAGTGATTTAAGGAATGTGCTTGAGGAGCTCTACAACGCTGGTGCCTATCGGGTGCCGGCAGACGAACTCTACTGGCCACCCAAACTGCATCCTGCGGTCTTTCGCGCCCTGAACATGCAGTACATTACGCGAAGAGAAGTGGACGACGGCCGTGTCGAATTCTCGCTGACGCAAGCGGGCTATCAGGCGATCAATGCCGAGGTGCCTTGGTCCGACATCCTGCGCCGGCGACTACGGGATTTCTTCCGTTTCGGCAAATCTCGCTAAAGTACCCCGTCAAAGGCAAACCTTGGCAATCTTTCGAGCGCAAGCCGCTTTTATCCTGGCGATGGCGACGCAGATCTCAGACCGTAATCGGCGATCGGGATCAAGGAATAAGTCGCTTCGATGAAACCGGTATTGATCCATCGCGCGAAGAAATAAGGCGACGGAGCTGTACGCGTCGTGGTCCGCCGCCTGCGCGTTGAAGGCGTTCGTAGAAGATAGGGATGCGCTTGTCTAACATAGCAACGGCCCGGCGATCTTCCGATCCCGAGCCGCTTGATCCTTGGGAGGATAAGACGCCCCTTGAGGCGCCGGAATTGGTTAGCCGCGGCGCGTGTCCGGGAAGTTTGCCGGGTCGATGCCGAGGGTGCGCAGGTCGCTTGCCTTCGGGCGGCGGTGACCTTCGACAGCGGCGGCGGCAGCGCTGGCAGCGCCGAGAACTGCGAACGCACGGCCGATGAAACCCTTGTGGTAAGTTGTGGTAGCCATCTTCTTGCTCGCTTTCGTTTTCTCTCTGATGAGCAAAAGATGGGGTCTGGCCGGTCTTTTTGCAATGCACAATCGGACACGCCAGCCATGCAAAGGAAGCAGGCCCGGTCGGTAGTCAAACCAAACGGGCCTGCGGATAGGCCTTGGGAGGAGGCGCTATTTCGGAGCAATTCCGAGAGGAGACTCTACCCGGAATTGCTTTGAGATGGCTCAGTCCTCGTTGGCTGCCAGTTGCGAGAGCACCTCGCCACGACCACGGGCCCTGAGGATCAGCGGTACGATCAGCGCGGCAGCGGCGATGACGAGGAGCACAGCGGCGATCGGTGACGTGAACAGCACGCTGAAGTCCCCCTGGCTGATCGCAAGCGCGCGGCGGAGCTGCTGCTCGGCCAGCGGGCCAAGGATCAGGCCGACGACGACAGGGGCGATCGGATAGCCGAAGACGCGCATGGCGTAGCCGAGCAGGCCGAAGGCGAGCAGCATGCCGAGTTCATAGACCGACGGGTTGGCGCCGATGGTGCCGAGCGTCGCAAACAACAGGATACCGGCATAGAGCCACGGCTTCGGGATCGTCAGCAGCTTTACCCAGAGACCGATCAGCGGCAGGTTCAGGACCAGCAGCATGAAGTTGGCGATGAGCAAGCTGGCGATCAGGCCCCAGACGAGCTGCGGATTGGTCGCAAACAGTAGCGGACCAGGCTGCAGGCCGTACTGCTGGAAACCGGCGAGCATGATGGCCGCCGTTGCAGTCGTCGGCAGGCCGAGCGTCAGCAGCGGTACGAGCGTTCCAGCGGCGGACGCGTTATTGGCGGCTTCCGGACCTGCAACGCCCTCGATTGCGCCGTTGCCGAACTCTTCCGGATGCTTCGTCAGGCGCTTTTCTGCAGCGTAGGAGAGGAAGGTGCCGATCTCGGCGCCGCCAGCCGGCATCGCGCCGATCGGGAAGCCGATAAAGGTGCCACGCAGCCAGGGCTTCCAGGAGCGTGCCCAGTCGGTGGCATTCATCCAGACCGAGCCACGCACGGCCTCGACCTTATCGGGACCCTTGTCGCCTTGCGCAGCGATAAAGAGCGTTTCGCCGATGGCGAACATGGCAACGGCGAGCGTCGTAACTTCGATGCCGTCAAGCAGTTCGGGAACACCGAAGGAGAGGCGCGTCTGGCCCGTCAGCTGATCGATGCCGACGACAGAAAGTGCCAGGCCAACAAATAGCGAGGTCAGACCGCGAAGCGTAGAATCGCCGAAGGCCGATGAGACGGTGACGAAGGCGAGCACCATCAGCGCGAAATACTCGCGTGGACCAAAGACCAGGGCCAGCTTGACGACATAGGGCGCGATGAAAGCAAGGCCGAGCGTGGCAATGAGGCCGGCGACAAAGGACCCGATCGCGGCTGTCGCCAGCGCCGGGCCGCCGCGTCCAGCTCGAGCCATCTTGTTGCCCTCGAGCGCAGTGACGATCGAGGCGCTTTCGCCGGGCGTGTTCAAGAGGATCGATGTGGTCGAACCGCCATACATGCCGCCATAATAGATGCCGGCGAACATGATCAGTGAACCGCCGGGATCGAGGCGATAGGTAACAGGCAGCAGGAGAGCCACCGTCAGCGCCGGGCCGATGCCTGGCAGAACGCCGACGGCGGTACCGAGCGTCACGCCGATCAGCGCGTAGAGCAGGTTCATCGGCTGCGCAGCAACCAGCAATCCCTGCAGCAGGAAGTCAAAAGTAGCCATGGTCGTCGGCCCTCTTAGAAGAACAGGCGTTCAAGCGGCCCCGCGGGCAGCGACAGTTGCAGGAGCTTGGCGAAAATCACCCACACGACAAAACAGATCGCAATACCGACGGGAATTGAGAACCAGAGCTTCCGCTTGCCAAAGCCACGTGCGGTCAGCGCGAACAGAATGCCGGTAGCGATCGAGAAGCCCGCGACATTCAGCAAGAGCATCTGGGCAGCAAGGCCGCCAACGATCCAGATGACGGGAGCAACCTCCTGGTGTTCACGCTCCGGGAAGTCGCCGCGAAACGCTTCGAAGCCCGTCCAGATCGCGAGAGCGAGAAGACAGCAGGCGATCGCATAGGGGACCGTTGTCGGTCCAACCTGGGAATAACCGGCAGCGCCTGCGAGGCGCGACACATCCCAGAAAATGAGTCCAGCGATAGCGGCGAGGACCACCGCGATGAAGAGCGCCGCCCGATCCGGGCGACGCGTTGGGGTAGAAGGGTGATGCCCCTTGGTCATTTCACCAGTCCAATGTCCTTGAGAACACCTTCGGTGGCAGCAACATCCTTGTCGAGCTGGGCGTTGAAGGCGTCACCGGCGAGGTAGCTGTCCTGCCAACCCTTGGACTTCAGGACTTCCTGCCAGCTGGCAGACTTTGCAAGCTTCTCGATATCGGCCGTTACGGCAGCCTTCTGCTCGTCAGACAGGCCAGGAGCGGCGGCGACCATGCGCCAGTTCTCGACGACGACGTCGAGGCCGGATTCTTTCAGCGTGGGTGCGTCAACGCCCGACAGGCGCTCGGCGCTCGTTACGGCGAGCAGGCGAAGCGTGCCGGCCTTGACCTGCGATTCAAACTCGCCATAGCCGGAAACACCGGCCGTTACCTGGCTGCCGAGGATGGCTGCGAGGGCCTCACCGCCGCCAGAGTAGGCGATGTAGTTGATCTTGGTCGGATCGACGCCGGCTGCCTTAGCGATCAGGCCAACGGCAATGTGGTCGGTACCGCCGGCCGAGCCGCCGGCCCAGGACACCGCACCCGGGTCCTTCTTCAAGGCTGCGACGAGGTCGGCCATCGTCTTGATGTCGGAAGCAGCCGGAACGACGACCGCTTCGTATTCGCCGGTCAAGCGCGCGATCGGCGTGACGTCCTTGAGGGTAACCGGGGACTTGTTGGTCAGGATGGCGCCAACCATGACGTAGCCGCCGACGATCAGAGCGTTCGGATTGCCCTTCTGCTGGCTTGCGAACTGGGCGAGACCGATAGTGCCGCCGGCGCCCGGCACGTTCTGAACCTGAACGTTGCTGGAGATGCCTTCCTGCTGCATGACGGTCTGAAGCGAGCGTGCCGTCTGGTCCCAGCCGCCGCCCGGGTTTGCCGGTGCGATGATCGTGTAGTCGGCGGCGAATGCCGGCAGCGACATGGCGCCGGCGAGAATCGTTGCGAGGAAAAAGTGTTTCAAGGTCAGTCCTCCGTGAGGCGCGTTTTCACCGCGCACGTTGTTGCTGTGTGCGAGCGGGGAGACGGCGACGGGTTCTTTCGACCCTTGTCGCTTGACCGGATTGGTGGCTTCCTCCCAGTGCGCAACCGGCAAACCCGCCTCCACGGGTGCCAGTGACCCTAAGCCACCATAGAAAGCTGACATTTAGCTGACATCAAGCCCCGAATACGCTTTTCGAGGCGTGACGTTTACGAAATCTTAGGCGCTTGGCCCCGCCGGCGAGGGAAATGGCATCATTGTCGGCCTGGGTGGCTCTGTTCGCAGAGGTGGATCCACCGGGGAAAGAGGCGAATCGAAACCTCGGAGCCGAGGCGCCGGCTCCACGGATGATGAGTCGCGATATCGCGAGGACGACAAGCTGTGGTAGTGTCGCGCCTGCCACCCCGAAGACCTGTTCGAAAGGATGGAGCCATGACCAAGACAGCCAACACCAAAATCGCCAAGGCTACATCGAAGCGACCCGCAAAAGAAAACACTACACGAGCGAGTGTGTCAGCCAAAAACGAAGGCGAAAAAGAGGAGAGGGGACAGGCGGCCGCAGACCAGCCGAAATTGCTTTCAGGCGGCAATCCTCAGATCGCCAAGGGCTACGGTGATGCACCAGTCCAAGCCTATATTGCCGCGATGCCGGGCTGGAAAAGTGCGGTCGGGCGCCGTCTCGACCAACTCATCATGCGTGCCGTCCCGGAAGCGCAAAAGGCCGTGAAGTGGAATTCGCCGCTTTATGGGATGGAGGGCAACGGTTGGTTCCTCGGCGTCCACTGCTTTGCCAAATATATCAAGGTCGCGTTCTTTAATGGCGCGGCACTGAGCCCGCCGCCGCCAGTCGAATCCAAGACAGCGAATGCGCGCTATTTTCATATTCACGAAACGGACGAGATTGACGAAGCTCAATTCAGCGATTGGGTAAAACAAGCGAGCCGATTGCCCGGCGAACGCATGTGAGCGGAAAGCCATTGGTGTCGCGCGAACGAACCTTGCGTTCAACGTGTGGCACCGGAGAGGAGATGATGCGATGAAGAAAACGTCGAAGACAGTAAAGACCGAGGCCGCGGACGGAGAAGCGTCTGCCGCCGAACGGATCGATGCCAGGATAGCCGAACTCGACGACTGGCGGGGCGAAGTGCTTGCGCGCGTCAGGAGGCTGATCAAGGAAGCCGATCCTGAGGTCGCCGAGGAATGGAAATGGAGAGGTGTTCCGGTTTGGGAACATGCAGGGATCATCTGTACCGGCGAGACCTACAAGTCCGTGGTCAAGATGACCTTCGCCAAGGGCGCGTCGCTCGAAGATCCCGCGGGGCTCTTCAATTCGAGCCTTGACGGCAATGTCCGGCGGGCGATCGATATCCATGAGGGCCAACAGATCGACGAAGACGCTTTGAAAGCTCTCATTCAACAGGCCGTGGACCTGAACCTGTCGGTGCAGGCCGAGCGTAGCGGCCGGTCCCGGAAGAAGGCCTGAAAACCCGATTAAGGCGCGGCCGACCTAGCGCTCGCCCAGTTTTCAATGGAGCCGCAGGACCTCGTTCCATTTGGCGATCAGCCGCGAGCGTTTCACCTGATCAAGATAGACCATCAGCCCGGGGCTGACGGGAACGGGGCGCAATTGAGCGCCGAGCATCTCTTGCATGGTATTCGCGGTGTTCTCGCCGGCGACCTCGGGGCTGACGGCGGCAATCTGCAGTTCCCGCGCCATGATCGTCTGTCCTTCCTTGGACATGAAAAACTCGAGATAGCGTCGTCCAAGATCTGGAGAGGCCGAGGCCTGTGGAACGAGGCCAATTCGCGACATCACCACCGTGTAGTCCTTAGGCAAAACGATCCCGACATCCGGATGCCGCGCTGCCCAGTCCGCCGCGTAGGAGCCAAGGATATTGTAGCCGAGCACAAAGCGCCCGTCGGCGACACGCTCGAGGATGGCCTCACTGGTGGAGTAGAGCTTGACGCCGGCGGCACCCATGGCCTGGATCACATCCCAGATATCGCCGAACTGCTCCTGGTCACGCGACATGAAGAGGAAGCCGACGCCCGAGCGCTCGATGTCGTAGGTTCCGATACGCCCAAAAACGTTGGCACCCTGGCGCTTCAGATAACTGACGAATTCGGCCCGTGTCGACGGTGGCTTTTCCGTCGTGAAACTTGGCTTGTGATAGACGAAGACGGCGGGCTCGAAGGTGAGCGCATAGGCCGTGTTGCGCCAGTTTGCCCAGGCGGGCCAGCGGTCGCTCATCGGCAGGTCGCTGCGCTGGGCGTAGCCGTCGTTGCTGAGCTTGACTTGGAGGTCCATGGCGGAAGAAAAGGCGAAGTCCGCCGTCTTCATTCCGGCGTCCGTCTCCTTGACGATGCGGTCGTAGATCTCGCCGGTCAGCATGTCTTCGTAGCGTACGGCCACATCCGGATTGGCCCTTTGGAAGCCGATGATCATCGGCCTGGCGAGAGGTTCATCGAGCGAGGAATAGACCACCAGCGTGCGCGCATCGGCGTTGCCGGAAAGAGCTGGAAATATGATCGGTGCCGCAAGCAGCAGCTGGGGGCAGAGGGCAAAAAAAAGAAGAGAAATCAAGAACCGCATAAATCCACAATGCCTCAGCGCGTCACCGTTCACAAGCAAGGCGTCGCCGGATAAGGTGGTGCAGGGAGTGACGATATTTGCGCATCTTGCTTGTTGAGGACAACCAGGACCTGGCCGAGGGCCTGTCTGCCATTTTGCGTGGCAGCGGCTACGCTGTCGACGTCGTCAGTGATGGCGCTTCGGCGCATGCGGTTGCGGCGGCTGAAACCTTCGATCTCGTCATTCTCGACCTCAACCTGCCAGAAATGGATGGGCTCGACGTACTGAGGGCAATGCGCGCCCGGCAGAACCGTGCGGCGGTGCTGATCCTTACTGCGCGGGGAGCACCTGAGGAACGGATCAAGGGTCTTGATCTCGGCGCCGATGACTACATGATCAAGCCGTTCGACGTCGGGGAACTCGAGGCGCGCGTGCGCGTGTTGCTGCGCCGGCAGGCAGGCCTCAGGGCATCCACTGTGAGCTATGGCAATGTTTCGCTTGATCTCAATACCCGCAGCTTCTCCTCAGGCGGCGCGCCGATCGAGATCCCTGCGCGCGAATTAGGACTTCTCGAACTCCTGTTCATGCGGGCCGGCAAGGTGGTCGCAAAGGACGCGATCATGCAGTCGCTGACCGGCTTCGACGACGATCTTAGCCCCAATGCGATCGAGCAGTATGTCAGTCGGCTGCGCAAGCGGTTGGCCCCGCATGGTCTCACCGTGCGCACAGCCCGCGGCATCGGCTACTACCTCGACAAGATGGCCGGGCCGGAATGAGAACGACAGTCTATAGCCTCCGCCGGCGCCTACTTGGCTGGCTGCTGATTTCGACGGTCGTCATCGGCGTGATTGCGCTCATGGATACCTATCGTGAGGCGGTCACGACCGCCAACGTTGTCTCCGACCGCGTGCTCGCTGGCTCCGCATTGGCAATCGCGGAGCGCGTGGTCGTGGCAGAGGACGGCTCGCTCGAGGTCGATATCCCCTATGTTGCCCTGGAGATGCTGACCTCTGCCGCGCAGGATCGTGTTTTCTACAGGGTCGACGGCCCGCCCGGCCAGTTCATCACCGGCTACCAGACGCTGCCGTCGCTTGCTGAAGAGCCTGGGACATCCACGACCTTCGCGGATGCGACGTTTCGTGGTGAACCGATCCGCATCGCTGCTCTTCGCCGTTCCGCCTCGACCGGCGTCAATTCGGTGCCCTTCGTCGTTACCGTTGCCGAAACTACGATCGCGCGTCGGCAACTGGCGCAGACCATCCTGGTCCGATCGGCTCTTCGTCTCGGCATGATGATCGCCGGGGCCGCGGTGATCGTCTGGATCGCAGTCACATTTTCGCTGCGCCCGCTTTATCGGCTCGGAGACGCGATCGCCGAGCGTAATCCTGATGATCTGCACCCGATTGGTGAACGCGTACCCAACGAAGTCCAGGGGCTTGTCGACACGGTCAACTCGTTCATGGGGCGTCTGCAATCGGCGCTCGATGCGCTGCGCAATTTCACCGGTAACGCCAGCCATCAATTGCGAACGCCGCTTGCGATCATTCGGACTCAGCTCGCCTTGGCTCAGCGTGCCGGGTCCTTCGAGGAGACGAAGAATGCTGTGAAGAAAGCCGACGAAGCCGTCGCCAACGCCGAACGCATCCTGGGGCAATTGCTGCTGATGGCGAAAATCGACGCGGCGGGCAAGAACGAGGCGCGGATGTTGGAGCGTGTCGATCTTGTCGAACTCGCGCGCGAGATCACAGCCGAACACGTGCCGGCGGCGGGAGAGGCCGATATCGATCTCGGCTTCGATGGCGATGGCGAAGCCTTCATTCGCGCCGAGCCGCTGCTGGTGGCCGAGATGCTCAAGAACCTGATCGGCAACGCCTTGCTCTATGCCGGCTCAGGTGCCGAAGTGACGACACGCGTTATTGCAGACAGCGGATCCGTGTCGCTGGAGGTCGAGGACAATGGCCCGGGCATTCGGGCGGAGTTGCGTGAGAAAGTGTTGCGTCGCTTCGAGCGCGGAGGCAGCGAAGCGCCGGGTTCGGGACTTGGTCTGCCGATCGTCGAGGAGATCGCAGATCTTTACGGGGCGACGACCCGTCTCAGCGAAGGGGCCGATGGTCGAGGCCTCAAGGTGACCATCCGCTTTCCGGCGGGGTAATTTTACAGGCCGGCTCCCTCCGGCGCCGCAATCGCGGGCGGGATGAGCCAAGACCATCTGCACGCGGTCAAGGCGGCACGCGCAAATGGCTGGGGCACTTTGGATTAACTTGCTTAGCGGCCGCGCTGGCCGAAGAGGGAAGCTGTCTCGCGGGTCTGTACCCGCAGCATCGCATTCCAGAGCTGAAGAACGAAACGCGGCTGAAACTGGCTCGCAAGCTTGCGCTGCGACAACATGATAAGTCTCCGATAGTCTTGGACGGCATGCATGTAGTGCATCGCGAAGGATCGTGCCAGAGCGCCCGCGCCGGGGCAGACCTGCGCGCCAAGCATATGTGGAACGTGGTAAAAGAGGGGCGAAATACCTGAAGTGAAAAACAAAATGCCGGGATGATTTTCATCATCCCGGCCAGTTGGCTTCACTGGGAGGAGCGTTTTTCTTTGGAGGTTCAGGCCTTCTTGCGGTTTTTCTGTCGATAGACGTCGATGACGACGGCGGCGACGATGATCAGGCCCTTGACGATTTCCTGATAGTAGGCGTCGACGCGCAGGAAGGTGAAACCAGAGGTCATCACGCCGAGGATAATTGTACCGATAACCGTGCCAGTGATCCGGCCCACGCCGCCGGTCAGCGACGTTCCACCGATGACGGTCGCGGCGATCGCGTCCAGTTCGTACATGACACCCATGCCGGCCTGGGCCGTTTGAGCGCGGGCAGCGGTAACGACACCGGCGAGCCCCGCCAGCATGCCGGCAATAGCATAGACCTTGATCAGGTGCGCTTCGACATTGATGCCCGAGACGCGCGCCGCCTGAACGTTGGCGCCGATTGCGTAGGTGAATTTGCCGTAACGGGTGTAGCGCAGTGCGATGTGGAAGATGATCGCGACGACCAGGAAGACGATGACGGGCCAGATGCCAGTGCCGATGAAGTTGAACTGCTCGGTGAGGCCCGAGACCGGTTGTCCCTTGGTGTACCACTTGGAGATGCCGCGTGCGGACACCATCATGCCGAGTGTCGCGATAAAGGGCGGGATCTTCGTGCGGGCGATGAGCTGGCCGTTGATGACGCCGGCGAGCAACCCGATGCCGATCCCAAGGCCGATCGGAACGATCGCAGGCATGTCGGTGAGCGACGGATAGAGGGCCCGTGGCCAGGTCGATGCCTGGGCGACGCTTGCCGAAATCATCGCTGTCATCCCGACGACGGAGCCGGAGGAGAGATCGATGCCGCCGGTGATGATGACCTGGGTCACGCCGACGGCGATGATGCCGATCACCGAGACCTGCAGGATCATGATCGTCAGGCGCTGCGGGTTCATGAGGAAGCTCTGGCCAACGAAGATCCAGCCAAGAACTTCATAGACGAGGGCGATGCCGATCAGCACCAGGAAGATGTTGAATTCGGGCGGCAGGCGGCGCTTTGCGCCTACGAGCGTTGTGCTCGCGCCCTGTGCGGCGACATTGGTATCCATTTTTAATTCCTCCCTTTCGTCGGGTCGCTTCCCGCTCAGCTCGCGGCGAGCTCCATGACCTTGATCTGGGTTGCTTCCGCCCTGTCGAGGAAGCCGGTGACGCGGCCCTCGTGCATGACCATGATACGGTCGCTCATGCCGAGCACCTCTGGCATTTCCGAAGAAATCATGATGACGGCGACGCCGTTTCGCGCCAGCTCCGTCACGAGGCGGTGGATTTCCGCCTTGGCGCCGACGTCGATGCCGCGTGTCGGCTCGTCGAGGATCAGGATGCGGGGATTGGTGAGCAGCCAGCGGCCGATCAGCACCTTCTGCTGGTTGCCGCCGGAGAGATTCTCGATGCGCTCCTGCAGGTTCGGCGTCTTGACACGCAGCTTGCGGCTCATCTCTTCGCAAGCCGCGGTGATCTGCTTTTCGGTGACGAAACCGCCCTTGACGAAACGATCCTGGAGCACGGCGATCTGCATGTTCTCGAGGATGTCTAGGATCAGAAGACAGCCTGTGTCCTTGCGATCCTCGGTCAGGAACGCCATGCGGTTCTTGATCGCCGTGTTCGGGCTGTCGATCGAAAGCGCCTTGCCGTCGATCGCAATCGTACCGGAGCTCGCCGGCGTCACGCCAAAGAGTGTCTCCGCGACGTTGGAGCGGCCGGAGCCGACAAGGCCTGCGATCCCGAGGATTTCCCCGGCGCGGACATCGAAGGAGACATCGCGGAAGACACCGTCGAGCGTCAAATTCTTCACTGACAGTACGACGTCGCCGATCGGCACTTCCTCCTTCGGGAACATCTGGGTGATCTCGCGGCCAACCATCATGCGGATGATGTCGTCGCGGGTGACGTCGCTCGAGGCATGGGTGCCGATGAACTTGCCGTCGCGGAACACCGAGAACTCGTCGGCGATCTCGAAGAGCTCGTTCATCTTGTGGGTGATGTAGACAATACCGATACCCTGTTCGCGCAGGTCGCGGATAATCTCGAACAGGTGGGCGACCTCGCGCTCGGTCAGCGCTGAGGTCGGCTCGTCCATGATCAGTACGTCGGATTCATACGAAACCGCCTTGGCGATTTCGACCATCTGCCGGTTGGCAACGGAGAGATGGCGAACTTCGATCTCCGGATCGATCTTGATCTTCAGGCGATCGAAAAGTCGGGCCGTGATGCGGTTCATCTCGCCGTGGTCGACGAAGCCCAAGCGGTTCTTCGGTTCGCGGCGGATCCAGATGTTTTCGGCCACCGTCATGAACGGCATCAGGTTCAGTTCCTGATGGATCATGGCAATGCCGTTTTCGAGCGCATCGAGCGGCGACTTCAGCCGGATGTCGACGCCTTTCAGGCGAACTTCGCCTTTATCGGGCGTATAGATGCCGGCGAGGATTTTCATCAGCGTGGATTTGCCGGCGCCGTTTTCGCCCATCAGCGCATGGACCGTGCCGCGCTTGAGCTTGAACTCGACGTCGTCGAGGGCGACGACGCCCGGGAATTCCTTGCGGATGCCTTCCGCTGAAAGAAGATATTCGGCCTTGGGCACGGCGCCGCTGGCGCGCACGGCTGCCATCGTTGTCGGACTGAGCGTCATTTCCTTGCCTCCCCCGTCATTTCCGGCCGTTGCCGAAAGTCCTCGTCGCTGGCGGGTCACCAGCCCAATTGTTGCAGGTCACATCCAACGGGACGCAGACATCCGCAGCGGGACTTGCATTTGAACGAGAGCGCGGACGCTTCCGCGCTCTCGATGAAGCCGATCAGTTCTTGGCCTGATACGTGTCGAGGTTTTCCTTGGTCACCAGCTCGAAGGGGATATAGACCTTCTTTTCGACCGCTTCGCCCTTGGCGAGCTTGAGTGCAGCATCGACCGAACCCTTGCCCTGGCCAGCAGCGTTCTGGAACACAGTCACGTCGAGGTCGCCCGCAGCCATTGCCGCGAGTGCGTCCTGCGTCGCGTCGATACCGCCGATGACGACCGAGTCCATCGAGCGGCCGGCGGCCTTCAGCGCCTGGATCGCGCCGATCGCCATTTCGTCGTTGTTCGAAATGACGGCATCGAATTCAACGCCGGCCGAGAGCCAGTTCGTCAGGAGGTCGGAGCCCTGGGTGCGCGACCAGTTGGCGGTCTGCTCCTCGACGATCTCGATACCCTTGCACTGGTCGGTTGCGAGAACGTCGTGGATATCCTTCGTGCGCATGCGAGCGGCCTGGTTGGAGAGCTCACCCATCATGACGACGGCCTTGCCCTTACCGTTGAGCATCTTGCAGATTTCCTGGGTCTGCAGCGTGCCGGATTCCTGTTCGTTTGAAGCGACGAAAGCCTGCTTCTCCGGCAGGGTGTCGACGTTGACCGGCTCGCGGTTGACATAGACGAGCGGAATGCCGGCGTCTGCGGCAATCTTCGACATGGCTGCCGTGGCGTCGGTGTCAACCGGGTTGACGATGATGGCGCTTACACCGGCAGCGATGAAGTTCTGAATCTGGCTCTGCTGCTTCGAGACGTCGTTCTGCGCGTCCTCGATCTGCAGCTCGACGCCGTCGAGGGTCTTTGCGTAGTCGGACATACCGTTGCGCAAGACCGTCAGGAAGTTGTCGTCGAAAAGGGCCATCGATACGCCGATGGTCTCGGCATGCGCAGCCGTCGACATCATTACTGCCAGCGCTGTGCCCAGCACGAATTTCTTCATTGTCTTTCTCCTCCACAATGGTGCCCGGCGACACCTTCTCCTGCCGGGAGCGCAATCCCTTGCCGGATTGCGTTCATTCACCTCGAAAGCGCCACTCCCGTTACGCCTTCAGATAAAACGGAATAAACGAACCAGTAAATTGCGATTACGGAATATGTATTCCATTTTATGGGGTCGCCGTCAAGACCTGTTGCGGCGCCCTCATCGTTTTCCCGTCGCCAGCGACGACAGGTCAGATCCGCGCCCGGATGTGATCCATGCTCTGCTTGATCGCAGCCGCCGGATCAGCAACCTCGTGAACCTCGGCGGCAAACGGCTCGAAGGAAAGCGGACCTGCATAACCTTCAGCACGGAGGCTCCGGATCTGTCCGACATTGTCGAGAAGGTCGTTCTGGTCGACCAGAACTCGATGCGAGTCGCGCAGATCGGAAACAGCAATCCGGCCGTCCGTGACGCCGGAAATATGCACGAGCCCGGTCATCTCAGGATAAGTCGCGGGCTCGCCGGCAAGATGGTGATGGAACGTATCGTGCACCAGCCGGAAGGTCTTCTCGCCTCCGGTCGCCTTGATCGCCTCGACAGCCTCGGTCTTCGAGCGCAACGAGCAGATTTCGAAGCCCAGCGGCTCGACAAGACCGATAATTCCGGCCGATTCGAGTATCGGTTTCAGAGCGGCAAGTGCTTCGCGAAGATTTGCCTGACGCTCGCCGTCCGCTTGGCCGGAGCCGTCGTTGACGGGAACGAGAACGAGGGCCTTGGCGCCGCAGTCGCGCCCAAAAGCGATCAGCTCTTCGGCTTCTTTCTGACGCGCCGAATTCCATTCGTTGAAGCGCTGCAGCGCGTTGATGGAGATGATCGTTATGCCGTTGCTGGCGGCGAGCGCCGCTACATCCTTGGCCGGTGTGCCGTCGAGGATGGCATTACCGGCAAGGTCGTTGCGGATTTCAACGGAGGTGATCCCGAGGGACTTTGCAAGTTCGAAGAAGGCGCCGAGCGGGAGACCGGGCGTCGTCATATGATTGAGGGCGAAGGGCTGGGCTGTCACGGGAATGTCTCCTCCAATGGGGATAGGTCAGGCGCCGTAAATGGAACGTACATTCCATTTACATCGTCGTGGACATTTCACCAACTGCTGGAGAGCAGTCAAAGAGCATCGCGCTCAAACAGCTTGCATTGCTGCAATATTGTCTTTTGTCAATGATATAAATCTATCACGGTTCGCTAGATATTCTCGGGCGTGAAGAGGTCAAAGGGAAGGAATGTTTGCCCTGGGGCGCCCGTCGGACCTTTGTCGACCGCCTGGATCATCAGATTGATCGTTTCGCGTGCCAGGGCCGCGGTTGGGGTCGAAATCGCCAACGTGACGACGTCGTCTCCAAGGGCTGCTCGGGACTCCGGCGTCAGTTCGTTGACCACGGCGATGAGTTTGCCTTCCAGTTTCTCCTCTCGGATAGCCGAGATGGCGCCTTCCATGCCTCCGCCGCAGACGTAGAAGCCGATCAGATCCGGATGGCGTTGCAAAAGGTTCAGCGTTGCTTCGTGCGTGATCTCGGCCGTATCGAGGTTGACCATGGTATCAAGCACTTCGAAATCCGGCGCATGCTCGCGGAAGTAGGAGCGAAACCCGATTTCTCGAAGTTCGTGACCGAGGAAGCGATGGCTGCCGACGAAGGCCGCCACCTTACCGGGACGTTTGGCCGCCTTGGCGATCATCCATGCGGCGGTTCGACCGACCTTGTGGTTGTTGAGCCCGACATAACCTTCACGCACGCCGGCGGCGAAGTCCGAAAGCAGCGAGAAGACGGGAATCCCGCGCTCCTTCAACTCCTCGATCGCGGCCGTGACAGCCGGATAGTCGGGGGCGACGAGCGCAACCGCCTGGTTTCGCGCCGCGGCAGCGCGAAGCTTGTCCGTAATCGCGGTCGGCGTGGAATTTGCGACGAAGTCGATCTGCGCGAAAACACGTGCATTCGACAAGGACAGTGCGGCGTTCTCGATCTCTTTTGCAACCGCCTTGTAGAACGACTGCTCCGGCTTCTGCAGCACGAAGGCAAGCTTGTACTGTGGCAGATCCTCAAAGACACGCTGCCGGATGAGGCCGACTGCGTGATACCCGATGGACTTGGCAGCCTCGTAGACACGGCGCGCCGTTTCCTCCCGCACGGGATGGCGTCCATTCAGGACACGATCGACGGTCGCGACGCTGACACCGGCGGCTCGTGCGAGGTCCGCAATGGTCGGACGGTTGCTCATCGTTTGCTCCTGATAGGTTTGTATCACGAATGAAATGCTGTGAATGACATCATTTGAGAGAATATATCATTGCTGCATTGAGGCTCAGCAAAAGTCAACCTATCGTCATTGCACGACATCGGACGCCCCTGGCCAAGCTGGCCGGATCGCAGGGAGGAGAGCAAATGGCGATGGTTCCAACGAAGCGAGATTACAGTCTCCTCGGGCGTGATGCCCAGGCGGCCGTCGCCAACGGCCTTTCGGCCGCGGAGTGGTATCACACGGAGATCCCGCGCAAGCAGATGAAGGAACTGATGAAGCGTGAGGATGGACCGGCCATTCGCGACACCGCGATCTGGCTCGGTTGCCTCGTTCTCTTCGGCGGGCTCGGCATCGTCTTCTGGGGCACCTGGTGGGCCATTCCGTTCTTCCTCGCCTATGGCGTTCTCTACGGTTCGGCCTCCGACAGTCGCTGGCACGAATGCGGGCATGGCACGGCGTTCAAGACGATGTGGATGAACAACGCCGTCTACCAGATCGCTTGCTTCATGATCATGCGCAATCCCGTCACCTGGCGCTGGAGCCACACGCGCCACCACACGGACACCGTCATCGTCGGGCGCGATCCTGAGATCGCCGTCATGCGGCCGCCGGATCTCCTGCGCCTCGTCTTGAACTTCTTCGGCATTCTCGATGTCTGGCATGCGATTGTGGACATGGTCCGCAACACGCTTGGCATCATCAGTGCCGAGGAAGCGACATTCATTCCGGAAATGGAGCAGCCGAAAACGATCCTTGTTGCCCGCATCTGGGTTGCCATCTACGCGGCAACGATCGCGCTCTCGCTCTACCTCGGCTCGATCCTGCCGCTGATGGTGATCGGTCTGCCGCGGCTCTACGGCGCCTGGCACCATGTGCTGACCGGGCTGCTGCAGCATGGCGGTCTCGCCGATAACGTAACGGACCATCGGCTGAACAGCCGCACGGTCTACATGAACCCGGTGAGCCGCTTCGTCTATTGGAACATGAACTACCATGTGGAGCACCACATGTTCCCGATGGTGCCCTATCACGCGCTGCCGAAGCTTCACGCCATGATCAAGCACGATCTGCCCGCGCCGAACCCGTCGATCCTGCACGGCTATAGCGAGATGATCCCGGCCTTCCTGCGGCAGTTGCGCAACGAGGATTATTTCCTGAAGCGCGAACTGCCGGCGACGGCGAAGCCCTATCGGGAAGAATTTCACAGCGACGCGATCGCGAATGCAGCCGAATAACCAATGAAATCAGGAATTGGAGGAAATCATGAGCGGAAACTGGGTTGAAGTCTGCGCGGCGGACGAAATCGATGAAGAAGACGTCATCCGGTTCGACCACGAAGGTCGCACCTTTGCGGTCTACCGGAGCCCGGACGACGAATATTTCGCGACCGACGGGCTTTGCACGCACGAGCATATCCATCTGGCCGACGGCCTCGTGATGGACGACATCATTGAATGTCCGAAGCACAACGGACGCTTCAACTACAAGACGGGCCAGGCCAAGGGCGCCCCGGTCTGTGTCAACCTGAAGACCTATGCGGTGAAGGTCGAGGCCGGAAGTGTATTCATCGCGATCGCTTGATCGCGGCTTCAACGCGAAAAAGTTCAGCAAGAGCGGGCAGGGAGGTTGAGATGGGTGGAATCGTCATTGTCGGCGCCGGCGAATGCGGCGCGAGGGCCGCCTTTGCCCTGAGGGAGAAGGGCTACGATGGGTCAATCACGCTAATCGGCGCCGAGCCGCATCTTCCCTATGAACGGCCGCCGCTTTCGAAGCATGGCCTCAAGGAACAGGTTCAGCCGAAATATATCGCCGATGCCGAACGCTATGCGACCGCAGGGATCGACGTGCTGACGGACGCCCCGGTCAAAGCCGTTGACCGGGTCGCCAAGCGCGTCGAACTCGTCGACGGCCGCAGCATCCCCTATGATCGGCTCTTGCTGGCGACCGGCGCCCGAGCACGAACGATATCCGGATTCGATGTTGCGTCTCGCCGCGTTCGCACGCTCAGGACCCAGACCGACGCCGAGGAGATCCGGCGCGAACTTCAGCCCGGGCGGAAGCTCGCCATCATCGGAGGTGGATTTATCGGGCTGGAACTGGCGGCAACGGCGCGCCGGCTCGGGGTGGAAGTCGTCCTGATCGAAGGACTACCACGCATCCTTTCGCGGGGCGTACCGGCCGAGATCGCGACCCTCGTCGCAGAGCGGCACCGCGCGGAAGGCGTCGACATACGTTGCGATGCGAAAATCGATCGCATCGATGCGGATGAACGTGGCGTGCGCATCCTGCTTGCGAACGGGCAACCGGTCGACGCTGATTTTCTCGTCGTCGGCATTGGCGCGTTGCCGAATACGGAATTGGCAGAAGCCGCTGGCCTTGTGATTGACAATGGCATTGCGGTGGACGCGACGCTCAGGACTTCGGATCCGGATGTATTCGCAGCCGGCGATTGCTGCTCCTATCCGCTCTGTCACTATGGCGACCGCCGGCTGCGCCTTGAGGCCTGGCGCAATGCGCAGGACCAAGGAACGCTCGTTGCCGGCAATCTGCTGGGAGCGAACGAGGCCATCACCAGCATACCGTGGTTCTGGTCCGACCAATATGACCTGACATTGCAGATTGCCGGACTGGCCGACGGAGCAGTCACAACCGTGCGCCGCAACCTCGCAGAGGGCGCCTTCATCCTTTTCCATCTCGATAACATCGGTCGGCTGCTTGCCGCCTCCGGTATCGGTCCAGGCAACGCTGTCGCGCGCGATATTCGGCTGGCGGAAATGCTGATTGCTGCCGGAAAACGGCCCGATCCTCAGGCACTCGTTTCGCCTGAAACCAAACTCAAGGCCCTGCTTGCCGCTTAGTGCGAGAGCCTTTCGCCACACTCCTATTTGCTCGTTGATACCGGAGACTTCTCATGAAAAGCCGCCGCCCGACCGTTGCCGACCTCCTTTCGATGAAAGGCAAACGCCAACTCACCATGTTGCGGGTGGAGACGCTCGACGAAGCCGAAGCGGCGGAAGCCGCCGGTATCGACCTCGTCTCCGTGCCCCCGGCACTGCTGGGGCCGCAGTTTCGGGAAGTGGCGCCAAGCTGTTTTGCCTTTCCTGGTCTCGAATATGGCGACTATGTTTCGGCGGAAGAATATATCCGAGCGGCATTCAAGGCGCTGAAGGACGGCGGTGATGCCGTCTATTGCGCTGCCGGTCTTTCGACCGTCCGGCGCATGCGGGAGGAGGGCATTCCGGTCTGCGGCCATGTCGGGCTCATCCCCTCCAAGGCCACATGGACCGGCGGGTTCCGGGCGGTTGGCAAGACCGCGGCGAGCGCGCTCGAGATCTGGCGGCAAGTCAAAGCACTCGAGGAAGCTGGAGCGTTCGCCGCCGAGATCGAGGTCGTGCCCGGCGACGTCGCATCGGCGATCAGCGCGCGAACCTCCATGCTGATGCTGTCGATGGGGGCGGGTTCGGGCTGCGACGCCCAATACCTGTTCGCCGATGACGTGCTCGGCAGCAACCGTAGCCACGTGCCGCGTCACGCCAAGACCTATCGCAACTTCGCCGCCGAATATGATCGACTTCAGCGGGAACGGATCGGCGCATTCATCGAATTTGCCGAAGACGTTCGATCCGGCGCTTATCCGGAACAGCGGCATCTCGTTGGCATTGATCAAGCGGAGCTCAAAACGTTCCTGGCCGAACTGGAACGCAATTAGCGCCTGATGGCTTGCGTCGGGGAGGGCGGTTGGTATAGTCCGTCAGCCATCTGAAGCTCCCTCCCACAGCGGATTTTGATTTGAGCGCCCTTCTCCAGGACAGCCTCACCTTTGTTGCCTTGCTGGGCGTCATCTACGCGGCAACGGTGCTGGTCTATTTCATTCTGGGCTATGGCATCACATGGCTCAATGACCGCAACCCCGAACGCCGCATCCAGAAGGGGCGACGCGGCGAGAAGCGCAAAGCTGTCGAAATCCGCCAGAGCATGGCGTCGATCCTTGTCACCTGCACGTCGGTCGCGATCGGTCTCTTCGTCCAGCACCAGGGCTGGACGTTCTTTTCGCCCTGGAATTTCAACTGGTGGACGGCCGTGCCGCTGTTCCTGCTCTGCATGGTGCTTTTCGACGCCTGGTTCTATTTCGCCCACCGGCTGCTGCACACCAAGGCCTTCTACAAGTATCACCTGCTGCATCACCGCAGCGTCGCGCCGACCGTCTGGAGCAACGATTCGATCGGCCTCGTGGATACGGCGCTGTCGCAGGGCTATTACGCCGTCATCACCTTCCTCGTGCCGTTCCCGCCGATCATACTTCTGGCGCATAGGCTCTTCGACCAGGTCAACGGCACCTTCGGCCACGCGGGCTTTGAATATTTCGCCTCACGCACAGCACGCCACCCTTGGCCGATGCTTTGCACGACCTATCACGACCAGCACCACGCCGAGTTCAAATACAACTACGCGAACTATTTCTCGTTCTGGGATCGTGTGATGGGGACGATCGCGCCGAATTATGATCGGCGGGTGGAGGCGCTGGAAGAGGAGGCGCCGGCGCTGAAGCTGCGAAAATCGTCAGCCATCGTGGAACGGCCTGCTGTCGACTAGTTCCGGCCTAATGCCCGATCGTTTTGTGGATGACCGAACAACCGTGCTGCCATGCAACCCTTGCTATAACGCCTAGTCGGCGGCGTGTCATGGTCCAAGCAAGGAAACCGGCGACTTGATGGAAGGCCACGAACGTTATGCCATAAGCCCACTAACAACCGTATCGAGAGCCTCTTTCACATTGATCCGAAATTCTTTTGCATCCGTGCTTCGGCATGTGGTCAAGATCGACGTGTATTTGGCAAAGGGTGTCACGGACACGACGTGATCGGGATTCACGTACACGGGAGCGTTGTTGTCTCCGACCAAGGTGAATTTTACCAATCTCATCTCTTGTCCTCGTCTGCCGCATAAGTTCCCGGTGCTCACGAAATTCAGCATAATTCCTCGCTGATGTCGTAACCACCGCTTCGAAGTAACAACCAAGCGACAAATTGCAAGCGATCTTGCCTAGCTCATCGTTCGGGACCGCTGGATAAAGCTGTCCGGCCGGAGATTGTATCGCCCATAGCGCACCGAAGGACGTTATAAAAAATCCTTGCTTGCACGCATCTGGTTGCTTCTTGTCGACTTTCTTGCAATGGGTTCGCCCGAAAAACGCTCACTACCGTTTGATTGGAGCATGATGAAAGAGGTCGACCGATGCGAGATTAATGTCGAGCTCGCGGGAGCTGCGAACCGTTACGCTGATCGGCCAATCACCGTTTCGATCAACGATCCCGATCATCGACTTGGACGCCGCCCACAACTTCTTTTCAAGAGACGCGATCGGACGCCAGCCGCAGTCCTTCGCTCATTCCTGATTGATCGGACGGGTCGCGGACGCTTCTACGGTTGGACCCCGGTGCAATTGCACGCAATCGCTTTGGCGGCCGATCCAGAAACCGCGAACGACGCGGCTAAAATCGAGCCGCAGGTCAGGCTTCGGCGCTTGTCTCTTATCGAGGTCGCCGCCCTGATCGCCTGCCGACGGACCCTGGCCTTCCTCCAAATCATTCGCCTATTCCTCGCAGGTAATAAGAAGGGCGCAGCGTTTCGGTTCGTTCGCCAATGTGATGCGCTTTCCGCGCCGGACTACAGCGAGTGGATAGAAGCGCAAGCGCATGCGGAGAAGGGGGAGGCTCGGAACGATGTGCAAGTCTCCCGAAGTAGACTGCGGGTGCTTATTTCAATTCAGGGCAGTGACCCGGCAGCTGTCGCAGAAACCAGAGATTCGTTGAACGCTCAGTCTTGGCGATGTTATCAGGAGGCCACTTCGGGTGGTGTCGCGAAACTGCTTGAACTTAATAAGGCGGCCAATGACGCCCTTTGGATTCGGCTCCCGGCTGGTATGCGCCTAGCTGAGCGTGCACTGGAAAGGCTCGTGGAGCCGTTCGCTTTTTCAGAAGATGTCGCACTCTGTTATTGTGACGAAGACCGTATCAACGTTCGAGGCGAACGCTTTGCCCCTTTCTTCAAGCCCGCTTGGAACGCGCCACTCGTTCGCTCGGGTTGGCTTCCATTGGAAGGAGCGGTTTTTCGCCTAGGCCGCATTCCCAGAAGCGTTGCTGTGGAAAGTGCCTCGACCGCGGACATTGCGCTGGCGGTGGCGCAGGCGCGAGCAGGTAAGCTTCTGCATTTGCCACGAGTCCTTTTGCACCGTGGGCCATCGTGCGGTTCACCCACGATCCAGGCTGAAGTTGCTCAGCCGAAACGCGAATGCCCGGCAGTCAGCGTCATCATTCCAACGCGCGACAGGTCCGACTTACTTGAGGCCTGTCTCAAAGGTCTCTTTGAAAATACCGCCCGAGCGGATCTTGACGTTGTCGTTATCGACAATGAAAGCTCCGAACCAGCGACGCTGGCCTTGTTTTCACGATACGAGAAATCCGGACTTATCCGTCGAATACCTCTTCCGGGAACTTTCAACTTCTCCCGTGCCTGCAACATCGGCGTCGATGTCGCTCGACACGATCTTATCCTGTTGTTGAACAATGATGTTGAACCTATTGATTATCATTGGTTAGAGTACTTAGCAGGTGAGCTCGATGATCCGGCGGTCGGCGCCGTCGGCAATTTGCTTTTGTTTCCTGATGGCTTCGTTCAGCATGGCGGTGTAACGCTGGGCGCTGGTACGGTCGCTCGACATAGCTTTCACTTTATCGACCCGAAGAGTGACGGCGACAGGGGCCTGCTCAGGCAACGTCGTGATATGTCGGCCGTAACTGCGGCCTGTCTGCTGACGCGCAAGGACTTGTGGCGCCGCTTGGGCGGCATGGATGAGAAAAAGCTGACCGTCGCTTTTAATGATGTGGATTATTGTCTGAAGCTACGGGAAGCGGGTTTTCGCATTGTCTGGACGCCGGCGGCAGCGATGTTGCATAGAGAGAGCGTCTCGCGTGGCGCTGACGACACATCACAAAAGCTTGAGCGCTTTGCGCGAGAGGAGCGAACAATGTATGAGCGCTGGAGCGATACTTTGAAAGCCGATCCGTACTATAATCCGAATCTTTCGCTCATTGCCGAAGAATTCGTCCTTGAAGCGCGTCCGCGAGATCTTGCGCCGAGGTCAAGCGGTTGAGCCCTACGCGCGAGCGGCTGGCCCGCTGGATTGAGCGACGATTGCCTCGGCCGCGGTTGCGGGAGGGAGCCACCGGCGGTCCGAGACGGCCGGTGAAGCGGATCATTGTTTTTGGCCGAATACCGAACCCAACCTTCGACTACTATCTAGCAGCGCGCCTTACGGCACCCGACATGCCACCGTATGAGGTGGCGGATATCCGCGGCCATGAAACACCGGCTCTGGACGCCGAAGGAGCCTTCGTCATCCTATGCCGCTATGCGTCTCCACTCGTCCTTCGCTGGATCGAGAGCAATGCGGAGCGTCTCTCCGGCGTCGGCCTGTTCATCGACGACGACATTCCTGCCGTCGTGACGGGGAAGGACGCAGATTTTCTTTATCGTCTATTTCTCTGGTACCGCGCTCTTTCTCCATTGCGTCGCCTGAACCGGCATCTGGATATCGTGTGGGCCTCTACCTCGCACCTAGCGTCCAGATTGCCTGAGGCGAAAGCGGTGGTATTGCCACCGGCGCCGCCGAAGGCCCTTTGGTCGCGCACGAGAGACGATGGCAATGCACGTCGCCCAGCCGACCTTGAGGTCTTGATCGGATATCACGCGACAGGCGTCCATCTGGAGGAGCATCGGTTCCTTCGGCCGATTATCGCGGAGGTTCTGCGTGAGCGTCCGCTAGTTCGGTTTGAGGTATTTGCAGATCGGCGTGCCAGAGCGATCTGGCAAGGCCTCGATCGTGTGCAAATCCGTGAGCCGATGCCGTGGATGGAATATCTCGCCGACGCGGACGACCGGCGAATTGACATCATGCTCGTTCCGTTGGCTCCGTCGCGTGTAAATGATAGTCGCGCACCGACGAAGCGCATTGACGTGGCGCGATACCACGCGGCGGGGGTTTTCTCTCAGGGTGCGGCGTATGGCCACGATTCGAGTGGCGCCGAAATGCGGCACCCCTATGATCCAACCAGTTGGCGCGAAGCCATCTTTCTGCTCGTCGATGATGTTGAAGAGCGCGACAATGCTGCGAGTGCGACTCGTATGGCCGTCTTGCAAATGACCTTGGCAGCAGATACGGGATTTGAGGCCCTTAAGGCTTGATGAGAAACTTGGTCAATCATTCGAGTTGATTGCGTCTTTGAACGTTAGAACTGCGGGTACTTTCCGGATGACTTCTAAGATAGTGTTGCTTCGTGCCAAACGCTTCAGTGACGAACGGGGATGGTTCTCTGAAGTCTACAACGAGAAGGTTTTTTCGGGGTTTGGTATTGAGGATCGCTTCGTTCAGGACAACCATTCGCTCTCGGTTCCTGTGGGGACTTTGAGAGGGCTGCATTTCCAAACCCCACCTTTCGAACAAGCCAAACTCGTACGGTGCATCCGCGGTCGGATTTTCGATGTCGCTGTCGACATACGTCGCGCGTCGCCGACGTTTGGGTGTTGGGTCGGTGCCGAGCTTTCAGCGGAGAACGGGAACCAACTCTACGTCCCAGTTGGTTTTGCGCATGGTTTCGTGACGCTCGAACCCTCGACAGAAGTGACCTACAAGGTGTCCAATCTTTACTCTCCAGAGAACGATAGCGGCATCCTCTGGAATGATCCACAGATCGGGATCGAATGGCCTCTGCCTGTCGGGATTGAGCCCATTTTGAGCCCCAAGGATGGGCATCAGCGGAGGTTGCGTGATTTTGACAGCCCCTTCGTCTACGACGGGTTGCCGCTCGAACTGGTGGAACGGTAGATTTCAGAAGGAATAGCCATGCGAATTCTCGTTACGGGCGGTGCAGGTTTCATCGGATCTGCGCTGATTCGGCACCTCATTGAGAATACCGAGCACGAAGTCTTGAACTTCGACAAACTGACCTATGCTGGTACGCTCACATCTTTGGCCTCCGTTGCGTCGTCGCCACGATATCACTTTAGGCGGGGAGATATCTGTGACGAAGGCGCAGTCGTTGCAACTGTCGCTGATTTTCAGCCAGATGTGATTACCCACCTAGCCGCAGAATCGCATGTCGACCGGTCGATTGACGGTCCGAGCGCCTTCATACAGACGAATGTGGTCGGTACCTATACCATGCTATCGGCGGCGCTGGACCACTGGCGCAAGCTTCCGATAGGCCTCGCGCAGAGCTTCCGGTTCCATCATATCTCGACCGACGAAGTATTTGGTTCGCTCGGTGAAACGGGCTACTTCACCGAAAGAACTCCTTACGACCCTCGTTCACCCTATTCGGCGTCCAAGGCCGGCTCGGATCATCTCGTCTCCGCCTGGGGACACACATTTGGTCTGCCCGTTCTGGTTACTAATTGCTCGAACAACTATGGACCCTACCATTTTCCTGAGAAACTCATCCCTTTGATGATTGTGAAGGCGCTCGCTGGCGAGCCACTCCCCGTCTATGGTAATGGCACGAACGTCCGTGACTGGCTGTATGTGGAAGACCATGTTCGCGCGCTGCAATGCGTGTTTGAAAATGGCGTTCCTGGCCAGAATTACAACATTGGCGGCAACTCGGAACGTCGGAACATCGATGTCGTGAAAACTGTTTGCGAAATTCTGGATCGCTTGCACCCGCGCGACAATGGGCAATCCTATGCCGACCAAATTACCTATGTTACCGATCGCCCCGGACACGACCAAAGATATGCGATCGATGCAGCGAAAATTGGCAGAGAGCTCGGTTGGCGACCGGTTGAAAGCTTCGAGAGCGGGATCGAGAAGACCGTCGCCTGGTACTTGAGCAACCGGAACTGGTGGGCCGAAATTCTTGACCGCGATCAAGCTGCCCGACGACGAGGCTTGGGTGCGTGAAGATGCGGCGGATTTTGCTTACAGGCGGCACGGGGCAGGTGGGGACCGAGCTCCTCCGCTGCCAATGGCCCAGCGATATAGAGCTGATTGCGCCCAGCCGTCACGAATTAAACCTCATGGATTGCAGCGCTTTGTTGCGTTATGTCACCGATGGCGGGTTTATCGCGGTTGTCAATGCGGGAGCCTATACCGCGGTCGATAGGGCAGAAAGCGATGTTGTAACTGCATGGAAGACCAATGCGTTGGCACCTGCAGCACTCGCGTCGGCCACGCGGTCCGTAGGAATCCCGATCATTCACCTTTCTACGGACTATGTATTCGACGGCTCGAAAGGCAAGCCCTACACTGAGGATGATCCAGTTGCGCCCATTGGGGTTTACGGCGCTTCTAAGGAAGCAGGAGAGCAGGCCGTGCGTACCGGTAACCCTACGCATATCATTCTGAGGACTGCGTGGGTCTTCAGTCCCTGGGGCACAAACTTCGCAAAGACAATGTTGCGCCTGGGCAGCGAGAGGGAGCTTGTCAGGGTTGTTGACGACCAGTTCGGTTGTCCTACTGCGGCATCGGATATCGCTTCTACTGTCCGCTTGATTGCACTCCGACTGATCGAGGACCCGCAGGCACCTTTGGGAACGTATCATTTCGTAAACGAAGGTGAGGCCTCCTGGTACGAGTTCGCACGCGAGATTTTCTCCAGACAGCAACTCAGTGGTGTGAAGGTTCCAAGAGTCGAAGCAATCGCCACGGCGGATTATCCGACGCTAGCGAGACGCCCGAAGAACTCCAGGCTCTCGACAGCCAAACTGGCTCGGGACTACTCGGTACGGCCACGCGACTGGCGAGCAGCCTTAGAGGGCGTTCAGGAAATCCTCTCGTCCGGCCAACATTCGTAAGGAAATCCACGCTATGAAAGGCATTATTCTGGCCGGAGGATCCGGCACTAGACTGCATCCGGCGACCTTGGCTGTTAATAAACAGCTTTTACCAGTCTATGATAAGCCGATGATCTACTATCCGTTGTCCGTGCTGATGATGGCGAAGATTTATGATGTTCTTATTATCTCCTCGCCCGATTTCATTGACGGCTATCGCAGGCTCTTCGGTGACGGTTCAGCTTTGGGGTTGAGGATTTCCTACGCGATTCAGACGCGGCCAGACGGCTTGGCGCAAGCGTTCACGATCGGTGATGCGTTTATTGGCAAGGATAGAGTTGCGCTGGTTCTTGGAGACAACATCTTCTTCGGTGCAGGACTTTCCGACTTACTTGCAACGGCGGCCGCGCGAACTGTGGGGGCGACCGTCTTCGCCTACGAGGTGGACGATCCGGAAAGATACGGCGTAGTGGAATTAGATGAGCGCGGGCGCGCCGTTAGTCTTGAAGAAAAGCCGACCGCGCCTCGCTCCCGCTTCGCGGTGACAGGTCTTTACTTCTATGACAATGACGTCGTGGAGTACGCAAAACGTCTCAATCCGTCTGCTAGGGGTGAGTATGAGATCACGGATCTCAACCGCCTCTATATGGACCGAGGGATGCTTCATGTAGAGAAAATGTCGCGCGGATATGCGTGGCTCGACACTGGTACGCACGACAGCTTGCTTGAGGCCGGTGAGTTCGTTCGTACAATACAGCATCGCCAGGGAACCAACATAGCCTGTATTGAAGAAATAGCCTATCAGAACGGCCTGATCACGCGCGATCGTCTAAAAGAGCTTGGCAGTCTTTACGCGAAGACGGCATACGGGAGATACCTATTGAAGATCGCAGATTTCGAAGCAAGCAGCGGCGGTGTATAGCAACTCGCCCCGAGGCGGCTCATTTGAAATGGCGCTCTCCATGTTGCACTTGTTCGCTTTCGGACATATTCCCCTAGGTTACGGCGGCAGGGCGCAAGCAGTGAAACTCGATCTCGTCGCCCTTAGTGGCGCAAGTTGTCAAAGGCATATTGCATGTTGAATTGGTTGGGAAAGTTCAAACAAGCCAACAAACCCGTCCGCGAATCACGCGAATCAATTTTTGATCAATATGAACTGCGGCGGCCAGACCATCAGAATGCGATAGACGCGCTGCCCGGTTGGAGTTCGGCGTTTCCCGGCCATCTTCAACTCCAGGCCGGGAACCACCCACTCTTTGCTGATGGTAGGATCGCGTGGGCGCTTGAACAATTTGGGGCCATAGAGGGCAAAACGATCTTGGAGGTCGGGCCGTTGGAGGGCATGCACACATTTATGCTTAACGCGCAGCGGCCTTTGCGCATTGACGCTATTGAGGCAAATCGACTCTGCTATCTGCGCTGTCTTGTTTCGCGCCAGATCCTTGATATTGACCGCGCGCGATTCCTGCTGGGGGATATCCAAGCTTGGCTGAGTGCGGGAGAAGTCGATTTCTACGACCTAGCCATTGCGTCCGGGGTTCTGTATCATATGGCTGATCCGGCTGGCTTCCTTCAGCAGATTTCTGCGAAAGCGGGTGCGCTATATCTTTGGACCCACTACTTCGACGAGACGGCCATGCCGGCCGATGACGTGCGGCGTTTGCCCTTTAGCGGAAAAATTGAGATTAAGAGTGTCGGAGATACCACTGTTCGTTACTACGAGCGGAGTTATAACCACGCGAATTCACACCCTTCGTTCTGCGGGGGAATGAAGGATCGCCATTTCTGGCTGCACCGCGATGATATCCTGTTGCTACTGAGCAAATTCGGATATGACGAGATACTCATTCAGGTAGATGAGCCTGATCATTCCGGTGGGCCCTGCTTTTCATTATTGGCCAGACGCCGTTAGTGTCGCGAGAAGCTGTTACCTCGACTTGAGGCTGAAAAAAGTGCTGTTTAATGTCGAACGTGATCTCGGTGATCTCATCGAAGGGTACCTCATCCCCGACGGTTTTTCAGATCACCCATCGATCATTGTATCTGGTATTGAGGGAACACTCGCGCGGTTAGCATGCGATCAGTATCGTGAGGCAGTGGTGGAGTCTGGGCGCCATGGAACCGGCTTGGTAGGATTCAGGCTTGATAACTCTGTCGTTGCCGACCTTGCTCACCGAGAAATACTGGCGGTTCATGACGCTAAAAGTGGATTGCTCATTTACCGACGAATACCGGCAAGCAATAGGAAAAGCCTGAAGATTGTCCGTCTCGAGACACAAATAGTTCCCGCTACACGGTTGGATCGGTTTTGCAGTGAAGGATTCCAGTATGAACTTCATTCGGCGGAACGGTTTGGCCACGAAACAACATTGCAGGCATTCCACCTTGATACGTTGGATTCGGTATACATCAGTGGACGCTTGCTCCTGAAGAACTACGAGGCTTTCTTAGACCGTGGCTTTCAAGCGGTCGCACTGCTTACCGAACCGTACTACGAGATGGCTGCGCGCATTTTCGTTTTGAAAAAGATGGGGCGCGTGCCTCTGTCCTTTCTAGGGGATCGTGATCGTCTGATTTTGACCCCGGCGGCGGAACATTTCGCCGACGTGGATCTGCACAGTGAAGCGTCGCTTAAGTCGGCGCTTAAAAAAGCGCCGCCAAAAGTACGGAGTGTCTTGACCTCACCGATGACACGCCAGCTCGTTTGCACGACACCCGAGCAGTTTGTCACCAAGGCCGATGTGGCCGCCGCTATTGAGCTGCTTTCTCGTTTCACGGTAGTTGGCCACGACAGCGAACCCTCGCTGTTTCAGTTTGGTGTAGCTGAACTTTTAGGCCGTCCGGCCGAGGATATTCCGCTGCCAACGCGGCACAGAGTATTGGAAGAAGCGGCAGTTCGGTTGCGTGAGATACCTGCCGCCGAATCACTTGTGGAGCATGACCTTATTTTTGACCACTATGTGCGACAGGCGTTGCGAGTGGGGAACTTCGAAAGCTAGCGATGGGTGCGTGGCGGATACAACAGAAG
This sequence comes from Ensifer sp. 38_S197, assembly GCF_056924495.1. Classification (NCBI taxonomy): domain Bacteria; kingdom Pseudomonadati; phylum Pseudomonadota; class Alphaproteobacteria; order Hyphomicrobiales; family Rhizobiaceae; genus Ensifer; species Ensifer sp. 38_S197. Next base: position 228,607 of record NZ_JBXOVZ010000001.1, on the reverse strand, counting down.
CAAGTTGAAGGGAAAATAGTCGAGGCTCAGACTCGGCGCGAGCACTCCATGGGTGTGCGTCAGGTGCTACCGACAATCCTACGTCGACGAGCGCTGCGATCGCTTGGGAATGGAACGGTCGACTTAGAGGCAATTGATGTTGACCCTGGGGAAGCTCGTCCTCAGACCGGCGGGAAATTTCCTGTTTGGTTGTCGACCTTTCTTGCGATGGTTGTTTTGCCTTTTTTGCTAAGCTCACTCTATTTTCTTTTCATCGCTTCTGATCAATTTACTGCGGAGGCGAGGTTTGCCGTGAGATCGCTGGCTGACGACGCTTCCAGCGAAAGTCCGCAAAGTAGCAGCGTGCTGACAATGAGGTCTGCTAGTCAAGATGCATACGTCGTCACGAGCTTCATTCATTCAGCAGAGCTTCTAAAGCGGCTTGAGGGAAAGATTGACTATCGCGGAATGTTCGCGCGGAAGAGTATCGATTTCTTCTCGTCTTTTAGCACCGAAGGGGCAAACGAAGACTTCTTAGACTATTGGAAACAGCAGGTCACAGCCTATATTGACGGTCCGTCAGGCATTGTAACGCTTAAGGTGCGAACGTTCAGCCCCGAGGATTCAGTGACCCTCACTTCTGCTATTGTGGAAGAGAGCGAGCTACTTATTAATGAAATGTCTGCAAGGGCGCGCAACGATGTGCTTGCTAGCGTACGCGCAGAGGTCGAAAAAGCGGGGGACGTATATGGTAACGCCCTTGGAGAACTTAATCGTTTCCAGGATGACTCTGGTATTTTAAGTCCCCAGATGCAGGCTCAAGAAACCGGGAAGCTTGTTGCGAAACTCTTAGGCGAGAAGCTTGATATCGAAACTCGCCAATTTGTTGCCAAGCAATCGTCAGCCGATCAGTCACCTGCTTATCAGCAACTTACACTAGCGCGCGAAAGCGTAGATGGACAGATTGAGCGTCTCAAGGCTCAATTGACCGGAACGTCGGACGAAAGTCTCGCAAAGGCCCTTCTTCGCTATTCTGAACTAGAGACAAATCGGGTTGTAGCGGAAAAAATCTATGAATCGTCGCGACAGGCCTATGAGGCTGCGCTCGCGGAGTCACTTCGAAAGGCTCTCTATGTCGTTGTTTTTGTGCAGCCAACTCTCCCGGAGAAGTCCCTCTACCCGCTTCGGATCTTCTCGCCTCTAGTAATCTTTCTTGGGCTGTCTGTGCTGTGGTCAACGTTGGCGCTCACTTGGGCTTCCATACAAGATCACCGGCTCTAGAGGAAATCGATGATCCGATTTACAAACGTTTCGAAGCACTTCAAGACGCAGTATAATAAAAAAATAATATTGGATAGAGCAAATGTCGATTTTTTGCCGGGGTATTCTTATGGTCTACTTGGTGTGAACGGTGCCGGCAAATCAACGACGTTGCGAATGATTTCTGGCACGATACTGCCGAATGCCGGAAAAATTCACAAGGATTGTAGGGTGTCGTGGCCCTTGGGGTTCGCTGGGGGATTTCACGCGGCGATGACGGGACTAGACAACCTTCGCTTTGTTGCTCGTGCATATGGCGAAGATGTTCGGCGCGTCTCGCGTTTTGTGGAGGAGTTTGCTGAGCTTGGGGACTATATTCACGCCCCCGTGAGGACATACTCATCTGGAATGTTGGCGCGGCTTGCATTTGGTCTGTCAATGGCAATTGAATTCGATTGCTACTTGATTGACGAGATCACAGCGGTTGGCGATGCGCGATTTCAAGAGCGGTGTCGCGAAGCCTTTGAAAGACGTCGCAAGAATGCGGATCTTATAATGATCTCGCACGGTATGGACACGATAAAAAACTACTGTGATAAGGGTATGGTGCTCGTCGACGGACGATTAATCGTGTTCGATCAGGTAGAGCATGCCATAGAGGCGTATTATCGCCTGAATCGGTGAGGTGATCCATCGCCCATTCGCTCTGGAACTGAAAACACGATGCCTCATCAATCTGAATTTCGAGTAAACAGCGCTGAGCAAACTGCGCTTGAAGTGAGCCGGGGTGTTTCTGTCCGCTTGGCAGCAACTGCTCGAAAACTTCGCTTCTCAACATCGAGCCGTAGTGAACACTTCAAGGTTGCAGGGCTACGGCCGAAACTTTCTGAGCGACTAAATCGAATTGCGTTCGTCATCTGTACCGTTTTCCTTCTGATTTTCCCTAATATATTTTCGCTGGTTTACTATGGTTTTATTGCGTCTGATCAGTATCAATCGGAAACTCGGTTCACGGTACGTACGTCTACTCCGGCGCTGGGCAAGGATCAGCTTGGGAAGGCGACAGGCATACCAGCTGCGAAGATAGCTCAGGATACGCAGATCGTCGCCGAACTCATAACGAGCAAAGCGATGCTCGATTCCCTCCGGAAACGAATCGATCTTCGGGCTGTGTATGGACGTTCTGATATCGATATGATCTCGCGTCTGGCGAAGGACGCGCCGTCGGAAGATCTACTATCCTTTTGGCAAAAGATGGTCTCAACGTCGATTAGCCCTTCGAGTGGCATCATTACCGTGAAGGCTCGCGCGTTCTCTTCGGAGGAAGCACAGCGAGTATTGACGGAAATCGTTCGCGCCGCGGAGACTGCGGTCAATGACATGAATTACCGAATCTGGCGGGACGTAACAGACACTGCGCAGAAAAACCTAGATCGTGCTGCGGAACAACTGCGGCTCGCCAGAGGAAATCTGCAAGTCGCGCGGAACCAATCCGGGATGCTTTCCGTGGAAGGCACAGCGACCGTTATTGCGGCGTTGATTGAAAATGTTGAGCGCGAAAGGCTTGATCTTCAACAGAAGTACGATGTTCAGGTTCAATCTGTCGGCAAAGATGCGCCCCAACTGCGTGTGCTGCGGAGAGAGATCGCAAGCAAAGAGCAGCAAGTCAAGGAACTGCGTGTTCAGCTCGCGGGTGGGTTAAGCGAAGGGGAGAATCTTGCGCAGACCTCTACAACTTTCGCGCAGCGCCAGATGGAGCAGGCGCTGGCAGAGCAGCAGTTTGCAAGCAGCGTGAAGACGATGGAACAAATTAAGTTTGTAAGCCGGCAGCAATTGCTATATCTCGACGCATTCCTCCTCCCGGACAAGCCGGATAAAGCGAAGTTCCCAAAGCGGGTATTTTGGATATCAGTAACATGTGTTGGTTCGCTTGTTCTGTGGGCAATGGCGATAGGTACGCTGGCGCTTGTTAGGCGACGCATTCACCAATAGTGAAAATTAGAGTGGGTAAGCCGACTTAATTGCGGACCCACTGCCTCTGGAATCCGACGTGTTCTACTGCGGTCGGTCGGACGATCTTTGAGAGTGACAATAATGGCACTGCTAGTAACACCAAACGATGAATTGAAACAAAGCGGTGAAAGTACTACTGGCGCGCAAATCTGGAGCGCGCAGGGCGATGACCCGGCGTTTAAGATCTCTTACTCGTTTCTGCGGAAACCGATTGTCATAGTCAGTATATTCGGGATTTCGGGTGCCATCGACCCAAAGATCTATATTAACCGCGGAAGCGGATTTGCCGAACAAGACGCCGTCTCCTTTCAAAAACGAAACGGTTTTGTCTTCATTCTGGATGTAGGAAAGATTGGGTCGCTTCGCGCGCTGCGCGTCGATCCAGCAAGTTTACCAATTGATTTCGAGTGGCGGGTTGAGTCGTTTGAAGACCGCCGAGCAGGTATGCATCGAGCGCGGGAATTAATCGGGGGGCGGCCTGACGCACAACTCGTTGACGTCGGGCGCATACCCTGCTTCACGCGACCGAAATTCAAACTCCCATCATTTCGTCGAATAGAGGACAGCGTCAAAACCTATATTCAAGCCAACTATGCGCTCGCCGCGACCAGGGCGACGCCTGCGTTCTGTGAAAACGGCTCGTGTTGGTTGAGCGTGGTAGTGCCGGTTTATAACACTCCAGTCAGATACTTGGACGAATTGCTTGCTTCGTTTCGATCCCAAGGAGTGGAGGGAGTTGAGCTAATCCTTAGCGATGATGCCTCAACGTCGAATGACACGCTTACCTGGCTTGAGGCTCATGGAGGCGACGGGGTCGTCCAAGTGGTCTTCAACCCGCAAAATAAAGGCATTGCAGCGGCGACGAACGCTGGTTTGAAGGTGGCTCAAGGGAGCTGGATAACATTTCTCGATCACGATGATCTAATTGCTCCTCATGCATTGAAGGTTTTGGCGACCGAAATCGAAGCCTTCAAAGAAGCTTATTTCTTCTTTACAGACGAAGTAGTCGTAGATGACCGGCTCCACGCGAAGGGTTTGATGCTCAAGCCGAGTTATGATTCGGTCCTCCTGTCCGGGGTGAACTACATCAATCATTTCTCCGTTTATCGGCGTAGCCGCCTCGTTGAGATCGGATTTTTGAGGCTCGGATTCGATGGATCGCAAGACTACGATCTTCTCCTTCGGTATTTGGAAAACATCCCTGAGGACAAAATTCGCCACATTCCCTATCCTGCTTATTGGTGGCGCCATACGGGACAGAGTTATTCCGCAAAGTACATTGATAAGGCGACGCACAACGCGCGAAAGGCAATTGTAGATAGCTTTGCGCGATCTGGGAAAACGGTCGATGTCCTCGAAGCCGCGACTAACACCCTCCATAGAGTCTCGTTTCAACAACCTGAATGGCGGTGGCCAAAGATATCCATCATTATCCCGAGCAAGAACTCATTAGATCTCGTCACACGAGTTTTGGGGGGGATCTTTTCTCAGACAGACTATCCGAATTTTGAGGTAATTGTTGTCGACAACGGCTCTGACGACGGCCGAGTTCTTGAACTTTATCGGCGTTACAAGTTGCAATACAACAACTTCACTTACGATATCTTCCGATCTGAGTTTAATTTCTCATATTCGGTGAACCGTGGTGTTCGAATGGCATCGGGAGAACATGTTCTGTTGCTAAACAACGATATTGAGATCATTGAGGCAGACTGGCTTAAGGAGATGGTACAATGCTTAGCATTCCAGCGGACGGGGATTGTCGGTGCAAAACTATTGTATCCCGATGATACAATCCAGCACGCGGGGGTTATTGTCGGATTTGGCGGATTAGCCGGGCATTGGTATTCTAGAAAACCAAACAATTTTGGGGGACCTATGAACCGGCTGCATGTGCGCAATTCCATGAGCTGTGTGACGGGTGCGGCAATGCTGATATCGGGAGATTGTTTGAAGCGTGTGGGTCCGTGGGATGAGGTGAACTTTCCAGTAGCCTACAACGATGTAGATTATTGTCTGCGAGCTGGAAGTGCGGGATACCGAATTGTGTGGACGCCGTTCGCCTGCTTGTATCACCATGAATCAGTTTCGCGCGGTTCTGACGCTACTGGTTCGCGCCGCAGACGATTCGAGCGCGATAAGGAACGTTTGCGCTCTATTCACGCGACGTCTTCTTTTCGGGATCCAGCGATCAATCCTGGGTACTCAATAGACCACTCGGAACCGGTAGTACTGGAACCTACGAGCCTATTTTCATCACGCTGACCTGTTCTGATTAATGGCAACAATTCGTGCTTGACGAAGGGCGCGAGCACCTTAGAGGTTATGGATCTAGTTTCCGTAGGACTCGAACAGGCCCGCCGATAAGTATCTCTCGGTCCATAGCTGGGATATCTAACCAATAGGATCTGATCGCAGCTTCGGCGGAGGCAAAGCTTGCGTCTTGGCGTGTGCCGAATAAGTTCCATGAAGCGAGATGTCTGGGCGCGTCAGGGTCGATCGGCCGGATTGCATATATTATTGAAGTTGGCGCTTGTGACTGATGATAAATTCTTGCCTCTTCCTCTGTGGGAAGTGCAAAGACACTGCTGAGCCGAGAGGGCGCGTTCGGTCTAAGCGCGAGTCGGGCGAATTCGAAGATCAACTCGGCCTGGGTGGTTCTATTGCTTTCGTGGGGAAGGAAGGTGCGCTTGGTGATCCTCCCCCAGTTTCCGGGTTCTATGATTGCATCGGGGGCCAGCAGAATAGGAGCACAGTGAAAAAATGTATCCAACATCTGCATGCCACGTTCAAATCGGTAGTCGGGGTCGTTTAGCATGGCTTCCCCCTTGGGCTTGGCCGTAGCTACAAGGGATGTCTAATTTAGGCATGACTTGCAAGCGATTCTTTATTGACCGCTCGGTGGCGGCGCGATGCACTCCGATGCGCACTATCAGTTTTCCGGTTGAGAAGATATTGGTATCCCTTCGGCGTGAACAGCCTTGCGAAGTTCCGCGTCTCCCGTGAGTCTGCACTCTTAAGAGTGGACTTAAGAGTGCATTGAGCATGGGACATGCAGTTTGGCTGGCGGGGCCGGAGCGGCGTCGGCGATGGTCGTTGGAAGATCGCGCCCAGATACTGGCCGAGGCTTTCGCACCAGGCGCGGTGGTTTGCGAAGTCGCACGCCGTTTCGATGTTGCGACTGGGCTGATCTATAGTAAGCGGGTAGGTCACCCCACGTATCTTTAAGGCCGCTGAGCGCGCATTCTCTGCATGAGTCATGCGGAGAAATCTATGAGCGACAGTGTGAATCATCATCGAACATTCGAGGTCCTGACGGCCGAGCCGGTGCGGTCTCGACGCAAGCCGCGTCATTGGTCGGACGAAGAGAAGGCACAGCTTGTCGCCGAGGCGCTCACGCCGGGGGCCAACGTGTCGGCGATTGCGCGGTCTCAGGGATTGGACCCGTCGCAGCTCTATGCCTGGCGTCGTAAGGCGCTCTCGTCGGGAATGGTCGCGCCATTAACGGAGGGAGCGCACGCACCAGTCAAGTTCACGCGCTTTGAGGCGGTGGCCGGTTCCATGGTGGAGATCGTCGTGGGCGATGTTGTGGTGCGCGTCGGCGGCGATGTCGATGCCGATCACCTGACCAAGATACTCCGGGTGGTCCGCACGGCATGATCGCTTCCGGTGTGGTGGTTTACGTGTCGTGCCAGCCGGTCGACTTCCGCAAGGGGGCCGCGTCTTTGATGGCGCTGGTCCGAGACGGCGGTCTCGACCCATTCAATGGCTCGCTTTACGTGTTCCGGTCGAAGCGGTCGGACCGTGTTCGCATTGTCTGGTGGGACGGCTCAGGCGTCTGCCTCTATTCGAAAACCCTGGAGGAGCAAGGCTTTTGCTGGCCGGGTATCTCGGCGGCGCGGATGCGTCTCGACCATTCGCAACTGATGGCGCTTCTGGCGGGGCTCGATTGGAAAAAGATCCGGCCGGCCAAGATCAGGCGGCCGTTGTCGACGGGCTGAAACCGGCCTGCGGCAAGATGAATCATGTGGCTGTAATGATTGGGAAAGCGGCTGTTCTTGTGCTCTATTGCCTCCATGGATTTGCCCGTTTCCGATCTGCCAGACGACGTCGATGCGCTGAAAGCGATGATCCTTGCGATGGCGCGCGAGCAGGCTGCGAACGAGACCCGGCTTGCGGCCGCGGCGGCAGAGGTCAAGCGGCTGAAGGCCGTCGAAGTGAGCGCCAACGAGCGGATCGCCAACCTCACGGCGATCCTGAAAGTTTTGCAGCGCACGCAACATGGCAAGCGATCCGAGCGGCTGCGCCTGGCCGTCAATGACGAACAGGTTTCCTTTGCGTTCGAGGAGGTCGAGACCGGCCTTGCAGCAATCCAGAGCGAACTCGACCGCGCGGCCGGGGACAAGCCGAAGCGTGCGCCGCGTCCGCGCAAGGGCTTTGCCGCTCATCTCGAACGCATCGAGGAGGTTATCGAGCCGGAAATCCCGGCCGACTGCGCGGGGCTGGAAAAGGTTCTGATCGGCGAGGATCGCTCCGAGCGGCTGGACGTCGTGCCGCCGAAGTTCCGGGTGATCGTGACGCGCCGCCCCAAATACGCTTTCCGGGGCCGCGATGGTGTGGCCCAGGCCCTGGCACCGGCACATCTTATCGAAAGCGGCCTGCCGACGGAGCGGCTGCTCGCCTATATCGCCGTGTCGAAATACGCCGATGGCCTTCCGCTTTACCGGCAGGAGGCGATCTATCTGCGCGATGGCGTCGAGGTCAGCCGGTCGTTGATGGCGCAGTGGATGGGGCATCTGGGCTTCGAATTGCAGATGGTCGCCGATTATATCCTCGAGCGGGTCAAGGAGGGCGAAAGGGTCTTCGCCGACGAGACGACCTTGCCCACGCTTGCCCCCGGTTCCGGGAAAACCACCAAGGCCTGGCTGTGGGCCTACGCACGCGATGATCGACCCTACGGCGGAACCAGCCCGCCGATGGTTGCCTATCGCTTTGAGGACAGCCGGGGCGGCGATTGCGTGGCGCGTCATCTCGCCGGATTCAGCGGCATCCTGCAGGTTGACGGCTACTCGGCCTACACCAGCCTGGCCAAGACGCGGGCCAAAACCGGCAGCAATGAACCCATCCAGCTCGCAGGGTGCTGGGCACATCTGCGGCGCAAGTTTTACGATCTGCACATCAGCGGGGTCTCTCAGGCCGCAACGGAATCGATCGTCGCCATGACCGAGTTGTGGAAGCTCGAGGACAAAGTCCGCGGCCAGAATACCGAGAGCCGCGCGGCGCGACGCCAAGAAGAATCCGCGACCATCGTCGCCAGCCTCTTCGAGCTTTGGGAAAAGGAGCTTGGCAAGGTCTCGGGAAAATCCAAAACCGCCGAGGCGATCCGCTATGCGTTCACCCGGCGAGAGGCACTGGAATGCTTTCTCACGGACGGTCGCATCGAGATCGACTCCAACATCGTCGAACGGGCGATCAGACCCCAAACGATTACGAGAAAGAACAGTCTATTCGCCGGCAGCGAGGGCGGTGGACGAACCTGGGCGACGGTGGCCACCTTATTGCAAACGGCCAAAATGAACAGCGTCGATCCGCTCGACTGGCTCTCGCAGACCTTGACCCGCATTGCTCAAGGCTGGCCAGCATCCGAAATCGAAGCGCTCATGCCCTGGAACTTCAAGCCCGACGTTATCGGCTGACCGCTTACGATCTATACTTGGCGATGGCAAGCTTTGGCGTATGCGCCGCCTCCACCCCATTGATTTTGCGTGTTTGTGACCATTGAGGTTTCTGCCTTTCTGCCAGAATGTTTTCGGCAAGAGCTGGAGATTATACGTATGCGGCGTCTCCGCCCCATTGATTTTGTGGTTGCAACGTTGATGTCGATCGCTTGCGGAAGGTCCTGTGAGCTCATCGGGGAGTCCCGGACGAGCTCATTGTGAGGCGCTGCGTTGCGCATAGGCCCAGGGCATGAGGGCCTCGATGTCTTTGGCGAGGTGGCCGTTGGCGAGGCTGATGAAGAGATCGCGCAAATAGGCATAGGGCTCGACACCAATCATCTTGCATGTGCCGATCAGGCTGGCGAAACGGGCCCAATTACGGCCGCCTTCATCGTGACACAAAAACCGAAGGACAAGAACAAGCGTAAGCGCGGAATTCGCCGCACCTGTTCATAGACGTGGCAGTGAGGGATTCTGTGTCCACAACGGAGACTATGGACACATGACATTGGATGGCGCGGGAAGATCAGGGCCGCTTCGAGTGGTTCGGGTTCTTGGCAACGGTAAGCGACGATTTGATCCGGTTGAGAAGGAGCGCTTGGTCGATGCGGCCCTTGAGCCGGGAGTATCGATTGCAGGGCTTGCGCTTTCGCACGGGGTCAACGCCAATCAGTTGCGCAATTGGGTGGCGCTACGGCGACGCCGGCAAGCGAGCGAGAAGGAATTGACGGTTCTGCCGAACAGCGCGCCGCCGGCCTTCGTTCCGGTGGTTGCGGCCGCGCCGATTGCGCGACCGCCGGCTCCGTCGGCTCGGCCGACATCGCCACGGCTGCGGTTGAGGGCGTCACTACCGAACGGTGTGCGGCTTGAGCTTGAAGATGCGGATGCTGAGGCTCTGTCGGCGATGATCGAAGCACTGGGGCGTTGCGATGTTCCGGCTGGCTGATGATCTGCGCGTCTATCTTCACCGGGAGCCGATCGACTTCCGTGCGGGAATCAACAGCCTTGCGATCCTGGTGGAGCAGTCTATGGGCCTCAACCCGTTCGAGCGCGCGGTGTTCGCCTTCTGCAATCGTCGCAGAACCCGGATGAAATTGCTGTTCTTCGATCGGTCTGGCTTTGTGCTCGTGTTGAAGGCGCTGTCGGAAGACAAGTTCCGCTGGCCGCGGCGGCAGGAGGCGGTGGTGGCGCTTGACGCTGAACAACTGCACTGGTTGCTCGACGGCATTGATCTCGACGCGATGGTGCGCCATCCGGTGCGGCAATATGAATTTGTCGGCTGAACTTTGCCGTTGACGTAAGGGAACGGCTCAGATTCAAGACTATGATGACTCGAGCCGACACCCCTGATGTTGCGGAATTGATGGCGCTTTTGGCGGCGAATGCTGCAGAAATCGCCGCGCTGAAGGCCGAGAAGGATATCCTCGCGCAGCGCGTCTTCAAGCTTGAGGAAGAACTGGCGCTGGCGCAGTTGCATCGTTTTGCTCCTCGCAGCGAAAAGCACATGGATCGCATCTTCAACGAAGCCGAGCAGGCTGCCCTTGAGGGGGACGAGGACAGCGAAGACGCCGATGATGCCGTCGCTCTACCGGACACGGGATTGCCGGAGATCGAAAAGCCGGAGGGCAGGAAACCCGGCCGCAGGCCATTGCCGGCGAACCTGCCGCGCCAGCGCGTCGAATATGACCTTGCCGACGACCAGAAGGTCTGTCCGTGCTGCAGCCACCCGATGCATCGCATGGGCGAGCTCGTTACCGAGCAGCTTCACATCGAGGTGAAGGCCACGGTTCTGCAGAATGCGCGAGCCAAATATGCGTGCCGTAACTGTGACCGCACCGGGATCAGCACGCCTGTTATCATCGCGCCGATGCCGAAGCAGCCGCTTCCGGGTAGCATCGCCACGGCCTCAACGCTGGCCTTCGCGCTCGTTCATAAATATGTCGACGGCACGCCGCTCTATCGTTTGGCGCAGGCCTTCGAGCGCGCTGGGGTTCCTGTCAGCCGCGGCGCTTTGGGCCACTGGGTGATCGGTTCGAGCGAAAAGCACCTGTCTCGTATCTATGACAGGCTGAGGCTGCGGCTTCGATCGCAGACCGTCATTCATGGTGACGAGACCACAGTCCAGGTGCTGAAGGAAGCGGGCAAGGAAGCGACCAGCACGTCGTATATGTGGGCCTTTCGCAGCGGCGAGGACAGCAAACAGCCGATCGTGCTGTTCGATTATCAGCCCGGCCGCGGGCAGGAGCATCCGCAGGCCTTCCTTGGCGACTACTGCGGCATCCTGATGAGTGACGGTTATCAGGCCTGGCGCACGTTGAAAGGCGCCACGCATGTCGGCTGCATGGCCCATGCCAGGCGGAAGTTTGTCGATGCTCTCAAGGCGCGCAAGAAACCCGGCGGGCCGCCGGCACAAGCCATCAAGTTCTTCGACCAGCTCTACCGAATTGAAAGGCAGGTGCGGGACGAGAGGCCGGATGACGGTGAAACGCCAGATCACTATATGCGGCGCTTTCGCCAGAAACACAGCGTCCCAGTCCTGAACGCCCTCAAGGCGTGGCTCGACGCGATCGCTCCAAAGGTCGTGCCCGACACCAAGCTTGGCGACGCCGTCTCCTATACGCGCAATCAATGGGAATATCTGACCCGCTATACCGACGACGGTAGGATGCCGATTGATAACAATTTACTCGAGCGCGACATTAGAATTTTTGCCACTGGGCGAAAATCGTGGTTGTTCAGCGACACCGTCGATGGAGCCAAGGCCAGCGCCGTCATCTATAGCCTGATGTTGACCTGTCGCGCCTGTGGCGTCGAACCATTCGCGTGGTTGCGCCACGTCCTAACCGAACTGCCGCAGCGTCCCGACAACGCCGACATCGATGACCTGCTACCATTCAACTTCAAAAGGCAGCCTGCCTGACCGCCGGCTCAAGCCCACTTATAACGCGCAGCGAAATGCGCGCTTACGAACAAGCTCTATTCGCTGCATGCTCCCGAGGTCGTCTGCATCTCGAAGGGCAAGGCTCGCACGCCATACGAGTTCGGTTGCAAGGTCGGTATCGCGGCGACGAACCGCGAAGGGCTGGTGCTGGCGGCCATGGCGTTCGAAGACAATCCCTATGACGGGCACACGCTCTCACGCACCGTCGAACAGGCTGTTGCCATGGGTGGTTTCGATCCGGATCGCATTTACGTCGATAAGGGCTATCGCGGTCATGATTACACCGGATCGGCGTCGGTGATGATTGCCGGAAGCCGGCGCGGGCTGACGCCGACCATGCGACGGGAGCTGAAACGACGATCGGCCATCGAGCCCACCATCGGCCATATGAAGACCGATGGTAGGCTGGACCGGAACTTCCTTCTCGGGCACGATGGCGACACCATCAATGCGCTGCTCGTGGCCGCAGGTCACAATCTGCGCCTCATCCTGGCCAACCTGGCCCTTTGGCGTGCCTTCATCACGGCCGCGCTTACCGTTCTCATGGCGAAATCGGATACTTCTCCAGATCTTCCCACCGCCAGAAGATCAATGATTTAGCCTTTGTTCAGGGCCGACTAAATACGGACGAAGCAGACCCGCTTGGTATGAAAGGCAAGCTTTCTCCGTCTTCTGAATGGTGGCATCGGACGTTTTGCTTGTTGCGGAAGCGTTTACGGGCGAAGTCGATCGCATCTCTCGATGTATCGACCAGCACGAGATTTCCACACCGCTCAACGATTTGGGCCGCGTGGCGACCTTTGCCGCACGCTATCTCCACCACGGAGGTCAAATCCAACGTATCGAAACGCTTCCTGAAGGCGCCCCCCTCGGTCCAAAAGATTTCGAGCATGTTTTCGACGGTGTCAAAATATCCGAAGTCGGCACTATTCTCGGTGCGCCATTTGTCGATGACTTTGTCTTTATGGTTCAGTGTCATCGCTGTAAGCGGCAAGCAGACCCCGTCTGGCGGAAGGGGTGAGCGGTCGGATATCGGTAGCGGACACAATGAGCTGCTGTGAGCTTCTATGTCTGCGCCTAGTACTGGAACTAGAACCTTCCATATGATCGAAGCTGTTGCCGAGCGCCTTGAGGGTGCGCCGCGGCAGCTTCGCCGACGCTGGTCGGATGAGTTCAAGGCACGGGCTGTGGCGGAGGCATTGGAGCCAGGCGCGAGCGTCTCGGCGATCGCGCATCGGCTCGGCATTCACCCGTCGCAGCTCTTTGGCTGGCGCCGTGGGGTCTTAGACGCTCGGAAGGTGTCCACGGAACCGGCCCATTGTGAGATAGCCGCGGCGTCTACTGGCGAAGCGGTGATCGAGGTTGTCATTGGCGACGTGATCGTGCGTGCTCGCGCTGACGTCAGTGAGGAGCACTTGCAACGGGTGATCCGAGCGGTGCGCTCGGCATGATCCCCTCCGGCGTGAAGGTGTTCCTCGCCAGTCATCCGGTCGACTTCCGCAAGGGGCCGGACAGCTTGCTGTCGCTGATACGTGACGCCGGCAGTGATCCGTTCAACGGTGCGCTATACGTCTTCCGGGCCAAACGAGCGGATAGAGTGAAGATCGTCTGGTGGGACGGCTCCGGCGTCTGCCTTTATGCCAAGCGGTTGGAAAAATCGCGGTTCTGCTGGCCGCGGATCGGTCATAACCGGGTTCAGCTCAACCATGCCCAGCTTCTGGCGCTGATCGATGGCATGGACTGGAAGCGGGTTCGATCTGTGCCGGTGAAGCCGCCGGAAATTGTTGGGTAAAAGCCCTGCGGCGAAGTGAATCAGCGGCCTGAAAGGGCAGGAAAACCGGAGCAAAATGTGCTCTGGTCGAACCGATGACGCCGCCCGATCTCAAACTCCCGGATGACGTAGAAGCGCTGAAAGCCATGGTGCTTGCCATGGCCGAGAAGGCGGCGCGGGCCGATGTCCTGGAGAGCGAGGTCGCTGATCTCAAGGCGCGTAATGCCGATGCCGACGAGCGCATCGAGCGGCTGACGCAGATCCTGAAAGCTTTCGATCGCGCCCGCTTCGGCCGGCGATCGGAAAAGCTCGGCTCCCCCACCACCGACGACGAGCAGCAGGCCTTTGTCTTCGAGGAGATCGAGACCGGCATCGCCGCGATCAAGGCACAGGTCAACAAGGGCCGCGAACGCGCGGATGGCAAACGTCCGCCGCGTCCGCGCAAGGGCTTCGCACCCCATCTGGAGCGGGTCGAAGTGGTGATCGAGCCTGAAGATCTGCCCGAGCATGCCGGCAAGCAGAAGGTGCTGATCGGCGAGGACATCTCGGAACGGCTGGATGTCATGCCGGCGAAGTTCCGCGTCATCGTCACCCGGCGCCCGAAGTATGCCTTCAAAAACGAGGACGGCGTCATCCAGGCACCGGCGCCGGCACACATCATCGAGAGCGGCATTCCGACTGAAGCGCTTCTGGCGCAGATCGCCGTCTCCAAATATGCCGATGGCCTGCCGCTCTACCGACAGGAAGCGATCTACGCCCGCGACAAGGTCGAGCTCGACCGCAAGCTGATGGCGCAATGGATGGGCAAGCTCGGCTTCGAGCTGGAGATCCTCGCCGACTACCTCTTCGATGAAATCAAGAAGGCCGAACGGATCTTCGCTGACGAAACCACCTTGCCGACGCTCGCTCCCGGTTCCGGATCGACGAAGACAGCATGGCTTTGGGCCTACGCCAGGGATGACCGAACATTCGGGGGCAGCGGTCCGCCGATGGTGGCCTATCGCTTCGAGGATAGTCGAGCCGGCGAATGCGTCGCCCGGCATCTGAACGGCTATCGCGGCATTCTGCAGGTGGACGGTTATGCCGCCTACAACAAGCTGATCCGCTCCGATCGCGGCAATGACGGCGTTCTGCTGGCGGGCTGCTGGTCGCACAGCCGGCGGAAGTTCTATGAACTGCATGTCGCGGAAAGCTCAAAGGTCGCAACGGAGACGGTCGAGCGGATGGCGAAGCTGTGGCAGGTCGAGGAGACCGTGCGCGGCCAAAGCCCTGACGCCCGTGTCGCGATGCGTCAGCAAACCTCCGCCGCGATTGTCACCGAGCTCTTCGCCCTCTGGCAGAAGACCCTGCCGCGGATCTCCGGCAAATCGAAGCTCGCCGAGGCGATCCGCTACGCGATCTCGCGTCGCGCCATCTTCGAGCGCTTCCTGGCCGATGGCCGCATCGAGCTCGACTCCAACATCGTCGAGCGAGCAATCAGGCCCCAGGCCATCACGAGAAAGAACTCACTCTTCGTCGGCAGCGACGGCGGCGGAAGGAGCTGGGCAACCGTCGCGACGCTGCTGCAGACGGCGAAGATGAACAACGTTGATCCGCTCGCCTGGCTCACGCAAACGCTCGAGCGGATCGCCAGTGGCTGGCCGAGCAGCGAAATCGACGCGCTCATGCCGTGGAACTACGCCGGCTGAACGGCCTCAGCTTGCCGCTTACTCATCGCTCCCTCCGCTGCGTATTCATCGCACAGTAGAATCAGGCTGGAGCAAAGGCAATGAGGTTGTTACCCCGATAGTCCACAACAAGAAAGTGAAACTCCCATATTGAGGATCCGAGGTGCTGCTTCAAAACGGCATTTCGCTGCTGTTGCGGAAAAGGTTGCGCTGCACCACGCTTGCCACCACGAAGGCTTGGGAAAGATAGCGGCACTATGGAGAAATTCCGTAGCATTGCTTAGGAGGGGGAGGGCGCCTTAGCTCAATACCTAAATCGAACACAAGGCTTGCGAAATTAGGGAATCCATTTTCGAAGTTGCAGTTTTAGACTATCGACCTGGTAAGTTCCGTGGAACTTATCGAGTCCGCCGAAGCGCCCTAGAGCGTTGTGCAGATAGGAGCCTTTCGGAGGCGCGAGGTGTTTGTTGTAACCAACCACTTCGAACATGTGATGCCAAAGATGGATGAGTTTTGAACAGCGCACTGCTGATTCAACGTTGGTCAGTTCTACTGGCAACAACAATTTCCAGAAATGAGCATAAGAAATGGGGTAGAAAGCAGCCATTTCGCTAGCGAACCCGGAAAGGCCGGCGTCGTGAAGTTTGGGAGAAAGAAGCCTTGGACCTATAGTTCCCCAGCGCTGGTCCAAGTCAACGACAGCGCGCGCGTGTAAAACCAAATCCGCAAGCACATTGTGCTCTCGGGGGAGTTTAAGCACAGCCCCGTTAATCGCAGCCGGGTTTTCCTTCGGTAGCTGGTAGCCAAAAACCATTTCCATGTGCTGAAATTCGGGGCGCTCCAGGCAAAGAAAATCGCAGTCGACCCAGCAACAGCCGGTTTTCTGAATCAAAAGGTAACGGAAAAGATTGGAAAACTTTGAGAATTCAACCTTTCCATCTGCGATGTATCGCTCCACCAAACTTGCGTCCGTGCAAATTTCGCGGGCATCAGCCAGTTCGATGCCGGGTGGCGCGTCAGTGCGGTGATCGTAAGTATAGAGCCGCAGGCGCGCGCCGTGATATGCAAAAGACGAAAGACAACCGTACGTTAATCCATCAATAGGGCCGTGCCAGAATGATACAAAATCTGGCGATCTTGCACGTCGGACTCTCCCGAGGAACGGAGCTAGTATGTTTTTCATTTCGTCCCTCTTTTTCGGCCTGTCATGAGTGTCCACCGTCCTTATTGCCTAATAGATACTTGTCAATAACTGGCGCAGGACGGAGATATTGGCGGCGTTCTCCGCTTGCGGGAACCGCGATCAAGACCGCCGTGCGTTGAAGGAACACTTGCTGCGTGCATGGTCTGCAGTGCTCCATTTAGGCATGCGACAGTTCCGCTCAAAGAATCTTACTAGATAAGCTGGCGGATTGGATTGCCTCACCCGGCAAATGCTTTACCAAGGCAGCGCGTCGGGCGGGACATCTGCCCTCATTGACTGAGGCGCCGCGACGGGCGCGGGGACAAATCGGAGACGACTATGTGCGGTATTGTGGGCATCGTTGGCAATCAGCCGGTATCGGAGCGACTGGTCGATGCGCTGAAGCGCCTCGAATACCGCGGCTATGATTCCGCCGGTGTGGCGACCATCAATGGCGGAACGCTGGAGCGCCGGCGCGCCGAGGGCAAGCTCGTCAATCTCGAGATCCGGCTTCGCGAACAGCCGCTCGCCGGCACGATCGGCATTGCGCACACGCGCTGGGCGACCCATGGTGCGCCGACCGAGCGCAATGCCCATCCGCACTTCACCGACGGCGTCGCCGTCGTCCATAACGGCATCATCGAGAACTTTGCCGAATTGAAGGACGAACTGATCGCCGATGGCGCCAGGTTCGAGACCGACACCGACACCGAGGTCGTGGCGCATCTGCTCTCCAAGTTCCGCCGCGAAGGCCTTGGCCGGCGCGAGGCGATGCATGCGATGCTGAAGCGGGTCACCGGCGCCTATGCACTCGCTGTGCTCTATCAGGACGACCCGTCGACGATCATGGCGGCGCGCAATGGCCCGCCGCTGGCGATCGGCCACGGCAGGGGCGAGACGTTCCTCGGCTCCGACGCGATCGCGCTTGCGCCCTTCACCAATGAGATCACCTATCTGATCGACGGCGACTGGGCGGTGATCGGTGCGAACGGCGTCCACATCTTCGATCTCGCCGGCAACGTCGTCGATCGACCGCGCCAGATCTCGTCGGCTGCCGCCTATATGATCGACAAGGGCAACCACCGGCACTTCATGGAGAAGGAGATCTATGAGCAGCCGGAGGTGATCGCGCACGCGCTGAGCCACTACATCGACTTCGCCGGCAACCGCATCAAGCCGCTCGCCGGCACGATCGATTTTGCCAAGGTTCCGAGTCTGGCGATCTCCGCCTGCGGCACGGCCTATCTCGCTGGTCTGGTCGGCAAATACTGGTTCGAGCGCTATGCCCGCCTGCCGGTGGAAATCGACGTCGCTTCCGAGTTCCGCTATCGCGAAATCCCGCTGTCGGCGCAGTCGGCGGCACTGTTCATCTCTCAGTCGGGCGAAACCGCCGACACGCTCGCCTCGCTGCGCTACTGCAAGGAGCTCGGCCTGAAGATCGGCGCCGTCGTCAATGCGCGCGAATCGACCATTGCGCGCGAATCCGATGCGGTGTTCCCGATCCTTGCCGGTCCGGAGATCGGCGTCGCCTCGACCAAGGCCTTCACCTGCCAGCTCGCGGTGCTGGCGTCGCTGGCGATCGGCGTCGGCCGCGCCCGCGGCATGGTCAGCACAGAGGAGGAGCAGACGCTGGTTCGCTGCCTCGCCGAGATGCCGCGCATCATGGGCCAGGTGCTGAACGCCATCCAGCCGAAGATCGAGCAACTGTCGCACCAGCTCGCCAAGTACGACGACGTGCTCTATCTCGGCCGCGGCACCAGCTTCCCGCTGGCGATGGAAGGCGCGCTGAAGCTCAAGGAAATCTCCTACATCCACGCCGAAGGCTATGCCGCCGGCGAGCTGAAGCATGGGCCGATCGCGCTGATCGACGAGAACATGCCGGTTATCGTCATCGCGCCACATGACCGCTTCTATGAGAAGACGGTTTCCAATATGCAGGAAGTGGCCGCCCGCGGCGGCCGGATCATCCTGATCACCGACGAGAAGGGGGCTGCCGCCTCGAAGCTCGAAACCATGGCGACGATCGTGCTGCCTGACGTCGATGAGGTCATCGCACCGATGATCTTCTCGCTGCCGATCCAGCTTCTCGCCTATCATACGGCGGTGTTCATGGGCACCGATGTCGACCAGCCCCGCAACCTCGCCAAATCGGTGACCGTCGAATGATCTGGCTTGACCATTGAAGGCATCGTTGCTCAACCCATCCAACGGCCATGAACTGTCAGTCCGCTCCCCGCAGAGTCGACGGTAATAGGCACCCGCAGAACACAAGTGGTTCAATGAAAACAGTCCTTGCTAAGGGCTCGGGCAAGGTCTGCTTGAGCCGTAGCCCGAGAAGACCTGCTATGCCATGTCAGCGTCACCTCAGGCGCCGCCCGCCCAGGTCATCCTCATGAAATTGCGAGAGGCCATTGCCTGACGCAGGGAGGAGATTTTGCTCGATGGGGAGGTCGATATGGATAGCAAGTACGCTAGCAGCCACATCCGCCCCGAGAACGAGGTCGACGATCGCATTGACCGCCGCCTTAAAAAGTACCAGAACATGGCACTTGAGGCGGCGGCTGCGCCGAACTGTACTATTCAGGCTTCTGCATAAGGGAGATAGCGTCAGAGTTGGGCTCCGCCCACGGGAATACCTGATGTTCAAGCAAATCGAGACCAGCTCTCTGAGCGAAGTGCCGAAACAAGTCAGACGTCATGTAATTTCGCCATCCTGGAGCTAGGTTGAAGTCCTCGTCAGGCTGTTTTGAATAGTTTGAATGATGAAAGAGCGCCCGCCCGCCTGGTCTAAGCACGCGGCTGGTCTCTTGCAGGTACGCAAAAACCGTCACGGGCTCAAAATGAACCATCGCATCGTAGCTGAATACCGCAGTCGCCGAACCGGTCGGAATGAACCCGAGGCTTTCACCGCCTTCTGAATGGACGCATTCGATATTCTTCTTTCCGCTGAAGCGTTTGGTGGCGAATTTGATGGCGTCCTTGGAAGTGTCCACCAGCACGAGTTTCCCGCATTGATCGGCGATCTGGGCCGCATGACGGCCCTTGCCACACGCTATCTCCACCACGGAGGTTAGGTCCAAAGTGTCGAACCGCTTTTTGAAGATGCTACCGGAGACCCAAAAAGACCCGAGCTTATCCTCGACCTCATCGAAATAGCCAAAGTCAGGGCTTTCTTCGTTACGCCATTTGTCGATGACTTTCTCTTTGTGATCAACGGCCATGATTCTCTTCCTTCAGAAGTGCATGTGGTAAAACCAACACGTTTTAGTGGTGCAATCAACTAGCTAGTTTCCGTCCATAAACACGCATATTTTATAGCGTTTGCAAGCACTTGTGTCAGGTTGGCGTCCTCTTGGAGGGCGTGGACGGGGTGCAGGGTGCGGGGTTTCGTCAGGGCGGAGTTGCTGGAGTAATTGCGCGCACGGCGCTGGGCCGACGCAAGGCCGGCTGAGCTGCAATACGGGTCGGCATCAGGTCGATTTGAGGCGCGTGAGGAGGACGAGGTTGTAGGCCACGACCGAGGACCAGACATAACTCTTGAAGTGATCAAGGCCGCGCCAGGTGCAGCGCGCCAAGCCGTAGGCGCGCTTTAGGCAGGAGATGCCGGCCTCGATGCCAGCGCGGAAGTTGCGCAGCTTGCGATAGACCCAGTTGCTTTTGACCATGTCCTCGATCCGCAGGCCGGCCTTTTTGTGGAAGGCCATATCGTGAACGCCCCAAGTCTTCGCTGCGACCAAGTTGTTGCGCGTCGCAAAGCCACCATCGGCCGCCGCCTGCCGTGGCGCGTTGCCATAGAAGGCGATGTGGCGTTTCAGCATCGGCAGCAAGCGATCGCTGTCGGCCGGATTGCCAGCCTCCACCACCAGATCGAGGATCATGCCGCTCCTGCCGGCGGTCAGATTGAGCTTGTGGCCGTATTCGACGTCACGACTGCCTTTGACGATGATATCGGCATGGGATTCGAACAGGCTGACCAGCTTCTCACCCGCCGGCACCGTTTCGCCGGTCAGGACGCGCCGCTCGCTCTGGGTGATGACGCGTTCGATCAGCGGCCGATAGTGACGGGCCTCGATCTGCCACGGTGCGATACGGGGATTGGTCGCGACAGCCAGGCTCTCGCTCGCCTGGTCCAGATAGGCCAAAGTCGTGCGGGCGATTGCGATCAGCTCACGGTAGAGTTGGACACGGTTGGGCCGACCGCGTGTGAACTGAATCTTGCGGGCCCGCTTCTTGGCCGCGCGGCAATGGTCTCGCCATGCCAGACCACCGACCAGGGTGTCCGCCCGCTTCAACAGGCGCACCATGACCCGCACAGCATCCCACAGCAGGCTGCTGTCACTCGGTTCATGGATCGGTGCTGCGGTGACGGTGCTATCCAATCGCACGACACTACCATCCTCCAGCCTCGCCTGCCGAGCGCTCAGCAGCAGTGCCCGGTTGATCTCTTCCCAGGTCTCTGGTCGGATTGCACTGATCGTCTTCTGCAGCACCGACTTCTGCGGGCACCATGACCACGGCAGTCGCGCAAAAGCGCGAAACGAGGCGGAGTCCTCCAGATGGAAGGCCAGTTCCTGATAGCTCAGTTGCCGGTATTGCTTCAGCAGCGCGCAGCGCAAGACCGCCTCAGCAGGCAGGCCTTGGCGTCCAGTTGCCTTGACGCTGTGTCGACACAGGTCTCGCGCCACCAAGCCAACCAGATCCCGATGCTCGTCCAGCCAGTCCGACATCGCCTTCAGTTCGCAGCCGATCTCGTGCGAGGCGAAAAGATCGAATATGCTGGCTTGGACGGTGCGTTCTTGGCGCATTGTCGGCTCCGGCGGTGGCAGGACTTGGAATCAGTGGCATGATCCAGGATACCTGAAACCGCCGGGCCTTGCCCGCAAAACTGCGATTCATCGAACAAAATCAATTGCTTGTTGTTTATGGATGGAAACTAGCTAGATTCTACAACAACAGGGTGACGAAATGGCTTGGGAAACGGTTCCCATTGATGGCCCTCGAACTCATGTTTGGGGATCTCGCGCGCAAGCGCTATCTCGCACATTCCGAGGTCATCGGGGTCAAGTCGGGGATAGAGACCAGAACGGCGACTGTTAGTCTTTGAAGGCGTCGGTGCTGACGAGCGTTTGGTGTTTCGAGTGGACTTAAGTGAAGTATTGGGCGATTCACATAACATCGGCTTTCCTGACGATTTTGGTAGCGCGTGCTTTGGTGGTTGAAAGATCACCAGCATCTGGAGAGATTTCATGAGGCGGCGATCTTTGCTACAAATTGGTCTCCTGGCTGCTGCTGAAGGAAGCGTTTCACCTTCGCACGGCAAGCCCACCCTCTACACTGCCTTGAACGGCGACGAAGGCGAAAACAAGGATGCCTCGCATCTCGACAACGGAGCCGGCCTAGCGACGGCGGCCCAAGGGGCTCTGGCCGACAGCGCGTTACAGCCGGATACCGGACTATTCTGTATAGCCAGTTTCGACAGGGCGTCGGGCTCCATTGTTCCTTCAAATGCCCGGCTGGTCTTCATCGAGGATAGACGCAGGACCTTCGTTAAGGTCGGGACCGAGCCGGCGCATGGTCTCAAATTCCAGAATGCTGAGGCATGGTTTGGAGTCGATGATTTGGGTATTGATCCCCTAGCGGCTGGGGCCGCCGGGGATGGGCATTTGGGCGCCGCCGCTGTGGACGATAGCGCCGCGTTACAGTCAATTTTGAGCTATTTCAAACTCACGCGACCGTCGTTTCCCCGCCAGCGCGACAACCAACGAAGCCTTGATTTGCGGGGACGGCAGTATCGCGTAAGTAGGCCCCTATCACTCGAGGGCTGTGATGGACTGGAAATCCGCAATGGGACGATGATTGTTGATCCATCTACACAATTTGCCCAGAACCGAGCGGTGTTGGAACATGATGTCCCGGACAGTGAGTTGTGGGGTTTTTCACTGAATAATGTAACTATTCAGTGTAACCAAGTAGCCAATGGTGTTTTGATCAATCGTCCGCAGGAGGGTTTCTTTACCAACCCGACAGTACTCGGCTGGGGCCAGCGCGAGTACGGTATCCGGCTTGGGCCCGTTGGCTATAGCGCGGACGTTAAGCTACAAAATCCACGCGTTTCGGGCTTCGCTGTCAGCTATGAGGATAATCCGTGGGCTACCCGAACCGGGATTGGCGTCGATCTTCAGATCGCTGACAGCGAAATCCTTGGCGGAAGTGTCGATACGGGACTGATACCCATTCGTATCCATTCCTCCGGATCGGTTATGAATGGCCATATCTGGAATGGACAGCCCGGAAACGAGGGTAGCGTTGGCGCGAACCCGATAGCAATTGAATTCATCGACGGACATAGGGCTCCATCGCTAATTTCCGGCAATATCGTCGACAACGCGTGCATTATCCTAAATGGGCAATCGCTATATAAGCAGATTGTTGGCAATAAGTTCTATGGCAACCGACAGAACCTCGAAGCGGGCGTGATCATCAAATCTACGGCCGCTGGGCAAGTGATCGCCGATCTGCTGATTCAGTCAAACCAGTTTCATAGCTTTTACACCCGCCCGGTTCTCGTCGATGAGACCGTGGCCCCATACGCTGCGCTTAATCGCGTCCTCGTGGCCGACAACCCACTGCGCTCATTTATTCCCACGAACGCTTCATTTACAGAGAGCCTCGCAGCTACCAGAGGATCGCTGCAGATCACCGTTGAAACTGAGAATTTCGATGCCAAAAACATTGTACGATTCAACCTCGGTAAGCGTGGCTTGTTGCTACCCGCCTATGATGCGGCACTTCAGGTCAGCGTTGCGCATATGCGGAACTCCCTGTTTGACCTAGAGGGTTCCAGTGTTGCCTTTCAGGGCTGGTGGTACGATAAAGGCACCGGAATTCTGCATATGAAGTTCTCGGCCGCCTTCGACGGACGCCTAAAGATCGATTTCGATCAGAGCTATATGTCACGTTTCTGGAGCCCTGAGCCTTAATCGGTCAGCCGATCACATTCAGCAAACCGCGATTGACGCCCCAGGTCGGACGACGGCCGAGATGTCCAAGCTAATCGTACGCAAAGTTCGGCACCTGAATCGGTGTCTCTTGATTTTTCCGTTTAGCTACGCAGAATTGGCTCGCCTGCCGAAGATTGATTATCGTGTGCGCGACAATGTCCAAATGTTGCGACACCAGACCTGCGAACTCCGTAGTTGTCCACTCAAAAACATGGGATGTGTTGGTCGGTGGACCCATTCTGCTAGACTGGCCGCGATCCGCAAGAATTTCTAACGCTGGAGTGGATAAGACAAACAGTTTAGCGCTCGATGCGGACATAGCACTTAGGAGGCGGTCCGGTTCAAATAAGTGCTCGATTACATCAGAGCAAATTACAAGGTCTCCGCTAAACGTATCCGGCGTTACATATTCGCCGCTAACCCATTCCCTCTCGGGATAAACAGCGTGCAGCTGCGAAAGTGCAGGTTCGATTTCTACGCCTACAGTCTCAAAATTGGCAAAGTATTTAATAAGTTTAAAGCCAGAACCGCAACCGAAATCGACAATCCGGCGACAGTTGTTCGCCTCTGCTAAGCGCATTGCGTTAATGTAGACTTCACGTTGCCATTGTTCTTGCATGCCGCGGTCGTCGTAAGCTACCGGTGTATTTTGATGCGAGTACGCGTCGGCTACTCCTTGCCGCGCCCTCCAAGATACTCGTGCTTGTGGAGGCACTTCGCCGAGTCGCTCAGATCTGGGGGTGACAAATTCAGCGCGATCGATTGCTTCGCCTTCATCGCGCGTTCTTAGAGGCAGCGCCCGCCGCATGCGCTCCATACCGTGTTGTTCTGGAGTAAGTCCCAAGGCGTGGGCATCCCGATCGAACCTCCGAATTGCGGCCTGAGAATCGTGTTCTTCGCCGTGGAGGTGGGATTCTGTAATCGACGCTTGGTCACGTAAAAATGACTCAGTTGGCTGGAGACCGTTCTTGCGCAAAAAGGCTATAAATCTTTGTTTCTTTAGAGGAAGGCTCTTCAAAAATAACGACGGATCAGCGAGTTCGTAATATGATTCGGGAGTAATACGCGCGTCAAAGTCAGTAAAGCGCATGTGAGGCATATTATAGTATTGGGCCAACTCCTCAGTCCGCGTATCCAGCGTCAGCAACAACGTGCGGGCGCCTTCTATGGCCGCAACAACGTTTCCATGGAAACGAGAACCAATCGCTAAGTCCACTCGGCTCATCGCAGCGCGCCACGTTTGTAAATCTAAATAGAATTCCGCGCGCTCGCTCAGCCATCGTAGCAGTTTCCAAGATTGAATATGATCCTCGGAATAGTGGCGCAACCGATACTGAAGACCAGCATCCATTTTGCGGCTATTCGCAAACTGAATCAGAGAGACTTCCGACTGTTCGACGAAGATCGCGTCGTTCTCACGACCGAAACGAAGCAACTCATTGATGGCATCGCGATAGTGGCCGTGCCATGTAGTGTGAACCGCAAGACGAGGCGAAGCGCCAGGCGGCACTGACCGAAACTGGCCATCAATCATAAAAACGGAAGGACAGCCGACAACGTCGACGTTCTTAACACCGAACCCGTCAAGAACTTCGGCAGTGTAGTCGCCGCGTACGCCAATTGATGTGGATCGCTCTGCAATCACGTCGAGAAAGCGACGAGTGCCACCAGACAGGGAAATTGGCTCGCCACGCGTTTGCGCTTGGGCACCAGCACCGAGCACAACGACTTTCTCAACATTGGATTGCTCTATTGCGTGTGCATGAGCCCCTAGATCATTATCAGGCGATATCCAGTTCCCCATGCTGAGGACAAGCGTCTTTACCTCGGAGGGGATGTCGTAAGCGTCCTTTATTCTAATCGAATAATTGAAAAATCCAGCCAGCGAATCCCAGAATAGAACGTTACCAGTATTTCCGGCAAGTCTAACAATGTGAGACGCGACATCGTCGCCCTTTGCCAAGGTCACGTCCGGATGGAAGAATGCCGTAGTGTCCACGTTACGTGGTGGCTGACGGACAACACCTGCTTCGTCAGCCTTGATGTCTGAATGTTCTGCGCCTGAGGCGGATGTTTTCCTATGGTTCGCTTGTTGTTCAATCATTGGGACGCCCTCGCTTGATACGATGAAGAGGAACCTGCGCTGAGTAGTACGGAGATCGAAGGCGGATCAGCCCATTATTTTGCGCCAACCAGCCGGTCAAAATCCGTGCGTAGTTGCCAGGGTCGAATTTCGCGCCCATTGCGTGTACCAACCGCAACCGCCAAACGCCGCAAGACTTCAAAGCCTTCACGACCTTCTAGGAATCCGTAACCTTGGTAATGCTTTAGGCCATGCTCACTTGCTCGACTTCCGAATGCGTCCTGCAGATCCTTATATCGCTCAACGTACTCTTTAGCTTCAGTCGCTGAAATAAACGCCAGGCCCGTTCTTGCTGCTTCAAGTCGGCCGGCTGCAATATCAAGTGCAGTAAGTGCGCCCTGAAGTTTCAAAACCAGGTTCTCTGTCGTTGTTATTGACGAGAGTGCATCAGACAAGCTTGCCGCCTGACTCGCCTTCAACTCTGGCGAACTAGCGAGAGTGAGGGCGAATTCAATCGTGAACTCGTTTGCTTCACCCGTCCTCTCGAGGAAATTCTCAAGTTCAGCGGAAGCGTCATCGAAACGACGCAATGCCCAAAGCGTCACGAGTTCGGTAGTCGTAGAGATTTCGCCGGTGTCATGGCGCGCAACCCAGTGGGCAAACGTACCTGCCACTGGGCGTGCTCTTCGCTCAATCTTACTTTCGCTGTTGGCCTCCGGTTTGCAAAGGGCCCGTTCCCAAGCTAGGGCGGCTGACGAAGCGCTTATCGCAATCGCATATTCACGAAGGGCCTCAACGTGGTCCGGTAAGCTGTCTCGTGTTGAGGCCACTCGGGTTAGCAAGGCAGCGTGCGGCGAACTTGAGGACAGCCAATGCGCCATGTTTTTTTCGTCTGAGATCGCCTCGATGCCTGCCGCAAGTTCAAGGGCATCAATCCATTCGGTTGCGTGTGGCGCTACATCAATTGCATTCGTAACGCGTTGTTTGTTCACGAGCCGCGATGTGCTAGAAATCATACTCGGTTTACCGACTTCGTACAGGTACAGAGGTTCGGGTACAATAGTCAGATGTCCGCCTTGCTGCGCCGCACGCAGGTAGAACTCATAGTCCTCGTATCCGACTCGCTTAATCTCGGTATAGCCACCAATCTTCTCGAAGAACGATCTTTTAATAAGGGCCGTCGCTGCTCCAAAATGGTTCGCTAGATGCGACAACGAAATTGGGCCACCCGTGGGAACGTAGGACACCTTTGTCTTCAGGCTTTCTGGGGCAAGTTCAAACTTGCTTCTGTCGCTAGCGTCCAAGTATAGATTCAAACAATTTACGATATCGGCGCCAGTGTGGCTCGCAACCTCGACTAGCTTTTCCACCGCGCCCGGCAGTAAGAGGTCATCATCGTCAAGGAAGATCACGTAGTCAGACGTGGTTTCCTTGACAATCGTGTTACGTGCGGCTCCAAGGTAGCCGTTCTCTCGCTGAATGAACCGCCCTCCGGTTCGCTCGATCAACTGTTTTAGGTGAGGTATGGCTTCTTTGGCTTCGTTGGAGCGTGAACCGTCGTCGACGACAACGAGTTCAATATTCTCGTACGTTTGCCGTAGGACAGACATCACCGCCCCGATTACTTTTCGGGGCCTTTCAAAATGCGTAATGCCGACCACTACCTTGGGCTTCGCAGTGAAAGGAACTGCGTCGCCTTCAACAGGCTGATGAGTCGAATGGAACTCGAGCCATTGTGCTGATATATCCTCCGGTGTTTCGGCGAATTGTGGAACTAGTGCTCCTTCACGAAGCAAGCGTTTCAGCCGTTCGGCTATCGCCTCCGGTTCCGCGTCGACAACTGCGTCGGGATGGTAGTCCGAATGAATAAGCTCTTTTCCTCCACCAGATCGGGAGGTTAGAACGGCCCGCCCAGCGGCCAATGTTTCGACAACTGTATACGGAGAGTTCTCAGCTGAGGAAGGAATGACTACTAGTGTCGCAGGGCGGGATGCAAGAAACGCAAGTGCCTCCAAGCGGTCGAGGTCAATCCGCGCTTCGATTGGGAAGCCCCATTTACGCGATCGTTCGCTCAAAAAAACGCCTGACGACCAGCCGTTGACTTCGCCGAGGCCACCAAGGAAGCAGACCGACGTACCGGTTTCAGCAAGCACCGGTTCTATCAGATCCAAAGCATCACAAAACGTAACAATACCCTTTCTAGCTTCGTGCCTTCCAAAAAAGATAAGCTGACGTATCTTCGTGCGTTCGTCAGTGGCATGGCGATTGCGGTGAGTGCGCACACTTTGGCTACACACGTTTTTGATCATGTGCACCCGCTCGTCTGCGGGTAGCTTGAAGCCGTTCTCCCGGAGCCATTCGATCAGGTAGTTACTTGGGCTCACGACGTGATCCGCAAGGCGAATCGCTTCGCGTTCCAAGTAGTCGATCAGAATCTGATTGGAGTGGGTGAAGAGTGCTCGATTGGCGTGGAGTGCCCAGCGCGTTGGGCCATGCAATTGAACAACCAGCGTTGTATCTGCAAACGCAATACCTTGCCGTTTCGCGGAGCAAGAGAAGAACCCAAGCCCTTTATAGTCGTGGAAGTGTATAAATTGGTAATTTTTCTTAGCTTCCTTAATATGTCTGTAAACACTGTAGGATCTATTTGCAACTTCTCCAGTATTCCAGACATATTTTGACGGATCGATAAACTCTAGTTTTACTCCGCGATCAGCAAAGGCGTCGATAGCACGGCGACGCCTTGCGTCATCGAAGTTCTCGTTAGGTATATAGAGAATATCGACACGGTGTCCATTTTCGGCAAGCATAATTGCCATCTCATAGATCGCCGCACCAATGCCGCCAGATTTTCCGTAGACGGCCAGCTCCTCGGTGACAAGTGCAATTTTGAAAGTCATCTTGGTATCCAATTATCCAATCCTCGCACGACTACATTTGTTGCAGTCACGCAGCGAAGGGTTAACTGCGTGCGATCTCTCTAAGTTTGGTTGAGCCTCACCATCTATTCATTAGACTTAGATTTAGCGGCGAATGTCCCAAGCAACCGCGACAGTCCGTCCCTAAGTGAAGTGCGGCATTCATAGCTAAGCGTTCTATGTAGGTTCTTGACACAACCCCTCGAATATTTGACCTCTCCGGCTAGGTTGCCATGATATTCGATCTTTGAGCGGGCGTTGGTTTCGCTGATCATAGCTTTTGCGAGCTCATTAATGGATGTCTCAATCCCACTACAAACGTTGATGACGTTAGCCCCTGTGGCGGCAGCAGATACCGCACAAATCAAGGCTTCAACGATATCATCGACATAAACGAAGTCGCGCGTCTGACTCCCATCGCCAAAAATAGTGATGTCCCGACCATTCGTAACTTGTTCGGCAAATTTTGTGATGACGCCGGAATACGGTGACAAGGGATCTTGTCCCGGCCCATACACATTGAAAAATCTAAGACCGGTCGTCGTGATACCGAAGACCTCATATGCTGCACGCGCGTGCAGTTCACAAGAGAGCTTGTCGACTCCGTAAGGTGATAGGGGAGTGCACCTCCCTTCTTCAGATAGGGGCAGGTCCTCACTTCCTCCGTAAACGGCCGCTGAAGAAGCGTACACTAATGGAATGGGCTTGCCCGCACGGACAATCTCTTCGACGATGCACAAAAAGCCAGTAATGTTGGTCTGGTGTGAGAGCTTGAGCTGCTGGTTGCATTTTTCTACCGACGCCACCGCGGCAAGATGAATACAAGCATCTACTGCAGTAAGTGCTCTTTGGACGGCGTGGCTGTCCAAAATAGACCCCTCAATGAAAACGGCAGCTTGGGGAATGTCCGCAAGCTTTCCAGAACTTAGATTATCCAGAATTACGACATCGTATCCGAGTTCTAATAATTTCCGCACGAGGTGTGTCCCAATAAAACCGGCGCCCCCTGTAACTAATATCTTCTTCAAAGTATCTTCCTTCAAATCCGAATCTCTCAATGAAATCATCTTCAAGGTGAGCGAGTACACCCTACACTTTACTCGCGACGCGCCGAGCCGAAGGAACAGCAAACGCAACACCGTCGGGTGTTATCGTTCTGATCCTAGATCGTCAACCGCTTGATGCTCTTTCGGGGGAGATCCTGCGTGTATGGAGCGGCGCGCCGGCGTTCTATAAATGGTCGAAAGGGCCCCTCGCGCCCGATTTCTGGTTGTTGGCCGCCCAGAAGTCGACGAAACCACAAGTTTATCACGCCTAACTCTCCAGCATGATTCTTCTGCAGGCTCGCTCGAGCAGTAGTCCTCCAAACAAAGCTGTGAGTGCGAAGCCGACAAGATAGGAACGATCTAAGAGGCGATCGGGATATGTCTCGAAGTAAGCAGTCCTCATCCATTCCACAGCTTGCGTGATCGGATTCCATGATAGCGGAATAGCGATGAGGTCAGGAAGATAAGCGGTAACAAAAAGAGTGCCGGAGGAGACGTATGCCAAGATCATTAGTAGGGCGTAGATAGTCACTGCGAAGTTGAAGAACATAGCGATTACGCCGACTAAGATACCTACGCCGACGGCGAGCAATGCGGTTGAAAGGTAAGCGAGAACGGCCTGTTCCGGATTCGCAGGCCAAGGGTTCTCGCCTAGCAGCAATAGAATTATAAACATGAAAAAAAGAGTTAGGAATGCCGCAGTTATTTCCAGATAAGCTCGAGCCATGAGAATATCTAGCACTTGAACTACAGGAAAGGCCAACATCGGCCTATTCAGTACTATGGAAAGGGACATAAAGCGCGAAACATACATGAACAGTAGCGTCGGGATTAGGCCCGTGGCGAAGAAGACATTGAGGCTATCTCCAAACGGAGCCTGGCGCCCAGCAAAATGATAGATGCCGAGGAGAATAATCATGTGCGCTAATGGCCATAGCGCTACAATGAGAAAACCGAGCCCGTGATCGAAAAAACGCGTCCGCATATCCCTGAGTACAACCGCTTTCATCACGTTGTACTTTTGACTTAACGCATAAGACAAGGTCGTTGGGTCGGTTTGATTTCTCGTCATGGGGAGCCACTAAGTTTGTATTTTAACTGTACTTCTGCTCGTTATTGAGGAATGGGAGCGCAATCGTTCTCGAAGCGAAACACCTGCAAGTTGAGCTATTGCCCTCGGTAGGTTCCTTTCCATGCCAAACGTTGCCGTTCTAATAGAAGTATACATCGACGGACGTGCCAAGCGGCAGATAAATGTCGACAGCGTCGCTTCGTTGATCTAGGCAAGGTATCACAAAGTGCTTCCTGTAAGATTGCGGTGATCCAAACTCTACAGCCGCACTATGCCACTTCACTGCTACATCTACCCCATGACCGGTGACAATTTCCATTTCTCCTTCCCAATTCTCGTCCTGGGGTAGTGACACGCGAATTGTGTCGCAGGCAACCATATTGTCAATGTGCCCTTTGAGTTGCGACTCTCCACATAGTAGCTTTGCATGACCGGACTTGGGCGTCACAATCTTTGCGCTTCTCGCGAAGGCAATTTTGTCTCGTAGTAGTTCATTTCGCTCTCGCTGTAGCAGTGCTTTCACCCCCAAATCAGCAGGATCGTCCAGACCCAGGGCGCGTTGCACGTCCGGCCGCTCGTAGCGCTCCACTAACAGTGGCTTGAAATACTCATTGCCAAACAACATTGCTTTTAGATCGCGGGGGTGACCACGTCGATCGACAAGCCACCCTCTCAGGATATACCCTTGCCCGCGGTCACCTGTCCGGATCGTTTCGTGTCGGATTTCCTGCCTATGAAGGCGTGGTTTTAACTTGCCTTGCGATGTCTGGCGTATGAGCTCCTCGCGCTGCCGGCCCACGCTAATATTGATAGCATCGCGAGTGCGGCCAAGCCGCACGGCGAGTTCAGCAAGTATCTCCCGCGCTTCAGGGGAATTGGGGTCGATACTCATCAGCCTGCGGTGATGATCGGGCGCGCGTTCTTTGGACAGGTTGTGCCAAGTTAGATCGGTAATCTGCTCGGAAAGATCTCTGCTGATGGCGTATCGAAGAAGATCGCCATCCGTTGTTGATCTCACGCTGTCGACAGCTTCGAAAATTCTTTGGATGTTTTGAGCCATATCACCCGTGGCCAACATACCGCCGCTGCTGACGCGGTAGTGAAATAGTGGTTCCGGGACAATCCCTAGCTTGTAACCCATCACATGGGCCCGTAGAAATAGTTCCCAGTCTTCGAAGCCGACGCCGCGCAATTCGGTAAAACCACCAAGTTCAACGAAGACGCTTTTCTTAATGAGGGCATTCGCATCGCCAAAGCGGTTGCGAAAATAGGAAAAGATCCCCCCAATGCCGATTGGGTAAAATTCGATAGATCTTCTTTCCTTTCCCTCTATGTCATCTACAAATGGGCCGCGATCGTCATCGGCGCGGAACACGAAAGCTTGACAGGTCAACACATCGGCGCCTGAGCTTAGCGCCGCCCTGACGAAAATTTCAATTTCCTGCCTTTCGGCGACATTGTCGTCATCGTGGAAAAGTAGGTAATCCCCCTTGGCGTGACGTGCCGCCGTGTTGCGTGCGGCCCCTAGATACTTGTTTGGTTCTCGTAGAATTTTTATCGGGAATCGGAAATTAGTTCGCTCGATGATATTGAGTTCTTCATGAGACTCTTTTGTTTGGCTGCCATCGTCAACTATAATGATTTCGATGTTATCGTAGCTTTGCGCCTCAAGCTGCTGGAGTGCCAGTCGAAGAAATTTGGGCCGTTCGTAGTGCGTGATGCAAACACTGACCAAGGGGTCCGAAAACTCCACTTTAGCGATTTCTCCAGCCGGTAGCTGCAGCGACGCATGTATTTCAGTCCATGCTTCTTTGATCCGACGTGGGACGAGAGTTCGACTCTATTCGGTCGATCCCCAAAAGTGCTGCACGCTGAATTGCGTCGGCGAGTGCCTTAGGTTCGGCTTCCGGTAGGCAGGCTTCCCGGCTATCGGGCGCTATGAGTTCCGCTATACCGCCTACATTGGTTGCGATGAAGGGTGTGCCTATCGTGAAGCATTCTCCTACAACACAGGGGCTGTTTTCAACCAAGGAGGGCATCACGCAGAGCGCATTCGTGGCCTTCTGAATGAATCGGATCGCGTCTTGTTGATGTAGGTCATTAACGAAATCAATTTCCCCGCCGTAGCCCTGTAGCTTTCTAAGGGCGGCAGAACCGGAGAACTCCTGGTTAAGGCGATCAAAACGCCCAAGGAAAACCAAATTCGGTTGAAAACTCTTGGGGAACGCCGCCACTGCCCTAAGGAAGAGTTCAAAGCCTTTTCGACGCTCATGTCTTCCAAAGAAGATCAGGGTATCTATGCTGCCAGAGGCTACGGGTGCACAACTTAAGGGGCGGTCGCCGTTGAACCCCTCACTAAACCATTGGGGTAGCAACCAATTGCACACCTTTGATTTTGGGAGTCGAATTCCTGAAGCGGCATACCAATCGAGTAGATACTCGCTTGGGCTGATCACTAAGTCCGAATTTTCGATCTGGCTCTTCTCGATCGCTTCTGTTTCGAACTCTTCAAGGCGAGGAAGGTTCTTATTGTGCCTCCGAACCCACTCAGAACTACCATGCAAATGGGTCACGATGACACTCGAGATGAGGCCTTGGCGACGCGCCATTGCCGTATAGAAGCCTGAACCGAGCCAGTCGTTGAAATGCACAACGTGATAGTTCTGCGATTTGACATACCGATAGACGCAATATGATTTCGATATTGCGTCAACAGGCTGTGATACGACGTCGTCTGCGTCAACGAGATCTCGAAGAAAACGAATTGTAAAGTCGCTGTGGTTTCTCAGCAGTTCTCGCTGTGTTGCTTGATTGCAGTCCAGATCAGTAATTAAAATATCGACGTGGTAGCCTAGCGACTGCAGATGTAAGCTTTGACCCAGCGCGCATGCGCCGATCCCACCAGATCTGTTCAAGCCAGCAAGCTCTTCGGTGACTATCAAAATCTCGCCAAGCCGCGATGACATTCTTGGTTTCCTTTACTAACGTCGGCAATTCAAATTAGCGTCCATAGATCAACTATGATTGAAATCGGTATCCCGCTATATTGAAATGCAACTTTGATGCTCCACGACTCTAGTAGTTTTGGAATACTGGCTGGCTCGTGGCTCGCAATAGGCGTTACCTGCTTTGTTCGCAGGTGTTGATGGGGCTGGGGGATCTCTTCCGTACAGCCGGCAGCTCGAGCAGGAGCCCGTATTCCTTGGATCGCATATCGTGCCTTAGTTGGCATTGCCTCGACGGCAAACGTTGTTGCGGCCGATCAGCACGCAACGCGAACTGATCACTTTAGAGGGCTGCAGGTACATTCTTCTCTACGATTTGTCCACAACGCGTTGCGCAACGCGTCCCTGGCAAGTTCCAGCGACCACGCGGACGATATTGTCCGGAATGGGGATATTAGGCTCTCGTACGAATCGCCAAGGTCTGGAGCGCGCGGGAGAATGGTCGCAAACATGTCAAGTCGCGAAAAATAGCTTCAGGATGAACGCCTTCTGGGCGTCCGAAAACTGCGATGCCTTCATCGTCTTCCGTCCCTTTCCCAGCCAGGAATAGACACCGGAAAACTCTAGCCAAAACTGGTTCAGTTTGAAGGTTCAGATCAGCGCTTGCATTGCTGGGCAAGAAAAGTAAAAGTCTGAATGTCTGTGAAGTCGAACGCTCAGATAGAAGGCCCTTTGCGCTCTCAAGGCAATAGGGGCCTTTTTCATTGCGGAGCACCTTGATTCGCCCATCTTCCTCATCGAGCCGATGTGTCCCGCCCTGAACTCTGGCAGTTGACATCCCGCCTCGTGCCCCCCAGTAATCACGCATGCCGAGGGGCGCACCTGACGGTGCTGAGATGGCGGTGAGCCAGACCCTTGTACCTGATCCGGATCATACCGGCGTAGGAACGGCGAGGCCTCCTTGGGATATCAGCCGCGCCTCCGTCGTTCATTTGGATCTCCGTCATATGCTTTTGGGAGATCGTTGGTGCCTACACGTAGTTTACCATGGCGCGAGGCACGGTTCCGGAAGCCGAGCCGCCCAATGCGCCTGCTCGATCATTCGGTTCCCTTGTTGATTGCTAGAGGATGCTCGGGAACGGGCCGTTTCTTGGGTGCCTGGATTGTGAGCGCATTCGTCCACATTGAACGCATCTCTGCTCTCCAGAGGAGCCAGGCATGACCGCTATCGCCGTTACTATCGCAGGTTCGGATTCCGGCGGTGGCGCCGGCGTCCAGGCGGATCTGAAGACGTTTTCGGCGCTCGGCGTCTACGGTGCCAGCGTGATTACTGCCATCACGGCGCAAAATACCCGCGGGGTCAGAGCCGTCGAGGATATCTCTCCAGCCGTCGTCACAGCTCAGATGGATGCCGTGTTTTCAGATCTCGCCGCTGGCGCGGTGAAGATCGGCATGGTGTCTCGCCAGGAGACCATTACGGCGATCGCGTCCGGCTTGAAGCGACATGGGCATATGGCAGTCATCGATCCGGTGATGGTCGCTACTTCAGGCGATGTTTTGTTGCGCCCAGATGCGATCGCGACGCTCAAGGAGGAATTGCTGCCGCTAGGGCTGATTTTGACGCCGAATCTGCCCGAAGCGGCGCTGCTGACCGGGCGCGCGATTGCCGAGAACGAGACGGAAATGGCGCGGCAGGCGGAGATGCTGCTGAAGCTTGGTGCGCGTGCAGTGTTGATAAAGGGCGGGCATGCCGAGGGCGACGAAGCCGTCGATATTCTCTTCAACGGGGACACCGCGTTGCGTCTGTCTCGTCCGCGGGTCGAGACGAGGAATGATCATGGCACCGGCTGCACGCTCTCAGCCGCCATCGCCGCTGGTCTTGCCCGTGGGCTGGAGCTTCAAGACGCAGTAGTAGCCGCCAAGACCTATCTGCATGACGCGCTTGTCGCGGGAGTTGCGTTTAAAATCGGGCAAGGGCGGGGGCCGGTTCATCACTTCCATCAGTGGTGGGGAAACGGCGGCGATTAATATCCATCCCGAAACCTTGTGCCGGTCCATTGTTCATGTTCCGCTTTAAAAAGTAAGGTCATTCCATTGTTTAATAAGAGTAATGAAATGATCTGAGGCGGGAAGCTCGTCGTCCGCGGGCTGCAGTTGCTTGAGGGGGCGTGCCCCGGTTTTGGTTCAGGCCACTGCTACGTTGGCGTGAAACGGATGCTCCGCCTTGAGCAGTTTCCGGTAGAGAGCGACATGCTCGCGGCCGCAATCGACATGGCTCATCGGGCGCCTGAGGGTTGCCCGAAGGTTGTCCCAGGATCGCGGCGTGCTCAGTACATCGATCATCCGATCCGCTAGGTCTTGTGCGCTGCCGGCTCGGAAATGATAGCCGTCCAGGCGGTCGCGAACTTTCTCGGCCATGCCGCCGATATCTGAACACAGGATCGGCCGGCCATGGTGCAGCGCCTCCTGGATGACGACCGGGGAGTTCTCCCACCAGACCGAGGGCATCACCACCCAGTCGACCGAGCGCATCAGCCGCGGCATATCCTGGTTTTGATAGGCACCGTAGAAACGAACCCGGCGCCCTGCATCCTCGATCAGTTTCGCGACGCGGTCCTGATAGTCGGTCGGCTGGCGCTCCAGGTTGCCGCCAAAAATCATCAGCGTCGAATCGTCTCCCCAGATCTCCTCCGGCACGCGCGACACGGCGTCGATCAGCACATGCACGCCCTTGAAAGGGGTCATCTGACCGAAATAGGCAAAGCGGTTGCGTCGTGCCGTCGCCGTCGGCAGTTCGCGGGCGGGCGTCTTTTCCCCCATGACGATGCCGTTTTCGATCACAAAGATCTTTTCGGCGGCGATACCCCACTCGACATAGCGATTGGCAAGGAAGGCACTCGGGGCGATGAAGGCGTCGGCAAGGTTCAGCATGCCCCGGACGAATTGCTCGCGGCGGACGAAGCGCGACACAGGGATTTCCGGGAAGCACGTGTGGCAGTTGATCGGCGAGGCGCCATTGCAAAGCTGACCCGAGGGCCGCTTCACCATTTGTCCGTGGTTGTGACAGATCGGCAGGTACTCATGAAAGGTTACGACGATGCGTGCTTTCGGCAGAGCGTCACGCACCGCATAGAGGGCTTCCAACCCAAAGCCCATGACATGGTGGAAGTGGACGATGTCCGGCTTGATGTCTCCCACGAAGCGCAAGAGGTCTCGGCGGATCGCGTCTGTATCGCCATTGGACAGGAAGAAATGATCAAAGTCCTCGGCATGGTAGAGCACCTCGTCCATCGCCAGCCTTAGGCTCATCAGTGCCGACGCGCCGTGGCGCGGCACGGGATTGCCGACGCGGGCAAGGTAGATCGATTCGATGCCCGGCAGGCCGTTCAATGCCTTGTGCAATCCGTGGGAGGCGATCTCGGCGCCACCGAGCGAATGGGTCGGGTGGCCGTGCGAAACGACCAGCACGCGGAGTTTTTCACTCATGCCGAAACCTCGTTGTGGGCCGTTCCTTCTGTTTCCACCGTCTGCATCCAGCGTCCCCGGAACAGGGCCTGATCGACACGCTCCACGTATCTGGCCGTGGCTGGCGAAACAGCGCCTGACGCCTCATCCGATCCGAGCATTTGAAGAGCAGGCAGCCAATAGGATTCGTAGCCCCGGCGGCTCAGCCGCAAGGCGAGATCCAGCCCCTTGAGCGACGCGCCGAGATAGGTCGGCGAAACGCCGGTCTCATCGAGAAGTGCCGTGCGCGGCATGATGCAGCATTCGAGCGAGGCGGTCTGAACCCGCGTCAGCTTCAGGCGGTTCACGGCGCCAACCGGATAACCGGCATAGCGGCTCGACTGAAGATGATCGGCACGCTCGAGCGAGGTGTTGCCGGCCCAGCGGATCGAATGATCTTCATAGGCAAGCGTCGGCGATATAATGCTTCCGCTCGTTGTCTCGTAGTTGGCAACAAGCGTCTGGTACCAACCGGGATTGGCAGGCGTAAGCGAGGCTGAAAGCAGGATGACGGTCTCATTGTCGATTGCCTGCGCCGCGGCCCGAGCCAGGTCACTGGCATCGCCTGAACCTTCGACGGACACCAGCCGCAGCGGCAGGTGATAAAATTCCGCAAGCTGGCGGATACGGGCGGCGCGGCGGCGAAATTGTTCCGATTGCAGCACGAGCACAATCGGCGCCTGCCGCGTGTGCGGTTCGAGCGCCAGAAGACCCAATAACGGGGCAAAATCCTCCTCGGCGTCTCCCACGGCAACAAGGATTGCCGCCCCCACGGCCTCACCGTACCGGCCTATGTCGATGACGGTTTCGATCGTTGGTGCGTTCGCGCGCGCAGCGGTGAGGAACGGGACGATCTGCCGATCGACGATGTCAGGCAAGGCCCAACTGGTCGGGTCGATCGCGTTTAAGAGCCGCAGCGCCGCATGTCTTGCCAAAAGCCGTGTCGGGTGAAGCGGCATATAGGCGCGGCGGGAATCGCGAAGTGTGACCTCGAGGTAAAGGGGTGCCGTCGGGTCGCCGAGGAGGCCATCCGCGAAAGCGATGAAACCATGCGAACGACGATGTCCGGATATGGCGCTCTTGAATTCCGGCCGGTCCGCAAAAGCATCTTCGACGTCCAGCCGTTCGGTGCGCGTCCACCTGCCATCAAGACGCGCCTCGGCGCGCCCGCGGCGCAGCCGAACGCTTTGCACATGATCGTCAGGATCGAGCATCCAGCCCGAGATCAGGAAGGTGCCTTCGTCCCCCTGGTAGAGCGCGTCGACGCCGAACCGGACGGGAAGGGGGAGGCTTGAGATCGTTTCTGTGCCGTCGAAGCCATTGGCCGCGTCGCGCAGGCGCAACAGCACCTGCGGCGCGCTTTGGCTCTGAAGCAGCATCGCGCGAATATGTCCCGGCGTTTCAAGCGGCCCGGCAACGAACTTGCGCTCGTGAACGGCCAGGTAGCGCCAGGCGCTGCGGCCGCGATAGAATATGCCCTGGATGTCGCGGGCTCGCGGCAGGTCGTCCGCCGACAGGAGCCCCAGAAAGCCGACGGCATCTTCCGGTGCATCGTTTCGTGGGAAAACCGCAATGTTGCAATCGACGACAGACGTATTCTCGCCCCTGATGATGGCGCGGCAGACGCCGGCGGCCATGTCATGCGCCCAGCCCTTGAGCGCGATCGCATCGTCGTGGCTTTCGCCGAGAAGCTCGATATAGCCGTCTCTTGCGGTTCCCGCCTTCAGCAGGGTTGTGATTGCGCTAAGCTTCCTCGGATCGAGCGGCGGCTTCATCAACACGTCCACCAGGCGGCCAAGCACATGGACGACCTGCGGGCCGGCAAGCTCCTTCAGCATCGCGGCGACATCTCCGGTCGACACGGTGCGCGGCGCAACGATGTAGCGTTTGCCGCCGCCATCCTTACCGAAACGCAGCGTTGCCGGCGTGCCACTCTCGGGATCGACAGGGATGAGTGCTGCGAAACCGTGTGTGGCGGATGCCTGCGGCGCGGCAAGCCGCCAGCCGATGATGGAGGCGATCGCCTGGATCGTCGTGTCTTCGTCGATCTCCACCGGCACCTGATCTGCCAATGGGCCGCCGGCGCCGATCACGAGCAACAGCGTTTCATCGATCGGGCACGCCACGACCCGTCCGCTGCGCAGGATCCGGGCAAGCGGTGCAGGGGTGGGCGAAAGGGAAAGCTCCGGATTGGGCATGAGGCGCCTCAGGTCCGCAGAAGAAGCGTCAGGATCGCACCTGCGGTAAAGCCCGCAAGCACGAAGAGCAGCAGGAACGCCGGCTTCAAGTCGCCGTTTGAGCGTTGTTCCAGAGCATTGAGGCTCTTTTCCATGCCGGCGACGACGCCATCAAGACGCATCAGGTGCACGTCGAGATCGGTCAATCGCTGGGTGATTTCCGAGCGGAGGCTTGCGATATCTTCGCCGACTGCGGTGAGCCCCGCAGCTTCGCCGTCCTCGCCATCGTCGAGCTTCTGCCGGATGGCCGAGCGCTGAGAGACCTGGAGTTGACGTTGTGCCGCCATCAGCACATCGAGCTTGTCGAGCACCTTGGCGAGCGGAGCGGCGATCAAGGCTTCGGCTGCCTGTTCGTCGGGCTTCGGAACGCGAAGCGGCAGTTCGCCGCCCTTTTCCGTCGAGGCCATGACAATCAGTTCGCCGGCGCGTGCACTTGCCAATTCGGGCAGCGCGATCTCAAAGGCGTGGTTGCCGTCGCCGATCCCGTTTCGCTTGAGGTCGGGCCGGTTGCGGTCGGCGAGCGCCTCGGCAATCACCTTGCCGTCCAGGAGCACGCGAATAGCAAGCCTCTTCTCGGGCGTCTCGGGATCGAAGGCCCAGCCGAAAACGCGGCCTTGATCGATCGCGTCCACGCGGCCCTTCAGGGGCTTTGCATTGTTTTGTTCCGGTGCGACATCCGGTTTGTCGGCTGCTACAGACATGGTCTTCCTCTAAAGCATTGCCAGCAAAAGTGCGTAGCGGTTTTGCGGCCGGAAATGCGTATAAACAAATGCTTGGAGCGGTTTTCTATTGTTCTGTTTCAACTTGATCCGCTCTATGCCGCGGCGGTTCTTGCCGGCTCAATCGCGTCAATGAGTGCAAGATAGCGGCGTGCCGTGGCATCGATATCATCGGGTTTACGGGCGTTCGCCGACAGGCGGCGCCGAAGGTCAGGGTTCTCCGCAATGCGGCGGATGGCGGCGGCGAGGGCGCGCGGATCGTTGGGCGTAACGGTCAGGCCGCTGACCCCGTCCTGAACCATTTCGGCCATGCCGCCGATATTGCTCGCGATCACAGGCTTGCGCTGGGATTGCGCTTCGCCGATCACGAGCGGCGCGTTCTCCCACCAGATCGAAGGCACGATGGTGCAATCGACGGCGGCGATGAGGTCGGCGATATCCTCGCGCCTGTAGGCGCCGCGCTGTTGGACGGTCGGCGCCGTCTTCTTGAAGAGCCGCGCGATCTCGTCCTTGAAGCCGTCGCTCTGGAACGGCGCGCCGCCGTGCACCCTGAGCTCGAAGCGGAGGCCCTCATCGATCAGTTGCCTTGCGGCCTCAAGCAGGACAGTGGTGCCCTTCCAAGGATTGAGATTGCCGAAGTAACCAAAGATCGGACGGTCGTTCTCCTGTCGATCCTTCTTCGTCGGAACGTCTCTCCGCGGCAAGCCATTCGCGATGACGTCGATCTGCTCTCCATCTAGGCCCCAGTCGATAAATCTCTGCCGCAGGAATTGGCTCGGCGACACAAAACGGTCGACGGTGCGGAGCAGTGCCTTGATGTGCTGCTCACGAAGCACGAAGCGGTCGAGCGGGATATCCTTGAAACACGCGTGGCAGCGGTCGGGCGTCGACTTGTGGCAAAGCTCCTTGCCGCTGGTGCGCACCATCAGCCCGTCATGGTGGCAGAGCGGATAGTAGTCGTGCAGTGTCATTACGATGCGGCACTCGGGCAAGGTCCGGCGCACGATGTGCGGAAACTCGGCGCCGAGCAGCAGCAGGTGGTGGATGTGGACCACGTCCGGTTGGAAATCGCGCAGAAGTTCGGTGAGATCGGGAACGACGCCATAGAGGTCGATCTGGCTCATGAAGAAGCGGTCGAAATGACCGGACCACAACAGCACCTCGTCGCCCTCGGAGCCGATCGCCTGGAAGCTCGTGCCTGGGCGCACCTGCCGGTGGGTCTGGTTGGTGGCGCCGAGAAAGAGCACCTCATGGCCGGCGCGCTGATAGGCTCGGAAAAGGTCGTGCGCGAAAATCTCCGTGCCGCCAGGATGGAGTGCTGGATGATTGTGCGCGGCAACCAGAATGCGCTTCTTCATCCGATTGCACCCCGGCGTTCGGCAACGAAGACATCCTGGTAGTGACCGGCATCCTGCCCGCGCCAATGGCCAAGCGATTTCAGGATGGTTGAAAAGCCCGCCCTTTCCAGCGCCCGATCGAGAAAGCCGTCGTCGAAACCAACGGCGGCGAGCGGCGGCAGGCCCGGAACGAACCAGCAGGGGCCGTCGCCGCTACGGTTGAAGCCGAGGCGCGGATCCCGCCTGCCGTTCTCATTCTTCGCGGCGACCCGGTCGACCACGAATGCCGTCACGAAGAGCCGGCCGCCGGGCTTCAGCATACGGCTGATTTCGCTGAAATAGACGAGCACTTCGTCCGGCGGCAGATGCGTGACGATCGACGTCATGATCGCGAAATCGAACGTGCGATCCGGATAGGGGAGCTTCAGCGCCTTGCCGTTGATCTTGCCCATGGGATTATAGAGTTCGTGGGCAATGTCCACATGGTCGAACGTGAAGTTCGGGTAGACCGGCGTGACGGACTTGCGGCACCAGGCGACACCGCCTTCGACCGGATCGACGCCGACGTAGCGGGCGCGATCGGGGTCAAGATACTGCGTCAGCGGGACCGCCATCCGGCCGATGCCGCTGCCGATGTCGAGTACGGCGCTTTCCGGCTGCAAGCCGCCCATGCGAATGAAATGGCCTAGAAATTCGGCGCCTACCGCCCGGTAGTTGCCGTCTCCGACGAAGACGCTGTTGCTGTCGGGCTGCGGCAGGAAACGATTGGCAAGAACCGTTTGAAGCATCCCGTCGATACGGTCCTCGTTCGGCTGCCATGCCATTTGCAGGCTGTCTGCGTGGCGAAGTGCGGGTTGGTTCATGCGGCGCTCCTGGCGGCAGACTTGAGACCGCTCGACGCTGCCGCCTCTTCGGCGCCGAGGTAGGCCGGCATCAGCGCACTGATGTCGTCGTTCCAGCGTTCGGTGTGCAGCCAGGCATTGTACTGGCTCGCCACACCGCGCGTGTAGTCCTGGCTGCGGCTGATCGATCGCCGCTCGAGATGGTAGAGACAGGCGGCCGGTTCATAGACGATGTCAAAACCGGCCTGCCGGATCTTGAGGCAGAGATCGCTGTCTTCGTAGTCGCCGATCACGAAGTCTTCCGAGTAGCCGCCGACGCGTTCCCAGACTTCCCGGCGCATCACCTGGCACGCACCGGTGATGCCAGGCACGTTGCGTGCTTGTTGCGCGGGCGCGTAAGCCCCGGGCATACCCTTGTAGAAATGATGGTTCAGCCAGATGCCCTGCTTGTTGCGGCCGAAATAGAGACCCGCATGTTGCAGCGATCCGTCCTCGAAAAGCAGCTTCGGACCGATCGCGCCGAGCGACTTCTGTTTGAGAACGGGGAGCGCCAGCGTCTCGAGCCAGCCCGGTCCGCAAGGCACGACATCGGAGTTGAGCATAACGACGACGGGACCGCGGGCATAACGTGCGCCGGCATTGCATGCACGGGCATAGCCTCCGTTGCGGTTCATCACCACGAGCTTCATCGAGAGCCCGTGCAACAGGTGAAAGCCGCCGAGCAGATGTTCCGTTTCGTCGTGGATCTCGGGAGAATCCAGCACATAGATGATCTCGGCATTGGCTGCGACAAAGGGGTCGGTGGCGAGGCCAGAGAGTTGGAAGCGCAGGAAATCGAGAACGCGGTAGAGTGGCACGACGATCGAGACCAGGGGCGCTTCCAGCATCGGACCGAAGTCCTTCGTCTGATCGACCCTGATCGTCTTCCCCAATCTTTCCTCCACGTCCTTGAGCGCGGGTGCAAGGATCGTGCGGAAGGCTGCGTCGATGGCATGCTGAGGCGGGACCGCCCTTAAAATGCGGTTGCGTTGTGTGACGGGATCGAAGGGCTGCGGCTTCGGCACGAGCGATTTGACGGCGCCGGAAGCAAGCCGCATCT
Source organism: Ensifer sp. 38_S197 (assembly GCF_056924495.1). Taxonomy (NCBI): domain Bacteria; kingdom Pseudomonadati; phylum Pseudomonadota; class Alphaproteobacteria; order Hyphomicrobiales; family Rhizobiaceae; genus Ensifer; species Ensifer sp. 38_S197. The sequence continues at coordinate 185,273 of NZ_JBXOVZ010000001.1, read as the reverse complement.
GGAAACGGGGCTGAAGCAGGGCGCCGAGGGGCTCGCGCATAGGCACCCAGCTGACGAAGCCCGTTACGTCCGTCTTCGAGCCTTCCTCCGCTCCGCGGGCCCAGCCTGGGAATTCATACCAGTTGCCGTCAAGCGGAAGCGCCGTGCCGTCTTCCTGGAGATAGTCGATGCCGGCAAGCACACCGGACGGGTCACGCGTCCAGCCGCCGACAAGCAAGCCATCGGCAAGCGCAAGCGCCAGATCGATCTCTGCACCGGGATGGAGCGGGGATTTGCCGGCCTGGCGCGCCTGCAAGGGCGAACGAAGCTGCAAGTCGGTTGCGAGTGCCGTTCCACCCTCTGGCATTGCCGAGAGACACCTGACGACGAACTCCCGCAGCCCTGGGGCGGCGCCGTGCTCGGGCCACCACTCCTGCAGGCTTGGAGAGCGTGCACCGCGATCCGCCACCTCACGGATCGCAATCCCGCGCTTGCCCATGATCATCAGGGAGAGCGCCTGCGGCGCACGCGGCGTTTCGATGACGAAGTGGCAGCGGCGCCAGCCGCGCTCCGCCCGACCGGTGACGGCAAACTGCTGCGGCAGCGGAAGAACTGCGTCCGCGCTCAACGCATAAATCGCGCTGATCTCGCCGAATTCGGCGCTTATGGTCGTTTCCGCCAGATATCGGCCATCGGCGAGACGGCAGGCAATCGCCGCAGGGCGCTGGCCAAGGTTCAGGGCGTGGATCGCGTCGTCGACAAGGCCGGTAAAGAACTCATCGCGGGAGAGCCTGAATGCGCTCCTCCAGACGGTGAGCAGGGTGTTGAGAAACTTGAAGCGCCCCTCCGGTATAAGGCCGGCGAACTGGCCTGCCATGTCGAGGAACGGAAGCTTGCCGGCTGGCTCAAGGACGACGGTTTGAAGGACATCCTGACCGACGGCGATTTCCGCAAGTTCGCGTTCGCTTCCCGCACGCATTGCCCAGAAAACACGTTGCCCGCCATCGGCGCGCGGAAGGGTCATGCTGACCAGGGGAACGAGAGACCGGGATGCATTTAGCGCGTATTTCGTTTTCGCCGGCAGTTCTGCAGGTGCGTCCCAGATCAACACAGCAACATCAAGGCTGAGCCTGAATGCTACAGCCGTCGTGAATTCTGCACCGAGGCTCCTGATACGGTCGTCTGCCGCCACGCGCTACTCCTGAAGGACAGAAGGGAGGGCGCGCCCCACGGGAGGAAGCAGGGCGCACCGGTCAATCTCAATGGATCGTGAAGTAGTGGTTCGGGTTGGCCTGGATGTCTTCGGCATCGGCATTGACGAGCGTCAGAGTGTCGCCATGGCCGAAATCGATCACCACGTTGCCGCCAACCTGGGTGACGCGCGATGCCAGATCTTCCGGAGAAGAGATGTCGAGACCGTTGATGTCCTTCGAAACCTGCAACAGGTCTTCGCCGGGCGTGAAGTCGAGGATGACGTCGTTGCCGCCACCGCCGTCAAAGACGAACACATCGCTGCCTTCGCCGCCAGCCATGACGTCGTCGCCGTGGCCGCCGTTGATGATGTCGTTGTCGGCACCACCGAACAGGATGTCGCTGCCGCGGCCACCCATGAGCAGGTCGCTGCCGCCGCCGCCAATGAGAATGTCGTTCCCATTGTCGCCGTAGAGCAGGTCGTCACCCTGGCCGCCAAACAGGACATCGTTCCCGTTATCGCCATGGAGAACATCGCTGCCCCAGCCGCCGAACAGGGTATCGCTGCCGTTACCGCCGAACAGCAGATCATCACCTTCGTCACCGAAGATGGTGTCGTCGCCATTGCCTCCGTTCACGAAGTCATCACCGCTACGAGCATGGATGAAGTCGTCAAAGCGCGAGCCAAAAAGGGCGTCATCATACGCGCCGCCTTCCAACGTGGCCATATGCTACTCCTCTTAGTTGTTGCTTACGCTCATCACTGGTCTCAAAACCTTGGATGAGCGCCGCGACATTGCACTGCAATAAAACAGAAGGCAACAGCAAAAACAAAAGAAATACAGATGTACTGTATTATTGTTTTCTACCTAGGATGTATCTTGTGTGTCAATTTGATGTTTATCCCCACGATATAAGGGGTAAGTATCTTTGGTATTACTTGGAATTAAATTCAAAATTAGAAGCAAATTGCCGGCGAAATTGAATTTCGCCGGCGGCTGCCGAATTTGGATCTCTTGCTTCAGTCTTCGCGAAATGCGCGGTTCAGGCTATCTGCAATCGGTGAGACCATGTAGTCGATCGCCGAACGTGGCTTGTGGACGATCAAAACCTCGGCGGGCATGCCTGGATAGAGCCGAATGTCAGGGTTGGCGCTAAGCGACGAGGGCGCAATGCGGGCACGCGCCACGTAGTATGAGACATTCGACTTCTCATCCACCGACTGGTCGGCCGCAACATAGCTGATCTCGCCGTCAAGGGGCAGATGCGTGCGCTGGTTGTAGGCCGTCAGCCGAATCTGCGTCTTCGAACCGATACCGATGCTGTCGATGTCGCGGGTGCCGACATGCATTTCGACGAGAAGCGGTTCGTCCTCAGGCACAATATCGAGCAGCGGCTGGCCGGCCGAGACGGCGCTACCCGGCGTGCGTAGCTGAATATTGGTGACGATACCCGCCTGCGGCGAGCGGATGTCGAGACGCGTCAGGACGTCCTTGGCGGCGACCAGTCGTTCTTCGACGTCGGAAAGCTCGAGCCGGGCCGTGGTGATTTCCCCGGCAATCTCCGACTGGAATTCATTCTCGATCCCGGTCAAGCCGAGCTCGGCGCCAGCTTCCGCCTTTTCGGCTTGGGCCTTGTTGCCCGCAAGCTCGCCGCGGGTTGCGGCCAGTTCGCTGAGCTTGGCGTCGATCTCGATCAGCTTCGAGCGCTGTGCGTATTCTTTCTCGACCAGTGTCGCGATTGACGCGCGCTGTTCGGAAATCAGTTCGATCTGGCGATCGGTTGCGCGGATCTGCTCCGTGAGCGATTTCGCTTTTTCGGAAAACTCCTCGATCGTCTTGCTCTGAACCTCCAGGCGGCCGGTTTTGGCTTCGCGGCGCCTGTCGAAGAAGTTCGTTTCCGCTGTGATCGCATCCTCGGCCGTAGCGTCAGACGTTGCGGTCAGGTCGTTCGGAAAGGCGATTGATTGTGATCCGGTCTGCTCCGCCCGCAGGCGCGCAAGTTTTGCGATCAAGCCGAGGCGGCGACTTTGCAGCGCCTGAAGGTCAGAGCGAGCACGCGTGTCCTCCAGCTTGAGCAACGGTTGCCCAGCCGCAACCCGATCCCCCTCCTGGACCAGGAGCCGGTTCAAGATACCGCCCTCGAAATGGCTGACGGTCTTGCGTTTCGAATCGACCACGATGGTGCCGCTTGCGACCGAGGCACTGCTGAGCTCCGTCGAGAAAGCCCAGCCGAAGAAGCCGCCAAAGGCGACGAGAATCGTCGTGAGCCCTGCGAGGAACACGCCACGCAGCGGCGCGGTAGCGCTGCTTTCCCTATCGACCTCCAGCCCGTGCAGCGGATGAGGCCGGTCGACGATGGCAGGCAGGTTCTCCGCGCCACGCGTTGTCACCGCGTTCTTTGAATCCCGCGCGACCGGCAGTTTTGGCTTGTTCGTCATGCGGAAGCGCCTTCCCGTCTCGGTTCGCCAGGAGTCATGGATGCGACAACGTCAGTGCGCGGTCCGAACTGGGTGATGCGGCCGTTTTCGAGGACGAGCAGTTTGTCTGCCGCCTGCATGATGGTCGGCCGGTGGGCGATCATGATGACGATCGCGCCGTCGTTGCGAGCCCTTTCGATCGCGCGAATCAGCGCGCGCTCGCCGATCGCGTCGAGGTTGGCGTTCGGTTCGTCGAGGACGATCAGGCGAGGGCGGTCATAAAGGCAGCGGGCGAGTGCTATTCGCTGCCGCTGACCGCCGGAAAGTGTCAGATGGCCGTCACCGACAGGCGTATCGTATCCAAGCGGCAACCGGCCGATCATATCGTGCACGTCGGCAAGGCGGGCGGCCTCGAGCACCTTTTGCGGCTCACCTTCCTCCATGCGCGAGATGTTGTCGCGGATAGTCCCTTCGAGCAGCGAGACCGATTGCGGCAGATAGCCGGTCATCTGTCCGAACGAGGAACGCTCCCAGAGATAGACGTTGTTACCGTCGAGGAAGACGCCACCGGTGGTCGGCTTCAGAATACCGACGAGCAGGCGCGCGAGCGTCGATTTGCCCGCGGCCGACGGGCCGACAATGCCGAGCACCTCGCCCGGAGAAAGCGTAAACCCGATACCCTTGATGATCGGAACATCGAGGCCGGGAGCGGCGTAGACCAGCTTGTCGACGACGAGATCTCCCTGAGAACGCGGCTGCGGCATCGTCTGGCGTACGGCCAGATCTTCCTTGAGCGCCGCCTCGATGCGGCGCCAACTCGCAATGGCAAGCACCCATTGGCGCCAGTTTTCGATCATCGAATCAAATGGGGCGAGCAGGCGTCCCGTCAGAATGGTTGTCGCCATCATCGCGCCAGGAGAAATTTCCTGCTTCATGACGAGGATTGAGCCGGTGGCCAGCGCGGCCGCCTGGATCATGAAACGCAGCGAACGGGTGATGGAGGCCATCGCCTTGCTTCGGCTGCCGCTGACTTCAAGCGCATCCAGCGCATGCAGTTGCGCCGCGCGCCAGCGGCGGGCGAGAGCCGGCAACATGCCCATCGCCTCGATGGCCTCGGCATGGCGCAAGCTCGCACCAATTTTCGAGACGGCCTCGATATTGGCTTGATTGGCCTCTTTCATCATCCGGCGAGTCAGCAAATCAGTCAGCAATCCACAACACACGAGCAGGGCAATCGAAATGGCGCCAAGAAGGCCGAACATTGGGTGCAGAGCGAAGAGCACGCCAAGGAAGATCGGCGACCAGGCGGCATCGAGCGGCGCACTGACGGCTGAGGTCGTGAGAAAGCTGCGCAGCTCCGCCAGGTCGCGCAGCGACTGGGTCGCGCGGGTCAACCCTTGATCGGCGGCCGCCTGAACGGCAGCCGTCAGCACCGGCAGGTTCAGCCAACGCACGACCGCACTGCCCATCGCCTGGAATGTCAGCGCCCGGATATATTCGAGCACGCCATAGACGATGAGCGCGCCGACGACCAGAATCGTCAGCATGGTGAGCGTGTCCATGCTCTGGCTGTTGAGAACCCGGTCGTGGACCTGCATCATGTAAAGCGGCGTCGACAGCTGCAAGATGCCGATGCAAGCGCTCAGCACCGCTGCATAAATAAGTGCCAAAACGAACACGCGGCGCGCCTTCAAAATAAGCAGCCGTGGATCATTTGCTCCATTTTGCGCCGTCTTTGGCCCAATTTGGTTCTTGCTAATCATATTGCCTCGTTTGCTGTCACGCGTGGCGATTTTCTGGATAAGTTCGTTGGGGTCTTGAGCGAGCTATTTTGTTTGTTATCACTTAAATCACAGTGTTGCCGTGACAAGTGTGACACAATAATGGTGGAATGCTCAAGATAATCATATTCGGGGGGAGTAAAGGGGGCCGGAAATTGCTTCAAAATTTGAAGCAATTTTTGAATATTGTAGTAATGCTTAGTTGGAGAGAGGGATGAATCAAAAGATTCTCTATCCGTTCGCAGACTTTGGCGGCGCTGTTGCCATCCGCCCCGGGGATGACGCAGTTGGTAGTGCCGCTGAACACGAAAATATTGGCCAGGAGAGTGAAGCCTCCGTGGTCACGTATTTCGAGCTGGCGCGGATGATGGAGCGAGCCAGCAGACGCTTTACCGGCCTGTTACGCGCCGAGCTGACGAAGCTTGGCGTCGACGATATCGGCCCGGCGCAAGCCATGGTCCTGCTCGCGATCGGCGATGCCGAAGTGTCCGTCGCGGAGCTTCTGGATCGCGGCCACTATGTCGGTTCCAACGTTTCCTACTATCTGAAGCAACTGGGCGATGGGGAGTACATCGACCGGGCTGCATCGCAGCGCGACCGGCGTTCGGCGCGCATCCGGCTTTCGGAGAAGGGCAAGAAGCTCTGCGATTCGCTCCGCAAAGCCGCCGGCGCTTATGAGCGGGTGCTCAGTCACGGCGATCAGGACCGACGCAATCTCGAAACCGCATTTCAAACGCTGCACCGGCTTGAGCTGGTTTGGGGGAATGCGACGCGCTACGGCATTTGAGCCGCAGCGCGAACGCTCTCCTTTCATCGGCAAAAGGCTAGGAACATGCACGTAGCATTTGTACACCGGCGCGGCTTCTGCCAGTTCGCCGCTCTCGCAGCCCATTTGGCGCAGACGGGAAACGAAGTAACCTTGGTAACGGAAACCGTGGACCAGCGGATTCCGTCCACCAGGGTCATCCGCCACAGGGCCGAGCCGGGAGCACAGGCCAATGCGCAAATGGCAAGGCATTTGGGCGTCCCGGACCATCACGTCCGGATAGGTCATCGGGTTGCAGAAACCTTCGAGGCGATGGCCAAGCAAGGCCAGGTGCCCGATGTCATCGTCGGGCACACCGGCTGGGGCAGCATGATGTTCGTCAAGGACGTGCTGCCGAACGTCCCAGCACTCGGTTATTGCGAATTCTTCTACCGCGCCGAGGGGGCGGACATCGGTTTTGCCCCGGATGACCAACCCGATTCGGACACGCGAAAGCGGCTGCGTCTGCGCAACATGGCGCAGCTTCTGTCGCTGGAGGCGCTGGATGGCGGCATCAGTCCGACCCAATGGCAAAGAAGCCTCTATCCGGCCGAGCATCGCGGACGCATCGCCGTCTGCCATGAGGGTGTGGATACCCGTGTCTTTCGCCCGGATGCATCGGCCTCCCTCAAGCTTCCGGATGGGCGGGTTCTGAAGGCCGGCAGCCCGCCGATCGTCACTTTCGTCGCCCGTGATCTCGAGCCCTATCGCGGTTTTCCACAGGCGCTTGCCGCGGCTGCGAAAGTCGCACGCGAGCACCCCGACGCGCTCTTCGTGTTCGTCGGGGGTGATGGCGTCAGCTACGGCGCTCCGCCACCGGGCGGAGGCTCCTGGAGAGACTATCTCCTCCAGACCCTGGATGTGCCGGCAGACAGGTTTTTGTTTCCGGGCGTCGTGCCGCATGCGGTGTTGCGGCAACTCTTCCAGATCTCTGCAGCCCATATCTACCTGACCTATCCCTTTGTCCTTTCCTGGTCGGTGTTGGAAGCCATGGCCTGCGGCGCACTGGTCATCGGGTCGGATACCGTCCCCATTAAGGAAGTGGTGAGTTCCGGTCGCAACGGCATGCTTGTGCCGTTCTTCGATACGGACGCGCTCGCGAGCGTCGTCTCCGAGGCGTTGCGGCATCCGGAAAAGTATACCGAGATGCGTGCGGCCGCCCGTCGGACGATCGAGCAGCGGTTCAGACTGGGTGATTGCATCGCCCGACAGATGATGTTGCTGGATAAGGCAATAGGCAGTGCCTCGACCTCTAATATTTCACTGGTTTCATCTGCATAATACTTCAAAATCCGAAGTATTATTTCACGAGAAACACAAATATAACTTATTGTGCACTGCAAATAACCTTGGTATGATTTCCGTAGAAGGTTGAATTCGCCGATTTATTTCGTCTCGGCGAATTCAACTTCAGAGGGAAGTTGTTCATTTTATGAAGGTGGCGCGTGCAAGAGTTGATGTCTTCTGGCGTGAGGTATTCGCAGGCGAAGCGAAAGCTGGTGGTGGCATCGGATCGCGACAGGGCAAGTGTCGCGGGTAGCGGCATCGAGCACCTGGTCCATTTCCTTCCTGCAGGGGATCGGGAGAAAGCCACGCTCGAAAACGTATTCCCGCTGATCGGGCTCGCCTTCTCGAAAGAGGGGGAGGAGGACCTTGCGGAGCGGCTCGTCTCGCTCCGTGCGCTGGGCACCGTGCCGGAGTTTCCGGTCAAGCGGTTGAGCGCGCACACGGCGACGGAAAGTGCAGCCCTCATTCAGGCGCTCGTCGATGGCGGTGTCGGGCGTCTCGCGCGCTTTTCGAGTGCAATCACCTCGGAACTTGCGCTGTTGCGCCGTGAGCGCGAAACGCTGCTCGAAAACTACCGTGCGCTCGAAGATGCCTTCCAGGCACGTAACTGGGAACCGGTCACCGAGGTCTTCGCGCATGACCCCTATGTCGATCCGAAGGACGAGGGCATCGGCCATCTGATCGCCAATGCCTTCGTCGAACAGCTCTTGCCGGTCTCAAGCCATGGGGTGGCCGGCATTGCGCTTCACTTCAATTCGGTTCCGCGAGACGGGGGCGAACTGGTTGTTGTGCTGAGCTATGTCGAAAGCGGCGAGGGTGTCGCCGAATGGTCCGTGCCGTTTTCGCAGTTGGTTCCAACGTGGAATTTCTTCGCCCTGCCGCGCACCTGTGGAGGCGGCGCAAGAACCTTGCGGGTGAGGGTGTCGACGACCGGCTCTGAAACCATCGGCCTTTCACTCGGCTATCCCATTGCCAGCGAGCATTACACGGCGCGCTCTGAAACGCGTCACGCCGACCTCGATCTGCGTCCGCTCGCCTTCCGTATCTATACGGGTCTTCCCGGCGTCAAGCCGGCACGCATGCCCAACATGATCGCGCCAACTGCGTTGCTCGACGGCCACTTCATCGAAGACTACCGCCTGTCGGTGGATCTCTTGAGCCAGATCGTCGATGTCTCGGTCACCCCTGTCGTGCCGGAGTTCCAGACGGTACGCTTCCTTGAGCACGAACACGCGGTGGTCTGCCATCCGCTACCAAGCGGCGTGTCGGCCGGCGCGATCGGCCGTGCCGTGGAGCCCGGAACCATATCGTTTTCCGCAAGCGCCATCATCGATCATCCGAAGGGGGCGCCAGCGGCCGTCAGCTTCCTGCTGGCGCCCGCCAACTCGAACGCGCGCTCGGAAGTCGCCGAGCTCGCCCGCAAGGGTTCAGCCAAGCCTTCCGCCTTTTTCAGTGGCTGGCGCGAGGTGACGAACCAACAGCCGATCAACATCAATTTCCAACTGGACGAGCCGGTGCGCCAGCCCATGGATCTGATGATCCTCAGCCGTGCGGTTACCGACTCCGTCGATTTTTCCTGGCTCAAGGTGTCGGGCTTCCGGATGGTGAAGCAATCGGGTGGTGCATCTCATGTCCAGCAATAGCGATCCCCGCGACCTTATCGCAATTGCCATGCCGCTTTACGGGCACGCGGCACTGGCACTCGAGGCAATCGAATCCGCTCTGGCTTCGGTGCTTTCAGAGTGCCGGATCGCCATCGTCGTCTCCGTCGACGGCGATCCGCGGCACGAAACCTTCGATCAGTTGCTGTTGTTTTCTGCCGTCCATCCCGACATCCATGTGGTCTTTGGCCGCAATGCTGGGCCGGGCGGAGCGCGCAATCGCGCCATCGACTATGTGCTCGAAAACCTCTCCGAAGCGAAGGCGGTCTATTTTCTCGATGCCGACAACCGCGTTCTGCCGGGAACGATCGAAACCCTTTACCGGCAACTGCGTGTGAGCGGCGCGGGCTGGGTCTACACCAACATCGATACCTTCTCGGTGAGCTGGCGGGCGCATTACGGCAACCACTATTCCAGACTGGTTCACTGTATCACCGACAACATCTGCGACACTGGCTCGATGATCTCCATCGACGTCTTCCGGGAGGGCGTTCGTTTCAACGACGACCGGCAGAACGGTTTCGAAGACTGGGAATTCTGGCTTTCCTGCGTCGAGCACGGTTTCGTCGGCACGCCTTGCCACGAGACGACGTTCGAATACCGGCTTCGCGCGGAAAGCCGCTTTAAGGAAGCCAATCGCGACCGGGCGACCTCCGTCAGCTTCTTAAAAAAGCGTCACAGGGCACTCTTCCAACGGCCGATGCTCGTCGACTTCGAACACGAGGAATGCCCCCGCTATCTCTTCGCCCGCACCGAAGACGCGGCGATCTCGTTCTTCACCGACCCGACCAAGCAGCCGAAGCGGTTGCGCCTCGACGACATCATTCCGGCCTTCTGGGCAAATACCGGCGAGCCCGACAACGTGCACTTTCCGCCCTTCGTGATGGCCGGCAGCGGCGCGACGATCGATCTGCTCCTGCGTTCGCGCATGTTGCCGAATGTGCTTTGCCATCTGGAGCGCCTGAGCGAAAAGGCCAACGTCGTCTTCGTCCATCTCGGCAACGACGCCACGCAGCGCAAGATCGAGCCGACCTTTCGCGACGCCGGATCGGAGCATGTCGGCCAGCCGGATCTCATCTTCATTTCGACCGCGCTTCTGCGCGACGTCATCCGCAACAACGCGCTCGACTGGTTCGCCTCAATCGGCAGCCAGCAGGTCTGGCCGACGTCGGCGGTTCTCAATGTGCGGTTTCCGTTCCCGCGGGCTCTGCCGCGACGGACACTGATTACGCCGCAACAGGTCATGATCAACTGCGTCAACGCGATCGCCACGAGCCCGCTGCGCCGCACTGCGGGCCGCCGCTGGACCTGGCGGCCGCCACGTCTCATGCCCTATTCCGATCTGCACAGGGCCTTGCGTACGGAAATCGGCGGTTCGCCGGTATTGCCGCTCGGGCACAGCGAAGCCGGAAAGAAGACGGCGGCGCTGCTCGTGCCGAACGCCTCCTTCGGGGGTGCTGAGAAGGTCATCTATGCGGCCTCTCGCGAATTGCGCGCCGCCGGCTATGAGACACATCTGTTCGTGCTCGGCACCAGCCGGATGGACGTGATCGACGAATTCGATGCGAGCTTCGACTATGTTCACTTCTGGGATCAGGGCATCCCGGCCTGGGGCGGCTCCGGTTCGTTCCTTGGGCAAGACTTCATCGCCGAACATCATGAGGTCGACTGGGGCGCGCTGAAGGGGCAGCTTTCGGGCTTCGACCTCGTCATCAACAACCACGTCATGGCGATGCACCCGCTGATCGCCCGCCTGCGCTCAGAAGGCACGCGCACAGCCTGCTATCTGCACGTCGTCGACAACACGCCGTTCAAGCGCCCGGCCGGCCAGCCTTTCGCAGCGATCGCGCATGAGCATTGCTACGACGTCTTCCTGACCTGCTCGGAACAGCTCAAGTTCTATCTGCACAGCTTCGGCGTGCCGCTTGAGAAGATCTTTGCGGTTCCGAACGGTGCGAGCTTCTCGGTCCCGCCCAAGGTGCTTGCGGAGGTGCTGCAGGTGCGGCGGATCGAACGCAAGGATGATCGGTTGCGGCTCCTCTATATGGGCCGCCTCGACCAGCAGAAGGGCATCGACCGGCTTGCCGCGGCGATTGCGGAACTGCGCGCAGCACATGTGCCGTTCGACGCGCGTGCAATCGGCGGCGAGATCCTGGCCGACGCCAGCTTCTCCTGGACGGACCGGCTCAAGGAGCTTGGCGTCGACGTGCGTCCGCCCGTCTTTGCCAGCCGGGATCTGATCAAGGCGCTCGGCTGGGCCGACGTGCTGGTCATGCCGTCACGCTGGGAAGGTGCGCCCTTGATGATCGCGGAAGCACAGCAGCTTGGTTGCGTTCCGATCGCGACCGCCGTCGGTGCTGTCGACGAACTCATCGTCGATCGCGAGGACGGTATCCTGATCGACGCTCCTTCCGATCCGCAGGTGGTACGAGACATGGTGAAGGCAATCACCGAGGTTGCCCGCGACCGCAACCTGCTCGCCCCCATCATGGAAGGCTGCCTCAGAACGGCGGCGCGACGCGCCTGGCCCAACTCCTTCGCGGAATTCCTCGGCTGGTGCGACGGCGCCGTGAGCAATTCATCTCTTTCGCGCGCCAAGGTCATCCGTGCGCGTGAGACAACCAATACCGGCGTTGCAGCAGCAGTTTGAGCGCGCCGGGCGACTATTCAACGAGAAGGGACATACGCATGCGTCCAAGAATCCTCCTGACGGGAATTCCTGGTCATTACACGCGCCTCGCCAATGGCGCGAATGGCCTGTCGGTTTCCTATTCGGAACGGCAAAAGCAGCCCGAATCCAAGGACGAGTTTCTTCAGGAGCTTCGCAACATCAGCAACACCGGTAACTATCTGATCGGTGAGGGGGCCTTGCGCGCCATCGCGCCGCACGCCAGGCAGATTCCGTTCTGGCACCTCTATAATTGCCACAAGAACGGCACCGGTTTCGAAGAGTTCAACAACAACTTCGATATTTGCGTCTTCACCTGCGCGAACCTCTTGCGCAAGGGACTTTCCGCGGATGCGGAGGCTGATGTTCTGAGCAAGCTCAAGATGCCGATCGTCATGCTCGGCATCGGCCACCAGAACCGCAAGGATCTGGAAACCGGCCTGCCGGAAGGAACGAGGCGGCTGCTCGACGTCCTGAAGGACCGTGAACATTATTTCCTGACCCGCGGCTATGAAACGGCCGGTTACCTGAAGGATCAGGGCTTCAAGTTCGTTCGGCCGACTGGTTGCCCTTCGGTCTACTTCGCGCCGAACAACATGCGCGCGTCGATGCGCAAGCTGCCGAACGTCAAGATCGGCCAGGCAAAGACGATCTTCTCGGGCTATCTCGGTGCCAATCACGATTGCATCGTCGATGCCCTGGCCTTGAACCCCGAGGGCGCGAAGCCGCAATATGTCATCCAGGATGAGTTCCTGCACTTCGACATGAAGGTCGAGCCGGATGCCGATGGCAGGGTTTTCGACTCCTGCTCGGGCAAGATGCTCGGCGATCTCACTTTTCCGGGCGCCGACCGCCAGAAGGTGCCGTTCGATGTGCGCACCTTCTTTGACACCAACCAGTGGCGCGCCTGGGCCTCGCACATGGACTTCAACTTCGGCCGGCGGTTCCACGGCTCGATCATCGCCATGCAGGCGGGCGTTCCCAGCCTGATGGTGGCGGTCGACGACCGCATGCGCGAAATGCTGGGCTTTACTGGTCTGCCGGCGGTCGACGTCCTGGAGCTCGAAAAGGCGGAAAACCGTGCGCAGTTCGTCGCCGACCATCTGGCCGGTCTGAACGCGTCGGAACTGGTTGACCGCTACTCCGACCGCGAACGCAACTTCCGCACGGTGCTGCGCGAAATCGGCATCGGCCAGTAAATCGCATGCGCCTCGGGTGCGTTCGCACCCAAAGCTGAATGCGATCGATTTCATAATGTTCGGGCGGAAAGAGGAAGACCGCACATACGTCACCTCATTCCGCCCGCGCTCTTCGTCAACTCTGTCGGTCAGTCCACAACTCAGGTGTATCGATGCGTATCCTGCTCACCGGAATCCCGTCTTATCTCCAGCGTACCGTCTCGCGCGTTTCCGGTGCGACGGTTCATCACAAGCCTTACTTCGACGAGATCCGAAGCAAGAAGGAACTGATCGACCAGGTCAAGAAGATCGCCAACACCGGCAACTACCTGATCGGCGAGGGGGCAGCTTACGCCCTGCGCGGACATGACGTGACCTATGTGCCCTTCTGGCACCTGGCCAACAGCCGCGGAGCCAACGATGTCTATGATGCGCTGAACAAGGAATTCGACATGTGCGTGTTCGCCTCGGCGAACCTCTTGCGTCCGGGATATTCAGCCGATCTCGAAGCTGATGTTTTCGAGAAACTCAAGATGCCCGTGCTGGTGATGGGCATCGGCATCCAGAAGCGTGAGGGGCTGAAGGAGAACCTGCCGGCCGGCACGTTGCGTTTCCTCGAGGTGTTGAAGCAGAAGGAAAGCTTCTTCCTGACCCGGGGCTATTTCACCGCGGAGTTCCTCAGGGCCGAAGGCATGAAGTTCGTCAAGCCGACCGGCTGCCCTTCGCTCTTCTTCGCGCCGAACGAGATGCGGCGCTCGCTGACGTCTCTTGCCAATGCGGACCTGGCATCGGCCCAGAAACTCGCTCTCGGCGGCTATCTCGGCAGCGTCGCCGACACGATCGTCGATGCTCATGCGCTCTTAAAGCCCGATAGCGTCGCGAGCTACGTCGTCCAGGACGAGGTTGTCGCCTACAACCTGACCCTTCCCGTCGACGACAACGCCCCGGTCTACGACCGCGCGAGTGGACGCATCACCGGCAAGACCGAGTACAAGCATCAGGAGAAGTGGCAGAGACAGAACGAGCTCCTGGTGTTCTTCGACACCAACCAATGGCGCGCCTGGACCTCGTCCCGCGACCTCTGCATCGGTCGGCGGTTCCACGGTTGCGTCATCGGCATGCAGGCGGGAACCCCGTCGCTGATGATCGCCGTCGACGACCGCATGCGGGAGATGCTCGAATTCATCGGCTTCCCCTATATCGAAGCCGGCGTGTGGAACCGTGAAGGTGACAAGCGCACCCATCTCGCCAACTTTCTGTCCAAGATCGACGCACAGGCCGTCACCGAGCGGTACTCGGCTTGCGAGGCGAACTTCCAAAGTGCGCTCAAACAGGTTGGGATCTAATCGCCTCATGACAAGGACAGCGCCATGGGCGCTGCTCCTTGCCGCCCAGATTTCCTTGGCGGCGATCGCTTGCGCCCCTGTAGCGTTGGCCGAGGACGCGGGTTTGGCGCGCTACGGAGTCAACCGCCTCAACCTCGCCTGGCTGGATCGCACGCAACAGGAGCGCGTGCTCAAGGAGATCGCCGACAGCGGCGCCACGCATGTGCGGCTCTCCCTGTCGCGGCCGGTCGACAGAAGCATCGAGGCGGTCGCCATAGCCAGCCGGCTGGGATTGCGCATTCTGCTCGAAATCCAGCTTTCGAACACAAGCTACTATGGGGATGCGGTTCGGCCTCGTAGTGGTCAGCGGCGCATCTGGGATATCAACCGCCTGTCCGATCTGGATCGCGATCGGTATCGCGCAGGTCTTCGCGAAGCGATCGCGCGCCTCGATACTCTCGGCGTTCGCCTCGAAGCGGTGGAGCCTGGAAACGAGATCAATCTTGCCGGCTACAACGGCGACCTTGCCGTCTATGCAAAACCCGGTCAGCCGACGCCGCGAACCCTCGCCGATCTCAAGGATCGCGCCGCGTTTGAAGAAGGCCTGGACCGCTACGTCGAGGTGCTAAGGATCACCCGTGATGAGGTGCGCAAAAGCGAAAAGAGCAGCGGCGCCGCCATCGTCTCCGCCGGGCTCTCCGACATGGGTGCCAAGGAAGCGGACCGACAGGGCATGGAGCGGCTCGATCCGGCTGAGGTGATAACGCTTCTGCAGGCCCGGGGAATAGACCAGCTTGTGGATGCCTATGGCATCCACATCTACCCCGCCCGCAGGGATCCGAAAGCGATCAGATCCGTCGTCACCAAGCTCCTCGATTTCTGCAAGCCCTCGGAGAGCGGCCGGCCATGCTGGGTGACTGAATGGGGGATCGCCAACACGGCGCGTACCTGTCCCGTCGATGATCGTGAGCGTTTAGGCGCGATGGCCGCCATGCGCATGGTCTTTTCCGACTTCGCGAAGGCAAAGCGACTGGATGCGGCCTTTTACTATGACTGGGACACCCAGCAAGCCTATCGTTTGTGGCGCTGTGGTTCACTAAGTCCGGCGGGTGCCATGGCGATCGCTCCGGAAACAGATGATCCTCGTTAGCGAGGCGCCCCAGTTGGGCGGGCTCCAACCAAGTCCGTCAGCGACGCGCAGCACGGCTCGCTGCGGGTTCGAGGCCCTTGCCGCGATAGGTGACCGGAATGCCGAGTTCCTCGTGGGTCCGCGCCAGTGTCTCGAGCCAGGTCGCCAGCTCTTCCGGCACTTTCTCCTCGCCGGTCTCCATCGCCTCTATCCATGCCAGATTGCAATGGAGGGCGCTCGCCAGATTGATCGGCGTCCAACGAAGAACAAGAAGGCATTGGGTGAAGCGGGCGGGTGTCATTGGTCGTGCTCAAGGTTGCATTGTGGAACGAATGAAGCAGGCTTTACACGCAGAAATAAGTCAAGGTGATGACTTGTCGCGCCCAAAAGCCCTGATCTTTTCGTGAGTTAGAATTGATTGATAAATATCGAGGCGAAATGCATCAGTCTGCGGAATTTCCCGCTGAGCCTCGCTGAGTCGAATTGACGAAAGTCGCTCGTGCTTGATGTGCGGGGTCGCAGACCACGGTTACGACCAGCATGTAACGCCTGACGGAAGGCTCTTCGAGATTCCGCTTCACGTCCCCTTTGCAACTATCTCCTGGTTTGACGATGACCCACTGATTCGGCGGACGGAAGCTGTCATCGCCGGCAACCCCACCCAATCGCCGCCTCGCCAGACCCCAATTTGCGACCTCCGGAGGTAGTTGGTGATCACCGGGGAGCGCATCGTTTGTTTACATTGCTTACAGCGTAAACTCATAAAATTTCTTGGCATTTGTCGGCCGCCGTGATTCAAGGCTTCGAAATAGGGAAGCATTTGATGACGCGTCGTCGCTACGAACTGACTGACCACGAATGGTCGATCATATCGCCGTTGTTGCCCAACAAGCCACGCGGCGTTGCCCGGGTTGATGATCGGCGGGTACTGAATGGCATCCTCTGGCGGTTCCGGACGGGCTCACCTTGGGCGGAAGTTCCGGAACGCTATGGCCCGCCGACGACCTGTTACAACCGCTTCGTCCGCTGGCGCAAAGCCGGGGTCTGGGATCGGCTTCTTGAAGCGGTGTCCAAGGCCTACGATGGCGACATCGTCATGATCGACTCGACCTGTGTCCGCGTTCACCAGCACGCGGCCACGGGAAAAAAGGGGATGGGGACGATGGTGGCATGGGACGTTCCCGCGGCGGGCTTACGAGCAAAATCCACGCGCTCGTCGATGCCGAAGGTCGCCCGGTCAATCTGCGTCTGACTGGTGGGCAGATCGCCGATTGCGCCGAAGC
Source organism: Ensifer sp. 38_S197 (assembly GCF_056924495.1). NCBI lineage: Bacteria > Pseudomonadati > Pseudomonadota > Alphaproteobacteria > Hyphomicrobiales > Rhizobiaceae > Ensifer > Ensifer sp. 38_S197. The sequence goes on along the minus strand of NZ_JBXOVZ010000001.1, from coordinate 168,567 downwards.
CGACGCGCTGACGGATGAGCTTGGCGAGGGGGACATCCTGCTGGCCGACAAGGGTTATGACACGAATGCCATCCGGGCGAAGGCCGCCGAGCGAAAGGCCTGGGCCAACATCCCGCCGAAGAGTAATCGCAAGGGCTCTTTCGTGTTCTCGCGCTGGGTTTATCGGCAACGCAATCTCGTGGAACGGTTCTTCAACAGGATCAAGCAGTTCCGGGGCATCGCAACCCGATATGACAAGCGCCCGGAAAACTACCTCGCCGCCGTAAAGCTCGTCGCAACAACAATATGGTGCCAAAGTTTATGAGTCGACGCCGTAATGTAATAACAGATCATGGCGCGAGGTAATGCGCATTTGTGATTGCGGTTGCCAGGCAGATTGCTGGGGCTGAAACTGGAGCGATCCGCTTGAAAATCAGCAGTCGCTGCCTTTGATAAAAGCCGTGACGACCGGAATACACCTGCGTTCCCGGTCGAAGGTATCTAGGACTGCTCCATTGGATGGCTTTCTCGCACGTGGACCTTCGCGAATGGTCGAACTCTCTCTTTAAATTGGTCACTCTATCACTTTAAATTGGACGGAAAATGAACTAAAAATAGTCGGATGAAGACCGGCCTCCTAGCAAAATCTTACATCGATCGAAAAGCACGATCCGTTGTAGAAACGGCACTGGCGGACACGCGCGTGGTCCTGATATCAGGACCACGTCAGGCGGGCAAAACAACGCTAGCGCGGCAGTTTGCGGATGCGAACCGTCCCTACTTCACGCTCGACGACGCGGGTACGCTGAGCGCCGCAAGGTCCGATCCAACGGGATTCATTCGTGGCATCGACCGTGCCGTTATCGACGAGGTGCAGCGCGCTCCCGACCTGATGCTTGCCATCAAAGAGAGTGTCGACCGTTACGAAGATCCCGGCCGTTTCCTGCTGACTGGATCTGCCAACCTTGCAACTGTGCCAGCCATCGCCGATTCCCTCGCCGGGCGAATGGCCGTGGTTTCACTGCTTCCATTTGCACAATCCGAACTCCACTCTACGCCCGGGCAAATGCTCGATGCTCTCTTCGCCGGCGATGAGCCGACGACACGGAGCCAGGTCGTGTTCGGCGAAGACTTGATGAATGTCGTCTTGAAGGGGGGGTACCCGGAAGTTCTACGTCGATCGACACCTGCTCGTCGAACTGCGTGGCTTGAGGACTATGTATCTCTCATTCTCGATCGTGACGTGCGGGATATCGCCAACATAGACCAGTTCGACCGTTTGCCGAGATTGCTTGACGTTCTTGCCGAACATTCCGGGCAATTGGTCAACCACAGCAGCTTTGGGGCGGCGCTCGGATTATCTAGCGTTACAGCCCAGAAATATGTGGCGATTCTCGAGCGCCTCTTTCTGGTGCGCACTATCGCCCCTTGGTCGAACAATCGCCTCAGTCGGCTCGTGAAAACCCCCAAGCTCCACTTTGTTGATACCGGTCTTCTCGCAAGTTTGCGAGACGACGATCTGGAAACACTGCGGCGAGACAAGACCAGGTTTGGTGCACTTTTGGAAAGCTTTGTGGTCTCCGAACTTCTGAAACTCGCTTCCTGGTCGGATCGTCGCTTCTCCTTCTCGCATTACCGGACCAAGGACCAGGATGAGGTGGATGTGGTGATCGAGGACAGACGCGGGCGGATCATTGGAATTGAAGTGAAGGCGTCGGCCACGGTCAAATCGGAGGACTTCAAGGGGTTAAGGCAACTGCAGGCGGCAGTCGGGGATCGTTTTGTCCGTGGTCTGGTGCTTCACGATCATGATCGTGTAACTCCGTTTGGAGAGAAGTTACACGCCGCTCCGCTATCGATTCTCTGGTCGATGTAGAATGACAAAACCGTCGGGCGCGATGACGCCACGGCGCCCGGTCCGGTTCAGGAGACGGGGAGGCGACGAAAGTCTTCCTCACAGGGCGTGAGAAGTTTAACCATTAAGCCGGCATGCGGTTCTCGGCGCTCAAAGCACGTATTAACATTTCGCCTCGATGCGATTCGCGCATTTTTCCGGTGCGCTTGGAGCGCACGGTCATCCTCGCCCACACGCCGGCTGGCCCGACGGCGGCGATAGCCACGCTGGCGCAAACCGCTTCCATTCTCGGCGGCATCGTCTTCAGGCAGGGCGAGGGAAGTCCCGCCCGGCTTAGACAATCTAAATCAAGCGGCCTCGTGCGCAGCCTGCGAAATTGTCTCATGAATGAAATGGCCCCAACGTCGCCGAACCGACGACGCCTCGCAAATTCCTCTATCCGACCCGCTCAAACCTCCATTGATAATCCCCGCAAAGGCCTCTCACGTCAGACGATTGTGCACCACCGCCAGTGCGAATCGCACGTCTTTCAGATTGAATGCCAGCCTATCCCAACAGCCGATTCGGGCTTTCGGGCAAAAGCGCTGAGGCCGTCGACCATTGCATGCACCTCTCTACCAGTCCGCGATCAACATCGCCGCGAAGGCAGCGTTCTACCTGTCGCTGGCGATGCTTCTTCCGGCGGCGGTCGATTTGGTCCACGGGCATCCGGATTGGCGGAACTTTGCCGTTTCGGCCTTTATCACCGGGGGCATATCGCTCCTGGCGATGGCTGCGACTGAAGGCGGGTCGCCGCCGTTCAGCCGCAAGATGGGCTTCCTTGTCGTCAACTTACTCTGGCTCGTTATTTCGCTCGTCGGAGCAGTGCCTTTCTGGTTCTCTTCGCTAAAGCTCGATTTCGCCAAGGCTCTGTTTGAATCCGTCTCGGGCATCACGACGACTGGCTCGACGGTCATCACCGGCCTCGACTTCGCGCCCCCCGGCATTCTTCTCTGGCGCTCGCTGCTCCATTGGCTGGGTGGTATCGGGATCGTGGCGCTCGGGCTCTTCGTCATGCCTTACCTGCGTGTCGGCGGCATGTCCTTCTTCAAGATGGAATCCTCGGATACCACCGAGAAACCCTTCGCCAGGATCGTCACCTTCACGCGCGCCTTCATCCTCATCTACGTGGTGCTGACCGTCACCTGCACCATTATCTATTCCTATCTCGGCATGAGCCGCTTCGACGCGCTGAACCATGCGATGTCGACGATCGCGACCGGAGGCTTTTCCACCCATGACGCCTCGCTCGGCTACTTCAAGAGCCTGCCGATCCTCTGGGTGGCCACGTTCTTCATGACCTTGAGCAGCCTACCGTTTTCGGTGCTCATTCTCTTCATCGTTCGCGGCCGGCTCGATACGCTGAAGGATCCGCAGATCATCGTCTTCCTATCCTATCTGACGGTGCTTGCGCTTGCCGCAAGCCTCTATCAGCGGCTTGCCAATGGCGTCGCCGCAAACGATGCGCTTGCGCATGGGTTCTTTACCGTCTCGTCGATTCTTTCGACGACGGGCTTTGCCAGCGATGATTACATGCTGTGGGGGGAGTTCATCGTCGCGCTTGCCTTCGCCGCAACCTTTATGGGCGGTTGCTCCGGTTCGACCGCCGGCGGCATGAAGGCCTACCGCTTCATCATCATCTTCAATTCCATCCGGGCGGGCCTCTTCAAGTTGATCTACCCGAATGCTGTCCACACGGTGCGCTACGGCAAGGGCCTCATCGACATCGATGTCCAGCGTACGGTTTTCATGTTCTTCACCGCCTACATGTTCATCTGGGCGTTCGGCAGCCTGGCGATGGGCGCCATGGGCTATGATCTCGTCACAGCCGCATCCGCCATTGCCACCGCGCTCTCGAATGTCGGCGCCGGGCTCGGGCCGATCATCGGACCGGCCGGCAATTTCTCGACCTTATCGGATCCGGCGCTTTACCTGCTGTCGGTCATGATGCTGCTCGGCCGTCTGGAAATCCTGACGGTGCTCGTCATCCTGACGCCCCTGTTCTGGAGGGATTGAGCTCAGCGCCTATCGGTCGCGCACCGATCCGACATCCCTTGATCCCAAAACGAAGCCTCGGACCGTCTGCGATCCGAGGCTTCGTTTACTGCCGGGCAGGGAGGTCGTCAGGCCGCCTCGGTCCTGCGATAGGTCCCGGCGTTTTCGACATAGTATTTCTCGAAACGATGGCGATAGTGCTCGGGGCCACCGAAGTCGCTGTACTTCGCCAGCTCGTTCATATCCGTCTTGTTGAGGATCACGCCAAGGATCTTGCCATTGATCTGCGGTTCAGAGTTGAGCAGGTCACGCACCAGACGCGACGGCGTTCGGCCCCATTCGGCGACATAGATGAAGCCATCGGCAAGCGGTGAAAATGCCTTGGCATCGACCACAGGAGCGAGCGCCGCAAGGTCGACAACCACGTAGTCGAACGATTTGCGCGCATTGTCGATGAGTTCGGCCATCGCCGGGGAGGCGAGCAATTCGTGGCTGTCATAAGGCTCGCTCTTTGCGCCTGCTTCCCCACCAACCGGGAAGATCGCCAGTTTTGTCTTCTGGTCGATCTTGATGCCGGCGGGCCAGGAGGATTCGCCGATCAACGCCTCGACGAGGCCGGTCTTCGGCGGCGGGTTGATCATTTGGCTGAGACCCGGCTTGCGGATGTCGGCATCGATCAACAACGTCTTCTTGCCGCTCGCCGCGAGCAGTGCGGCAAAGTTCGCCGCGATGATCGACTTGCCCTCGTCCGGAACTGCCGAAACGATACCGATCACGCGCGAGCCGTTGCCGTGTAGCATCCGGTCACAGGCGAGTTTGGCGTTGCGGAAGGTCTCGGCGAAAGAGGAGCGCGGCGCGTCGAGCACGATGCGACTGACCCGCTCGAACGGCACTGCGGCCTGTGTCGTCGGCAGCGGTGTCTTGCCCTTCATCAAGTGTGCTCGAACCCGGTCCGTCGTGGTCGGTTGACGCGGGCCGATCAGCGGAACGTAGCCGAAAGACCGGTGTCCGAGGATGGAGCGCACGTCGCTTTCCAGCCGGAAAGTCCGCTCGCGGAACTCCTGGAACGCGGCAAAGGCACCGCCTGCCATCATGCCGAGCACAGCCGAAAGCGCCAGAACCAGAGTCTTCTTCGGGCTTGAGGGCGCAGTCGGAACGCCAGCGGCGGAGATGACCCGAGCCTTGGCGATCGGGAAGGAGCGCTGCTGCGAGGCCTGCTCGTAGCGATTGAGATAGGTCTCGTAGAGGGTCTTCAACGCTGCCGACTTCTGCTCGAGTTCGCGCAGATGGACGAGCGACAGGTTTGCATCCGAGTTGCGACCGGTGGTGCCTTCGATGTTTTCCCGCAAGGAAGCTTCGCGCGAGCGTGCAACCTCGTATTCGTTGCGGTAACTTGCGGTCAGTTGCTGCAGCTCCTGGAAGATCTGACGGCCGATATCGGACCTTTCCTTGCGCAGCGATACCGCCTGGGGATGATCGGCGCCGAAGCTCTGCGTCACTTCCTGTTCGCGTTTGCTGACGGCGAGGTAGCGGGTGCGCAGCTCCCGAATGACGGAGTTGTCGCCCTCCTTGGCGGAAATCGTCGCATTCTTGACCGCGGTTTCAGGTCCCTGGTCGACGATCGCCTGGAACTGCTTGAAGCGCGCGGAAGCACTTGCCGTGTCGGCTTGGGCGATGATGAGCTGGCTGTTGAGATCTGCAAGCTGCTGTTCGGACATGAGCTCGCCGCGAGCGAGCGTCAGGCCATTCTCGCTGCGGTATTTCTCGACCTCGAGCGAAGCGGCCTGCGAGCGTTGCCTCAGATCCGCAAGGCGCTCCTGCAGCCACACGGAGGCGCGTTCCGTCGCTTCGAAATTGGCGTTCAGCTGATCGTTGAGATAGGCGTCCGCATAGCCGCGCACGATTGCCGCGGCGAGCTGTGGATCGCTGGAGCCGTAGGCAAGCGAAATGACGGAGCTTCTGGTGACGCGTTCGACGGCCAGTCCCTGCTGGATGAGCGCGGCCGCCTTCTGCCGCCGGCCATTGCGCGCTGCTTCTTCCGAGATCTCGGGTCCAAAAAATGAAAAGACGCCGGTTACGGATCTCAGCCAGTCCTTGACGACGCCGAAGGGCGAGCGTGGCGGATTGAGAACCGTGTCGTTGTCGTCGAGGTTCATCTTGTCGACGACGCGCAAGGCGAGTTCGCCGGATTTCAGGATCTCGACGGCGCTCGCCATCTGTGTGTCGAGCAACTGGCTGTTCTGTGGTGTTGCCTCTTCCTCGGCGTATTTCGACAGGTTCTCGTCGAGCAGGATCTGCGTCATCGACGTGTAGAACGGTGTTGCGAAAACGAGATAGACCGCGCCAAGTGCCAGAAAAAGCACGACGAACGCGCCAACCAGCCTGGCACGGCGGACGATGACCGAGAAGAGCCGGTCAAGGTCGATGAACCTATCGGGTTCCTCCATTTCCCGCGGCACGACGCTGTTGAATGGGAGACTTCTTTGGTTCATTGGGTCGCTCTGTCCGTTTCCCTTTTTGGTCCGACGGTTTGGCGCCCCTTCTAAAAGGGGCGCCAAACAACTTTATGCCGCGCGGATGCGGCCTTCGTGAGACAGGACCATGTCCTTGACCGAGGCATAGACCATGTCGCCGAGGTCCGCGCGCGCGAGCGCGAAGGCGACATTGGCGGCGATGAAGCCTTCCTTGGAACCGCAGTCGAAGGTGCGCCCCTCATAGGGATGGGCGTGAAAGGCTTGATTTTGCGAGAGTTTCAGCATCCCGTCGGTCAACTGGATCTCGTTGCCGGCACCCCGCTGTTGATGTGCGAGAATGTCGAAGATCTCGGGCTGAAGAATGTAGCGGCCGTTCAGATAAAAATTCGACGGTGCTTCGCCGGCACGCGGTTTTTCGACCATTTTCGTGACTTCGAAGCCGTAGGGAACCGCAGCGCCCTTGCCGACAATGCCATATTTCGATGCGTCTTCCGGGGCGCATTGTTCGACGCCAACGACGTTGCCCCCGGTCTGGCGATAGAGATCGACGAGACCAGCCATGCAGCCGCGCGCGCCGTGACACAGCATATCCGGCAGAAGCAGCGCGAAGGGCTCATCACCAATCAAGTCACGCGCACACCAGACGGCATGGCCGAGACCGAGCGGCGCCTGCTGCCGTGTGAAGCTGACCGAGCCAGCGCGTGGCAGCATCTCCTCGAGTTCGGAAATCTGGGCATTCTTGCCGGAACGGGTCAGCGACGAGATGAGCTCCGGCGTGTCGTCGAAGTGGTCCTCGATTGCCTGCTTGTTGCGGCTGGTAACGAAAACGATGTGCTCTATTCCCGCCTGGCGGGCTTCATCGACCGCATATTGCACGACCGGACGATCGACGATCGTCAGCATCTCCTTGGGGATCGCCTTTGTCGCAGGCAGAAACCGCGTTCCATTGCCGGCGACCGGGATCACAGCTTTCCTGACGGTCCTGATACGGTCCATAGCTTTATCCTTTGCGTATGTGGGGGCTATTGCCCGAGGTGGATCGTTCAGCCGCCACCGCAGGTGTGGCGGACTTCAATCGTGCGAACGGCGCCAGCAAGCGGCGCAGCCGCACGGCGATCGGCATTCTAAGGTGCCGAAGCGCAAGGGGGTCGGAGAGGGCTACCTGGGCGGCCCCCGCCAACGATCTGGATTTCAGATGATCGACGAGGCGCAGGAAGGCATGCGCCTCGCGCAGGCTCCTGTCGCGGCGACGCTGCATTGTCATCGCCTCGGCGTCTATCGCGTGTTTTGCGAGGAAATCCCTGTCGGCCATAATCATCGCCTCGATATGGCGAAGTTCGAGCACCCGGGAGATCGAGCCCTGGCGAATGTGGTAGCAATAGCCGGCCGAGGGATCGACGACGCAGCGCCCGCCGCAAGCAAGCGCGGACGCCAGCAGGATGTAGTCTTCTCCGATCCGGATGGCCTCCTCGAAGCGCAGGCCATGCTGGTTCAGAAAACGCCGCTCGAAAATCGGCTTCATATAGCCAAAATTATAGGTCGAGCGGAAAAGCACATTGGATTGGATGAAGGCCGCAAGCGTCAACACCCGGTGGTGTTCGAGCAAGGCTTCGGGAAACATGCGCTCGACGCGTCCGTCGAGGTTTGCAACATCGATGTTGTCGACGGCAATCTCAGCGCCGGTGGCCGACGCCAAATCGATCATGCGCGACAGCCGATTGGCGGTAATGGTGTCGTCCGCATCGAGAATGGCGATCCAGTTGCCGCGTGCGGCTTCAAGCCCGGCATTGCGCGCTCCGCCCGGCCCACGGTTTTTTGAAAGCCGCAACAGCCGCACGCGGGGATCGGCGATCTCTTCGACCACGGCTGAGGTGTCGTCGGCCGAGCAATCGTCGACGACGATTACTTCCAGATCGACATTTTCCTGTGCGAGCGCGCTCTCGACGGCGCGGCGGATCGTGTCAGCGGCGTTATAGGCCGCGACGATAAAACTGACCTCTGGTGCGGAAAGCGTCATCAGGCGGTCGCAGCCCCATATTGCTGGAGTTCACGCACGCCAAGAAGGCCGCTGACGACGCCCGCATGCATGATGGCGCGCAAGGCATAGCGTGAACGAGCCATCGGCGATGCCAAAAGGAGGAGGCTCGCTGCGGCGCAATAGCCGGATTTGGCCATCGCCTTGGCGATTTCAACAAGCTGCTTTGCGGGCTGGCCCGGCTCACTCAACAGGCGCCCGTGGGTCTGGCCGGAGCGGAAGCGGCGCTTGGCAAGCCAGGCGAAACGTGCGCGTTTTTCCGGAACCGGCTCGAAAACCAGCGCATCCGGGGCATAGGCGAGACGTCCGCCGGCCGCATGCATATGGCGGAAGAACTCCGTGTCCTCGCCGCCGGTCCGCCCGAGCGCGAGATTGAACCGCCTGCCGGAAAGGACCGGCCGGGTGAGATCGAGCAGAACATTGCAGGTGTAGCCCGTGCGGATTTCGCCATTGACCCATACCGGGCGGGTCGAATGAAAATCCCCCCGGCGCATCCAGTTCGGCGCGGACAACGCGTATTCGGCGCGAACCGGGCCGAGCACGACATCGGCCCCGGTCGCAAGCGCCGTGTCGAGCAATTCCACGAGCCACGTTCTCGACACCGTCTCATCGTCGTCGACGAAGGCGAGATAGTGGCCGGTGCTGTTGTCGAGGCAGGCATTGCGGGCGATCGAAATGTTCGACGCCGGGCAATGCACGTAGAGGATCTCGAAAGGCATCGTCGGGCGCATCTGGTTGACCAATGCTTCGGCACTCGGCGTCGTGTCGTTGTCGGCGACGATGACGCGGATCTCGACATCGGCCGGCACCGTGATAAGGGCCAGCGAATGCAGCGTTTCCGCAAGCTCCGGACGGCGGAAGGTGCAGACCGCAATATCGATCCGCTTTCTGGCGATCGTTCCGGTCATGGCGCCATCTTTCGGCTTCGGGAGGTGAGCAGTTCGCGCCAGAAGCCGGCCGACCAGGCGAAATGCATGACCATGGCCGAAAGGGCCGCAAGCGGGCCGTAGGGGTTCCTTTGGCCAAGTGCCATCCACATGCCGTAGCCGATGCAGGCGGCAGCCCAGAGCGCCACCGGCACGACAGCGAGCCAGTTGATGACGGCGAGCAGAGCGCCAATCGCGACCGGCGCCACGGCAAGCGGCAGAAGCTGCCGGAGGTTCGGCCAGGCGCGGTGCTTCAGCACATTGCGCGCGCGCCCGCGTCCATAGGCGAAGTATTGGCGAAAGAGCGGGCCGACCTTGGCGCGCGGATAGTAGACCATGCTCGTCCGGTCGGTCATCCAGATGCGGTAGCCCGCCTGGCGGAAGCGATAGTCGAACTCCGCATCTTCGTTGTGGCTGAAGATTTCGTCATAGCCGCCGATCGTCTGAAACGCGGAGATCCGCATCAGTGCGTGGTGACCGTGATCGGCCCAGTGGCTCGTCGCCCCAAGTCGATGCTTGGCGCCGCCATTGCCGAGCTTGGAATTCTGGGCGTAGGCCGTCGCCTTCTGGAAGGGCGTGAAGCCGACCGTCTGCATTGCGACGACAACCGAATCCGCACCGGTCTCAAGCGCCTCTTCGACAAGGCGCTCGCAGTAGTCCTCAGGATAGGTCCCGTGTGCATCGATCCGGATCAGATAATCGAAGGACGCTCCATGTTCGGCGACCGCTAGATTGATCGCCGCACTCTGGATGCGCTTGGGATTGTCGAGAGCAAGGACCGATGCGTCCGCCGCAGCGAGACGGGCAGCAATCTCGCGCGTGCCATCCGTACTGCCGCCGTCGACGATCAGAATGGCGCCGTTGAGCCGTGCCGCCGACGGTCGCAATCCCTCAACCAGGCCCTCGATGTGCTCGGCCTCGTTAAGGCAGGGAATAACGATCAGAGTTCGTGTCGAAGCCAGCGTGTTGTTGCTCATGACAATCCGCCTTCGTTCTGGGGCGCTGGGGCGAGTTTCGGTGCAATCCGCGGCGGAGCCGCCGATGTCGCCGCCGAAAGGCGACGGACCAGGTTTTCACAGTCGCTGCGATTGAAGATCCAGGTATCGGCCGCGCAAGCCGCGATCCGGTCGGATGCCTCGGCGTAGCGTTCGGAGGCGATTGAAGCGAGGAGGGCAACGAGTGCCTCCGGCTCCGCTTCATCGAGCAGCATGCCGAGGCCGCGGATTGCAAGGAACCGTGACGTCTCGGTACCGCGCAGTGCAATCGGCACGCGGCCGAAACGGCAGCCCTCGTATAGCCGGTTCGGCAACAGCCATTTCGAGTTCTGGCCTTCCTCGAAGAAATCGATCGCCCAGGTGAAGTGCACGTCGGAATAGATCGCGCCCAGTTCTTCCGGGCTGCGGTAGGGCCCGTGGAACTCAATGAACGGCTCATTGCGGACGAAGCCGTCGAAGTCGTCGAACTGCGAATAGGCGGGCCGGCCACGCAGCACGATCTCGAAGCGTCCTTCCATCCTGCGGGAAAAGGCCGACAGCAGTGCCAAGGACTTGCGGCAGCGCAGTGCTCCAAACCAGCCGATGCGCCACGGCCCGTCCCCTGGCGGCGTTGCTGCCGGAACGAGCGGCCGCGCCACGATTTCGTCAAGCTCGAGCACCTTGTTTTCCAGCATCATGGTCGGCGCCGAGATGCCGGAAAGCGGGCGGAAATAGTGTTCGACGAAGGCCGGAGAACTGGTGATCAGCAGTCGTGCATCCCGACCGAGAAACGCCTCGCTCGCCCGTAACGTCTTGCCGGCGATGTCGCGGCGCAAAAGCAGGCGGTGAATGTCGAGACATTCGTAGACGATCGGCACGTCGCCGCCGAAAACACTGACAGCCTTCCTGGCGATCGCCAGCATGTCGAGATTACGCGCAATGATCAAATCAGGGCGTTCGACATTGCGTAGTGCCTGGCTGAGCGAAAGGCAGCTCCTGGCAATCGCACCGATTCTTTGGACGAAACGCCCGTCATGCGTTGTCCCGAGCTCAATGGGCTCGATGCCCTCGATCGCCGCCAGCGGGTTGGCGTCACGCCGGAAACCGGCAAGCTTGACCTTTGCGCCCCCGGCAAGAAGCATCAGGACGCGCCGGCGGACGGCTGGATCGGCAAGATCCTGTGCGAAATAAAGTACCTGCAGCATTTACACCCGGTTTTCTGCTCGGACGTCGCCGAGCATGGTTTAGAACGTTGCACGTCGCGGTTTGAACGCGTCGCTTTGAATGCGGTTCCAGACCGTCGCTAGTTCGTTCGACAGGCGACCGACTCGGCAAACTGGCATTTGTCTCCCGGTGCGGTGAACGCGATCCGATCGATCTGCATTGTCGACGGTCCCTTGTAGGAGAAGGCGCCCATCCAATCCGAAAGCGTGTCGCTTCCCCAGAGGCTGAGGAAGATCTTCTGCGGGTTGGTGGGGATCTTCGCGGGGTCGGTGACTTCGTGGACCAGTTCGCCATTGACGTAGTAGCGAATGCGCTCCTTTTCCCAGACGAAGGCGTAATCGTTGAAACCCTGGTTGGCGCCGCCGGGCACGTCGACAAGCTTTTCGTTGCCGCCCTTGGCGGAAACATATTGGTTGATCTGAACCTTTGCGGGGTTCTTGCCGAGGACTTCGAAATCGATCTCGTCATGCGGCTTCTTGTCGGCCGGGCCGATATAGGTGAAGAAGGCCGAGTTCAGCCCGGAACCATCGGCCGTCTTGATGCGGGCTTCGTAGGTGCCGTAGCTGAAGCGCTTGCGCGTCTGGATCTCGCCGCAGACGTAGTCGCGCTTGCCAAGCTTTCCTTCGGCAAAGGAGAGTTCCGCAACGCCGTTCTCAACCTTCACCTGCTTCTTGGACCAGGTGCAGTTCTGGTGTGCCCCGTTGTTCCAGCCGTCTGAGACGTACCAGATGCCGGTGTCGAGGGTATCGAAGTTGTCGATGAAGGACGTTGCCTCGGCAGTGCCCGCGGCGTTTGCCGGGCCGGCAAGGCCAATGGCGACAAGGCTCAAAAGGGCAAGGCGGTGAGGTCCGGAAGATCTCATGGTCAGGTCCTTTGCTGTGGTGAGAGTTCGGCGCGCGCTTCCGCCGGCAGCGCCCTCGCGCCTCGGGTCGCTCCCGCTCGACTGCCGGTCAGGATTGCGGTCAGGTTCGGAAGCCAACGCCCGGCGAGGCCGTAGGCGGCGACCAGGATGGCGATCGTGATGAACGGAACCGTGTAGTAGAAGGCCGGGTAATATCCGAAACCGGTGCGGTTCCAGATCATCCAGAAGAGAACCAGCAGCGGATAGTGCGTACAGAAGATCCAGAAGCTGAGCCCGCCGCCGCGCGCCAGCGATGCCCCGAAGCTCGTGCGGACCAGGAACGCGGAAACCGCCCAGGAACCGAGGATGCCGGACAACGCCGTCAGGCTGCGCAGCATGTCGACCCAGACAGGGAAGTCGGGTCCGTACGGGTAGAGCACGAGCGAAAGCAGCACCGAGGCACTAAGAACGGTGAGGGCAATCGGCCCCGAAAAGCGATCGAGACTGCGAACGTCGACGCGATGCAGGCTCATATAAATGCCGGCGCTGAAACCAAAGAGGATCGACTTCTTCAGGAAGATCCCGTTTGGCAATGGCAGCACGGCGTAGGCAAACAGCAGGGCGAGCGTCTGCATCGGATAGCGCATGATCAGCCACGCCAGGACCGGCGAAAGCACGATGCAAAGCAGCAGATCCCTGAGGAAGTAGAGCGGCACGTTGATCGGCAGACCCTGGAGCGCCACGGCAAGGTTCAACCATTCCCGTGCGCTTGCACCCACGACATCCGGCAGGTAGCCGAAGCTGATACCCTTGCTTTGCGCCACGAAGGTGAGCGCAAGAAAAGCTATGTTCCAAAGCAGAAAGGGCAACAGGACGGTTCTTGCCTTTGTCTTCAGCGTCTTGCCGTAATCAAAATTGTCGAGGCCACGCCGGAACAGGAGATAACCGGAGATCGCGCTGAGGCACGGGACGCCGACACGAAAGAGGCTGTCGCCGAGGAAGACGCGCAGCCAATCGAGCACACCATAGGTGCCAACATACGGGCTCGTCGCCGGATCATGCGGCACGTGCACGAAGACGATGCCGGAGATCAGTACGATGCGCATCAGATTGATCCGCGACGAGATGTTCGCGTTCACATCCACGATGTCCGTCACCCCTATCTGCCAGCGCCATTTGCAGGCGACCGTTTCAACAGAGCAGACCAGAGCCCGCATTTCACTGTGCTAAAGGTAGGCTTGGGCGCGGATCAAAATATGGCGCCGCAGCAAACGAATCGGTCGCACTTTGTTGCGATGCAGCATAGCGCGCGCCACAGTTTCTAGGAAAATGTACCTATCGAAGCGGCGGTGGCGAGGAAAAAAGCCTATGCCTTCGGCATTTACGGAATATTATCAGACGCTTATTTGTCAGATGCTTCTGCTTGCATAATTCGCGCTTAGGCGCGGTAAAATTGTGCATTTTTTCTCTTTCGTCAGGCGAAAAATGACCTGTGCGAGCGCGCACCAAGCCGAAATGCGGCGAGGGTGAGGCAGTTTGCAGCCCTTGAAATCGGTTATTCCGCCGCCGCGGGCGCGGTCGGCGAAACATCGCGTCTGCGGATCATGCCGTAGAGTTTCAGCAACAATGGACGTTCCACCAGAAGCATCAGCACGAGATAGATCAGCCCGCCGACCGCGGTTCCGATAACCACCTGCACGACCGCGTTCGGGACAATCGCACCATAGAAATCCAGCAACAGCCTGACGGCAACAGCCATCGCGAAGGCGGCGATCATCGGCCGGATCGAGACCAGGAAGTTGCGGAAGAAGGGCAGGCGGTCGGCCCGGAATACCACCCAGGAATAGCCGACCAGCGTTGCCAGATTGACGACGCAGAGCGCAATCATGGCGTCCACGAGCGAGCCGCCGATCGCCCCATACGCGACCGCCGCAGTCGTCACGACGGCGCGGATCACCGCCCACCAGAAGAGGACGGTCCCCTGGCCGATCCCTTTCAGGTAGGGAATGTAGGTGCTGCAGGGCGTCAAAAGTCCCTTTGACAGTGCAAGCAATCCAAGGGCCGGCCAGGCTGCCGCCCATTGCTGGCCAAAAAGCACCAGCATCGCCGGTTCGGCGAGCGCCCAAAGGCCAAACATCATCGGCGCGAGCAGAACGGTGGTGACCTGCGTGCTCAGCATCAGCGCTTGTGATCGCCGTTGACGATCTTCGCCCATGTGGCTGAAGGCTGGAAAGAGCACGCCCATGACCGCCGAAAGCACGATCTGGTTGGGAATGCTGGAGAAACGGTTTGCCGCCGAATAGGCTCCGGCGTCCGAAAGGCCGAGGTACCGGCTGATCACCACCATCGGCGATTGGAAAGTGACGAAATTGGCCATTTCCGACCCCATCATGCCGAAACTGAACCGGCTGAGCATAAGAACGCGGCGCGGGGAAAAGACCAATCGGGGCACATAGCCGGATACCGTATAGAGGCCGGCAAGGCGGATGAATGCGGAGACGAAAAGCTGCGTCAGCAGCGACCAGACGCCGAAGCCAAGAAGGGCTGCCCCGACGGCAACAAGCGCCCCGACGGTCTCGGAGATCATCGTCCAGACGGCGTCCTTGCTGAAATTCATCCTGCGGGCAAGGAGTGAATAGGCGACGTCTCCGCCAAGCTGCAGCGGGATCAGCAGGCTCATGATCCGGAGCAGGTGGCCCGCCTCAGGCGCCCCGAGCAGGCTTGCGAGCGGATCGGCGAAGACGAAAAGTCCAAGCGCCATCAGAAGCGCGACCGCGAGATTGGCCCAGAAAGCGGAGTGGATCAGCTCCATGTCTTCATCGCGCTGAATGATCAGCGCGGAGGCGAGACCAGCGCCACCGATCATAGCCAGAAACTGCACGACAGTGAGCGCAACGGCCACCGTTCCGAACTCTTCCGGCGTCAGTATACGCGCCAGAATCGGCACCGTGACAAACTTCAGCCCGAAAGTACCTGTCTTTGAAAGGACGCTCCAGCCGACATTCCGTGTCACGGACTTGGCATTTACGGTTGAGGGCATAGCGAGCATCCTATGATGCCTTTGAAGGATTTCCGACAAAGGACTAGGGCTAGATATAAGGCCGCGACCCGGTGGGAGGAGACCACGCAATACTCTTTTAGAGAAACCGCAGGGGCGAAAAGATGGCGAAGCTGACTGTTATTATTCCGTACTATCAGAAGGAACCGGGTATTCTTCGGCGGGCGCTCGGCTCCGTCTTTGCCCAGACGTTCCAGGACTTCCACGTTCTGGTGATAGACGATCGCTCACCCTATTCGATAGATGAGGAGTTGAAACCGTTAACTAACGGGGAGCGGGCGCGGTTGACCGTGATTCGCCAGCCCAACAAGGGGCCTGGCGGCGCACGCAACACCGGACTGGACCATGTTCCTGATGATGCCGAGTTCGTGGCATTCCTCGATTCTGATGATGAATGGACCCCGAACCATCTGAAGAATGCCTATGAAAGCATGAGCCGCTTTGGCGCCGACTGCTATTGGGCGTCGATCACCGGCGGTGAGGCGTTCTACTACCACTTCGATGTCGCCGAACTGACGGAAAGTCACCGCGTCGTCAGGCTGCAGGAAGCGCCGCTGGTCGTGGAAATTCCTGACCTTACCAATGTGATGCTCAGAAACTGGAGCTTCCTGCATCTCTCCTGCATGGTGATCGGGCGCAGCCTTTTCGAGAGGATCCGCTTCGATGCGGCGCTGAGACTGGCGGCGGAGGACGTCTTGTTCTTCTGCGACTGCGTTCTCGCCGCAAGACGCGTCGTGCTTTGTGACGAAGCTGGCGCCGAGCGGGGCGAGGGCATCAACATCTTTCACTCGATCGACAACGATTCGCCGCAGTTCCTGCAGCAGCAGTTCAATACCTTCGTTGCTCTGGAAACGCTCGAGGGCCGCTTCTCACGCAAGCCCACGGCAATCGCATCGATCCGTTCTTATCAACATACGGCACGGCGTCAGGCGCTGTGGAGCCAGGCGCGCCGGCTCAAGCGGCGCAAGTCGCCGCAATTCCGCTTGCTGGCGCGGTGGGTTCTGCGTGATCCCAAGCTCCTGCGAAGCGCACTGGAACTCGCTTTCGGCAAGTTTTCCCGCTCGCATTGAGCAACCGAAACGCTCCTTCGAGGAGGAACAGCAAGACCGCCTGTCGGTACCCGGACGTACCCAGCATTTTGAAAGAAGGGACTACCCCATGGACCCCTATTATTGGGAATCTCAGCACGGCAATTTCGGCGACGACCTCAACCTTTGGCTCTGGGATTTCCTGCTGCCGGGGTTGCGCGACGTTCGTGAGGATATCCTGCTGGTGGGCGTCGGCACGGTGCTCAACCGGGCGCTTCTGCCCGACGGCATCAGAAAGCTCGTTATCGGCAGCGGCTTCGGCTATGGCACCCTGCCAGACATGCATGACCCGAAGGAATGGGACATTCGTTGTGTTCGAGGCCCCTTGACCGCCGGGAAAATCGGCATCGCGCCCGAACTGGGCATTGTCGATCCCGCCGTGATGGTCGCCGAGATGCCGGAGTTCCAAAATCTGCCGAAGCGCCACAAACGCAGCTTCGTTCCGCACTGGGAAAGTGCGGTTGCCGGGATGTGGCCGGTCACCTGCGGTACGGTCGGCCTGCACTATATCGATCCGCGTGGCGAAGCGAAAAGCGTGATCCGTGAGATTGCCCAGTCCGAACTCATCATCGCCGAATCGATGCATGGGGCCATTCTCGCGGATGCTTTCCGCGTGCCATGGGTAGCCGTGACGACTTCTGACAGCATCAACAGCTTCAAGTGGAACGATTGGGCAAGCACCGTCGGTGTCCACTATCAACCCCGCCACGTACCGGTCTCGAGCCGCGCCGAAGCCATACTCAAGGGAGAGCGTTTCTGGGGTATGGGCTTCGAGGCACAGGCGCTGGTAGGAGCCCCGAACCTCCGTCCTGCCGGTCACGGTATGATCGCGGTAGCAACGGAGCCGCGGCAGACCTTCCTGCGCAGCGCCGCCAAGCAGGTTCTTGCCGCACCTTCGACGCTCGCACTTTGGCAGGCTATGCGCGCGACACCGCAATTGAGCAGCGACGACAGACTTGGCGAGCGCAAGGACCGCTTTCAGGAGGTTCTGGCGGCCGTGCGGCGTGCATATTTCTGATGACACGGCCACGGCATTGGCGCGCCAGCGCTGATGCACGGAACTGATCGCCCATTCGACCAGGAGAGAAGGTCGACTGCCGCCGGCCCCTGTCCGGATGGGCGCACCATGATGAGGATTCGAGTGCCGTCCTGTTGCCAAGCCGCGACGGAATGGCTCCTGCCTAAGCCATTGGTTTCGATCCAAAAAATGAATCCGGGCAAGGATCAGCACGCGGACTCAGTCGCATCCATCCATTCAGGGATCGGATGCCGCAGGCACACTCAACAGAAGCGGCTTGTCGTGAGGGGCCAGCCCCGCCGAAAATCAGTTCACGGGGGCGGAACTAATGTCCGCCCGGGCTGTTCAGTTGTAACTTTGATAAGACGCTGACGTATCCGGCCCGCCGGGTTCGCGGCGACAATTGAGGAGCTCTCATCATGAAAATCTCGTCCAGCTTCCGTTCAGTCGCGGTCACCGTTATCGCCGCGGCGGGAATCAGCATTGCCAGCGCTGCGCACGCCGACACCGGCAAGATCAGCTTCGCCATCTACAAGGCCGCTTTCTTCGTGGGTGGCGCCGGAGGCGAGGGTACGCTCACCTTCCATGGTCACCGCTACCCGATCACGGTTGGCGGCATTTCGGGCGGCCTCGCCTTCGGGGCTTCTAAGACCTATTTCCACGGCACCGTGCGCCACATTCGGCGCGCTCGAGATGTGACGGGGGTCTACGGCGCGGCAGGCGGTGGTGGTGCGCTCGGTAAAGGGGCCCAGGTGATCGTCATGACCAACGACAAGGGCGCCGAACTCGAACTCTCAGGCAAGCAGGTCGGCCTGCAAGTCAACGCCGATGTCAGCGGGATGACCATCACGATGAAGTAGGGAGTGTCACCCGTTCGCCAGCCCCCGGATAGGCCCCCGGATAGGCAGGAGTGGAAACTTAACGATTGGACGCTTGGCCGTCTGCAGTTACGGGAAGGAGATAACGCAACCCTCCGGCGCCGCCGAGCGCGGCCGGAGCATCCGAGCGAGACCTCCTGAAGCGCTCGGTCTTGTCGGCAAGAATGCCGGCCGTGACGGCGGGAACAGCATCGGGTTGCCGCAGAAGGTAACCTATTGCGGCAACTGCGCCGCGTTCTCTCTTCAGATCAAGAAAGTGCCGGTGCTGGTAACGGCCCCTGATATGTCGCTCGTGTCTTCGGATCGCGGCCTCCGCTGCGCTCTCCAGCCTGTTCGCCGCGAGGATAGTCCGGTCGGCCTCGTAGAGCCGTTTGAGATCCTCGGTGCGGTGACTGCCGCTCAAGGAATTGCTGCGAACGATTGCGGCATAGCCGCAACTGCGAATGACCTTGTAGCGCGCGCCCTTGGCCAAAGCGCTAAGATAGAGATCGTAATCTTCGCCCAGCCGAAGCGTTTCCTGGTAGCGGATGGAGTGAGCATCCAGAAAGTCGCGGCGCATCAACGGCTTCAAGAACCCGACCTCACCGCGCTTCATGCCGCGCCGGGAGATGTTGCCGTCGACGAAATCGATAAGGCCGAGGAGCCGAGGCTGCGGTTGAAAGTCATCGATCTTCCGGGCGACGTCGCTCGCTGCGGCCTCGTCCATGAAGGCGATGTTGTCGGCAATCAAGTCCCAATCATCCTCCGCGAGCAACCGGCCGAGGCGACCCGGCAGGAAGAAATCGTCGGCATCGAGGATAGCAAGCACCGGTGAGCGACTGATCGAAATGGCATGGTTGCGCGCGGCCGACGGTCCACGATTGCTTTCGAAGCGGACGATCGTCAGGCGTCCGCTCAGGTCATCGGCTAAGCGTGCAGCCGCCTCGGTTTCATCCGTCGAGCCGTCGTCGATAACCATCACTTCGGCGCTTTCCGGCTCCGCCAAGGCCGACGCAACGGCTCGGGCGATGGTCGCCTCGGCATTCTTTGCGGCGATGATGACGCAGACGTCCGTGGTCATAAGGGCCTCCAGCATCGTGTCTTGCCGGCAGCGCACTGGTCTTTACGTTCGCTGCGGCACTTCCGTTCAGCGTGGCCTGCTTTTGGGTCAGATCGGCCACGTCACGTCGCCGACGATGGCGACGGCCGAACCATGCAGGGCGATCGTGTCGCAAACGCGTCAAAGATAAGATTTTCTGGTGGATCGCTGCCGTCAGCCGACTGCAAGCCCGGTCGGGATCACCGATTGAAATGCCCGGGGCGATCAAGGCTACGCGGCGCCGCCTTCTCGTCGCCAGCCAATTGCATCAACGCGGCGGCCTGTCTTTCCTTTTCCCGCGTCTTCTTCCAGACGAGGTAAAGCACGGCCAGGAAATAGCCGACCTGCATCAGCACGGCGCATATGGCGGTCTGGAGAAGTGTCGACGCCAGTGAACCGTTTAGGAAATAGGTAACGATCGCAAATACGGCGAGTGCGCCGAGCATGCTCGCAAGGACGCGCGGTGCGTACATAGCGCTACCTCGCA
Source organism: Ensifer sp. 38_S197 (assembly GCF_056924495.1). Lineage (NCBI taxonomy): Bacteria > Pseudomonadati > Pseudomonadota > Alphaproteobacteria > Hyphomicrobiales > Rhizobiaceae > Ensifer > Ensifer sp. 38_S197. The sequence continues at coordinate 148,618 of NZ_JBXOVZ010000001.1, read as the reverse complement.
CTCGGTAATGTCGACGATGTAGTCATCGGAGTTCGGCCTTTCCTCCTCAGAGTTCCAATATATTGGCAGCGCCCTTTCGCTTCAACCGCCAAAAGCCCGCATCCTGCTGCCACTCTGCCTCCAAAGTCTTTATGTCGCGTTTAGAACACCAGCATACGAATCAAATTGGCCGTTTTTCGATCCCGCGTCGATCGGCCTTTGTGATTCCATGGCAATCCTAAGGCAATTCCTCCACCATCCGGCGTTTTGTCAGGCCCGCACCGCCCACTGGTTGCTGTTTGCATAGCGATTGACATCACCTTTTGTTACAAAATTAACTTTTGGTGTCTCGCTGCGCGTGCGGTGCAAAACCTTGTTGCAACGCAGCATTTCGTTGGAAAGACTGACGCCTGTCAATTTTCATCGGGGCTAAAACACGTGATTGCAGGTGAAGGCAAACATAACAGATACCAAGATATATTGGCTTTATCGCAACGCAATTGTGCGCCTTGAATACAATACACGAAAGCGCCGAACGTAAGACTTCGTCGTCTGATAATATATCGTCTCACGGGATGGAAATATTATATATTCCAAATCAGTGATATTCGTCATTAGGGCGCCTTGCGGGTGCCGGCCATTATTTTGCCTTCAAAAGACAAATTCTCACCACACACTCTCCCTTGAATAATGAGTGCTCCCTTTCGGGGGACCGACCATTCGCCAACGTAAATGGAGTCATCTCTATGAAGTCTGCGACTCGATCGGCCAATTCGCCGTTTTTCAGTGCCGCAGAGACTGCGGCGCTCAAGCCCGTGGGTGGTATTTCGAAGCGTGGCTTCGATATTTTTGCCGCTTCACTGGCGCTCGTCTTTCTGAGCCCGCTCTTTTTGATGCTGGTTGCGCTCGTCAAGTTCTCTGACGGCGGCAGCGTCTTCTATGGCCATCGCCGTATCGGTCACAACGGGAAGCCTTTCCGTTGTCTGAAATTCCGCACGATGCGGGCGGACGGCGACCGGATTCTGCAAGAGCATCTTAGGAACAATCCAGCCGCTTACGAGGAGTGGCGTGCGACACGCAAACTGCAGGATGACCCGCGGGTCACTGTCGTCGGCAGCGTGTTGCGCAAGCTGAGCCTCGACGAACTGCCACAGCTCATCAACATCCTGCGCGGTGAAATGAGCATCGTCGGCCCTCGGCCGGTGGTGCAGGATGAGCTGGAGCTCTATGACAGTGCTGCCGTCTACTACCTGCAATCGCGTCCCGGTCTGACCGGCCTGTGGCAGATCAGCGGGCGCAACGACGTTTCCTACGCGGCTCGCGTCGCGTTCGATACCCACTATGTCCAGAACTGGTCCTTGCTCAGCGACGTCTCCATCGTCGTGAAGACCATTCCAGCCGTTTGCTTCTCGCGCGGCAGCTACTGACGATCAGCGCTTTGACTCCCGCCCGGCCCAACAAGGTCGGCCGCGGGATCGGCGTCTTTTAACGGGAAGCTCATATGAACAAACATGCTCCGTCAGGGAAGTCCCGGATTTCCCGCAAGGTGTCTCGTTTCCTTCACCACACGGTCCTGGCCGGCGCTTTGGTCCTCGGGGCCGCTCAGGTCCGAGCCGAGGAATATCAACTTGGCACCATGGACAAGCTCAAAATCCGCGTCGCCGAGTGGCAGACCGCTGAAGGCGCGGTGCGCGATTGGTCGGTCGTCACCGGTGAATATACCGTTGGGCCGTCCGGCGCACTGTCGTTGCCGTTCATCGGCGATCTCCCGGCGGCCGGCAAGACGACCGCCGAGGTCGGTGAAGCGATCGGCGAGAAGATGCAGACCCTGTTTGGCCTGCGCGATCGCCCATCCGCCTCCGTCGAACTCGCACAATACCGCCCGCTCTATCTATCGGGCGAGGTTGAAAAGCCAGGCGAATATCCCTACGCACCCAATCTGACGGTGCTGAAAGCGATAAGCCTCGGCGGCGGATTGCGTCGCTCCGAAAGCGGTCAACGCTTCGCCCGCGACTACATCAACGCTCATGGCGAATTGAGCGTACAGACGGCCGAACGCAACAGGCTGCTGATCCGGCGCGCGCGGCTTCAGGCGGAGATTGCCAACAAGCAGGACATCGAGTTGCCGAAGGACCTCCAGGGCGTGCCGGGCATCGACAAGCTTCTTGCGAACGAGACGGCCCTGATGAACTCGCGCGACCGGAAGCAGAAGCTGCAATTGCAGTCACTCGCCGACTTGAAGTCGTTGCTGGAAAGCGAAATCCAGTCGCTGACAAAGAAGTCGGAAACACAGAACCGCCAGATGGAGCTGGTGGTGGAAGATCGCGAGAAGGTCGAGAGCCTGGCCGAAAAGGGGCTGGCGCTCAGCCAGCGCAAGCTGTCGCTGGAGCAGCGGGTAGCAGAACTGCAGGCGGCTTTGCTTGACATCGACACGGCCTCGCTCAAGGCGAAGCAAGATGCCAGCAAGGCGGCACAGGACGAGACCAATCTTCGCAACGACTGGGATGCGCAGTTGGCGCAGGATCTCCAGAACACCGAAGCCGAACTCGACACGCTGCAACTGAAGCTCGGCACCAGCCGCGACCTGATGGCAGAAGCGCTGTTGCAATCGGCAGAAGCGGCACAATCGAAGAACAATACGGAAGATGCCGTCATCGCCTATTCGATCATCCGCGAGCGTGACGGCAAGCCGACCGAGATCCCTGCCGATGAAAACACGGCGGTGTTGCCCGGTGACGTCATCAAGGTTCAAGCCAACCTCGCGACGCAGTAGGATCGGCCGTGAAAATTGCGAAGTCGAGCTTGATATCGCCTGACCGCAACGGCGCCTATGGCACCGTTGCGATTGCGCTGTCGTTTTTCGTCTTCGCCTATTCGTCACGCTTCGGGCAGGCGTCGATCCTGCTCTACTACGGACTGTGGCTGCCGCTTGTTCTTGTCGATTATCGTCGCGTGCTCGGCAACTACGGCAGGCGTCTCTGGATCCTCGGCTTTGCCGTCTTTGCCTGCCTGTCGGTCTTCTGGTCGGCAGCACCCGCGATGACGGCCCGCACCGGGATCCAATATCTGTCGCATGTGGTTTGCGCCCTGATCGCCATGAGGCTCATCGACATCAAAACGCTGACGCGCGGTGCGATCGCGGGGACCGGGATCGTACTCGTTTATTCGCTGCTTTTTGGCGTCTACCATCTGGATCCGCTCGACGGCACATACAGCTTCGTCGGCGCCTTCGCTTCGAAGAACCAGTTGGGTTTCTACGCCTCGCTCGGCATCTATTTCGCTTTCATCGCGCCTGTCGCCCTTGGGGAGCGACGCCTGTGGCTCTTCGCATCCGCCGCAGTCGGACTGCTTGCGGCCTATTCGTTGCTCGCCTCACAATCGGCCACTTCCGTCTTGACCACCGCCGTGATTATCGGGCTCTGGCTTGGCATGCGCGTCGTCGGGCTGCTCTCGCCCGGCCACCGCAAGGGCCTGTTTCTTGCTGCCGTCATCTGCGGCGCCTTGGTTGCGGTCGCGGGTATCTACGGTGGCGGCGTCGATCTAGTGCTCGGCCTGTTCGGCAAGGACTCGACGCTGACCGGGCGCACCTATCTCTGGCAGCAGGGCATTGAAGCAGCCATGGCCTCACCTTTGGTGGGCGTTGGCTACCAGGCCTATTGGGTACAGGGCTTCTCGGAGGCCGAGCGCCTTTGGGAAGAGTTCTACATCGCGACGCGCTCAGGGTTTCACTTCCACAACACCTACATCGAGGCGATCGTGGAAACCGGTGCTATCGGGCTTGTGCTGTTATCGGGCATTCTGCTGACGACGGTGCTCGGCCACGTCAAGCGCCTCCTGACTGAGGACGATGACACCCAGTCCTCGGTGCTCTTCGGCGTCGCGATGTTGCTGCTGGTGCGCTCTTTCGTCGAGATCGACATCATGAACCCCTATCACGTCGGCTCGTTCCTGCTCTATTTCGCCGCCGGCAAACTGACATTGCCGATTGTCCGGCCTGAATTGCGCCCGGCCGAGGTCCGCAGCGCGCGGATCGCACCGCATGGCATGCCGCAGTTGAGGTACTGATGGATCGGACCACGGGGGGCGTGAAGGCCACAATCTACGGCATCCAATATCTGCGCGCTTTTGCGGCGCTCGGCGTCGTCATCTTTCATGCGGCCGAGCGCACGGGGCATCATTTCGCGATCGGCGCTGCCGGCGTCGATGTCTTCTTTGTCATCAGCGGCTTCATCATGTGGGTGATCAGCGAGCGCCGGTCGATGTCGCCGTTATCCTTCCTGCGAGACCGCGTGCAAAGGATCGCGCCGGTCTATTGGCTCGCGACGATCGTGATGGTCTTTGGCGGCCTTGTCGGGCTTTTTCCCAATCTTGTGCTCAGCCCCGCTCACGTGATGGCGTCGCTGCTGTTCGTCCCGATGTCATCCCCAAGCACCGGCGAGGTCTGGCCCGTTCTCGTCCAGGGGTGGACGCTGAACTACGAGATGTTCTTCTACGCCCTCTTTGCCTTGACCCTGCTTGTACCGCGGTCGCGGCGACTGCTGGCGATCACCGCCTGCTTCCTGCTGCTGGTGGGGCTGGGCTATGTCATCGACAGCGACAATACGGTGTTCGTCACCTACACGCGGCCGATCATTCTCGAATTCGTAGCCGGCATGATCATAGCCGAGCTTTGGCTGCGGGGCAGGGTGCCAGGAACCAAGGCCGGCTTGGCGCTTGTCGCAATCGCGATTTCGGGTTTTGCGGCGCTGGCGGTGTTTCGTCTGCCCTTCGACGAATTCGTCCTTGGCCCCTTGGCCGTCATGCTCGTCTTCGGCACATTGGCACTTGAGGACCGTGGCTGGTTTCGCGGGCGCGGGGTGCCGATGCTGCTCGGCGATGCGTCCTATTCCATCTATCTCTGGCATACCTTCGCCATATCGGTTGTGGTGAAGGTCTGTGCCAGGGCAGGTGTGGACCTGGTTCTATCGGCGTTCCTCGCCGTCGTGGCGGGAACGGCATTGGGTGTCGCAGCCTACATTCTCTTCGAAAAGCCGCTGACGCGACGTTTGCGCTCGCGGGTCGTGTCGAAGCCACTACAGCAAGCGGCCTAGCTTAAGTCTTTTGGTGCGGCGACCGAAGCGCCGCACCGGTTCAGCGCTTTATCAGGCGCCCTGGTTGCGACGCGAATGCCAGTTCCAGGCGGTGCGGGTGATGTCCGACAGATCATATCGCGGGACCCAGCCGAGAATGTCGCGTGCCTTGTCGTTGTTGGCGACCAGGGTCGTGGAATCGCCTTCGCGACGCTCGACCAAATCAATGTTGAAATCGCGGCCGGAGACATCGGCGATCGCCGTCAAAAGCTCCTTGACGGTCGTGCCCGTACCCGTGCCGAGATTGAGTTCGACGCTGTCGCCACCGGAAAGCAGGTATTCAACGGCGCGCACATGCGCATCGGCCAGATCAAGCACATGGATGTAGTCGCGGACACAGGTCCCGTCGCGGGTGTCGTAGTCCGTGCCGAAGATCTTGAAGCTTTGGCGGCGGCCAAGGGCTGCGTCGATCGCAAGCGGGATCGCATGCGTCTCGGGCTCATGCCACTCGCCGATGCGGCCTTCCGGATCAGCACCGGCGGCGTTGAAGTAGCGCAGGATCACCGAACGAAGGCCCTTGTACTGGCCGTAGTCCTTCAGCGCCTGCTCGCACACCCACTTTGTCCGGCCATAGGGGTTGATCGGCGCCTGCCGATGCTGCTCGTCGATCGGAACGCTTTCCGGCAGGCCGTAGGTTGCGCAGGTCGATGAGAAGACGAAGGCTTCGACGCCGGCAGCGAGCGCGGCAGAAAGCAGCGTCAGGGTGCCGATGACGTTGTTGTCGTAAAAGGAGACCGGGTCCTTGACCGATTCACCAACCTCGATCATCGCGGCGAAATGCAGGATCGCGCGCGGCTTGTGGCGGGCAAGCACGTCGTCAAGCCGCTGGCGGTCGCGGATATCACCCTTTTCGAGCACGCCCCATTTGACGAATTCCTCGTGACCATTCGACAGGTTGTCGTAGACGACGGGTTCGAACCCCTTGTTGGCAAGTTCGAGGCAAGTGTGCGAGCCGATATAGCCGGCACCGCCGACGACGAGAACTTTGTTGCTTTCCATGATGCTTTTCGATCCCTGGGAGGTTCAAAGGAATTGCCGAGATTTTTCAACGGATAATGACAGGATTGTCAATGCCGGCAGCAATCAAGCATGCGTCCATGTCGCGTGTGTGGCGGGCAGGCTGAGCGGCGGTTTTTCCACAAGGACAAGCCACTCCATGGCATGTCGAGATCGGCGCGAAAGTCCGCTCCGGGGACAATTATCTCAGCCTGGCCCGTGAGCGAGATGCTTCTTTCCCATCCGCGAAAACATATAGCATATTAATTTACTAGATTTAATTGATAATGGCGCCGACAGTCGTACCATTGCCTTCGGATTTTTGAAGGAAGGCTCTCATGACGACGAAACTCAAACGCCTTGCGCTTACCCTGGCGATGCTTGCTGCGACCAGCCTGGCCCACCCTGGCGCCCGGGCCGAAGGCACGGCGGAGCCGGTCAAGGGCGGAACACTGATCTATCTGGAGCAGCAGGCCCATACCAATCTCTATCCCCCCGCAGGCGGTTTCTATCCGAACGGCGGTATCCTCAATCAGATCACCGACAAGCTGACCTATCAGAACCCGAAGACGCTCGAGATCGAGCCGTGGATTGCCGAATCCTGGACGGTCAACGCGGATGCAACCGAATACACGTTCAAGATCCGCCCCGGCGTCACCTTCTCTGACGGCACACCACTTGACGCGGCAGCGGTCGCCAAGAACTACGACGTTTTCGGTCTCGGCAACAAGGCGCTGAAGCAACCGGTTTCCGAGGTCATCAACAACTATGAACGTAGTGAAGTCGTCGACCCGCTGACCGTGAAATTCTACTTCAAGAAGCCATCGCCGGGCTTCCTGCAGGGAACATCGGTGATCGGTTCCGGTCTCGTGGCGGCAAGCACGCTCGCGCTGCCCTTCGAAGAACTTGGCGACGCGACCAAGATCATCGGCTCCGGTCCCTTCGTGGTCGAGAGCGAGACGATCGGCAAGGAACTGAAACTCAAGGCGCGCGAGGAGTACAATTGGGGGCCGGCGAAGCTCGAGCACCAGGGGCGAGCCTATCTCGATGGCATCACCTACATCATCACCGGCGAGGATAGCGTCCGCATCGGTGCGCTGCTTGCAGGCCAGGCCGATTTCATCCGCCAGGTCCAGGCCTATGACGAGAGCCAGGTCGAGGCGCAGGACTATCAGATCTATGCACCATCGACACGCGGCGTGAACAACAGCGTTGTTTTCCGACCCGACAATCCGCTGGTGGCTGATGTCAAGGTGCGCCAGGCGCTGCTGCATGCGACCGACACCAAGGAAATCGTCGCGACGCTGTTTTCGGCAAACTATCCGCGGGCGACCTCGATCATCGCGTCCTCGGCACTCGGCTACAAGGATATCTCGGCAAAGCTCGCTTTCGATCCGGAGAAGGCCAAGGCGCTGCTCGACGAGGCCGGCTGGTCGGTTGGTTCCAATGGCCTGCGCCAGAAGGACGGCAAGGAACTGGTCCTGACGGCCTATGAATTGCTGCCGCAGCCGCAAAACAAGGAGACGCTGCAACTCGTCGCCCAGCAATGGGGCAAGGTGGGCGTGAAGCTCAACGTGCTTGCCGGCGATAGCGGCAGCAAGACGGTCGACGATCTCGATCCCCTCAAGACGCCGGTCTCGCCGGCCATGGTCGGCCGCGCCGACCCCGATGTGATCAAGAGCCAGTACTATCCGAAGAACCGTGACGTACTGCGCCAGAAGGGCGGGCTTAGCGACAAGGTCCAGAGCTTCGTCGACGACAAGCTGAACGGTCTGCTCGAGGCCTTGGCCTCCGAACCGAACCGCGAAAAGCGCCTGGCGATTGCTGGCGAGATCCAGGATTACGTCGTCGACCAGGCCTATGCGATCCCGATCTTCGAGGAGCCGCAGGCCTATGCCGGTGCGCCATATGTCCAGGGCGTCGCCTTTGAAGCGGTCGGTCGCCCGAGCTTCTACAGCACCTGGCTCGCCGAGCATTGATCGACCCGCGGCCACCGCGCCCCGCGGTGGCCGCCACTCCCGATATCTGGATATCTGCGTGCAGAGGAACGGATCATGTCCGCCTATTTGCTCAATCGTGTTGGACAGGCGCTCTTCGTCCTGTGGGCCGCTTTCACGATCTCCTTCGTGTTGCTGCAGGCGATGCCCGGCGACGCGATCCTCATCAAGTTTCAGAACCCCGATCTTGGGCTGACCGCTCAACAGGTTGCCGAGATCCGGGCATCCTATGCGGCCGATAGCTCCGTTGTCGTCCAGTACGCACACACGATCGGCAAGTTCCTGACCGGCAACTTCGGCTATTCCGTTCAGGCCGGTGTGCCGGTGAGCAGTCTGCTTGCGGCTCATCTGCCGGCGACCTTGAAGCTCGCCACGCTTGGCTTCCTCCTTGCCTTAGTGCTGGCGATCCTAATCGCCTTCCTTTCCAGCCTGACGCCGTTCGCCTGGCTGCGCGGCGCGTTGCAGTCCGTTCCTTCACTCTTCATTTCGATCCCCACATTCTGGCTGGGGATCATGCTGATTCAGATCTTTTCCTTTCGCCTGAAGCTCGTTCCGGTCATCAATCCGGGCCCTTGGCAGGAATTGATCCTGCCGGTCATCACGCTGGCGGTGCCGATCTCCGCACCGCTCGCCCAGGTGCTCGTGCGCAACATCGACGACGTGATGACGCGACCCTTCGTCGGCGTTGCCCGCGCCAAGGGCGCCAACCGGCAGTGGATACTCTGGCGGCACGTCGCGAAGAATGCGCTCCTCCCGACATTGACCATCGCCGGCGTGCTCTTCGGCGAACTGATCGCCGGGGCCGTCGTGACGGAAACCGTCTTTGGGCTCAACGGCATCGGTGGTTTGACCGAACGCGCCGTCGGCAGCCAGGACGCCGCCGTCCTTCAGGCCATCGTCGTGCTCTCGGCGCTCGCCTTCGTGATCATCAATCTCGCCGTGGACCTGCTTTTCCCCGTGCTCGATCCGCGCCTGAGAACAAAAATCGGAGCCGCCGCATGACCACCTTCGATACACTTCACGAGGACGCCGCCGCAGAAGGACAGCGCTCTCGTACGGCCTCGACGCTCCGCCGCGTGCCTCCGGGACTGGCCTTGTCCTGGCTGATCCTGGCGACAGTTTTCCTCTGGGCGGTCGTCCCCTCGCTCTTCACGGGTTACAACCCGCTCGAGGGGGTGGGGGGCGCGCAATTGAAGCGCCCGACCGCAGAACATCTGCTGGGGACCGATGCACTCGGACGAGATCTCTACGCCCGCATCGTCCATGGTGCCGTGCATTCGCTGACCGGTGCCTTCGTCGCGGTTGGCCTCGGACTTATCGTCGGGACAGGGCTCGGCGTCGTCGCCGGCTCGGTCCGGCGTCGCTTTGACGACGCGATCATGCGCCTCGTCGACGTTTTCCTGTCAATCCCGCCACTGTTGCTTTCACTCAGCATCATCATCCTGCTTGGGTTCGGCACGGTGAATGCGGCCATTGCCGTCGGCGTTACCTCGGTCGCTGGTTTCGCCAGATTGGCGCGCGCCGAAGTCGTACGTGTGCGCCGCAGCGACTATGTCGAAGCCGCCTTTGGCAGCGGCGGTACCTTTGTATCGGTGCTTTGGCGGCACATTCTGCCGAACTCGCTGACGTCGGTTCTTGCCTTCGCATCGCTGCAATTCGGCTCAGCGGTCCTGCAAATCTCGACCCTCGGCTTTCTCGGCTACGGCGCGCCACCGCCGACGCCCGAATGGGGGCTGCTGATCGCAGAAGGACGCAATTACATCTCGACGGCCTGGTGGCTGACGACGGCTCCCGGCGTCGTGGTCGTTCTCGTCGTATTGGCCGCCAACCGGGTCAGCCAATCCTTTGGAAAGGCCGCCGCATGACCGTAATCCACCAACAAGTGCCGCCCGTCCTCGAAGTCGAGGGGCTCTGCATCGCCTATGATGATGGGGCTGCGCTACGCCGCGTCGTCCAAGATGTTTCCTTCCGCATCAATCCTGGCGAAGTCGTTGCCCTTGTCGGTGAATCCGGCTCGGGCAAGACGACCACGGCGCAGTCGATCATCGGTCTACTCGCCGCCAACGGCCGCGTGGAGCGCGGCAGCATTAAACTCAACGGGACAGACATTGCCCGGTGGACCGATCGGCAACTGCAGACGGTACGTGGCGCCAGGATCAGCCTGGTGCCGCAGGACCCGGGAAACTCTCTCAATCCGGTCAAGACCATCGGGGCGCAGATCGGCGAGATCTTCCGCATTCACGGGGCACTGCACCCGGACGAAATCAACCGCCGCGTCATTTCGCTTCTCGAGCGCGTGGGTCTAAGCGAGCCGGAACTGAGAGTACGGCAGTACCCGCACGAGCTATCGGGCGGCATGCGGCAGCGCGTATTGATCGCGATCGCCGTCGCCCTGAAACCGCAATTGATCATTGCCGACGAGCCGACAAGTGCGCTCGACGTCACGGTGCAGAAACGCATTCTCGATCTCATCGATGAATTGCGAGCCGAGTACGGCACCGCCGTGCTCCTCGTGACCCACGATCTCGGCGTCGCGGCTGACCGCGCTGATCGGATCGTCGTCCTCCAGAACGGGCGAATTCAAGAACAGGGCGCGGCCAGCGCCGTTCTTAAGGCTCCGCGCAGCCCTTACACGCGAGAACTGCTTGCGGCTGCACCGTCCTTTGCGCGGCCGGTGTCCAGGCCACGACCGGAAGCGCATTCAAGCCCTCCAGGCGTTCAGGACGATATTGTCGTCGTGGACGGTCTTGTTCGCGAATTTGCCGGCGAGGGCAGCAGCCGGCTTCGCGCCGTCGACGATCTGAGCTTTCGCGTCCGCCGCGGGTCGACCCACGCAATCGTTGGTGAATCCGGCTCGGGGAAGACGACGACCATCCGCAGTATCGTTGGCTTCGACAAACCGACTGCGGGGCGGATCGACATCGACGGGACAGATCTCTCGCGCCTTACTGGTGAGGATCTCCGGCAGTTTCGACGCAAGATCCAGCTCGTCTACCAGAACCCTTACGGATCGCTCGATCCGCGCCAATGCATCCTGCAGATCGTGACGGAGCCATTGCTCAATTTCAGCAAGCTCAAACGTACCGATCGCGAGGAAAAGGCGAGGGTGATCCTCACCCGTGTCGGGTTGCCCGAAGACGTGTTTGCACGGCGGCCGCACGCGCTTTCCGGCGGTCAACGCCAGCGGGTCGCGATCGCCAGGGCGCTTGTGCTCGATCCTCAGGTGCTGGTGCTGGACGAGGCCGTATCCGCGCTGGATGTGAGCGTCCAGGCGCGCATTCTCGCACTGCTCCAGGAACTGCAGAGCGATCTCGGCCTCACCTACCTCTTCGTTTCCCACGACCTCGCCGTCGTCCGCCAGATATCCGACACCGTTTCCGTCCTGAAGGATGGCCGCCTCGTCGACGGTGGCTCGGTTTCGGAGGTCTTCGAACACCCGAGAAGCGCGTACACGCGCGAACTGATCAACGCCATTCCCGGGCAAAACCGCCGGGCCGCGGCCTGAGGCAGCGGGAACGATAGACAGGACTGACCATGACAGAGACGACCCCACGCAAGCGCCTTGGCTTTTTCACGCGCCTGCTCGACGATGTCCCCGCTGGCACTCGCTATTACTATGCCAAGGAGCAGATCGTCGCGGCCGAGCGCTTCGGCTTCGACACGGCCTGGGTGGCGCAGCACCATTTTCATGCCGATGAGGGCGGTTTGCCGGCGCCCCTTGTTTTCCTCGCTCATGTGGCTGCCGAGACGACGCGCATCCGCCTCGGCACGGGCGTCATCACCTTGCCGCTCGAAAACCCGATCCGGGTGGCGGAAGATGCAGCGGTTTTCGATTTGCTTTCCGGCGGCCGCCTGGAGGTCGGCTTCGGTACAGGTGGAACGCCGTCATCGTTCACCGCCTTCGGCCTTGAAAGCGCGGAGCGTGGTGCGGTCTTTGGCCAGCATCTGCAAATCGTGCTTGATGCCTGGGCCGGCCGAGCGCTTGCCGGCGGGGATCATCTCTATCCCGCAGCTCCGCAACTGCTTAATCGTATCTGGCAGGCGACCTTCTCAGTCGCCGGCGGTGAGCGCGCCGGTCGCGCTGGCGACGGCCTGATGCTTTCGCGCACGCAGCCGCGACCACAGGACAACCCGAATGCCACATTGGCGGAACTGCAGAACCCGATCATTGACGCCTATCTGCATGCGCTACCCTCCGGTCGCGCGCCGCGCATTCTCGGTTCCCGCAGCCTTTTTGTCGCCGATAGCCGCGCCGAAGCGCTGCGGCTGGCGGAGATCGGATTGAACCGCGGTGCAGAACGCCTGATTGCCGCCGGCCACAAGGTTGCCGGCAACTCCCTTGCCGATCTGATCGCCGCCTTCGACGTGCATGTCGGATCGGTGGACGATGTCATCGAAAGCCTCAGCCGCGACGAAACCCTGGAGCGTGTGACCGACCTCGTGTTCCAGGTTCACTCGGTGGATCCGCCGCACCCGTTGATCCTGCGCTCGATCGAACTGATCGCGACCAAGGTTGCACCGGCGCTCGGCTGGTCGCCGCAGGAGAAGTTCCATTCGCGCCGTTTCGGAGCCGTCGGCTGAGGCCGAACACCGCATCCATCCTTAGAGGAGACCAAGCATGACCCAAGTGCCACCAGACGTCATCGATCTGCTCGCCGGCATCACACCAGGATCGAGCCTCGACCGCATCCGTGCCCAACGGCCCGAAACGCGAGAACAGGCGCAGCAAAGCTATCTCGCGCTGTTTCGACCCAAAGCATTTGGCGAGGTCTCCCTGGCGGAGCGGCACACGATTGCGAGCTTCATCGCTGGACTGCACCGTCAGCCGGATATCTATGAATTCTACGTCAATCCGCTGGAGGAAAGCGGTACGGACCGCTGGCTTGTCGAAGTATTGAAGGCGGAGATTGGGGCAGGGCGGGCGACGGGTCCCTACGGCGACTATCCCGCGGGTCCGTTGAGCGTCGAAAACAAGGCCGGCCCCCTTTACCGCGTCTCGGACACAAACCGCGACGTGCTTGGCGAAAGGCTCTCAGCCGCGTTGGAGCATGCCCATCTGCTCGTCTTCCGCCCGCGCGAGGCTAGCCCGCAAGCGTTGCAGGCGCTGCTTGATGCCGGCTGGACGACGGATGGCATCGTCACGTTGTCGCAACTCATCTCGTTCGTCGCGTTCCAGGTTCGCGTGATCGCCGGGCTCAGCCTGCTCTCGGCCGCTTCCAAGCGTGCCGCCGCATAAGTCATCGAGAGGAACCGAGACAATGACCGAACGTGCCATCATCCCAGACGTAGCAAATCCTCCTCTAACCTTCACTCAAGCCGAGATCGGTTGGACACCCTGGCTCCAGCCTTTAGCGGAAGACGATCTCACCGAACGACACCTCCTTGGGCTTGTCGAAGCTGCGCGCGCAAAGTCTCCCTATTTTCGTTTGCTGGTGCGCGATCCGGAGGTGCTGGAGGCACGCACGAAGACGGACAAGGACATCTTCTACAACACCCGCACGGGCCTGCCGCGTGCCGAGCGCGAACTCGCGGCCACGGCCGCCTCGCGCTCAAATGGCTGCATCTTCTGTGCGTCCGTCCATTCACGTTTCGCGTCTCACCATTCGAAACGTGGCGAGGACGTGCAAAAGCTGCTGGATGAGGGGGTGGATACCGAACTTGGCGAACGCTGGAATGCGATCGTTGCTGCCTCGGTCGCGCTGACTGCGACACCGCCGGCCCTCAGCGACGAGCACGTTAAACGGTTGGCTGCGGCGGGTCTTGACGAGCTGGAAATCGCCGACGTGATCCACGGGGCCGCCTTCTTCAACTGGGCCAACCGTCTGATGCTTTCGCTGGGCGAGCCAACTCCGGCCAACTGACTAACGTCGGACCTGGCGGCTTTCGCTGGCTATAGCAAAGCCCGCAACCTCGGCAGAGGTCGCGGGCCTTTTATTATCCGATGGGGATCGAATTAGAAGTTGCGCTGCAGGCGGACGAAGCCCGACACGTAATCGCGGTCGGTCGTAGCCGTCAGGTCTTCCTGGTTGTACTGGACCGAAATACGGGTCGCCAGACCTTCGGTGATCGCATAGTCGAGCGTCACGCCGGCGCGCCACTTGTCGAGGTCGTTGTTGAACTCATTGCCGGTGCGCAGGCTATCCCAGTACTGAACGCCAGGGGTGATCTTCAGCTTGTCGGTGGCCTTGAAGGCGTACGAAGCTGCAACGCTCCATTCCGACGCACGCCAATAGGTGTTCGGGTCGGAAGCCCAGATGCCAGCGACCTGGAGAGTGCCCGGGCCGAGCTCTGCCGAAAGCAGGGCGCGGATCGCGCCTTCTTCGACTTCGGTGTCGTAGCCGCCAAGCAGATCGAAGGATACGCCGCCGAGCGAAGCCGAAACGATACCTTCGATGCCAACGCCGTTGGCCTTAGTGGTCCAACCTTCGAGTTCGTCAACTGCGATACCAGCCTGGAACGAACCGCCATCATAGAGGTAGGCGATCGAGTTGAATTCGGTGACGTTGCCGATCGAGTCGGTCTCGCCGTTCAGGCCCTTATCCCACCAGCTGTAGAAGAAACCGGCCTTCAGGCCGCCGAGCTGGATGTAGGCTTCGTCGACGTCGATGCGGCTGTCGCCGGCGTCGGTGTCGTTGTCGGCGTTGAATTCGGCAGCGAAGAAGCCGGTGAGCGTGCCGTACTCGGTGTCACTCTTGGCAGAGAACGAGATGTAAGCGCGGGAGAAGGCATCCCAGTCGGAGGTGCCGGCCGTGCCCCAGCCCTGACGGCCGTTGACTTCATCCGGACCGAAGGAGGTCTGGAAGCGGAGGAAGCCGCCGATCTTGAGGCAGGTTTCGGTGCCCGGGATGTAGAAGTAGCCGGGGCCGAAAGCGTCGCAAACGCGAACATATTCCATGGGCTCCGGCTCGGCTGCGACGATTGCGTCGGCTGCCTGGGCGCCGGAAACCGCTGCGAGAGCAGCGGCGGAGCCGAGAAGAAGACTTTTGATATTCATGCGGACGATCTCTCTAATGGTTTTCAAGGTCAACAAGGCCCGACCCTGGTGTCCCCCAGAGATTTACCGGCTACCTCGCTTCGCGCTGCGACGAAATGAACCGTCCACGATGACTCGCGGCGGGCAGCGGCGACAGCGCTATCACCGTGAAACGACAGTTTTGTAACAATTTCCCCTCGAATCTCCCGAGGATTTCATTGCTATATAGTGTTGCATTATGGCAACTTTCATATGTCTCTAAAATATATGCGAAGAGCGGAAAATAATAATGAATCCGAACGATATTTATCGTTACGAATATAATTGACAAAAAACCCTCATAAAAACTTCATGAGGCCCCACATTGACGGATTATTGTCTCTATTTTACCTAAAGCCGGCCTTTGAGAAGAGAGGCTTCCGGTGAACGGCGCCGTCAACGATCAACAGTTGGCGGCGCAATTACTTTTTAGGGGTTTGTGATTTCAGGGCGCGAACCGGCCCTTCGCGATCGGAGCGCTATGGCTCCACACGTCGCGCCTCTGCTAGGAAAGGAACTCTTGCGCCACCGGCTCCGGTGCGTTCCTCACGCCCGCGCTGATACCAAGGAGAAAGCCCTGTTCGATCATTGCCGCCCTTTATCGGACAAGGGGTCAGCCTTCCGGATTGCGGTGAGGGCATCTGGCGCCTGATAACGCGTGCCGTAACTGGAGGCGGTCGCCGCGCTATCGGCGACCGGTCGCAGGGCTCCGCGGCGAGGCGCGGCTCAGCCAGATGCTACTGCGTCGTCGGGACGCGTGAATCTGCGCTGCGCCTGACAACCTTGCCCTCCTCAGCCTTGTAGAAGAACTGACTTGAGACGAGCCATCCCTTCAAGGGTCGAAGCGGCGGAATGCATGTCAGCAGCATGAAGGGGCCTGTGACCAGCAAGTGAACCCAGAGTGGCGCGCTGTACTGAACCTCGAGCCAGACGCCAAGAAGCACACTTGGCACGCAGGCAAAACAGATAACGAAGAAGGCAGGCCCGTCGGCTGGGTCGGCGAAAGAATAGTCGAGGCCGCAGACTTCGCATTCCTTGCGCATCTTCAGGAACCCCTCGAAGAGGTGTCCTTGTCCGCAGCGCGGACAACGGCCGCGCAGGCCGGTCTGCATGGGCGGGATAGGCGGCCAATCGTGATCCGAAGACATCGTCGTTCCTTTCAGGCGTCGTGTCCGGCGCATTCATGATGTTGCGCCGATGTTGCCTGGTATGCGGTCGGCCATTTCAGGCGCCGCCTCAGGTCCAGGGGATTAAGCGCCCGAAAGCATACATTGTCAATTTATTGTATGCATACATTGCTGCGACAATTTCGCCCGCAAACGTCAGGCCTCTCGTTAGACCACGAGGCTCGATGCGGCCGGGGACTGGCCGAGAAGATCGGCGATGATCAGCAGGCTGCGACGCAGTTCCTCTTGCGTCGCTGGCGCGCCAAGCCCCAGGCGTACAGCCTCCGGGGGTGGGCAGAGGGAAAAGGCGTCGCTCGGAACGACCGCAATGCCCGCCGCCTGCAGCCGCCCGCTGAACTCACCGCGTGTCCACGGTTGCGGCAGGCGCAACCAGACGTGAAAAGCGCTTTTGTCGGTAACGGCCGTGTCCTTCGAAAGGAAGTTTTCCGCCATTTGTTGCCGTACGGCCGTTTCGCTACGGATCGCGGCGAGGACTGCATCGGCCGTCCCATCCTCGATCCAGCGGGTCGCGACCGCCGCTGTGAGAGGTGAAGCAAGACCGGCGGTCGCCCGGATGGCGCCCTCGATCCGGACCGAACTGCGGCTATCCGGAACGACGAGATAGGCGACGCGGAGCGCCGGTGAAAGGCATTTCGCGAGGCCCCCGATGTAGTAGACGAGATCGGGCGCCAGAGCGGCAAGTGCGGGTGGCGGCGCGACGGGCAGGGCGCCGTAGGCGTCATCTTCAATGATCGGCACGCCGTGCCGTCTGGCGATGGCAACGATCGCTTCGCGACGCTCCAGCGGGAGCGTGGCGGTTGTCGGATTGTGAAGTGTCGGATTGCAATAAAGTGCCTTTAATGTTTGCGTTGAACATAGCTCATCAAAGGCTTCTGGTATAAGACCTTTTTCATCAACGGCGATCCCTATCAGCGTGAGGCCGAGATGGGCGGCAAGCGCCCGGAGGCCGGGGTAGGCAATTGCCTCGGCACATATGGTGTCACCTGGCTTTGCCAAGCTACTAAGCGTTGCAAGCAGCGCGCCTTGTGCGCCGGGGCAGACAAGTACGCGCTCGACCGGCGCCGCGCCGAGGCGCGGCCTCAGCCAGGCGGCGCCGACGGCTCTGTTGTGCAGAGTGCCAGCCGGCGCCTGGTAGCGCATCAGGAGGTCGAGTGCGTG
The DNA here is from genome assembly GCF_056924495.1 of Ensifer sp. 38_S197. Lineage (NCBI taxonomy): Bacteria > Pseudomonadati > Pseudomonadota > Alphaproteobacteria > Hyphomicrobiales > Rhizobiaceae > Ensifer > Ensifer sp. 38_S197. The sequence continues at coordinate 131,160 of NZ_JBXOVZ010000001.1, read as the reverse complement.
TTCGGCCTGAAGTGACGCCATGTCCTCCCAGAGCCTTGCTGCAAGCGCTTGATCGTCAAACAACGGCGGCAGGTTCATGCTCATGTCGACTATGCCGCCGGTCGCCGGACGGGCATTCTTGGCGCGCCGTGCCTTAATATAGGTGCCCTGGCCGACGCGACCTTCCACGAGGCCACGATGCCTCGCTTCGTTATAAGCGCGGCTGACGGTGGTGAAATCGATTCCAAGAGCCTCGGCGAGCACGCGTTGCGGCGGCAGCCGGATGCCGTCCACAAGGCGGCCATCAGCGATATCCGCTGCAATCGCATCCGCAATCGCGAGATAGAGAGGTCCATCCGACTTGCGAAGGGTGGGGCGCCAAGAGATCTGCAGGCGTTCGTCGTTCATCACTACAATATCCGACTTTTATGATTGTATGGATATTGCATGCTTTCGTGTGATGGGCAAGTCAACCGCCTGGATACTGAACGAGGTAGGCGCCCCCAGGAGCGATTCAGCGCCGCTAGGACCTGGTGACACTGGTGGACGCCAATAGCACGCCAAAGCCCACTAGCAGGGTGCCGAAGACGCGGTCGATCCAGTGCCGCAGTCGAAGCAGGCGGATACGCACCGCACCGGCGGAGAAGAACAATGCCACCAAGGCGAACCAGAGGATATGGGTCGTCGCGATGAACGCGCCATAGCCGATTTGCACAGAGAGCGGTGTCGACGGTCCGACCACCTGCATGAAGAGGCTGACGATGAAGACAGTCGTTTTCGGATTGAGCGCATTGGTGAAGAAACCGGTGCGCAAGGCACCGAGATCGGAGAGTGGCGGGACGTTGACGCTTTCCAGGGAGTCCGCTGGCCTCGCGCGCAACATCTTGAAACCAAGCCAGACCAGGTAGCCGGCACCGCCAAGCTTCAAGATGCTGAAAAGAAGGATCGATTGTCGAACAACGAGCCCGACACCCAGGATGGTATAGGCGACATGAATGCAGACACCTGCGCCGATCCCGAGCGCGGTCAGGACGCCGGCCCGCCGGGAGAGCAGGAGGCTGTTGCGCGTGACCATCGCGAAATCGGGGCCGGGGCTGACGACAGCCAACATGGTAATTGTGATCACAGCTAACAGTTCTGCCATTGTAAATTCTGCCCGTTCCTTTGATGATGTGGCACTTTAGAGGACAACGTGTACGGCGACTAACGATGAGTTCTGACAACATTGGTGAGCAACATTCACAGATTCATGGCATCCGGCTGCCGCCTTTGGCGGCGCTCCGTTGCTTCGAGGCAGCGGCCAGGCTGGAGAGTTTCAGCCGCGCAGCCGACACCCTGAACCTCACCCATGGCGCGGTCAGCAGGGCAGTTCGCCTCGTCGAGGATGACCTGGGCGTGGCGCTGTTTGAAAGGCGAAGCCGGCGCGTCTTCTTGACGGATGCCGGGCGCAAGCTCGCTCAGGCCGTGCGCGAAGGGTTCGCACTGGTCGAGGCAGCAGTCCATGAAATCAAGGAGGAGGCGAGGGTGCCGGCCCTGGTGGTCTCCTGTGAGCCGACGCTCTTGATGCGCTGGCTCATTCCGCGGCTTCCGGATTTTCAGCGCCAGCACCCTGATGTCCCCGTACATCTCGTGGCGGGAGGCGGTCCGGTGACACTTGGACGCGGCATCGATCTCGCCATACGGCGGAACGATTTCGAGCAGGCTGAGCGGGTCCATGCGATCCCGCTGTTTCGCGAGCGGGTCGGTCCGGTCTGCCGCGCGGACAAGGTCATGTCGTTCTTCGCCCCATCAGACGCAAATCGCTTGCCGGAACTGCGTCACGATGCGGTTCTCCTCCATGCGCGCAGCCGCCCGGACGCGTGGGAGACCTGGGCAAGGCTCGCCGGCTGCCGCACGCTCGGGCGACGCTCCCAGAGTTTCGAGCACTTCTACATCAGCCTTCAGGCCGCGATCGCCGGGATCGGTGTCGCAGTCGGCCCGTGGCAGCTCGTCCGGGATGACATCGACAGCGGCATTCTGGCCGCGCCGATGGGATTTAACGAGGACGGAACGGTCTACCAACTGCTTGCGCCGGCAGCCATTACCGCGCAGAGCGCGCAGGCCAAATTGCGTGACTGGTTACTGGCTGCCGGCATCTGAAACAAACCGTTTTCATTTCTGTCATTTGCATAAAGGGCAGCAACGTCATACGTTTACCAGCGAAGCACGCACAACCGGTGATGCCGATCGTCCGAGGGAAGTGTATGCCATCTGAAATACAATCGATTCGACCCGCGGGTCCCGGAGCGGCGCCATGACTATCCTCAAAACCGATCTCGACCACGGGTGCGGCGCGGCGCGCCAATCCACGGCGCTGCGCCGGAAAACGCTGAAAATCGCGGCACGCACGGTGAAATACCTGCTGGGACCGGCGATGACCGCTTGCCTCATTACCCTTGCGGCGCCGGCAGTGGGCCACGCCGCCAGTTGCAAGGACTCGGCAACACCCGGAGCGGACTGGACCGATTGCAACAAGAAGGCGCTCATGCTTGGCGGCAGCGATCTGCAAGACGCTAATCTGGTCAATACGGATTTCACCTTGACCGATCTGCGCGGAGCCAATCTGACAGGCGCCAACCTGGAAAAAGCAACGCTTGTGCGATCATCGGTAGCCGGTGCCCTGGCCGAGGGCGCGAATTTTTCGAAGATCGAAGCCTATCGCTGCAATTTCGCGGGTATCGCCGCCGAAAAGGCGTCCTTCGTCAATTCGGAACTGCAGCGTGCGAATTTCACCGGAGCTCGGCTGACGGGTGCGAGTTTCGAGAAAGCCGAACTCGGGCGCGCCAATTTCGATAGGGCAGAGCTGACCGGAACCCGTTTCACACACGCCAACCTGTCGCGCGCCAGCTTTACCAACTCGAGCTTTACAGGTCCGATCGACTTCGATGGCGCCTTCATGTTCCTGACGCGGATCGAGGGCGTAAACCTCTCCGAGGCGACCGGGCTCGAACAGGAGCAGATTGACTTAACCTGTGGCGATAGCTCGACCAAGTTGCCTGCGGGCTTGCGCACGCCAGCGGCCTGGCCCTGCGCCTCCGACTAGGGATATCCGCTGCTCCCCGAACATCGACGCGATACGCCACGCTCGAACATCGAACTTCAGCGGAAACTCATTGTGATGACGGCGGACGGCATTTCGCGCGACTTCGCCACGCGCGTGCTTCGAAATCGACGCGGTCTCCGGAGAAAACGGCGCACCCGAGGCGAGCTATGGCATGCGGAGCCAGTCTCCGGAAAGCCGAGGCTTATTTTTGTGCCCAATCCCGGCGTGGAAAACAGCGGCTCCTTCATCAATGCTTGGGCTGGCAGATGCCACGGTGGGGATGCGCCGCCAAAGCGTCGGACGGAACAAATGGCTAATCTGAACGCGGTCCGGGTGGTATTGAAACCAGGGCTTTCAGGATTGCGGCATTAGATAGCGAAAACCACTAAAAGCGGCTTACTCAATTGAATTAAGAAAAGAAGCAATCTCGGAGCTGCATGCAGAAAACGGCGCAGATCACGCACTGCAGTGCTAAGCTGTAACACGACGGGAGCGGCTCGGCCTTCGTGGAACTTCCGAAAAAATCTTCTCGCCGATACCCGCTAAGCGAACAGGAGCATGGTCCTTGAACTTAACGACCAGCTCTAGCTCTCCACCGAGAGCCTCCACGTAATCCCGGAGTGTTGAGAGAAGAAGATCAGAGCGCTTTTCAATCTGCGCGACCGAAACCTGCTTCTTACCCATCTTCTGTCCGATATGCTCCTGCGTTAAGTCGAGCGCTTTCCGCAGTTTTTGAAGCGTGTCATATTCCTCGAGCAATTCCTTAGCCCGTAGGTCGGATGCCTCGATCATCTCGGGAGTCATCGTTTCGGCAAAAACGTCCTTTGCTGATTTAGCCATCACTCTTTCTCCTTCTTCTTCAACTCTTTTAAATGTGCCTCGTAACGCTTGTCGGCAGTGTTGATCAGTTGGAGACCTTCTGTAATTGGTCAACGGTTTCTCCGTTCCTGTGTACTCGTCGTCTGCGGGTTTCACGCTTCTGTTCGGGGTCGGCGCGATGGACGCCCCACTCTGGGCGGTTCGAATGGTGAGATTGAATGCTGCAAGCTCGAAAGCGTGATCGGCAATGTCACGAGGACTCCAACGCAGTCATTCAGGCCCACACGCTCTCCGCATTCTCACGACGAGACGTGATGGACGATCTCGGTCAGGCGTTCATGGTGATCGGCCTTTCCATCGAGAATTCGGTTCCGTCGCACCACATGCGATGCAGCACCACGGCAAGCCGGCGTGCCAACGCGACCTTTGCCTTTCGGGCTCCGCGGCGACGGGCGATGGCGAGCGCCCAGGACTTCAGCCAGTTGTCCGCCCTGCAGCGGGTCATCATGACATTGGCCGCCTCGTAGAGCATCGCCCGCACCATCGCGTCACCGCATTTGGTGATGCGTCCGAGTTGCTCCGTTTCACCGGAAGCATGCACGCGCGGCGTCAAGCCGAAGACGGCAGCAACCAGCCGCGACCTATCGAAGCGCCAAGGAGCGTCGATCCCGGTGCGGAAGGTGAGCGCCGTCACCGGTCCGACCCCCGGCACAGTCATCAACAGACGGCAAACCGCGTCCTTCTTCACAATGTCGAGCACCATCTTGTCGATCCTCGCCAGGGTGCGCAGGCCATCTTCATAGGCGACAAGCAGCGGCTCGGTCATCGCCAGCAGGACGGCATCGTCAACGGCCTCACGAACCCGGCGTGCATAGAGCGTGTTCTTGCCGCCGCCGGTTCGGATACCGAACGCCTTCAGCGTGCCGCGCACGGTGTTGATGAGATCCCTGTTGCGGCGGACCATCGATTGCCGATGCCGGAGCAGCAGCCGGATACGCTGGCTATAATCAGTCTTCACATGCGTCGCCTTGAACAAGCCGGTCCGCATGGCTTGGGCGATCAAGCGGGCGTCACGGCGATCCGTCTTGACCGGCGAGGCTTTGGCGAACGCCTTCATCTGGCGAACCTCGATGCAGAACACGGGCAGGCCATGGTCCACCAGGCCACTGTAGAGCCACGGCGCCAATGGCCCGGCTTCGAGCCCAACACGCTGGATTGGCCCGGCCAGTTCGGCAAGGCAGGCGCTGATGTCATCAGGGTGGCTGACAACGCTACGCTCCATGACGACCCGGCCATCTTCATCCAAAACGCAAACGGCCGTCTGTTCCAACGACACGTCCAATCCGACAGAGTAATGCACGGCGGCTTCTCCTTTCGCCTCTCTCATCAGTGAGCGATCCTATCGCTCAACAAGGAGCTCCGTCGCCTCGCAAAGCCAGATTATCCCAGCTCGAATTACCGCTGAATTGGTGATCGGCGGCGCGGCCTGATGGCTGTTGGCGGCATTTGCCTCCGATTTCGGGCTGGATCTCGTGGTGTCATCGCCCCTTTCGGGGCGGCCAGCGTCACGCGGCGGCACGGCGTCCTTCGTGGAAGACGTATCGCAGCATGTTGTAGGCGATATTGGCCATACCGATCTTCACCGTCGCCCTGCTGATGCCGATCGTGCGGATGAAGAGTTTCATCTGGTCCTTTTGCCGGGCGAAGACATGCTCGACGGCGGACCTGATCTTTGATCGTCGTCCGTTTGCCCGCGACATCGTGTCCGGCATTGGCTTGCCCTTTGGCTTTCGCTGATGAATGTCCGACTTCAGGCCATTGTCCTTCAGCCACTCCTCGTTGGTCTTCGAGCGGTAGGCACTGTCGGCCCAGACGGTCGAGGCGGTGTTGTCCTTGGCGACGACGTTTCTGAGTTGAGCGCCGTCATGGGCGGCCGCGCTCGTCACCGTCCATCCCCGGATGAACCCATGCGCCCGGTCGATGCCGGCATGGTTTTTGTAACCGAACATCGGAATGGCGATGTCGTGCTGCTTGGTCGCGGCTGAAGTCGGCGTTTCCGTCGGCTGCTTCGCCTTGGAATACTTCACCGTCCAACGGGCGTCTCGATCCTTCTGGGCAAGCTTGGCGGGCTTGTCCTTCCACTCGTCCGGGATCTCGCCCGCCTTGATCGCCTCTTTCTCGTCCTGGCTGTTGTGCTGCCTGGGCGCCTGGATGATCGTTGCATCGACGATCTGGCCGCCTTTGGCCAGGTAGCCGGACCGTGAGAGATGTTTGTCGAAACGGGCAAACAGATTATCGATGGCACCGGCTCGTACCAGGCTTTCGCGGAACAGCCAGATCGTCTTGGCATCCGGAACCTTGTCGGAAAGGCCGAGCCCGAGAAACCGCATGAACGACAACCGGTCCTGGATGACGAACTCGGCCTGGTCGTCAGAGAGATTGTAGAGCGCCTGCAGCACCAGGATCTTGAACATCAGCACCGCCGGAAACGGTGGACGTCCACCCTTCGATCCGTCGGAGCGCTTCAGCGCCTTGGCCAACGGCTTCTCAAACACACCCCAGGGAATGATGCTGTTGAGCTTCTCCAGAGGGTCGCCGACGGCACTCAGGCGCTCGTAACGCTCGTTCAAATCCCAAAAACCCGGCTGCCCACGCATCATCCGTTCCCTGCAAATCACGCAAGCCGGATTGAATCACGAAAACAGGCTGAAGGGGAGGTTTTTAGAGGCCTCCAGTTTCTTATAAAACTTCTTTTCATTCGTACCCGACTTGTCTCCGGCGACAAGGACAACGGCTTTCCTCTCTGGATCGAATGCAAAGGCTGCCCTCCAAACCCCATCAGCCGCATCAAACCGAAGCTCCTTCATGTTTGCGTAATCCGAACCATTCAGGGTATCAGCCCGTGGTCGTCCGAGCTCAGGTCCACGAGCCTCAAGGAGCGAAACCATGGCTCGCAGTTCAATCTTTACCTCTTTATCAAACTCCGCGAATTCCTTAGCGAAGTCATCATCAAACACCACATTCCATGTCATGGGATATAGCTTTCATATTATATAATGTCAACGTTATAAGTCGCTCCTCGCGTGTGCAGGATAGCGTTGCACAATCATTGATTAACGCATCGCGTCGATAAGCGACAGTCATTCAGAAATTCAATGTGGATGGATCACTTTGGGCAATCTGACGCTAATTCGGACAACTGGCACCTTCGATTGGGCGTCGGCCAACAATACTTTAAGCCTTAACATTGCCGCCCAAGCGACCGAGCAGCGCGATATCATTTGCAGGTGAGACGCCCAATGCCTGCGCTGCAGCCAGGCGCTGGCTCTCTTCGGGCAGCAGGCCGCCAAAAAATGGTCTGCATCACGACGGGAAAAACGTGTCGGGCGCTTCGGGAGGGAGGCTGAAAGCGGAAGTGTGCTTTCATCGTCAAGCCAAGCTTCAGCGTAGGCGAAGCCGATATCGCCGTGCCGGTCCTGGGTGAATTGCCCGACAATTCGACCATCCCACCAGACGTTGAGAACCCTTGCCGTCATTATCTGCGTTCACCAGGAGCCAGAATATCGACCGAACAGCCGAGCGTTTGCAGAACCTGCAACACTTTTCCTATCTGAGCTGTCGGCTTGCCGGCCTCGAGATCGACAATGAACCGGAGCCCGACGCCGGCAGCGCCGGCAAGTTCGTCCTGCCGCAAGTTTTGCTCCTTGCGTGCACTTCGGATCAAGGTGCCGATATCAGATGGAGTTTTAACGCGCTTTGCCATCATTATTTTCCCGCTCGGGAAAATAACAAAATATTGGGTGTCCTGTCGAGATTAATTTTCCCGAACGGGAAAATTAACGCGGTCAGGGATAGCTTCCGCAGATAATCTCCCGATCGGCAAATTTTATAGGAGATTGTCTCGGCCCGACCAATCGTTTGATGCGCATAAGCGAACGGAGAGGATTGAACCAGCCCTTGATGCCTCGATGATGCCGAAGGGATGGAGAACTACACGGCTGGCGACCGAGCGATCGGCGATAGCGGTAGATCACGGCAAAGCTTTCGCCCTTCGTGTCTAGGGCGGCGACGGGTCCGTCAAAGTCGATGACTTCTCTGACTTCGGCAGGCCCTTGCCGGACGGCAGGATCGACCGTAACTCTACCCCAGGTGCCGCCTTGCGGCGATGGCCAGGCACTCCTTGAAAGCCTCGAGATCGGTGAAGCGATCGGCCTCCGGTACTTCGCGCTTGATCAACACTCCCTCCCGGCGAAGGATGCCGCCGTCCAGCATGAGATTGTCGGCCATGTCGAAATCTTCGATGCTGAGGCCGTCGGGGCCGGCCATGCGTCCGTCAGGGCGCAGCGCAGCGTTACCCCGGTAATGGTCATCCAGGATACGTTCGTAGTAGCTGCGCGAGGTGTTGGTATAGGCGTAGACATGCTTGCCACGGCCACACATGAAGCCCAGTTCGAACACCGTGCCGACATCGGCACTGATGCCGCGAAACGGCGTCAGGTTGGCGATGATCATGTCGGATGCCAGCATCATACCCTCATCGACGGCATAGATCGCCTGGCCGCGTTCATGCTTGGTGGGGGCTGGTGGGATTTCAAGGTCGCCGGGCACCAGAGGCGTGAAGCCGGCCGCACGCGCCAGAGCCGCTTTCTCCTTTTGGATCTCGACCGCGTTGGACAAAAAAACTTCCGGGCCAGCGAGATAGACTTTCACGCGCATTCCTCCTCACGTTTCAGGTGGCCAATCTAGGAGAGCAACGCCGGCGCGCCTAGCTGCGGACCAAAGCAAGCGTGCTTACCCACGGATTTTTCTCGCCTTTTGTCAAACCGCAACGGACACGACCCGCTCTAGGAGACCCCTTCAGGACCACCAACTGCGCGACAGATCGGCGGATCGAGAAACGGGTGGGGTGAGACGTTAAAACAGCCGACAGTTTCTTGCCGGCGATTCCAGCCGACCAGCCTTTGGTCTCCTAACTGTAGGCCTCGCCAGGCGCGCGGGGATACACGATCACGCTCGAAACTATCTCGCGAAACATTCGCGCAATTTCCATAGACGGTTCGGCTCTCCTGCGTGTTTTAGCGTCGACTGATACCGCCTTTCTTGTCATTAGCCATCTACGGATGGATTCATAAGAGATTTCCCTTAGAAATAGAGTTGCTGGCTCGAAGGCTTCACCAAGGTAAATTCGGGGCAGGGGCGGGCGGCAAAGCAAAGAAATGGCCTCGCTGTCACGTGGGGCCATTGAAAGATTGTGCTGCTCAAACAGGGCGTTGTCGGCTAGTAACCGAAGTAGACTGTCACGCCTTGCCGCCGCTCGTAGCGGTAATAGTCACGATAGCCGTATCGGTAATGATCACGATATCCGTAATCCCGGGAGTAACGAGGGTAGCACCTTCCGTAGTAACCGCAGGGACGATAGGCGTACCGTCGGTCCCAGTGACGATCCGCATGCCAATGGCGATGGCTCCGGTGTTTTACCTGCTCGACGTCGCCGGCCTGCATCTGTTCGGATTTTGGCACGAGGATCGGAGCGGCGTTTAGCGATGAGGCGAAGGATGCAGCTAGGACTACGGCTGCGAAGGTGGATAATAGCTTCTTCATTTTACGCATCCTCTCCAGTTCTCAGCTTTGATCCCTCAAGCCTGAACTTCCGCGCGCTCGACCTTGGCGGAACCTAGCCTTGAGGTGGACCCCAGAGCGCTGGGTCGCTTGGGGCTGGGGTCGCGCTCTGGGATCACTGGCGCCAACGGCGGGGCCTCCGATACCGTTGGTGCTAAAACAGCAATGGCGGGGCAATGCAAATTCGGCAACGCAGCTCCGACCTTTGCGTGAGCGCGCCAGACCTAAGTCCGAGGTTCTCCGCTTCCCGATCGACCATAGGAGGACGGGCCCATGCCGTGATACTTCGGCATGAAGAATGTGCATTCGTATCTGTCGGTCAGGGCCACCAGCAGCGCGCTCGTGATCGTCCTCTTGGCGTTGTCTCTCTTGTTCGCGTCAATGCCCACGAGGTCCTTCGCCACGGCTTCGGACACCTTCCAAAGCTCGTCCGCCAGAACGCCGATGATCTCGGCTTCGTCGACGGCGGCTCCGCCACGTTCGATCCGATGATTGATGCGGATGCCCTCAACGATCGACTTCGCGAACCAATGAGCGCTGGGCTTCTCCCGGCGCCGTGACTGGCCCGTTCCGGCGTACGCCCGTTTTATCGGAGTTCGCGTGGTCGTGAGGCGGATATAGATGACTTGGTCGAGGTTCTTATAATCAGGCACAGATTCTCTCCTGGCAGGTATCTGCCGGTTGGTGTTGTGCCGCACTGTTGAGGAAAAGCGCCTCCGCCTGACGCTTGATTGTCTATGGCAGCTTCGAGGGCGGCCAGCTCTCCGGTCGGTGTTCGAAGCATAACCAATTCGGCGCTCCTCTGCCGATCGCAAAGCCGAAACTGCCCCACGCCTTGCAGCCAGGATGTTCGCACCAGTGGTTCACAAGCAAGGAATCCGCTCTCGGGTCCGTGCTCTTCTCGTCACTCATGATGCATGCCTTCCATTTGCGTGTTCCGCAAATGTTCTCATCGGCGCGCCGGCGAGTCAACGTCCAGATGTCGGTAATCGAGCTAAGCAGCTTTGCGTGCTCTGGCCAACAGATTGGCGTTGTGATTCCGTTTCCGGGATTGATTCGGGAGCGGTGGCATGGCGGGGAAATCTCTGGTGAAGGCGACGGAGGAGGAATGTGCAGCGTTGGAGCATCTGGCGGCGAGCCGGGATCGCGGCGAGGCGGACCGGGCGCGGGCGATCCTGCTGACACTTGACGGCTGGACGAGCGCGCGGATCGCCCAAGCCTTCGGCGTTCGTGAGGATACGGTGCGGCTGTGGCGCAGCGATTTCATGGCCGGGTCGGTGACGGCCCTCAGGAAGCGCGTCGCGGCCGGCCCGGCGCCGGTGAAGTCGGAGGCCGCGCTTCGGGTTGCCGGGCCGCTCTTGTCGGCGCCGGTCGCCGACCGCAACAATTGGACGCTGGCGCGCCTTGCCGCCGAGATCGAGGCGCGCGAAGGGCTCAGCATCTCCCGATCGCAGCTTTCGAAAACGCTGCGCAAAAAAGGGGCTTTGGCTTCCGGCGGCCCCGGCACTCGCTGAAGAACCGCCAGGACCCGCAGGCCGTCGAGTGCGCCGGCCTGCGGCTGCACCTGCGCAAGCGACAGGCCGAGGCGGGCGATATCATCCTCCTCTTCGGCGACGAGAGCGAGGCGCTCACCCATCCCTATCTGGCGCGTTGCTGGGCCAGACGCGGCGCCGATCTGCGGGTTCCCGCGCCCGGCCAGGCGCGCAAGATCGCCATGATGGGTGCTTTCGACTGGGCCGCGCGCAGGCTCGTCGTCGAAACCTCGAAAACCAAGCGCAGCGCCGATTTCATCGCCCTCCTGGAGACGCTCGACGCAGGCTATGGCCCCAAGCCCGGCGTGGCCGGCAGGCCGGTCGTCCTGGTGCTCGACAACGGGCCAATCCACACCAGCAAAGCGTCGCGCGCCGCGCTTGAGACCCGTGCCCATTGGCTCACCATCGAGTGGTTGCCCAAATACGCCCCCGAACTCACCGACATCGAGATCGTCTGGAAAAACCTCAAAGCCCATCATCTCGCTCATCAGACCTTCGCCACCGAACACGCCCTCGAACAAGCAATCATCAGAGCCGTAACCGCCCTCAACCACGAAGCCCGCTTCCATCCGTTGGCCATCAAGAGAATCTCTGCTTAGTCTCTCGGACCCAGTCGTCAAAGATAACGCCGACAATGTTCTCAACTCGATCGATCGCGAAAACGTCTTCGCCGACACGGCAAACCGCGTGACGCGCGGCTCAGACACGGCGATGGGTGCCCGTTTCAATCAGCTCCTCGGCGAGGTATCGAAAGGGCAGGATATCTCCTCTGATGCGACACTGACGGGGACGGCAGGCAAATTGGTCAGGCACTCGTGAGGAGAGTGGTCCAGAAGAATGCCGATGCAAACGCCGGCAAACTGGCGGAAGATATCGGGCGCCTTAGCGTTGCAAAGGGTGCCGCGCGAGACCAGATCAATGACGCCATCCTTCGCCGTGCTCAGCAAAACGTGATAAGCAACGCATGTCGACGGTGCGAGAGGGGTGGTGGCCGGGCTGGCTATTCATTTTCTGCCGGACGTGGGGAACTGACGGATAGTATCCCATCGGCCGAGAACGAAGCCGATGCATAATCCGGCGATTATGCCGTCGACAACCTAGATCGCCTCGTCAGGGACGATGTCGAGCGCCCATCTCAACCGAGGAGGGGTACGGCAACCGCAAGTACGATCACGGCCGTAAGCACGCCGATGATCTTCAGCGTTGCGCGGGACGGCTCATGACGGTTGTGGTTGATCTGCGTCTCCACAGCATAAACGAGAAATGTGGGAATTGACGAAGGCCCAGGATCGAAGAAAAACCCGAGGACTGGCCTCGGGTTTCTTTGCTGACCTACCGGAGGCCCTCGCACCGAAGCTGGTGTGTACCAGCCTGATATCGGCGAAGGTTGCCGAGCTTCATGTCCTGATGTCTCGGACAGGCGCCGTTGGCTTTACAAGGCTTGCACAGTAGGCAGCCGGCGCGCGCGTTCTTTGGTTTCCGTCGCTTGTGATGCATTTCCAACTCCGATCAATGTCGGTGCGCCCTCCAGGCGCCCGCGTGTGATCGGCAGGGACTCAATTTGAAATCTCTGGTCGCTCATCCTTGTCCCTCGGTACTTGGGGCAATGAAACCGAAAAACCGTTGACATGACAAGGCTCTCGTTTTGGGGCCTTTTTCTATGGAGAGCTGGAAATGCCTCGAAACGGCTCAAAAGTATACAGCAGGCCAGCAGGGACAGTTGCCGTCCCGAATACGACTATCGAGTCTGCCAAGTTCAATTCCGTGGTTGACGATGTCGCGGCCGACCTCAATCTGGCTCGGCCCATTTCCCACGTGGCACCGGGGGTGACCGCGGGCGAAGCCGCCACCAACGACATTTGGACCTATGCCACAGCAGAGTTTGCGAAGGTCATGAGCGACCAGTGTGCCCACTGCAACCAAGAGCTTGAATGCTCGCACAGTGCACGTTACAGTCATGACTTATTAAGCTTTACCTAAACTTGATGCTCGACTGCTGAGGGGACCAGATGCGCGTCACATCCGAGGGGTTAAGCCGCCGTGCTTTGGTGCTCGGCCCACTTCTACTTCTACTTCCACGTGACGCCGAGGCACGCAGGCGATGGCGCGCTGGAGGCGGAAACCACTCTCCTTTCGCGCTGATCATAAGCGGCGTGCTACTTTTCGCGATACTCCTCGCCAATTCCGTGTTTGGTCGCGACCTGGCTCCAAAAGGGACTGGCAAGCCGCGAGCGTTGCGGGAGGCCGAAGGGAGGTTCACCAAATCCAATCCGATCAATCGCGGGGCGACGCCCCGAAGGCGTTTATCCCCGTGGGTATTTGTCCTGCCTATCGTCGGCATCTTAATGGGTGGGGCCTATGGCTGGGCCACCATGCCGCCGGAAGACGTTATCGAAGCATCCTTCCCCGTATGCGGTGTCACGGCGCGGATTACCTGCGTCGTCGACGGTGACACCTTTTGGCTCGATGGCGTGAAGTACCGTATCGCGGACATCAATACTCCTGAGATCGGGGAGCCGCGATGCGCTGAGGAGAAAGCCCTTGGCGTGCAAGCGACGCTGCGCCTGCAGTCGCTGTTGAATGCCGGCGCCTTCGGTCTCAAAGCCGGTATGCGCGACGAGGACAAGTATGGGCGAAAGCTGCGCAAGGTCTACCGAGGCGGCCGATCGCTCGGCGCCCAACTTGTCGACGAGGGCCTGGCGCACCGTTGGATTGGTTTCAAGCAGTCGTGGTGCGGATAGAGCGCCGAGAGCAGAAGCGATTGGCGGCGCGACGATCTACCGAGGCAGGGACAGCCGTAAGCTCTATTAATGAGGAGGTCGCGGATGCAAGAAAGCTTGAAAGCGCGCAACGTGTTGATGGCATCCCTAGTCGTCTTTCAGTTCTTGGTGACGGCGGTAGACCAGTTGGTTTTGCCCTATCCATTATACCAAACCCTGTGGTTTCTGTTTTCAGCATTCCTGCTTGTCGGCTTTACCTACGTCGTCATTGTATCGGACGCGGCGTCGCTGGAGACGGCTGAGCCCTCCTGGTCGACCAAATGTGCGGTGATCCTTTTAACTCCCCTGGGCATTGCGATGTATCTTTTTCGGACGCGGCCATTCAGGAGAGCTTTGGCGGTACTTGTCGGCGTGGCGGCCGCTTGGGCTGTTACTGTTTTACTCGGAGACCTCGCCGGCAAACAGTTATTCCCCGCTTCAGCTGTTGAGTTATCGCGACAAGCCGAGGGCGGCTGAAGAGCCTGCGGGCTGTGCGAGGCTAGTGCAATCATGAGAAACATCCGGGCGGGGTGATCGCCTCGACGCACGCAATCGCACTGTCCGATAACGGCATATCGTGCTCCCAGATGTCGCGCATCACGACCAACTGATAATACGGCTCCACCGTATCGCCGACCTGCTTGATCAGGCGATCCGGGGTACAGACCGTTGTAGCGCCTGCGAGCTGCGTCAAGATCGGAGTCCATAGCGAGTAGGGGGGTAATGCCACGGGCAATAAAAAAGGCCGGGTAAACCCGACTTTCCGCCGCCAACTCATGCCGCTACCGGCGACGTCAATGAATTGCTGAAGTCAATTCGACGTGACAAACCGTCCGAATGAAACCCGGGGGGCGCCTGAGATGGTCCCAGCGCTACCAAACACGGCTTCCCAGGGTGCGCAAAAAATGTCCAAAATTTTTGGAAGTAGTTGAGTCTATTGACTTTTCAGAATTCCCGCTCGACCGCGATGGACAGAGGCATTGGCCATCCGCTATGTCTCGCAACCGGTCACAACTCGACGATTGAGGCGCGCTCCATGTCTATCCAGGCTTTGACAACCTATGTCGGCGTTGCCCACCCATGGATGTGCGACACGATGGGGCACATGAACGTGCGGCACTACGCAGCGATGTTCGACGACGCGAGTTTTCAGCTTCTTGGCCATATCGCCGGCGCTGAGGCAGACCCGGGCAGGGGGTGGGCCGATGTACGCTCCGAGATGGAATACAAGCACGAAACAAAGGCTGGCGCGCTGGTCACCATCCGCTCGCGCGTCATCAAGCTCGGCCGTTCCTCGGTCAGTTTCGAGCAGATCATGTCAGGTACGCTCGACAGCGTGGTACACGCCATCAACAGGACCACGACCGTACGCTTCGATCTTCAGGCCCGCGCGGCGATTGCGCTTGAGCCGGACGCGCGGAAGCGGGCCGAAGCGCTGTTGTCGACTGAGCCGGCGCGGCTTCGCGATCAATCGGCGTAGACGCGTTCTTCAGCCGGCGTTTCGGCAATCAGCGTCTGCAAGCCGGCGATCAAGGCCTTCTCGGCCCGGTTGATCGCCTTTTCAGGGTTCGTCAGCATGAAAATATCGATGGCGGGCGCATTGTCGTAGGGCGGCAGACGCCAGAGAAGCCCGTCAGCCACATCGCGGCGGGCGACATGCAGCGGTAGGGAGCCGACCCCGAGACCGGCAAGCGTCATTCGCCGCACCTCCTCGAGGCTGGACGAGACGCCAACGACATTGGCGTTGAGCTTGGCTTCGCTGCGAAGCAGCGCCACAGGGCGGAGCGCATCGGCGATATGGTCCGTATGGAACGAAACCGACGTCTCGCCCTTGAGGTCGGCAAGCTTCAATCCCTGCCGGCCGAACAGCCGGTGGTGGGGGCCGCAGAAGAAGCCGAAAAACTCCCTGAAGACCATGAGATAGTCGAGCGCCGGATCCCGGACGCTGACGAGGCAAAGTCCGAAGGACGCACGCTTCTCCCGGACCTGGCGCGTGACCTCACCGCTCGGTCCGACGTTGATCGTAAGCGTGGCACGCGGATAGCTGCGGTGGAACTCCATCAGCGCCCGGTCGAAGATCGGCGAGACCACATGGCTCGCAACCGCAATCGTAACATGGCCGGTGACGTCGTCACTGACGCCGCGCACGAGTTGCGGCAGTTGCGAGATCGTGCCGAAGACCTCGACGCTCTGTTCGTAGAGCAGCTGTCCCACTTCGGTGAGTTCAAAGCGCGTCGCATCCCGCTCGACCAGGCGCCGCCCGACGCGGTCTTCAAGCCGCCGAAGTGCATTGCTCACGCTCGGTTGCTTGAGGTTTAGCCGCTCGGCCGCACGCGTGATGCTTTTGACCTCAGCAATCACCACGAAGGTGCGCAAAAGGTTCCAGTCGAGCTCCCAGACGAGCCGTTCCAATCGGGGTGAAGTCATTCCTGAAATCTATGCCTTCTATTTCCATTATCTATTTGCGCAATGCTGAAGCAGAAGCAATCATGAAATTCGGAAGGCGCCTGCGTGCCAGCCCAAGCGCACCAGAAGGCGCATTCACCCAGAGGAACAAGGAACATTTCATGAAGAGCCTATTCTCCGGCCTGCTGGCCGCGACGCTGACCATCGCTGCAACTTTCTCCGCTGTCTCGGCGAAGGCCGATGACCTCGAGAACGTCAAGGCGGCCGGCGAACTGAAGATCGCCATGTCGGGCCAATACCCGCCGTTCAATTTCGTCAATGAAGAAAACCAGGTCGTCGGTTTCGACGCGTCGATCGGCCAGGCAATTGCCGAGCGTGTCGGCGTTAAGGGCACGTTGGTCACAACCGCCTGGGACGGCATCATCGCTGGCCTGCTCGCCAACAAATACGATACGATCGTCGGCTCGATGACGATCACGCCGGAGCGGGAGAAGGTCGTCGATTTCGTCGGTCCCTATTACCATGCCGGTCGCGCCGTCTTCGTCAGCGAGGAATCCAGTGTTCAAAAGCTCGACGAACTCAAGGGCAAGACGCTTGGCGTAACGCTCGGCGAAACGCACGAGAAGTGGGCACGCGAGCAGGGCGGCTGGGACGTCCGTACCTATAAGGGCTTGCCGGAGCTGCTGATGGAATTGAAGAGCGGTCGTGTCGACGCGATCGTCGTCGACAACATTCCGGTCATGGTCGCCGTCAAGGAAACAGGCGAAAAGGTCCGTCGCCTGGAAACGCCAGACATCGAAGGCGGCAGCGTCGCGATCGGCATTGCTATCCGCAAGAACAATCCGGAACTGAAGGCGGCGATGCAGAAGGCGCTTGAGGACATGCTGGCAGACGGGTCCTACGAGAAGATCGCCATGGAATGGGTCGGCAGCGATATCCGCTGATCCCCAAGCTTCCTGTCTCTCCGGCCGCCGCATGAGTCGCGGCCGGAGCTCATGAATTCGCCTTCCGGAGTTTTCCCATGGACGTTTCGCTGGTTGAGCGCGTCTTCCCGTTTTTCGTGGAAGCGGCGTGGATCACGATCGAGATTTCGGTACTTGCGCTTGCGCTCGGACTGGTGGTGGCGTTCCTGATCGCCGCCGCCAAGATGTCGCGCTCGTTGCTGCTGCGCGCCTTCGGTACCGCCTATGTCAGCCTGTTTCGCGGCACGCCGTGCCTCATCCAGCTCTTCGTGCTGTACTTCGGTGGTCCGCAGGTCGGAATCAATCTGGAGCCATTTGCTGCCGGCGTCATTGGCCTTGGTCTCAACATCGGCGCCTACATGGCGGAATCCATCCGCGGCGCGGTGCTCTCGGTCGATCGCGGCCAGACGGAGGCAGCACGCTCGATCGGCTTCAGCCGGTTCCAGACCATGCGCAAGGTGATCTTGCCGCAAGCCGCGCGCCTGATGATCCGGCCGCTCGGTGTCAACGCGGTCGCCCTCGTCAAGGGATCAGCACTCGTCTCGACGATTTCAGTGGTCGAGCTCACCTATACCGCGCAGCGCTACATCGGTTCGACTTACAAGCCGTTCGAGATCTTCGGCGTTGCCGCCGTGCTCTACATGATCATCGTCTATGTCGTCGCGCGGGTCGTCGATCTCGTCGACCGACGCTACGCCATCGCTTGAGGGGGAGACGCGCATGCAAGGTCTCGATTTCAGCGTCGTTCCCCCCTATGCCGATATCCTCTGGCTGGGCGTCTGGTGGACGGTTGTCCTGACCATCTCCGCCGCCCTGATCAGCTTCGTCTTCGGCATCGTTTTCGCCCTCGTCGTGCTCTATGCACCGAAGACCGTGGCCCTGCCGGTGCGGGCGTTCATGTGGCTGTTCATGGGTACGCCGCTGCTCCTCCAGCTTTTCCTGATCTACTACGGGCTCGGACAGCTGGGCTTCAAGATCCTGGCGCTGATCGCCGGCATCATCGGCCTCGGCCTGCATTTTGCCGTCTACAATGCCGACATCCTTCGCGCCGGTATCGTGGCAGTCGATGCCGGACAGACGGAGGGCGCCCGCAGCCTTGGCTTCGGCCGCATGCAGACGCTGCGCTACTTCATCGTACCGCAGGCGATCCGCAACACCATTCCGGCAATGGGCAACAACCTGATCGTGCTGCTGAAGGAATCCTCGCTCGTCTCGATTATCGGCATCGCCGAACTCGTCCACGCCGCACAGCTCGCGATCAGCGAGACTTTCAGGCCGTTCGAATTCTACATCACGGTCGCGGCTCTCTATTACATCCTCAATCTCGTCCTTGAAGCGGGTCTGCGCCAGGTCGAAAAGAACGTGGAGGTTTCACGATGACGGCTCAGAGACCTATGGTCGAAGTCAAGGGTGCCCGCAAGAATTACGGCGCCTTGGAAGTCCTGAAGGGCATCGATCTCTCCGTGGCGCGCGGCCAGATCGTCGCGATTATCGGCCCGAGCGGTTCGGGCAAGAGCACGCTCTTGAGATCGATCAATCATCTGGAGACGCTGAATGGTGGCGAAGTCTGGCTTGATGGCGTTCAGGTCAACCAGAACCTGAGAGGTCAGGCCTTCGAAAGGCACATCAATGCGGTGCGCCAACAGATGGGCATGGTGTTCCAGCACTTCAATCTGTTCCCACACCTGACCGTGCTCCAGAACATCACCATGGGGCCGATCATTCTGAAGGGCATGGCAAATGCGGCGGCGCGTGAACTCGCCATTGAACTCCTGTCGAAGGTCGGCCTTGCCGACAAGGTCGATGCCTTTCCGTCCCGGCTTTCCGGCGGACAAAAGCAACGCGTCGCAATCGCCCGGGCGCTTGCGATGCAGCCGAAAGTGATGCTCTTCGACGAGGCGACTTCGGCCCTCGACCCGGAACTGGTCGACGAAGTGAATGCGGTCATGAAGCAACTCGCCGCCGAGCACATGACCATGCTGATTGTCACACATGAGATGCGGTTTGCCGGTGAGGTCGCCGACCGTGTCCTGTTCATGGATGGCGGTGTCGTCGTCGAGCAGGGGGCGCCAGGCGAGATCTTCCGCCAACCGACGCAGGAGCGCACGCGGGCCTTCCTCAAGAAGTATCTGGCGGCGTGAAGGGGGGCATGATGGAAAAGAACAACCAGTACCCCGATTTCGGCCTGACGCCGGACCAGCGCCGCGAAGCGGTCCTCGGTCACTATTACGAATATCCGGGCATGGATGGGGAGCGCGGCGAGATCTGGTGCTACACCGATGCCTATGCCTATCCGCCCGGCGCCACGGTGCGCCTGCAGGTCAGCTCGACGGCACCCCGCTTCTCGCTTGAAATCGTTCGCGACGGTGCAGTCGAGCAGAGCGTTGTGAAGCGTGACGGTCTTGCCGCGTGCTGGCAGGAGACGCCTGACCAGTGCTCGGTCATCGGCTGCGGCTGGGAGACGAGCTTCGAGTTCAAAGTCGAAGACGATTGGCCTTCCGGCGCCTACCGCATCACACTGAGAGCAGAGGGCAGGGACGGCACGCCGATCCATTGTCATCATCTCTTCATCGTGCGGCCGGTCGCTGGCCGAAAGCCGGGCCGCGTGCTGCACGTCGCTGCGACCGGCTCCTGGACCTCCTACAATACCTGGGGCGGATCCAACCACTATCAGGGCATCACGGGTCCCAACCGCGATCAGTATGCGACGACGGTCAGCATCGAGCGTCCCTTTTGCCGTGGCTTCGTCGTGCTGCCGGCCGACGCGCCGCGCGTGCCGCTAGAAATCTACGCGCCAATGGCCGTCGCTCCGCGTTACCCGCATATGGAATGGGCCTACGCCAACGGCTATTCCAAGAAATATGCCTCCTCCGGCTGGGCGAGCTACGACAGTCATTTCTTCCGCTGGGCGGAGCGGCAGGGCTATTCCGTCGATCTCGCCAGCCAGTACGAACTGCATTTCAATCCTGAGATCCTTGACGGCTATGATTGCGTCGTCTTCGTCGGCCACGACGAATACTGGACCTGGGAAATGCGCGATGCGGTCGACACCTACGTCGAGCGCGGCGGCAGGGCGGCCCGCTTTGCCGGCAACTTCATGTGGCAGACGCGCCTCGAAGACGGCGGCAAGCGCCAGGTTTGTTACAAGTACCGGTCACGGGCCGAAGACCCCGCCTATCGCTCGGCCGATCCGACGCGCACCAGCGGTTCCTGGGAGGCCGCCGAGATCGGTCGGCCGGGTGCGGCGACCTTCGGGCTCAATGCCACTCGCGGGCTTTATGTCGGCTGGGGCGGTTGCGCCCCGCGCGGCGCACGGGGCTTTCCGGTCTATCGGCCCGAGCATTGGGCTTTTGCCGGAACGGGCATCTACTACGGCGATATCCTCGGCGCGGAAGGTCATGCCTTCGGCTATGAGGTCGATGGTCTCGACTACATCATCCGCGGCGGACTGCCGGAGCCTGCCGAAGACAGTGGTGCGCCGAAGGGCCTCGAAATCCTCGCGCTCGGCATGTCGTCGTTGAAGGAAGAAAGTGCCGACATTCCCGCTGACGACCAGTTCCTCTCGGATGCCGACGCGAAATTCGTCGCCGAGACGCTGATCGGCGACGATGGCCCGCGGGCCGTCGAACGCGTCAAGCGCGGCTCAGGCATGATCGTCAATTTTCCGCGCGGCAAGGGCGAGGTCTTCCACGCCGGAAGCTGCGAATGGGTGGCGGCACTCAAACGCGGCGACGCGATGGTCGAGCGCGTCACCGCCAACGTTCTCAATCACTATCTCAACCGCTGACAGAGACTTGCCATGCTCAAGACGACAGCTTCCAACGAA
Source organism: Ensifer sp. 38_S197 (assembly GCF_056924495.1). NCBI lineage: Bacteria > Pseudomonadati > Pseudomonadota > Alphaproteobacteria > Hyphomicrobiales > Rhizobiaceae > Ensifer > Ensifer sp. 38_S197. The sequence continues at coordinate 110,176 of NZ_JBXOVZ010000001.1, read as the reverse complement.
CGACCCGCCTCTCACCTCTTCTACCAGTCGCGCCTGCGCCGTCCGCTGGTTGACCGCGCTGAAGGCATCTATCTCTGGGATCAGGACGGACGCCGGGTGATCGACGGTTCTAGCGGCGCCATGGTGGTCAATATCGGCCATGGCAATCGCAATGTGCTCGACGCGATGAAGCGCCAGATGGATCGGGTGACCTTCGCTTACCGGCTGCATTTCGAAAACGAGCCTGCGGAAGACTTGGCCCGCCGCGCCGCCGAAAAGCTGCCTCAGGGCATGGACAAGATCTTCTTCGTGTCAGGCGGCTCGGAAGCCGTCGAGTCCTGTCTCAAGCTCGCGCGGCAATGGGCTGTCGCCACCGGTCAGAAGGATCGCTGGAAGGTAATTTCGCGCTTTCCCTCCTATCATGGTGGCACGCTCGGCGCCTTGGCCGTCACCGGTTATGCCGCACTCTCAGATCCCTTCTCTTCGATGATGCGCGAGATGCCGAAGGTGCCGGCGCCAACCGCTTATCTCGACCGGGACAACCTGACGATGGAGCAGCGCGGCATCAAATATGCCGACATGCTGGAGGAGAAGATCCAGGCGGAAGGCCCCGAAACGGTGCTGGCCTTCATCATGGAGCCGATCGGCGGCGCCTCGACCGGAGCTCTGGTGGCGCCCGACAGCTACTACCCGCGCATTCGCGAAATCTGCGACAAGTACGGCATCCTGTTGATCCATGACGAGGTGATGAGCGGCGCCGGCCGCACCGGAAAGTTCCTCGGTGGCGACCACTGGAATTGCCGCCCGGACCTGATCGCTCTCTCCAAGGGCTTCGCTTCCGGCTATTGCCCGCTCGGTGCCATGGCCGCACCGACGCGGATCGTCCAGCCGGTTCTCGATGCCGGCGGTTTCCAACATGGCTTCACTTATGCCGGCAATCCGCTTGCCTGCGCCGCCGGTCTTGCCGTTCTCGACGAGATTGATCGGCTTGGCCTTATAGACAATGCCGCCGCCATGGGCGAGGCGTTGAAGGCAGAACTGGTGGCGCTGTCCGGTCGCTTCCCTTTCATCGGCGACGTGCGCGGCAAAGGATTGCTGCTGGCCGCCGAGTTCGTTTCCGACCGCGAAACGATGAGGCCGTTGCCGAAGGAGTTGAACGCACACCAGCGCATGGTCGATCTCGCCTATGAACGCGGCCTGATCATCTATTCCAGGCGCACGCGCGGCGGCGTCGAGGGCGACCATTTCCTCGTCTGCCCACCGATGATCATCACCCGCGAGCAGGTCGGCGAGATCGTCGGCATCCTCGGTGATGTTCTCGAAGTCCTTGCCGAAGAACTCAACCTTCCCGTCAATCGCTGAGGGCTTGACCATGACGAAAGCCAAGACATCGCGCAAAGTGATCATCACCTGCGCGGTGACGGGATCGGTGCATACGCCGACCATGTCGCCTTACCTGCCGATCACGCCCGACCAGATCGCCTCCGAAGCGATTGCAGCGGCCGAGGCCGGCGCTTCCATCCTGCATCTACACGCGCGTAACCCGGAGGACGGCCGTCCGTCCGCCGATCCGGCATTGTTCATGAAATTCCTGCCGCGCATCAAGCAGTCGACCGATGCGGTCGTGAATATCTCCACCGGCGGCTCGTCGCTGATGGCGCTGGAAGACCGGCTTGCCGCATCCCTTCGCGCCGAACCGGAAATGTGTTCGCTGAATATGGGCTCGATGAATTTCGCGCTGTTTCCGGCGCTCGACAGACCGACGGAATGGAAGCACGAATGGGAGCCGGAGCTTCTGGAAGCAACGCGCAGTTCGATCTTCAAGAACACCTTCGCCGATATGGAGTTCATCCTAACGCGGCTCGGTCAGGGCTGCGGCACGCGCTTCGAATTCGAATGTTACGACGTCGGCCATCTCTATTCTCTGGCGCATTTCCGCGATCGTGGCCTGGTGTCCGGTCACCTTTTCATCCAGTTCGTGTTCGGCGTTCTCGGTGGCATCGGCGCCGACCCCGAAAATCTCACGCACATGAAGCGCATCGCCGACAAGCTCTTCGGCGACGACTACAGCTTCTCGGTGCTGGCTGCCGGCCGCCACCAGATGCCGATGATCACAATGGCTGCCGCCATGGGCGGCAATGTGCGCGTCGGGTTGGAAGACAGTCTCTATAACGGCCGCGGGACGCTTGCGACCAGCAACGCCGAACAGGTCCACCGCATCCGCGCAGTTCTCGAGGCCTTGTCGCTGGAGGTTGCCACGCCAGCCGAGGCACGCGATCTTCTCGGCCTCAAGGGCGGAGACAAGGTCGCGTTCTAATGCCGCAGCCCGCCGCTAAAGCGCGGGCCGCCATGGCCATGGGAGTAAAGGAAGAATAGGTGATGACACTAGGAGCCGATGCCTTGGATGTGGCGATCCGCCCCGGGCGGCCGGAGGATGCCGAGGCAATGCACCGGGCAATCCTTGAAATGGGGCGCGGGCTTGGCATGGAAGCCAAGATTACCAGCAGTACCGAGGATTTTCGCCGATGCGGCTTCGGGCCTGAGGCCGCCTTCGGAAGTTTCGTCGCGGAAGCGCGCGGAAAATTGGTCGGGCTTTGCCTCTTTTTCCCGATCTTCTCCACCTGGCGGGGTCGGCCCGGCGTTTTCATCCAGGACCTGTATGTCGATGGACGCCTGCGCGGGCAGGGCATCGGTGAGCGGTTGCTACGCGAGGCGGCAAGCTGGTCGAAGGCGCGGGGTGGCGACTACTTGCGACTGGCGGTCGATGCCGAGAACTTCGCCGCTCAACGCTTCTACGAGCGGCTCGGCATCACCTGGCAGAAAGCCGACCATGAACACGCCGCCTATGGTGACGCCTTTCTGGCGCTCGCCGATGGACTGAATTGATGAGGATGGAGCGAGCATGAAAGCCTTCTATGCAGAGGAACAGAAGCGCCACGACCCGAAAGCCTTTCTGTCGAGCGGCGCGCCGAAGCCGAATCCCGAACAGCCAGAGCGCGTCGAGCGATTGGTCGCCGGGGCGAAGGCGGCAGGCTGCGAGATCTTGCGGCCCCGCGATCAAGGGCTCGGCCCGATTGCCGCGGTGCATACGCCCGAATATCTCGATTTCCTCGAACACATCTACGCACGCTGGCAGCGTATCGCGGAGGCCTCGGAGGAGGTTATCCCGAACATTCATCCGCTGGCGCGCGATGGTCGGTATCCGGCTTCGGCCGTCGGGCAGGCGGGTTATCACATGGCTGACACCGCGTGCCCGATATCCGGTGAGACATGGGACAGCGTGCGCTGGAGCGCCTGGAGTGCGGTGGAAGCGGCAGATGCAGTCATGGCGGGGGAGCGCGCGGCTTATGCGCTATGCCGGCCGCCGGGGCACCACGCCTTCGCCGACGTCGCCGGCGGCTTCTGTTTCGTCAACAATTCGGCCGTCGCCGCACAGCGCTTTCTCAAGAGCGCTGCCCGCGTCGTGATCCTCGATGTCGACCTGCATCACGGCAACGGCACGCAAGGCATCTTCTATCAGCGCGCCGACGTGCTCACCGTCTCGATCCACGCGGATCCCGTGCGTTTCTATCCGTTCTTCTGGGGCCATGCCGATGAGCGCGGCGAGGGCCCGGGTCTGGGCTACAACTTCAACCTGCCGCTCGAACGCAAATCCGGCGATGCGCAATTCCTGGCCGCACTCGTTACCGCTTCTCGCCGGATCCGAGCCTACGCGCCGGATGCGCTGGTCGTGGCGCTCGGACTCGACGCCTACGAAGGAGATCCCTTCGGCGGCCTCTCCGTGTCGACGCCAGGATTTGCCCGCATTGGCGAAGCGATCGCCGGACTGGGGCTTCCCACGGCAATCGTCCAGGAAGGCGGCTATCTCTGCGATGCGCTGTCCGACAATTTGACGGCCTTCCTTACGGGCTTTGGTTCAGCCTCGCGTTAGCCGATCGAAGGCGCCAGTCGTCACCAACGCGAGTGACGGTCTAGAGTCAGGAATACGGCTGTGTCGACCACCCGACGGACGTTGAGGGCGCCGGCTCCCTCAACGTTAACCAGCGGAAGAACGGACGACGCGCTCCGCGTGAACTGACACGACCAAGCGCTTATTTTCTCGAAATAATAGCCGTTTTACCCGCCGGTCTCGAAGGATGTCCGGCGGCCGTCTTTTTTTGACCGTTTCGCTGAAGATGAGAGGCCCTCCATTCGTGAAACCGATCGGCAACCGCGCGTTGGCCTTCCGAGCTGTATCCGACCTTCAACATTTATGCATACAAAATTGTCGACAAAATAGTTGACATTGTCGCCAACAGCTTCAAATCTAGGCTGACTTGCTCAAGCGTGGCGAGACCGCCGGGCTATGAGGACCGACGAGAAAATAGAGGGAACCACATGAAACTGAGAAAGCATCTCCTTGCGGGGCTGGCATTCGCCTTCCTTGCAACCACCGCATCCGCAGAAACGCTGCGTTGGGGGAGCCCGCGGGATATCTACTCGCTCGACCCGTATTCTTACGGCAGTACCTCCAACCTGGCCTTCCTCAACCATATCTACGAGGGCCTGACCCGCTATACGCCCGAGTTCAAGGTCGAGCCGGCGCTTGCCACCAGCTGGGAGATGGTCAAGGACAAGGTCTGGCGTTTCCATCTGCGCAAGGGCGTGAAGTTCCAGAACGGCGCCGACTTCACCGCTGACGACGTCGTTGCCTCCATGGCTCGCGTCAGCCACCCGACGTCGCCGCTGCGTGGCAATATTCCGGCCTACGTCTCCACCACCAAGGTCGACGACTACACCGTCGATATTGAAGTGAACTCGCCGAATCCGCTGTTCCTCAACGACATGACCAATATCTTCATGTTCGACAAGGACTGGCTGGTCGACAACAAGTCCGAGCTGCCAACCGACGTCGGCGCCAAGGTCGAAGGTTACGCCACCCACAACACGAACGGCACCGGCCCGTTCAAGCTCGAGTCCCGTGTCCCCGACAGCAAGACGGTGCTCGTCAAGAACGAGGGCTGGTGGGATACGCCGAAGCACAATCTCGACCGTATCGAGTTCATGCCGATCACTTCAGCCGCCACGCGCGTGGCAGCACTGCTCTCGGGCGAGATCGATCTCACTGACGGCGCGCCAGTACAGGATCTCGAGCGCCTGAAGAGCTCGCCGGACATCAAGGTCGTCGAGCGCACCGATTTGCGCACCGTGCATATGGTCTTCAACCGTCACGAGACCTTCGCCGACGGTCGCGAGAACTTCTTCAACAATATCAAGGTGCGCCAGGCGATCGACCATGCAATCGACCGCCAACTCATCTTCAAGCGCGTGATGCGCGGCAAATCGCATGTCGCCGGCACCATGGTCGCCCCGGAAATCCCGGGCTACAGCGCCGAGCTCGACGTGCCGACGAGCTACGATCCGGAACTCTCAAAGAAGCTGCTTGAAGAGGCCGGCGCCGTCGGCAAGGAGTTCACGCTCGTTTGCATGAATGACGAGAGCGTCAACGAAGAAGACGTCTGCAGCGCACTCGTTTCGATGCTGTCGCGCATCGGCCTCAAGCCGACCCTCGACATCGGCCCGCGCGCGGTCCAGGCACCGAAGCGTGCCGGCGGTAAATCCGACGCCTACATGATCGGCTGGGCCAACGAGCCGACGCTCGATGCCTATTCGATCCTGGTTCAGGTGCTTTCGACCCGCGAAGGTGCGGCCGGTGTCGCCAACTACGGCGGATGGTCCTATCCGGAGCTCGACGCAATGGTGAAGAAGGCCGCGCTCGAGATGGATCATGACAAGCGCCTGGCAATCGAGACCGAGGCGCTGAAGTTTGCGAAGGACGAGGTCATCATGATCCCGCTGCACCAGCAGCCGATGGCCTGGGCGATGTCCAAGAACGTCACGGATGTGACTATTCGGGCCGACAACAAGCCGCGTCACTGGCTGACCCGTATCGGCGATTGAGTTTCCTTGCCCCGGCAGGGTTCGCTCTGCCGGGCCTTCTCATTCAGCGAGAAACCCAATGATTGTCTTTCTCATCAAGCGGCTGGCCAATGCCGTGCTGGTCATGCTCGCCGTCGCGCTGCTGGCCTTCCTGATTTTCCGCTTCGCCGGCGATCCGGTCGAGCTGATGGCCAACGAGCAGATGTCGCAGGCCGACCGCATCGAACTGCGCGAAAAGCTCGGGCTCAACGATTCGTTTCTGAGCCAGTACGGCCGCTTCGTCGTGAACGCGGCGCAGGGCGACTTCGGCATCAGCTACCGAAACGGCCAGGACGTCATGACGCTCATCGCCGAGCGATTCCCGGCGACCATGGAACTTGCACTGGTTGCGACCATCCTGTCGCTTTTGATCGGTATTCCACTTGGCGTCGTCACCGCCATCCATCGAGGACGATGGTATTCGGAGGGGCTGCAATTCGTCAGCATCATCGGCGTCTCGCTGCCGAGCTTCGTCGTCGGTATCCTGCTGATCCTCGTCTTTGCCGTAACCCTCGGGCTTGTGCCGGCCTTCGGTCGCGGTGATGTCGTGCAGCTCGGCTGGTGGAGCACCGGCCTGCTGACGGCCTCGGGCCGCGCATCGCTGCTCTTGCCGTCTCTCGCGCTCGCGCTCTACCAGATCACCCTGGTGATGCGCCTCGTTCGGGCCGAGATGATGGAGGTTCTGCGCTCCGACTTCGTGAAGTTCGCGCGTGCCCGCGGCGTGCCGCGCTGGCGCATCTATTTCCGCCACGCGCTGCGCAACTGTCTGATGCCTGTCGTCACCATGACGGCGATGAATTTCGGCTCGCTGATCGCCTTTGCGCTGATCACCGAAACCGTCTTCCAGTGGCCGGGCATGGGCATGCTCTTCATCCAGGCGGTCACCTTCCTCGATATGCCCGTGATGGCGGGTTATCTCTGCATCGTCTCGTTCATCTTCGTCACGCTCAACACCCTGGTCGACATCGCCTATGCGGTCATCGACCCGCGGCTGCGCGATGCCACCCGTTGAGGTCGCTGTCATGACAGATCACGTTCAGCCAACCACGCCGCCACGCCAGCCCTCCAGGCTTGCTCGCTGGCGCCAGAGCGATCTCTGGTGGTCCTTCACCCACAAGCCCTCGGCGATCGTCGGGGCGGTTATGCTCACCTTCCTGATCGTGACGGCTTTCGCGGCACCGCTGATTGCGCCGCAGAACCCCTTCGATCCGGCTCAGCTCGAACTTTGGAATTCCGAACTACCGCCGATCTGGGAGGCCGATGGCCAGTGGCCCTACGTGCTCGGCACGGACACGCAAGGCCGCGACATGCTCTCGGCCATCCTCTACGGCTCACGCATTTCGATCCTGATCGGCGTCGCTTCCGTCATGCTGTCGCTCGCCGTTGGCCTCAGCCTCGGTCTCATTGCCGGCTATTTTGGCCGGTTTATCGACAACCTCTTGATGCGTATCGGCGATGTGCTCCTGTCGATCCCGACCATCCTGATCGCCATCCTCGTCAGCGCGGTCGCACGCCAGATGCTGCCGCCGGAACTGCGGGACGTTGGCGCCGCCGCAGTGCTGGTGCTGGCGATCACGCTGAGTGCCTGGGTGCAGTATGCCCGTACTGTGCGCGCCCAGACGATCGTCGAGCGCGGCAAGGAATATGTCCAGGCCGCGCGCCTTTTGAAGACGCCGGCTCGGCGCATCATGCTGAAGCATATCCTGCCCAACACGCTGACGCCGATCATGGTCGCTGCGACCTTGAACTTCGGCATGGCGATCCTGACGGAGGCAACACTTTCGTTCCTCGGTATCGGCATGCCGCCCAGCCAACCGAGTCTTGGAACGCTGATCCGCCTTGGCAACCAGTTCCTGTTCTCGGGCGTATGGTGGGTCGTGCTTTTCCCTGTCATCCAGCTTTGCCTTCTCGTCGTCTCGGTCAACCTGCTCGGTGACTGGCTGCGAGATGCGCTAAATCCGAAATTGAGGTGAATGATGTCCAGTCTCCTGATCCGTAACGTCAGGCCATATGCCCGCGAAGCGACCGACATTCTCGTGCACGACGGCAAGATTGCGGCTATCGGCAAGGGGCTTTCTGCGGAAGGCGCTGCGACCGAAGAGGGCAACGGCCATATCGTGATCTCCGGGCTCGTCGAGGCGCATACGCATCTCGACAAATCGGTCTGGGGCATGCCCTGGCATGTGAACGCCAAGTCTGCGACGCTGCGCGAACGCATCGACTTCGAGCGCGAGAAGCGGCTGGAAATCGGTATCGATCCGCACCGTCAGTCCATGCGCCAGGCGATCATGCTCGCGGCCAATGGCGCAAGCCACATCCGCAGCCATGTCGACATCGACACCACCCACGGCCTGCGCCTGATGGAAGGCATCGTCGAGACCCGCAATGCGCTTGAAGGCGTCATTGATATCGAGATCGTCGCTTTCCCGCAGTCGGGCCTCGTCACCCGCCCGGGCACGGTCGAGCTCCTCGACCAGGCTCTGAGCAATGGTGCGGAAGTCCTTGGTGGCATTGACCCCTGTGGCATCGACCGTGACCCGAAGGGTCATCTCGACGCGATCTTCGGCCTCGCAGACAAGCATGCAAAGCCGATCGATATTCACCTGCATGAACAAGGCGAGCTTGGTGCCTTCAGCATGGAGCTGATGTTCGAGCGCATCCGCGCGCTCGGCATGCAGGGCAAGGTTGCAATCAGCCATGCCTTTGCGCTCGGCGCGCCGGACTACCTGCGCGTGGCGGGTCTGATCGAACAGATCGCCGAACTTGACGTCCGCATCGTCACCACAGGCTCGCCGTCTTCGACCGTGCCTTCGATCCTCCGGTTGAAGGACGCCGGCGTGAAGGTGGCGGCCGGCTGCGACGGCATCCGCGATACCTGGGGTCCATGGGGCCAGCCCGACATGATGGACCGCGCTCGCGTTCTCGGCATGAAGAACGGGCTCCGCCGTGATGTTGATCTCGAACATGCGCTGCATGTCTGCTCCAAGGGCGGCGCGGAGGTCATGGACATCAAGGGCTACGGCCTGGACGTCGGCTGTGACGCCGACTTCACCCTGCTCACCGGCGAGACGCTGGCGCATGCTGTCGTCGACGTGGCCCCGCGGCCGCTGGTCGTCAAGCGTGGTCGCGTCATCGCGCGTAATGGCATTGCGGAGGTAGCCATCCCATGAACAGCATCAAGGATTTGACACTCGGCCGTCGCCCGGACGGCCGCACGCTTCTGACGGCCCAATGGGTGCTCGGCCACCGCGACGGCTCGCACCGGCTGATCCCGAATGGCGAGGTCGTCATCGAAGGCGGTACGCTGCTCTATGTCGGACCGCGCTTCGAGGGCGAGGTCGCCCGGCGGATCGATCTCGGTGCGGCCATGATCAGCCCCGGCCTGATCGACCTCGACGCGCTTTCCGATCTCGACACGACCGTGCTCTCGATCGATCACCAGCCGGGCTGGGCCAAGGGTCGCGTCTGGCCGCGTTCCTATATCGAGCGCGGCCCCTATGAGATGTACACGCCTGAGGAGCTCGCCTTCCAGAAGCGCTTCGCCTTTGCGCAGCTCCTGTTGAATGGCATCACCACGGCGGCGCCGATTGCTTCGCTCTTCTACCGCGAGTGGGGCGAGACCGTCGCGGAGTTCGCCGCTGCTTCGGATGCTGCCGGCGATCTCGGCCTGCGCGTCTATCTGAGCCCGGCCTATCGCGCCGGCGGCATGATGGTCACGGCCCCAGGGCAGCTCGAAGCGATCTTCGACGAAGAAAGAGGACTGAAAGGCCTCGACGATGCCATCGGCTTCATTCGCGATCACGAAGGGCGTCACGGCGGCCTGATCAAGGGCCTGCTCGCTCCGGACCGGGTGGAAACCTGCACCGAAAAACTCCTGCTTCGCACCGCCGATGCGGCTCGCGATCTGGACTGCCCGATCCGCCTGCATGCAGCGCAGGGCACCATGGAGGTCGATACCGTTCGCCGCCTTCACGACAAGACTGCACCGGAATGGCTGGCAAGCTTCGGCTTCCTGAGCGACCGGCTGATTGCGCCGCATGCGACCCAGGCAACGGACAACGATCTGCGTCTCTATGCCGAAAACGGCGTCAGCATCGTTCATTGTCCGCTGGTTTCAGCCCGCGGTGGTAGCATGCTGAATTCCTTCCGCTCGGTCAAGGCCCGCGGCATCAACATCGCCATGGGCACCGACACGACGCCGCCGGACATGCTGATGAACCTGCTGGTCGGCCTGATCACCTGCCGCGTCGTCGAAAACGACGCGACCGCCGTGCGCTGCGCCGATCTCTTCGATGCCGCGACGCTTGGCGGCGCCAAGGCGCTCGGCCGCTCGGATCTTGGTCGCCTGGAGGCGGGCGCGCGCGCCGACATCGCCGTCTTCGACCTCATGGACCACCACATGGCGCCGGCGGTCGATCCGATCACCACGCTGGTGGTCGGCGGTTCCGGGCGCGTCACCAAGGCGGTTTTCGTCGACGGCCGCCTGTCGATGCGAAATGGCGAAGTCGCAGGTTTCGACATGAACGAAGCCCGCGCGAAGGCGCAGATACAATTCGACGGTCTGATCGCAAAATACCCCGAAAGAAGCTGGGGCCACCCGCCGGTCAGCGAGATCTTCCCGCCGAGCTATCCTCTGGAGGAGCAGCGATGACGGAACATGCTTCATCGGCCGCCGTGCTTGACGTTCGCGGCCTCTGCGTCGAGTTCCCCGGGCGCCATGGTACCGTTTCGGCGCTGTCCGACGTGTCGCTCACCATCCGCCCGGGCGAAATCCTCGGCGTCGTCGGCGAGTCCGGCGCCGGTAAGTCGATGACCGGGCTGGCGGTCCAGGGGCTGCTGGAACCCCCGGGCCGGATTTCCGGGGGCGAGGTCTGGCTCGCTGGCCGCAGGATCGACAAGCTGGACGATAAGCAGATGCAGCAGGTGCGCGGCCGGCAGATCGGCGCGATCTTCCAGGATCCGCTGACCTCGCTGAACCCCCTGTTCACAATCGGCGCGCAACTGGTCGAGACCATTCGCCTGCACCTGAAGCTCTCCAAGGCCGATGCCAAGGCGCGTGCCATCCAGCTTCTGAAAGAAGTCGGTATTCCGGCACCCGAGGCGCGCTACGACCACTATCCGCACCAGTTTTCGGGCGGCATGCGTCAGCGCGTCGTCATCGCTTTGGCGCTCGCCGCCGAGCCGAAGCTGATCATCGCCGACGAGCCGACGACTGCGCTCGACGTATCGATCCAGGCGCAGATCACTTCGTTGCTGCGTCGGCTTTGCGACGATCATGGCACCGCGGTCATGTTGGTCACCCACGACATGGGCGTCATAGCAGAGACGGCCGATCGGGTCGCGGTCATGTATGCCGGGCGGCTCGTCGAGATCGGTCCGGTTGGCGACGTGCTGAAGAACGCCCGCCATCCCTATACCCGCGGTCTGATGGGCTCGATCCCGGCACTCGGCCGTCGCGTCGAGCGGCTGAACCAGATCGACGGTTCGATGCCGCGGCTGAACGCAATCCCGGCCGGCTGCGCCTTCAACCCGCGCTGCCCCGAGGCGGGTCCGCGCTGCCGGAAAGATCGCCCGGAACCGGCGCCGGTCGGCTCAGGCGTCAGCGCGTGCTGGCTCAATGCAGGAGGAGTTCTATGAGTGATGCCCTGACGGTCAAGGACCTGACCTGCAATTTCGATGTGTCCGCGCCCTGGCTCAACCGCGTGATCGAGCGCAAGCAGAGGCAATTCGTGCGCGCAGTGGACGATATCAGCTTCACCGTGCCGATGGGGGGGTGCCTCAGCCTCGTTGGCGAATCCGGCTGTGGCAAGTCGACAGTGGCAAGGCTCGTCACGGGTCTTTACCGGGCGAGCGAAGGGGAAGTGCGGTTTGCGCCCGGCAAAAGCGGGCAGCCCCTCTCCGCGCAGATGATCTTCCAGGATCCCTATGCCAGCCTCAATCCGCGCTGGCGGGTGCGCAACATCATTGCCGAGCCGCTTCGCGAGTTGAAGCTGCGCAACTCGGAAGACGAGATCATGGAGCGCGTCGGCGAGCTGCTGACGATCGTCGGCCTCGCACCCTCGGATGGCGCCAAGTTCCCGCACGAATTCTCCGGCGGTCAGCGCCAGCGCATCTCGATCGCACGCGCGCTCGCCGGCGAGCCGGAGTTCCTCGTCTGCGACGAGCCGACCTCGGCGCTCGACGTCTCCGTCCAGGCCCAGATTCTGAACCTCATGCGCAAGCTGCAGGACGAGATGGGGCTGACCTATCTTTTCATCAGCCATGACATGAGCGTGGTGCGCCACATGTCCGACCGTATCGCAGTCATGTATCTCGGCCGCATCGTCGAGGAGGCGGACACGGAGACGCTCTTCGCCAATCCGCGACACCCCTATACGCAGCTGCTCCTGGAGACGATCCCGGATATCACGGACCCGAAGCGCGGGCGCAGCATCGCTGCCGGTGAGGTGCCGAGCCCGCTCAATCCGCCAACCGGCTGCACGTTCCATCCGCGCTGCCCGTTCGCGGACCAGCGATGCAAGAGCGAGCGCCCGGAAATGCGCAATTTTGCCGATGGCTCGCGTGCCGCGTGCCACCGCATCGAAGAGACGGTGAAAGCCATCTACGCCGCTTGACGCAGCTTTCTTCCCTGAAGCCTTGGGCTCCGTGTCGTGCCAGTCGCGGAGCCTCTTTTTTTCGCCGCAGTTCGAGCGAGCCTTTGCGGCGTGTTTCGCATTGCTGTCGTCAGGCGCATGCAACAGTGCTAACCGGAATTCAACGAAATAGACCGATGACCATTTCCGGACCTCGACACCCACGTTAGGGTAGGGACCGAAAGCTGGGCCGCACCACGCTTCGCGGGCGCGGCTCGGATCAATGCGTTGATTTGAAGAGTTGGCCCATGAACACGACCTCCGACACTGATTTTCCCGTCCTCAATGCCGTTGAAGCTCGCGTTCTCGGATGCCTGATTGAAAAGAAGGAAACGACGCCCGACGTCTATCCGCTGACGCTCAATTCGGCACATTCGGCGGCCAACCAGAAGACCGCACGCGATCCCGTCATGGCGCTCGAGCAGGTGGACGTCCATCGTGCGCTCGCATCATTGGTGCAGAAGGGGTTGGTCCGGCAGGCGTTCGCGTCCAGGGTCGAGCGCTACGAGCATCTGGTGGCAAACCGTTTCTCGCTGACATCGCCGCAGATCGTCGCGTTGGGCCTGCTGCTTCTTCGCGGTCCGCAGACGGCTTACGAACTTTGGGCGCGCAGCGAGCGTATGGCGCGGTTCTCATCGATCGAGGACCTGAAGGACAATCTGGATCTGATGATAGGCCGCCGGCCGCCCCTTATCGTTCAACTGAACCGGGGTGCCGGTCAACGCGAGGACCGCTTCGCGCATCTGCTTTGCGGGGAAGTCGAGCAGCCGACCTTTGAAAGGGTGGCAATGTCATCGGCGTCCAGCGGTTCGGCGCTATCTGCCCTTGAAGAGCGGTTGGAGGCGCTTGAGCAGAAGGTGGCAACGCTGCAGGAGCAGCTCGACGCCTTGATGCGCTGAAAGCCTGAGGTCTGGAGAGCGGTAGCCTGAGCTTCGTCAGCATAACAAGGTGACAGACGCCTTGCGCCGTTCAAGACGACGCCGCTGAACGCGGAAGGATACTTCACAGGAAAGCTCCCAACCGATGGCGAGAGCCGCTCGGTCTCAAAATCCCTGGTGCGCGGAGGGTGGCGGCCTATGATCGCATCAGGCTTCCGATTAGGCCTCTCAGTCACTTCCCCATGCGCCCATCAGCATTTCGAGAAATCTCTCCGCTGCAGGCGACAAGGTCCCGCCACGGCGGCGGACCACCCCGATCGTGCGCGATATCTCGGGATCGCCAATCGGGCGCGTGATCAGAAACGGATGGTCGTCCTGCGGGGTCGCCATGCGCGGCAGGACCGAAATTCCAAGGCCGGCCTCCACAAGGCCGAGGGAGGTGGACAGATGGGTCACCTCGTAGAACCAACGTAGTTTGATATTCGATTTTGCCAGCGCTGCGTCAAGCAAGGTTCGGTTGCCGCTCGATCGATGAACTGTAATCAGATGGTAGGGCTCAAGATCTGCCCAGCCGACCACGGGCTTGGCGGCGAGGGGGTGATCCCTGCGCGCTGCAAGCACGAATGGGTCTTCCACGAGCCGGTCGAAAATCAGGTCCGGATCCGATGTGCCCATGATATTTATCCCGAACTCCACCTCGCCCCGTGCCACGGCTTGGAGGCCGTCGGTGGCCGGCAGGTCGAGGATACGGAAGCGAATGTTCGGATACTCCTCGTTGAACTGTCGGATGACGGTCGGCAGGAAGTAGAAAGCTGCAGTGGGAAGGCATGCGATTGTTACCAATCCGCCTCGATTGGTACCGACATCCCGGACGGCGAACAAAGAACCGTCGAATTCCTCCAACATGCGCCGCACAAGCGGAATGAGTTCTGTCCCGAGCGCCGTCGACGACACATGCCTCGTCGTTCGCTCCAGGAGGGGCGCTCCAATCGCCTGCTCAAGTTTCTGAATACGGCGGCTCAGGGCGGGCTGCGACAGATGCAGCGCATCGGCGGCGCGATGAAAGCTCTCCAACTCCACGACGCTCAAGAACGCCCGAAGATCAAGGATCTCACAATTAATGCTCATCTTGCATCAATTTCCCAATTCTTAGCATTTCACAAATCAACCGTAGTTCCGATAATTGGATCAAACAGGCCGATTGATACGGCGATGACATAATTCCAACGGAAGCACAAGCGATGAACGACCTGCTGGCGATCCCTTGCGTCCTCATGAGAGGCGGAACCTCGAAAGGTCCCTTCTTTCTGGCAAGCGATCTTCCCGTCGATACTCAAGAGCGGGACAAGATCTTGCTTTCCGTGATGGGTTCAGGTCATCCCCTGCAGATCGATGGCATTGGGGGCGGCAATCCCGTCACGAGCAAGGTGGCCATCGTCGGCCCCGCCAGCATTCCGGGCGCCGACGTGGATTATCTTTTTGCCCAGGTGCGCGTCGATCAACAGATTGTCGACACGTCCCCGAACTGCGGCAACATGCTTGCTGCGGTCGGCCCTTTCGCCATCGAGGCGGGTCTCGTTCCGGCTCGAGGGGAAACGACACTCGTCCGAATCCACAACGTCAACACCGGCAAGATGATCGAAGCCGACGTTCCGACGCCGAATGGCAACGTCTCCTATCTCGGTGAAGCGGCGATCGATGGTGTGCCGGGCAACGCAGCGCCGATCGCGCTGACCTTCATGGATGCAGCCGGCGCGCGTACCGGACAGCTCTTTCCCACTGGCAAGCCGATCGATTGGATCGACGGTGTGGCTGTCACGTGCATTGATTGCGCCATGCCGATGATCTTGATCGAGGCTGGCGCGGTCGGCGCAACCGGCTTCGAGTCAGCGGCTGAACTCAACGCCGATAAGACGTTGCTTGACCGGCTGGAGAAGCTGCGCATCGCGGCCGGGGAGCGGATGGGCCTTGGCGACGTGCGCAACCAGGTGACTCCGAAGCCCGTGCTCATTTCCCGACCAAAGTCAGGAGGAGATGTCAACGTGCGCTATTTCATGCCGCATCAATGTCACCCTTCGCTGGCGACGACCGGGGCCGTGGGAATTGCCACTGCCTGCATCCATGAAGGCACTGTTGCTTCCCTTCTCGTAGGCACACGCAAACCGCCGGTGGTGCTTTCGATTGAACACCCGAGCGGCCATCTGGACGTCAGGCTTCACGAAAGGGACAGCAAGGTCGTCGCCGGCATCCTGCGCACCGCCAGGCGGCTGTTCGAAGGCCATGTCTTTGCAAAACCTGTCACGCAACTCGGTTGCGCGGCATAATAATCGTGGCTGCCGGGAGGGCGCCACCAACAGGAGGAGAATATCATGCGCAAGCTCATGCTCGCCCTCGCGGCAACCGTCGCCTTTGCCGGTTCGGCATTGGCGGATCCCGTCCGCATCAGCGTCGGTTCCTATAATCTTAACAATCTTCCCTTTCCGGTCGCACAGGGGCTCGGCCTCTACGAAAAGGAAGGCTTGGAGGTGACCGTCGAAAACTTCGCATCGGGCGGCTCAAAGACGCTTCAGGCGCTTGTCGCTGGCTCGACGGATATCGCCGTTGGCTTCTACGACCATACGATCCAGATGCAGTCGCAGAAGAAGGCTGTGGTGGCGTTCGTGCAACTCGCCCGCAATTCCGGGCTCGTGTTGGCGGGCGGCAAGGACAGCACTTTTGACCCGGCAAAACCGGAAACCATCAAAGGGGCAAAAGTCGGGATCACTTCCCCAGGCTCGTCTTCCGATTTCTTTGTCCGGTATTACCTGCAGCGCAACGGCATGTCCGCGGACGACGTCTCGCTGATCGGGGTTGGCTCCGGGGCTGCCGCCGTCGCGGCGCTCGAACAGGGCAAGGTTGACCTCCTCGTCAACTACGACCCCGCAGCGACCTTCATCGAGGCCAAGGGCGTCGGCAAGATCCTGATCGACGGACGCAGCGACGAGGGTGCCAGGGCGATCTATGGCGGGATCTACCCGACCTCCGTCCTCTATGCCACGCAGAGCTATATCGAGGAAAATCCGCAGACCATCCAAAAGGTCACGAATGCGACGGTCAAGGCGCTCGAATGGATGAATAGTCACTCAGCGGAAGAGATTGTCGACAAGCTCCCCAAGGAGTTCATCTCCGGAGACCGTGATACCTACATCAAGGCGGTCGAGAATGCGAAGGCGATCTTTTCAAAGGACGGCCGTATCAACGAGGAAGATATCAAGACTCCACTCGCCGTCTTGAAGAGCTTCAACGAAAAGGTCGCGGCGGCTGAAATCGACCTGACGAAAACCTACACGAACGAGTTCGTCGGCAAGGCCCCGAACGTCGCCGCCAACTGATAGGAGGAGGTCATGGCATTGGCTGTAGTGAAAACCGCACCGCCGGCAGACAGTCGGCATCAGGTAAAGCCGATGGTTTCCATCGACGCGGTCACCATGTCCTTCGGCGCCTATGTGGCCGTGCAGGATGTGAACCTGAGTGTCGCCGACGGTGAGTTTCTCGCGATCGTAGGTCCGACCGGCTGCGGCAAGAGCACGATACTCAATGCGATTGCCGGACTGTTGAAGCCATCGAGCGGTAATGTCGCTATTGACGGTCAGCCGGTACGCGGGGTCCAAAATGATATCGGCTATCTGTTCCAGCAGGATGCGCTGCTTCCGTGGAAGACTGCGCTCGAGAACGTGGAACTTGGCCCCATGTTCAAGGGCACAGGCGCTGCCGAACGGCGCGAGCAGTCGTTGAAGTGGTTGGCGAAGGTCGGTCTGAAGGGCTTCGAGCACCGCTATCCGCACCAACTGTCGGGCGGTCAGCGCAAGCGTGTGCAGATGGCGCAGGCGCTGATTACGGGCCCCAAGGTCATCCTGATGGACGAACCCTTCTCAGCGCTCGACATTCATACACGTCACCTCATGCAGAACGAGCTGCTGCGGCTTTGGCAGGAGGAACGGCGCGCCGTGGTGATGATTACCCACGATCTTGAGGAGGCAATCGCTCTCGGGGATCGAGTGGTGGTGCTTGCCGCCGGACCGCGCTCGCGCGTGATCGACAGCTTCCCCGTCGATCTCGAACGTCCACGCGATGTCGCCGAAATCAAGCTCGATCCACGCTTCATGGATCTTTATCGCAACATCTGGTCATCGCTGCGCGGCGAAGTGGAGAAAAGCTATGAACGCCATGACTGAACGCCTCATTCAGGTCGTACTGCTGCTGGCAATCGTCGGCGGCTGGCAGTTCGGTGTCGCGGCCGGCGTCATCGACGTCTTCTTTTTCCCAGCTCCGGCCGACATCTTCAACCAGGTGGCTTCTTGGGTGGTGGACGCCAGCTTCTATAACCATGTGGCCATCACGCTGACCGAAACCGTACTTGGCTATCTGGTCGGAACGGGACTTGGGGTGGCAGCGGGCGTCTGGCTCGGCCTCAGCCGTTCGACCGCGCGCATTCTGGACCCTTTCATCAAGGGCCTCAATGCGATCCCCCGCGTCGTGCTTGCGCCAATTTTCGTGCTCTGGCTCGGCCTTGGTCTCTGGTCCAAGGTTGCGCTCGCCGTGACGCTGGTGTTCTTCGTCACCTTCTTCAACGCCATGCAGGGCGTTCGTGAAGTCAACCCAGTGGTGCTGTCTAACGCCCGCATCCTGGGAGCCAAGCGATCGGATCTGCTTCGCCACGTCTATTTCCCGGCAGCGGCAAGCTGGATTCTCTCCTCGCTGCGCACGTCGGTCGGCTTTGCCGTCGTCGGGGCGATCATCGGCGAGTATCTTGGCTCGTCTGCCGGCCTTGGCTATCTGATCGCTCAGGCGGAAGGCAACTTCGATGCGGTCGGGGTCTTCGCAGGCATCTTCATCCTCGCGATCTTTGTCCTGATTATCGACAGCATCCTGGACGTCGCCGAGAAGCAACTCATCAAGTGGCGACCGAGCGCTTCCGACCGGCCCGCGTGACGATCTTTAGCGGCAACCCTGAAGCAGCATATTTGCAAGCGTTCTCCCTTTTTGCCAGAAGGGAGAACGCAGGCGTTCTGAGCACTCTCCGGGACGTATCAGCTTCCAAGCCTCGTTCAATTTGCGGACCCCCTAGGGATATTGAGCGGCAAATCTACCCTGCGCTCTCTACCGGGCGGGGATGTGCCCGGGGACAGGCGGAGACTTAGCCGGCGGCGTCAACCAGTCGGCAGGCCGGCGCTTCTTTGGCGCGGGGATAGTCGTAGGCCCCCACTTTCGAAGTGGCATAGCCGCCGCCGACAAGGGCTTCGGCGAGCTTTACCGCAGCGGTCACACCGTCGATGACAGGCATCCCCGTGCGCGCCTTCAGGCGGTCACAGAGTTCGGACATGCCAGCGCAGCCGAGAATGATTGCTTCCGCACCATCTTCCTGCCGCGCCTTGAGGATCTCCTGCACCAGCATCTCCTCGGTATGCGCGAGATCTTCTTCCAGCGCCAGTACCGGCATGTCCACCGAACGGACCTTGCGGCAGCGATGGCCCGCACCATAAGCCTCCGCCAAATCCTCGATGATCGGCACGGAGCGGGGCAGGGTGGTGATGATCGTAAAGCGGGTGGCGATGTTCATCGCCACCTGCACTGCCGCCTGACAGATGCCGATCACCGGACCGCGGGCAATTTCGCGCGCGGCGCCAAGGCCTGGATCATCGAAGCAGGCGATCACATAGGCGTCGATCCCGCGCGCCTCGCCCTTGCGGATCTCGGCAAGCATCGCCGGGACGGCCATCGCCTCGTCGGCGTGGCCCTCGATGCTGGCCGGGCTGGACGTCGGGTTGACGGACTCCAAACGGGTCCCGGGTGCTGCGACGCGCTCAGCGCTGCGATGCGCCTGTTCCGTCATGGAGCGGGTGGAATTCGGGTTGATGAGCAGGAGACGCATTGGGATCAACTCGTTTTCCGAAGGACGATTGCAAGGAGCGCATGGGCCGTGATGTCGAGAGTGCGCATGACGGCCCCCTCCTGGTGCGGCAGTTCAGTGAATTCAAAGTCCATCGGGGCTCTCAAGTGGCACCACGCACCGGCTTCGGGCCGATCGCGTGATCGTGTTTAAGCAGTTGCCATTGCACATCAAGTTGCGGTACACAATATTGTCTACAATTTTGTAGTCAATATCTAACTGCAGCGGATGGAATTGACTTTGAGCGCCGCACGGCGAGAGTAGGCGAACGGCTAAGGGAGATTTCATGTACAACGCGGACGAAGCCGCCGGTGCTCCGACGGCGATCATTTGCGAGAAGATCTGGCTTGCGATCGCAGAACGGCGGCTACGGCCCGGCACGCGGTTGAAGGAAGAGCAACTTGCCGAAATATTCTCCGTCAGCAGAGCCCGCATTCGCCAGGCATTGACCGCGCTGGAACGCGACGGCCTCGTGACGATCATGCCGAACCGCGGCGCCTTCGTCTCCGAGCCTTCCGTCGATGAGGCCCGCGACGTATTCGTCGCCCGACGCGCGATCGAGCAGCGCGTCGTCGAACGCTTGTGCGAACGCGCCACCCCCAAGGATATCGTCCGCTTGCGAGGCCATATCGAAGAAGAGCGCATTGCCGGGCGCTCCGGCAATCTCTCTGATATCGTTCGGCTTTCCGGTGGCTTTCACCTGTTGCTCGCGGAGCTGTCTGGCTCGGCCTTTCTCTTCGGCATTCTGCGCGACCTCGTCTCGCGCACATCTCTGATTACCGCGATGTACCGCTCGAACCATCTGCACAATTGCGGTCCGGACGAACATCTGGCCGTCGTCGAGCACATCGCGGCGCGCAATGTCGCGGGCGCGATCAAGGAAATGGCCGAACATCTGAACCACGTCGAAGCGGAGCTGGATCTGGACGAGGAGAAGGATCAGCCCCGAGATCTTCGCACCGCATTGCTTTGAAGCCGACAGCGTCGCGCGTCTCATCCGATGCGCAAAGGTCGCTGTAGCGCTTTGATTTACTGCATGTTTTTGTCCTCAAGTCGGAGCCGATTTCAGGACAGATGCAGCAGCGCAGGACCAATTGCACCGCATTTGAAGAAGAGGCGGTGCCTGCCAGCAGACTGAAGGAAGATATGACCAACCGTAGTTACTATGCGCCGCATGGCGGCAACCCGGCACAAACCCAACTCCTGACGGATCGCGCGGTGTTCACTGAAGCCTACGCCGTGATCCCGAAGGGCGTGATGATGGATATCGTCACCAGCTACCTGCCGTTCTGGGACAAGACCCGGCTGTGGATATTGTCGCGTCCACTCTCCGGTTTTGCTGAAACATTTTCACAATATATCATGGAAATCGCTCCGGGCGGCGGCAGCGACCGGCCGGAACTCGACGAGGGCGCCGAAGGCGCGATCTTCGTCGTCGAGGGCGAACTGACCGTCACGCTTGACGGCAAGGCGCACAAGATGCAGCCGGGCGGCTTCGCCTTCATTCCGCCGGCCAGCAATTGGACCGTTCGCAACGCAGGCGAAGCGCCTGTTCGCTTCCACTGGGTGCGCAAGGCCTATGAGCACGTCGACGGTTTGCCCGTACCGGAAGCCATTTTCACCAACGAGGCCGAGATCACCCCGGCACCCATGCCCGGCACGGACGGCAAGTGGGCGACGACCCGCTTCGTCGATCCCTCGGATCTGCGCCACGATATGCACATCACCATCGTCACCTTCGAGCCCGGTGCGATCATCCCCTTTGCTGAGACCCATGTCATGGAGCACGGCCTCTACGTGCTCGAAGGCAAGGCAGTCTACCGCCTCAACCAGGATTGGGTCGAAGTCGAGGCCGGCGACTACATGTGGCTGCGCGCCTTCTGCCCGCAGGCCTGTTATGCCGGTGGCCCAGGCAAGTTCCGCTACCTGCTCTATAAGGACGTGAACCGCCATATGAAGTTGCGGTCGCGCTAAGGAAGCTCACGCAAGGCAAAGCAAAACCGCGCGTCCCATGAATGCGCGGTTTCCTTTTTCTCAATGCGTTGCTGCCACTCCTGGATGTCTCGGTTGACAAGTGGCAAGGGCAGGCCGTGCCCGTTGCTCTTTTGCTTCAATCCACCAGTTGCGGATCGGCGGGCTGAAGGCTCCTCGGCTGCAGCCGGCGCAGCGTATTGCCCGCCGGGTTCTTGTCCAGGTGCAGCACGCGGCTGAAGAAGTCGCTGCCGCGCTCCATCCGTCCGATGTTGACGATCGCGACACCTTTGAGTTCTTCGTCCATGAATTTCAGAACGCGCTGGTAGGCGTCGTCCTCGAGCGTGTCGAGCGCTTCGTCGATGATCAGCCACCGCGGCTTGTGCAGGCTGAGCCGGGCGATGGCCAGGAGGCGCTGCTCCGCTTCGCTGAGGTTCATCTGCTTTCGTGCATCCTGGTCAAGCCGGCCGCTAAGCCGACCGAGGCCGACCTTGGAGAGCACCGCCGCAAGTTCTCCTTTGCCATATGTATCGGCCGGGCTGGGATAGGCGAGAACGTCGCCAAGGGTACCGGGCGGGAAGTAAGGTGACTTCGGAACGAAGGCGAGACCATCGTCCACCGGCAGTGCAATGCGGCCGTGACCCCAGGGCCAAAGGCCGGCGATCGCCCGGAAGAACGGGGCCTTTTCCACTTCCGGAGCACCGGTGACCAGCACCCGTTCGCCCGGGTCGATGGTGACGCTCTGTTCCCGAAGCTTGATGCAGCCGGTCGGCGAGACGATCTCGATATTGTCGAAGCTCATCTGCGGCGTTTCCGCCGTCTTGAAGTCGATACGCTTGTCGCCCTCGTGCCGTTCGTCGGTCATCAGCAATGCTGAACGGAAGGCGGCGACGCGTAGCAGCGTGGCACGCCAATCGGCGATCGCGCCGATATTGTCGACGAACCAGCGCAGCGACGCATGCACCTGGTTGAAGGCGCCGACCGCCATCATCAGCCCGCCGAAGCTCAAGTCTCCGGAGAAATAGACCGGTGCGGCAATGACGATCGGTGCGACGACGGTGATCCAGCCGTAGCCCCCTGTGACCCATGTCAATCGCGTGACCGCACGCAACAGGCCGTAACTGATCTCGAGTACCGAAGCAAGATCGCGCTGCAAGCGCTTCTTTTCATTTGCTTCTCCCGACGAAAGCGACACGGCTTCGATATGTTCGTTAACCCGCATCAGCGAGAAACGCAGCGCCGCCTCGCGGGCATAGTGTTCGCCGTTCAGTCCCACCAGCGGACGGCCGACGAGCCAGCTTAGCCAGGAGGCCGTGCCCGCATAGAGAATGGCCGCCCAGACCATATAACCGGGAATGGCAAAGGCGTAGTCCGCGACATGGAAGACGAAGCCGTCGGACAGGGACCAGAGAACGCCGATGAAGCTCACCAGCAGAATGCCCGACTGCAAAAGGCCGATCGAAAGCCCGGCGGAAAGATCGGTCAGGTGGCGTGCGTCTTCGTGGATGCGTTGATCCGGATTGATACCGATCGCGCCGGCATTCGCCAGGCGAAATGCCCGCGTGGGACGCATCCATTCGTTGATGAGATCCTCCGTCAGCCCCTCTCGCAAGCGCAGCTTGATGACCTGCCCAAGCCAGGTTTGCACGACATTGAGCACGAGAAGCACGCCGGCGATCTGGGCGAAGACGACGAGTTGGTGAAGGAAGGCCGGCAGGTCACGTCGCTCGAGCGTGTCGTAGAACGGCTTGTACCATCGATTGAGGATGATCTGGCCGAAGGCTGTTACAACAATGACGACGACGATGCTTATGCTCAGCCAGATGATCTTGTTGCGTAGCGGCGAGGCCATGAAGGCCCGATGCATCATCCGCAATTGATCACCGAGGGGTTGTTCGTCGCTGGGTTCTATCCGGCCGTTATTCTTGCCGTTCGTCCGGTTCGACATCGGTGCGAATCTCTCCTTCCCAGTCTCCTTGGTTAGAATATAGCGTGCCTTGCCTCCCCACCCTAGAGCGGATTGTCTCAGCGCACATGTAACCATGGTCACAAAGGCCCTCGTCCCGCGGCGCAAAAGTGATTTGTAACGTTCCGCGGCGAGTTCATAGTTCCGCCAGACGAGGTCGGAAAATGGCGCCAAGGGAGGAAGCTTTATGTCCGCGCATCTCGATCAAATCCGCGACCAGCAAAGAGAAACCTGGGACCGGTTCTCCGCCGGCTGGAAGAAATGGGATGCTCTGGTTCTCGGATGGCTTGCCCCCTTTGGCCAGGCGATGATCCGGCAGGCGGCCATCGAAGACGGCGATCAGGTGCTCGACGTCGCTGCCGGTACAGGAGAGCCGGGGCTCACGGTCGCAGCATTGATTCCGAACGGTCGGGTCACCGTCACGGATCTATCCGAGCGCATGCTTCAGGTGGCAAGCGAGAACGCGACGAACCGCGGCCTGACGAACTTTGAAACCAGGATCTGCGACGCCGGCGCATTGCCGTTCCCGGATGCGGCATTCGACGCCGTCCTTTGCCGGTTTGGGTTCATGTTCTTCCCTGACGTTGCGGCAGCAGCTGAACAGTTGAGGCGGGTCGCGAAACCGGGCGCACATGTCTGCGCCGCCGTCTGGAGTTCGCCGGAAAAGAATACCTGGGCAACTACGATCATGGCGACCATCGCGCGCAACGTGGAACTTCCGAAGCCGCCGGTTGGAGCGCCGGGCCTGTTCCGCTGTGCACCCGAAGGCATGATGACGGCCGTCTTTGCCGACGCCGGCTTGCGTGACGTTCGGGAGGAAGAGATCACCACCACGATGGTTCACGACAGTCCCGAAGATTATTGGGCCTTCATGACGGAAATCGCAGCACCCGTGGTCGCCGGCTTGGGGCAGGCAGATATTGCGACGCGGGAGCGTATCAAGGCGGAAGTCCTGGATCTCGCCCGGCAGTCGATGCGGGCCGGCAAGGTGGAACTGCGCTCCACCGCAACCGTCGTGGTCGGGACGCGCGAACTGCCTTAGGGCCACAGCTCGGGGGCGAAACCTCTAGGCAGCGTGGAGGAACGCGCGGCCACGAGATTAGAGCAAGTTGCCGGCTCTATCGCGCCACATCGTGGACGACGATGCCGACTACCGCGGTGGAGTAGGTGAATGACCGGTATGGCGCAATATGCCGGCCACAGTACACGAACGCTTCGCCGCGGCTTTTCCGTGCAAAATTGGGAACGGCGATGACGCAATTGAGCATTGCGATGCGCTCCAATTCGCTGCTTCGGTCAGACATGCCTCATCGAGCCCGCAGAAGGGAGTGCCGGCAGCAGTTGAGAGAAGGGGCATGGTCGTGGCGAGCCGCGTAACGTCATCGGCTAATGGCGCTAAGCCAGGTGACATGCTGTTTAGCTCAGGCCATACCAGGTTCCACGACCTGCTCCGTGCAGGGTCAGGTGTCCCTGCTCGGTTAACGCCCGCAGGTGGTCCTTTACCGTGTTCCGGCTCGCGCCCGTCGCATTGGCCGCGTCCATAACGGTCACCCTCCCACGCTCACGCGCCAGTTCGAGAATAGCAACGGAAAGCTCCGGCAGGTCGCCAAGCAAGATGCGCTCGCGCTCGATTTTGCGCTCCAGACGCTGCTTCTGGCGCTGGAGGCTTCTCAAGAAGAACTCGATCCACGGGTTCCAATCTTGCTGATCAGTGCGGATCGTGCCCTGTGTGCGGCGAAGCGCGAGATAATAGGCCTCCTTGTTCTGCTCGATGACGCTTTCGAGAGAACTATAGGCCACATAGGCATAACCAGCTCGAAGAAGCAGCAATGTCGTCAGAGCCCGCGACAGGCGGCCATTGCCGTCCTGGAACGGGTGGATTTCGAGAAAAACAACCACGAAGACAGCAACGATGAGCAGGGGATGAAAAGTGCCGTCCTTCTCCTGAGCCTGTTGCCAGGCCACAAGGTCTGCCATTCTGCCGGGCGTATCGAAAGGCGAGGCAGTTTGGAAGACAACTCCCAAGCTTCGACCGTCTTCATCGAAAGCTTCTACATTGTTGGGCAGCGTCTTCCAATTTCCGCGGTGCCGTTCATCCTTGGTCGAATGGGCGAGGAGATCACGGTGCAGTTGGCGGATATGATTTTCGTTGAGCGGGATCGAGTTGAAGGCCGCGAAAATGGTCTCCATGACCTCAGCATAGCCTACGACCTCCTGCTCGTCGCGGCTGGCAAATGAGCCGATGCGCAAATTCGAGAGCAACCTCTCGACTTCACGGTCGGTTAGTTTTGCACCTTCGATGCGGGTCGACGAACCGATGCTCTCGATCGTTGCAACCCGCCGCAAGCTGGAGAGTCGATCTGGGGCGATGCGCCCCAATGCACGCCAGGCACCTTTGAACTCATCGATCTCGGCGATCAATGACAAAATCTCAGGCGTGATCCGCAATTTTGAAAGGTCGAGCGCCGGCATCCATTATCCCATCCGTTTCCATCCAAAATGGGTATGGCATAGTCGCATCCATTAATCCATCCATTTCCATCCAATACCGCACATCGGAATGGCTTTTCGACGACGGATTGGCCCCGCCTTGGGGCGGGGCAGGCGCTCCTCAGTCCCGGTTCGGGCGGGACCAGATGCGTTGGTAGCCATCTTCGCCCTCAACTTCCGTCAGCGTCGCGTAGATGGGAGCCGCGAAGCTCGGGTCGTCGAGCTTGGCCGAGAGGTAGTCGCGGTCGGTTTGGTCGGAGCGCTTCTGCCAGGCGGCGCCGAGCCCGACATTGCCGGCGTAGATGCGCTAGTGCGGCCCCTTATCGGAGGGGTTTTCGACGCGGGCGATGCGTGCCTTGACGTTGAGGGCCAGTGTGCGGATCGAGCCGGTGAAGCCGTTTTCGTGGAGGTAAAGGTGCCGATGGTAGCCATGTCCAAGTCCCTTTTTGCTGTTTTGGGCCGCGCCTTCGCGGCCTCGATGGCAGTAGCAAAGACCGGGGAGGATCGGACCGCACCCAAGGGGCCGGAATGAAATGGAGGGGCGGACCTCTTGCGGCATGTCACCTGAGGCGAGCCACAACTCGAACTCGTGGCGCCGACGAAGAGGTTGTTCGGCTGGGGCAAGAGATTTTCGCGGGCGGCACAACCGTTTGGGGCCTCGTTTACTCGTGAGCGCAAGCTTCAGCGGGTCGCGGCAGGCTCTTGCGGTGGCGCTGCGTGCCCTGTCGTTCCAGCTTCGAGCATTCGGACCATTTCGCCTATCGCCACCTCCCGTTGCGGATCCTTGCCCGCCGCATAGGCAAGTGGAAACGGCACCGCCCGGTCCGGTTCGATGCCGATCCCCTCAAGCCGCAGATCGTTATCGATCACCGCGTCCGAAACCGCGAGTTCGAGCAGACTGTCATCTGGCAGCACATAGGCGCGGCCTGCGAGCAAGGCGCCTGCGCTCCGTTCACCGACCAGCGGGATGGCGTTCTGCCGCAGAGCATAGGCGAAGAGTTCCAGGCCGCTGCGCGTACCCTTGTCAATCAGCGCGACGACCGGCTTTCGCCAACGGAAGTTTGCAAGCGTCGCATCTCCGCGGCGGGGCACCAGCCGGAAGGTCGGCGTGTCGCCGACGAAAAGCTCGGCGGCGTCGGCAGGGCCACCACCCCAGCGTCCGCGCAGGTCAACGATAACGCCCTCGGCATCCTTGAGGCGGCCGGTCGCAAGGGCCTCCGCGACAATATCAAGGCCGTTGCGCGTCGAGAGCGTCCATAGCCGCACGTAGCCGATTTTGTGACCTTCGCGTTCGCTCAAGGCAAGGCTTTCATCGATTGCCCGCTCGAACATCGGCAGCGGCCGCAATCGCTCGACCTGGACTTTCGCCGAAAATGGTGCGGCATCGCGATGGCGTCGAAGCCGGATCTCGACACTTCGGCCTTCTTTGCCGGCGAAGGAGCCGATTTCCCGGTAGGGTAGCCCGTCAATTGACAGAATCTCGTCACCAACGAGCAGGCCGGCCTTCTCCGCCGGCGATCCATCGTAGACATCGGCAACGAAGCGCCGCCCACCATCAACGGCCGTCACCATGCCGATGCCGGGATAGCGGACCTCGCCATCGGGCGGAAAGAGGCGACGCACGTCATCCCGGATTGCGAAACGGAAAATGTCCGAGAGTTCAAAATAGTCGATCGTATCGGGCTTGTAGCGTCCCGTATGCGAGACCCGAAGGCTGGCAAGAACCGATGAGATTGCGTCGTCGACGTCGCTGGGCGGGCTCGCTGCCGAGATCGCGTGCGTCCTCCCGTCGATTAGTGCCCGGGCAGCGGTGTTGAAGCGGGCCAGCGCCGTCGTGTCGTAGAAGTCCTCATCAACCAGTTCGACGACGCGGTCAAACACGGGCTGGCCCGAACGCTTGACGTCGCCCGCATCGGGAGCAGCCGGTGTCGACAGGAGCAATGAAAAGGCCAGCAACGTGCCTGAGAAGCCAGGGCGCATAGCTCGTCCTCCGGTTTCCGGTCGCTCGATTATCGGCAAAACACGGGCGACTTGGGAGGCGGCCTGCTTGCAAATTCGCGTGATCTCGACAGCGACCACCGTCCGCTCTGTCTCCTTCCGGTCGGTTTTCGGGTCGGACTTCCGGTGGCAGGCAAGACAGCGCCACGATCTAGGATCATTGAAATGCAATTAGGAATTGTAAATCCGCCGCTCGTTTAGCGCGTTGCGATTAGCTGATACCCAAGTGGCGCGTACAAACCGGCGCTCGACAGATCGGGCCCTGATCACTTTGGGGCATCGAGAGGAGGCGGACGAACTAGCTCGTAAGAGCTATAAAAGCCAGTCAAACCAATCCGTTAATGGCGGAAGCTATATTAGGAAATTTGTGTAACGAAGTTGTCATATGTTTTACGGCTTAAGTAAAAACCTAGCGAATTATGAAGATTTATCGACAACGAAAGATTACGGCTTGTCTTTCCGCATTAGTGTTTGTTAACATTCGAATATAGGGGTTTCATTACAGCTTTGAACGCGGGAGGGTGGCATGCCGCTGTCGTCGATGCTTGATTCCAGGAATTCCCGTCACCTTCGCCGAAAATCAGCCGCACAGGATGGGCCACCCGCTAAGGAAACGGCGATGATCGAACGCCTTTTCCGATGGTTCGGTGGCAGGAAGGCGCGAAGCTTCACACCGCGCTCCGAAACCACCCATCTGCCCGGGCTCGCGCTCGAGACGCTTGAGCCTCGCTACCTGCTGTCGGCCGATATCATGCCCTTTGCGGTGGATATGGTCGGTGATGGCGGCGCTGACTACAGCCTGCGTTATGACAACCTCATCCAGGCGGTTCAGGTCTACGACAACAGGTCGAGCCTCCTCGTTGCGCAACGGAATGCTGCGGAGATCGACTATATCCGGGTGACCGGTACTGCAGCGAACGACACGCTGACGATCGATTTCGGTACGGATTTCCTTCAGGCGCTCGACATCGATTTTCAAGGCGGCGACGGCGACGACAAGCTCTCGCTGACGGGCGGCGTGTTTGATCTCGTCGAGTTCGCGGCCGATGGCGCAGGGTCCGGCGTGTTCACCGCCGTGGACGGCCAGATCAACCATCGGATCGGTATCGGCGGCGTCTCAGCCGTGACCGACGCGACGACTGCGCAGGAGCGGATCTTTGCCGATGTGACGGGCGAGGGGCAGACTCTGCGCCTCAGCGACGCCGGCACGCCGGGAGATGGCTTCTCGACGCTCGACAGCATCAATGGCGGCGCGCTGGTGTCCTACACCTTTGCTTCGCCCAATCTGAAGCTGACGATCGACACCGGCGCCGGCGACGACACCTTCGTCCATAACGGCTTCGACAACGCCATTTCGGGCAAGGTTCTCCTGAGTGGCGGTGCAGGCAGCGACGCAGTGATCGGACCTCCGGTAGATACCAACTGGAACATAACCGGGCTCAACGCCGGCAGCGTTTCAGGGGTGTCCTTCGTCGAGGTTGAGAATCTCAGAGGTTCTGCCGACAACGAGGACACCTTCTTCGTTTCGGCCGGCGGGGGACTGACCGGCGTCATGGACGGGGGCGCCGGCGGCTTCGACAGCCTCGTTCTCGATGGCGGTGTCTTCCATTCCGTCACTTACGTTGCGACCGGTCCCGCGTCCGGCACGATTACCCGCGATGGCCAGGTTCTGCGCTACGACGGCCTCGAGCCGATCACCGACAATACGGTCGTCGCCGACCGTATAATCGCGACCAGCGATTTCGACGACGAATCTCGGCTAAAGGATAACGGTGACGGAACTCTGACGCTTGAGTCCCTGTCGCTGATCCCGACCTTCGAGAAGGTCACCTTCGCCAAGCCCACCAACAGCCTGACGATCAAACTTGGCGCAGACCTCGGCATCCCGCTCCTGTCGAAGGATGTCCTGACGGTTACCGGCGTTAACCTCGGGACTGCAAGCCTTACCGTTTTTGGCGAGAACGCTGCCGATACGGCCGGCGATGACGGCAAGGACGAAGTCCTCATCGAGGGGACGAACACATTCGGCGCCTTGGCGGTTCATGCCGAAAAGATCACGGTTTCAGGTAATGTTTCGGCGACGACGGTCACCCTTGTGGCGCTCGCCGAAGACGACGGCAAAATCACCGGCGGCGCCTATTTCGCGACACCCGAGGCGATCATCGACCTCAGCGGCGCGACCATCACCGCCTCTGGCGCCGTTGAGATATCGGCGACGGCGGATGCGACCGTTTCGGCTTCGACCGCGGAAGTCGGGCCGCTCGAAGGTGTCATCGTCACGGTTCTACCGGAGGCGAGGATCAAATTTGACAACAGCACGCTGACAGCTACGAGCCTTTTGGCCGGCAGTTCGGTCAGCGTTTCGCTGACCGCGGCCGACGAAGGCGATGCAAGCGAAAACGACACGACCAAGGACGCCGCGGTTTCCGTGACGGTCGTCGTCAGCGATTCCATCACCGAAGTGCTGGGCGGCAGCGCCCTCAACGTATCCGGGGCGGTTTCGCTGACCGCCGACACCAATCTCGCATTGACGACAACCGCCGATGGCGGCTCCGGTTCCAAGGGTGCCAGCGTTGCCGTTTCGGAAGTGAACGCGACGACGCGCGCCTATATGGCGGGCAATTCGGCGCTCAACGCCAATAGTGGTAATCTGCCCGATTCCGTCGCCTTTAGCGCAACATTGACCAGCAATGTCAGCACCATCGCGATTTCCAGTGCCGGCGGTTCGAACCAGGGCGACGGCTCAAACGAATCCGAGAAACGGCTCGCCGACCCGAATCAGGACAGCAATACCTCGGACAAGGCCACGACGAGTGGCGGTGACATCACCTTTGCAGGTGCCGTCACGGTTTCCGATTACCGGACCACAACCGAGGCCTATGTCGACAGTTCGACCCTTGTTTCTGCGAGCACCCTGGGCTTGACGGCAACCTCCACCGAGAGCGTCACGGCATCGGCAGACGGCTCGGCCACGGGTAGCGCCGGCACCGGAGTCGGCGTGGCTGTCGCGCTCGGCATAGCCGACGTGACCACGCGAGCCTATATCGCCGGCACCTCGGACCTGACGGCAAGCGCTGTCAACCTCAATGCCACGCTCAATGCTGGCGACAGCTTCGTCGTGACGGCGGAAGCCGGTGCTGGCGGCGCCGAAACAAATGTCGCCGGCGCTCTGGCGATCAGCATCATCATGACCGACGTCGAGGCCGTTATCGAGGCCGGCGCCTCGGTCGACCTCAATGGTGCGGACCTCAGCCTCACGGCTTCGTCGACCACCCATGCCGAGACCGCCGCGACCCCGAACGGCGACGATCTCGGCGAAGCCGGCGAGACTGGCGTCGGCGGCTCGGTCGCGCTTGCCGTCATCGACAACAATACGAACGCCCTCATCGAAAATGGGGCGACGGTCACGGCCGCAGACGGCGTGACGCTGTCGGCAACCGGCAGTCATGAATCCGAGACGACGGCGGAAGCCGGCGGCACCGGCGGCAGCACCGGCATTGGCGGTGCTGTCGCGATCGACGTGATCGACAACACCACCCGTGCCTCGCTCGGAACGGATGACGTCGAGCTTGACATAACAGGAGATTTCTCAGCAACGGCGACCCATCATGGGCTGAGCACGGCCACGGCTGACGGCACCGCTATCGGTTCGACCGCTGTCGGCGCGGCGATCGCGCTTGCCTTTGTCGACAACCGTGCAATCTCGACCACCAACCGGAATCTGCGTGCTGACGGCTCTGTCAGCCTGTCGGCGCTGGGCGACGGCTCCAGCAAGGCGGAAGCCAAGGCAAGCGCGAAGGGTGCCGACAAGAACGACGAATCCGCTGATGGCAACACCAAGGCCGACCAGCAGAAACAGAAGCAGGTCGACTTCGCCAACAGCAAATCAGGCGATGCAGACAGCACGAGCCAGACCGCCAATACCGGCGGCGGCAGCGGTGGCGATGTCGGCGTTGCTGCCGCCCTTGCGATCAACGTCTCCGACAGCGAAACGCTCGCCAGCATCGGCAATGGCCGCACCATAACGGCCGGCGACGGCGCCGGAACGGGCGGCGTGAGCCTGCAAGCGAAAAACAACATGGATGCCTCGGCGATCGCCGATGGCAGCGCGACGCTCGAAAGCGAAACCTCGGGCACGGCGGTCGGTGCTGCAGTGGCGATCAACGTCGCCGACATGAGCAACCGGGCGATCATTGGCACCGGCGCGATCGTTAATGCCGACGGTAGCGTCACGCTGTCTGCCACGATGAAGAACGTCGGCGGCGACCAGAAGAACGTCTTCGAAGCGCATTCGACTTCCGGCGCCAGCGGCGGCGACACCGGCGTTGCCGGATCGTTCGCGCTCAACGTGTCGGATGCCACCGCGGAAGCGGCGATCCGGCCTTCCGCCAGCGTCACGCTCAGCAGCGACGACGCTTCGCTTACAGCCTCCAACACGTCCGAAAGCAGCGCTGTCGCCGAGGCGGATGCCGAAAGTGCCAGCACCGGCGTCGGTGCCTCCGTCGCGATCAACGCCGCCGACAATACAGCATCGGCGAAGGTCGAGAATTCCGCTGTCCTCAGCGGCCTCGATGACCTGACGCTCAGCGCCACGGGCAGCCACAAGACCACCACGACGGCAGAATCCGGTGCGGCAGCTGAAGATGGTACCGGCGTCGGTGGCGCGATTGCGATCACCGTTGCCGACAATGTGACGGACGCAAAGCTCGGCACCGGCGGTCTTATCGACCTTGACGGTGCCTTCAGCGCCACCGCGACCCACCATGGCGAAAGCACCACATCGGCACTGGGCGATGCGCTTGGCGGTGACACGGCGGTTGGTGCGGCAATCGCGCTGGCGTTTGTCGACGACAGCGCCACTGCGACCACCGCCCGCAATATAACCGCTGATGGCAATGTCAGCTTCGCAGCCCATGGCGATGGTGCGAGCACGGCCGAAGCCACGGCCAGCGCCGCCGGCGCGGACAAGGACAAGGAAAACACGAGCGGCAACACGACCGCTGACGATCAGAAGAACAAGCAAAAGCAGCTCGCCAACGAGAAATCGGGCAAGACGAACACCGGCGACAAGTCCGCAACGAGCCAGGGCGGCACCGGTGGCGGCCAGGTGAGCGTCGCGGCTGCACTCGCCCTCAACGTCTCTTCGTCGCTCGCCGTCGCTTCGATCGGTGATGGCGTTACGATCATTGCCGGGCAGGGCGCGGGGACCGGAGCGATTCAGCTCCAGTCCTCCAACAACATGAATGCCAGTGCCACCGGCGACGGCAAGGCAACGACCACGAGCAGCGGCACCGGCGTCGGTGTTGCCGTTGCCATCAACGTTGCGACGATGCGCAACGAAGCCTCGGTCGGGGCAGGCGCCCATATCACGGCCGATGGCCTCACGGCTTCTGCGACAATGAAGACGGTCGGCGGCAACGCCGAGCACAATTTCGGTGCGAAATCCACGTCAGGTGCGAGCGGTGGCGACACCGGCGTGGCGGGTTCGTTTGCCTTGAGCGTTGCAACCACCAATACGCTCGGCACGATCGGGCTCGACCACGGCGGTGGCGGTACGACGACCGTGGCGCTCACTGGCGGCAATGTCAGCCTGCAGGCGACCAACACGACCAAATCGACGACAGAGGCGACCGCCCATGGCGCCGGCAGCGGTTCCGGAAGCACCGGCGTCGGCGCTTCGATAGCGCTTGGAATTTCACTCAACACGACCTTCGCCGGGATCGAAAACGGTGAAACGGTCAGCGGCAACACCGGTAATTTCCAGGTTCTTGCGACCTCGAACGATACGGTCACCACCACGGCCAAAGCTGGCGCTGCCGGCAACACCGCCGTCGGCGGCGCAATTGCAGTCGCCTACGTGGATAACGACACGGATGCGCATATCGGCACAGGTGCCGGCGGCGCGATCACGCTCACCGGCAATCTCGCCGCGCAGGCGACCCATGCGAGCACGATCCATGCCCTCGGCGACGGTGAAGCGGCCGGCAGCAATGTCGGTGTCGGTGTTTCGCTCGCTTTGAACATCGCGGAAGTGACCAACGATGCCTATGTCGGCAGAAACTTCTCCGGCGCCAACAATGTCAGTGTCACCGCCACGTCGACCTTCGACACGAAGGCAGAGTCCAAGGCCAGCGCCAAGGGCAACGATACCTCGAAGGCGAACTCCGACCAGGAGACCAGCAACCAGACGAGCATGGCGCAGAACCAGAGTGGCGGCTCGAAGGCGCCGACCCAATCTGGCAGCAGCAGCCTCGGCACCGCCGATAGCAAGAGCACGAACGAGACCGGCAAGTCGACACAGGGCGGGACGAGCGTCGCCGCAACGATCGCCGTCAATTTCCTCGACGCCGATAACACCGCGACGATCGCAAGCAATGTCGTGATCGGGTCGTCGGGTGCGATGAAAATCGAAGCGACGATGACCACCGACGCGCGCGCACTCGGCACGGCGACGGCGACCAACACCAGCGCCAACACCGGCGTCGCCGCCGCGGTCGGCCTCAACATCGCCTTGCTCGACAATACCGCGCAGGTCAATTCCGGCGCCGACCTTACCGCCGGCTCGATCAAGGTACGGGCAGTCACGGCCGATGGCGAAAGGAATACCTTCCAGGCGCGGGCACTGGCCGGCGCCGTGTCGAAGAATACAGCCGTCGGCGGCTCCGTCGCGATCAACTATCTCGACGTCAATTCAAGTGCCAAAATCGGCAACAATGCCGATCTCGACGCCAATGCCGGTGGCATTGCCATCAATGCAGTCAGCGTCAACGAGATGCAGAGTATCGCCGGCGGCGCGGCGCTGAGCCTAAATGGTGGCACCGGCGTCGGCGTCGCGGTCTCCATCAACATCGTCAACGATCTCAACACCAAGGCCGATGTCGGAACCGGCGTCGATGCCGAGGCAACCGGCGCGATCGGTGTCACCGCGCATGCCGAGCTATTGCCGATTACGGAGAACCTTCCTGTCATCGGTAATCTGGCGGTGACCAGTTTCGCCGCCGGCGTGGCGGCAAGCAACGGAACGGCGGTGGGTGGCTCCTCCAGCGTCAACGTCATCTTCATGGAGACGCATGCCTTCATTAATGACGCCTCCGACTTTGACGGCGATGGCGGCGTGACCGTCGAAGCGACCGACGTCTTGACGGTCGTCAGCGGTGCTGGCGGCATCGGACTATCCGGCGGCAGCAATGCCGGTGTCGGCATCGGCCTCGACGTGAACGTCATCATTCGCAACACCAGCGCCTGGGTCGGCGGAACCGCGGATCTCGGTGCGATTGCCGGCAATATTCTGGTCAATGCGGATTCGTTCGACACCATCACCTCGATTGCCGCCACGTTTGGCCTGAGCCTCAGCGGCTCGGGCGTTGCCGCCTCCGTCGGTGTCGTCGTGCTCGACACCTCGACCGAAGCCTATGTCGAGACGGGAACGGCACTCGACAAATCCGAGCTTCATGCCGGCGGAAATGTCTCCGTCAAGGCAACTGGTGACGCCAAGATCTTTGCTCTCGCCGGCGGCGTCGCCTTCGGCCAGGGGGCTGGCATCGGTATCGCCGGCACCGTCTTCGTTCACATCGACGACGTGAAGGCCGAGATCCGCGGGCACGCCGACGTTGAAACCGGTGGCCCTGTCGGTCTCGATGTCTCGGCGATTTCGACCGAGGACGTGACCACGATCGCCGCCGCCGGCGGTGTATCGACCAGCAGCGCCGCCGTGGCTGGCTCTGTTGCCGTCACGGTGCTGACGGAAACAACGATCGCACGCATCGGCTCGAACACGGCGGTGACCGCCCAGTCCGGTGCAAACGATCCGGGGGTCGCGGTCTACGCCTATGGCGAGACGGATCTGCTCACAGTCGCCGGATCGCTGGCGGTGTCCGGCGGCAGCGCGGCGGTCGGCGCCGGCGTCAATATCGCGACGCTCATCAAGACCACGCAGGCGTCGATCGATTCCGGCATGGACATGGACGCTGACGGCAACGTCAAGGTCGAGGCAACCAGCAATGAGGACATTGGTTCCTTCTCGGTCGCGGCCGGCGGTGCCTCCTCCGCCGGCATTACGGTTTCGGCGGATGTCTTCGTCTTCGACATGACCACCCGCGCCTTCATCGGTGACGATCCGCTCGACGGCATCGCGAATGCGGGCCTGACCGACGTGCGCGCGCTTGGCAGCGTGCTCGTACAAGCGATCGACGAAACGGAACTCGACCTGATCGTCGGCGGCGTCGCCGTTGGCGGCAGCGCCGGCGTTGGTGTCGCTGCCGGCGTCGCGGTCGTCGATAAGGTGACGGAATCGTTCATCGGCGAAAATGCGCGCGTGACGGGCGAGGGTCAGCATAGCGTGGCGGCACGCACCGGTCGCTTCGATATCAGCTTTGCCGGTTCGCAAAGCATGGGCGACGGCTACGATCCGAAGACCGACGGCCAGGTCAGCAAGGACAGTCTCGAAGCCGGCGTGCCGGTCAAGGAAGGGGGCGGCGGCCTCGGGCAATTCAACGACCTCGACCAGGATCACAGCGATGACGGGACGCCAACCGATCCGGGCCTGACCCAGCAGCGGATTGCAACAGCCTCCGTCGACAGCGGCTTCCGTGGCGTCGCGGTCTCGGCAAGCACCAAGGACGATATCGAAACGGCGGCGATCAGCGTTGGCGGCGGCGGCTCCGTCGGTGTCGCCGTCGGTGCGGCGGTCAACGTGCTCAATACGACGACCACTGCGCTGATTGGCGAGGGCGCCCGCATCAATCAGGACATGAGCGGCGGCGGCAATGGAGCGCAGTCCGTGCTCGTCGCCGCGGCCAGTGACTTCAGCCATCTCGGCGTTGGTGCTGGTGCTGCCTTCGGCGGTTCGGCCGCGGCCGCGCCTGCGGTCGACGTGTCGGTGGTTACGACGAAAACAACCGCAACGATCGGCGACGACACCCTTGTCGATGCCAACAATGACGTGGCAGTGATCGCGACGGCGAAGGAAAAGGTTCTCGTCGTCTCCGCCGGCCTGGCGCTCAGCGGCACGGTCAGCCTTGCCGGCGGCGTCTCGGTCGTCTCGATCGATGCCGACACCTTTGCGCGCATCGGGGATTCGACCGTCGAAGCCGGTGGCGACGTCGCCGTCATGGCGAAGGACGACTCCCAGTTCACGATCGTTTCCGGCGCGGTTGCCATCGGCCTTTCCGGGGGTG
Organism: Ensifer sp. 38_S197; assembly: GCF_056924495.1. Classification (NCBI taxonomy): domain Bacteria; kingdom Pseudomonadati; phylum Pseudomonadota; class Alphaproteobacteria; order Hyphomicrobiales; family Rhizobiaceae; genus Ensifer; species Ensifer sp. 38_S197. The sequence goes on along the minus strand of NZ_JBXOVZ010000001.1, from coordinate 73,199 downwards.
GCGCCGCCGGTTCCGTCGGCGTCGTTAACGTCACCAAGGACACCGAGGCGACGATTGGCGCCAACGCCACCATTGATGCACGCGCCAACGGCGCAGGCATCGCGAACGTGCTCAACGGCAACATTGCCACCAGCGGTGGCGATCCGACGGGCTTTTCGACGCTTTCGGGTGAGGCCCATGGTGTCATCGTCCAGGCGCAATCGTCCGAAGTGGTCACCCACATCGCCGTTGCCGGCGCGGGCGGGCTTTATGTCGGCATTGCCGGCGCGGTCAGCGTGACCATCATTGATTCCGATACCTTCGCCGCCATCGGCGCGGGTGCTGCGATCAACCAGGGCTTTGCCAACTATCAGCTCCACCCGGCTGCTGTCGGCCTCGGACAGGGCGTCTACGTCAACGCGGCCAATGATGTCCGCATCACGTCCTTTGCCGGTTCGGCAGCCGTCGGTTTCGTTGGTCTTAGTGGCGGTATCGATTTCGGCAGCATCAAGAACGACACCACAGCATCGATCGGCGCGAATGCCGATATCCTGGCGCGCAACGATGTCGCCATCAGTGCGGACTCGATCCAGGTCCTCAAAGGCTTCGCCTTCAGCGGCTCCCTCGGCGTCGTCGGCCTCGCGGCATCGGTCTCCGTCTGGTCGATCGGGCAGGACTTCAAGGACGATTATCAGAACGAGAGGGAAGGTACGTCTGGCAATGCCACCGCCGGCGGCGGTGACACGGCCGCGGCCGACGCGGGCGAGAAGACCGATGGCGGTGTCGGCGAACTGACCGGTCAGATGACCGGCTTCACTGGCGACGGAAATGCGCGTACCGCCGATTCGCGCGTCCGGGACAATATGCAGGGCGCATCGAACCGGTTGAGCGATCCATCGTTTTTCTCTGCCGCTGACCTGAATGCTGCCCTGGCCCCGACGAGTGAGGAGCATGGCACCACTGCGACCATCGAAGCCGGTGCGGACGTTGAAGCCGGTCATGACATTCTGGTCGTCTCGCGCCAGAACATGAAGGTCGATCTTCTGATCGGAAACGCAGCCGGTGGCCTCGTCGGCGCCGGCGCGGCGGTGACGGTGCTCAACGTGTCCGGGCAGGTCAAGGCGAAGGCCGGCGGTAAACTCACTGCAGGCAACCAGATCAAGGTCGAATCCGAGTTCGACGAAGAGGTCGATGTGACGACCGTCGCCTTCCAGGGCGGCTTTGCCGGTCTCGGCGCCTCGGTCATCGTCATCAACGATACCAGCCGCGTACAGGCGCGCCTGCTCGACGGAACGGTGGTGGATGGCGCAAGCCTTCTTTCGGTCACCGCATCGAACACGCAGGATTTCGACCTCACCACGACGGGCATACAGGTCGGCCTTTTGGCAGCCGGTGCCTCCTATATCGACCTTAACATCGGCGACACGGACGACAGCACGATTGAGTCTCTGGCGACCATTGGTTCCGGCAGCCAGATCGGCCAGACCGACACGGTAGGCGCGATCACCGTGCATGCGGATTCGACCGTCGACGCCAAGGCGAAGACCTTCGCGCTCGCCGGCGGTGCGCTCGGCCTCTCCTTCAATTTCGCGCTGATAGATGTCGAGACCAACATCGAAGCCTCGATTCTTGGCGGCGCCAACATCGATGCCTCCGGCACGGTGACGCTGGAAGCGCTCTCAAGCCACAATGCCAAGGGTGACGTTTTCGCGCTCAGCATCGGTCTCGGCGCTGTGGGCACGAGTTTCGTGACCGTCAATGTCGTGCCGACGACAAGCGCGCTGATCGGCGGCGGTTCGACCATTACGGCCGGTGGCATCGTCATCCTCGCCTCCCATAACTTCTCCGGTGCGACTGCCACGGATCGCGGCGCCAAGGCCTTCGCGGAAGCCTCGGGCGGCGGTCTGTTCAGCGGCCAGGGCGCAGTGCCCACCGCCAGGTCCAATGCCGTTGTAACCGCTTCGATCGGTGCGGGCGGTGCCCTGACGATCACCAACGACATCGATATCAAGTCGCGGCTGCGCAACTACGCGGTCGCCAATACCGAGGCAAACTCCTTCGGTGCGGCTGCGGTGGGTGCGACCGATGCCGAGGCGGTCGCCAACGGCCAGTCGAATGCATCGATGAACGCCAACATCGTTTCGGTCCGCGACATCGGGGTCGACGCGCTTGCGATCAACGGCGCGCTTGCGGTTGCGGAAGCGACTGGCGGCGGTGTCCTTGGAGCGCTAACGCTCAACAGCGCCACGGCAACGGCAAGCCCGTCCTCCGTGGCGGCGACCATCGGTAACAACACATCCATCCAGTCGGCCCGTCACATTCGCCTGAAGGCACTCGCCAACACGGAAGGCGACTCCAAGGTCGTCGGCGTGACGATCGGCGGCGTCTTCGGCGCCGGCGACTCCGACGCGACCACCAATGTCAGCCCGACCGTCTCCAGCAGCATTGGAACGGGCAGCGTCATCAATGCGACGGGCGACGTCTCCGTCGAGGCGATTGCCGCGCCCATTCCTGGGACGCAGCCCGACTATGCGGTCGTCGACGCCGACGGAGTGGCGAACACGATCACGGTCAATAACCACGGCCTCGTCACGGGCGATACCGTCGAATACGATGCGGGCACCGGCGGCGCGGTGATCCCGGGCCTCAACTGGCCCGATCCTCAGGATCCTGCGGTCAATCGACAGTACAATGTCATCAACGTCGTCGATGGCGGCAATGTCGACCCGAACAAGCTATACTTCGGCTCGACTTTCGATGCGGCAAGCATCGATTCCGAAACCGAGATCATTACTTTCCAGGGTGCGCATAACTTCATCAGCGGTGATGCCGTGCGTTATTACGCCGGCCCCGACGAAACGGTGAACAGCTTCGGCCTGACCGAGGGCAATCTCTACTACGTTCTGGTTATCGACGAGTCCCATATCAAACTGGTCAATACGCATGACAAGGCGGTCAATCCGCAAAATTACTTCAAGAACTTCCAGCCCGACGACATCGCCGGCAATCAGATTACCATCTCCGGTCACGGGTTTACCAATGGCATGGCCGTCACCTATGACGCGCCAGACGCCAAGACCTTCGTCAGCCGGCAAGTCGACGTCCATCCGACGGCGCTCAATCCCGACGGTTCGCCGATCGACGACAGCACGCAGAACAACATTCGCTTCTTCGACGACAATGGTAACGCGCTGAACCATGGGTTCAGCGAGGGCGAGCACGTCGTCTATCATGTCGAAACGGAAACGGGAGCGCCGGGAACGGCGATCGGTGGGCTGTCGGATGGCCAGACCTATCGCGTCCACGTCGTGAATTCGACCACGATCCAACTGAAACGCAACGACGTCGTCACCGAACAGGTTCAGTTCGTCCGCAATGGAGCTGGAGACCGGATCATCCGCACCGACGGCGAGAACTGGGCCGATTTCGGCTTTGGAACCGGTACCCTGTTCATCAGCGGCGCCGGCGCCAACAGCGGCACCTACACCGTTACCGGCGTCAGCGGCAGCACGTTGATCCTGTCAGTCGTCAACAGCGTCACGGAAACGACGCTCACCAAGACCTTCGATCAGTCGATCATCACGCTCACGCCCAACAAGGCGAAGACCGCCGACGATATCCATTCGCTGATCAACGCCAAGAATCTGCCCATCGGCGGGCTTGAGGACGGCAAGACCTATTATGTCCGTGGCGTCAGCGGCCCCGGCGACGACACTTTCGAATTGTGGGACGCGCCGACTGGCGGCACACAGATGACGTTGACGCCGACCGGGCTGTCCGGCCCCTATGCCAACCATCGGATCGGCGCTCTGGCCGTCGATATTTCGAGCGATGCCGCGAGCGAACAACAGCTGCGCATCGATCTCAACGATGCCGTGACTTCGGCGGCTGGCGGGCAATTCCTGTTCGGCCCCGGCCGGGTGTCTCTCAGCGAAATCGCACCGCAGTCTGGTGACGGTGTGTCGTCAGCCTATTCAAAGGGGTCGGGCGGCGGCTTTGTCGGCGTCAACGGCAACGACGCGAATATCACCAGCAACGCGAACGTGAGCGCCACGATTTCGGCAACGCTTGTGACGACGACCGGTGACGTCTCGGTCAGCACATCGGCGACCACCAACACGACAGCGCACGCGGTCAACGGCACCGGCGGCTTCGTCGCCGTCGGCGATGCCGATGCCAACAGCTACCAGGACGTCGACAGCGTCGCCTCCATCGGCGCCGGCACCCGCATCGTCGCGGGCAAGAATGTCACCGTGGCTTCCAGCACCAACGTGAATACCGGAGCTTCGTCGCATGCAAGCGCCGGCGGTGCGGTCGGCGTGGCCTCGCCGACGACCGTTGTCTGGATTGAGTACAACAGTGCGGCAACGATCGGCGCGGACGCGATCGTCGTTGCCGGCGAGCTCGCCAAACTGACGGCCTATTCCGAAGCCGGCGTTTCCGCCAACGCGACCGGTTCGGGCATCGGCTTCGGCGGCGATGGCGATGCCGATACGCATGTCTATATCGGTGTGGCCGATCCGAACCCCGATCCGGATCAAGCTGACACCATTGCAACCCTCGGCGACCGAGCGGTTCTGAGTGCCAAACGTTCTGTTGCTAGTGCGAAGGTCGGGCGGTTCGACATCTTCGCAGGCAGCGACGGCCGTGGCGCAGGCTTCTATGGCGAGGGTACTGCCGAAAGTACGCTGACAGCCCGGCCAAAGGCAGAAGTGCATATCAATGCCGATTCCGAACTGACCGGCTGGGAAGGCGTCGACCTCGTGACGCGCTATGACAACGTCAAGACGCATACCAAATCCTATGCCCGTGCCACCGGCCTCTTCGGCTATGTCGATTCCGTTGCGCACAACGACACCGACGTGGCCTCGAAGATATTCGGTGCTGCCGGCGCTCTGGTGACCGCCGGCCCGCGTGACAATGGGGATGCCGTGCTCGGCCATCCGGATTATCCGCAAGAGCCTGCAGCGTCGAGCGAACACCTGGCGCTCTATGCTTCCACGGTCAACGGCTCGATCTCGCAGACGGATGACGCCGACTACAGCAAGCGCTCGCTTGCTGCCGGCGGCTCCGATGGCAACAGCCCGGACGACCGGCCGCAACAGATCGATTTCAATTCGGATGTCCTCATCCTTTCGGGACGTTCGCCCGAACTTGTGGTCAAACAGCTCGTCATCGGCGCCGACGGCCAAATCGATGTCGCGGTCGAAGTGACTGTTAACGACAGTGCGAGCGGCGGCGGCAGCAGCGAAGGAGAGGGCGATACGATCCAGAGCGCCGACATCGTCGTCAATGACATCGTCAATCCCGGCCCGGGTGATGTCGTCTTCGATTCCGACTCGATGATCGGTTCCGGCGGCACCTGGACCTTCCGCGACACCCTCCAGCGCGTCACGATCCGCAACGAGTCCGACAAGGACATCATCATCAACAACATCGACGTCGTCACCGACGAGCAGCCGCTTGCCTGGCTGAATCCGTCGAAGACGGTGACGCTGACGTTCAACATCGAACGCGAGGTGGCGCCGACGCTGATCGAGATCACCGACACGGGTGGTCACTCGGACATCTATATCAACGGCACCATCGAAAACCCGATCGGGACCACGTCGATCGTCAATACCGACGGATCCGTATTCGCCACCAATGACCGTGGCGTGACCGGCAGCGACGGCCGTCAGTCCCTCATCCGCACGCATATCCTCAACGTCCGTGCCGAGGAAAATGTTGGAACGACAGGTAACCGCGTCAATGTCGACATCGTCGACAGTGCCGGCCTGCCGCAACTTATCAGCTTCGATACCGGCCGCGTCAGCGGGCTGACCGAGCAGATCTTCCTCGGGCACGAGAACCGCTTCTACACCGGCCAACTCGTGCGTTACGACGCGGTCAGCACTGCCATCGGCGGGCTCGTCGACGGCGGCTACTACTATGTCATCGCCTCGTCCGATGGCTTGAGCGTCAGGCTGGCAAGCACGCTCGCGAACGCGCTCGCAGGTGTTGCAATCAACCTTTCTCCGAGCGGGCCGCTCACCAACCAGCACAGCCTGATTTCGGCCGAAACCTTCACGGTTGATGCCGCCCAGAACGTCAATCTCGACCTCAAAGCCCTGCTGCGCGAAGACCTCGGCGGCGGCTATTACATCGTTGAAATCGACCGGATCAGCGCCGGCGATACCGCTAACGTGCTTCTGCAGGCAAGCATCGAGCAGGCCGGCGCTGGCGCGTCTGGCGGCGTGCTCGTCAAGGCGCCGAGCCAGGCGGTCGGCCTCACCCATTACAATTTCTTCCGGCCGGACAGCGGGTCCCCCGAACCGCTCAGCCGTGGTGTCTTCGGAACGGGCAATACGGCGATCGCCTCGACCTATGACTTCCGTGGCATCGACCCCGCGACTGGCAGCCGGACTCTGCCCGGCCTCCAGGCCGGAGCGGTCATCAGTGGTGGCGACATCATCGTTGCTGCCGCAAATCCCGCGCCCACCGCAACGACCATCAACGTTCTCGGCATCACCGAGATCAATGGAACCGGCGATATCGATGTGGTGACGAACGGCTATATCGCTCTCAGCGAAAAGACCGGCGACATGCGCGTCGAGCGCATCAAATCGACCGCGTCGGATGTACTGCTCTATTCGCCGCGGCGCATTCTCGATGCGCGGGGCCTGACGGAGGGCGACGTTGAAGCCGATGTCGCCGGGCGCAACATCACCATGGCGGCCGGCGTCGGTCTCTTCAATCCGAACCATGCGCAGGTCGCCGCGCAAGTTCTCAACCCGACGCTGCTCGACATCAATTCGCCGCTTGGCGGTATCGGCCTGCCGACGGATTTCCTTGAGATCAACGTCGACATCCGCAACGGCGTCGGCGGTCTGGGCGTGCTCAGAGCCTTCGACACGACCGCCGACAACACGCTTGGTGTCTTCCTCGACGAAGTGGCCGGCGATCTTCTCGTCCATACCGTTCACACGACCAGAGACATCTCGCTGCGGACCGTCGCCGGCTCGATCCTCGATGCCCGCAACAACGGCGCCGGCGACGATTTTGCCGACCTCATGGGCCAGAGCATTGATCTCGACGCCAATGGCGGCGGCTCCATCGGCGCCTTCAACAATGACCTCGAAATCGACTCCTCGCGTGGCTCCTCGAACGACGATGTCGCCCTCGAGGCTGACAACAACATCTATCTGGCGGAAGCGCCCGTTAACCCCGGCCAAAGCGCCGGCAACCTGCGCCTCGTGCTGGCGCATGCCTATGATGGCGATATCCGCATTACCGTTCGCGAGACAGGGGTCCAGGGTGAGAACCTCGATCTCCTGCACAGCGGCAGCGCGCGCTTCTCCGAGGACGGCGCCACCTTCCCGACCTTCCAGGCGGACGCCGAGCGTCTCATCCCGCATGGTCAGATCTTCGCCGAGAAGGGCAATGTGCAATTGCGCGTCGGCGACAACGTCACGCTCGACTCGAACAGCGAGATCCTGGCGGCCAAGCGCATCGACATCTATGGCGACGTAACCGCCTTCGACGAAACCATCAGCCTGCTTGCCAATGCCGACATCGGCTTCGGCTCGGTCATGCTGTTGCGTGGGCGCATCATCGCCAATGCCGCAGTAACACCCGGCAACAAGAACAATGGCACTCCGGTCGGAACCGCCGCGCCGAAGACCTCTGCACCGCACGCCACGAATCTGACCTGGATCTTCGGCAATACCGATGTCGATACCATCCAGTTTGGCGATCCCTCGGGCGCCGGCGGCACCAATACCCAGGGCAGCCCCGGCTACATCTTCCTCGGCTCGAAGACCCGCGCCTATGGCAGCCAGACGCTCAACCCGGCGGTTGCCGATGGCGAAGACCGCTTCACTGTCTATTATCTCCAGGATACGGCGACGCAGACATCGCCCAACATGACGACCGCGGCCGAGCATACGCTGACGCTCGACGGCGTCTCCGGCAGTGATCTCTACGAGGTTTACACGCTCGGCTCGAACAATCCGGGCCGCGGCACGGCCGGCACGGACTTCAACCGCAACTACGTCATCAACGTGCTCGATACCGGGCGGTCGAACGACGGCGTCGATGCGCTGAACATCTACGGTTACAACTCCGCCTTTAATGGCAAGGACGGCGACGGCAACAAGCCGATTGACGACATCTTCCTGCTGCGCGGTGCGAACTACCTGCCACACGAAACAGCCGATCGGCCCGCCTATGTTGCGATGGTTTATGGCCAGCCGACCACCTATGCTGACACGATCGAGGACAACGAGCCTTCGAACGAGAGTGCGCGCATCAACTATGACACGGCGCTCAATGGACGTGTCACCATCGAAGGCCTCGGCGGTAACGACAATTTCTATTCGGACGATACGACGGCCATCGTGTCGCTGCAGGGTGGAGCGGGCGACGACTCCTTCCAGATCGGGCAGATTTTCGGCAACAAGCGCACCGACGATCCGGAAAACGGGGCGACACCGTTCTTCGGCGGCGGCCTGCTTGCCCAGGATGTCTTCCCGGACATGGTCGCAACGACGCGCGGCTGGCTGAGTCCCGGCATTAGTGCGCCGCTGGTCGCCCAGGGCGGAACCGGCAATGACGAGTTCCGCGTCTATTCGAACCAGGCCGAGCTGAGATTAGAAGGCGACGACAACAACGACCTGTTCATCGTACGGGCCTTTGCGATCGCCGCGGTCGCCAATCAGGATTGGAACGGCGACGGCACGATCGATCAGGACGATCTGCCGGCCGTTACCCTCGACACCAATGGCGATGGCGTCATCAACTTCGCCGATGCCGATTCCACACCCGACGACTATACCGACGACGTGATCGTGCGCGACGATCAGGGCGTTGCGATGCCGATCATCGGGCTCGGCTTCTCTGTTGCGCGGGCGCCCGATATCCGCGCCGGCGGCGGTGAGGACGAGGTTCAGTACAACGTCAACGCACCGGTTTCCGTTGACGGCGGCACAGGCTTCGACAAGCTCGTTATCCTCGGCACGGAATTTGCCGACGACTTTGCAATCACCGAACGCGGCATTTTCGGCGCCGGCCTCAATGTACGCTACACGACGATCGAAGTGGTCGAGGTCGACGGTCTCGAAGGCGACGACGAATTCTTCGTTCAGTCGACCGCCTTTGGCGTTGCCTATCGCGTCATCGGCGGCCTGGGATCCGATACCATCAACGTCACCGGCGACGTGACCGAAGACATCGTGACCCGGGAGCTCGAAGGAGCCTCCGGCGCTGTCGATCATCTCGTCACGTCTGGCGACGCGCTTTATGACGGCGTGCTCGTCGACGGCTTCGACTATAACGTCGCTTCCGAAGACGAAGGCATTATCCGCATCGACGAAACCGGCGGCTTCACTGCCGTGCGCGAAGGCGGTCCGGTCAATGTCGACAGCTATACGGTGAAGCTTGCCGTCGCTCCGCTTGCGGGGCAGGTCATCTATGTCACCGTCTCGGCGGCACGCTCACCGCAGGAAGAGGAAGACGGCACGCTGTTGAACCCGGCGCCCTTGCCGAACGGCCTCGGCGACACAATCTGGCTGTCCACCGTCAACCCCGGCGGAACCGTCACCGACAGCGACTTCCAGCATGTCATCACCGTCAACGGCGTATTGCGAACCATCAACGATCGCGCTGTCGTGCTCCGGTTCGACAGCAGCAACTGGATGAATGCGCAGACGGTCTATGTCTACGCGCCGGACGATCCGCGCGCAGAAGGCGACCGCGTGGTCGTTATCCAGCACAGCGTGATTTCCGATCTCAGCGGTGTCGACACCAGCGTCATCGATATCGATGCCGAATACCCCGACGGCGACCCCTTCGACGCGGCTGACGTCCGCAATGTCGAAGTACTCGTCAGGGACAACGACACGCCCGGAATCTATGTGACCGAGGTCGCGGCCGGCACGAACATCGAAGACGGCCGGTCTCTCGTCATCGAAGGCAGCCCGACGACCCAGCTGACCGACGAAATCCTCGTTCAGCTGCAGACGGCGCCGGAGGTAGGCGACATCATCGTCGTCAAGCTCTTCCTCAACGAGGCGAGTGACGAGGATATCCAGATCTTCGATGTCGACGATCCGACGAACACCTTCAACTCGGTCGGCGACCGCATGTACAAACATGCCGACGGCTACTGGCGGCTGACCTTCGACCATACCAATTGGGACGATCCGGTTCGTATCGGCGTGCAGGCGCGTGACGATATCCCGCGCGAAGATCCTCATACGGCAGTCATCTACTTCCAGCGCGACGACGTACTGACGACCGACGCCGACCACGACTATGTCTTCCCGAATCTTAGGTCCGGCCCCGGCTATGTCGATATCGAAGTCATCGACAACGACACGGCGGGCGCTGTTGTGCTCGAAAGCGGCGGCACGACAGTGCTCAATGCCGATGGCAGCGACACGGACGACTACACGATCCGGCTGACGAAGGCGCCAACCACCACCGTGCAGGTCGCGATTGTTACCGACGGCCTGGCGGATGTCGTCAGCGTCAATGGTGTCGCCGTCACACCCGGCTCCGGCTATACGGTGATCGGCGGGCTGAGGCCGACGCAGATTTTCGACGGCAACCTCGTCTTCAGCAATGACGGCCTCAACGGCAAGATCACCCGCGGCACGGTCGCCGATCTCGGCAGCTTCGTCGACGAAGGCTTCTTCGTCGGCCAGCAGATCCGCATCGGCAACGCCGGCGGCAACAGCGGCGATTATTACATCACCGCGATCGACACGGTGGACGGCAAGTTCATCAAGGTCGACCGGACGTTCGGTACCGGCGGTCAGCTTGCCGACGTCATCCTTTCGGATCTCGCCAGCGAAGGTGCCTTTACCGGGAATATCCAGTTCCATACGGTTGTCGAGAACGGTACGCTCACCTATCGGATGACGATCGCCGGCCTTGCCGACGAAGCGGACGGCTGGCTCGCCTATGGCTTCCTGGAAGGCCAGTGGATCCGTGTCTTCGACGCCGCCGACAACGTTATCGGCAACTTCAAGATCGCGATCATCCGCGGCGAGAACGACACCAAGGATGCCACGATCCAGGTCACCTCGGAAAACGCCGGACTGCTGCCGGTCGGCAGCACGCTTTCGGGCGTCAAGGTGCTGCGCACCGCGGCGGTCGCGACCTTCAATCCGGGGAACTACTCTGTCCAGCAGACAGTCGTCCTGCAGGCGGATGAGAACTACGATATCCCCGTCACGCGCGAAGGCGTGAAGGTCTTCCCGGTCTCGGGACATTACCTGTCGAAGTTGCGCGGCCCGCTGGCTGTCGAAGGCGGCCCGACGGGTGCCGACCGCTCACTGGAAAACGGCCTGAAACTGCCGGGTGAAGCGGACGACTTCCTGATCGCGATCGGCGCCCAGCCGCCAGAATCGCAACAGATCGACGTGCTCAACATCTTTAACGACACCAGCAAGGAAGATGTCGACGGCGTCATGACGCAAACGACGCTGACCGGCTTCAATATGGCCGACGATCTGAGCCTCGGCCTCGGTGTCAGCGGTGACCCGACCTTTGGTGAATCCGGCTTCTTCCCGGGCGGTATCAGCTTCGGCAAGATCAGCGTCGGCGCTGACGGACAGTTCGGCACCAATGCCACGAAGAGCACGATCGAGGTTGTCAACCTCATGCTCGGCGAGGGCAATGACGGCCTCGTCATTCAGGGCACGCTCGATCCGGCACCGTCCGTTCAGGTCACCAACACCTTCGCGGTCACGCCGAACGGCAGCAATGGCGGTACGATCGTGCGCACAGGCTTCGATTGGAAGGCCATGGGCTTCCTCGTCGGCCAGACCGTGCAGATTGCCGGACAGGCAGGCACATGGACCGTCGTCGCGATCAATGACGCCCTCATCGATCCGCTGCATCCGGAGGAAGGTGCTGATCCGAACGACAACTCGATCCTGGTCTTGAGCGGCCCGTCGCTCGCCGGCGTTGCCAGCGGCTCGCTGACGATCACCGCGATCGACAAGGACGTGATCACCGTCAACAAATCCGTCGACGTCTCTCAGACGATTGCCGGAGGGATCATCGTGCGCACCGATGGCGGCGCCTGGACCGGCTTTGCGGTCGGAGACTTCATCAGCATCAACGAGGACTTCGCCAAGGGCGAGTATCAGATCGTCTCGATTTCCGGTTCGACCATGCGTGTCGTCGGGGGCCAGCTTGCGCTGGTCAGCGATGCACCGAGGACCATCAACCGCATCAACCCGGTCACCAATGCGATTCTGCAAACGGTGGTCACCGATGTCGACATCGACCCGACCTACACCGGTGGCATCGTCACCCGTCAAGACGGCATCAAGTGGGCGGATGAGGGGTATCTTGCCGGTCATCTCATCACCATGGTCGATGAAAACGGAAAGCGCGACTTCCGCATCATCGAGATCTCCGATGATGGCTTCTCGCTGAAGCTCGAAGGCGCGCTCCTCGCCACACAGAACGATGCGGTCAAGAGCTTCTATGTGCAGGGTGCGCATGGCGGCCTGACGCTCGTCCATGGCGGCGGCAACATGTACCTCGAAAGCGCCGGCAAGATGAACATCGCCAGCGCCGGCGGTGGCTCGATCGTCGTAACCCGCCTCGATGGGCGCGACTGGTCGGAAGATCGCTACCAGGTTGGCCAGGTCATCCAGCTGGAGGGCGAGACCTTTACCCGGACGATCCTTGCTATCGTCGATGCGACCTTGCCGCCTCCGCCGAATTCTGCCTTGACCTGGGGCGACCTCAGCGCCCTGGTGCTGAGTGCGCCGAACACCCACGTCGGGCAGGGGGCAGGCGTCACACTGGCGGCCGATGCGTTCAACAGCTATGCCGAACGCTCGCTGCATGTCGCCGAAGCACGCACCGTCACTGCTTCCGGCACGTTGAACGTTGCCACCAACAGCCTGACCCGCAGCACCGGGAGCTGGTTGGCGGATGGCTTCTACGTCGGCCAGAAAGTCTATGTCGGCGGCTACGCGGGACCGTTCACGATCCAGGCGCTCACCGCTGCGGTCATGACGCTGCAGAACGTGGCGCTGACACCGGCAAGCGGCGTCTCGCTCACCGTCTTCGGCTATGACTTGACGCTTGACGGCGGCAAGCGCGTCGGCGGCGACTACATCAAGGTCAATGGTGGTGCCGGTCCGAACTCGCCTCTCGTCGTTTACGGCGACACCAGCCAGGACGGCATCTGGTATTCCGGTCAGGCGCACAATGTGCTCGGCATGGAATTCGGCGAAAAACCGTTCGATCCCTTCCCGCAATTGCAGGACGGGGAGAATGAGGACGACGAATGGGTCTTCCCGCTCGCCAATCCCTTCAAGCTGGCCGGCAACGACATCATCGATGCCAGCGCGCTGTTTGTGAACGTTCCGGGCGGGCAACTGCCGAGCGTCGGGCTGACGATCTACGGCGGCGCCGGCAACGACACGATCTACGGCAGCCAGGCCGGCGACCATCTTGCCGGCGGCTCCGGCGACGACCTGATCATCGGCAACCGTGGCGTCGACCATATCTATGGCGACAGCGGCGTGAACGTGAACATCTTCACCCGCCAGTTGTTCATCGACACGGTCGACAACAGCCCGCTGCCTTCCGCCAACCCGAACACCGACACCAACGGCACCACGATCAAGCCGGTGAAATCCTCGGTCCGCGATCTCATGCAGGCGGGCCGCGACCTGATCTTCGGTGATGGTGCTTCTCATCTTGGCTACGGCCCAAGCGCCGTCGCTGCAGCGGGCGTGCTCGGCGATTTCGACGACATCATCTTCGCCGACCACGGCGTCATCGAGATGTTCGTCGACGATCCGAACCTGCCGTCCGGTCTGAAGCAGCGTATCCAGACGACCGAACTCGTGCTCGTGACGGCGATCAAGTCGGCCGAGCTGCAGAACGGTGCCGATGATATCGTCTTCGGCGGACTTGACCGCGATGTGATTGTCGGCGGTGCCGGCCATGACATGCTTGACGGCGACCAGCAGGACGATCGCATCTTCGGCGACAACGTCTACCTCACCCGCCAGGGCGGCGCCGACGGCAACCTGCTGGACGACACCTTCAGCAAGCGCTTCCAGACCTTGGCCGGCGCGCTGCTCTACAGCCGCACCGATCGGCCGACCCCGGCAGGCTTTGGCACCGTCACCGGCGACAACAGCGGTCTGCTGCTTGTCGACGGTAATGCACGCCGTTACCGCGACCCGGACGGCGCGCCTTGGTGGAGCGAATATGCGGTCGACTATGCGGCCCTTCACACCTTCGCCTTCGACCAGGGAGCCGCCGGCGTCGGCAGTTTCGGCAACGACTACATCGCCGGCAGCGAAGGTCATGACGAGATCTTCGGTCAGCTCGGCAATGACGTCATCCAGGGCGACGGCGGTATCGAACTGGCGTTTGCCGGAACTTCGCATGTCGGCGCCTCCCGGACATCTGGCGGTGTTGCCGATCCGATCGGTCCACTGACGGTGATCGCATCCTTCGCCGCTGCAAGTGACGGCCAGGACTACATCGAAGGCGGCGGCGGCGATGATCAACTGTTCGGCGGTCTTGGCCAGGACGACCTGATTGGCGGCTCGTCATCGTTCTTCAGCCTGACCGATGCGAATGCACGGCCTGACGGCGACGACTACATCTTTGGCGGTACCGGCGGCGAAATCGACCGAAACGACCTCGACCTTCCGGGCGACGGCACTCTTGCGGCCGCGCGTTATGCCCGCGATGCCGACACCATGGTCGGCGACAACGGCAACATCGTCCGTATCGTCGGGATCAATGGCGTCGATATCAATCCGAATGGACTGGCAAACCAGCAGCTCTACGTCCAGTTCAATTACGATGTGAACGATCCGGCTCGCGTCGGTGCCGAACGCATCGTCGTTCGTGGCGTGCACCTCCTCGACTACACGCCGGGCGGCCCGGACTTCCGTCCCGACCTGTTCTCGAAGACCAATCCGAACGATCCGGCCTATCGCTACGAATTCGGTCTGTGGGCGAAAACCGACATCGGCGGCCATGACGAGTTCCATGGCGAAACCGGTGACGACATTGCCTATGGCGGCGGCGGTCACGACCGCATGTTCGGCGATGCCGAGAACGACGATCTGATCGGCGGTTGGGGCAATGACTGGATCTCCGGCGGTACCGGCCAGGACGGCATCCTCGGCGATGACGGCCGGATCTTCACAAGCCGCAACAGCGCCACCTATGCCGAACCGCTTTACGGTGTCCTGGCGCTCCTTGCCACTGACCCGGATGATCGCACAAGCCAGGGCGACGTGCTCAACGAGTTCATCTATACGCCCGGGCAGGTCCAGACCGAGACGATCAACATCGGCGGTCAGTTGAAGAAGTCCGTTGATCTGACCCCCTATAACCTGAAGCCGAATGCGCAAGGGGCCGATGATCCGCTGTTCGACGCCAATGTCGTCGACGACATCATCTTCGGCGGACTTGGTGACGACTTCATCCACGGCGGGGCCGGCGACGATGCCATCGGCGGAGGCGAGGCCCTGCCGCTCAGCTATACCCAGCGCTTCGAAAACGGCGCCGTGGTCGGACTGGTGCGCACCGACTTCACCCGGCCGTGGAACCCGGGTGACGTCCTGCGCTTCGGCGCCGACACCGATCCCTGGAACGCGCCGAAGCCGGTTCAGAGCAAGCTCGGCGAATTCTTCCTTTATGACGAGTACGACCCGCGTCGGGCCATCCTGTTCAATGCGAACGGAAGCGTCTGGAAGTCGGGTGTTGCGCCGACGCAGTTCCAGTACTTCCTCAACCTCGTCGACAATGAAGGCCCGTTGGTCAATGGCGCGATCGCGTTCTCGCCCAACGGAACGCCGATTGCCTTCGCCGACCGCAACACGGACGGCAGCGACGCCATCTTCGGCGATCTCGGCAATGACTGGATCGTCGGCGGAACCGGGCGCGACCACATTTATGGCGGCTGGGGCAACGACCTCATGAACGCCGATGACGTGCTCAGCACCAATGGTTGGCTCAATGACCAGCCGGAGACACATCCGGTTTACGAGGACCGCGTCTTCGGTGGCGCCGGGCTCGACATCCTGATCGGAAACACCGGCGGCGACCGCCTGATCGATTGGGTCGGCGAGTTCAACAGCTATCTCGTGCCGTTCGCGCCGTTCGGTATTGCGACGGTTAGCCGCCAGGTGCCGCCACAGCTCTTCGACTTCCTCTATGCCCAAGCCTTCAGCGACGGTGTCGACATCACGCGGACGGCTGACACCGGCAACGTCAACGGGAGTGACAAGTACAGCCATGTGTCGCAGTTCCAGGGTGGTGTCGAAGGCGAGCTCGGTCTTGTGACCCAGAAGGATCACGGTATCTGGCAGGACCAGACCGGTGGTCCGACCGACCCGCAGGCCGGCAACATCCCCGGCGGCAAGCGTGACGTGCTACGCACAGCCGACTTCAACGACGGGACGCTCGACGTCTTCGCCGCCGACCAGGGCAAGTTCACGGTATCGAGTGGCATGATGTCGGTCGAATCCGCGACCTCGTCGGGGCAGGCGGCAGCGGTCTTCTACGCCGATCAATATCTGCCGATCTATTTCGAGATCTCGGCGAAGATCACGGCGCAGAAGCCGTTGGCAGGCTGGAAGGCGAACTCCTACGTCATCTTCGACTACCGCTCGCCGACGGACTTCAAATGGGCAGGCATCAACATTTCGAACGACCAGATCGAAATGGGCTATCGCGATGCCAGCGGCTGGCATCAGGTTGCCAAGTCGAACAAGCCCGTTCAGTTGAAAGCCGGCATAACCTATGACGTGCTCGTCGCCGTCAACGGCACGAACGTCACGGTGACGGTCGCGGGTGTGAACTGGTTCGGTTACACCTTCGCGCCAAGGATCGAGGACGGCGCGCCGGTGGGCCTCAACCGCGGCATGGTGGGCGTCGGCAACGATGGCTCCAAGTCGAAGGTGGACAACTTTTCGGTTCAGATCTTGCCACCGAACCTGTCGCTCGACTATGCCGACAACTTCGACGGAACGGGGCGCTTCCCGATGACGGGGACGGCTGCAACAGGCTGGACCGTCGCCGGCGGCCGGCTTGCCGGCGCGGCGGGCGCTGCTATCAATACGTTCAACCTCGGTACCACGCTTAGGGCAGATTCCTACCTTGAGCTGGAGGCCAAGCTTTCGACCGCGGGCATCGGCGGCATTGTCTTCGACAGCTACGGTCAGAACGACTATAAGTTCGTCGCGCTTGATGTCGCCGGCGACAAGGTGCTTGTCGGTCATGTCACCGCCAAGGGCGGTTACAAGGTTGATCAGTCCTTCAGCCGTGTCCTTGATGCCGGCGTCGACTATACGTTGAAGGTGATCTTCAAGGGGGCGGCGGTCAGCGTTCAGGTGAATGGCGGCCTCGTCGGCACTTATGGCTACAATGCTGTCCTGGTTGATGGCGGTTTCGGCACCATGTCGCGTGTCGGATCAAGCTCGTTCGATCGCTTCCTGATCCGGACCAATGACCCCGCCTTCAACACGGCGGCCAATCTGCTGGCCGCGACTGGCGATGCGGCCGTCACCGGTGGCGAGATCACCAGAGGACAGGCTTTCTCGGTGCTCGACGATGCCATCGCCCTCTGGGCGAAATCGGGTCTGCTCGATGCGGCAACCCTGGCGCGTCTCGGCACGATCGACCTTGAGATCGTCGATCTCGAGGGCGACCGACTGGCCGAAGCCGTGTTCGGTGCAATCAGGATCGACCGCAACGCCGCGGGCCGGGGCTGGTTCGTCGATCTCACGCCGCAGGATAACGAGGAGTACAGCCTGGTCGACGGCAAGTGGCAGGCCATTGCCGGCGGGCCGGCCGAGGGACGTTTCGATCTCCTCTCGGTCCTGCTCCATGAAATGGGTCACGAGGCCGGGTTGGCCCACTCTGCCGGCAATACTGTCGGCGACGTGATGGCCGAAACGCTCGGCATCGGCGAGCGCCGGTTGCCGTCGGCAGTAAACCAGCCCGAAGCGCGCAACGACGCGGAGGTGTTCGACGAAGAGTTGGGTCTGTTCGTAAGCCCGACTGAGCGACGGCTGATGAAACTTGCCGGCATCAGCGTCTCGGATCTCCAGATATCGGGAGGCGGTAACGCGAGCGAGGTTGCCGCGGCATCCGGTTGGACCAGAAACGGGGGAGACGTTCCGGCTACCACCTGGCAACCGGCAACCGGCGGAGGCCATGGCATGGCGCACTTCGGCAATGATGACGTGAAGGCCTGGGTCTTCGACGAGGCAACCGGCACATTTGTCGATCCAACGGCCTGGACGGCCGATATCGGTGATCATGCCGTCAAGACTTCCGGCGCCGGTGAGAACGACGCCGACACCAGTGAGCAGGACGTGTTGAACGGCATGATCGAGTGGGAGGCCCGAAAGGGACTGCTTTCTCGATTGGTCAGTCTCTTTGGAGGGCGATAGCGTGCGAATAAACTGTCTGGCCATCGCGTGCCGGCATGACTGATCAGATTGCCAGGGAATATTCACCACCGCCCCCGGTCGAAGGCCCGGGGGCGGTGAAGTACGCTATTTTGGACCAAGCGCTCTGGCAAAAATTCCGCAATGCGATCAAGCCGGAAGAATTCGTGGAGACATGGCTCGCCATACTCTGCCGTCAGATAGCAGGGGTCGCCAGCGGCATGGTCATGCTCGGGGAGCCGGACACCGGACCCTATACGCCGATCGCCTTCTGGCCGGAAAGGGGCCTCGACGAGGGATTGACCGCCGCCGCCGAAAAGGCGCTGAGCCAACGTCAGGGCATATCCACCGGAACCACCGGCAGCCGCATGGTGCAATTGATCGCTTCGCCCTTGATCGTCAACGAGCGCCTGTACGGCGCCTGCGCACTTTCGCTTTCCGCCGAGCCATCTGCCATCAACGAGGTGATGCGCAAGGTGCAATGGGCCTCCGGCTGGATCGAGGTGCTGCTCAGGCGCCAGCTCCAAGTCGAAAACGAAGAAATCAATGAGCGAAACCGGCTGGCCTTCGACATGCTTGCCGCGGTGCTTGAGGCGAAGGGTTTCGTCGAGGCGGCCACAGCGCTCGTTACCGAACTCGCCATGCGGCTTGCATGCGACCCCGTCAGCGTCGGTTTCGTCCGCGGACGGCGATGTCGGGTCGCGACCGTCTCGCATGCGGCGGGCTTCGGCAACAAGGTCAACATTATTCGCGACATCGGCGCGGCGATGGACGAGGCTGTCGATCAGCGTGCGATCGTTCTCTACCCGCCGCAGGAGCACTGGGAATATCGCGTCGTTCGGGCACACGAAGAGCTGGTCGAGACGCACAAGTGCGGGGGCGTTTTGACGATCCCCCTGCAATCGGGGCATCAGATCGTCGGGGCGCTGACGCTGCAGCGCCCACGCGGCAGTACCTTCGACGAGACCACGGTCGACCTGTGTGACGCAGTGGCAGCGGTCGTCGGACCGGTTCTCGAGGAAAAACGCCGCAACGACAGGAACGTCCTAGTGAAGCTCTGGGAGGCCGCCGGCGACCAGTTGCGGCGGCTACTGGGGCCAGGTTATTTCGGCCGCAAGCTCGCGACGCTGATTGCTGCCGTCCTGGCCGCCTATTTCAGCGTGGCGACGACGGAGTACTCCGTCACGTCTTCGGCCGTCGTTCGTGGCACAATCCAGCGAACCGTCGTGGCGCCGTTCAACGGCTACGTCTCCAGTCAGTCGGCAAGAGCCGGCGAAGTGGTCAAGCAGGGCCAGATCCTGGCGCAGCTCGACGACCAGGATCTGACACTCGAACGGCTTCGGCTGACGACCACTCGGCAGCAGAAGACGACTGAATACGACCGGGCACTGATGCAGCACGAGCGTGCCGAAGCGCTCATCGTCAAGGCGCAGATCGACCAGGCCGACGCCCAGCTCGCTTTGATCGACGAGCAACTCAAGCGCACCCGGCTGCTCGCTCCCTTTGACGGCTATGTGGTCAGCGGCGACCTCAGCCAGTCAATCGGCGCGGCGGTCGAGCGCGGGCAGGAGCTCTTCACGATCGCACCGCTGGAATCCTATCGCGTCATCCTCGAAGTCGATGAAAGCGACATCGATGATGTCGAGATCGGCCGCAAGGGCGTCCTGCGGGTTTCCGCACTTCCTCAGGAGCCGCTCACCTACCGGATCGAGCAGATCACCGCGATCTCCACACAGAAGGAGGGCCACAATTTCTTCAAGGTCGAAGCAGCGCTGGATCACGTCAGTGATCGGCTGCGGCCCGGCATGGAGGGTATCGCCAAGACCGCCGTGGACGAACGGCTCCTGATCCGCGTTTACACCGACAAGATGGTGCAATGGGCCTATCTCGCCGCGTGGCGCTGGTTGCCGTGAGGACGCGGATATGGAACGGTCCTACTTCAGTTCGTCCTGGTACCGCATCGCGCAACTGAAGCTGAAGCTGCGCGGCCATGTTCGCGTCCATCGCACGGTCTTCCGTGGTCAGCTCTGGTACGTGCTGCAGGACCGGACCTCCGGGCGTTTCCACCGTTTCACGCCCGAGACCTATTTCATCATCAGCCTGATGGATGGCGAGCGCACGATGCAGGCGATCTGGGACATCGCCTGTGACAAGCTCATCGACAAGGTCGTCACCCAGGATGAGGTCATCCAGCTTCTCGGGCAGTTGCACGCGGCGGACGTCCTGTTCGGCAATGTTCCGCCCGACATCAATGAAATCGCCGAACGCGGCAAGAAGGCGCGCAATCGCAAGTTATTGATGAGTTTCGGCAATCCGCTCGCCATTCGCTTCGGCCTGCTCGATCCGAACGAGTTTCTGAACGCCACCGCCATCGTCGGGCGGGTGCTGTTCTCGTGGTTCGGCGCGCTCGTCTTCATCTGTCTTGTCACCTATGCCGCCGTTCTTGCCGGCATGAACTGGAACGCGCTGACCGCCAATGTGACCGACCGCGTGCTGTCAACGTCGAACCTCTTCCTAATGCTGATCGCCTATCCGCTGATCAAGACCCTGCACGAACTCGGGCACGCCTACGCCGTCAAGCGATGGGGAGGCGACGTTCACGAGGTCGGCGCGATGATGCTGGTCTTCATGCCGGTACCGTATGTCGATGCATCCGACAGCCTGGCTTTTGCCAGCAAATGGCAGCGCGCCCTCGTCGGCGCTGCCGGCATTTTCGTGGAAATGACGCTCGCCGCGCTCGCCCTCATCGTGTGGGTCAATGCGGAGGAGGGGCTCGTTCGGGCCTTCGCCTTCAACGTCATGCTGATCGGCGGCGTGTCGACCTTGCTCTTCAACGGCAACCCGCTCCTGCGCTTCGACGGCTATTACGTCCTGAGCGATGTTCTGGAGATTCCCAACCTCGCGAGCCGGGCCAACAAATATCTTGCCTACCTCGTTCAGCGCTACGCGTTCAAGATCGGCGCGGTCAGTTCACCGGCGACGGCGCCCGGGGAGGAGTTCTGGTTCGTCCTCTATGGCGTCTCGGCGTTCTTCTACCGCCTCGTGGTCACGAGCGCGATCATCGCGCTCGTCAGCCAGAAGTTTTTCATCGTCGGCACGTTGCTCGCCATCTGGGCATTGATCCTGATGTTGGCCGTACCATTGGCGAAAGCCTTCTGGTTCCTGCTGACGAGCCCGCTGCTGCGAAGAAACCGGGGTCGGGCTTTCGCGGTCGTCGGATCGACGCTTGCCGTCGCCGCGCTGCTTCTCTTCGTGTTGCCCATCCCGCATGCGACCGTCGTGCAAGGCGTCGTCTGGCTGCCAGGCGAAGCGATCGTCCATGTTCAGACGGACGGCACGGTCGATGAAATCGCGGCTGCACCCGCCGCCGAGGTCAAGGCTGGCGATCCGCTGATCCGGTTGGAGGATCCGCTGCTGGCGGCGCGCGTCGACCTGCTCGAACTGCGCGTCGCCGAGCTCCAACGGCGTCTTACCAAGCAGGATCTCTCGGACCTTGCCCATGCGCGCATGGTCAAGGAGGAACTGCGGCTTGCTCTCGCCGATCTCGACCTGGCACGGCAAAGGCAGGAGAATCTGATCGTCCGAGCGCAATCGAGCGGCACGCTGATCTTGCCCGACGATCACGATCTGCCCGGCAAGTTCGTGCAGCGTGGCAAGGTGATCGCCTACGTCGCGCACTTCGACAAGCCGACCATTCGGGTCATCGTCCCGGAGGAGGACGCCGACCTCGTTCGCTCGCAGACACGGGACGTAAGCCTGCGTTTCGTCGAGGATATCTCGAAGGTCTACAGGGCGTCCGTTGTCCGTGAGGTTCCGGCGCTAACCGACACATTGCCCAATGCAGCGCTCAGTACCGTCGGCGGCGGCACCATTGCGCTCGACCCACGCGACCCGTCACAGCGGCGGGTGCTTGCCAATCTCTTGCATCTCGATCTGGTGCTGACCTCAAGCCCGACCGTGCCTCGGGTGGGCGGACGCGTCTTTGTGAGGTTCTCCCACGGGTCTTCCCCCATGGCAAGTAGAATTTATCGTTCAACGCGGCAAATATTCCTCCGATTATTTAAAGTTTGACTGGACACGAAGTCTAATAAAGTGTTCGATTAAATTAGCCTGAGTAAAAATCCGGCGGCTGTCTTCTCGAATACCTGAGTAACGCTTACAAGATACTAGAGGGAAAACACCATGGCAGCACAACTTCTTTTCTATCAAGACGTGCATCCCGTCTCGGCTGATCGCCACAAGGATGTCTCCATCAAGGCTGGAACTTCCTACAAGTTCGCAAAAGAAGTGAACTCGGTTCCGGTGACGGCCATCGAATTTGCTCAGGCTGCCGCCGAATATCCGATCGTCTTTGCCGGCACGGACGACACGGTCACGCCTGCGGTGGTTCTCGGCGCCCAGCAGACCCAGAACCTCTTCGTCGATGATGATGGTGCCTGGCTGGGCAAATATGTGCCGGCCTTCGTGCGTCGCTATCCGTTCGTGTTCTCGACGGACCGTGGCGGCAAGACGTTCATCCTTCACATCGATGAGAGTTTCGACGGCTTCAATCGCGAAGGCCGCGGCGAGCGCCTGTTCGACAGTGAGGGGCAGCAAACGCAATACCTGAAGAGCGTGCTGGGCTTCCTGCAGGACTATCAGGCAAGGCACCAGCGAACCCGCCAATATTGCGAGCGGTTGAAATCACTGGGGCTGCTGCAGCCGATGCAGGCCCAGTTCAACCTCAACAGTGGCGAACGCCGCTCGCTTTCGGGCTTCATGACGGTCAACCGTGAAAAGCTGAAGGCGCTGGCGAGCGAAGAGCTGCAGGCGATGTTCACCAATGACGAGCTGGAGTGCACATACCTGCATCTTCACTCGCTCAGGCATTTCTCCAGCATGCTGGAGCGCATGCCCGAAGCCGTGGATGTTGCCGGTAAGGGCGACGCTCCCGCCGCCGTGGCGAAGCAGTCGAAGAGCTACCGGAACGGCCATGATGCGCCCGTCGAGGAAGCGAGCGCCTAAGGGGGGGGGCCGGGCAAGCGACCATGAATATCCTCGTCCCAAGCTGGTCGCCGCCTCCACTGGTCGCCTACCCCGAACGCCAGGAGCGAGCCGAGCACTGGCTTGACGGCACCGAGAAGATGGTGACCAGCGTTCCGCAGATGGTTGCCGGTCGTTTGCACCGGCGCCATCTGAGGGAACTCGTCCAGAGGATCAATGCGACGGAAGCCGCCTTGCGCGGCGAAACCGGACAGGGGCTTGCAGCCCGCATCGGCGAAGTCCGTGCGGCCCTGCGGTGCCACGGCCTCACCGATGCCAATATTTGCCTCGGCTTTGCGATCGTGCGCGAAGTTTCGCGGCGCACGATCGGATTGCGCCATCTCGACGTCCAGATCCTTGCCGGACTTGCCATGCTGAAGGGGCGCGTGGCCGAGATGGACACGGGCGAGGGCAAGACCTTGACTGCCGGCCTGACGGCCTCGATCGCCGCGCTTGCCGGGCTTCCGGTTCATGTCATCACCGTCAACGATTACTTGGCGGCGCGCGATCGGGATATACTTCGCCCCATCTACGATTTTCTTGGGCTGACGACGGGTCTCGTCAACAGTACTGTCCCACGCCCGGAGCGGCCGGCCGCCTATGCGTGCGACATCGTCTATGCCAGCAACAAGGAAATCGCCTTCGACTATCTGCGCGACCGCATCACCTTTGGCGGCCAGCCACGGCCCGTTCATGCGAAGATAAACCGCATGCTCGACGAGCGCCGCGGTCAGGAGCCGCCTTTCGTCATGCGTGGACTGCATTTCGCTATCGTCGATGAAGCCGACAGCGTGCTGGTGGACGAGGCGAGAACGCCTCTCATCATTTCCCAGGAAACGGACGCGGACGGCGAGCGGCAATGGGTGGAGCAGACCTTCGCGCTGATCGACGGTTTCAAGGAACCGACCCATTATCACCTGCTGGTCGACGAACGCAGGCTGGAATTGACCGAAGCCGGAAAGGCCAAGCTTGCGGAGCGTGCCGAAGCGATCGGCGGGATCTGGCGCAATCGCATCCGGCGAGAGGAGGCCGCCAGCCAAGCGCTCGTCGCGCTGCTGCTCTTCAGGAAGGGCGAGCACTATCTGGTCAGCGATGGGAAGGTACAGATCATCGACGAATATACCGGCCGTGTGATGCCCGATCGCTCCTGGAGCGACGGTCTCCATCAACTGGTCGAGGGCAAGGAAGGCTGCGAGATCACCAGCCGCAAGCTAACAATGGCGCGGATGACCTATCAGCGGTTCTTCCGCCGCTACCTCCAGCTGGCAGGAATGACGGGGACCGCCCGCGAAATCACCGAAGAACTCCGGCATGTCTACGGGCTGCAGGTGATGCGCATTCCCCCGAACGCGCCTTCGCGGCGGTCGAAATTGCCGACGACGATTTGCCCCACGCTCGAGGACAAATGGCTGGCGATCGTCCGACGGGTCCAGGAACTGCAAATCGCCGGTCGGCCGGTCTTGATTGCGACGCGCTCGGTCTCCGCTTCCGAGGCGGTCAGCGCGGTGCTTGAGGGGCAGGGGATCGAGCATCGCGTCCTCAATGCCGAACAGAGTTCGGAGGAGGCCGAAATCATTGCGCAGGCCGGCGGCGTCGGTCGAGTGACGGTCGCCACCAACATGGCGGGACGCGGCGTCGACATTGCCGTAGTCCCCGAGGCCCTCGCGCTCGGTGGCCTTCACGTTTTGCTCAGCGAGCGGCATGACGCGGGGCGCATCGACAGACAGATGGAGGGGCGAACCGCCCGCAAGGGAGATCCGGGGAGTACGGAAGCAATCTTGTCCCTGGAAGACCCGCTGCTTGATCTCATTCCCTGGCAGCCGCTGCGTCTGCTCGGCCGGTGCGGACAGCGCGCCGGACTTTGGCTCTTCCACTTGGCCCAGCAGCGGGCGGAACGCACGCATGCCAGGGACCGAAAGAACCTTCTCGCTCAGGATCGACGCCTGGGCACATTGCTGGCCTTTTCGGGTCTGCCGGAGTGACGCCATGACAAAAGACCGGACGGATAAACCCTTACCGGGAAGGCCCAACCGGATGCGGCAATTTCTGGCCGTTCTTTTTCCCCTATGGGCCCTCTTGCCGGCTTCGGCGCAAGCCTACGATTGCGTCATTGACCCTTCTGTCGTCGTCCGCATCGGGAGTCCGGTTCCCGGCCTGTTGAAAGAGGTGCTGATCGCGCGCGGCGACCATGTGAGCGAAAACCAGATCATCGCCAGGCTCCATTCGGATACGGAGCGAGCGACCGTCGAGCTGATGTCCGAGCAGGCCGCGAGTACCTCCGAGATCGAGGCGCAAAAGGCGCGTCTCGATCTTGCGCGCAACCGCATGAAACGGGCGGAGGCGCTGCTGGCCCGCAACGTCACCTCGACCGACAAGCTCGAAGAGGCCGTGGCCGAGATGGAGGTCATCCAGAAGGAGCTTGCGACTGCCGAAACCCGCAAGCGCAGCGCAGAACTGGAACTGCAAAGGGCGCAGACGGTGCTCGAGCAAAGGACGATCCGCAGTCCGATCAGCGGCGTTGTGCTCGAGCGTTCACTCTTCAATGGAGAATACCTGGACCAGGACGGCAAGCTGGCGACGATCGCCAAGCTTGACCCGCTTTTTGTCGAAGCCTTCATCCCGGTCAGCGAGTTCGGCAAGTTACAAGTGGGAATGGAGGCGCAGGTGGTCCCGAATGCGCCGATCCAGGGCCGCTTTGCGGGTAAGATCAAGGTGATTGATCAGGTCTTCGACGCAGCGAGCGGCACGTTCGGCTTGCGGATAGAGCTTCCCAATCCCGACAACTACATACCGGCCGGGCATCGCTGCACCGTGACCTTTGACGACGGAGCCGATGGTCTCGAATAGTCCGCATCCGGACCGCCGGTATACAAGTTCATAAAATCAGGGTGTTAGATTGGCGCGCCGTTCGCGTGGTGTGTTTTGGTGCCCCTTTCAGGTTCATGTCAGGTTTTGATGGCCCTCTAGCCCACAAATCGGCCGCTGCCGCAACGCAGGCAGGGTGCCGGCACTGGAAGTGCTTCGGAAGGACAAAGGAACCTGCGAATGGTTGGCAAGGTACCGCACCTACAGGTGCACGAGAATAACAACAGACGGGACGAGGTATTCGCGGCGCCGGATCAGCCGGTGGGCGACTTCGCGTTCAACGCGACCGTGGCCGCCGTCTTCGACGACATGGTCAGCCGCTCGGTTCCCTATTACGGCGAGATCCAGCGCATGGTCTGTGAGCTCGCCGCGGATTTCGCAGAAGCCGGCAGCGATCTCTACGACATCGGCTGTTCGACGGCGACCACGCTCCTCGGGCTTGACGCCAAGGTCGATCCCGCCGTGCGCTTTGTCGGCATCGACAATGCACCCGACATGATCGAGAAGGCCAAGGAAAAGATCGCGCAAGCCGAGATCAGCCGGGCGATCGAATTGAGGGTCGGGGACCTGCATCAGGGGATCGACGTACACAATGCCAGCGTCGTAATGATGCTGCTGACGCTGCAGTTCGTGCGCCCGCTCTATCGCGAGCGCATCATGCGCACGATCTATGAGGGGCTCAACGAACGCGGCGCACTTCTGCTCGTCGAAAAGCTGACAAGCGAAGATTCGACGTTCAATCGTCTCTTCATCGAGCACTATTACGACTTCAAGCGCCGCAACGGCTATTCCGAGACCGAGATCGCCAAGAAGCGCGAAGCTCTCGAAAACGTGCTCATTCCCTACCGGCTGGAAGAAAACCTCCAGCTCCTGAAGGAAGCAGGCTTCCGCAGCGTCGAGGTCTTTTTCCGCTGGTACAATTTCTGCGGCATCATCGCGATCAAGTAGGAAAGTCAGGCCATGATCGCGATCGGCAATTTTCTCTTCCGCTTCCGGAACCAGCTCTTTCCGGCCATCATCATTGTTCTGTTCCTGCTGGCTCCGCCTCCGGCCCTGGTGCTGGATAGCCCGGCGCTGACGCTCGCAAAGGACCTTGCGGCCGTATTGGTCATCCTGGCCGGGCTCGCCTTGCGTGCGACCGTGGTCGGGTACAAATACATTCAGCGCGGCGGCCTGAAGAAAAAGGTCTATGCCAAGGATCTCGTTACGGAAGGCATGTTCGGCGTCTGCCGCAACCCGCTTTACGTTGGGAACATGCTGCTTTACTCGGGCGTGTTCCTTTTGCACGGCAACCCGCTTCTCGTCGTCTTCGGCATCGGGCTCTTTGCCTTCATGTACCAGTGCATCGTTTATGCCGAAGAGGCCTTTCTGAACAGGACATTCGGGGAAGCCTACCAGGCCTATTGCCGTGACGTGCCGAGATGGGCATTGCGCATGAGAAACTTCGCCCAGTCGACCGAGGGCATGACGTTCAACGTCAAGCGCGTCATCGGCAAGGACTATTCGACCGTCTCGGCCGCGATGATCGCGATTCTCGCGACCGAAATGTACAAATTCGCGAGCAATGCGCCGGTTGAACACAACACATTTACGCTCACGGCGCTCGGCGTTTTGATGGCGCTCGTCGGCATTGGCACGGCGATCATCAGCTACATGAAAAGGCGCGGTGCGTTTCGCGAACGCGCCGCATCCTAGCCATCCGTCAGCGCCCGTTCGCGGCTCAATCGCGATCATCATGCGCCGGCCATGCCGTTGCCGCATGGCGATACGAACCCAGCCGCGAACGCTCGAGGGCTTGACGCCCATCTCCCCGTCGAACATAGGCAAGGACGAACAAGTGTCCGGTGATATCTTGAGAGTCCTATTAGTCGAAGACGATCAGGTTCTGGGGGAAGCGCTGCGCGACCATGTCGCGGCGGGTGGTCACGCCGTCGACTGGTTTACACGCATCGTCGATGCCACGGCAGCGACGGAGACGGTTTTATACGGTCTCATACTGCTCGACCTTCGACTGCCCGATGGTTCGGGCTTGTCGTTGCTGCGATCTCTGCGAACACGCGGCGACGGCACACCCGTCATCATTCTGACGGCACACGACCAGATTTCCGATCGCATCGAAGGATTGAACAGCGGGGCCGACGACTATCTGGTCAAGCCGTTCGATCTCGGCGAACTGACTGCGCGCATGCTGGCCGTTTCCAGGCGGTATGTCGGCAATGCGACGCCAACGGTCAGGCTTCCCGGCATCGAGATCGACCAGGTTCATCGCAAGGTGCTGGTCGAAGGGGAAAGCCTGAGCCTCAGTGCCAGGGAATGGGCCGTGCTCGACAAACTCGTCGCCCATCCCGGTGCACTTGTATCGAAAGAGCAGCTCCACGACGCGCTCTACGCCTTTGGCGCCGAAATCGAGAGCAATACGGTCGAGGTCTATATCAGCCGCCTGCGCAAGAAGATCGGCTCCGACCGGATAGAGACGGTTCGGGGCCTCGGCTACAGCATCAGGTGACCCGATGGCGCGCGTGGCAAGCATGACCCGCAGGCTGACCATCGCGCTGACGAGCGTCGTCGCCGTCTTCTGGCTCGTCGCGCTCGGCCTTGGCGTTTATGTCATGCAGGATGAATTCACCGAGATTTTCGACAGCGGGGTCCAGGAGACGGCCGAGCGCCTGTTGCAGATCGTCGTCGATGACATCGCCCGTGACCGTGCCGACGGCACGCCCGCAGCCGGCCTCATTGCGCCTCCGCTGAATTCACAATATCTGATCTATCAGGTCCGCGATCGTGGCGGCAGGGTTTTGTTTGACGACGGCGCACCGGCACCCTTCGCGGTTCCGCTTGACGTCGGCTTCTCGCAAACGGCCACGCACCGTATCTACACCGCCGGGACGACCGACGGCTCTCTTTTCGTCCAGGTGGCCGATGCCTTCGACCATCGTACCGAAGCTCTCTTCGAAGGCGGTACGGCGCTTTTCTTGCCGCTGCTGGTGCTGATCCCAACCAGCATAATTGCCATCATCCTCGTCGCGCGCCGCGCGCTTGCGCCGGTCGAACAGTTGCGCGAAGAAATCCTCACGAAGGACAGCGGCAATATGGCTCCGCTCGACGAAGCCGCGCTCCCGAGAGAACTTCGCGCAATTGCCCGTTCGGTGAACCTGCTACTGACGAGGCTCAAGGCCGCGCTCGAAGCGGAGCGGGACTTCACCTCGAACAGTGCCCATGAACTGAGGACCCCGATCGCCGGCGCGCTTGCGCAAACACAGCGGTTGATGAGTGAGGTGCCTCCGGCCTTTCGGCAGCGAGCCGGTCAGATCGAGCGCGCGCTGCTTCATCTCGGTCGACTGGCCGAGAAGCTGTTGCAGATGTCGCGAGCGGAGGCAGGGATCGCTATCGCGGACGAAAGCACGGACCTGTTGCCAGTGCTGGCTCTTGTGCTGGAAGACATGGAACGCTCGGCGCTCGGCGCAAGCCGCCTCAAGATTCATGTCGCGGACGGCGCCGAACTCGTGCGTCCGATCCGCGCCGATGCCTTTGCGATCGTGCTGCGCAATCTTCTGGAAAACGCGTTGATACACAGCCCGTCCGGCAGCCCGGTCAGCATCGACGTGGACGCGCATGGTGTGCGCGTCACCAACGACAGCGCCGTCATCGACGCGGAAACGCTGGATGGCCTGACCAAGCGTTTCAGTCGCGGGCCAACCGAAGCTTCGGGTTCCGGCCTCGGCCTTGCGATCGTGCATCGGCTAGTGGAACAAATGCACGGACGATTGCGCATCGCCTCGCCGGTCCCGGGGATGGACCGGGGCTTCCACGTCGAGGTTTGCCTCTGACGAGACAAGGTAGAGCGGCTGCCGCCGTCACTACTGCTGATCGAGTGCCCGGGAAAGGCTGAGCGCCGCGATCGTGCAGATCGCACCCGAAATCAGATATCCGCCGATGAAGATGATGCCAAAGCTGCTGGCGAGACCGAGCGCCACGAGCGGCGCAAAGGCGGCACCAACGAGCCAGGCAAGATCCGACGTCAGTGCGGCGCCGGTGTAGCGATAATACTGCGTGAAGCGCGAAGATACAGCACCGGAGGACTGGCCGAAGGAGAGCCCGAGGATGGCAAAGCCGATCAGGATATAGGCATCCTGGCCCTTGCCGCCAGCATCGAGCAGGAAGGGCGCGGAGAAGCTGAAGATTGCGATCAGGATCGCGCCGATCATCAGCTGGTTGCGGCGGCCCACCCGGTCGGCGATCACGCCCGACAGCACGATGCCGATGGCGCCGACGGCCGCACCCGCCACCTGCACCCAAAGAAATTCAGCAGCCGACTGCCCACCATTGAGCGTTACCCAGCTCAATGGGAAGATGGTGACGAGATGGAACATCGCGAAGCTTGCAAGCGGCACGAAGGCGCCGAGAACGACGTCGATGCTGTGTTTGCTCAGCATTTCGAAGATCGGCCGGGCCTCGAGTTCCTTGGCCTCCATGGCTGCGCCGAATTCCTTGCTGGCAACGATGCGCAGGCGCGCGAAGAGCGCGACGACGTTGATCGCAAAGGCGACGAAGAAGGGATAGCGCCACCCCCAGGCGAGGAAGTCCGCCTCCGAGAGGTTGCTGACGAAAAAGCCGAAGAGAATGCTCGCCAGTGCAAAGCCGATCGGCGCGCCGAGCTGCGGGATCATCGCGTACCAGCCGCGATGATTTTGCGGCACGTTGAGGTTCAACAGCGTGGCAAGGCCATCCCAGGCGCCGCCGAGGGCGAACCCCTGTCCCAATCGAAACAGCGCCAATAGGGCCACGGCCCAGTAGCCGATCGTATCGTAGCCGGGCAGAAAGGCGATCGACGCCGTCGAACCGCCGAGAATGACGAGGGCCACAGTCAGCTTCGTGCCGCGCCCGTAGTTCCGGTCGATCCACATGAAGACGAAGGAGCCGACCGGGCGAGCAAGAAAGGCGAGGGGGAACAGCGCGAAGGACATCAGCGTCGCGGTCACCGCATTGGGCGCGAACGGGAAGATCAGCTTTGGGAAGACAAGGATCGAGCCAAGGCCGTAAACGAAGAAATCGAAGAATTCCGAGGTTCGCCCGATCACCACGCCGATGGCGATGCTGCCCGGAGAGAGGGGCTTGTCATCCTCATGAATGCGACGTGCATCGCGTTCGAGACCGGACGATGTGGGGTGAGCGACCGAAACCATGAACTTCTCCGACGAACTTGCGTCTTGTCGTTAGAGTGTTGACCAATTGGCGTCTGATATCAAGAATGCCGTGCACGTACTTGCGCACATGCCTCATTCGAGTTCGCGCCCAGCGTTCGCCGGAACGGCAGGCATCGAACCGATAATAGCCATTGCGCCAGTACAACGCGCATAGAGCGATAATGCCGTCACTGCACTGCGGCAAAATGCTGCGCTGCGACGATGGACCTCACTTCCATGCGCGATCGTGCCCGAGTAATGCCGACTAGACAAAACGCAAGTTGAGGCCGCAATGCCGAAGCCATTCAGTTTAGCCGGACGATCGGTGATATCGGTCCTGTTGCTCTCCGTTCTTACCGGATGCAACATGGTCGTCATGTCGCCGTCCGGCGATATTGCCGCACAGCAGAGGGATCTGATCGTCATCTCGACGGTCCTGATGCTGCTGATCATCGTCCCCGTCATTTTCCTGACGCTCTTCTTCGCCTGGCGCTATCGCCAGTCGAACACGGCTGCCAAATATGATCCGGAATGGCATCATTCCACGGGCCTCGAAGTCATCATCTGGTCGGCGCCGCTGGCGATCATCATCGCGCTCGGCGCGATCACCTGGGTGAGCACCCACAAGCTCGATCCTTATCGGCCGCTCGACCGGATCGATGCGGCTCGACCGGTGAGCGAAGAGACGAAGCCGATCACGGTCGAGGTCGTAGCCCTCGATTGGAAATGGCTGTTCTTCTATCCGGACTATGGCATCGCCACCGTCAACGAGATGGCCGCGCCGGTCGACGTACCGGTCAACTTCAAGATCACCGCATCCTCGGTGATGAACTCCTTCTACGTTCCGGCGCTCGCCGGCATGATCTATGCCATGCCCGGCATGGAGACCAAGCTGCACGCCGTCATCAACAAGGCAGGCGAATACGAAGGGCTTTCATCCAATTACAGCGGCGCCGGCTTCTCGCACATGCGCTTCAAGTTCCACGGTGTGGACCAGGTGGGCTTCGACCAGTGGGTCGCCCAGGTGAAGCAGAACGGCACGATGCTCAACCGTGATGCCTACCTGAAGCTCGAAAAACCGAGCGTCAAGGAACCGGTGCGTTACTTCGCCTCCGTCGAAGACGGCCTCTATGACGCCGTGCTCAACATGTGTGTGCGGGCCGGGCAGATGTGCATGAACGAGATGATGCACATCGACATGATGGGTGGCGCCGGCGTCGAAAGCCACGAGAATCGCGCCAAGCTTGAGCACGACAACCGCCATGCGGGCGGCGTGATCGAAGCGGCTGCGCCCGGCGCGACGGCTCCGGAAGCCGGCAACGCCGCCGGTAGCGAGCAGCCGGGCGAAGGCCGCGAACAGCAGCCGGCGGCCGAACCGATGAACCACGACATGCACAAGACAAATTAAGACTTTCGCGCGCTCGCCAGCCCTCCGGCGGGCGCCCAGGCCTTCGGGCCGCATACAAAGATAAATTGGACGACCCATGTTTGGTGACACCAGCCTCACGCAATTCATCTTCGGACGGCTTACCTGGGAAGCAATTCCCTATCATGAGCCAATCCTCGTCGTGACCTTCGCGGTCGTGGCGGTGGTCGGTCTCGCGATCCTCGCCCTGATCACGAAGTACAAGCTTTGGGGCTATCTCTGGCACGAGTGGTTCACGAGCGTCGATCACAAGAAGATCGGCATCATGTACATCATCCTGGCGATCATCATGTTGCTGCGCGGCTTTGCCGATGCCCTCATGATGCGCCTGCAGCAGGCGATCGCCTTCAACGGTAGCGAAGGCTACCTCAACCCGCATCACTACGACCAGATCTTCACCGCCCATGGCGTGATCATGATCTTCTTCGTGGCCATGCCTTTCGTCACCGGTTTCATGAACTATGTCGTGCCGCTGCAGATCGGCGCACGCGATGTTTCCTTCCCCTTCCTCAACAACTTCTCGTTCTGGATGACCGTCGGCGGCGCCGTCATCATCATGATGTCGCTGTTCGTTGGTGAATTCGCGCGCACCGGCTGGCTGGCCTATCCGCCGCTTTCGGGCGCGGATTACAGTCCCGGCGTCGGCGTCGATTATTACATCTGGGGTCTACAGGTGGCGGGCGTGGGCACGACGTTATCGGGCATCAACCTGATCGCCACCATCGTTAAGATGCGCGCGCCGGGTATGACCTTCATGAAGATGCCGGTGTTCACCTGGACGTCGCTCTGCACCAACATCCTGATCGTCGCGACCTTCCCGATCCTGACCGCCACGCTGGCGCTGCTGTCGCTCGACCGCTACGTCGGCATGAACTTCTTCACCAATGACCTTGGCGGCAATCCGATGATGTACATCAACCTCATCTGGATCTGGGGCCACCCGGAGGTCTACATCCTCGTCCTGCCGGCCTTCGGCATCTTCTCCGAGGTTGTCGCAACCTTCTGCGGCAAGCGCCTGTTCGGCTACACCTCCATGGTCTACGCCACTTGCGTCATCATGATCCTGTCCTACATCGTGTGGCTACACCACTTCTTCACGATGGGTTCGGGGGCCTCGGTCAACGCCTTCTTCGGCATCACCACGATGATCATCTCGATCCCGACGGGCGCGAAGATGTTCAACTGGCTCTTCACCATGTATCGCGGCCGCATCCGCTACGAATTGCCGATGCTGTGGACCATCGGCTTCATGGTGACCTTCGTCATCGGCGGTATGACCGGCGTGATGCTGGCGATCCCGCCAGCCGACTTCGTGCTGCACAACTCGCTGTTCCTCATCGCCCATTTCCATAACGTCATCATCGGCGGCGTTCTGTTCGGGTTGATGGCCGGACTCGTCTATTGGTGGCCCAAGGCCTTCGGCTACAAGCTCGATCCGTTCTGGGGCAAGATGAGTTTCTGGTTCTGGCAGATCGGCTTCTTCTTCGCCTTCATGCCGCTCTATGTCCTCGGCCTCATGGGCGTCACCCGCCGCGTCAGCCAGTTCGAAGACCCGTCGCTGCAGATCTGGTTCATCATCGCCGCCTTCGGCGCGGTGTTGATCGCAATCGGCATTGCGTCCTTCATCATGCAACTGATCGTCAGCTTCCTTCGTCGCGAGGAACTGCGCGAGACATCCGGCGATGCCTGGGATGGGCGCACGCTCGAATGGTCGACGTCATCGCCGCCACCGGACTACAACTTCGCCTTCACGCCGGTCGTGCACGACCATGACGGCTGGTATGACATGAAGAACCGCGGCTACGAGCGTCCGCTCGAAGGCTTCAAGCCGATCCACATGCCGAAGAACACTGGCACGGGCATCATCCTCGCCGGCATCAGCGTCGTGCTTGCCTTCGCACTGATCTGGTATATCTGGTGGCTGGCGGCCGTGTCCTTCATCGCCCTGCTGACGGTCGCAATCGGCCATACCTTCAACTATCAGCGAGATTTCTTCATCCCCGCAGAGACTGTTGCGGCGACTGAAAATGCGCGCTCCAAGCTGCTCGCGGAACGGACCTGAGACCGATGAACGAGACCCAAGTCCAAGAGAAAGAAAAGCCGCAGTTCTATCTGACGGAAGAGCATCATCCGGAACACAGCACCATGCTGGGCTTCTGGCTCTACCTGATGAGCGACTGCCTGATCTTCGCAGTGCTGTTTGCCACCCACGGCGTCGTCGGCCGCAACTATGCGGCGGGACCGTCGCCGGCCGACCTGTTCGACCTCGGCCTCGTTGCCTTCAACACGGCGATGCTCCTTCTGTCGTCAATCACCTATGGCTTTGCCATGCTTCAGATGGAGCGCAACGCCAAGATGGAGACGCTGTTCTGGCTCGGTGTCACCGGCGTGTTCGGCGCGACATTCCTCGCAGTCGAACTCTACGAATTCTATCACCTCATTCATGAGGGCGCCGGTCCGACGCGCTCGGCCTTCCTGTCGTCGTTCTTCACGCTGGTCGGCACCCACGGCCTGCACGTCACCTTCGGCACGATCTGGCTGATCACGCTGATGGTGCAGGTCAGCAAACACGGGCTGATCCCGGATAACCGGCGCCGCCTGATGTGCCTGTCGATGTTCTGGCACTTCCTCGACGTCATCTGGATCGGCGTCTTCTCCTTCGTCTATTTGCTCGGAGTTCTCGGATGAGCGCACATTCTGATCACGAAAGCGCATTCGAACCTCATCACGCGCATAGCCATCACGGTGACGCTGCCGGCCACGGATCGTTCAAGAGCTATATGACGGGCTTCATCCTGTCAGTGATCCTGACGGCCATTCCATTCTGGCTGGTCATGGGCGGCGTGCTCGACAGCAAGCTTTTGACTGCCGTCATCGTCATGGGCATTGGCGTCGTCCAGATCGTCGTGCACGTCATCTACTTCCTGCACATGAACGCCCGCTCCGAAGGCGGCTGGACGCTGATGGCGCTGATCTTCACGATCGTCATCGTCGGCATCGCGCTCGCAGGATCGCTTTGGGTCATGCATCACCTCAACGCGAACATGATGCCGATGAGCCACGAAATGATGAAGAACATGCCCTGAGCGCCGGACAGGCCATGCGGACACGACGATGATTGCCGATCGTGAGGTGAGGGGAACAGACCGCGCATCCTCGCGCGCCCGTCTGAAACTGACGGGCGCGTTGCTGCTTCTCACCGCCGTGTTCGTTCTGCTCGGTAGCTGGCAGGTCCAACGGCTTTTCTGGAAGCTCGACCTCATCGCTCGGGTAGAGGCGCGCGTCCATGCACAGCCGACGCCGGCACCCGCCAGAGCGGAGTGGAGCGAGATCAGCCGTGACAAGGACGAGTACCGCCGCGTCATCGCGACGGGCGCTTTCAGCCATGATAGATCGGTGTTTGTCCAGGCGGTGACGGAGCGCGGCGCCGGCTTCTGGGTGTTGACACCCATGGTGCGCGAGGATGGTTCGGCGGTCCTCATCAATCGTGGCTTCGTCCCCTCCGATCGCCGCGATGTCGGCGACCGCGCCGCGGGCGAACTTGCCGGAAATGTGACGGTCACGGGCCTGCTGCGTATCAGCGAGCCCGGTGGCGCCTTCCTGCGATCGAATGATCCGGCGCACGATCGCTGGTTTTCCCGCGATGTCGCGGCGATCGCCGCGGCGAAGGGCCTGCAGGATGTTGCACCCTATTTCATCGACGCGGACGCTACGCCCAATCCTGGTGGGCTGCCGATCGGCGGCCTTACGATCGTCCGCTTTCGCAACAGCCATCTGGTCTATGCGCTGACGTGGTTCGCACTCGCGACGATGAGCGCCGCAGGTGCGTATCTCGTCTATCGCCAGCGGATCAAGGCGGGCTGAGAGCCCTGGGTAAGGTCGATTGCGGCAGGAGATCGATGATGTCGCTTATCGACGACATCGCCGACAGTATTCCCGTTCAACGAAACAGGGCGCTCGACCCGTGTTCCGGGGAGCGCCCTGCTCGAACCCGGAGTGCCGTCATTGAATGCCAATGGCATCGCTGATGACAAGCTCTCGAAACGGGTGGTGGCCCTTAGATGGAGTGGGCGGCTGTAATTTCAAGGGGTCAGCGCGGAGCCGGGTTCGGCCAATCATGCTTCCTGCTGATTGAGGGGGCGGAGCGCTCGGATGTTCGCTGTCGAGTTCTCCGACATATCGCCTGATTCACAACC
Organism: Ensifer sp. 38_S197; assembly: GCF_056924495.1. Taxonomy (NCBI): domain Bacteria; kingdom Pseudomonadati; phylum Pseudomonadota; class Alphaproteobacteria; order Hyphomicrobiales; family Rhizobiaceae; genus Ensifer; species Ensifer sp. 38_S197. The sequence continues at coordinate 36,091 of NZ_JBXOVZ010000001.1, read as the reverse complement.
CCCCAGCTCTCGCCAGGGGGGTGTCAGCGGTCTGGGTGGCCGTCCTGGGACGGCCACCTCTGATGCTCTGCAGATGACTTGGCGCAGATTATTTGGCGCCGATTGCCTGGAGGCCGGCCGTTGCGCAGTTCGCGTCGATATCGCCCGACGGTGCTCCACCGACGCCGATACCGCCCACCAGGGCCTTGCCGAACTTGATCGGCACGCCACCGGCCTGGATCACCATGCGTGCGTCCATGTCGCGAAGACCTTCATTCGCCGGCTTGGAGGCGATGAACTCGCCGAGGCCAGCCGTATCGCGGCCCATGGCAGCGGAGGTGAAGGCCTTGCCCTGTGCGCTTTGACCGGTATGCGGGCCGGAATTGTCAGCCTTCAGCAGCACCTTGGTTGCGCCATCGCGACCAACCACGGCAACGCTGACATTGTGGCCTTCCGCGGCGCAGGCCTTCACCGCGGCTTCGGCAGCCTTGACGGCCATGTCGAGCGGCAGGTAGGCCGCGGTCGGCAATTCCTGCGCCGTGGCGGCGACAGGAGCGAGAAGCGCGGCGGCGAGCACGATATTGCGGATCATCATGGGTTCCTTTCCTGTTGATGCGGAAAGGTTATCCCGCCTCGGATATCGCGAATATTCGTAGGCCTTGCACGCCTATCCGTAGTTCTACGGAGTTTTCGTTCCATCCAGCCAGATGCGGGTCATCTCCGCCTGCGACGTGCTGCCGAGCTTGGCACCGATCGCCGCCCGGTGGCTTTCGACCGTGCGCGGCGAAAGACCGAGACCTTCGGCGATCTGCCGGGTGGTAAACCCCGCAGCGATGCGGTCGAGAACCTCGCGCTCACGTTGGGTGAGCGAGGCCAGCAAAGCGAGCGTTTCCGCCTTCTCGGCATGCGCGCGCATCGTGCGCTCCAGCAGTTCGTGGCCCTTGTGGATCGCGTCGATCAAGTCCTGCTCGTCCACCGGCTTCGAGAGAAAGTCAATCGCGCCATTGCGAAAGGCGCGTCGGCAGGCTTCGATATCGCCGTGCCCGGAGATCACGATCGTCGGCCAGTCTATCCCATGGTCTGCCAGTTTTTCCTGCAGCTTCAGGCCGGAGATGGCGGGCATGCGGATATCGAGCACCAGGCAACCGGGGTCGAGGCGAGAAACCTGCGCGAGAAAGGCTTGCGGATCGGAAAAGCCCGTGACCTTGATGCCGACGGTCGACAGCAACAGGCTGAGCGCACGACGCACCGCGTCGTCGTCGTCCACGAGATAGACGGGGAGGGTCATCGCATCGGCTCCTCGGTTCGGCGGGGCCGGGGCAGCGTTACGCTGAAGATGGCGCCGCGCTCGCTCTCAACCAGGGCGATCTCGCCACCGGCCCGCTCCACCAGTCGCTGGCTCAGCGCCAGACCGAGCCCGGTGCCACCGGCCCGGGTCGTCACGAACGGCGTGAACAGCCGCGGCCGAAGTGTTCTCGGGACTCCGGGGCCGTTGTCGGCGACCTCGAAGACCACCGAGGTGTCGTTCTCGCTCAATGTAACGATGACACGCCCTGTGTCGCCGGCCTGGGTGGCCAATGCCTCCAGCGCGTTACGGACGAGATTGAATGTGACCTGCTCGATCTCGACAGGGTCGGCAACGACCGAAACTGGCGTTCCCGGAACCCGAAAATCAAGTTGAATGCCGCGCGATCTCGCATCCGGTTGAAGTAGCGCTTCAACATTTAAGAGCGCGTGACGGAGATCGAAAGCAGCGACCGGCGCTGCATGGGGCTGCGACCAGTTGCGGAACCTTTCCAGTATGGCGGACGCCCGGCGCGCTTGGCTCACCGTATCCTCCAGCACCGGAGCAAGTGCGGCATCCTGCCCTTGAGTAAGCAGCCGGCGCCCGGCCTGCGCCTGCGCCAGGATCGCGGTCAGGGGCTGGGTCAATTCATGCGCCATGCCGCTCGCCATTTCTCCGAGCGCGTTGACACGTGATGCGTGCGTCAGCCGCGATTCCAGGGCGCTGAGCGTTGCCGACCGTTCGGCGGCGCGCGTGCGGGCGCGCTGGCGCAACGCCGCCAAACCCGCGAGATAGGCGAGACTGACCCCAACAAGCGTCAGGCCGGTCTGCACGGGCGGGAACATGTCCGCAAGCCCTATTTCCATGCCTGTTTCCAAAAGCAACGGCTGCGATGCACTGCTCAGCGCTTTTGAGAACCGGATTGCGTCCGGCAGGGCGGTCGGCTCGAGCAGGCGGTGTCCGTCGGGCAGCGACAGGCGCACCGCGACACCCGTGCGAGACCAGAACGGCCCGCCGTCGCCGATCAATTTTGCGGCATCTATCCCGAGCATCAAACCATAGCGCGCCTCGTCTGTGTTCGGGCTGCGCTTGATCATGATGTAGTGGTCGGGGCGTTGCGGATGGGGCAGGAGCGTGATGCGCCCGTCCGATGCTCTTGCCGCCACACGGATAAGCTCTGCTGCTCCGACGTCGAGTGGGGCGGTTCCGACCGTCTCCGCATTGGAATCCAGCGGAACGAGCTGAACCTCGTCGATCCGCGGATAGAAGCGCGCAATCGTGCGGGAGACTTCCAGAAACAGGTCGTGCCTGCGGCCCTCGGAGGCGACAGCCACGGCCGACAGCGCCGTCAGGTGCGCATCGTGCTGATCGACACGCTGTGAGGCCAGGCTGTGGAGGAGCGTGCTCTCTTCCTCAAGCTCGGCCACCAGCACCTGCCGCTCCCAGCCCGCAAGCATGCCTCCGCCGAGAAGCAGAAGGAGGCACCAAAGGACGATCAGAGTAAGGGGGCGTTCGAAGATCGAACGATTGCCGTGCTTCATCGGTTCAGCGGTCTTGTCGTTATGCCTTCAGCAAAGAGCGATGGTGCTCGCCTGGATCATCTCGCCGTTGGAGTGCGCTCTGTCAATCCGTCGAGCCGCAAGCGCCGGCCAAGATGGCGTAACAGCAGGGCCGCGCCGATCGTGAATGCATGTGCGGTGGCGATCGCCATTCAAACCAATACCATCGGCTCTCCGCGCCGCGCCTCCGCCTTCCTTCGCCGCTCTTGCGGACGCGCTGAAAGAAACTGTGCGTCAGTTCATGGGTGCTCGCTGATCGAGATGCGTCCCGTCAGGCTGGCAAGTCTTCGCGGTAGGGTACGGGGCAATTCGGACCCCAGAGCGCGGGAATGATTGGCGGGCCGCGCTCTGGGGTCACTAGCGTCAAAGGTGCGGTTAACGCTCAACTAGTAATGGCGGCGCCGTTCAGATTCGACAATGCCGTTAGGACCTTTGCCGGAGCACACCGGACTTAAGTCGGAGTTTTCCCGTCGCCCATGGCTCTGGGAACCAATTGCGACCGGGGCGATTGGATGCTGGCCTGGATCGAACATCATCGGGCAGCCGAGAGAGTTTTGGAGGACTATGATGGATTGGGATCGCGTTGAAGGTAACTGGAAACAGGTAAAGGGCAAAATCAAGGAACAATGGGGGCGCCTCACGGATGACGATCTGGATGAGATTGCCGGGGTGCGCGAGCAGCTCGAAGGCAAAATCCAGGAGCGCTATGGGATCGAAAAGGATCGCGTGCGCCGGGATATTGATGATTGGTATTCGCGACAGACGTGGACCTGGTAGTCTCGGGACCACGGGAAAACTGTCTTCTAAGCCATCATTTGGCTTAGCGACGCCGGTCACGGGCAACCAACTCGCATGACGATGCGGCTGGCCCCGCCAGCGTTCACGTCCCCGACCTTCATGATCGAACCGTCACAATCCAGCCGACGTGGCATGGAAGACCGCCAATTGAGCGGCAAAGGCGCGCTTGTATGCGGGCCGCGCTTCGCCGCGCGCCACATAGGCGGAAAGGTTTGGAAATTCCTCCAGCAAGGTCGATCCCTTCAATCTGAGCAGCACCGAAACCATCTGCAGATCACCGACGCTGAATTCCCCGTCGAGCCAATCGGCATCACCGAGCCGGTTGGAAAGCTCGCCCAGACGCTTGCGGATGCGGTTCTCGACGGCCGGTAGTCGCTGCTCGTACCAGCCCTCGCCGCGTTCGAGCAGCCTGGTCACCTCGCGATCGAGAATCGGTGGTTCCATCGTGCTAAGTGCGGCAAACATCCATGTGATTGCCCGCGCCCTGGCATTGGCATCGACTGGCAGCAGGCCCTCGTGGTGCTCTGCGATGTGAAATACGATCGCGCCGGATTCGAACAGGGTGAGTTCGCCGTCCTCATAGGTCGGGATCTGCCCGAAGGGGTGAAGTGCAAGATGCGCCGGTTCTTTCATCGCCTCGAAAGAAAGCAGGCGAACCTCGTAGGGCTGACCAACTTCTTCGAGCGCCCAGCGAACACGCATGTCACGCGCCAAACCCTTGCCGCGGTCGGGCGACCGTTCAAAGGCGGTAATCGTGATAGGCATCGTCATCCTCCCTGGCTTGTCTGTCTTGAAGACGACTGGTGGATCAAGAGTCCGACACTTGGTGAAAAAATCATTCTCTCAACGGATGCGGTTGTCACTATTTGATAGGCGGCACCATTCCCAATCTGGAAGCGAGGAAGTCCTTGCCGTTGCTGGTTCACGCCACCAGACAGGAGGGTCACTTCTCACATAGCCGTCGCCCGCCATAATAGGGCTGGTAGGTGCAGTCCGACGGCCGGAAGGAACGGTAGCTACGGGAGCAGGCGGTGATATTGCAGGACTGCGGCGCGGCCTGGCCTTCGACAAGCGCGTCTGCCGCCGGCGCTGCCATTGCTTCCCGCATGAAATCTCGCCAAATATGCGCTGGCAAGGCGCCGCCCGTAACCCCCTTCATCGGCGTGTCGTCGTCATTGCCAACCCATACGCCGGCCACGAGCGGCTCGGTGAAGCCGACGAACCAGGCGTCGCGATTGTTTTGGCTGGTGCCGGTCTTGCCGGCCGCGAACGCGCCGGGATCGGCACCACGTCCGGTTCCGCGCTCGACCACCAACTGCAGAAGGCCGAGAAGATCTGGCTGATAGGCCGAAAGATCTGTGGCCGGCGCGGCTGGCGGATCAACCCGAAACGCCTTCGGCTGTCCGGCTGCCTGAAAATCGATGATACCCCAGGGCTTGACGGGTGCCTTGCCGAGATGGACGGACGCATAGGCACTCGTCAGGTCAAGCAAGCTGACCTCCGATGTGCCGAGTGCCAGGGACGGTGTGTTGGCGAGCGGTGTGGTGATGCCGAGTTCGCGCGCAGCGGCGATCACATTATCGAGCCCGACCTCTTGGGCAAGCGCCACCGCCGGAGCATTCAGCGACCGGGCGAAAGCTTCGGCAAGCGTCACCCAGCCGCGATAATGGCCACTGGAATTGTCCGGCGACCAGCCATTGATGTCGATCGGCGCGTCCAGGATCTGGTCAGACAGGGTGAACCCCGCCTTCAGCGCTGCATAGTAGACGAACAGCTTGAAGGTGGAGCCCGGTTGCCTCATCGCGGTCACCGCGCGGTTGAACTGGCTTTGCCTGTAGTCGCGGCCGCCAACCATGGCGACGACTGCGCCGTCGGGCGTCATCGCAACCAACGCGGCCTGAGATGCCCCAACAGCTTTTCCTTCCGTGTCCAAGGCGTTTGCCAGGACTTTTTCTGCGATCCGTTGCAGTTGTGGCGACAGTGTCGTGCGCACCGTGGTCGAACCCGGCGATGCGCCGGCGATTTCGCTCGCCTGCGGCGAAATCCAGTCCGCGAACCAGCTTCCCGAACGTGGCGTCGGCGTCGTCGGGTGAATCGTCGCGAAGCTCATCTTGGCTTGTGCAGCCTCGGGCTCGGTGATCTTGCCATTGGCCACCATCGTGTCGAGGACGACGGATGTGCGTTGCCGGGCGCCTTCGAAATTGTCGATCGGGTTCCATTGGCTCGGCGCCCGCAGCAACCCCGCCAGCATCGCCGATTCCGGCAAGTTGAGTGCGCCGATGTCCTTGTTGAAATAGATCCGCGCGGCCGCAGGCATGCCGGTTGCGCCGGCGCCGAGATAGGCGCTGTTAAGGTAACGTGTCAGAATCTCCTGTTTGCCGAGCTTCCACTCCAGCCAGAGAGCAATAACGAACTCCTGTATCTTTCGTTTTATCGTTCGGTCGCTGTCGAGATATTGCAGCTTGATGAGCTGCTGGGTGATCGTGCTGCCGCCCTCCACCACCGAACCCGCTTCGAAGTTCCGCACGAGCGCCCGTCCGATCCCTCTGAGATCGATGCCGAAATGATCCATGAACCGGCGGTCTTCAATAGACAGGACCGCATCGATCAACCGTGGCGGGAATTCACCGTATTGCGCATAAGGTCCTTGATAAGGGCCCTGTCTCACCAGCGGTTCTCCGTCCGCCGTTTCCAGCACCACGATAGGCTTCAGGGTGCCGTCCCTGATCTCACTCCAGGGAACATCCTTCAACGCCCACACGAGCACGCTTGCCGGAAGAAGAAGACCGGCAAGGAGGCCCACGCCCATGGCGACTTTCCACCGGCTCGACCTGGCGGAGGTGCCGCCGCGAACTTCGGAACGCCTTTCACGCAGAGCGCGAACGCGGCTCCCGACCTTGGCCAGGGCAGCAAAGAACCACCCAGGGGACACGTCGATCGTTGATGCGGCTTCGTCTTCATTCGAAGGCCGGAATTTCTTTCTCAAGCGGTAAGCCGCATGTTTGGCCTTTGCACGGGCCAAGGTCAACGTCGCCTGCAAATCATGGCCGAGCGCATGGAGAAGATGTTGGACCGCCTGACTGCTTTGGCTGAATAATCTGCGGGGCGGTGGCGTTTCAGTGGATTGGCTGACCCCTTCTGATGGGACTGAAGCCGAGATCTGCGGTTCGCTATGCTCAACGGTCGATTTCGGCCCCTCCGGGGGATCGATCCCCGCACTTGAGCTATTGATATTCTGGGGGGAGGTTTCGGGAGGACGTGGCATCGGTTACCGCTAAAAGAATTTTTCAGAATTTAGCGCGGCCTTGTGGCCTGACAATGTTCACGACGCGTTGTGAAATGGGCCGGCAGGCCCGCGATTGCGACGGCTGAGATCATCTTCCGCGCTCAATTACGCGATCCCATGGCGTACCCGCGAAAGACGTCTATCGTTCGGCTAGGTTAACGGCAGTCGCGCGCCGTCAGCGCTTAGGACTGGTCTGGGAACAGGACCACTTAGCGCCGGCACATAGGCGATGAGGAACAGCCCCCATGCCAGCATCCAGCACGCCGCCGCGGTGACGATGGGATCGAAATAGGCGCCACCGATCCAGCCGGCCAAAACGCGTGCCATCGTCGCGACGCAAATAAGGGCGAAGGCGCACGCCATCGTACGGCTGAGCAAGAGCATACCTCCGTCCCGCGCCATGGCGGCTCGCATCATGACGGCCGCCATCATTGTTCCCATTGCCCCCATCGTCGCCGAATGCAGCGCGGCCGCAGGTGGGAGTTGGTCCGGAAACATGTTTGCGAACCCGATGAGCAGGAGAGCCGCCGGCGTCCAGGCAAACGCCAGGTTTAGGATGAACAGCGCCGGGTAGCGACGGGTTTTGAGGCATTGCCAGCCGCTCATCTGTAACACCAGCGCTAAACCGGACAGCACGAGGGCAATGCCCTCTGCGTGCGTTTGCTTGGCAGCACTGAACCAGGCCGCGGAAATTACGCCGCCGATCGCCAGGTAGGAAAGTTTGGGCCGGTTGCGAATGCAACGTCCGACATTGCATCGAGCGATCCAGGAATGCGTGAAAGCGGGCACGGCGCGGCCGCCGATCAGGATGATCAAAACGAGGAAAACCCGCGGCACTGAGTCTGCGACGAGATCGTTCGCCTCTCCGTCAAGCCACAGCAGCTTGAGCAGGCCAATCAGCACCATGGCGAACGGTGCCCAGATGCGGCGCCCCGCTCTGCTCGACGCAATCCCGTGAGCGAGAACGGCCGCGACAAACACAAAGTAGGCGGATGCTCCGAACACGCCGGCGGCGGCCGGCAGGTGCTGAGACAAGGCCGTAGACAGGCGGGCCACGCACCACAGAACGGTCGCGAATATGGTGACACCGGGGGAGACCGGGCCCTTCTTCGTCCAGGCGGGCAGGGCGGTCAACAAGTAGCCACCCGCCGCCGCCCCGGCCATGCCGAAGAGGAGCTCTTGGCGATGCCAGGCAACTTTGTCCAACTGAACACCTTCCGGCAGAAGCCAGACCGCAGGTGCGACAAGCGCCCACAGACCTGCCAGAAAGAACAGGGGCCGGTGCGGAGCCTGCCACATCACTGTCCACGCCCTTGGCGCGCGTGATCATCAAACCGTCTGGAGGCCGGCCTCAAAGCGCGGAAACAGCACGGCATTTTCGAGATGCATGTGCCTGACGAGGTCGTCGGTGAGCTTGCGCAATCCGGTATAGAGCGCCGTCCAGGAACCGCAGGCGCCTTCCGGCAGCGAAAGACCGTGGGTGACATGCTCGATCATTCGCAGATGCTCCACTTCGTCATCATGCTCGCGGCGCATCTGTGCGATCGGATAGGAAGTCGTCGTGCTATCGCCACGCTGCATCATAGGGAAGAGGACGAGTTCTTCCTTCATCATGTGGCTTTCGAGTTCGTCCCGGAGCGCTTCCAGGGCCTGGGAAAGCCCGACCGGCGCCGACGGATGGCCGCCGTGCACCCGTTCCACTTTCTGGGCGAGCGGGATCAACCATGCAAACTCCGCACGGTGCGTCTGGTGGTATCTGTGGAGGAGATGAGCGATAAGGTCGACGGTCTCCTCCGGTGCATCTCGACTTGCCGCCCGCTCAAGCGTTTCCAGCTCTGAAAGCAGCGCCGAAGGGGCAAGACCGGCCTTGAGTGCGGCTTCCGAGAGCAACATCTTGCCGCCGCAACAGAAGCTGATACCGTAACGGCGGAACAGTTCCGCGGCCCCCGGCAATTCGGCGGCGATCGTTGCGACTATACTTTCGAGATTGAGAACGGTCATCATCTGTTCCTTGTTGGACGTTTGCAGACGATTTCCGAGCGACGCTTGGTCGAACCGGATGCATCGAAACCGTCTGGGACTGCAGGCAACATGTATCGGCCCCTCTGGCCACCGGCGACTGCCGGGTCGCCGTGCGGCGCAGAGATCGCCTTGATTAGGCGGGGGAGGGATCTTCGTCTTTGTGCCTGCGCAAACAGTCAGGATCGGGTGTGGGTCTCTGCGCTGACGGTGGGAGCAGATCGACATCGCGCCGATGCGGCGAAAGCTGGTGATGCTTAACGCAGAGTAAATGTCACGCTCGGGTCACGCGACAAGAAGACGAGGTCGCGATAAGTTGCTGGGTCATTTCAAACCCTGCAATGCCGCTTATAGCGCCTTCGGTTCCTTTGGTATGGCCAGCGCCGGCGTGGCATCCCGTACGGAGTGGAATATCATGCGCCGCTATCTCTTCAATATCTATGCAGCAGGCGTCGTCAGCCGCGATGAAGTTGGCCGGAAATACCCGTCAGACGGACCCGCAGTTGCCTATGGTCAAAGACTTGTCGATGAATTGACCAAGGACGACGAGTATCACGACGCCGTCATCGATGTGATCACGGCGTCGGGGCGCCTGGTTGCGCGCCTGATATCGAGGGAAACGCCGTTGATACATCATGTGAGGCAACCAACACGCCAGGCTTCGCTGCACTGAACCCTTGCTGATCTCGGCAATCTCGGGACGCCCATGCTGGATTGATCCGGTGCATCCAACGGCAAAGGTTAAGCAGCCTGTTCGCGGCCTGAGTTATGATCGAATAACGTCCGCGCTGCGGCCGCCAGCAGATCCGTTTGCGAAATCAGTCCCAACACATGATGGTCCTCATCGACTATGATGACCGCGTGAATTGCTCCGCTGGTCAGCGCCGGGAGCAAGCTCATCGCCCGGTCGTCTTGGCGCGCGACGACCGGCGTCGCGACGTTGCTGCCGACGGTGGCGCCGGGCTCAGTCAACTCCCTTAGGCCGACCGTGCCGACAAGCCTCTCATTCCCATCCTTCACCGGGATGGTCCGGATATTGTGTTTGAGAAGCAACGAGCGCGCGGCCTCGCTGCTGTCGTCCTGATGGACGCAGATGACGTCGCGCGACATGATATCCCGGCACAGAATGTGCGGTGTTGCCCGAATTGCCGCCTGCAATTCCACCTGGCGCAGCACCCGATCAAGATCCTCTCGGCTGATGTCAAATGTTTCATCCAGCGCTTCCAGCGCTGCATCGACGTCTGTACCGGTAAAACCGACCCGGCGACTGGCCGGCGGGTCAATGGTCGCGTGCGTGTTTGCCGGAGGAGCGACGACATGCGGGTAGTTACGCCTCGCCAGCTTGTGAAACAGGATCCCAAGGGCGACCAGGAGACACGAATTGAGCGCGACGGGCACCAACGGAAACAGGAGGCCCCAGTTCGCCACGACAGGCCCGCCAAGCACTGCTGTCAATGCGGCAGCGCCGCCGGGCGGATGCAGGCAACGGGTGAAGGACATTACCGCAATCGCGACCGCCACGGCGATACCGGTTGCGATCAGCGGATCCGGCACGAACATCGCCGACAGGACACCGACGAAGGCAGAGATCGTGTTGCCGCCGACAATCGACCACGGCTGGGCAAGCGGGCTCGCGGGAACCGCAAACAGCAGAACCGCGGATGCGCCCATGGGCGCAACGATCAACGGGAGGCTGGCACCGCCGCCGAAGATGCTGCCGCTGATCATGCCTGTCAGAAGGATACCAACCAGCGCTCCGAGACACGCAATCAGGCGCTCCCTCAACGTCGCACCCGCCAGGATCGGCGTAAAGAAGCGGCGGCCCGGCGGTTGCTGGGATGCGGGGTTGGGCGAATTGGTCATGCAGTCACCTGTGATTGGCCGTGCGTAGGTTCTATTTTTCAGTGGACGCCAACGTCGTCGAGCAATTCGCGACGCAGGATTTCAATCGCGGGGGAGCAGGCCCCCTTGCGATAGACGAGCAGTGTCTGAATTTCTCGCAAAGAATGGGTTTGAGCGTCGCCGGGCCAGTCCATGAGCTCGAATACGGAGCGTGGTACTACACCGATCGCGTCACCCGCCGCAACGCTCGCCAACATCGCGTGGTAGGAGGAAACCTCCTTGGTCGCGATCGTCGCGGACGGACGCGCCCACTGTTCCGCAACACGGCGGTACGTGCATCCCGGTTCCAACGCAGCCAACCAGGTGACGCGCACGTCGAGGGCGGTCTTGATTGGCGGATGGGATGCGGGCAAGACGATCAATACGTCTTCGCGATAGATCGGATCGCCGTCGAGTTCATCCAGCAGATCAGGTCGCGAGATGGCGATATCGCCTGGCAAACGCGCGATCAGGGCGCAGTCGATTTCTTCGGCAAGCACGGCGCGGGTCAGTTCCTCCGTCGAGCCCATCGTGAGCCTCAGCGCCAAATTCGGGTGCGCCCGGGTAATCGACTGCAGAACCGGCGGTAAGCGGCTGGCGGCGGTACTCTCCATGCTGCCCAGCCGCAAGACGTCTGGCATCAACGACGGTTTGAGCGCGTTGCGCGCTTCGTCACCAAGCGCGACCAATCGGGCGGCATAGGAACGAAAAAGTCGGCCCTCGCGCGTCAGCGTCATCTTCTTGCCGTCGCGATTGAACAGGCTGACGCCCAGCTCCTCCTCGAGTGCCCGAATACGATTGGTCACGTTGGATGGCGCGCGGCCGATCTCCATGGCGGCGCGGGTTACGCTGGTGCGTTCGGCCACCAGAAGGAAAATCTCGAGAGTCGTGAAGTCCATTTTTATCTGCGAAGGGAATGAAGCTGCTTTATTGTTCTCGAACGGGAAACGATAATCAAGGTGATCTCGTGAAACTGCGTTCGAAACATTCCCGGAAACGGAGAAAGGCAATCGACTATGAGCATGCCTGAAGAGGACGATATTCCGCCGCGCTTTTCGTCGCCGCCATGCCTGATGCATGAGGTAGATCCAGCCTATATGGGCCTCGATCTTCCGGGGACCATCACGACTGCCGAATGGCGCGAGCAAGAGCGAAAAAGGCTGATACCCGCACGGCAGGGCATTCCCGCGAGAGAACGGTCGGCAAAGACAGATGCCATTGTCACCGCGCTCGACAAGCTTCTGTCCGACGTTCGTGGCGAAACGGTTTCATTGTATTGGCCGTTCCGCGGCGAGCCGGATCTACGCGGTTGGATGCACACGCTCATTGCCCGAGGGGCAGACTGTGCGCTTCCGGTGGTACTCGCCAGGGCGAAACCTCTCGGCTTTCGATCCTGGCGCGCTGGGGAGGACCTCGAGCGAGGCGTTTGGGGGATCCCAATTCCGGCAAAGGGGAGGGAAGTTCAACCGACCATCGTTATCGCACCGGTCGTCGGTTTCGATGAGAGCGGCTATCGCTTGGGCTACGGCGGCGGCTATTACGACCGCACGCTCGCCGTCCTGCGACCGAAGCCGTTCGTGATCGGCGTTGGGTTCGAGCAGCAAAGGATGGAGAGCATAAGACCGCAATGGCACGACATCGCGATGGATGCCATCGTGACCGAAGAGCGAGCACCCTCACCACCCCTTGGCTAAGGGGTTTAATGATGCGAGTTCGCCAACTGCAGATAGAAGCCGAGCGAAAGGACGGCTATGGCGAGAGCAACTGTCCGTGAGGCGAACCGTGCCGCGAGCCACGAAAGCCCTATGCCAGTAACGACCGCCATCACACCCAATGACGGCCCCTGATGACTGAAGGCCAGCCCCAAGGCGGTCAAACCGGCTGACATTGCAAGCGTCGCCCGCACCGCATCGCCGCGCGCCTGCGGGCCACTGTCATTCCGCACGAAACTGAGTTCCGTCAGACTGAAAGCCATCGAAACACTCAGCAGCAACGACAGCAACAACCCACTCCACATCATCCGACAATCCCTTGGCTGGATGTTTCAGATGGTGTGAAGCAAGAGTTGGGCCATCTGAAACGGTGCCGTATTTTCCGCGTTTGCGCGCCCGATCGGAGGGAGAAACCAGCTTGCGCCAGGCAAATGCCCGTTCCTTGTGCAATATCAAGTTCTGGCGAAAGCCTGGGCAAGATCGGCTTTCAGGTCACGCTCGCCTTCGAGGCCCACGGACATGCGAAGCAATCCATCGCCGATGCCCGCAGCCCGACGTGCGTCGGTGCCCATCGATGCGTGCGTCATCGTCGCAGGGTGGGCGATAAGGCTCTCAACCCCGCCGAGCGACTCCGCCAGGGTGATGAGCTTGATGTTGGACACGAAGCGCCGCACCGCCTCCAGGCCACCCTGGAGTTCGAAGCTCAGCATGGCACCGAAGCCCAATTGTTGCTTGCGAGCCAACCCGTGCCCCGAATGGGAGGAAAGACCCGGGTAGTGAACTGCGCGGACCTGCGGCTGTCCTTCCAGAAACTCTGCGAGCGCCATTGCGGTGATCTGTTGCCGTTCGATGCGCGCGAACAAGCTGCGAATGCCCCGCAGCGTGAGATAGGAATCGAAGGGCGAACCGGTCACCCCTGTCAGATTTGCCCAGTCTCGCAACGGTTCGACGTCGACCGCCTTGGCTGCAACCACGACGCCACCGACCACATCGGAGTGGCCGTTCAGATATTTGGTGGTGGAATGGACGACGAAGTCGGCACGATGCGCTATCGGGCGCTGGAGGGCCGGTGACAGAAACGTGTTGTCGACCGCAACCTTGGCACCCGCGGCGTGGGCGATGTCGGCAATCGCCCTGATGTCGGTTACCCGCATCAGCGGATTGCTCGGCGTCTCTATCAGCACCAGCGCAGCCGCTGGTGAGCAGGCTGCCGCCACGGATGCAAAATCGGACTGATCGACAAACTGCACATCGAAATGACCCTTGGCCTGCCTCAAGACCAGCAGGCGGTAGACGCCGCCGTAGCAATCATGGGGAGCAACGATCCTTTGTCCAGGGTTCAACTGGTCGAGAAGCAGGTTGACGGCCGCCATTCCCGACGACGTCACCACCGCGCCGGCTCCGCCCTCAAGCAAGGCGAGCGTTTCCGACAACAGGCTCCGCGTCGGATTGGACGTGCGGGAATACTCGAATGCCCCCGGTTTCTCCAATGCCGGAAATGCGTAGTTGCTCGACAGGTAGATCGGCGGCGTCACGGCGCCGAACGCACTGTCGGTTGCGATGCCATTGACCGCTGCGATCGTGCGCTCGTCCCTTGAGCTTGTATCCATCTGTGTCTCCTGATCTGACGTCGTCGCAAATAGAAACATCCGGAATAATTCCGAATATGAAAATGATATGGCGATATCATTCTCACAATCCGTGAACGTCAAGCGATAAACAGATCAGCAAAAGTTATAGGGAGGGCAGAATGCATCGCCGCTGATCGGCGATTGACAACCGCCCAACGCAAGCCGGCGGGTCCGATGCTGAAAGGAACTCAATTCTCGCGGCGGAGGTGATGTTTTCGTGATTTGGTTGTAGGCTTGGTGGTAGTTTCCAGAGGCAACCGGGAGGGTGTCATGAGTGACCATGTCTACAAGAAAGTAGAACTTGTCGGCAGTTCGAAGTCTTCCGTCACCGAGGCGATCGAAACGGCGATCGCGCGGGCTTCGAAAACCATGAGAAATCTCGAATGGTTCGAGGTCGAACAGATCCGGGGCCACATCAAGGATGGCGAAGTGGCGCACTACCAGGTGGTCATGAAGGTCGGGTTCCGGATTGACGACTGACGCGCGACGGGGGGCGATCTCCGGCCCTTTCGCCAAACCACCCTATAAGCGAATAGATTATTGGCGCTTGCGTGAAGCGAGATCGTTCTCGGATTCCCTAAGCGTCGGCGCAGGCGACGAAACAGCAGGCGTTCGCTGCACAAGCCGGGCGCAGCGGATGGATGATGATGGCTGAACGACGATATGGCGAGGCGCCGCCGAAGACAGATATCAAGATTGCCGGCGCCGACTGGTATGGCCGGCAGATCGATCGCGAGCGTCATCAGAACACCTTGTTCGTCGATCTCGATCTGACCGAGGCTCAGACCGTTGGCGTCGTCTTCCACGAATGCACCTTTCGGCGCGCGCGGTTCAATGCCTCGTCGCATCAGGCGGGTGCTTTCGTGAATTGCACCTTCGTGTCCTGCAAATTCTTCGACAGCCGTTTCACCGAGTGCAAGTTCGTCGGCAGCATGTTCGACGCCTGCGACTTCGACCAGATGCGGGTCGCAGGCGGCGATTGGTCCTTCGTCGGCTTGCCCGGCGCCGCTCTCGGCCGCGCATCTTTCAAGGAAACCCGCTTGCGGGAAGCAGACCTTACCGGCGCCTCCTGCAAGGGCGGTTCGCTAAGGGACGTCGACCTCTCCGGCGCCTGGCTGCACGGCGTAGATTTCACTGCCTGTGACCTCAGGGGCAGCGACCTCAGTGCAATCGAACCGGAAAACGCCCGACTCAAGGATGCGATCATCACGATCGACCAGACCATCACCATCGCCGAGGCGCTGGGCCTCGACGTACGGCGGAAATGAATCGTCCCAAAAGTGGATACATTGACGGGCTTCCACGGCCACCGAGAAAAATCAGCCGCGCCCGTCAACATACCCGCCCTTGAATGGGCGTTGCGAACAGCTAATCATGCGCCAAAACTTTAGAGCCCGCGCCGAATGATCACTGATAGCCACTGCCTCAGAACCGATTACCGCACCTTATTTCGACTGCGTCCCGACGGGAGAATAGCACGCGAGAACGACCCGGACGAAAGCGAAGGACCCCGGTTCTGGCTCGCAGGCTGCCCGGAGGGCAATGTCTTTGGACTTCGTGCCGATCTGCCGGATGACTTGGCGGCAAGGCTTGAAGATCTCGCTTTCGCGGAACCGCCACTCGTACACCCCGCGATACCGCAGCATCTTGACCGCTACCTGTCATTGCTCGGTGGCGATGGCGCCGCTGCCTACCATCTTGGCCTAATCTACGAACTTCCACACGCACATCCCTATCCGAGCGGGGTTCGTCTCATAACCAGCGACACCAGCGACGGTCACGCTCTGGTGCGGTCCTGGGCGGGAGCAGGCATGCCCGCTGGCCTGGTTGAGCTTGGCTTCCAGACTCTGGCCGACCTATGGGCGCCCTGGTGTGTCGCGGTCATCGACGGCGAAGTCGCATCCATCGCCTTCGCTGCGCGGCTCGCCGACGACGGTGCCGAATTGGGCGTCGTAACCGTGGAAACTTTCAGAGGGCAGGGCCTCGCTGCGGCGGTGACTGCGGGCTGGTCGCGAATTCCTGCGCTTCGCTCGCGCACGCTCTTTTACAGTACAACCCTCGATAATGTCTCGTCACAACGCGTAGCAGCCCGCCTCGACCTCCCGCACCGTGGGACAAGCCTACGGATACCGTAAAGAGGACTGGCCGCACGCGAAGGCCGGCACCCCGCGCAAGCATGATCGATCGCAACTCACCAGGCCACTCTGGATGTTGGTGCCCTGCGTCTATTGAGGTTTGGGGCGCGACCCGAAGATCAGATCACTCCGCGGTAAGACCGTCAAAAATCTCAAGCATGGCATCGCTGATGGCTTGGCCGAGCGCAGCCGCCGTTTCGGCGAGCATCTCCTCGTTCATGTCGCGAGCCGCCATCGCAAAGGCCGCGCCCTCGACCGTGACGATTTCCTGGGCACGCTGGATTGCCCAGAGCGCAAAGTCACTGCGGCCATTGATCTCGACGGTTTCCATAATTCCTCCTGATTGGTTCGAGCGTGCCGCTTATAGCCGATTTAACGGGAGCCGCACGCTGAGAATGAATTTGAAAACCCCTGCCTGCCATTGGATGCCTTCTCATCGAACCATCCTTTCGAGCGCCGAGTGTCCGTGGCTGCGCAGTCGCCCAGCTGCCAGGGCTGTTCCCCTTGCTTTCCGCCTAGCCCAAATTGAGTAGTTCGCCACCCTTTTGATTCATTGCCTTCGACGGCTGCCGCTGTCACGTTGATAGCGCGTGAGTGGCCACCGGATGGGCGGTATCCCCCGTAATGCTCGCCGGATTCATTGCCGGTCACTCATGGCATTGCTTGTAGGAATATTTCGAGCCTGTCGTGAACTACGGGACGGAGGAGGAGCCGCCCCGTCTTCACGCCGCAACGCGCTGCTCGCGGACAAAGCTACCGTGCGTTGCCGGGCCGCGAGGATTACTTTCCAATCGCCTGGGGGATGTACACGACAACCTGATCGCTACCGTCCGAGAAGGCGCCCCCGACGGCGAGATAGGCGGTTATGGCTAATGCTGAAAAAAGCATGATGCCGACCGGCAGCCCGGTTGATGCCCTTTGTTCTGGCCAACGCTCCCTGTCGTACATCGTCCGATCCTTTCGTGGCGCTCGACAACCGGGCGATGGCGCCCGGAGAAAATAGGAACGCTGAAAGACGGGGAGAGTTCCAACCCTGCTGCAACCGAACGCACGCATGGACCTCGTCTATAGCGCCGCGCCGCGTGTCAGACGCGCAAAGGTCGCCAACCGCGACTGCATGCCGAGAATGATGCGAATCGATGGGCGCCTGCGACCGCTTCCGACAGCGTTGCCGTGCGCGATCCCGGTCGATAGGCTGGCAGCCTGTGTCGAATCGGTCTCGTTTGGCCAGGAGCGTTTCAGGGCCTGTTCATGCACCGCGGGAGGCGCCGGCAATTGCTGTCGGCGAGCCGGATATCCCGTTTTGGAGCATTTTTCTTGGAAAGCCTGCGCACTGCATAAAGTTGTAGGTACTATGGAAATGGAATATCCATAGACTCGCGCTAGACCGATCGACATTGGTGAATCGGGAGCGGCGCATGCGAAGAGAAGTACAGTTCAACGGGCAAAGGGACTGGCGAATCGCGCGATATGTCATCGGCGGCATTGTTGGCTTCGCCGTACTCGCGCAGGTTTTGGTCTATCTGAGCCTGGTCGCTCTCGTCGATCGGCCCTATGCCGCCGCCATGGTCGGAGCCGCGTTGATCTCGCTGCTGATGGGCGTGCCGCTGATCGTGCTCGCAGCGACGCAGTTTCGCCGGGCCCAGCGCCTGCGCAACCAGATCAACCATGTCGTCGCCCACGATGCCACGACCGGCTGCGTAACCGGCCGCGGGCTGGTGCAGCAGGTCAACGGTCTCGAGCGCCGCCGGCAACGCGCCGGCGAAGAGCTTCACGGCGCGCTCATCCACCTCAGAATCAACAACCTCGATGACGTCGGTGCCGCTTTCGGTCCGGCCTGGAGCGAGGAACTGCTCCAATTCGTCGCCTCCACCATCAGCACCTCGGTGCGGCGCGATGACATCGTCGCTCGAACCGGCCCGGCAAGCTTTGACGTGCTCCTGATCGGCGCGACCGAATCAGACGCCGAACAAGTTTCCATGCGCCTGACAAAGGCGTTGGCTTCGGCGCACTTCTCAGCCGACGGCAGCAAGGTCGATCTGGCGCTGAGCGTCGGCGGCGCTTTGTTCGACGGTAGCGTCGATCTCGAACGGTTGCGCCGTGCCGCAGCATCCGAGACGGTGATGGTTGCCGGCGAAGGAACCCAAAGCGTCGATTTCGTCCGGCTGCCTTCGGCCTGATATACTTGATTCCATCGCGTGTGCGCGGGAAGAGATCTGCTCTTCGCTCGCAGTGGATGAGGTTGCAGGAATGAGTTCGCGCTGACGTTGAGCTGTCGGCGGCGTTGCAGTTGAACGAGGCGCCTCACGACCTTGTCCGTCTGCGCATGATTTATTTTATTTCAATAGGTTAACGGTTTCTCTTGCTGCCGCGCGGATGTTCCATTTTTGCAACATAGCCGTGCGAAAGCTTGCGACGCTCGGGAACCACCCCAAAATTGGTGGCCGCGTTATATTACCTCTGTATTATCTATCGATAAATTTCGGCAGTTGTAACGCACGCTCGGATTAGCCAGCATGACGTACTGATTGCGAGGGGGATAATATTGAACGTCGGGAAAACTTTTAAGAGCGGGCTTTTTTCCATTCTGCTCACCTCCACCGTCTTTGCGGGTGGCACGGCCGAAGCGATGACGTTGAAGGAAGCGCTTCAGATCGCGATGGAATCGAACCCGGAAATCGGGCAGTCGGTCGAAAACCGCGAGGCAATCGAGTTCGAGCTGCGGCAGGCACGCGGTCTCTATCTGCCGAGCGTCGATGTCGAAGCTTCAACCGGCGTGCGCCATCTCGAGGATGAGAGCCGTCGACTGGGCTCCATCGAGAACGATCCGCTCTATCCGTCCGACGTCGGGGTTACCATCACGCAGAAGCTCTTTGATGGCGGTGGCCGTCGCGCCGAGCTGGAGCGTCAGGCGGCGCGCGTTGACAGCGCATCCTTCCGCGTCCTCGAACGCTCCGAGACGATCGGTCTCCAGATCGTCCGCGAGTATTTCGAATACATCCTCCAGCAGCAGATCGTTGCCGAAGCGCGCAAGAACGTCAGCGTCCACCAGTCGATCCTGTCGGATATCAGCTCGCTGATT
Source organism: Ensifer sp. 38_S197 (assembly GCF_056924495.1). Lineage (NCBI taxonomy): Bacteria > Pseudomonadati > Pseudomonadota > Alphaproteobacteria > Hyphomicrobiales > Rhizobiaceae > Ensifer > Ensifer sp. 38_S197. The sequence continues at coordinate 16,724 of NZ_JBXOVZ010000001.1, read as the reverse complement.
TCAGGCGGGGCCTTGACCGACGCCGATCGCCAGCAGGCAAGTGAACGGCTATTGTCGGCGAAGGCTCGCCTGCAGGAAGCTGAAGAAGCGCTCGAAACCGTAAAGATCAGCTTCAATCGCCTGGTCGGCCAACCGCTCACGAAGCCGTCCATGCCGAAGTCGGTTGCCGGCGTCCTCCCGAAGACGCTGGAGACGGCAATCGGTATTGCCCGTGGCAACAATCCGCGCATCAAGGCCGCCGATTCCGACATTAGCGCTGCGGATTCGCAGGTCAAAGCCGCGCGCTCGAACATGCTTCCGGAAGTTTTCGCCGAGGGGCGCGTACGCACGGGCAACGATATCGACGGCTCGACCGGCAATACCTGGGATGCCCAGGCACGCATCGTGGCGAAGTGGAACCTCTATCGCGGCGGTATCGATATCGCCAACGAGCAGGAGCAGATGCGCCGCGCCAGCGAACAGCGGCTGGTCTTCCACCAGGCACATCGCGAGGTCGAGGAAGCCGTTCGCATCTCCTGGGAACGCCGCACCAGCCAGTATGAAATCGCCCGTACTCTGAATGCGCAGGCTCAGATGAACGTACAGCTCGTCGAATCCTATCGCGAACAGCTCAAGGTCGGACAGCGCTCGTTGCTCGACGTGCTTGGCGCCCAGAACTCGCGTTTCAACGTCAGCGTGCTCGCAAAGACCGCGCAGTACGCCGCCCTGTTTGCCGAGTACCGCCTGCTTGCGGCTACCGGCCAGCTCTTGTCGACGATGCAGATCAAGGCCCCGGCCCAGGCCGAAGCCTATGCTCGCAACGAGTTCAATGTCCCGGAGACGCCGGCTACGGAGACCTATCGCCGTGTTCCGTCGCGCCAGACGAACGACTTGCCGCTCGATTTGTTGGCGCCGATCCGGCAGAAATGATAGTCCTCGTCAGGGCGGACACAATCGGTGGTAGTGCAAAGCATTGACAGGCATGTGCAGATTGGCCCGTCTGTGACTGGGTTTTCCGAGGCGTTCAAGGAGATCTGTATCTTCTTGAACCGTCCCTCGTCGGACAGCGTGCTTTATTCGGATGTTCCCTTCGACGCACGCTTGCCGAGCGCCGAGGACGTCTCGCGTATTGCAGAGCGCGTCGGCCTGGAAACGGAACCCGTGTCCGGGCGCGCGATCGGCAATCGTGATTTCGTATATCCTCTGCTGCTCGTTTTTCGCGACGGCAGTGCCATGGCGCTTTTGGAAGAGGCACCTGACGGTACCTTGAGCCTTTCGAACAGAGCCGCCGCTCCGGGCGAAGCGGCGATGAAGCTCTCCGAGCTCCAGCTCGGGAGTCTCGCCTATGCGGTATCCTTCTCGGCCACTTATCTCAATGCGGCGACGGGCCGTGGCGTTGGCGAGGCCCGCAACATTGACCGCCGGCATTGGCTGACAGCCACTGTCAAGCCTTTCTGGCAGGCCTATGTGCAAGTGGCGATCGCGGCCTTTTTCATCAACGTGCTGGCGCTTGCCGCGCCGCTCTTCACGATGAACGTTTACGATCGGATCCTCCCGAACAAGGCGATCGCGACACTTTGGGTGCTGGCGCTTGGCATCAGCACGGCCATCCTGTTCGACTTCCTGCTGAAGACGGTTCGTGCGGCACTGATCGACTTTGCCGGGCGGAAGGCCGATCTGAAGCTCTCCTACATGCTGTTCGAGAAGATCCTGCATGCAACGATGGCCTCGCGGCCGCCTTCTACCGGCGAATATGCCAACAGGGCGATGCAGTATGAATTCGTTCGCGAATTCTTCACGTCGAATACACTGAGCACCCTGATCGACAGCCTTTTCGTCTTCGTTTTCATCGCGGCCGTCTATGCGGTCGCGGGCTGGATTGCACTTGTGCCGGCAATCGCTTTTCTCTTGAGCCTCGTGATCGGCTATGTCGCGCAGTATAAGATCGGCAACCGTGTCGCTGCGGCGTCGAACGAATCTGCCCAGCGTCAGGCGCTGCTGGTCGAGACCATCAGCGCCATCGAGACGGTGAAGACTCTGCATTCGGAAAAGCAGCTTTTGCGCCGCTGGAACGAACTGGCCAAGCATTCTTCGAACACGGCCGAGCAGATCAAGGAAATCTCCTCCTGGGCCTCGCACGCCACACAGTTCGTGCAGCAATTGGTGACCGTCTGCATTGTCGTTGCCGGCGCCTACCAGTTTACCGAGGGCAAGATCTCCTCCGGTGCGATCATTGCGGCCAGTATGCTGGCGGGCCGCGCCGTCGCGCCGCTCGGACAGATCGCGATGACGCTGGCCCGGTTGCGTCAGGCGATTTTGTCGCTGCGCATCCTGAATGCAGTGATGGAACAGCCGGAGGACCGGCCCGACACGATTGGCTTCGTCAATCGCGAGATCCGCAACGGCAGCATTACTTTTACCAATCTCGACTTCGCTTATCCGGGAACCGACTACAAAGTGGTCAGCGGTATGAACGTCACGATAAGGGCGGGCGAACGCGTTGGCATCATCGGCCGCATCGGTTCGGGCAAGACCACGATCGGCCGGCTTCTCGCCGGTCTCTACGCGCCCAGCGCCGGCCGGATCCTGCTCGATGGTGTCGATATCCGACAGTTGCATCCCTCTGTGGTCCGCTCGGCGGTTTCCTTCGTGTCGCAGAATTCCGACCTGTTTTCCGGTACCATCAAGGAAAACCTGCTGATGGCGAATCCGACCGCCAGCGATGAAGAGGTGGTCGCGGCAGCACGGCTCGCTGGCGTCGACGATTTCGTCTCCCATCATCCGCGCGGCTATGACATGCCGGTGGGCGAGCGTGGTTCGCAACTTTCCGGCGGGCAGCGCCAAGCGGTCGCCATCGCCCGGCTGTTGTTGCGCAAGCCGAAGGTTGTGTTCCTTGACGAGCCATCCGGGGCAATGGACCTCGCAAGCGAGCGCGAGTTGATCAACAAACTTTCCAACGTTTTCAGCAGCGATGTCACCCTTTTGATATCCACGCACCGCCACAGCATGCTGAGCCTCGTCGATCGCCTGCTTGTCCTCGACCGCGGGCGAGTGGTTGCCGATGGTCCCAAGGCTGCGGTTATCGAACAGCTGCAGAGGCGGTCCGGTCCTGCCGGACCGGTGGAGGGGGCCGGGCTATGATCGATGCTCTCGGCATGACGGTCAAAGAATATCGGTCCGCAAGTGGCGGGAGGGCGGCAGCATGACTGAGAAACCGCCGCTTGCCGCACGTGCGGGCCTGCTTGTCATCGGCCTGCTGATCAGCTGTTTTGTCGCCTGGGCGGCGATAGCCGAAGTTGACGAAATTGCTCGCGGCGAAGGCAAGGTCATTCCCGTTTCAAAGACGCAGATCATCCAGTCGAGTGAGCCCGGAATTGTGCGCGAGATCGCCGTGCAGCCCGGCCAGGTCGTTCGCCGCGGCGATCTGATCCTGCGGCTCGACGATACGGCCAGTGGCTCCTCGCTAGGCGAGCTCGAGGCCAAGGCACGGTCACTGCGGGCGCAAGTCGCGCGCCTGGAGCTCGAGGAGACCGGGGCTTACGACGCAAAATACAATTGCCCTGAGGACATCACCAAGGTCGCACCGGCGATCTGCGCCAACGAAGAACAGCTACTTCAGGCGAAAGCTGGCAACTTCAACAACAAGCTGTCGGTCATGCAGGCCCGGGAAGGCCAGCGCCAGAAGGAACTGGCCGAAGCAGAAGCCAACATCACCCGGCTCACCGAGAGCCTGCAGGTCACCGAGCGGGAGCAGGGGCTGCTCGAGCCGATGGCCAAGCGCAAGCTCGTCGCTCAGACGGAACTGTTGCGAGTCGAAAAGGAACTGACCGACACCCGCGGGCAGCTTGCCCTCTGGAAGGAGTCGGTCGGCAAGCTGGAGGCGGCGCTCAAGGAGGCGAGCCTCCAAGTGACTGAGCTCTCGCTGCAACTCAAGCAGGAAGCCCTGGCGGAAAAGACGGAGGCGCTCTCGCAGCTTTCGGTAATCGAGGAGACGATCCGCGGGGCGAGCAGCCGGGTCGCCAATACCGACATTCGTTCGCCTGTTGATGGCATCATCAACACGCTGGATGTCAACACGGTCGGTGCCTATGTGACGCCGGGCGCGGTGATCGGCGGCGTCGTGCCGACGTCGGAGACACTGCTCGTCGAGGCAAGGCTTTCACCGCGCGACGTCGCCTTCGTGCGCGCAGGCCAACCTGCACTAATCAAGATTTCGGCCTATGACTTCTCGATCTATGGCGGCATCGGCGGGATCGTGGAAACCGTCAGCGCCGACAGCCTCGTCGACCAGAACAATGGCGAGACCTATTATCTCGTGCGCGTCAAAACCGACACGGCCGCGCTCGTGAAGGACGGGCGCGAATATGCGATCATGCCCGGCATGATCGCATCGGTCGATATCATGACCGGCAAGAAGACCATCCTTGCCTATCTGATGAAACCGATCAACAAGGCGCGTGAGGAAGCCCTGCGGGAGCGTTAATGAATGGACGAAACGCAGCCTCCACCGTCCGATGAGGACCTGAGCGCGCTGCGGTTTCGCGTCGTCACCGTCGGCGGTCAGCGCCGCGGGATCAAGCTCGAGGAAATCTATTGGCAGTGCCTTGGCGAGCTTGCAGCACGGCAGGGGCGTCGGCTTGCCGATATTGTTGCGGCCTGTGAAAGAGAACTCGAAGGCGAGGGGAACCTGACGGCCCGACTGCGTTATGTCGCGACCCGCCACCTGCGTGAAGAACTGAGGACGGCCAAGGATCGCAGCAATCTCGCGGTCGTGGCGGGACAGGTCCGGGCCAGCCCGTCGCCAGCCTTCGCGCTCACCGGGAACAAGCATATCATTGCCTATAATCCCGCATTTCTCTCCTTCATCCAGTCCCGCGTCCTGCGCTCGCAGCAACCGCAACCGGCGCGCGGCCTGAGGCTCTCTTTCGACGTTCAGTTCGTCGATCTCGTCCGTCGCTTGAAGACAGCCCCCGGGGAGCCGCAACCGGCCGGCTTTACCATCGGCGTGCAGGGGCAGGTGACGCGCGGCAAGCTCAACGCGGCGCTGGCGCCGCTCGCCGACCAGGACGTGATCATTGGCTTCATCCTGGCGTGAGCGCGCGGGAGTAGCCGTCAGGGCACAGTGAAAATGTCGACGTTAGAGACGATGCTCAGCGAACCGCGATACCTTCGCCGGGCATTACGTCCGCGAGGGGCGCCGCAGCGGCGACCTTGTCTCCGGTGGTCTTGATGCCGTGGATCCAGGAGCGGTCGGCACTAACCGAAAACAGTGGCTGATAGCTCGGAAGCGCACGATCGAGCTTCACCTCGTCGCTCAGATTGTCGAGGATGAAATGGCCCTGGCTCGTCGTGATCGCGAGCACCGCGTGATAGAGGTTGCGTCGGACATCGCGAAGGACCACGATCGACATGGCCTCTGACGGCAGGCCGGCTGCCCTCAGGGCAGCCATCTTCAGGATGGCATAGTCTTCGCAGTCACCCTTGCCGCGGGCAAGAATTTCATCCGGCGTCGCCCAATAGTCCTTGGAACCGTAGTTCTCAGTGTCCGGCTGGTAGCGTACGATTCGGTTCACCGTGCGGTTGATGCCGCTGATCTTCTGGCGGAATGCGAGGCCGTTGGCGTTTTCGATCGCCTTGCCGACGATGCCGCGGGCGGCACACCCGTTCTGCTGTGCGCAGTGGTTGAAATCCGCAGCCACGACTGCCGGATAAACGGTCTTCCATTTGCGCGCCACGGGGATTGACGAGACACGGAAGGCAACCGAATGGAACACGGCGGAAGGTTCCGATGCTGCCGGCGCCTGACTACCAAGGCTTGGGCGTGCAGTCACTGCCACTTTCTGCACCTGCTGGCTCTTCAGCGCCTCGGCAGCTTGCTTCGACCAGGTGTTGATCGTCTCCGTGGCGACGGCTGCCAGGGGGCTTGCCATGCTCAGCATCTGTTGGAAAAGGCCGGGGTGGAGCATGCCGGGTTGGCCCGCCTGAACGGATGATGTCGCGGATAACGACACCAAGCCGATCGCGAACACCGAAGTCTTCAGGTATTTTCCGCAGCGCTTCCAGCTCTTCTTGTTCATTGCCGTGTCTCTCGGTTTCGTGAGGACACTGTACGAACGAAAAGAAAAACGCCGGTAAAGCTGTATGTATTATTTAGTGTGTTTCGGAGTAATACGTTTTACATAAAATTTTATTCAAATTCTATACTTATGTATTCTTTTGATACGGATACAGCCCGACTTCGCCGATGCACCAATATCACCATCGATGGCGGCATGCGGCGGCAGTTGCCGATCGCGACCGCTTGTTTCGATCGGGCACCCATATGGCTCCCTCAGTGACAAGCCTGCACTGCGAGTGAACGGAAGAAATCCGGTGTCATGGAGCACGATTTCGGGGCACTTAATCGAGTCGCCGTTCGCCCACGCGGCGGATGGTTACGAGCCGATGACCAGAAATACTAAATTTGTACTAACGTCACCAATTTTGGGTATTGGCATAAGATATTATGCTGTTTTTCGCGAATCTCGCCCGGACCGATTGCGATCCCAAAAGCTTGGTGTTTTCGTGCTCGCAAAGGTCGAGGGGTATTTCTATGGCAACCGAAGGCACCGCAATTTCCAACGAAGCCGCCGCTGCGCAGGCAGACGCAATCGAGTTCCGCAACGCGCCGGATGGCAAGGGTGATCGACTGGTGGCACAGGCTGCGACCGGAGCGGAGGAAGAACCCCAGCTCGTCGATCCTGCGACCGGAGCGCCGGTGAAAGGTGCCGAGACTGCGCCCCAGACGCCGCCCATGCCGGCGACGGTCACCGCCGATGCTTCGAACGTGGTGCACCTGCCCGCAGGCGCGTCGATCGAGAAAATCAAGGTCGTCGGTAGCGATATCGTTTTGGAACAGCCGGACGGCTCTACGATCACCATTCACAACGCTGCATTGAAGGTTCCGACCTTCGTGATCGGCGACGCCGAAATTCCGCGCGAAACGCTCGTGGCGGTGTTCGGCGAGAACGGCATCAACGTTGCAGCCGGCCCGGACGGCAGCATCAGTGTCGTTTCGAACCAGAGCAGCGGCGGCGGATTCTCCGATGCCAACGGCGACATCGGCCAGGCTGGTCCGGTCATCGACCTGCTGCCGCCGACGTCCCTGCAGTTTCCGGCGCTCGAGGCGACCGAACTCCTTCCCTTCACGCTTGGTGCCAATGAGAACCCATCGATCATCCCGGACGGTGGCAGCAGTGATCCTAGCGGCATCTTCGTGAGCCACCGTGAGGTTGACGAAGCCGGCCTCGCCAGCGGATCGCGCGCCGGCGACGGCAGTGCTTCGGTCAACGGCGTCTTCACAATTTCCGATCCGGATGGCCTCGGCGATATCGCCAGCCTGACGATCAACGGTCAGACTTTCGCAATCGGTGGTCTCGCCGGGCAATCGGTAACGGGCCTGTTCGGTGTGCTGACCATCACCGCTTACGACCCGCTCACCGGTGTCGCGCAATATACCTATCAACTGACGAGCCCTGTTACCGGCTCCGGTCCGGGCACGAATATCGAACAGGACCGCGATATTTTCAATCTGACCGTCACGGACAGTGATGGCGCGACCGGTGCGGCGACGCTGCGCGTCGATGTCGTTGACGACGTTCCGGTGATCGGCATCACGGATCCGGCCTCGTCGAACGTGGTCGAAGGTCAGACGCTGGCCGGCAACTGGACGCTTGCGGCCGGTGCTGACGGTGTCGGCACGGTGAACGTGACGGTCGGCAACACGACGCAGACGCTGACGCTTGCGGCCGGCGAGAAGGTGGTGTTCGCGCTGGCCGAGGGCACGCTGACGGTCAATGCCGACAAGAGCTGGTCGTTTGCTGCGGCCAACAACCTCAACAATCCGGCTGGCGTCAATGTCAGCTTCTCGCTGTCGGCCACGGACGCCGATGGCGACACGACGAGCGACAGCCAGACGATCACGGTCGTCGATGGCGCCGGCCCGACGGTTGATCCGGCATCCGCCTCAGCGTCGCTGACGCTCGACGACCAGAACCTTGCTGACGGCTCGACGCCGGGTGCGACGACGAGCGCCGGCACGATCGGCTTTGTTGCCGGTTCGGACGCGATCGCCACGATCGTGTTTGGCAACACCAGCTCCCTGAGCGGCGCGCTGACCTGGGACCGCGTCTCCGACACGCAGATCGTCGGCCGCGCCGGCGGTGTTGCGATCGTGACGCTCGATCTGGTCCGCAGCGGCGACAGTGCGACGGTGACGGCGACGCTGAACGACAACTACGCCAGCCATCCCGGCATCAACGCCGACGATCTTGCGAGCCTCGGTTCGGTTAAGGTGATCGCTTCCGATACCGATGGCGACACGGCCGAGGGCACGGTGAGCGTATCGGTCTCCGACGACGTGCCTTTGGCGTCGAACGAAGCCGGCGGGTCAGTCGCTGAAGGCACGACGATCAGCGGTTCGTTCGACTTTGCGGCTGGTGCGGATGGTGCAACGCTGACGCAGATCAATGGGGCTGCTGTCGGTGCGTTCGATGCGGTCAGCGGCTGGTCTGCGTGGATCGATGTCGGTGCAGGCGAGATCCGGGTGAAGGCGGACGGCAGCTACGAGTTCAAGGCGGATGCTGCGACGGTCGGCGCATCTGTTCCTGTCACCGGCAACTATACGGTGACGGATGGCGACGGCGACACGTCGACGGCAAACTTCGGTTTCTCGGTGGCGGATGCCAACAAGCCGACGGGCGGTGTGGCGTCTGCGAACGTCGACGATGACGGTCTTGCTGGTGCCAACCCGGCCCCGGTTGCCGGTGCGGCGACCTTCTCGGGCACGCTCGGCGGCAGCGTCGGACTGGACGGCGCCGGTGCGAACGGCTTCTCGTTTGCCGGTCTGCATGGCACGAGCGGCACGGTCGGCCAGGAGACGGTGAACTACAGCTGGAGCGGCAACATTCTGACGGCGACGGGTCCGCGCGGTGTTCTGTTCACGGTGACCGTGACGAATGCGGCCACGGGTGCTTATACGGTCGAGCTCAAGGACAACGTGCTGCACACGGCCGGTCCGAACGGCGAGGACACCGTCTCGGTCGGCCTCGGCTATACGGTGACGGACGCAGACAACTCGGTTGCCAACGGCACGCTGACGGTCAACTTCAACGACGATGCGCCTTTGGCGTCGAACGAAGCCGGTGGGTCAGTCGCTGAAGGCACGACGATCAGCGGTTCGTTCGACTTTGCGGCTGGTGCGGATGGTGCAACGCTGACGCAGATCAATGGGGCTGCTGTCGGTGCGTTCGATGCGGTCAGCGGCTGGTCTGCGTGGATCGATGTCGGTGCAGGCGAGATCCGGGTGAAGGCGGACGGCAGCTACGAGTTCAAGGCGGATGCTGCGACGGTCGGCGCATCTGTTCCTGTCACCGGCAATTACACGGTGACGGATGGCGACGGTGACACGTCGACGGCAAACTTCGGTTTCTCGGTGGCGGATGCCAACAAGCCGACGGGCGGTGTGGCGTCTGCGAACGTCGACGACGACGGTCTTGCTGGTGCCAACCCGGCCCCGGTTGCCGGTGCGGCGACCTTCTCGGGCACGCTCGGCGGCAGCGTCGGACTGGACGGCGCCGGTGCGAACGGCTTCTCGTTTGCCGGTCTGCATGGCACGAGCGGCACGGTCGGCCAGGAGACGGTCAACTACAGCTGGAGCGGCAACATTCTGACGGCGACGGGTCCGCGCGGTGTTCTGTTCACGGTGACCGTGACGAATGCGGCCACGGGTGCTTATACGGTCGAGCTCAAGGACAACGTGCTGCACACGGCCGGTCCGAACGGCGAGGACACCGTCTCGGTCGGCCTCGGCTATACGGTGACGGACGCAGACAACTCGGTTGCCAACGGCACGCTGACGGTCAACTTCAACGACGATGCGCCTTTGGCGTCGAACGAAGCCGGTGGGTCAGTCGCTGAAGGCACGACGATCAGCGGTTCGTTCGACTTTGCGGCTGGTGCGGATGGTGCAACGCTGACGCAGATCAATGGGGCTGCTGTCGGTGCGTTCGATGCGGTCAGCGGCTGGTCTGCGTGGATCGATGTCGGTGCAGGCGAGATCCGGGTGAAGGCGGACGGCAGCTACGAGTTCAAGGCGGATGCTGCGACGGTCGGCGCATCTGTTCCTGTCACCGGCAATTACACGGTGACGGATGGCGACGGTGACACGTCGACGGCAAACTTCGGTTTCTCGGTGGCGGATGCCAACAAGCCGACGGGCGGTGTGGCGTCTGCGAACGTCGACGATGACGGTCTTGCTGGTGCCAACCCGGCCCCGGTTGCCGGTGCGGCGACCTTCTCGGGCACGCTCGGCGGCAGCGTCGGACTGGACGGCGCCGGTGCGAACGGCTTCTCGTTTGCCGGTCTGCATGGCACGAGCGGCACGGTCGGCCAGGAGACGGTGAACTACAGCTGGAGCGGCAACATTCTGACGGCGACGGGTCCGCGCGGTGTTCTGTTCACGGTGACCGTGACGAATGCGGCCACGGGTGCCTATACGGTCGAGCTCAAGGACAACGTGCTGCACACGGCCGGTCCGAACGGCGAGGACACCGTCTCGGTCGGCCTCGGCTATACGGTGACGGACGCAGACAACTCGGTTGCCAACGGCACGCTGACGGTCAACTTCAACGACGATGCGCCTTTGGCGTCGAACGAAGCCGGTGGGTCAGTCGCTGAAGGCACGACGATCAGCGGTTCGTTCGACTTTGCGGCTGGTGCGGATGGTGCAACGCTGACGCAGATCAATGGGGCTGCTGTCGGTGCGTTCGATGCGGTCAGCGGCTGGTCTGCGTGGATCGATGTCGGTGCAGGCGAGATCCGGGTGAAGGCGGACGGCAGCTACGAGTTCAAGGCGGATGCTGCGACGGTCGGCGCATCTGTTCCTGTCACCGGCAACTATACGGTGACGGATGGCGACGGCGACACGTCGACGGCAAACTTCGGTTTCTCGGTGGCGGATGCCAACAAGCCGACGGGCGGTGTGGCGTCTGCGAACGTCGACGATGACGGTCTTGCTGGTGCCAACCCGGCCCCGGTTGCCGGTGCGGCGACCTTCTCGGGCACGCTCGGCGGCAGCGTCGGACTGGACGGCGCCGGTGCGAACGGCTTCTCGTTTGCCGGTCTGCATGGCACGAGCGGCACGGTCGGCCAGGAGACGGTGAACTACAGCTGGAGCGGCAACATTCTGACGGCGACGGGTCCGCGCGGTGTTCTGTTCACGGTGACCGTGACGAATGCGGCCACGGGTGCCTATACGGTCGAGCTCAAGGACAACGTGCTGCACACGGCCGGTCCGAACGGCGAGGACACCGTCTCGGTCGGCCTCGGCTATACGGTGACGGACGCAGACAACTCGGTTGCCAACGGCACGCTGACGGTCAACTTCAACGACGATGCGCCTTTGGCGTCGAACGAAGCCGGTGGGTCAGTCGCTGAAGGCACGACGATCAGCGGTTCGTTCGACTTTGCGGCTGGTGCGGATGGTGCAACGCTGACGCAGATCAATGGGGCTGCTGTCGGTGCGTTCGATGCGGTCAGCGGCTGGTCTGCGTGGATCGATGTCGGTGCAGGCGAGATCCGGGTGAAGGCGGACGGCAGCTACGAGTTCAAGGCGGATGCTGCGACGGTCGGCGCATCTGTTCCTGTCACCGGCAACTATACGGTGACGGATGGCGACGGCGACACGTCGACGGCAAACTTCGGTTTCTCGGTGGCGGATGCCAACAAGCCGACGGGCGGTGTGGCGTCTGCGAACGTCGACGATGACGGTCTTGCTGGTGCCAACCCGGCCCCGGTTGCCGGTGCGGCGACCTTCTCGGGCACGCTCGGCGGCAGCGTCGGACTGGACGGCGCCGGTGCGAACGGCTTCTCGTTTGCCGGTCTGCATGGCACGAGCGGCACGGTCGGCCAGGAGACGGTGAACTACAGCTGGAGCGGCAACATTCTGACGGCGACGGGTCCGCGCGGTGTTCTGTTCACGGTGACCGTGACGAATGCGGCCACGGGTGCTTATACGGTCGAGCTCAAGGACAACGTGCTGCACACGGCCGGTCCGAACGGCGAGGACACCGTCTCGGTCGGCCTCGGCTATACGGTGACGGACGCAGACAACTCGGTTGCCAACGGCACGCTGACGGTCAACTTCAACGACGATGCGCCTTTGGCGTCGAACGAAGCCGGTGGGTCAGTCGCTGAAGGCACGACGATCAGCGGTTCGTTCGACTTTGCGGCTGGTGCGGATGGTGCAACGCTGACGCAGATCAATGGGGCTGCTGTCGGTGCGTTCGATGCGGTCAGCGGCTGGTCTGCGTGGATCGATGTCGGTGCAGGCGAGATCCGGGTGAAGGCGGACGGCAGCTACGAGTTCAAGGCGGATGCTGCGACGGTCGGCGCATCTGTTCCTGTCACCGGCAATTACACGGTGACGGATGGCGACGGTGACACGTCGACGGCAAACTTCGGTTTCTCGGTGGCGGATGCCAACAAGCCGACGGGCGGTGTGGCGTCTGCGAACGTCGACGACGACGGTCTTGCTGGTGCCAACCCGGCCCCGGTTGCCGGTGCGGCGACCTTCTCGGGCACGCTCGGCGGCAGCGTCGGACTGGACGGCGCCGGTGCGAACGGCTTCTCGTTTGCCGGTCTGCATGGCACGAGCGGCACGGTCGGCCAGGAGACGGTCAACTACAGCTGGAGCGGCAACATTCTGACGGCGACGGGTCCGCGCGGTGTTCTGTTCACGGTGACCGTGACGAATGCGGCCACGGGTGCTTATACGGTCGAGCTCAAGGACAACGTGCTGCACACGGCCGGTCCGAACGGCGAGGACACCGTCTCGGTCGGCCTCGGCTATACGGTGACGGACGCAGACAACTCGGTTGCCAACGGCACGCTGACGGTCAACTTCAACGACGATGCGCCTTTGGCGTCGAACGAAGCCGGTGGGTCAGTCGCTGAAGGCACGACGATCAGCGGTTCGTTCGACTTTGCGGCTGGTGCGGATGGTGCAACGCTGACGCAGATCAATGGGGCTGCTGTCGGTGCGTTCGATGCGGTCAGCGGCTGGTCTGCGTGGATCGATGTCGGTGCAGGCGAGATCCGGGTGAAGGCGGACGGCAGCTACGAGTTCAAGGCGGATGCTGCGACGGTCGGCGCATCTGTTCCTGTCACCGGCAATTACACGGTGACGGATGGCGACGGTGACACGTCGACGGCAAACTTCGGTTTCTCGGTGGCGGATGCCAACAAGCCGACGGGCGGTGTGGCGTCTGCGAACGTCGACGATGACGGTCTTGCTGGTGCCAACCCGGCCCCGGTTGCCGGTGCGGCGACCTTCTCGGGCACGCTCGGCGGCAGCGTCGGACTGGACGGCGCCGGTGCGAACGGCTTCTCGTTTGCCGGTCTGCATGGCACGAGCGGCACGGTCGGCCAGGAGACGGTGAACTACAGCTGGAGCGGCAACATTCTGACGGCGACGGGTCCGCGCGGTGTTCTGTTCACGGTGACCGTGACGAATGCGGCCACGGGTGCCTATACGGTCGAGCTCAAGGACAACGTGCTGCACACGGCCGGTCCGAACGGCGAGGACACCGTCTCGGTCGGCCTCGGCTATACGGTGACGGACGCAGACAACTCGGTTGCCAACGGCACGCTGACGGTCAACTTCAACGACGATGCGCCTTTGGCGTCGAACGAAGCCGGTGGGTCAGTCGCTGAAGGCACGACGATCAGCGGTTCGTTCGACTTTGCGGCTGGTGCGGATGGTGCAACGCTGACGCAGATCAATGGGGCTGCTGTCGGTGCGTTCGATGCGGTCAGCGGCTGGTCTGCGTGGATCGATGTCGGTGCAGGCGAGATCCGGGTGAAGGCGGACGGCAGCTACGAGTTCAAGGCGGATGCTGCGACGGTCGGCGCATCTGTTCCTGTCACCGGCAACTATACGGTGACGGATGGCGACGGCGACACGTCGACGGCAAACTTCGGTTTCTCGGTGGCGGATGCCAACAAGCCGACGGGCGGTGTGGCGTCTGCGAACGTCGACGATGACGGTCTTGCTGGTGCCAACCCGGCCCCGGTTGCCGGTGCGGCGACCTTCTCGGGCACGCTCGGCGGCAGCGTCGGACTGGACGGCGCCGGTGCGAACGGCTTCTCGTTTGCCGGTCTGCATGGCACGAGCGGCACGGTCGGCCAGGAGACGGTGAACTACAGCTGGAGCGGCAACATTCTGACGGCGACGGGTCCGCGCGGTGTTCTGTTCACGGTGACCGTGACGAATGCGGCCACGGGTGCCTATACGGTCGAGCTCAAGGACAACGTGCTGCACACGGCCGGTCCGAACGGCGAGGACACCGTCTCGGTCGGCCTCGGCTATACGGTGACGGACGCAGACAACTCGGTTGCCAACGGCACGCTGACGGTCAACTTCAACGACGATGCGCCTTTGGTGTCGAACGAAGCCGGTGGGTCAGTCGCTGAAGGCACGACGATCAGCGGTTCGTTCGACTTTGCGGCTGGTGCGGATGGTGCAACGCTGACGCAGATCAATGGGGCTGCTGTCGGTGCGTTCGATGCGGTCAGCGGCTGGTCTGCGTGGATCGATGTCGGTGCAGGCGAGATCCGGGTGAAGGCGGACGGCAGCTACGAGTTCAAGGCGGATGCTGCGACGGTCGGCGCATCTGTTCCTGTCACCGGCAACTATACGGTGACGGATGGCGACGGCGACACGTCGACGGCAAACTTCGGTTTCTCGGTGGCGGATGCCAACAAGCCGACGGGCGGTGTGGCGTCTGCGAACGTCGACGACGACGGTCTTGCTGGTGCCAACCCGGCCCCGGTTGCCGGTGCGGCGACCTTCTCGGGCACGCTCGGCGGCAGCGTCGGACTGGACGGCGCCGGTGCGAACGGCTTCTCGTTTGCCGGTCTGCATGGCACGAGCGGCACGGTCGGCCAGGAGACGGTGAACTACAGCTGGAGCGGCAACATTCTGACGGCGACGGGTCCGCGCGGTGTTCTGTTCACGGTGACCGTGACGAATGCGGCCACGGGTGCCTATACGGTCGAGCTCAAGGACAACGTGCTGCACACGGCCGGTCCGAACGGCGAGGACACCGTCTCGGTCGGCCTCGGCTATACGGTGACGGACGCAGACAACTCGGTTGCCAACGGCACGCTGACGGTCAACTTCAACGACGATGCGCCTTTGGCGTCGAACGAAGCCGGTGGGTCAGTCGCTGAAGGCACGACGATCAGCGGTTCGTTCGACTTTGCGGCTGGTGCGGATGGTGCAACGCTGACGCAGATCAATGGGGCTGCTGTCGGTGCGTTCGATGCGGTCAGCGGCTGGTCTGCGTGGATCGATGTCGGTGCAGGCGAGATCCGGGTGAAGGCGGACGGCAGCTACGAGTTCAAGGCGGATGCTGCGACGGTCGGCGCATCTGTTCCTGTCACCGGCAACTATACGGTGACGGATGGCGACGGCGACACGTCGACGGCAAACTTCGGTTTCTCGGTGGCGGATGCCAACAAGCCGACGGGCGGTGTGGCGTCTGCGAACGTCGACGATGACGGTCTTGCTGGTGCCAACCCGGCCCCGGTTGCCGGTGCGGCGACCTTCTCGGGCACGCTCGGCGGCAGCGTCGGACTGGACGGCGCCGGTGCGAACGGCTTCTCGTTTGCCGGTCTGCATGGCACGAGCGGCACGGTCGGCCAGGAGACGGTGAACTACAGCTGGAGCGGCAACATTCTGACGGCGACGGGTCCGCGCGGTGTTCTGTTCACGGTGACCGTGACGAATGCGGCCACGGGTGCCTATACGGTCGAGCTCAAGGACAACGTGCTGCACACGGCCGGTCCGAACGGCGAGGACACCGTCTCGGTCGGCCTCGGCTATACGGTGACGGACGCAGACAACTCGGTTGCCAACGGCACGCTGACGGTCAACTTCAACGACGATGCGCCTTTGGCGTCGAACGAAGCCGGTGGGTCAGTCGCTGAAGGCACGACGATCAGCGGTTCGTTCGACTTTGCGGCTGGTGCGGATGGTGCAACGCTGACGCAGATCAATGGGGCTGCTGTCGGTGCGTTCGATGCGGTCAGCGGCTGGTCTGCGTGGATCGATGTCGGTGCAGGCGAGATCCGGGTGAAGGCGGACGGCAGCTACGAGTTCAAGGCGGATGCTGCGACGGTCGGCGCATCTGTTCCTGTCACCGGCAACTATACGGTGACGGATGGCGACGGCGACACGTCGACGGCAAACTTCGGTTTCTCGGTGGCGGATGCCAACAAGCCGACGGGCGGTGTGGCGTCTGCGAACGTCGACGATGACGGTCTTGCTGGTGCCAACCCGGCCCCGGTTGCCGGTGCGGCGACCTTCTCGGGCACGCTCGGCGGCAGCGTCGGACTGGACGGCGCCGGTGCGAACGGCTTCTCGTTTGCCGGTCTGCATGGCACGAGCGGCACGGTCGGCCAGGAGACGGTGAACTACAGCTGGAGCGGCAACATTCTGACGGCGACGGGTCCGCGCGGTGTTCTGTTCACGGTGACCGTGACGAATGCGGCCACGGGTGCTTATACGGTCGAGCTCAAGGACAACGTGCTGCACACGGCCGGTCCGAACGGCGAGGACACCGTCTCGGTCGGCCTCGGCTATACGGTGACGGACGCAGACAACTCGGTTGCCAACGGCACGCTGACGGTCAACTTCAACGACG